>NZ_AP019749.1:515000-2915000 GCF_006740045.1 Comamonas terrigena NBRC 13299
AAATCGAGTCCGAATAGGGCGTCCAGTCGCTGGGTGTAGACCCGAAACCAAGTGATCTATCCATGGCCAGGATGAAGGTGCCGTAACAGGTACTGGAGGTCCGAACCGACTGATGTTGCAAAATCAGCGGATGAGCTGTGGATAGGGGTGAAAGGCTAAACAAACTTGGAAATAGCTGGTTCTCTCCGAAAACTATTTAGGTAGTGCCTCAAGTATTACCTGCGGGGGTAGAGCACTGTTTAGGCTAGGGGGTCATGGCGACTTACCAAACCTATGCAAACTCCGAATACCGCAGAGTACAGCTTGGGAGACAGAGCACCGGGTGCTAACGTCCGGACTCAAGAGGGAAACAACCCAGACCGCCAGCTAAGGTCCCTAAAATTGGCTAAGTGGGAAACGAAGTGGGAAGGCTAAAACAGTCAGGATGTTGGCTTAGAAGCAGCCATCATTTAAAGAAAGCGTAATAGCTCACTGATCGAGTCGTCCTGCGCGGAAGATGTAACGGGGCTAAGCCAGTTACCGAAGCTGCGGATGTGCAATTTATTGCACGTGGTAGGAGAGCGTTCTGTAAGCCTGTGAAGGTGCCTGGTAACGGGTGCTGGAGGTATCAGAAGTGCGAATGCTGACATGAGTAGCGTTAAAGCGGGTGAAAAGCCCGCTCGCCGTAAGCGCAAGGTTTCCTACGCAACGTTCATCGGCGTAGGGTGAGTCGGCCCCTAAGGCGAGGCAGAGATGCGTAGCTGATGGGAAACAGGTCAATATTCCTGTACCGATCAATAGTGCGATGTGGGGACGGAGAAGGTTAGCTCAGCCAACTGTTGGATATGTTGGTTCAAGCCTGTAGTCGTGGTCCTTAGGCAAATCCGGGGATCTTAGATGAGGGGTGATAACGAGTGTGCTTGCACACGAAGTGAGTGATACCCTGCTTCCAGGAAAAGCCACTAAGCTTCAGCTATTGACGACCGTACCGCAAACCGACACTGGTGCGCGAGATGAGTATTCTAAGGCGCTTGAGAGAACTCAGGAGAAGGAACTCGGCAAATTGATACCGTAACTTCGGGAGAAGGTATGCCCCTAGTAAGTGAAGTTGTACAAATGGAGCTAAACGGGGTTGCAAAAATCGGTGGCTGCGACTGTTTAATAAAAACACAGCACTCTGCAAACACGAAAGTGGACGTATAGGGTGTGACGCCTGCCCGGTGCTGGAAGATTAAATGATGGGGTGCAAGCTCTTGATTGAAGTCCCAGTAAACGGCGGCCGTAACTATAACGGTCCTAAGGTAGCGAAATTCCTTGTCGGGTAAGTTCCGACCTGCACGAATGGCGTAACGATGGCCACACTGTCTCCTCCTGAGACTCAGCGAAGTTGAAATGTTTGTGATGATGCAATCTCCCCGCGGAAAGACGGAAAGACCCCATGAACCTTTACTGTAGCTTTGTATTGGACTTTGAACGGATCTGTGTAGGATAGGTGGGAGGCTTTGAAGTGTGGTCGCTAGATCACATGGAGCCAACGTTGAAATACCACCCTGGTGCGTTTGAGGTTCTAACCTAGGTCCATTATCTGGATCGGGGACAGTGCATGGTAGGCAGTTTGACTGGGGCGGTCTCCTCCCAAAGCGTAACGGAGGAGTTCGAAGGTACGCTAGTTACGGTCGGACATCGTGACGATAGTGCAATGGCATAAGCGTGCTTAACTGCGAGACTGACAAGTCGAGCAGATGCGAAAGCAGGACATAGTGATCCGGTGGTTCTGTATGGAAGGGCCATCGCTCAACGGATAAAAGGTACTCTGGGGATAACAGGCTGATACCGCCCAAGAGTTCATATCGACGGCGGTGTTTGGCACCTCGATGTCGGCTCATCTCATCCTGGGGCTGTAGTCGGTCCCAAGGGTATGGCTGTTCGCCATTTAAAGAGGTACGTGAGCTGGGTTTAAAACGTCGTGAGACAGTTTGGTCCCTATCTTCCGTGGGCGTTGCAGATTTGAGGAAGCCTGCTCCTAGTACGAGAGGACCGGAGTGGACACACCTCTGGTGTATCGGTTGTCACGCCAGTGGCATTGCCGAGTAGCTACGTGTGGAAGAGATAACCGCTGAAAGCATCTAAGCGGGAAACTCGTTTCAAGATGAGATCTGCCGGGGCCTTGAGCCCCCTGAAGGGTCGTTGTAGACCACGACGTTGATAGGCTGGGTGTGGAAGCGCAGTAATGCGTTAAGCTAACCAGTACTAATTGCCCGAGCGGCTTGACCCTATAACTTTGACTGCCAATAGGTAGTACAAGACTGTTATGCCAAAGTAGGCGCAATCGAAATACAAGCTGATTTACAGACTCTATGAATTGACTGGGTAGTGCATAGCACTGCCTAGTGACAAGTTATGCCTGATGACCATAGCGATTTGGTACCACTCCTTCCCATCCCGAACAGGACAGTGAAACGAATTTGCGCCGATGATAGTGCGGGTTCCCGTGTGAAAGTAGGTCATCGTCAGGCTCTTACAGCGCAACACCCCCAGCTCTCGCAAGAGGCTGGGGGTTTTGTTTTTAGCGGTGCAGAAATGCATGTGGCCCAGCCAAGGCCTCTCCATTATTCAATCCACCGTCTTTTATCTGCAGACAGACAACCCCATAAAAAAGAGCACGCTGCGCGTGCTCTTTTTTATTGATGGGGCTGAGGAATGGCTGGAGGCTCCGATGGAGAGTGCAGTGGCCACCTCTTGGGCAACGTGGGTGGCCGCAGGCATCCTGGCCCGGGTGCCGGCCAGGGACGGCGCGGGCATCACATGCGGCGCTGGCCGTCCACAAACACCATCAACTCGCCTTTTTCAAAGGTGTTCCACTGCTCGTTCTTGGTGAGCGGGCTGGTGACGATGATGGCCACCCGGTCGCTGGGCGTGGTTTCGCTGGCAAAGTCCACGCTCAGGTCTTCGTCGGCCAGGTGGGCCTGGGCGAAGGGGTGGCGGCGCTCGGTGTAGCACAGGTGGGTGGTGGCATGGGCCCACAGCGCCTCCCCGCTGGAGAGCAGGAAGTTGAAGGTGCCGTGCGGCGCGATGCGGGCGGCCAGTTCACGCAGGGTGAGCGTGAGCTCTTCGATGCTGGGCACGCCGGCGTGCGATTTCCACAGTTCCTGCATGATCCAGCAGAAGGCCAGTTCGCTGTCGGTGCTGCCCACGGGGTGGAAGTGGGCGTGCAGCTTGGGGGCAAAGCCCTTGAGATCGCCGTTGTGGGCAAACACCCAGTTGCGCCCCCACAGCTCCCGCACAAAAGGGTGGCAGTTCTGCAGGCTGACCACGCCCTGGGTGGCCTTGCGGATGTGGGCGATGACGTTCTGGCTTTTGATGGGGTACTGGCGGATGAGCTGGGCCACCGGCGAGTCGATGGCGCGTTCATGGTCCACAAAATGGCGCAGGCCCTTGTCTTCGAAGAAGGCGATGCCCCAGCCGTCGGTGTGATCGCCGGTGTTGCCGGCACGCTGTGCAAAGCCGCTGAAGCTAAAGCGCACGTCCGTCGGGGTGTTGCAATTCATTCCAAGCAGCTGGCACATGGTGCGGTTCCGGCAATCCAAATACAAAGAGGCATAGCCTAACCTGCAAAGCGGCCATTGGCGCGCAATGCTGCAGCAAAGCGGGCGGGTGCTGACCCGCTACCGGCGGGCACGGGTGACAGGCACAATCGGGCGTTTCGCGTACTGTTGAGCCCATGCATACCGAGTCTTCCCCTTCCGCGTCTGTGAGTTACAGCATCAGCGATCTGGCCAAAGAGTTCGATCTGACCACCCGTGCCATGCGCTTCTATGAGGACATGGGGCTGCTGCAGCCCGAGCGCACCGGCCCCGGCGGGCGCAACCGCGTCTACAGCCCGCGGGACCGTACCCGGCTGCGCCTGACGCTGCGGGCCAAGCGGCTGGGGCTGTCGCTGTCGGAAGCCAAGGAAATCATCGACATGTACGACAGCCCGCGGGACACGGGCATGCAGCTGAAAAAATTTCTGCAGGTGCTGGGCGCGCACCGCCTGCAGCTGGAAGAACGCCTGGCCGATCTGCAGGCCAACCTGGAAGAAGTCATGGAGCATGAGGCGGAAGCGCGTCAACTACTTGACAAGCTGGGGGGCAATGAGGTCTCATAACAAACTTGACGTTAACGTCAACGTAAAGAATGAACAGGAGACACCATGGCCGCAGACGAGGCCGCCCTGGACCGGGTGCGCGAGAGCTTTGCGCAGCAAGGGGCCATGGGCACGCTGGGGGCGCAACTCACGCACCTGGCTCCGGGCGAAGTGGACATCAGCTTTGACTGGGCGCCCGGCCTGACGCAGCAGCACGGCTTCATTCATGCCGGCATGCTGTCGGCGGCCCTGGACTCGGCCTGCGGCTATGCCGGTTTCAGCCTGATGCAGGAAGACGCCGGGGTGCTGACTATCGAATTCAAGACCAATCTGCTGGCCCCCGCCAAAGGCCAGCGCTTCCGTTGTGAAGGCCGGGTGCTCAAGCCGGGGCGCACCATCGTGGTGGCCGAAGGCCGGGCCTATGCCATTGACAACGGAGCGGAAAAACTGGCCGCCACCATGCACTGCACCTTGATGGCCGTGCAGGGGCGTTCCGGCATCGCCGGCAAATAAGGCTGCACAGAACAGCCGCCGGCCTCTCGCCATACCTATCACCAGGAGACAAAGAATGAGCAATCTGCCAGGCCTGAACTTCCAGCTGGGCGAAGACATTGATGCGCTGCGCGATGCGGTGCGTGAATTTGCACAGCGCGAAATTGCCCCCCGTGCCGCCGACATCGACCGTACCGACCAGTTCCCCATGGACCTGTGGCGCAAGTTCGGCGATCTCGGTGTGCTGGGCATCACCGTGTCCGAACAGTATGGCGGTGCTGACATGGGCTATCTGGCCCATATGGTGGCCATGGAAGAGATTTCGCGCGCCAGTGCGTCGGTGGGGTTGTCCTATGGCGCCCACAGCAATCTGTGCGTGAACCAGATCAACCGCAACGGCAACGCAGCGCAAAAGGCCAAATACCTGCCCAAGCTGATCAGCGGCGAGCATGTGGGGGCTCTGGCCATGAGCGAGCCCGGCGCCGGCTCCGACGTGATCAGCATGAAGCTCAAGGCCGAGGACAAGGGCGGCTATTACCTGCTCAACGGCAGCAAGATGTGGATCACCAACGGTCCCGATGCCGACACCCTGGTGGTCTACGCCAAGAGCGAGCCCGAGCTGGGCGCGCGCGGCGTGACGGCCTTCCTGATCGAAAAGGGCATGAAAGGCTTTTCGATTGCGCAGAAGCTGGACAAGCTGGGCATGCGCGGCAGCCACACCGGCGAGCTGGTGTTCCAGAACGTGGAAGTGCCCAGCGAGAACGTGCTGGGCCAGGTCAATGGCGGTGCCAAGGTGCTGATGAGCGGCCTGGACTATGAACGTGCCGTGCTGACCGGGGGCCCGCTGGGCATCATGCAGAGCGTGATGGACAACGTGGTGCCCTATATCCACGACCGCAAGCAGTTCGGTCAGAGCATTGGGGAGTTCCAGCTCATCCAGGGCAAGGTGGCCGATATGTACACCGTGCTGCAGGCCGGCCGTTCGTTCGCCTACACCGTGGCCAAGAACCTGGACATGCTCGGCACCGACCATGTGCGCCAGGTACGCAAGGACTGCGCCAGCGTCATCCTGTGGTGTGCGGAAAAAGCCACCTGGATGGCCGGCGAGGGCGTGCAAATCTATGGCGGCAATGGGTATATCAACGAGTACCCGCTCGGTCGTTTGTGGCGAGATGCGAAACTCTATGAGATTGGCGCCGGCACCAGCGAAATTCGTCGCATGCTGATTGGCCGCGAATTGTTTGCCGAAACCTGCTGAGCAGGGGTGGGCGGCGCCGTTTCCCAGAACCACAAAGGAACGCCACATGACGACCAGTACCTCCATCGATGACCTGTTTGTGCACAACAAGGAATGGGCTGCCCAGATGGAGCGCGACCGCCCCGGTTTCTTCACCGGGCTGATGGCGCAGCAAAAACCCAAGTACATGTGGATCGGCTGTTCCGACAGCCGGGTGCCCGCCAACCAGATCACCGGCCTGGAGCCGGGCGAAGTCTTTGTGCACCGCAACGTGGCCAACGTGGTGGTGCCCAGCGACCTGAACGCGCTGACCACCATCCAGTACGCCGTGGACCACCTGAAGGTGGAACACCTGATGGTCGTGGGCCACTATGGCTGCGGCGGTGTGCTGGCGGCGCTGGAAGGCGTGCGCCTGGGCCTGGCCGACAACTGGACCCGCCATGTGCGCGATGTGCGCGACAAACACTACGACCTGATCAAGGCCACGGCCGTGCAGCACCGCCATGATGTGCTGTGCGAGCTCAACGCCATCGAACAGGTGATGAATGTGGCCCAGAGCACGGTGCTGCAGGACGCCTGGGCCCGCGGCCAGAAGGTGGCGCTGCACGGCTGGTGCTACAGCCTGAAGAACGGCCACATCACCAACCTGCACATGACCGTGCCGGGTGAAGGCGGCCTGCACGAAGTGCACCAGAAGGCGGTCGAGATGGTGGCTTCCCGCCAGCGCGACTGATCCCGTGGCGCCCCTTGGCGGGCGCCGGCGCCTGAGGCATGGGCCTGGGCTTTTTGCAGAGCACCCCTGAACCGCGAGCTATCTGTATGTTCCCGCAGCGACTGGATGCCCCCCAGGCCTATGACATCGCCCAGGCGATGATGGACGGTTTCAACCGCCACTACCAGCTGTTCCGCGCGGAATCCGCCCGGGCCAAGCGCCGTTTCGAGCAAGCCGACTGGAACGGCCAGCAATGCGCCCAGCGCGAGCGCATTGCCTTCTATGACCTGCGGGTCACCGAATGCGTGCAGCGCCTGGAGGCGGAGTTCCACGCCGGGCTGCTGCCCATGCCGGTGTGGCAGCAGGTCAAGCTGCATTACATCGGGCTGATGGTGGACCACCTGCAGCCCGAGCTGGCGGAGACCTTCTTCAACTCCGTCACCACCAAGATCCTGCACCGCACGCATTTCCACAACAACTTCATCTTTGTGCGACCGGCCGTCAGCACCGAGTACCTGGAAAGCCGCGACCCCGGAGATGCCCCGGCCTACCGCGCCTACTACCCGGCGTCGCTGCAGGCCCTGCCCGAGACCCTGCAGCAGCTGATTGCCCACCTGGCACTGCAGTGCCCGTATGAAGACCTGGAGCGTGACATCGCCGCGCTGACGGCGCGGGTGCAGCAGCGCCTGGAGGGGCTGATGCTGCGGGCCAACTTCCAGATCCAGGTGCTCTCCAGCCTGTTCTACCGCAACAAGGGCGCCTATCTGGTGGGCAAGATCATCACCGGCTACACCGAGCTGCCGCTGGCCATCCCCATTCTGCACAGCAACGAAGGCAAGCTGGTGCTGCATGCGGCGCTGTTCGGCGAGGACGATCTGCACGGCCTGTTCAGCTTTGCGCGGGCCTATTTCATGGTCGACATGGCCGTGCCCAGCGCCTATGTGGGCTTTCTGCGCAGCCTGATGCCGCGCAAGCCCCGCGCCGAGATCTACAACGCCCTGGGTCTGGCCAAGCAAGGCAAGACGCTGTTCTACCGCGACTTTCTGCACCACCTGCGCCATTCCAGCGACCAGTTCCGCATTGCGCCCGGCATCAAGGGCATGGTGATGCTGGTGTTCGACCTGCCCAGCTTTCCCTATGTGTTCAAGCTGATCAAGGACAAGTTTCCGCCCCCGAAGGAAACCACGCGCGAGCTGGTGCAGAGCAAATACCGCCTGGTCAAGCAGCACGACCGGGTGGGCCGCATGGCCGATACGCTGGAGTACAGCCTGGTGGCCTTTCCGCGCGAGCGCTTTTCCGACGCGCTGATTGCCGAGATCCAGGAATTCGCCCCCAGCCAGCTGGAGATCAGCGACCGCGATGGCGACGGCCAGCAGGAGGTGATCCTCAGCCATGTCTACATCGAGCGGCGCCTGGTGCCGCTGAACATGTACCTGCAGGAATGCTTCGATGCCGGGCTGGACAACCCGCGTGCCAAGGCGAACATGGAGCGCTCGGTCATCGAATACGGCAATGCCATCAAGGAGCTGGTGGCGGCCAACATCTTTCCCGGCGACATGCTGTGGAAGAACTTTGGCGTCACGCGCGGCGGCAAGGTGGTGTTCTACGACTACGACGAGATCGAATACCTGACCGACTGCCAGTTCCGCGCCGTGCCAGCGCCTCGCAACGAAGAGGACGAGATGTCCGGCGAAATCTGGTGGCATGTCGGACCGCGCGATGTGTTTCCCGAGACCTTCGGCCCCTTTCTGCTGGGCCATCCCGCCGTACGCGAGGTCTTCATGCGCCACCACGCCGATCTGCTTGAGCCGTCTTTCTGGCAAGGCCACAAGGAACGCATCCAGCAGGGCCACATGCACGACGTCTTCCCCTACGACAGAACCCGCCGTCTGACCGCCGATGCCGCCGGCTGAGGCCGTCTGCACCGGTTCGGCTTCCCCTGCCTATCCATAACAACCCAAGGAGATCACCATGCACCAAGACCCCGTCGTCATCGTCAGCGCCGCCCGCACCCCCATGGGTGCCTTCCAGGGCGATTTTTCCGATCTGGCCGCCCATGACCTGGGCGGTGCCGCGATTGCAGCGGCCGTGCAGCGCGCCGGCATCCGGCCCGAACAGGTCGAGGAAGTGCTGTTCGGCAACTGCCTGATGGCAGGCCAGGGCCAGGCACCGGCCCGCCAGGCCGGCTTCAAGGGCGGTCTGCCGCAGAGCACCGGCGCGGTGACCCTGTCCAAGATGTGCGGCGCCGGCATGGAGGCCACCATCCTGGCCCACGACCAGCTGATCGCCGGCAGCCGCGAGGTGATGGTGGCAGGCGGCATGGAAAGCATGACCAATGCGCCCTATCTGCTGAAAAAAGGCCGTGGCGGCTACCGCATGGGCCACGACAAGGTCTACGACCACATGATGCTCGACGGCCTGGAAGACGCCTATGAAGCCGGCCGCTCCATGGGGACCTTCGGTGAAGACTGCGCCGCCAAGTACCAGTTCACCCGCGAGGCACAGGACGCCTTCGCCATCGCCAGCGTGCAGCGCGCGCAGCACGCCACCCAGAGCGGGGCGTTTGCCGCCGAAATCACCCCCGTCACCCTCAAGACCCGCAAGGGTGATGTGACCGTGAGCGTGGACGAAGGCCCGGCCAAGGCCAAGCTGGACAAGATCACTGCCCTCAAGCCGGCGTTCAAGAAGGACGGCACCATCACCGCCGCATCCAGCTCCAGCATCAACGACGGCGCCGCCGCCATGGTGCTGATGCGCGAGTCCACGGCCAAGCAGCTGGGCTGCAAGCCGCTGGCACGCATCGTGGCCCACGCCAGCCACGCCCAGGCGCCCGAATGGTTCACCACGGCCCCGGTCGGCGCCACCGAGAAAGCGCTGAAGAAGGCCGGCTGGAAGGTGGACGATGTGGACCTGTGGGAAGTGAACGAGGCTTTTGCCGTGGTGCCCATGGCGCTGATGGCCGAGCTCAAGGTCCCCCACGACAAGGTCAATGTGCACGGCGGCGCCTGCGCCCTGGGCCACCCTATCGGGGCCAGTGGTGCGCGCATTCTGGTCACGCTGATCCACGCGCTGCAAACCCATGGCAAGAAAAAGGGTCTGGCCACGCTGTGTATCGGCGGCGGTGAAGGCACGGCCATGGCCATCGAGCTGGTGTGAGCGCAGCCCCCCGCCACCCCGGGCGCGCATGGCCGCGCCGGGAGGGCGGGGACTGCCGCGCCCATGGGGGCAGAAGGGGTGGACGAGGTGGCGGGTGCTGCGCCCCGGCGTCGCTTCCGACATGGCTTCCTGGCGCGGGGCACAGGGCAGCTTGCTTTACAGTCGTCCCATGTGCCACCGGCCGCATGCGCAGCTTTCCTTGCCTGCGGCCTTTTTCCCCCTTGGATTTCCGTATGCAAGCAGAACTGCCCGAAGACGACCACCATGCTGCCGCGCCCTTGAGCGCTCCACAGATTGCCGCCTTCTGGACTGAATTTTCCGGCCAGCTGGCCGCGTGGGTAGCGCTGGATGGCCGCGCCTTCGTCGAAGAGGCCAATGCGCTGCTGAAGCGCCAGGCGCCCGGCCTGTCGCTGGAGCTGGAAGGGGCACCGGCCCAGGACGGTGCCCGCCTGGTGGTCACGGCCCACGGCAATATCGAACAGTTTGAAAACGCCCAGGCCCTGGTGCGCCAGGCCCCGCGCCTGGAGGGCTACACCGTGCAGGCGTTCCGCAGCCGCACGGCCAGCGGCAACTTTGCCATGGGGATGCAGGACTTCGAGCTGTCCTGCGACGATGTGCTGGTGGCGCCCTATGACGCGGGCGGCATCATCGGCCTGGATCTGGCGTTCGCCAAGGCCGTGCCGGACGCCATGCAGGAGCATGCCCGCCACATGGCCTTCATCCTGCTGGACCATGTGCTGGGCGAGTGGGATTTTTCCGTGCGTGTGGGACCGGTCGACTTTGTGGAAGCCGCCGCCGAGGCCTCGCCGCTGTCGCAGTTTCCCGCCGTGTTCGATGCCTTCCAGCGCGAGGTGCTGGGTCGCACCTACCGCTTCCCGCAGGAGGAGAACGACCGCTGGATCTCTCTGGAAGTGCGCTCCCGCGATGCCGACGAGGACGATGCCCCGGATCTGCTGACCTTCCACGACAGCGCCCATGCGCTGGCCACCCGCGCCGATCTGTCCTATTTCCTGACCTTGCGCTTCCCGATCGACAGCCAGGAAAGCCTGGACAGTGCCCGCGACGCCCAGGATGCGCTGGACGCCGAGCTGCTGCGGCAGCAGCGCGGTATTCTGGCGTTCACCCGCATGGAAGGCATGGACTTCCGGGTGGCGGCTTTCTATGTGGACGACCCGGATGCCGCCGCGCAACTGGCCCGCCAGCTGGCCGCCGAGCATGCGCCCGGTCTGGAAGCGGCGCTGGCGCTGGAATACGACCCGTCCTGGCGCGAATACCTGGGCATGTACGGCGCCATCCACCGCCAGGACCGTCAGGCCGACCAGGCCTAGGAGAAGCACCATGATCACCAGTGAAGAGCAGCTGCGGCAGCTGTACGCCATGCCGGCCGAGCGGGCCCTGCTCAAGCAGCAGGTCGATCTGGACCGGCATTGCCTGCGCTTCATTGCGCTGTCGCCTTTCTGTGTGATCGCCACCGGGGGCAACGCCGGCAGCCTGATGGATGCCTCGCCGCGGGGCGGGGCTCCCGGGTTTGTGAAGGCGCCCGACCCCCGCACGCTGATGATTCCCGACGCCGGCGGCAACAACCGGCTGGACAGCCTGAGCAATCTGCTGCGCGATCCGCGCGTCGGCCTGCTGTTCATGGTGCCCGGCATCAACGAGACGCTGCGCGTCAACGGGACGGCCAAGCTGCGTGACGAAGGGCATTACACGGCGCTGTTTGCCGGCCCGCACTTCCACCCCAAGCTGGTGATCGAGGTGCAGGTGCAGGAGGCCTATCTGCACTGTGCCAAGGCGCTGATGCGTTCCCGGCTGTGGCAGGCCGAGGCCCAGGTGGCGCGCAATGTGCTGCCGACGATGAACCAGATGATCCATGCCCAGATCGGCATGGCCGCCCCCACCGAAACGCAAGAGCAGATGGAGCACCGCTACCGGGTGCAGATCGCTGCCGAGCAACCCGGGGGCAGCATTGGCTGAAGCCCGCCCGCACAGGGCGCCGGCGCCGATGCGCCCACCGCATTTCCTTTCCCGCTTATAGGAGCTTCCATGGCCTTGGTATTGATCATTGGCGCATCGCGCGGCATCGGCTTGGGGCTGGTGCAAGCCTATGTGGCACAAGGCCACCGGGTGATTGCCACCGTGCGCAATCCCGCCGACAAAACCCGCCTGCAGGGCGAAGGCGCCGAAGTGCTGGTGGTGGATGTGGCCGATCCGGCCAGCGTCAGCGGCCTGGCCTGGCAGCTGGACGGTGAGGCAGTGGACCTGGCGTTGTACGTGGCTGGCGTCTGGAGCGATCTGCCCGCCGACGTTCCCCCCAGCCAGCCCGAGTTCGACCGCGTCATGCACACCAATGTGCTGGGCGCCATGCAGGCACTGCCCCAGGTGGCACCGCTGGTCGAGGCCGCGGGTGGCGTGTTCGGCCTGGTCAGCAGCAGCATGTCGCGCCTGACCGAGGCGGAGCCGGATGCCTGGCTGTACCGCGCCAGCAAGGCCGCACTGAACATGGTGGTGGCCAGCAGCCAGCCGCAGTGGCCGCGTGCCCGCATTGTGGCGCTGGACCCCGGCTGGGTGCAGACCGAGATGGGCGGGCCTGGTGCCACCATCACCGTCGAGCAAAGCGTGCAGGCCCTGGTGCAGACGCTGGCGCAGGTCTCGGCAGAGGACGGCGGCCATCTGCTGCACCGCAACGGACACCGGCTGGATGGCTAGCCACTGAAAACCATGGCGGCTTGTGTGCATGGCCGGAGCACAAGCCGCTGGCTCTGACGACCTACTACAACACCGGCTGGAGACAAGAACATGCTGCTGACCCCTGACCAGGAAATGATCCGCGATGCCGTGCGCGACTTTGTGCGCGAGCAAATCACCCCCCATGCGGCGCGCTGGGACAAGGAACACCACTTTCCCAAGGATGTGCACCAGGGCCTGGCGGCCCTGGGCGCCTACGGCATCTGCGTGCCGGAAGAGCTGGGTGGTGCGGGCCTGGACTACATCAGCCTGGCCCTGGTGCTGGAAGAGATTGCGGCCGGCGACGGGGGCACCAGCACCGTCATCAGCGTGACCAACTGCCCGGTCAACGCCATCCTGATGAAGTACGGCAATGCCCAGCAAAAGGAAGAATGGCTGCGTCCGCTGGCGCAGGGCGCCATGCTGGGCGCGTTCTGCCTGACCGAGCCACATGTGGGCTCCGACGCATCGGCGCTGCGCACCACAGCCACCCGGGACGGGGACGACTATGTGATCAACGGCGTCAAGCAGTTCATCACCAGCGGCCAGAACGGCGATGTGGCCATTGTGATTGCCGTCACCGACAAGGCCGCCGGCAAGAAGGGAATGAGCGCCTTTCTGGTTCCCACCCGCAATCCCGGCTACCAGGTGGCGCGGCTGGAAGACAAGCTGGGCCAGCATTCCAGCGACACGGCGCAGATCAATTTCGATCAGTGCCGCATTCCGGCATCGCACCGGGTAGGGGCCGAAGGCGAGGGCTACAAGATCGCCCTGTCCGCCCTGGAAGGCGGGCGCATCGGCATTGCCGCGCAGAGCGTGGGCATGGCGCGTGCGGCATTCGAGGCCGCGCTGGCCTACAGCAAGGAGCGCGAGAGTTTTGGCCAGCCCATTTTCAACCACCAAGCCGTGGGTTTCCGGCTGGCGGACTGTGCGACGCAGATCGAAGCGGCCCGGCAGTTGATCTGGCACGCCGCCAGCCTGCGCGATGCCGGCCTGCCCTGCCTGAAGGAAGCCGCCATGGCCAAGCTGTTCGCCAGCGAAATGGCCGAACGTGTCTGCAGCATGGCCATCCAGACCCTCGGAGGCTATGGCGTGGTCAGCGATTTCCCGGTGGAACGCATTTACCGCGATGTGCGGGTGTGCCAGATCTACGAAGGCACCAGCGACGTGCAGAAAATCATCATCCAGCGGGCGCTGGCCTGAACGGGATAAGCCACCGGCGGTGCTTGCATTGCGGCCGCCGGCGCTGGCCGCTTCAGTGCGGAGGGTGGGTGGCCGTGTGTTGCGGGGTGCGTACTGCTGGCGCTGCGGGCGCTGCCTGGGGGGACTGTGTTCCCCGGCTGTGCAGGGCCCACAGCACGCCGGCGACCAGCAGGGCAATGCCCGCCACGGTTTCGGTCGGAGGGAACTGCTGGCGCAGCGCAAAGCCGTAGGCCAGGGCGGACAGGGTTTCGCAGACGATCAACTGGCCCGACATGGTGGTGGGCAGGTGCTGGCAGGCCGCATTCCAGCACAGCGCGCCCAGCCAGGAGCCCACCAGGCCGGCCGCGAACATGCCGCAGACAAATTCCCAGGGACGGGGCCCCAGTGGGGTGGTGAAGCCCAGCCCGTCCTGCTGCAGCCACAGCCAGGAAATCGCAAAACCCACCAGAGCCATGGGCAGCGTCACCAGTCCCTGGGCCGTCGCCCAGGTGCGGGATGAAACGCCAGGGTGGGCGCGCAGCCAGTCGGCGTTGCGGATGGGGTACCAGGTCCAGCACAGCATGGCGACCAGGGCCAGCCCTATGCCCAGACCATAGTCCTGCAACTGGCTGGCACTGCTGTGCTGCAGGGCCTGCAGTTCATGGTGGTTGACCAGGGCAATGCCGCCCAGGATCAATCCCAGCGATGGAAACAGCTGCCCCCACGGCAGGGCGGCGCGACCTGCGCGCAGGTTGGAGGCCACCGCAATCGCCACCGGCAGCGCGCCACTGGCGATCAGGGTGGGCAGGGGCACCCCTGCCAGCTGGATGGCGCTGGTCAAGAGCAGGTAGAAGGTGATGCTGCCGATGGCGGCCAGGCGCAGGGCCTGCAGCCAGTCGGCACGGTGCAGTTGGGCCAGGGCCGTGCGGTCCCACCAGGCCAGGGGCATGGCGATCAGGCCGAATGCCAGGTAGCGGCCAAATGCCAGCAGCGGCGCGGGATAGTCTGGCAGCAGCAGTGGCACCACAAACACAAGGCCCCACAACGCCCCTGCCGCCACGCCGCACAGGGTGCCCCATCGCATGCCGGCGTTCATGGCGTGGGATGCCGCGCTGCAGTGCAAAGAACGAGATGGGACACTGGGCGCAGCAGCGCCACAGGCAGCGGGCAGGGAAAGGGGCACATGGTCGGCGGGATTGTGCGCCGCAGCATCCAGGGCTGCTGCGCGAAGGCCCCAGGCTGATGCCGGCAGTACGGGATTGGCGGCGCTGCCAGCGCCGCTGCAGCGCGCGTGCTACGCCTGTCCTGCCGGTGACGCGGCCCCGGGGTTGGCACGGTGGCGGCCCGCAGTGGCTTGGGGCCAGCATGCAGCTTTGGACCCATGCCCAGGAGAAGTTGGATGCCTTTTGCCGCCGTCAACGGTCAGCGCCTGTTCTACGAAGATACCGGAGGCAGCGCCCCGGTGCTGGTGTTCTCTCACGGTCTGCTGATGGACCACCGCATGTTTGCCCCGCAGGTGGCCGCGTTCCGCCATGGCTGGCGCTGCATCAGCTGGGACGAGCGCGGCCACGGCGCCACGGCCACGCCGGGGCAGTGTGCGCCGTTCAGCTATTACGATTCGGCGAACGATCTGGTGGCGCTGCTGGACCACCTGGGTGTGGAGCGTGCCGTGCTGGTGGGCATGTCCCAGGGCGGCTATCTGTCGCTGCGCGCGGCGCTGACCCACCCGCAGCGTGTACGGGCCCTGGTACTGATCGACACCCAGGCGCTGAAGGAGGACCCCGCCAAGATGCCGGCCCACCAGGCGGTGGTGGCGCGCTGGTCGCAACAAGGGCTGGATGCGGACATGGCCGCCGGCCTGGAGCGCACCATCCTGGGCGACGGCTGGGAGGGCGCAGCCGCATGGAAGCGCATCTGGCAGGGGGTGGATGCGGTCAATCTGCAGCAATGCTTTGCCACGCTGGATGCGCGCGACGATATCTCGGCCCGCATGGGCGAGATCCGTGCGCCGGCGCTGGTGATCCACGGCGCGCAGGACCGTGCCATCACCCTGGAACGGGCCCGTGCCATGGCCGATGCGCTGCCGCGCGCCCGGTGGGTGGAGATCGAGGGGGCTGGCCACGCCCCCAATCTGACCCACCCGGAGCTGGTCAACGCCGCCATGCAGGCTTTTCTGGGCACGTTGGCGCCGCAGGGGTGAACATGGTGCGGACGGCGTCCTGGGTGCTGCGCTTCAGATCCCGTCCAGGTCCGGGATGCGGCGGCGCAGCACCACGGTGATCTGGCCATTGGTCTCGATGGTGGCACGCTCCACCGCATGGGCGTTCAGGCAGCCGTTGGCGCGCAGTGCGGCGGACAGGTCGTCGGCGGTGATCTGCTCCTGCAGCAGCAGGTCCTGCTGCACCACGCCCTCTCGGATCAGCACCTTGGGACGGCCATCGATGACGTGGCGCAGGCGTGGGTAGCGAAAGCTCAGCCGGGCCAGCAACACATGGCAGCCGATCAAGGTGGCGGCGCTGACAAGGCCGCCCACCAGCGAGTTGTCGCCCGCATTCATGGAGTTCTGCACGGCGTTCGACAGGATCAGCAGCAGCACCAGATCGAATGGTGCGTACTGCCCCGTCTGGCGCCGCCCGGTCAGGCGCAGAAAGACCAGCAAGAACAGGTACACGATCACCCCGCGCACGACCAATTCCCACCAGGGGACTGCCAACTGCCACATCGCATGCTCCTTGAGCCCAGGATGAAGCCACGATAACGCGGAATGCCGGCAGTGCGTGCGGCAGGGCAGCAATCAGTCCCAGGCCACGCTGGGGTCCAGGCGCTGTGCCAGGGTCTTGGGGATGGGCAGGTCCAGATCGGCCAGGCGCTGCTTGACCAGAATCTCCGGCACCTCGAACAGATGCGCCAGCTCCTGCAGCGTGCGGGCATGGCCGCCTTCCACGGTGAAGCGCAGCACGGATTCGGGCATCAGCAGCTGCAGCGCGAAGTCGTTGGCCTCGCTGTCCTGGCGCTGGCTGTGGTCGGCGTGGTAGCTGCCGCTGATGCAGATGGCGCGCTGCATGCCGGGGCGCAGGTGGTGCAGTGCCAGGTGGGCGATGGCATGGGCCACGCCATAGCGCTGCAAGGTGATGGGGTGCTGGCGGCCGATGGTGACGCAGGCCTTGCGCTGCGGCGAGATGTCCAGCACGGCACAGGCTTCGCCCGTGTCGCCCAGGGCCACCACCAGCCGCATGGCCTTGGCCATGCGCGCCAGATTGACCGGAACCGACTGGTCCCAGTGCGTCTTCAGAATACCTTCCGCGAGCAGTGCCATGGGACCATTATCCGATGGTCCGCACGCGGGTGGCGCAGCGCACCATTGCGGTGCCCGGACGGTGTACCGCAATGG
The DNA here is from genome assembly GCF_006740045.1 of Comamonas terrigena NBRC 13299. Taxonomy (NCBI): domain Bacteria; kingdom Pseudomonadati; phylum Pseudomonadota; class Betaproteobacteria; order Burkholderiales; family Comamonadaceae; genus Comamonas; species Comamonas terrigena. Next base: position 532,000 of record NZ_AP019749.1, read on the forward strand.
GTGTTTGCCCGCTACAGTACGGGCAAGGGTATGACATGCCATCCAGCAAAGGCGGGTGCTGGTTGCTATAAAAATTGGCGTATTGAATGTTGCGCTGCAACACAGACCGTCTGCGGAGAACCGCATGCCCATCACCAACCTGCGCGGACAGCGCATCCATTACGAAGACACCTGCGGCGCCAAGCCGGTCCTGGTGTTTGCCCACAGCTTTCTCATGGACGGCAGCATGTTCCATGGGCTGGCGCAACGCTTCTGTTCGCAGTGGCGCTGCATCAGCTGGGATGCGCGCGGCCATGGCCGCAGCGAAGGCCCGCCGCAGGACTTCAGCTACGACGATCTGGCCGACGACCTGGACGCGCTGCTGGCGCATCTGGACATCCGCAAGGCCGTGGTGGTGGGGGTGTCGCAAGGCGGGCAGGTGGCGCTGCGTTGTGCGCTGCGCCACTCTGCGCGGGTGCGCGCCCTGGTGCTGATGGGCACCCAGGCCAGCACCGAAGATCCGCAGAAGCTGCCCGGCCATACCTCGCTGGTGCAGGAGTGGGCGGCCGGGGGGCTGTCCGACCCCATGGCCAAAGGCGTGGCCCACCGGCTGGTCGATGCCGGCTGGCATGGCATCACCGAATGGCAGGCCAAGTGGGCGCGCTGGCAACCTGCCCAGCTGCTGCGCTGCTTTGCCGCCTTTGCCGGGCGCGATGACCTGACCGGCCGGGTGGCTGCGCTGGAGCAACCGGCGCTGGTGATCCACGGCGGGCGCGATGTCTGTGTCAGCATCCCCCGCGCCCAGGCCATGGCGCAGGAGTTGCCGAATGCCCGCTGGCTGCAGATTCCCGGTGCAGGCCACGCGCCCCATCTGACCCACCCGGCCGAGGTGGAAGCGGCCATGGCCCGTTTTCTGGCCCATGTGGGTGAGTCGGACATGCACCTGGTGGCGGCCTGATCCGCGCCGCACTGCTGAGCCGCTGCATTCCCCGGTGCCGTCCATCGTGGGCAGTTCCAGCGGAGGGCTGGGGAGCGGTGCGGTGGGCATGGTGCAGTGCGCAACGCGGCCATGGCGCCGTGCCCCGGCTGGGGTTGCAGCGGTCTGCAACAATCCCGGGCTGGGCGCGCACCTTCGGCCGCGCCACCGCATTCAGGAGTCCTCCGTCCATGCAGCGACGCGATTTTCACCATGCCGCCACCGGCTTTGCCGGTACCCTGTTGCTGGGCGCATGGTCCCAGGCCCAGGCGCTGGACCTGTCCCAGCTGACCAATGCCGAAGCCAGCAGCGGCGTCAAGGCCGCGCTCACCCAGGGGGCGGAAGCTGCCGTGGCCCTGCTGGGCAAGCCCAATGGCTTTCTGTCGAATCCCCAGGTGCGCATTCCGCTGCCGGGCCAGCTGGCCGATGCCGCCAAGCTGCTCAAGCGCTTTGGCATGGGCCAGCGGGTGGAGGAGCTGGAGACCACGCTCAACCGAGCCGCCGAAGCAGCGGTGCCCGAAGGCAAGGCGGTGCTGCTGCAGGCCGTGCAGAGCATGACGGTGGCGGATGCCAAAAGCATTCTGGGCGGCGGTGACACCTCGGTCACCCAGTTCTTTGCCAGCAAGACGCGTGCGCCGCTGGCCGAACGCTTCCTGCCCATCGTCACCCGCGAAACGGACAAGCTCGGCCTGGTGGCGCAGTACAACCAGCTGGCGGGCAAGGCAGCGGGCTTCGGCCTGCTGAAAGCCGAAGAGGCTAATCTGGCCCAGTATGTGACCGGCAAGACGCTGGACGGCCTGTTCACCACCATTGGCGAGCAGGAGCGTGCCCTGCGTCGCGACCCCGTGGGAGCTGGCAGCGCGCTGCTGCAAAAAGTGTTCGGGGCGCTGAAGTGAGTTCCGCTGGGATCGCCGTTTCAGCCGCCTGCCCTTGCGGGCGTGAAGCCAAGGGGAAACCGGTGGCCTACAGCGCCTGCTGCGGCCGCTTCATCGACCACTGGGAGGCCGCACCGGCACCGGATGCGGAGCACCTGATGCGCTCGCGCTATACCGCCTTTGTGTGCGAGAACGCGCCCTATCTGCTGGCCACCTGGCACCGCAACGAGCGTCCGCCGGAGCTGACGTTCGAGCCCGGGGCCAAATGGCTGGGTCTGCAGGTCAAGGACTTTGTGGCCACCGGCGCGGACACTGCCGAGGTGGAGTTTGTGGCCCGCTTTCGCGTGGCTGGCCGCCCCGTGCGCCTGCATGAGCGCAGCCGCTTTGTGCAGGAAGCGGGGCGCTGGTATTACGTCGACGGTGCGCAGTTCTGAGCCGGCCGTCCTGGTCGGCCATGACCGTTTCACCCCTGTGCGGCATGCAGCGGGAAACGTTTGATTTTTTGATGCAACGGAGTGACAGCGCGCTGGGCGCGCACACAGACAGCTATGCAATTTGAAGCCATTTTGTTCGACTGTGACGGCGTGCTCGTCGACAGCGAAACCATCACCAACCGCGTGCTGCACGGCATGCTCAATGCATCCGGCTGGGCGCTGGGCGAAGACGAGTGCATGCGCATCTTTGTCGGCCACACCGTGCGCAGCAAGGCGCCGCTGATCGAAGCCGAAACCGGCCAACCGCTGACGGATGCCTGGATGGCCGAGTTCTACGAGCGCCGCAACCAGCGCCTGCGCGCCGAGCTGGAGCCGATCGACGGGGCAGTGCCTGCCGTGGCCCAGCTGTTCACCCGCCTGGCCGGCAAGATGGCCGTGGCCAGCGGTGCCGACAAACCCAAGGTGGTGATGCAACTGGAGAAAGTGGGACTGTCCCCCTTCTTTGGCGAACATGTCTTCAGCGGCCACGACCTGCCGCGCACCAAGCCCTGGCCCGATGTGTACCTGGCCGCCGCCGCCGCCGTGCAGGCCGATCCGGCCCGCTGCCTGGTGATCGAAGACTCGGTTCCCGGCCTGACCGCCGGCGTGCGTGCCGGTGCCACCGTCTGGGGCTTCTGCCCCAAGGTGGGCGCGCATTCCACACCCGCGCAGCTGCTGGAAGCTGGTGCCACCCAGGTGTTTGACGATATGGCGGACCTGCCGCGCCTGCTGGGCATCCTGTGATGCGGTGATGCGGCGGGTGCCACCGGAGGGCTGGCGCAGAACGTCCGAATCGCCTGCCGGGGCGAGCCCCTGGCCTCCGGAGAGCTGCTGCCTCTTTTCTGCCCTGTCCATGAAAAAACCCCCGCCGGTTTGCACCGGCAGGGGCTGGTACGCAATGCGCTCCGCGCTTAGAACGCCCAGCGCAGCTTGGCGTTGACAGAGTGGTCGCGCTGGCCGCTGCCCATCTCGCCCTGGTAGCCCAGCACCAGCGCAGCGCTGCGCGACAGGACCACATCGGCTTCCAGGCCCAGCACGGCAGTGTTGCGCGCCAGCGGCGTGCCGGCCACGGTGAAGTTCTGACCGCCTTCAAACGCCATGGTCTTCTTGGCCGTCACATCACCAAAGGCATGGCGCCAGCCCACGGTGGCGCGCAGGCGGCCTTCCTTGCCGGCCAGCTGGAAGTCGCTGTGCACACGCAGACCCAAGGTGGTGCTGGCCAGATCGTCGGTGCTGCTGCGGCCCTGCAGCGCGGCAAAACCGCCGCGTTCCTGGAAGCTGCCGGTGCGCTGCTGGCCCAGGCTTACGCCCGCGAAGGGCTCAAACCCCACCTTGTCGTACTGGCCGATGGCATAACCCACCTCGGCAAACAGCTGCGCCGTGTGGGCGCTGTAGTCGGCCTTCAGGGTCTGGCCCAGGCTGGTCACACGGCGTGTGGTCTCGATGTCGTGCCAGGTATAGGCCAGACCACCCAGCACATTGATGCGCGGGCCCGTGCCGGTGCCAAAGCTCTTGCCGCCGTAGACGGCCGCGCTGTAACTGTTCACGTCCGACTCGGAGGAACGGTCTGCCACCTTGCCGCTGGCATTGGTGTACCCCAGCGAACCGCCCAGGCGCCAGCCGCTGGTGCCCACTTCCTCGTCCATGCCCAGGAACAGGCCGGTGGTGCGCTGCTTCAGTTGCGCGGCATTGCCATCACCGTCATAACGCTGCCAGTGACCCACCACCTCGGCCCAGGCGGGCAGGGCCTTGGAAGACGGCCAGGCCGATACGGGCAGCGGGCCGTCGCTTTGCGCCACCGGGGCGCCGGCACGCAAGCCCGCCGTCATGTTGTTGCGCAGATGCTGGCCGCTGACGCTGGGGGCATAAGCGCCCAGGCCCACCAGGCTGCTGCCCACGCTGGCTTGCACATCACCGGACAGGCTGGCCAGCACCGCAGCAGGGGTGCCTGTTGGCAGCTTCTCCACAAACTGGTAGAGCGCGCTGCTGCTGGACAGGCTGCTGATGGCGTTGGCCACGGAGGACTGGTTGCGCGTTTCGGCCAGCTCCGCGAATTCCATCTGCCCGCCGCCACTGGATTTGCGCTGCAGTTGCAGCGTCACTTCGTGGCTGGTGTAGCCCAGGGTAGCGTCCAGGTAGGCGTAGTTCGAGGTTGCGGAATCAAACGTGCCGACAATATGGCTGGCTTCCAGGATGGTGTAGGTCTTGCCCACCTGGTAGTCGGTGGCGGCATCGGATTGGACGCCCACATGCACCGCACTGCCTGCCAGCGTGGCCTGGCCAGCCACCTTGATCAGGCTGCTGGCGTCGGAGTTGGGGTCGGTCTGGACCAGATAGGTGGAGCCGGACTGCATCACCAGGTCCCCCAGCACGCGCAGCGTGCCGTAAGGCGTGCTGGCTGCCGCCATCAGACCGGTGGTGATGGTGCCGCCGCTTGCGATGGTGGTCACGCTGCCTGTGCCGCCCAGGCTGCCGGTACCGGCCAGGGTGGCGCCGCTGGCCACGGTCAGATTGCCGCCCAGTTTGCCGGTGCTGCCCAGCAGCAAGGTGCCCGCTGCAACCAGGGTGCTGCCGCTGTAGCTGCTGCTGTTGCCGCTCAGGACCAGGATGCCGGCACCATCTTTCTGCAGGGTGCCGGTACCGGAGATTGCGCCGCTGTAGACGGCGGCGTCGCTGCGGTTGAAGACCAGGGCACCGTCGTTGACGACATTGCCTACCAGCGTGCCGCTGGTACCGCCAGTACCAACGGACACGGTGCCCGTGGCATTGTTTTTCAGGGTGCCTGCATTGCTGATCGTGCCTTCCGTGGTCAGCGTGCCGTTGTTGTGCAGCCAGCTGCCGCTGTCGATGTTCAACTGACCACTGGCGCTGTTGAGCAGGGTGCCGCTGTTGACCAGCCCGCTATAGCCTTGCATAGCATTCGACAGGTGCAAGGTGCCGCCGTTGGTGAGCAGGCCGTGGTTGGTCAGTATGTCGTTGATGGTCAGCGTGCCGGTGTTGTCCAGCGCGGCGTAATTGACCAGCGAGCCGTTGTTGGTCAAGGTGCCCTCATTGCGCAGCACGCTGCTGGCATTGCCCGTGGTTCCGTTGTAGAGCACGCCGTTATTGATCAGCGTGCCGGTATTGAACAGTCCGCTGCCAGGGGAGGCTTGCAGATCATTGGCGTTGCTCAGCGAGCCGTTGTTGGTCAGGGTCCCGCTGTTGTTCAGCGTGTGGTAATTGCTCAGCATACCGCCCGTGTTCATCAGCGTGGCACCGGTGTGGTTGTTCAGTGTGCCGTAGTTGTTCAGTTGCTGGCCGGCGTTGTTGTTCAGCGTACCGTTGTTGTCCAGTGTGCTGAACGCGTCATTGACCAGCTGACCATCGCTGTTGGTGAGCGTGCCGTCGTTGGTGAGCGTGCCCTTGTTGCGGAGCTCGTCGCCGCCCTCATTGGTCAGCTGGCTGCCGATGTGGTTGTTGAACGTTCCGTTGTTGGTCAGGGCGCTGGTGTTGCGCAGTACGCCATGGTTGTCCAACGTTCCTGAACTCTGCAGTGTGGCGTTGCTGTCCACCACGAATTCGCCAGTGGCAGCAATGAATCCGCCCAAGAAATCGGTTGAAAAGTAGTCGTTCAGAACGGTTTGCGTTGCTCCTGCAGGAACGTTAATGGTTTCGCTGCTGACCGCACTTGCGTGCATGCTTGCCAGTCCCATCGCCAGCGCGGCAGCCAGGGGTTTCCAGGCCGGCAGGTGGGCCGGTGGCGAAGACAGTGCCAGACGGGTACGGCGGCGGCTGGTACTGCCTGTGCGTGCGGTTTCGGGGGCTGCCACCCAAGTACCCAAGGTGGCGTTCCAGATGCTGTGGTAAATGCGGTTCATGAAGGGGAGTTCCAGTGTTTCCGGGGGGCTGGTCGGTTCGCAGCCCCCGCTGTCGCATGCGCTGCGCAGCGACGAACGGTAGCGCACTGTAAGGCAAAAATTACAAAATTTAACAATTAAGTAAGATTGCCGGGTGGCGTTTCTGGGAGGCCCCGCTTGGCCGAGGCAATGGCACGGTCGCCTTGTGGTGCCACGTTCTCCGATGGCGTGGCAAAGGCACCGCTGCGGGGGCATGGCAGTCCATGGGGGTGGCATGAGCGCCGTTGAAACCCCAAGGAGAGGTGCTGCCATGGGTCTTGCCGGGGCAGAGGAGGCCGCGCGCGATGGAAATCAGCCGGGCGCTGTCCAGGTGCCTTGCGACGGCGTGTCGCCGGTGTGCATGGCCGCAGCGCCGGCCTGCAAGCCGCTGCTAGTCCGCCACCCGGTGCAGCGCCCGGTATTCCGCCGGGCTGTGGCCGGTCCAGGCCTTGAAGGCGCGCAGAAAGCTTTTGTCGCTGGCAAAGCCGCAGGCCTGGGCGATGCGCTTGAGCGGGCGGTCGCTGCGCAGCAGCAAGGTGGTGGCACGGTCGAGGCGCACGCTGTCTTTCAGGGCCTGCAGGGTCTGGCCTTCGGTTTGCAGCTGGCGGTGCAGGCTGCGCGGTGACACCAGCAGGGCGCGGGCCAGGGTGTCGGCGGTGTGCAGCAGCTGGGTGTCGGCCACCAGCAGCTGGCGCACGCGGGCGCTCCACTGCTTTTCACGGCGGTAGGGCAGTACCTGGATGGGCAGGGCGCGTTGCAGCATCTGCTGTAGCGCGGTTTCGTCACGGGCCAGCGGCAGGTCCAGCAGGCGGGCTTCAAAGCGCAGGCTGGCCCAGGGGGCATCGAAAGTGACCGTGCCTGGGAACATCAGCGGGTAGGCATCGGCATGGGGTGGGGCCGCAAATGGGAAGCTGGCTTCCAGCAGCGGCAGGCGCGCGTCGATCAGCCAGCTGGCCACGCCGTGGGCGTTGCGCAGCAGCGAGACGGTGCAGAACTCCCGTACCGGGCCCAGATCGCGCCGCTCCTGCAGGCGCAGCTCGGCCAGTTCGCCGTGGCGCACCAGCTCCAGCGTGACATCGTCATTGAGCAGCCCGTGGTGGCGGCACCAGCGTGCCATGGCCAGGCCCAGCGTGGGGCTGCTGATGCTGGCGCGCGCCAGCATGCCGTAGCTGCCCCAGGGCAGTCGGCGGCCGAACCAGCCCAGGGCTTCGTCGTCCAGCTCGCGCATGGCGTGGGCACAGAGCAGCTCCATCTGCAGTGCGGTGATGCGGGCACGGGTCTTGGCCACCTGTTCTGGCGCAATTTGTGCCGCTTGCAGTGCGGCGATCGGGTCCAGGTCGCGTTTGGCATAGGCCCAGACCACGGCCTGCACAAAGGCCATGGGCGTGAGTGCAGGGGAGGCGTGCAGGGCGGAGGCGGTCTCGGGGACCAGGCTGGGCGTGTACATGGTGTGGCAATTATTGCAACCTTGCTGACGCCATCTGGGCGGGAGAGACCCGTATCCTGAACCCACCTATCGACATGGCAGCGCCACGCAGCGCCGCCGGCAGCAGGAGACACATTCCCATGGACGCCACCCTTTTGTCCACCAGCCATGCACGCGGTGCGACCGACCAGCCGCTGATCGAGCAGACCATTGGCGATTTCTTTGCGCAGATGGCTGCGCGCCAGCCCGGGCGCGAGGCCCTGGTCAGCCGCCACCAGGGCCTGCGCTATACCTATGCCGAGCTGCACCGCAGCGCCCGCCAGCTGGCCAGCGCGCTGCTGGGCCTGGGGCTGGCGCCGGGCGACCGCGTGGGAATCTGGAGCCACAACAACGCCGAATGGGTGCTGATGCAGCTGGCCACGGCGCAGGTAGGCATCATCCTGGTCAACATCAACCCGGCCTACCGCACGGCCGAGGTGGAATACGCGCTGAACAAGGTGGGCTGCAAGGCACTGGTGGCCATGCCGCAGTTCAAGACCAGCAATTACCTGGGCATGCTGCGCGAGCTGGCGCCCGAGCTGTCCGACCACACGCCCGGCCAGCTGGAGGCGGTGCGCCTGCCCACGCTGCGCACCGTGGTGTGGATCGATGTGGCGGACGAGGGCGATGACCAGCCCGGCATGGTGCGTTTTTCGGATCTGCTGGCCGAAGGCCATGCCGAGGATGCGCGCATCGACCAGATCGCGGCCACGCTGCAGAACACCGACCCCATCAACATCCAGTTCACCAGCGGCACCACGGGCTTCCCCAAGGGTGCGACGCTGACGCACCGCAACATCCTGAACAACGGTTTCTTCATAGGCGAATGCATGCGGCTCACGCCCGAAGATCGCCTCTGCATCCCCGTGCCGCTGTACCACTGCTTTGGCATGGTGCTGGGCAACCTGGCCTGCTTCACCCACGGCAGCTGCATCGTCTACCCGAACGACGGTTTTGATGCGCTGAGCGTGCTGGAGGCGGTGCAGGCCGAGCGCTGCACCGGCCTGCACGGCGTGCCCACGATGTTCATTGCCGAGCTGCAGCACCCGCAGTTTCAGACGTTCGACCTGTCCACGCTGCGCACCGGCATCATGGCCGGCTCGCCCTGTCCCATCGAGGTGATGAAGCGTGTGGTGCGCGACATGCATCTGTCCGAAATCACCATCGCCTACGGCATGACGGAAACCAGCCCGGTCAGCTGCCAGAGCGATGCCGGCACGCCGCTGGAAAAGCGCGTGGCCACGGTGGGCAAGGTGCAGCCGCACCTGGAAGTGAAGGTGATCGACCCCGACACCGGTGCCACGGTGGCGCCCGGCACATCGGGCGAGCTGTGCACCAAGGGGTATTCAGTGATGCACGGCTACTGGGGGGACGAGGCCAAGACGCGCGAAGCCATCGATGCCGAGGGCTGGATGCACACCGGCGACCTGGCCACCATGGACGCCGAGGGGTATGTGAACATCGTCGGCCGCATCAAGGACATGGTGATCCGCGGCGGCGAGAACATCTACCCGCGCGAGATCGAGGAATTCCTCTACCGCCATCCGAAAATTCAGGATGTGCAGGTGGTGGGCCTGCCCGACAGCCGCTACGGTGAGGAGCTGTGCGCCTGGATCATCGCCAAGCCCGGTGAAAGCCTGGACGAGGACGGGGTGCGCAGTTTCTGCCAGGGCCAGATCGCCCACTACAAGGTGCCGCGCTACATCCGCTTTGTGGACGCTTTCCCGATGACGGTGACCGGCAAGATCCAGAAGTTCCGCATCCGCGAAGAGATGGTGGAACAGCTGCAGCTGACCACGGATCGCACGGCATGAACTGCATGGCCCGTCGCACTCTTCCCGCCTGCGCGCCGTGGCGCTCAGTGCGCGCCGCCGGCGTGGGGCAGGGGCGGCAGGCCGGCGGCGCGGCGGGCCACCACCAGGCGTTTGCGCAGCGCCACTTCGGACATGTCCAGTTCGCTGACCATGGCACGCAGGGTTTCGTCGTTGATGCGGTGGGCCTGGCGTTCGGCGTACAGGGTGTCGCGCTCCACGTGAATGCAGTGCAGGCGCAGTTCCATCTCGCGCAGATAGCGCAGGCGGCGTTCATGGACCATTTCGGGGGTGTCGCGCTGGGCTTCGGTGGAAGTCGCCACGCCGCTGTCGTCCAGCAGGTGGATGCGGTTGCGGTATTCCTGGGTGATGCGCCCCACCACTTCCTGGTACTGGGCGATCCAGGCCTCGTCGTGCTTTTGCGCTTCTTCCTCGGTCATGGTCAGGCTGGCGATGGCCGCCTTGCAGGCGGCGGCGCGGGCACTGCGCTCCTCGTGCTGGGTCTCGGTGTCTTCGTGCGCGGGCATGCGGCGCAGCAGCAGCGGCAGGGCGATGCTGCCCAGGATCAGCGTGAACAGAATCACCCCGGTGGCCAGAAAGATCAGCAGATCGCGCGAGGGGAAGGGCAGGCCGCTGCGCATGTGGACCGGAATGGACAGGGCGGCTGCCAGCGTGACCGCACCACGGATGCCGGCCATGGTGGTGGCCAGATTCAACAGGTGGGAGGGCTTTTCCAGCATCTTGCCCTCCTGGTGGGCGCGGCGCAGTGCGCCGTGCACGCCCAGCGTGATCCACACCCAGCGCATCAGCAGCAGGGCAAAGGAAATCACCACCACATAGGCAACCAGCTGCCACCAGTCGTCACCGGCGTCCAGCAAGGTCACGCCGATGATGGACGGCAGCTGCAGGCCCAGCAGCAGGAAGATGGCACCGTTGAAGGCCGACTCCACCATGCTCCAGGTGCCCTCGGTCTGCAGGCGCTCGGAGATGAAGTTGCCACGGTCCAGGTCGGCAAAATTGGTGGCAATACCGGCAGCCACGGCAGCCAGAATGCCCGAGACCCCGATCTTTTCGCCCGCGAGGTAGGCCGCAAAGGGCAGCAGCACCAGCAGCAACACCATCTGCGTGGCGGCCAGATCGCCCACGCGGCGGGTGATGGCATCGCGCGCGGTGCTGAAACCCCAGCCCATCAGCGCGCCAATGCCCAGGCCACCAACAGCCATCCAGGTGAAGTCCTTGGCCACGGCGCCCCAGGAGAAGGCGCCGGTCAGCGTGGCGGCCACGGCGAATTTGACGGCCACCAGGCCGGACGCGTCGTTCAGCAGCGATTCGCCTTCGAGCATGTGCATGGTCTTGTGCGGCATGCCCAGGTTGCGCGTGATGGCCGACACGGCCACGGCGTCCGTGGGCGAGACCACGGCCGCCAGGGCAAAGGCCACGGTCAGCGGGATGGACGGAATCATCCAGTGGATGAAGTAGCCCAGGCCCAGCACCGTGAAGCACACCAGACCGAAGGCCAGCAGCAGGATGGGACGGGCCAGGGCAAAGAATTCGCGCTTGGGAATGCGCCAGCCGTCGGCAAACAGCAGCGGCGGAATGAACAGCAGCAGAAACAGTTCAGGATTGAAGCTGATGTGCAGCCCCTTCTGGGGCCAGGCAATCACGGCGCCCAGGGCAATCTGGATCAGAGGCAGCGGAATGGCGCGCATATAGCGTGCGGCAATGCCGGTGACGGCACCGAGCATCAGCACGAGCAAGACGGTTTCAACGGTGTGCATGGGGGCATTTTCTGTGAGAGCACCCGGCGCGCGCGTATCGGACAGAAGCAAAAACCATGGGAAAAGCTAGGGTAAACCCGTAAAGGCAGACGATGAACATTCTGGGGACACAACTTAACCCGCGTTCCGCGGATTTCCTGGCCAATGCCGCTGCGATGCAGACGGTGGTGGATGACCTGCGTGCGCGCTGCGAACAGGTGGCGCTGGGGGGCGGCGAGGCTGCCCGTGCCAAGCATGTGGCGCGCGGCAAGCTGCTGCCGCGCGAACGCGTGCAGCGCCTGCTGGATCCGGGAACGCCGTTTCTGGAGCTGGCGCCGCTGGCCGCCTTGAACATGTATGGCAACGATGCGCCGGGTGCCGGGCTGATTGCCGGCATCGGCCGCGTCAGCGGCGTGGACTGCATGGTGGTGTGCAACGATGCCACGGTCAAAGGCGGCACCTACTACCCCATCACGGTCAAGAAGCACCTGCGCGCCCAGGAAATCGCCGCGCAGAACCATCTGCCGTGCATTTACCTGGTCGACTCCGGTGGTGCCAACCTGCCGAATCAGGACGATGTGTTTCCGGACCGCGAACACTTCGGCCGCATCTTCTTCAACCAGGCCAATATGAGCGCCCAGGGCATTTCCCAGATCGCGGTGGTCATGGGCAGCTGCACGGCCGGCGGCGCCTATGTGCCGGCCATGAGCGATGAGTCCATCATCGTCAAGAACCAGGGCACGATCTTTCTGGGCGGCCCGCCCCTGGTGAAGGCGGCCACCGGCGAGGTGGTCAGCGCCGAAGACCTGGGCGGCGGCGATGTGCATACGCGCCTGTCCGGCGTGGCCGACCATCTGGCGCAGAACGATATGCATGCGCTGGCGCTGGCCCGCCAGGCGGTGGCGAATCTGAACAAGAACAAGGCGCCAGCGCAGGGAGACAGCACGCCGGCGGCGCCGCTGTTTGATGCCCGGGAGCTGTATGGTGTGATTCCGGTGGATACGCGCAAGCCATTCGATGTGCGCGAAATCATTGCCCGCATCGTGGACGGCAGCCAGTTCGACGAGTTCAAGGCCCGCTTCGGCAGCACGCTGGTCTGTGGTTTTGCCCGCATCGAAGGCATGCAGGTGGGCATCATTGCCAACAACGGCATTCTGTTCAGCGAGTCGGCCGTCAAGGGGGCGCACTTCATCGAGCTGTGCTGCCAGCGCAAGATTCCGCTGGTGTTTCTGCAGAACATCACCGGCTTCATGGTGGGCCGCAAGTACGAGAACGAAGGCATTGCCCGCCACGGTGCCAAGCTGGTCACGGCCGTGGCCACGGCCGCGGTGCCCAAGTTCACCATCATCATTGGCGGCAGCTTTGGCGCCGGCAACTACGGCATGTGCGGCCGCGCCTTCAGCCCGCGTTTCCTGTGGATGTGGCCCAACGCCCGCATCTCGGTGATGGGCGGCGAGCAGGCGGCCAGCGTGCTGGCCACCGTCAAGCGCGACGGCATCGAAGCCAAGGGCGGCAGCTGGAGCGCGCAGGAGGAAGAGGCCTTCAAGTCCCCAATCCGCCAGCAGTACGAAGACCAGGGCCACCCCTACTACGCCACGGCCCGCCTGTGGGACGATGGCGTGATCGATCCGGCGGATACCCGGCGCGTGCTGGCGCTGGGCCTGTCGGCCAGCCGCAATGCACCGATCGAGGACACGCAGTTCGGCGTGTTCCGCATGTGAAAGGGAGGATGCCATGACCCACCGTTATCTGACCCTGACCGTCAACGCCGGCGTGGCCACCGTCACGCTGACACAGCCGGAAATCCGCAACGCCTTCAGTGACGAGGTGATTCTGGAAATCACCGAAGCCTTCCGCGTGGCGGGCGAGCGCCCGGATGTGCGCGCCATCGTGCTGGCGGCGGAAGGCACGGCGTTCTGTGCCGGCGCCAACCTGAACTGGATGCGCCGCATGGCTGACTACGACCGTGCCGAGAACCTGCAGGATGCGGGCGCTCTGGCCGAGATGCTGCGCACCATCTACCACTGCCCCAAGCCCACCATTGCCCGCGTGCAGGGCGATGTCTATGCCGGCGGCATGGGCCTGGTGGCGGCCTGCGACATGGCGGTGGCGGCAGAGAACGCCGGCTTCTGCCTGAGCGAGGTGAAGATCGGCCTGGTGCCCGGCACCATCGCCCCCTATGTGCTGCGTGCCATGGGCGCGCGTGCCGGCCACCGCTACTTTCTGACCGGCGAGCGCTTTGATGCGGCCGAAGCCCTGCGCATCGGCTTTGTGCACCAGGTGGTGGCGGCCGAACAGCTGGACGACGCCGTGGACAGCCTGCTCAAGGCGTTGCTGGTGGCCGGGCCGGACGCGGTGCGTACCTGCAAGAAACTGGTGCTGGATGTGGCCGAGCGGGAAATCAACGCCCAACTGATCGCTTCCACCGTCGAGGTGATTGCCGATATCCGCGCCAGCGAGGAAGGCAAGGAAGGCGTGCAGGCCTTCCTCAGCAAGCGCAAGCCGTCCTGGCTATCGTGAGAGGTCTCTGACTTCCTGAAAGCGTACGGCCATGACCGAGTACTGGAACGCCTTCCTCCAATGGCTGCACCGCGTGGGCCTGCACCCCGACCGCGAGGCGGTGGAGCAGGCGGCACGGCAGGCCGGCGATGCCATGGCATCGGCCGGCGGCGCGGTGGCGGACACGGCGGGCAAGGCCTTGAGCGGCATGGACATGGCCAGCCTGCTGGCCCTGGCCGCCGCACTGGGCTGGGCCAGCGGTTTCAGGCTCTACATCGTGGTGTTCCTGGTGGGGCTGCTGGGCGCCACCGGCCTGGTGGTGCTGCCCGGCGGCCTGCATGTGCTGGAACACCCGGCCCTGCTGTTTGCCAGTGGCAGCATGCTGTGTGTGGAGTTTCTGGCCGACAAGATTCCCGGCGTGGATTCGCTGTGGGACTTGCTGCAAAGCGTGCTGCGCGTGCCCGCCGGGGCGGCCCTGGCTGCCGGCGTGTTCGGTGCCGACAACGCCACCATGGCCACGGTGGCCGCACTGATGGGCGGCACGCTGGCGGCCACCAGCCAGGCTGCGAAGACCAGCACCCGTGCGCTGATCAACACCAGCCCGGAGCCGTTTTCGAATGTGGGTGCCAGCCTGGTGGAGGACACCACGGCCGTCGGCGCCATCTGGCTGGCGCTGGCCCATCCGCTGGTGTTCGGCGTGGCGCTGGTGGTGGTGGTGATTGCCATGTGGGTGGTGACCTGGATGCTGTGGCGCTTTGTGCGCGGTGCGGTCCGCCGCCTGCGTGGCTGGTTCGGTGCCGAGGCGGACGCACTGCCAAAGACCTAGAGATCTAAAGACTGGGCGGCTTGTGCACTTGCAACGGACACAAGCGCCTGAGAAGACCCAAAAATCCTGGAGACAATATGTTCACAAAGATCCTGATTGCCAACCGCGGTGAAATTGCCTGCCGCGTGGCGGCCACTGCCCGCCGCATGGGCGTGCGCACCGTGGCCGTGTACTCGGATGCGGACGCGAACGCCAAGCATGTGGCGGCCTGTGACGAGGCCGTGCACATCGGCGGCAGTGCGCCCAAGGACAGCTATCTGCGCTGGGAGCGCATTCTGGAGGCGGCCAGGCAGACAGGGGCTGAGGCCATCCACCCCGGCTACGGCTTTCTCTCGGAGAACGAAGACTTTGCCAATGCCTGCGCGGCCGCGGGCCTGGTCTTCATTGGCCCACCCGCCAGTGCCATCCGTGCCATGGGCCTGAAGGCCGAGTCCAAGCAGCTGATGGAAAAGGCCCAGGTGCCGCTGGTGCCTGGCTACCACGGCGCCGGGCAAGATCCCTCCATGCTGCACCAGGAAGCGGACCGTATCGGCTACCCGGTGCTGATCAAGGCCAGCGCCGGCGGCGGCGGCAAGGGCATGCGCCTGGTGGAAAAAAGCCAGGACTTTGCCGCTGCGCTGGAGTCGTGCAAGCGCGAGGCCATCAACAGCTTTGGCAACGATGCTGTGCTGATCGAGAAATACGTGCTGCGCCCCCGCCATATCGAGATCCAGGTGTTTGGCGACACGCACGGCAACTGCGTCTACCTGTTCGAGCGCGATTGCTCTGTGCAGCGCCGCCACCAGAAGGTGCTGGAAGAAGCACCCGCCCCCGGCATGACCGAGGCGCTGCGCAAGAAGATGGGCGAAGCCGCCGTGGCCGCCGCCAAGGCCGTGAACTATGTGGGTGCGGGCACAGTCGAGTTCATCGTCGAACAGCCCGGCGGCTATGACCAGCCCGACGCCATGCAGTTCTACTTCATGGAAATGAACACCCGCCTGCAGGTGGAGCATCCGGTGACGGAGGCCATCACGGGCGAAGACCTGGTGGCCTGGCAGTTGCTGGTGGCGGCAGGGCAGCCGCTGCCCAAGCCGCAAAGCGCGCTGAAGATCATCGGCCATGCCATCGAGGCGCGGATCTGTGCCGAAAACCCCGAGAACAACTTCCTGCCCGCCACCGGCAGCCTGAACGTCTACCGCAAGCCGGATTGCACCAGTTTTGCCATCGGCGATGTGCGCGTGGACGACGGCGTGCGAGAAGGCGATGCCATCAGCCCCTTCTACGACAGCATGATCGCCAAGCTGATCGTGCATGGCGACGACCGTGCCCAGGCGCTGGCACGGCTGGATGCGGCCTTGCAGCAAACGCATATCGTGGGCCTGGCCACCAATGTGCAGTTCCTGCGGCAGGTGGTGAAGAGCAAGGCCTTTGCCACGGCCAAGCTGGATACGGCGCTGATCGAGCGGGAGCGTGCCGTGCTGTTCGGCCAGGATGCCGTGGGCCGCCAGCTGGCGATTGCCGCTGCCGTGGCCGCCACGCTGGAGCAGGAGAAAACCACCCAGACGGCCGACCCCTTCAGCCAGCGCGACGGCTGGAGCATGTATGGCCGCTCGCAGCGCTACTTCCAGTTTGCCTACCAGGGCGTGGAGCTGGCAGCCACACTGGCCTACGCCCAAGGCGGTGCCCCGGCGCAGCTGAGCGTGACCGAAGTGGGCGCGCAGGCCGCTGGCGAAGCCCAGACACTGCAATGGCGCGCTCTGGGTGCTGGTGGGCTGGATCTGCAGCTGGGTGCGCAGCGCTGCAGCGTGCAGGTCTATGTGCAGGGCGAAGCGGTGACCGTGTTCACCCCGGCCGGCAGCGCCCAGCTGACCGAAGTCGATCTGCTGGCCCATGCCGGTGACAGCGGCACCGAAGGAGGCCGCCTGACGGCGCCCATGCCCGGCAAGGTGGTGTCGTTTGCGGTGCAGGCCGGCGACAGCGTGACCAAGGGCCAGCCGCTGGCGGTGATGGAGGCCATGAAGATGGAGCACACCATTGCGGCACCGGCCGATGGCGTGGTGCAGGAGCTGCTGTACGCACCGGGCGACCAGGTGGCGGAAGGGGCGGAGCTGATCCGCATCACCAGCGCCGTGGCGGCCTGAATGGCGGAGGGCGCGGCTTTGCGGGCGGTTCCCGGCGCCACCGGGGGCGGTGTGCAGGGGCGCGCCAGGGGCCACATGGCAAGCGGTGATGGCCGCCATCGAAAAGTGCGCGCCCTGTGCTGAGAATCGAAGGATGCGGCCAGGATCTGTTGGCGGCCCAGTCTTCATGGGCCCATGCAGCTCCTTTTTTTGCCAAGGGATTGCGCTGCCGATGACAGCGTCCCCCCACCAACCCGGTTACGCTTGCGCGCCATGAGAGTCACTTTTTGTTGTACGGGCACCAAGGCCGAACCTTGGCTGGAGGGCTTGCGCGCCGCGCTGCCGGATGCAGACATCAGCGTGTGGGCGCCGGGTGCCCCCCAGGCGGACTACGCCGTGGTGTGGGCGCCGCCCCAGCAGTTCATGGACGAGCAGCCGGGATTGAAGGCGCTGTTCAATATTGGCGCCGGTGTGGATGCGCTGATGAAGCTGAGGCTGCCGGCCAATGCCCAGGTAGTGCGACTGGACGATGCCGGCATGTCGGTGCAGATGGCCGAATATGTGACGCAGGCGGTGATCCGCCATTTCCGCGAGCTGGATGGCTATGAGGCCGATATGCGCGCCGGGAAATGGGCTTTCCGCAAGCCGCGCACGCGCGAGGACTTCACCGTGGGCGTCATGGGCCTGGGCGTGCTGGGTGAGCGCGTGGCCAAGGCGCTGACGGTGTTCGAGTTCCCGGTGCTGGGCTGGAGCCGTTCGCCCAAGGCGGTGGACGGTGTGCGCACGCTGCATGGCAGCGATGGCTTTACGGAGTTTCTGTCGCAGACCAGGGTGCTGATCAATCTGCTGCCGCTGACGCCCGAGACCGAGAACATTCTGAACCGCGAGAATCTGGGCCGGTTGCAAGCCGGCGCCTATGTGATCAACGTGGCGCGTGGCGGGCACCTGGTGGAGGACGATCTGCTGGCGCTGCTGGCCGAAGGCCAGATCGCCGGGGCCACGCTGGATGTGTTCCGCCAGGAGCCTCTGCCCGCCGGCCATCCGTTCTGGTCCGAGCCGCGCATCACCATGACGCCCCACACCTCTGCCCGTACGCTGCGCGATGAAAGCATTGCCCAGATCGTCGGCAAGGTGGTGGACCTGAGCCAGGGCAAACCCGTCAAGGGCATGGTCGATCCGCAGCGCGGGTATTGACCCGATGACCCGATGAGGGGGATGGAGGGCGGGATCGCAGAGCGGGCCCAAGTGGGCAACAATGCGGCCCGTTGTGAAGCTGGAATCCTGGAATGAACATGCGTCCCCATGCCACTTTGGCTCCCCTGAATGCCCGCCACTCCGCCTCCCGAGGGGGCGGCTGGGTGACGGCGCTGGCCTGGCTGTGGCTGTTCCTGCCGCTGGTGTGGATGTGGCCCTCCTCGCGCACCCTGGGGGATGTGGCGCTGTCGGCCCTGCTGTGGTGCGGCTGCCTGCTGTGGCGCCCCTTGACCCGCGTTGCGGCATGGGTGCTGGTGCTGGTGGGGGCCTGCTATCTGGGCTATTTCTACGCCGTGCGTTCAGCGCCGGACGAGTTCTTCTGGTATTCGGTGCTGGGTGCCTCCACCACGGAGGCCTGGGAGTACGCCAGCTCCTACCGGCTGCAGGATCTGGCGAGTCTGCTGTGCTGGTTGCTTCCTGCCGTGGCCGCGGCCGTGCACCTGTGGCGCCGCGCGCCGCTGCTGACGGGGCGGTTGCTGCGGGGTGTGGGCTGGGCGAGCTGGCTGGTGTGGGGCGTGCTGGCAACCACCGGGGTGGCCAAGGGCTATGGCCTGGAGGGCACGCTGCGCCGTGTGGACCGGGTGTACCCCATGACCCTGGGCGAATCGTACGCGCGGTACGCCCACGCCGCGGAATCGATCTACCGCATTCCGCCCATGGCCCCTCCCGCCGCTGCGCCCATGGCCGATGTGGTGGTGATGGTGATTGGCGAAAGCGCTAGCGCCCAGCGCTGGTCCCTGCTGGGCTACCAGGGCAACGATACCAATGCAGCGCTGCGCCCCTGGCGTGACGGGCTGGTGACCTTGCCGGTGACGGCCAATGGCAACAACACCGGCAAGACGGTGCCGGTCTTGTTGACCGGGCAGCGCATGGCCGAGATGCCGGAGTCCGGGGTGGTGACCGTGCTGGACCAAGGTCGGTCTGCCGGCTTCCGCGTGGAGACGCTGAGCAACCAGAGTGCTTCGGGCATGTCGCTGAGTTTTGCGCACGCGGCATTCCGCCAGCGTTCCGACCGGTTTGTGAACCTGCAGGATGGCCTGCAGGACGGGGCGTTGACGGAGCTGCTGGCCAGCAGCCTGCAGCAACAGGCGGCGGGGCAACCTGCGCTGATCACGCTGCACATGTATGGCAGCCACCCGCGGGTCAACAAGCGCTACCCTCCGGAATTTGCGAAGTGGGAAGACCCCTACGACAACAGCATTGCCTATTCCAGCAGCCTGCTGGCCGACTGGATTTCCCGGCTGGACGCCCTTCCCGGGGTGCGCGCCGCGCTGGTGTATGTGTCGGACCATGGGCAGAATTTCCCGCAATGCGGCGGTTCCTACACCCATGGCAGCACCCGCAGCGCGTATGAAGTCCCGTTGCTGGTCTGGGGGAATGCCGCCCTGCGTCAGCAGCAGCCGCAGTGGTGGGGACAATTGCAGAAGGTGGCCGCCCATGCCGTGGCCCCTGACGGCAGTCTGCGCCAGACCAATCTGCTCTACACGGGCGTGGTCCAGGATCTGCTGGGCTACCAGGTGCATGCGGTGGACAAGGGAACGGCCAGCCACGTCAGCCCGGCGGGTGACGGCCCCTACCCACCCACGGCAGCGCACAACGGCTGCGACGACTGGTTTGCCCAGGTGGCGCAGCAGCATCCCGCTGCCACGCCCTAGCCGCTGCAGCGGATACCGCCACGATGACGCCCCCACCCGCTTGCGCATCGCCCGACGATGTGAATCTGAACAGGAGACAGCCATGACAAGTTATCCCCAACGCGTGAAATTGGTCGACGTCGGCCCCCGCGACGGTCTGCAGAACGAGAAGCAGCCTGTGCCGGCCGCCGTCAAGGTGGAGCTGGTGCACCGTTTGCAGAATGCGGGTCTGACCGAGATCGAGGTCACCAGCTTTGTATCGCCCAAATGGGTGCCGCAGATGGCGGACAACGCCGAGGTGATGGCCGCCATCGCGCGCAAGCCCGGGGTGCGCTATTCGGTGCTGACGCCCAACCTGAAAGGCTACGAGGCGGCCGTGTTGTCCAGGCCCGACGAGATCGTGGTGTTTGGTGCGGCCAGCGAGGCGTTCAGCCAGAAGAACATCAACTGCTCCATTGCCGAGAGCATCGAGCGCTTTGCGCCCGTGGTGGAAGCGGCCCGTGCCGCCGGCATCTACGTGCGCGGTGCGATGAGTTGCACCGTGGGCTGCCCCTATGAGGGCGAGGTGGCGCCGGAGCGCGTGGCCTATCTGGCCGGGCTGATGAGGGGCATCGGCGTGCAGCATATCGGTGTGGCGGACACGATCGGGGTGGGCACGCCGGTCAAGGTGCGCAAGGCCATTGAGGCCACCTTGCAGCATTTCGACATCAACGATGTGTCGGGCCATTTCCACGATACCTACGGCCAGGCGCTGTCCAACACGCTGGCCGCACTGGCCATGGGCGTGTGGCAGTACGACACCTCGGTGGCCGGTCTGGGCGGCTGCCCCTACGCCAAGGGGGCGACGGGCAATGTGGCGACCGAAGACGTGGTCTACATGCTGCATGGCATGGGCATCGACACGGGCATCGATCTGGACCAGCTGATCGATGCCGGTGCGTTCATCAGCGAACACCTGGGTCGCCCCACGCAGTCGCGGGTGGCCAAGGCCGTGCTGGCCAAACGCGCGAGCAGCGCGGTCTGCGAGGCCGTGTGATGTGTGGATCGGAATTGCATAGCCTGCCGGAAGGCGTGCAGCGCGTGGCGCGCTATCTGCAGCAGGCCGGTCATGCCCATGGGCCGCAGATGCTGGATGGTGCGGCCCGGACCTCGCAGGAAGCAGCGGACCAGCTGGAAATTGCCGTGGGACAGGTGGCGAAGAGCGTGGTCTTCAAGCGCAAGGAAGATGGCGTCCATGTGCTGGTGGTGGCGGCCGGTGACCGCCGCGTGGACGAGAAGAAGCTGGCGGCCCTGGTGGGCAAGGTGGGGCGCGCCGATGCCGACTATGTGAAGGCGCGCACCGGCTTTGCCATTGGCGGCGTGAGCCCGGTGGCGCATCTGCAGCCGCCGGTGACCGTGATCGACGCCAGCCTGGCGCGCTTTGAGGTGTTGTGGGCGGCGGCTGGGCATCCGCATGCGGTGTTTCCGCTGGACATGGTGGCGCTGCAGCAACTGACCGGTGCGCCGGTGGTGGATGTGGTGGAGTTGCCGGCCGGGGAGGGTGCATGAGCTGTCCTTTGCCACCCGATGCCTTGCTGGACAAGGCCCGCACCGTGCTGGGCCAGGGCCTGCTGGACGCCCATGCCGTGGAGGCACCGCCTTCGCCCTGCATCTCGGTCTGCCGCATGGATGACGACCGCAGCCACTGCGTCGGCTGCCTGCGCACCTTGGATGAATTGCGCCAGTGGGGCAAGTCCGACGCCGCCACACAGCGCCAGATCTGGGGCGCCGTGCTGCAGCGTTGCGGTATGGCACAGCCCACGTTGTGAGCCGAATAACGCCCTAGCGGCACAGGGAGGCGCAGATGCGCGATATCACGTTCTATCTGGATTTTGTGTCGCCCTATGCCTGGCTGGCGTTCGCCCAGTTGCCTGCGCAGCTGGAGGGCATCAGCTGCCATGTGCGCTACCGCCCGGTGCTGCTGGGCGCCTTGTTGAAGCAGCACGCCAACCCCGGGCCTGCCGGTATTCCTCCGAAGCGGGCATGGACCTACCGCCATGCCGAGTGGCTGGGCCATGCGCAAGGCACGACGCTGCAGATGCCGCAGCGCCACCCTTTCAACCCGCTGCCCCTGCTGCGTCTGGCGCTGGAGTGCAGCGAGGACGGCTGCATCAACCGCTTCACGGCGGACGCGTTGTTCCGCCATGTGTGGGAAGGCGGGGGCGACGCGCTGGGGGCGGAGCGCATCGCCGCCTTGCGTGAGCGTCTGGCGGCGCAGCTGCGCACCGATGCGCAGGCCGCAGAGCGCGCCAAGGGCTTGCTGCGCACCAATACCGAGGAGGCCGCAGCCGCGGGCGTGTTCGGCGTTCCCACAGTGAGCGTGGACGGCCACACCTTCTTCGGGGTGGATGGCCTGCCCATGCTGCGGGACTATCTGCAGGGCGGAGACTGGTTCACCCAAGGCCGCTGGGAGGCGGCTGCAAGCGTGGAGCAAGGCTTGCAGGCTTGAATGCCTGCGCTATGCCCAATGCCTTCAATTTCGCCGTTTCCCCGTTCGATTGTCTGACGCCTGACGAGCAGGCCCTGGTCTGCAGCGGTGTCGACATCGCCTACTTTCCGGAAGGGGCCGTGGTGCTGGACCGGGGCATGGCGCCGACCCACCTGTTTGTCATCATCAAGGGCCATGTGGAGCAGACCGAGGGCGAGCAGTTGCTGGCCTCCTACGGGCCCGAAGACTGCTTCGATGGCCGGGCCCTCGTGGCGGGGCGTGCCAGCAGCCGTTTTGTGGTGGTCGAAGAGCTGGTGGCCTACCAGCTGGCGCACGAGACCGTCAACGAGCTGATTGCGCGCAACACGGCGTTCGGTGCGCTGCTGTTTGCCGATCTAGGCCACAAGCTGGGGACCCTGGCCCAGCGCGCCGACCAGCATGAGCGGCAGTCCCTGACCCTGATGCGGGTGGAGCAGGCCTTTGTGCGCCCCGCCCATGTGGTGGATGCGGCCACCGACATCGTCAGCGTGACCCGGCTGTTCCAGGAACAGCGCACCACCAGCGTGCTGGTGTCCGGGCTGCCGCAGGGCATCGGCATTTTTTCCAACACCACCTTGCAGCGCGCCATCCTCGACGGGCGCCCCCTGGCGCAGCTGGCGGTGGGCGAGTTCGCCAGCAGTCCGGTGATCAGCGTACGGGCCAGCGACCAGCTGGGGGATGCCATGGCACTGCTGCTGCGCGCCCGCGTGCACCGGCTGGCGGTGCTGGACGGGGACGGCCAGGTGTGCGGGATGCTGGAGGCGCTGGACCTGTTCAGCTTTCTGGCCAACCATTCCCACCTGATCCTGGTGCAGATCGAGCAGGCGGGCGACCTGCAGGCGCTGGAGCACCCGGCCGCACAGATCACCCAACTGCTGTCGGCACTGCACCGCGGCGGCACACGCATCGCGCTGATGGCCCAACTGGTGCAGCAGCTCAATGCCCGGCTGTTCGAGCGCGCCTGGCAGATGCTGGCACCGGCCGATCTGGTGGCCAACAGCTGCCTGTTCGTGATGGGCAGTGAAGGGCGCGGCGAGCAGTTGCTCAAGACCGACCAGGACAACGGGCTATTGCTGCGCGATGGATACACGCCACCGGCCGATCTGGACGCCATCTGCCATGCCTTTTCGGCGGTGCTGCAGCGTTTCGGCTACCCGGAATGCCCCGGGCACATCATGCTGAATAACCCGGAATGGCGCGGCAGCGTCAGCGACTTTGGCCAGCGTGCCAGGGAATGGCTGCTGATGCCCAGTGCCGACAGCCTGATGCGGCTGGCCATTTTTCTGGACGCCCATGCCGTGGCCGGTGATGCCGCGCTGCTGGCCGGGGTGCGCCAGCAGCTGCAGAGTCTGGCCACGGACAACGATGCCCTGATTGCCCGCTTTGCGTCGGTGATCGACAGCTTTGGCGAATCCGGCGGCTGGTGGAACCGCTTGCTGGGCCGCAGCGATGCATTCAGCAGCGTGCATCTGAAGAAAGCAGGCATCTTTCCGCTGGTCCATGGCGTGCGCAGTCTGGCGCTGGCGCGGCATGTGGACACCACCAGCACGGTGGACCGCATCGAAGCACTGGTCGCCGATGGCACCCTGGATGCCCCGCTGGGGCGAGAGATGCGGGAGTCCTTGCACCTGCTGATGGGCTTGCGGCTGCAGGCAGGTCTGTCCGAGATCGAGCGCCACCGGCCGGTGACGGGGGAGGTGGACCCTTCCACCCTCAGCAGCCTGGAGCGGGATCTGCTCAAGGATGCCCTGGCGGTGGTGCGGCGTTTCCGCACGCTGCTGCAACAGCGTTTGCGTCTGGATGCGCTGTGAGTACGCGTCCGTACCCGTGGCACCCGCTGCGCCACTGGCTGGAGGGCTGGCGCCGCCAGCGGCTGCTGCGCCAGCTGGCCGATCCGGCCCTGGCCTTTGTGCTGGACCCGGCGCCGCCGGACGAGTGGGTGTCGCTGGACTGCGAGACCACCGGGCTGGATGTGCGCCGGGACCACATTGTGTCCATCGGCGCCGTGCGCATCCAGGGGCAGCGCATTCTGACCAGCCAGCGGCTGGAGCTGCTGGTGCGCCCGCCCCATGGTGTCAGTGCCGACAGCGTGCGCATCCACCAGCTGCGTGAGCGGGATCTGGCCCAGGGCCTGCCCGTTCAGGATGCGGTGTTGCAGCTGCTGCATTTCATCGGCAGCCGGCCCTTGGTGGGCTACTACCTGGAGTTCGATCTGGCGATGATCAACCGGGTGCTGCGGCCCTTGCTGGGTATTGCGCTGCCGCAGCCACGGAACGAAGTTTCCGCGCTCTACTACGACCACAAATTCCGGCAACTGCCACCCCACCGGCAGCAGTCGCCGGAGATTGATCTGCGCTTTGACACGCTGATGCGAGACCTCGGCCTGCCGCAAAGCCGCGCGCACGATGCCGTGAACGATGCGGTGATGGCCGCACTGGCCTTCATCAAACTGCGCCAGCTGCAGGGCGCGCGGTGAGAGCGGTGCGGTGACAAGCGCCGCGGAACACAAGGGCACGCGGGGCCACAGGCCATGGGCATGAAAAAAGCCGGGTTCTCGAACCCGGCTTTTGCATGGCGCCAGCGCGGCAGCCGCCGCGCTGCGAGGGGCTTAGTGGCCCGATGCGCCCGATGCGCCGAACCCGGTTTCCGAACGCACTTGCTGGGCTTCGAAAGCCGCACGTTCCTTGTCCGCTTGGCCGCTCTTGTCGAGCACCGAGAACAGCCATACGCCCACGAAACCGATGGTCATCGAGAACAGGGCGGGCGACGTGTAGGGGAACCAGGCCGAGCCGGGAGGGTTGCCGAACGTGGCTTCCCAGACCGAGGGCGACACGATGGTCAGGCCCACGGAGGAGACCAGACCCAGGAAGCCGCCAATGACGGCGCCCTTGGTGGTACAGCCCTTCCACAGCACCGACAGCAGCAGCACGGGGAAGTTGGCCGATGCCGCAATCGCGAAGGCCAGGGCCACCATGAAGGCGACGTTCTGCTTCTCGAACACAATGCCCAGCAGCACCGCGATGACGCCCAGTGTCAGCGTCGTCAGGCGGGAAACGCGCAGTTCCGACGCGCTGTCGGCCTTGCCGTTCTTGAACACGGTGGCGTACAGGTCGTGCGACACGGCAGAGGCGCCCGACAGCGTCAGACCCGCCACCACGGCCAGGATGGTGGCAAAGGCCACGGCAGAGATGAAGCCGTAGAACACATCGCCGCCCACGCTCTTGGCCACCAGCACGGCCGCCATATTGGCCGTGCCAGCGCCGCCCTTGATGACGCCCTTGACGGTGTCGGCCATCTCGGGGTTGGTCAGCACCATGGTGATGGCGCCAAAGCCGATGATGAAGATCAGGATGTAGAAGTAGCCGATCCACACCGTGGCCCAGCCCACGGACTTGCGTGCTTCCTTGGCGTCCGGCACCGTGAAGAAGCGCATCAGGATGTGGGGCAGGCCGAGCGTGCCGAACATCAGCGCCATGCCGAAGCTGATGGCCGAGATGGGGTCCTTGATGAAGCCGCCGGGGCCCATGATGGACAGGCCCAGCTTGGCCGCCACATCGGGCTCCTTGCCGCCGGCTTCTGCAATCGCGGTCTTCACCTTCACGCCTTCGGCGAACAGCGTTTCAAAGCTGAAGCCGTACTTGGACATGATCATGAAGCCCATGAAGGTCACGCCGGCCAGCAGCATGCAGGCCTTGATGATCTGCACCCAGGTGGTGGCGGTCATGCCGCCGAACAGCACATAGACCATCATCAGCACACCCACCAGCACCACGGCGATCCAGTAGTCCAGGCCGAACAGCAGCTTGATCAGCTGGCCCGCACCCACCATCTGGGCGATCAGGTAGAAAGCCACCACCACCAGGGTGCCGCTGGCGGCGAACATGCGGAAAGGACCTTGGGCAAAACGGTAGCCGGCCACGTCGGCAAAGGTGAACTTGCCCAGGTTGCGCAGGCGTTCGGCCAGCAGGAAGGTCAGAATGGGCCAGCCCACCAGGAAACCGATGGAGTAGATCAGGCCGTCGTAGCCGCTGATCATGACCTGGGCGGAAATGCCCAGGAACGATGCGGCAGACATGTAGTCCCCCGCAATCGCCAGGCCGTTCTGAAAGCCGGTGATGCCGCCGCCAGCGGTGTAGAAATCGGCGGCAGAGCGGGTCTTGGAGGCGGCCCACTTGGTGATCCACAGGGTGCCGGCCACAAAGGCCACAAAAAGAACGATGGCGGTCCAGTTGGTGGCTTGCTTGGCGGTGTCGCCAATGTCGCCACCGGCGGCCAGGGCAGAGCCCGTCGCCGAGAGCATGAGAGAGGTCGCCAGCGTGGTTGCCAGCGTGCGTTGCAGGGAGCTCTTCATTTTGACTGGGCGTCCTTCAGGATTTGCTGGGTCAGCTGGTCGAACTCGTTGTTCGCGCGGCGGATATAGAACAGCGTGATGGCCACGGTGAACACGATCACAAACAGGGCAATGGGAATGCCCAGGGTGGTCACGCCGGAGCTGCTCAGTGGCTGGGCCAGAAATTCCTTGTCGAATGCAATCAGCGCCACATAGCCGTAATAGACGAGCAGCATCAGCACAGTCAGCACCAACCCCAGGCGATTGCGCTTGCTGCGCAACTCCAGATATTTCGGGTTGCGCTGGATTTTGGTGACCACGGTATCGGTCATGAGTTATGTCTCCTGCGGTTTGTTTCTGCGCCGCAATAGGCATAAATGCTCACTGCGACACCGCAGACGATTCTGGGTAGTACTACTGACCTTGCACTTACGGCAGTGCAACATAAACCGCAGGGTTTGCCCTTGGATTTTCACATCAAGAAAACAAGCCCTAGGGTTGTCACCAAAGCTGTAAGAACCGGTTCAGTTCGGCGTCAATCTCTGTAAGAATCACGTCAGAGCGGTGTCAATCTGCTGATGGATAGTGAATTTACGTGCCTGTCGCCAAGGCTCGTTACATATTCATACATCAGGAGACAAACATGGCCATTAACGCAGCAAAGGGCGTCGGCGCGCAGGGGGCGGGCACAGCCCGGCCCATGACGCCCGAAGAGCGCAAAGTGATTTTCGCGTCGTCACTCGGAACCGTTTTCGAGTGGTACGACTTCTACCTGTACGGTTCGCTGGCAGCCATCATTGCCAAGCAGTTCTTCAGCGGGCTGGATGCCGGATCGGCCTTCATCTTTGCGCTGCTGGCCTTTGCTGCCGGCTTCATCGTGCGCCCCTTCGGCGCGCTGGTGTTCGGCCGCCTGGGCGACATGATCGGTCGCAAGTACACCTTCCTGGTGACCATCCTGATCATGGGTGTGTCCACCTTCATCGTGGGTATCCTGCCCAACTACGCAGCCATCGGCGTGGCGGCACCGGTCATCCTGATCGTGCTGCGCATGCTGCAAGGTCTGGCACTGGGCGGTGAGTACGGCGGTGCTGCCACCTATGTGGCCGAGCATGCACCGCACGGCAAGCGCGGCGCCTATACCGCCTGGATCCAGACCACGGCCACGATCGGTCTGTTCCTGTCGCTGATCGTGATCCTGGGGGTGCGTACCACCGTGGGTGAAGAAGCCTTCCAAGACTGGGGCTGGCGCATTCCGTTCCTGGTGTCGCTGGTGCTGCTGGGCATTTCGGTGTGGATCCGTATGCAGCTGTCCGAGTCGCCCGCCTTCCAGAAGATGAAGGCCGAAGGCAAGGTCTCCAAGGCCCCCCTGTCCGAAGCCTTTGGCCAGTGGAAGAACCTGAAGGTCGTGATCCTGGCCCTGGTGGGCCTGACCGCCGGCCAGGCCGTGGTGTGGTACACCGGCCAGTTCTATGCCCTGTTCTTCCTGACGCAGCAGCTGAAGGTCGATGCCGTGACGGCCAACCTGATGATCGCTGCCGCGCTGCTGCTGGGCACGCCTTTCTTCGTGGTCTTCGGCACGCTGTCGGACAAGATCGGCCGCAAGCCCATCATCATGATGGGTTGCGTGCTGGCCGTAGTGACCTACTTCCCGGCCTTCAAGATGCTCACCGAAGCCGCCAACCCGGCGCTGGCCGCCGCACAGGCCGCCAACAAGGTGGTGATCGTGGCAGACCCGGCCGAGTGCTCGTTCCAGTTCAACCCCACCGGCACGACCAAGTTCACCAGCTCCTGCGACGTGGCCAAGCAAGCGCTGTCCAACCGTTCGGTGAGCTATGAAAGCGAAGTCGCTCCGGCAGGTACGCCGGCCGTGATCAAGATCGGCAGCCACACCATCCCCAGCTACTCGCTCAAGGGCCTGAGCCCCGATGAACTGAAGGCCAAGGGCGCCGAGTTCAACAAGGCCGTGAGCGAAACACTGAAGAACGACGGCTACCCCGAGAAGGCTGACCCCGCCAAGATGAACAAGGTCATGATGATCGTGATCCTGTTCTATCTGGTGCTGCTGGTGACCATGGTCTATGGCCCCATCGCTGCCATCCTGGTGGAGATGTTCCCCACCCGCATCCGCTACACCTCGATGAGCCTGCCCTACCACATCGGCAATGGCTGGTTCGGCGGCCTGCTGCCCACCATGTCTTTCGCCATCGTGGCGCAGACCGGCAATATGTACAACGGCCTGTGGTACCCCATCATCATCGCCGGTGCGACGGCCGTGATCGGTACCCTGTTCCTGCGTGAAACCAAGGACGTGGACATCTACGCCGAAGACTGAAAACGCACCATTTGGGCGCAAGCCTGAATGAATCTGCACCCCGATGGCGCAAGCCGTCGGGGTTTGATTTTTGTGGCTGGTGCATGCTGGTGCGCGGTGTTGTTGCAAAACATCAGATGCCGCTTTTGCGCCCAGCTGGCAAGGGTTTTGGGCGACATGCCACCTACAATTTGTCTACCTAGCAGCCGTCAGAAGCAAGGCATAGCGCCTCAAGCCTTCGGCCCCGCTGGCACCAACGAACTGAAACCATCCACAAGGAAATCCAATGAAGATCCAACGTCTGATGCTGGCCGTTCTGGCCGTGTGCGGTACCTCGGCTGCTCTGGCTCAAAGCAGTGTGTCCATCTATGGTCGTTTGAACACCTCGATCGAACGCCAGAAGATCGGTGATCAAAGCACCACCGGCATGTTCAACAACGCTTCGCGTATCGGTTTCAAGGGCGTGGAAGATCTGGGCGGCGGCCTGAAGGCTGGTTTCCAGCTGGAAGCCGGTTTTGGCTCGGATGATGGCTCCGGCCCCCTGAACTTCAAGCGCCAAAGCGAACTGAACCTGTCGGGCAACTTCGGTATGCTGCGCCTGGGTCGCTGGACTGCAGAGTCCAACTACGCGGTGGCTGACTACGGTGTGCTGGACGAGCCCAACCACGACACCGGCTTCTTCTCGGACCAGCTGTACAGCTACCTGATGCGTGATGACAACAAGATTGCATACCGCACACCAGTGCTGGGTGGCTTCACCCTGGAAGGTGCAATGTCCTTCCACGAAAAGGCTGATGGCATCAATGCCACCGGCCCCTACGCCAACAAGAACGCTTATGACGTTGCTGCCAATTGGGAAAGCGGTCCGCTGGCTTTGGGTGCTGGCTACACCAAGCTGGGCGATGCCAAGCAGTATGGTCTGCGTGCCCACTACACGATCGGCGACTTCCAAATCGGCGGCTACTACCAGCGCTCGGACAATGTCGGCTTTGACAGCGGCATCACTGGCACTGGCGGCTTTGGTGCACTCGGCGATTTCGGCAAGCGCAATCTGTTCCGCCTGACCGGTGGCTACACCTTCGGTGCTTCGCAAATTGCCGTGGGCTACGGCCACGCCGGCAACATCGGCGGTCGTGATGACACCGGTGCCAGCCAATTCATCCTGGGCTACAACTACAACCTGAGCAAGCGCACCAAGGTGTACGCTGCCTACACCAAGATCAACAACAAGGACAACGCCACCTACGGTGGTGTGGGCACGGCTGGGGCTGGCAAAAATGCCTCCAGCTTCGGCGTCGGCGTCCGCCACAACTTCTAATCACCGGGCAGCGTAAGCTGCTTGCAATCCAAGGCTGTTTCAATCGGCCTTGGTCTGCTTCAAGGTGCAGGCCCTGCGTTGGCAACAACGCAGGGCCTTTTTCTTGGTCCAGAGCCCGCCGGCCATTGCGCCATTGTTGGTACACAAGATGATTGGAGACAAAGCATGTGGAAGATTGTTGTGGGTTTTGTGGTGTTTGCCGCAGTGAGCCTGTTCGTGATCATGAAGGCCGGTGACAAGGTGGATATGAGCGGCGAAAAGCACGGTGCCGATGCCGTGCATGTGCCAGAGCCTGCCCCTGCAGCGCCTGCCGCACCGGCCGCAGAAGCGCCTGCCGCCGCACCGGCTGCCGAGGCACCGGCGGCGCCCGCAGCACCGGCCGAAGCCAAGTAAGGCCCACACAGCCGATGAGGGCGTCGCATGCGCCTGCTGCCAAGCCCCTGTCGCAACGCAGGGGCTTTTTTGTTGCTTGGGGCCGGAGGAGGGGATGCCTCATCGCGATTTGTGCAGCATGCAAGCGCAGAGGCTGCTCCTGTTTGAAGAGCGACGACCCGGAATGCGGGAGGGATGCGGTACAGGTGCCTAGAATGTTCGGCCTCCTTCCGAAAAGTACACCGCAATGACCCAGGGCCAGATCCGCATCCGTGGCGCACGCCAGCACAACCTGCAAAACGTTGACCTCGACATCCGCACCGGTGAATTGACGGTGGTGACCGGCCCCAGCGGCTCGGGCAAGTCCAGCCTGGTGTTCGACACGCTGTTTGCCGAAGGGCAGCGCCGCTACGTCGAGACCTTCAGTGCCTATGCGCGCCAGTTTCTGGACCGCATGGACAAGCCCGCCGTGGACCGGGTGGAAGGCGTGCCGCCCGCGATTGCCATCGATCAGACCAATCCGGTGCGCAACTCGCGCTCCACGGTGGGCACGATGACGGAGCTGAATGACCACCTGAAGCTGCTGTTCGCCCGCGCTGCGCATTTGTTCGACCGCGCCACCGGCCTGCCGGTGCAGCACGACACGGCAGAGACGATCTACGCCGCGTTGCAGCAGCGCTGCGAGGCCGCAGGCGACCCGCGCATTGCGCTGACTTTCCCGGTGGAACTGCCGGCCAATACCTCGGCCGAAGAAGTGGAGCAGTGGCTGTCTGCCAGCGGCTTCACCAAGGTGCAGGCCGAGCGCGAGGTGGAGCGCGCACACGCTGCAGCGGACGTGCCGGCCAAGGGCAAGAAGGCCAAGGCCGTGGCCCCCGAAAAAATCAAGGTGCTGGACGTGGTGGCCGACCGCTTTCGCACCAGCCGTGTGGAACGTGCCCGGGCCATGGAGGCCATCGAGGTGGCGCTCAAGCGCGGCAGCGGGCGCCTGACGGTGTATGTGATGCCGGAAGAGGGCGAGCATTACCTGTGGAAGTTCTCCGAAGGCCTGCATTGCCCGGAAAGCAATCTGAGCTACACGGCACCCATGCCTTCGCTGTTTTCGTTCAACTCGGCCGTGGGCGCGTGCGACAGCTGCCGCGGCTTTGGACGGGTGATCGGCGTGGACTGGGGACTGGTGATTCCCAATGACAAGCTCACGTTGCGCACCGGTGCCATCAAGGCCATCCAGACGCCGGCCTGGAAAGAGATCCAGGACGATCTGATGCGCCATGCCGAGGCCGAAGGCATTCCGCGCGATATCGCCTGGAGCAAGCTCACGGCTGAGCAGAAGCACTGGGTGATCGACGGCTCGCCCCAGTGGAACGGCAAGTGGAACCAGACCTGGTACGGCATACGCCGTTTCTTCGAGTACCTGGAAACCAAGGCCTACAAGATGCACATCCGCGTGCTGCTGTCCAAGTACCGCAGCTACACGGAATGCCCGGCCTGCCAGGGCGCGCGGCTCAAGACCGAAAGCCTGCTGTGGCGCATCGGCGGCAAGCCGCAGGCCGATGCGGTGCTGCCGGCCGAACAGCGTTTCATGCCGGTGGGCGTGGACTGGTCGCCCGCACAGCTGCAGGCCCTGCCGGGATTGAACCTGCACGACCTGATGCGCCTGCCCATCACCCGGCTGAGCCAGTTCTTTGACAGCCTGAAACTCACGGACCAGATGGGCCTGGCCGAAGGCGAGCTGCAGGCGCTGAAGCTGCTGAACGAGGAAATCGGCACCCGCCTGCGCTACCTGGTGGATGTGGGCATCGGCTATCTCACCTTGGACCGCCAGAGCCGCACGCTCAGCGGCGGCGAGGTGCAGCGCATCAACCTGACCACGGCCCTGGGCACTTCGCTGGTGAACACGCTGTTTGTGCTGGACGAGCCCAGCATCGGTCTGCATCCGCGCGACATGGAGCGCATCACCCAGGCCATGCACCGCCTGCGCGATGCCGGCAACACGCTGGTGGTGGTGGAGCACGACCCGGCGGTGATGTTCGCCGCCGACCGCGTGATCGACATGGGTCCCGGCCCCGGTGCCAAGGGAGGCCACATCGTGTTCGACGGCACGCCCGAAGAACTGAAGCGGGCCGACACCCTGACCGGTGCCTACCTGGGCGGCCGCAAGCAGGTGGGTTTCGGCATCAAGCGCATGGTGACCGAATCCACGCCGCGCCTGATTCTGGAAGGCGCACGCGAACACAATCTGCAGAACCTGAACGTGGACTTCCCGCTGCAGCGCCTGGTGACGGTGACCGGTGTGTCCGGATCCGGCAAGTCCACGCTGATCCAGGACATTCTGGCGCCTGCGCTGATGCGCCACTTCGGCAAGCCCACCGACAGCCCGGGCGCGCACGACCGCCTGCTGGGGGCTGATCACCTGGCCGATGTGGTGTTCGTGGACCAGTCCCCCATCGGCAAGACGGCCCGCTCCAATCCGGTGAGCTATGTCGGTGCCTGGGACAGCATCCGCGAGCTGTTCGCGCTGACGCCGCTGTCGCAGCAACGCAGCTACAACGCGGCCAAGTTCAGCTTCAACAGTGGCGACGGGCGTTGCCCCACCTGCGGCGGATCGGGCTTCGAGCATGTGGAGATGCAGTTCCTGTCGGACGTGTACCTGCGCTGCCCGGACTGCAACGGCAGCCGCTACCGGTCCGAGATTCTGGAAATCACGCTGGAGCGCGGTGGCCGCTCTCTGAGCGTGGCCGATGTGCTGGAGCTGACCGTGGCCGAGGCGGCCTTGCTGTTCAGCCAGGATGCGGACGTGATCCGCGCGCTGCAGCCCATCGTCGATGTGGGCCTGGAATACGTGAAGCTGGGCCAGCCCGTACCCACGCTGTCCGGGGGCGAGGCGCAGCGCCTGAAACTGGCGGGCTTCCTGGCCGAAGCCGCGCGGACGGCATCCAAGTCCAAACAGAAGCTGGCACGCAAGGGCACACTGTTCCTGTTCGACGAGCCCACCACCGGGCTGCACTTCGAGGACATTGCCAAGCTGATGCGCGCGCTGCGCAAGCTGCTGGAAGCCGGCAACAGCCTGATCGTCATCGAACACAATCTGGACGTGATCCGGGCCAGCGACTGGCTGATCGACCTGGGGCCGGAAGGCGGCGATGGCGGTGGCCAGATCGTGGCCCAGGGCACGCCCGAAGAGGTGCGCCAGGTCAAGACCTCGCACACCGCCCAGGCGCTGCGCGAGTACGACCAGGCCATGGGGGTGGGCGGCCAGCGCGTGGAAGAAGTGGCGCCCATGCTCACCAAGACCGAGCGCTCCAAGCGGGCCGCAACGGCTTCGGCCTCCGTAGCCAAGAATGCCATCGAGATCGTCAATGCCAAGGAACACAACCTGAAGAACCTGAGCGTGGATATTCCGCGCGGCAAGTTCAATGTGGTGACCGGGGTGTCGGGTTCGGGCAAGTCCACGCTGGCGTTCGACATCCTGTTCAACGAAGGCCAGCGCCGCTACCTGGAGTCGCTGAACGCCTATGCACGCTCCATCGTGCAGCCGGCGGGCCGGCCCGAGGTGGATGCGGTCTGGGGCATTCCGCCCACCGTGGCCATCGAGCAGCGCCTGTCGCGCGGCGGGCGCAAGTCCACCGTGGGGACGACCACCGAGGTCTGGCATTTCCTGCGCCTGCTCTACGTGAAGCTGGGCACCCAGCACTGCGTGCACGATGGCGCTGCGGTGGAGCCGCAAACGCCCGAACGCATCGCTGCACAGCTGCTGGGCCATTTCAAGGGCCAGCACATCGGCCTGCTGGCGCCGCTGGTGATTGCGCGCAAGGGCGTGTACACCGAGCTGGCCGACTGGGCGCGCCCCAAGGGCTATACGCACCTGCGGGTGGATGGCGCGTTTCTGCCGACCACCGGCTTTCCGCGCCTGGACCGCTTCAAGGAGCACACCATCGAGCTGCCGGTGGCCAGCGTCAAGGTCACGGCCGCCAACGAGGCGGCGCTGCGCACGCAGCTGGCCAAAACGCTGGAGATCGGCAAGGGCGTGGTGCATGTGCTGTCGGGCATCGACAACCTGGAAACGGCGATTGCCGCCGCCGACCAGGGCAAGGGCGTTGGCACACTGCAGGTGTTCTCCACCCAGCGTGCCTGCCCGATCTGCGCCACCAGCTATGCCGAGCTGGATCCGCGTCTGTTCAGCTACAACAGCAAGCACGGCTGGTGCCCGGACTGTGTGGGTACGGGGGTCAAGCTGACCAAGGAACAGCGCAAGGTCTACGACGACAGCACCTTGGCCGAAGACAACCGCGGCCGCGAACTGACGTTTGATGGCCAGGAGGTGGAAGACCTGCAGGAAACCACCTGCCCTACCTGCAAGGGCACGCGCCTGAACCCCACGGCCCGGGCCGTGCTGTTCCACGGGCTGTCGGTAACGGCGCTGGGCCAGATGTCGGTGACCAGTCTGCGCGAGTGGTTCCAGGCGCTGCAGCCCACGGGCCGCGAGGCCGATATCGCCCGCGATCTGCTGCCCGAAATCCTGGGCCGCCTCGAATTCCTGGAAGAGGTGGGGCTGGGCTATCTGACGCTGGACCGCGGCGCCCCCACGCTGAGCGGTGGCGAGGCGCAGCGCATCCGCCTGGCCGCCCAGCTGGGCAGCAATCTGCAAGGCGTGTGCTATGTGCTGGACGAACCCACCATCGGCCTGCATGCCCGCGACAACCACATCCTGCTGAACGCCCTGCACAAGCTGGGCGACAAGGGCAACACCCTGGTGGTGGTGGAGCACGATGAAGACACCATCCGCCGCGCCGACCATGTGATCGATATCGGCCCCAGCGCCGGCAAGCGCGGTGGCGAACTGGTGGCCCAGGGCACACCGGCCGACATCATGGCGGCCGCCAATTCGCAGACGGGCCGCTATCTGCTGCACGCCATGCGCCACCCCTGCCAGGCCCGCCGGCCGGTGTTGGGCATGGTGGATGCCGCCACGCTCTACACCGGGGCCGCTGCTGCGCCCGCTGACGGCGCGAAGCCCAAGAAGCGGACCAAGAAGCAGATCGCAGCCGATGCGGCCGCGGCGCTGCAGGCCGCCAGTGCCGAGGCCAATGCCCAGCTGGGGCAGCCGGTGTCCACGACCGGCCCGCTGCACTGGCTGACGGTGGCGGGTGCCCAGCTGCACAATCTGCAAGAGGTGGAGGCCAGCGTGCCGCTGAAGCGCCTGGTGGCAGTGACAGGGGTGTCCGGATCCGGCAAGTCCACGCTGGCGCGCGATGTGCTGCTGGCCAATGTGGCCACGCTGGTGGCACAGAATTCCACCCGGGCCGGCCGCGAAGAGATGGAGGCGGGCAAACGCATCAAGCTGGTGGGCGCCAAAACCGTGACCGGTACCGAGGTCATCGACCGCGTGCTGGAAGTGGACCAGACGCCCATCGGCAAGACGCCACGTTCCTGCCCGGCCACCTACATCGGCTTCTGGGACACCATCCGCAAGCTGTTTGCCGACACGTTGGAAGCCAAGGCGCGCGGCTATGGGGCCGGGCGCTTCAGCTTCAACACCGGCGAAGGCCGCTGCCCGGCGTGCGAGGGCCAGGGCATGCGCACCATCGAGATGAGCTTTCTGCCGGATGTGAAAGTGCCGTGCGAAACCTGCCACGGCGCGCGTTTCAACGTCGAGACACTGGCCGTGACTTGGCGTGGCAAGAGCATTGGCGACGTGCTGCAGATGGAAGTGGATGAGGCCGTGGCCTTCTTTGCCTCCATGCCCAACATCGCCCATCCGCTGCAACTGCTCAAGGATGTGGGCCTGGGCTATCTGACGCTGGGCCAGCCTTCCCCCACGCTCTCTGGGGGCGAAGCCCAGCGCATCAAGCTGGTGACCGAGCTGACCAAGGTGCGCGACGACGTCACCAAGCGTGGCAACAAGGCGCCGCACACGCTGTATGTGCTGGACGAACCTACGGTGGGCCTGCACATGGCC
The DNA here is from genome assembly GCF_006740045.1 of Comamonas terrigena NBRC 13299. NCBI lineage: Bacteria > Pseudomonadati > Pseudomonadota > Betaproteobacteria > Burkholderiales > Comamonadaceae > Comamonas > Comamonas terrigena. Next base: position 568,316 of record NZ_AP019749.1, read on the forward strand.
GACGTGGACAAGCTGATCCGGGTGCTGCACCGCCTGGTGGATGCCGGCCACAGCGTGGTGGTGATCGAGCACGACCTGGATGTGATTGCCGAAGCCGACTGGATCATCGACCTGGGCCCCGAAGGCGGCACCGGCGGCGGCCAGATCGTGGCCGCGGGCACGCCGGAAGACCTGGTCAAGGCCGGAACCCACACCGGCAAGGCCTTGGCGCCGGTGCTGGCGCGGACCTGAGAAAAGCCCAATGGCCTGCCGACCCTACAGGACGCGGCAGGCCAAGGGGGCTCCTTCCGGCAAGGGTTACGCGATGGTGTGCCGGTGGGCACCCTGGCGTGTGGCGGTGTGGGGCGCCAGACCAGGCCTTATGCCAGGGGGCTTCCCACTGTGGCCGGTCATGCCCAGGAACGGTGCACGACCGGCGATTCCCTGGGGGCGATGTCAGTGGCCCACCACGGCCACGGGCATGGCGCCGGCCGTGGATGGCAGACGCTGGCTCCAGCCCACCAGGAGCAGTCCCACCACGGTGAGCGCGGCCGCAGACCAGCCCAGGGACAGCAGGCCGATGCCCGACAGCACCAGGCCGCCCACCCAGGCGCCCAGGGCATTGCCCAGGTTGAAGGCGGCAATGTTTAGGCTGGACGCCAGGTTGGCACCTTGCGCGCCGGCCTGCTGCAGCACGCGCATCTGCATGGGGGCCACGGTGGCAAAGGCCACCGTACCCAGCAGCACCACATAAACCATGGCCACGGCGCTGTGGCCAAAGGCCCAGCGGCCGGCGGCCAGCACCACGGCCAGCGTGGCAATGCTCAGCACCAGGGCGCGCATCACGCCGCGGTCGGCCAGCTTGCCGCCCAGCAGGTTGCCGGCGGCCAGACCGGCTCCAAACAGCAGCAGCGTCAGTGCCACCAGGCTGCCGTCCATGTGGGTGATCTGCGTGAGCAGCGGCTCGATATAGGTGTAGAGCGCAAACACACCGGCAAAGCCGAACACGGTGATGCCCAGACCCAGCCAGACCTGGGGATTGCGCAGCACGGCCAGTTCCTGTTGCAGCGGTGGCACGACAGGGCGGCCTTGGTCACGCGGCACGAACGCCACCAGAATGGCGAAAGCCACCACGCCAATTGCGGCCACGGCGGCGAAGGCCATGCGCCAGCCAAAGTGCTGGCCGATCCAGGCGCCGGCAGGCACCCCCAGCAGGGTAGCCAATGTCAGGCCCGAGAACATCAGCGCAATGGCCGAGGCCTTTTTTTCCGCTGGCACCAGGCCGGTGGCCACCACGGCGCCCACGCCAAAGAAGGTGCCATGGGTCAGCGAGGTCAGCACGCGCGCAGCCATCAGCGACAGGTAGTTGGGGGCGATGACGGCGGCCAGGTTGCCGGCGATGAAGATCAGCATCAGCCCCAGCAGCAGGCGTTTGCGCGGCCAGTGGCGGGTCAGCAGGGTGAGCACCGGGGCGCCCACCGCCACGCCCACGGCGTAGCCCGAGATCAGGGTGCCGGCCCTGGGGATGCTGATGCCCAGGTCGCTGCTGACCTGGGTGAGCAGACCCATGATGATGAATTCCGTGGTGCCAATGCCAAAGGCACCGGCGGCCAGGGCCAGAAGAGAGAGCGGCATGGAAATTGTCCTGTGAAACATGGAAAACGGTAGGGGGGTGACTGTGCGCGTTGTCGCTTCCTTTGTGTAGGTGGAATAATGGAAATGCATTTGTGCCTGTGTGGAATAAATAACCCCGCGATTGCCTGCCATGCCTGATACCGCCCGTTTGTCGCCGCTGGTTGCTCCTGGCAGCGAGGTCAACCGTTCCGGCGAGCTGGAAGTGCTGGTGCTGGTGGCCGAGCAGGGCAGCCTGTCGGCCGCGGCGCGCTTGCTGGGGGTGTCGCCTTCGGCGGTCAGCAAGACCATGTCGCGGCTGGAGGCCCGGCTGGGGGTGCAGCTGCTGCAGCGCAGTACCCGGCGTGTCCAGCTGACGGCGGAGGGGGCGCAACTGGTGGAGCGCGGCAAGCGCCTGCTGGCCGATCTGAACGAGCTGGAAGCCGCCGTGGCCGCCCGCAGTGCCCCCCAGGGGGTGGTGCGCATCAGCGCCAGCTCCGCAACCGGCCAGCGCCTGCTGGTGCCGCTGGTGGCGCCGTTGCTGGAGGCGCACCCCGGCATTCGCCTGGAACTGCTCTTCACCGACCAGGTGGTGGACCTGGTGGAAGACAGCATCGACATTGCGATCCGCTGGGGCCAGCTGCCTCCTTCCGACATGGTGGCGCGGCGTCTGGGCGCCACGCTGCAGGTAATTGTCGGGGCGCCGGACTATCTGGCACGCCATGGCGTGCCGCTCCACCCGGATGAACTGTCTGCCCACCGGCGACTGGGCTGGACCTACCAGCGTGCCGTTCCGCACTGGCCGTTCCTGGTGGACGGCCGGCGGGTGGCGGTGGAGATCGGGGATGTGCTGCGGGTGAACGACGGCGATGTGCTGCGCAGCCTGGCGGTGCAAGGCGCCGGGCTGGCACGGCTGTCCCTGTTCCATGCCTGGGAGGATCTGCAGGCCGGCCACCTGCAGGTGGTGCTGGAAGACTTCAACACCGGCGATCTGGAACCCATCCATGCGGTCTACCCTGGCAAGCCGGACCGCCTGCCGCCGCGCACGCGAGCGGTGCTGGATTTTCTGCAGGCCCGGGTGGAGCTGCGCCACGCGGCGCAGCTGCCGCCGCCCTGGCGGGCGTAAACCGTTTTGCAGCACCTGCGGCGCATGCACGCGGGCTGTCCAGGCGACAATCCCGCCCACCATGACCGCCCCTGAACAGCGCACCATCTACCTGCAGCCTGCCGCACCGCCCAAGCCGGCCATGGGTGCAGCGTGCAATGGCTGTGGATTGTGCTGTCTGGCCGAGCCCTGTCCGCTGGGCATCTGGGTGTCACGCCGCCGCACCGGGGCCTGCAAGGCCCTGCAGTGGGACGAAGCGGGGCAGCACTACCGCTGCGGCATGGTGAGCGATCCGGGCGCGGTGCTGGGCTGGCAGCAGCCCTGGGCCGTGCGCCTGGTGGCCCGGCTGGCGCAGCGCTGGATTGCGGCGGGCGCGGGCTGTGACGCCGATTGGGAAGCGCAGAAGGCACAGGAGACGCAAGAGGCGCCGCCGCGCCGGTAACGTGCTCAGCTGCGCTTGCGCGGCTTGCCCACCAGGGGCGTGCGAGCCAGTCGCCGGGCGTTGCTGCTGGCTTTGCGTTCAATGGGCGTCAGCGCGGCATTCACCACCTTGGCAACCGGTGCGCTGCTGCGCTCGGTCAGCTTCCACATCGCCCAGGGCGAGCCACCCAGCATGCCCCCGGACAGCGCTGTCTGCCAGGTGGACCAGGCCATGCTCCACGGGCCTTGCAGCATGGCATTCCAGGCGGCCCACCATGACTGGGCAAACGCCATCTGCTTCTCCAGCACCATGCCGGCAAACTCTTTCTGGTCCCGCGCACTGGGCACCGGCCCGGCCAGGGCCATGCGCGCCAGGCGGTGCGCCACCACCTGGGGAGCAGCAATGCCCAGATCGAGGACTTTTTGTTGCGCCTGGACGGTGGCGCGGCGAGAAGCGGATGCCATGGGAATCACCTCCTGAAACTAGCCTAGCACGCAGCGGCGGAGCTGCCGTGCATGGCCGTGGGGAATGTCGGGAATGGGGGCTGCACGGGAATGCGCAGGCACAGAGAGAACAGCGAGCACCCTGCCCACCATAAAGCGGGCGCCGCCGCCGCGGGTTGACGCCTAGGCGACGCCTTCTAGGGGATTGCCCGCAATGGCGGCACACTGGCGCAGTTCTACATTTGAAATGTCATTTCTTAATAAGAAAAATGACATTGCCGCCATCCGCAGGGACAGCGGCCGGCCACCCGATACGAGAGACAGAGACATGGCATTCACTTTCCGCACGCTCACCTTGGGCGCAATCGCTGCCGCAGCCGCCTGCAGCACCGGCTTGGCACTGGCGCAAGACCCGGCCCAGTGGCCCACCAAGCCCATCAAGCTGACCGTGCCCTACACACCGGGTGGATCGACCGACATCGTCAGCCGCACGGTGTTCGATGCCGTCAGCAAGAAACTGGGCCAGCCCGTGATCGTGGAAAACCGCCCAGGTGCCAACAGCACCATCGGGGTGACGCAGCTGGCCCGCGCCCCCGCAGACGGCTACAGTTTTGTGAGCGTGCTGGCCGCTTACACGGTGAACATGTCGCTGTACAAAAAGCTGCCTTACAAGCCCACAGACTTCGTCGCCGTGAGCCACATGGCCGATCTGCCGATGTTCCTGTTTGCCGCCAACAAGCTGCCGGTGAAGAGCGCCAAGGAGCTGGCCGAGTATGGCAAGACCCACCCGCTGAACTACGCCTCCAGCGGCACCGGCGCCAGCGCCCACATGATCGGCGCGCGCTTCACCCAGGAAAACGGCCTGAACGCCCAGCATGTGCCCTACAACGGCAGCGCCCCGATTCTGTCCGACCTGATTAGCGGTCAGGTGGATGTGCTGTTTGACCCTGCGCTGGTGCCCATGCCGCATGCCAAGAGCGGCAAGATCAAGGTGCTGGCCGTGGCGTCCAAGCAGCGCTGGCCCGGTGAGCCGAATGTGCCCACGATGGAGGAGTCGGGCTTTCCCGGCTTTGTGATGAATTCCTGGGTGGGCCTGCTGGCCCCCAAGGGCACGCCCCAGCCCATCGTCGACAAGCTGTCCAGGACCATCGCCGATGCCGTGCAGTCGCCCGAGGTGAAGAACAAGCTGGAGCAACTGGGCTTTGGCGCCGTCGGCAGCACGCCCGCGCAGTTCCAGGCCCTGATCGACAAGGATACGGCCATGTACAAGAAGGTGATCGAGACCGCCAAGGTCAGCATCGATTGACGCTGGAAGCACAGCACTGAACCGGGGCATCCTCCGGACGGTACAAGGCCGGAGCGCCGCAACAAAAAAGCCCGCAGACCTGGTGCCGCGGGCTTTTCTGTTGGAAGTCACTGAGACGGCGCCGGAGGGCTGTGCCGGCCGCTCTTCCCGCACCAGCGCTGTCTATGCCGCCAGGATGTGGTCGGCCAGCTGCACAAAACCGTCGCCGCGCTCGGCAGCGGTCACATAGCGCGGCAGGTGGTGCAGCTGCGGCACGAAGCGCGCGATATTGGCCACGCCCACGGACAGCGGAACGTTCTGGAACATCAGCTGGTCGTTGGTGGAGTCGCCGATGTAGATCCACTGGCCCAGCGTGGCGTCCAGATCGATGTCGAACAGCTCGCGCACGATCCAGCGCGCACCTTCCAGCTTGTTGTGTGCGCCGAACCAGCCATTGATGTGGATGGAGCTGACGGTGGCGTTCATGCCGGCCGCCTTCATGATCTGCACGCACTGGTCGATCTGCGCCTGCGGCATATGGGTGAACTCGCTGTGGTCCACGGCGATATCGCATTCACGGCCCATGGAATCGGTGGCACGGCTGGCACCGGGCACCGTGGACTCGATCTGGCTCAGCACTTCCTGCATGCGCGCAAAGTTGTGGGCCCGGCTGTCTTCGTCCTGCTGGTAGAGCTTGTCCAGCCCGCCCTGGCCGTTGCGGCGCAGCGCCACGGCACCGTTCTCGGCCACGATGGCATCCACCGGCCAGGCCGATGCAAATGGCACGCTCCAGCCCACGGGGCGGCCGGTGATGGGCACCACCTTCAGGCCGGCAGCCTTGAGGCGGGCGATGGCCGCCACCACATGGGCAGGCACCACGCCCTCGGTGGTCAGGGTGTCATCGATATCGGTCAGCACGCCCAGCACGTTCGCGGGAACCGGCAGTGCAGACAAGGGTTGCAGAAATTCTTGGCTCACAGTTCTATCCAAATAAGCCAGCCCGCATCTGCCTGGCAGATGCGGGCTGTGTAGCGCATACCAGCGGCGGTCAGTGCGCGGATCCCAGGGCCAGGCCCGCATGCTCGCGCAAGGGGTGGAAGTGGATCTTGGGGAAGCGCTCCTGCGCCAGGCGCACGTCATACGGGCTGGTGCACAGATAGGCCAACGTGTCGGCGGCATCGTGCGCCAGGCGCAGGGGGTAGGCGTTTTCAAACTCGCGCAGCTCGGCAGGGGAGTCGGCCGTGATCCAGCGGGCGCCGGTGTACTGGCAGCCTTCCAGGCGCACGTCGCAGTCGTATTCGGTCTTCAGACGGTGCTGCACCACTTCAAACTGCAGCTGACCCACCGCGCCCAGCAGCATGTTGCCGCCCACATCGGGCTTGAACACCTGGATGGCGCCTTCTTCGCCCAGCTGCATCAGACCTTGCTGCAGCTGCTTGGTGCGCAGCGGGTTCTTCAGCACCACGGTCATGAACATTTCCGGCGCGAAGAACGGCAGGCCGGTGAACTGCAGGCTGGGGCCGTCGGTGATCGAGTCGCCCAGCTGCACGCCGCCGTGGATGGTGAAGCCGATGATGTCGCCGGCATAGGCCTCATCCACCGCCTCGCGGCGTTGGGACATGAAGGTGACCACGGAGGTGGGGCGCAGTTCCTTGCCGGTGCGCTGCACCTTCATCTTCATGCCGGGGGTGTACTTGCCGGACGCCACGCGCACGAATGCAATGCGGTCGCGGTGGTTGCTGTCCATATTGGCCTGCACCTTGAACACCACGCCCGAGAAGCCGCTGTCTTCGGGCTTGACCACGCGCTCTTCGCGGGTGCGGTTCAGCTCGGTGAAGGCAATGCGCTGGCCGGGCGGGGGCGACATGTCAACCACGGCGTCCAGCACTTCCATCACACCGAAGTTGTTCACGCCGGAACCGAAGAACACGGGGGTCAGCTTGCCTGCCAGGAAGGCCTCATGGTCCCATTCGGCCGATGCGCCCACGGCCAGTTCCATGGATTCCAGGGCATCGTCGAAAGCCTTGCCGAAGCGCGCGCGCAGCTTGTCGCCATCGCTCAGCGGAATGACTTCGAAGTCCTTGGGGCCCCGGTCGCTGCCGGGCGTGAACACCGTCATGCTCTGCGTGCGCAGATTGATGATGCCGCCAAAGGACTTGCCCTGGCCCACGGGCCAGGTGATGGGGCAGCAGGGCATGCCCAGTTCGCGCTCGACTTCGTCCATGATGTCCAGCGGATCGCGCACTTCCCGGTCAAACTTGTTGACGAAGGTGATGATGGGCGTGTGGCGCTGGCGGCAGACTTCGATCAGGCGGCGGGTCTGCGACTCCACGCCGTTGGCCGCATCGATCACCATCAGTGCCGAGTCCACGGCGGTCAGCACCCGGTAGGTGTCTTCCGAGAAGTCCTTGTGGCCGGGGGTGTCGAGCAGGTTGATCACATGGTCGCGGTAGCTCATCTGCATCACCGACGATGCCACCGAGATGCCGCGCTGCTTTTCGATCTCCATCCAGTCGGAGGTGGCGTGGCGCGAGGCCTTGCGCCCCTTGACGGCACCGGCAATCTGGATCGCACCCGAGAACAGCAGCAGCTTTTCGGTCAGCGTGGTCTTGCCCGCGTCCGGGTGGGAGATGATGGCGAACGTACGACGGCGCCGGGTTTCTGAGGCGTATGACACGGTATTGAGTGCGCGTGAAGGCAGGGCGGGCCGGCCAGGATAGAAGGGCGGCCATTGGTCTGCCAGCACGGCAGAGGGCCTGAAGCCCGCCATTTTAACTTTGGCCGCAAAGCGCTGCAGGCATGGGGGCAGGCCCTGCCGTGCAGAGAAGATGCGCCTGGGCGGCACTTATCCTCCATACTGCAGGCCCGATTGCCCTTGCTGGAGATTTCCATGGCCCTGGCCGCGACTGTCGTGACTGCCTTGATTGCGCTGCTGCACCTGTACATCCTGGTGCTGGAGATGTTTCTGTGGGACAAGCCTGTGGGCCGGCGCGCGTTCGGCATGTCGCTCGAGCAGGCCCAGGCGACCAAGACGCTGGCCGCCAACCAGGGGCTGTACAACGGCTTTCTGGCCGCAGGGCTGCTGTGGGGTCTGTGGTGGGGCGGCGCCGAAGGCCTGGCGGTGCAGCGTTTCTTTCTGGGCTGTGTGCTGGTGGCAGGCCTGTATGGTGCTGCCACTGCCAACCGCAAGATCCTGTGGATACAGGCAGTCCCCGCCGCGCTGGCCTTGCTGCTGGGCGGGTGGCGCTGACCCGGCTGCGAAGACGGCCGCTGCCTGACGGTCTTGATGCCATCTTGATACCGCAGATGGCAATCTCTACCCGTTCTTGACGGGGACATTTCTACATTTTCTCCATCGCAACCAGGCTGATTGAACAGCTTGCGGGAGGAAATGAAATGACCATGCACTGGATTGAAGCCCTGGCCGCCGCGGTGGCGTTGGGGCTGTTTGCCTATTTGGGCTATGCGCTGCTGCGCCCCGAGAAATTCTGAGGGGCTGCCATGCACGTGCTGCAAGACCTGATTTTTGTGAGCCTGACGGTGGTCTGCTTTGTCGGACTGCTGGGGGCAGTGCGCGCTTTGGCGCGCCTCTGAAAGGGGGACACCATGTGGTTACCCTGGATGGAATTTGCTGCCGTGCTGACGGTGGCGACCTTGCTGACCATACCCATGGGCAAGTGGCTGGCACGCTGCTTTACCAGTGAACACCATGGGTGGCTGGAGCGGCTGAGCTACCGCGCCATGGGCGTGAATCCGCAGGAGCGCATGGGCTGGCAGCGCTATGGCGCAGCCCTGGTGCTGAGCAATGCCGTGATGATGCTGCTGGGCTATCTGCTGCTGCGGCTGCAGGCGGGCCTGCCGCTGAACCCGCTGGCGATCGCGGCGCAGTCCCCGGATCTGGCCTTCAACACCGCCGCCTCCTTTATCACCAATACCAACTGGCAGGCGTACGCGGGCGAGAACAGCCTGAGCAATGCCACGCAGATGGTGGTCATCACCTTTCTGATGTTCGCCGGAGCGACCACGGGGGTGGCGGCCGGCGCGGGCTTTGTACGCGGTCTGGCACGTTCGAGTGCCCAGGACATCGGCAACTTCTGGGTGGACTTCGTGCGCGTGTTCTGGCGCGTGCTGCTGCCGCTGTCCTTCCTGCTGGCGCTGGTCTATGTGTGGCAGGGCATTCCGCAGACGCTGCACACCGAAGCCGTGGCGACCACGCTGGAAGGCGCCAGACAGCAGCTGCTGGTGGGGCCGGTGGCCAGCCTGGAAAGCATCAAGCACCTGGGCACGAATGGCGGCGGCTTCTTCAGCATGAATGCCGCCCACCCGTTCGAGAACCCGACGCCGCTGACCAATCTGCTGCACATTCTGGCGATGCTGCTGATCCCGGCAGGCATGACCTATGCCTTTGGCGCCATGCTGCTGCGCCGCAAGCAGGGCTGGGTGCTGTTTGCGGCCTGCATGGTGATGTTCATCGGCTTTCTGAGCCTGGTGTTCGTGGCCGAGCAACAGGGCAGCCAGCTGCTGGCACGTGCAGGCGCCGATCAGCAGTGGAGCCCGACCCAGTCCGGCGGCAACATGGAAGGCAAGGAGCTGCGTTTCGGCATTGCCGACACGGCCTTGTTTGTCACCGTCACCACGGCCGCCACCACGGGGTCGGTCAACGCCATGCACGACTCGCTGACCCCGCTGGGCAGCATCACGCCGCTGGCGCAGATGATGCTCAACTGTGTGTTCGGCGGAGACGGTGTGGGCCTGATCAATCTGATCCAGTACGCCATTCTCACGGTGTTTCTGGCCGGCATGATGATTGGGCGGACCCCCGAATTCCTGGGCAAGAAGATCGAGGTGCGCGAGATCAAGCTGGTCATGCTCGCGGTGCTGGTGCCCCCGGCCTGCATTCTGGGCTTCACGGCGCTGGCCGTGCTCTGGCCCGATGCGGCTGCCAGCCTCAACAACCGCGGCCCGCATGGCTTCTCGGAGATTCTCTACGCCTATGCCTCGGGCACGGCCAACAACGGCTCGGCCTTTGCCGGACTGAATGCCAACACGCCGTTCTTCAACACCACCATCGGCCTGGCCATGCTGGCGGGGCGCTTTCTGACGCTGCTGCCCATGCTGGCCGTCGCCGGCAGCCTGGCCGCCAAGGCCACCGTACCCGCCGGCCCCGGCACGTTCCCGACGGCCACGCCGCTGTTCATGGGGCTGCTGGTGTTTGTCGTGCTGGTGGTGGGGGGGCTCACCTTTCTGCCGGCGCTGGCGCTGGGCCCGGTGATCGAGCATCTGCAGATGCTGGTCGGCCACCTGTACGCATAACGCCCATCCTGCCAACGGTCTGCCGCCCTGTGTGGCGGCAGACCCCGGAGCAAACCATGAAAACATTGAATCAAACGCTTTCCGCTGCCCTGGTCCCCCACCACGCCGCAGCACAGCCGCAGGCGCCATCCGCCTCCTGGCCCCGGTTACTGGGTAGCAGCGTCCGCGCTGCCGTGCTGGTGATGGTGGTCTCGGGCATTGCCTACCCCTTGCTGACCACGGGGGTGGCGCAGGCGCTGTTCCCCCAGGCGGCCAATGGCAGCCTGGTGGAGCGGCAGGGGCAGATCGTGGGCTCCGCCCTGATCGGCCAGCAGTTCACCGGGGCGCAGTACTTCCATGGCCGCCCCAGCGTCACCATGGCCCCGGATCCGCAGCAGGACGGGGCCAGCATTCCCGCCCCCTACAACGCCGGCCTCTCGGGTGCCAGCAACCAGGGGGTGACACACCAGGATCTGTCAGCGGCCGTGGCGCAGCGCGTGGCGCAGTACCGCGCCGACAACGGCCTGGCGGCCGATGCTGCGGTGCCGGTGGATGCGGTCACTGCCTCGGCCTCGGGGCTGGATCCACACATCTCGCTGGCCAATGCCTTGCTGCAGCTGCCGCGCGTGGCGCAGGCACGCCAGTTGCCTCCGGAACGGGTGCAGGTCCTGATGGAACAGGCCACCGCGCCGCGCAGCCTGGGTGTGCTGGGCGAGCCGCGGGTGCATGTGCTGCAACTCAATCTGGCACTGGATGCCCTGCAGTCCAGCCACCAACCGGGGAAGGAGTAAGCCATGCGTGCTCAGAAAATGGGGGCAGGCCACAGCCTGCTGGATGCCCAGCTGGTGAAGTTGGCGCTGTGGGATGCGGTGCGCAAGCTCTCGCCCCGGACGCAGTGGGCCAACCCGGTGATGTTTGTGGTGTACCTGGGGGCGGTGCTGACCAGTCTGCTGTGGGGACAGAGCCTGCTGGCACCGGATGGCCAGAGCGATGGATTTGTGCTGGCGATTGCGCTGTGGCTGTGGTTCACCGTGCTGTTTGCCAACTTCGCCGAGGCCTTGGCCGAGGGCCGCAGCCGCGCCCAGGCGGCCAGCCTGCGTGGCATGAAGCGGGACACCGTGGCCAAGGTACTGCAGCAACCGCAGGTGGGCAGTGCATGGATTCCGATACGGGCCAGCGAGCTGCGCAAGGGGGTGGTGATCTATGTGGAGGCGGGTGACACCATCGCCCTCGATGGCACGGTGATCGATGGCGTGGCGTCGGTGGACGAAAGCGCGATCACCGGCGAGTCGGCCCCCGTGATCCGCGAGGCCGGCGGCGACTTCTCGTCCGTGACCGGCGGCACGCGGGTGCTGTCGGACTGGCTGGTGGTGGAGGTCACGGTCAATCCTGGCGAGTCGTTTCTGGACCGCATGATCTCCATGGTCGAGTCGGCCAAGCGCCAGAAGACGCCGAATGAAATGGCGCTGACGATCCTGCTCGTGGGGCTGACGCTGGTGTTTCTGCTGGTCATTGTCACGTTGTGGCCGTTCTCGGCTTTCGCGGTGGCGCAGGCCGGCACCGGGTCGGTGGTCGGCATGGCGGTGCTGATTGCGCTGCTGGTCTGCCTGATTCCGACCACGATCGGCGGCCTGCTGTCGGCCATTGGCGTGGCGGGCATGAGCCGCATGATGCAGGCCAATGTCATCGCCACCTCGGGCAGGGCGGTGGAGGCGGCTGGCGACGTGGATGTGCTGCTGCTGGACAAGACCGGCACCATCACGTTGGGCAACCGCCAGGCCAGCGAATTCCTGCCTGCCCCGGGCGTGAGCGCCGCGCAGCTGGCCGAAGCGGCCCAGCTGGCCTCGCTGGCCGATGAAACCCCGGAAGGCCGCAGCGTGGTGGCCCTGGCCAGGGAGCGCCATGCCCTGCCGGAGCGCCGCAGTGCGGATTTTCCGGGCGTGTTCGTACCCTTCACGGCCCAGACGCTCATGAGCGGGGTGGACCTGCAGGGCCCGCAAGGGGAGCGCAGCCTGCGCAAAGGGGCCGCGGATGCCGTGCGCCGGCATGTCGAGGCGCTGGGCGGCAGCTTTCCCGCTCCGGTGCAGCTGTCGGTGGACAACGTCTCGCGCAAGGGCAGCACGCCGCTGGTGGTGGCCGATGGCGCCAGGGTGCTGGGCGTGATCGAGCTCAAGGATGTGGTCAAGCCCGGCATGCGCGAGCGCTTTGCCGAGCTGCGCCGCATGGGCATACAGACGGTGATGGTGACCGGTGACAACCCGCTGACGGCTGCCGCGATTGCCGCCGAAGCCGGGGTGGACGACTACCTGGCCGAAGCCCGACCCGAAGACAAGCTGCAGCTGATCCGCTCGCACCAGGCGGCAGGCCGGCTGGTGGCCATGACCGGGGACGGCACCAATGACGCACCGGCCCTGGCCCAGGCCGATGTGGCCGTGGCCATGAACAGCGGCACCCAGGCGGCGAAAGAGGCCGGGAACATGGTGGACCTGGACAGCAACCCGACCAAGCTGATCGAGGTGGTGGAAACCGGCAAACAGATGCTGATGACGCGGGGGGCGCTGACCACCTTCAGCATTGCCAACGATGTGGCCAAGTACTTCGCCATCATTCCGGCGGCCTTTGTGGGCACCTACCCGCAGCTGGCCTCGCTCAATGTGATGCAGCTGCACAGCGCGGATTCCGCCATCCTGAGCGCGGTGATCTTCAACGCGCTGATCATCATCGCCCTGGTGCCGCTGGCCTTGCGGGGGGTGCAGTACCGCGCCGTGGGCGCCGCCATCCTGCTGCGCCGCAACCTGCTGATCTACGGTCTGGGCGGGCTGGTTGTGCCATTTGTCGGCATCAAGCTCATCGATCTGTTGCTGACCGCGCTGGGGCTGGTATGACACGGAAATCTTCGACAATGACTGTACAATGCCATTGACACCCAGCACCAGCTCCGCGCCTGCGCGCCCGGATCCCGATGTCCTCGTGGCCCAGCTGCAGGCCCAGCAGGCCCAGGCCGGGCGGGGCAAGCTGCGCATCTACTTCGGCTCCAACGCCGGAGTGGGCAAGACCTACGCCATGCTGGCGGCCGCGCAGCGTGAGCGGCTGGCCGGGCGCCGCGTGCTGGTGGGGCTGGTGGAAACACATGGCCGCGCCGAGACCGAGCAGCAGCTGCATGACCTGGAGCTGCTGCCGCGGCGCCCGCTCAACTACCTGGGCAAGCAGTTGGCGGAGTTCGATCTGGATGCCGCATTGGCACGCCACCCGGATGTGCTGCTGCTGGACGAGTTGGCGCACAGCAATGTTGCCGGCTCGCGCCACCCCAAGCGCTGGCAGGATGTGCAGGAGCTGCTGGAGGCGGGAGTCGAGGTGTGGACCACGCTCAACGTCCAGCACCTGGAGAGTCTGAACGATGTGGTGAGCGGCATCGTCGGCATCAAGGTCCATGAGACCGTGCCCGACCATCTGTTTGACGATGCCGACGAGGTCATCGTGGTCGACATTCCCCCGGAAGAGCTGCTCAAGCGCCTGAAGGCGGGCAAGGTCTACCCGCTGGAGCAGGCCGAGCGGGCCTCGCGCAACTTCTTCCGGCAGGGCAATCTGCTGGCGCTGCGGGAGCTGGCGTTGCGCCGCACGGCCGACCGGGTCGATGAAGACATGCGCGACTACCGGCGCGAACGCGCCATCGGCGATGTCTGGCCTACGCGGGAGCGCCTGCTGGTGGGCGTGGGCGGCCGCGCCGGTGACGATGCCCTGGTGCGCCAGGTGGCACGCCTGGCACGGCGGCTGGAAGCCGACTGGGTGGTGGTCTATGTGGATGCACCGCAGCGCCAGCACCGCCCCCGGGCGGCGCAGGAGGCCGTGCTCAAGACCCTGGCGCTGGCCGCGCGCCTGGGGGCGGAAACGGCCACCATTCCGGGAGCCCAGGTGGCGCAGGCCTTGGTGGACTTCGCACGCGAACGCAACGCCAGCCATCTGGTGCTGGCCAGGGTGGACCAGCCTTGGAACCGCTGGCTGCCTTGGCGTCCGGCCAGCCTGTCGGAGCAGATCGCCTTGCTGGACCCCGGTCTGGATGTGCTGCTGCTGTCCGTCAAAAAGGTCAAGCCTGACAGCAGCGTGCGCTTTCCCGTGGTGCGCGAGCAGGCGATTCCCTGGAAGGGCTATGGGGGCGTGACACTGGCCTGCCTGGCCGCGACCGCGCTGGCCGAGCTGCTGCTGCAGGTGTTCGACCCGGCCAATGTGGTCATGCTGTTCCTGCTGGTGGTGGTGCTGTCGGCCGTGCGCTGGGGGCGCGGCCCCGGGGCCTGGGCGGCCCTGTTGTCGGTACTGCTGTTCGACTTCTACTTTGTGCCGCCGCGCAATTCTTTCAGCGTCAACGACACACAGTACCTGTTCACCTTCTGCCTGATGCTGGGGGTGGCCCTGGTCTGCGGCCAGCTGACGGCGCGATTGCGCCATGAGGCGCGGGTGGCCGCCGAGCGCGAGCGGCGTGCCGGCGCACTGGCCAGGCTGGCGCGGGATCTGTCGGGTGCACTGACGCAGCAGCAGGTCACGCAGATTGCGCTGACCACGATTTCCGGCGTCTTTGGGGCACAGACTGGCTTGCTGCTGCCCGATGCCGATGAGCAGTTGCAGCTGGCGCAGGGCAGCGCAGGCGCGATCGATGCCAGCGTGGGGCGCTGGAGCATGGAGCATGGCCAGATGGCGGGTCAGGGAACGGACACCCTGGCCGCCGCGCCCGCGCTGTATGTGCCGCTGATGGCCCCGGTGCGCTCCCGCGGCGTGCTGGTGCTGCAGCTGAGCGCACCGCAGAAGCTGCGGGTGCCCGAAGAGCGCCGTCTGCTCGATGCCTGTGCCAGTCAGATTGCACTGGCGCTGGAGCGGGTGCATTTTGTGGACGTGGCGCAGCAGACCCAGATTGCCATGGAAGGCGAGCGCATGCGCAACACCTTGCTCTCCGCCGTGTCGCACGACCTGCGCACACCGCTGACCGGCATTCTGGGGGCGGCCCAAGCCGCACTGCCCCATGCGCCGCAGGGCCCGGTGCACAGCATGCTGGTGCAGATCCGCAACCAGGCACAGGCCCTGCAGCAGCTGGTGGACAACCTGCTGGCCATGGCGCGCCTGCAGCAAGGTGGCGTGCACCTGAAGCGCGAGTGGCTACCGGTGGATGAACTGGTGGGCAGCGCCCTGGCGCAGATGCGCGAGCGCCTGGCTGGGCATGTGCTGCACACGGCGCTGCCGACCGGTCTGCCCTTGCTGGAGCTCGACGCCGTGCTGATGGAGCGCGTGCTGGTCAATCTGCTGGACAACGCCATCAAGTACACCCCCGCAGGTACGGCGATCACCGTGGCGGCGGGTGTGGAGGGCGGAGACTGTGTGCTCAGCGTGCAGGACGCAGGCCCGGGCCTGCCCGCCCACCTGTCGGCGCAGCAACTGTTCGAGCCCTTTACCCGCGGGCAGTCGGAGAGCGCTGTGTTTGGCATGGGGCTGGGGCTGGCTTTGGCGTTGCGCATTGTGCAAGCCCATGGCGGCCGTCTGGAGGTGGAAGCGGCGGAGCCCGGGCCGGGAGCGGTCTTCCGCGTGCGCCTGCCTGTGCCCGAGCAGCCATCCATGGACGATTGAGCCGACAATCCCGTGCACCACCCGCAAACCCGAACATGACGACCGTCGCTCCCCGCATTCTGCTGATCGAAGACGATGCCAGCATCCGCCGCTTTGTGCGTCTGGCGCTGGAGGACGAAGGCTGGCAGGTCTTCGAAGCCGAGACCGCCAAGCGCGGCCTGATCGAGGCTGCCAGCCGCCAGCCCGATGCAGTGGTGCTGGACCTGGGGCTGCCCGATGCCGATGGCAAGACCGTGATTGCCGAGCTGCGCGGCTGGAGTCTGTTGCCGATTCTGGTGCTGTCCGCCCGCGAGCGGGAAGAGGAGAAGGTGGCGGCACTGGATGCCGGTGCGGATGACTACCTGACCAAGCCTTTTGGCGTGCCCGAGCTGCTGGCGCGCCTGCGTGCGATGCTGCGGCGCCGCCAGCAGGCGTCGGCCACCGACAAGCCCGGCACCAGTGCACGCTTTGGCAGCGTGACCGTGGACCTGGCAGCGCACGATGTGGTGCGCGACGGGGTGCCGGTGCACCTGACCCCCATCGAGTTCCGCCTGCTGGCGGCCCTGGTTGCCGGCCATGGCAAAGTGCTGACGCACCGGCAGTTGCTGCTGCAGGTCTGGGGAGCGGAATACCTGGACAGGCCCCACTATCTGCGCGTGCACATGGCCAATCTGCGGCAGAAGCTGGAGCAGGACCCTGCGCAGCCCGCTCACCTGGTGACCGAGCTGCAAGTCGGGTATCGGCTGGTCGGTCTGGCGGCTTGACCGGTCAGTGCCCGTATAATCCCAGCTCATCCGAGGAGCGTTGCAGCGTTCCCCAGTCCCGCCACCCGCGGGGCGTCAGCGGGGCGTGAGGCTCGGATTTCATCCCGCAACGACGCTCACCCACGCTTTCTGTGCGGTGAGACGGTATTTCCCCTTCTGCTTCAGAACGTGGTTTTTCATTCAATTTTTGGAGAAAACCATGAACGCTGCTGTTCGCTTCAACCCTGCCGATTCGGCCATCACCGACATTTCCCTGGCCGCCTGGGGCCGCAAGGAAATCAAGATTGCCGAAACCGAGATGCCCGGCCTGATGGCCGTGCGCGAGGAATTCGCTGCAGCCCAGCCGCTGAAGGGTGCGCGCATCACCGGTTCGCTGCACATGACGATCCAGACGGCCGTGCTGATCGAGACCTTGACCGCTCTGGGCGCACAGGTGCGCTGGGCGTCGTGCAACATCTTCTCGACCCAGGACCATGCAGCGGCGGCCATCGCTGAAACCGGCGTGCCGGTGTTCGCCATCAAGGGCGAATCGCTGAAGGACTACTGGGATTACACCCACAGCATCTTCGAGTTCGGCGCTGCCGGCACCGACAACGAAGGCCCCAACATGATCCTGGACGATGGCGGCGATGCCACCATGCTGATGCACCTGGGCAAGAAGGCCGAGAAGGACCTGTCCGTGCTGGCCAACCCCGGTTCGGAAGAAGAGAAGATCGTCTTCGCCGCCATCAAGGCCAAACTGGCCGTGGATCCCACTTGGTACAGCCGCAAGTCGGCCCAGATCCTGGGTGTGACCGAAGAAACCACCACCGGCGTGCACCGCCTGAACGAAATGTCGGCCAACGGCAGCCTGCTGTTCCGTGCCATCAACGTGAACGACTCGGTCACCAAGTCCAAGTTCGACAACCTGTACGGCTGCCGCGAGTCGCTGGTGGACGGTATCAAGCGCGCCACCGACGTGATGATCGCCGGCAAGGTGGCCGTGGTGGCCGGCTACGGCGACGTGGGCAAGGGCTGCGCCCAGGCCCTGTCCGCGCTGCGCGCCCAGGTGTGGGTGACCGAGATCGACCCGATCAACGCCCTGCAGGCCTCGATGGAAGGCTACAAGGTCGTGACCATGGAATATGCCGCCGACAAGTGCGACATCTTCGTGACCACCACCGGCAACAAGGACATCATCCGCCACGAGCACATGCTGGCGATGAAGGATGAGGCCATCGTCTGCAACATCGGTCACTTCGACAACGAAATCGACGTCGCGTCGATCGAGAAGTACGAGTGGGAAGAAATCAAGCCCCAGGTCGACCACATCACCTTCCCGGACGGCAAGAAGATCATCCTGCTGGCCAAGGGCCGTCTGGTGAACCTGGGCTGCGCCACCGGCCACCCCAGCTTCGTGATGTCCAACTCCTTCGCCAACCAGACCCTGGCCCAGATCGAGCTGTTCACCCGCCCCGACGCCTACGAAGTCGGCAAGGTCTATGTGCTGCCCAAGGTGCTGGACGAGAAGGTGGCACGCCTGCACCTGAAGAAGGTCGGTGCCCAGCTGACCGAGCTGACCGAAGCCCAGGCCGCCTACATCGGCGTGAAGAAGGAAGGCCCTTACAAGCCTGAAACCTACCGTTATTGATGGGCGGAGGCCGTGGCAGCCGTTGGCTGCCACGGTGCATGACCTGCGGGCTTGACTTCAGCTTGCCATGTGAATGCCGAAATCATGGGTGCAAGGCCCCGTACACAGGAGGCCGATTCATTTTCGGATCGCATACAACAAGGAGAAGCCAGGTCATGAGAGGTTTGTTTCAGCCCGCTGTGGCATTGATGTCGCGTTTGCGACTGGGTCCCAAATTCCTGTTGGCGGGCATTCCGCTGCTGCTGATGCTGGGGCTGGTGGGTGCCATGGCGGTGCAGCGCTACCAGGCGCGGGTGCAGGCACTGGAGGCCAAGCGTGCCGCGGTGGCGCTGATGGCCGATCTGGTGGAGTGGAACCAGGTGCTGATCGAAAGCCGCCGGGTGGCCATCACCGGCCAGGCCGGCGATGCGGCGCTGATGCAGTCCTTCCAGCGCCAGGCGGCGGTGGTGGACAAAACCCTGGCCAAGATCGAAGCCCGCGTCGCGGCGCAACAGCGCTATTACGACATGCGCAAGGAAACCGAAGGCCTGCAGCAAGGCTGGAAGGAGTTGCAAGGCAAGATTGCCGCGCTGCCGGCCGATGCCGACTTCGCGCAAAAAGCCTTTGCCGCCCATGCGCCCGAATACGCGCGCCTTTACGCCTTCATGCGCGATCTGGGCAACCGTTCCGGTCTGGCGCAGGATCCGGATGCCGATATCTTCTACCTGGGCTACCCGCTGGCCAACCACACGCCGTCCACGGCCGGCATTGCCGTGCGCATTGCTGCCTACGCGCTGCTCAATGTGAGCCGTGGCGTGGTGGATACCAAGGACAAGGTGTTCTACGAAGTGACCGAGGCGCGCCTGAACGACACGTTCTCGGGCGTGGAAACCCAGTTGTCGCAGTCCATGCAGGCCAATGCCGCGGTGCAGCAGGCGCTGGGCGCGCGCTTTGACGCGCTCAAGGCCACGTCCAAGGAGCTGCTGGGCTATGTGCGCAAGCACTTCACGCTGGTGGACCAGGTGGCGGTGTCGCAGCAGGAGGTGCAGACTGCTGCCCAGCCGACTATCGATGCGGCCTGGGCACTGGTGTCGCAAAACGGCGCAGTGCTGGACCAGCTGCTGGCCGAGCGCGGCGCCGAGGCGGCCACCCAGCGCAACCTGCTGGTGCTGCTGCTGGCGCTGGGCATTGGCGCTTCGGTCTATCTGTATGTGGGCGTGTACCTGAGCATGGCGGCCAGTCTGGCCCAGGCTTCGCAGGCGGCCAAGGCGATTGCGGCCGGCGATCTGGGCACGGTGCAGGCACCGGTGTCCAAGGATGAATTTGCACGCCTGCTGGAAGACCTGCGCAGCGCCGACCGGGCGCTGGCCCAGGTGATTGCCGGGGTCAAGGAATCGTCGGAATCGATTGCCACGGCGACCAGCGAGATTGCCTCCGGCACACAGTCGCTGAGCAGCCGCACCGAGCTGACCGCCAGCAGCCTGCAGCAGACGGCAGGCTCCATGGCCCAGCTGACGGATGCGCTGTCGCACAGCCGGGGTTCGGCCGATTCGGCGCGCCAGCTGTCGGTGTCGGCCGGGGATGTGGCGCGGCGCGGGGGCACGGTGGTGCAGCAGGTGGTGCAGACCATGGATGCCATCAACCAGAGCAGCCGCAAGATTGCCGACATCATCGGGGTGATCGACGGTATCGC
This sequence comes from Comamonas terrigena NBRC 13299, assembly GCF_006740045.1. NCBI lineage: Bacteria > Pseudomonadati > Pseudomonadota > Betaproteobacteria > Burkholderiales > Comamonadaceae > Comamonas > Comamonas terrigena. The sequence continues at coordinate 588,107 of NZ_AP019749.1, forward strand.
CTTCCAGACCAATATCCTGGCGTTGAACGCGGCGGTGGAAGCCGCCCGCGCCGGTGAGCAGGGCCGGGGCTTTGCCGTGGTGGCCAGCGAGGTGCGTGCCCTGGCCGGGCGCAGTGCCGAGGCGGCCAAGCAGATCAAGGACCTGATCGGCAGCAGTGTGGGCAAGGTGGACGAAGGCGCCCGCCTGGTCAGCGAAGCCGGGGCCACGATGCACGAGATCGTGGATTCGGTGGTGCGGGTGGACGCAGTGATCGGGGAGATCTCGGTTGCTGCGGGTGAGCAGAGCCAGGGCATTGCGGAAATCAATACCGCCGTGGGCCAGCTGGACGACATGACACAGCAAAATGCGGCCCTGGTCGAACAAAGTGCGGCAGCTGCCGAAAGCCTGCGTGAGCAGGCCCGGCTTCTGGCCGAGGTGGTGGGCAACTTCCGCATCCATGGCGGTGGGGAGCGCCGCCTGACATAAGGAGAAGGTGTGGTGCATGCGCCCGCCTTCATAGCACAAGCTGATAGTGGCTTGTGTCCATTCATAGAGAGTTGGGCTGTGCTGGGGCACCGGGATCGGTGGTTGCAAGCACAACCCGCTTGGAAAACAGGCGCAGGCCGCACACAGCGGCCTGCCCGGTGAAGCTGAAGGAGAGCGCGATGCGCGCAGACGTTTTTTTGGTGGAGGCAGGCCATGCCGCCACCCGATCGCAGGCCCAGCGCCTGATTGCAGCCGGTGTGCAGTGGCGCACCATGCCCCTGGCCCCGTGGACCCAGGTGGCCAAGAACGGTGACGACATTCCCGCAGGTGCGCAAGTGCAGCTGCTGGACGCGTCCGAGGCCAAGTACATCTCGCGCGGCGGCCTCAAGCTCGAAGGCGCGCTGGCTGCGGCGGGCCTGCAGGTGAGCGGCCTGCGCTGCCTGGACGTGGGGCAGAGCACTGGCGGCTTCACCGACTGCCTGCTGCAGGCCGGGGCTGCCCAGGTGATCGGTGTGGACGTGGGCCATGACCAGTTGCATGAACGCCTGAAGAGCGATCCGCGCGTGGTGGGCGTGGAAGGGCTGAACGCCCGCGCCATGACTGCCGAATCGCTGGTGCAGGGCTGCGAGGATGCGCTGTCCGAAGTCATCGAAGAGCAAGAAGACAACGACACCCAGCCCCAGGCCCCCTATGCCTGGATGCGCAATGGCGGCATGGTCGATGAAGACTATGACGACAGCGAAGACGCCAAGGAGCAGGACATCGAGTCCTTCAAGGCCGAGCGCGCCGCCAAGGACAAGGCCCGCGCAGACGGTACGGCGCCGGTGGAGCGCCGCCGCAAGCCGGGGACCGAGGACATCGACATCACGCCGGTGTTCGACTTTGTCACCGGGGATGTGTCCTTCATCTCGCTGACCCTGATCCTGCCCCAGCTGGTGCCGCTGATGGGCCCGGGCGCGCCGCTGCTGATGCTGGTCAAGCCCCAGTTCGAGCTGCAGCCCGGCCAGATCGGCAAGGGCGGTATCGTGCGCGACCCGGCGCTGTATGCCGAGGTGGAGCAGCGTATCCGTGCCTGCTGCAAGGAAGTGGGCCTGAAGGTGGTGGGCTGGTACGACAGCGCCATCGAAGGCGGCGACGGCAACCGTGAATTTTTTGTGCACGCCACCAAAGCGTGAGGAAGACCCCGATGGCGCAGAACGATTCGACCGCATTCCCGGTCAGCTTTGAATTCTTTCCCACCAAGACCGCCGAAGGCGCAGCCAAGCACGTGAACGTGCGCCAGGAGCTGTACGCCCGCAAGCCGGAATTCTGCTCGGTGACCTATGGCGCCGGCGGCTCCACCCAGGAAGGCACGTTCCGCATGGTGCAAGCCATCCAGGACGAAGGCGTGGCCGCAGCGTCGCACTTTTCCTGTGTGGGCGCCACCCATGCCAAGGTGCGCGAGGAACTGGCACAGCTCCAGACCATGGGCGTCAAGCGCATCGTGGCGCTGCGCGGCGACCTGCCCAGCGGCTACGGTCTGGGCGGTGAATTCCAGTACGCCAGCGACCTGGTGGCGTTCATCCGCAAGGAGTTCGGGGACTGGTTCCACATCGAGGTGGCGGCCTACCCCGAGACCCATCCGCAGGCCAAAAGTCCGGATGCCGACCTGCAGGCGTTTGCGACAAAAGTGAAGGCGGGAGCCGATTCGGCTATCACACAATACTTCTTCAACGCCTACTACCGCTTTGTGGAGGGAATTCAAGCACTTGGCATCCAGATCCCGGTCGTCCCGGGTATCATGCCGATCACTAACTCTTCCCAACTCATGCGCTTTTCCGATGCGACTGGCGCTGAGATTCCCCGCTGGATCCGCCTGCGACTGCAGGCTTTCGGGGACGACGTGGCTTCCATCCGTGCCTTCGGGCTGGACGTGGTCACGCACCTGTGCGAGCAGCTGCGCAGCCAAGGCGCGCCGGGCCTGCACTTCTACACCATGAACCAGAGCACAGCGACCTTGGAGCTGTGCCGTCGCCTCGGGCTCTAAGGGCTGCGGTTTGTTCCGCTGATTCCGCCTGCGGTGGTGGCACCACCGTCTGTGCGTGACAGAGGACATTGCATGCCATCCATCTGCCAAACTGCGGGAATCGTCTCCCGGGCGGCACGCCATCGCTGGGCAGCGGCCTGGACGGTGACGTTATTCATCAGCGGCTGCGCCCCGCTGCCCACCACGCCGGAAGGCACCGCCACAGCCACGCCCACCCAGGCGGGTGCGCCCATTCCCGAAGGCACCAACGCCCGCCCCAGCCGCTGGGGCTGGTGGAGCCACGACCGCAAGGGGGCCGAGGCCCTGGCCAAGGCCGCTCCCAAGCCGCCCAAGCTCAGCGACAAGCTCGATCCGGCGGCGCAAACCGCGCCGGATGCCCGGGACAGCGACCAAAAGGGGTTGGCCTCCTGGTACGGCCCCGGTTTTCACGGCAAGCTGACCGCCAATGGCGAGCGTTTCAACAGCGGCGAGCTGACCGCTGCCCACCGCTCGCTGGCCTTTGGCACGCGGGTGTGCGTGCGCAGCTCGGTCACCGGCAAGACGGTGGTGGTGCGCATCAACGACCGGGGGCCGTTTGCCAAGAACCGGGTGATCGACCTGAGCCAGGGTGCGGCCGAGCAGCTGGGCATGGTGGGCCTGGGGATCAAGCCGGTGGAGCTGTGGGCCCTGGCTGACGACGAATCCCAATGCCCGGGTGAGGACGATGATCTGGACGGCCAGCTCGAAGCGCGCCTGTCCGACCTGAGCCCCGACGCCCGCCGCGCGGTGGAGGCACACCGCCAGGCCCATGGCGAATCCACCAGCACGGTGGCCAAGCAGGTCAGCAAAAAGAAGAAGTGAGCGCCCGGGGTGCATGTGAAAATGGGTTCAAGGCGACACTTCCTTGAACCCTCTGTGCATTTTGGGGGAGGCCCCTCCGCTCCGCTTGGCGCAGCGGCGGGCCGCAGCCCTTTCTGGCTTTATTGGCCGGATTCCAGCGTGAACGCGGCGTGCTTGTCCTGGCCGAGCAGCTTGACCATCTGCGGCAGGGCGGTCTTGAGCTTGTCCTTGACGGTGTAGGGCGGGTTGATCAGGAACATGCCGCTGGCCGGCAGGCCGGGGCGCTTGCTGGGTTCGTCCTCGGTGGCGGACAGGGCGGCCGACTGCATCTTGCTGGATTTGACGGTCAGCGTGGCGTGCAGCCAGCCCTTGCCGGCCTTGGTGGCCAGGGTCTTGAGGCGGCGCGGCAGATCGTGCGCGTCCTGGCGGGCGATGATGGGGTACCACACGGCATAGGTGCCGGTGGCAAAGCGCGCCAGCGCGTCCTGCACCATGTCGGCCACGCGCAGGTAGTCGGTCTTGATCTCATAGCTGGGGTCGCACAGCACCAGACCGCGGCGCGACGGTGGGGGCAGCAGTTTCTTGACGCCGGTGAAACCGTCTTCCTGCGCAATCAGGATGCGCTTGCCCGGGTCGAGCTGGGCGATGTTGCCGGCCAGCGTGCGCGAATCGGTGGGGTGCAGCTCGAACAGGTGCATCTTGTCCTGGGGGCGCAGCAGGCTGTGGCTGATGAACGGCGAGCCGGGGTAGACGCGCAGCTTGTTGCCCTGGTTGAAGCTGGCCAGCACCTGCAGATAGTCCTGCAGCGCGGGCGCCAGCTGGTCAAACGGGGTGTCCAGCAGGCGCTGCACGCCTTCGGTCGCCTCGCCGCTGGTGTTGGCGTAGTCACCGTCCAGGCGGTACAGGCCGGCGCCGGCATGGGTGTCGATCACGCTCAGCGCCGTGTCCTTCTGCGTCAGGTGTTGCAAGGTGGCGATCAGCACGGTGTGCTTGAGCACATCGGCGTGGTTGCCGGCATGGAAGGCGTGGCGGTAGCTGAACATGGCAGTCGAAGGCGGTGGCCGCGGGGCGGCAGATGGTGTGAGGGTAGGGCGAGCAGGCCTTTCCCGGTGTGGTGTGGTCGCCACCGTGGCACAAAAACGGGTGCACTGGTAGGGGCGTTCCCCCCTATTGGACGCTATTTCGTATAATGGCGGGCTTCGCAGCGATTTTATGGGTCCCGCGGCGAAGGTTGAAACTCCGGTTTGAACATCCCCGCCTAAGAGGCTTCCTTTAAAAGACTTGTCTTTTTCAAGAAGAAGCACCGACCGCGGAAAAGGGCCCGCCAAACCCTCTTGAAAGAGAAAACTCATGTCTACATTCAGCGCAAAGCCCGCTGAGGTGCAACACGAGTGGTTTGTGATTGACGCCACCGATAAGGTGCTCGGACGTGTCGCCAGCGAAGTGGCACTCCGTCTGCGCGGCAAGCACAAGGCCATTTACACACCTCACGTTGACACCGGCGACTTCATCGTCATCATCAACGCCTCCAAGCTCAAGGTCACTGGCACCAAGAACCTGGACAAGGTGTACTACCGTCACTCCGGTTTCCCCGGCGGCATCACTGCCACCAACTTCCGCGATCTGCAAGCCAAGTTCCCTGGCCGTGCTCTGGAAAAGGCCGTCAAGGGCATGCTGCCCAAGGGTCCCCTGGGCTACGCCATGATCAAGAAGCTGAAGGTCTACGGCGGTGCTGAGCATCCTCATACCGCACAGCAGCCTAAGGCTCTGGAAATCTAAGGAGACTTGAATGATTGGTGATTGGAACAATGGTACCGGCCGTCGCAAGTCCAGCGTCGCCCGTGTATTCCTGAAGAAGGGCTCCGGCAAGATCACTGTGAATGGCAAAGACATTCAGCAGTACTTCGGCCGCGAAACCTCCATCATGATCGCAAAGCAGCCCCTGGTGCTGACTGGCAATGTCGAAGCTTTCGACATCCAGATCAACGTCCACGGCGGCGGTGAATCCGGCCAGGCTGGCGCTGCCCGCCACGGTATCACCCGCGCTCTGATCGATTACGACGCTTCCCTGAAGTCCGCACTGAGCCAAGCCGGCTACGTGACCCGTGACGCTCGTGAAGTCGAACGTAAGAAGGTCGGTCTGCGTTCTGCACGCCGCGCCAAGCAGTTCTCGAAGCGTTAATCCGCTTCTGCTGCAGGATGGTCTTCCTCCGGGAAGGCCATCCGCCAAAAAAAGCCGCCAAGCCTTCGGGTTCGGCGGCTTTTTTGTGGTCGCTCCCGCGCCGGCATGGTCCGGTACGGCCGCCCCTCCCTGGTCCGGGCGAAGTCCCCAGCGTCCTCCGGGGGCAAAGCCCCCACTTGCACTGTCGTCAAAGCTGGAAGCGGCAGCAATTCCCGAGCCCTTTGCTGTACCATTCGGGCCAATTCAGAACCATCGGAGTATCCCCATGAGCGCCGTTGCCGAAAACACCATCACCGAAATGCCGGCCCCCATCCTCTTCACCGACAGCGCAGCTGCCAAGGTGGCGGATCTGATTGCCGAAGAAGGCAATCCCGACCTGAAGCTGCGCGTCTTTGTGCAAGGCGGCGGCTGCTCGGGTTTCCAGTACGGTTTCACCTTCGATGAGATCACCAACGACGACGACACTACGATGACCAAGAATGGTGTGTCGCTGCTGATCGACGCCATGAGCTACCAGTACCTGGTCGGCGCAGAGATCGATTACAAGGAAGACCTCCAAGGTGCCCAGTTCGTGATCAAGAACCCCAATGCCAGCACCACCTGCGGCTGCGGTTCCAGCTTCTCGGTGTAAGCGCTTTCTGCCTGTCACGCGGGATGCCGCCGACACTGCGCCATCCCCTCCGATCCAGCCGCTGCACGCCAGCGGCTTTTTTGCGTCTGTTGCACGCATTGCCGTGCGAGTTTTGCTTCCCTGTTTCCCATGAGTGAATCCCTTGCCCCCCACCGTGAACGCCTGCTGTGGCTGGTGGCCATCGCCTTCTTTTTGCAGTCGCTGGATGCCACCATTCTGAACACGGCACTGCCGGCGATGGCGCAGTCGCTGGGCCAGAGCCCGCTGAAGATGCAGTCGGTGATCGTGGCCTATTCGTTGACCACGGCCATGCTGATCCCGGCCTCGGGCTGGGTGGCGGACCGTTTTGGCACCCAGCGGGTCTATGCCACGGCGATCGCGCTGTTTGTGCTGGGCTCGGTGCTGTGCGCGCTCTCGCCCAACCTGGGCTTTCTGGTGGCCGCGCGCGTGGTACAAGGGGTCGGGGGCGCCCTGATGATGCCGGTGGGCCGGCTGGCGGTGCTGCGCAGCCACCCCAAGGGTGAATTCATCCGTGCCATGAGTTTCATTGCCATCCCGGGCCAGGTGGGCGCGCTGCTGGGCCCCACGCTGGGCGGTGCACTGGTGGAAGTGGCCAGCTGGCACTGGATCTTCTGGATCAATGTGCCGGTGGGGCTGTTCGGAATGTGGGCCACACGCCGCTGGATGCCCGTGGGCGCGGAGCAGCCGCGCCGCAGTTTCGACGGCTGGGGCTATGCGCTGCTGTCGTTCGGCATGGTGGCGGTGTCCGTGGCGCTGGACGGCCTGTCCGGCATGGGTCTTGGTACGGCCCTGGTGGCGGTGCTGATGGTGTTTGGTCTGGCCAGTCTGGCGGCCTACTGGATGCACGCGCTGCGGGTGCCCGAGCCGCTGTTTCCGCCCGCGCTGTTCAGCGTGCGTTCGCTGCGGGTGGGCCTGCTGGGCAATCTGTTTGCCCGCTTCGGTAGCGGCGCTGCACCGTTCCTGATTCCGCTGCTGCTTCAGGTGGGCCTGGGCATGTCGCCCTTCCACGCCGGGCTGATGATGCTGGCCACCGTGGTGGGCAGCATGCTGGTCAAGCGCATCGCCGTGCGCACGGTGCAGCGCTATGGCTACCGCCGGGTGCTGCAGGTCAATTCGGTGCTGCTGGGTCTGGTGCTGGCCAGCTTCGGCCTGGTGTCGCCGCAGCAGCCGCTGGGCTTGCTGCTGGCCCAGCTGTTTGTGTTTGGCGGCATCAACTCGATGCAGTTCTCGGCCATGAATTCGGTCACGCTCAAAGACGTGGAAGGCGAGTTCGCCAGCAGTGGCAACAGCCTGCTGTCCATGGTACAGATGCTGTCCATGGGCATGGGGGTGGCGCTGGCCGGCGCACTGCTGGGCGGGTTCTCCGATGTCTGGAGCGCACTGGGCGACCAGTCGCTGCGTGCCATCCATGCCACCTTTGCCACCGTGGGGCTGATGACCTTGGCGTCCACCCTTGTGTTCAGCCAGCTCGATGGCGACGAGCGCGTGCGCCCGGCCCCGGACAGCGGCGACTGAAAAAAACCTGCCAGCCTGCGGGCGGGAGTCTGGCGATGCCCGCCAGATAGCGACAGTCCGGCAGGTGCCTGCCGCGCAGGCCGCGGTGCTGTTGAAAAGCTTTTTTCAGGCCGGGTAGATGGCGCCCAGCACGCGTGGGCCGCGCGCACCGGTCACCGCCGGCAGATTGCCCGGCAGGCCGCGCAGGCACTGGCGCGCGAGCCAGGCGAAGGCGGCGGCTTCCACCTCCAGCGGCGGCAGGCCGCGCGCGGCGGTGCTGCCCACCTGCACGCCTGGCAGCAGGGAGGCGATACGCTGCATCAGGTGGGCATTCAAGGCGCCGCCTCCGCAGACCAGCAGGGCACTGCCGCCCCGGCCCCAGCGGCGCACGGCATCGGCACAGCTGGCGGCGGTCAGCTCGGTCAGTGTGGCCTGGACATCCGCTGCAGCGGCTGCGGCTGCCTCTGGTATGGCGGCCAGGTGTGCAGTCAGCCAGTCGGTGTGGAACAGGTCGCGGCCCGTGCTTTTGGGGGGCTGCTGCGCAAAGAACGGCTCGGCCAGCAGGCGCTGCAGCAGAGGCTGCAGCACACGCCCGCTGGCAGCCCAGCGCCCGCCGTCGTCATAGGGCTGGCCGGTGTGGTGCAGGCACCAGCCGTCCATCAGCGCATTGCCGGGGCCGCAATCAAAACCTTGCACGGCACCGTCCGCACCCAGCACGCTCAGGTTGGCAATGCCGCCGATGTTCAGTACCAGCGTGGTCCGGCCGGCCTGGCCGAAGACGCCCTGGTGGAAGGCCGGCACCAGGGGAGCCCCCTGGCCCCCGGCGGCCACATCGCGGCTGCGCAGATCGGCGACCACGGTGATGCCGCTGCGTTCGGCCAGCAAGGCCGGGGCGTTGAGCTGCAGCGTGTAGCCCGTGCCGTCGAACAGCTGCGGGCGGTGGCGCACGGTCTGGCCGTGGGCGCCGATGGCGGCCACCTGGTCGGTCGCCACGCCGCTGCGTTGCAGCAACTGCTGCACCACCTGGGCGTAGTGGGCCACCAGGGCATTGGCCGCCAGGGCGGCGCGGTGCAGCTCGTCCTGGCCGCCGGGGGTGTTCAAGGCCAGCAGTTCGGCGCGTAGGCCGGGCGTGAAGCCGCAGCTGGCATGCTGCAGCACGCGGGTGCCGTGGCGGAAGTCCACCAGCACCCCGTCCACCCCGTCCAATGAGGTGCCGGACATCAGGCCGATGAAGAGGTCGGAAGCGGGAGTGGCAACGGTCATGGCGGACGGAAACGGTCGGGGCAACAGCAAAGGCGCAGTATGCCCCGGAAACGACAAAGGCCCCGGAGGGGCCTTTGCAAGAGAGGGTGGCGGCGCTTACTGGGCGCTGGCCTGCTGCACGGTCTGGGCCGAATCCAGCTGCATGCGCATCTGGGCAGAGTACTGCTTGAAGGCGGCTTCGTTCCGGCGGTCGATCGGTGCATCGGCCGCGTTCTTGGCCATCACCACCAGCGGATCTTCGTGCTTGCCGTTGACGCGGAACTCGAAGTGCAGGTGCGGGCCGGTGGCCCAGCCGGTGGAGCCCACGGCGCCAATGGTCTGGCCCTGTTCCACGCTCTGGCCCTTGCGCACATCGATGCGGCTCAGGTGGGCGTAGACGGTGACATGGTCGGCATTGGCATGCTTGACGAACACCACGTTGCCGAAGCCGTTCTGCACACCTGCGAATTCCACCACGCCGTCGCCGATGGTGCGGACCTTGGTGCCGGTGGGGGCCGCAAAGTCAGTTCCCAGGTGGGCCTTCCAGGTCTTCTGGATGGGGTGCAGGCGCATGGCAAAGCCGCTGGACACGCGCGAGAATTCCACGGGTGACGTCAGGTAGGCTTGGCGCAGGCTGCGGCCGTCCAGGTCGTAGTAGCTGCCGCGGCTGGCGCCTTCGGGCTGGTACCACATGGCCTGGTGGGTCTTGCCGTTGTTGTGGAATTCGACGCTCAGCAGGCGGCCGGCGCGCAGGGGCTCGCCGTCGGCTTCCAGGCTTTCGTAGACCACGGAGAAACGGTCACCCTTGCGCAGCGAACGGCGGAAGTCGATGCTGCCGGACAGCACATCGGCCATCTGCACGGCCACGCTGTCGGGAATGAACGCGGCATCGGTGGCTGCAAACAGCGAACTGCGGATGGTGCCGCCCGCCAGGCGCGAGCCCACGGTCAGCTCGGCCGTCTCGATGGAGGCCGTGAACTTGCCGTTGGCGTCGCGTTCCACGACCAGGCGCTGGAATTCATCGCTGTCGTCACTGGTGGTCCAGCGGGCGGTGAGCTTTTGCAGCTGGTGGTCGTTGGTGGCTTCGGCAGACACCAGACGGCCAGCGCGGCCCAGCAGGTTCTGGCGCACATTGCTGTCTGCACGCAGGAAGGCGGAAGCCGAGGGATCGGCAATGCCCAGGCGTTGCAGCAGCGCTTCTGCCGTGTCCGTGCCGCGCGTGTAGTCGCTGCGGTACAGGGTGAAGCTGTTCAGATCGGCCAGGTCGGCGAGCGATGTGTCTTCCACGAGGGAAGGCACAGTCTGTGTGATGGTGCGCACCGGCATGTCGGCCACGTCGGGGCCCAGCGATGCCACTGCAAACGCAGCACCGCCTCCGGAGAGCAGCAGGGCTGCCACTCCGCTGGTGACGCGCTTGGGGTGCTTTTGCACCAGAAGGGCCAGCCGTGCTAGCAAAGCACTGCCGGCAGATATCAAGCTGTCTTTCAAAACGATGTCCCTAGGGTCTGGCACACCACTGTCCCCCTGCGCGAGATAGCGTAGGAATGGTGTGTGCAAGGTGTCGGATAGCAGCCATACGGCGGAGTAGATACGGGATGCCTACTAGAATCCGCCACTGCGACCGAGCCCGGAGTATAACGGGCGACCTCTCCATCGCATCCAAGAAAACCCTTATGAATCAAGATAGTGTTAAGACGTTCCCGTTGACGGAAGGTGTAGGACAAGCGCTGGAAGTGACGTTGCGCGGAGTGGATGAACTGCTGCCCAAGGACGAGTGGATCCAGAAACTGGCAAAGTCCGAAGCCACGGGCGTGCCCCTGCGCATCAAGCTGGGCCTGGACCCCACGGCCCCCGACATCCACCTGGGCCACACCGTGGTCCTGAACAAGATGCGCCAGTTGCAGGACCTGGGCCATCAGGTGATTTTCCTGATCGGCGACTTCACCACGCTGATCGGTGACCCGTCGGGCCGCAACAGCACGCGCCCGCCGCTGACTGCCGAGCAGATCAAGGCCAACGCCGAAACCTATTACACCCAGGCTGCCAAGGTGCTGGATCCGGCCAAGACCGAGGTGCGCTACAACAGCGAATGGTGCGACCAACTGGGCGCGCGCGGCATGATCCAGCTGTCGGCCAAGTACACCGTGGCCCGCATGATGGAGCGCAACGACTTCCACACGCGTTTCACCGAAGGCAGCTCCATCAGCCTGCACGAGTTTCTCTATCCTTTGTTGCAGGGTTATGACTCGGTGGCGCTCAAGGCCGACCTGGAGCTGGGCGGCACGGACCAGAAGTTCAACCTGATGATGGGGCGCCATCTGCAGGCAGAGTATGGTCAGGAGCAGCAGTGTGTGCTTACTATGCCGCTGCTGGTGGGCCTGGACGGCGTGCACAAGATGTCCAAGTCCAAGAACAACTACATCGGCATCACCGAAGACGCCAACACCATGTTTGCCAAGGTGCTGTCGATTTCGGACGACCTGATGTGGGACTGGTACACGCTGCTGTCCTTCCAGAGCCTGGAACACATCGCCCAACTGAAGGCGGACATTGCCGCCGGCGGCAACCCCAAGCATGCCAAGGTGGCGCTGGCCAAGGAAATCACTACGCGCTTCCACAGTGCGGCGGCGGCCGATGCGGCCGAGCAGGATTTCACCAACCGCTCCAAGGGCGGCATTCCCGACGATATCCCGGAAGTCAGCCTGTCCGGCGCCCCGCTGGGCATCGGCGCCTTGCTCAAGCAGGCCAATCTGGCCCCGTCGACCAGCGAGGCCAACCGCCTGATCGACGGCGGCGGCGTGCGCATCGACGGCACGGTCATCAGCGACCGCGGCCTGAAACTGGATGCTGGCAGCTTTGTGCTGCAGGTGGGCAAGCGCAAGTTCGCCCGCGTGACGCTGGCCTGAGCGGACGTGCTCGGCCGCCCCGTTCGGGGCTACCGGGCCAGCGAGCCTGAAAACCCAAGCAGCCTGTGCACAGGCGCCCAGCATGTCGGATGGTGTCCCGTCCGATAGGCCGGGTGCTGGTGCACAGGCTGTTCTGTTTCTGGTGGGGCGAGCGGGTCAAGGCCCATGCCACGCCGGGGGGCTGAACGCGGCTACACCTGCAGTTCCGCCACAGGAACGGGGCGTTCCACGGTGCTGTCCTGCACCTGGTTGCGGCCGGCGGCCTTGCCGCGGTACAGCGCTTCGTCGGCCCGGTGCACGGCGGCTTGTAGCGGCTCTCCCGGACCCAGGTGGGTCAGGCCGACGGTGACGGTGATGAACAGCAGTTCGCCGGACAGAAGGCGCACCGAGGTCCGCTCCACGCTGGCGCGCAGGCGGTAGGCGACCATGCGGGCCACGGCCATGTCGGTCTGGGGCAGCAGCACCAGAAATTCCTCGCCGCCCCAGCGGCACACATGGTCGCCGCCGCGCGTACATTCCAGCAACTGGCGGTAGAAGGCCTGCAGCACCTGATCGCCGACTGAATGGCCGTACTGGTCGTTGACCAGCTTGAAATGGTCCAGGTCGCACAGCAGCAGCGCGCTGTGGGTGTCGGCGGCGGGGGGCAGCGTGGCCACCTGGGCCAAGCGGCGGCGGTTCAGCGCACCGGTCAGCGGGTCGGTGAAGGCCTCATGCCGCAGCATCTCGTGTGCCTCCACGATGATGTCGTGGTAGCGCAGGGCGATGGTGATGAAGGCCAGGAACAGGGTGACCAGGCAGCCGTATTCCAGCGCCTGCAGCAGTCCGTCGGACAGCCGGTAGAAGGGAGGGTGCCGGCTGCTCCAGAAACGCAGCCCGATATAGGCCAGCGAAATGCACAGCACGATGCCCATGCGCGCCGCCCGCGGTCGGGTGGCGGACAGCATGCACACCGGCACCATGGGGATCATCAGGTAGTGAAAGCCGCTGCTCCAGCCGATGGCCAGTGTGGCAGCAACGGCGTGCAGCCCGATTTCCAGGGCAATCACATCGGCTGCCAAGCGCACATTGCCCTGGGGCCGGCTTTGCCAGTAGGCGTAGCCATAGGCCAGGACACTCAGCACATTGCCGGCGGCCAGCGCATGCACCCCCGTACCGGCAAAGATGGGAATGAAGGCCAGGTGCACCAGACAGACCACTACTGCGCAAAAGCGGATCAGCAGGCGGTAGCTTTCGTGCAGCGGCTGGGCGGTGGTGGACATAGGCAGATGGGGCTGCTGCCATTATGGAAAGCGCCTCCCGCACGCAGGGCCCCGCCGCAACCGGCTGCGCCCGCTGTGGCGCCGAATGGTGGGTGTCGCCGGGCGGCGTGGCTAAGCCGGATCGTCCACCGGCGCCATGGCCTGGCGGGTGTCATGGGCCTGCTGCTGCAGCCACTGTGCAAACGCCTGCACTTCGGGCCGCTGGCCGCTGCGCGGACCGGTCAGCAGCCAGTAGGCCAGCGGGGAATCCAGCCGCTGGCGCGGGAACACTTCCACCAGCCGGCCGTCGGCCAGGGCCTCGGCCACCAGCGGCAGGCGGGTCAGGGCCAGGCCCTGGCCGGCCAGAGCGGCCTGCACGATCTGGTGGGCATAGCGCAGATAGACCCAGCGGCGTGGCTGCAGGTCGGCGCAGTCCTGGTCACGCAGCCAGCGGTGCCAGCTGAGCCACTGCAGGTGCGGGTGCTGGTCGGCGTCGGTGGCTTCGATCAGGCTCCAGCCCACCAGATCCTGCGGCCGGCGCGGGGCGGTGGCCGATTGCAGCAGCCAGGGGCTGGCGACCACGGCCAGCTGCTCGCCAAACAGCTCGGTCACGCCGCGCAGTGCGGCCGTGGGCCGGCTGTAGCGGATGGCCAGGTCCACGTCGGTGGTCTCCAGATCGACCAGGCTGTCGGTGGTGTCGATGCGGATGTCGATGTCCGGGTGCTGGCGCTGGAAGTCCTCCAGCCGCGGGATCAGCCACATGGCAGCAAAGCTGGCCCAGGTGGTGATGGACACGCTTTTGCGCCCGGCGCTCTGGCGCACGCTGCGCACGGCGGTGTCGATGCGCTCCACCGCCGGCGTCCAGGCGCGCAGCAGCTGGGCACCGGCGCTGGTCAGCTCCACGGCACGGGTGTGGCGCAGAAACAGGGGCAGACCCACCTCGTCTTCCAGCCCCTGGATCTGGCGGCTGACCGCAGATTGCGTCAGCGCCAGTTCTTCGGCAGCGGCACGGAAGTTCAGGTGCCGCGCCACGGCCAGAAAGGCACGCACATGGCCGATGGCGATGGGGCGGGTGCGCAGGGTCAGACCGGATGCGCTGGAACTGGAGGCGGTGGACATGGTGGCGGCTGCAGGGCCGGAAAAAAGGGAGGGATGGCGCTGCACGGTGCGTTCTGCCAAAGCGCCATATTACGCAGGCCCGCGCCGTCCACCAAGCGGCCGGCGGTGTGCCGAACATGCTGCGGGGGACAGCCAGCGCTCACAGCCTGCGCGCAGGGGCGGATAATCGCCCGGTCTTGCAGTCCCGGTGTGCCTGCCATGCAGCGCCCGGTTCTGCCTTCTGTCCACCACACTCCATCCTCTATGACCGCAGCATTGGACCTCATCATCATGGCCGCCGGCAAAGGCACGCGCATGAAAAGCCGCCACCCCAAAGTCTTGCAGAAGCTGGCGGGACGGGCACTGCTGCAGCATGTGCTGCACACGGCGGGCCAGTTGCAGGCGCGTTCGGCGGTGGTGGTGACCGGCCATGGTGCCGCGGACGTCGAAGCGGCCCTGGCCAGCGGCCCGGGCGCCGATGCCGGTTTTGAACTGAAGTTTGTGCGCCAGGAGCCGCAGCTGGGAACCGGCCATGCCGTGCAGCAGGCCGTGCCCGCGCTGGCGGGCGATGGTATGGCCATCGTGCTGTCGGGCGATGTGCCGCTGACGCAGGCCGATACCCTGCAAGGGCTGCTGGATGCGGCGGGCGGCGACAAAATGGCGCTGCTGACGGTGGCCATGCCCGATCCGACGGGCTACGGCCGCATTGTGCGCAACAGTGCGGGCACCGTGCAGCGCATCGTGGAGCAGAAGGACGCCAGCGAGGTCGAGCGCGCCATCACCGAGATCTACAGCGGCATCATGGCCGTGCCGGTCCGGCACCTGACGCAGTGGCTGGCCAAGCTGAACAACAACAACGCCCAGGGCGAGTACTACCTGACCGACATCGTGGCCATGGCCGTGGCCGACGGCGTGCCCGTGGTGGGCCACCGCATCAGCGATGTGCTGCAGGTGGCCGGTGTGAACAGCCCGCTGCAGCTGGCCGAACTGGAGCGGGCCCACCAGTTGCGCGCCGCCAAGGCGCTGATGGAGCAAGGCGTGCGCCTGGCCGATCCGGGACGCTTTGACCTGCGTGATGACGCCCGTGGCACATTGGCCCAGCTGCAGTGCGGCCAGGACGTGGATATCGATGTGGGCTGCATCTTTACCGGCCAGGTGCGCATTGGCGACGGCGCGCAGATCGGTGCCTACTGCCACATCAGCAATGCCACGATTGCGGCGGGCGCGGTGATCCACCCCTTCACCCATATCGACGGCGAAAAGGCCGGTGCCAGCGTGGGTGAGGGTGCGCTGATCGGCCCGTTTGCCCGTCTGCGCCCCGGTGCGCAGCTGGGCCGCGAAGTGCACATCGGCAACTTTGTGGAAGTGAAGAATTCCACGCTGGCCGATGGGGCCAAGGCCAACCACCTGGCCTATCTGGGGGACGCCACCGTGGGCGAGCGCGTGAACTACGGCGCCGGCTCCATCACCGCCAACTACGACGGGGCCAACAAGCACCGCACGGTGATCGAGGCCGATGTGCACATCGGCAGCAACTGCGTGCTGGTGGCGCCCGTGACCATTGGCGCGGGCGGCACCGTGGGCGGCGGCTCCACCATCACCAAGAGCACCGAGCCGGGCGCCCTGAGCGTGGCCCGTGGCAAGCAGATCAGCAAGGCCAACTGGGCGCGCCCGGTCAAGCCCCCCAAGGCCTGAGCCATGGAGCGCGACTGCCTGCCCGATGGCGCTGCCGTCCCGTCGCCCCAGGAAACAGTGCGGGCCGAGCTGGCGGCCTGCCAGCAGCAACTGGCGCAGTTGCAGGACGCGCACGAAGGGCTGCTGCGTGCCGTCTCGCACGATCTGCGTGCGCCGCTGCGGCATCTGACCTCGTTTGCGCCGCTGCTGCGCGAGTCCGTGGAGCAACTGGCCGCGGCTGCACCCGGGGAGGCCGCAGATGAGGCCCAGGAATTTCTGGGCACCATGGAGCAGTCTGCCCACAAGATGGGCCGCATGCTGGATGCGCTGATGCAGCTGTCCCGCGCGGTGCGCCAGCCCTTGGATCCGCAGCCCGTGGATGTGTGTGGCGTGCTGCAGTCCTGCGCCGCCCGCAGCCTGCCACAGGGGGACACCGTGGCCTGGGAGCTGCCGGCCCAGCCTGCGCTGCTGCAGGCCGATCCCACCGCGCTGCACACGGTGCTGGGCGAGCTGCTGGGCAATGCTGCCAAGTTCACCGCCCGGCAGATGCTGCCCCAGGTGCAGGTCAGCCTGTCCATGCCCGTTCCCCGCTTGTGGCGCATTGCCATCCGTGACCAGGGCGTGGGCTTTGAATCGTCCCGCATGGCGGTCAGCTGGCCGCCGTTCCAGCGCATGCACCGCGAGAACGACTTTGCCGGCATGGGCTGTGGCCTGGCCCTGGTGCACGCCCTGGCCCAGCGCCATGGCGCCAGCTTGCAGCTGCACTCCCGTCCCGGCGAAGGCTGCACGGCGGTGCTGGAGTGGCCGGCCGCGGGCTGATTGATGTGACCGCGGTGGTGCCGCGTTCCTGCCGGGCAGTGCTGCATGGCATGGGATGCCTGGACCTTGCTAGCGCCCCGCGCACCCGCGGTGCGGGTGTTCAGCGGGGCAGGGTGTGCTGGTCGCCGCGGTCCGGCTCCGCTGCCAGCAGCGGCAGGTGCGGGCTGAACTTGGCGCGCTTGGTGGCGAAGAACGCCTTCACATTGCGCACATTGGCATGCTGGGCAAACAGGCGCTGTGACAGCGCCAGATAGGCCGGCATGTCCCAGCAATGCAGCACCAGCATGAAGTCTGGTCCGGGCGAGACCCTCCAGCACTGCTGCACCGCATCTTCGGCTACGGCCAGGGCCTCGAAGGCGTCCAGCGCCTCGGCACTCTGGCGGTCCAGCGTGATTTCCACCAGCGCCTGCAGACCGTGGCCCAGCAGGCTGGCCGCCCGCTCGGGTTGCAGCACCGTCACCGAGCGTTCGATCAGACCCAGTGCATGCAGCCGGCGAACGCGGCGCAGGCAGGTGGGGGCCGACAGACCCAGCCGTTCAGCCAGTGTCTGGTTGCTCAGGCTGGCATCGCGCTGCAAGGTATCGAGCAACTGCAGGTCTGTGTAATCGAGTGTTTCGTTTTCTTTATTTTCTTTCATTTGAAATTGATTATAGAAATTTAATTTCAGAATCGATGTGGGGTGAAAGAAGTTTTCAAAAATTGCATTTTAGTTTTTTAAAAATTACTTTTTAAAGCTTCTAGCATTCGCCATCCTTTTGAACCGGAGCTTGTTTTATGTGTGGCATCGTCGGCGCCGTCTCTACCCGCAACATCGTTCCCCTGCTGGTGCAGGGCCTGCAACGCCTGGAATACCGGGGCTATGACTCCTGCGGCGTGGCGGTGCACCGCCTGGTGCAGGGCAGCCCCATCAGCCAGGGCCTGCAGCGCGCCCGCAGCACTTCCCGTGTGGCCGAACTGCTGGAGCAGGTGCGGACCGAAGACCTGCAGGGCCTGACGGGCATTGCCCACACCCGCTGGGCCACCCATGGTGCGCCGGCCGTGCACAACGCCCACCCGCATTTCAGCTATGGCCCGGGCCTGACGGCCGAATCGGGTAAACCGGCCCGCGTGGCTCTGGTGCACAACGGCATCATCGAAAATTACGAACAGCTGCGCGCCAAGCTGCAGGACAAGGGCTATATCTTTGCCAGCCAGACGGACACCGAAGTCATTGCCCACCTGCTGGACAGTCACTACAACGGCGACCTGTTCGACGCCCTGAAAGCCACACGCGCCGAGCTGCACGGCGCCTATGCGCTGGCCGTGATGCACAAGGACGAGCCCCACCGCGTGGTGGGCGCGCGCGCCGGCTCGCCCCTGATCCTGGGGGTGGGCGTGGACAACAGCGAATTCTTCCTGGCCAGCGACGCCATGGCCCTGGCCGGTGTGACGGACCAGATCGTCTATCTGGAAGAAGGCGACCTGGTGGACCTGCAGCCCGGGCGCTACTGGATTGCCGCCAAGGACGGCCATGTGGTGCTGCCCGAGCAGCGCCCCGTCAAGACCGTGCACGCCCACAGCGGCGCAGCCGAGCTGGGTCCGTACCGCCACTACATGCAAAAGGAAATCTTCGAGCAGCCGCGCGCGATCGGTGACACGCTGGAAGGCATCGTCAACATCGCCCCCGAGCTGTTTGACGGTGCCGACGGCACCGCGGCGTGGCGCGTGTTCAAGGAGATCGACCAGGTGCTGATCCTGGCCTGCGGCACCAGCTACTACAGCGGCTGCACCGCCAAGTACTGGCTGGAAGCCATTGCCGGCATTCCCTGCGCGGTGGAAGTGGCCAGCGAATACCGCTACCGCACCAGCGTGCCCAACCCGCGGACCCTGGTGGTCACCATCACCCAGTCCGGTGAAACCGCCGACACCCTGGCCGCACTGCGCCACGCCCAGAGCCTGGGCATGACGCATACGCTGACCATCTGCAACGTGGGCTCCAGCGCCATGGTGCGCGAATGCAAGCTGGCCTACATCACCCGCGCGGGCGTGGAGATCGGCGTGGCGTCCACCAAGGCGTTCACCACCCAGCTGGCGGGGCTGTTCCTGCTGACATTGGCGCTGGCCCAGTCCAAGGGCCGGCTGAGCGAAGAAAAGGAACAGCAGTATCTGACGGCGATGCGCCACCTGCCCGTGGCCCTGCAGGCCGTGCTGGCGCTGGAGCCCCAGGTCATCAGCTGGGCGGAGGACTTCGCCAAGATGCAGAACGCCCTGTTCCTGGGCCGTGGTGCGCACTATCCGATTGCCCTGGAAGGGGCGCTCAAGCTCAAGGAGATCAGCTACATCCACGCCGAAGCCTACCCGGCCGGCGAGCTCAAGCATGGCCCGTTGGCGCTGGTGGACAGTGCCATGCCGGTGGTTACCGTAGCGCCCAATGATGAGCTGCTGGAAAAGCTCAAGAGCAATATGCAGGAAGTGCGCGCGCGCGGCGGTGTGCTGTATGTGCTGGCCGACGCCAAGACCAACATCGAAAGCGAAGAAGGCATGCATGTGATCCGCATGCCCGAGAACTATGGCGCGCTCAGCCCCATCCTGCACGTGGTGCCGCTGCAGCTGCTGGCCTACCACACGGCCGTGGCACGGGGTACCGATGTCGACAAGCCGCGCAATCTGGCCAAGAGCGTGACGGTGGAGTAAGAGCCGCGACACCTCTTTCTGCTGGGACGGGCATCAGGCATCGGCGCTGTGCCCGCCTGGCAGACCACCCGCTGGCACAGCGCTGAGGCGACAGCGATGCCCCTGTGGGATCGGCGGGGCTTGCTGCGCTCTGCCGGGTCGATTCCATCAGCGCTTTTGCACGCCTTCAGCAGTATGCGCGACAGCGCGCTCGATGTAGGTTCTTTGCTGCTCGGGTGAACCCACATCGAGTCCCAGCAATGCATGGGCTTGGGACGGGTCGCAATCATGGACGTGAAGACTCTCACCGTGGTGAAGTCTCTGGGCTGCTCCAGATCGCCAAATTCCATGCGGAGGATTTCTTGAAGAAAAGCATGGAAGTCATTCAGCGCGGGTGCTGGAGCCCTTCTACCGCCTGGAGCATTCGCGCAATGCGGATTCGGGCGGCATGGGTCTCGGCCTGTCCATTGCGCAGACCGTGGCGCATGCGCAGGGTGGCCAGTTGCTGCTGCGCAATGAGCCAGAGGGAGGCTTGGAGGTGACGCTGAAGCTGCCGCAACGGTGATGGCTTGGGGTGGCTGCGGCTGCGGTTTCAGCCTGTAGGCAGCCGGCTATTTTTTTGCCGTCGCTTGGAAGTTGCCGAGCGCGTTACGCCAAGAGCACCCAGGGTCTCACCTCCACGGCCTTCTTGCCCAGCAGGCGCGTCTCCATCCATCCTGCGTTTGGGGGCTGACAGGAGCTCTGAATCCTGTGTGTCGCTTCAGGCTTGCACCTCATCCGTGCGGTCTGCCAGACGCTTGGAGAGCACCGCGCAGACAAACAGCTGAATCTGGTGAAAAAGCATCAGAGGCAGCAGCAGCGTGCCCATGGAGCCGCCTATGAACAGTACCTGGGCCATGGGGACGCCCGTGGCCAGGCTCTTCTTGGAGCCGCAGAACAGGATGGTGATGCGGTCGGGGAGGTCAAAGCCCAGGCGGTGGCCCAGCCACCAGGTCGTGCCCAGCACCAGGGCCAGCAGCACGCAGCAGGCCAGGGCCAGCACCAGAATCTGCTGCAGTGGCAGCTGTGACCACAGGCCCTCGACCACGGCGCTGCTGAAGGCCGTGTAGACCACCAGGTAGATCGAGGTCTGGTCCACATGCTTGAGCACGGCCTTGCGGCGGTCCACCCAGGCGCCGATCCAGCGGCGCGCCAGCTGGCCCAGCACAAAAGGCAGCAGCAGCTGCAGCATGATCTTGAGCACGGCATCGCCAAACGGCAGGCTGTGCGCGCTCTGACCCAGCATCAGCAGCACCAGCAGGGGGGTGATGAAGATGCCCATCAGACTGGATGTTGCGGCCGAGCAGATGGCCGCCGGGATGTTGCCGCGCGCGATCGAGGTGAAGGCGATGGACGACTGCACGGTCGAGGGCAGGGCGCTGAGGTACAGCATGCCGCGGAACAGGTCCTGTCCCAGCAGGGGCAGCAGCACGGGCTTGAGCGCCAGCGTCAGCAGCGGAAAAAGCAGGAAGGTGCAGGCGAACACCAGCGAATGCAGGCGCCAGTGCCCCATGCCCTTGACAATGGCGTTCAGCGACAGCTTGGCTCCGTGCAGGAAGAACAGCAGGGCGATGGCCATGTTGGTCACCGTGCTCGCATAGTCGGCATAGACACCGCGCACGGGCAGCACGCTGGCCAGCACCAGCATGGCCAGCAGGATGAGCATGAAATTGTCGGGGAGAAAACTAGGGCGTCGCATGGCAGAGGCAGAAAGACAAAGCCGCAAGCGGATTGCGGCCAAAAGCGGCACGGGGCCGCGATGGGCCTCACTCTAGTACGCTAGAAACTTTCCTGCTAACGACATCAGGCGTATGAATATCGCTGAAACGACAAAACGCCGGGACCTGGCCTCGCGCCCCGTGCCCGTGCTGGCCCGGCTCCCGCGGACCGTCTACGCCCGCGCCGAGCAGATGCAGCGCAAGGCCGCCACCGTGGCGCATGCCCACGACTGGGTGCAGTTCTCCTATGCCAGCCAGGGCGTGCTGCAGGTACAGACCCACCAGGGCCTGTTCATTGCGCCGCCGCAGTGGGCCATCCTGATTCCGCAGCAACTGGTGCACAGCGTGGTCAATGCGCCGCGCACCGAAATTCGCAGCCTGTACATCGCGACCCCTGCTCTGCAGGACCTGGGAGGGGCGTGCCGGGTGCTGGAAGTGTCGCCGCTGCTGCGCGAGATGATCCGCCACTTTGCCACCTTGCCCGTGGAATATGCCGAGGAAGGGGCCGACGGGCGCCTGGTGCAGGTGCTGCTGGACCAGATCCATGCCGCGCCCCAGGCCGCACTGCGCCTGCCCTGGCCGGAGGACGAACGCCTGCGTGCCTGGTGCCGCCACCTGCTGGACGTGCCCGATGCCCCGCTGCAGCTGGCGCAGTGGAGCCAGGAGCTGGGGGTGTCCGAGCGTACGCTGGGCCGCTGGTTCCAGAGACAGACGCAGATGAGCTTTCGCCAATGGCGCCAACGCGCGCGCCTGCTGGCGGCCTTGCCCCAGTTGCAGGACCTGCAGAGCGTGACCGAGGTGGCCCTGGTCTGCGGCTATGACTCGACCTCGGCCTTCATCGCGGCGTTTCGCCAGCTGTTCGGACGTACGCCGGGACAGTTGTTGCGTGCTGCTGCGGCCTGAATCCGTCGTTTCTGGTGCTCTCCCTGCGTCGGTTCTTTCGCATTCGCAATTCAACGCTGCGTAGACGCGACCGTTCCCCGCCAGGCAGAGCCGCATGCGGTGGTGCCCGTTGACGCCTGCGTCACCTGCCGTGTCACCTGCAGGACGGCGCAAAAGGGTTTGCCCCACGCACACCCGCTCCCGGGACACGCACTAATGCACCGGTGGATAGCAATTCGCACGCCGGCGGCGGCCTATCCGCCACGGGCGCCTGATCGCAAGCTGCTTGTACAAGGAGGTGCACATGGTGAAGTCGTGGAACCAGGCCGGCTGGATGGCATGGACGGTGGCTGTGGCGGCCGGATGGAGTGCCGGGGCCATGGCCGCGGAGACGTTTCCTTCCAAGCCCATCCGCATCGTGGTGGGCAATGCCGTGGGCGGTGTCGACGATATCTGGGCGCGCCGCTATGCACAGCAGATGAGCGAGCGGCTGCAGCAAACGGTGGTGGTGGACAACCGCCCCGGTGCATCAGGCACACTGGCGGCGATGGAGGTGCTCAAGGCCCCCAAGGATGGCTACACGCTGCTGTATGGTGGCATGGCTTCGCTGATCCAGTTTCCGTCGGCCGGTGGAACGGTGCGCTACAAGCCCAAGGAAGACTTCGAACCCGTGGCCATGGCCACGCTGGGCTATCCGGTGCTGACGGCGGGCAGCAACTCCTGGGCCAAGAGCATCCAGGACCTGGTGCACAAAGCCAAGGCCGCGCCAGCCAACGCGGATGCCTATAGCTGCGGCACCAGCGGCCAGGCGGCCACCAGCCACTTTGCCTGCATGATGGTGGCCAAGGCCGTGGGCGCAGAGTTCAAGCCCGTGCCCTACAAAGGGGGCTCGTTGGCGGCCACGGATGCCGCTTCCGGGCATGTGGATTTTGCGGTGGGCTTCTACGGCGAGATCAGCCCGCTTACGCTGGGCAAGCGCCTGACGCCCCTGGTGGTGTTCAGTCCAAAGCGCTTTCCGTTGTACCCCGATACGCCAACGGTGAAAGAGGTGGGGCTGGAAGGACTGGAGATGGTCAGCTTCAGCGCCTTCTTTGCGCCCAAGGGCACGCCGGCCGAGGTGGTGCAGCGGCTCAATACCACCGTAATCCAGTCGTTCCATACGCCGCAGATGGAGCGCTGGTTGAGCGATGCCGGAGCCTTCTACCAGGACATGTCTCCGGCCGAGCTCAAGGCGTTCTACTTCAAGGAAATCGACCTGTGGAAGCAGCGCTCGGTGGAGCACGGTATCCGGGTGGAGCAGTGAGCGAGTGCGCAGCGTGTGGGAGCCTGGGCCGCGGAGGCTTTGAACCTGCTCCATGAGGCTGCCCCTCACTGCGGATTCGGGGGGCCTCGCGTCAGCCCTCTCCCAGTGGGTGTAATCATGAAAAAAGCGCTTCATCGGAGCGCTTTTTCTTGGGCAGGGCGGTGGCAGGGACTGCGGTGTCAGGCAGGGTCCTGGCCATTGGGGCTGAAAAAATGTCTTCAGGCCGCCTTCTGGGCGCAGGCATCGGGAATCCAATGCCTGCCCGGAATCGCCTCCAGCAGTGCCCGTGTGTAAGGGTGCTGGGGCTGGCTGAAGACGCGGGCGGTGTGGCCGGACTCCACAATCTCGCCGGACTTCATGACGATGAGCTGGTCGCATATCTGTGCCGCCACCCGCAGATCGTGGGTGATGAAGACCATCGATAGCCCCATCTGCTCGCGCAGGCGGGTGAGCAGGTCCAGCACCTGTGCCTGCACCGAGACATCCAGAGCGGACACCGGCTCGTCGGCGATCAGTATCTGCGGCCGCATGGCCAGCGCCCGGGCGATGCCGATGCGCTGGCGCTGGCCGCCCGAGAATTCGTGCGGATAGCGGTCCAGCGCGTCGGGGGACAGGCCAGTGAGGGCAAACAGCTCGCGTGCATGGGCCAGGGCCTGGGCGCGGGATTCACCATGCGCGATAGGGCCCTGGGTGACGATGTCGCCCACGCGCTGGCGCGGGTTGAGGGAGCTGTACGGGTCCTGGAACACCATCTGTACGCGGGTGGCGTGCAGCCGGCGCTCGGCAATGTTGCGCAGCTGCACAGTGTCGTTTCCGACACGGAATTCGCCTTCATCTGGCACCAGCAGGCCTATGAGGTTGCGCGCGAGCGTCGACTTGCCCGATCCGCTCTCACCCACCACCCCCAGCGTCGTTCCCGCAGGCAGGCTGAATGAGATGTCCTTGACCGCGTGCGTGGTGCGGCTGGTGCGGCCCAGCCAGTTGCGCTGGTGGTAGGTCTTGGACAGGCGCGCGACCGACAGCGCGGTAGGCGTCTGGCTTGCCACACCGCGCACGGGCGCTTGCAGCGGAGGCACGGCCGCGATCAGGGCCCGGGTGTAGGCATGCTGCGGGCGGCCGAGCACGTCCTGGGCTTTCCCGCTTTCGACCAGCACGCCGTGCTGCATGACGGCCACCCGGTCGGCAATTTCGGCCACCACGCCGAAGTCGTGCGTGATGAAGAGCACGGCCATGCCTTTGCGCCGCTGCAGATCGTGGATGAGGTGCAGAATTTCGGCCTGCGTGGTGACGTCCAGCGCCGTGGTGGGTTCGTCGGCGATCAGCATGGCCGGCTCCAGCGCCAGCGCCATGGCGATCATGGCGCGCTGGCGCTGGCCGCCAGAGAGCTCGTGGGGGTAGGCTTTCAGCGCTTTGTCCGGATCTGGGATCTTCACAGACTCCAGCAACCCCAGGGTGCGCGCACGGATGGTCTTGCGGGGCAGCCGGGTGTGCGTACGGAACACCTCGCCGATCTGGTCGCCGATGGTGCGCAGCGGATTCAGCGCGGTCATCGGCTCCTGGAAGATCATCCCGATCTCGCTGCCGCGCAGCTTGCGCAGGCCCTCGGCACCGAGCTGCAGCAGATCCTGCCCGCGCCACAGAATCTGGCCGCTGCGGACCTGGACGCCTTCGGGCAGCAGGCCCAGTACCGCACTGGTGGTGAGGGATTTGCCGGAGCCGCTTTCGCCCACGACACACACGATCTCACCCGGGTGCAAGTCCAGGCTCACCTGCTGCAGCGCGTGCGGACGATCTCCCCCGGCGGGCAGGTCGATGGTCAGGTTCTGGATGGACAGCAAGGCACTCATAGAAGGTCTTCGGAATTCAAACGGCGGAACATGCAATACAGCACATGCGGTCGGCGCATCAGATGCGCTGGCCGCCACTGGCGTCGATGCGCTGCGCGGTCACCCAGCGGGCGGCATCGCTGGCAAGGAAAGCCACAATGCCCGCGATGTCGTCTGGCTGGCCCACGCGGCCCAATGCCACGCTCTGGGCAATGACGGCCGCCTGCGCGGGGTCTCGGGCCCGGGTGTTCAAGTCGGTGGCGGTCGCACCGGGCAGCACCGCATTCACGGTGATGCCTCGCACGCCCAGTTCGCTGGCCAGCAACAGCGTCAGTGCTTCCAGCCCGGCCTTGGCGGGGGCGTAGACGCTCATCTCCGGATACGCGGCACGCGTGCCCATCGACGAGATGTTGATGATGCGCCCCCCGTCCCTCAGCACGGGCAGCAGGCGCTGGATCAGGAAGAACGGTGTTTTCAGGTTCACCTGCAGCACGTGGTCGAAATCGGCGGGCTGCACATCGGCAATGCGTGCCTTCAGGCCCACCCCGGCGTTGTTCACCAGGATGTCCAGACCGCCAAGGCCAGCGGCCTGCAATTGCCCGGTGAGGGCATCGGCGAGCTGGTCCGCGCCTTGCGGGAGGCTCAGATCGGCGGCCAGCACCGATGCCTGGCCACCGATCTGCGCGATCTCGGCCTCCAGCGACCGGGCGGCATCGGCCGCCTGGTGATAGTGGATGAACACCTGCGCGCCCTGCTGAGCCAGCGCCAGGGCAATGCTGCGCCCGATGCCGCGGCTTGCGCCGGTGACCAGGGCCGTCTTGCCGCTGAGGTCAAAGCCGCTCATGCCAGCACCTCCGTGCCGTGCTGGTGCCAGGCCTGGCGCTTTTCCAGATCGCGGGCCAACTGCACCAGGGCATGCCGGTCGACCTTGTTGGTGCCTGCCCAGGGCAGGTCCTGTACAAAGCAGACGCGGCGTGGGTGCTGGTAGGCCGGGCCGTGTGCCAGTGCATGCTGCTTCAGCGTTTCCGCATCCACCGAAGTGCCTTCGCGCCGGACCACAAAGGCCACGGGCACCTGCGCACGTTCCTCGTCGGGCAGCGGCACCACGCTGCACTGGGCCACGTCAGGGTGCTTTTCCAGCAGCTTCTCCACTTCCACGGGGTAGATGTTCTCGCCCGCGCAGACAAACATGTCATCGGCGCGGCCGATGAAGTAGTAAAAGCCATCGACATCGCGGCGCATGACATCACCGCTGTAGTACCAGCCGTTCTGCAGCACCTGGGCGCTTTTCTCCGGGAGGTTGTGGTAGCCGGACAGCAGGGCCGGATTGCGCATCAGCAGCACCCCTTCGTCGTCGCTGGGGCCGTCCACCAGCCGCACCTGGGCCGGGTCGATGGGATGGCCCAAGGCCAGTCCGGGCGTCGGAATGCCGGCAGGGTGCGGTCCGAACACGGCGGGGCCGGCCTCCGTGGTGCCATAGCCATGCGTCACGCGGGCGTCGGGGAAGGCGTGCTGGATGCGCTGGAGCAGGTCCAGCGTCATGGGGGCCGAGCCCAGCATGACCCGTTTGAGCGCGGAGAAGTCCCGTCCTTGCAGCTTGAGCGGATCCTTGATGATGCGCGCGAACATGGTCGGCACTGCCGTCAGCACCGTGATGCGGTAGCGCTCCAGCGCGTCGATGTAGGCATCCACATCGAACCCGGGCTGGATCACCAGCAGCCCATGCACGGCGAATGCGCGCTTGGACATGAAGAGTCCGTTCATGTGGAACAGCGGTTGTGCCAGCAGGTAGCGCGCCTGCACGGGGCCGGGCACTTCCGTGGTGGCCTGCAGCGCCCAGAGCTGGCCCGCATGCGTGAGCGGAACCCCCTTGGGCTTGCCGGTGGAGCCGGAGGTGTAGAGCATCTGCGCCACATCGTCGTGCGCCGGGCGCACACTGTCCAAGTCGGCAGGCACCATGCGTGCGGTAAACCCATCGGGTCCGGCATCATCGAAATCGATCACCGGCACATGGCTTGCCAGCGCGGCACGGCGTGCGCCGTCGGTGAAGGCCAGCACCACGTCGGCATCCTGCAGCACATATTCCAGAATCTCCGGCGACTGCTTGATGTTGATGGGCACGGCCACATGGCCGGCACGCATGATGCCGAAATAGGTGATGAGGTATTCGGCGCGATTCAGCGAGGCGATCGCCACGCGCGAGCCTGGGGGAAATACCTGTTCCGTCAGCCAGCGGGCCACCCCGCCGGCCAGTGCGCGCACCTCCGCATGGCTGTAATGGCGCGGCAGGGCGGGTTCGCGCAGGTCGATGATGGCGGTGCTTTCCAGCGAAAGCGCGGGATCGTTGAGATCCCCCAGGTTGTAGCGGTGAGAGGTCATGGTTCGAGGGTGGATGGAGCTGCTGCGCCTCAGCGCTTGCGCAGCTTGGGGTTGAGGGCGTCGTTGAGCCCGTCGCCGACCAGATTCAGAGAGAGAACCGCCAGCATGATGGCCACGCCGGGTACGGCGCACAGGTACCAGGAGGTGCGGATCAGGCTGCGCCCTTCGCCCACCAGCCGTCCCCAGCTGGCGACATTGGGGTCGCCGAGGCCGAGAAACGACACCACGGATTCATAGAGGATGGCGCCCGCCGCCACCAGCGACGACATGACGATCACCGGGGGCAGCGCATTGGGTAGGATTTCCTTGAAGATGATGTGTGCCGGATGCAGGCCGACCGAACGGCAGGCCTGGACGAACTCCCGCTCCTTGAAGGACAGGAATTCCGCGCGTGTGAGCCGTGCAATCGGTGGCCAGGAGACCAGGCCGATGGCCAGGGTGATGGCTTCGATGTGGGGGCCGAGAATCGACACCACCGTGAGCACGAAGACCACATTCGGGATGATCTGAAACAGCTCCGTCACCCGCATCAGCACCTCATCGACCCAGCCACCGGCCCAGGCGGATGCCGCGCCAATGCCCACGCCCAGCAGGGTGGCGGTGGTGGCCGCCACCAGGCCGATGAGCAGGGTGGCACGCGCACCGTGGGCGATCATGGCCGCAATGTCCCGGCCCAGCGAATCGGTGCCCAATGGATGGCTCCACTGGCTGAAAGGCCAGATCTCGGGCGTCGCCACGATGCGCAAGGGATCGGTGGGGAACAGCAGGTCCGCCGCCAGGGCCACGGCCGCGATGGTGCACAGGATCACCGCGCCGATCACGGCGCCGCGGTTGCGCGCAAAGCGGCGCAGGAACGGGCCAATGGCGCCCGCAGCCTTGCGGGCTGCTTGTGAGGCGCTGGGCCCCGCAGGAATGGGGGTAGAGATGGAACGCATGTCAGAGCGCCTTGATGCGCGGGTCAAGCCGTGCGTACAGAATGTCCACGGCAATATTGGCCAGAATCACCACGGCTGAGCTCAGGACCAGAATGCCCAGCACGACCGGGTAGTTGCGGCTCATCACGCTGTCGAACAGCACACTGCCGATGCCCGGCCAGCTGAAGACGGCTTCCACCACGATGCTGCCGCCCAGCACGGCACCCAGCTGCAGCCCCAGCAGCGTGACGATGGGAAGCACCGCATTGCGGGCCATGTGCCGCAGCACGATGGCCACGTCCTTCAGGCCCTTGGCCTTGGCCGTGCGCACATAGTCCATGCGGCTGACTTCCAGCATGGAGGCACGCATGACGCGGGCGTAGCTGGCGCTGTAGAACAGC
Organism: Comamonas terrigena NBRC 13299; assembly: GCF_006740045.1. Classification (NCBI taxonomy): domain Bacteria; kingdom Pseudomonadati; phylum Pseudomonadota; class Betaproteobacteria; order Burkholderiales; family Comamonadaceae; genus Comamonas; species Comamonas terrigena. Next base: position 616,837 of record NZ_AP019749.1, read on the forward strand.
CCCAGGGTGATGGCCGGCAGTGCCAGGTGGTGGAGCACATCCAAGGTCTGTTGCCAGAGTCCGCCATCGAGCCCGATGGTGACCATACCACCCACCGGAAACCAGCCCAGCTTCACCGCGAACAGGACGATGAGCATGATGCCCAGCCAGAAACTGGGCGCCGCAAAGCACAGCGTGGCAAAGAGGGAGACCGCCGTATCCCACCAGGTGTTGACCTTGATGGACGAGACGATGCCCGCAGCCACCCCGACCAGCACCGCAATCGCCAATGCGGACAGCATCAGAACCAGCGTGGCCGGCAGGTGGGCACCGATCACGTCGATGACCTGGGTGTTGTGCCGGTAGGAATAGCCCAGGTCCAGCTGTGCCACCGAAGCGATGTATTTGAGCAGCTGCACGCTGGCAGGCTGGTCCATGCCATAGGTCACGCGCAAGCGCTCGATGAGTGCCGGATCTGTGACCTGGCGCTCCGCCGTCATGACATCCAGAAAGGTGCCGGGCACCATCTGGATGAGCAGGAAGTTGAGCACCACCACCCCCAGCAGGAGCGGAACCGCCTGTCCCAGCCGCCGCAAGATGAGGTTCACCAGCATGTGCTCACCTCAAGCGCCCAGCCATACGTCGTCCAGCGATCCGCCCTGGACATCGGCCACGGAGGTGAAGTTGTGCAGCTTCTTGCTGGCCAGCGTGAAGGCCTGGATTTCCACCAGGGGCACGAGCGGGACTTCGGTGGACGCCAGCTTTGCAAAGGCATGCACCAGTTTCTTGCGTTCCTGGGGTTTGGTTTCCACTGTGATGCGGCCGACCAGTGCATCCATCTCAGGGCTGGAAAACCCGGTCGCGTTGCGGAATGCACCGCCACGGACAATGCCGTCGGTGGTGAAGTACTGCGTGACGGTGGGGACTGGTTCCAGCGGCGCCGTGAAGTTGGAAATGGCGATGTCGTAGTCGTAGTCGCTGTAGATGCGCTTCAATGCGGTTGCGCGGTCCACCGAGTCCAGCTTCACCGCAATCCCCACGTCCTCCAGCGCCTGCTTGAGGTACTGCCCCAGCTTGGCGTTCTCTTCAAACCATGCTGCGGCCAGCAGATTCACGCTGAAGCGCTTGCCGTCCTTGAGCGGCAGGCCTGCTGCATCCAGCAGTGCGCCGGCCTTCTTGGGGTCGAAGGCATAGCGCGGCACATCGTCCGTGAAGAAGATGGGGTTGCTGCTGAAGATCGGCGAAATGGCAGGCTTGCCGCGGCCGTAGTAGATGGTGTCGACAATGAACTGGCGGTTGATGGCGTGCAGGATGGCCTGCCGCACTTCACGGCGCTTGACATGCTCGCGGCGCTGGTTGAATTCCGCGGTGACCGTCCAGGCTGCGTTCTCGTAGCCACGGGTCTCCAGGGTCACCTTGCCGGTCTTCACCAGCCGGTCGATGTCGCGGGCTGGCACGGGGCTGGAGTAAGCCAGCCCCAGCTCGCCGGTCTCCAGGGCGGCGCCGCGGGATGCGGCATCCGCCCACCAGCGCACGATGAGCTTGTCGATATAGGGCTGTCCCTGGCGCCAGTACTGTTCATTGCGCTGGTATTGCACGTGGCTGCCACGCACCCATTGCCCGTACTTCCAGGGGCCGGTGCCGACCGGCGTGTTGTTGGCCGGGTTGGTGATGATGTCCTTGCCTTCGTACAGGTGGCGCGGCAGTACCAGCTGGTACGCTCCGGCCAGGGTGGACTTCAGGAAGAACTCCGGCACCGGGGTCTGGAAGGTCAGCAGCACGGTGTGGCTGTCCACCGCCTTGGCGTCCGTCAGCGCTTTCAGCGCAATGCCGGCGGAAATGGGTTTCCAGTGCTGCAGCGCGTTGAAGACCACATCTTGCGCGGTGAAGTCCTTGCCGTCGTGCCATTTCACGCCCTGGCGCAGCTTGATGGTGTACTGCTTGAAATCGGCGGAGGGTGTCACCGACTCGGCCAGCACGGGCTGGAACTGCAGCTTGTCGTCGATGCGCAGCAGGCGTTCCAGGATCTTGGTGGACGTCTGGTAGGGCGCGGAGCCGCCGCCGCCGGGCACATAGAGCGCCTGTGGCTCCAGTCCCCCCCAGGAGATGACCAGCGTGCCGCCACGCCGGGGGGCGGTAGCCTGGGCCTGGGCGGGCAGGCCCCAGCTGTAGCTGGCAGCGGCGGTCAGGCCTGCAGCGCTGCGAATCAGAACGTCACGGCGTGACAAAGCGGTGGGTTGGGTCATGGTGGTTTCACTTGCTTGCGTGGTCAGCCCAGCGTGGCGTAGCTGGCGCGGCCGATGGCGACCAGGACGCCCTGGTCATTGAATAGATCGACATCGGCCACGCCCACCGTCTTGCCCACGCGGCGGGCCTTGGCGACCGCCTTGAGGTTGGTGTCGATGGCAGGGCGCAGATAGTCCACCCTGAAGTTGATGGTGGGCAGGCCGCGTCCCACCAGCATGCCGACGGCGAAATCGCCCACGGTGTCGATCACGGCGGCCAGCGGGCCGCCATGCCATTGGCCGGTGTTGGCACTGCGGCCCAGTGCATCCTGAAAAGGCGCATGCACCGTCAGCTCACCCGCTTCGTGGTCGACCTCCAGCGCTTGCAGCTGGAGCCAGGCAATGAAGGGGGAGCTGTCAAAGTGCGCTTGGATCTGTTGCAGATCCAGGCATTCCGGGGGGGCAGAAGCCTGCGCCTGCGCAGGCAGGGTGGCGGCTTCGCTCATGCGGCCACCAGCACCTTGCCGAAGACCTTGCGGTCTTCCAGGGAGGCCAGCGCCTTGGCGCCGTCATCCAGCGGCCACTGGCGGTCGATCAGGACCTTGAGCTGCCTGGACTGCACCAGCTCCAGCAGCTCATGCAGGTCCTCGCGCTCCCAACCGTTGGAGCCGCGGATTTGCAGTTCGAACGTCCAGATGAAGCGCAGATCTTCCTTGGGGTCGAAACCTGCCGTGGCCCCGCAGGTCAGAGCCCGGCCGCCCAGGCGCAGGCAGCGCAGCGACTTCACCCAGGTGTCGCCACCGGTGAAGTTCACCACCACATCCACGCCACCGCCGGCCTGGCCGCGCCGGCGCGCAGGCTTGCCATAGCGTGTCTGCACCGCCTTGAGGAAGTCTTCTTCCGTGTAGAGGATGACATCATCGGCGCCCAGCTGGCGCAGCTGTTCGGCCTTCTCTGGGGTGCCTGCACAGGCAATCACCGTGGCGCCGGCCAGTTTGGCAAGCTGCACCGCGCAGACGCCCACACCGCCGCTTGCGCCCAGGATCAGCACCTTTTCGCCGGCCTTGACCTGGCCGATGCGGTTCATCATGCGCAGCGCCGTGCCGTAGGCCACCGGGAGTGCCGCCGCTTCACCGAAGCTGACCTGGTCAGGCAAGCGGATGAGCTGGTGCGCGGGCACCCGGCATAGCTCGGCCAGGCCGCCATGGATGGTTTCGCCGACCAGCCCGCCATCGACACGGTCAATGGGGTCCACCAGCACCCGGTCGCCGGGTTTCCAGTCGGTGACGTTGGTACCCACCTGTTCCACCTCGCCGGCCACGTCGAGGCCGATGATGACGGGAAAGGACAGGCGGATGCCGGGCATGCCGCGGCGGGTGAAGACGTCGTGGTAGTTCAGCGATGAGGCCTTGACGCGGATCACCACGTCATCGGCGCCCGGTGTCGGGTTGGGGAATTGGGGTTCCAGCGTCAACTTTTCGTTGTCGCCATGTTCACGCAGTACGAGAGCTTTCATGGGGATGTATGTCGCTTGGGGTTCAATCAGTTCCACTGGGCCAGGCCATGCAGGGCCTGGTCGGTGATTTCCACGCCGTGCCGGAGCACGGATTGGCGCCAGATGCCGGAATAGGGGACGAAGGTGTCGATCAGGTCGTGCCGTAGCTGGGCGTCTCGGGCCGCATCGGCCTGCTGCGGCGCGCGAAAGCGCAGCCACTGGTCCAGGCGCAGGGATTCGCTGGTGTTGCTGCCGCGGGTGCCGAACTCGATCACGGCACCGGCGACCTTCCTGCCCGGCAAAAAGGCCTCGACACCCCGGAACACCAGCCCCTGGTAGTCGGGGCGTGCCAGTCCATGTGGGCGCTGGCCCAGCACGCGCTCATGGCTCCACCATTGCGCGGCCTGCTGCTGTTCTTCGCTGCCGTCGGCGTTGAAGCACAGGAAGAAGGGCTCGCCGTACTCCCCGATGCCGGTGTGCCAATCGATCAGGGCCACCCGCTCGGTGTGGGGCAGGTGCTCGCCGAGAATGCGCTCCAGCGTGAGGTTGGACCATTCGCGCTGCTGGCCGCCAAAGGCCAGGCCCTGGGCGTGGCGGTACTGGCCGCTGGCCATGGCATTGAAGGTGGCATCGGCCCCATGCGCGTCGCGGAAGGCCTGGATGGCGCTCTGCACACCTTGGCGGCCGGTGGCCGTCCAGCTGTCCGGCACCAGTTGCTCATGCAGCGCGTCGTAGGCGGTGTTGGAGGGCCGGGGGGCGGCGTGGTCGATGAAGTTGCGGTTCAGGTCGACATTGCTTTCGTTGGTGCGGGTGTCGTGCGACCAGCCGAAGGGATTGAGTGCGTGCACCAGCAGCACATTGGTGTCGGGCGGCAAGGACTGCGCGGTCTGGCTGGCCAGCCAGGCATTCTGTACGGCAGAGCCGGCGGCGCCTTCCAGGCCATGCGTGCCGCTGATGAGCAGCAGCGTGCGGGTGGCGTCCGCCGGGCCCAGGCGGGCCACGTCCAGCGTCAGCGGCTGACCGTCCGGCGTGCTCAGAGTGGGGTGTGCGTAGTGCGAGAGCTCTGCACCGGCGCGCTGGGCCTGGGCAATGAAGCGCTGGCGGCCGTCGTTGTAGTCGTTCGCAAAGGCTTCCCAGATTTCCAGAACGGTGCTCATGCGTGGGACTCCTGCACGAACACTTGCAAGGCACCTGCCGCATCGGCGGGGTTCACCACCAGCTCGCCGTAGGCGTTGTCCTGGGCCTGTACGCCGTTGGTGGCAAGGACGTGGCGGGTCTGCACCAGATCGCGCACACCGATGATGGAACCGGCGAACCAGGTCCCATCTGCAGTAGCCGGTTGCGGGATGCCCGGGAACCGGGCCTGGAAGGCCTGGGGTGTGAGAAACAGCAGCCGCAGCGAGCCACGGCGCAGCGTCCAGCCATCCGGGCCGGTGTTGCCGATGGAAATGCGGCCGAAGGCCTGTTCGTAGGCGCTGCGCAGACTCAGCGGATCGGGGTGGACCACGACGAGTGCTTCAATGCGGCGCGCCGTGTTGGGATGGTCCTGCCATTCCGGGCGATAGACCAGGTGGCGTGTCAGATGCCCGCAGGTGAAGAAATCCGGCGCGCCCAAGGTACCGGTGGGAAAGCGCGTGTTCAGCCAGGCCGCATCCTCGGAGCCATCCTGCAGATGCACCGGGCGGCCGCCGCCTTCGGGCGCTTCGGCGTGGATGCCGACCTGTGCCAGTTCACGGTGCACGGCTGCACTGTCGGTGGTCTGCAGTGCGACTGCCACCGGCCCTTGATACGACTCAGGGTAATGCGCGAAGCGGGAGGTGGATTGCAGCGCAGGGGGGAAGTACAGCAGTTCCAGGTAGTTGGCATCCAGAATCAGCGTCTGGTTACGGGTGCCCTGGTGGTGCACGCCCTGTGGTGCCAGCGCGAATCCCAGCTTGCGGTACTGCACAGTGGCAGCGTTCAGGTCGTTGACCCGGATGATGTAGTGGTCCAACCCTGTGACCGATGGCAAAGACATATGTTTTCCTCGCTTGGCAGCTAAGGCAGCGAGGTTCCCACCGGGTGGGCATTTCGGAAAAGAATGCTTGTGCGTATCGATATGCGGAACCGTTCATTGACATGCCGGGGTGCGGTTTGTAAGCAATGTGTAGGGTTGCCTGGGATTTCGGTGCGGATGGCAGCCTGCCCAGAGGGCAGAAAGCCACTGGGTGGCGCGGTGTCGGGCCTTGCTCCGGCGTGCGGATGGCAGGTCCATGGCGGGTGAGGGGCTGGACCCATCCGGCGCTTCCGCCCGCTGTGTGGGCGGCATGTCCCGGAGGCTGAAAGGGTGTTTGCGGCGCAGGAGGCCGCGCTGGGCAGTTCCAGGGGGGAGGAACTGCGAAGGTCCTGGGGGTGGCCCGGCGGTATTGGGCAGGTGCGCACCAGGCCGGGCAGGACTGCCCGTTCCCAGCACTGCGGCGGGCCCTGCAAGGGATGCGTGACCCGGGCCGCAGAACCAGAGCGGCGCCCTCGGCAGGCGCGTCACGAGCCGCGGGGAACGCGGGCCGTGGCGCAGGCCGCCGGTATCACGCCGTACCGGCTACCATGGGCAGGGCCATGCGGATGATGCGGATCACTGCAGGCCCCAGGACGACCATCACAATCGCCGGGAAGATGCAGGTCACCAGGGGCAGCAGCATCTTGGTGGGGATCTTGGAGGCCAGTTCTTCGGCGCGCATCTGGCGTTTGTGGCGCAGGTCTTCCGAGAACACGCGCAGCGACTCGCCAATGCTGGTGCCAAACCGGTCGGCCTGCGTCAGCATGGCGGCAAAGGTGTGGATCTCGTCCACGCCGGTGCGTGCGGCCAGGTTGCGCAGTGCTTTTTCACGGGCACTGCCGGCCCGCATCTCCAGGTTGGTCCAGTGCAGTTCCTCGGCCAGGGCGTCACTCTGAAGGCGGATTTCCTCTGCCACCTTGGTCAGGGCCGCATCCAGACCCAGCCCGGCCTCGACGCACACCAGCATCAGATCGGCTGCGTCCGGAAAGTTTTCGAAGATTTCGCGTTTGCGGCGCGAGGCCATCCAGCGCAGGACCAGGTTGGGCAGGTAGCAGGCCACCAGGGCCGCCACCAGCGGGTAGAACATGCGTTCGTTGCTGCTGGCCTTGCTGACGGTCAGCATAAAGGAGTAGACGGCCAGGGCGGCGCCCACGGGCAGCAGCGTCTTGATGCCGAAGTACAGCATGGGGGCGCTGTGGTGGCGGATGCCGGCATTCAGAAAGCGCAGGCGCAAAGGCGTGGCATCGATGCCCGCAGTCGGCGATGACAGGTGGGCGAAAGGACCGATCAGCCTGACGGCCGTCTCGGTCCAGTTGCTATGGCCGGCCGTTGGCGCCAGTGCTTGCAGGCGTTGCGCCGCGGCGGTGGGGGTGAGCCAGAAAAACAGAGCCCCCGCAGTGAGCATGACCGCGGCAAAGGTGAGCAGGGCGAAGATCAGCATGGTGACTCCTTGCATTCAAGACAGGCTCAGACCCGGATACGGATGATGCGGCGCAGCATCAGCATGCCGATCACCATCATGACGGCCAGCCACTTCAGGATGGTGATCCCGATGGGGTCCTTCCACATGGCAGACATGAATTCCGGATTCATCAGGTTGAGCAGGGCAGCCAGGGCAAACGGCATCAGCCCCAGGATCCAGGCAGACATCCGGCCTTCGGAGGAGAGCACCCGCACCTTGGCGTAGAGCTTGTGCCGCTCCCGGATCAGGTGGCTCAGGTTGGACAGGATCTCGGTGAGGTTGCCCCCCGATTCGCGCTGGACCAGCACCGCCACAATGAAGTAGCGCAGGTCCGTGATCGGCACCCGCTCCCCCAGGTTGTTCAGTGCCTGCTGCAAGGAGGTGCCGTAGTTGATCTCGTCGTGCACCAGCCGGAACTCACCGGCAATGGGGTCGGGCAGCTCGTCGCCGGCCATCTGCAGGCCTGCCGAGAAGGCATGGCCGGCACGCAGCGCGCGCCCGATCAGGTCCAGTGCCTCGGGGAGCTGGCGCTCCATCAGCACTAGGCGCTGGTGCCGTTTGCGCTGCAGATAGAGCCAGGGCAGCGCGGCCAGCGCGGCGCCGGCGGCCACCGCCAGTTCCAGGGGCTGGCGGAGCATGCTCAGGGTCAGCGCTCCTGCGGCCCACAGCACGGCGCTGGTGAGCAGCAGCCCCGACACCGTCCACTCCAGGCCCGATTGCACGATCAGCCGGTCCAGCTGGTGTGCATGCGGCATGCGCTGCAGCGTGCGTTGCAGCCCCGGCATGTCGCTGAGCACCCTTTCCTTGACCAGCTTGGACGGGGTGCTGCGGTCATCGGCTGCCGAGAGGGCGCGCAAACGGCGTTCCAGCTGCTTGGCTTCCGGACTTTTGTACTGTCGCCACAGCACCTGGCAGGCTTCCAGCAGCAGCAGCAGGGCCACAAACACCAGGGCGACGATCACCAGTGCCGAATGGGTGGAAAAAAAGGATGACATGGCGGCTCCTTTTCGGGGTGTTCACTGGTAGTGGCGTGTCGGGTCGAAGACGGTGTCCGGCAGCGCGATGCCGAAGCCTTTGAGCCGCTCGGCGAACTTGGGGCGCACGCCCGTGGCATGGAAGTACCCCTGCACGTCGCCGCCCGAGCCGATGCCGGTCTGGGTGAAGGCAAAGATTTCCTGCATGGTGACCACATCGCCTTCCATGCCGGTGATCTCCTGGATGCTGGTGATCTTGCGCTTGCCGTCGGTGAGGCGCAGCGCCTGCACGATCACGGTGATGGCAGAGGCGATCTGCTGGCGGGCCGCCTGGTGCGGCAGGTTCAGGCCGGCCATGCCGATCATGTTCTCCAGCCGGGACAGCGAGTCGCGCGGGGTGTTGGCGTGGATGGTTGTCAGCGATCCCTCGTGGCCCGTGTTCATGGCCTGGAGCATGTCCACGGCCTCGGCGCCGCGCACTTCGCCAATGATGATGCGGTCCGGCCGCATGCGCAGTGCATTGCGCACCAAGGAGCGCTGCGTGATTTCGCCCCGGCCTTCGATGTTGGGCGGGCGTGTTTCCATGCGCACCACATGGGGCTGCTGCAGTTGCAGTTCGGCGGCATCTTCGATGGTGACCACCCGTTCTGCTTCGGGGATGTAGCCCGAGAGGATGTTGAGCAGGGTGGTCTTGCCGGCACCGGTGCCGCCCGAGATGATCATGTTCACCTTGGCCTTGGCCAGGGCTTCCAGCACCAGGGCCATGTTTGGTGTCAGGCTCTTGAGGTCCTGGATCAGGTTCTCCATGCGCAGCGGGGTGTGGGCAAAGCGCCGGATGGACATCATCGGCCCATCCAGTGCGACGGGGGAGATGACCGCATTCACACGCGAACCATCGGGCAGCCGGGCATCCACCATGGGGCTGGATTCGTCGATGCGTCGCCCGATGCGCGAGACAATCTTGTCGATGATGCGCAGCAGGTGCTTTTCATCGGTGAAGACCACCGGCGTCAGTTCCAGGCGCCCCAGGCGCTCCACATAGATCTGGTCGTGCCGGTTGACCAGGATGTCCGATACCGCCGGGTCTGCCATCAGCAGCTCCAGGGGGCCAAAGCCCAGCATCTCGTGCTGGATGTCGCGGATCAGCAGCTTGCGTTCCAGATCGTTGACCGCCGCCGAGTCTTCTGACAGCAGCCGCTCGGTCATGCCGGCGATTTCCTGGAGCAGTGTGGGCTTGGGAAGGGTTTCCAGTGCCGCTAGGTCGAAGCGCTCCACCATCTTGGCGTGGATCCGGCCCCGAAGCGTCAGGTAGGCCGCAGACTGTCCGTAGAGCGGTGGTGCAGGAGGCTGGACGGCCTCTGCCGCCGGTGCATCCGGCGTGTCCGCATTGTCGGCCACGAGCTGAAGCGACGGCTTGGGGTTCCGGGCGGCGGAGGTGGCAAGAAAGTCTCGTAGCGACATGGCGGTCTCCTGGTAGGCGGTGGGGTGTTCATGCACGGCGGAAGAGGCGGTTGAGCAGGCCGCTGTGGCCTTCATGCAGCGTGGGTGACAGCGTCTCTGCCCAAGCCCCCAGCTCCCGCACCACCGCGCAGTTGCGGCTGGAATCGGCCAGTGCGACACCGGCGTTGATGGCGGCCTGGACTTCCTGGGGGGCATCGGAGATGGTCTGCCACTGCAGCGTCTGGCCCAGGGTTCGCCGGACTTCGTTCAGGCCGATGTCGCTGCGCTTGTCCACCCGGTTCAGCACCGGGTGCAGCCGGTCTTCTGCATAGCCCAGTTCCTGGAGCATGTGCAGCAGCTTCTGCGCATTGCGTACCGCAGGCACATTGGGCAGCAGCACTGGCGCAATGGTCTGCGCCCGGTCGAGCACGCGCAAGGCCAGGGGGTCCAGCACACGGCCCATGTCCAGCAGCACGAAGTCATAGTGGGCGGTGGCCAGCGCCACGATGGCGTCCACATGTTCGGGCGTGACGCCCATGGCCTGGATGGCGTTGTCCGGTGCCGCCAGCACATGCAGGTTGGGGTTCACCTTGACGGCGCAGGCGGTGAGGAACGAGGCATCGAGACGGTGGATGTCGGTCGCGATGTCGCCCAATGTCAGGCTGGGCCTGCCTTCGTGCAGATAGGACAGCGCATCGCCGTATTGCAGATTCAGGTCGATCAGCAGCACGGAATGCCTGCGTGCCAGCGCCCACCCCAGGTTGGTGGCCAGAAAAGTGGCTCCGGCACCGCCCTTGCAAGGCAGGAGCGCCACGGTCCGGCCCTGGGCCACGTGGGGCGTGGCATCCTGCAGCTTGGCTGCAATGCGTTGCACGGCATCCAACAAGGTCTGGGGCGCCGCGGTGGAGGGCAGGACTTCGCGCACCCCGGCACGCATGGATTGCAGCAGGAACTCGGGCGACTGCTGGGCGCACAGCAGCAGCACGGCAGTGCGTGGGTAGCGCGTGGTCACCTGCTCCACCGGCGCCAGGTCGGCTGGGTCGCAGCACATGCCGTCCACCATCATCAGGTCGGGGCGCTCGTGTTCGGCAATCGCCGGCATGCGGGTCTTGCCGCCCTCGAAGACATGCACCTGGTGAGAGTGGGTCTGCAGCACCTGCACCATCTCTTGCAGATGGGCAGGGCGGGGGGAGATGATGACGATCTTCATGGTGTGGGGACTCGCGGTTTAGTTGGTGCAAGCGGTGTTGCTGTTGGGGTCCTGCCGCATGATTTCCCGTGGGAGCGCAGTGGCAAAGCTGGGGGTCGGAATCGCAGCCTGCATGCCGGAGCCCACGATGGGCGAAATCCACTGAAACTGCAGGCCGGTGACCGCCACGGTGACGCTCTGGCAGGTGGCTGCCGTGCAGCCGGTCGGAGTCCAGCTGGTGCTGATGCTCTGGATCTGGGGCAGCAGCGCCTGCATGCGGGCCAGCACCTGGGCCTGTTTGGTGGTGTCGTCGCAGACCGCGGCATAGCGTGCACCGGCACGCGCCGTCTCGTTGGCGGCCACCCAGGTGAAGAGCATGCGGCTGAAGTCCAGGATGCCCAGCAGGAACATCAGGAAGACCAGCAGAGCCAGGGCGAATTCGATGATGGTGGCGCCGCGCTCTGTACGGCGGTGGTGTGAGGCTCTCATGTCTGGGTCCTCATGGTGGCGGCGATGTTGCTGAGGGTCAGTCCGTCGTTGGCATCGCCGAGCTTCAGGCCGAAGACACTGGCCGTCATGAACTGGAAGCGGTAGCTGTTGACGGTGACAGTGACGGTATTGATCAGCGGATAGGTCCCTGCGGTCTGCCAGGAGCAGGTCACTGAACCGGTGGTCAGGCCGCGTGCCAGCGGCGTGGTGCCGGCGGTGGTCTTGCCATACACCACCAGGTTCTGGGCCTGGGCGCAGTTGGTGTTGGGCAACTGGACCGACAGGTAGCGCACCGCGTCACGGACAGACTTGGCGACGGTGTTGTATTCGTAGAGCGCGCGGCCGAACTCCACAACCAGCATGCTCAACAGAATCAGGAAGGGCAGGATCAGCGCGAGCTCTACCAGCTCCACGCCTTGTTGACGGTGGTGGGCGCGCATGACATCACCTCACGAGGACAGGGACCAGGGGGCCGGCCGATCCGCCAGCGAGTCCGCTGGTGGTGCAGGGACTGCCGACCGCCCCCGCATTGCCCAGGAATTCCAGCTGCACGTCATTGACGGGGATGGTCATGGGCTGGAGCATCAGCATGCAGGCAAAGTCGATCAACCTGCGGCTGGAGTTGACGATGGGCACGGTCACGATGCGGCGGTCTGCCCCGTAGGCCTGGTGCTCGGCGGAGGTGGCAATTTTGGAGAAGCCACCGCCCTGCATGCCGCACTGCGAAGCGTTGTTGCCGCAGCGCGTGAAAGCCAGGCGCTGGGCAAGAAAGTTGGGCGTGCTGCCGGAGGTGCCGCTGTAGGCGTTGCGCCCTGCCGACCAGCTGGCCGAGGTGTAGATGAAGCCGGTGTAGTCGGGCCGGTTGACGGCGGGGTCGCTGTTGTTCTTGTAGATGCCGAAGCGGTAGTTCCAGATTTCCACCACGGAGGCCTGCACGCCGGGCGTACCCAGGGTGTCGCCAATCTTGCTGCCGCAGTGGCCGTTGAGCTCATTCGCCGTCTCCGACGCACTGTTGGAGCCATCCAGATTGGCCCAGCCGAAGGTGCTGCCGCCATTGGACTTGGACAGCAGGGTCAGCCAGTCGCCCACGGTGTAGCCATAGTTCGGGCTGGTGGCGCCGGGCGTTTTCGGCTGCAGTGCGACGGGAATGGGGCAGGCGCTCTGTGCGCTGGCGCGGGTGGCCACGGCCGTGGTGCGCACGCTGCGGGTGGATGGAAAGTCGGCGGTGTTGCCGGAGAAGGCGCCCATGGCCTGCAGCAGCCACAGGCGGATGTTGGGCTGGGTGTGGGTGCACTGGGCATAGACCGCCGCAGTCGGGGCGGTGGTGTCGATGTAGCTGCTGTTGCGGAAGGTGATGTCGGCCGCGGTCACCTTGCCTTGGCCGTTCCAGGTGGCGGACTGCAGGTTCACGCCGTTTACGTTGGCGGCGGTGCTGCCGGCGCTCACGGCGCGGGTGATGGCATCGGACTTGCCATTGAGTTCACGTGCGGCCGCCAGTGCGCAGCTGTCCAGGGCGGTCTGCAGTTCGGTCTTGACGATGAACAGGCGGCCGAAATCCAGTGCGATGCCCATGAAGCCCAGCAGCAGCAGCAGGGCCAGTGCGGCGGTGATGATGATGGCTCCCCGCTGGCGCCGGTGTCCGCGGCAGCCAGTGAGTCCGGCAGGCCGCGCCAATCTGGGGGCTAGTGTGCGGGTGCTCATGATGGAACCTCATCGGGTGGAGAAAGGGTGGTGTGTGTGGACGCCGGGGGCGTCGGCACGGCAGCAGGCTGCCGTGCCGACCCCGTCGACATGGCCTCTAGGTGCATGTGCCCGTCAGGCAGTCCGAGACTCGGGTGATGAAGTCCGCGAACTGGCCGCCGGCCAGGCCCTGCAGTGCCAGCACCAGTGCAATGGAAACCACTGCAATGATCAGCGCGTATTCCACGACCTGTGCGCCTTCCTCATCCTTGAGGAAGTGGTGCACAGCGCCGCGCCATTGAGGTGATAAGTACATGGTTTCCTCCTGTGAGGGGTGTCAGGGCGAACGCTTGCTGCGTCAAATCATTCGCAGGTCGACGTGGTCAGGCAGGCGGAGACCCGGTCAATGAAATCGCTGAAGCCGCCACCGTCTTCAGTGAGTGCCTTGAGTGCAATCACCAGCGCAATGGAGACCACGGCGATGATCAGTGCGTACTCGACGACCTGTGCGCCTTCTTCGTCGCGGACAAAGGACAGCAGGGAATTGCCAAATTGATGAGCGATATGGGACATGGTGAACCTCAGTGTGTTGAAGGGTTGGAGACACGTGTGAAACATTGGCTCTAGGCCGTTAGCTGGCGTGCAAGGCCGGTGTGCGGTCTGGACTCCTTTCGAACTCAGGTTTTTGTGGCGTGTGGTGATGGATACAGCGGGTGTAGGAGGCTGAGGCGTCACGGCGTGCCGCCACTGCCACCGCCGCCGCCACCACCGCCACCCGCGCCGCTCAGGGAGCCGCCGATATTGATGACGTTGACGGCCTGGGGCGGGCTCTTGTAGCTTTGCTGGTAGCGCTCCAGGGTGTGCCGGGTGGCCCGGCCATCCATGCCGCTGGCGGCGTCGGCGCCGGTGCCCGGCGTCTTGCCCGCATCGGGGTTGATGGTCATCTGCATGCGGGCAGACCGGACGGCGTCTCCGAAGCGGGCGTCGTAGTGGGGGGTGGTGCTGCCGCAGCCCGCCAGCAGCGCGGCGGTGGCCAGTGGAAGCAAGGTGGTGCGAATGGACATGGCGGCCTCCGGTTCAGGTGGGCGGGTTTTGGGGGGCCGGACGGCTGGCTGGGGGCTCAGCCGAGGGCAGCGTCTGCATGTCCGGTGTGGCGGCCGCCGGAACCGGTGTCGCCATCGAGGCCGGTGCAGGCGCCGGGGCTGGCGTGGGCGAGGGCGGCGGTGTGGAGCTTTCCAGCGCACCGTTCAGGTACACCTCGGCACGTGAAGGCGGCACATGGTTGTCGGTGGGGACAGAGGGCGCTTGGGCCAGTGCCTGTACCAGGCGCGGGGTGATGATGAACATCAGCTCGGTCTGGTCCGTCTGGAACTCGGTGCTGCGGGCCAGTGCCCCCAGCACGGGAATCTCGCCCAGTCCCGGAAAGCGCTTGATGGCTTCGGTGATGTTGTTCTTGATCAGCCCTGCAATGACCAGGCTCTGACCGTCGTTGAGCTGCACCGTGGTATCGGCCCGGCGCACCGACAGCGAGGGGATGATGGAGGTGACTCCATTGATGGCGGTGAAGGGGGACCCGGTCTGGGACAGGTCGGACACTTCGGACACCAGCTTCAGGTTGACGCGTGCATTGCCCAGCACCGTGGGGGTGAACTTGACGCCGATGCCGAACTCTTTTTCCTCCAGCGTCATCACCGGCACACCGTTGGTATTGGTCTGCGCCACCGGGATGAAGATCTTCCCGCCGGACAGGAAGCTGGCCTGCTGGCCGCTGATGGCCATGATGTTGGGCTCGGCCAGGATGCGCACCAGGCCATCGTCCTTCTGTCCATCGATGTTCAGCGCGCCTTTGCCGACGCGCAGGGCGCTCAGCAGGCCGCCGCCGCCGCTCAGGAAGTTCGACACGACGGAGTAGGAGTTCATGCCACCGCTGGTGATGCGCTGGCCGCTGAAGCTGGAGCCCAGCTTGTCGAGCAGGGTCTTGCTGACTTCGGCGATCTTGACTTCCAGCATCACCTGGTGGGGCGAGGTGGTGCGCAGCAGGTTGACGATCTTCTTGCTGTCGCTGTAGGCCCCTGCCAGGGTGACGATGTCGTCCAGGCGCAGCGGATTGCTGATCTCGCCGCTGAGCACCAGGGCGTTGTCGGCGCCCTGGATGCGGATGCCGCGTTCTTCAGGCATCAGTTCAGCGAGCTTGGCTTGCAGCGGTCCCGGGTCGATGGTAACCACCACATCCTTGATGAAGCAGGTGCCCTGGGCGTTCTGCAGGATGACGTTCATGGCACCCGACTTGCGGCCGCGGAAGAACAGGTCGCGTGGGCTGAGCAGCTGCACTTCGATGTCGGCAATGCCGTTCTGTGCCTGTGCCTGGCCGCCCATGGCAGTGGCGGGGGCTGCCTGGCCGGCTGCGGGTGTCTGGCCGCTCACCAGGATGCGCGCCATCGGTGAGCTCAGGGGAATGACGACGGATTTGCCCAGCGTGACGGTGGCGGGTTCCTCCATGCGGATGGCGGTGCATTGCCGGGTGGGCGAGGCGGCACGTGGTGCCGCAGACGCTGCGGCGGGTGCCGCCATGGCCATGGCAGGGGATGCGCCAGCGGGCTGGGCATCGGCGGCCAGCGCGGATGATGCGCTGACCAGCAGCAGGTTCACTGCTGCACAGAGATGGTGGTATTTCACGGCCGGCCTCTCTCTCTTGGATATGTGGGTAGCGTGGATGTCAGAAGCAGTTGAGGGTGCTGGTGCCGCCCTGGATGACTTCGACACAGGTGGCTGCCGATGGCAGTGGTGCGGGCCGGGCGCGGGGCGCGGCGGGCTTGGCCACAGCCACCTTGACGGGGGCGCTGGGCGGTGTGGGTTCGGCCGTGCCGAACAGCTGGTGCTTGGTGATGCCCGTGGTGCTGACGGGATCCTTGTCAATCTGGTTGCGCAGCACCAGGGACAGATTGCCTACGCTGCGTGCCAGATCCAGTTTCTCGGCCTCTTCCGGGCTGAGTTCGAGCGTGACGGCGCTGACCACCTTGGGCTTGGTTTCGTCGCGATCGGCTTCCTGCGCCACGGCCAGGACCAGCACGTTCTCCAGCACGGTCTTGCTGATCTGGCGCGCATCGTCCGATTTGCCACCTTGCTCTGTTTGGGCGTTGACCACCACGTCCACGTGGTTGCCTGGCAGGGCAAAGCCCGCCACGCCCACCACATCGTTCACCCGCACGGTCATGGCCCGCTTGCCCGGGGCGATGACGGCGGCCAGGCCGCCCCGGGTTCCCACGGGGGCCAGCTTGCCTTCCAGTACGGCCTCCCCGCGCAGCACGCCCACCTTGACGACGCGGTCCTGCAACTGCTGGATGTCATGGAAGGCGCCGTTCGGGATGGATCCCCGGGGCCAATCCACCGTGCTGAGCATGGTGGGAAGAATCTTGCTGCCCAGAGGGATGTCGCTGGCGGCGACGATCACCTTGTCGGCATCGATGCTGCCGCGCTGGGCAACCCAGTTGGCGGCGTAGACCGCAGCGGCCAGGCTGGCAAGTGCAGCGAGGACGAACAGACCCAGGGCCTTGAGGTTTTTCATGGGGACCTCCCGCTATACCGTAGTGATGGTTAAACCCAGGTGAATTGCCGGGCGACGAGAAACGATGCCGTGCCCAGCGCGATGCTGACCCCGTAGGGCAGCGTGCCCACGGATGGCGCTGAACTGGTGCGTGCATCGGGACGGATCCCCGCGGCGACGGAGATGAACAGCAGCTGTGTGGTCTGCCGTGTGTTGTGCAGCAGCTTCCTGGCGGCCCTGTGCCACAGCGCGTAGACCAGGGCAGCGATGCCGCCAGCGATGAAGACGAAGACCACGGCATGCCAGGCGCCGTCGGGACCCAGGAATGCGCCCGCCATGGCCATGAGCTTGACGTCCCCTGCACCCATGGCGCGCAGCAGGTACAGCGGCAGCATGAGCACCAGACCCAGGCACATGCCGCCCAACGCCCAGAAGAATCCGCCGCCGTGGTGGGAGGAGGAGGTCAGGCTGTACAGCAGGGCGATGGCCGCACCACCGAAGGTCAGGGCATTGGGGATGCGGCGGCTGCGCAGATCGCAGATGGCGGCGGCCAGCAAAAGCAGCAGCAGCAGCAGCGAGCGTGGCTCGGTGAGCAGTGCGCCCACCAGCTCGGCTCCGGCGCGAAGTTCTGAAAAGTCCATGACCAGCCTCCACTCTCTGTGCTTGCTGAACCGTGTCCGTCACCGTGGCCGGTGTTGATCGGATGCGATCCAAAAGTGACATTGCAAGATAGATAATCTCTATCGGAATATTTATCTTGTTTTGAGAAATATTAGGCCTGGTGGATATTTTTCACAATCGAATAGTGCGTAAGAAATCTCCGATACCCATCGACGCGGTTACATAACCGTCGCTGTAGGCTAAATCGCATCTGACCCCATATGTAATTGCGACGTATTTGTATTTTGTTTACGGTTGGCCGATTCAATAAAGTGGAAAAGACCTTGTATGTCCGGGTGTGCCTGCGCTGGTCGCCAGGCGGGTCGGAGGGGGGGGGCTACCTGGCCCTACCTGGTTTGCGCCGGATGCCCAGGGTTTGCGCGCCGTGCAGGGCAAATTCATGTGCGCTTTGGCGCTCCACTTTTGCAAGCAAATCCAGTGTGCCGGCGGCCGATCATCTAGGGATTTAATGGGTATTTATTATTTAAAAAGATAAATATAAGTGGCAATCTATAGGCAGAACTGAGAATTTTTTGAGATGTGAATAGTAGTTTCTTGTGTAACTGAAAAAATAGATATTCACAATTAGTTCAGGTGATATTTGGTTTTTACCAACCAGATAAATATTCAGAATCCGTTCAGGTCAATCACATGGTCCATGGTATTTCCACCTATTTGGAAGTGGCTGCTGGAAAATGCGAGCCAGAAAAAAATCTGCTGTCGCGGAACGCGAACCATCCTTGCGTATCTCCACGCTGCTTTCGGAAAGGTCCGGTGGAAGGGGCCAGCGGGGCAGGCCGCAGTGCTTCACCGCAGATTGCGGCGTGCTTTGCCGGTGCATTCCTGCTGGGAGTGCAGGGCACAGTG
Organism: Comamonas terrigena NBRC 13299; assembly: GCF_006740045.1. Lineage (NCBI taxonomy): Bacteria > Pseudomonadati > Pseudomonadota > Betaproteobacteria > Burkholderiales > Comamonadaceae > Comamonas > Comamonas terrigena. The sequence continues at coordinate 634,876 of NZ_AP019749.1, forward strand.
GTGGCGCGGCATGCTGCAGAAGCGGCATGGGGAAAGCCGCTGTGGAGGCTGGAGCCGGCACCGCACCGTTGCACGGCCAAGAAAAAAAAGAGCGCTTCACAGGAAGCGCTCTGGGTGCGGGGCGTAGACGGGGTCTACATGTTGTTGGGCAGTGCAGTCACGATCTGCGGGAAGAACCACAGGATCACCAGGGCCAGCACCATCAGGAAGAAGTAGGGTGCGCAGACGCGGGCGATATAGGTGATCTGCTTGCCCGTCATGCCTTGCAGCACAAACAGGTTGAAGCCCACCGGCGGCGTGATCTGCGCGGTCTCCACGGTGATCACCAGGAAGATGCCGAACCACAGGGGGTCGATGCCAGCGGCCTGGATGATGGGCAGCACCACGCTCATGGTCAGCACGATGGTGGAGATGCCGTCCAGGAAGCAGGCGATCACGATGTAGAAGATGCCCAGCACGATGATCAGCATGGCGGGCGACAGGTGGAGGCTGCCCACGAATTCCGCCAGCTGGCGCGGCAGGCCGATGTAGCCCATGGACAAGGTCATGAAGGCAGCCCCGGCCAGGATCAGCGCGATCATGCAGTACAGGCGCGTAGCGCCAAACAGGGCGTCCTTGAAGTTCTTCCAGGTCAGCGCGCCTTGCACGGCCGACAGCACCAGCGAGCCGACCACGCCAATGGCGGCCGCCTCGGTTGCCGTGGCAATGCCCGAATAGATGCTGGCGATCACCGCCGCAATCAGCAGCACGACCGGAATCAGGTGGCGCGATTCGTAGATCTTCTCCTTGAAACTCATGGTCCCGTCGGCCTTGGGCACCTTCTCGGGGTTGAGCAGCGCCCAGATCATGATCCAGCCGCTGAACATGACCGCCAGCATGATGCCCGGCAGTACGCCGGCCATGAACAGCTTGGAGATCGACATCTCGGCCGACACGCCGTAGACGATCAGGATGATCGATGGCGGAATCAGCAGGCCCAGGGTGGCCGGGCCGCCCAGCGAGCCAATTACCTGGTCCTGCGGGTAGCCGCGCTTGAGCAGCTCGGGCACATTCATCTTGCCCACGGTGGCGCAGGTCGCGGCGGAGGAACCCGACACGGCGGCAAAGATGGTGCAGCCGATCACATTGGTGTGCAGCAGGCGGCCGGGCAGGGCGTTGACCCAGGGGGCCAGGCCGCGGAACATGCTCTCCGACAGATTGGTGCGGTAGAGGATTTCGCCCATCCACACAAACAGCGGCAGCGCGGTCAGTGTCCAGCTGCTGGCCGATCCCCAGATGGTCATGGCCATGGCATCACCGGCGGCGCGCGCGGTGAAAAACTCCATGCCGAACCAGGCCACGCCGGCCAGGGTCAGGCCGACCCAGACGCCGCCCGTGAGCAGGGCCAGCAGCACCACGATCAGTGCAATGCTTGCGGTAATTTCATTCATGGTGCGCGTCCTCGTTCGCAACGGCCTTGCGCTTGCCCATCAGCTCCAGCACCAGTTCGTCGCAAAAAGCGATAAAGAAAACAATGGTGCCCAGGGCCATGAAGATCTGGGGAATCCACATCGGCGTGGCATCGATGCCCACCGAGATATCGTCAATCTCCCACGACTGGAACACCAGGCGTGTGGAATAGAACGCCAGAAAGCCGGCCAGCGTGGTGGCGATCACCAGGGCAGTCACTTCCATGGTCTTGAGCGCCTTGCCTTTGAGGGCGCCCAGCAGCAGGGTGACGCGGATGTGCTCGCCCTTCTTGAGCGTGCTGGCCAGGGCCATGAAGCCGCAGCCGGCCATGGCATAGCCCGCATAGGCATCGGTGCCCGGGGCGTTGAAGCCGATGACGCGGCTCAACACCGTGAGCAGCACCATCACCAGAATTCCGATCATTCCCAGGCCCGCCAGCCAGGCCGTAGATCCGTACAGACCATCTAAAAATTTGCGCATGCTTGTGTTCCGCAGCAGGGGTTGAACCGGTCCCATCGGACAAGGCCCTTGCGCTGCCTGGTGCAATGCAAGGGCCTTGTTTCAGGGCTGCAACCGATTACTTGGCCTTCTTGTAGGCGTCCAGAATGGCCTGCCCGTCCGCACCGGCCTTTTCGGTCCACTCCTTGACCACGGTCTCGCCGACCTTGGCCAGATCGGCCTTCAGCTGGGCGGAGCCGGTTTCGATGCTCATGCCACCGGCCTTGAGCGCGGCGATGGACTTGGCATCCACTTCCTTGGATTCCTTCCAGCCGCGGGCTTCCGCGTCGGCTGCGGCCTTCAGCACGGCGTCCTGCGTGGCTTTGTCCAGCGCGGCAAAAGCCTTCTTGCTCACGGTCACGGCATTCTTGGGGATCCAGGCCTGCACGTTGTAGTAGTACTTCAGGTTTTCAAACAGCTTGTTGTCGGCACCGGTGGCGCTGGAGGTGATCAGGCCGTCCACCACACCAGTGGCCAGGGCTTGCGACAGCTCGGCTTCCTGCACGGTCACAGGCTGTGCGCCGATCAGCTCGCCGATGCGGGCGGTGGTGGGCGAGTACACGCGCCACTTCATGCCCTTGAGGTCTGCCACCGAGTTGACGGGCTTCTTGGTGTAGATGCCCTGGGGCGGCCAGGCCACCGAATACAGCAGCACCTGGCCTTGCTTGTCCAGCAGCTTTTGCAGCGCAGGCTTTTGCGCCTGGTAGAGCTTGAAGGCTTCGTCGTAGCTGCTCACCAGGAAGGGCAGGCCGTCTGCGCCGAAGATCTGCGATTCGTTCTGGAAGCTCACCAGAAAGAACTCGCCCATCTGCGCATTGCCGGTTTGCACGGCGCGCTTGATCTCGGGCATCTTGAACAGCGATGCGCCGAAGTGCGGCGTGATCTTGAGCTTGCCGCCGGTGGCAGCGTCCACCTCTTTCACAAACAGCTCGTTGTTCTTGGAGTGGAAGTTGCCGGGGCCGTAAGCGGTGGCGAAATCCCACTTGGTTTGGGCAGCGGCCGCACCGGCAAAACCGATGCTGGCGACCAAGGTGGCGGTAGCGCAAAAGATGCGACGCTTCATGTTGACTCCTTGAGGAAGGGCTGAAAGATGCAGGTGGTCACGTAAGGCAAGTTACGTGCCAAAAGTAGCATTGGTTTCAACAATCATCCATAAGGGATTTCAACGATGATGCAGTTGCGTAGGTGTTGTAGCTTCTTATTGTTGAGAGTCTGAATTCAGATTGTTCAACTAAATTGGTGCATACCCCTGTGGCGGTGCACCTTCCTGGGGATCGGAATCACGGCAGCTGGCGGGCATAGACGGCCAGCACCATGCGTTCGGATTGCACCAGATAGGTCTCCAATTCCTGGGCAGCCTCCTTGGTCTGCCCATCCATCAACATCTGCAGCAGGCGCGCGTTATGGTCGACATAGGGGGCATGAAGGTATTCGGGATCGTCCAGCATGCCGAAGGCCAGCCGCAGTTCGGCGGCCAGGTGGGCAAACATGGAGGACAGGCGTGCACTGTCGCTGAGCGCCACGATGCCCGCATGGAAAGCCATATTGGCCGAGCCCACGGTGCGCCAGTCCTTCACCTGGCGGGCGGCCAGGGCGTCGTCCACGGCCTGGCGCATGCGTTTGTGCGCAGGGTGCAGCGGCCATGCCTTCTCCAGCGACTGGCATTCGATCAGCCGGCGCACCCGGTAGATGTCAATGATGTCGGCAATGGAGGGGGTGGCCACGGAGACCCCGCGGTTGGGTTCATGCCGCAGCAGGCCTTCCTTGATCAGCGTGCGGAAGACCTCCCGCAAGGTGTTGCGCGAGATGTCCAGTTGCTGGCTCAGCGCGGCTTCCGACAGGCGCTGCCCGGCGCGCAACTCGCCGTGGATCAGCTGTTGGCGGATGCGCTCGGCCACGGCATCGCTCAGGCTCGTGGATTCGTTGCTGGAAGGGTCGCGTGGGCTTGGCATGGCAGATTGGTAAGGAATTTGCTAGATATTGTTGAACAAAGCGCTGGCATGTGGCGCAAGGAGCATACAAGATGGATTTGAACAGCGATCTGGGCGAAAGCTTTGGTGCCTGGAGCATGGGCGACGATACCGCCATGCTCGATATCGTCAGCAGCGCTAATGTGGCATGCGGCTTCCATGCCGGTGATGCCGCGGGCATTCTCGCCACCCTGAAGGCGGCCAAGGCGCGCAATGTGGTCGTGGGCGCCCATGTGGCCTACCGCGATCTGGCCGGTTTCGGCCGCCGCAACATGGATGTGGCCAGCAGCGATCTGGTGGCCGACGTGATCTACCAGATCGGCGCGCTGCAGGGCCTGGCCCAGGCGGCGGGCACCACAGTGCGGTATGTGAAGCCGCATGGCGCGCTCTACAACACCATTGCCCAGGACCGGCGCCAGGCCACCGACGTGATCAACGCCATCAAGGCGATCGATCCCTCGCTGGTGCTGATGGCGCTGGCGGGAGCACCGCTGATCGGCTGGGCGCGCGACGCCGGCCTGACCGTGGTGGCCGAAGCCTTTGCCGACCGTGCCTACACCCCCCAGGGGGCCCTGGTTTCGCGCCGCGAAGCCGGTGCCGTGCTGCACGATGAAACCCTGATCGCCCAGCGCATGCTGACCCTGGTGCGCGAAGGCGTGATCGAGGCCGTGGATGGCTCCATGGTGCGCGTGGAGGCCGATTCGATTTGCGTGCATGGCGACAGCCCCGGGGCGGTGTCCATTGCCCGTGCGCTGCGCCAGCGCTTTGAAGCAGAAGGCGTGCAGATCGCCTCGTTCGTGGCATGAGTGGCATGCGTTTTCTGCCGGTCCACCGCCAGGCCCTCATGGTGGAGCTGGACGATCTGCAGCAGACCCTGGTGCTGCTCCAGTCCCTGCAGGCCGAGCCGATTGACGGCGTGCAGGAGCTGGTGCCTGCTGCGCGCACCATCCTGGTGTACTTTGCTCCGCACCGGGTAACGGCGGCGCAGCTGGTGCAGGCAATTGCGGGCCGCAATCTGCAGGGCAGCGTGCAGCGCTCGGATGTGCTGGTGGAAATTCCCGTGCGCTATGACGGCGAAGACCTGGCCGATGTGGCGCAGATGCTGGGCATCAGCGCGCACGAGGTGGTGCAGCGCCACACCGGCAGCGAATGGTCGGTGGCGTTCACCGGCTTTGCACCGGGCTTTGCCTATCTGTCAGGGGGCGACCCCATTTTCAACGTGGCGCGCCGTACCACCCCGCGCACCAAGGTGCCGGCGGGCGCGGTGGCGCTGGCCGGTACGTTCAGCGCGGTCTACCCTCAGGCCAGCCCGGGCGGCTGGCAGATCATCGGCGTGACGGATGCCGCCATGTGGGATCTGGCGCGTGACCTCCCCGCGCTGCTGCAGCCGGGCTACCGCGTGCGGTTTGTCGATGCATCCACCGCCAGCGCCGGGGCAGACCCGCGCCTGGCGGATGCAGCACCCGTCCAGGCTGCGGCGGCGGTGCCCCCCGCAGCCATGGGGGACACCGGCCAGGCGCTGTGGGTGCGCGCCACCGGGTTGCTGACCGTGTTCCAGGACTGTGGCCGCCATGGGCAGGCGGGCCAGGGGGTTTCGGCTTCCGGCGCCATGGACCAGGCGGCTTTCAAGAGCGCCAACCGCCTGGTTGGCAATGCCAGCCACCTGCCGGTGCTGGAGACCGTGGGCGGCGGCCTGGTGCTGCAGAGCGTGGGCGAGAACGTGGTGGCCGTGACCGGCGCCGACGCGCCCCTCACTATCACCACCGCAGCCGGCCGCCGCTGGAATGCGCCGCGGTACGCGGCCATTGCGCTGGCCGATGGCGACAGCCTGGGCCTGGGGCAGCCCACGACCGGTGCCCGCTGTTATGTGGCGGTGCGCGGCGGCTACCGGGTGACCCCGGTGCTGGGCAGCGCATCCACCGATACCTTGGCCCAGGTGGGCCCGCCCGCCCTGCACAGCGGTCAGCTGCTGCCTGTGGAAGCGGCTTGGCATGCCGTGGTGGGCGATGCGGCCCTGGCACCAGACCTGCTGCCGGCCCCTGGCCAGGAGGTGGTGCTGGATGTGGAGCTGGGACCGCGCACCGACTGGTTCACGCCCGAGGCCGTGGCCCTGCTGGCCCGCCAGCGCTGGGAGGTCACGCCCCAGTCCAACCGGGTGGGCCTGCGCCTGGCCGGTGACGAGGCCTTGGCGCGTGCCATCACCAGCGAGCTGCCCAGCGAAGGCACTGCCCTGGGCGCCATCCAGGTGCCTGCCAGCGGCCAGCCGGTGCTGTTTCTGGCGGACCACCCTCTGACCGGGGGCTACCCGGTGATCGGCTGTGTGGTCCCCCACCACCTGGATCTGGCGGGGCAGATCCCGGTGGGTGCATGGATTCGTTTTAAGCCCGTTCGTGCATTCGCAGTGTTGAACCCTGCGGTGGCGGACTGAGGAAGCGGTATGAAAAAAGTCCTGATAGCGAACCGCGGCGAGATTGCCGTGCGCATTGCCCGTGCCTGCGCCGACTACGGCGTGAAGTCCGTGGCGGTGTATGCCAATGCCGACATCGATGCCTTGCATGCCCGCACGGCCGACGAAGCCTATGGCCTGGATGGCGACCAGCCTGCCGACAGCTATCTGCACATCGGCAAGCTGCTGGCGATTGCCCAGAAATCCGGCGCCGATGCGGTGCACCCCGGCTATGGCTTTCTGTCGGAAAGCGAAGCCTTTGCGCGCGCGGTGCTGGATGCCGGCCTGATCTGGATCGGCCCCCGGCCCGAGACCATTGCCCAGTTGGGCGACAAGGTGGAAGCCCGCAAGATTGCGCTGAAGGTAGGCGCGCCGCTGGTGGCGGGCACGCCCGGCCCGGTGCAGAACGCCGATGAGGTGCTGGTCTTTGCACAGCAGCATGGCCTGCCCATCATCATCAAGGCGGCGTTCGGAGGCGGTGGCCGCGGCATGAAGATCGCGTGGCGCATGGACGAGGTGGCCGAGCTCTATGCATCGGCCGTGCGCGAAGCCGTGACCGCCTTTGGCCGCGGCGAGTGCTTTGTGGAACAGTTCCTGGACAAGCCCCGCCATATCGAGGCGCAGGTGCTGGCGGACACCCACGGCCACGTGGTGGTGATGGGCACGCGGGACTGTTCGCTGCAGCGCCGCAACCAGAAGCTGGTGGAAGAGGCGCCTGCGCCCTTCATCACCGAGGAGCAGCGGGCACGCATCCACAACGCGGCCAGGGCGATCTGTGCCGAGGCGGGCTATGTCGGTGCCGGCACCGTGGAGTTTCTGCTCAGCGACAACGGCCAGGCCGGGGGCGCCATCTCTTTCCTGGAGGTCAACACCCGCCTGCAGGTGGAGCACACGGTGACCGAGGAGACCACGGGCGTGGACCTGGTGATCGAGCAGCTGCGCGTGGCCGACGGCCTGCCGCTGTCCGTCACCGAGACCCCGGTGCCACGCGCGCACTCCATCGAGTTCCGCATCAATGCCGAGGATGTGGGGCGCGGCTTTCTGCCCACGCCCGGCCCGGTGCTGAAGTTCGTTCCGCCATCCGGCCCCGGCGTGCGCCTGGACTCCGGGGTGGAATCGGGTTCGGTCATTCCCGGCAGCTTTGACTCCATGATGGCCAAGCTCATCGTGACGGGCGCCACGCGGGAGCAGGCCCTGGCCCGCGCCCGCCGTGCGCTGCGCGAGTTCCAGATCGAAGGCGTGGCGTCGGTGCTGCCCTTCCACCAGGCGGTGATCGGGCACCCAGACTTTGTGGGGCAGGACGGTTTCAAGGTGCACACGCGCTGGATCGAATCGGGCTTTGCCGAGCCGCTGGCCGCTGCCGTGCGTGCGGAGCCGCTGCCCGACGCCAGCCTGGTGCGCACCGCCATCGAGATGGATGGCCGCCGCGTGCAGCTGGGCTTGCCCGCGGTGCTGCTGCAAGGGCTGGCCGCAGGCACTGGTGGTGCAGTGTCGGTGTCTTCCGCCCCGGAGGCGGTGGATGCAGCGGCCGTGCAGTCCCCGATTGCAGGCAATCTGCATGCCTGGAAGGTGGAGGATGGCGATGCGGTCCAGGAAGGCGATGTGATTGCCGTGATGGAAGCCATGAAGATGGAAATGCAGGTCTCGGCGCACTGCAGCGGGCGCATCACGCTGGCGGCGGCCGCCGGCACGGCCCAGACGCTGGGGGCGGTGATCGCGCACATCCGCTGAATGGAAGGGGCGGCAGGCCAGGCTGGGCACCGTGCTTGACATTGACATGATGTCAATCTCTACAGTCATACTCCATAACCTTGGAGAGTGTGATGAACGCTGCAAACAGACTGCCTGCCCATTTCGATTTCACCGTAGAGGGAATGACCTGCGCGTCCTGTGTGGGCCGGGTGGAGCGTGCGCTCAAGAAGGTGCCCGGTGTGCAGGAGGCAGTGGTCAATCTGGCCACGGAAAAAGCCAGCCTGCAGCTGGATGATCCGGCGCAGGCTGCCGCCATCCTGCCGTTGGCGGTGGCGGCCATCGAAAAGGCTGGCTATGCCGTGCCCCAGCAGACCGTGGATCTGCAGGTCGGCGGCATGACCTGCGCCTCCTGCGTGGGGCGGGTGGAGCGGGCGCTGAAGAAAGTGCCCGGCGTGCAGGGCGCCAGTGTCAATCTGGCCACGGAGCGCGCCGCCGTGCAGGTCAACGACGGCACCGATGTGGGGGCGCTGATTGCCGCCGTGGCCAAGGCCGGCTACGAGGCCAGCGTGGTGCCGCAGGCCGGATCCGGCAAGGCGGTGGACGACGCGGCGGCCGAGCGCCAGGCGCAGGAGCGGGCCTCGCTGCAGCGCGCGCTGATTTTTGCCGCGGTGTTTGCATTGCCCGTGTTCCTGCTGGAAATGGGCGGCCACATGGTGCCGGCTTTCCACCATTGGGTGTCCCATACCATCGGCACGCAGAACAGCTGGTACCTGCAGTTTGCACTGACGGCCGTGGTGCTGTGCGGCCCGGGCCGCCGCTTCTTTGAAAAAGGCATTCCCGCCTTGCTGCGCGGGGCGCCGGACATGAATTCGCTGGTCGCCGTGGGTACCTCGGCCGCCTTTGCCTATTCGGTGGTGGCCACCTTTGTGCCGCAATGGCTGCCGGCCGGCACCGTGAATGTGTACTACGAGGCGGCCGCCGTCATCGTGGCGCTGATCCTGTTGGGGCGCTTCATGGAAGCGCGCGCCAAGGGCAATACCTCCGAAGCCATCCGCCGCCTGGTGCAGCTGCAGGCCAAGACCGCCCGCGTGCGCCGCGATGGTGCGGTGCTGGAGCTGGACATCGCCCAGGTGCATGCCGGTGATGTGATCGAAGTGCGGCCGGGCGAGCGCATTCCGGTGGACGGGGAGGTGGTCGAGGGCCAGAGCTTTGTCGATGAATCCATGATCAGCGGCGAACCCGTGCCGGTGGAAAAGACCGTGGGCGCCGAAGTCGTGGGCGGCACGGTGAACCAGAACGGTGCCCTGGTGTTCCGGGCCACCAAGGTGGGGGCCGACACGCTGCTGGCGCAGATCATCCGCATGGTGGAGCAGGCCCAGGGCAGCAAGCTGCCGATCCAGGCGCTGGTGGACAAGATCACCATGTGGTTTGTGCCTGCGGTGATGGCGGCGGCACTGCTGACCTTTGCCGTCTGGCTGGTCTGGGGCCCAGCGCCTGCGCTGAGCTTTGCGCTGGTGAATGCCGTGGCCGTGCTCATCATTGCCTGCCCCTGCGCCATGGGGCTGGCCACGCCGACGTCCATCATGGTCGGCACCGGCCGCGCCGCGCAGATGGGGGTGCTGCTGCGCAAGGGCGAGGCGCTGCAGCAGCTCAAGGATGCCAAGGTGGTGGCGGTGGACAAGACCGGCACGCTGACCAAGGGCCGCCCGGAGCTGACCGATCTGGTGCTATCTGATGGGCTGCAGCGCAGCCAGGTGCTGGCGCAGGTGGCGGCCGTGGAGGACCGCAGCGAGCACCCGATTGCCCGCGCCATCGTGGATGCGGCGCGTGCCGAAGGTCTGCAGATCCCGGCGATCAGCGGGTTTGAATCCGTCACCGGCTTTGGCGTGCGCGCGGTGGTCGACGGCCACCGGGTGGAGATCGGCGCGGACCGCTTCATGCGCGAACTGGGCCTGGGTGTGGACGGTTTTGCGGCTGAGGCGCTGCGCCTGGGCGGCGAAGGCAAGACGCCGCTGTATGCGGCCATCGATGGCAGGCTGGTTGCCATGATTGCCGTGGCCGACCCCATCAAGCCCACGACCCGGCCCGCGATTGAGGCGCTGCATGCGCTGGGTCTGAAGGTGGCGATGATCACCGGCGACAACCGCCACACCGCCGAAGCGATTGCCCGGCAACTGGGCATTGACGAAGTGGTGGCCGAGGTCCTGCCCGGCGGCAAGGTGGAGACCGTGCAGCGCCTGAAGGCCGAGCACGGCACGCTGGCCTATGTGGGGGACGGCATCAACGACGCCCCCGCGCTGGCCGAGGCCGATGTGGGCATTGCCATTGGCACGGGCACCGACATTGCGATCGAGGCGGCCGATGTGGTGCTGATGTCGGGCGACCTGTCGGGCGTGCCGAATGCGATTGCGCTGTCCAAGGCCACGATGAAGAACATCGGTGAAAACCTGTTCTGGGCCTTTGCCTACAACGTGGCGCTGATCCCCGTGGCGGCGGGTCTGCTGTACCCGTTCAACGGCACGCTGCTGTCGCCCGTGTTTGCGGCCGGGGCCATGGCGTTGTCCAGCGTGTTTGTGCTCTCCAATGCGCTGCGGCTCAAGCGGTTCAAGGCACCGTTGTAAGACCGCAGGTTGCCGGGGCGCGGCTGCGGCATGAAAAAAGCGCTTCCGGGGAAGCGCTGGAGGGAAGGGCAGTCCGGGGTCAGGACGGCAGCTTGGGCACGTCGATGAAGTCGTCCAGGCTCAGCCCCTTTTCTTTCAGCAGCGCTTCCAGCACGGGCTTCAAGCGGCCCAGGCTGGCTTCCACGGTTTCGCGCACCGTGTCCACCACCACCTGGGTGCTGCGTTCGATCTCGATGTTGACCAGATCGCCCACCTGCTTGCTGCCGAACACGGTCATGCGCAGCGTTTCGGGAATCAGCCAGACCTCGAACCAGCCTTCCTTGCGGTTCACCTCGGCCACTGTCAGGCTGGCGCCGTTGACGGCGATATAGCCCTTGGCAAACACATAGGGGCGAAAGGCTTCGGGAATGCCGAAGCGGATCTTGTGGTTGGTGTCGGTGCGCACGATGTCCAGCAGCGGCGCGGTGAAGTCCACATGGCCGGACAGCGGGTGGCCGCCGATTTCGGCGCCGTCCTTGGCGGCACGCTCCACATTCACATGGGCGCCGGCCTTGTAGCTGCCCAGCGTGGTGATGGCCAGGCTTTGCTGCATCACGTCGAAGGTGGCGCTGGTGGGCGAGAGGTTTTCTGTCACGGTCAGGCAGACGCCGTCGTGCGAGACACTGGCGCCCACCGCCAGGTCCTGGCAGAAGCCTTCGGGGAATTCCATGGTGAAGGTGCGCAGACCGTCCTGGTCGCGCAGCGCGGCAATGGTTGCCACGGCCTGAATGATGCCGGTGAACACGGGTGGGTTTCCTTGGGACGCGGCCGCAGCGCTTGCGCGCGGTAGCCATGGTGCAAAACGCTTATTGTGCCCGCGGCCCTGGCGCACGGCGGTCTTGGCCCTGTTGCCAATGCGGCAGCCGCTCAGGCGGCCAGTGCGGCGCCATCCCAGTGGCCGCTGACCAGCCCCAGCGGTTTTTTCAGCGCCCGCACCCAGGCGCAGTCCGGCCAGGCCTCCATCTGTACATTCATGCCGGCAAATACGCCGTAGCCGGGACCGGCGGCGATCTCCCCGTCGGCCTGCAGGGTCTCGCCCGTGCGGATGCTGCAGGCGGCGCGGATGTCGCCCAGCGCCTTGATGCCCCAACCCGCCTGGATGTGGTTGCCGCAGTCCAGGCTGTCCTGGGTGGCAATGCCATGGCCTGCGTCCAGCAGGCCCTGCACGGCAATGCGGCCGCCCGCGCGCAGGCCCTTGCCGCAGTGCAGGGCCCCCTGCACGTCCACTTCCTGGCCGATGTGGGCCTGTCCTTGCAGCGTCACATCGCCGCCGCAGCGCAGTTCCCAGCCGGTGCGCAGGTCTGCGGCGCGCAGGGCGCCTTGCACTTCCACGCTCCAGGCGGCCTTGATGGCATTGCCGGCCTGCAGCAGTTCGCCGCAGAAGATGGCGCCGCCGCTGTGGATGTTTTCCCCCGCTTCCAGCGTGCCGGCGCGTATGCCGCCGCCCACCTGCAGGCTGCGCCCCACCAGCAGTTGGCCGCTGACGCGGACATCGCCATGCACGATCAGCGTGCCGGCGTAGACCAGGTTATCGGCCTCCAGATGCTCCAGCTCCAGCACGGTGTTGGTGGGGCCGAAGTTCTCCAGCAGCCAGCGTGCGTCGTCCACGCGGCCGGCGGCCACCTGGGTGTCCATGGCCGCCTGGTAGTCGCCACCGCCCAGGTTGTTGCGCACAAACCAGCGGTACCCCATGGCGCAGGGGTTCTTGCCGCGCAAGAAAGTTTGGGTCAGTTCCATGTCCATTGTTCAACCTCGTCCATTCCGTGGGGGAAATGGGCGCGTGGCGCGGCCTGCGGGCGTGGTGGGGCCGTGGCTGCGCGCATGCGCCTTTGCATGTGCAAGTCGTGGAGGCCGTGCGGAGGAAAGGGACTGTGTGTGCCTTATGCCTTCCGCACGGCGGCGGAAAGCATGGCCGTAACGCCACTGAGGCTGACAAAGGCGGTCGGCACGCCATGGCGGCGGGTGTGCAGGGCACGCAGCACACAGGCACGCACTTGCGGCACTGCAGCAAGGGCAGCGCGGCGCAGGCGGGCAGAAAGGGGAAGGTGGGTGCAGACCATGGGGGGGGAAACTGCTGCAAATTATGCCCTGCCTGCTTTTTCGGCACGGGGCGCTGCGGTATCACTGTTACAAATCGGTCCGCCGATGACCGTCTGGGCGATACCTGCACCCGGACAGGTATTGCCTGCTTTGGGTAACATCACGGCCCTTGCGGGCGCGCGCACCGCTGGGGTGGCCGTTGTTTGTAACAACCGCACCGCCCGGCGTGTGTGCGCGGCATGCCACCGCGTTCCCTGTTTTTGCGGGTTGCAGTCTCCTTCCGGCCTTGGGTGCCGGTGGTTGTCCGCTGCAGCCGGCCCCTATTGCGCGCGACTGCGCACCCTGCCATGCCATCCAACCAGCCCCCTTCTTTCTTCAGCCGCATCGCGATTGCAATCGGCAGCTTCTTTGCCATTCTGGGCGACGGCCGCCTGGCGGCCGATGTGCGCCGCGTGCGCGCCGGCGAAGCCCTGGCCGCCGACGTCCAGCCCACGGAAGTGCGCGTTGAAGTGCCGGTCGAAAAGGTGGTGGAAGTCCGTGTGGAAGTGCCCGTGGAGAAGATCGTTGAAAAGACGGTCGAAAAGCGGGTGGAAGTGCCTGTCGAAAAGCTGGTGGAAAAACTGGTTGAGAAGACCATTGAGGTGCCCAACCACGCGGCCGCCCTGCAACTGCTGGGCCTGATGCAGCGGGAAGCCCGTTTTGTCGACTTCATCCAGGAAGATGTGGCGCCCTACACCGATGCGGAAATCGGCGCAGCCGCCCGGGTGGTGCACGAAGGCTGCCGCAAGGTGCTGCGCGAGCATTTCGCGATTGCCCCGGTGCGCAGCGAAGCCGAAGGCGCCCGCATCACATTGGAGGCGGGCTTTGACGCGGCCGCCGTGCGCCTGACCGGCAATGTGGTCGGCCAGGCTCCGTTCACCGGTACCCTGGGCCACCGTGGCTGGCAGGTCACCGAGGTGAAGCTGCCCCAGCTGACCGACAGCCAGGCCGCCAAGGTGCTGGCACAGGCCGAAGTGGAGCTGTAAACCATGAGCGTGTTTGCCTCCATCGCCGCATCCGGTGCGGCCCAGCCTGCGGGCTCTATGTCCGCTGCTGCTCCCGCGCCCGCTACGGCCACCACGACCCCCGCACCCGTTCCGTCCGCTGCGCCCGCCCGCTACAGCATCGGCATCGACCTGGGCACCACGCACTGCGCGCTGTCCTATGTGAACAGGGCGGCCAGCGACGGTGAAACCGTGGTGCAGGGCGTGCTGGAGATTCCCCAGCTGACGGGGCCCGCCAGCGTGGAAGCCAAGCCGCTGCTGCCGTCCTTTCTGTACCTGCCGCACGAGAGCGAGCTGACCGAGGCCGAGCGCCGCCTGCCCGGCGCGGCCGCGCAGGACTTCATCACCGGCGAGTTCGCCCGCAGCCGCGGTGCGGCCACGCCCATCCGGCTGGTCAGCAGCGCCAAGAGCTGGCTGTGCCACCCTGGCGTGGACCGCCGCGCAGGCATTCTGCCGCCCGATGCGCCCGAGGAAGTCAGCCGCATCTCGCCGCTGACCGCGTCCATCCGCTACCTGGAGCACCTGCGCTGGGCCTGGGAGCAGGCCCATCCCGAGGCCCCGTTTGCCGAGCAGGACATCACCGTCACCATTCCCGCATCGTTCGATCCTGCAGCGCGCGAGCTGACGGCCGAGGCCTGCAAGGCCGCCGGCTTTGACCGGCTGACCCTGTTGGAGGAGCCCCAGGCAGCGCTGTACAGCTGGATCCAGGCCAGCGGCGGCCAGTGGCGCAAGCAGGTCCGGCATGGCGACATCATCCTGGTGGTGGACGTGGGTGGCGGCACCACTGACCTGTCGCTGATCGCCGTGCTGGAGCGCGAGGGCAATCTGGAGCTGCAACGGATTGCCGTGGGCGAGCACATTCTGCTGGGCGGCGACAACATGGACCTGGCCCTGGCCTACGGTGTGGCGCGCAAGCTGGCGCAGGAAGGCAAGCAGCTGGATGCCTGGCAGACCCGCGCGCTGGCCCATGGCTGCCGCAGTGCCAAGGAGCAACTGCTGGCCGATGCGGCGCTGCAGTCCGTGCCGGTGGTGGTGCCCAGCCGGGGCAGCAAGCTCATTGGTGGCAGCATCCGCACCGAAGTCACGCGCGACGAAGTGCTGGCCATGCTGGTCGAAGGCTTCTTCCCCAAGGTGGCCGTCAGCGACAAACCCAAGACCCGCGCCCGGGGCGCGCTCACCCAGCTGGGCCTGCCCTATGCCCAGGATGCGGCGGTCACGCGCCATCTGGCCGCGTTCCTGACCCGCCAGGTCAATGCCCTGGCCGACATCGACGGCCTGGACGGCGACCAGGTGGACGGTTCCACCTTCCTGCACCCCACGGCCATTCTGTTCAATGGTGGCGTGCTCAAGGCCGGGCAGATCGAGCAGCGCATTGTCGAGGTCATCAACGGCTGGCTGGACGATGAAGCCTGCGCGCCCGCCCGCCTGCTGGACGGTGCCAATCTGGACCTGGCCGTGGCACGTGGCGCGGCCTACTACGGCCATATCGCCACCAGCGGCCGCGGCGTGCGCATCCGCGGCGGCACGGCCCAGTCGTATTACGTCGGTGTGGAGTCGAACATGCCCGCCATCCCCGGCATGGAGCCGCCGCTGTCCGCGCTGTGCCTGGTGCCGTTTGGCATGGAAGAGGGCTCGGAAGTGGCGCTGCCTGACGAGGAGTTCGGTCTGGTCGTGGGCGAGCCCGTGCGCCTGCGCTTCTTTGGCTCCAGCGTGCGCCGTGCCGATACCGTGGGCACCATGCTGGACTTCTGGGGGCCGGAGGAACTGGTGGAGCTGCAGGAGATCGAGCTGAACCTGCCGGCAGCAGGCCGTGTGGCCGGCGAGGTCGTGCCGGTGACCCTGCAGGCGCGCGTGACGGATATCGGCACCCTGGAGCTGAATGCCGTGCCGGTGGGCGGAACCGAACGCTGGAAGGTGGAGTTCGACGTGCGTGCGGAGACCGCCGCCGACGCTGCCGCCTGAAGCGGCGGTCCCTGGTGAAAAAGCCCGCTGGCCTATGGGGCTGCGGGCTTTTTTGGTGGGAGCTGGCGGCCGTGCGGAGATCGCCAATGCCCTGCCTGCCAGCAGGGGCCTGGCCTTGCATGCCACGGCATATGAAATGGCGCTCTGTATGATATTGATAAATCTTTATCAATAAAACGTGAAAACCTTTTCCGCTTCTGCGCCGCTGGCGCTGCCCGGTGCTGGCCGGCTGCAATCGATTGACGCCCTGCGGGGACTGGTCATGCTGTTCATGCTGCTGGACCATGTGCGCGAGACCTTCTATCTGCATCTGCAGGTGCCGGATCCGATGGTGGTGGCCGATACGCCGCCGGGCCTGTTCTTTCCGCGCATGCTGGCCCATCTGTGCGCCCCGGTGTTTGTGTTTCTGACCGGGCTGGGCGCCTATCTGTACGCCAGCCGCCACGCCGATGCCGGGCAGGCGCGGGCGGCGGCTTCGGGCTTTCTGTGGCGGCGGGGCCTGTTCCTGGTGCTGCTGGAGGTGACGGTGGTCAACTTTGCCTGGACCTTCCAGTTTCCACCGGCCAAGGTGTTCCTGCAGGTGATCTGGGCCATCGGCCTGTCCATGCTGGCGCTGTCGGTGCTGGTGTGGCTGCCGCGCCAGGCCTTGCTGCTGCTGGGAGCGGTGCTGGTGGCCGGGCACAACCTGCTCGACGGCCAGCATTTCCCCGCCGGCCATCTGCTGCACGCGCCCTGGGCCATCCTGCATGACCGGGGCTGGCTGGAACTGGCCGGGGTGCAGCTGCGCACCTCCTACCCGGTGCTGCCCTGGATCGGCGTGATCGCCCTGGGCTATGGCATCGGCCCCTGGTTTGGCAGGGCCTGCGCGGGGGCACAACGGCAGCACCGTCTGCTGGTGGCGGGCGCGGCCTGTCTGCTGGGCTTTGGGGTGCTGCGCACGCTGAATGTGTATGGCGATGCGCCCTGGCAGGCCGGTGCCAGCACGCTGCACACCGTCATGTCCTGGTTCAATGTGACCAAGTACCCGCCGTCGCTGCTGTTCCTGTTGCTGACGCTGGGGGTCGGGCTGCTGCTGTTGCACGCATTCGAGGCGCGTGCCGGCCGCCCCTGGCTGCAGCCGCTGGGCACGCTGGGCGCGGCGCCCATGTTCTTCTACGTGCTGCACCTGTATGTGCTGAAGTTCATGTACCTGGCGGCCGTGGCCGTCTGGGGGACCAACCAGGGTCAGCTGTTCGGCCTGGACCACCTGCTGTGGCTGTGGGTGCTGGCCGCCGTGCTGGCCGTGGCGCTGTACCCTGCGGTGCGCTGGTTTGCCGCGCTCAAGCAGCGCCGGCGCGACCTGGCATGGCTCAAGTACCTGTAGGCCGGCGTCGGCGGTGCAGGCGGCGGCACAATACCGCTTCCTTGAAGCAGCCCCCGCCATGACGTCTTCCATGCAACGATCCACCAAGCAGCGCACCGCCATCCAGCAGGCCATGACGCAGGCCGACCGGCCGCTGGCACCGCCGGATGTGCTGGAACTGGCCCAGGCCACGCTGCCGGGCCTGGGCATTGCCACGGTGTACCGCGCCCTCAAGGCCATGGCGGAAGAGGGCGTTCTGCGCGAGGTGCACCTGCCCGGGCGCAGCCCCATGTACGAGGTGGCCCACCACGGCCACCACCACCACTTTCAGTGCAAGCAGTGCCAGCGGGTGTTCGATGTGCACGCCTGCCCTGGCAATCTGGCGGGGCTGGCCCCGGCAGGGTTTGTGGTGGAGGGCCACGAAATCACGCTCTATGGCCGCTGCAGCGACTGCGCGGCCCAGCCGTCCTGAAGGCGCGCGGCGTGACCCGGCCTTCCGCGTCTGCGGCCTTTGTCGTTGGTATCGACCTGGGCACCAGCCACACCGTGGTGGCCAGCGTGCCCGTGCGCGGCACGGCTGCCGAGATTGCACTGCTGCACATTCCCCAGCGCAGCACGGCGGGCGAGGTGGCGCTGCTGCCCCTGCTGCCCTCGGTGCGCTACCAGGCTGCGCCGGGTGAGCTGGGTGAGGCCTGGCAGCAGCCCTGGCCGCCGCAGGGGGCATCGGCCGATGCGCCTGCCGTCATCGGCCGCTGGGCGCGGGATCTGGGCGCGGCGGTCCCCGGTCGCCTGGTGGCCAGTGCCAAAAGCTGGCTGTCCCACCCCGGCGTGGACCGTACGGCGCCCATCCTGCCCTGGGGGGCTGCAGAAGATGTAACCAAGGTCTCGCCGCTGGCGGCCTCTGCGTCCTACCTGGCCCATGTGAAAGCGGCCTGGGACCAGGCCCATCCCGCTGCGCCACTGCAGGACCAGATCGTGGTGCTGACGGTGCCGGCATCGTTTGACGAAGGCGCGCGCGCGCTGACGCTGGAGGCGGCAGCGCAGGCCGGTCTGCCTGGCGTGCAGCTGCTGGAAGAGCCCAAGGCCGCGTTCCACGACTGGCTGGTGCTGCAAGGCGCGCAATGGGCGCAGCAGCTGGCGGACAGCCGCCTGGTGCTGGTGGTGGACGTGGGCGGCGGCACCACCGATCTGACCTTGATCCGTGTGGACCCCGCTGCCGGCGCCGCGGATGGCGGCCTGCCCACCTTGACCCGCACTGCCGTGGGTGAGCATTTGATGCTGGGCGGCGACAACATGGATCTGGCGCTGGCCCACCAGCTGGAGCCGCAGTTTGCGGACGCCGGCCAGCGCTTGCCTGCGCAGCGTTTTGCCCAGCTGGTGCAGCGCTGCCGCCTGGCCAAGGAGCAATTGCTGGCCGCCGATGCCCCGGAACATGCCCGCATCACCCTGCTGGGGGGCGGCAGCCGCCTGCTGGCGGCCACGCAATCCGCCACCTTGACCCGTGCGCAGGTGCAGCAGTGGGTGGTGGAAGGGTTCTTGCCACCTGCACAGACCTCCGACCAGCCCGGCAAGCGCCAGGGTGCGCTGCGCGGTTTTGGCCTGCCGTATCCGGCGGATGCGGCCATCACAAGGCATCTGGCGCAGTTCCTGGCCCAGCATGCCGGTGGAGCCTGGCCCGACACCGTGCTGCTGAACGGCGGCGTGTTCCATGCGCATGCGATGGTGGAGCGGCTCACGCAGCAGCTGACCGCCTGGCGCGGCAGCCCCGTGCGGGTGTTGCACAACCCCCACCCGGACTGGGCCGTGGCGCGTGGCGCGGCAGCCCATGGCTTGGTGCGTACGCAGCAGGAGCATGCTGCACACGATGCTCTTTCCGAACAGACTCCCGAACGCACGGAAGGCGTTACAGAAACGATCGCCACCCGCAAGCCGGCGGCCGCGGCCCTGCCGGTGATCGGCGGCGGTGCGGCGCGCAGCTACTGGCTGGTGCTGCCGGGCAAAAAGGGCGCGGCCCCGCAAGGCCTGTGCCTGCTGCCGCGCGGCACGGAAGAAGGCGTGCGCATGGTGCTCTCCGGTCGGCGCTTTGCGCTCAAGCTGGGCCAGGCCGTGCGCTTCAGCCTGGTGGCGCACAGCGGCAACCTGCCGGCGCAGGCTGGACAGCTGGCGGCGCTGCACGGCGAGGGCTGGGTGGAGTTGCCGCCCATTGCCACCGTGCTGCCGGCGCCGGAGGGCCACAGCACTGCGCAGATCGAGGTGCAGTTGCAGGCCTGCATGAGCGAGGTCGGCACGCTGGAAGTGCGCTGCGTGGCGGTGGCGGATACCGCCCAGTCCTGGCTGCTGCCCTTCCATGTGCGTGCTGGCGGCCATGCCGTGGATGTCGGCGCTGCGCCCGTGCCGGCAGAAGGCCCGGAGAGCCCGCAGGGCGGGGACAGAACGGCGCAGCACCTGCCCCAGGCCGTGGCCCAGATCGAACGCATCTTTGGCAACCAGGCCCAGGAAGTGGGCGCCAAGGAGGTGCGCCAGCTGCGCCAGTCGCTGGAAAAGCTGCTCGGCCCGCGCGAGGGCTGGGAGGTGGCAACGCTGCGCACGCTGTTTGACGCGCTGCTGGCGCGCGCCAAGCGCCGCCGCCGCACGCCCGAGCATGAACGCGTGTGGCTGAATCTGTCCGGCTGGTGCCTGCGGCCCGGTGTGGGGGCGCAGCTGGACGGCTGGCGCATGGAGCAGGTCTGGGCCTTGTATGCCCAGGGGCTGGCCCATGCCAAGGAGGCCGCCAACTGGACCGAATGGTGGGTGTTCTGGCGCCGTGTGGCTGCGGGCCTGGATGCCGCGCAGCAACTGGCGCTGCTGGAAGACGTGGCCGGCCACATGCAGAAAGCCGTGCAGCAGACGGCACGCAGCGGCGGCAAAAGCAGCCATGGCAGCTACGACGACATGCTGCGCCTGTTTGCGGCCATGGAGGCCGTGCCCTGGCAGTACCGCCAGGAAATGGGCCAGTGGATGCTGCAGCGGCTCCAACGCGAGGGTGAATCCGTGCAGACCTGGTGGGCCATAGGCCGCCTGGCCGGGCGCCAGCCACTGGCCGCCAATGCGCACCTGGTGATGCCACCCGAGGCCGCACAGGAGTTTCTGAACGCCACCCTGGCCCAGGACTGGCGCAAGAACGACACCGCGATGTTTGCCGCGGTGCAAATGGCCCGGATGACGGGCGATAGGGCACGCGATCTGCCGGATGGGCTGCGCACCCAGGTGCTGGAAAAAATGCAGGCCAGCGGTGCGCCGCCGCGCTGGGTGGCCATGGTGGAGCAGGTGGTGCAGATGGACGCCGAAGACCAGAAGCGCAGCCTGGGGGACAGCCTGCCGCCCGGATTGGTGTTGCTGTGAGGGCGGAGGGTGCCGACGGCGGCGGCCATTCCCGCCAGTCTGGATGGCGGGAGGCTGGGCAACTGCAGACCCAAGCGGCCGCCCGCGCCCTGGCGCACAGGAAAATGAACAAAAAGGGGGGGATGTGATGTCTGTGGTGGGCCCTTTTTCGATGCCCAGGCGCAGCCGCCTTGCCCTGGTGCTGCTGGCGCTGCTGGTCATTGCCCTGGGCCTGGCCTCCCGGCGTGGCCTGGTGCCGTTTCCGGCGGCGCTGGGCAACTACCCCGGCGATGCACTCTGGGCCTGGGTGGTGTTGCTGTGTGTGGCCTGGGTACAGCCGGCCATGCCGCGCACCCGGCTGGTGGCATGGTCGCTGGCCATCGCGTTTGGCATTGAATTTCTGCAGCTCTACCAGGCCCCCTGGATGCAGGCGCTGCGCGCCAACAAGCTGGCGTATCTGGTGCTGGGCAATGGCTTTGATCCGCTGGATCTGGTGGCTTATGGGGTGGGCATTGCACTGGGGGCGGCGGTGGATGGGGTCTGGGGATGCGTGGCGGCCCGCCGCGTGCCGGGGAGTGGCCATGCGGCGCGGCATTGACTGGCGCCGTGCCGCAGTGCTGGCACTGTGCACCAGCCTCTGGGGTGCATGGGGTTTGCTCCCGGCGCAGGCCGGGACGGCGGACGCAGCCTCGGCGTCCCAGTTGCGCTGCGGCTGGTGGGAAAACCCCACACCGTCCAATGCCTGGTTGAACGACCGTGACGGCAGCTGGACCGTGGGTTCACAAGGCGGCCACCAGGCCGAAGGCGACTGGCCCAGCTTCAGCGACGCGCAATGGGTGCGCACCAATGGCTATTACGGCTACGGCTGCGCCTGTCTGCGCGTGGTGGCCGACGCCCGCAGCCAGAAGGTGGAGCGCATTCTGTCGGCCCGGGCCAGACCGCTGGCCGCCTGCCGCCAGGACCGTCATCTGCGCGAGCCGCTGCGGCCGGAGTGAGCGGCGTGGGGCTGCGGCGCACTGCGCTGCACCGGTGTCGGGTCCGCGTCCCCGCCCGCATGCAAGCCGCTACGATGGCTGCCGTGAGGTGCCCCCAAGCCCCCTTGGTGACGGATCAGTCCGTCACGCCCAGGAGACCTGTTTCGGGGGGGCTGTGCGCCCACCTACCGTTGTCCCTGCAGGAGTGATTGCATGACCATGCCGACCCAGACCGTGATTCCCCAGCTGCGCATGACCGACGCGGTGCGCAGCCTGCAGTTCTATGTGGACGGACTGGGTTTTGCCGTGGACTGGGAGCACCGTTTCGAACCCGGCTACCCGCTGTTTTCCCAGCTCTCCCGCGACAGCGGTGCGGGCCGGCAACTGATTTTTCTGACCCAGCACCGTGGCGACTGCGAGGTGGGCGGTGCCGTCTACTTTGTGGTGCCCGATGCGCGCGCCACGCTGGCGGCATTCGAGGCGCGGGGCATCTGGCCCACCAATCCGCTGGAAGCCACGCCCTGGGGGAGCTGGGAGTTTCTGCTGACCGATCCGGATGGCAACCGGCTGCGCTTTGCGTCGGACCAGGTCTCGGACGCCGTGGCGGACGACGCCTAAGGCGTAGGTCAGTAGCTGGCGTCCGCAATCGCCTGCCCCACCTGGCGCAGCGCCGGCTCCAGCACCTCCAGCGGCACCGATCCCAGCGCCAGGCGCAGCGCATGCGGCACCTGGGCGGTGGTGGCGAACGGCTCGGCCGTGGAGACGGCAATCCCTTGCTGCAGCAGGGTCGCCGCAATCTGGTCGGCGCGTGCTTCGGGCGGCAGCGGCAGCCACAGAAAGTAGGACAGCGGGTGGCTGACCCGCGGCAGACCGGGCAGCAGTGTGCCCAGCACGCGGGCTGCCAGTTGCTGGCGCAGCGCGGCGTCTTCGCGTTTGTGCGTTTCCAGCCGGGTGACGGTGCCGTCTTCCAGCCAGCCGCAGGCGATGGCGGCCATCACGCCCGGGGTGTTCCAGGTGGTGGCGCGGATGGCGCGCTCCAGCGCGGGCACCCAGTCCAGCGGCGCGGCGGCAAAGCCCACCCGCAGCCCGGCCGCCACATTCTTGGAAAAACCGGATACATACACCGTGCGCTCCGGCGCCAGCGCGGCCAGCGGCGGCGGGGCCGGGTCGGCCAGGTAGGCGTAGGCCCCGTCTTCGATCAGCATCAGATCGTGCGCGCGCGCCAATTCCACCAGCTGCAGGCGCTGGGCAAGCGGCAGCACCCAGCCCAGCGGGTTGTGCAGCGTGGGCATGGTGTAGACCGCACGCACGCTGCGCTGGCGGCACAGCTGCTGCAGCGCGGCCAGGTCGGGCCCCTGCGGTGTGGCGGGAAGGGGCAGCAGCTCCAGGTGCAGCTGCTGCGCCAGCAGCTTGAAGCCGGGGTAGGTGAGTGCGTCCACGGCCACCACGTCGCCGGGCGTAAGCCGCGCCATCAGCGCCACGGTCAGGCCGTGCTGGGCGCCATCCACCAATACCACCTGTTCACCGCTGACCTGCAGGCCGCGTGCACGCAGGTGCTGGGCCACGGCGGCGCGGTCGCGGGGGCGGCCGCCATGGGGCTGGTAGCGCAGCAGAGCTTCCAGGTCACCGGTCAGAGCCAGCTGGCGCAGCGCGGTGCGCAGCAGCTCGGCCTGGCTGGGCAAGGTCGGCACGTTGAAGCTCAGGTCCACGCTGCCCAGCGCTGCCGGCGGAATGTCGATGCCGTGGCCCGGCGGCAGTGCGGTTTCCTTGACGAAGGTGCCGCGCCCGGTTTCGCCGCTGACCAGGCCCATGGCGCTGAGCTCGGCGTAGACGCGGCTGGCAGTGACCAGGGCCAGGCCTTCGCGGGCCGCCAGTGTGCGGTGCGTGGGCAGGCGTGTGCCTGCCGGCAGCTGGCCGCTGCGGATGGCGGCCGCCAGGCGGTCCACCACGGTCTGGTAGCGGGAGGTGCGGGCTAGGGAAGTGGTGGCCATGGGGTGGATCAGCGCAGCCATCGCAGCAATTGCAACCATCGCAACGGCTTTGTACGCATGACAATTTTTTGATTGTATTGGGTTGTATGCCTAGCATGGCGGCCTTGTTCCTGTTGCACCGCGTTCCACTGCCATGACCTCTTCCGCCCAAGCTGCTTCGGCGTCTACCCCTGTCCACAGTTCCCAAGGCTGGCTCAACGGCCTGATCGGGGTGGTGATCTTCAGCGGCTCACTGCCGGCCACACGGCTGGCGGTGCTGGATCTGCCGCCGGTGTGGCTGACGGTGGCGCGTGCCAGCATTGCCGGGTTGCTGGCACTGGTGGTGGTGCTGTGGTGCCGGCAACCGCGCCCGGCGCGCTCCCAGATGGCGTCGTTGGCTGTGGTGGCGGGGGGCGTGGTGCTGGGCTTTCCGCTGCTGACGGCGCTGGCGCTGCAGCATGTGCCGGCGGCGCATTCGATTGTGCTGGTGGCGCTGCTGCCGCTGTGCACGGCGGTGTGCGGTGTGTGGCGGGGCGGTGAGCGCCTGCGGCCGGCGTTCTGGGCGCTGTCGCTGCTGGGCGCGGCACTGGTGCTGGGGTTTGCGCTGTGGGCCGCCTGGCAGCAAGGGGGGGAGACGTCGTTTGTGGGCGACGGACTGATGCTGCTGGCCGTGGCGGTCTGTGGCCTGGGGTATGCGGAAGGGGCCAAGCTCTCGCGCAGCCTGGGCGGCTGGCAGGTGATCAGCTGGGCGCTGGTGCTGTCGCTGCCGGTGATGCTGCCGCTCACCCTGTGGCTGTGGCCTGCTGACCTGAGCGCCGTGCGCGCCCCGGCCTGGTGGGGACTGGCCTATGTGGCGCTGTTCAGCATGTGGCTGGGCTTTGTCTTCTGGTACCGGGGCCTGGCGCAGGGCGGCATTGCGGCCGTGGGGCAGTTGCAGCTGCTGCAGCCTTTGCTGGGGCTGGCGCTGGCGGCCTGGCTGCTGGGTGAGGCGGTGAGCCCGGCCATGCTGGCGGTGACCGTGGCCGTGATCGCCTGCGTGGCCGGGGCCAAGCGGGTGGCGTGATCTGCCGTGCAGCGCGCCTCAGCGCGCGGTGATGGAATGTGCCACCGGCGCACCGCCGTCTTCGCGGCGCCAGGTGGTTTCCATGCGAAAGCGCGCAGGGATGTACCAGTTGACCGAGGCGGCCAGCAACTGGTCCTGGGTGTCGTAATAGGCCCGCACCACATGCAGGGCCGGGCTGCCGGCGGGCAGGCGCAGCAGGTGCAGCGCGGGATCGGGCATCAGGTCGGCTTCGATGCGCTGGCGGATGCTGTCGGCCTCTACGCCGCACAGCGTCTTCAGCAGCGTGTAGATGCTGGGGTGGTCGCCATGCAGGTGGGCAATGATTTCAGCGAATGCCGGGCGCAGGTAGATCTGCGAGTACGACATGGGACTGACCTGTCCCGTGGGGTGGCGCATGGCGGTCAGTTCCATCCACACCGATCGCTGGGGGCAGTGCAGGATGGCGGCCAGGGCGGCATCGGCCTCCTTGCGCTGGCTGGCCAGCACTTCCAGACGCGTGCTATCGCCATAGGTCATCGCATCCTGAAAGGTGCTTTCCGAGGTCAGCACATACGGCACCACCGGCTGGGTGGCCCGCACCACGCTGCCGGCGCCGGGCTGCTTGCTTATCAGACCTTCCTCCACCATGCGGCGCGTGGCTTCACGCACCGTGTGGCGGCTGACGCCGTACTGGGCGCAGAGCTGGACTTCCGTGGGAAAGCTGCTGTGCACGGGGTACTGCCCGTTCTGGATGGCGGCGCACAGCTGCTGGTAGAGCTGCTGGTAGAGCGGGCCATCGGCAGCCACAGGGCGTTTGGCCGTGCGAGTGGCGGTGTGCGAGGAGGGCGTGGCGGTTCGGGGCATGCGGGATGCAGTGTCGCAGAGAACGCAATCCTGCGGACAGGTTAAGCCATGTCAAAGCGGGTTTGTCCGTACATTGTTTTAAATGTACGTACATTACATTTTCATGCATCGGATTTGAAAGTGCCCGGCCATGTCTCTCCCCCCTCTCCAGTCCTCACCGCCACCCGCCCAGCCTTTCCAGGGGCTGGTGGTGGTGGAACTGGGTCACAGCGTGGCAGCACCGTTCACCGGACTGATCCTGGCCGAAATGGGCGCCGAGGTCATCAAGGTGGAAAAAGCCGAAGGTGACGATGCACGCCGCTGGGGTCCGCCTTTTTGGGAAGGCGAGGGCGCCTATTTCCAGGCGCTGAACCGCAACAAGCAGTCGGTGGTCTGCAACCTGCGCGATGCGCAGGAGGTGGCGGCGTTGCGCCGTCTGATCGCCGAGCGCGCGGATGTGGTCATCCAGAACCTGCGCCCCGGCCATGTGCAGCAGCTGGGCCTGGATGCGGCCACGCTGCGGGCAGACAAGCCGTCGCTGATCTACTGCAACCTGGGGGCCTTCGGTGCGGTGGGGCCGCTCAAGGACCGCCCGGGCTACGACCCGCTGATGCAGGCCTTCGGCGGCATCATGAGCACCACCGGCGAGCCGGGCCGGGCTTCGGTGCGTGTGGCACCGTCCATCGTTGACATGGGCACGGGCATGTGGGGGGCCATCGGCATCCTGGCCGCGCTGCACCGCCGCCACCAGACGGGGGAGGGCCAGACGGTGGACGTCTCGCTGTTCGAGACCGCTGCCACCTGGGTATCGCTGCTGGCCGGCCAGGTCATGGCCAGCGGCCAGCAGGTGCAAAAGCAGGGCTCGGGAGCGCCCGGCATTGCGCCCTACAAGGCCTATGCCACACGGGACGGGGAGGTGGTGATCTCTGCCGGCAGCGATGCGCTGTTCCAGCGCCTGTGCGGCGTGCTGGGCCACCCGGAATGGGCCACGCAGGCCCGCTTCATCGACAACCCGCAGCGCGTGGCGCACCAGGAGGCGCTGTACCGCCTGATCGACCCGCTGGTGGCAGCCCGACCCACCGCCCACTGGGTGGAGGCGCTGGAAGCCGCCGGCGTCCCCTGTGCCCCGGTCAATACGGTGGGCCAGATGCTGGAGCACGCCCAGACCCAGGCGCTGGACCTGGTGCATCCCGTGCCCGGTACCGGCATGCGCTTTGTGGCGCTGCCGCTGAGCCTGGACGGTCAGCGCCCGCGTGTGCGCAGCGCCCCGCCTGCGCTGGGCGCCCATACCCAGCAGTTGCTTTTTCCGGAGCTGGCATGACACAGGAGCCATGGATGGATGTTGTGAACACCGCCTACGAGACGCTGGATGTGGCGCTCGTGGGCCCGCACGTGCTGCAGGTGACACTGAACCGCCCCGATGCGGGCAATGCCCTCAACACCCAGATGGGGCGCGAACTGCTGCAGCTGTGGAGCGCGCTGACCGAGGATGCCGGCCCGGTGCGCTGCGTGGTGCTGACCGGTGCGGGGGGGCGGATTTTCTGTGCCGGAGGCGATCTGAAGGAGCGCAACGGCATGACCCAGCGCCAGTGGCAGCTGCAGCACGAATTGTTCGAGCGCATGTACTGGACGCTGACCGACCTGCCGCTGCCGGTAGTGGCCGCCGTCAACGGCCACGCCTATGGCGGCGGCATGGAAATGGCGCTGTGCTGCGACTTTGTCTATGCCAGCGAGGTGGCGCGCTTTGCCCTGCCCGAGGTGACGCTGGGCATCATGCCGGGCGCCGGTGGCACGCAGAACCTGCCCCGCGCCGTGGGCGAGCGCCGGGCCAAGGAGCTGCTGCTGACCGGCAGGCCGCTGTCCGCCACCCAGGCGTTGGAGTGGGGTGTGGCCAACAGCGTCTACCCCATGGGCGAAGTGCTGGAACGGGCGCACGAGACGGCGGCGGTGATTGCCGGCAACGCGCCGCTGTCAGTGCGGCAGATCAAGAAATCGGTGCGTTATGGCGGCCAGATGGAGCTGCGCACGGCCTACCGTTTCGAGGTGGAAGCCTACAACCACCTGGTGGGCACCCAGGACCGCATGGAAGGCGTGCGTGCCTTCAACGAGAAGCGTCCCCCCGTTTTCACGGGGCAGTGACACCCCCGGGAGCCCGTGTTTGAACAGCCAATTGACAGTGCGAGGACAGCCATGACCGAATCTGCCGTGGTCCACATCGAAGCCGGTACCGACTATGCCGACATCCGCGACAGCGTACGCCGCGTCTGCGCCGACTTTCCGGGTGCCTACTGGCGCACGCTGGAGGAGACCGGCGCTTACCCGTCGGAATTTGTCCAGGCGCTGACCGACGCCGGTTTTCTGGGGGCGCTGATTCCCGAGGAGTACGGCGGCAGCGGCATGCCGCTGCGCGCGGCGGCCGTGATCCTGGAGGAAATCCATGCCAGCGGTTGCAATGCCGGCGCCTGCCACGCCCAGATGTACACCATGGGCACGGTGCTGCGCCACGGCTCGCAGGCGCAAAAAGACCTGTACCTGCCGCAGATTGCCACCGGCACGCTGCGCCTGCAGGCGTTTGGCGTCACCGAGCCCACCACCGGATCGGACACCACCAAGCTCAAGACCCGTGCCGTGCGCGAGGGTGACCGCTATGTGGTCAATGGCCAGAAGGTCTGGACCTCGCGGGCGCTGTACTCCGACCTGATGCTGCTGCTGGCGCGCACCACGCCGCTGGAGGACTGCGCCCGCAAGAGCGACGGTCTGTCGGTCTTTCTGGTGGACATGCGCCAGCTGAAGGGCAAGGGGCTGGAGATCCGCAAGCTGCCGGCCATGGTGAACCACAACACCACCGAAATCTTTTTCGACAATATGCGCATTCCGGCCAGCAGCCTGATCGGCGAGGAAGGCAAGGGGCTGAAATACATTCTGGACGGCATGAATGCCGAGCGCATTCTGGTGGGCGCCGAATGCATTGGCGATGCGCGCTGGTTCACCGACACGGCGGTGCAGTACGTCAGCGAACGCCGGGTGTTCGACCGGCCCATCGGCCAGAACCAGGGGGTGCAGTTTCCCATCGCCAAGGCCTACGCCGAAATGCAGGCCGCCGATCTGGTGCTGCGCCGTGCCTGTGCCCGGTTTGCGGCCGGCCTGCCCTGCGGCGAAGATGCCAACATGGGTAAGCTGCTGGCCTCCGAAGCCTCCTGGCACGCGGCCGAAGCCTGTCTGCAAAGCCATGGTGGCTTTGGCTTTGCCACCGAATACAACGTGGAGCGCAAATGGCGCGAAACCCGGCTCTACCAGGTGGCGCCGATCTCCTCCAACCTGATCCTGTCCTATGTGGGTGAGCACATCCTGGGCATGCCCCGGTCGTACTGAGGAATGGAGATGACGTTTCCTCTGGGCTGCTGCACAGTGTCCGTCGACCACATTGCCCCGGCAGGGGCGGTCCCGGTTTCGGGGCGGGCTGAGGGCGCGCAGCGCCATGGAGCAACACGATGCCGATAGCTGAAATGACACCGGTGGCGGTGCCGCCTGCCCGCTTGAAGACCTCTTTGCCGCTGACGCAGGCGCTGGCGCGCTATGTGCGGGCGCCGCACTTTGGCGGCCAGGAGGCTGCAGCCTGTGCCCTGGCGCTGACCGGCACGCTGGACACGCTGGCCACGCTGCTGGCGGGCCAGAACGAGCCGGTGGTGCGCATCGTGCGTGCCCATCTGGCGGCCAGCGGCACCGGCCCTGCCGAGGCGCCGGCTCCGTCGCTGCAGCAGTTGCTGGGCACCGCCCAGGCGGCCCTGGTGAATGCCGTGGCCGGCCATGCGCTGGACTATGACGATGTGGCCATGTCGGCCCACCCCAGCACGGTGCTGGTGCCTACGCTGTGGGCCGAGGCCCACCGCCTGGGCGCCAGCGGCGCCGAACTGCTGCGTGCCTATGTGGTCGGTTACGAGGTCTGGGCCGAGCTGTTCAGCCGCGAAAGCGGGCAGTACCACCTCAAGGGCTGGCACCCCACCGGCGTGTTCGGCGTGGTGGGTGCGGCGGCCGGCGTGGCCTACCTGAACCGGGAGACACTGACCGAAGGCCAGGTGGCCCGGGCGCTGTCGCTGGCTGCCAGTTCGGCGGCAGGGCTGGTGGCCAATTTCGGCACCATGGCCAAACCCTGGCACGCGGGCCGTGCGGCGGCGGCGGCGATCGATGCCGTGCGGCTGGCACAACTGGGCATGACGGCGGCCACCGATGTGTTCGAGCACCATGCCGGCTTCCTTGCCGCGCTGTCGCCAAGCGGTGAATGCGATCTGCAGCGCCCGGCCACCATCGGCGGTGTTCCCCGGCTGCTGAGCTGGGGGCTGTCGATCAAGTGCTATCCGGTGTGCTACTCGGGCCACCGCGTGATCGACGGCGTGCTGCAACTCAAGGCAGCCCATGGGCTGCAGCCCCAAGACGTGCAGCGCGTGGATGTGACCATTGGCAATGCCCAGGCCAGCATGCTGCGCAACCACCGCCCGGTGAGCGGGCTGGAGGCCAAGTTCAGCATCGAGTTCGATGTGGCCTGCGCCCTGGTGGCCGGCGACGTGGGCCTGGCGCAGCTGACCGACGTTTTCACCCAGCGCACTGACATGCAGGCACTGATGGCCAAGGTGCAGGTGCACACCACCGAGCGCAGCGACCCGGTCGATCCGGCGTTTTCCGTGGCCGACAGCGTGCGCATCACCACGCGCGACGGCCGGCGGCTGGAGACCGGAGAGATCCGCTTTCCCAAAGGCCATGCCATGTACCCGCTCAGTGCCGAGGCGCTGCGCAGCAAGTTCCTGGACTGCGTGGCCTACAGCGGCCTGCCGTGCGATGGCGCCGCGCTGTACGACGCCGTGCGCAGCCTGGCCCAGATGCCCGATGTCCGCGCGCTGGCGCAGCATCTCTGAAGGAGGCTGTCGAGTCCCTGATACCCCCTGCAAGGCGCGTGCCGTGCACCGGCCCCACAAGGACCGCATGCCCCGCGCTGCAGCAGCCGCCCACCGGCGGTGGAAGACCGAAAGTGAGGCCGTCCGTGCTGGCTGCTGCCGCCGGACGCATGCGAACCCGGTGCGCCGTATGCCAACGATGAACGCGGCGCGCTGTTTTGACGGAGTCCACCATGTCCGATCTGTTAGTTGCTTCTTCCTCCGTCACCTCCGCCGGCTGGCGCCGCCGCGACTGGCTGGCTGCCGGTGCCGGCCTGCTGGGGGCCGGCCTGCTGCCCGGGGCCGCGCGTGCCCAGGGCTGGCCCGACAAGCCCATCCGCATCATTGCGGCCCAGGCGCCAGGTTCGTCCAATGACGCCACTTCGCGGGCGCTGGCTGACTATCTGTCCACCAAGCTGGGCGTGCCCGTGGTGGTGGAAAACAAGCCCGGTGGCGTGGGCATGATTGCCGCCGAAACCATCGTGCGCGCGCCGGCCGACGGCTACACGCTGCTGATGACCTTGCACAGCCAGCCGGCCCAGGCACCGGCCCTGCTCAAGCGCCTGCCGGTGGATCCGGACAAGGACATCGTGCCCATTGCCGCTATCGGCGTCGGGCCGGTGCCGGGCGTAGTGCACAAGGATTTCCCGGCCAGGACCATCCAGGAGGTGATTGCCTATTCCAAGAAGAAGCCGGTCAACGTGGGCAACTATGCCGTGGGGTCGGGCTGGCAGCTGATGCTGGACCAACTGGTCAAGGACACGGGGGCACAGTTCAACGTGGTCAACTACAAGGGCACGGGCGCCATGCTGATGGACCTGTACGGCGGCCAGATCGACATGGGGGCCGGTTCCCTGGCCGGCATTGGTGGCGGGCTCAAGCAGGGCAGCGTGCGGCCGGTGGTGATTGCCATGGGCAATCCCTCGTCCAAGCTGCCGGGTGTGCCGACCTGGAAGCAGGCAGGCTTCAGTGGGAGCGCCTACGAGAACCTGCCCGAATGCAATATGTTGTTTGCCAAGGCCGGCACCCCCCAGGCGCTGGTCGACCGTCTGGCCCAGCTGGTGCACAGCAGCTACACCGAATCGGAGCGTATCAAGAGCGTGCGCGAGACCCTCTCCGATGAAGACCCGGCCCTGACCGGCGCTGCGCTGCGCGCCTTCATCGACCGCACCTGGCCGACCTACCGCCAGCTGACGCGGGCGGCGGGGATTGCGGCGAGCTGAGCTTGCCCTTCAGAGGGCTGGACATGGCGCACGGCAGTGCTTGGTTCTTCCGGCGGCACGGCACGCGGGTGCCCGTGCCGCCATGTGTTGGCAGAGGGCGACAGATGCGGGTTGCATTTTGTACACGGTCTGGGAGACAAAGGCTGGCGCCCCAGAGGGGCGCGCCAGATTTTTGCGGAATGGGAATGGGAGCATCTCTTTTTCTCATGCCCCGGGATGGCCCGCATTGCTGAGAATGCGCACTGTATGGACGGCTCTCTCCCAGTGCTCCCCCTTTCCGTTTTGCAGGCCGCGTTGCGTGCGGCGTTCGAGCGCTGGATGGTCCTGTGCGAGCTCACGGCCCGCAGCGACGGCATTGCACCCGAGGAACTGCAGCGCGAACTGGACTGGCTGCGCAGCCGCAGTGCGCTGCTGGTCCAGCGCAGCACGCCGCAGCAAATGCGCCAGCTCATTGCGGACCTCCAGAACGCCGAATCCTGGGTGCACGCCAGCCTGCGCCTGCGCATGCAGGCCCTGCCTGGGGGGGAGGGTGGTGGCACGCAGGCGACTGCCGCAGGCTGTGGAGGCCGCGCAGCTTTGCTATGTTCCGGCAAATACCAGCACTGCGCAGTTTTCTGCCCTTCCACCGCCATGCCTCCTGTCAACCATTTCAAACGTGCCCTGCAAGCCGGCCAGGCCCAGATCGGTCTGTGGTCCACCCTGCCGTCGCCCTATGTCAGCGAACTGATCGCCGGCGCGGGCTTTGACTGGGTGCTGCTGGACACCGAGCACACCCCCACCGATGTGCCCCAAATGCTGCAGC
Organism: Comamonas terrigena NBRC 13299; assembly: GCF_006740045.1. NCBI lineage: Bacteria > Pseudomonadati > Pseudomonadota > Betaproteobacteria > Burkholderiales > Comamonadaceae > Comamonas > Comamonas terrigena. Next base: position 667,120 of record NZ_AP019749.1, read on the forward strand.
AGCTGCAGGCGGTGGCGGCAGCCCGCCCGCGTGAAGGCCTGGGCTGCAGCCATGCCGTGGTGCGCCCGGCGTGGAACGATAAGGTGCTGATCAAGCGCTATCTGGACATCGGCGCGCAGACGCTGCTGCTGCCTTTTGTGCAGAACGCCGACGAAGCCCGCGCGGCGGTGGAGGCCGTGCGCTATGCGCCCCAGGGCCTGCGGGGCATGGGGGGATCGATGCGCGCCTCCAACTTCGGCCGTGACGCCGACTATGTGGCCAAGGCCGCCGACGAGATCTGCCTGCTGGTGCAGGTGGAAACCGGCGAGGCGCTGGACAACCTGGAGGCCATTGCCAGCGTGGACGGTATCGATGGCGTGTTCATCGGTCCGGCCGATCTATCCGCCAGCCTGGGCTACCCCGGCAACGCGGGCCATCCGGACATGGAGGCGACGATCGACCGGGCGCTGGTCACCATCCGCGCCTGCGGCAAGGCGCCGGGCATTCTGGCGGTGAACCCCGACCGTGCCCAGGCATGCCTGGACAAGGGCGCGCTGTTCGTCGCCGTGGGCATGGACATGCTGCTGCTGCGCCAGAGCGCCGATGCGCTGGCCCTGCGCTTCAAGCGCCCGGGAGATGCAGCGGTCAGTGCATCCATGTATTGAGTGTGGTGTCCCCCGCTTTCTAGAATGGATGCCGACGGGCGCCCAGGGCGCACCGCCACCTTCTATGAAAAACGCAGCTGCTTCTGCACTTGCAGCAAGGTTTTCACAGGCGTTGGATACTGAAAACCTTTGAGCCAGTGCACCAAAGCGCCTGTTTTCCTAATGCCCCTGGAGCGACCGCTCCGGGACTCTCCCTCTCAGCCATGGATGGATTTCGCATGTCGCATGCCTACCCCGATACCCAACTCCTGATCGACGGCCAATGGGTCGATGCCGCCAGCGGCAAGAAGATCGCTGTGCACAACCCGGCCACGGGAGCGGTGATCGGCCATGTGGCCCATGCCGGTATTGCCGATCTGGACCGTGCACTGGCCGCCGCTCAAAAAGGCTTTCAGGTCTGGAAGAACACCAGCGCCCACGAGCGCCAGGCCACCATGCGCCGCGCTGCGCTGCTGTTGCAGGAACGCGCCGACGCCATTGCCGCCGTGCTGACGCAGGAACAGGGCAAGCCCCTGGCCGAAGCCAAGGGCGAGGTGCTGGCCGGTGTGGGCATCATCGACTGGTTTGCCGACGAGGCGCTGCGCCTGTATGGCCGCATCGTGCCGGCGCGCCGCAGCGATGTGCTGCAGCAGGTCGTCAAGGAGCCCGTGGGCCCGGTGGCGGCGTTCACGCCCTGGAATTTCCCGGTCAACCAGATCGTGCGCAAGATCAGCGCTGCCCTGGCCACCGGCTGTTCCTTCCTGTGCAAGGCGCCGGAAGAAACGCCTGCCGCCCCCGCCGCGCTGCTGAAATGCTTTGTCGACGCCGGCGTGCCCGCGGGCGTGGTCGGTCTGGTCTATGGCGATCCGCATGAAATCTCCAGCTACCTGATTCCCCATCCGGTGATCCGCAAGGTCACCTTCACCGGCTCGACGGCCGTGGGCAAGCAGCTGGCCGCCATGGCCGGCGCCCACATGAAGCGCTGCACCATGGAGCTGGGTGGCCACGCCCCGGTCATCATTGCGGAAGATGCCGATGTGGAGCTGGCCGTCAAAGCCGCTGGCGCTGCCAAGCTGCGCAACGCCGGCCAAGTCTGCATTTCGCCCACGCGTTTCCTGGTACACAGCAGCCTGCAAAAGCAATTCACGGAAAGCGTGGTGAAGTACTTTGAGTCCGTCAAGGTGGGCAACGGCCTGGAAGCCGATTCCAAGATGGGCCCGCTGGCCAATCCCCGCCGCGTGACGGCCATGAAGGCGCTGGTGGAAAACGCCCACGCCAAGGGTGCGGACGTGCTGCTGGGCGGCAAGGCCCTGGGCGATGCCGGCAACTTCTATGCACCCACCATCCTGGGCAATGTGCCGCTGGATGCCGATGTGTTCAACAACGAACCCTTCGGCCCCGTGGTCGCCATGCGCAGCTTCGAGAAGCTGGAGGAGGCCATTGCCGAAGCCAATCGCCTGCCCTATGGCCTGGCGGCCTATGCCTTCACCCGCTCGCTGAAGTCGGCCCACCAGCTCAGCCAGCAGGTGGAAACCGGCATGCTGTGGATCAACCAGCCCGCCGTGGCGTCGGCGGAAATGCCTTTCGGCGGCATCAAGGATTCGGGCTATGGCTCCGAAGGCGGCACGGAAGCGCTGGAAGCCTATCTGATTCCCAAGGCCGTCTCGATTGCCATGGTGTGAGCACCGGCCCCGCTGACGGGGCTGCTGCTGCAAAACGGCCACCTGCGGGTGGCCGTTTTGCTTTCTGCCGTGCAGCCGGCTGGCCCGGCCGGTTGCAACATCTGGCTTGTCCTACAGCCAGCGGCCGAGAGGGCATTGCAGGATGCGGTGCAGAAGCACCTGTGTGCCGCGAAAGGAGCCTCCATGCCCTCCAAAGCCCCTACCTTGCAAGCGCTGTTCGTGCAGCTCGGTCTGGCGGCAGATGAGCTGGCCATCTTGCGCTTCATCCGCCAGCACCGCCCGATGCCCCCCGACGTGGACATGCTGCATGCCCGGTTCTGGACCCCTTCGCAGGCCGCGGTGCTGTGGCGGCTGCGCCGCCGGGGGCCGCACTGGGTGGAAGTACTGGACCAGTTGGAGGCCGCATTGCGCGGCCACCGTGGTCAGCAGCAGGAAAGCGCCTGACCCCGGTGTTCTCTGGCGAGCGCAGGCCGGCAGGGACGGCCCGTGCGATGGGGCGTTGCCGCAGCGATGGCTGTCAGAGCCACTGCGGCAGCCACAGATTCAGCAGCCAGCCTGCCCCCAGCAGCCAGCCAAACAACACCAGGGCCAGCAGCAGCGGCCGGGTGCCGGCGGCGCGCACGGCCGCGATGTGGGTGGTCAGTCCCAGGGCGGCCATGGCCAGGGTCAGCAGCAGCGTATCCAGCTGCACACCGGCCTGCACCAGCGCAGCGGGCAGCACGCCCAGGGAATGGATGCCAGCCACCAGCACAAAGCCCAGTGCAAACCAGGGGATGGTGATGCGGCTGTGCGGGGCGGCGGCCTTGACGGAGCCGCTGTCCATTGGCTGATGGTCGGCGCGGCGCTCGCTGCGCGCCAGCCACCACGACAGCACCAGCAGAAATGGGGCCAGCATCATCACCCGCACCATCTTGGCAATCACCGCCATGTCGGCCGCATCGCGGCCCACGGCTTCGCCGGCAGCCACCACCTGGGCCACTTCGTGCACGGTGGAGCCCACATACAGGCCGTACTGCTGGGCGCTCACCTCGAACCAGCCATGCGCAGCATTCCAGTTAAACAGCGCCGGATAGAGAAAGGTGGCCACGGTGCCGAACACCACCACGGTGGCCACGGCCACCGCCACATCGGACGCCCGGCCCTTGGCCACCGGTTCGGTGGCCAGCACGGCGGCCGCACCGCAGATCGCACTGCCGGCCCCCACCAGCAGGCTGGTGCGCGGATCCAGGCCGAACACGCGCCGGCCCAGCCATTGGGCCAGCACAAAGGTGCTGGAAAGCACCAGCGCGTCGGTGGCGATGCCGGCCCAGCCCAGCTGGCCCATGTCCTGGAAGGTCAAGCGCAGGCCATACAAGACGATGCCGGCGCGCAGCAGCCGCGCCTTGGACAGGCCCACGCCGCTGGCGCAGGAGGCGGCCAGGCGGGGGTAGACGGTGTTGCCCAGCACCATGCCCAGCACGATGGCCAAGGTCAGCGCGCTCAGGCCGCGCTCGGCCAGGGCCGGCAGCGTGGCGGCCCACAGGGAGGCGGCGGCGATGGCACCACACAGCAGCAGACCGGGCAGCCACTGCTGCAGGTGCTGGCCGGCGCGGGCCCAGACGGACAAGGGAAATGCGGAAGTGGACATGGCAGACACGGCCGTCCACGGGAGTGAAAAGCGTGCCAGGACCGGCCTGGAGCGTGGGCGACGGTCTGCACTTTAGATAATTTGGTTATATTTGTATAACCGATAGTTTGTGTAAAGACTATCGATGAAACAGGTAGATTCATGCGCCAGATCACGCGAAAAGGAGAGTGCCCATGCTGCATCTGACGCTGCGCCAGGTGGAAATATTCTGCGCGGTGGCCCAGTCCGGCAGCACCGTGGCGGCGGCCCAGGCGGTGTCGCTGTCCCAGTCCGCCACCAGCGCCGCGTTGCAGCAGCTGGAGCGTGCGCTGGGCAGCCAGCTGTTCGAGCGGGTCGGGCGCCAACTGGTGCTCAACGATGCCGGCCGCGCCCTGCTGCCGCAGGCGCTGGGGCTGCTGGAGCAGGCGCGCGCAATCGAGCAGGCATTTGTCGTGCAGGGCTGTGGCCTGCCGGTGCGGCTGCGGCTGGCGGCCAGCACCACCATCGGCAGCTATGTGCTGCCGCCGGTGCTGGCGGCGTTGGCGCGCAGCCACCCGCAGGTGGCGGTGGACCTGCAGATTGCCAACACCGCCGAAGTGGCCGAAGCGGTGCTGGCGCTGGAGGTGGATCTGGCCTTGATCGAAGGGGCCAGCCACTGGCCGGGGCTGGAGGTGCAGCCCTGGCTGCGCGACGAGCTGGTCATCGTCAGTGCGCCCCACGACCCGCTGGCAAGGCAGGCTGCCGGCCAGCCACTGGCATCCGACGCGCTGCGCAGTGCCCGCTGGCTGCTGCGCGAGGCGGGCTCGGGCACCCGCGAAATGGTGGAGCACGCGCTGCTGCCGCACCTGCACCAGTTGCATGCGGCCGCCACCCTGGGCAGCTCCGAAGCCATTGCCCGCTGCGTGGCCCAGGGGCTGGGCATCAGCTGCCTGCCACGTGTGCTGGTGCAGCCCTTGGTGGATGCGGGTGAGCTGGTGGTGCTGCCCACCCTGCTGCCGCAGATGCAGCGCTATTTCTCGCTGGTGCAACGGGCGGGCAAACGGCGTTCGCCGGCACTGCAGGCGTTTGTGGACGCCTGCCGGGCGATTGCGCCGCCATCCACGGATTGAGTGACCGGGCGGCTGCTGGGGCTGCAGCGGCTTCGCCAACGTGCCACTTCGCTTGCGGCCGCCGCTTTTGGCCCTATATTGGAATCACAAGCCCGGCGTGGGCTGCGCAGCGCCGGATGCCATCACCAGGGAGGCCACCATGAAAACCATCGACGAAATGCTGCACCTGGACCTGCTGACCCACGAACAGCACCTTCAGATCAGCACCTGGATTGACGCTGCAGATACCCCCGAAGCCATTTTGCAGATGCCCGCCTCCTTGTGGCAGGCCGTGGAGCGCGCCAGCCAGGCCATGGGCGTGAACGAGGATTTGCTGCGGCCGCCGGCACTGGACGCGGGCAACGCCGTCTTTGGCTGACGCGCAGCAGGCGCCGGGCCTGTGCGCAGGCCGGGGGCGGAAATCCCCCTGCCATCGCAGGCATGCCGCTGAATTCGCCCGCTCCATCCCCGTTTCTTGTCCGCCCGGCTGCCGCCGCCGATATCGATGCCATCTTCCATGTCCGGACTTCGGTCCGGGAAAATGCGCTCACAGGGGACGAGCTGGCAGCGCTGGGCATCACGCCCGCTTCCATCCATGCGGCGATCACAGCGGCACCGTGTGCCTGGGTGGCCGAACGCGATGGCAAGGTGGTGGGCTTTGCCATGGCCGATTTGCCCGAGGACTGCCTGTTTGCCGTGTTCGTGCTGCCGGAGCATGAGGGGCAAGGGGTGGGGCGCCAGCTGATACAGGCCGGCGAAGCCGCGCTGTTCCGGCACCATCCGGTCATCTGGCTGGAAACGGATGCGGCCAGCAGGGCCGCTGCCGTGTACCGGCATCTGGGGTGGACACCGGCCGGCGATGCGGGCGACGGGGATGTGCGCCTGCAAAAGCTGCGCCCCTGACGCGATAGCGGGAGCCGTGCAGGGGACGCTCCCCGACGGATGCGACCCGTTGCTGTGGCAATTGCTTCGGGCACCCCGAGGCCGGGCAGGTGCCGACGGCAGCAGCTCCGGTGCGCTGCCGCCGTGGTGTTTACTTCTTCAGCGGAATCGGCGTGCCCGCGGGCACGGCCACGGCGGTGACGCTGTTCTGGGGTGAGCCTTCGATCACCCGGTCGGAATAGGTCATGTAGACCAGGGTGTTGCGTTTGGCATCCACCATGCGCACCACGCGCAGGCGCTTGAACAGCAGCGAGGTCCGTTCGGTGAACACTTCTTCCTGCTGGCGCAGGGGCTGGGGAATCTGGATGGGGCCGGTGGCCTGGCAGACGATGGAGGCTTCGGAGCGGTCTTCGGCCAGGCCCAGCCCGCCCTTGATGCCGCCGGTCTTGGCGCGCGAGACATAGCAGGTCACGCCGGCCACCTTGGGGTCGTCATAGGCGTCGACCACGATCTTGTGGTCCGGGCCAATCAGCTTGAACACCGTGTCCACGGCGCCAATTTCTTCGGATGCGGCGGCACGGGTGGCCGGTGCCAGGGTGGTGAGGGCCGCCAGCAGCAGGGCGGACAAAGCAGGGCGCAGGGCAATGTGGTGCATGGCTGCCAAGCATACGCGCTGCGCGGGTGGGCGCCGGGCCGGCGATGGCACTGTGCCAGGCCCTGGTTTGCAAGGGACCACGGGCAGGCGTGTACCGGCCGCGGGACAATCCCCGTCCTCCACCACGGCAACCGGGGCGCACAGCGCGCCCAGACCGGTGGCCGGTGGAGCAGGCATGCCATGGCGGTTGCCGGACCCCGGGTCTTTCGGGTGTCTGCGACGGCCGCGCTGCATGCCTGCAGGCCCGGTGCACCGGGTGCCCAGCGCATGGCGCTGGCAGAACGCCCGCCCCGCGATGCCGGCCCTGACTGCCGCTGCGTTGCGGCATGGCCCACAGCCCCCGTGCAGTCTCCATGCGCGCGCGGCTTCTGAATTCAGAGTTTCCACCCGGTGGCACAGGCTGCGGGGGTGGGCTTTTCTTTTCCCGGAGGAAATGGTTTGGTAGGAATGCGAGAGAAGAACGTTGCGGCGTTGCCCGTGCTGGGCCGGTCTGCGCTGCTGTGGATGGCGCTGGCCTGTGGACTGTGCGCGGGCGGCAATTATTTCAACCAGCCGCTGCTGCACTCGATTGCCCGGCACTTTGGTGTGGACCAGGGAGTGGCGGCACTGTCGGTCACCTTGGCGCAGTCGGCCTATGCGCTGGGCCTGCTGCTTCTGGTGCCGCTGGGCGACATGCTGGAGCGGCGCAGTCTGGCGGTGGCCTTGATGCTGCTGGCGGCGGCCGGCCAGGCCATGGCGGGCTGTGCACCGTCGGTGGGCGGCTTCATGCTGGGCACGGTGGTGGCGGGCCTGTTTTCCGTCGCAGCCCAGGTGCTGGTGCCCATGGCGGCGGCGCTGGCCGCGCCCGGCCACAGCGGTCGCAATGTGGGGACGGTGATGACCGGGCTGCTGCTGGGCATTTTGCTGGCGCGCAGCGTGGCGGGCCTGGTGTCGGCATGGGCCGGCTGGCAGGCGGTGTACCAAGGGGCAGCGCTGTTGATGGTGCTGGTGGCCTGGTGGCTGTGGCGGGTGCTGCCCACCTCGCGCACGGCGCAGCCGGTGGCCTATGCCCAGGTGCTGTCCAGCATGCTGGAGCTGCTGCACACCCACCGCGCGCTGCGCCAGCGCACGCTGGCCAGCGGGCTGGCGTTTGCCTCGTGCAGCGTGCTGTTTGCCACCATGGCCCTGCAGCTGTCGGCCGCACCACTGGCGCTGGATGACGCACAGATCGGCCTGGTGGGGCTGGCGGGCGTGGCCGGGGCACTGGTGGCATCGCGCGCCGGACGCTGGGTGGACCGGGGCCTGGGGCGTACCACCTGCACGGTGGGGGCCATCGCATTGGTGGCGGCCTGGCCCATGCTGTGGTGGGGCGGGGAACACCTGGGCTGGTTTGCCCTGGGCCTGGTGGTGATCGACCTGGGCCTGCAATGCCTGAACATCACCAACCAGGCCACCGTGGCCCAGTTGCTGCCGGCGGCACGCTCGCGCATGAATGCGGTCTATATGACGGGGTATTTTGCGGGGGCGGCGGCGGGCTCGGCCCTGGGCACACTGGCCTGGCACTGGGGGCAGTGGCAGGGTGCCTGCCTGCTGGGGGCGGTGCTGGCGCTGGGGGCCGCACTGGCCGCAGTGCGGCTGCGTGCGCCGGCGGGGCAGATGGCTGCCGCCTGAAGTCTCGCGCTTTCTCTGTGGTGGCCGTGGCAGAGGCCACAATCGCCGGCGTGGTCTGCGCATGCCGAACCTGGCATGCGACAGGCCGTTTTCTGCAGGACACCGCTGTGCACCACTTTGCCTCCCTGTTGCTGATCGCCGGTATTTACCTGGCCGTGCTGGCCAGCCCCGGACCCAATTTCTTCATCCTCAGCCAGATGGCGCTGGATGGCCGCGCCCGCGCCGCGCGCTGTGTGGTGCTGGGGTTGACGACGGGGTCGGTCGCCTGGGTGCTGCTGTCGATTGCGGGTGTGGCCACCGTGCTGGCCCGGCACCCGCAACTGGGCACGGCATTGCGCGTGCTGGGGGCGGCCTACCTGGTCTGGTACGGACTCAAGCTGTTGCGCTCTGCCTGGAAAGTGCCTGCGGTCAACGCAGCACCGTCCACGGCGCTGGGGGGGCAGTCGGCCTGGGCGGCGTACCGCACCGGCTTGCTGACCGGCCTCACCAACCCCAAGGGCGCGGCTTTCTGGACCAGTGCGTTTGCTGCCATCTTTCCGGATGCGGCGCCGCTGTGGTTCTATGGCGCCACGGTGCTGCTGGTGGCGCTGATGTCGCTGGGCTGGCATCTGGGCATCACGCTGGTGTTCGGCATTCCGGCCCTGCGCAGCGGCTATCTGCGCATCGAGCGGGCCATCAACGGCCTGTCCGGCGCCGCCCTGGTGCTGTTGGGACTGCAGCGCATGGTGGCGCGCTGAAGGGTACGTCCAGTCGGCCTCGGCGCCCTATGCCTGCAGCGGGCCCCCGGGCAGCGGCACCTGCAGGCCCACTTTCAGGCAGTTCAGCGCCACCGAGGTGCGAAAGCGCCGCACATTCTCGTCCCCGCCGAACAGCCGGGTGGTGATGGCTTCGAAATCCGCCATGGTGGCGGCGGTGATGACCAGCAGATAGTCTGCTTCCCCGGTGATGGCATAGCACTGCTGCACGGTGGCTTCGTCCTGGATGCGCTGGCGCAGGCCAGCGGTGCGCAGCGGGTGTTCGTCGTGCACATGCACTTCCACCAGCAGGGTCAGCGGGCGGCCCAGGCGGGAGGCGTCCAGCACGGCGGTTTCCGCGCGGATCACGCCGCTGTCCCGCAGCCGGCGGATGCGGCGCTGCACGGCAGCGGCCGACAGGTGCACGGTCTGCGCAATGTCACGCTGCGCCACGGTGTTGTCGCGCTGCAGCAGGGCCAGGATGGCCAGGTCGAAATCGTCCAGGGACAGCGTGGAAGGCGTGGGCATGGAATGAGTGAAAGTTGCGTGAAGCCAGTCTATTCAGAAGCAAAAAACCAGGAGTGGCGCAATATATTCTCGCCATGTCGAATGTACGCAATGCACGCTGGCTGCCGTGGCTGGCCATCTTCGGTTCCGTGGTGTTTCTGGGGCTGGGTACGTCCTGGGCCAAGCACACGCTGTTTCCTGCCGTCGGGGCCCAGGGGACGACGGCGGTGCGGGTGGGCTTTTCTGCGCTGATCCTGTGGCTGCTGTGCCGGCCCTGGCGGTTGCCGCTGTCGCCGGCGGACCGGCGGGCCGTGCTGCTCTACGGGGCGGCACTGGGGGTCATGAACCTGTCTTTCTACATGGCGCTGCGCACGCTGCCGTTCGGCGTGGCGGTGGCGATCGAATTTTCCGGGCCGCTGGCGGTGGCGGTGTGGGCGTCGCGCCGGGCGCTGGACATGGTCTGGGTGCTGCTGGCCATGGCAGGCCTGGCCCTGCTGCTGCCGCTGGGCCATGCGGTCAGCAGCCTGGATCCGGTGGGCGTGCTGTGGTCGGTGCTGGCGGCGGTGTGCTGGGCCAGCTATATCCTGTTCGGCAAGCGCATAGGGCATCTGCCGGTGGGGCATTCGGTGTCGCTGGGGCTGGCCATGGCGGCGCTGGTGGTGATTCCGGTGGGCGTGGCCCATGCGGGCAGTGCGCTGCTGGCGCCTTCGGTGCTGCTGGTGGGGCTGGGCGTGGCGGCGGTGTCGAGTGCGGTGCCGCTGTCGCTGGAGATGGTGGCCCTGCAGCGCCTGCCGCCCCAGGCCTTCGGCATCATGATCAGCATGGAGCCGGCGGTAGCCGCCATGCTGGCCTTGCTGCTGCTGGACGAACAGCTGAGTGCCGTGCAGTGGCTGGCGATCGGCCTGATCGTGCTGGCATCCATGGGCAGCGCGTTGGCGGTGCGGAGGTCGGAGCCGGCCCCCAGGGCGGCACAGTTGCCGGCCGAGGCCTGAATCCCGCCGGGCGCCGCAGCCTTGGTGGTCCGTATGACGGCGCACACGGCCAAGGTGGCATAGACGGCATAGCTGCCCGGTGGCCCAGCGGCCATTTGGGCGCACTTCCTGTCTGCATCTCCCGCGGTGCATCCGAACGCAAAAAAGCCCCGGTGACGGGGCTTTTTCAGGGGCGGTACAGAGCAGGCTCTGCGGGCAGGCCGGAGATCAGACTTCGGCGATGCGTTTTTGCAGGTGGGCCAGGGCTTCTTCCACCTGGTCGACCAGCACCAGGCACAGATCGCCGGGTTGCAGACGGGCCAGCGCGTGGTCAATGGCGATGAACTCGCCATGGATGTCGGTCACATAGCTGGTGCGGCTGGCGCCTTCCAGACCCTTGCGCAGCAGGGCGATGACTTCGCCGTCCTCGCGGCCGCGCTGGCAGGCGTCCTGGTACAGGACCACATCATCGAAGGCGTGACCCAGGATCTGGGTCTGCTCGGTGATGTCCTGGTCGCGGCGGTCGCCGGCACCCGAGATCACCACGCTGCGCTTGTTGCCGGGCATGCCTTCGACCGCCTTGGTCAGGGCACGGATGGCATCCGGGTTGTGGCCGTAGTCGGCAATGATGGTGGCGCCCTTGTAGTCCATCACATTGAAGCGACCGGGGGCGTTGTCGCTGTCGTTCACAAAGCCGGCCAGGCCGCGCTTGATGGTGTCCCAGGGCAGGCCGGCACCCCAGGCGGCGCCGATGGCGGCCATGGCGTTGTCGACCTGGAAGCCGATGGTGCCGTTGCGGGTGACGGGAATGTCGCGCAGCGGCACGGATTCGCGCCACGAGCCTTCGGCAGCGACGATGGAGTCACCGTCCACATAGACCACGCGGTTGCCCTGGGCACGGTGTGTTGCCATCACGGGGTGGTGGCGGTCGGCACCGAAGAAGATCACCTTGCCGGTGCAGAACGGCGCCATGGCCGAGACGTGCGGGTCGATGGCGTTCAGCACGCCGTAGCCGTTGGGGGCCACGTTCTGCACGATGACGCGCTTGAGCACCATCAGCTCATCGACGGTGGTGATGAAGTTCAGACCCAGGTGGTCGCCTTCGCCCACGTTGGTGACCACGGCCACCTGGCAGCGGTCAAAGCCCAGGCCTTCGCGCAGGATGCCGCCACGGGCACATTCCATCACGGCGGCGTCCACCTCGGGGTGGCCCAGCACGTTGCGGGCGCTCTTGGGACCGGAGCAGTCGCCGCTGTCGATCTGGCGGCCGTTGACGTACACGCCGTCGGTGCTGGTCATGCCCACGCGCAGGCCTTGCGAGGTGAACAGCTGGCCGATCAGGCGGGCGGTGGTGGTCTTGCCATTGGTGCCGGTCACGGCCACCAGGGGGATGCGGCCGTCGTCGCTGCCGTTGAACAGCAGATCGACCATGGGCACGCCCACGTTGCGAGGCTTGCCATAGGACGGGGCCAGGTGCATGCGCAGGCCGGGGGCGGCGTTCACTTCGACGATGCCGCCGTTCTGCTCTTCCAGCGGGTGCAGCACGGATTCGCAGATCACGTCCACGCCGCAGATGTGCAGGCCGATGGTCTGGGCGGCTTCGATGGCGCGGGCCGCCACTTCGGGGTGCACGTCGTCGGTCACATCGGTGGCGCTGCCGCCGGTGGACAGGTTGGCGTTGTTGCGCAGCACCACGCGCTGGCCCTGGGCGGGCACGGATTCGGGGGTCAGGCCTTCGCCGGCAATGCGGGCAATGGCAATGTCGTCCAGGCGGATCTTGGTCAGCGCCGTGCCGTGGCCGGTGCCGCGGCGGGGGTCCAGGTTGACGATGTCCACCAGTTCACGGATGGTGTGTTCGCCGTCACCCAGCACCTGGGGCGGTTCGCGGCGGGCAGCGGCGACCAGCTGGCCGCCCACCACCAGCAGGCGGAAGTCGTGGCCGGGCAGGAAGCGCTCGACCATCACGTCATCACCGTACTGCTGCGAGGTGGCGTAGGCAGCTTCCAGCTGGGCGCGGGTGGTGATGTTCACCGTCACGCCCTTGCCCTGGTTGCCGTCCTGGGGCTTGACCACCACGGGCAGGCCCACTTCCTGGGCCACGGCCCAGGCGTCGTCCACGTCGGTGACGGGGCGGCCCAGCGGCACGGGAACGCCTGCGGCGTGCAGCAGGCGCTTGGTCAGGTCCTTGTCCTGTGCAATGGATTCGGCCACGGCGCTGGTCTGGTCCACTTCCGCGGCCTGGATGCGGCGGGCCTTGGAGCCCCAGCCCAGCTGGACCATGGAGCCGGCCGTCATGCGGCGGAAAGGGATGCCACGGGCTACGGCGGCGTCCACGATGGAGCCGGTCGAGGGACCGATGCGTTCATCTTCGTCCAGCTCGCGCAGGGCGGCGATGACGGGCGCCGCATCGAACGGGGTGTCGTTCAGAGCGGCCTGGATCAGGGCTTCGGCCTGTTCCAGGGCCTGTTTGCCCACGGCTTCTTCGGTGTATTCGACCACTACCTGGAAGGTGCCGGTCTCCAGTGTGGCATGGGTGCGGCTGAACGTGACCGGGCAGCCAGCCTGGGCCTGCAGCGACAGCGTGGCCAGTTCCAGCACATCGGCCAGCGACACCGGCTTGTCGGCGCCTTGCGGCAGCAAGGTGCCGATGGAGGGGAAGCGGGCGCGCAGGCGGTCTTCAAAGCCGGCCAGCTGGGCGATGTTGCACTCGGCCGGGGTGCAGAGCACGACGGCCTCTACAGCGGTGTTGCGGCTCCACAGATTGGGGCCACGCAGGGCACGGGTACGAGAGATTTCCATGGTGTGTGTCTCTTTTGAGGCTGCTGCAGCCCGGGATGCGGGCGCAGCGGCAATGCAAGGGTGCGCGGGCGCTCGGTCTCAGGCAGGCTGGTATTCGAAGGTCTTGATGCCGGCCGCGATCAGGTCGGGCGCAATGTCCATGGCCCAGGCTGTGGCAATGGCCGCCAGCAGGGCCGAGGTGTCCACCGCATGGCCCGTGGGCAGGCGCAGCGCGTCGAGCGTGCCCAGTGCGCGTTCCAGACCGCCGGTGGCCAGAATGACCTGCTGGTTGCGCAGCAGCACGGCACGGCCTTCGTTGGCGCCGCGGTGTGCGGCCACGACGGCGTTGTCGGCCTGGGCGCTGTAGAGCACCACTTCGCCGTCACACAGCTCGGCCAGGTCGGCCACTTCGGGCAGGTCGGCGTTCAGCACGCCGGCGCCATCGCTGAGTACCACATCGATCTGGGTGCGCAGCACGCGGCGCATCTGGGAGGCTTCGCGCACATCGTGGTCGGCCAGGGTCTCGAAACCGTCCATGTCGGTGACCACGCCCACCAGGCAGCGGTCATAGGCCAGGCCTTCTTCCAGAATGGAGCGCGAGGTGGTCTGGATCACCGCGGCCTGGGCCAGGCGGTTGGTCAGCAGACGGTGGGCGCCGGCCCAGTTGGCGGTATTGGTCTTCTGCGTCTGGCGGTTGTTCAGGAACATGCCTTCGCTGCTGGCCACGCCTGTGAGCTTGCCGGACAGCTGCAGCAGCCAGCCGACCAGGCGGGCGATGAAGGCGTTGTGGCGCGTACCGACAATGCCCACCAGGGGGATGCGGCCGGCATTGGCGCCGTCTTCACGCGGGAACAGGTGGTCGGCAATGGCCATCCCCACCGGGCGGGGAGCGCCGCTGGTGGGCTTGAGGTGCATCAGCAGGCCGGGGCCGGCATTGACTTCCAGGATGGCGCCCTGGCCTTGCATGGGCTGGGAGACGTCCTTGAGGATCATGTCCATGCCGGCGATGTCCAGGCCCACGATCTTGGCGGCCAGCGTGGCGTAGTAGGCCACATCGGGGTGCACGTCATCGGTGCAGTCGATGGCCATGTTGCCGTTGCGCTGCAGCAGCACGGCCTGGCCCTGAGGAATCACGGAGTCGGGCGTGACATGCTGGCGATTCAGTTCCAGCTTGACGGCGCCGGCATCCAGATTGATCCAGTCCAGCGGGTATTCCTGTTCGGGGCCGCGGCGGGGGTCCTGGTTCAGCACGGCCACCAGCTCGCGCAGCGTGGCCTTGCCATTGCCGTGCACCGACACGGTTTCGCCCTTGGTGGCAGCGACCACCTTGCCGCCCACCACCAGCAGGCGGTGTTCCACGCCGTCGATGAATTTTTCGACAATCACGTCCGAGCCTTCGGGCTCGGCCAGTGCAAAGGCGGCCTTGACGTCCGCTTCCTGGTACAGCTCCAGGGTCACGCCGCGGGCGTGGTTGCCGTCCGAAGGCTTGACGGTGACCGGGAAGCCGATGTCCTGGGCGACTTCCCAGGCTTCTTCGGCATTGGCCACGATCTGGCCTTCGGGCACGGGCACGCCGCAGGCGGTCAGCAGGCGCTTGGTGAAGTCCTTGTCCTGGGCGATGCCTTCGGCAATCGCACTGGTCTGGTCGGATTCGGCCGTCCAGATGCGACGCTGCGCTGCACCATAGCCCAGCTGGACCAGGTTGCCGTCGTTCAGGCGGATATGGGGGATGCGGCGCTCGCCGGCGGCATCGACGATGCAGCCGGTGGAGGGGCCGAGGTAGCGGTCGTTGATGGCCGTCTTGATGGCGTGGATGGCCGGCTTGCGGTCAAACGGCAGATCGTTGATGGCGGCCATCAGCAGCTTGTGGCCGTATTCCAGCGCCACGCGGGCCACCGCCTCTTCGGGGCAGCGGAACACCATGCGGTAGACGCCGCGCTGGGAAATTTCACGGGTCTGACCGAATTCGGCAGGCATGCCGGCCAGGTTCAGCAGCTCGATGATGACGTGCTCCAGCACATGGCCCATCCAGGTGCCACCTTCCAGGCGCTGGATGAAGCCGCCGCGCTCGCCCACTCCACAGGTGTGCTCGACCAGGTCGGGCAGCCAGGTGGTCAGTCGTTCGTTGAGGCCGGGAATCTTATTGGACGGGTAGTCTTCCAGCTCTCCCAGATCCAGCCAGACTTCCAACACGGGACGGTAGGTCCAGACGCTGGGGCCGCGCAAGAAGGTGGTGCGCAAGAGTTGGATGTCGTTGAATGTCTTCGCCATGGATGCAGCGCTTGATGAGTGGTGGGCGGGCGGTGTGAAAGGCCACATATCGTCGCTTTTCACAGAGGTTGTCAGCCTAATAGGGGTTTGGAGCGTTAAGTCGTCAGACACCATCGCAATGGGCGCGCACATTGAGTGCATCCATATCCATCCACTGGCAGCGATCCTGCCGGAACGGATACAAACTGTTCAATATGCAACATCACCATTCTGTAGATGCCTCTGGCGTCTCCGATGGCCCTTTCGGGGCTGACTTGCGGGCACAGCTCGCACCCCAAGAAAACGTATTGTCGGCCCTTCCGGTTGACTTGACCCGGGATTTGCGCTTCGCGCCAGGCCTGGTGGCGGTCACGCAAACGCATTTGTGGGCCCGTGCCGGGGACGATACGGCCTGGACTTCCTGGTCGCTGTCGCCGGCGCTGCGCCTGCAACTGGCGGACCATGCCGGGGTGGGAACGCTGGAGCTGCACGATGGCCAGCAGCGCCTGGCGCTGTGGCGTTTTCGCCTGGCCGCGCAGAACGAGGCCTTCCGCCTGATCCAGCGCTTCGATCAGCAGCGCGAGCTGCTGGCCCAGGGCGGTGTCCCGGGCCATGCCCATGAGGACGAGGAAATCCTGTGCGAGACCTGCGGCACCCCCTTGCCGCCCGACAGCGATGAATGCCCCGCCTGCGCCCGCCAGCAGGCCCCCCAGACATCGACCTGGGTGCTGCTGCGCCTGTGGCGCTTTGCCAAGCCCTACCAGGGCCAGCTGCTGCTGGGTTTTCTGCTGACGCTGGCCACCACGGCCGCGCAGCTGGTGGCGCCGTATCTGACCATCCCGCTGATGGACAAGATTCTGATTCCCTTTCAGAACGGCGAGAAGATCGACCAGGGTCTGGTGGCCTTCTATCTGGGGGCGTTGCTGCTGTCGGCGTTGCTGGCATGGCTGCTGGGTTGGGCGCGCACCTTCGTGCTGGCCAAGGTGTCCGAGCGCATAGGCTCCAATCTGCGCACCACCACCTACAACCACCTGTTGAACCTGTCGGTGGATTACTACGGCAGCAAGCGCACCGGTGACCTGATGGCCCGCATCGGTGCCGAAACCGATCGTATCAACCTGTTTCTGTCGCTCAACGCGCTGGATTTTGCGACCGATGTGCTGATGATCGTGATGACCTCGGTCATCCTGTTCTCCATCAATCCCTGGCTGGCGCTGGTGACCCTGGTGCCGCTGCCGTTCATCGCCTGGATGATCCACACCGTGCGCGATCGCCTGCGCACCGGCTTCGAGAAGATCGACCGTGTCTGGTCCGAGGTGACAAATGTGCTGGCCGACACCATCCCCGGCATCCGGGTGGTGAAGGCTTTTGCCCAGGAAAAGCGCGAGGCGGACCGCTTTGCCGACGCCAACCTGGTGAATCTGCAGGCCAATGACAAAGTCAACAAGACCTGGTCGGTGTTCACCCCCACGGTCACCTTGCTGACGGAAATCGGCCTGCTCATCGTCTGGGGCTTCGGCATCTATCTGGTGGCCGGTGGCTCCATCACGGTGGGTGTGCTGACGGCGTTCATTGCCTATATTGGGCGCTTCTACACGCGC
The DNA here is from genome assembly GCF_006740045.1 of Comamonas terrigena NBRC 13299. Taxonomy (NCBI): domain Bacteria; kingdom Pseudomonadati; phylum Pseudomonadota; class Betaproteobacteria; order Burkholderiales; family Comamonadaceae; genus Comamonas; species Comamonas terrigena. The sequence continues at coordinate 684,147 of NZ_AP019749.1, forward strand.
CTGGATTCGATGAGCCGCATTGTCTCGGTCACGCAAAAGGCGGCCGCAGGCGCCAAGCGCATCTTCGACATCCTGGACCATGTCAGCAATGTGCCCGACCCGGTCAACCCGGTGAAGCTGCCGGGCAAGGCCCGCGGTGCCATCACCATGGAGGATGTGGGCTTCCGCTACGGCAGCCGTGCCGTGATCAAGCACCTGGACCTGCAGATCCAGCCTGGCGAGATGATCGGTCTGGTGGGGCACAGCGGTTCGGGCAAGAGCACGCTGGTCAATCTGATCTGCCGCTTCTATGACGTCAGCGAAGGCTCGATCCAGCTCGATGGTGTGGACGTGCGCCGCATGGCCGTGTCCGACTACCGCAGCAACATCGGCCTGGTGCTGCAGGAGCCGTTCTTGTTCTTCGGCACGATTGCCGAGAACATCGCCTACGGCAAGCCGGATGCGACCCGGGAAGAAATCGTGGCGGCGGCCCGTGCCGCCCATGCGCACGAGTTCATCCTGCGCCTGCCCCACGGCTATGACTCGCTGGTGGGCGAGCGTGGCCAGGGCCTGTCGGGCGGGGAGCGCCAGCGTATCTCGATTGCGCGTGCGCTGCTGATCGATCCGCGCATCCTGATCCTGGACGAGGCCACCTCGGCCGTGGACACCGAAACGGAAAAAGAGATTCAGAAGGCGCTCGACAACCTGGTGCAAGGCCGCACCACGATTGCCATCGCCCACCGTCTGTCCACGCTGCGCAAGGCCGACCGCCTGGTGGTGATGGACCGTGGCGAGATCGTGGAAGTGGGGCCGCACGACGAGTTGATGGCGCTCAAGGGCCATTACTTCCGTCTGTACGACGCCCAGGCACGCCGTGCCGAGGAAGATGCCCAGGCAGCGGGTTTGAAGCTGCAAGTGACGACCGAGGAATAAGCCATGCTGCACACGTCCCATGCTGATCTGACAGGGATGCGCCTGGCGCGCAACGCCCATGGCCGCCTGGTGCTGACCCTGGGCAGCGGCCAGGTCTTTGAATCTGTGGTGCCGGTGCGCGCCTTTCCTTTGGCGGCACCCGAGGAGGGGTTGTCCCTGGTGGGCAGCGACGGCAAGGAAGCACTGTGGGTGGACCGCATGGCCGACCTGCCCGCCGATGCCCGTGCACTGATCGAGGAAGATCTGGCGGTGCGGGAGTTTGTGCCCACTATCCAATCCATCCGCAAGGTGTCGAGTTTCTCCACCCCCAGCACCTGGGATCTGGAGACCGATCGGGGCAGCGCCCAGATGGTGCTCAAGGCCGAGGAAGACATCCGGAAGCTGGCGGGGCGCACCCGGCTGCTGATCAGCGGCAGCGACGGCGTGCAATACCGGATTCCGGATACGACCCAGCTGGACAAGCATTCCCGTAAGCTGTTGGAGCGATTTTTGTAAGCGCTTACTTTCTGTTTTTGGCGCAAAGTTTGTGTTCCAGAGACCGTTTGTCGGCCCCTTTGTACTGCGCTGGAAATGTTTGTAAAAAAACCTAAACTTTCCCTCACGACTGCCGAAAGGATGAAGGAACAGCGGAATTCCGCGTCCACTATCCATACAACACCACCGAGGGCCACGCTATGCAAATACCACCTGTTGATCGCAACCCCATCCAATGGAACTCGCAGGCTGCCAATTTGTATTCCACCGGCGCCTCGGGTCCGGCCCCCATTCGCCCGGTCAACCAGGTGAACAACGTCGAGTCCACCGACAAGATTGGCGAAGGTGCCCAGGCACGGACGCCCGAAAAGCCCACGGACAAGGACGACCGCAACCTGGACTGGACGCAGCGCGTAGAGCAAAAGGCCGAGGCGCAAAAGGCGGTGGAGGAAGAGCAGAAGAAAGAGCCCATCTCCAAGATGCTGATCGAGCACATCCAGTCGCTGTGGCGTGCCAGTGCCATGGCGGTGGAAGCTTCGCTGGAGGCACAGCAGAAGGAACAGGGCCAGGAGGTGCACCAGAAAGTGCAACCCGCCCGTGCCGCCAGCGAGCGACTGACCTACGAGGATGTCACGGTCAAACGCACCAACGGTCTGTGATGCCCAGCGCCGGCATTGATGAAAAAAAGCCATGCGAATGCATGGCTTTTTTCATGGGTGTCGCTAGCGTGCGCTGTACACACAGCGCGCTTACTTGGCCGTAGCTGCGGGGGTGTTGCTGGCCGCGTCGGGGGCAGGCGTTGGCGCGGCAGCCGCCTGGGCGGCCTTGGCGGCATCGCGCCGTGCGCGGTATTTGGCGGCGAATACCCGTACTTCTTCCAGTGACAGGTAGTTGTCCTTGTTGGTGTCGGCCTCGTCAAAACCCGCGTAGAGCTTGGGCACCAGCATCAGCTCCTTGCGGCTGATCTTGCCGTCCTTGTTGAAGTCCAGCATCTGGAAGTCCTTGATGGCCTTGATCTCGCCCTTGGACAGCGGCTTGCCGTCCGGGCCGGTCATGGCCACGGGGTCGATCTTGCCTTCTGCCCAGGCAGGCGCCAGCGGCGCTGCTGCGGCGCAGCACAGGGCCAGGGGCATCAACAGGCTGCGGGACAGAGTGGACTGGGGCATGGGCGCATTTCCAAAAAAGCAGGACAGGCCACCAGTGTGGTGCCTGTCTGCAAACCGGGTACGTTGCTGGGGTAAACCAGGGTAAGCCGATGTATCGCCGTCTGGTGGCCGCTATATGGAGTGATGCCGATCACCGGCGGCCTTATGCCCAGGCGGTTGAGACACGAAATGCGACATGCATTTCCTGGAAGGGGGCGCAGGCCGCAGTGGATCAGGGGTTGGCAATGCCGCTGCGCACATGGCCCGCCGGCACATGGGCCGCCGCCGAGGTGACATGACCGGTCTGGTCGTCAAAAAAGAAGTCGGGCTCGAATTCGCGCAGAAACTCCCCCTTGGCCAGACCGCCCAGAAACATGGCTTCGTCCACCCCGATGTTCCAGTCCATCAGCGTGCGGATGGCGCGTTCATGTGCCGGGGCGCTGCGGGCGGTGACCAGGGCGGTGCGCAGCCGCATGCCGCTGGTGGTGCCGGCCTGGGCGGCCTGCTGGAGCCGATGCAGTGCGGCCAGCAGCGGCTTGAACGGGCCATCGGGCAGCGGCTGGGCCACATGCTCCATTTCATGGCGCTGGAAGGCATCCAGCCCCTGGGTCTGGTAGACGCGCTCGGCCTCGTCGGAGAACAGCACGGCGTCGCCGTCAAAGGCAATGCGCACCTCCTGCGGATGGGCGGCGCTGGCGCCGGCGGATTCGGTCAGCACCCGGGCGGCGGGGTAGCCCAGGCGCAGGGCTTCGGTCACATCGGCGGCATTGGCGGACAGAAACAGATGGGCGCCCAGCGGCCGTAGATAACCGAAAGGGTCGCGCCCCTGGGTGAACACGCCGCGCTGGATGCTGGAAAGCCCATGGGCCTTGGCGCTGCGGAACACCCGCATGCCGCTGACCGGGTCGTTGCGCGAGAGCAGCACCACTTCCACCCGCTGTTCCTCGGGGGTGTTGAAGGCCAGCAGCTTGCGCACCAATGGCAGCGCCACGCCGGGCGGGGCCGGCTGGTCGAGCCGGCTGCGCTGCAGTGCCACATAGCCAGCCGGGTCCCGGTCGAAGAGCTGGTTTTCCTCTTCAAAATCGAACAGGGCGCGCGAGGAGATGGCCACCACCAGTTGGTCGTGCAGGGAAACGGGCATGCAGTCTTTCAGCCAGGGCAATGGCTAAGCATAGCGTTTCCCGGCACATGCCTGCTGCCTGCCTGTGGCGAGACAGCGGTGCTTACCAGTTGGCTTCGCGCTCGGGCGTGGCACTGATCCTGTGGATGGACAGGTCGGCGCCGTCGAATTCCTGTTCCTGGCTCAGGCGCAGGCCCATGGTCTTGCGAAGGAGCCCGTACACGGCAAAGCCGCCGGCCGTGGCCCAGGCCACGCCCATCAGCGTGCCGATCAGCTGTGCACCCAGGTGCACGCCACCCAGTCCGCCCAGTGTCTGGGTGCCGAAGATGCCGGCCGCAATACCGCCCCAGACGCCGCACAGACCATGCAGCGGCCAGACGCCCAGCACATCGTCGATCTTCCACTTATTCTGTGTCAGCGTGAACATGGCCACGAACAGCGCGCCGGCCACGCCGCCCACCACCAGGGCGCCCAGCGGGTGCATCAGGTCCGAGCCGGCGCAGACCGCCACCAGGCCGGCCAGCGGGCCGTTGTGCACAAAGCCGGGGTCGTTCTTGCCCAGGGCCAGTGCGGCCAGCGTGCCGCCCACCATGGCCATCAGCGAATTGACGGCCACCAGGCCCGAGATCTTGTCCAGGCTCTGGGCGCTCATCACGTTGAAGCCGAACCAGCCCACGGTCAGGATCCAGGCACCCAGGGCCAGGAAGGGGATGCTGGAGGGTGGGGTGGCGGCAATCGCGCCGTCGCGGCGGTAGCGGTTGCTGCGCGGGCCCAGCAGCAGCACGGCGCCCAGGGCAATCCATCCGCCCACGGCGTGCACCACCACGCTGCCGGCGAAGTCGTGGAACTCTGCTCCGGTCAGCGACTTGATCCAGGCCTGCACGCCAAAGTGGCCGTTCCAGGCAATGCCCTCGAAGAAGGGGTAGACCAGGCCCACGATGATGGCGGTGGCAATCAGCTGCGGGCAGAATTTGGCGCGCTCGGCAATGCCGCCCGAGATGATGGCGGGGATGGCGGCGGCGAAGGTCAATAGAAAGAAGAACTTCACCAGCGCGTAGCCGTTGTGTGCCGCCAGTTGTTCGGCGCCTACGAAGAAGCCCGTGCCATAGGCCACGGCATAGCCTACAGCGAAATAGACCACGGTGGAGACGGAAAAGTCCACCAGGATCTTGACCAGGGCATTGACCTGGTTCTTGCGTCGCACAGTGCCCAGTTCCAGAAAGGCGAAACCTGCGTGCATGGCCAGGACCATGACCGCGCCCATCAAAATGAACAGGGCATCTGCGCCCTGTTTTAGTGCTTCCATGAAGCGCTCCAGCTGATATTGGTTGTTCTTGGTGCGCGTGCACGTGAAAAGCACAGAGCGCACTAAAAACAAGCAAAAACCGCGCCAGGCGGTAGCTGGGGTGAGGCGGGTGCACCGGTGTGGGGCGCGTGGACTATCGTGCTGCAGCAAGGGGCTGCGCAATGGGACCCCTGCCCGCGCTGGGTGGGATGCCGCGGGGGAGGGGGCGACCCGCCCCGTTGTGGTGCGGGCCAGCCGGGTCCTGGGGCCTTACCAGATGGCGGCCTGCGCCGTGATCTCCAGGCTGCGCAGCCGCAGTGCGGGATCGTAGACATCGGACACCAGCATCAGCTCATCCGCCTGGGTGGCCTGGGCGATGGACCACAGGCCGGCACGCATGCGTTCGGGGCCGCCGACCACGCCCATGGCCAGAAAGTCCTGGATGGCGGCTTTTTCCTGGTGGCTCAGGCTGGCCATGTAGTGCTCCACCGGGGGCTGCAGGCGGCCGCGCTGGCCGGTGAGAATGCCCAGCACGCGCTGGTAGGTGCTGCTGGCCAGGAAATCGGCTTCGGCGTCGGTGGGGGCGGCAATCACCGGTACGCCGACGATCACATACGGCTTGTCCAGCTGGGCCGAGGGCTGGAACAACTGGCGGTACAGCGCAATCGCCTGGTGGAGCATGCGTGGCGCAAAATGCGAGGCAAATGCGTAGGGCAGGCCTTTGGCTGCCGCCAGCTGGGCGGAGAACAGGCTGGAGCCCAGCAGCCAGATGGGCACATGGGTGCCGGCGCCGGGCATGGCGACGATGCGCTGGTGGTCCTGCGCCGGACCCAGCAGGCGCTGCAGTTCGGTCACGTCGCGGGGGAAATCCTCTTCCGATTCCACGCGGTCGCGGCGCAGCGCGCGCATGGTAGGGCCATCGGTGCCGGGCGCCCGGCCCAGGCCCAGGTCGATGCGGCCGGGATAGAGCTCGGCCAGCGTGCCAAAGGCTTCGGCCACGACCAGCGGTGCGTGGTTGGGCAGCATGATGCCGCCCGAGCCCACGCGGATGGTGGAGGTGCCGCCGGCGATATGCCCCACCAGCACCGCAGTGGCCGAGCTGGCGATGCCCGGCATGTTGTGGTGTTCGGCCAGCCAGTAGCGGGCAAAGCCCAACTCCTCGGCCTTGCGGGCCGTGTCCAGGGCGATGTCCAGCGCCTGGCGCACGGTGCCGCCTTCGCGCACGGCCACCAGGTCCAGCATGGACAGGCGGGGCAGGCGTGGGGGAAAGTCGGTCATGGCAGTTCTCCAGAGGGAAAAATCAAATCGTGTCGCTGCGCGCCGGAAGCCAGTTGGAATGGGTTTTGTGCTTCAGGCGCGGGTTCAGCATGCTCACTGCTGCGTGGGCAGGAGTGCCGCGCGTCGCCGTGCGGTGCGGCTCACTCGCTGCGGCGGGACATTTCGTTCTTGCAGGTGATGCCGATGATCACGCACCACACCAGCGACAGGATGGCAATGCCCAGGTTCTGGCCGCCGCCGGTTTCCATGGCCAGCACGGAAAACGGCAGTGCCACCAGCGCCGCCAGGCGGATGAAGCGGCGCAGGCGTGCCGTGGGCACGCGCTCCTTGAAATACAGCAGCGCTGCATAGCTGGCCACGGCCAGCACGGTCAGGTACAGAAAGGCGTCGCCGCCATAGGGGGCGGCCCAGGTTCGTAGTGATTCCAACATGGGGTCATTGTCAGGCACATGCTGGCGGTCTTGGTGCGGTGCGGGGGATGGCCTCTGGCCTGTGGGGCTGCTGCACCGCTCGATACATGGATAGGTGCTGTCGGCAGCGGTGGCTCACTTGCGGCGGGATCGCTGGTTCCAGTAGGTGAAGGCCTCGTGGTGTACCTCGATGTCCAGTTCGGCCACGCGGGCCTGCAGGTTTTCCTGGGCATCGGCCACGCCCTGGTTGTAGAGCGCAGGACCCACTTCTTCCACGAGGAACTTCAGCAGCCCGCCGGCGGCGACATTGCCTATGGGCTCGTCCATGTGCTCGCGGAAGTAGCGTTCGATGGAGGCAATGGCCTGCTGCTGGGCTTCGGGAGACAGGGTCAAAGGCATGGGGGTGGACGCGAAATGAAGGGCAGGGCGGGTTCTGTGGCGCCCGCTCTACCCAGCCAGGATGGGGGCGCCCAGGAGTGGCAGGATGCGCAGAAACAGGCGCTATCTTGAGAGTGTGCCGTGCGCGGCACGAGGATCCAAGCCCGCACTGCGCAGCGGTCAAGGGTGTTGCTGCATGCCCGCCAGGCCATCCCATGGCAGGGCCAGCCATTGGCCATAGCCCGGTGCGGGCAGGTTCCATTCGGCGCTGGTGGGCAGCCCATTGCCGTGCTGCTGCAGCCATTGCACACAGCGGACCACGCCAGCATGCGTGACCCAGACTACATCACGCTGGCCCTGCCGGCTGTCGTAGGCCCAGCTGTGCTGCAGGGCCTGTTGCACGCGCTGCAGCATGGCGGCCAGCGATTCCCCGCCACCGGGGGCACAAGTGGCCAGATCAGCAGCCCAGGCATCGATGTCGGGGCGGGGGATCTGCGCCCAGGGCTGCCCTTCCCAGCGGCCAAAGTCCATTTCCTGCAGGCGCGAATCGGGGTGGCGGTCAGGTGCCAAAGCGGGTATATGCGCAACCAGTGCATCGGCCAGTTGCACACATCTGCACAAGGGGGAGTGGCGCAGCACGCTTCCGGCAGATAGCAAGCCCGAAAAATCGTGTGCAGCCTGCGCTGTGCGCACCGCATCGGCGGCCACATCCAGCCGGCCGTAGCAGACGCCGGCATCGACCAACGGGTGTGCATGGCGCAGCAGCCACAAGGTGCTCATGCCATGCTCACAGCAACTGGCGCAGGTAGAGGGCCGTGGCCAGCAGCAAAGCCAGCTCGGTGAACTGCTGGCAGGCACCCAGGCAGTCCCCCGTCATGCCGCCCAGGCGGCGCCACAGCCAGCGGCGCACCCACCAGATGGTCAGGGCCATGGCTCCCAGCAGGCAGATCACATAGCGGTAGGTGCCCAGCCAGCTCAGCAGGGCCAGGGCCGGAAGGCTCCACAGCGCGCCGGTGAGCAGGCCTTTCCAATCCAGCGGCTGTCCCGCGACATGCAGGGTCTTGCTGGCAGCGGCCAGGCCCACATGGGGCAGGGTGTGCATCAGCACCAGCGGCGCAAAGCGTGACAGCACATGGGTGCAACACACCAGTATCAGCACTGGCACCGGGCCCCAGAACGGCTCCATGGTCGCCAGCAGCAGCGCGATCAGTCCCAGCTTGGTGAGCAAGGCCATGGCCAGCGCCATCACGCCATACGCACCGATGCGGGAATCTTTCATGATTTCCAGCGCGCGCTCGGGTGGCACCATGCCACCCAGGCCGTCGGCCACATCGGCCAGGCCGTCTTCGTGGAAGCCTCCGGTCAGCCACAGCGTGCCTGCCGTGCTCAGGAGGGCTGCGACCAAGGGTGTCCAGCTGGTGGAGGGCAGCAGCCACAGCGATGCGCCCAGCAGCAGCGCGGCCCACAGTCCCACCAGCCAGCCCACCCCCGGCAAATGCCCGGCGCTGGCGCGCTGCAGGGCCGGGCTCCAGCCCACCCAGGAGGCCAGCCGCCCGCTGACCGGGATGCGGCTGAAGAATTGCACGGCCAATAGAAAGTGGCGCAAGGACTGCATGGCGGGTGAAGGACTCCAGGCATAGGCGCTGTGCGCGCCGATGCCGCAGGGGGCAAGGCGTGGAACACGCCACTTGGGAACACTGTATCGGATGCGGCATGCGGAACTGGCGCCGCCTTGCCCGCCGCCGCGGCAAGGGTGGCGGCACGTTGCGCCTCTCGAAAAGAGAGGGGAGGCAGCGCCGCCGTGCAGTGCGGCTTATTTCAGGAACAGCTGGTAGGCCGGGTTGTCGGTTTCCTCGACCCAGGGATAGCCCAGTTGCTTGAGGAAACTTTCAAACTTCTTGCTGTCCTTGGCCGGTACCTGCATGCCGACCAGGATGCGGCCATAGTCAGCGCCCTGGTTGCGGTAATGGAACAGCGAGATGTTCCAGGTCGGGGCCATCAGGCTGAGGAACTTGAACAGTGCGCCCGGGCGTTCCGGGAAGACAAAGCGCAGCAGGCGCTCGTCCTGGGCCAGCGGCGAATGGCCGCCCACCATGTGGCGCAGATGCTCCTTGGCCATTTCATCGAAGGTCAGGTCCAGCGCCTCGAAGCCGTTTTTCTGGAAGTTCTTGCAGATCTTCTCGGATTCGCCCTTGGTCGGCGTGGTCAGACCCACAAACACATGGGCCTTGCTGTCGTGGCTGATGCGGTAATTGAACTCGGTCACGCTGCGCGGACCGCCGGGCAGCTTGCCCACCACTTCGCAAAAATGCCTGAAGCTGCCGCGCTCTTCGGGGATGGTCACGGCAAACAGGGCCTCGCGCTCTTCGCCCACCTCGGCACGCTCTGCCACAAAGCGCAGGCGGTCGAAGTTCATGTTGGCGCCGCTCAGGATGGCGGCATAGGTTTCGCCCTTGGTCTTGTGCCGGGCCACGTACTGCTTGATGGCAGCCACGCCCAGGGCGCCGGAGGGCTCGACGATGGAGCGGGTGTCAGTGAAGATGTCCTTGATGGCGGCGCAGACGGCATCGGTGTCCACGGTCACAAAGTCGTCCACCAGGCCCTGGGTGATACGGAAGGTTTCCTCACCCACCAGCTTCACGGCCGTGCCGTCGGCAAACAGGCCGACATCGGCCAGCTCCACGCGCTGGGCGGCCTGCACCGACTGCTGCATGGCGTTGGAGTCCTTGGTGTGCACGCCAATCACCTTCACGTCCGGCCGCACGGCCTTGATGTAATTGGCCACGCCGGCAATCAGGCCGCCGCCGCCAATGGGCACGAACACGGCGTCCAGGCGCTGGCTGCCCAGTTGCTGCAGCTGGCGCAGCATTTCCATGGCAATCGTGCCCTGGCCGGCAATCACGTCCGGGTCGTCGAAAGGGTGGACAAAGGTCAGGCCCTGTTCCTTTTGCAGCTTGACGGCGTGCTTGTAGGCGTCGGAATAGCTTTCTCCTGCCAGCACCGCTTCGCCGCCGAGGGCGATCACGGCGTCGATCTTCACCTGGGGTGTGGTGGTGGGCATGACGATGACGGCCCGGCAACCCAGCTTCCTGGCGCTCATGGCCGTGCCCTGGGCGTGGTTGCCGGCGGAGGCGCAGATCACGCCTTTTTGCAGCTGCTCGGCCGACAGATGGGCCATCTTGTTGTAGGCGCCGCGCAGCTTGAAACTGAAGACGGGCTGCTGGTCTTCGCGCTTGAGCAGCACCTTGTTGTGCAGGCGGCGGCTGAGGCTCTTGGCAATGTCCAGGTCCGACTCCACGGCCACGTCGTAGACGCGTGCATTGAGGATGCGGGTCAGATAGTCGGCAGGGGTGAGGGGTGTCTTCGTCATGGAATAGGTGCCAGAAGCGGTGCCGCAGCGCCGGTGGGCGGTGCGCGAGGGCTACCATCATAGGCATTTGCCGCCCGGATGCTGCAGCGCACACTACGTAGCGTGCCGCCACATGGCATGGCGCTCAGGCCGGCATGAGCCGATGTGGTGCCGGGAAATCCTGCGGCGTGCGCCGGCCGCAGCACGAAAAAAAGCCCCAAGCCGTTGCGGGCTTGGGGCTGAATCCACCGTTAGAGGAGGTGGAGGAGACAATCGGTGCGGGGACGAAGAGAAAGTCTTCTTCGTGCTGTCCATCCGACAATCGGATAACGCATGATTCGCATTGTATGCAGTTTTCTGTTGCGTCGCAACAAATACTGAATTTTCAGGAACGGCTGAAACTTTCGGCCGGACTACGCTTACGCTTAGCACTAGGGAGAACCTTGATATGGAATGCACCGTCAGCTGGACTGGCGCTACGGGCACGCGCTCGGGCATGGGCTTTATTGCAGAAACCGGCAGCGGCCACATCCTGGCCATGGATGGCGCGCCGGACGAAAAGAACCCCGTCAACGGCGGCCAGAACCTGGCACCGCGCCCGATGGAGGCGCTGCTGGCCGGTACCGGCGGCTGCACGGCCTACGACGTGGTGCTGATCCTGAAGCGCGGCCGCCACGATGTGCGCGGCTGCAGTGTCAAGTTATCGGCTGAACGTGCCGATACAGAACCCAAGGTGTTCACCGCCATCAACATGCATTTCACCGTGACGGGCAAAGGCGTGCCTGCCACCGCCGTGGAGCGTGCGATCGCCATGAGCCATGAGAAGTACTGCTCCGCCAGCATCATGCTGGGCAAAACGGCGCAGATCACCACCAGCTTCGACATCGTCGAGGGCTGAATAGCAGCACATGGCCTCGTGCACTGTCACGGGGCGCGGGGGCGGCGTCATTCGCATCTGTTGCTTAAGAGCAACGTAAAAGCGCGTTTTTGGCAGTCATGTAGGTGAATTGCTTTGCGCATCCCTCCCCGGTCTGGTGCAATAGGCTCAACTTCCCCACCAGGAGGTTGGCGCGGATGTCGGCCAGGTTGTCCTGTAAGAAGACGATTCCCGCTCCGCCGCCCTCTGTAAACCTTGGAGTAACTCGCAATGAAGAAATCTCTGATCGCCCTGGCTGTGCTGGCTGCTTCCGGCGCCGCAATGGCCCAATCCTCCGTGACCGTGTTCGGCGTGGTCGACGAAGCCGTGACCTATGTCAACGGTGCTGACAACTGGAACGGCATCAACTCCGGTGGCAACGCTACCAGCCGTATCGGTTTCCGCGGCGTGGAAGACCTGGGCGGTGGCCTGAAGGCCAACTTCTGGCTGGAAGCCGGTATCCTGGCTGACTCCGGTTCCGGTCAATCCGGCGGTGCTTCGGGTTCCGGTCTGGAATTCAAGCGTCGTTCGACCGTGGGCCTGGAAGGCGGCTTCGGTGAAGTGCGTCTGGGTCGTGATCTGACCGAAGCCTACAAGGCCACCAGCCGTTACGACGTGTTCGGCCAAGTGGGTCTGGGCGTGTCCCGCCTGTGGGCTGATGCCAACGCTGTTGCTCTGACCAACCAACGCGTCAGCAACATGATCACCTACGTGTCGCCTAACATCAGCGGTTTCAAGGCTGCTGTGAACTACGGCTTCGGTGAAGTCGCTGGCGAAAACCGCGACAGCCGTTACGTCGGTGCTGGCCTGACCTATGACAACGGCCCTCTGAGCCTGGGTCTGTCGGGCGAGCGTTCGAACCGTGGCGCCAACAGCAACCTGACACGTGACGTGACCGCATGGGCCCTGGGTGGTTCGTACGACCTGGGCGTGGTGAAGCTGTCTGCTGCTTACCGCGATTCCAGCGCCAAGATTGTGTCTGGCGACAAGAACAAGGCCAAGGGTTACTACCTGGGTCTGTCCGCTCCTGTCGGCGCTGCTGGCGAAGTGAAGGCTTCGTACAACCGTTACGAAGGCGAAATCGCCGGTGCTGACAAGCACAAGGCCGACCAGTTTGCTCTGGGCTATGTGCACAACCTGTCCAAGCGCACTGCTGTGTACGGTACCTACGCCTACATCAAGAACAAGGATGACGGCGCTCTGGGTCAAACCCTGGGCACTGCCGCCACTCTGAAGGACAACGGCTCGCAGCACGGTCTGCAAGTCGGTATCCGTCACGCTTTCTAATTGGACGCAGGCGCAAGCCTGCTTCGGTTAGCAAGACAAAAACCAGCCTTCGGGCTGGTTTTTTCGTTTAGGGTTTCTGCCTGTGGCAAAAAAGCACGCGAGTGCACTTTTGTCGCCCTGCCCCTTCTAGAATGAAATTGCACACAGCCAATTACACATATTCACGAAGGAGACAGCTGATGCATACAAAGACCGCGGTGAGCGTGGCAATCGCTTTGGTGGGCCTGGGAGGCTCACTGGCCGCCCAGGCGCAGAGCAAGGTGGAGTTGTGGGGCATTGTGGACGTCGGCGTGCGCCACACCAACAACGAAGGCGCCGGCAAGGACGGCCTGACCAAGATGATTGGCGGAGGCATGTCCCAAAGCCGTTGGGGCCTGAATGTCGAGGAAGACCTGGGCGGTGGCTCCAAGGCCCTGGCGCACGTGGAGCACCGTTTCAATGCGGATACCGGTGAGAAGGATGCGACGGCGCCTTATTTCCAATTGTCCTATGTGGGTCTGCAAGGGCCTTATGGCAAGCTGACCATGGGCCGCCAGTGGAATGTGCTGTTTGATGTGGTGACTTCCACCTACGCATCCTTCCCTTATTCGCCCTATATGGATGCCTACAAGCCGGAGCTGGGCATGGCGGCCGGTGCGCGTTCCAGCAATTCGCTCAAATACACCCTGGCCACGCCGTCGCGCAACTGGGTGGGTACGCTGCAGTATTCGTTCGCAGAAGGCAATAACACCGACGCTTTGACGCAGGGCGCGCAAGCGGCCGGTGCAGCAAGGCAAGCCGCTTTGCAGGGCAACCTTGCGGCAACGTCAGCAGCAGCAACGGCAGCGGGAATGTCGGTGCCGCAATATATTGCAACGCAGGTCGGCACAGCCGTGAATACCTACGCCGCAGCCAATATCCCGGCTGTGGCTGCAGGCGCATTGAAGCAGGTGGGTGGTTTCCTGCGTTATTCCGAAAACGGCATTTCGGTAGGCGGTGGTTATCTGCGCACCTCGCTGCCAGGCGGTTCCGATCTGGATGCATGGACATTGGGGGGGTCTTACCGCTCGGGCCCGTTGTATCTGAATCTGGGCTACGGCCAGAACAAGATCAAGATCGAGCGTGCAGGGGCTACAGATATCGCCGGTCAGGTCCGCAATGCGACCGACTTGGCGATCGTGGGCAGCATGTGGTCCGGTCAGACCAATGGCGGTTTCCAGCCAGGTGGCGCGGACAAGCGCCAGATGATCAAGGTGGGTTTTGGCTACCAGATCACGCCCCAGTTGAATGCAGGCCTGCATTACTTCCATGCCAAGCAATCGGGTGATGCCGATGGCTCGCACAATGGCAAGGCCAATTTCATGATTGCTGCCGTGGATTACGCATTCAGCAAGCGCACGGATGCCTATTTCGCGGTGGATCACACCCGTATCAGCGGCGGTGCCGGCATGGAAATCGATACGGTCAGCCATGCACGTACCCGCACGGGTATTACTGCGGGTCTGCGCCATCGTTTCTGAAGCTGCGCAGCTTGCAAAAAACCGGCCATGGGCCGGTTTTTTCATTGTTCCGGGCTGTGGCGCTTGGACTGGAGGTTGGTGCGCAATTGCTGCAGCTGGTTTTGCAGCTCGGGCCCCATCTGCAGGGCGACGTGGGTGGCGAGCACATCGATGATCAGCAAATGCAGCAGGCGGGAGACCATGGGGCTGTAGACGTCATAGCCTTCCGGGTGGTCGGCTGCCAGATGGATGTCGCACAGACTGGCCAGAGGGGAATGGCTGGCGGTGATGGCAATCACGGTGGCGCCGTTGGCCTTGGCAATTTCCGCGGCGTCCAGCAGATCCCGGGTGCGACCGGAATTGGACACGATGACCGCGCAGTCGCCCGGACGCAGCATGGTGGCACTCAGCACCTGGATATGTCCGTCGCTGCTGGACAGGCAGGTGATGCCCAGGCGAAAGAACTTGTGCTGGCCGTCCTGGGCCACGATGCCGGAATTGCCGGCGCCGTAAAACTCCAGCCGCTGGCCTTGTTTCCAGGTGCGCAAGATGGCCAGACCGGCCTGCTCCAGCTGAGCCGGGGAGGCTGCATTGCGGTACTGCAAAAATGCGGCGACGGAGTTGTCGATGACCTTGACCAGAACATCGGCCGGCTTGTCGTCCGTATCGACACTGCGGTGGATGAAGGGCACGCCTTCGTTGGCATGGCCGGCCAGTTTCAGCTTGAAGTCCGCCAGGCCGTCATAGCCCATGCTGCGGCAAAAGCGCACCACCGTGGGTTTGCTGACATGGGCGCGTTCGGCCAGTTCGCGCACCGGCAGATGGGCGAATGCCTTGGGGTCGTGCAGAACCAGTTCGCCCACACGCTGTTCGGCGGGGGCGAGGGAGGGGAGGGAGGCAGCTATCCGGTCCAGCATGACAAACACTTGCGTTATTCAAAAAAAGGCACACAGCGCAGGCGCATACACTTACGCCCCAGCAGCCGGAGCTTTTGCCGGCCGATGCAACTGTCAGGCTTTCACATCAGGATCAGAAGTATGAACCAGCTCGAAGCGCTCAAGCGCTGGACGACGGTGGTCGCAGACACCGGTGATTTTCAGCAGATGGAACAGTTTCGTCCCCAGGACGCCACCACCAATCCGTCGCTGATTTTGAAAGCCGTGCAGAAACCGGAATATGCCCCATTGCTGCAACAAGTGGTTGCGCAGGGTAAAGGGGCGGAGATTTCTGCGCTGATGGACCAGTTGATCGTGCGCTTCGGGTGCGAGATCCTGACCAAGGTGCCGGGGCGCGTGTCCACGGAGGTGGATGCCCGCCTGTCGTTCGATGCGGCCGCCACCGTGGCGCGGGCGCAGCGCATTGTGGCCCTGTACCGGGCGCAGGGGGTGGATACGGCTTCGCGGGTGCTGATCAAGGTCGCAGCTACCTGGGAAGGCATCCAGGCCGCCGGCCAGCTGGAGCGGGAAGGCATTCACACCAATCTGACGCTGCTGTTCTCGCGCTGCCAGGCCATTGCCTGTGGCGATGCCGGGGTGCAGCTGATTTCGCCCTTTGTGGGGCGCATCTACGACTGGTACAAAAAGCAGGCCGGCGCGGGCTGGGACGAGGCGGCCATGGCCGGTGACAACGACCCCGGCGTGCAGTCGGTGCGCAGCATCTTTGATTACTACAAGCACTTTGGTATTCGCACCGAGGTGATGGGTGCCAGCTTTCGCAATGTGGGGCAGATTCTGGCCTTGGCCGGCTGTGACCTGCTGACCATTGCACCCGATCTGCTGGCACAGTTGCAGGCCGCTTCCGGTGACGTGCCGCACAAGCTGAATGCGGCAGCGGCCCAGGGCATGGCGTTGGAGCGTGTGCACTATGACGAAGCCGGTTTCCGCTTTGCCCTGAACGCGGACGCCATGGCCACGGAAAAACTGGCCGAAGGCATCCGCGCCTTTGTGGCCGATGCGGTGAAGCTGGAGCAACTGATGCAGGCAGCGGCGGTTTGAACCGGGTATCCGAACAACGAAGAGACACAGTGAATGGGTTGTGATCAGACGTCCGCATGGCAGTCCTTGGCGCTGCTGCGTAGCCAACAGACCCAGGACTGGGACATTCGGGGTGCATTTGCCAGCGATGCGCGGCGGCTGACGGATTTCAGTCTGCAGGCCCCCCATGTGTTTGCAGACCTGTCCAAAAACGCCTGGGATGCACAGGCCGAGGCTGCGCTGATGGCCCTGGCGCGCGAGCGCCGCCTGGAGTCCTGGCGCACGGCCTTGTTTGCCGGCGAAGCCATCAACACCTCCGAGCACCGTGCGGCCATGCACTGGCTGCTGCGCATGCCGGCTAATGGTGGTGAACTGGCGGCAGCCCTGTCCGGTAATACTGCATTGCAGCAGCCCTTGCGCGATGTGCACCAGACGCTGGACGCCATGCTGGCGCTGGCCGAGCGGGTGCGGGGCGACGCGCTCATCACCGATGTGGTCAACATCGGCATTGGCGGCTCCCACCTGGGGCCGGAGGTGGCGGTGAATGCCCTCGAAGACTGGGTGACCACCGGCAAGCGCTTTCACTTTGTCTCCAATGTCGATGGCCACGAACTGGGCCATGTGCTGGACAAGGTGGATGTCCGGCACACGCTGTTCATCGTGGCTTCCAAGTCTTTCACCACGGCGGAAACCATGCTCAATGCCCGTTCGGCACGGGCATGGTTCATGGCGCAGACGGCCGCACTGTCTGCCGAAGAACAGGCCCAGGCCGTGGCACGCCACTTTGTCGCGCTGACCACCAACACGGTCGCTGCGGCAGATTTCGGCATCCACACCACCTTGCCGTTCTGGGACTGGGTGGGGGGGCGCTATTCGCTGTGGTCCGCCATCGGCCTGCCGGTGGCGATTGCGGTGGGAGCGGAGCGCTTTCGCGAGATGCTGGCCGGCGCCCACGCCATGGATGCGCATTTCGTGCAGGCGCCGCTGGAGCAGAACCTGCCGGTGCGTCTGGCGCTGCTGGACGTCTGGTATCGCAACTTCATGGGCTATGGCAGCCGCTGCATGGCTGCCTACAGCCATGGCCTGCGCCGCCTGCCGGCCTATTTGCAGCAGCTGGAAATGGAAAGCAACGGCAAGAGCGTGGACCGCGACGGTCGGCCCGTCCGGGTGCAGACCTCGGCCGTGGTCTGGGGCGAGCCTGGCACCAACGGCCAGCACGCGTTCTTCCAGATGCTGCACCAGGGCCAGGATGTGGTGCCGGTGGAATTCATCGCCCTGCGCGACGGCGGCAAGCACCTGGGAGCCCACCACCGCAGCCTTGTGGTGAACGCAGTGGCCCAGGCCCAGGCCCTGCTGATGGGTCGCCACGACGGCCGGCCTGAACAGCATTGCCCAGGCAACCGGCCCAGCACCTTTCTGCTGCTGGAGCGGCTGGATCCGGCCTCGTTCGGTGCCCTGGTGGCACTGTATGAGCACCGCGTGTTCTGCTCGGGCGTGATCTGGGGCATCAACAGCTTCGACCAGTGGGGGGTGGAGTTGGGCAAGCTGCTGGCCAAGGACCTGCAGGACCGCATTGCCCGCAAGGACTGGCAAGGGGTGGATGCCTCGACCACGGCGCTGGTGCGCCAGCTGCTGCTGGACTGAGCGGCGGCCTCCCGGCGACGGCGGTGCCGGGTGTGCGCGGTCGCGCAGCACCATGGATCTCTGGTGGTGAGGCACATGCCGAGGCCTGGGCGCTTTTGCTGGGCCTTGGAACGACCGGCGTGTGCACTGCGGCGCCTTTTTCACTCTGGGCTGCCTCCCTTGTACCGCTCCACTGGCGGTTATGGTCCGGGGCATTCCACTGCAGCCATTTCCGCCCTTTGAACCGCTGTCGCCATCAGCGACCACTGCGGACGATCCGTCGCTGTATTTTTTGCGCCAATGCAGTTCGCAAAAATTTGCGCGTACTTTACAATTATTAATAAAACTAAGAATGATTCTTGGTTATTAAGCTGCCAGCCTACGGTCTCCGTCTTAGCCACAGCACTTCTGCTTGCCCGTGGCGGAGCGCATCGTGCTGTTCCCATGGGGTATTCCGTGGTTTCCGCACTTTGAGTCGTTCATGTCCACTCGCTTGTTCTCTTCCGGCCGCCATGCCGCACCCGGCGCTGTGCGCGCCTGCGCTCTGGCCGCAGCCTCATTGTTTGTTCTCCTCGATGCCTGCTGGGCGCAAAGCGCTGCGGCCACTGCCAACACCACAGCCCTGGGCGAAGTGACCGTCACGGAGAAGTCGGCGCCCAGTGTGTACAGCGAGGCCCTGAATTCCTATGCTCCCCAGGGGGTGGAAGTGGGCAAGGCGGCGCAATCGCTGCGGGAGATTCCGCAGTCCGTCACCGTCGTCACACGCCAGCGCATGGACGACCAGGCACTGCGTACGCTGGACGATGTGATGAACCAGACCACGGGGGTCACCCGTGAAGAGACCTGGCTGGACACCACCTACCTGTCGCGCGGTCTGGAGATCAAGAACATCCGCTATGACGGCGGCGCGGCCAATTCGACACGATCCGGCAGCCGCAGCCTGGACATGGCGCAGTTCGACAACGTCAGCCTACTGCGCGGTGCCGACGGCATGTTCGGTGCTGGCGAGGCCGGTGGTGTCATCAACTTCACCTACAAGCGGCCCCAGGTACAGCGCCAGACGCAGGTGCTGCTGTCCGGCGGTACGCTGAACAACTACCGGGCCGAGCTGGATACCACGGGGGCACTCAACGCCACTGGTAGCGTTCGCGGCCGCTTTGTGGCGGTCAACCACGATCGCCGTGAAATGGCGGATCCGTCGCGCCTGAAGCGGCAGATGCTGTATGGCGCCCTGGAAATGGACCTGAGCGCCAGCACCCTGCTGATGCTGGGCGCCAGCTACCAAAAAGACCGCAATACCGGCTTCAACGCCAGCCTGCCACGTTACGCAGACGGCAGCGACATCGGCCTGCCCCGTGACACCAATATGGGGGCGCCCTGGAACTGGATCGAGCGTGAGAACAAGACGGTGTTTGCCAAGCTGGAGCACCAGCTCTCTTCCGATTGGCAAGTGAAGGCGCAGATGCGGCACACGCGCTTCCATGAAGGCGTGAATGGCGCGGAAATCGAAAGTGCACCAGACCCGATCACCCTGGAAGGCGCGGATTGGTGGATTCACCAAAGCAAGACACGTTCGCGTGAAACCAGCCTGGATGTGAACGTCCAGGGTGGCTTCGATGCCTTCGGTCAACGCCACGATGTGATTGTGGGTTGGGACATGCAGCGCACCAGCGATACCGTTCGCAGCCTCTGGCCGATGATCGGCCCTGCCGACGTGTTCAACCGCATACCGCCGGTCAACCCCGGCTATCCGCTGGGGGCATGGGACAGCGGTTCGCAAACCAGCACCCAGAAGTCCGGCCTGTATGGTTCCTTGCGCCTGCGCCCTGTCAAGGACTGGGCCGTGGTGCTGGGGGGGCGCTACACCTTGCGGGACAGCAACACCCAGTACGACATGAGCGGGGTACTCAACTCCCGCAGCCGGGAAAACGGGGTCTTCGTGCCCTATGCCGGCGTGGTCTACGACTGGTCCGCCACCACCAGCCTGTACGCCAGCACGGCAGAGATCTACCAGTCCCAGGCCGGCAAATTCTCCGCCCCCTTGCCAGGCGCGCCGCTGGATCCGGTCCGTGGCCGGACTTACGAGCTGGGCATCAAGAACCAATGGGGCAAGGACCTGATCGCCAGCGCCGCGCTGTTCCGCACGGAAAAAAAGGGCGAGGCAGCCTATGACCCCGCTTACCCGCAAACCAACTGGCGTGGCGGTTGCTGCTATTTCCGGGACGGCTACCTGCTAAGCCAGGGCATCGACCTGGAGCTGATGGGGCGCATCACGCCCAATCTGCAACTGGCGGTGGGTTACACCTACAACGACAACGAAAACAAGCGCCAGGACGATGCCCAGTTCAGCACGATCACGCCGCGCCATCTGTTCAAGGCCTGGGCGGACTACCGCATGACCGGCGCTATGCGCGGCTGGAGCCTGGGGGCGGGCGTGGTGGCGCAGAGCTCGAACTTCCGCTCCGGGGGCATCAGTGCCTACAACCCGGTCACGGGCCGTTATGACGGCGCATGGACGCCGTACCAGTTCACCTCGCCTGGCCAGGCCGTCTGGTCTGCGCGTCTGGGCTACGCCATCAATCCGGACTGGAGCGTGGCCATGAACGTGGGCAATCTGTTCGACAAGACCTACTACAGCACCGTGGGCTACGCCGGTTATGGCAACTTCTATGGTGAAAAGCGCACGGTGACGGTCACCCTGAAGGGCCGATTCTGATCGGGCAGGGCGCATGAGCCGGCACCTCGATCGCCATCCCGGCATGGGGCTGGTGCTGCGCATGGCGGTGGCGTTGCGTGGGCTGCTGCGCTGCGTGGGCGTGCTGCTGCTGGCGTGCGTCTGGGTCCCCTGCGTAGCGGGCTGGAATGCCACCGTGGGCACGGTGGCGGCCATCGGCTTCTGGTCGCTGGGCGCGTTGCTGTCGGTGGGAGGAATATCCTGGTCCCCACGCTGGACGGCACGCACCGGTGCGGTGGCGGCGCTGCTAGGGGTGAGCGGCTGCGTGCTCCCGCTGCTGCCGGCGATGCTGTGGTGAGGCCGGAATGGGAATGTCGCTGGCGCAAGGCGGTTGTTATTGTTTTTTGAAAGTGCTCCTTTGATGTGGGTTGGTGGATTGAGGCGTTGGACGGTCGTGGCCCTGGCGGCCGCAAGTGGAATAGTTGGTGTTCTGTGGTGGGCCAGCCGGCCCTATACGGCCTACCAGACGGAGGCGGTGGCCCGCGGGGATGTGGAGGCCACGGTGACGGCCATCGGCACCTTGCAGCCGCGCCGCTATGTGGATGTGGGGGCGCAGGTCTCAGGGCAGATCACGCGCTTGCTGGTAGCCCCCGGCACCACGGTGGAAAAGGGCGCATTGCTGGTCGAGATCGACCCCAGCGTGCAACGCGCCACGGTCGATGCCGGGCGTGCATCGCTGGCAGGCTTGCGCGCGCAGCTGGCCGAACAGCAGGCGCAGCACCGGCTGGCCCAGCAGCAGTGGGAGCGCCAGCAGCAGATGGCCCGGGAGGGGGCCACGCGCGAAGAGGATGTGCAGTCCGCCCAGGCGCAGCTGGCAGGCGCTGCGGCACGCATCGAGCATCTCAAGGCGCAGATCGAGCAGACCCAGGCCACCCTCAAGGCCGATGAGGCCCGCTTGGGCTACACCCGCATCTATGCCCCCATGGCCGGCACCGTGGTGACGGTCGAGGCACGCGAAGGCCAGACGCTCAACGCCACCTACCAGACCCCCAATATCCTGCGCATCGCGGATCTGACTGCCATGACCGTCTGGACCGATGTCTCGGAGGCCGATGTGCGCCGGGTCAAACCAGGCATGCCGGTGTACTTCACCACCCTGGGCAGTGCAGGCCAGGACAAGCCGCGCCGCTGGAGCAGCGAAGTGCGCCAGGTCTTGCCGGCACCTTCTGCCAGCGTGGCGCCGGCCGGCAACGCGGCCAATGCGCCTGCAGCAGCCACCAAGGCGGTGGCCTATACGGTGCTGTTCGATGTGGACAACCTGGATGCCGAGCTGATGCCGCAGATGACGGCGCAGGTGGTCTTTGTCGCGGAACGGGCTCCCCAGGCGTTGACGGTGCCCCTGGTGGCGCTGCAGCCGGATGCCAAGGGCGACGGCCAGGTGGTGCGTGTCTTGAACGCGCGCGGCCAGCCGGAATCCCGCGCCGTGCAAACCGGTGTGCGCAGCCGCCACCAGGTGGCCGTGCTGCAGGGGCTGGAAGAGGGCGAGCAGGTGGTCACGGGTGAAACCACCAGTGCGGGCGGGCTGCGGTGGCTGCAATGGTGAGCACGGAATCGGCACCTTCCTCGGTATCCACAGACCGTTCCGTTCCCTTGATTGCGCTGCGCGGCATCTGCAAGCACTACGGCGGCAGTGGCGGCCAGCCGGAAGTCACGGTCTTGCGCGGCATTGATCTGGACATCCATGCTGGCGAATTTGTCGCGGTGGTCGGCAGCTCGGGCTCGGGCAAGTCCACGCTGATGAACATCCTGGGCTGCCTGGACCGTCCCAGCCAGGGCAGCTACCACTTCCAGGGACAGGATGTGGGCCAGCTGGATGCGGATGCGCTGGCATGGCTGCGACGCGAAGCCTTTGGCTTTGTGTTCCAGGGCTACCACCTGATTGCCAGCGAAACCGCCCAGGAGAACGTGGAGATGCCCGCCATCTATGCCGGCGTCTCCAAGGAAGCGCGGATGCAAAGGGCGCAGAGCCTGCTGAACCGCCTGGGTTTGAACACCAGGCTGCACAACCGGCCCCACCAGCTTTCCGGCGGGCAGCAGCAGCGGGTGTCGATCGCCCGGGCATTGATGAATGGCGGCAGCGTGATCCTGGCCGACGAGCCGACCGGCGCGCTGGACTCCCAGAGCGGGGCCGAAGTCATGGCGCTGCTGAACGAGCTGGCCGATGCCGGGCACACCATCCTGCTGATCACGCACGACCGGTCCGTGGCGGCCCAGGCGCGGCGCGTGATTGAAATCCATGATGGCCGCATCGTGAGCGACAGCCAGAGCCGGCACACGGCGGACCAAGCCGCGGCACCGGCACAGCCGCTGACCATCCCGACGGCAAAAGATGCGCCGCACCAGACGGCCACGGCTTCCTGGTGGGCCGATCTGCTGGAAGCGGCCCGCAGCGCCTGGCGCGGCATGGTCGTGAACCGGGTGCGTACCAGCCTGACCTTGCTGGGCATCGTGATTGGCGTGGCTTCGGTGATCGTGATGCTGGCCATCGGGGAGGGGGCGCGCCGCCAGGTGGTGGAGCGCATGGGCACCATGGGGACGGCCATTCTCTACATGGGAAGCAAGCCACCTGCCACCGGGGGGCCGGCTGGGCAGCTGACCGAGGAGGATTTGCAGGCCGTGCGCGAGCTGCCGGAAATCCGCCGCGTGCTGCCGGTCATCGGAGACCCGGTCACCGTGCGCTACGGCAGCGCGGACAAGCAGCTCTATGTGTTTGCCGCCAGCGAGGAAATGCCAGCCGTTCACCACTGGTCGGTGGCCCAGGGGCGTTTCTACACCCAGGCGGAAGACCATGACCTGGCACCCCTGGTGGTGCTGGGGCACAAGGCCTGGAAGCACTTCTTCCCCGATACCCCGAATCCGCTGGGCAAGCAGCTCATCATCGGCAACTCGGCCTTCGAGGTGATTGGCGTCATGAGCGAGCGCGGGGCAGATTCCGGTGCCCAGGACTATGACGACATGGTGTTCATCCCCTACAACGCCGGCCGGGCCCGCGTCTACCAAAGCCAGACCCAGCCGGACTATGTGGTGGTGGAGGCCATGTCCTCCACCCAGGTCCATGCGGCAGAGACCGCCATGCGCCAGCTGCTGATCGCCCGCCATGGCGGGCGGGAAGACTTTGGCATCGGCAACGCCGCGGCACGCATCCAGGCGGAAGCCGCCACCCGCAAGAGCATGGCCATGATGCTGGGCCTGATTGCGGCGGTCTCGCTGGTGGTCGGCGGGATCGGGGTGATGAATGTGATGCTGATGACGGTCAAGGAGCGCACACGGGAAATCGGCATCCGCATGGCCGTGGGCGCGCGCCAGCGCGACATCTTGCGACAGTTCCTGACCGAAGCCAGCCTGGTGACCCTGGTTGGCGGCAGCGTGGGTCTGCTGGTCGGGCTGGCGGTGGGGGCGGTGTTGATTGCCGCCGAGGTCGCCGTGGTGTTTTCGATGCGGGCCATGTTGGGCGCATTTGCCTGTGCCGTGATCACCGGGCTGATCTTTGGCTACAAGCCGGCCCAGACCGCTGCGCGTCTGGACCCGGTACGGGCATTGGCAGGAGAGTAGGAATGCAGGTATTAGCAATCGCCGGGGCATGTGTGGCCCTGTTGGCGTTAATGGGGTGCGCGTCACCATCGGTGCAACCCGCCGCATGGGCGCCGGCCTTGCCGACCCAGTGGCAGCAGGCGGCGCAGGGTGATCTGCAGCCGGTGAACCAGGATTGGTGGCGCAGCCTGGGCAGTGCAGAACTGGATGCCCTGGTGGCGCAGGCCCACCAAGGCAGCTGGGACATTGCCGCGGCAACGGCCCGTGTGGACCAGGCCGCTGCCAGTGCACGCCAGACAGGCGCTTCGCTGCTGCCGGCCGTGACTGCCTCTGTGGACGGCAACCGGGAAGGGCGGCTCGGTGGGCAGGCCAATGTCAGCGGGACCCGCTATGGCGCCGCGCTGTCGGCCAGCTACGAGCTGGACTTCTGGGGACGAAACCGGTCTGCACTGGAGGGAGCCCAGGCCAGCGTGCGCGCCAGCGCCTATGACCGCGATACCGTGCGACTGACTGTGACCGCGGGGGTGGCCAGTGCATGGCTGCAAGGCGTTGCCTTGCGCGAACGCACAGAGATCGCCCAATCCAATCTGCGCAGCGCCGAGCGGCTGCTGCAGCTGATCGACTCCCGGGTGCGCGCCGGTGCGGCGTCTCCGCTGGACCTGGCGCAGCAGCGCGGGCTGGTGGCAGCGCAACAGCGCAGCCTGGCCCTGCTGGAGCAGCAGGTGGCCCTGACCCAGACTTCCATGGAGATACTGCTGGGACAGACACCGGCTGCGCCCATGGTGGAGCGCAGCGTGATGGCCCTGCGTGCCCCAGCGCTGGATGCGGGCCTGCCATCGGAACTGCTGCTTCGCCGCCCGGACGTGGCGCGGGCCGAGGCGCAGCTGGCCGCCGCCCATGCCGATGTGGCGGTGGCCCGTGCGGCCATGCTGCCGCGCCTGACACTGACCAGCAGCCTGGGCACCGGCGATGACCGGCTGGGCGGCATGTTCGACAACCCCTTGTATACGCTGGCTGCGGGGCTGGTCGCACCGGTGTTCGACGCTGGCAGGCTGGCCGCGGGCCATGAGCTGGCCCAGGCCCGGCAAGCAGAGCTTCTGGCGGTCTACCGGCAAACCATCGTCCAGGCCCTGGGCGATGTGCAGGCGGCGCTGCATACGCTGGCAGGAGTGGATGCGCAAATCCTGGCGCACACCCAGGAGCTGGAGCAGGCGCGCCGTGCGCTGGCGCTGGCCGAGGTGCGTTACCGCGCAGGGGCTGAAAGCCTGCTGGCGCTGCTGGAGACCCAGCGCACCCTCTATGCAGCCCAGGACCAGGCGGTCCAGTTGCAGAACGATCGCCTGCAAGGGCATGTGGCCTTGTACAAGGCGCTGGGGGGCGGCTGGTCGCTGCAGACGGCGATGGAACTGCCGGCCTCTTGAGGCGGCTGTCTGCAGCGACCAGCCAGCTCCACTGGGCTGCGGTATCCGCGCGCCCTTGGAAGCATGCGCTGCGAAGCGCATGTCTTCATCTCAGGCGGCGCTGCGCTGCAGATGCGGGTTCTGCACAAACAGCTCGGCCGCCCAGTCCACAAAGGCACGCACCTTGGCGCTCAGGTGGCGGTTGGGCGGGTAGACCACATAGACGGGCAGCAGCGGCTGGGTCCAGTCGGGCAGCAGCTGCACCAGTTCGCCGGAGTCCAGATGGCTCTGGGCCTGGAAGGTGGTGATCTGGCCAACGCCCCGGCCCGCAACGATGGCCGCCACATAGGCATTGGCCTCGTTCACGGCCAGCTGGGCCGGGCTGCCGATCTCCAGGACTTCCCCGCCGCGGTGGAATTCCAGCGGGTAGCGGCGCATGGAAACCGGCGAGAAATAGATCACGTTGAGGTGGCCGTTCTCCAGATCCAGCGGGTGCTGGGGCGTGCCGTACTGGGCCAGATAACCGGGTGCGGCCACGGTCACGAATTCGAGGTTGCCGATACGCCGCGCCACCAGGGACTGCTCGGACAGCTCGCCACCACGGATCACGCAGTCCACGTTGTCACCGATCAGATCCACCGTGCGGTCGCTGACGCCCAGGTCGATCTGGATGTCGGGGTAGCGCGCCTGGAACTCGGCCAGCCGCGGAATGATGAGCAGGCGCGCCATGGAGGTGCCCACATCCACGCGCAGGCGCCCGCGCGGCGCGGCACGTGCCTGGCTGAGGCTGGCTTCCATGTCGTCAAAGTCGGCCAGCAGCCGCACGACACGGTCGTAGTAGGCCGCGCCATCGGCCGTGACCGTGACCCGGCGGGTCGTGCGGTTGAGCAGCTTGACGCGCAAGCGCGCCTCCAGGGCCTGGACGTGCTTGGTCACCGTGCCCTTGGGCAATTGCAGTGAATCGGCCGCGCGCGTGAACGTGCCGGCTTCGACCACGCGCGCAAACAGGCGCATGGCCTGGATCTGGTCCATGGACTCTCCCTTTTTCCTTCTCTGCCCCGAAAGGGGCAGAAGAATTCTCACACGCAGTTCCCTGCGCCATTGTTCGGGAATTGGAAACACTGCGGTGGCAATTGCCCGGTTTATCGGGGTCCTTTGCCGCGCTACATTTGCCCTCATCCGGCTTTGTCCGGTCCTGTTTGGTTCTGTCAGGTCCTGCCCGATCCCGTTCGGCCCCACCACCATGTCCACCACCTCTGCTGTCCCGTCGCCACCGTCCGTCTGCACCGATTCCACCCTCACCGTGGCCGGGCAGGAGGTGGCCGTGCGCGTCTATGGCAGCAAGCCGGCCGGCCAGGTGCTCCCTCTGGTGGTGCATTTCCACGGCGGGGCCTTTGTCTCGGGGGATCTGGACAACGGCTGCACCGTGGCCAGCCTGCTGGAAGGCGCTGGCGCCCGTGTGGTTTCGGTGGCCTACCCGCTCTCGCCGTTTCCCCAACCGCTGGAAACCGGGTATGCCGTGTTGCAGTGGGCCTACAAGCAGCGCACGCGTCTGGCCGGTGCCGGTGCCCAGGTGTACCTGGCCGGTGAAGAGGCAGGCGGCAATCTGGCGGCCGGTGTGGCCCTGATGGCGCGTGACCAGTCGCATCCGCCGCTGGCAGGACAGATACTGTTGTCGCCCATGCTGGATCCCTGTGTGGGCACGCCCTCGCTGCGCGCGGCCACAGGGACCGCCACCGCCTGCAAATGGGCCGATGGCTGGCTCAAGTTCCTGGGGTGCACGCGCGATGCCGAGCACCCTTATGCCGTGCCAGGTGCCGCCCAGCGCCTGGCAGGCCTGCCGCCCACCCTGGTGCTGGTGGGCAGCGACGACCCCATGCACGACGAAGCCCTGGCCTATGCGGCCCGGCTCGAAGCTGCGGGCCTTTCCGTGACCCGCCACGTGTTCAACCAGGCGCAGCAATGGCCCGACGCCCTGCTGCAGCCCGGCACCCGCGCCTGTCCCTGTGCGGACGAGGTGCAGGAGCAGTTTCGCCGCTTCTTTGCAGACAGCCGATGTCGGCCCTCGCCGTGACGGACGCTCCACCACTGCCACTGAATCTTTGCCTGTGACCGCTGCCTGAGCTCCAGACCGTTGGAGCATAGCCACGGTATCCCCTGACCGGCACCCGCCGGGGCAGGTCCTCCTGTTGTTCGGTTTTTTCCGGCGTGATCTGCCGGAGGGCACCGCTTTGCCCGGATTTTCAGCGTCCTGCCCCTCGGGGCGGGCGCACCATCTTTTAGGAACTGCCATGAACGCACCGCTTTCCCCTGTTTCCTCTTCCTCGCGCCGCTGGTGGACCGCCATCGGCCTGGCCACCGTGGTCGTCGCTGCCGGGGGCGCGGCGCTGGGCCTGCAGGCATCGCATGCCGAGGCGCCTGCCCAGGCCGCACCGCCTGCCATCCCCGTCTCCGTGGCCGCCGTGGTGCTGCAGGACGTGTCCCTGTGGGATGAATTCTCGGGCCGCCTGGAAGCCGTGCAGCGCGTGGACATCCGCCCGCGCGTGGCCGGTGCCGTGCAGGCCGTGCATTTCCGCGAAGGTGCCCTGGTCAAGCAAGGGGATCTGCTGGTCACCGTGGACCCCGCGCCCTATGTGGCGGAAGTGGACCGCGCCGAAGCCCAGGTGGTGGCCGCCCAGGCCCGCCTGTCCTACACCCGCAGCGAGATGGAGCGTGCCGCCCGCCTGCTGCAGGAAAGCGCCATCGCCCAGCGTGAGCACGACGAACGTGTGAACGCCCAGCGCGAAGCGGATGCCAATCTGCGTGCCGCCCAGGCTGCGCTGCAGACCGCCCGGCTGAACCTCTCCTACACCCAGGTGCGCGCCCCCGTGGCCGGCCGTGTGGGCCGCATCGAAGTGACCGTGGGCAACCTGGTCAGTGCCGGTGCCAGCGCCCCGGTGCTGACCACCCTGGTCTCGGTCAGCCCGATCTACGCCAGCTTCGACACCGACGAACAGGTCGTGGCACGCGCCATCGACGGGCTGGACGGCGGCAAGGGCACCCAGGGCGGGCGTGCACGCATCGAGCACATTCCGGTGCAGATGGGGACCGGCACGGCCGGCAGCACCCCCTTCAACGGCCATCTGCAACTCATCGACAACCAGGTCGATGCGCGCAGCGGCACGGTGCGTGTGCGCGCCGTGTTCGACAACGCCGACGGCAGCCTGATGCCGGGCCAGTTCGCGCGCATCCGCATGGGCCAGGCGCAGAGCACTTCGGCCGTGCTGATCAACGAGCGCGCCGTGGGCACGGACCAGAACAAGAAGTTCGTCATGGTCGTGGGCGAAGGCGACAAGGCCGAGTACCGCGAAGTGCAGCTGGGCGCACCGGTGGACGGTCTGCGTGTGGTGACTTCTGGCCTCAAGGCCGGGGAACGCATCGTCGTCAACGGCCTGCAGCGCGTGCGCCCCGGCGCGGTGATTGCGCCCCAGGAAGTGCCCATGGCCGCCAAGGCTGAACTGCAGGGTGAGCGCGCACCGGCTGCCAAGGCCGCCGCCAAGCAGCCCATCGCCTGAATGCGTCCGGCAAGAAAGACCCGCACATGAATCTCTCCCGCTTTTTCATCGATCGCCCCATCTTTGCCGGGGTGCTGTCGGTGCTCATCTTCCTGGCCGGCCTGATCGCCCTGCGCGTGCTGCCGATCTCGGAATACCCGGAAGTCGCTCCCCCCTCGGTGGTGGTGCGCGCCCAGTATCCCGGTGCCAACCCCAAGGTGATCGCCGAGACCGTGGCCACGCCACTGGAAGAATCCATCAACGGCGTGGAAGGCATGCTCTACATGGGCAGCCAGGCCACCACCGATGGTGTGATGACGCTGACCGTGACCTTTGCCCTGGGCACCGACCCGGACAAGGCCCAGCAACTGGTGCAGAACCGCGTGTCCCAGGCCGAACCGCGCCTGCCCGAGGAAGTGCGTCGCCTGGGCATCACCACGGTGAAGAGTGCGCCCGACCTGACCATGGTCGTGCACATGGTCTCGCCCAATGGCCGCTATGACATCGACTATCTGCGCAACTACGCGGTGCTCAACGTCAAGGACCGCCTGGCGCGCATTCCCGGCGTGGGCCAGGTGCAGATCTTCGGCGGCGGTGACTATTCCATGCGCGCCTGGCTGGATCCGCAGAAGGTCGCGCAGCGCGGCCTCTCGGCCGCCGATGTGGTGAGTGCCATCCGGGGCCAGAACGTGCAGGCCGCGGCCGGTGTGGTGGGCGCTTCGCCCGGCCTGCCGGGCGTGGACATGCAACTGTCCATCAATGCCCAGGGGCGCCTGCAAACCGAAGAGGAATTCGGCGACATCATCGTCAAGACCGGCGCGGACGGTGCCGTGACGCGCCTGCGCGACGTGGCCCGCCTGGAGCTGGGTGCGGCCGACTATTCGCTGCGCTCCCTGCTCAACAACGACCCCGCCGTGGGCATGGGCGTGTTCCAGGCCCCAGGCTCCAACGCCCTGGACATCTCGGCCAATGTGCGTGCCACCATGGCCGAGCTGCAAAGGCACATGCCCGAAGGCGTGGAGTTCCGTATTGCCTACGACCCCACGCAGTTCGTGCGTGCCTCCATCAAGTCCGTGATCCACACCTTGCTGGAAGCCGTGGCCCTGGTGGTGGTGGTGGTGATCCTGTTCCTGCAGACCTGGCGCGCCTCCATCATCCCGCTGCTGGCCGTGCCGGTGTCGGTGGTGGGTACGTTCGCCGTGCTGCACCTGTTGGGCTTTTCGATCAACGCGCTGTCGCTCTTCGGCCTGGTGCTGGCCATCGGTATCGTGGTGGATGACGCCATCGTGGTGGTGGAAAACGTGGAGCGCAACATCGAAGCCGGTCTGTCGCCGCGCGAGGCCACCTACCGCGCCATGCAGGAGGTGAGCGGCCCCATCATTGCCATCGCCCTGGTGCTGGTGGCCGTGTTTGTGCCCCTGGCCTTCATCAGCGGCCTCACCGGCCAGTTCTACCGCCAGTTCGCGGTGACCATCGCCATCTCGACGGTGATCTCGGCCATCAACTCGCTGACCCTGTCGCCGGCGCTCAGCGCGCTGCTGCTCAAGGGCCACCACGAGCCCAAGGATGCGCTGACACGCGGCATGGAACGCGTGCTGGGCGGTTTCTTCCGCCGCTTCAATACCCTGTTCCACCGCGGTTCCGATGCCTACAGCGGTGGCGTGCAGCGTGTCATCGGCCGCAAGGCGCTGATGCTGGTGATTTATGCCGTGCTGGTGGGCGCGACCTGGGGGTTGTTCAAGCTGGTGCCCGGCGGCTTTGTGCCGGCCCAGGACAAGCAGTATCTGGTGGGCTTTGCCCAGTTGCCCGATGGCGCCACCCTGGACCGCACGGAAGACGTGATCCGCCGCATGGGCGAGATCGTCAAGCAGAACCCGAATGTGGAAGATGCCATTGCCTTCCCGGGCCTGTCCATCAACGGCTTCACCAACAGCTCGAACTCGGGCATCGTGTTCGTCACACTCAAGCCCTTTGCCGAGCGCACACGCGCCGACCAGAGCGGCGGCGCAGTGGCGGGCCAGCTCAATCAGGCCTTCGGCAGCATCCAGGAAGCCTTCATCGCCATGTTCCCGCCGCCACCGGTGGCCGGCCTGGGCACGACCGGGGGCTTCAAGCTGCAGATCGAGGACCGCGCCTCGCTGGGCTATGACGCCATGGATCAGGCGGTGAAGGCCTTCATGGCCAAGGCCTACCAGACGCCGGAGCTGGCCGGGCTGTTCACCAGCTGGCAGGTCAATGTGCCGCAGCTCTATGCCGCCATCGACCGCACCAAGGCGCGCCAGCTGGGGGTGCCGGTGACCGACATCTTCGAGACCCTGCAGATCTACCTGGGCAGCCTGTATGCCAATGACTTCAACCAGTTCGGCCGCACCTACAGTGTGCGCGTGCAGGCGGATGCCTCCTACCGGGCGCGTGCCGAAGACGTGGGCCTGCTGAAGGTGCGTTCCACCACGGGCGAGATGGTGCCGCTGTCGGCCCTGATGAAGCTGGAGCCCAGCTTCGGGCCCGAGCGCGCCATGCGCTACAACGGCTTTCTGGCGGCCGATGTGAACGGCGGGCCCGCACCCGGCTTCTCCTCGGGCCAGGCCCAGGCCGCCATCGAGCGCATCGCTGCCGAAACCCTGCCACCCGGCATCGGCTTCGAGTGGACCGAGCTGACCTACCAGGAAATCCTGGCCGGCAATTCCGCCGTGCTGGTCTTCCCCCTGGCCATTCTGCTGGTGTTCCTGGTGCTGGCGGCCCAGTACGAAAGCCTGACCCTGCCCATCGCCATCATCCTCATCGTGCCCATGGGCCTGCTGGCCGCCATGACCGGGGTGTGGCTCAGCGGGGGGGACAACAACGTGTTCACGCAGATCGGGCTCATTGTGCTGGTGGGGCTGTCGGCGAAGAACGCCATCCTGATCGTGGAGTTTGCCCGCGAGCTGGAGTTTGTTGGCCGCACCCCGGTGCAGGCCGCGATCGAAGCCAGCCGCCTGCGCCTGCGCCCCATTCTGATGACCTCGCTGGCGTTTGTGATGGGTGTGCTGCCCCTGGTGCTGTCCACTGGGGCCGGTGCCGAGATGCGCAGCGCCATGGGCGTGGCGGTGTTCGCCGGGATGATCGGTGTGACGGCCTTCGGCCTGTTCCTGACCCCCGTGTTCTATGTGGTCCTGCGCCGCCTGGCGGGCAACCGTCCGCTGCAGCAGCACGGCCACCACACGGCACCACTGGGCGAGCGCGAGCTGCACAGCGGCCCGGGCGCAGCCGCCCACCCCGTGCTGGCCGCACCGCGCGGCTCCAACGAATGAAACCGAGGAATCCGGTGATGACGACTGTTCTTTCTTTTCCCGCGGCGCGCTGGCTGCCGCTGGCGGCGGCCCTGTTCCTGGCCGGCTGCATGAGCCACCCGCTGGCCCCCGTGACCGCCGACGCGGCTTTGCCTGTGCCAGCGCATTTCTCCAACAGCGTTGAAGGCCAAGGCCAGACCTGGACCACGGCGGCGCCGGCCGAAACCCAGCCGCGCGGGGCCTGGTGGCTGGGTTTTGCCGACCCGGTGCTCACCGGTCTGGTGGAACGTGCCGCAGATGGCAACACCAGCATCCAGGAGGCCGCGGCCCGGCTGGCCGAGGCGCGTTCCCTGCTGCGCACGGCCGATGCCCAGCGTGCGCCCCAACTGGGGGTGTCCACCGGGGCGGTACGCCAGGCCGGGATCACCACCACCGGCAGCGCCGTGCCGGCCACCGTGGTCACGGCTGGCCTGAATCTGTCGTACGAACTGGACCTGTTCGGCCGGCTTTCCAAGGCCAGCGACGCCGCACGGCTGGATGCCCAGGCGCGCGCCGCCTTGCTGCAGAGCACACGCCTGCTGGTGCAGGCCGAAGTGGCCCAGACCTATCTGCAGCTGCGGGCCGTCCAGGCCGAGCATGGACTGGTCACGGCCAGCCTGGCGGCCTACCGCGACACCTTGCACCTGACGCAGCGGCGCTTCCAGGCTGGCGATGTGGCCGAGCTGGACGTGGCGCGGGTGCAGACCGAGGTGGCAGCGACCGAGGCCGAAGCCCTGTCCCTGGCCCAGCAGCAGGCCCAGCTTCAGCATGCGCTGGCGGTGCTGGTGGGCGAGGTGGCCAGCGGCTTTGCCGTGCCAGCGGCTGCAGCCGAAGCGGCCCTGCCTGTGGTACCCCCTGGCGTGCCGGCCACGGTGCTGGCGCGCCGCCCGGATGTGGCGGCGGCCCAGGCCTCCGTCATGGCGGCCCAGGCGCGCGTGGGCGTGGCTGAGGCTGCCTGGTTCCCTGCCATCACGCTGACCGGCAACGGCGGTCATGCCTCGCCCGAGCTGGGCGACCTGTTCAAGTGGTCGGCCCGCTCCTGGGGCATCGGTGCGCTGCTGTCGCTGCCGTTGTTCGACGGTGGCCAGCGCGCGGCCCAGGAAGAGGGCGCCCGCGCCCGGCTGGAAGCGGCCATGGCCGCCCACCGGGGCCAGGTGCTGACGGCCTTCCGTGAGGTGGAGGACCAGCTCAGCGCGCTGCGGCTGCTGGAAGGCCAGGCCGAAGCCCAGGGCCGTGCCGTGCAGTCGGCACGGCGTGCGACCCAGCTGTCGGATTCGCGCTACCGCAATGGCCTGGTGAGCCAGCTGGAGCTGCTGGATGCGCGCCGCAGCGAACTGCGCAGCCAGCGCCAGGCCCTGCAGGTGCGCACGGCCCAGTACACGGCCACCGTCGGCCTGATCCGCGCCCTGGGCGGCGGGTGGGATGTGGCGCCGCAGGCGGCAGCCCAGGCACTGAACCTGGCCGTGGTGGCACGCTGAACGCGGCCAGGGCAGGGCGGGCCAGGGGCCCGCTCTCCAAAGCATGCGGTGTATCGGGGCATCGCATGCTGCCTCAGGATGGCGTTGCAGAATTGCTGCTGCCAGCGGGACCGTTGTCCCGTGTCTGGTGGCATGGGTTTGTCCGGCGGGGGACGTCCTTGGTGCCGTCCGCAAGCTCGTGTGCCGGTCGCATCGGCGGTCTACGGCAGATCGGCAGCCCGAATACACAATAGGATGCTAATGATTCTTGTTTGAGTTGTATTATCGCGCCAGCAACTCAACCGGCTTTCTGCCATGTCATCCGCCTCCAGCCCCTTGCACGCTGACATCAACGCGCTGTACATCGACCACCACAACTGGCTCCATGGCTGGCTCCGCCGGCGCTTGGGGTCGGCGGCAGAGGCAGCCGATCTGGCCCACGACACCTTTGTGCGATTGCTGACAGGCCGGACGGAGCGCTGTTTCACCCATCCCGCCGAGGCCCGTGCCTACCTGAAAACCACGGCACAGAATCTGTGCATCAATCTGTGGCGCCGGCAGGAGATCGAGCGGGCCTGGCTGGAAATCCTGGCAACAAGCCCTGAGGCCTCCTATCCGTCCGCAGAGCGCCAGGCCATGGTGCTGCAGGCGCTGGAAGAGGTCGGGCGCATGCTCCAGTCGCTGTCGCCCAAGGCGGCCCGCGCTTTCACGCTGGCCGTGGTCTGCGACATGACCGATGATGAAGTGGGCGCCGAGCTGGGCGTTTCCGGACGGATGGTCCGCAAGTATGTGGCGCAGGCCATGCTGGGCTGTCTGACGCTGGCGGCGCGCCAGACCGCCGCGGAGCTGCGGCACGAGCCCCTGCCTTGACACCCAGGACGCCGCTGCCGATGCGTGCAGAACCTTCCCATACCGACCTTGCGCAGGCTGCGCAGTGGTACGCATGCCTGCGTGATGGCTCTGCCAGTGCCGCCGACCGCGCGGCCTGGCAACGCTGGCTGGCGTCGGCAGACGCGCATGCCGCCGCCTGGCGCTACGTCGAAGACATCAGCCGGGCCTTCGAGCCGGTCCGGACCTTGCCGAACCCCCGCGCGACAGCGGACCATCTCTCGACAGCCGACCAGCGGTTGCGCACACGCCGGCGCGTCCTGGCCAGCCTGGGCATTCTGGCCAGCGGCGGTGTGGTCGGGGCCATGGGCTGGCAGCAGGCCTGGCTGCCAGCAGAAGTGATGGCATGGGGGGCCGACCATCGCACTGCCACTGGCGAATTGCGGCAGCTCACGCTGGCCGATGGCAGCTTGCTGTGGCTCAACACGGCCAGCGCGGTCGACATCCGGTTCGACACCGATGAGCGCCGCATCGTTCTGGTGGCGGGGGAGATCTTCGTCGAGACGGCCCAGGACCACCGGCCGCTGCGGGTCTACACACCCGACGGCCAGATGCGTGCCCTGGGCACGCGCTTCAACGTCCAGATGACCGCAGCGGGAACGCAGCTGGCGGTCTATCAGGGGGCGGTGGAAGTCCGGACCTTCGCCACCGGTGCTACGCGCATCGTGCCCACGGGCCAGCAGACCCTGTTCACCGCACAGGCCATCGCACCGCTGGAGTCCGGGGATGCCGCACGCGAGGCCTGGACGCAGGGCAGCTTCGTGGCCGACAACCTGCCGCTGCGCCTGTTCGTGCAGGAACTGCGCCGCTACCGCAGAGGACACCTGGGCCTTGCCGACTCCGTGGCCGATTTTGCCGTCTACGGCAACTTCCCCCTGCACGACACCGACCGTGTCCTCCAGATGCTGGCCGCCACGCTGCCGATACGCATCGCACAGCCCATCGCATGGTGGACCACGATCGAAGCGCAAAGCTGAATGTGAAAAATATTTCGGAAACCGGTTCCGGGTTTGGGCGGCTCGCTGGTTACTCCTGACAAGAAGACATCTTTCGCCGTTGCGCTGCTACCCCAGGACGATCTGCACGTTGGCATATTGCATGCCTGCCCAGGCAATCAGATGGATGGTGATTTGTGGTCTTCGCTCCGTCGAACACCTCTTTTCGGAACCTGCCGTCCATGCCATTACGCACCACAACGCGTGCTTCCACGCCACGCCACCAGAACGCCATCCAGCATCTGGGTATTCCGCTGCTCATTCTCGGCGCCGCGATCGGCGTTGCCACCCATGCGCCTGTGGCGCATGCACAGCCTTCCACCGCTGCCCAGGGCGTGCGCAGCTATGACATTCCGGCAGGTCCGCTGAGCCAGGCGCTCACCCGCTTCTCGCGGGAAGCGGGGATCTATCTGGCAGGCAACAGCCGCATGGCCGAAGGCAAGCAAAGCCAGGGGCTGCGGGGCAGTTACAGCGTGCATGCCGGGCTGTCGGTGTTGCTCGCGAACACCGGGATCGAAGCCCATGTCCTGCCCGATGGAAGCTACGGCCTGCGGGCCGTCCAGGCTGCCGCGCAGGACAGTGCGGACGGCTCTGCCACGCTCGGTGCGGTGACCGTCACCGGAAACGCCATACGCACCGGCGACACCGAGGGATCCGGCAGCTACGCGGCCACCGGCCCGCTCACCACCGCCACGCGCTTGCCTATGACGCTGCGCGAGACCCCGCAGTCCATCAGCGTGATGACGCGCCAGCGCATGGACGATGAAGGCATCGACAGCATCGAGACCGTGCTGGACCGCACGCCGGGGATTTCCGTGCAGAACATTGGCGCCAGCCGGTTCTCCATCCTGTCTCGCGGCTATGACATCGACAACTACCAGTACGACGGCATTGTCACGGCCACCGATATCGTCTCCCAGAACATTCCCCAGTCGCAGGCCGACCTCGCCATCTACGATCGGGTGGAAGTGCTGCGCGGCGCAGCAGGCCTGCTGACGGGAGCAGGCAATCCGTCCGGGACGATCAATCTGGTGCGCAAGAAGCCGACCCGTGAGTTTCAGGGGTACGCCAGCCTGAGTGCCGGGAGCTGGGACCACGGCCGTGCGGAAGTCGACCTTGCCGGTCCGCTGAATGCCTCCGGAAGCCTGCGTGGCCGCATGGTGGCTGCGCATGAGCAAGGCGGTACGCACATCGACTGGTACAAGCAGAAGAAGAGCGTGCTGTACGGGGTGCTGGAGGCCGACCTGACGCCCCAGACCTTGCTGACCGTGGGGCTGGATTACCAGCACTCCGATCCACGGGGCCAGTCCTCCACAGGCCTGCCGCTGTTCTACAGCAATGGCGAGCAAACGGATTTCAGCGCTTCGAAGAATGCGGCGGCCCGCTGGAAGCGCAACGAGATGGACGTCTATAACGCGTTCCTGAAACTGGAGCACAGCCTGGACAATGGCTGGAAGCTGGGCCTGACCGCCAACCACATGCGCGGCAAGCGCGACTTCTCGGGGGCAGATGCCAGCTGGGGTTTTCCCAACCAGCAGACGGGCGACGGTGTACGTCTGTATGGCGGACTGGGCTCTGCCACCCAGCGGCAAAGTGGGTTTGATGCCCAGGTGCAAGGCCCGTTCGAGCTATTCGGACGCAGGCATGAGGCGGTTTTCGGCTTCAACTGGTCCGACTTCAAGAACTTCCACGAACCCCAGCAGGGGGCGGGCATCGAAGGCCGCTATGTCAACATCTACGACTGGAACAACGAGACGGCCGGTCCCGCCATCACCGGTACCAAGCTCTATGACTATGACGGCTGGCAAAAACAGAGCGGTGCGTATGGTGCAGTGCGTTTCAAGCCGCGCGACGATCTGACCTTCATCGCCGGAGCCCGGGTCAGCAACTACCACTACCGGCTTGCGCTGGCCTATACCGCAGCGGCCTCCGCGCGTTTCAACCGGACGACCCGGATGGAAGAGTCCAATGTGGTCACACCTTACGCCGGCGTGGTCTATGACCTCAACCGCGTGCATTCGGTCTATGCCAGCTACACCAGCATCTTCAAGCCGCAAAGCAACCGTGACCGCTATGGCAATGTGCTGGACCCGCGCGATGGCGACAACTACGAGATCGGCCTGAAAAGCGATTGGCTCGGTGGCAAGCTCAGCAGCACCGTCGCGTTGTACGAGATCCGGCAGAACAACCTGGCGGAAGCCGACAGCGGTCAGACCGTGCCGGGCACCTCTCCGGTCGAGGCGGCTTACCGTGCGGTCCAGGGAGCCAAGACCCGGGGCATTGACCTGGAGGTGAATGGCGAACTGGCACGGGGCTGGCAGCTCAGCGCCAGCTACAGCTATGGCACCACGGAAGATGCCAGCGGCCAGCGTATCCGCACCACCTTCCCGCAGCAGATGGCCAAACTCTGGACCAGCTATCGCCTGCCTGGCGACTGGAGCAAGTTGACCGTGGGCGGCGGCGTCAACTGGCAGGATCGCATCTATTACACCGCGACCTCGTCGGGGCTCGCCTTGCGAGGCCAGCAGAAGGCCTATGCGGTGGCCAATCTGATGGCACGCTATGAGATCAACCCCAAGCTATCGGCCACGCTGAACTTCAACAACATCTTCGACAAGAAGTACCTGCAAGGTCTGGATACCACGTTCTACACCGGTATCTATGCGCCAACGCGCAATGTCCAGCTGACCATGCGTTACGCCTTCTGATGGCCCTGAGCGTGGAGTCACCGCTGATGAAAGCCAATCTGCGTCAATCCATGTCCTGGCTCCACACCTGGGTGGGGCTGGTGGCCGGGTGGGTGCTCTTCTTCGTCTTTGCCACCGGCACGCCCGGCTACTTTCAGCAGGAAATCACGCGCTGGATGCAGCCCGAGCGCCCCTTGGTGCGCGCAGAGATGGCCCAGCCGGTGCCGGCCGCGCAGCTGCTGGCCCTGGCCCTGGACCGGCTCGAGAAAGTGGCTCCCGCCGCAGCCAGCTGGCGCATCACGCTGCCACATGTGTCCTTGAACCCGCGCGGGTGGCAGGAGCTTGCCATCCGCTGGGAGGACATGCCCCAGGCCGGCCGTGAGCGGGGGGCCAGCGGCAACGAAGTCCTGGATCCCCAGACCGGGGCGGTCCAGTCGCATGGCATCGAGCCACGCGGCACCCACGGGGGGCTGGGCCTGTACCGCATGCACTACGAGCTGCGCTACATGCCGTTCGACTGGGCCGTACGCATTGTGGGCCTGTGCACCATGCTGATGCTGCTGGCCATCATCAGCGGCGTCATCACGCACAAAAGAATCTTCAAGGATTTCTTCACGTTCCGGCCCAACAAGGGCCAGCGCAGCTGGCTGGATGCGCACAACGCGCTCAGCGTGATGGCGCTGCCGTTCTTTCTGATGATCACCTACAGCGGCCTGGTGTTCTTCCTGTTCCTCTACATGCCGGCAGGGCGCGACATGCTCTACGGCAGCGGCCCCATGGCCAACAAGACCTACTACGACGAACTGCTGGACCGCGTCCACGAGCGTCTTCCCGTCCAGCGGCCCCGTGCAGATCTGGCTGCACTGGTGGCGCAGGCGCAGAGCCAATGGGGCGGGGCTGGCGTGGGCAGCGTGACGCTGGAGCACCGGAAAGGGGAAGCGCCGGTGATCACCGTTGCGGGCATGCACCAGGGCAGTGTCGATTTCTTCAATCCCCCCCGATTGCGTTTCGACGCGAACACGGCAGCACCGCTGGCCGAGGAGCTGGTTGCGGGTGGCAGTGCCCGCAAGGTCCAGGTTGTCACGCTGAATCTGCACGAGGGCCTTTTTGCCGATATCTGGGGCCGCTGGCTGTACTTCCTCGCAGGCCTGGCGGGGTGCGCCATGATCGCCACCGGCATGGTGCTGTGGGCCGTCAAGCGCCGCAGGCACCATCTGAGTCTGGCGGGGGAGTACCGCGAGCCTCTGGGGCTGCGTCTGGTGGAAACACTCAATGTCGCCACCATCGCCGGCCTGCCCTTGGCCATCGCCGCCTACTTCTGGGCCAACCGCCTGCTGCCCATCGGCATGGCGGGGCGGGCCGACTGGGAGATCCATATGCTGTTTGCCGCATGGCTGGCCGCGTTGTTCTACGCCCTTGCGCGGCCTTTGGCACGTGCATGGATCGAGCTGTGCGGGCTCGCTAGCGCGGCCTACCTGGCCGTACCGCTGCTCAACGCCCTCACCACCGACCGCCATCTCGGGCGCAGCCTGGCTTCCGGCGACTGGGTCTTCGCAGGTTTCGATCTCACGATGCTGGCGCTGGCCGCTGTTCTGGCATGGATGGCCGTGAAACTGCGGCGCCGCCTGGCCGTGACTGAGCAAGGTCTGCCAGCGGGGCAGGCCCTTGACAAGGAGGGC
Organism: Comamonas terrigena NBRC 13299; assembly: GCF_006740045.1. Lineage (NCBI taxonomy): Bacteria > Pseudomonadati > Pseudomonadota > Betaproteobacteria > Burkholderiales > Comamonadaceae > Comamonas > Comamonas terrigena. Next base: position 723,987 of record NZ_AP019749.1, read on the forward strand.
GCATGAGCCATCCGGACACCCTCCCGCTGCGGTACCGGCTGGCCGTGGCCTCCCGGGTGCTGGCGGCAGCCCTGGGCGGCTACGCCGTGGCTGCGGCTTCGACCCGGCTGCTCTCGCTGACCTGGCCTGCGCCGCCTGCCCAGGCCGTCATGTGGGCCAGCATGCTCAGCTTTGTTATCTGGGCCGTTGCCGTGCTCTGGGTGTTTGCCACCCGCAGCGCCTGGCGCGCCTGGTGGGGCCTGTCGGCTGCGACGGGCCTGGTGGCCCTGGCGGAGTGGCTGCAGAGAGCAGGTGGCGGGGTATGAACCATGTCCTCTTGAGTGCGGTGCACCTGGGCATGCTGGGGGTCAGCGGCCTGGGTTTGGCGGGCCTGGCGCTGGCGACGGACCGCCATGGTGCCCACCTGCTGGGCCATCAACCCACAACGGGGCAACGCCGGTGTGCGCAGGTGGTTGGCTGGCTGCTGCTGGCGACCGCCCTGGCATGGAGTGTGGCCACGCTGGGTGCGGGCATCGGCGTGACGCTGTGGCTGGGCTGGCTGGGCCTTGCGGCCTGGTGCCTGATCTTCGCGTTGCCCCAATGGCCGTGGCAGCCAGTGGAGCCCCAGCGCACTGCGCGGCGCGCGGCAGAAAAGAACATCCCTGCCGCTCCCGTGCCCCTGCGGGACACCCGCGTACGCCGGTGGTGTGCAGGGTTCGCGCTGTGCGCCACGCTGGTGGCTTTCACGGCGCTGCTGTGGCAGGAGCAGATCCATGACCAGTCGCAAAGGCGTGTGCTGCAAGGCAAGGTGGGGCCCTGGAGCTTCACCCTGGAAGAGGCCGACCAGAAGCCCCCGGAGCTGGTGGCGATGGACATCCCCATGAAAACCTTCCATCTGCGGTTCTGCGAGGCCTGCGACCCAGAGATCCGCCAGGTCACCTTGAAGGTGAACCGGCCGCGCAACACTGGCAGCACGGGGATGGCGTTCATGGGCCAGCGCTGGGAACGCAAGGTGGAAATCCCTCTGCCAGACACACTGCGGGCGGAGAGCGAACTCTGGTTGACGGTGGTCGGCAAGGACGCCAGCGTCTACCAGTCGGCGTGGCGCATGGACCATGTGTCGCCGTCGACGGTGCAGTGGTTTGAGCAGCAAAGGAAGTCCCATGCAATACCGTGAATCCGCCGTCGCCATGCTGCGCTGGAGCTGTGCCGTTGCTGCGCTGCTGTGCACTGCAGCGCAGGCCCATGAGCCCGTGGCACGCTGTTTTCTGCTGGATGACAGCACGGTCCGCTGCCGCGGGGTGACGAATGACGGGGATGAGATGCCTGGGGCCAGAATGGACGTTATCGGCCATGATGGACGCACCCTGCTGCAGGGCACACTCAGCGCACAGTCCACCCTGAGCTTTGCCCGGCCGGCGCAAGCGTTCTATGTGCTGTTCGAGATCGGCCCGGGTCTGCAGACCATCGTTGAGCAGGACGAGATCCGGGCGCAGACCACCCGGCAGCGCAAAGCGCCATGGCTGCGGCCGTGATGGCCGCACGGCCGACAGTCGCGGGCTTCAGCCTAGCGCTGTCGGCACTCAATCCCCATTTGCTCGAGCAGCTCATTGCGTTCGAGCTTGAACTGATCGCTGGTCGCATGCAGCCATTGGCGCAAGTGCTCGTTGGTGTCTGTTGACTTCTGCCCGCTGATGAAGCGGTAGCTGGCCTTGGACTTCACGGCACAGGGGAAGGGCGCCACGAGCCGCCCGCTCTTGAGTTCGTCATACACCAGGGCCAGACGGCCCATGGCGATACCTTGTCCCGTGAGCGCCGCCACCATGGCCAGCTGCGAGAGGTTGAAGTACACCCCGCCGGGCTTGCTGGGCGGTGCGTCCATCGCCTCCAGCCAGGTGTTCCATTCGACGTTCTGCGTGGCGCTGTGCCAGGGGTTTTCGTCGTGCAGCATCATGCCCGGCGCGACGTCGGCAATGCTGCGGATGTCCGGATGGCGGGCCAGGAACTCGGGCGTGGTGACGGGGATGATCCATTCGTCGAGGAACATCTCCTCGTTCAGGTCAACGTAATGCCCGGGGTCGAAGCGGATGCCGGCCTGGATGCCGCTCAGGCCCATGCCGACGCGGTCGAGCATGTGGTATTCGCCATAGATGCGCACCGTGACGCCTGACTTGCCCTGCAGCAGATCGCTCACGCGCGGCGTGAGCCAGAGCATTGCGAAGGAGGGCGAGCAGCTCAGGTTCAGCGGTGCGTTGGTGCTGCGCTGGTCACGCCGCAATTTTCCCACGGCCTGGTTCAGCGTCTCGAACGACTGCTCGGAGACCAGTGACAGCCGCGCCCCCTCGCGCGTCAGCGACAGCGATTTCCCCTCTCGGTAGAACAACGGCACACCCAGATATTCCTCCAGCTTCTTCACTTGCTGGCTGACCGAGCCCTGCGTGACATGCAGCTCCTTGGCCGCGAGCGTGAAGCTGTTGTGCCTGGCCACGGCGTCAAAGCACCTGAGCCAGGTGAGCAGCGACGGCGATAGATGGTTGGTGTTCATTGATGAAACTAATGAATGGATTGACAAGGTTGACTTGTCACATATGCATATCGTCCACAGAATGCAATTTCTGTTGCTTGGGTGTTGATCGCTTGCAAGTGCTGAATTTATATGGGGAAAACACCTATGTCGCAGGATGATGAAGAAGTTTTCAGCCAGGTTTCAACGCTGTGGATCAATGCGGGATGTGTGCCGGAGCCACCTGCTTCAAAAACTTCTGACATTATTATCAGTGATGTTGAAAAAGCGGAGCAGCGCTTGGCGCGCTTCGCCCCCTTGCTCGCCACGCTGTTCCCCGAGCTTGCACAAAGCGGTGGCATCGTGGAGTCGCCCTTGTGCGCGCTGCCGCCTGCGGTGATCGGTGCGGGGCCGTCGTTGCCTGGCAGCTTCTGGGTCAAGGCAGACCATCAGCTTGCGGTGGCCGGCTCGGTGAAGGCCCGTGGCGGCTTCCATGAAGTACTGGAGTTCGCCGAGCAGGTGGCACGGGACAACGGCTTGCTGGTGGGCGAGCACGGCTACCAGACCCTGGGCTCACCGGCTGCGCGCGAGGTGTTCTCGCACTACGAGGTGGCTGTCGGATCCACGGGAAATCTGGGCATGAGCATCGGCACCATGTCGGCTGCGCTGGGTTTTCGCGCAACGGTGCACATGTCGGCCGAGGCCAAGGACTGGAAGAAGCGCAAGCTGCGCAGCCATGGCGTGACGGTGCACGAATATGAGGGCGACTACGGTCAGGCGGTGGCCAAGGGGCGTGAGCTGGCGAAGGCCAATCCGATGTGCCACTTCGTGGATGACGAGCATTCGCTCTCGCTCTTCAGCGGTTATGCCGTGGCGGCGCTGCGCCTGAGTGCTCAGTTTGCTGCGCAAGGCATTGCCGTGGACGAGGAGCGCCCCTTGTTTGTCTACATCCCCTGCGGAGTGGGCGGGGCCCCGGGCGGTGTGTGCTACGGGCTCAAGCATGTTTTTGGGGCAGCGGTGCACTGTTTTTTCGTGGAGCCAGAGGACTCGGCGTGCTTTCTGGTGCAGATGCAGAACCCGGACAAGCCAGGTATCAGCATCTACGACGCGGGTCAGCACAATCGCACGATTGCCGATGGCTTGGCAGTGCCGCGAGCGTCGGAGCTGGTGTACCCGCTGATGCGGGAGCGCCTCGCCGGTGTGGCCGTCACGTCGGACGAATGCATGCATGCGGACGTGTGGCGCATGCAGTCGCTGGCGGGGTTCAAGGTGGAACCATCGGCAGCCGCTGCGGTCAGCGGGCCGCGTGCGCTGCTGCAATCCGAAGCGGGCCAGCGCTACATCGCGGAGCAGGGCTTGCAGGCACGGATGTTGCGGGCGAATCACATTGTCTGGACGACCGGCGGGGCGCTGATGCCGGGCGACGAATACGAGGCCCTGCTGCTCGAAGGCGAGCGCGCCAGCGATCGGCTGTTTGGCGCACTGGCCGACACGGGTGGCAACTAGTGCGGAGCATCCGCAGGCCACTCCTCCCGCACCTCCCTCCCTTTTTTCATTTCATTCACCCGGCGTGTGTGCCATGCCTTTCATTTCCATTGAGGAAACCACGGAGATTGACGATGAGTAAAGCAATGAGTTCTTTCGCACATGCGGCATTGGCAGCCTCGCTGCTCGCGTGCGGCCTGGTGGGATCCGTCCACGCTCAGGCAAAGACCACGGTCAACGCTGTGATGCATGCCCCGCTGCGCGTGCTGGACCCGATCATCACCACGGCCCACATCACGCGCAACCATGGCTACATGGTCTACGACACGCTGCTGGCCACGGACAAGGACAACCAGATCCGCCCGCAGATGCTTCAAGAGTGGAAGGCTTCCGCTGACGGCCGTACCTATACCTTCAAGCTGCGCGCCGGCCTCAAGTGGCACGATGGTGGTGCTGTGACGGCGGAGGACTGCGTTGCCTCCATCAAGCGCTGGGCCACGCAGGACAAGATGGGCCAGCTGATGACCTCGGAGATGGCCGACATGAAGGTGGTGGATGCCTCGACCTTCACCATCACCATGAAGGAGGCCAGCGACCTGGCCGTGCGCGCCCTGGCCAAGCCCAGCGGCGTGGCGCCGTTCATGATGCCCAAGCGCATCGCGGAGACACCTCCCACACAGGCCATCACCACGGCGATTGGATCGGGCCCGTTCAAGTTCGTGGCCGCCGAGTTCAAGCCGGGCGTGCAGGTGGTCTATGAAAAGAACACCGACTACGTAGCCCGCTCCGAGCCGGCATCGGGTCTGGCCGGTGGCAAGAAGGTGCTGGTGGACCGCGTGAAGTGGATCGCCACGCCCGACGCGATGACCTCGGTGAACGCGCTGGTCAATGGAGAGATCGACTATCTGGAGCAGCTGCCTTTCGACCTCGAGCCGATCGTGCGTGCCAACAAGGACATCGCCATCAAGGTGCTGGACCCCCAGGGCTACCAGACCGTCATGCGGATGAACCACTTGCATGCGCCGTTCAACAACAAGAAGATCCGCGAAGCGGCCATGTATGCCGTGGGCCAGGAGCCGGTGCTGCAAGCCATGATCGGCAACAAGCAGTACTTCAAGCCCTGCGCTGCCCTGTTTGGCTGCGACTCGGCCTATGCCAGCCAGGAAGGTGCCGATGTCACCATCAAGGCCAATCCCAAGAAGGCCCAGGAGTTGCTGAAGGAAGCCGGTTATGACGGCACGCCCGTGGTGATCCTGCAGCCCACCGACACGCCTTCGGTCAACACCCAGCCCGTGGTGATCGGTCAGGCCCTGCGCGCAGCGGGCTTCAAGGTGGAAATGCAGGCCATGGACTGGCAGACCGTGGTGACGCGCCGCGCCAACCAGGCGCTTCCCAAGGAGGGCGGCTGGAATATCTTTGCCACCAACAACGTGATGGCCGAAGCGTCCGACCCCCTGCGTGCCTTCGGGGTGGCCGCCAACGGCAAGGGGGCATGGTTCGGCTGGCCCGACGTGCCCGAGATCGAGCGCCTGCGCATTGAGTTCTCGCGTACCGCCGAGGAGGCCAAGCGCAAGCAGCTGGCCGGCCAGATCCAGAAGCTGGTGATTGCCGAAGGCGTGCTGCTGCCCATGGGCCAGTACTACGTGCCGGCCGCGTACCGCAACAGCATCAGCGGCGCACTGGAAGCTCCGGTTCCGGTCTTCTGGAATGTCCAGAAGAAGTAATCAGCCCGCATGAAAAAGTGAGTCTTTCGTCATGATTGCATTTGTACTCAAACGCATGGCTGCGGCACTGCCAGTGATGGTGGTGGTTGCCGCCGTCGTCTTTGCCATCCTGCGCCTCACGCCGGGGGATCCTGCGGCGATTCTGGCGGGAGACTCCGCGACGCCCGAGCAACTCGAGGCCATTCGCCAGAACCTGGGGCTCGACAAGCCGGTCTACCAACAGTTCTTCCACTGGGTCGGTCAACTGCTCAGTGGCGATCTGGGCACTTCCTTGCTGTCGGGCACGCCCGTGCTCGAGATGGTCGTGCAGCGCATGGGGCCCTCCATCGCGCTGTGCCTGAGCACCATCATCGTCGCCATTGTGGTCGCCATTCCGCTGGGTGTGCTGGCTGCATGGCGCCAAGGCAAGCTGTTGGACCGCGCGGTGATGGCCCTGTCGGTGCTGGGATTCTCGATTCCCGTATTCGTCACGGCCTATGTCCTGATCCTCGCACTGTCCCTGGGAGCTGGCTGGTTCCCGGTGCAGGGCTACAAGCCGCTGTCGGAAGGCCTGTGGCCCTTTCTGCGCTCCATCACCTTGCCAACGCTGGCGCTGAGCTCGGTCTATATCGCGCTGATCGCCCGCATCACGCGCACCAGCGTGATCGAAGTGATGAACGAAGACTTCATCCGCACGGCGCGGGCCAAGGGTCTCAACGAGCGAGGCGTATTGCTCGGCCATGCGCTGCGCAACGCGGCGGTGCCCATCGTCACCATCATCGGTGTAGGCATCGCCATGCTGATCGGTGGCGTGGTGGTGACCGAGTCGGTGTTCAACCTTCCCGGTCTTGGTCGCCTGGTGGTGGAAGCCGTGCTGGCCCGCGATTACCCGGTCATTCAGGCGCTGATCCTATTGTTTGCGCTGGTCTATGTGCTGATCAATCTGGTGGTGGACGTGTCCTACACCATCTTCGATCCGCGAATCCGCTATTGAGGTCCAGCATGACGCAACTCTCTTCAAGCCCCCCCGCCATCGCGGTCTCTGCCGCCACGGAATTGGCCGCACCCAAGCGCTCCCATCTGTGGGCAACGCTCAAGACCTGGCCTGTGATGCTGTCTCTGATCGTGCTGGCAGCCGTCATCTTCGTGGCGATTGCCGCGCCGCTCCTGGCAAGCAGCGACCCCACCGAGATCAACCCCGCACAGCGCCTGCGCCCGATTTCCGCCGAGCATTTCCTGGGAACAGACGCTTATGGCCGCGATGTGTTCAGCCGCGTCCTCTACGGTGCCCGCGTGTCGCTGGTCGTAGGGTTGGGCGTCGCGGCATTCAGCCTTGTCATCGGTCTGTTCATCGGTGTGCTCGCGGGGTATTTTCGCTGGGTCGATGCCATCGTCATGCGTGTCATGGACGGCCTGATGGCCATCCCGGGCATCCTGCTGGCGATTGCGCTGGTGTCGATCTCTGGCGCAAGCCTGCTGACCGTGCTCATCGCGATCACCGTTCCCGAGGTGCCGCGGGTGGTGCGGCTGGTGCGTGGTGTGATTCTGAGCGTGCGCAACGAGCCTTATGTCGAGGCGGCGCTCACGCTGGGGACGCCGCTGCCCACGCTGATGGTGCGCCACCTGGTGCCCAACACCATGGCTCCGCTGATCGTGCAGTGCACCTACATCTTTGCCTCGGCCATCCTGACCGAAGCCATCCTGAGTTTCCTGGGCGCCGGCGTGCCGCCCGAGATTTCCTCGTGGGGAAACATCATGGCCGAGGGGCGTGCCTACTTCCAGCTCCTGCCTGGCCTGGTGCTCTACCCCGGTTTGCTGTTGTCGTTGACGGTGCTGAGCGTCAATTTGCTGGGCGATGCCCTGCGCGATGCGCTCGACCCGCGCATGGCCAAGCGCATGTGATGCGCCGCTTTCCGCGTTTACTTCATTTGTGGATCCAGTGATGACACCAAACAATCCATCGAATCCCGCTGTACTGAGCATCCGGAATCTGTGCGTGCAGCTCAAGGGCGGCGACGGCAAGACGCTGGTCAGCGACCTGAGCCTGCAGGTGCATGCGGGCGAGACGCTGTGCATCGTGGGCGAATCGGGCTCGGGCAAATCGCTTACCTCGCTCGCCACCATGGGCCTGCTGCCTGCCGACAGCCTGCAGGTGTCCTCGGGCGTGATCGAGCTGGACGGGAAAGACCTGCTGCGCCTGGATGCCGCGCAGATGCGTGCGCTGCGCGCCTCGCAACTCGCCATGGTCTTCCAGGAGCCCATGACCGCGCTGAACCCCGTGCACCGCGTGGGCAAGCAGATAGAGGAAGTGCTGAAACTGCATTCCACGCTGTCGGCCCCACAACGCCGCACCAAGGTGCTGCAGATGCTGGAGGCCGTGCATCTGCCCGACATCGAGCGCATCTACGACTCGTATCCGCACCAGCTCTCGGGAGGTCAGCGCCAGCGCATCGTGATTGCGATGGCGCTGATCCTCAAGCCGCGCCTGCTGATTGCCGATGAACCCACCACGGCACTCGACGTGACCACGCAAAAGCAGATCCTGTCGCTGATGCGTGAGCTGCAGGAAAAGCATGGCACGGCGGTGGTCTTCATCACCCACGACTTCGGCGTGGTGGCCGAAATTGCCGATCGCATCCTTGTGATGAACCGCGGCAAGGTGGTGGAGTCCGGCACGCGTGAGGAGATTCTGGCCCGCCCGCTGCAGGAGTACACGCGCATGCTCGTGTCCTCCGTTCCCAGTCTGGTGCCGCATGCACGTGCGCAGCCTGAGGGCGAGACGATTCTGCAGGTGCGCAGCCTGAACAAGACCTATCCGAAGTCCAAGGGTTTTCTGCGCAAGCCCGAGATGGTGCTTGCTGCCAGTGAGGTGTCGCTCACGCTCAAGCGCGGCGAGATTCTGGGCATCGTGGGGGAATCGGGCTCAGGGAAATCAACCGTGGCGCGCTGCATCGTGCGACTGATCGACCCGAGCGGCGGCGAGATCCGGCTGAAGCAGGACGACATCACCCGCCTGAGCCGCAGCGCACTGTTGCCGCTGCGCAAGCGCATCCAGATCGTGTTCCAGGACCCGTACCGCAGTCTGAACCCGCGTCGCCGCATTGGCGATTCGGTCATCGAAGGGCTGCTGAACTACGGTATGCCTCGCGACGAGGCCATGGCCAAGGCGACCGAGGCGATGGATCTGGTGGGGCTTCCGCGCCAGGCGCTGGATCGCTTTCCGCACCAGTTCTCGGGCGGGCAACGCCAGCGCATCTGCATTGCGCGCGCACTGGTCATGGAGCCCGATGTTTTGGTGGCGGACGAGGCCGTTTCCGCGCTCGACGTTTCGGTGCAGGCGCAGGTGCTGGATCTGCTCGAAGAAGTGCGCCAGCGCGTGGGCATTGGCGTGCTGTTCATCACCCACGACCTGCGCGTGGCCGCGCAGATATGCGACAGCATCATGGTCATGAAGAGCGGCCAGGTGGTGGAGGCCGGCACGGTGCAGCAGGTGCTGGGCGCGCCGCAGCAGGCCTACACGCAGGCGCTGATCGATGCGGCGCCGGGACGCCACTGGGACTTCCAGAACTTCCGTCCGGTGACCCAGGCACTGGCGGCCTGACCGGTCCAGATTCCCTTCGCTGCCCCCTGTCCGGGGGCTCCCATTCAACAGAGAGAGATAGAAATGGCCAAAATTGTGTATGGCGGGTTTCAGCATGAGACCAATACGTTCGCGCCCGATCTGGCGGATTGGGCAGCATTCCAGGCTGGCGGTGGCTGGCCTGGTCTGGTTTCGGGCGAGAAGCTGTGGCCGACGATCCGCGGCTCCAACATTCCGGCGGCGGGCTTTGTGCAGGCGGCACTTGATGCTGGCGACGAAGTGGTGCCCACCACCTGGTGTGCGGCAAGTCCTTCGGCGCATGTGGAGCGGGAAACCTACGAGCGCATCGCCGCCCTGATCCTCGATGGCATCCAGCAAGCATTGCCGGTGGATGCCGTCTACCTCGATCTGCACGGCGCCATGGTGGCGCAGCATTTTGATGATGGCGAAGGCGAGTTGCTGCGCCGCGTGCGCGCGCTGGTCGGCAGTGGGGTGCCTGTGATCGCGACCCTGGATCTGCATGCCAACGTCACGACGCGCATGCTGAGCGAGGCAGACATGCTGGTGGCCTACCGCACCTATCCGCATGTGGATATGGCCGAAACGGGCGTGCGCGCATACAGCCAGCTCCAGCGCCGTCTGCAGACGGGCAAGCGCCCCGCCATGGCAGTGCAGCGTCTGCCGTATCTGGTGCCCATCTGCTGGCAGTGCACGGACATCGAGCCGGCGAAAACGCTGTACCAGCAGTTGGAGGCAGGCGAGACCCCCGACACGCACATCTCATTTGCCACCGGTTTTCCGGCCGCTGACTTTGAAGAATGCTCTCCGGTGCTCTGGGCCTATGCAGACACACAGGCACATGCTGACGCACTGTTGGCACCGCTTGCGCAGGCCGCACTTGCGGCAGAGTCGCACTTTGCGGGCAAGCTTTACGCTCCCGCAGAAGCCGTGCACTACGCCATGGCGCATGCGGGTAGTGGCAAGCCCACCATCATCGCCGACGCGCAGGACAATCCCGGTGCAGGCAGCAACTCTGACTCCACCGGCATGCTGCACGCACTGGTGGCGAGCAGGGCGCAGAACGCGGCGATTGGCCTGATCGTCGATGCGGCTTCTGCGGCCAGGGCACATGAAGCCGGCGAAGGCGCACGTGTGCGCCTGTCGTTGGGAGGAAAGTCGGGTGTGCGAGGCGATGTGCCGTGCGAAGCCGAATTCCTGGTCGAGAAAATCTCCGACGGCAAGGTCGATGCCACGGGCCCGTACTACCGGGGCTTCAAGCTGGATCTGGGCGCCTGCGCGTGCCTGCGCATCGAAGGGGTGCGCATCGTCGTCGCATCGCAAAAGGTGCAGATGGCAGACCAGGCCATGTTCCGTGTGGTGGGCATCGAGCCTACTGCGCAGGACATTCTTGTGGTGAAGAGTGCGGTCCATTTCCGCGCCGACTACACGCCGATCGCGCGCGAAATCATTGTCGCAACCGCGCCTGGATCGATGCCTATGGTGCTGGAAAACCTGCCCTGGTCCAAGCTCAAGCCGGGCATCCGCATCGATCCTTGCGGCAAGACCTTCGAGCCGGTGGCGGCCTGAGCGGAGCTGCTTCACCAACCCTGCTCCACACAGGGCGTGAGCCTGCAGAAATATCGCAAGCAAAGTGACGTGCCGCGCCAGCGAGAGTGCCTTGGCGGTGCGGGACGCCACGGGACAGTCGTTTTGCGTTGCGCCTAAGTATTTGTTTTAAATGGATCGCGTAGGTTTGGGCGGCATATTGGGCGTAGAGGCAGGCGGTGCCGCCCGCCAAAGCCATAGCCTGGGTCGCACGGTACTGTCTGGATCCAAGACACGCAGCACTGTGGGCGATGGGCGGAAGAGGGCGCGGGCACACGGGCATGCGTTACCAAGTATCGACTGGCTTGCACCGTCACCAGACGGTAGAACAGCGCCACGGTGTCTGGATCGGTGGTCAGGCTGCTGCAGCAGTTGCTGTCGCTGACGCCGAAGCACATAGACAGAGGTCGGAAGGCCTTGCCCAGGCCCCGGGCGGTGCAAAGCGAAAGTGAGGGACACCGGAACGAAAGTCAAATGACGTTCTGCCGCAGCAGCGTTCCACGGTAACCCTGCTTTTCAAGCGACCTTGGGACTTGAAAGCTTCCGATTTCGCCTTATTATTAGCACTCGTAGGGGTTGAGTGCTAACAAGCCCGGTCCCTCGCCTGTTTAGCCACGCTGGCTTTGCGCAGCGTGGAACGGATAAATCCACTTTGTTGATTTCTAGGAGAAGTGAATGAACCTGCGTCCTCTGCACGACCGCGTGATCGTCAAGCGCCTTGAGAACGAAACCAAGACGGCTTCGGGCATTTATATCCCTGACAACGCCGCCGAAAAGCCTGACCAAGGCGAAGTGCTGGCAGTGGGTCCTGGCAAGCGCAACGACAAGGGCGAACAGATCGCTCTGAACGTGAAGGTCGGCGACCGCGTGCTGTTCGGCAAGTACTCTGGCCAGACCGTCAAGATCGACGGCAACGAGCTGCTGGTGATGAAGGAAGACGACCTGTTCGCAGTCGTCGAGAAGTAAATCACCCGGTGATTTGCCGGTGCCAGAGGCCCGCGGCCCCAGGCACCCGTTCCCCAGCATCCAAACTTTCAAATTCATAGCTGTCTCAGCCCACTGGATGCGCTGAAACAGCCAAATTGAACCCATTTGTAGGAGCCAAACATGGCAGCAAAAGACGTAGTTTTCGGTGGTGAAGCACGTGCACGCATGGTCGAAGGCGTGAACATTCTGGCCAATGCCGTTAAAGTGACCCTGGGCCCCAAGGGCCGCAACGTGGTGCTGGAGCGCTCCTTCGGCGCCCCCACCGTGACCAAGGACGGCGTGTCCGTGGCCAAGGAAGTGGAACTGAAGGACAAGCTGCAGAACATGGGCGCCCAGCTCGTGAAGGAAGTGGCTTCCAAGACCAACGACATCGCCGGTGACGGCACCACCACCGCCACCGTGCTGGCCCAGGCCATCGTGCGCGAAGGCTCCAAGTACGTGGCTGCCGGTCTGAACCCCATGGACCTGAAGCGCGGTATCGACAAGGCTGTCGCCGCCCTGGTGGAAGAGCTGAAGAAGCAATCCAAGGCCACCACCACTTCCAAGGAAATCGCCCAAGTCGGCACCATTTCCGCCAACTCCGACTCCGACGTGGGCGAAATCATTGCCCAAGCCATGGACAAGGTCGGCAAGGAAGGCGTGATCACCGTGGAAGAGGGCAAGTCCCTGGCCAACGAACTGGATGTCGTGGAAGGCATGCAATTCGACCGCGGCTACCTGTCGCCCTACTTCATCAACAACCCCGAAAAGCAAGCCGCGATTCTGGACAACCCCTTCGTGCTGCTGTTCGACAAGAAGATCAGCAACATCCGTGACCTGCTGCCCACCCTGGAGCAAGTTGCCAAGGCTGGCCGTCCCCTGCTGATCATTGCCGAAGACGTCGAAGGCGAAGCCCTGGCGACTCTGGTGGTGAACACCATCCGCGGCATCCTGAAGGTCGTGGCTGTGAAGGCTCCTGGCTTCGGCGACCGTCGCAAGGCCATGCTGGAAGACATCGCCATCCTGACGGGCGGCAAGGTGATCGCCGAGGAAGTCGGCCTGACCCTGGACAAGGTGACCCTGGAAGACCTGGGCCAAGCCCAACGCGTCGAAATCGGCAAGGAAAACACCACCATCATCGACGGTGCTGGCCAAGCTGCTGAAATCGAAGCCCGCGTCAAGCAAATCCGCCTGCAGATCGAAGAAGCGACCAGCGACTACGACCGTGAAAAGCTGCAAGAACGCGTGGCCAAGCTGGCCGGCGGCGTGGCAGTGATCAAGGTCGGCGCTGCGACCGAAGTCGAAATGAAGGAAAAGAAGGCCCGCGTGGAAGACGCCCTGCACGCTACCCGCGCTGCTGTGGAAGAAGGCATCGTGGCCGGCGGCGGCGTGGCCCTGCTGCGCGCCAAGCAAGCCGTGGGCGCTCTGTCCACTGGCAATGCCGAGCAAGACGCCGGTATCAAGCTGGTGCTGAAGGCCGTGGAAGCCCCTCTGCGCGAAATCGTGTCCAACGCCGGTGGCGAACCCTCGGTGGTGGTGGACTCGGTGCTGAAGGGCCAAGGCAACTTCGGTTTCAACGCTGCCAACGACACCTACGGCGACATGCTGGAAATGGGTATTCTGGATCCCACCAAGGTGACCCGTACCGCTCTGCAAAACGCTGCTTCCGTGGCTTCGCTGCTGCTGACCACCGAGTGCATGATCGCTGACGCCCCCAAGGCCGAAGGCGCTGGTGCTCCCGACATGGGTGGCATGGGTGGCATGGGCGGCATGGGCGGCATGGGCATGTAATTGCCTGTTGGCCGCTGTGACAAGGGTGGAGCCCAGGCTCTGCCCGGTCCCAGACCGACACAACCCGCACGCCGCAAGGCCTGCGGGTTTTTTTCATGTCCGCACGCGACCATCGCCTCTGCCGTGGGTGTACCACCCGGTCCGCGATGCCTCGGCCTGCCGGCTGCCCTACACTTGGGCGCAGACCTTTCCCGTTTTCTGACTTTCTGCCCGCATGACCTCCGCTGCCCCGCTTGTCCCTTTCGCCTCTGCCACGGCCGACCAGGCCACCGTGCACATTGATCTGGGAGAGCGCAGCTACCCGATCCGCATTGCCGCCGGTCTGCTGGGCGATGCCGCCACCTATGCCGCGCTGCCCAAGGCGGCCAGTGCGCTGATCGTGACCAACACCACCGTGGCGCCGCTGTACCTGCAGCAGGTGCGTGCAGCGCTGGCGGGCCGCTACCCGCAGGTGCATGTGGTGGAGCTGCCGGATGGCGAGGCCTACAAGGACTGGCAGACGCTGAACCTGATTTTTGACGCCCTGCTGCAGCATGGCTGCGATCGCAAGACCGTGCTGTTTGCCCTGGGGGGCGGCGTGATTGGTGACATGACGGGGTTTGCCGCTGCCAGCTATATGCGTGGCGTGCCCTTTGTGCAACTGCCCACCACGCTGCTGTCGCAGGTGGATTCCAGCGTGGGCGGCAAAACCGCCATCAACCACCCGCTGGGCAAGAACATGGTCGGTGCCTTCTACCAGCCGCAGCTGGTGGTGTGCGATCTGGCATCGCTCGACAGCCTGCCTCCGCGCGAGCTGTCGGCAGGGCTGGCCGAGGTCATCAAGTACGGCCCGATTGCCGATATGGCGTTCTTCGAGTGGCTGGAGTTGCACATCGACCGTCTGCGTGCCGGTGACCGCACGGCCATGGCGCAGGCGGTCAAGCGCAGCGTGGAGATCAAGGCCTGGGTGGTCAGCCAGGACGAGAAGGAAACTGGTCTGCGCGCAGTGCTGAACTTTGGCCACACCTTTGGTCACGCCATCGAAGCCGGCATGGGCTACGGCAACTGGCTGCACGGCGAAGGCGTGGGTGCCGGCATGGTGATGGCGGCCCATCTGTCGCAGGAACTGGGCATGGTGGACGCGGCCTTTGTGGCACGGCTGACCCGCCTGATCGAACGTGCCGGCCTGCCCACGCGCGGCGCCGTGTTGGACGCGCAGGACAACGCCGGCGCCTACCTGGAACATATGCGGGTGGACAAAAAGGCCGAAGCGGGCGAGATCCGCTTCGTGCTGATCGACGGCCCGGGAAAGGCCACCATGCGCGGCGCACCGGATGCGCTGGTGCGCCAGGTCATTGACCGGTGCTGTGCACCCGCCTGACACGCCGACGGGGGAGGGGGCTGTGCGGCGAGGCTGTGCCGTGAATGGCGGTGGTGTCTCTGAAGTGTCTTTGAACAGAGGAGTGGTGGATGGCGATGCAGGCACTGGCCCCTTGGGCATGCGACCCGGCACAGACCCGGGGCAGGCGTTTTGCGGAGGTGGTGGCGCCCACGCGCAGCGACCACCAGCGGGACCGTGACCGCATCGTCCACTCCAGCGCCTTTCGCCGCCTCGTCTACAAGACCCAGGTGTTTCTGAACCACGAAGGGGATCTGTTCCGCACGCGGCTCACCCATTCGCTGGAGGTGGCGCAGCTGGGCCGCTCCATCGCCCGGCCGCTGGGCCTCAATGAAGACCTGGTGGAGGCCATCTGCCTGGCCCATGACCTGGGCCACACACCGTTCGGCCATGCCGGGCAGGACATGCTCAACGCCTGTATGCGGCCCTGGGGGGGCTTTGAGCACAATCTGCAGAGCCTGCGCGTGGTGGACCAGCTGGAAGAGCGCTATCCCGAGTTCGACGGCCTGAACCTGACCTTCGAGGCCCGCGAAGGCATCCTCAAGCACTGCTCCCAGGCCAATGCCCAGAAGCTGGAGGCACAGGAGCCCGGTGGCGTGGCCGCGCGCTTTCTGCAGGGCGGCCAGCCTTCGCTGGAGGCCCAGCTGTGCAATCTGGCCGATGCCATTGCCTACAACGCACACGATGTGGACGACGGTCTGCGCTCCGGCTACCTCACCTGGGAGCAGCTGCTGACGGTCCCTCTGGTGGCGCGCTACCACGCCCAGGCACTGGCCCAGCACCCGCAGCTGGCCCAGGCCGAGTACCAGCGCCGCCTGCTGTACGAAACCATCCGCCGCATGCTCAGCGACCAGGTGTACGACGTGATTGCCACCACCCGGCAGCGTATTGCGGCCGCAGGGGTGGACAGTGTGGCCGCGGTGCGCGCCCATCCGGACAAGCTGGTGGCCTTCAGTGCGGACATGGCCAGGGAAAGCCAGGCGCTGAAACAGTTTCTGTTCCGCAATCTCTACCGTCATGCCGAAGTCACACAGACCATGGACCATGCGCAGACGGTGGTCCAGGACCTGTTCTCCCTCTATCTGGCCCGCCCGCAGGAAATGAAGCCGCGCCACGCTGCCAAGGCCCAGGCGGCCGCCAGCGAGGCCGGGCGTGCCCGTGCCGTGGCGGATTTCGTGGCCGGCATGACCGACCGCTATGCCGCCCATGAGCATGAACGGCTGACCGGAAAACGCCTGCTGGTCTGAAACGCTGCAAAGCGTTACGCTTGCAGCCGGAGGAGTCACAGATACGCCGCTGCCACCAGAAGCCGGTAGCCGATACCGGGTGCCGCATGCCGGCGTTGTCGGGCTTTGCGCCAGCGCAAAGTCCGCACCGTGCACGCAAGAGCGGCAGCCCGATAGAATTCGCGCCACAGAATCGATGAGAGAGAGGGGGCGTTGCGCCCCCATTTGCTTTTTGGGGCCCACATGACCGATACCACCATCCAGACCGACGCAGACCAACCATCCTTTCCCGAAGACATGGTGATCGCCGACACCGTGCGCTGGCTGGAGCGGGCCGTGATCGGCCTGAACCTGTGCCCCTTTGCCAAGGGCGTGCATGTGAAGGGCCAGATCCACTACGTCGTCAGCCAGGCCACGGATGCCGAAGGTGTGGCCAATGACCTGCACCGCGAGCTGGAAGCCCTGGCCGAGACCAACCCCGAAAAGCGCGACACCACGCTTCTGATGCTGCCCGAGGCACTGCAGGATTTTCTGGACTTCAACGATTTTCTGGAAATCGCCGATGCCATGGTGGAAGAGCTGGATCTGGGCGGCATTCTGCAAGTGGCCTCCTTCCATCCACGCTTTCAGTTCGAAGGCACGGATGTGGACGACGTGACCAACTGCACCAACCGCTCGCCTTATCCCACGCTGCACCTGATCCGCGAAGAAAGCATCGACAAGGCGGTGGAAGCCTTCCCCGAGGCCGAGATGATTTTCGAACGCAACATGGAAGTGCTGGAAGACATTGGCCTGGAAGGCTGGCTGGATCTGGACGTGGGCGCGCGCTGCCCGGTGACTGGCCATGCTGAACCCCAGAAGGCAGGCAACTGATGGCCAAGCACGACAAGAAAGGCCAGGGCGCTGCGAACGCCGGCCAAGCTGCCAAGCCGGCGGCCCAGGACATTGCGGCCCAGCTGGAGCTGAAACCCGGCCAGAGCATCGCCTTGCTCAAGGCCCTGCACATCCTCACGCGCGACGGCAAGCTCAACCAGGATTCGCGCCGCAAGCTCAAGCAGGTCTATCACCTGTACCAGTTCATCGAGCCCATCCTCAAGGAGCTGGGGGCCGACGGCCACGCCGTGACGCTGGCCGACCATGGCGCGGGCAAGTCCTATCTCGGCTTCATCCTGTACGACCTGTACTTCAAGGCCCAGGGGCTGGGCCGCATCTACGGCATCGAAACTCGCGCACCGTTGGTCGAGGCGTCGCAGAAGCTGGCCGCCGATCTGGGTTTCGAGCGCATGGAGTTTCTGAACATGTCGGTGGCCGAATCCACCCAGGCCGATTTCATGCCTGAGCGCTTTGACGTGGTTACGGCCCTGCATGCCTGCGACACCGCCACCGACGATGCGATTGCCTTCGGCCTGGAGAAAAAGGCCAAGGCCATGGTGCTGGTGCCCTGCTGCCAGGCCGAAGTCGCGGCCTGCCTGCGCCAGACCAAGGCATTGAGCCTGGCGCGCACGCCGCTGGCCGAACTGTGGCGCCACCCCATCCACACGCGCGAGATCGGCAGCCAGGTCACCAATGTGCTGCGCTGCCTGTACCTGGAAGCCAGCGGCTACCAGGTGACGGTGACTGAGCTGGTGGGCTGGGAGCACAGCATGAAGAACGAGCTGATCGTGGCCCGCTACACCGGCCACAAGAAACGCGCGGCGGCCGATCGCCTGCAACAGCTGCTGGCCGAGTTCGGATTGGAAGCATTGGCGCAGAGCCGTTTCAAGCTGCCGCAACACGCGGTAGCGCCGGCCGCACTGGGTGAGCCAGCGGCTGCCGTTGCTGCTGAAAACGCCGCCTGAGGTGGTGTTGCCAAGGGCGCGAATGGTCTGCGCCTGAACGCCGGTGGTCTCCAGCGCGGTTCAGCCCTGCTTCGCGTTGTTTTCAGCAGCGGGGCATGCCTGCTGCGGCGGCGAGCCCGCTCACGGCATGGGCATGTGCGGTATGGGCAGACGGGGGGCGGGCAGAGGTGCTGCAGCGCCCAGGTCCGCCAGCGGCAGGCAGGCCTCGATCACGGTATGGCCCGGGCGGGAGCGGACATGCAGCGCGCCGCCCATGCGCTCCATGCGTGCCCGCATGCTGGACATGCCGATGCCCAGGCCGGCGCGCAGGGCGATCGGCGCGTCAAAGCCGATGCCGTCATCCTCGATGCGCAGCACCAGCTGCCTGGCATCCGGATACAGCAGGTTGACCCGCACCATGCGGGCCTGGCTGTGTTTGACGATATTCGTCAGCGCTTCCTCGGCCACCCGGGCCAGCAGCATGCACTGCAGGGCGCTGGGCGGGGTTTCCCAGTGCGCTGGGGTCAGCCATTCAGAGGACATCTCCAGGTCGTCGAACAGAGTGACAAATCGATAGCGCAGCGGAATGGTCCATTCCTCGGGGGTGGTCGGCGCGTTGGCGCCGATGCTGCCATCGCTGTCCACCACCTGGCGCAGGTCATCGCGCAGCAGCTTGAGCATGGACAGATAGCGTTCCTTGGAGGGGGGCGCATCGCTTTGCTCCACCAGCATGATGGAGCGCACGATCTGTCCACCCAGGCCATCGTGCAGATCTTGTGCCAGCTGCAGGCGTTCCTGCAGGTGGGCATTGGCCAGGGCCAGGGCATGTTCCTGGGAAAGTGTGGTGTTCAGCTCGTCGCAGGCGCGGGCCACGGTTTCGCTCAGCTCCTGGTTGAAGCGCTCGATGCGCTGGGCATCCTGCAGAATGCGCCGGCGCATCAGTACGGCCGACAGCAGCATGAACAGCAGGGCGGTGTAGGCACTGTAGAAGTTGCGGCTGGGCCAGATTTCCGCCACCACCAGCAGATCGCGCACGCCCATGGACACCATCAGCAGCAGATAGACGGCGACCAACTGGTGCTGCAGCGCACGGGTGCGCCAGGCATGCCGGATCACCAGCGCGGTATTGCCCAGGAAGATCAGGGTATAGAAGTCGGCCGCCCGCTGCATGGGGAACCACCCCGGGGTGGCCATAACGACCGCACCGGCCACCAGGGTCAATCCGCCCAGGCGTTGCAGCTGGCGGCGTGACAAAGGGCTTTCAATCAGCTGCCAGCAGAACACCGCGAAGCTGGCGATGTAGCCGATATAGGCCAGGTGGTTGACGCGTGCCATGGCCAGGCTGTCTGGAAAGGGCCAGGTCTCGGTCAGCAGCACATTGCTGCCGAACAGCACCCAGCACAGCGACACCAGTGCATACCAGCCCAGCAGAGACTGCTTGCGCCGGGGCAGCCATACCACCAGCGCCATGATGCCCAGGGTGGCGGACAGGGTGAGGTTCAGCTGGAACAGGGTGCGCGTGTTCCAGTCATGGTGGCGCTGGCTGGCGAGCATGGCTTCGGGGGTACCTACCTCCACCACGCCCAGACCGGGGCGCAGCTCCGGCACGCCGACCACGCGCAGCCAGATGGTGTTCGGTCCCTGGGGCTGTAAGGAGGATTGCGGCAGCACCCAGGAATGGGCGGTGCTCCAGGAGCGGGACAGCGGCTCCTGCAGATGGTGGTCGCGCCAGATCAGGTCCTGGTTGCTGTAGACCTCCCCGGCCATGTTGATGGAGTCCACGGTCATGGCCACGGGGCTTGTCAGCGGGCAGTCCGTGCTCCAGGTGATGCGGTACCAGACCGGGCCGTGGTGTCCGGGCCAGCGGCGCGACCAATTGTCCGGCAGCGTCACGGCTTCCCAGCCCTGGGTCGGTGCCTGGGTGGCTGCTGCATCCGCACGGGCAGCCATGGTGCTGTCGATGCGGGCGCTGCATGCCTGGGCTGCAGTGCTGGCATGGGCTGCAGGCATCCAGCACAGCCAGGCCAGCAGCAGACTGCACAGCCACCAGAGGCTGCGTGCCAGGCGGTGCCCGCCGAACCCCGTCATCGCGTCAGCAGTCCCCGGGCACGGGCTTCGCTGACGGCACGCATGCGCGAGCTGACGGCCAGTTTGCGGTAGATGTTGCGCACATGGGCTTCCACGGTGTGGCGCGAGATGAACATGCGCTCGGCAATCTCGCGGTGGGTCAGGCCGCTGGCCACCTGGTTGAGGATGTCGATCTCGCGTGCGCTCAGCACGGCATCGGAGTCGGTGGCGGCCGGCGGCTCGGTGGGCGCCTGCTGTTGCTGGAACTCGGTGATGACGCGGCGCGCGATGAAAGGGTCGATAGGCGCACCGCCGCGCAGCACGCTGCGGATGGAGAGGGTGACTTCCAGGTCGTCACGTTCCTTGAGCACATAGCCGGTGGCCCCGGCGCGCAGGGCGTTCAGGATGGCCTCCTTGGTGCTCCAGGCGGAGATCACAAGAATGCCCATGACGGGGTCGCTGCTGCGCAGCTCGCCAATCAGTTCCGTGCCATTGCCGTCCGGCAGGCCCAGATCGACCAGGGCCAGGGCAAAGCTTTGCTGCGCGGCCAGCTGGCGGGCCGGGCCCAGGGCCGAGGCGAAGTGCAGCATGTCGGCCTGGTAGCCCAGGCTGGCCAGGATCTGCCGCAGCCGTTGCTGGATCAAGGCATCGTCTTCCACCACCAGCACAGGGGTTGGCAAAGGGGCGGGCGTGGTCGGAGGAATGGCGGACATGGTGTTCAAGGAGTGCGCGCGGTGCGTGTTGCGCGCACTATCGCTGCTGGAGCCGGTGTTGCCAATCCCGAAACATAGGTAATTGCAGGCCGACGCCGGGCGCTCAATACTGGTAGCGCAGCGTGGCCTGCCAGCTGCGCGGCGGTCCATAGGCGGTGAACATGGGCGCTTCGATGCTGCGGTAATAGCGCTTGTCCAGCAGATTGTGCACGTTCAGCTGTAGCTGCCAGTGTGGCGTGATCTGGCGTGCCGCCATCAGCCCCACCAGGGTGTAGGAGGGCTGGCGGATGCGGTACTGGTAGCCGCTCAGGGTGTCCAGCCCGGTATTTCCGGTGCTGCTTTGGCGGTAGAGGCTGCCGCCCACACGCCAGGCGCTGTCCGGCAGGCGGTAGACCGTGCTCAGCTGCCACTGCAGGCGAGGCAGTTGCGGCTCGTAGCGCTGGCCTTGTTTCTGCGGGTCCTGGGTATGGCGGCTGTTGACCAGGGTGGTGCTGGCCGACAGCTGCCAGCCCGGGGTGATTTGCCCTTGCAGCTGCAGGGTCACGCCGCGGCTGCGCACCTGCTCGATGCTTCGGTAGCACGCCACGCCGGGGTAGCTGGGGCAGGTGAATTGCTGGTATTCCTGCTCCAGCGCATGGCGCTGGGTGGCCTGGAACAGGTGGATGCCGGCCTGCAGGCGCTGGTCCAGGTAGCGGCCTTGCAGGCCGGCGCCATAGGTGCGCCCCGTGGTCGATGGCAGCACCTGGCCCGCCATGTCGCGTTCGGTGCGGGGCTGGAAGATGTCCGAGGTCTGCAGGTAGGCGCTGTGCCGCGCATCCAGCTCCCACACCAGACCGGCGTAGCGGCTGAAGTGCTGCAGGCGGTCCTGGTCGGTGCGCTGCATGGGCATGCGGAAATTGTCGGCCACCAGTCCGGCATGGCGGTAGCGGTCCCAGCGTCCGCCCAGGGTCAGCTGCAGCCGCTCGTGCAGTTGCAGCTGCGTGGCCAGCCAGACACCCGTCTGGGTGGGGTCCAGCGTCTGGCGGTAGCGGTAGGCGTAGGCCGACAGCAGGCCCAGGTTCGGCGCCGCGACGGGGGTCATGGGCGCGTAGACATTCAGGCCGGTGATCCAGTTGGGGGCCGTCCAGCCCTGGCCGGAGGTGTCGCCCCGGCGGTGGCTCAGGCCCAGGGCCAGTTGGTGGGTGCGCCCGGCAAAGCGCCAGGGGCCGCGCAGCGACACGGCGTAGCTGTTCTCCTCCTGGCTGGAGTTGTACTGACCCAGGCTCTGGCGCATGGCCGTGGGGGTGCCCCCGTTCAGGTAGGTGCCCAGGTATTCCAGCTGGGAGTGCAGCCGCAGCAGGTCGGCGCGCAGGCTCCAGCCGCTGTCCCATTCATGTTCCAGCTGGGCAAAGGCGGTGTCGGTCTGCTGCTGCCAGTATTCCCAGTCGTAGCCCAGGTAGGTGGAGCGTGGCAGGTGCAGGTCGCCGCCGTCGGGGGCGGTGGGGATCTCGCTGAGCGAGTCGCGGTGGATGTTGCGCTGCTGACTGGCCCCCAGGCGCAGCGTGGTCTGGGCGGCAATGTCGGCCTCGACCACGCCGTAGTAGCTGCGTTTGCGGCTGGCCATGCGGTCCATATAGCTGTGGTGGTTGTTGGCATCCACCACGGCGCGGGCACGCAAGCTGCCGGCGGCATTCAGCGGGCCGGAGGCGTCGACCATGGCTTCGCGCTGGTTCCAGCGGCCGGCACGCAGCTGCAGTTCCACGCGCGGCTGGGCCGTGGGCAGCTTGCGCACCAGGTTCAGCGCTGCAGAGGGGGTGCCCATGCCGCTCATCAGGCCCGAGGCGCCCTGGACCACTTCCACCCGGTCGTACAGGGCCAGGCTCTGGCTCAGGTCGAAATTCTTGTCGGAGCTGACGCTCATGCCGTCCACCATCCAGTGGCTGAGCGCAAAACCCCGGGCGTACAGCTGCCCGCGCGAGGTGCTCAGGCCGGCCGAGAGCACGGCCAGATCCCGCACCGACTGGGCGTCCTGGTCGTTGAGCAGGCTGCGGGTCAGCACCTGCACGGGCTGGGGGGTATCCTGGCTGCGCAGTGCCAGGCCGGTGGCCGTGGCACTGGGGGCGGTGCTCAGGTACTGGTCGCTGCCTTCGGTGGTGGCAGAGGCTGGGGCGGTGACATCGACCGTACCCAGCGTGGCCACTGTGGGGGCAGTGCCCTCTGCCGCCTGGGTGGGCAGGGCCGCAGCCAGGCAGGCCAGCGCCAGGGCGGTGCGTGCGCACACGGGCCGGCCCACGGCAGGAAAACACAAGGCGGAGGGCAAGGCAACGCAGAGCACGGCAAGGGACGCAAAGACGCTGGGACAGCAGGAAAGGGGGGATGTTAGGTGACGATTGATGACAATTCGTCACTTTGTGATGAAAAAAGCACGCCTGCTCTTTTCTTTGCGTGGCTGACCTCTCCGTGCTTGTCTTGCGGTCCTGTTTTGTATACAGAATTTGGGAGCGCCCATAAAAAACGCGTCTGCACAGCCCGCTACAGGCTGTGACAGACGCGCAAAGGAGGAGATATGTCGACGTCGCGGGACGTCGACGGCAGCGCAACCCGGGCGCTGCCGCGTCGGCGATCAGACCTGAGCGCCAGACTCCTTGACGACCTTGCCCCACTTGGCGGCTTCGGACTTGATATAGGCATCGAACTGGGCCTGGGTGTCGATCACCACGTCACCGCCCTGGTCTTCGATCTTCTTGATCACGGCGGGGTTCTTCAGCACCTTGACCAGCGCGGCGTGGAGCTTTTGCTGCACATCGGCCGGGGTCTTGACCGGGGCCCACAGGCCGAACCAGGAGGTGGCCTCGTAGCCCGGCACGCCGGCTTCGGCGATGGTCGGCACATCCGGCAGTTCACGCGAGCGCTTGGCCGTGGTCACGGCGATGGGGCGCAGCTTGCCCGAGCGCACGTGCTGGATGGCGGAGGGCATGTTGTCGAACATCACCGAGATCTGGTTGCCCAGCAGGTCGGTCATGGCGGGGGCGCTGCCCTTGTAGGGCACGTGCACCATGTCCACCTTGGTCATGGACTTGAACAGCTCGCCCGACAGGTGCACGGAGGATCCGCTGCCCGAGGAGCCGAAGTTCACCTTGCCCGGATTGGCCTTGGCGTAGGCGATCAGTTCCTTCACGTTCTTGAACGGCTGGGCAGGGTTGGCCACCAGCAGGTTGGGCACGGTGGCCACGCGGCTCAGCGGTGCAAAGTCCTTGATCGGGTCGAAGGGCATCTTGCTGTAGAGCGACTGGTTGATGGCGTGCGTGCCCACCGTGCCCATGAACAGGGTGTAGCCGTCGGCGGCCGAGCGGGCGGCGGCCATGCCGCCGATGTTGCCGCCGGCGCCGGGGCGGTTGTCGATGATCACGGGCTGGCCCAGTTCTTCACCCAGGTACTGGCCGACGATGCGGGCCAGGATGTCGGTGGTACCACCGGCCGAGAAGGGGACGATGATGTTGATGGGCTTGCTGGGGAAGGCGCCCTGGGCAGCCGCACCGCCAGCCACGGCCAGGGTGGCCGCAGCGGCCAGCATCTTCAGACCATGGCGGCGCGAGAAAGAGCGGGTGGATTCAAACATCAAAGTCTCCAGTACACGAGGGAAAAGGCCCCTGCGCACCCTGCTGGCCAGGGCCAGGCACGCACGCCGGGGGTGGTGGCCGTGCATGCATGGCACGGCCATCCGGGGGAATCGGGAAAGTGAAACGGCTTGCGGGCGCTCAGACCGGGGCCACGCCCAGCGTCGTTCCGCCACACACGTACAGCACCTGACCGGTGACAAAGCCGTTGTCGGGCGACAGGAAGAACAGCGCCGCGCGGGCCACGTCTTCGGGCGTGCCCATGCGGCCCACGGCGATGCTGTTCAGGATGCGCTGCGTCTGCGGCGCGCCATCCGGGTTGCTGTTCTTGAACAGCTCGGTGGCAATGGGGCCGGGGCCGATGGCGTTGACCGTGATGCGGTCGCGGCCCAGCTCCATGGCCAGGGTGCGTGTCATGCCGATCAGGCCGGCCTTGGTGGCCGAATACACAATGCGCTCGCCCTTGCCCAGTGCGGCACGCGACGACATGTTGACGATGCGGCCTTCACCGCAGGCGCGCAGCGTGGGCAAAAAAGCCTGCACCAGCAGCATGGGCGCACGCAGGTGCAGACCCACCACATCATCGAGCTGGGCCGAGGTGGCCGTGTCGATGGTGCCGGGGCGGGTGGCTCCGGCGTTGTTCACCAGTGCGGTCACGTTGTGCGCTGCCGCAATCTTCTCGGCCGCGGCCTGGGTGGACTCTGCGCTGGTCAGGTCGGCCTGGTAGGACACCAGGCGTTCATGGCTCCAGCTGGGCAGCACGTAGTCCAGGTTGACCACGGTGCGGCCCTGGGCCAGCAGGGCTTCGGCGATCGAACGGCCAATGCCGTTGCTGGCGCCGGTCACTACGGTGCAGGCGGCGGATTGGGGGGCTTGGCTCATGCAAGGTCTCCTGAGCGGTGATGGGGGCAGGTTCCGGTCCGAGGGAAAAGGTTCAGACCTTTTCCAGAATCACGGCAATGCCCTGGCCCACGCCGATGCACATGGTGCACAGTGCGTAACGGCCGCCCAGCGTGTGCAGCTGGTTCACGGCGGTGGTGGCCAGGCGGGCACCGGATGCACCCAGGGGGTGGCCCAGAGCGATGGCGCCGCCCCACTGGTTGACGCGCTGGTCGTCATCGGCAATACCCAGGTCGCGCAGCACGGCCAGGCCTTGGGCTGCAAAGGCTTCGTTCAGCTCGATCACATCCATGTCGGCCAGTGTCAGGCCGGTCTGGGCCAGCACCTTGCGCACTGCAGGGGCGGGGCCGAAACCCATGATGCGGGGGGCGACACCGGCGGTGGCCATGCCCACCACGCGGGCGCGGGGCACCAGGTTGTATTGCTGGGCGGCTTCTTCGTTGGCCAGCAGCAGGGCGCAGGCGCCGTCATTCACGCCGCTGGCATTGCCGGCGGACACCGTGCCGTCAGGACGGACCACGCCCTTCAGCTTGGCCAGCGCTTCCAGCGTGGTGGCACGGGGGTGTTCGTCCTGGCTCACCACGATGGCATCACCCTTCTTCTGGGGGATGACCACGTTGACGATTTCCTTGGCCAGGTAGCCGGCAGCGATGGCCGCGGCGGCCTTTTGCTGGGAAGCCAGCGCCATGCGGTCCTGGGCTTCGCGTTCGATCTTGAAGTCGTCGGCCACGTTCTCGGCGGTTTCGGGCATGGAGTCCACGCCGTACTGCTGCTTCATCAGCTTGTTGATGAAGCGCCAGCCGATGGTGGTGTCGTACACGGCATTGCTGCGGCTGAAGGCGCTTTCGGCCTTGGGCATGACGAACGGGGCACGGCTCATGGATTCCACACCGCCGGCAATCATCAGGCGGGCTTCGCCGGACTTGATGGCGCGGGCGGCAGAGCCCACGGCGTCCAGGCCGGAGCCGCACAGGCGGTTGATGGTGGAGCCGGGCACATCGATGGGCAGACCCGCCAGCAGGCTGGACATGCGGGCCACGTTGCGGTTGTCTTCACCGGCCTGGTTGGCATTGCCGTACAGCACATCGTCCACGGCCTTCCAGTCCACGCCGGGGTTGCGCTCCATCAGCGCCTTGATGGGCAGGGCGCCCAGGTCGTCGGTGCGCACGCTGGACAGTGCACCGCCGTAGCGGCCGAAGGGGGTGCGGATGGCGTCGCAGATGAAGGCTTGGGGGGTGTTGCTCATGGTGTTGTCTCCGATGTGCGGTGGCCGGTGGGCCGGTCGATGTTCAAGAAATGGGGCGTCCTGTGCGCCTCTCCCGTCGCGGGAAGGGTACACAGGAGAGTGCGTTCAGGCTGCGACGGCTGCAGCCGGTGCGGCGATGGGCAGGCCGACGATGCGTTCCAGTTCGGCGTGGCTGAGACCGTCCACGGTGTCCACCAGGCGCAGACCCGAAGGCGTGCATTCCAGCGTGCACAGGTCGGTGTAGATGCGCTTGACGCAGCCCAGGCCGGTCAGCGGGTAGCTGCAGGCGGACACGACCTTGCATTCGCCGGTCTTGGTCAGCAGGTCCATCATCACCCAGGTCGCCTTGGCGCCGACGGCCAGGTCCATGGCGCCGCCCACGGCGGGAATGGCACCGGGCTCGCCCGTGCTCCAGTTGGCCAGGTCACCTGTGGCCGAGACCTGGAAGGCCCCCAGCACGCAGATGTCCAGGTGGCCGCCGCGCATCATGGCGAAGCTGTCGGCGTGGTGGAAGAAGCTGCCGCCTGCCAGCAGCGTGACGGGCTGCTTGCCTGCGTTGATCAGGTCATAGTCTTCCTGGCCTTCGGCGGGGGCCGGGCCCATGCCGAGGATGCCGTTTTCCGACTGCAGCACCACCTCGCGGTCGGCGGGGATGTAGTTGCCGACCAGAGTGGGCTGGCCGATGCCCAGGTTCACATAGGCACCGTCGAAGATGTCTTGGGCGACGCGGGCGGCGAGTTCGTTCTTGCTGCGCTTTTGGTAGCTGCTCATGAGGTATCTCCTTGATTCGCGGCTTAGGCGGCTTGTTTGAAACCACCGGCCTGGGTGGCCACGAACGGGATCTGGACGATGGAGTTCACATAGATTCCGGGGGTGACCACGGCTTCGGGGTCCAGCTGGCCCAGCTCCACGATCTCGTGCACGGTGGCGATGGTGTGCTTGGCAGCCACGGCGCACACCGGGCCGAAGTTGCGGGCGGCCATGCGGTAGGTCAGATTGCCCCAGCGATCACCCTGCTCGGCCTTGACCAGTGCCACATCACCGTAGATGGGGTACTCCAGCACATAGTGCTTGCCGTTGATTTCGCGGGTTTCCTTGCCGTTGGCCAGTTCGGTGCCGTAGGCGGTGGGGCAGAAAAAGGCGCCGATGCCGGCGCCGGCGGCGCGCATGCGCTCGGCCAGCGTGCCCTGGGGCACCAGTTCCAGCTCGATCTTGCCGGCACGGTACAGGTCGTTGAACACCCAGCTGTCCGCCGTGCGGGGGAAGCTGCAGATGATCTTCTGCACCAGACCGCTTTGCAGCAGTGCGGCCAGACCGGTGTAACCGTTGCCGGCGTTGTTGTTGACCACGGTGAGATTGCGGGCGCCATGGGCAATCAGACCGTCGATCAGCTCATTGGGGTTGCCAGCGGTGCCAAAGCCGCCGATGAGGACCACGTCCCCGTCTTTGACGACCGAAACGGCTTCGGCAATGGTGTCGGTGATTTTGTTGATCATGTGTTGTCTCCTGCTGACATGACCCCTTCGCGGTGTGGGCGAAGGCGTTAAAATGTTCGCATATAGAACAAAAGTTCGCTAAAAGAATTATAGGAAGAGGCTTTGCCTTTTCGCGCCTGTAGAAACCACATCAGGGAAAACCCTTGCAGCTATGGAAAACGAAGCACAAAAACCAAGCGACAGCTACGTTCAGTCGTTTGCGCGGGGGCTGGAGGTGATCCGCTCCTTCAGCGCACAAGCACCGGTTCAGACACTCAGCGAGGTGGCTGCGCGCACCGGCATGACGCGCGCTGGTGCCCGCCGCATCCTGCTGACCTTGCAGACCCTGGGCTATGTGCACAGCGACGGCAAACACTTCCGGCTGACACCGCGCATCCTGGATCTGGGCTTTGCCTACCTCAGCTCCATGCCGCTGTGGAGCCTGGCCGGCCCGGCCATGGAAGGCCTGGTGGATGCGGTGGGCGAGTCCTGTTCGGCCGCCGTACTCGACGGGCTGGATGTGGTCTATGTGTTGCGCGTGCACACCCACAAGATCATGAGCACCAACCTGGGCGTGGGCTCGCGCCTGCCGGCGTTCTGGACCTCGCTGGGTCGCGTGCTGCTGGCGGCCCAGCCCGATGCGCAGGTGCAGGCGCTGATGGACCGCTGCCCGCGCAGCCAGTTCACCCAGCTGACGCAGACCAGTGACGAGGCGCTGTGGGCTGCCATCCGCCAGACGCGCAGCCAGGGCTGGTGCCTGCTGAACCAGGAGCTGGAGGAAGGGCTGATTTCGATTGCCGCACCGGTGCGCAACAGCCTGGGCCAGACGGTGGCCGCGCTGAACATCAGCGGCCAGGCCAACCGCACCAGTGCCGAGATGATGCAAAACCAGTTGCTGCCGCAGCTGCTGCGCACCTGCGACACCATCTCGCAACTGCTGCGGGCGGCGGGGCGCTGAACAGCAGGGGCACCAGGCATTCTGTGCGGGTCTGCGGCGCAAGGCCCTCCTGGCCCTTCTGGGCCATCAGACCTGTCCGACCCGTCTGTCTGCGTGGCTGACGGATCTCCGATTCCGCGGCGCCCTGTGGATGGTGCGCTGGAGCCGCCATCGCGCGGCGTGCACGCTTGCCACGGGCATGCCCTGGAACCGGCGGTACCTGCACACCGATCCGGTGTGGGGGTTCTCCATGTGGCGCGTTGCCCGCAGCGCCGAGGTACAGCATGCTCCTGTTTTGATAGAGTGCAGCCAGGCTGTGCCGCGTGCTGTGGAGGCCGGGCGGCCACCCAGGCGATGGGCTTGTGCCAGCCACACCGTGTGTGGACGTCGTATGGAGACAGGAACTCCTCCGACAAATGGTCGCTGGTACGCTGCGCATAATGTATTTCAACCTTGTGCACTGCTGTTGATAGCCAAAACCTATTCTGGTCGGCGCACAGCGATGTGGTGTGCCTCCTCTTCAACCTGTGACGCTCCATGGCCCGCTTGCCCCGACTGACACTGCCAGGAATGGCCCATTACGTGATCCAGCGTGGGAACAATCTGCAGCCCATTTTTGAGGACGTGCAGGACTACGAGACCATGAAGGATCTGATGCGCGAGATGGCGCGGCGCTTCCAGGTCGATCTGCATGCCTATGTGCTGCTGCCGGCGCAGTTCCATGTGCTGGCCACGCCCGAGACGGAAGAGGGGCTGCCGCTGTTCATGCAGTCGGTGGGGCGCAGCTATGTGCGCTACTTCAACAACCGCCACGGCCGCAGCGGCACCTTGTGGGAAGGGCGCTACCGCTCCACCGTGCTGGAGGCCTCGGCCTATCTGCTGCCCTGCATGGTGGTGCTGGAAACCCAGCCGGTGGCGGAAGGCCTGGTGGGGCGCCCGCAGGACTACCTATGGTCCAGCTATGCGCACAACGCAGGCGTGCAGCAGGACAGCCTGGTGCGCTCCCATGCCCAGTACTGGGCCCTGGCCAATACCCCGTTCGCCCGGGAAGCCGCCTACCAGCGCACGGTGGAGCATGGGGTGTCGGCAGCCGTGGCGGAAGAGGTGCTGGCGGCGGCCAGCAAGGGCTGGGCCCTGGGATCGCCGGATTTTGTGGCGCAACTGCAGCACCAGACCCAGCGGCGCCTGACCCGGCGGCGTCCGGGGCGGCCGGCGCAGCGGCCGGTTGAGGCCAGTCCGCCACAGGGTGGTGAGGCGAGTTCGTCACCATCTGCAACGGCTGCAGATGCGGCGTTCGCACCATATCAGGGCAATTGATCCTTCCTGGTTATTGAATTTGCACTTTGTTGGTGCGTTTTGGTGCGTGAGCAGGCGCTCGCGTGCCGCGTGGCTTTCTTTTGGTGCATTTGATATGTCCCTAATTAAAATGAAAATGCGGATTTTTATTTTTAATTAGTATCTGACCCCAATTAAATTTTCTTGCATAGGTTTATGCGGTGTCGTACTCTCGCGTTCCCTGCGATAGACAAATAGAGGAAAACCCCATGACTACGGCTGCCGAAATTGCCCACTTGCAAGAGCACGGGCTGTACGCCAAGAGCAATGAACACGACGCCTGCGGTCTGGGCTTCGTGGCCCATATCAAGGGGCAGAAGCGCCATGACATCGTCCTGGGTGCGCTGAAGATCCTCGAGAACATCGACCACCGTGGCGCCGTGGGTGCCGACCCGCTGATGGGTGACGGTGCCGGTATCCTGATCCAGATTCCCGACCAGCTCTACCGCGAAGAGATGACCAAGCAGGGCGTGGAACTGCCACCCGCCGGCGAATACGGCGTGGGCATGATCTTCCTGCCCAAGGAGCACGCTTCCCGTCTGGCCTGCGAACAGGAGATGGAGCGCGCCATCAAGGCCGAAGGCCAGGTGCTGCTGGGCTGGCGCGATGTGCCGGTGAACCGCGACATGCCCATGTCGCCCACCGTGCGCGAAAAGGAACCCATCCTGCGCCAGGTCTTCATCGGCCGTGGCTCGGACGTGATCGTCCAGGACGCACTGGAACGCAAGCTGTATGTGATCCGCAAGACCGCATCGGCCGCCATCCAGAACCTGGGCCTCAAGCACAGCAAGGAATACTACGTTCCCAGCATGAGCAGCCGCACCGTGGTCTACAAGGGCCTGCTGCTGGCCGACCAGGTGGGCGTGTACTACAAGGACCTGGCCGATGAGCGCTGCGTCTCGGCCATCGGCCTGGTGCACCAGCGCTTCTCCACCAACACCTTCCCCGAATGGCCGCTGGCCCACCCCTACCGCTACGTGGCCCACAACGGTGAAATCAACACCGTGCGCGGCAACTACAACTGGATGGTGGCCCGCGAAGGCGTGATGGCCTCGCCCGTGCTGGCCGACGACCTGCAAAAGCTCTACCCCATCAGCTTTGCCGGCCAGTCCGACACCGCCACCTTCGACAACTGCCTGGAACTGCTGACCATGGCCGGCTACCCCATCAGCCAGGCCGTGATGATGATGATTCCCGAGCCCTGGGAACAGCACGAAGCCATGGACGAGCGCCGCCGCGCCTTCTATGAATACCACGCTGCGATGATGGAGCCCTGGGACGGTCCCGCTTCCATCGTGTTCACCGATGGGCGCCAGATCGGCGCCACGCTGGACCGCAACGGCCTGCGTCCTTCGCGCTATGTGGTGACCGAAGACGATCTGGTCATCCTGGCCTCCGAAGCCGGCGTGCTGCCCGTGCCCGACAGCAAGATCGTGCGCAAGTGGCGTCTGCAGCCCGGCAAGATGCTGCTGATCGACCTGGAACAAGGCCGCATGATCGAGGACGACGAGCTCAAGGCCAACGTCGTCAACACCAAGCCCTACAAGCAGTGGATCGAGAACCTGCGCATCAAGCTGGACCAGGTGCAGGTGCCGGCCGACTTTGTCGCGCCCGCCAAGCCTGCGCTGACGCTGCTGGACCGCCAGCAGGCCTTCGGCTTCACCCAGGAAGACGTCAAGTTCCTGCTGACCCCCATGGCCAAGAACGGCGAA
Organism: Comamonas terrigena NBRC 13299; assembly: GCF_006740045.1. Lineage (NCBI taxonomy): Bacteria > Pseudomonadati > Pseudomonadota > Betaproteobacteria > Burkholderiales > Comamonadaceae > Comamonas > Comamonas terrigena. The sequence continues at coordinate 756,001 of NZ_AP019749.1, forward strand.
GAGGGCGTGGGCTCCATGGGCAACGACAGCCCGCTGGCCGTGCTGTCGGACAAGAACAAGCCGCTGTACAACTACTTCCGCCAGATGTTCGCGCAGGTGACCAACCCGCCGATCGACCCCATCCGCGAAGCCATCGTGATGTCGCTGGTGTCCTTTGTGGGCCCCAAGCCCAATCTGCTGGACATCAACCAGGTCAACCCGCCGATGCGCCTCGAGCTGCAGCAGCCCATCCTCGACTTCGAGGGCATGGCCAAGCTGCGCGAGATCGAGAAGTACACCCACGGCAAGTTCAAGAGCGCCACCATCGACATCACCTACCCGCTGTCGTGGGGCCGTGAAGGTGTGGAAGCCAAGCTGGCTTCGCTGTGCGCCCACGCCGTGGACGAGATCAAGGGCGGCGCCAACATCCTGATCATCAGCGACCGCAACGTGAGCGCCACGCAGGTGGCCATCCCTGCGCTGCTGGCACTGTCGGCCATCCACCAGCACCTGGTGCGTGAAGGCCTGCGCACCACCGCCGGTCTGGTGGTGGAAACCGGCTCGGCCCGTGAAATCCACCATTTCGCCGTGCTGGCCGGCTACGGTGCGGAAGCCGTGCACCCCTATCTGGCGCTGGAGACCCTGGCCGACCTGTACCAGGAACCCGTGGACGGTCTGGATGCCGACAAGGCCATCTACCACTACGTCAAGGCGATCGGCAAGGGCCTGTCCAAGATCATGTCCAAGATGGGCGTGTCCACTTACATGTCCTACTGCGGCGCGCAGCTGTTCGAGGCCGTGGGCCTGAACACCGCCACCGTGGACAAGTACTTCACCGGCACCGCCAGCCGTGTGGAAGGCATCGGCGTGTTCGAGATCGCCGAGGAAACCATCCGCAACCACGTGGCTGCCTTCAGCGACGACCCGGTGCTGGAAACCATGCTGGACGCCGGCGGCGAGTACGCCTGGCGCGCCCGTGGCGAAGCCCACATGTGGACGCCCGATGCGATCGCCAAGCTGCAGCATTCCACCCGTGCCAACAACTTCAGCACCTACAAGGAATACGCCCAGCTGATCAACGACCAGAGCAAGCAGCACATGACGCTGCGCGGTCTGTTCGAGTTCAAGTGCGATCCCGCCACGGCCATTCCGGTGGACGAAGTGGAATCCGCTGCCGAGATCGTCAAGCGTTTTGCCACCGGCGCCATGTCGCTGGGCTCGATCTCCACCGAAGCCCACGCCACCCTGGCCGTGGCCATGAACCGCATTGGCGGCAAGAGCAACACAGGTGAAGGCGGCGAAGATCCCAAGCGCTACCGCAACGAGCTCAAGGGCATCCCCATCAAGCAGGGCGAAACCCTGGCTTCCATCATCGGCAAGGCCCAGGTCGAGTCCGATATCGAGCTGCGCGAAGGCGACAGCCTGCGCTCCAAGATCAAGCAGGTCGCTTCCGGCCGCTTTGGTGTGACGGCCGAGTACCTGGTGTCCTCCGACCAGATCCAGATCAAGATGGCCCAGGGCGCCAAGCCCGGTGAAGGCGGTCAGCTGCCGGGCGGCAAGGTGTCCGAATACATCGGCATGCAGCGGTACTCGGTGCCCGGCGTGGGCCTGATTTCGCCTCCGCCCCACCACGACATCTACTCCATCGAAGATCTGGCACAACTGATTCATGATCTGAAGAACGTGGCTCCGCACGCCGACATCTCGGTGAAGCTGGTGTCCGAAGTCGGTGTGGGCACGATTGCCGCCGGCGTTGCCAAGTGCAAGAGCGACCACGTGGTGATCGCCGGTCACGACGGCGGCACGGGCGCTTCGCCGCTGTCGTCCATCAAGCATGCCGGCGGTCCCTGGGAAATCGGTCTGGCCGAAACCCAGCAGACCCTGGTGCTGAACCGCCTGCGCGGCCGTATCCGCGTGCAGGCCGACGGCCAGATGAAGACCGGCCGCGACGTGGTCATCGGCGCCCTGCTGGGTGCCGACGAGTTCGGCTTCGCTACCGCACCGCTGGTGGTGGAAGGCTGCATCATGATGCGCAAGTGCCACCTGAACACCTGCCCCGTGGGCGTGGCCACGCAGGACCCTGTCCTGCGCGCCAAGTTCACCGGCAAGCCCGAGCATGTGGTGAACTACTTCTTCTTCATCGCCGAAGAAGTGCGCCAGATCATGGCCCAGCTGGGTCTGCGCAAGTTCGACGAACTGGTGGGCCGTTCCGACCTGCTGGACACCCGCAAGGGCGTGGAACACTGGAAGGCCCAGGGTCTGGACTTCAGCCGCCTGTTCTACCAGCCGAACGTGCCCGCCGATGTGCCTCGCTTCCATGTCGACAAGCAGGACCACTTGCTGGACAAGGCGCTGGACGTGAAGCTGATCGAGCGCTGCAAGCCCGCGATCGAAAACGGCGAGAAGGTGCGCATCATGGAAGTGGCGCGCAACGTGAACCGTTCCGTGGGGGCCATGCTCTCCGGCGCGGTGACCCGTGCGCACGCCGAAGGCCTGCCAGACGACACCATCCGCATCCACTTCGAAGGTACGGGCGGCCAGTCTTTCGGTGCCTTCCTGTGCAAGGGCGTGACGCTGAACCTGACCGGCGAAGCCAACGACTACACCGGCAAGGGCCTGTCCGGCGGCCGCGTGGTGGTGCGTCCCAGCCATGAATTCCGTGGCAACTCGGTGAGCAACACCATCGTGGGCAACACCGTGATGTTCGGCGCCACCCGCGGTGAAGCCTTCTTCAGCGGCGTGGCCGGCGAACGCTTTGCCGTGCGCCTGTCGGGTGCCACGGCGGTGGTCGAAGGCGTGGGTGACCACGGCTGCGAATACATGACCGGCGGTACCGTGGTGGTGCTGGGCAAGACCGGCCGCAACTTTGCCGCCGGCATGAGCGGCGGCGTGGCCTATGTGTACGACGAAGACGGCAAGTTCGCCGAGCGTTGCAACACCGCGTCCGTCAAGCTGGACAAGGTGCTGCCGCACGAAGAATTCGTCAGCAGCATCGACCCCGGTGTGTGGCACAACGGCCAGAGCGACGAGCAACAGCTGCGCGCCATGGTCGAAGCCCACAGCCGCTGGACCGGTTCGCAGCGTGCCCGTGACCTGCTGGACAACTGGGCCGCAGCGCGTGCCAAGTTCGTCAAGGTCTTCCCGACCGAGTACAAGCGTGCACTCGGCGAAATCTATGAACGCAAACAGAAGGAAAAGCAAGCTGCATCTGCGCAAGCCACTCCCAAAAAAGAAGCGGTAGCGGCCAAGTAAACACGGCCCGAACGCGGCGGCCCGGGCGGGCCGTCGCACCGCCAGCGAACACAGATTTCAAGGAATACACACCATGGGTAAGACCACCGGCTTTATGGAATACGACCGCATCGAAGAGGGCTACGCCCCGGTTGCGGAACGTCTGAAGAACTACAAGGAATTCGTCATTGCACTGACGCCCGAGCAGGCCAAGATCCAGGGCGCACGCTGCATGGACTGCGGCACCCCGTTCTGCAACAACGGCTGCCCGGTCAACAACATCATTCCGGATTTCAACGATCTGGTGTACCGCGGCGACTGGGAGAACGCGATCAAGGTGCTGCACAGCACCAACAACTTCCCCGAATTCACCGGCCGCATCTGCCCCGCGCCCTGTGAAGCCGCCTGCGTGGCCAACATCAATGGCGATGCCATCGGCATCAAGTCCATCGAACACGCCATCATCGACCGCGCCTGGGACGAAGGCTGGGTCACGGCCCAGAAGCCCAAGCTGCTGACCGGCAAGAAGGTGGCCGTGGTCGGCGCCGGCCCTGCGGGCCTGGCTGCCGCCCAGCAACTGGTGCGTGCGGGCCACGATGTGACCCTGTTCGAGAAGAACGACCAGGTCGGTGGTCTGCTGCGCTACGGCATCCCCGACTTCAAGCTGAACAAGTCCAACATCGACCGCCGTGTCGAGCAACTGGTGGCCGAAGGCCTGAAGATCCGCACCGGCGTGCTGGTGGCGGGCAAGGACGGTCTGGGCAAGGACAGCAAGGTCACCAACTGGGCCAAGGAAACCATCGCCCCCGAAACGCTGATGGCCGAATTCGACGCCGTGCTGCTGACCGGCGGTGCCGAGCAGTCGCGTGACCTGCCCGTGCCCGGCCGTGATCTGAAGGGCGTGCATTTCGCCATGGAGTTCCTGCCCCAGCAGAACAAGGCCACGGCCGAAGGCAAGTACAAGGGCCAGATCCGCGCCGACGGCAAGCACGTTGTGGTGATCGGCGGTGGTGACACCGGCTCCGATTGCGTGGGCACCTCCAACCGCCATGGCGCCACCAGCGTGACCCAGCTGGAACTGATGCCCATGCCGCCCGAGCAGGAAAACAAGCCCCTGGTGTGGCCCTACTGGCCGCTGAAGCTGCGCACCAGCTCCAGCCACCAGGAAGGCTGCGAGCGCGAGTTCGCCATCGGCACCAAGGAGTTCATCGGTGAAAAGGGCCAGCTGACGGCCGTGAAGACCGTGCGCCTGGAGTGGAAAGACGGCAAGATGACCGAAGTTGCCGGTTCCGAGCAGATCATCAAGGCCGATCTGGTGTTCCTGGCCATGGGCTTTGTCTCGCCGGTGCAGACCGTGCTGGACGCCTTTGGTGTGGACAAGGACCAGCGCGGCAACGTCAAGGCCACGACCGATCTGATCGGCGGCTACGCCACCAGCGTGCCCAAGCTGTTCGCCGCAGGCGACATCCGCCGCGGCCAGTCGCTGGTCGTCTGGGCCATCCGTGAAGGCCGCCAGGCTGCCCGCGCCGTGGACGAGTTCCTGGTGGGCGCCAGCCAGCTGCCCCGCTGAGCCCGGTCTGGTCTGTGTGGCGGCCCCAGGGCCGCTGTGCGGGCCGACGCCGTACACCTCCGAGCCTTTGCGATGTCTGTCGCAAAGGCTTTTTGCATCCCGGGCCTGCCCCCGGGGTGCGGGAGCGGAGGATCAGGCCGCGCCCTGTGCCGTCAGCGCAGCAGCAGCAACCGGGGGACGGCGTCGCTGCCCACCGTCAGCACGGCGTTCTGCTCCCAGTGCCGGCCCCAGGCGCGGGATTGGGTGGGGCCCATATGCCAGACCAGCAGGCTGTCTTCGCCCGGCCACTCGCCTTGCGGGTCCCGGCCCTGGGCCGGGGCCCAGCTCCAGCCGTCCTGCTGCAGTGCCACACGCAGCGCCTGCATGCGGCGTTCGTTGTCCGCGGGCGACAGTGCGACGCCCAGCGGGTTGCAGGCCGTCAGCAGGCAGGCCTGCCGGGCTCCGCACTGTTGCATGGCGTGCTGCAGGGCCGGCGAGTGCACGTCCACTTGCAGCCTGGAGGCGGTGGCACGGGCGGGCAGCGCCACGTCGTACCAGGCCTGGCGGTAGGCCTGCACCAGGGCTGCGGGCAGCAGGGTGGGGTGGCCGTCGGCACACAGGGGCGCGGGCTGGGTGGTGGATGCAGGACGAAGTGGCATGGGCTTGCAGGAAATGGGATGCGCGCCATGGCGCTCTGGGCGACAATAGCGGATTCGTCCGGCAGCGGAACAGCCTGGGGGCGTACACCACGCTTCTTGCAGCCAGTTCCGGTCGCGCCGTTTGCAGGTCTTTCATCACCTTTTCTTTCGACACCATGAAGAAACGCACCCTCCTGGCCACGGTGGCCCTGACTGCTTTGCTGGCCGCCTGCGGCAAGAATGAACCTGCCTCCACGGCAGCGGCCCCTGAAGCCGCTCCCGCACCGGCTGCCGTGACCAAGCTGGTCGTCGGTCTGGACGACAACTTCCCGCCCATGGGTTTCCGTGACGAAAAGAACGAGCTGGTCGGTTTCGACATCGACATGGCCAAGGAAGTCGCCAAGCGCGCCAACATCGAAGTGGAATTCAAGCCCATCGACTGGAACGCCAAGGAAGCCGAGCTGCTGGGCAAGCGCGTGGATGCGCTGTGGAACGGTCTGACCATTCTGGAAGAGCGCAAGGAAAAGATCCTGTTCTCCGATCCCTACATGGTGAACAAGCAGATCATCATCGTGAAGGCCGGTTCGGACATCAAGGGCAAGCCTGACATGGCTGGCAAGACCGTGGGTGCCCAGGAAGGCTCCAGCGCCGTGACCGCCATGGCCAAGGACAAGGAACTGTCGGACAAGTTCAAGGAAACCAAGCTGTTCGGCGACAACATCGCTGCCCTGATGGACCTGGAAGCCGGCCGCCTGGACGTGGTGGTGGTGGATGAGGTGGTGGGCCGTTACCTGGTCAACAAGAAGCCCGACAACTACACCGTGCTGGCCGACGACTTCGGTACCGAAGACTACGGTGTGGGCTTCCGCAAGGACGACGAAGCCACCCGCAACAAGGTCAACGACGTGATCGCCGAGATGAAGAAGGACGGCAAGGCCGCTGAAATCGCCAAGAAGTGGTTCGGCGCTGACGTCATCAAGCACTGAGTCTGACCGACCGTGCTGTACCGGCAATGCCTGGCATTGCCGGTTTTTTTTGCTTTGCGACGACAATCGCGTCCTGGCATGCGGGTTGCACCCGCCATGTCCGGCGCCTGTGCCTGTGGCAGCTGCCCTTCACCCAAGCGCCACCTTGAAGGCCATCGATGGATTATGTAATTTCGCTTTTGGGCCCCATGTCTGCCGGGGCCCTGGTTACGCTCAAGCTCTTTGTCATCACGCTGATCCTGTCCATCCCGCTGGGATTGGCATTGGCGTTGATGCGTATTTCCCGTTTCAAGGCGCTCAGCAGCCTGGTGGGCGGCTATATCTGGCTGATGCGCGGCACGCCGCTGATGCTGCAGCTGCTGTTCATCTACTTTGCCCTGCCGTTTGTGCCGGTGGTCGGCGTGCGCCTGCCTGACTTTCCGGCCGCCGTGGTGGCGTTCGCGCTGAACTACGCGGCCTACTTCGCTGAAATCTTCCGTGCCGGTATCCAGTCGGTGGACCGGGGCCAGTATGAAGGCGCCAAGGTGCTGGGCATGAGCTATGGCCAGACCATGCGCCGCATCGTGCTGCCGCAGATGTGGTCGCGCATTCTGCCGCCGGTCAGCAACGAGACCATCACCCTGGTGAAAGACACCTCGCTGATATACGTGCTGGCGCTGAACGACCTGCTGCGCGTGGCGCGCGGCGTGGTGCAGCGTGACTTCACGTTCACGCCCTTCATTGTGGCGGCCTGTTTCTATCTGGTGATGACGCTGGTACTGACCTGGATCTTCCAATACCTCGAAAACCGCCATGCAAAGTACGAAGCCTGAAGCCATGTCCGAAGTGATGATTTCTGCCCAGGGCATCCACAAAGGCTTTGGCGGCACGCCGGTGCTCAAGGGCGTGTCGCTGGAACTGGCGCGCGGCGAGGTGGTGGCCATCATCGGCCCATCCGGCTCGGGCAAGAGCACGTTCCTGCGCTGCCTGAACCACCTGGAGACCATCGACCGCGGCACCATCACCATCGAAGGCGAGGTGCTGGCGCGCTCGGAAGGCGAGGCCAGGGCCCAGTATGTGAGCGAGGCCGAGATCCGCCAGATCGGCCGCAAGATGGGCATGGTGTTCCAGTCCTTCAATCTGTTCCCGCACCTGACGGTGCTGGAGAACATCATCGAAGCGCCGATCATTGTCAAAGGCATGAAGCGCGATGCCATCGTGCCCAAGGCCGAGGCGCTGCTGCAGAAGGTGGGCCTGCTGGAAAAGCGCGATGCGTATCCCAACCGTCTGTCGGGCGGGCAGAAACAGCGCGTGGCCATTGCCCGTGCGCTGGCCATGGACCCGGACATTCTGCTGTTCGATGAACCCACTTCGGCCCTGGACCCGGAGCTGACCGGCGAAGTGCTGCGCACCATGCGCGAGCTGGCCGAAGAGCGCATGACCATGTTGGTGGTCACGCACGAAATGGGCTTTGCCCGCGAAGTGGCCAACCGCGTGATCTTCATGGACGGCGGACACATCGTGGAGCAGGGGCCGGCGGCCGCGTTTTTCGCCAACCCGCAGCAGGCCCGTACCCGCGCCTTTCTGCAAAATATGTTGTGATGCAGCAACACTCTGCCCCGTGACTGTCACAGCGCAGCCACAAGGCGGGTGCCGTTGGCTATGCTGCGCCGCAGCGTGACAGGGCCGCCCCGTGCTGCCACTGTCGCTGCGAATAAACATACACTGGTGTATGTTTATTCGCCAAATTGCAGCCAAGCCGGGCGCTTGTTTGCACAATAAGCCCCTTTGGGCCGTGGAAAACTTCAATCCCCATGTCTGATTCCCCTTCATTGGTAGAGCTGCGCAATGTCACGTTCGGCTATGGCGAACGGGTGATCCTGCGCGACCTCTCGCTGTCCGTGCCACGTGGCAAGGTGACGGCGCTGATGGGGGCTTCCGGCGGTGGCAAGACCACGGTGCTGCGCCTGATTGGCGGACAGAACCGCGCCCAGCAGGGCCAGGTGCTGTTCGATGGCCAGGATGTGGGCACCATGGACCAGACCCAGCTGTACGCCGCACGCCGGCGCATGGGCATGCTGTTCCAGTTCGGGGCTTTGTTCACCGACATGAATGTGTTCGACAACGTGGCTTTTCCGCTGCGCGAGCACAGCCAGCTGCCGCCGTCCATGGTGCGCGATATCGTGCTGATGAAGCTGCAGGCCGTGGGCCTGCGTGGCGCACGCGATCTGATGCCCAGCCAGATTTCCGGCGGCATGGCCCGCCGTGTGGCCCTGGCCCGTGCCATGGCCCTGGATCCCGAGCTGATCATGTACGACGAGCCGTTTGCCGGGCTGGACCCGATTTCGCTGGGCACGTCGGCGCGCCTGATCCGGATCCTGAACGACGCCATGGGCCTGACCACGATCCTGGTCTCCCACGATGTGGAAGAGACTTTCCGCGTGGCGGACCATGTGGTGATTCTGGGCGCTGGCGGCGTGGCCGCACAGGGCACGCCACAGGAAGTGATGGACTGCCCCGATCCATTGGTGCAGCAGTTTGTCCACGCCCGGCCCACGGGACCGGTGCCTTTCCACTATGCCGCCCCCTCGCTGGAGGCCGATTTTGGCGCCGCACACGGTGACGGAGGTGCACGATGAACTGGCTGCATCCCGCACGCATCGGTCTGGCCGTGCGTTCCAAGCTGGCCGACATGGGCTATGGTGCCCGCCTGTTCGGACGGCTGCTGGCCCTGTTGCCGGAAGCGCTGCGGCGCTTTCGCCTGACGGGTGACCAGATCCATTTTCTGGGCAATTATTCGCTGGCCATCATCGGGGTGTCCGGCCTGTTCGTGGGCTTTGTGCTGGGCCTGCAGGGCTACTACATCCTGCAGCGCTACGGCTCGGCCGAGGCCCTGGGCATGATGGTGACGCTCAGTCTGCTGCGCGAGCTGGGCCCGGTGGTGACGGCCTTGCTGTTCGCGGGCCGCGCCGGCACGGCGCTGACGGCAGAAATCGGCCTGATGAAGGCTGGCGAGCAGCTGTCGGCGATGGAAATGATGGCGGTGGACCCGATCAAACGCATTCTCGCGCCCCGTTTCTGGGCGGGGGTGGTGGCCATGCCCCTGCTGGCGGCGGTGTTCAGTGCCGTCGGCGTGCTGGGTGGCTGGATCGTGGGCGTGCTGCTGATCGGCGTGGATGCGGGGGCCTTCTGGGGCCAGATGCAGTCCGGCGTGGATTGGTGGAACGATCTGGGCAACGGCGTCATCAAGAGCACGGTATTTGGGGTGGCAGTGACCTTTGTGGCACTGCTGCAGGGCTATGTGGCCAAGCCCACGCCGGAAGGCGTGTCGCGCGCCACCACCCGCACGGTGGTGATGGCTTCGCTGGCGGTGCTGGGACTGGACTTCCTGATGACCGCATCGATGTTCAGCATCTGAGGCACGGCGCCCAGGCAAACAAGGAATAGATCAAAAATGCAGCAATCCAAAAATGACATCTGGGTCGGCATGTTCGTGCTGATCGGGGCTGCCGCGCTGGTGTTTCTGGCGTTGCAGGCAGCCAATCTGCTGAGCCTGAACTTTCAGAAGGGCTACCCGGTGACCGCCCGCTTCGACAATATCGGCGGGCTCAAGCCCAAGGCGGCGGTCAAGAGTGCCGGCGTGGTGGTGGGGCGCGTGGAGTCCATCACCTTCGACGACCAGACCTTCCAGGCCAGCGTGAACCTGGTGATGGAAGAACGTTACAAATTCCCCAAGGACAGTTCGCTGAAGATCCTGACCAGCGGCCTGCTGGGAGACCAGTACATCGGCATCGAAGCCGGCGCAGACGAGGAAAACCTCAAGGCCGGTGATCGCATCAGCTCGACCCAGTCGGCGGTGGTGCTGGAAAATCTGATCGGCCAATTCCTCTACAACAAGGCCGAAGAGGGGGCCGCCACGCCTGCGCCCGCAACCAACGGAAACTGACCCATGATGCAGAAGAACAAGACATCCCCCATCGTGCGCTGGAGCGCGATTGCCGCCGTGTCGGCCAGTGCCCTGGCGCTGGGCGGTTGCGCGGCGACCGGCAGCAACCCGCAGGATCCGTACGAGTCCTTCAACCGCAAGGTGCAGTCGTTCAACGACGGGGTCGATGACGCGGTGCTCAAGCCTGTGGCGACGGCCTACCAGACCGTGACACCCCAGCCGGTGCGCACCGGTGTGGGCAACTTCTTCGGCAACGTGGGCGATCTGTGGTCCATGGTGAACCATTTGCTGCAAGGCAATGGTCTGCAGGCCTACAACCACATGGTGCGCTTCACCACCAACACGGTGCTGGGCATTGGCGGTCTGCTGGACATTGCGACCGAAATGGGCGTGGACCGCCAGAAGCAGGACTTTGGCCGCACCCTGGGTGCCTGGGGTATCAAGCCCGGCCCCTACCTGGTGCTGCCTTTGCTGGGACCATCCACCGTGCGGGACACGGTGGCCCTGCCTGCGGACTGGAACGGCAATGTCCTGAGCGAGCTGCGTCCGATTTCGCACCGCAACGCGCTGGTGGGCCTCAAGGTCGTGGACGACCGTGCACGCCTGCTGAAGGCTGGCGACATTGTGGATTCGGTGGCGCTGGACCGCTATGTGCTGCTGCGCGATGTGTATCTGCAGTCGCGCCAGCCCAAGGGCGATGGTCGCGTCGAAGACATGGACGCCGGCAAGCTTCCGCCCGAAGAATGACGTTTCCCGGGCATGGCCCGCGCTGGCGCGGATGCATGGTGTTGCAAGACTTTACGCACGCCTTGCATGCTGTTGACCAGAATGCGGCACGCTGTGCCCTGGTGTGTTGCCCAGGCGCACCCCCCCACGGGCCGTAGCCCGTTGCTGAAAAGGATTACCCATGAAGATGAATCGACGTACCTCTGTGCACTCCCTGGTGGCCCTGGCCGCTGCTGCCTGCCTGCCGCTGGCGGTCCTGGCGGCCGAGGAAGCGCCAGATGCGCTGATCAAGCGCCTGTCGACCGACGTGCTGACCACCATCAAGGCGGATCCGGCCCTCAAGGGCGGAGACATGGCCAAGATCAATGCCCTGGTGGACCAGGTGGTGCTGCCGCATGTGAACTTTCGCCGCATGACGTCGGCGGCCGTGGGTCCCAAGTGGCGCCAGGCCACGCCGGCCCAGCAGGAACGCCTGCAAACTGAATTCAAGCAGCTGCTGATGCGCACCTACTCCGGCGCGCTGGCTCAGGTCAGCGACCAGACCGTGGTGGTCAAGCCGCTGCGCATGGCGGCCGGTGACACCGATGTGCTGGTGCGCACCGAGGTGCGTGGCAAGGGCGAGCCCGTGCCGCTGGACTTCCGTCTGGAAAAGAAGGACGGCGTCTGGAAGGTCTACAACTTCAACGTGCTGGGCGTCTGGCTGGTGGAAACCTACCGCACCCAGTTCGCCGAAGAGCTGAACAAGACCGGCATTGACGGCCTGATCCAGACCCTGGCCAGCCGCGGCACCATGCCGGCCAAGGCCGCCAATGCCAAATGAGCGTGATTGCACTGCCCGCCGATCTGGATAGCGACCAGGCCGCAGCCCTGCTGCCGCAGCTGCGCCGCCAGATCGCCGGTGGCGGCACCGGTGCCGTGGTGTTGGATGCCGCTGCGGTGCGGCGTTTTGATTCCGCCGCACTGGCGTTGTTGCTGGAATGTCGCCGTCTGGCCCTGACCAGCCAGCGCACCTTGGAAGTGCAGCATCTTCCCGCCGGCCTGCATTCCATGGCCCATGTCTACGGCGTGGACGGCGTGCTGGGCGTGCCGGTGGGCGCCAGCGCGGGCGCAGACCCCTTGGTCTGACACCCCGCGGCGGCAGCGCCATGCCGGTGGTGCGGCCCGCTGTGCGGGCGCTGGTGCAGGCATTGGTGCGGGGTTGCAGCAGCCCCGATAAGGTTTATCGCCCAGCCCCCCGGGCACACAGCGGTGGACTGCCTTTAAAATGACCGGCTGCCATGCCAGCTGTCTCATTCCAATCCATCTCCAAGACCTACCGCACGCCCAAGGGCGAGTTCCAGGCCCTGCAACAGGTCAGCCTGGACATCGGCGAGGGAGAATTCTTCGGCCTGCTCGGTCCCAACGGCGCAGGCAAGACCACGCTGATCAGCATTCTGGCGGGATTGGCCAAGGCCACTTCCGGCCGTGTCACCGTCCAGGGCCATGACGTGCAAAGCGACTTTGCTGCAGCACGTCGTCAGCTGGGCGTGGTGCCCCAGGAGCTGGTGTTCGACCCCTTCTTCAATGTGCGCGAGACGCTGCGCCTGCAGTCCGGCTACTTTGGCGTGAAGCACAACGACGACTGGATCGACGAATTGCTGGACAGCCTGGGCCTGGCCGACAAGGCCACGGCCAATATGCGCCAGCTGTCGGGCGGCATGAAGCGCCGGGTGCTGGTGGCCCAGGCCTTGGTGCACAAGCCGCCCATCATCGTGCTGGATGAACCCACGGCCGGTGTGGATGTGGAACTGCGCCAGGCCCTCTGGCATTTCATTGCCAAGCTTAATAAGCAGGGCCACACGGTGCTGCTGACCACCCACTACCTGGAAGAGGCTGAAGCGCTGTGCAACCGCATCGCCATGCTCAAGCACGGACAGATCGTGGCGCTGGACGATACCTCCAACCTGCTCAAGACGGCGTCGGCCAATGTGCTGCAGTTCAAGAGCGACCAGGCCCTGCCCGAGGTGCTGCTGCCCATCGCCCGCGTCACCGGCCGGGTGGTGCAGCTGCCGGCCCAGGGCCCCAACGACATAGAACGCTATCTGGCCACCTTGCGTGAAGCGGGCGTGGCCATGGAAGACATGGAAATCCGCCGTGCCGACCTGGAGGATGTGTTTCTGCAGGTGATGAAAGGAGCGGCATGATGCAAGGCTGGCAGTCGCTGTTCTACAAGGAAATCCTGCGGTTCTGGAAGGTGAGCTTCCAGACCGTGGCCGCGCCCGTGCTCACGGCCGTGCTGTACCTGCTGATCTTCGGCCATGTGCTGGACGGGCATGTGAAGGTCTATGGCAGTCTGAGCTATACCGCCTTCCTGGTGCCCGGCCTGGTGATGATGAGCGTGCTGCAGAATGCGTTCGCCAACAGCTCGTCCAGTCTGGTGCAAAGCAAGATCATGGGCAGCGTGGTGTTCATCCTGCTCACCCCGCTGTCGCACTGGGCCTGGTTTGTGGCTTTTGTCGGCGCGTCGGTGGTGCGTGGTCTGGCCGTGGGGCTGGGGGTGTACATCGTCACGCTGTTCTTCACGCCGCCCGTTGCGGTGGCGCCGCTGTGGATTCTGGCCTTTGCCTTCCTGGGCGCGGCGCTTCTGGGCACACTGGGCCTGATTGCGGGGCTGTGGGCCGACAAGTTCGACCAGATGGCGGCCTTCCAGAACTTCCTGATCATGCCCATGACGTTTCTGTCGGGCGTGTTCTATTCCATCCACTCGCTGCCGCCGTTCTGGCAGCAGGTGAGCCACCTCAACCCCTTCTTCTACATGATCGATGGCTTCCGCTATGGCTTCTTCGGCCTGAGCGACGTGTCCCCCTGGACCAGTCTGGCCATCGTGGGCGGCGCCTGGCTGCTGGTCAGCGCTCTGGCCGTGCGCCTGCTGCGCACCGGCTACAAGATGCGCCACTGAGCGGTACCACCACCATGTGCAAGATTTCCACTTTCTCTGTCGCCCGCGCTGCGGGTGCTTTGGCCCATGACCGCTGACCAACTCCAAGCCATCATCTCTGCCGGCCTGCCTTGCGAACACATTGCGCTCGAAGGCGATGGCCGCCATTGGTATGCCACCATCGTCTCGGCCGCATTCGAAGGCCAGCGCCTTGTCGGCCGCCAGCGCCTGGTCTATGCCACGCTGGGCAACCGCATGGCCACCGACGAGGTGCATGCGCTGTCCATGAAGACCTACACGCCCGCCGAATGGGCGCAGCAGGCGGCCCAGTAAGCCGCCGCATTCATTCATTACTCACTCGCTGTGGGGGCGCATTCAGAGCGCGCCACAGCCTGATTGGACCCATAAGGCAGTTTTGCGATGGACAAACTCAAGATCCGTGGTGGCCGTTCGCTCAAGGGCGAAGTCCTGATTTCCGGTGCCAAGAACGCAGCCTTGCCCGAGATGTGCGCGGCGCTGCTGACCGCCGAGCCCGTGCACCTGCACAATGTGCCGCGCCTGCACGATGTGGCCACGATGCGCAAGCTGCTGGCCAATATGGGCGTGCAGACCGAGACCCACGGCGAGCGTGGCGGCATGAGCTTTGTCGCACCCGACAGCCTGACGCCCGAAGCACCGTACGAGCTGGTCAAGACCATGCGCGCTTCGGTGCTGGCGCTGGGGCCGCTGCTGGCCCGCTTTGGCCGCGCCAAGGTGTCGCTGCCCGGCGGCTGCGCGATCGGTTCGCGTCCGGTGGACCAGCACATCAAGGGCCTGCAGGCCATGGGGGCGGTCATCACCGTGGAAAACGGCTACATGCACGCCAGCCTGCCTGCAGGCTGGACGCGCCTCAAGGGCGCGCGCATCACCACCGACATGGTGACCGTGACGGGGACCGAGAACTTCCTGATGGCTGCAGCGCTGGCCGACGGCGAGACCGTGCTGGAAAACGCTGCCATGGAGCCTGAAATCCCCGATCTGGCCGAGATGCTGATCAAGATGGGCGCCAAGATCACCGGCCACGGCACCAGCCGCATCGTGATCCAGGGGGTGGAGCGGCTGCACGGCTGCACCCATGACGTGGTGGCGGACCGCATCGAGGCAGGAACCTTCCTGTGCGCGGTGGCTGCCACCGGCGGCGAGGCTTTGCTGCACCATGCACGCGCCGACCACCTGGGCGCCGTGATCGACAAGCTCAAGGATGCGGGCGTGACCGTGGAGTCCGTGGCGGGCGGCCTGAAGGTCAGCTCCAACGGCAAGCTCAAGGCCCAGAGCTTCCGCACCACCGAATACCCCGGCTTTCCCACCGATATGCAGGCGCAGTTCATGGCGCTGAACCTGGTGGGCGAGGGAGGCAGCGTGGTGACCGAGACGATCTTTGAAAACCGTTTCATGCACGTCAACGAGATGCGCCGTCTGGGTGCGCAGATCTCCACCGATGGCCGTGTGGCTTCCATCGAAGGCGGCAAGCGCCTGACCGGCGCCGCCGTGATGGCCACCGACCTGCGTGCATCGGCCAGCCTGGTGATTGCCGGCCTGGTGGCCGAGGGCGAGACCCTGGTGGACCGTATTTATCACCTGGACCGTGGCTACGACCGCATGGAAGAGAAGCTGCGGGGCCTGGGTGCAGATATCGAAAGAGTGTCGGAATGACGATCGCAACCCCTGTGACGATTGCCCTGTCCAAGGGCCGTATCTTTGAAGAAACCGTGCCCCTGCTGGCGGCTGCCGGCATCGCGGTGACGGAAGACGTGGAAAAGTCGCGCAAGCTGATCTTCGACACCAACCAGCCCCATGTGCGCGTGGTGCTGGTGCGTGCGTCGGACGTGCCGGTGTATGTGCAGTACGGGGGCGCCGATCTGGGCGTGTCCGGACTGGATTCGCTGATCGAGCATGGCGGCCAGGGCCTTTACCAGCCGCTGGACCTGCAGATTGCCCGCTGCCGCGTGAGCGTGGCCGTGCGCAATGGTTTCGACTATGCGCATGCCGTCAAGCAAGGTGCGCGCCTGCGCATTGCGACCAAGTATCCCGAGATCGCACGCCATTTCTTCGCCAAGAAGGGGGTGCACGTGGACATGGTCAAGCTCTACGGTTCCATGGAACTGGCGCCGCTGACCGGCATGGCCGATGCCATCGTCGACCTGGTGTCCACCGGCAACACCCTCAAGGCCAATGACCTGGTCGAGGTCGAGCCCATCATGGACATCAGCTCGCGCCTGGTGGTCAACCAGGCGTCGCTCAAGCTCAAGCAGGCCCCGCTGCGCCACATCATCGATGCGTTCGCCCAGGCCGTTGCGGCCAAGAACAACTGATTTTCTCCACTGGTAAATACTATGGAATTCGTAGCTGCTCCCGTCCGTCTATCAACCGCAGATGCCCAGTTTGAGCATGATTTCGCTGCGCGTCTGCATTGGTCGGCGGACACGGACGCCGCCATCGAACAGCGTGTGGCCGACATCCTGGCCGATGTGCAAAAGCGCGGCGATGCCGCCGTGCTGGAGTACACCGCCCGCTTTGACGGCCTGAGCGCCGACTCCATGGCCGCGCTGGAGCTGACCAAGGAAGAACTCAAGGCCGCTTTCGACAGCCTGCCTGCAGACCAGCGCGAAGCACTGGAATCCGCCGCACGCCGTGTGCGCAGCTACCACGAGGCACAGAAGAAGGCCAATGGCGAAAGCTGGAGCTACCGTGACGAAGACGGTACCCTGCTGGGCCAGAAGGTCACGCCGCTGGACCGCGTGGGCATTTACGTACCCGGCGGCAAGGCGGCGTATCCCAGCAGCGTGCTGATGAATGCCATTCCGGCCCAGGTGGCGGGGGTGGAAGACATCATCATGGTGGTGCCCACGCCGCAAGGCGCCAAGAATCCGCTGGTGCTGGCCGCCGCCTATGTGGCCGGTGTGCACCGCGCCTTTACCGTGGGCGGTGCGCAGGCCGTGGCCGCCTTGGCTTACGGTACGGCCACCATCCCCAAGGTGGACAAGATCACCGGCCCCGGCAACGCCTATGTGGCCAGTGCCAAGAAGCGGGTCTTCGGTCTGGTGGGCATCGACATGATTGCCGGCCCCAGCGAAATTCTGGTGCTGGCCGACGGCACGACACCGCCCGCCTGGGTGGCAATGGACCTGTTCAGCCAGGCCGAGCACGATGAGCTGGCCCAGTCCATCCTGCTGTGCCCGGATGCGCCCTATATCGATGCCGTCCAGGCCGAGATCGATCGCCTGCTGCCCGAGATGCCCCGCAAGGCCATCATCGCCAAGAGCCTGAGCGACCGTGGCGCGCTGATCCTGACCAAGGACATGGAAGAGGCCTGTGCCATCAGCAACCGCATTGCGCCGGAGCACCTGGAAGTCTCCAGCCGGGATCCGCACCGCTGGGAGCCGCTGCTCAAGCACGCCGGTGCCATCTTCCTGGGTGCGTACACCTCGGAAAGCCTGGGGGACTACTGCGCGGGCCCCAACCACGTGCTGCCCACCAGCGGTACTGCGCGTTTCAGCTCGCCGCTGGGGGTGTACGACTTCCAGAAGCGCAGCAGCCTGATCGAGGTCAGCGAAGCCGGTGCCCAGATTCTGGGCAGGACCGCCGCCGTGCTGGCCTATGGCGAGGGCCTGCAAGGCCATGCCCGTGCGGCCGAAATGCGTCTGAAATAAAGCGGCACCGGACGCGTGTGCAAGCCGTGGCGGGTCCACGGCTTTTTTCTGCACGCGTTGCTGCGGCGGCTGCCACATACGGGCCGCACCCGGGCCGCACCGGGGTGCGGTGCATCCAGATTCCAACCACCAGGGAGTGTGAACATGAACCCCACCACCACATCCGGGCTGCGGCGCTGCTGGCAGACCCTGTGTGCCCTGCTGCTGGCCGCCGGTCTGGCGGCGTGCGGCGCCCCGCAGTCCAGTCCCGATCCGCTTGCCGCCGTGGCCCAGCGTGGTCCCCAGATGGAATCCACCTTGGGCACCCAGTGGGGGGAGGGGCGGGAGTCCGTGACCTACGATGTGGAAGCCACGCGTTTGCATCCCGAACATGCACAGGCGCTGTCGCAACTGCGCTATTCCGATGAAGCCAGCATCCGCCGTGCCCTGGGCGGCAGTGCCGACCGGCAGCTGAATGTGCTGCTGGCCGACGGTGCGGTGGAGTGGTCCTTGCTGGATGGGCAAGGCCAGGCGCTGCCGGTGTACAGCCAGCGCGGCAGCAGCAGCTACCAGCTGGCGGGCCGCCATGGCGAGCGCTATATGCTGGTGTTCACCAACCGCAGCAGCCGCAACTACGAGGTGGTGGCCACGGTAGACGGCCTGGACGTGCTGTCCGGCCAGGCGGGCAGCCTGCAGAACGCCGGCTACCTCCTGCGCGCGGGCCAGACCCTGCA
Organism: Comamonas terrigena NBRC 13299; assembly: GCF_006740045.1. Lineage (NCBI taxonomy): Bacteria > Pseudomonadati > Pseudomonadota > Betaproteobacteria > Burkholderiales > Comamonadaceae > Comamonas > Comamonas terrigena. The sequence goes on from NZ_AP019749.1 coordinate 774,354, forward strand.
CATCGAGGGCTTTCGCAAGAACAGCCGCGAGGTGGCGGCCTTCCGCTTTGCCACCAAGGACCGGGCGTATGCGGCCCACACGGCTGACGGGGATGCGCGCAACATCGGCGTGATCGGTGCGGCACTGTTCGAGGTGCAACTGGCCGGCAACCCGGTGGCGCAGCCGCCCCGCAGCGGCGCTGGTGCGCCAGCACCCCAGGCTTTCCCCGGCGACGCTGGCCGCGGTGGCTACGCGCAACCACCGCAGTACCGCTAAGGCAAGCCTCGGGTGCCGGCGCCACCCGGTTGCCGGGGTGGCTTATGCCGGGGTATGGCTGCCCTGGGGCAGCAGCACCCAGCGCACCAGGGCCGGCGCATTGCCTTGCGCACCCAGGTACAGCCGGGCAGGGCCGGGGCAGTACAGGCGCTGGCCGGCTTCGGCAAACTTATCCTTTAGCAGGTCCTGTTGCGTGAGCCACAGGCGGCCCTGCTGGCATTCCAGTACCGCCATCCGGCCTTTCGGGACGAGCACCGCCTGCACCGTGCCGGCTGCGTCCAGGGATAGTGGCTTCCAGGGGGGCGGTGGTGTGCCAAGTTCGGCTCTCAACCGGCCCTCTGCACCGTGTGCGGATGCCATGGTGGAAGCGTGTGGGAGCGTATGGGGGGAGGGGTGGATCGCATACATGGCCTCACTGTCGGGCAATGCGGCGGGCGGCAACAGCGGCAGTCCGGTGTGAACCGAACCGGTACAGCCGCAGGGCCTCGGGCTTCTGTGCTGTATGGCTGGCAGGGTATCTGTACTGAAGGCAATAGGCCGGGGTAGTACAGAATGCCGGCATGGATTCCGTTGCCTCTCTTCCTCTGTATCTGCAGATTGCCGAACCCCTGGCCCAGTGCATACGCCAGGGCACCCTGGCGCGCGGCGACAAGCTGCCTTCGGTGCGGGCGCTGGCCCGCCAGCATGGCGTGGCACAGACCACGGTGGTGCAGGCATTTCACTGGCTGGAAGATGCGCGGCTGATCACGGCCCGCCCGCGCTCGGGCTTCTATGTGGCGGCGCGCCCAGCACAGCTGCCGGAGCCCAGCACGGTCCAGCCCCTGCGCCGGCCTCGCGCGCTGTCCAAGGACTGGCTGGGCCAGCGCGTGCTGGGGCGCAAGCAGCCCGAAGGCATGCTGTCGTTCAGCAGCGGCACACCGGGGCCGGACTTGCTGCATACCGACCGCGTGCGCCGGGCCGTCACGCGTGCCGTGCAGCAGCACCGCCATCTGCTGTCCACCTACCCGGATGCCAGTGGCCATGAAGACGCACGCCGCGCCCTGGCCCGCTATGCGGTGGGCCTGGGGTGCAGCCTGGACCCGGAGCGCATCGTCATCACCGGGGGCTGCATGGACAGCGTGGCTCTGTGCCTGCGTGCGGTGACCCAGCCGGGCGATGTGGTGGCGCTGGAGTCTCCCACGCATTTTTCGTTTCTGGAGGTGCTGCAGGCGCTGCAACTCAAGGCCCTGGAGATTCCCACGCATCCACGCCATGGCCTGTCGGTGGATGCACTGCAACTGGCGCTCGATACCCAGCCGGTCAAGGCCCTGCTGCTGGTGCCCACCCTCAGCAATCCGCTGGGCTGCTGCATGCCGCAGGCCGAGCGCAAACGCCTGGTGCAACTGGCGGCGCAGCATGGGCTGCCCGTGATCGAAGACGCCATCTATGCCGACCTGGCCGAGGGCGATGCCATGCGCCGCACGCTCAAATCCTATGACAGCAGCGGCCAGGTGATGCTGTGCCATTCGTTTTCCAAGACGCTGGCGCCGGGCCTGCGCCTGGGCTGGCTGGAGGCCGGCCGCTGGACGGCGCAGGTGCGCCACATCAAGGAAATGCAGGCCGGAGGACAGTCTGCCGTGCTGGAGCTGGCGCTGGCCGATCTGATCACCCAGACCGGCCACCATGCCGCCATGCGACAGTTGCGCGCAGCCATTGCGGTGCGGGTGGACCAGGCGCGGCAGGTGATTGCCGGGCATTTTCCTGCGGGGACCCGCGTCAGCGATCCGCCCGGCGGGCTGCTGCTGTGGCTGGAGCTGCCGCAGGGCGTGGGGGCCGTGCAGCTGCACGAAGCCTGTCTGGCCGAGCAGATCCTGATCCCGCCCGGACGGTTGTTCGGTGCGGCTGGGCGCTTTCCGCAGGGGGTGCGCATCGGCCTGGGAGGGGACTGGACCGCACAGCATCTGGATGCCTTGCGGCGGGTGGGCGAGATGGCCCAGCAGCTGCTGCGCAGAGCGGCTACTGTGTGACACGGATCTGGTGTGGCACGAATTTCGTGTTGCACGAATTTCGTGTACGATAGACGGCATGAAGAACCTCACCATCACCGTTGACGACAGCGTGCTCGAATGGGCGCGGGTGGAAGCGGCCCGGCGCGGCACCAGCGTCTCGCGCATGGTGGGAGACTTCATGGCCGAGATGATGCAGCGCGAGGACGCGTACGAACGGGCCTACCTGGCCTGGCGCACGGACGAGCGCAGCTGGCAGGCCGGTCCGGCAGCGGTGGCTGCAGCCAGCGCCCAGGTGCGCCGCGCCAGTGCCCGGCGCGCCGGTGATCCCCAAGACCTGAATTCCGGAGCGGCGGCATGAACCCGGTGTTTGTCGATACCTCGGTGCTGATTGCCGCCGAAGACGTGGCCGGCGGCCCGTTGTACGCGGCCACGCTGGCCTGGCTGGACGTGCTGTGGCGCACGCGCAGCGGTCGTACCGGCAACCAGGCCTTGGTCGAGTTCTATGACCAGGTCACCACCGCCGCCGTGCCGCTGCCCCAGGGCGATGCGCGTGCCGCCATCCGCCGCTACCAGACCTGGACGCCATGGAAGACCGATGCGGCCACGCTGGAAACGGCCTGGGCCGTGCAGGCCCGCCACCAGCTGGATTTCGGCGATTGCCTGGCCGTGGCCTGTGCCCAGCACAGCGGCTGCAGCCAGATGCTGAGCCTGCACCTGCCCCATGGTGCCGAATTTGGCGGCGTGACCGTGGTGCACCCGCTGCGGCAACCCGCTCCCGGATTGGAAGGAGCCTGAGCGCCCACACCATTGCAGCCGTGCAATGCAGGCCAACGCAGGCATCCCGTGGAAAGACGACCATGACCCCACCAGACAACCAAACCCGCGCCCTGCAGCGCATCCGTGCCGATGTGCGTGCCATGTCGGCCTACCATGTCCAGCCCGCCCAAGGCCTGCTGAAGATGGACACCATGGAGAACCCCTACCGTCTGCCAGCCGCGCTGCAGCAGCAACTGGGGGCGCACCTGGGCAGCCTGGAAATCAACCGCTATCCCGGCGAGCGCCTGGAGGTGCTCAAGCAGATGCTGGCCGACTACGCCGGAGCCCCGGCCGGAACGGCGGTGCTGCTGGGCAATGGCTCGGATGAAATCATCACCTTGCTGGCGCTGGCCACGGCCCAGCCGAGCGAAGGTGGTCGCGCCACCATGCTCGCGCCCATGCCCGGCTTTGTGATGTACCCCCTGAGTGCCAAGCTGCAAGGGCTGGACTTTGTCGGCGTGGACCTGACGGCAGACTTTGACCTGGATGTGCCCGCCATGCTGCAGGCCATTGCCGCCCACCGGCCCGCCATCACCTATATCGCCTACCCCAACAACCCGACGGCCACACTGTGGGCCGAGGACAAGGTCCAGGCCGTCATCGACGCGGTGGCCGCTGTGGGCGGTCTGGTGGTGATGGACGAGGCCTACCAGCCTTTTGCCAGCCGCAGCTGGATCACGCGCATGCAGGCCGATCCGGCCCGCAATGCCCATGTGCTGCTGATGCGCACGCTCAGCAAGTTCGGTCTGGCCGGCGCGCGCCTGGGCTATCTGATCGGCCCGTCCGCCCTGGTGAACGAGATCGACAAGGTGCGCCCGCCTTACAACATCAGCGTACTCAACTGCGAAACGGCGATTTTTGCGTTGCAGCATGAATCGCTGTATGCCGAACAGGCGGCGGCCATCCGCGCCGAACGCCAGCCGCTGATCGATGCCCTGGCGGCGTTGCCCGGCGTAGCCACGGTCTGGCCGTCCGAAGCGAATATGGTGCTGCTGCGGGTGCGCGATGCCGCCCACGCCCAGGCCCAGATGAAGGCGCGGGGCGTGCTGGTGAAGAATGTCTCGGCCATGCACCCGCTGCTGGCCAACTGCCTGCGCCTGACCGTAGGCACCGCCCAAGAAAATGCCCAGATGCTGGCTGCCCTGAAGGAATCACTATGAGCAACGCACTCGTCCCCTCCACCGTGTCCGACGATGGCACCGCCCGCATTGCGGAAGTGCAACGCAATACCGCCGAAACCCGCGTGCATGTGCGCGTCGATCTGGACGGCACGGGCAAGGCCAGCCTGCATTCCGGCATCGGCTTTCTGGACCACATGCTGGACCAGATTGCGCGCCACGCGCTGGTCGATCTGCACATCGAATGCGAAGGCGATCTGCACATCGACGGCCACCACACGGTGGAAGACATCGGCATCACCCTGGGCCAGGCCTTTGCCAAGGCCATTGGCGACAAGAAAGGCATCCGCCGCTACGGCCACGCCTATGTGCCGCTGGATGAAGCCTTGAGCCGCGTGGTGATCGACTTCTCCGGCCGTCCCGGCCTGCACATGGACTGCAAGTTCACCGCCGGCAGCATCGGCCAGCTCGATACCCAGCTGGTGTTCGAGTTTTTCCAGGGCTTTGTGAACCACGCCGGTGTCACACTGCACATCGACAATCTCAAGGGCTTCAATGCCCACCACCAGTGCGAGACCATCTTCAAGGCCTTCGCCCGGGCGCTGCGCTTTGCGCTGGAACGCGATCCGCGCATGGCCGGGGTGATTCCCTCCACCAAGGGATCGCTGTAAAAATGGGCGCTGCCCGTGCGCACCGCGTGCGCCATGGGAAGAAAGAGTATTTTGAAAACTGAGCTGCAAGCGCACAAGCTGCTATGAATGCTTTGAACAACACCGTGGCCGTGGTCGATTACGGCATGGGCAATCTGCGTTCCGTCTCGCAGGCGGTCATGGCCGCTGCGGCGGATTCCGCCGTGCGCGTGGTGGTCACCCAGGATCCGGCCGAAGTGCGCGCGGCCAGCCGCGTCGTGCTACCCGGCCAGGGCGCCATGCGCGATTGCATGGCAGCGCTGCGCGATTCGGGCATGGAGCAGGCCGTGCGCGAAGCCGCCGCCAGCAAACCGCTGTTCGGTGTGTGCGTGGGCATGCAGATGCTGCTGGACCACAGCGAAGAGGGGGACACCCCGGGTCTGGGCCTGATTGCCGGCACCGTGCAGCGCTTTGCGCTGGAAGGCCGCACCCAGGCCGACGGCAGCCGCTTCAAGGTGCCGCAGATGGGCTGGAACCAGGTCCAGCCCCAGGCCCCCGGAGGCCAGCGCCACCCCGTCTGGGGCGATACGCCCGACGGCGCCTACTTCTATTTTGTGCACAGTTTCTATGCCCGGCCGGCACAGGCGGCGCATTGCGCATCGTTGACCGACTACGGTGGGCTTTTCGCATCGGCCGTGGCCCGCGATAATATTTTCGCCACCCAGTTCCATCCGGAAAAGAGCGCCGACCAGGGCCTGGCCCTGTACCGCAACTTCCTGGCCTGGAAGCCCTGAGGCATTTTTCGTTCCACCCCTGTCGGACCGCTTTTTGAGGCGGACCATTTTTTTCACCGCACACCATCATGCTGCTCATTCCTGCCATCGACCTCAAGGACGGCCACTGCGTACGCCTCATCCAGGGTGATATGGACCAATCCACCACGTTCGGGGAAGACCCCGCCGCCATGGCCGCCAAATGGCTGGAAGCGGGCGCGCGCCGCCTGCACCTGGTGGATTTGAACGGCGCGTTCGCGGGCCAGCCCAAGAACCTGGGGGCCATCAAGAGCATCCTGAAAGAGGTGAACGGTGAGATCCCGGTGCAGCTGGGCGGCGGTATCCGCGATCTGGACACCATCGAGCGCTACATCGATCTGGGCATCGAGTACCTGATCATCGGCACGGCGGCGGTGAAGAACCCCGGCTTCCTGCAGGACGCCTGCAGCGCCTTTGCGGGCCACATCATCGTGGGCCTGGACGCCAAGGACGGCAAGGTCGCCATCGACGGCTGGAGCAAGCTGACCGGCCAGGATGTGATCTCGACGGCCAAGCGCTTCGAAGACTGGGGTGTGGAGTCCATCATTTATACCGACATCGGCCGGGACGGCATGCTGACCGGCATCAATGTGGATGCCACCGTCAAGCTGGCCCAGGCATTGAAGATTCCCGTCATCGCCTCTGGCGGTCTGGCCGGCATGGCCGACATCGAAGCACTGTGCGCGGTCCAGAAGGAAGGCGTCGAAGGCGTGATCTGCGGCCGTGCCATTTATACCGGTGATCTGGACTTTGCCGCCGGGCAGGACCGTGCCGACGAACTGACCGACGCCCAGGACGCCTGAGCGCCATGAGCGAGTTCCCGCGTGCCGAGCGCATGGTGTGGCGCGGGCTGGCCTGCACGCGCCTGGGCTTGCCCAACGGTGACAGTGCCGTGGTCTCGGACTTCGGCGCCCAGGTGCTGTCCTGGGAGGCGCAAGGGCAGGAGCGCCTGTTCCTCAGCCCGCGTGCCGTGCTGGACGGCAGTGCCCCCATCCGCGGCGGTATTCCGGTGTGTTTTCCCCAGTTCAACCAGCGTGGCCCCTTGCCCAAGCATGGCCTGGTGCGGCGGACCCCCTGGCACTACCTGGGCGCCGAAGTGCAAGAGGGATCTATCTCTGCCAGCTGGTGCTGGGACGCGGAGCCATCGCTGCACGCAGATTTTCCGCACGGCCTGCGTGCCGTGCTGCAGGTACAGCTGACGCCCGCCGGTCTGCGGGTGCAACTGCAGGCTACCAATACCGGCTCCACGGCGTTGGCTTTCACCGGTGCATTGCACAGCTATCTGGCCGTGCACGACGCCGAGACGGCGCGGCTGCAAGGGCTGGAGGGCCAGGCGTTCTGGGATGCCGCACGCGGCTTTGTACCTGCGGTGCAGGACGGCAGCGTGGTGCTGGGTGAAGAGGTGGACCGGGTCTATGCGCGCAGCCGTGCGGCATTGCAGCTGCATGGCCGGCACGGGGTGCTGGACATTGCCCAGGATGGTGCCTGGCCCGAAACCGTGGTCTGGAATCCCGGTCCGGCGCTGTGTGCCCAGCTCGGGGACATGGCGGCGGACAGCTGGCGCCAGATGCTGTGTGTCGAAGCGGCCTTGGTCAACCAGCCGCAGGCGCTGGCACCGGGTGCCAGCTGGCAGGCCAGCCAGCATTTCCAGGTGAGATAGGGCGCGGCGGCGGTATGTCCGCTGTCCGCCGGGGCGCGGCGGCGGCGTCGCACGGTCCCGGCCGAGCGCATTGGCAGGCTTTGCCGGGGCAGGCTAGGCTTGCGCGCCAAGCGCCAGAACACGCTGCCTGATGGAGGCGCACAGGCCCCTGTCTGGTGGGTTATTGCTTCTGCATGCCCTGCAGACGGTTCTTCGATGCCGCCCACCGGGCAGAACTGTCCTTCGAGTCGGCTGCGTCGATCTCGGCGTCCATGCAGGCGATCAGCTCCGCTTGCACACGCTCCCACTGTGCGGCATCCACCAGCTGAAAGGCGCTGTCCACGAAATTGGCCTGCAGCCGTCTGGCCAGAGACAGCTTGCGGACGATGTTGATCGTGAAGGGCGGACACAGCAGGCACTCCAGGAACAGCGACCAGGCATTTTTCGTGCTGACGCCAAGGGGCTTCTGGTGTCGGTACAGCAGCATGCCGGCCCCAACGGGCATCAGGTAGATCAGGGCCAGGCAGGCCAGCAATGCGGGATCGCTGCGAAAGAAACAGTAGGTGATGGGGGTGATGACGAACAGGGCCAGTGCCATGCCGTAGGCTGGCAGGCCAAACCATCCATACAGTGATTTTTCTTTCTGCCACTCCACCGAGGCGGCTTGCGACAGGCTTTCCGGCTGCCAGTGCAGCCTGAAAACAGGGCGGTGGGGGAGAAGCAAATTGGGGAAGAAAAGCCTTTTGCGCAGCAAAACCAATCCTTTGAGATTGGTTTGGGCGCTCCAGTTTTTCCAGGAGGGTGTGATCACGCCCTCGTTGGAAAATAGCAAGACACTGGAATCATAGATATAAAAAAGCACAGCCAGGATGAGCAACTGTGCCTCCAGGGGTACCAGGTTCATTGCTTCTTCTTGAAGATGCTCGCAATGCCTGCCAAGGCCGCAATGACCGCCGCGACAATCACTTTCCAGAAAGCGGCGGCAGCGCCTGCAATCGCTGCCCAGAAACCTTTCTTGGTGGCCACGGCGGCGGCGCCACCCAGAATCAAACCTGTGAGTCCATATCCGGCCACCTTGTCACCTGGCAAGAACTCGGCATAGGTTTTGCCCGGGTTGTAGGAAAAACCAGCCAGTGCCTGCTTGAAGCTGGTGATGTTCTGGTCCAGCATATCGTGGTCCGCGACCAGAATGGCATTCATGAAGCCTTCCCGACCCAGAATCCGGCTGGTGTAATTGATATTCTTCTGTCCGGAATCTGAATGCAGCTGTATGCCCCATTCCAGCTGTTTGGTCTTTTCATCGTAATGCGGCGGGATGACCCAGCCATCGGTATAGATGGCTTCCATCTTGAGACTTTTTCGTGCCTCGTTACTGGAAACATCTCCTTCTTTAATGGCCTTCATCAGAGCGTCGGAGTCAATCTTGTCATCGTCCGTGATGTATCCCGTTTCCGCAAATTCGAGAATGGTAAACCAGTCCAGGTTGTCGGGGGCAAGGGTGTAATTGTTGTCGTGCGGGGGATTGCCGTTGAGTTCCAGGAATTTACGGGTGTTGGCTGCATCCAGGAATGCATGATTTTTCGGGATCTCAATCGACGCATTGCTGCCGATGCTTGCCTTGGACGGCCCATGTTGCCATTGCAAATTGACAATTTCCTGGTATCTTTTCTCGGCCTCGGTGGGTTGCGGGGCTGGACCTTGGGCGAATACCAGAGTTGGAAGCAGCCAGAGAAGCAGCAAAAAACTTTTCATGATACGGAAAGCCTTGTTGTGTTTGGAGTGAATGTGCGGCTTGAAAAAGCCTTTGCAGTTTCCTGCAAAGGCATGAGGTTTTGCAACTGCTGATTCACCAGCCTGTCGGCTAAAAAAGCACACTTGGGGAGAGCGGCTTGCTGGAAAAGCGTTTTGCGGCTTATTGCAGCATGAAGGTTTTATATTCCAGCCGCCCGATTTCGCGGGACAGCAGGTGCAAGCCGGTACACAGCGTGATCAGCATGGCGCCCGCAAAGCCGTAGCCGTAGAAGGCTGCCCCCAACTCCAGCGACAGCGCCGTGAGCAGAATGTTCAGCACCAGCAGCTCCACGCAAAGCCAGACCACGATGCGGCGTTCATCCAGGTAGAAAAACACGTTCAGCACGGCCATCAGCCCCACCTGCAGCGCAGCCCCCACCACCTGCACATGCAGCAGGGGCAGGTAGAGCTCGGAAATGCCCAGCAGGCGCAAGACTGCCGGTCCGGCGACAAAGGTCACCAGCACGGCCAGGGTCTGGATCTTGGCGATTTCGCCCAGGCCGCTCTGGATGGCATAGGCCATTTCGTCGCGCATGGTGTCGATTTCTTCCAGGGAGCCGCCCTGGCGCACGGCCGTGAAGAATTTGTCGTAGTACTCCACAAAGTCGGTCTCGATACGGACCAGGAACACGGCCATGCCGGGGATGATGGAGAGGTAGGACAGGAACACCGGAATGTCGTAGATCAGTGACGCGCGCAGCCCGCCAATGATCACCTGGGAGGTGTCGGGATAGGCCCAGAACATCAGCTTGTCGGCCCAGATGCCCAGGTTGTAGAGAAAGCCGGTCAGCACCAGGGTGCCGTACAGCGATTTCGGCTGCAGAAAATCAAAGGCAATCAGGCGGCGGTGGGGATTGAACTCCCTGAGTACCAGCACCCACATGCCGCAAAACAGCAGCAGATGCCCGATCACAAAGCTGCCCAGCAGACCTTCCAGGCCGTAATAGCGCAGCACCAGGGAGATCAGCACAATCAGCGTGTAGCTCACCGCAAACAGCACGGTGATGGCCTTGTAGCGTTTCATGCCGGACAGCAGCACCGTCAGAATCCAGATGCCGCACAGCAAGGCGAATCCCGACAGCATCAGCATGCGGTAGAGCATGCTTTGCCCGGACAGCAGCGTGAAGCAGGCCGCGATCCCAATGAGGCTTGCACTGCCCAGCACCAGCAGCAGCAGGCCATGGAGATTGGGCAGCACCATTTCCGCGCGCTTCTCGAACAGGCGGTCGGAGATGAAGCGGGTGAAGGCCAGCTGGGCCAGCCCGGTCCAGATGAGACTGAACGCCACCAGGTAGGTGACGGATGTCTGGAACTGGGTTACCAGAAACGGCGGAGCGACCAGGCCCACGCTGAGCAGACCCATCAGCAGAATGCCGACGATGGAGAACACCCAGGGGCCGGAGCCGATCACGCTGGCATAGGCGTAGGTCTGTACCAGACTGAGCAGGGTGTTCTTGCGCAGCAGGCGGCGCAGTTCAAAACCGATACCGGCCATCAGCGTGCCTCCTTCCGGGATGCCAGGGCATCCTCATAGATCTTGCGGTAGCTGTCGAACATGCGGGTGTCGGTGTAGAACCGTTCCACGCGGGCGACAGCGCTTCGGCTGGCCGCTTGCCAGGCGGCGGTATCGGTGAGCAGTTCCAGCATGGCATCGGCCAGGCTCCGCGGGGAGGCGATGCCGACGACACGCCCACTGGGCCCCAGGGCCTTGTCTTCGCCATCCAGCCCTTCCACCAGCTGACGGCAGGAGCCCACATCGGTGGTGACCACCGGAATGCCGGCGGCATAGGCTTCCAGCACCACCAGTGGCAATGCTTCGCTGATGGAAGAGAGCACCAGGATGCCGGCCTGGGACAGGATGTCTGCGGTCTTCTGGAAGCCCAGGAACTTCACCTGCTGCTGCAGGCCCAGGCTTTCGACCAGATCGCGGCATTCCTGGGCATAGAGTTCGTCTTCGTCCGCAGGCCCGACGATCCAGGCCTGGGCCTCCGGGTACTGGTTGACGACGCGGCGCATGGCACGGATCAGGGTCTTGATGTCCTTGATGGGCACGACCCGTCCCAGCAGACAGATCACGGGCGGGACGGGCGCGCCTTCCGGCCGCCGGCCGGCGGCAAACTGGGCAATGCGAATGCCGTTGGGAATGTTGAGCGTGCGTTCCTTGGGAGCGCCATCGTGGATCTGGCGCTGCCGGTTGGTCTCGTACAGCGCGACGATGGGGTTGGCCGCTGCGTAGCAATAGCGTCCCATCCACTCAAACAGGCTGATCCACATCTTGCGGAAGTGGGAGACTTCGCTGGCGTTGCGCTGGAAGATGTTGCGGTTGTCGCGAATCCAGTCGCTCTTGAGCAGGTCGATCTGCCGTTCCTTGGTGTAGATGCCGTGCTCGGACAGCACGAAAGGAATGCCGCGGGTGTCATGGACCAGGGCGCCCAGAAAACCGGCATAGCCTGTGGAGGCACTGTGCACCATGCGAACCGGCAGCATGGACCGGGCCACCCGCGCCATGATCCACAGGGGCTGGAACATGATGCGCACGGTCCAGAAATAGTCCACGAACGAGGGGTCGGTGCAATAGTCTTCGTAGCTCTTGCGGATCAGCTCCCATGCGCCTTCGCTGTAGAGAAAATCATCCAGCGGGATCTGTCCGCCAGGCATGATTTCCTTGGTGACCGTGCGGATGGCGTCGACGACCTCTTCCGTGGAGGCCATGCCGGTGGCGTGGCGGCCGAGTGCATCGATCAGCACCTGGGCCTTGGCAAAGGCCTGGGAGTGGCCTGGGCGAGCGGATGGAATGAAATCTGCCTGGAGGTGCTCGTAGAGATAGTGCTCTTCGATGTGCACCACGTTCGAGGGCAGCTGGTAGCGCAGGCCCGCATAGTCATCGGCGCGGCTGCCGATGAAGATCAGCGCAAAACGGTATTGCGGATAGGCCTGGATCATCTGGTGGATCCAGCTGGACACGCCGCCGCTGATATAGGGGTAGGTGCCCTCTAGCAGGAGCGCAATGTCGGCCTCTGTGGCTTTGGGCAACGTCATCGGTTCAGCTCCAGTAATCAATCACGGGCCGCAGCTTGGGCAGGGCGTTGTGCTGCGCGATGCCCTGCATCATGGAACGCACCTGCACGAAATCACGCTGTGCGTAGCGGATCTGCGCCTGGTAGGGAATGACCTGGGTCGCCGGCATGCCCAGCTCCAGAGCCCTGGCATAGCACTGCTCGGCTTCCTGCTGGCGATCCATGGCGTGCAGCAGACGGCCGCGGCGCAGCACCAGCGGCGGTTCGTCGGGCTGCTGGCGCAGCACCATGTCGCAGTAGCGCAGCGACTCCTGTACGGCGAAGTCGTGCATATCGTCCGAGGCCAGCTCCTGGTAAAGCAGTTCCCAGTACAGATCGGAAAGGCGGTGCGCCGCCACCAGTCCCCGGGGGGAAAGCGCGGCAGGCCCAGAGGCTTCTTCCTTGAGGACCTGCAGCTCTTCGTGGATGGCCCGGGAGAGCTTTTGCTCCATGCGGTCCAGCATGCCGTAGGCCAGCAGGCGCAGGTCGTCGCTGGGGTCGTCCAGTACATCGCGCAGCAAGGGGGAGGCAATCCGCCCCTTGACATGGCTGAGCGTGACCAAGGCCTTGAAGCGCAGCTTGGTGGGGGCCTCGCGGTTGGACAGCAGCGACCGGATGCCCGAGGTCTGTGCGGTGCCTGGCAGATGCTGGTGCTGGTCGAACTCGGGCAGCACCACGGACGAGAAGTCCTCCGTCGGATCACGCGAGGGGTAGACACGGACGGTCATCACCGCCAGGAAGGCCAGCACAAAGCCCAGGACAGGAATGACAAAGCAGAAGCACGCGATCAGGCCGACGACGGCCCAGCGGGGCTGGGTATGCTTGCCCAGCAGCAGCGGCAGCATGCTGAAAGCCAGCACGGCGGAGGCCAGGGCATGCAGTGCGAGGTAGCCCCAGAGTGCCGAATCCGAGCTTTGGGTCAGAAAGCCGGAGACCGTCCAGCTGGAGATCTCCAGCAGCAGTGCGACGAAAGCCAGTTTGAAGTTAGCCATGGCGCAGGCCTTCAATGCGTTGCAGCAGCTCCTGCGAGGTGTGCTGCTCCAGCAGGAGCACATGCGGAAAGATGCCTGCTTCCATCAAGGAAATGTGCTGCTTGCTGCTGAGCGCCCATTGCTCCAGTCGCTGCAGAAAACCTTCGGCAGTGGCCGTGGTGCCCAAGGGCATCAGGATGGCGACCACCTGTTTGCCCGCCTGCGGCTCCGTCAGCCAGACTTCGTCCAGCATGCGCTTCATGCGCACCACCTGCTGGGGCACGTTGCGCGCAATGGCTTCCTGGGAGAACTCCAGGGCCAGCACCACGCTGCTGATGCCGGAGGATTGCTGCATGTGGGACAGGCGCTGCAGTTCCATGGCAAAGCTGTCGGGGCAGTCCGGGAACTGCGTGAGCACGGGCTTGGTCAGTTCGTGGGCGGACAGACCATCGGTGTAGTAGCTCAGCAGCAGGTTGATCACCTGCAGGTTCTCGGTCTGCAGCGCGAAGAACGGCATCTCCCTGACCACCAGCAGGGCGTAGAGATCGCCCTGCAGATCCAGCAGCGGCGCGGCCACCAGGTAGCGGCTGGTCTGGCCTTCGGCCGTGGATTCCACCACATGGCAGAGCCTGCGCATTTCCAGCGCCTGGCGCACCAGGGCATCCTGCGTGTCCACGCTGTCCGGGCTTCCGATGTGCGCAATGGCATGGGGTTGCAGCTGCTCGTCGGTCACCGCATGCAGGCTGGCATCGGTGATCTGGCAGTACTGGGACAGCAGTTGCAGCAGCCTCTGGGTGGCATCGGCGGAGTCCGCGCTGGCATGCAGTTTCAGCAAGGCGTCGCGCATGGACATGGGGCGCCCGATCAGCTCCTGCTCCAGCCGGTCATGCGAGAGGCGCAGCAGGTAATACTGCCGCACCAGATGCTCCAGGCGCTGGTCCAGGTAGTGCTGTACCGATTCCGCGCGGCGGGTCTTGGCGCGCCATTGGCTGGCCACTTCACCCACCACCATGATGGTGATCAGCCCTCCCAGGAAGTACAGCTGGGGAAAGTCTTGCCACTGGCCCCGGTGAAAGTAGAACCAGGCGGCCAGCAGGATGGTGGAGGAGCCCAGCCCGGCCAGGGCACCATAGCGCAGGGCGATGATGATGGGGGCCAGCCAGGACCACGGGAACTCGGTGTTGACCCACAGCGGGTTGTCGGGGGAGAACCACAGGCCCAGCAGCAGAAACAGCAGGGGGAGGATCACCACTTCACCGATCAGCACGCTGGTGCGCGTGCTGGGCAAAGCCAACTTGCCCAGGGGCGAGTTGGGGACCAAAGACGCCTGCAAAGGCCCTGGCTCCATTGACTGTCGGCGCGGCTCCATACTGGTGCTCCCTGGTTGCATGCGGGTTGTGCGGTGAGGAGGGTTAACGTACGTTGCCCAGACCGGAATCCAGCAGGCCGCGGATGAGCTTCTGGCCTACCGCAGACAGCGCTTCGCGGCTCCAGCCACTTTTCCCGCCGGCGCCGGTCCACAAGGTGGCGCCGGTTTTGACATCGATGATGCGCAGGGTCACGCCCGCGGCAGGCTCGCCATCGACCCCGACCTTGTAGCGCCACTCGTCGACGGCACCGGTCAGCGCATAGGCCACGCCCTGATCCCGTGCCCAGCCCAGGCCGCTGTCGCCGCCGGCACCGCCGGGCACGCCAAACAGCGGGTCCTGCTGGGCGGGGCCGGCATAGCGTTTGACCTCTCCCACGCCCCGGGCATGCAGCAGGGCGGCCGCAATGGCTTCTGCACGCTGTCCTGCCATGGGGGTCTCGGTGTGGTTCTCAAATGGCAGCACGGCCCAGCTTGCCTGGCGTTGCAGCGCCGGCGTGGAGCCTCGGTCGGTGGTGGAGCAGCCGGCCAGGGCACTGGCCAGTGCAAGACCTGCCAGGGTGGTGGCTGCAAGTGAGCGATGTGGGCGTGCGGTCATGGAAGTTCCCCTCGTGTGATGGCGTGGTGTCAGAAATGCCGGCGGTAGCTGACCTGCAGCTCACGCGTATGGCCGGTTGTCAAAGGACTGGACTTGGAAAAATTGAAGCCGACGCTGAGATGGTCCTGGCCCAGTACGCTGCCGGCCAGACCCACACTCAGGCCATAACCGGAGCCTTCGCGGCTGTGGCGTGTCAATGCCAGGCTGGCGAAGGGCCGGACGGCCCGGGTGTACTCTTCCATGAAGCGTTGATTGGTCGAGATCACCACGCCGTAGTACTGGAAGCTTTGCGGCAGCAGGTAGTTGGCTGGAATGGATGCAGGGGAGTCCGGCAGATAGCGCAGGATGTTCAGCTGGCGGCCTGACAGGCTCTGCAGATTGCGTTCGCTGAAATTGAAGTTGGACCAGAAGGCTCCGACATCCACACTGGGCGTTCCCCCGCGCAATGCATGCATGTACTGCAGTGTGGTGGTGTGGCCGCGGCCGATGTCGGCGCCCGTTTGCAGGTGGTAGCGGTCGCGGAAATGCTCCAGGCTGACGGTGTCCAGGCGTGTGGGCTGGTAGGTCAGCCCCACACCCAGGCGGTCTTTCATGCCGCCCAGTCGCATGGCCGTGGTTTCTTCGGTCGGCAGCTGGCGGCCCGCCTCCAGGCGCAGGCGCAGGCGGTTGTCGATGCGCTGCTCCCATTGCAGCTGCAGTGGGTTGTAGGTGTCCAGACTCTCTCTGCGGCCGGCACGGAAGCTGGCCGAGCTGTTGCCGTTCTTCCAGCGCAGGTAGGCATCGATGCCGCGTTCGTCGTCGACAGCAGCCAGCTGGGAGCGGTCCCGGATGCTGCGCTGTGTGCGGCTGGCATCCAGGTCCACGGACCAGCGCGGGTTGACGGCCCAGTGCAGGCGCGCCGTGGTCTGCTCTTCGGACAGTTCGTTGAGGCGCCGGCTGGCGTGCTGGATGCCGGCGTGGTCGCTGAAGGACAGCAAGGTATCCACCAGTTGCTGGTTCAGCTGGTCGTCATCGGGCTGGAAGGTCTGGGCTTCGAAGGCATCGCTCTGGGCGCGGCGCGTATCGCCCACCAGCACGGCGGCATTGATACGGTCATAGCGTGGGAGTGCGTCTTCATGCCGCTCCAGCAACTGGCCTGCCAGGGCCCGGTCGTCATTGGCCAGCGCCGTGGTGATCTCGGCCCACAATGGCAGATTGGCCGAGCGCTGCCGGCTGTAGCGTTCCCACAGGTGGGCACGCACCGCCTGGTACTCGCCAGCTTCCTGGTACCAGCTGATGAGGGTTTCCGTCGCCGCCTCGGACAACTGGGTTTTTCCTTGGCGGTCCAGGCGCAGGATTTCGCGCATGGCTGCCGTTCCGGTATCCCCGGGGCGCTGGGTCATGATGAGCCGATCGCGCGCCATGCGCCGCACGGCATCGTCCCCCGTGGCCTGCAGCCATTGCACCAGCTCGGCACGCTGGGACGTGCCAGGACGTGGGCGGGATGCCCATTCTTTTTCCAGAAGCTGGCGGCGCAGGCGCCAGGCCTGGTCCGCCTGCTGGTTCTGCTCCAGGGCATCGGCATAGCCCATCAGCCACAGGAAGTCATTGGCACGTTCCTGGACATGGGGCTGGAGGTACTGCGTAATGGCCACCTGCGGCAGCGACAGGGCCTGGTAGGCCGACGCCAGGGCATCGTGCATCGACGGATCGTGCTTCCATTGCGCTTCATGCGTGGCTAGCAGCTGTTTCAGCGTATCCGTGTCGTTGCTGTCGATCGCCAGCCACAGCAGCGACTGGCGCAGGTCGACCGAATCGGGGAAGGCTTTCAGACCGGCCTGGTAGATGGCGCGCGCTTGCTCAGGCCGTTGCATGCCCTGGTAGTAGTGGCCCAACAGGCTGAAATACAGCGGGTCGCTGCGCAGCTGCTGCACCGTGGCCGGCTCCAGACCGGAGGACAGCGAGTTCACCAGGGGCGTGGCGGCCGCCCAATCCTGCTGCTGTCCGTACAGCATCAGGGCCTGCACGAAGTGGCGCGGCGCATGGTGCTTGTCCCAGGCCGTGCCCGACAGCGCCGCGGCTTCACGCATCTGGCCTTGCTGGCGCAGCAGGTCAATGAGGGCGTCGTAGTCTTCGGGGGTAGACGTCGGGTTGCGCAGCAGGCTCTGGTAGGCCGTTGTCGCCTCGCCGGTGGCGTTCTGGCGGCTGGCCAGTTCGGCGTACAGGCGCAGAAAGTCTGCCGCAGCCTCGGGGTCTGATGGCAACGGACCCGATGCACCGCGCAACCACGCTAGCCCCTTGGCGCCTTGGCCCAGCCGCAAGGCCAGCACCGCGGCTTTCATGGCCCGCGCATGCGTGATGGTCTGGGGTTGCTGAAACAGGCTTTCCCACTGGCGCAGGGCTTTTTCATCTTCGCCGGTGTGCTCGTACATGCTGGCCAGCGCTTCGCTTTGCTCGGGCGTGCGCTGTGGCAGGCGCTGGAGCAGGGCGATGGCTTGCTCCGGCTGGCCAATGCGCTCGTAGTTGCTGACCATTTCCGCAATCAGGCGCTTGTCGCCCGGTGCGCGGCGCAGCTGGTACTGCAGTCCATCGGCCAGGGCCTGGTACTCCAGCAGGCCGGGCGCCAGGCGCAGCACCTGCTGCCAGGCGGCATCCTCGTTGGTTTGCTTGGCGATGATGTGCCACTGCGTCAGGGCTTCCTGCGGGCGGTTGCTCCACTCCGCGACCTGCGCCAGGCGGCGGCGCCATGTGATGTTGCTGGGCGCCTGCTGCACCGCGGCTTTGGCCACGCGCAAGGCATCTTCCAGGTTGCGGTTTTCCAGGAAGACGGTGTAGCCCAGCTCATAGGTCTTGTCATCGAACGCCAGTTTCGGCGCAGGCCGGTCTGCTGTGGCCCGAAACGCCGGGTGGCGCGCCGGCCCTTCGTCATCCCAGAAAACCTGCTGCGGCAGCAGCTGTGCCGGCGTGTGCGGTGCCCACTGTGCAGACCGTTCTGCCGGGTAGAGCTGTTCCAGCAGGGTGAGCTGCAGCAGCATCTTGGCGTAGCGCTGGGCCACCTCCGGGCGGCCTGCGGCACGCGCAATATCGATCAGCTGGCGCAGCACGGCGGGATCTGCGGTGTACGCCGCCAGCTCTTTCTCTGCCAGCGCCAATGCCTGTGCCGTGTGGTTGCCCGATTGCAGGACGGCCACAGCACCTTGCAGATAGATCTTTTTCTGCGCCTCGGTATTGGTGCCGGCCTGGCTGGCCTCCAGATACCAGCGGGATGCCACGTCATACAGGCCGTTGCCGAGTGCGGCCTTGGCGGCAATTTCCAGCACCTGTGGGGCATCGTTGGCGGATGCGCGCTGGAGCAGGATGTCAAAGCTGCGCCGGGCCAGATCGGCGTCCTGCATGGCCAAGGCAGCCTGCCCGGTGTAAAGCAGCTGGGCTTCGTCCAGCGCACCGAGCGGCAGCAGCTGTTGTTTGCGCACGGCATCCAGGCGTTGCGCTTCGCGTTGCGGTGTCTTGGCCGCTGTCTGCTGGAACTGGAGGTAGCTGGCTTCCCAGTCTTTCCACGCATCCTGTTGCGCCTGCTGCAGCGCTGTGGGTGGCGTGGTTTGGACTGCCAGTTGCTGTTGGCTTTTCTCTTTTTCGATGCGCTGCAGCAAGGCTTGCAGTTGCGCATTGTCCGGTTCGCTGCGCAGGAGATTGCGCAGATAGGACTCCGTCAGTTCAACGTTTCCGTGGGTGGCCTGCAGCCGCTGCTCCAGGTCATCGCGGGGATAGAGGACCCACAAGGCGCTGCCCACCAACCCTGCCAGCAGCAGGATCAGCCAGATGGGCGCGACTTTGGGTCGCTCAACGGCGGGCGCATTGCGCTTGGATGAGTGCTGCTGCATGTGACAGTCGGAAGCGTTGAACGGAAGTGCCGGCCATGGGGGTGACGGACGACGGAGTGGCTACGCGGTCATTGATGCGCACCTGGCATGTACGCGGCAGCACCAGGCTGAAATCCAGCGGTGCATGGCCCTCGAGGCGGAACTGCACCTGATCGCGTTGTGCATTCCACTCGGTGAGGCGGGCATTGGCTTCCGAGAGGGCGATGGGTGCGGACGGCGCATCCGCAGCGGTGCGCAGCAGGGCGGAGCTGCCGGTCAGGTGCACATAGGTGTTGGCGTCGGCGGCCTTGCTGCCGGCAATGCCTTCGCTGTGCGCCAGATCCACGGCGCCCCAGGATTGGGGGATGCGCACGGTGCGCAGATCGCCGCGGCCGCGGATGCGCCAGCCCTCCCCATCACGCGCCAGTGCCATGGCATAGAAATCGTGCACCTTGCGGATGTACTCCGAAGCGAACACCGGGTGCAAGGGCTGCTTCAAGGCCCAGCCATACACCTGATGCAGCGCGGTCAGACTGGCTGGCTTGCTGGCGGAATAGGTGTGGTAGTAAATGTCCACCGCCTTGAGCCGGCGCGGTGTTTCCGTCATGGAGAAGGTTTCGATGACACGCTCGAAGCCGTAGAACGGACCCCGCCAGAGGTTGGTGTAGAGGTTCTCGTTGGTGATGGGGGCGTAGACCTGCAGATTGCCTTTCTTGAAGATGCCGTGGCTGCGGACGGCCGTCAGCGATGCGCGGCTGCGGGTGATGAAGGTGTCCCCGCCGTTCATGTTCAGCAGACCGTTCTTGGCAACGATCTCCAGCGCATCGGCGCCAGGGGAGGTATCGCCTGACCACAGCAGGATGTTGACGGGCTTGCCTCCGGCCAGACGGTCGCGGATGTACTGCACCGAGCCCACGATTTCGCGCTGCAGGTTGATCTCGTAGCCGGGAATCCCCAGATTGATCGCGGCTTCGTGGTTGTGCTCGAACAAGCCATGGCGCACCGAGGGGTCCCAGAGATAGGGGTGCGAGTAGGTGTGGCTGGCAATTTCCACGTGGGGCAGCGCGAAGATGCGTTTGGCGATGCCCTCCAGCTGCGCGCTGAACTGGGGGTAGATACCCTGTGGCGACACTTCCGCCTCGATGACGGAGACGGTGTGCGGGATGCGGTACTTCTGCAGGATGTCGGTCAGCAGCCAGTCGGCCGCAAAACGGTTGCCCGGCATTTCCGCCTTGGAGGGAAATGCGTCGCCATCGATGTGGGCGAAAAGCAGGCGGCGTCCGTTTTCGGTGGTGACATCGGGCACCGGCAAGGGTGTCAGGCGCAGTGCCTGTTGCAGAAAGGCAAAGGGATCCAGGGCCCAGCGTGAGTCCTCCGTGCCGGGCACATCCTGTATGACGTAGGGGGTGTGCATGAACCCGCCCCATGCCGTGATGGCTCCGGCCGTGTAGCTTTGCCCCTTGCTGTCCTTGAGTGTCAGCAGCGCGCGCGCATTGGCGGCGGAGGGGGCGAGTAGCACGTCCTGGGGGGTGCGGTCGGCCGGGAAGTCGCGGATTTCAAAGCCGACCATGGCATCTTGCTGCGAGATCTGCAGCAATCCTGTGGACGCTTCCTTGGTCTGCAGGCCCAGCAGCCGGCTCCAGGTGGGCGTGAGGTCGAAACCGAACTGTCCCAAGGCGGCCCAGGGTAGTTGCTGCTGAACGACCTGGTACAGCCAGCGCTGCAGGGCGGGCTGGGACGCGCTGGCCACATCACCGCCCAGCCAGGTCACCACGCCGGC
The DNA here is from genome assembly GCF_006740045.1 of Comamonas terrigena NBRC 13299. NCBI lineage: Bacteria > Pseudomonadati > Pseudomonadota > Betaproteobacteria > Burkholderiales > Comamonadaceae > Comamonas > Comamonas terrigena. The sequence goes on from NZ_AP019749.1 coordinate 795,013, forward strand.
GTAGCGGTCTCCATACAGATTGGGCGGCAGCGGCTGGCGGACATCGAAGTATTCCGAGATGTAGCCCAGATAGTTGGTGGGCATGTCCAGGAAGCGGTGCACATCGGAATAGTTGGGGGCGGGGTACTCGTCGCTGCTATAGAGGACGGCAATGCGGCGTGGCACAAACTCCACACTCCCGATACCAATGGTGTTCAGTTGCTGGTCCGTGACCCAGGGGGTGAATCCCAGGGCCTTGATCTGGCGGGCGGTTTCACGCGTCTTGGCGCGGTCCTGGGGGGGCACGTAGTCAATCACCAGCACGGGGATACCCAGCTGATCCCGCGTGTTCTGCAATTGCTGCAGCAGCCATTCGCGGTCTTTGGCACTGACCGGGGCGTACTGCTTGCTTTGGGCATTCCAGCCCTGGAACAGAGATTCCGCCGCCACCATCTGCACCTTGTCGCTGACACGGGGCAGCACGTCAAAGCCGCGGTTCAGGATCAGCTGGATGCCAGGAAAGCGGCGGTGGAGTTCTTCCAGCACGGCGACCACGCCGTCTTGCTGCTGCTGTTCATCGAAGCGGGCCGCCAGACGGTAGGAGTCCAGGGTGTCCAGAAAGAAGCCCCGAAAGCCCCGTTCCCACAACGGGGCGATCACCTGTTCGGCAAAGAAACGGGGCCATTCCGGCTGGCTCTGGTCCACCAGCACCGAATCCCAGTCGGCGTTGCGGCCCAGGCGCCACTGCGCCGGGATGCGCTGGAAGTAGCTGCGGGTGGGGTGGACTTCGGTCAGGGCCGCATAGGCGTAGAGCTTGCTGTCCGGGCTGCGGTAGGTGGAGGGGTTGTAGCCATGGTCGGCATCCACCACCACGATGTCGAATACCTTCAGGTCCTCCAGCGGGGCCTGTGCACCGTAGTGCAGTGCCACGGATGGCGCGGCCTTGGGAGGGGCGGAAGGAGCGGGAAAAGCGGCTGCTGCCAGGCCCATGCTCAGTGCCATCACGCAGGATCGAACCAAGTTCAACACGTAAGCCACCTCCCCAGGTTTATAGATTTTCGCTATTAATTTCTCACTCTGATTGCCTGTCGATCGCTGTGCGTCGGACAAGGCTGTTACATGCGCGCAATCGGCCTTGTCTTCCGTTATGGTTGATTGAAGCTGTGCAACTTGAAAAGTGCAATCGTTGGGCGACGTACGTACATCTGAGTAGGGGGGATAGCTGTGATTCTCATTACTGGTGGCGCTGGATTCATTGGCTCACACACCTGCGTAGCGCTCGCAGCCTGCAGTGAGCCATTTCTGATCCTGGATCATTTCGGCAACAGCCGACGGTCGGTACTGGAACGCATGGGGCGCATCACCGGAATGGTTCCGCCATGCATCGAAGGCGATATCCGCGATGCCGGATTGCTGCGGCGGATCTTTGCGCAGTACCCGATCACCGAGGTGATCCACTTCGCGGCGCTCAAGTCGGTCGGAGAGTCGGTGCGCGAGGCCCTGCGCTATTACGACAACAATATCGCTGGCACCGTGACCCTGCTGCAGGCCATGCGCGCGGCGAATGTCCGCAGCATGGTGTTCTCCTCGTCGGCCACGGTGTATGGCGACCCCGCCTCGCTGCCCATCCGCGAGGACTTTCCGCTGTCCGCCACCAACCCCTATGGCCAGACCAAGCTGATGATGGAACAGGTGCTGGCCGATACGTCCGCCTCCGAACCCGGGCAGTGGCGCATTGCGCGGTTGCGCTACTTCAACCCCGTCGGGGCGCATGAAAGCGGCCTGATTGGCGAAGACCCGCAGGATGTACCCAACAACCTGATGCCTTATGTGGCCCAGGTGGCGGCCGGTCAGCGCCCTTGCCTGAGCGTGTTCGGCAACGACTACCCCACGCCCGATGGCACGGGGACGCGCGACTACATCCATGTGATGGACCTGGCGGCAGGCCATGTGGCGGCCTTGCGCTATCTGCGCCAGAACATGGGACTGCTGACCGTGAACCTGGGCACCGGCCGTCCGGTGTCGGTGCTGGAGATGGTGCGCAGCTTTGAAAAAGCCAGCGGCCGCCCCGTGCCCTATGCCGTGGTGGCGCGCCGCCCGGGCGATGTGGCGCAGTGCTGGGCCGACCCCGGCCTGGCCGAGCGGCTGCTGGGCTGGAAGGCCGAGCTGGATGTCGATCGCATGTGTGCCGATGCCTGGCGTTGGCAGAACGGCATGGCACGCAGCTTGCTGGAAGAAAGTGCCCTGGCGGCGCACTGAGCGCCGGCTGCGGCAGAGGGGTGGCGGATCGCGTGGGTTGCAGCGCCCTGCCTGGGCGCGGGAAAGCATGACCAGCCCGATGGGCGGCGGTACGCGTGGTATCTTGTGGCCCTTTTCCAACTCGCCATACGCTTTTCAGTTCCTATGCTCGCCAAACGCATCATCCCCTGCCTGGACGTGACCGGTGGTCGTGTCGTCAAAGGCGTCAATTTTCAGGAGTTGCGGGATGCCGGCGATCCGGTGGAAATCGCTGCGCGCTATAACGCCCAGGGCGCGGACGAGCTGACGTTTCTGGACATCACCGCCACCAGCGATGGGCGTGATCTGATCCTGCCCATCATCGAGGCCGTGGCTTCCCAGGTGTTCATTCCCTTGACGGTGGGGGGCGGTGTGCGCACGGTGGATGATGTGCGCCGCCTGCTCAACGCCGGCGCGGACAAGACCAGCTTCAATTCCGCCGCCATTGCGAACCCCGCCACCATCAATGCCTGCAGCGACAAATATGGCGCGCAGTGCATTGTCGTGGCGATCGATGCCAAGCGCCGTACGCCCGAGGACGAGCAGCGCATCGGCCCCGGCGGCACGGCCATGGGCCCCGGCTGGGATGTGTACAGCCATGGTGGCCGCAAGAACGTGGGCCTGGATGTGGTGCGCTGGGCGGCGGAAATGGCGCAGCGCGGCGCTGGCGAGATTTTGCTGACCAGCATGGACAAGGACGGCACCAAGAGCGGTTTCGATCTGCAGCTGACCCGTGCCGTGGCCGACGCTGTGGGCGTGCCGGTCATCGCCTCGGGCGGGGTGGGCAATCTGGACCACCTGGCCGACGGCGTGCAGCAGGGCGGCGCCGATGCGGTGCTGGCCGCCAGCATCTTCCACTACGGTGAGTACACGGTGCAGCAGGCCAAGGAGCGCATGCGCGAACGCGGCATTCCGGTGCGTATGTAAAAGATTTTCAACATGCGGGGCTGCGGGTGCTTTGGCCGCGCAGCCCTCGGGTTTTGTATTCAAAATGGCAGCCAGGGCGCACCGGCCGCCATGCCATCAGGGAACTGCCAATGAACTGGCTTGATGAAGTGAAGTGGGACGACCAAGGCCTGGTGCCTGTGATCGCCCAGGAAAAAGGCTCGGGCGATGTACTCATGTTCGCCTGGATGAACCGCGAAGCACTGCAAAAGACGGCCGAACTGGGCCGTGCGGTCTACTTCAGCCGCTCGCGCGGCAAGCTGTGGTTCAAGGGCGAAGAGTCCGGCCATGTGCAGACCGTGCACGAGATGCGCATCGACTGCGACAACGATGTGGTGCTGCTGCAGGTCACCCAGCTGGGGCATGAACCCGGCATCGCGTGCCACACCGGCCGCCACAGCTGTTTTTTCAGCATTTACAAGGACGGGGTCTGGGTTGCCAGCGATCCGGTCTTGAAAGACCCCGAATCCATCTACAAGTGAAGTGCACCATGTCTGAATCCTCTCCCAGCGCATCGGTGGAAGGCGGCCTGGCCCGTCTGGCCGCCGTGATCGAAAGCCGCAAGGTCGCCAACGGCGGCGACCCCGAGAAAAGTTATGTCGCCCGCCTGCTGCACAAGGGCCCGGATGCTTTTCTGAAGAAGATTGGCGAAGAGGCCACCGAAGTGGTGATGGCCGCCAAGGATGTGGACCATGGCGGCGACAAAGGCAAAATCCTCTACGAGGTTGCGGATTTGTGGTTCCACTCCATGATTGCGCTGTCGCACTATGGGTTGACCCCTGCCGACGTGGTGGCCGAGCTGGAACGCCGTGAAGGCACCAGTGGTCTGGAAGAAAAAGCATTGCGCAAAGCCAAGGAAAGGGCCGCGCAGGAAGGAGCTGCCGAGTGAACAACGACATCGTCGACGTCCACGCCGTGGACCAGGCCACCCTGGATGGGCTGAAGGCCTGGGGCTGGGTCAGTTACGTGCTGCACCTGATCGTGGCGGTCACCGCCGTGCTGCCGGGCACACAGGCCTCGGTGGCGCTGCTGATCGTGGCGCTGGTCATCGACCTGGTCAAACGCTCGGCCGCCAAAGGCACCTGGCACGACTCGCACTTTGAATGGCGCATCCGCAGCGTGATCTGGAGCGGGGTGCTGTATGTGCTCACCGCCCCGCTGTGGCTGTTGTTCCTGATCCCCGGCTGGATTGCCTGGGCGCTGATCTCGCTGTGGTTTCTCTACCGCATCGTGCGCGGCATGCTGGCCATGAGCCGGCAAGAACCCTTGCCTGCCTGATTCTTTCTTTTTCAGCACTGCTATACCGCCCATGGCCGCACGCCAAGCCAGCGCTCCCACCTGTCTGAACCTGGCCTTGCAGGGTGGCGGCTCCCATGGGGCTTTCACCTGGGGGGTGCTGGATGCCCTGCTGGAGGACGGCGGTTTTGGCTTTCCCGGTGTCAGCGGCACCAGCGCCGGTGCCATGAATGCGGCGGCCCTGGTCAACGGGTTTGCCAGTGCGGCACTGGAATTCCCGGACGACGCCGAACGCCGCCATACCGAGGGCTGCGCCCGTGCCCGCGAGAGCCTGAAGGCCTTGTGGGACGGGGTTGGCACCATGGGCAGCCTGATGTGGGGCGTGCCGGCGGCCCACCAGGCGCTGATGGGCATGATGACCCAGTGGCTGTCGCCCTACCAGACCAACCCGCTGGACTTCAACCCGCTGCGCAGCCAGCTGGAGCGGGTGGTGGATTTCGCGGCGCTGCAGAGCGCCGCCGGCCTGAAAGGCGTGCCCCAGGCCTTTGTCTGTGCCACCAATGTGCGCACCGGCCGGGGCAAGATCTTCAAAGGCGCGGAAATCACTGCCGATGCGGTGATGGCATCGGCCTGCCTGCCGCAGATGTTCCGTGCGGTGGAAATCGACGGCGAGCATTACTGGGACGGCGGCTATTCCGGCAACCCGGCGCTGTACCCGCTGATCTACGACACGCAATGCAGCGACATGCTGCTGGTGCAGATCAATCCCATCGAGCATGCCGAGCTGCCCAATACCGCCGCCGAAATCATGGAACGCATGAACGAAGTCACGTTCAACGCCGGCCTGCTGGGGGAGCTGCGCGCGATTGATTTCGTGCGCCGCCTGCTGGCCGAAGGCCGGCTGGACGCCAGCCGCTACAAGAGCGTGCTGCTGCACCGCATCGATGGCGGCGCGGCGCTGGCGGAATTCGGTGCGGCCAGCAAGACGCGCGCCGACAGCAGCTTTTTGCGCAAGCTGTTTGCGCTGGGCCGTGCCGAGGGTGAACGCTGGATCACCGCCCACCGCGACGATGTGGGTGTGCGCCAGACGTTGCAGATCGTCGACAATCCCTGAGTTTGTGAACCCTTGCCCGAGCCAACCGGCCGGGCGCCTTGCCTGAGCCATGACCGCTACCCACCACGACCACGATCCGAATTGCATCTTCTGCAAGATCATTGCGGGGCAGATTCCCTCGCGCAAGGTGTACGAGGATGACGATATCTTCGCTTTCCACGACATCCAGCCCTGGGCCCCGGTGCACTTCCTGCTCGTGCCCAAGAAACACATTGTCTCCATGGCCCATCTGACCGCCGAAGACGCACCGCTGATGGGCAAGCTCATGGCCCTGGTGCCCCGGCTGGCCCAGGAACAGGGCTGTAACCCCTATCCGGAAGGCGGCTTCCGCGTGGTGATCAACACGGGTGCCGAAGGGGGGCAGGAAGTGCACCACCTGCATGTGCATGTGATCGGCGGCCCCCGCCCCTGGAAAAAAGGCTAAGGCCTCGGTTGATCTGACCCCTATTACTGGCCGCAGCCATACCCCTTATGCCGCGATAGCCCTAAGGCTTGGTCGAGCAATGAGGCATGGCGGGCCGTCTACAATGAAACGCATTCGTTAGGAGAATATTCATGGGCTCGTTATCCCTTTGGCACTGGCTGATCGTGCTGCTCATCGTGGTTTTGGTGTTCGGCACCAAGAAGCTCAAGAACATTGGCAACGACCTGGGCGGTGCCGTCAAGGGCTTCAAGGATGGCATGAAGGAGGGCGGTGTCGGCCCGGCGGCGGACGCCGGCAAGACCGAGGCCCCTGCAGGCCAGGTCACGGCCACCACCACGGCCGACAAGGCCACCATCGACGTCGAAGCCAAGCAAAAGAGCTGAGCGGCGTGAAGGTGTGCGCACATGATTGATATCGGCCTGTCGAAAATGGCGTTGATCGGCGCGGTGGCCCTGGTGGTCATCGGCCCCGAGAAACTGCCGCGCGTGGCCCGCACCGTGGGCACGCTGCTGGGCAAGGCACAGCGTTATGTGTCGGACGTCAAGGCCGAGGTCAACCGCTCCATGGAGCTCGATGAGCTGCGCAAGATGAAGGAGACGGTGGAAACCGCCGCACGCGACGTGGAAAAGTCGGTGCACGAAACCTCCTCCAGCCTGGAAAAGGACTGGCGCGAGGCCACCGACTTCGACGGTGACAGCGGCAGCGACAGCCCGGGCACCGCCTATGACAGCTACAGCACCGTCACCCCGGTGTACAAGCACCCGGGCAAGAACTTCCGCCTCAAGCGGGGGGCCGTGCCCCAGTGGTACAAGGCCCGCTCCGGCGTGCGCACCAAGGTGCAGTCGGGGGCGGCGCGTGTGGCGCGGTTCCGGCCGAAGCGCTTTCACTGACACAGCGCAGGCATTGCCTGCAGGGCCGGCAACCCCCTAGGTGGTGACCGGCCCGTTTTCGTTTCAGGGCATCCGGCCTGCATGGCAGGCGATGTCCGGTACATTTCCCCCACCATGTCCGAAAAACCTTCCCGCGAAGACGAAATGGCCGGCACCGAGCAGCCCTTTGTGCAGCACCTGATGGAGCTGCGCGACCGGCTGCTGTACTGCATCTACGGCATTGCCCTGGCGGTCGCGGTCCTGGCCATCTGGCCCGGCCCCAACGGGCTGATCGATTTCATCGCACACCCCATCAAGATGCACATGCCGCCCGACGCGAAGCTGATTGCGGTGGGCGTGTTCTCGCCGTTCTTTGTGCCGCTGAAGGTGCTGATGATGGTGGCCGTGCTGGCCGTGCTGCCCTGGATCATGTACCAGCTGTGGGCCTTCGTCGCCCCAGGCCTGTACAGCCATGAAAAGAAGTTTGCCCTGCCGCTGATCATCTTCGGCAGCTTCCTGGCTTATGTGGGCATCGCCTTTGTGCAGTTCTTCGTGCTGGACAAGATGTTCGCCTTCATCCAGGGTTTCACGCCCGAGAGCGTGGCGGCCACACCGGACATCGCCTCCTACGTCGAAGCCATCCTGTCGCTGTACCTGGCGTTCGGCCTGGCTTTCCAGGTGCCCATCGTGGTGATGCTGCTGGTGCGCTTTGGCGTGGTGGACATCGACAAGCTCAAGAGCTTCCGCGGCTACTTCATCGTGCTGTCCTTCGTGATTGCCGCCGTGGTCACGCCGCCGGATGTGATTTCGCAGCTGGCGTTGGCCATTCCCATGTGCGTCCTGTACGAGGTGGGCATCATCGGCGCGCGCTGGTTCAAGAAGACTGCGCCCCTTTCCGAGTCCGAGGAAGAGGGCAAGACCTCGGTGGACAGCCACAGCTGATCCCCGGTGCGGCAGGCCGCGCCCGCTGCCATGTTCCCTAAGCCCGGTGCAGACCGATCTGCCCGGGCTTTTTTGTGCCCGGTGACCGTGTGCAAAAGGCCGGGCCGCACTGCAGCCGTCCTCATGCGAGCCCGTTGAGAGTGGGGGCACGGGGTGGAGGAGGCCGGAGTGGACGCTGCTGCTTGCAGACCGGGGTTGCCGCCATGGACGGTGCGCGCACTGCCTGTGTGCTGCAGCAGAGGGGCTGTGGAGGGGCTCCGGTGCGGCACCGGCACAAGAAAGCCCGGCCAAGGCCGGGCGAATGGGGTGCGATGGGGCTGCTGGCGTACTGCCAGCGGGCACCTCAACGCCGGTTCACCTGTTGCGGCGGGCTGGGGCGCACGCCCGGAGTGATCTGCAAGGTGGTGCTGCCGTCGGCGCGCTGCACGATGAAAGGCGCCGCCGTGCCGGGCCGTTGTGCAGCACGCCGGTGATGATGATGCCCTGCCCGGCCTTCACCCCGAAGGTCTCGGCCAGTTCCGGCGACAGCTCGTTGGGCTCCACGCCAATCCAGCCGCGCGTGACCTTGCCTTCCTTGACGATGCCGTCCAGCACCAGCTTGGCGGTCGAGACGGGGATGGCAAAGCCGATGCCCAGGCTGCCGCCGGAGCGCGAATAGATGGCCGTGTTGATGCCCAGCAGATTGCCGTTGATGTCCACCAGGGCCCCGCCGGAGTTGCCGGGGTTGATGGCCGCATCGGTCTGGATGAAGTTCTCGAAGGTGTTGATGCCCAGCTGGTTGCGGCCCAGCGCACTGACGATACCGCTGGTCACGGTCTGGCCCACGCCGAAGGGGTTGCCGATGGCCAGCACGGTGTCACCGACGGCAGCCTGGTCGGAGTTGCCCAGCACGATGACGGGCAGCTTGTCCAGCTCCACTTTCAGCACGGCCAGGTCGGTATCCGGGTCGGTGCCGATGATGCGGGCCTTGGCGCGGCGGCTGTCGGAGAGCGTGACTTCGATCTCGTCCGCACCGGACACCACGTGGTTGTTGGTCAGGATGTAGCCATCGGGGCTGATGATCACGCCGCTGCCCAGGCCCGCCTGCTCCTGCGTGCCGGCCTGGTCACCGAAGAAGAACTGGAACCAGGGATCGTTGGCGCGCGGGTTGGGGATGGACTTGCTGGTGTTGATGCTGACCACCGCCGGCATGGCCTGCTTGGCTGCGGCGCTCAGGCTGCCGGGGACGGGTTCGGGGCGCGGCTCGGACGGGGCTTCGAGCAGGGAGATGCCGGCGCGGCTGACGGTGGCGCCGCTGCGCAGCCAGCTGGGTTGCAGCGTGGCCACAATGAAATAGGCCGCCAGCAGCACGGTGACCGCTTGCGAGAACAAAAGCCAGTAACGCTTCATACAGAGGTGTTCAGAGGATGGAGGGGGGCGCCGATGCCGCCCAGAAACCTGAGCGTACGTCGATTTGCGCCAGGCCGCAGCGATTGTGCGCCATCGCGGCTCGGAATGGCTGACTTCGCCGTCCGTGGAGGTGCGGGGTTAATGTCGGCAGGGCGTCAGTTACATAGTGTTAACCCTAGAATATTTCCTCGACTGCGCCACGCCGCGTTCACTTTCCGCCCCGCACACCCGCGAGGCGGGGAGATGGTTCAAGCCTCCCCATCCAGAAGTCTTGCAGAACGGTCCGCCACCGCATGTTCACCCCTGCCGTGGCACCCACCGCGCTGTCTGGCCGAATAGATTTCTGGAAAGACGCTCCTATGAGTAAGACTGCCAATGCACGCGCCCACCAAGTGGCGGGCGGTGCGCACCACCGTCCTCTGAACCGAGAGGACTACAAGACACTGAGCCTGTCCGCCCTGGGCGGCACGCTGGAGTTCTACGACTTTGTCGTGTTTGTGTTCTTCGCGAACGTCATCGGCACGCTGTTCTTCCCGGCCGAGTTGCCGGACTGGATGCGCCAGCTGCAGACGCTGGGCATTTTTGCGGCCGGTTACCTGGCCCGTCCCCTGGGCGGCATCATCATTGCCCACTATGGCGACAAGATCGGCCGCAAGAAGATGTTCACGCTGTCCATCTTCCTGATGGCCGTGCCGACCCTGGTCATCGGTCTGCTGCCGACCTACGCCTCCATCGGCATTGCCGCGCCACTGCTGCTGCTGCTGATGCGCGTGCTGCAAGGCGCTGCCATCGGCGGTGAAATGCCCGGCGCCTGGGTGTTCGTGGCCGAGCATTCGCCCGCCAAGAACTACGGCCTGGCCATTGGCACGCTGACCTCCGGCATCACCGGCGGCATTTTCCTGGGCTCCATCTTTGCGGTGTGGCTCAACAGCACCTACAGCCAGGAAGAGATCCACGACTGGGCCTGGCGTCTGCCGTTCATCCTGGGCGGGGTGTTTGGTCTGGTGTCGGTCTATCTGCGCAAGTTCCTGCAGGAAACCCCGCTGTTCCAGGACATGCAAAAGCGCAAGGCAGCCGATGCCGAGCTGCCCATCAAGACCATCCTGCGTGACCACCGTGAAGCCTGCTGGCTGGTGGCCCTGATGACCTGGGTGCTGTCCACGGCCATCGTGGTGGTGATTCTGTTCACCCCCGCCTATCTGCAGAAGGTGTTCCACATCCTGCCGGCCGATGCCATGAAGGCCAACGCGGTGGCCACGGTCACGCTGACCATCGGCTGCGTGTTCTGGGGCTGGCTGAGCGACAAGATCGGTACCCGCTGGACCATGGTGCTGGGCTGGGGCGGCATGACCGTGACGACCTACCTGTTCTACCTGAACCTGCCCGGCCAGGAGACCCTGGTGCTGCGCTATGCGCTGGTGGGCTTCTTCGTGGGCTCCATTTCGCTGCTGCCGGTGGTGGGCGTGCGAGCCTTCCCGGTCGCGGTGCGCTTCACCGGCCTGTCCTTTGCCTACAACATGGCATACGCCGTGTTTGGCGGCCTGACCCCGATGCTGGTGTCCGTCTGGCAGCAGGTCGACATCATGGCCCCCGCCCACTACGTGGCCGCCATGGGCGTGCTGGGTGCGGCCCTCGGCTTCTGGAAGCTGGCCTGCTATGGCTGGCAGCCCAAGGTGGCCAAGGCCTGAGTCCGTTTTTCCTCTCCAAGGTCAGGGCAGCTGCGGCTGCCCTTTTTTGTGCCTGCGATGTGCCTGTGAATTGAGGGGCCGGGTGCCGGCAGGCACGGCGGCATGGGCACAATCGGGCCCATGATCCTGCGACACGACCTTCTGGCCCAGTTTGACGGCCTGCTGCAACCCGAACGCTTCAAGGACTACGGGCCCAACGGCCTGCAGGTGGAGGGCAAGGCCGAGATCCGCCGCATCGTCAGCGGCGTGACGGCCAGCCGCGCGCTGATTGAAGCCGCCATTGCCGACGGCGCCGATGCCATCTTCGTGCACCACGGTCTGTTCTGGCGCGGCATGGATGGGCGCATCACCGGCTGGATGAAGGAGCGGATTCGCCTGCTGCTGGCCCACGACATCAATCTGCTGGCCTACCACCTGCCCTTGGACGCGCACCCCACGCTGGGCAACAACGCCCAGCTGGGCCTGCGACTGGGTCTGCAGCACGACGCCACCTTTGGTGACCAGAATCTGGGCATGGTGGGTGGTGGCAGCTTTGCCAACGCGGCAGCGCTGGCCGCCCAGGTACAGCAGACGCTGGGCCGCACGGTGACCTGCGTCAGCGGGGCGGAGGCGGCTCCCATCCGCCGCGTGGCCTGGTGCACGGGCGGAGCGCAGGGCTTTTTCGAGGGGGCGATCGCCGCAGGAGCGGATGCCTTCATCACCGGCGAAATCTCCGAACCCCAGGCGCACCTGGCACGCGAGACCGGCACCACCTTCATTGCGGCGGGCCACCACGCCACCGAGCGCTATGGCGCTCCGGCGGTGGCCGCCCATGTGGCGCAGCAGCTGGGGCTTGAGCACCGTTTTATCGACATCGACAACCCGGCGTGACCTGGCATCGGCTGGCGCGGTCCCCTCAGCTTCGCCTGCACGGCACGCTGCCCGCGCCATGCCCCGACGGGCTGGGTCGCCCGCAGCGCCCGTGTCGGCCGCAGCCATGGCCGGGCCGGTTGATGTAAAACCAGGAGCTGGACATGCCGATCCGGTCTGCATGTTCGGACTATTTGGATCCATACACCATGTCAGCATCCCGCATGCCACTGCCCGTGGCCATCACCCAGGGCGATTCGGCCGGTATCGGCCCGGAAATCATTGCCAAAGCCTTCCGCGACCATGGCCCGCTGTTGCGCGGCTGCTTTGTGGCCGGGGATGTGGACACCGTCCGTCGCGGTGCCCAGGCGGTGCGGCGTGGGGGTGAAACCTACTTGCCGGTTGCCGCCATTGGCGCTCCAGCCCAGGCGTGGGATGTGCCGCCGCGCTGTATTCCAGTGCTGCAACTGCCCGATATGCCTGCCGCCGCGCCCTGGGGGCAGGTCAGCCGGGCGGCCGGCGAAGCCGCCGCACGCAGTGTGCAGTGGGCAGCGCGGGCGGCCCTGGCGGGTGAGGTGGCGGCACTGGTGACCGCGCCTTTGCACAAGGAAGCGCTGGCGCTGGCCGGCGTGGACTTTCCTGGCCACACCGAGCTGCTGCAGGCCGAAGCGGCGCGCCATGCGGGCGTGCCCATCGCCCAGATGCCGGTGCGCATGATGCTGGCCAACGACCAGCTGCGCACCGTGCTGGTGAGCATCCATGTGTCCTTGCGCGAGGCACTGGATGCGGTGACCCAGCCCCATATCCTGCAGACCCTGCGCATCACCCATGCCGCGCTGAGCCGCAGCCTGGGGCGCGCACCGCGCATCGCCGTGGCCGGACTGAACCCGCATGCGGGGGAGGGCGGTCTGTTCGGGCGCGAGGAAATCGAGGTGATTGCACCCGCCGTGGCCCAGGCGCAGACCGAGGGAATGCAGGTCTGGGGACCGATTTCCCCCGATACCGTCTTCATGCGGGCCCGTAACACCCCGCAGCGTGCTGGGGAATTCGACGTGGTGTTGGCGATGTACCACGACCAGGGTTTGATCCCTGTCAAATATCTTGGTGTGGAGGAAGGGGTCAACGTGACCCTGGGACTGCCCTTGGTGCGCACCAGTCCGGACCATGGAACGGCGTTCGATATTGCCGGTCGGGGCATCGCCGATGCCTCCAGCATGGTGGAGGCGGTGCGGGTCGCCAAGCGCCTCGCCGGCCTGCCGGTGGACTGAGGTTGAGGAGCCTCCATTCATGCGTTTGCACCAATCTGGTGCTGTGCAAAATCCGGCGGAAGCCGGCAGCAAAAAGCCCCGCCAAGCGGGGCTTTTTGCTGGGTGCGCAGGCGCTTCAACGCTGCGGATTGCGCAGGCTGTCGCGGATTTCGCGCAGCAGCACCACGTCTTCCGGCGTGGGGGCCGGAGCCGCGGGTGCGGCCGGTGCTTCGCGCTTCAAGCGGTTGATTTGCTTGACCATGATGAAGATGATGAAGGCCAGAATCAGGAAGTTCACGGCCACCGTGATGAAGTTGCCGTAGGCAAAAACGGGCACCCCGGCCTTGCGCAAAGCATCCAGCGTGCGGGGGATGCCATCGGGCACGGTGCCCAGGATGACGAACAGGTTGGAGAAGTCCAGTTTGCCGAAAATCAGGCCCACGACGGGCATGATCAGGTCGTTCACGACGGAGTCCACGATCTTGCCGAAGGCCCCGCCGATGATCACGCCGACGGCCAGATCCATCACGTTGCCCTTGATCGCGAACTCGCGAAATTCTTGCATCATTCCCATGGCTGACAGCTCCATAAAACGGGTTGAAGTTGGGGGCAAGTATGGGGGTGAACACTGGTTTTCCATGTCGGACAGGCACTGGAATAACCCTAATCGCTCCGCTACAATTTTTCGATTGACCCCAATCTAGCGATGTTCATCGAGGATTCCCATGAGTGAAACTCCAGTCGACTCCAGCAAACGGACGTGGATCATCACGTCCGCTTGTGCCGGTGCGGTGGGCGGCGTGGCCGCTGCCGTGCCTTTCGTGAGTACGTTCCAGCCTTCCGAGAAGGCGAAGGCGGCCGGTGCTGCCGTGGAGGTGGACATTTCCACCCTGAATCCTGGTGAAAAGATCACCGTGGAATGGCGCGGCAAGCCGGTGTGGATCATCAAGCGCACCCCCGAGCAGCTCAAGGAGCTGCCCGAGCAGGATCCGCTGCTGGCCGATCCCCAGTCGCTGCGCCACCCCGACCAGTTCACCCCGGTCTATGCCCGCAACGAAGGCCGCTCCATCAAGCCCGAAGTGCTGGTGGTCGTCGGCATCTGCACCCACCTGGGCTGCTCGCCCACGGACAAGTTCGTGGCCGGTCCCCAGCCTTCGCTGCCTCCCGACTGGAAGGGCGGCTTCCTGTGCCCCTGCCACGGTTCGACCTTCGACATGGCGGGCCGCGTGTTCAAGAACAAGCCCGCTCCAGACAACCTGGAAGTGCCGCCCCACATGTACCTGTCGGAGACCAAGCTCCTGATCGGTGAAGACAAGAAGGCTTGAGGGAGTCGACATGGCCCACGAATTCAAAGAAATCGATCCCAATGCGTCCACGGGCGCCAAGGTGACCAACTGGTTCGAGAACCGTTTTCCCACGGCGTTCTCGGCCTACAAGGTGCACATGTCGGAGTACTACGCTCCGAAGAATTTCAACTTCTGGTACATCTTCGGCTCGCTGGCGCTGCTGGTGCTGGTGATCCAGATCGTCACCGGCATCTTCCTGGTGATGCACTACAAGCCGGATGCCGAGAAGGCATTCGCTTCGGTGGAATACATCATGCGTGATGTGCCCTGGGGCTGGCTGATCCGCTACATGCACTCCACGGGGGCGTCGGCCTTCTTTGTGGTGGTGTATCTGCACATGTTCCGCGGTCTTCTGTACGGTTCTTATCGTAAGCCGCGCGAACTGGTCTGGATCTTCGGTTGCGCCATTTTCCTGGCGCTGATGGCCGAGGCCTTCATGGGCTACCTGCTGCCCTGGGGCCAGATGTCGTACTGGGGCGCCCAGGTGATCGTGAACCTGTTTGCCGCGATTCCCTTTGTCGGTCCCGATCTGGCCATCCTGATCCGTGGCGACTATGTGGTGGGTGATGCCACGCTGAACCGCTTCTTCAGCTTCCACGTGATCGCCGTGCCCCTGGTGCTGCTGGGCCTGGTGGTGGCGCACTTGCTGGCGCTGCACGATGTGGGCTCCAACAACCCCGACGGTGTGGAAATCAAGGCCCCCAGCGCCCCCAAGGACGCACAGGGCCACCCGCTGGACGGCATTCCCTTCCACCCCTACTACACGGTGCACGACATCTTCGGCGTGGCAGTGTTCCTGTTCCTGTTCTCGGCCGTGGTGTTCTTCGCGCCCGAGTTCGGCGGCTACTTCCTGGAATACAACAACTTCATTCCGGCCGATCCGCTGAAGACGCCCAACCACATTGCTCCGGTCTGGTACTTCACGCCCTTCTACTCGATGCTGCGTGCGATCACTTCCGAGATGATGTATGTGCTGGTCGCCTGCGTCGTGCTGGCTGCGCTGTTCACCTTCGTGAAGACCAAGCTGCCCGGCATTGCCAAGGCCATCGTGGGTGGTGCTGCCGTGGTGGCCGTGGCCCTGATGCTTTCCATCGACGCCAAGTTCTGGGGTGTGGTGGTGATGGGCGGCGCCGTGATCATCCTGTTCGCACTGCCCTGGCTGGACTGCAGCCCGGTCAAGTCGATCCGCTACCGTCCGAGCTGGCACAAGTACCTGTACGCCGTGTTTGTCGTGGTGTTCGTGGTGCTGGCCTACCTGGGTGTGCAGCCTCCGTCGCCGATCGGCGAACGGGTGTCGCAAGTCGGAACCCTGTTTTACTTCGGTTTCTTCTTCCTGATGCCCTGGTGGAGCCAGATCGGCACGCCCAAGCCCGTGCCCGATCGCGTGACTTTCAAGCCCCACTGAGCCTAGGAGAGAACAACAATGAAAAAACTGATCCTCACGCTGGTAGCCGCTCTGGGCATCGCCACCGGTGCCCAGGCATCGGGTGACCTGCTGGTTCCGCTGGACAAGGCACCGGTCGACACCACCAACCAGGCCTCGCTGCAAAACGGCGCCAAGCTGTTCGTGAACTACTGCCTGAGCTGCCACTCGGCCGCCTTCATGCGCTACAACCGTCTGCAGGACATCGGTCTGACCGAGCAGCAGATCAAGGACAACCTGCTGTTCACCACCGACAAGGTGGGCGAGACGATGATTTCGGCCATCGATCCCAAGCAGGCCAAGGACTGGTTCGGTGGCAATCCTCCCGACCTGACCGTGATTGCGCGCTCTCGCGCCAGCGGCAACGGCACCGGTGCGGACTACCTCTACACCTTCCTGCGCACCTTCTACAAGGACGAAACCAAGCCCACCGGCTGGAACAATCTGGCCTTCCCCAGCGTGGGCATGCCGCACGTGCTGTGGCAGCTGCAAGGTGAGCGCCGCGCCCTGTTCGAAGAGCAGGAAGTGCATGGTCAAAAGACCCATGTGTTCAAGGGCTGGGAGGAGTTGACTCCGGGCACCATGACGCAGGTACAGTACGATCAGGCAGTTGGCGACTTGGTGAACTACCTGCAATGGATGGGCGAACCAGCGCAAAATACCCGCATCCGCCTGGGTGTGGGCGTGCTGATCTTCCTGGGGCTGTTCATCTTCATTGCCTGGAGACTGAATGCCGCGTTCTGGAAAGATGTCAAGTAAGTAGTCGGTCTGCAGCCGCTTTCAGCCCCGGTTGAAAGCGGTTCGGTCTTTGTGGAGTGGGCGCTGTAGAGCGTCCCACTCTTTTTGATTTTTAGGAGCTTCCACCATGATGGTGCTTTATTCGGGAACTACGTGCCCTTATTCCCACCGTTGCCGCTTTGTGCTGTTCGAGAAGGGCATGGACTTCGAGATCCGCGACGTGGATCTGTACAACAAGCCCGAAGAGATCAGCGTGATGAACCCGTACGGCCAGGTGCCCATCCTGGTGGAACGTGACCTGATCCTGTACGAATCGAACATCATCAACGAATACATTGATGAGCGCTTCCCCCATCCCCAGCTGATGCCTGGCGACCCGGTGGACCGCGCCCGCGTGCGCTTGTTCCTGCTGAACTTCGAAAAAGAGCTGTTCGTGCACGTGAACACGCTGGAAGAGCGCAATGCCAAGGGCAACGAAAAGGCCATCGAGAAGGCCCGTGCCCACATCCGCGACCGCCTGACGCAGCTGGCCCCCGTGTTCCTGAAGAACAAGTACATGCTGGGTGAAGGCTTCTCCATGCTGGACGTGGCCATTGCACCGCTGCTGTGGCGTCTGGACTACTATGGCATCGAGCTGAGCAAGAATGCTGCGCCGCTGCTGAAGTATGCCGAGCGCATCTTCTCGCGCCCTGCCTACATCGAAGCGCTGACGCCTTCCGAAAAGGTCATGCGCAAGTAAGACCTGCCGGCCCTGTTCCCCTGAAATCTGATCCACCGCTTGCTGCCATGAATGCCCAGGACTCCACGTCGACCCGCCCCTATCTGATCCGGGCCATTTACGAGTGGTGCACCGACAACGGCTTCACGCCGTATCTGGCCGTGCGTGTGGACAAGACGGTACAGGTGCCGCGCGAGTACGTGAACGACGGCGAGATCGTGCTCAACGTCAGCTACGACGCCACCAGCGGTCTGCAGATGGGCAATGAATTCATTGAATTCAAGGCCCGTTTCGGCGGCAAGCCGCGCGAGATCATGGTGCCGGTGGAGCGCGTGCTGGCGATCTACGCCCGCGAAAGCGGCCAGGGCATGTCCTTCCCCGTGGTGGACGGGGCCGTGCTCGACGCCCAAGGCGACGCGGAGTCCGTGGTGGATGCCGTGGACGACAGCGTCGAGGCCAATGCGTCCGACCGGGTGGTGCAACTGGTGCCTACGGACACCGCTGCGGCGCCCTTGGCCGCCGTGCCGCGCGCGGAGGATGATGACGGCGACAAGCCGCGCCCGCCTTCGGGTGGGGGCCGTCCTTCGCTGAAATTGGTGAAGTGACAGAAAACATGCAGGACTGCCCCTGGGGCCGATCATTCCTGCATTAGAATCAGCGGTTTGCCGGTTTAGCTCAGTTGGTAGAGCACCCGCCTTGTAAGCGGTAGGTCGTCAGTTCGAATCCGACAACCGGCACCATCTCTTTTTGCTGCATGCGCTGGCATGCGGCCCGTGTCCTGAATTTTGTCCTGCACACCGCTTGCAGTGGCAGAACGCCGGTTTAGCTCAGTTGGTAGAGCACCCGCCTTGTAAGCGGTAGGTCGTCAGTTCGAATCCGACAACCGGCACCATCTCCTCCCCCTCCTTTTTTGTGCCGCCCGCGCGTTTCAGCGCGCTTCCCATTCCTGGGTGCTGCGCACCTTCAGGCGGATGTGCTGCACATCCCAGCCTTTGACACGCAGGTGCGCCTCCATGCCCGGCAGCAGGTAGCGCAGCTTGCTGGCGGCTGCGTTGTTGCGCACCAGCAGGCACCAGGTGCTGCCTTCGATGGGGCCTGCTTCCAGGCAATTGCGCAGGGTGGGAGGCACCAGCGGCAGGATGGAGCGCAGGCGCTCCTTGGAGTCCTGGGTCAATGCCACCAGCTGGGCCAGGGTGGGGGATTCGCGCGCGGCCTGCTCCACGGAGACGGCATGGTGGCGGCGGGTGATGGGGCTGTGGGACATGGAAAATACCGGGCTGGCTAGCACAGGATTATGCGGGGCACTGCTGCTGCGACAAGGGCTGTGGTGCGGCGGCATTTCCCCCAGGGTGGCAGACAGTTAGAATCAATTTTTGGCTTGCACTGCTTCCCGGCTCTTGCAGGAAGCAGCGCCAGTCCCCATCTGCAGTTTCATCTTAGGGATTCTGACCCGCCGCAGGGCCTGTAGGGCTGTGCTGGTTGGGTCTGTTCGCATGGCCACCAACTTCCTCACCAAACTATTCGGCAGCCGCAACGACCGGCTTCTCAAGCAATACCGCAAGACGGTGGCTCGCATCAATGCGATGGAGCCTGAGTTCGAAAAGCTCGGCGACGAAGCTTTGCGTGCCAAGACCGATGAGTTCCGTGGCCGTCTGGCGCAGGGTGAAACGCTGGACCAGATCCTGCCCGAAGCCTTTGCGGTGGTGCGTGAAGCCTCCAAGCGCGTCATGAAGATGCGCCACTTCGATGTGCAGATGATCGGCGGCATGGCGCTGCATGACGGCAAGATCGCCGAAATGCGCACCGGTGAAGGCAAGACACTGACTTCCACCCTGCCTGTGTACCTGAACGCACTGTCCGGCAACGGTGTGCACGTGGTGACCGTCAACGACTACCTGGCCAGCCGCGATGCGGCCACCATGGGCCGGCTGTACCACTTCCTGGGCATGGCCGTGGGCGTGAACCTGCCCAATGCGCCGCGCGACGAAAAGCAGCAGGCCTATCTGGCCGATGTGACCTACGGCACCAACAACGAATTCGGTTTCGACTACCTGCGCGACAACATGGTGTACGACGCGGCCGATCGCGTGCAGCGCAGCCTGAGCTACGCCATCGTCGACGAGGTGGACTCCATCCTGATCGACGAAGCGCGCACGCCGCTGATCATCTCGGGCCAGGCCGACGACAACACGGCCATGTACCTGGCCATCAACCAGCTGGTGCCCCAGCTGGTGCGCCAGGAAGGCGAAGAAGATCCCCGCACCGGCGAAGGCGTGACCAAGCCCGGCGATTTCACCCTGGACGAGAAGAGCCACCAGGTCTTCCTGACCGAGCAGGGCCATGAAGTGGCCGAGCGCATTCTGGCCAATGCCGGCCTGTTCCCGGAAGGCGCTTCGCTGTATGACCCTTCGCACATTGCGCTGGTGCACCACCTGTACGCCGCGCTGCGTGCCCACCACATCTACCACCGTGACCAGCACTATGTGGTGCAGAACGGTGAAGTGGTCATCGTCGACGAGTTCACCGGGCGTCTGATGTCCGGCCGCCGCTGGAGCGACGGCCTGCACCAGGCGGTCGAAGCCAAGGAAGGCGTGTCCATCCAGGCCGAGAACCAGACCATGGCCTCGATCACCTTCCAGAACTATTTCCGCCTCTACGGCAAGCTGTCCGGCATGACCGGTACGGCCGACACCGAGGCCTACGAGTTCCAGTCCATCTATGGTCTGGAAACCGTGGTGATCCCTCCCAACAAGCCCAGCAAGCGCGAAGACCAGCTGGACCGCGTCTACAAGACCACCAAGGAAAAGTACGACGCCGCGATTGCCGACATCCGTGAATGCCATGAGCGCGGTCAGCCGGTGCTGGTGGGCACCACCTCGATCGAGAATTCCGAAATCATCGACCAGCTGCTGCAGCAGGCCGGCCTGCCGCACCAGGTGCTGAACGCCAAGCAGCACGCCAAGGAAGCCGACATCATTGCCCAGGCCGGTCGTGAAGGCATGATCACCATTGCCACCAACATGGCCGGTCGCGGTACCGACATCGTGCTGGGCGGCAACATTGAAAAGGAAGTCCAGGCCATCGAAACCGATGACAGCCTGGATGCCGGCACCAAGCAATCCCGGATTGCGGCGCTGCGTGCGCAGTGGAACGCCGACCACGAGAAGGTGCTGGCCCTGGGCGGCCTGCGCATCATCGCCACCGAGCGCCATGAATCCCGCCGTATCGACAACCAGCTGCGTGGCCGTTCGGGCCGCCAGGGCGACCCCGGTTCCTCGCGTTTCTACCTGAGCCTGGACGATTCGCTGATGCGCATCTTTGCGGGTGACCGCGTGCGCGCCATCATGGACCGCCTGAAGATGCCCGAGGGCGAAGCCATCGAAGCCGGCATCGTCACCCGTTCCATCGAATCGGCCCAGCGCAAGGTGGAAGCCCGCAACTTCGACATGCGCAAGCAACTGCTCGAATACGACGATGTCGCCAACGATCAGCGCAAGGTCATCTACCAGCAGCGCAACGAGATCCTGGACGCCACCGAGCTGGAATCCATGATCACCGCCATGCGCGAGGACTGCATCAGCGATGTGGTGCGCCAGTACGTGCCGGCCGAGTCGATGGAAGAGCAGTGGGATGTGCCCGGGCTCGAAAAGGCCCTGGCCCAGGACTGGCAGGTCGAGGTGGATCTGGTCGAATGGCTCAAGACCAACGACCACGCCACCGACGAAGAGATCCTGGAACGCGCCGTGGCCGCTGCCAATGCGGTCTACCAGGCCAAGGTGGATCTGGTGGGTTCCGAGCAGTTCATGAACTTCCAGCGCGCCGTGCTGCTGCAAAGCTTCGACACCAACTGGCGCGACCATCTGGCAGCGCTGGATTACCTGCGCCAGGGCATCCACCTGCGCGGCTATGCCCAGAAGCAGCCCAAGCAGGAATACAAGCGCGAAGCGTTCGAGCTGTTCCGCCAGCTGATCGACCAGGTCAAGAACGAAGTCACCCGCGTGCTGCTGACCGTGCGTATCCAGCAGCCCGAAGCGCTGCAGGAAGCGGCGGCCGGTATCGAACACCGCGCCGAGCATGTGCAAGGCCTGCAATACGTCAGCGCCGATGGCGACAAGAGCGATGCGCCCGAGGCCTTCCAGCTGCCCGAAGGTGCGCGCGTGGGACGCAACGATCCCTGCCCCTGCGGCAGCGGTGAAAAGTTCAAGAACTGCCACGGCAAGCTGTCCTGATGGACGCACCGGCATGAACCTCTGACAACACGGGCTGCGGCCCGTGTTGTGCTTTGTACGTAGGCCTGCGTAACGTGGAGGCCCTGTGATCGGCCGATAATCGGCCCCTGTTTTTAATTTCTGTAGGAAGCCCTGCAATGCCCGTGAATCTCCCCGCTCCCGTTGCCGCAGACCTGCACCCGGTCGCAGGCGTGCGCATTGGCGTCACCGAAGCCGGTGTGCGCAAAGCCAACCGCAAAGACCTGACCGTGTTCCTGCTGGACGAAGGCACCACGGTGGCCGGCGTGTTCACGCAAAACCGCTTCTGCGCCGCACCCGTGCAAGTGGGCCGCGAGCACCTGCAGGCCGGCAAGGGCATCCGCGCCATGGTGATCAACACCGGCAATGCCAACGCCGGCACCGGCGCGGCCGGCCTGGCCAATGCCCGCGCCACCTGCGCGGCTCTGGGCAAGGAACTGGGTCTGGCCCCCGAGCAGATCCTGCCGTTCTCGACCGGCGTGATCATGGAAGAGCTGCCGGTGGACCGCATCGTGGCCGGTCTGCCCCAGGCGATTGCTGCGGCCCGGGCCGACAACTGGGCCACGGCAGCCGAAGGCATCATGACCACCGACACCCAGCCCAAGGCCTACAGCCGCCAGCTGCAGGTCGGCGGCAAGACCGTCACCGTGACCGGCATCAGCAAGGGCGCGGGCATGATCCGTCCCAATATGGCCACCATGCTGGGCTTTGTCGCCACCGATGCGGCCATTGACCCGGCGCTGCTGCAGGGCCTGGTCAAGGAGCTGGCCGATGGTTCGTTCAACCGCGTGACGATCGACGGTGACACCTCCACCAATGACAGCTTTGTGTTGATGGCCACCCACCAGGCCGGCCATGCGCCCATCGCCAGCTGGGATGGGGTCGAGGCCCAGGCCCTGAAGGCCGCGCTGTTGGATGTGGCCCGCCTGCTGGCCCAGGCCATCGTGCGCGACGGCGAAGGTGCCACCAAGTTCATCACCGTGCAGATCGATGGTGGCAAGACCGAAGAAGAATGCCGTCTGGCCGCCTACGCCATCGCCCATTCGCCCCTGGTCAAGACCGCGTTCTTTGCCTCCGACCCCAACCTGGGCCGCATTCTGGCGGCTGTGGGCTACGCCGGCATCACCGACCTGGACCAGACCGCGATCGATCTGTTCCTGGACGATGTGCATGTGGTGGTCAACGGTGGCCGCAACCCGTCCTACCAGGAAGCCGACGGCCAGCGCGTGATGAAGCAGCAGGAAATCACCGTGCGCGTGGTGCTGGGCCGTGGCAATGCCAGCCAGACCGTGTGGACCTGTGACTTCAGCCACGAGTACGTGACCATCAACGCCGACTACCGTTCCTGAGCCCGCGGGGCTGGCGGTTCGCGCCAGGCAGGCGCCGAAGCTGCGCGAACCGCTGCTGCCAGCATCCGCCTTGGCAGGCCGTGCGGCATGTGCTGGAGCCCCCTCAACACTACCATTCCCGGAGACCGACCCTGCCATGACCGATTCCACCCTGTCTGCCTTGAGTCCGCTGGAGCGCCTGGTGGCCCGTGCCGAGCAACTGATGCAGCGCATCGAAACCGTGCTGCCCCAGCCGCTGCAGGCGCCGGTCAGCTGGGACGATGCCATTGCCTGGCGTTACCGCAAGCGCGCCAACGGCTGCGGCGTGCTGGAGCCGGTGCGCCATGTGGGGGCCATGCAGCTGTCCGATCTGCAGAATGTGGACGTGCAAAAAGACAAGATTGCCCGCAACACCGAGCAATTTGTGCAGGGCCGTACGGCCAACAACGTGCTGCTGACCGGCGCACGCGGGACGGGCAAGTCGTCGCTCATCCGCGCCTGCCTGCACGCGTACGCGCCCCAGGGCCTGCGCCTGATCGAAGTGGACAAGGCCGATCTGACCGACCTGCCCGACATCGTGGACGTGGTCGCCGGCCGGCCCGAGAAGTTTGTCATCTACTGTGACGACCTGAGCTTCGAGGAAGGCGAGCCCGGCTACAAGGCCATGAAGTCCATCCTGGATGGTTCGGTCAGTGCCGCCACCCCGAATGTGCTGGTCTATGCCACCAGCAACCGCCGCCATCTGCTGCCCGAGTACATGATCGACAACCTGGCCCAGTCCAAGGGCGAGAACGGCGAGATCCACCCCGGCGAAGTGGTGGAAGAGAAGATTTCGCTGTCCGAGCGCTTTGGCCTGTGGGTCAGCTTCTACCCCTTCAGCCAGGATGAATACCTGCGCGTGGTGGCGCAGTGGCTGTCGGCCCTGGGTGTGTCGGCCGAGGAGATCGAGGCCTCCCGGCCCGAAGCCCTGGTCTGGGCGCTGGAGCGCGGCTCGCGCAGCGGCCGCGTGGCCCACCAGTTCGCACGGGACTGGGCCGGGCGTGCGCAGCGCGCCGTGGAAGGCCGCCAGCGCATTGCCGATGTGGACGGCCTGAGCGAAGAAGCCGAAACCGATTGAAGCCCGGCGGCCTGGGGCCGCCGTGAGAGGAAATACTGTTGTGACCGATACCCCTGCCGTTCGTACCCACACCGAAGTCGCCGTGGGCGTGCTGATCCGCGAAAGCGATGGTGCGTTGCTGATCACCAGCCGCCCCGTCGGCAAGCCGCGGGCGGGCTGGTGGGAGTTTCCGGGCGGCAAGCTCGAAGCCGGCGAGACGGTGGAGCAGGCCCTGCGCCGCGAACTGCAGGAGGAGCTGGGCATCACCATTACCAACTGCATCCCCTGGAAGGTGACGGAGCACGACTATTCCCACGCCCTGGTGCGCCTGCACTGGTGCAAGGTCACGCAGTGGGACGGTGTGTTCGAGATGCGCGAAGGCCAGCAGATGGCCTGGCAGCAGCTGCCGTTGACGGTGCGTCCGGTGCTGGAGGGTTCCTACCCGGTGCTGGCGTGGCTGAGCGCCGAGCGCGGTCTGCCGTTTGATGGGGCGCTGTATGCCCAGGATGCCGCTGCCGCAGAAAAATAAATGCCAGCCTGTGCGCCGCTGCACGGGCGCTAGAGACGCTGCCCGCGTGGCATGCCATGCTCCACCTTGGGCACTGAAAAAATCTTTGCAGGCAGCCTCTGCGGCGCCGGTCTGTGGACAAGTCCGCAGCAGCTGCCGCAGTCCGCAGGCGGTCGTGCGCAAGCTGCGTCGTGCGGGCACTCAAGCAGGGGAACCCGGGCATTGCAGGCTGCTGCCTGTGTGCAGCGGGGCGTTCACCCGGCGGATTCAGTCTTCGAAGCGCGGGTCGCCGTACTGTGCGTCCTGTGGCGGGGTCTGGACGGGAACGCGGAATTCCTCGTTGCCCCAGGCGCCCAGGTCGATCATCTTGCAGCGTTCGCTGCAGAAGGGGCGAAAGCGGTTGCTGCGCGCGAACAGCGTAGCCTGGCCGCAGGTGGGGCAGTTGACCACCGGTGCGTCCGGGTTGGAAGAGGGTGGGGAAGAAGGGTCGGCAGGTGTCGTCATAGGGCGGCTAGCCTAGCGCAAAGCCTGCTCAGGCACAGAGCGTGAGCTCAAAAGCCGCCTCTTCCGTGGTGGACTGCAGCTTGCCGTCCTCGTCGGGCCGCATCAGCCGCACCGACACCATCAGGCGGTTGCCGCTGATTTCGGGCACCAGATTCAGTGCCGGGTCGATGCGCAGGCGCAGCAGATGGTAGCTGCGGCCGGCGGGCAGGTACTGCTGGAAATGGCCGTTGGTGGCCGCCACTTTCTGCGGTGTGCCGGTATCGCGCAGCAGGCCCAGCACCAGAAACAGCGCATCCGACAGCGGCTGGAAGCAGGCCGACCAGCGCTGCAGATCGGCGCGGCGGCGTTCGCTGGGCTGGTGTTTCCAGGTGTGGTAGGCCGGCAGGTCGAAGCCGCAGGTACCGCCGGGAATGCCCATGCGGCTGCGCACGGCCATCAGCCAGTCGTTTTCGGTCAGTGTCTGGCCGGTTCTGCCGGCCTGGCTGTTGAGGGCGGTGAAGGCGGCATCCAGCCGGCCGATGATGTGGTCCAGCATCTCTTCGGCAATCGATGGATTACCGCGGTAGCTGTCCAGCTGGCCCTTATGGCGCTCCAGATCCTTGAGCACATCGGCCTTCAGATCGGCCCGGGCGGCCACATCCATCAGCTCGAACAGGGTGGCCAGCGCGTAGTGGTGGTCCAGCGCGGTGTCTCGTTCCAGCAGTTCACCGAGACGGCGAAACAACTGCTCCAGGCGCAGATAGGTTCTCAGCCGTTCGTTGAAGGGATATTCGTAAAGGATCACGCTGGCGGCTTCCGGGGAGGCTTATCCAATCTGGGGACACATTGCGGAAATCGTGCAAAGGCAGAACGCGCTTCGATCTGATCTTCAGACTTTATAGCATCATAGCTGGAAGAAGTCAGCAATTTGATGCGCATGATCCCGCAATTGATCCAGCGTAATGCCGTCGTTGTAGATCACCCAGTCGGCTGCGGCGCGGCGTTGGGACCGTGTGGCCTGGGTGGCGATGATGGCCTCCACGGCGCTGCGCTCCAGCCCGCTGCGCTGCATCACGCGCGCAATCTGGGTCTCGGTGGCGCAATCCACCACCACGATCTGGTCCAGGCGGGCGGGCCAGCGGGATGATTCCACCAGCAGCGGAATATCGAACACCAGCAGCGGGGCTCCGGCCGCGATGGCAGCCTGGGCATGCGCCTCGGTGGTGCTGCCCACCAGGGGGTGGATGATGGCTTCCAGCTGGTGGCGGGCATCGGCATGCTGGAACACCAGGGCGCGCATGGCCGCCCGGTTCAGACTGCCGTCGGCGTCGATCACCTCGCTGCCAAAGCGTTCGCGGATCAGCGGCATGGCCGCGCCGCCAGCGGCGGTCAGACTGCGGGAGATGGCATCGGCATCCAGTAGGGCCGCGCCCCGTGCCGCCAACATCTGGCCCACGGTGCTTTTGCCGCTGCCGATACCGCCTGTCAGACCCAGGCGCAAAGGGTGTCGGTGCATCACATTCCTGCCAAAGCAAACAGGCTGCGCAGCACCGTGTCGGAACCGAACACCATGGCGGCGAAGCCGGCCCCTGCCAAAAAGGGACCAAAGGGAATGTAACCGCCTTCCCGCAGCCGCTGGAACAGCAGCATGGGGAGGGCCACCAGCACGCTGCTCAGCGAGGCGATCAGCAGTAGCGGCACCAGTGCCTGCCAGCCCAACCAGGCGCCCAGCGCCGCAAACAGCTTGAAGTCGCCGTAGCCCATGCCCTCCTTGCCGGTGAGCAGCTTGCAGCCCCAGTACACCAGCCACAGCGACAGATAGCCGGCCGCGGCACCAAACACCGCATCCGGCAGTGCCACGCCGGTCCATGCCAGGGCACTGGCCAGCACGCCGGCCCACACCAGGGGCAGGGTGATGCTGTCGGGCAGCAGCTCGGTGTCCCAGTCGATCAGTGCCAGGGTCAGCAGCGCGGCGCTGAAGCCGCACCAGGCCAGCCCCGTGGGGCTGAACCCCCAGCGTGCGGTGCAAAAGGCAAACCCTGCGGCCGTGGCCAGCTCCACCAGCGGATAGCGCAGGCTGATCCGGGTATGGCAGCTGCGGCAGCGTCCCCGCAAGACCAGGTAGCTGAGCACGGGAATGCGGTCGTGCCAGGCGATGGACTGGCTGCAGTGCGGGCAGTGGGAGCGCGGGCGGGTCAGGGTGAGCGGCGCTGTGGCGGCTGCGTCAGCCCCCATGGCGCCGCAATGGCAGTGGGTCTGGTGGTGCGCGGCGCATTCCGCGGCGAAGTCCTGGTCCATCATGCGCGGCAGCCGGTGGATGACGGTGGTCAGAAAGCTGCCGACCAGCAGGCCGAGCAGGGCGGCCCCACAGGCTTCGAGCCCCCAGACCAGTTCCATCACGCGCCCTGTCCCAGTGGAAATGTCGGTCGAGACAGGGGGGCGGGAAGGCTGTCCATGAGCAAAGGCAGGTTGGTCAATGTCCTGGGCTGCAGGCGATGGAGCATGCATGGGCTGCGTCGCCTTGCAGGTGCAGTGCCGAAGGTGCGGGGCTGTGGGTCAGCGAGCGGTCGATGGGGTGGAGTCACCCTGCTGCGCAAACCAGCTGCCATCTGCACGCATGCCCGCCCGGAAGGTCCGGGCGATTCCATGGGAGGGGTGTGCAGCAGCGGGGCAGGCATGTAACGGTGTGGCGGATGGACGGTGGAGGACTTCCATCATCCGTGATCCCACACAGGCTGCATAGACACAAAAGCCCGCTTTCGCAGGCTTGTGGTGGCAGAAAATGGATGGTCGGGGTGAGAGGATTCGAACCTCCGGCCTCTACGTCCCGAACGTAGCGCTCTACCAGGCTAAGCTACACCCCGACTTTTTCCGGCCTGCGTTGCAAGCGGAAGCCGAAATTCTAAACCCAAATCAGGTGCGGCGCAGCAAAAGCTGCGAGGCCAGCTGGCGCATGGCATCGGTGTGCGTGTTGGCGGGCAGGCTGTCCAGTGCCTGCATGGCGCGCATGGCTTCGTTGTGAGCGGCCTGGCGGGTGGCGTCAAGCGCGCCGGTGCTGCGCACAATGGCCAGGATTTCAGGCAGCTTGTCGGTGGAGCCCTGTTCGATGGCTTCACGGATCACGGCGGCCTGTTCGGCCGTGCCGCGCTGCATGGCAATGATGAGCGGCAGCGTGCATTTGCCTTCGCGCAGGTCATCGCCCAGGTTCTTGCCCATTTCGGCGGCATCGCCGTCATAGTCCAGCACATCGTCAATGATCTGGAAGGCGGTGCCCAGGGCTTGGCCGTAGGTGACGCTGGCGGCTTCCTGCTCGGGGCTGGCGCCGGCGAGGATGGCGGCAATCTGGGTGCTGGCTTCGAACAGCTTGGCGGTCTTGGAGCGGATCACATGCAGATAGCCGGCTTCGCTCAGCGACGCGTCGTGGGTGTTGATCAGCTGCTGCACTTCGCCTTCGGCAATGATGTTGGTCGCATCCGACAGCACCTGCAGGATGCGCATATTGCCGGCTGCCACCATCATCTGGAAGGAGCGGGTGTGCAGAAAGTCGCCCACCAGCACGCTGGCGGGGTTGCCGAAGTTCTCGTTGGCCGTGGGGCGGCCGCGGCGCAGGGTGGACTCGTCCACCACGTCGTCGTGCAGCAGGGTGGCGGTGTGGATCAGTTCCACCACGGCCGCCAGCTCGAAGCGGCGGGCATCTTCGCAACCCAGGGAACGGGCCACCATCAGCAGCAACGCAGGGCGCAGGCGTTTGCCACCTGCAGCAATGATGTACTGGGAGATCTGGCCGATCAGCGGAACACTGGTGGTCAGGCACCGCGCAATGACGCCGTCAACTTCGCGCATGTCATCGGCGATGAGGGCCAGCGGGTTGGTGTTGGAATGAACTGTAGTCAAGATATGCCGCCTTCGAGAGGCTGGATTATAGGAAAGCTGCAGCGGCCCTAGGGTGCTCACTCGGACGCGTTGTTCAGGCCTTGCACACAAATCTGGAAGGGGTGGTACAATCGCCAGCTCCATGGAAATTAGTCCATGGGTGATTCCCCTTTGAAAGAGGTTTACATGTACGCGGTCATAAAAACCGGTGGCAAGCAATATCGCGTTGCTGCTGGCGAAAAAATCAAAGTAGAACAGATTGCTGCGGACGTAGGCCAGGAAATCGTGATCGACCAGGTTCTGGCAGTCGGCAACGGCGCTGAACTGAAGGTTGGCACGCCCCTGGTGTCCGGCGCAACTGTGAAGGCAACTGTGGTTGCTCACGGCAAGCACGACAAGGTGCGCATCTTCAAGCTGCGTCGTCGTAAGCACTACGCCAAGTCCCAAGGCCATCGCCAGCAGTTCACCGAACTGCAAATCGTGGCGGTTGCTGCTTAATTCTGAAGGAGCTCAGTCATGGCACAGAAAAAAGGCGGCGGCTCTACGCGCAACGGACGTGATTCCAAGCCAAAAATGCTGGGTGTGAAGGCCTTTGGTGGTCAGCTGATCAGCGCTGGTTCCATCATCGTGCGTCAACGTGGCACCAAGTTCCACCCCGGCACCAATGTCGGCGTGGGCAAGGACCACACCCTGTTTGCTCTGGTCGAAGGCAATGTGGTTTTTGAAACCAAGGGCGCCTTGTCCAAGCACACGGTCAGCGTGACTCCCGTCTAAGCAGACGGTCTTCACCAGACCCTGGCAAAGCCCCGCACAGTCGGGGCTTTGCTGTTTATTCCGGGCGAAAGCCCTGCCATACCCGGCGCGGTGCGTCAGACGGTATGCTTGCCCGGTGCCGGATGCGCCGGTTATTTCAGTGGAACGGGATCCCCCATGAAGTTCGTCGATGAAGCTTTTATTGACATTGCCGCAGGCGATGGCGGCAATGGCTGCGTGTCGTTCCGGCACGAAAAGTACAAGGAATTCGGCGGTCCGGACGGGGGCGACGGCGGCCGTGGCGGCCATGTGTTCGCCGTGGCCGATCCGGCCCTGAACACCCTGGTGGACTATCGCTATTCGCGCCGCCATGAAGCCAAGCGCGGTCAGCACGGCATGGGCTCCGACATGTTCGGCGCGGCCGGCGATGACATCACCCTGAACATGCCGGTGGGCACCATCATCACCGACGCCGAGACCGGCGAAGTGCTGTTCGAGCTGCTCGAAGCCGGCCAGAAGATCACCATTGCCAAGGGCGGCGATGGCGGCTTCGGCAATCTGCGCTTCAAGAGCGCCATCAACCGCGCCCCGCGCCAGAAGACGCCGGGCTGGCCCGGCGAGCGCCGCAACCTGAAGCTGGAGCTGAAGGTGCTGGCCGACGTGGGCCTGCTGGGCATGCCCAATGCGGGCAAGTCGACGTTCATTGCGGCCGTCTCCAACGCCCGCCCCAAGATTGCCGATTACCCCTTCACCACTTTGCACCCCAACCTGGGTGTGGTGCGCGTGGGCCCGGAGCAGAGCTTTGTGATCGCCGATATTCCCGGCCTGATCGAAGGTGCGTCCGAGGGCGCCGGCCTGGGGCATCTGTTCCTGCGCCACCTGCAGCGCACCCGCCTGCTGCTGCACGTGGTGGACATGGCCCCGTTCGACGAGGGCGTGGACCCTGTCGCCCAGGCCAAGGCCATTGTGGAAGAGCTGCGCAAGTACGATGAAGGCCTGCACAGCAAGCCACGCTGGCTGGTGCTGAACAAGCTGGACATGGTGCCGGTCGAAGAGCGTGCGGCCCTGGTCAAGGACTTTGTCAAGCGCTTCAAGTGGAAGGGCCCGGTGTTCGAAATCTCGGCGCTGACCCGCGAAGGCTGCGAGCCGCTGATCAAGACCATCTACCAGCATGTGCGTGCGCAGCAGCTGGCCGAGCTGGCACCGGATCCCAAGGACATCGATCCCCGCTTCGCCGATGCCGATGACAGCGGACTCGATCTGAGCAACGACCCCCGTTTCGCCCCCCGCGATGCGGACTGAGCTGCACGGCTAGAACCAACAGCGCTCATGGGCGCTGTTTTGCTTTCCATTCAATCGCTGTTGGCGCGCCTGCAGAGTGCGCCAGGGCCCACAAACGCTGATATTTCATGGCTTCCAATGTGCTGCGCGATGCCCACCGCATCGTGGTCAAGGTCGGTTCCAGTCTGGTCACCAACGAGGGCCGCGGCCTCGACGAGGCGGCCATCGAAGAGTGGTCGCGCCAGCTGGCCAGCCTGGTGCATGGCGAGGACGGCAGCAAGCGCGAAGTCATCATGGTCTCCAGCGGCGCCGTGGCCGAAGGCATGAAGCGCCTGGGCTGGGCCACCCGTCCCAAGGAACTCCACGAGTTGCAGGCCGCTGCAGCGGTAGGCCAGATGGGCCTGGTGCAGATGTATGAAACCAAGCTGCGTGAGCAGAATGTGGGCAGTGCCCAGGTGCTGCTGACCCATGCGGACCTGGCCGACCGCGAGCGCTACCTGAACGCCCGCGTCACGCTGCTGACCTTGCTGCAGCTGGGCGTGGTGCCGGTGATCAACGAAAACGACACCGTCGTCAACGACGAAATCAAGTTCGGCGACAACGATACCCTGGGCGCCCTGGTGGCGAACCTGGTGGAAGCCGATGCGCTGGTGATCCTGACCGACCAGAAGGGCCTGTACACCGCCGATCCGCGCAGCAACCCCGATGCCCAGTTTGTGCACGAGGCCCAGGCCGGGGACCTGGCGCTGGAAGCCATGGCTGGCGGCGCAGGCTCCAGCATCGGCAAGGGCGGCATGCTGACCAAGATTCTCGCGGCCAAGCGGGCCGCCGGCTCGGGCGCGTCCACCGTGATTGCCTGGGGGCGCGAGCAGGATGTGCTGCTGCGCCTGACGCGCGGCGAAGCCATCGGCACGCTGCTGGTGGCGCCCACGCACAAGAACCAGGCGCGCAAGCAGTGGATGATGGACCATCTGCAGCTGCGTGGTGCCGTGACGGTGGACGAAGGTGCGGCCCGCGTGCTGCGCGCCGAAGGCAAGAGCCTGCTGCCCATCGGCATGACGGCGGTGGAAGGGGATTTCTCGCGTGGTGAAGTGATTGCCGTGCGCGACCCGCAGGGCCAGGAGTTGGCCCGTGGCCTAGCCAACTACGCCAGCTCCGAAGCGCGGCTGCTGTGCCGCCATGCTTCCAGCGAGATCGAGCGCCTGCTGGGCTATACGGCCGAACCGGAAATGGTGCACCGCGACAACATGGTGCTGACGGCGCATTGAAGCGCACCGGAGCGCGCTACAGGCCGTGCGGCGGCCATGCAAAAAGGAGTGGCATGCCACTCCTTTTTTGATGGGGATCAGACCGGCTGCGGATGCCGCTCAGGACTTGGGGGTCTGGGGATCCGGATCGAAACTGGCACCGGGGGGCAGTTCCAGCCCCGGGTTCAGCAGCAGGCCGGTGCGCTGCGGAGGAATCAGGGGATCGGGCTCACCGGCCAGCGGAGCGCCATCGCGTCCCCGCATGCCGCTGCGCAGATAGCGGTTGCGCTGTTCATGGCGGGGCAGAAAGCGGGCCAGTTCCGTCAGGGCCAGTTCGTACACCCCGCGTTTGAACTCCACCACCACATCCAGTGGCACCCAGTAATCGTTCCAGCGCCAGGCATCAAACTCGGGGTGGTCGGTGGCACGCAGGTTCAAATCCCAGTCGTGTCCGGTCAGCTGCAGCAAATACCAGATCTGCTTTTGCCCCTTGTAATGGCCCCGCGCGTCACGGCGTATGTAACGGTCTGGCACCTCGTAGCGCAACCAATCCCGGGTGCGGGCCACCACGCGAACGTGGTTGGGCTTCAGCCCCACTTCTTCATGCAGTTCCCTGAACATGGCCTGTTCGGGCGTTTCGCCCCGATCAATGCCGCCTTGTGGGAATTGCCAGCTGTGGGTGCGGATGCGTTTTCCCCAGAACACCTGGTTCTTGTGGTTGAGCAGGATGATGCCGACGTTCGGGCGAAATCCGTCCCGGTCAAGCATAATCGAACCCCAATTTTGTCTATTGCGGCCATTATGCACGGTGCTCTGCACCCGGCAAGGTCGCCGACCCGATATTCCGTTTTCCTGCCCATGAAAGCTTCCCAATTTCTCATCTCCACCCTGAAAGAAGCTCCGGCCGACGCCGAAGTGGTCAGCCACAAGCTCATGACGCGGGCTGGCATGATCAAAAAGCTGGGTGCAGGCATCTACAACTACATGCCCATGGGCCTGCGCGTGATCCGCAAGGTCGAAGCCATCGTGCGCGAGGAAATGAACCGCGCCGGTGCGATCGAGGTGACCATGCCCGTGGTCCAGCCTGCCGAGCTGTGGCAGGAGACCGGCCGTTTCGAGAAGATGGGCCCCGAGCTGCTGCGCATCAAGGACCGCCATGAGCGCGACTTCGTGATCCAGCCCACCTCCGAGGAAGTGGTGACCGACATCGCCCGCCAGGAGTTCAAGAGCTACAAGCAGCTGCCCAAGAACCTCTACCAGATCCAGACCAAGTTCCGCGACGAGCGCCGTCCGCGTTTTGGCTTGATGCGTGGCCGCGAGTTCATCATGAAGGACGCCTATTCCTTCGACAAGGACCGCGACACCGCCCAGATCAGCTACCAGACCATGCGCGAAGCCTACAAGCGCATCTTCGACCGCTTTGGCCTGCAGTACCGCGCGGTGCGGGCAGACTCGGGCGCCATCGGTGGCGATCTGAGCGAAGAATTCCAGGTAATTGCCTCCACGGGTGAAGACGCCATCGTCTACTGCCCACAGAGCGACTACGCCGCCAATATTGAAAAGGCCGAAAGTCTGGCCCCCACCCAGGCCCGCCCTGCGGCTGGCCAGGCCATGGCCAAGGTGGCCACGCCCGGCAACAGCACCTGCGAATCCGTGGCCGCCCAGCTGGGCTTGCCGCTGGCGCAGACCGTCAAGTCGCTGGTGCTGGCCACCGACGAACTGGACGACAAGGGCCTGATCGCCAAGACCCAGGTCTGGCTGCTGCTGCTGCGCGGCGACCATGAGATGAACGAGATCAAGGTCGGCAAGGTGGACGGTCTGGCCGGTTTCCGCTTTGCCTCGGTGCCCGAGATCGAAGACCACTTCGGCTGCAAGCCCGGCTACCTGGGCCCCATCAACCTGAAGAAGCCCGTGAACCTGGTGGTGGACCGCGATGTGGCCGTGATGGCTGACTGGGTCTGCGGTGCCAATGAGGAAGACTTCCACATCACCGGCGTGAACTTCGGCCGTGATCTGCCCGAGCCCGCCCTGGTGGCGGACCTGCGCAATGTGGTAGCGGGCGATCCATCGCCTGATGGCGCCGGGGCACTGGCGATCGAGCGCGGCATCGAGATCGGCCACGTGTTCTACCTGGGCACCAAGTACTCCCAGGCGATGAATGCGACCTTCCTGGGCGACAACGGCAAGCCCCAGCACTTTGAAATGGGCTGCTACGGCATTGGCGTGACCCGTCTGCCGGCCGCGGCCATCGAGCAGAACCACGACGAGCGCGGCATCATCTGGCCCGACGCGATTGCACCCTTCACCGTGGTGGTCTGCCCCATCGGCATGGGCCGCAGCGAAGCCGTGAAAACCGCCGCCGAGCAGCTCTACAGCGAACTGCTGGCGCTGGGCGTGGACGTGATCCTGGACGACCGTGACGAGCGCCCCGGCGCCATGCTGGCCGACTGGGAACTGATCGGCGTGCCCCACCGCGTGGTGCTGGGTGACCGCGGCCTGAAGGACGGCGTGGTCGAGTACCAGCACCGCCGCGATACCGAAGCCACCAAGATCGCTGCAGGCGATATCCTGTCGGACCTGAAGGCCCGTCTGGGCCTGAACTGAGCTCTCACGCCAGCGCGATGACCAAGAAGGCAGCCACGAGGCTGCCTTTTTTCATTGTGGGGCAGGCAGCGGCTGTCCGAAGCGGGAGCTTGTCCTCTGTGCTCAGGGGCTGCAAGCGCCATAAAAAAGACTGCCCCGGCAGTCTTTTTTTGCGGGGCACGCAGGCCAGGGGCTCAGGGCACGCTGGGGGTCGGGTTTTCGCGCCCGGCCGCCGGCTGCTGTGGCGACTGGAGGGGGGGATGCGCCACGCCGGTGTGCAGCGGCGGGGGCAGCTCGGGCGCTGGCGGGGTGGGGGGCAACGGGGTCTTGCCGTCGTCCGACAGGCGCGAGACCAGCACCTGGTCGATGCGGTAGCTGTCCACATCGATCACCTCGAACTTGTAGCCCCCCCAGTTCACGCTGTCGGTGCGGCGCGGTACGCGGCGCAGCATCACCATCAGAAAGCCGGCCAGGGTCTCGTACTCTTCTTCGTGGGGCATCTCTTCCAGGTTCAGCGCCCGCAGCACATCGTCGATGGGTGTGACCCCGTCGATCAGCCAGGAGTGTGCGTCGCGGCGCACGATCTGCTGTTCGTCGTCATCGGGGGTTACCAGGTCGCCCATGACCGTGCTCATCACGTCGTTCAGCGTGACCACACCCACCACCAGGCTGTACTCGTTCAGGATGATGGCAAAGTCTTCGTGCACCTGCTGGAACTGGTCCAGCACCTCGGCCAGTGTCAGCCGGTCCGGCACGATCAGTGCCTTGTGCACCAGGGGACTGCCGTCCTTGAGCGAGATGGGCTGGTTGTTCAGCGCGCGCTGAAACAGGTCCTTGGCATCCACATATCCCACCACATGGTCGATATCGCCATCGCATACCGGGTAGGTGGAGTAGGGCTCCTCGGCAATGCGGGCGCGGATCACCGGGTCTGGGTCGTCGCGCAGAAAGTAGGCGATGCGGTCGCGCTGCGTCATGGCCGACGACACGGTGCGCGAATCCAGCTCGAACACATTGGCGATGACCTGCTGCTCGCGCCGGGCCAGTACGCCGGCTCGGGCACCGGCTTCGGTCATGGCCAGAATGTCGTCCGAGGTGATTTTTTCGTCGCGCTTGTCCGGCAGGCCAAACAGCCGGAACAGCGCATCGGTGATGCGGCTGTAGAACCAGACGATGGGCTTGAACAGGGTGATGCACAGCTGCATGGGGCGCAGCACGCGCACCAGCAGGTATTCCGGCTCGGTCATGCTCAGGCGCCGTGGCAGCAGGTCGGCGAACAGAATGAACAGCGAGGTGATGACGAAGAAGGACAGCACCGAGCCCGCGCTGTGCGCCGAACCCGCCGGCAGCCACCAGGCCAGCAGCTCGGCAAAGCCGGCGCTGAACGTGCCTTCCCCCACGATACCGCCCAGGATGGCGATGGCGTTCTGACCCACCTGCACCACGGTGAAGTAGTCACCGGGCTGCTCCTGCATCTTCATCGCCTTTTCTGCGCGGGGGTCGCCTTCGTCGGCCATCTGGCGCAGGCGCAGACGGCGGGAAGCGGCCAGGGAAATTTCGGCCACCGCCACGAAGGCACTGGCGGCAATCAGCAGGGCAATGATGAGCAGGCTTTGGGTCAAGGTCATAGGTCAGTGGGGTGGCTGGTGACTGCCTAGCGTCACCATTGTGCATGCCTCCTTCGCATGCAGGCAAAGGGGATTCCGTGCCGCTGCCCTGCGGCCGGAAACGAAAAACCGCCCAGGAGGGCGGTTTCGGACAAAGCAGGGGCCATGCCAGCCAGACTGGTCATCGGGGTCGGCATTGGTCCCAGCAGGTGCATGGTGTGCGCGGCTTCAGGCCTGGCCGTCCAGCAGTTGCTTGAGCTCACCGGACTCGTACATCTCCATCATGATGTCCGAACCGCCGATGAATTCACCCTTCACATACAGCTGGGGGATGGTGGGCCAGTTGCTGTAGTCCTTGATGCCCTGGCGGATTTCCTGGTCTTCCAGCACGTTCACGGTGGAAATCGCCTTGGGCTCCACGCCGCAGGCCTTCAGGATCTGAATGGCACGGCCGGAGAAGCCGCACATGGGGAAGCTCGCGCTGCCCTTCATGAACAGCAGGATGTCGTTGTTCTTGACCAGTTGGTCGATGCGTTGTTGAACGTCGCTCATGGGGTGCTCCTTGTAGGGGATCTGCAGGCGCATTGCTCTGCAGCATTGCCGCTGATTATTTCACTGTCTGGCCATCGCCGGGTGCGCACGGTATTTGCCCGCCCGTGCAACGGGCAATCCCGGCCAGATCCTGGCGGCTGTGCACCAGGGTGAATCCGGCGGTTTTCAGCAGTTGCTGCACAGCCTCCGACTGGTCCCAGCCGTGCTCAATCAGCAGCCAGCCGCCGGGCACCAGGTGGGCCGGGGCCTGGGCGCAGATGGCACGGATGTCATCCAGCCCGTCGGCACCACTGGTCAGGGCCTGGCGTGGCTCGTGCTGCAGCGCGGGCATGTGGGGGTCGTCCTCGCGGATATAGGGCGGGTTGGTGACGATGGCATCAAACCGGCCTTCCACCTGCTCCAGCCATGACGAATGCAGCACACGCACCGGCAGCTTCAGCTGCGCGGCATTGGCGCGTGCCACGGCCAGGGCATCTTGGCTGTAGTCCACCGCGGTGACCTGGGCGTCGGGGCGCTGGTGCTGAATGGCCAGCGCGATGGCGCCGCTGCCTGTACCCAGGTCCGCCACTTGCGGGGCGGACAGCGGTTGCAGCACTTCCAGGGCCCATTCCACCAGGGTTTCGGTGTCGGGGCGGGGGTCCAGCACGCGGGCATCCACCTGCAGCGGCAGGCCGAAAAATTCCTTGCGGCCGGTCAGATAGGCCACGGGCTCGCCGTTCAGGCGGCGTGCCAGCAACTGTTCCCACAGGGCAGCCTGCGCCGGGGACAGGATGTCGTCGTCGTGCGCCAGCAACCAGGCGCGACCGGCATCCGGCCGGCCCACACAGTGCAGCAACAGCAGTTGCGCATCGATGCGGGCCAGACCGCGCTGGGCCGCGTGCTGCAGGGCCTGGGCCAGGGTGGGGGCGTTCATGGTGGTGACAGTCTGTCCGGTTGCGGGGCCCGGTGGCGGGCGGAAACGTTGGGGGACGTGGCGAAGCGCACGCACCGCGTGTGCCTGCAGAGGTCCAGGCGTCAGCCGTTGACTTCCAGCTCGGCCAGCAGCTCCGCCTCGCGGGCATGCTGCAGCGCGTCCAGCACGTCGCCCAGATCGCCTTCCATCACTGCCAGCAGCTTGTACAGCGTCAGGTTGATGCGGTGGTCCGTCAGGCGGCCCTGGGGAAAGTTGTAGGTCCGGATACGGTCCGAGCGGTCGCCCGAGCCGATCAGGCCCTTGCGCAGCGCGGCCTCCTTGGCGGCACGCTCGCTGCGCTTCTTTTCCTGGATGCGCGCCTGCAGCACTTGCAGGGCCTTGGCCTTGTTGCTGTGCTGGCTGCGGCCGTCCTGGCATTCGGCCACGATGCCGGTGGGCAAGTGCACCACGCGCACGGCCGAATCGGTCTTGTTGATGTGCTGGCCGCCGGCGCCGCTGGCGCGGAAGGTGTCGATGCGCAGATCGGCCGGGTTCAGGGTGATGGCCTGGTGCTCGTCCGGCTCCGGCATCACGGCCACGGTGCAGGCGCTGGTGTGGATGCGGCCCTGGGTTTCGGTGGCGGGCACGCGCTGCACGCGGTGACCGCCGGATTCAAAGCGCAGACGGCCGTAGACGTTGTCGCCGTCCACGCGCAGCACCACTTCCTTGTAGCCGCCGATTTCGTTCTCGTTGGCGCTCATCACTTCCACCTTCCAGCCCACATTGGTGGCATGGCGGGTGTACATGCGGGCCAGGTCGCCGGCAAACAGCGCGGATTCGTCGCCGCCGGTGCCGGCGCGGATTTCCACAAACGCAGGGCGGGCGTCGTCCGGGTCCTTGGGCAGCAGCAGGCGCTGCAGTTCGTCCTCCAGCTGCAACAGCGCGGCTTCGCCGGCGCTGATTTCGTCCTGTGCCATCTCGGCCATGTCGGGGTCTGCCAGCATCTCGCGTGCGGCGGCGATGTCGGCCTCGGTCTGCAGGTAGCGCTGGTAGCGGCCGGCCACGGCCGTCACGTCGGCGTGTTCGCGCGAGATGCTGCGGTACTTCTGCATGTCGCCCATGATGTCTTCACGGGAAAGCAGAAAGTCCAGTTCTTCCAGGCGCTGGGCAAAGCGCTCCAGCTGGTTGCGCAAAAAAGGCTTCATGGCGGGGCAGGGTGCGGATGGGTGCTATCCGAAGGATAGCTGCTCACGCAGATGGATTTGGCGTGAGAGGGCGATCTGGCTGCAGCACGCCGAGCGCGGTCACAGCCTGGCAGGGGGTCTGCGCTAACGGTCGCTGCGGCGGGCGCGCAGGAACAGGCGGGAGACGGTGGCGGCGGTCTGGGCGCGCTCTTCCGCATCGCCCTGGTGCAGGGCTGCCATGGTGCCGTGCATCATCTTCTGGGTCAGGCCGCGGGACAGGGCTTCGAGCACGGTGTCCATGTCTTCCCCCTTGGCCAGGAGCTTTCTGGCACGGGCGATTTCCAGGGCGCGCCATTCGTCGGCCTGGGCGTTGATCTGCTGGATCAACGGCACCACACCGCCCAGGGAACGCTGGTCCATCCACTGCACGAAATTCAGCACGCCGGCATCGATGATGGCTTCGGCCTGGGCCACAGTGGCCTGGCGGCTGGCCTGGGCGGTCTTCACCACGCTGGCCAGGTCGTCGACGGTGTACAGGTACACGTCGCGCAGGTCCTTGATTTCGGGCTCGATGTCGCGTGGCACGGCCAGGTCGACCATGAAGATCGGGCGGTGCTTGCGTTTCTTCAGCGCACGTTCCACGGCGCCCAGGCCGATGATCGGCAGGCTGGAGGCGGTGCAGCTGATGATGGCGTCGTATTCGTGCAGGTGGTCAGGAATGTCGGCCAGGCGCATCACGCTGGCGCCCAGGCGGCACGCCAGCTTTTCGCCGCGCTCCAGGGTGCGGTTGGCGATGGTGATCTGCTGCGGGTTGCGCGCCGCAAAGTGGGTGCTGGCCAGCTCGATCATCTCGCCCGCGCCCACGAACAGGATGCGGATCTTGGAGAGGTCTTCAAACAGCTGGCCGGCCAGGCGCACGGCGGCGGCGGCCATCGAAATGCTGTGCTCGCCGATTTCGGTGGAGCTGCGCACTTCCTTGGCCACGGCAAAGCTGCGCTGGAACAGCTGGTTCAGGGTGGTGCCCAGGGCGCCCGCATCTTCGGCGGCGCGCACGGCGTTCTTCATCTGGCCCAGGATCTGGGTTTCACCCAGCACCATGGAATCCAGACCCGAGGCCACACGGAAGGCATGGCGTGCGACCGAGCCGCTTTCCAGCAGATAGGAATGCTGGCGCAGCACGTCGGGGGTGACACCGCCGGACTGGGCCAGCCAGCCCAGCGTGTGGTCCAGCGCGGGGGCGTCGGCGGCGCAGTAGATCTCGGTGCGGTTGCAGGTGGAGATGATGGCCGTTTCCACCTCGGGGTGGCGGGTGGCACTGGTCAGCGACTGGCGCAGACCGGTCAATGTCGGTGCAATCTGGTCGAGTGCGAACGCAAACCGGCCCCGTAGATCCAACGGTGCCGTGTGATGGTTGATGCCGAGAGCCCAGACTGCCATAGACCATGATTATAAAATTCAGCGGCCTTTTGCGTTGACCCACAACGCAAAGACTTGATCTGTGTCATTTTCATGCCTGCCCTGACCTTCCTCAACCACCTGCTCAATTTTCTGGCACCGGCCGTTTTTCTGGCGGTGCTGCTGGGCGTGGGAGGGCGGATCTTCTGGCGTTCGGCCACGCCCCTGGTGAACCTGTGGGAGCAGATGTTGCTCAACGCCGTCCTCGGCGCAGCGGTGCTGGGCCTGTGTTTGGCGCTATCGGGCCGTGACGGCAAGCTGGCCACCTACGCACTGCTGGTGCTGGCCATGGGCAGCTGCCAGTGGCTGCTGCTGCGCGGCTGGAAAGCCTAGCCCGGGCGGCGAAGGCGGTGGACAACCGCTCTGGAGCGGGCCGGCTGCCCGCCCCATATATCTGCTGACCTCAGGGGTATAGCACCGCGCGGGCGGGGATCTGGGGTGTTGGGGTTGCTACATAAAAAGCGCTTTTAGGGCAACTCGGCGGCGGTCCCGAGTGGCTGCGCCGCACGGTCCAGGGCCGCCTGCTCCAGCACCCAGTGGCGGAAATCCTGCAGTTCGGCGCTGGCGGGGCGCTGGGCCGGACGGCAGAGAAAGTAGCCGCGCTCGATGCGGAAGGCCCGTTGCACCGGCACCACAATGCGCCCGCTCGCCAGGTCCTCCTCGATCAGGCAGCGCTGCACCACGGCCACGCCCATGCCGGCAATCACGGCCTGCACCAGCAGCGTCACCTGTTCGAAGTCTGCCACCGGCGCGGGACACAGGTCCTCGCAGCCCATCTTGCTGAACCAGCGTGCCCAGTTGTCGGGGTAGTTGGTATGGGCCAGCAGCGGGCGGGCCATCAGGTCTTCGGGCCTGCGGATGGCCTGTGCGCCTTCCACGTCCTGGGGACGGCAGATGGGCACCAGGTCCTGGCCCACCAGGTAGTCGGCGGCCAGCTGGTCCGGCCACGGGTCGGCGCCGATGCGCACCCAGGCATCGGTCTGCGGATCGGTCAGCGGGTCGTCGCGGCGGTAGGGGGCAAAGCTCAGCACCGTGCCGGGATGGCGGGCGGTGAAGTCCGGCAGGCGCGGAATCAGCCAGTGGCTGAACAAGGTGGGCGGCACCGACAGGCGCAGCTGGCGCCCGCTGCGGCGGCGGCGCATGGCCGCGGTGGCGGATTCGATGGTGAAGATGGCCGGGCCGATGGCATCCAGATACTGCCGGCCGGCAGTGCTCAGCACGCTGCGGCGTCCCTGGCGTTCGAACAGGGCAAAGCCCAGATGCTCTTCCAGCCGGGCGATGGCGCGGCTGATGGCGCCCTGGGTGACGCTCAGCTGCTCGGCCGCCAGCGTGTAGCTGCCCAGGCGCGCTGCCTGGGCAAAGGCATGGAGTTCGGACAGGGAAGGGGACTGGATGCGCATGGGGCAGGAAGGCGGAAGGATGTGGAGGGACGCCGTCCCTGCAAGCAGCTTTTGCGCCAATTATGAGCATTGGTCATGCATGCGTGCCTTTTTGTCCCTTTTCGCCGGGCACGACGCAGCCAAGAATGGCCGCATTCACAACAATCCCCCGATCCTTGAGGAGAAGCACCCCCATGCAACTGCGCCGTACCCTGCTGGCTTCCGTGGCCGCTGCCGCCGCCCTGAGCGCCCTGGCGCCTGCCGTCTTCGCGGCCGACGCTGTCTACCCCAGCCGCCCGATCAAGCTGATCGTGCCGTTTGGCGCTGGCGGTTCCACCGACATGGTGGCCCGGTTGCTGGCCGAGAAGATGGGCCCCATCCTGGGCCAGGCCGTGGTGATCGAGAACAAGGGCGGCGCCGGCGGCTCGATTGGTGCGTCGGAAATCGCCAAGTCCGCACCGGACGGCTACACCATCGGCATGGCGACGGTGTCCACCCATGGTGCCAATCCGGCCATCATGACCAAGCTGCCGTATGACGCGAAGAAGGACTTTGCCCCCATCACCAATGTGATGAGCGTGCCCAGCGTGTTTGTGGTGCACCCCAGCGTGCCGGCCAAGACCATGAAGGAGTTCATTGCCCTGGCCAAGGCCCATCCCGGCAAGTACACCTTCGCCTCGCCCGGCACCGGCTCGCTGGGCCACGCCAACATCGAGAACTTCATGAATCTGGCTGGCATCGAGCTGCTGCACATCCCCTACAAGGGCGCGGGCCAGGCCCTGACCGATGCGCTGGGCGGCCAGGTCAACGCCATGACGGACAACCTGCCGTCTTCGCTGTCCAACATCCAGGCCGGCAAGCTGCGTCCGCTGGCCGTGCTGGCCTTCAAGCGTGCCGAGGTGCTGCCGGATGTGCCGACCTACACCGAGCTGGGCTATGCCCAGATGGGCGACGGCGGCTGGTTCGGTCTGGTGGCCCCGGCCGGCACGCCCAAGGCCGTGATCGCCAAGCTCAATGCGGCAGCGCACAAGGCGATGCAAGACCCCGCCTACCTGGCCAAGCAAAAGGAAATCTCTGGTGAAGGCATGGCCAACACGCCGGAACAATTTGCCAAGCAGATCGACACCGCCATTGCCCGCTACACCGCCGTGGCCCAGCGCGCCAACATCAAAATCAACTGATGACTGCGACTGCTGCCTTGCCTGATTTCCTGCAACCCCTGCCATTGCAGCCGGTGGTGGTGCGCCCGCCCCAGGGCGCGGTGCTGCCGCTGGTGTGCGATTCGCCGCACAGCGGCACCGCCTACCCGGCCGACTTCGGCGTGGCGGTGCCCCTGGCGCTGCTGCGCCGCGGGGAAGACACCCATGTGCACCGCCTGTGGGAGGCCCTGCCCGACTACGGCGCCACGCTGATCGAAGCCACGTTTCCGCGCACCTACATCGACCCCAACCGCGCGGAAGGGGACATCAACCCCGCCATGCTGGACGGGGAGTGGCCCGTGGCGCTGCAGCCCGGTCCCAAGACGCTGCAGGGCCTGGGCCTAGTGTGGGAGCGCATCAGCCAGGCCGGCCAGTCCACCCCGGTGTACGACCGCAAGCTGAGCGTGGCCGAGGTGCAGCAGCGCATCGAGCGCTACTGGCGCCCCTACCATGCGGCGGTGAGCCAGGCCATCCGCTGGAGCGTGGACCGCTTTGGCGGTGTGTGGCACATCAATCTGCATTCCATGCCCAGCGATGTCTACCAGCGCCTGGGTACGCCGGACAAGCAGCTGGCCGATTTTGTGCTGGGCGACCGCGACGGCACCACCTGTGCGCCGGAGTTCATCCACCTGATTGGTGACACGCTGCAGGCCCAGGGTTACAGCGTGGCCTACAACGAACCCTACAAGGGCGTGGCGCTGCTGGCCGATATCGGCCAGCCCCATCTGCAGCGCCACAGCATGCAGATCGAGATCAACCGCCCGCTCTACATGGACGAGGCCACGCGGGAACCCAACGCCGGCTTCGAGCCGCTGCGCCAGAACCTGCAAAAAGTGATGGCCGTGGTGAGCGACTACGTGCGCCAGCAGTTGCCCGTGCGTGGCTGATGGCCTTGCCTGGGGTAACAGCGGTGGGGATGCCGCTGTCGCCCAGGCAGCTTGCACAGGCTGACGGCTGGGGTTGCCCCCGTCTGTCCGCACGGCCCCCGTTTCTACAATCGCGCCAACGGCCCCGGCAGGGGCCGGATTTGCGTGGGCTGTTCGCACCGGCCTGCGCAGACCTTGCATTGCCAAAAAACGGGAGACAACACCATGCAAAAAATCGTGCGCACCGGCCTGGCCCTGGCGGCCGGCGCTTTGCTGTCCGTGGCCCAGACCCAAGTTCTGGCCCAGACGTTCCCCAGCAAGCCCATCCGTGTGGTGGTGGGCTTTCCCGCCGGCGGCCCGCTGGACCAGCATGCCCGCCTGCTGAGCGACAAGCTGCAGGCCGTGCTGGGCCAGCCCATCGTGATGGACTACAAGCCCGGTGCCGGCGGTACCGTG
This sequence comes from Comamonas terrigena NBRC 13299, assembly GCF_006740045.1. Lineage (NCBI taxonomy): Bacteria > Pseudomonadati > Pseudomonadota > Betaproteobacteria > Burkholderiales > Comamonadaceae > Comamonas > Comamonas terrigena. The sequence continues at coordinate 839,186 of NZ_AP019749.1, forward strand.
GGCGCGCAGGACGTGATGAAGGCCCCGGCCGACGGTCACACCCTGATGGTGGCCAACACCGGCGTGATGGCCATCAACCCAGCGCTCTACCCCAAGCTGCCCTATGGCACGCTGAAGGATTTCACCCCCATTGCCCGCACCGCCATGCAGCCGCTGGCGCTGCTGGTCAACAACCAGGTGCCGAGCAAGACGCTGCCGGAATTCATTGCCTACGCCAAGTCCCATCCGGGCAAGGTCAACTACGGCTCGGCCGGCAACGGTGGCATCAGCCACCTGGTGCCCGAGATGTTCAAGATCGCCACCGGCACGCACATGGTGCATATCCCCTACCGCGGCAGCGCCCCGGCGTTTGCCGACCTGATGGGCGGCCAAGTGCAGTTCATGGCCGAAAGCATCCCCCAGGCCGCCAACTACCACAAGCAGGGCAAGGTGCGCGCCCTGGCGGTGACCAGCAAGACCCGCAACCCCGCACTGCCCGATACGCCCACGGCCATCGAAAGCGGCCTGAAGGGCTTCGAGGTGGTGGGGTTCTACGGTTTCCTGGCCCCAGCCGGCACGCCCAAGGAAGTGGTGGCCAAGCTGAGCGACGCCTTCCAGCAGGTGATGAACAACACCGATGTGCGCGAGCGCATGGTGACCCAGGGGGCCGACCCTGCCTTCCTGGGCGCGGACGATTTCGCCAAGTTCCTGGGCGGCGAGCTGCCGCGCTGGGCGGCGGCGGTGAAGGCCTCCGGCACCAAGATGGATTGACCGCCAGGGCCTTGCCTCTTCGCATCTTTGCCGCTTCGCCTGTGCTCCGGTGTGGCGTGGGCGCGGGGAGGGCGGCGTCCATGCCAAGGCCTGCGCACAGGAGGCACCGCCATCTAGAAAAAAAGCCCGGGACTGCCGGGCTTTGTGGCCACGGTGCTTTGCTTACAGCTGGCTGTGGGTCTGCGCCGGGCTGAACAGGTCCACGCGGTCGGTGATGATGCCGTCCGTGCCCAGGTCGATCAGGCGCTGGGCGGCCCATTCGTCGTTCACCGTGTAGCTGCTGCAGCGCAGGCCGGCGCCGTGCACCTTGGCCACCAGCTCGGGGGTCCACAGGGCGTGGTTGAGCACCATGGCGCTGCAGTCCAGATCCAGGGCGGTCTGCAGTTCGGCATCGCCGCTGCCATCGGCCAGTTGGTCCACCAGCAGGCCGCGCGGAATGTGGGGGGAGATTTCCCGGGCGCCGCGCAGCGAGTCCGGCTTGAACGAGGTGAACAGCGGCGGCACTTCCGCCTGGGGCCAGATGCGGTTCATCAGCACACCGCAGGCGCGGCCCGTTTCCAGCTCCTGGCCGGGCGTGGGCTTGATTTCCACATTCAGGTGCAGGTGGTTGGCCAGGCACCAGCGGGCCAGGGCCTCCAGCGTGGGCAGCGCTTCGCCCGCATAGGCGCGCGAATGCCAGCTGCCGGCATCCAGCTCGGCGATCTGGCCCATGGTCAGTTCGCCACCGATGCCGTGGCCGTTGGTGGTGCGCTCCAGCGTGGCGTCGTGCATCAGGAACAGCACGCCGTCGCTGCTGAGCTTGGCATCGCATTCGAAGAAGCGGTAGCCGTGCAGCGCGCCCAGGCGGAAGGCGCTCAGGGTGTTTTCCGGAGCCAGCTTGCCGGCGCCGCGGTGGGCCACCCAACGGGGGTAGGGCCAGGGTTTCAATGCAGTAGTCATAGTCTTGCCAGTGCGAACGTGACAAGAGCACCACAAGCTGGGCCTGGGGTGCTCTTCTTTCAGGATTCAGTGAACCGGGGGGCGGGCTTTATGCGCGCTTTCCCGTTTCGGCGTTGAACCAGTGCAGCCGGTCTTCGCGGGCCGAGATGCGGGCCGTTTCGCCGGGCTTGGGGAAGGGCTTGCCTTCTTCGATGCGGACGGTGACGTCCTCATCGCCCACCTTGCCGTACAGCAGGCGCTCGGCACCCAGCAGTTCCACGGTGTGCACCTTGAATTCCACGCCGCCGGTTTCGACCAGGTCGATGTGTTCGGGGCGGATGCCCAGGATCAGGCCGGGCTTGCCATTGGGCGAGTGCTTCAGCAGGTTCATGGGGGGCGAACCGATGAAGCCGGCCACGAAGGTGGAGGCCGGGGTGTGGTAGACCTCTTCGGGCGTGCCGAACTGCTCCACATGGCCGCCGTTCATCACCACCATGCGCTGGGCCAGGGTCATAGCCTCGACCTGGTCGTGGGTCACGAACAGGCTGGTGATGCCCAGCTCGGCGTGCAGCTTCTGGATTTCCAGGCGGGTCTGGCCGCGCAGCTTGGCGTCCAGATTGGACAGGGGTTCGTCAAACAGGAACACCTGGGGCTGGCGCACGATGGCACGGCCCATGGCCACACGCTGGCGCTGGCCGCCGGACAGCTGGCGGGGCTTGCGGTCCAGCAGGTGGCTCAGTTCCAGAATCTTGGCGGCCTTGTCCACGCGGCGCTTGATCTCGTCTTCCGGCACCTTGGCGAGCTTCAGGCCGTAGGCCATGTTCTCGTAGTTGCTCATGTGCGGGTACAGCGCGTAGTTCTGGAACACCATGGCGATGTTGCGCTTGGCGGGTTCCAGGTCATTGACCTTCTTGTCGCCGATGACCAGATCGCCATCGGTGATTTCTTCCAGGCCGGCAATCATGCGCAGCAGCGTGGACTTGCCGCAGCCCGAAGGGCCGACCAGCACGACGAATTCGCCGTCCTTGATCTCGACGTTGATGCCGTGGATGACGGGCACGGCAGTCTTGCCGATGCCGTAGCGCTTGACGATGTTCTTGAGGGAAATGGAAGCCATAACAGTCGTATTTCGTTCAATGGGTCACAAGGTGGTGGGTACAGCCAACAGGGTCAGGATTGGTCGAGATTTACTTCTCGGTATCCACCAGGCCTTTGACAAACCACTTTTGCATCAGGATCACCACGGCCGTGGGCGGCAGCATGGCCAGGATGGCGGTGGCCATCACGATATTCCAGTCCACGGCGGCTTCGCCACCGGCCAGCATGCGCTTGATACCGATCACCACGGGGTACATGTCTTCCGAGGTGGTCATCAGCAGCGGCCACAGGTACTGGTTCCAGCCATAGATGAACTGGATCACGAACAGTGCGGCAATCGAGGTCTTGGACAAGGGCACCAGGATGTCCTTGAAAAAGCGCATGGCGCCGGCGCCGTCGATGCGGGCGGCTTCCACCAGCTCGTCCGGCACCGTCAGGAAGAACTGGCGGAACAGGAAGGTGGCGGTGGCCGAGGCGATCAGCGGCAGGGTCAGACCGGCATAGCTGTTGAGCAGGCCGAGCTCGGCCACGACCTTGTAGGTCGGCAGGATACGCACTTCCACCGGCAGCATCAGCGTCAGGAAGATGGCCCAGAAGCAGACCATCTTGAAGGGGAAGCGGAAGTAGACGATGGCGAAGGCCGACAGCAGCGAGATGGCGATCTTGCCCACGGTGATGATGATGGCCACCCAGAAGGAGACCCACATCATGTGCACGACGTTGGTGTTGGAGCCCAGCTTGCCGGAGCCCAGCAGGGCTTCGCGGTAGTTTTCCCACATGTGGGCGCCGGGCAGCAGCGGCATGGGCGACTGGACGATGGCTTCCGCGGTGTGGGTGGAGGCAATCAGGGCCAGGTACAGCGGGAAGGCCACGATGGCCACGCCGAGGATCAGCACGGCATGGGACAGGATATTCAGCCAGGGGTTGCGATCAACCATGATCAGTACTGCACTTTCTTCTCAACATAGCGGAACTGAACCACAGTCAGCACGACAACGATCAGCATCAGGATCACGGACTGGGCTGCCGAGCCGCCCAGGTCCAGTGCCTTGAAGCCGTCCTGGTAGACCTTGTAGACCAGGATGGAGGTGGACTGGCCGGGGCCGCCCTGGGTGGCTGCGTCGATGATGCCGAAGGTGTCAAAGAACGCGTAGACGATGTTGATCACCAGCAGGAAGAAGGTGGTGGGCGACAGCAGCGGCAGCTGGATGTTCCAGAAGCGGCGCCAGGGGCCGGCACCATCGATGGAAGCGGCTTCGATCAGCGCCTTGGGAATGGACTGCAGGCCTGCCAGGAAGAACAGGAAGTTGTAGGAGATCTGTTTCCACACCGAGGCGATGACGATCAGGGTCATGGCCTGGCTGTCGTTCATCATGTGGTTCCAGTTCACGCCCAGCTTGCCCAGGTAGTAGGTCACCACGCCGATGGACGGCGAGAACAGGAACACCCACAGCACGCCGGCGATCACCGGGGCCACGGCGTAGGGCACGATCAGCAGGGTCTTGTAGACCATGGCGAAGCGCACGATGCGGTCGGCAAAGATGGCCAGGGCCAGCGACACTGCGATGCCCACGCCAGCCACCAGCACCGAGAACAGGGCCGTGCGGTTGAAGGAATTCAGGTAGGTCGGGTCGGCGAGCAGGTTGCGGAAGTTATCCAGCCCCACCCATTCGGTGCTCATGCCAAAGGCGTCTTCCATCTGGAATGACTGGAGCACTGCCTGGCCCGCAGGCCAGAAAAAGAAGATGCCAATGATGAGCAGCTGGGGTGCGATCAGCAACCAGGGCAACCATTTGGACCGGAAAAGTACGCGTTTTTCCATGGGATTCACAAACTCAAAAGCCGCCGTTGCCCATGAAAGGAACTGCGGGGGGCTGGGGTCGCTGCCTCCACCGCAGCAGGTGGGGAAGCGAGTCGAAACGAAACGAAACGCTTTTTAGCGAATTTGCGCGTATTGTGCCCAGTGAAAAGCCGCTGCGCCAGAGGCTGCAGCGGCTCTACCCCCAAATCGAGGGGAATTACTTATTACTTGTAAGAGCGCTCGAAGCGTGCCAGCAGTTCGTTACCGCGCGACACGATAGCGTCCAGGGCTTGCTGGCCGGTCTTCTTGCCTGCCCACACCTGTTCGAGTTCTTCGTCCTCGATGGTGCGGATCTGCACGTAGTTACCCAGACGGATGCCGCGCGACTTGTCGGTCACCTTGCGGATCATCTGCGTCACGGCGGTGTCCGTGCCAGGGTTCTTCTGGTAGAAGCCGGACTTGTTGGTCAGGTCATACGCGGCCATGGTCACAGGCAGGTAGCCGGTGCGTTGGTGCGAAGCGGCCTGGACCTTGGTCTGCGACAGGAATTCGAAGAACTTGGCCACGCCCTTGTACTCTTCGGACTTCTTGCCTGCCATCACCCACAGCGATGCGCCACCGATCACGGTGTTCTGGGGCGCGCCCTTCACATCGGGGTAGTAGGGCAGGGGAGCCAGTGCGTAGGCGAACTTGGCGTTCTTGGCCACGTCGCCGTAGAAACCGGACGAGGTCTGGATCATGGCGCATTCACCGGCGGTGAACGAAGCCTGGGCGGTGGAAGCGCGGCCCTTGTACACAAACTCGCCGGCCTTGGCTGCGGCAGCCAGGTTGTCGATGTGCTTGACGTGCAGGGGCGAGTTGATCTTCAGGCGGGCCTTGTGGCCGTTGGCGCTCAGACCGTTCTGCTCGGTCGCGAATTCGACGTTGTGCCAGGTGGAGAAGGATTCCAGCTGGGTCCAGCCCTGCCATGCCAGGGTCATGGGGCAGCTGTGGCCGCTGGCCTTGAGCTTCTTGGCGGCTTCGAACACTTCAGGCCAGGTGGTGGGGGCCTTGTCGGGGTTCAGGCCGGCCTTCTTGAAGGCGTCCTTGTTGTAATAGAAGATGGTGGTGGAGCTGTTGAACGGGAAGCTCAGCATCTGGCCGTTGGGGGCTGTGTAGTAACCGGCCACAGCGGGGATGTAGGCCTTGGGGTCGAAGGACACGCCGGCATCGGACATCACCTTGCCCACGGGCACGGTGGCGCCCTTGGAAGCCATCATGGTGGCGGTGCCCACTTCGAACACTTGCAGGATGTGGGGGGCATTGCCCGAACGGAACGCGGCAATGGCGGCCGTCATGGACTCGTCATACACGCCCTTGAAGGTCGGGACGATCTTGTATTCCTTCTGGCTTTCGTTGAATTCCTTGGCCAGATCGTTGACCCATTCGTTGTTCACGGCGGTCATCGAGTGCCACCACTGGATCTCGGTGGCGGCGTGGGCGGTGCCGATGGCGGCTGCGGTCATTGCGGCGGACAAAGCCAGGCGCTTGAATTGCATGCAGGAACTCCTTGGATTGCTATGCGGGGAGAGATATGCCAGCCATATTAAAGGGCGAGCATGGCGTTTGTGTGACGGGCACGTGACGGGGTTTCCCCCTGGCGCGGATGCCACATGGCTCCGATTTCATGCAGTTGTCACTAAACGTTGTGGCGCATTCTATGTTCGCTTCTATTCGATGTCGTTCCTGATTTTTCCTATCTGGGGTCTTGAAGCCGTGCGCTGGATCAGAGAATGCAGTGGCGGCGCGGTGGCTTAGGGTGAACCCCGGCAGAAACCGGGGCCCTGGCATAAAATCACGCTCCCCATGGCTAAGGAGCGCCCTTCAGGGTGCCCACCCCCGGTCCACCACATGAATGCACCGATTGCGCAGGCCGCCTTGTTGGGCAAGACGGCTGAACCTGCCCGACTCCGCGAGATTCCCTATAACTACACCTCGTTTTCTGACCGGGAAATCGTGATCCGCCTGCTTGGCGCGCCAGCCTGGAGCGTGCTGGAGCTGTTGCGCAGCGAACGCCAGACCGGCCGTTCTGCCCGCATGCTCTACGAAGTGCTGGGCGACATCTGGGTGGTGCAACGCAACCCCTACCTGCAGGACGACCTGTTCCACAACCCCGACCGCCGCAAGCAGCTGGTGGAGGCGCTGGAACACCGCATGGCCGAGGTGCAAAAGCGCCGCGTCCCCGAGGCCGATGCCCAGCGCGACGCCCTGGTGGGCGAGCTGATCGAGGCGGCCAACAATGCCGTGCGCGAGTTCGACCGCACCTTTGACGAAGCCGAGAAGCTGCGCCAGCGCGTGCGCAAGACGCTGGGCAAGCTGACGCACAAGGACAACATCAAGTTCGATGGCCTGTCGCGCGTCAGCCATGTGACCGATGCCACCGACTGGCGGGTGGAATACCCCTTTGTGGTGCTGACCCCGGATTCCGAAGTGGAGATGGCCGGCCTCGTCAAAGGCTGTATCGACATCGGCCTGACCATCATCCCGCGTGGAGGCGGCACCGGCTACACCGGCGGCGCGATTCCGCTGACCTGGCGCTCGGTGGTGATCAACACCGAAAAGCTCGATGCCATCACCGAAGTCGAGATGGTGCAGCTGCCCGGCGTGAGCCACCCCGTGCCCACGGTGTGGACCGAGGCCGGCGTGGTGACCCAGCGCGTGGCCGATGCGGCCGAGCGTGGCGGCTTTGTGTTCGCCGTGGACCCGACATCGATTGAAGCCTCCTGCATCGGCGGCAACATCGCCATGAATGCCGGCGGCAAGAAAGCCGTGCTGTGGGGCACGGCCCTGGACAACCTGGCCAGCTGGCGCATGGTGACACCCGATGCGCAGTGGCTGGAAGTGACCCGCGTGGACCACAACCTGGGCAAGATCCACGACGCCGAGATGGCCAGCTTCGAGCTGAAGTACTTCGAGGCGGACGGCAAGACCCCGGTGCGCAGCGAACGCCTGGACATTCCCGGCCACAAGTTCCGCAAGGAAGGCCTGGGCAAGGATGTGACGGACAAGTTCCTCTCCGGCCTGCCCGGGGTGCAGAAGGAAGGCACGGACGGCCTGATCACCAGCGCCCGCTGGGTGGTGCACCGCATGCCGGCCCATACGCGCACGGTGTGCATGGAGTTCTTCGGCAACGCCAAGGATGCCGTGCCCTCGATCGTCGAGATCAAGGACTACATGTTCGCCGAGCAAAAGCGCAGTGGCGTGCTGCTGGCCGGCCTGGAGCATCTGGACGACCGCTATCTGCGCGCCGTGGGCTATGCCACCAAGAGCAAGAAGGGCGATGGCCACCTGCCCAAGATGGTGCTGATCGGCGACATCGTGGGCGACGACGCCGACGAAGTGGCGCGCGTGACCAGCGAAGTGGTGCGCATTGCCAATTCGCGCAACGGCGAAGGCTTCATCGCCATCAGTGCCGAGGCGCGCAAGAAGTTCTGGCTGGACCGCAAGCGCACGGCGGCCATCAGCCGCCACACCAACGCCTTCAAGATCAATGAGGACGTGGTGATCCCGCTGCCGCGCATGGCCGAGTACACCGACGGCATCGAGCGCATCAATATCGAACTCTCTCTGCGCAACAAGATCAAGCTGTGCGATGCGCTGCTGGCCTTCCTGCAGCAGGGCAATCTGCCGCTGGGCAAGCAGGACGACGCCGGCGACATTCCCACGGCCGAGCTGCTGGAAGACCGCGTGCTCCAGGCCGTGGAGCTGGTGCAGGAAGTGCGTGATCTGTGGGCGGGCTGGCTGCGCGATGTGGCGACCCTGTTCCCGCAGCTGCAGGACCACACGCTGCGCTCCAGCTGGAAGACGCAGATCAAGGCCCCGCTGGCGCAGATCTTCAACGGCGAAGCCTTCAAGCCTTTGCTGGACGAGGCAGCGCAGGTCCACCAGCGCGTGCTCAAGGGCCGTGTGTGGGTGGCGCTGCACATGCACGCCGGCGACGGCAATGTGCACACCAACATCCCGGTCAACTCCGACGACTACGAGATGCTGCAGACCGCCCACGAAGCCGTGGCGCGCATCATGCAGCTGGCCCGCAGCCTGGATGGCGTGATTTCGGGTGAACACGGCATCGGCATCACCAAGCTGGAGTTCCTGACCGACGAAGAGCTGCAGCCGTTTGCCGACTACAAGCAGCGCGTGGACCCTGAGGGGCGTTTCAACCGCGGCAAGCTGATCCGCGAGAAAAGCGGCCTGGTGCCCGCCCGCTCGCCGCGCGAAGCGCTGATGTATGCCGACCTGACCAACGCCTACACGCCATCGTTTGGCCTGATGGGGCATGAGTCGCTGATCATGCAGCAGAGCGACATCGGCGCCATTGCCGACTCGGTCAAGGACTGCCTGCGCTGCGGCAAGTGCAAGCCGGTGTGCAACACGCACGTGCCGGGCGCCAATCTGCTGTATTCGCCGCGCAACAAGATTCTGGCCACCTCGCTGCTGGTGGAAGCCTTTCTGTACGAGGAGCAGACGCGCCGTGGCGTGTCCATCAAGCACTGGCAGGAGTTCGAGGATGTGGCCGACCACTGCACCGTCTGCCACAAGTGCTTCACGCCCTGCCCGGTCAAGATCGACTTCGGCGACGTGACCATGAACATGCGCAATCTGCTGCGCAAGATGGGCAAAAAGAGCTTCAATCCGGGCAACAAGATGGCCATGGCCATGCTCAATGCCACCAACCCCGACACCATCAAGCTGCTGCGCAAGGGCATGGTGGGCGTGGGCTTCAAGGCGCAGCGCATTGCGTCCGACCTGCTGCATGCGGTGGCCAAGCCGCAGCTCAAGCACCCGCCAGCGTCGGTGGGCAAGCCTGCGCTCAAGGAGCAGGTGATCCACTTCGTGAACAAGAAGCTGCCCGGCGGTCTGCCCAACAAGACGGCCCGCGCGCTGCTGGACATCGAAGACAAGGAGTACGTGCCCATCATCCGCAATCCGCAGACCACCAGTGCGGACACGGAAGCGGTGTTCTACTTCCCCGGCTGCGGCTCGGAGCGCCTGTTCAGCCAGGTGGGCCTGGCCACGCAGGCCATGCTGTGGCATTCCGGCGTGCAGACCGTGATGCCTCCGGGCTATCTGTGCTGTGGCTACCCGCAGCGCGGCAGCGGCCAGTACGACGTGGCGGACAAGATGATCACCGACAACCGGGTGCAGTTCCACCGCGTGGCCAACACGCTGAACTACCTGGATATCAAGACGGTGGTGGTGTCCTGCGGTACCTGCTATGACCAGCTGCAGGGCTACCACTTCGACAAGATCTTCCCGGGTTGCCGCATCATCGACATCCACGAGTTCCTGCTGGAAAAGGGCATCACCTTGCCGCAAGGCCAGGGCGGCTACCTCTACCACGACCCCTGCCACAGCCCCATGAAGCTGCAGGACCCGATGAAGACCGTGAAGGCTCTGGTGGGCGACGGCGTGATCAAGAGCGACCGCTGCTGCGGCGAATCCGGCACGCTGGCGGTGTCGCGTCCCGATATCTCCACCCAGATCCGTTTCCGCAAGGAACAGGAAATCCTGAAGGGCGAGGCCGAGTTGCGCGCCAACGGCGCGGTGGGCGAGAAGGAGAACGTGAAGATCCTGACCAGCTGCCCCGCCTGCCTGCAAGGGCTGAGCCGTTACGGCAATGACCTGAAGGATGGCCTGCTGGAAGCCGACTACATCGTGATCGAGATGGCCAAGCAGATCCTGGGCGAGAACTGGCTGCCCGAGTACGTGGCCCGCGCCAACAACGGCGGCATCGAACGGGTGCTGCTGTGAGCACCGCCGTGGCCTCCACCGCACCAGCCGGCTGCCCCTTGTGCGACGGCCTGGGTGGCGCGCTGGTCTGGCAAGGGCGCAACGCCCGCGTGATCCGTGCGCAGGAAGAGGGCTTTCCCGCCTTCTACCGCGTGGTGTGGACGGCGCATGCGGCCGAGTTCACCGACCTGAGCGCCGCCGAGCGCGCCGAGTGCATGGAACTGGTGGCCGCGGTGGAGCGCGTGCTGCGCGACCGGCTGTCGCCCGACAAGGTCAATCTGGCCGCCTTGGGCAATATGGTGGCCCATCTGCACTGGCACGTGATTGCGCGCTGGCGCTGGGACAGCCACTTTCCCGGTTCCGTCTGGGCCGCGGTGCAGCGCCCGCGCGATCCGGGACGCGAGGCCGAGGTGCAGGCCCAGCTCGACGCCACGGACCGCGCGATCGCCGCGGCACTGGATGCGCGGACGTGAACACAACAGCAGCTGCATGTGCACCAGCAGCGCAGGTTTTAGATAGGTAATTGCCATGGCTGACATGCCTCTTCCCCAGTCCATCACCCTGCACGGCGCCTCGCGCGTGCTGGAGCTGGGCTATGCCGACGGCGCCGTGCACCGTCTGCCGTTTGAACTGCTGCGCGTGTATTCGCCTTCGGCCGAAGTGCAGGGCCACGGCCCGGGCCAGGAAGTGCTGCAGACCGGCAAGCGCGATGTGACCATCGTCAACCTGGAGCCCGTGGGCAATTACGCGCTCAAGCCCTTCTTCAGCGACGGCCACGAAAGTGGTCTGTACACCTGGACCTATCTGTACGAGATGGGCAGCAAGCAGGAGGCGCTGTGGGCCGACTATCTGGCACGCTTGGCGGCGGCCGGTGTGGACCGTGACACGCCCATGCCAGGCAAGGCCAGCGGCGGCAGCTGCGGCACGGGCGGTGGTTGCGGCAGCAGCAGCGCCGAGGCCCCGGCCGCCAGCGGTGGCGGCTGCGGCAGCGGTTCTTGTGGCTGCGGCGCCTGATCCCGCGCAACCCCCTTCGTGGCGACGGCAGGAACTTGGACCCCGTACAGCAGTCCAATTCTCTGCGGTGCTATAGTTAAAGTAGCTTGCGCTGCACGTGGCGCAAGCGTTTATCGCCCCTTTGGCTTGAAGTGATGCCCTGTTGCACTACGGGGTTGTCGCTGTACGAGCCGCCCGGGGCTGCTTACATTCCTGTCCTATGAGCAGCACACATTTTGGTTTCGAGACCGTTGACGAGAAAGACAAGGCCAGCCGCGTGCGCGGCGTGTTTGACTCGGTCGCGTCCAAGTACGACATCATGAATGACTTGATGTCCGGCGGTCTGCACCGTGCCTGGAAGGCCTACACCGTGATGGTGGCCAACCTCAAGGAAGGGGACCAGGTGCTGGACATCGCCGGGGGGACCGGCGATCTGTCGATGGCGTTTTCCAAGAAGGTCGGCAATAGCGGCCGCGTGGTGCACACCGACATCAACGAAGCCATGCTGCGCACGGGCCGCAACCGTCTGGTGGACAAGGGCATCATCCTGCCCACCCTGGTGTGCGATGCCGAAAAGCTGCCGTTCCCCGACGCGCACTTCGATCTGGTGAGCGTGGCCTTCGGCCTGCGCAACATGACGCACAAGGACGCTGCGCTCAAGGAAATGAACCGCGTGCTCAAGCCTGGCGGCAAGCTGCTGGTGCTGGAGTTCTCCAAGGTGGCCAAGCCGCTGGAGAAGTCCTATGACTTGTACTCATTCAAGGTGCTGCCCTTCCTGGGTAAGCTGGTGGCGGGCGATGACTCCAGCTACCGCTATCTGGCGGAGTCCATCCGCATGCACCCGGGGCAGGAAGCGCTCAAGACCCTGATGCAGGACGCGGGTTTCGGGCATGTGGACTATCACAACATGACGGGCGGCATCGTGGCCCTGCATGTGGGTATCAAGTGCTGACGCTGAAAGGACAGGTACCTATGCAGTACGGATTTTCAAAAGGTTTTGGTTAGTTCGGAATTTTTTCCCATTATTAGGAGAGCAAAGCAATGATGAAGGTGTGGGCAGTGGTTTTGGTCGCAGCGTTGGCTGTGGTGCATCCCTCCGTGGAAGCCAAACGCATGGGCGGTGGCGGTTCCATGGGCAAGCAGTCGAGCAATGTGACGCAGCGTGAAGCTGCGCCCCGTGCACCCCAGCAAGCACCGGCCCAGCAACAGGCCGCAACCCCCAAGCCCGCTACCCCGGCCGCCACGCCGGCAGCGCCTGCCAAGAAGCCCTGGGGCGCCATGCTGGGCGGCCTGGCCGCAGGTCTGGGCCTGGCCTGGCTGGCCCATTCGCTGGGTTTTGGTGAAGCCTTCGCCAACATGCTGATGTTCGGTCTGCTGGCACTGGCCGTGATGGTGGTGATCGGCATGGTCATGCGTGCCCGCAGCAAGCCCAAGGCCGCCGCCAGCGCTGCAGCATCGCCTTTCGCCTTCCAGGGCGCGGGGGCCCCGGTCCCGGAGGCCGTGGTGCAGCCGCGTGACTACAACCCGAAGAATGTGGGCAATGACGCATCGGCCCGCCCCTGGGAGCAGGACCATGTGCCGGCCACCGGCGGCAGCATGATCGGCTCCGGCCTGGCAGCGTCGGCACCGAACTGGAGCGTGCCGGCCGACTTTGATGCCGCAGGCTTCCTGGAAGCCGCCAAGCGCAACTTCGTGACCCTGCAGGCCGCCTGGGACCGTGGCGATGTCGCCACGCTGCGTTCCATGATGACCGACGAGATGCTGTCCGAGATCAAGAGCCAGCTGCAAGAGCGTGAAGCCCAGAGCGGCGGCGTGCTCAACCAGACCGATGTGGTGATGATCGAAGCCCAGCTGCTGGGCATTGAAGACCTGGGCCATGCCTACATGGCCAGTGTGGAGTTCTCGGGCATGATCCGTGAAGATGCCTCCGCAGGCCCCAGCCCCTTCCGCGAAGTCTGGAATATGACCAAGCCGAAGAGCAATTCCAGCGGCTGGCTGGTGGCGGGATTGCAGGCACTGCAATAAAAATCTTTCCACTTCAGGAATAATCGGGGGACTATGGCAACACAGTCCCCTTTTTCTTTTCTCAACGGCCTGGTCGAACGCGTGGTGGAAACCGTGCAGCCGCCCCAGTGGCTGGTGCACGAAACCCAGCAGCGCGTCGTGCTCTTCCTCAACCATGTGCTGATGCAGGAGAAAGCGGCCATGGAGCGCCTGGTGCGCCAGAAAGGGCGTGTGGCCCGGGTGCAGTGGCGCAATTTCAATATGGCGCTGCTGATCACGCCGGCCGGCCTGTTCAATCTGGCCCCCGAAGGCGCCACCCCCGACCTGCTGCTGGAAATTGCCGACAGCAACCCGCTGGTGCTGGCCAAGACGGCCCTGCGCGGCGACAAGCCCGCCATCCGCATCGAGGGTGATGTGCAGCTGGCGGCCGACATCCACTGGCTGGTCGACAACGTCGAGTGGGATGTGGAAGAAGATCTGGCACGCATCATCGGTGACACGCCGGCCCACATGATCGGCAGCGCGGCCCGCAAGCTGGCCCAGGGGCTGCGCCAGTTCGTCGGTGCCCGCATGGCCAAGGCCGATGAGGCCACCACACCTGCCCCCGGCGCACAGAACAACCTGCCGGTGGCCGACGCCGAGCCGCGCCAGCCGCAATGAGCAAGTTCCTGCGGGGCGCCACCATCCTCTGGGTGGCCTTGCGCTATGGGCTGGATGAGCTGGTGCTCTCTGGCTTCGAGCATCCCTGGCTGCGCGGCCTGCGCCGCGTGCTGACACTGGGCCGCAAGCTGGACGCGCCGCGCGGCGTGCGCCTGCGCGAGGCGCTGGAATCGCTGGGCCCGATTTTTGTGAAGTTCGGCCAGGTGCTGTCCACACGCAGCGACCTGATGCCGCCCGATGTGGCAGAAGAGCTGGCCAAGCTGCAGGACCGCGTGCCGCCGTTCGATCCCCAGATTGCGGTGGACACCATCGAGAAATCGTTTCGCAAGCCGCTGGACCAGGTGTTCCTGAGCTTCGAGCGCGTGCCCGTGGCCAGTGCCTCGATCGCCCAGGTGCACTTCGCCACCGTGGTGGACCGGGATGGCAAGGAGCGCGAAGTGGCCGTCAAGGTGCTGCGCCCCGGCATGAAGCGCGTGATCGACAAGGATCTGGCGCTGATGCACATGATGGCCAGCTGGGTGGAGCGGCTTTCCGCCGATGGCAAGCGCCTCAAGCCCCGCCAGGTGGTGGCCGAGTTCGACAACTACCTGCACGACGAGCTGGACCTGATCCGCGAAGCCTCCAATGCAGCGCAGCTGCGCCGCAACATGGACGGCCTGGATCTGGTGCTGATTCCCGAGGTGTACTGGGATTTCTGCCGCCCCGACGTGATGGTGATGGAGCGCATGAAGGGCGTTCCCATCAACCAGATCGAGCGTCTGCGTGAAGCCGGGGTGGACATCCCCAAGCTGGCGCGCGACGGAGTCACCATTTTCTTCACCCAGGTGTTCCGCGACGGCTTTTTCCACGCCGACATGCACCCGGGCAACATCATGGTCAGCCTGGAGCCCGAGACCTTCGGGCGCTATATCTCGCTGGACTTCGGCATCGTCGGCACGCTGACCGAGTACGACAAGGAGTATCTGGCGCAGAACTTCACGGCCTTCTTCCGGCGTGACTACAAGCGCGTGGCCGAGCTGCACATCGAAAGTGGCTGGGTGCCGCCCACCACCCGGGTGGACGAGCTTGAAGCCGCCATCCGCGCCGTGTGCGAACCGTACTTCGACCGTCCGCTGGCCGAGATTTCGCTGGGCATGGTGCTGATGCGTCTGTTCCAGACCTCGCGCCGCTTCCAGGTGGAAATCCAGCCGCAGCTGGTGCTCCTGCAAAAGACCCTGCTCAACATCGAGGGCCTGGGCCGCCAGCTGGACCCGAATCTGGACCTGTGGAGCACGGCCAAGCCCTTCCTGGAAAAGTGGATGCTGGACCAGATGGGGCCGCAACGTCTGTGGCGCGAACTGAAGGCCGAGGCCCCGCGCTATGCCAAGTTGCTGCCCGAGCTGCCCCGTCTGGTACAGCAGTTCCTGCAGCAGGACCGCCACGGCAGCCAGCAGGCCATGCGGGAGCTGCTGGCCGAACAGAAGCGCACCAACCGATTGCTGCAGATGATTCTGTACGGGGGCGTGGGCTTTGTGCTGGGCCTGGTGGTGGTGCGCATCTTGCTAGTGACGCACTTCATTTTCTGAATCTACAAAAACAACTTTCAACGGGAGAACCAGCGTGCTGCTCTTCATGGTGATTGCTTACCTGTTCGTCACCATCGGCATCGGCCTGTGGGCGGCCAGGCGGGTGAAAAACACGGCCGACTTCGCGATTGCCGGCCGGCATTTGCCGATGTACATGATCATCACCACCACGTTTGCCACGTGGTTCGGTTCGGAGATCGTGCTGGGCGTGCCGGCCAAGTTCATCGAAGGCGGCCTCCATGCCGTGGTGGAAGACCCGTTTGGCGCCGGCATGTGCCTGATCCTGGTGGGCCTGTTCTTTGCCGGCAAGCTCTACCGCATGACGCTGCTGACCATCAGCGACTACTACCGGGGCCGTTTCGGTCGCGGCATCGAAGTGGTCTGCTCGCTGATCATCATGCTCAGCTACCTGGGCTGGGTCTCGGCCCAGGTCACAGCGCTGGGCCTGGTGTTCAATCTGCTGTCCGGTGACCTGATCAGCGTGCCCTGGGGCATGGCGATCGGCGTGCTCTCCATTCTGGTCTACACCCTCTGGGGTGGCATGTGGTCGGTGGCCGTGACGGACTTCATCCAGATGATCATTCTGGTGCTGGGTCTGGTGGTGCTGGCCTTTTTTGCGGCCGACATGGCCGGCGGTGCGGACAAGGTGATCGATCTGGCCACCAGCCGCGATCTGTTCAAGTTCTGGCCCGAGCCCAGCTGGCACGAAATCCTGTTCTTCTTCGGCGCGGCCATCACCATGATGCTGGGCTCCATTCCGCAGCAGGACGTGTTCCAGCGCGTGATGTCGGCCAACAGCGAAAAGGCGGCCGTGCGTGGCACCGTGATCGGTGGCACCGCCTACATCTTCTTCGCCTTTGTGCCCATGTTTCTGGTGGCCAGTGCGCTGCTGATCATGCCGGAAGAGGCCACGGCCCTGCTGGGAGACGATCCGCAGAAGGTGCTGCCCACGCTGGTGATGGACAAGATGCCCGTGGTCATGCAGGTGCTGTTCTTCGGTGCGCTGCTGTCGGCCATCAAGTCCTGCGCATCGGCCACCTTGCTGGCCCCCAGCGTGACCTTCACCGAAAACATCTGGCGCCAGTTCCGCCCGATGACCAGCGACCGCGAAAACTTGCTCACCATGCGCATCAGCGTGCTGGTGTTCGCCGCCTGCGTGCTGACCTATTCCATCCTGATGGAAGGCACGCCCATCTACGAACTGGTGTCCAGCGCCTACCAGGTGCCGCTGGTGGGGGCTTTTGTGCCGCTGGTGTTTGGTCTGTACTGGAAGCGGGCCAGCACCCAGGGCGCCATTGCCGCGGTGACGCTGGGCATTGGCGTGTGGCTGTTGTTCATGGTGGTGCCGGGCTGGGCGGACGTATTCCCGCAGCAGCTGGCAGGCCTGCTGGCGGCCATGACCGGCATGGTGACGGGTTCGCTGCTGCCGCAGTGGATCACCAACCGCCGTGATGAAGTGGTGCACTACACCTCGGACACGCCGGTTGTCGGGGTCTGAGTTCCTGTCTTGTTGCGGGCCCCGCCGCCGGGTTTGGCAACGGGCGCCCGATGGGGATTGGGCCTTGCCGGGCTTCGCCAAGTCTGGCTGCCTATAATGAAGGGTTTTGCGAAATCCTTTTTTCCTCCCTCTGCGCTATGCCGATCTATGCATATAAGTGTGGCTCCTGTGGCCACGCCAAAGACGTTCTGCAGAAAATGTCGGATGCGCCGCTGACGGCCTGTCCGGCCTGCGGTGCCGAGGCCTTTTCCAAGCAGCTGACGGCCCCGGGCTTCCAGCTCAAGGGCTCGGGCTGGTATGCCACCGACTTCAAGGGCGGCTCGACCTCCCAGGCGGCGGCTGCGCCTGCCTGCGACAGCGGTGGCAGTGCCTGCGCGGCTGCGGGCTGCCCATCTGCTTCGGCCGAGGTGTAAGCCGCCCTATGTCAGCACTGCGCAAATGGCTCTTCACCGGTCTGCTGGTCATCGTGCCCGGCGTCATCACCGCCTGGGTGTTGAACTGGATCATCAGCACGCTGGACCAGACCCTGCAGATCCTGCCGGAGCACTGGCAGCCCGACAAGCTGCTGGGCATGCACATCCCGGGTTTCGGGGTGCTGCTGACCTTGCTGATCCTGCTGCTGGTGGGCGGTGTGGCCAGCAATTTCGTAGGCCGCAAGTTGGTGAGCTGGGGCGATGCCATCATTTCCCGCATCCCGGTGGTACGCTCCATCTACTCCAGCGTCAAGCAGGTGTCGGATACGGTGTTCTCCGACAGCGGCAACGCGTTTCGCACCGCCGTGCTGGTGCAATGGCCGCGCGAAGGCGTGTGGACGGTGGCTTTCATCACCGGCCAGCCATCGGGCGAAGTGGCCAGCTACCTGCGCGATGAATATGTGAGCGTGTTCGTTCCGACCACGCCCAACCCCACGGGCGGCTACTTTGTGCTGATGCGCAAGAGCGATTGCGTGGAGCTGGAGATGAGCGTGGACACCGCGCTCAAGTACATCGTTTCGATGGGTGTCGTGGCTCCACCGCCGCTGCCGGTGCCCGACGAGCCCAACTGATAAACAACCCAAACAGCGCGCCCCACGAGGGCGCAGGAAGATAAACCGATGGCCATGCGCTCTGAATATTGCGGTCTTGTGACCGAGGCCCTGATGGGCCAAACCGTGACCCTGTGCGGCTGGGTGAATCGCCGCCGTGACCACGGTGGTGTGATCTTCATCGACCTGCGCGACCGCGAAGGTTATGTGCAGGTGGTGTGCGACCCGGACCGCGCCGAGATGTTCAAGACCGCCGAAGGCGTGCGCAACGAATTCTGCGTGCAGGTCAAGGGCCTGGTGCGTGCACGTCCTGCAGGCACGACCAATGACAAGCTCAAGAGCGGCCAGATCGAAGTGCTGTGCCACGAACTGAACGTGCTGAACGCTTCGGTGACGCCTCCCTTCCAGCTGGACGACGACAACCTGTCCGAAACCGTGCGCCTGACCAACCGCGTGCTGGACCTGCGCCGCCCGGTGATGCAGCGCAACATGATGCTGCGCTACAAGACCGCCATCCAGGTGCGCAACTTCCTGGACAAGCAAGGCTTCATCGACATCGAAACCCCGATGCTGGGCAAGTCCACCCCCGAAGGCGCCCGTGACTATCTGGTGCCTTCGCGCGTGCACGACGGCGAATTCTTCGCGCTGCCCCAGTCGCCCCAGCTGTACAAGCAGATGCTGATGGTGGCCGGCTACGACCGCTACTACCAGATCACCAAGTGCTTCCGCGACGAAGACCTGCGCGCGGACCGCCAGCCTGAATTCACGCAGATCGACTGCGAAACTTCGTTCCTGAACGAAGAAGAAATCCGTGCCATCTTCCAGACGATGATCAAGGAAGTCTTCCAGACCCAACTGAACGTGGATCTGGGCGAATTCCCCATCATGACTTACCAGGATGCGGCCTTCCGCTTCGGTTCGGACAAGCCCGACCTGCGCGTCAAGCTCGAATTCACCGAGCTGACCGACTGCATGGGCGATGTGGACTTCAAGGTCTTCTCCACCCCTGCGACCACCAAGGGTGGCCGTGTGGTGGCCCTGCGCGTGCCCGGCGGCGCTGCGATCTCGCGTGGCGAAATCGACGGCTACACCGAGTTCGTCAAGATCTATGGCGCCAAGGGCCTGGCCTGGATCAAGGTCAACGAAGTGGCCAAGGGCCGTGACGGCCTGCAGTCGCCCATCGTCAAGAACCTGCACGATGCAGCGATCGCCGAAATCCTGAAGCGCACTGGCGCACAGGATGGTGACCTGCTGTTCTTCGGTGCAGACAAGGAAAAGATCGTCAACGACTCCATCGGTGCGCTGCGCCTGAAGGTCGGTCACAGCGAATTCGGCAAGAAGAACGGCCTGTTCGAAGACAAGTGGGCACCGCTGTGGGTGGTGGACTTCCCCATGTTCGAATACGACGAAGAGAACGACCGCTGGGCCGCCGTGCACCACCCGTTCACTTCGCCCAAGGACGGTCATGAAGACCTGATGGACACCGATCCCGGCAAGTGCATCGCCAAGGCCTACGACATGGTGCTGAACGGCTGGGAACTGGGCGGTGGCTCGGTGCGTATCCACCGCGCCGACGTGCAGGCCAAGGTGTTTGCGGCACTGAACATCACGCCGGAAGACCAGCGTGCCAAGTTCGGCTACCTGCTGGATGCGCTGCAATACGGCGCACCTCCCCACGGTGGCTTGGCCTTCGGTCTGGACCGCCTGATCACGCTGATGACCGGCTCGGATTCCATCCGTGACGTGATCGCCTTCCCCAAGACCCAGCGTGCACAGGACCTGCTGACCCAGGCGCCTTCGCCGGTGGACGAGAAGCAGCTGCGCGAGCTGCACATCAAGCTGCGCAACGTGGCGGTGACCACCACCACGGCCGAGTAAGCCATGGCCTGATCCAGCGGTGGTGCTGCGGCGCTAGCCGCTGGCGAGCGACCCCTGCCAACGCCACCCAGCCTCCCGGCCGGGTGGCGTTTTTCATGGCCGTCGCTCCAAGGCATGAGAGCAGGGCGGGCATCCGTTATGGCTGAAAAATGCTGTGCTGCAGCATGGTCGTGGGGCGGCTCCAGCGGCTTTTCCGCGCAGGACACAGGTTTTGACCTTTTTCGGCCCGGCTGCGGCGCTACCATGGGGTGATGGCATCCATGGTTTCCTGCGCACCGGCGTCCGCCGCTGTCCCTGTGGCAACGGTCCCGGCCCCGGATAGCGCTTTCAAAATTCCGGAATCGGTGCTGGTCATCATCTACCGTGCAGATGGCCAGGTGCTGCTGCTGCGCCGCACCCAGGCGGCGCCCGAGGGGCAGCCCTTCTGGCAAGGGGTGACCGGCAGCAAGGACTTCGAAGGGGAAGACTGGCAGGCCACCGCAGTGCGCGAGGTGGCCGAGGAAACCGGCATCGATGCCCGAGCCCCCGGCTGCGTGCTGCAGGACTGGGCCTTGCAGAACACCTACACCATTTACCCGCACTGGCTGCACCGCTACGCCCCGGGTGTATGGTTGAACACGGAGCGGGTGTTCGGCCTGCGCGTGCCGATGGGCACCCGCGTGGTCTTGAATCCGCGCGAGCACACCGCATTTGCATGGCATGACTGGCGCGAAGCGGCCGACCGTTGTTATTCGCCCTCCAATGCCGAGGCCATTCTCCATTTGCCTGCCTATCTCACCGCATGATTGTTGAGTCCACCCCTTCCCCAGAGAAGATCACCGCGTCCGGCATCGTGCTGCCGCCCGAGACCGGTTTGCTGCGCGTGGCCACCTACAACATCCACAAGGGTGTGCAGGGCCTGGGGCCGACGCGGCGCCTGGAGATCCACAACCTGGGCCATGCGGTGGAACAGTTGGATGCCGACATCGTCTGCCTGCAGGAAGTGCGCAGGATGAACCGCAAGGAGGCGGCCTATTTCGACCGCTGGCCGGAAGTGGGCCAGGCCGAGTTTCTGGCCCCCGAAGGCTATGAGTCCGTCTACCGCACCAATGCCTATACCAAGGACGGCGAGCACGGCAACGCGCTGCTGACGCGCTGGCCGGTCAAGGGCCACAACCACCTCGATATCTCGGACCACCGCTTCGAGCAGCGCGGCCTGCTGCATGTGGAGGTGGAAGTGCGTGGCCGCTCGGTGCACGCCATCGTGGTGCACCTGGGCCTGATCCCCGGCAGCCGCGTGCGCCAGATCCATGCGCTGCAGCAGTTCATCGAGCACGAAGTGCCGCCCGGCGCGCCGCTGGTGGTGGCGGGCGACTTCAACGACTGGGGCAACCACATCAAGCGCATGCTGGCCAGCTTCGGCCTGTACGAATTTGAGGGTGAAGACCTGAGGGCGCTGACCTATCCCTCGCGCCTGCCGCTGGCCCAGCTGGACCATGTGTATGTGCGCGGCCTCACGCCCACCGGGCTGATGGTGCCCCAGGGCCGTATCTGGTGGCGCATGTCCGACCACCTGCCGCTGATCGCCGAATTCCGGCTGTAATGGGGCTGTGCGGGCGGACACGCTGCGCATCGCCATGGGCGACGGCTGTCGCATCGGTATTGGAGTGCTATCTAAAACGTAGCTATCTGTGCGCTCGCAGACTGCGTGATATGCCCATTTCCTTGTTGTGACTGTGCCCGGGAATCGCTGGTAACATGCTTGGCATGTTTAGTGATCTGGCTGCCAACCCCATGAATCCTGCGAACCCGGACGAGGGTACACCCGTCTCCGTGAAGATCCGTGAACGGATCACGGCAGCCCGCAAGCGCTTCAACGCCAATGACAACATTGCCGAATTCATCGAGCCCGGTGAGCTGGAAAAGCTGCTGGACGAGGTGGAAACAAAGATGCAGGGTGTGCTCGACAGCATGGTGATCGACACCGCCAACGACCACAACACCCGCACCACCGCGCGCCGTGTGGCCAAGATGTACCTGAACGAGGTCTTCAAGGGCCGCTATGTGCAGGCCCCGGCCATCACTGAATTCCCCAATGCCGAGCACCTGAACGAGCTGATGATCGTCGGCCCCATCACCGTGCGCAGCGCCTGTAGCCACCACCTGTGCCCGGTGATCGGCAAGATCTGGATCGGGGTACTGCCCAATGAACACACGAATGTGATCGGCCTGTCCAAATACGCCCGTCTGGTGGACTGGGTGATGGGCCGCCCGCAGATCCAGGAAGAGGCCGTGGTACAGCTGGCCGACCTGATCATGGAAAAAACCCAGCCCGATGGCCTGGCCATCGTGATGGAGGCATCGCATTTCTGCATGTCCTGGCGCGGTGTGCGCGAGATGGACAGCAAGATGCTGAACTCGGTGATGCGCGGCGCCTTCCTGAAGGACGCCAACCTGCGCCGCGAATTCCTGTCGCTGATTCCAGGGAGGAACTGATCCATGTTGGTGCGCCTGCTCTATGCCAGCCGCGCGGTCGATACCTCGCCCGCGGCCATCGAAGCCATTCTTTCCCAGTCGCGCGAGCACAACCCCTGCAATGGCCTGACCGGCGTGCTGTGCTACGGAGGCGGTGTGTTTCTGCAGGCCATCGAGGGCGGACGCAGCGCCGTCAGCCACCTGTTCGGTACGCTGATGCACGACGCACGCCACAAGGATGTGGAGCTGCTGCAGTTCCAGGAAATCGACGAACGCCGCTTTGGCGGCTGGACCATGGGCGTGGTCAACCTGAACAAGCTCAACCATTCCATCTTGCTCAAGTACTCCGAGAAGGCCGAGCTTGACCCCTATGCTGTCTCCGGCCAGGTGTCGTTTGCGCTGCTGGAGGAGCTGATGGCCACCGCATCCATCATCGGCCGGGCATGAAGCCGTATCGCTGACTTCACATCGCTCCAGCCCTTGCGGCTGGAACCAGGGGCCTTTCGGCCCCTTTGCTTTTCTGCTTTCGCTTTCGTTTTTTCTTGGCTTTTCTCGGGTCCAGTCGTTGTTATGAGTTTGCAGGCATTTGCGCTGATCATTGTGGCTGGTCTGATCCACGCGGGGTGGAACGTGGCGGCCAAGAAGGCGGGGGGCGACTCCCGCTTTGCCTTTTTCACCTCCATCATCATGATGGTCATCTGGGCACCGTTGGGCTGGTGGGTGGGGCGTGATGTGGTGCCTGGCTGGGGCAGGGCCGAATGGGCGGTGGTGGTCATCAGCGGCCTGCTGCACGTGGCCTACTACGTGACGCTGCTGCGCGGCTACCGGCATGCGGACCTGACCGTGGTCTACCCGCTGGCACGCGGCAGCGGGCCGCTGTTGAGCTCCATGGTGGCGATTGCCTTTCTGGGCGAGCACATCTCGACGCTGGGCGCGGCCGGTATTGCCGGCGTGGTGCTGGGGGTGTTCTTCATCGCCGGCGGTCCGGCGCTGCTGCGCCCGCGCAGCGACCCCGAAGCCCGGTTGCGCCTGCGCCGCGGCCTGCTGTATGGCGTGCTGACCGGCGTGTTTATTGCCAGCTACACCGTGGTGGACGGCTATGGCGTGCGCCTGCTGCTGATGTCGCCCATCCTGATCGACTACATGGGCAACTTTGTGCGTGTCTTCCTGCTGGCGCCGGTGGTGCTGCGTGATCTGCCGGAAGCGCGTCGCCTGTGGGCACAGCAATGGCGCTGGGCCGCCTTGGTGGCCCTGGTCAGCCCCGTGGCCTATGTGCTGGTGCTGTATGCCATGCAGACCGCGCCCATGTCCCACGTGGCGCCGGCGCGCGAAGTGTCCATGCTGTTTGCGGCGCTGATCGGCGGCCATCTGCTGGGCGAAGGCGACCGGGCCGTGCGTATCTTCGGGGCGGTGCTGATCGCCCTGGGCGTGACGGCCCTGGGACTGGGGTGAGGAACTCTGCAGCCCGGAAGGTTTCCGATGAAGAAGCAACCACCCGTCGCCATGTTCTCGGGAGTATGACCATGCCGTATCCAACCCCCTCTGTTGCGCGCAGCCCGGTGCGCCACCGCCGCTGGCAGGCATGGCTGGCGCTGCCCGTGCTGGGTGCGCTGCTGTGGGCGGCCGCCACCCAGGCCGCACCGGCGCCCTGGTACTGGTGGGTCAGCAAGCTGGACGGAAAGCGCGTCTGTGCGCAGCACATGCCGGCCAGTGGCTGGGAGCGGGCCGAAGGCCCGTTCACCCAGGCGGGCTGCCAGACGCAGCAGCCGCGTGCCTTGCTGGGTGGACCAGGGCGCTGACGCCAGGGCCCCAGCGCCCCAGCGCCGCGTCACCCACGCGCAAGCCGCCAACGGGGTGCCCGGCGTACCATGCGGGATGCACCGGCCGCAGGAGGCCGGAATTCCGCGTTGCCCACCGAGTTGCCCATGCCTTCCCTGGAATCCCTGACCGCGTTTTTTGGCGTTGCCGTGCTGCTGGCCCTGAGCCCCGGCCCGGACAATGTGTTCGTGCTGCTGCAGTCGGCCCAGAAGGGCTGGCGAGCCGGCCTGGCCGTGGTGCTGGGGCTGTGCGGGGGGATTCTGGTGCACACCACGGCCGTGGCCCTGGGCCTGGCGGCGGTGTTTGCCGCATCGGCCGCGGCGTTCACGGCGCTCAAATGGTGCGGTGCCGCTTACCTGGCCTATCTGGCCTGGGGTGCACTGCGGGCGCCCTCCAGCGTCAGCGACGGTCCTGTGCTGCAGGCCCGCGACCAGCGCCTGCCAGTGCGCGAGGCCCTGCGCATGGTGGGCCGGGGCCTGGTGATGAACCTGACCAACCCCAAGGTGCTGATCTTCTTCCTGGCATTTCTGCCCCAGTTTGCCAACCCGGCCCATGGCCCTGTGGCGCCGCAGATTGCCGCGTTTGGCGCGGTGTTCATGGTCGCCACCTTTCTGGTGTTTGGGGCCATCGCCTGCTTCAGCGGTGTGTTCGGCACGGTGCTGCAGCGTTCGGCCCGTGCCCAGTGGTGGCTGAACCGCCTGGCAGGCGTGGTCTTTCTGGGCATGGCCGTGCGCCTGGCCACGGTGCAGCGCTGAACCTGGTCTGGGCGGCGCGTGGTCAGTGCGGCAGGCCACGGCCGCTGAATGCCGTGCTTACACCGCTGCTGGCACAGGGATGGGATCTGCTGCGATCGCAGTGGTCTGCGGCGCAGCCTGGGCCATATCGCGCTGCAGTGCGGCCGGTGCCGAAGGATAGGGCGGCAGCGGGGCGCGCAGCTGCTCGAACGCGCGGGCCATCTGCAGCACGCCCAGGTCGTCAAAGCGCGGGCCGGTAATTTGCAGCCCGATGGGCAGGCCCTGGGCCGACTGCGCGCAAGGCACGGAAATGGACGGCTGCTCCGACATATTGAAGGGCACGGTGAACGCGATGTGCTCCAGCGGGCGCAGCGGGTCGTTGGTGGGCGAGGCCAGCTGCGCATCGAATGCAGTGATGGGCGCCACCGGCGAAAGCACATAGTCGAACGCCGCACAGGCCTGCACCGTGGCCTGGCGCGTGCGGAAGAACTGGTGCTGGGCGGCAAACAGCGCTGCGGCGGTCAGCCCGTCGGCGCTGTCGGCCCACTGGCGGATGAAGGGCAGCACCTTGTCTTGCTGCGCTGCAGGCAGGGCCTGCAGATCCATGTGGGAGCGCATGCGCCAGAAATGGTCCATGCCGTCCAGCATGTCGCGGGTCAGAAACGGAGCCATGGGCTCGACGATGGCACCGGCCTTTTCCAGCAGCGTGGCCGCATGCTCGATGGCCTGGCGCACCTCGGGCGCCACCGGCAGGCCGCAGCCCGCATCCAGCAGCAGGCCAAAACGCAGGCCGCGCAGGCGTTCCAGCCCGGTATCCAGCTGTTCCCAGGCGATGAACTGTGGCGGCAGCGCCATGCAGTCGCGTGCATCGGGCTGGGCCAGCACCATCATCATCAGCGCGGCGTCTTCCACGCTGCGTGTCATGGGGCCGGCACAGCGGCCGGTGTAGGGCGGGTCGATGGGAATGCGGCCCAGGCTGGGCTTGAAGCCCACGATGCCGCACCAGCTGGCCGGCAGGCGGATGGAGCCGCCGATGTCGGTGCCCACATGCAGCGGGCCGTAGCCGGCGGCCGCTGCGGCGCCGGCACCGGCGCTGCTGCCGCCGGGGCCTTTGGACAGGTCCCAGGGATTGCGCGCCGTGGCGTGGAAGCTCGACAGCCCGGAAGACAGCATGCCAAAGTCCGGCATGGTGGTTTTGCTCCACAGCAGCGCACCGGCTTCGCGCAGGCGGGCCGCGGGTGGGGCATCGGCCGCGGCAGGCACCAGGGCGGTGGCGGCCGTGCCCAGCGGCGTGGGGTCGCCGGCAGTGGCAATGTTGTCCTTGATGGTGGCCGGTACGCCGTCCAGCCAGCCCTGCGGCGCGCGCTGCTGCCAGCGGGCTTCGCTGGCGCGGGCCTGTTCCAGCGCGGCTTCGGGGCGCAGCAGGTAGGTGGCGTGCAGCTGGGGCTCCCAGCGTGCGGCCAGGTCCAGCACCGCCTGCATGACTTCGACCGGGGACAGCTGGCGTGCCATATAGGCCCGCAGCAGCTGGGTGGCACCCAGGGTGTGCAATTCGCTCATATCCCTCCTTTGCGGCCCCGCAGGGCGTTCAGAAATCAGATACCAGGAAAACGCGGCCGGCACAGGGTGCTGGCAGGGGCGGCGGCCGGTGCCGCCCTTCAGGAGATCAGGCCCAGGACAGTGCGGCCAGATCGTTCACAAAGATCGGCATGTCCTTCCACAGCCCGCGCAGCCCCTTGCTGGCCACGGTGACCCACTGCGGCTGGTAGAGAAAGGCGTGCACGCTGTCTTCGGCCAGCAGGCGCTGCGCCTCGCCCAGCAGGCGGGCACGGTCGGCCGGGCGCGGGGTGTTCTTGATCTTGTCGTAGAGCTGGTTGAACTGCTCGGACTTGTAGCCCCAGTAGTAGTCAGGCTTGGCGAAGTTGCCCAGATCGAATGGCTCGACATGGGAGATCAAGGTCAGGTCGTAGTTCTTGTTGGTGTAGGTGCCCGACAGCCACTGCGCCCATTCCACGTTCTGCAGCTTGAGCTTGATGCCCACCTTGGCCAGTTCGGCGGCAATGATCTCGCCGCCCTGGCGCGCATAGGGCGCAGGCGGCAGTGTCATGGTCAGCTCCAGCGGCAGCTTGACACCGGCTTCCGCCAGCAGCTTCTTGGCCTTGTCCACGTCATGCGGATTGATGCCGGTGGTGTCCACATATCCAAAGGCGCCGGGCACATAGTGGCTGCCGATGGGCACGCCATAGCCTTCGGCAGCGCCTTCGATCACGGTCTTGCGGTCGATGGCAGCAGCAATCGCGCGGCGCACACGGGCATCGTCCAGCGGCTTGCGCGCGTTGTTGATGGCCACAATGGTCTTGGCCCGCGAGCCGCTGACCAGCACCTGGAAGCGGGCGTTGTTCTTGAACTGCGGCACGCTGCGGGGCGTAGCGCGGGGGAAGGCGTCCACATCCCCGGCCATCAGTGCGGCCACCTGGGCGGCGGCGTCGGGAATGAAGCGGAAGGTGGCGCGGTGGATGCGGATCTTGGCGGCATCGCGGTACTGCGGCCAGGCCACCAGGGTGACCGAGGCGCCCTTGTTCCACATGCCCAGTTTGTAGGGGCCGGTGCCCACCGGCTTGGTGGTGTTGGTGGCGGCGCTTTTGGGCTCGACGATGATGGCCGTGGCCTGGCCCAGCACGAACAGGAAGTCGGGATCGATCTCCTGGGTGAGGATGACCAGCTGGTGCTCATCGACCACGCTGACCTTCATGCTGGCGAAGGTGCGCTTGTCCTTGTTGGTGCTCTTGTCCGAAGCGGCGCGCTCGAACGAGAACTTCACCGCCTGGGCGTTGAAGGGCTCGCCGTTCTGGAATTTCACGCCCTTGCGCAGGCGGAAGGTGTAGGTCTTGAGGTCGGGCGAGACGTCCCAGCTTTCGGCCAGCATGGGGGACACGCTGCCGTCGCTGTTGATCTTGGTGAGCGTCTCGAAGATGTTGTAGTGCACGATCTCCGCCACCGACGAGGCGGCGCTGGCCGTGGGGTCCAGCATGGGCGGCTCCAGCGTCAGTGCCAGGGTGACGCTGTCCTTCTTGCCCTGTGCCAGCCCGGTCAGCGGGTGCAGCAGGGGCACGGAAGCGAGTGCACCCGTGGTCAGAAGGTGGCGGCGGTTGATCATGGGGAAGGTCTCCGGTCGGATCTTGTTGTGGTGGTTGAATCAGGCTGCACAGCGTGCGCAGCGCACTCCGCTTTGTACACCACCCGGGGGTGCTGCCGTGTCGCCCTATGCGGCACTGGAGTCGGCGGCGCGGGCTTGGCGGCGCGCGCGCGCGCGGCCGGGGGCAATCGTGGGCGAGGCCTGCACCAGCTGGCGCGTATAGGGGTGCTGCGGGGCGGTGAACAGCTGCTCGGGCGTGCCGCGTTCCACGATGCGGCCCTGGTGCAGGACCACCACGTCCTGGCACAGCTGCTGCACCACGGCCAGGTCGTGGCTGATCAGCAGAAAGGTGACGCCATGGTGCTGCTGCAGGTCCTGCATCAGGTTCAGCACCTGGGCCTGCACGGACACATCCAGCGCGCTGACCGGCTCATCGGCCACGATCAGCTGCGGCCGGGTGATCAGCGCCCGGGCTATGGCAATGCGCTGGCGCTGGCCGCCGGAAAACTCGTGCGGGTATTTGTCCAGATCGCTGTCGCGCAGGCCCACCTGGGCCAGGACCTCGGCCACACGCAGGCGGCGCTGTGCAGCGGTGCTGGGCTCCAGCGCTTCCAGGGGCTCGGCGACGATGCGGGCGATGGTCTGGCGCGGGTCCAGCGATCCATAGGGGTCCTGGAACACGATCTGGAAGTGGCGCCGCAGGGCCCGCAGCTCGGACGCGGTCAGCGCGTTCAGGTCCTGCCCCAGCAAGCGGATGGTGCCGGCGCTGGGCCGGTCCAGCGCCATGACCAGGCGGGCCAGCGTGGACTTGCCCGATCCCGATTCGCCCACCACGCCCAGACTGCGGCCGGCGTGGATCTGCAGGCTGATGTCCTGCAGCGCGGCCACGGTTTCGGGCGCGCGCCACAGCTGGCGGCGCGGCAGCTGGTAGCTGCGCTGCAGATGCTCCACCTGCAGCAGCGGGGCGATGGCCGCGATGGCCGTGCTGGTGTCCGTGGTGGCCGTGGTCGCGGTATTCATGCGGCACTCCCTGCGACCATGCCGGAAGGGGGCAGCGCTGCCATGGCCTCGGGCCGCAGGCAGCGTGCCCAGTGCCGGTCGCTGCCGTCCTGGGGCACGGGCACGGGGCGCTGGCTGCGGCACTGCGGCTGGGTATAGCTGCAGCGGCCGCTGAAGGCACAGCCGGGCGGCAGATCGGCCAGCTCCGGCACGGTGCCGGCAATGGTCTGCAAGGGTGGCATGCGGCCATCGGGCAGGCGGGCGGCACCCAGCTGCGGGCGTGCGGCCAACAGGCCCCGGGTATAGGGGTGGGCCATGTGCCGGAACAGGGTCTCGGTGGGGCCGCTTTCCACCACGGAGCCGCCGTACATGACCAGCATCTGGTCCACGTTCTGGGAGATCACGCCCAGGTCGTGGGAGATCAGGATCAGGCCCATGCCGCGCTCGTCCACCAGATCGGCAATCAGATCCAGGATCTGCTGCTGCACGGTCACGTCCAGCGCGGTGGTGGGTTCGTCGGCAATCAGCACATCGGGCTGGCAGGCCAGGGCCATGGCAATCATGATGCGCTGGCGCTGGCCGCCGGAAAACTGGTGGGGGTAATCGCCCAGGCGCCGTGCGGCCTGCGGAATGCCCACGCGTTCCAGCAGGGACAGGGCCTCGGCCTGGGCGCTGCGTGCACCCAGGCCCTGGTGGCGGCGCAGCGGCTCGGCCACCTGGCGACCAATCGGGTGTACCGGGTTCAGGGCCGTCATCGGCTCCTGGAAAATCATGGCCATGCGGTTGCCGCGCAGCCGACTCCAGCCGGCCTCGTTCAGGTCCAGCAGGGACTGGCCGTGCAGGCGCACGCTGCCGTCGGTGCTGGCGTTGTCGGGCAGCAGGCCCATCAGTGCCAGTGCGGTGAGCGACTTGCCGCAGCCCGATTCGCCGATCAGGCCCAGCGTGCCGCCCCGCTCCAGCGCGAACGAGAGATCGCGCACGGCGCTCACCTGCCCGCGGTGGGTGTGCAGAGTGACGCAGAGGTGATCGACTTCCAGCAGCGGCATGGTGTTCCTTCAGCGGCGGCGCAGGCGCGGGTCTAGCAGGTCACGCAGACCGTCGCCCAGCAGATTCAGGCCCAGCACCGACAGCGCAATCGCCACGCCGGGGAACACGGCCAGCATCGGGGCCTGGAACATCAGGGTCTGCGCTTCGCTGAGCATGCGGCCCCAGGACGGCATGGGCGGCTGCGTGCCCAATCCAAGATAGGACAGGGCGGCTTCGGCCAGGATGGCAATGGCGAACTGGATGGTGGCCTGCACCACCAGCACCGACAGGATGTTGGGCAGCACATGCTGGCGGGTGATCTGCCAGCGGTTCTTGCCGCAGGCACGGGCAGCCAGCACATATTCACGGGCCCACACGGCATTGGCCGAAGCGCGGGTGATGCGCGCGAACGTGGGAATGTTGAAGATGCCGATGGCGATGATGGAGTTGACAATGCCCGCGCCGAACACGGCCGTCAGCATGATGGCCGACAGGATGGCGGGAAAGGCAAAGGTGAAGTCCGACAGCCGCATGATGGCTTCTTCCGTCCAGCCGCGGCGGGCCGAGGCCAGCAGGCCCAGCAGCGTGCCGATGGTCAGGCCGATGCCCACGGCGATCACGCCTACCCAGATGGAATTGCGCGCACCCACCAGCAGCAGCGAAGCCACGTCGCGGCCGTAGGCATCTGTGCCCAGCCAGTGCCGGGCGTCGGGCGCCTGCAGCTTGGTGTCCAGGTCCATGGCATACGGATCCCAGGGCGTCCAGACAAAGGACAACAGGGCGCAGGCGATCAGCAGGGCGGTCAGCGTCGCTCCTGCCACAAAGCTGGGGTGGCGGCGCGCGCGCTGCCAGAAGCCGGGGGAGGCCGTGGCGGCCGATACGGTGGCCGGGGCGGTGGCCTGGGCAGGGTGGGGTGCCACGGGGGGCACTGCCGTGGGCTCAGACATCGCTCGCCTCCACACGGGGGTCGATCACGGCGTACAGCAGGTCCACCACAAAATTCACTACGATCACCATGGCGGCCAGCAGCATCACGCAGTTGCGCACCACGATCAGGTCACGGTTGGCAATGGACTGGAAGATCAGCCGGCCCAGGCCGGGCAGGTAGAACACGTTTTCCACCACGATGGTGCCGGCCAGCAGATTGGCGAACTGCAGGCCCATCACGGTGATGACGGGAATCATGGCATTGCGCAGCACATGGCCCCAGAGCACGGCACGCTGGCTCAAGCCCTTGGCGCGGGCGGTGCGCACAAAGTCTTCACGCAGCACTTCCAGCACGGCCGAGCGGGTGATGCGCGCCAGGATGGCGGCCTGCACCACGGCCAGGGCCACGGCAGGCAGGATCAGCGCCTGCAGGGCGGGCCACCAGCCGCCGCCGACCTCCTCGGTCCAGCCGGGAAAGCCGCCGGCGGAAAACCACTGCAGCTTCACCGAAAACAGCAGGATCAGCAGGATGGCGAACCAGAAGTTGGGGATGGCGATGCCGATCTGCGCCAGGCCCATGGTGCCCACATCGCCCAGCTTGTTGTGGTGCGATGCGGCATAGACGCCGGCCAGCAGGGCCAGCACGGTGGTCAGCAGCATGGCCATCACCGCCAGGGGGATGGTGACGGACAGGCGCTCCAGCACCAGCTCCAGCACGGGCGTGCCGTAGGTGTAGCTGTCGCCCATCTGGCCCTGGAACAGGCCGGTGATCCAGTCGGTGTAGCGCTGCCAGGCGGGCTGGTTCAGGCCCAGCTGCTCGGCCATGGCCTGCACGGCTTCAGGGTCGGCGTCCGGGCCCAGCAGCACCTGGGCCACGTTGCCGGGCAGGATTTCCAGCACACCGAACACCACCACGGACGCACCCAGCAGGGTGGCGACCAGGGTCAGCAGTCGTTTGGCAAGGAAAATGCTCATAAAGCAATAGCGTGTGGTGCGCGCCGGGTGTGCGTGAGGGGCCAAGCTTAACGGGAAATCTTCGTTCCCGGTGGCAACTCGGCTGCAGGGGCTTGCCCGCACACCGGTCAGGTGCTTGGCGGACACCGATAATAGGCGCCATGTGCCCTATTTGTGTGTTGTTCCCGGGAGTGAAGCTATGGCGCTGATGATCACGGACGAGTGCATCAACTGCGATGTGTGCGAACCCGAGTGCCCCAACGATGCCATTTACATGGGCGAGCACATCTATGAGATCCATCCGCACAAGTGCACCGAGTGCGTGGGACACTTTGACGAGCCCCAGTGCATGCAGGTCTGTCCGGTGTCGTGCATTCCGGTGAACCCGGAGCATGTGGAAAGCCGGGAGACGCTGATGCAGAAATACCTGCGGCTGCAAGCGGAGGCCGGGTCGGCCGCGCATTGACCACGGCAGGGCCCCTGGCGGGGCGGGAGCTGCCGGCAAGGGGTTGAGTACCCCGCAAACCCACGAACGAACGGCACATGCCCACGCCAACACCGCGCGTGGGATGTTTTTCTCAGGACTCGGCGGTGGCTGCCGGCGGAGCCTTGCGTTCCGGCTTGGGGCGCGGCGCCTTGGTGGTGTGGATCTGCAGCGTGGCCTTGTCCATGTCGCCGGCCACCAGCTGGGGCCAGGATTTCAGGCTGTGGTCAATGCTGTCGTGGATCAGGTGCCACTGGTCCTGTGGCGGCTTCTTGAGCACCCAGCTGGAGACTTCCCCCTTGTGGCCCGGGTGGCCGATGCCCACGCGCAGGCGCCAGTACTGGTCGCTGCCCAGCTGGGCATGGATGTCGCGCAGGCCGTTGTGGCCGCCGTGGCTGCCGCCCTTTTTGAGTTTGACGATGCCGGGCGTGAAGTCCAGCTCATCGTGCACGACCAGGATTTCCTCGGGCTGGATCTTGAAAAAGCGTGCCAGCGCGCCCACTGACTTGCCCGACAGGTTCATGAAGGTCTGGGGTTGCAGCAGCCATACGGTCTGCCCCTGGACATTGGCACGGGCCATCAGGCCCCAGTAGCTGCGCTCGGGGTTGAGCTGCACTTTCAGCTCGCGTGCCAGCCCGTCGATCCACCAGAAGCCGGCGTTGTGGCGGGTGTCTTCGTATTCCGGGCCTGGATTGCCCAGGCCCACAAACAGTTTGATCATGGCGGTGATTATCCCGGTGGGGCTGCGGCCCTGCAGGGCGGCCCCCAAAAACAAATGGCCCACGCAGGGTGGGCCATGTGAGGGCATGGCCCTGGCGGGCCATGCAGTGCCAGGCACAAGAATTACTTCTTGCCCTTCTTGGCAGGAGCAGCAGGAGCGGCGGCAGCGGCGGCACCGGCTTCAGGAGCGACTTCAGGCAGCTTGATGGAGATCAGGGCTGGGTTCTTGTTGGAACCGCGCACCACAGCCTTCACGCCGTTAGGCAGCTTGACGGATTGCAGACCCACCACCGACTTGGAAGTCAGGGCGCTCAGGTCCACGTTGATGAACTCGGGCAGAGCGGAAGGCATGCACACCACGTCCAGTTCATGGATCAGCTGGGTCACGGTGCAGCTTTCGCCCTTGACGGCGGGAGACTCTTCCAGGCCGGTCAGGTGCACGGGCACCTTCAGGTGCACCTTGGTGGTTGCGTCCACGCGTTGGAAGTCCACGTGCAGCACCAGGGGCTTGTAGGGGTGGAATTGCACGTCGCGCAGAACGACCTTGGTTTCCTTGCCGTCCACATCCAGGTCCAGGATCGAAGAATGGAACACTTCCTTCTTCAGAGCGTGGAACAGGTTGTTGTGGTTCAGCTCGATCAGTTGGGCTTCAGCAGCGCCACCGTAGATGATGCCGGGGGTGTTGCCCGAATTACGCAGGCGGCGGCTCGCACCCGTACCTTGCAAAGCGCGCGAAGTTGCGGCGAATTTCATAATGAACTCCAGAGGGGGCGGACCGCGACCAGTCTCGCCCTGTTAATAAAAAGATGGGGCAGCACCTGCTGTCCCTGTCTTTGCGGTGCCCCGGAACACACCGCAGCCTCCGCGAGGGAGGCTGTGGGGTTTCGGACTTGAAAGGGGCTTAGTCCTGGAACAGGCTGCTCACCGAGTCACCCGAGGAGATGCGCTGAATGGTTTCAGCGAACAGGGGGGCGACGGAGAGTTGACGGATCTTGGTGCAGGCCTGGGCGTTGGCGTTCAACGGGATGGTGTTGGTCACCACCACTTCGTCCAGTGCTTCGCCTTCGGAGATGCGCTGGATGGCCGGGCCCGAGAAAATGGGGTGCGTGCAATAGGCATACACCTTCTTGGCGCCGCGCTGCTTGAGCACTTCGGCCGCCTTCACCAACGTACCGGCGGTGTCGATCATGTCATCCATGATCACGCAGTTGCGGCCTTCGATGTCACCGATGACGTGCATCACTTCGGACACATTGGCCTTGGGACGGCGCTTGTCGATGATGGCCAGGTCGCAACCCAGTTGCTTGGCCAGCGCACGGGCACGCACCACACCGCCCACGTCGGGCGAGACCACGATCAGATCATCGTAGTTCTTCTGGCGCAGATCGCCCAGCAGCACCGGCGAGGCGTAGATGTTGTCCACGGGGATGTCGAAGAAGCCCTGGATCTGGTCAGCGTGCAGGTCCATGGTCAGCACGCGCGACACGCCAGCAGCCTGCAGCATATTGGCAACCACCTTGGCGGTGATGGCCACACGGGTGGAGCGCACGCGGCGGTCCTGGCGGGCATAACCGAAATAGGGGATGACAGCGCAGATGCTCTCGGCGGAAGCACGCTTGAGTGCGTCCACCATCACCAGCAACTCCATCAGGTTGTCATTGGTGGGGGCGCAGGTCGGCTGCACGACGAAAACGTCACGGGTGCGAACGTTTTCCTTGATTTCGACAGTGACTTCACCGTCGGAGAAACGACCAACGTCGGCAGCGCCCAGAGTCGTGCCGAGATGCTGAGCGATCTCCGTTGCCATGGCAATGTTGGCATTGCCGGTGAAGACCTTGAATTGAGAGTGATTGGAGTGCATGTGCGTCCCAGTTATTGGGGTTACCTGTACGCAAAGAAATCTGGCAGGGGAAGAAGGATTCGAACCTTCGCATGCCGGAATCAAAATCCGGTGCCTTAACCAACTTGGCGACTCCCCTACACTGGTCTGCTGCTGTTGCAGCAAACCGGTAGTTCTTTAATCTGCTACCCACTCTTTCAGTGGATGGCGCGGCAGATTCTCGCAAATTCGGATTGTCCAGCTGCATTGCTCTGCAATTGGAAAATCCGCTTGCTTTATTTGCGCAAACACTGCACTTCCTGAGCCCGTCATTCTAGCCTGTAAACCGAGCGATTCGAGCCAATTTCTGACTTTTTTCACATCGGGGCACAAAGCCTCTGCGACAGGCTGCAAGTCGTTGTGACCAAAGTCAAAGTGATTTGCAGCAAAGTCTTCGATTGTAGCATTGTTTGTATCGCGCTGCAGCAGAGGCGAGGTGAAAATCCCCTTGGTGTCCAAACCGGCGGCCGGCTTGACCACGACAAAGCGGGCGGCAGGCAGAGGATGGGCGGGCGCCAGCGGGGTGATGTGCTCACCGATGCCTTGCACCCAGGCATTGTCTCCGCCAATGAAGAACGGGACATCGGCGCCCAGTTGCAGGCCGATGCGCGCCAGGGCGGCGCGGTTCAGCCCCAGATTCCACAGGCGGTTGAGCGCGATCAGGGTGCTGGCGGCGTCGGACGAGCCGCCGCCCATGCCGGCCTGTGACGGGATGTGCTTGTCCAGCGCGATGCGGGCGCCTTGTGTGCAGCCCGTGGCCGCTTGCAACGCCCGTGCGGCACGCACGATCAGGTCGTCCGCTGGCAGCGCCGGGGCATCGGCGTTCAGATCCTGGCGCGTGACGGCGCCGTCGCTGGTTTTTTCAAAATGCAGCCGGTCCTGCCAGTCGATGAGCATGAAGACCGATTGCAGCAGGTGGTAGCCGTCGGCCCTGCGTCCGGTGATGTGCAGAAACAGGTTGAGCTTGGCCGGTGCGGGCACGTCGTAGAGCGAGTGCATGGGAATCCGAGAGTAGGAAAAAGGATGGGTGAGGCCGTGCGGTCTCAGCGGTCTCAGCGGTCCAGGATCAGGCGCAGGCTGGCGGCCGGTGTGGGGCTGTGGCGTGTGGCAGCAATGCGGCCATCGGCATAGCGCTCCAGGTCCACGCTCCAGCCGTCGGCTGCCTGGTTCTGGCCCTGCAGCCAGGCAAACAGGGCGGGCACGGGAATGTGGGTGCCCAGGGTGTCGCGCACCAGTTCATCCAGCGATGCGGAGGTGCGCTGTGTCTGGCCCTGCTGCAGCAAGGCGCTGCCGGGTTGCCAGCTGATCAGGGCCACGCTGGAGCCCAGCGGGGTGAACAGCTGCAGGCTGCCGGCCTGGGGCGAGCCGCGCAGCTCGAACGAGGCGCTGAAGGACTGCGGGCCGTTGCTGTTCAGCACCGAGTCGTCCTGCAGCTGCAAGGCCATGCGGCCACTCCAGAACTGGCTGCCGGCATCCGCCGTGCTGCGCGGCGGCGTGCTGCAACCCACCAGCCAGGCGGTGGCGCCGAGGCCCGCCGCCAACAGCAGCCTGCGGGAAACCGCTTGCGTCACGGACGCACTCCCAGGCGCTTGAGGGTGGCCCGCAGCGTGTCATTCTGCGGATCGCGTGCCAGCGCCTGCTGCCAGATGGTGCGGGCACGGGTCTTGTCACCCAGTTGCCACAGCACTTCGCCCAGGTGGGCGGCGATGTCCACATCGTTGCGCAAGCCATAGGCTTTTTCCAGGATCGCCAGCGCTTCGGTCTTGCGGCCTTGCTGGAATTCCACCCACCCCAGGCTGTCCAGGATGAAGGGGTCATTCGGCGCCAGGTCTAGCGCCTTCTGGATCAGGGTCTTGGCTTCATCCAGGCGGATGCCGCGTTCCGCGAGGGAGTAGCCCAGCGCGTTGTAGGCATGGTGGTGGGTGGGCTGGCGTTCGATGACGCCGCGCAGCAGCGCTTCGGCGGTGTCGTACTTGCCGGCCTTGTCGGCCAGGATGGCCGTGTCATAGGCGATGTCGTTGTCTTCCGGCGACTGGTCCAGCAGGGTGCGCTGCAGCAGGTAGGCCTCTTGCGGCGCACCGGCATCGCGCAGCAGCTGGATTTCGGCGCGGCGCTTGAGCTTTTCCTGGGCGGGCGAGCGCGTGGGCACGGCGCGGATCAGCGCACGTGCCTGGGGCAGCTGGCCCTGGCGCGCCAGGATGGTGGCGCGCAGGCTTTGCACATTCAGGATGGCATGGCCGTCCTCGATCTTGTCCAGCCACTGGCTGGCGGCCTTGTCATTGCGCTGCTGCAGCGCGATGCTGGCGTGCATCAGATAGGCCTGGGTCAGCACGGCCTGGCGGGTGCTGTCGTCGGGCACTTTCTCGGCCAGCGGGATGAACTGGTCCAGCGAACGCTGGGCCGCTTCCGGTTCGCCGTTCTGGAATTGCAGGCCGGCCAGGGCCAGCCAGGCATCGGCAAACTCGGGATTTTCGTTGGTAATGATCTCCAGCTGCTCCCGTGCCTGGGCATTGCGTTCATAGCCCATCAGCACCCGGGCGTAGGCCATGCGGATGGTGGCGGAAGGCGAATGCTTCAGATAGCCCTGCACCAGCGGCTCGGCTTCGGGCATGTCGGCTTCCATCAGCTCCAGGGCCAGCAGGGCGGCGGCGCCGTTGTCCGGGGCCATGGCGTGCGACTTGCGCGCGGCGTCCAGTGCCAGTTCCTTTTGCCCGGCGACGATGCGCAGGTGGCCGACCGTGGCCCAGGCGGCCGGTCCGGTGTCGGGCTTGCGCAGTTCCTTGGCCAGTGCCTGCTCCACCACGGCTGCGGCCAGGGACTTGTCCGAAACCCGGCTGTACAGCTGGGCAATGGCCAGAAAGGAGGCCGGTTTGGAGGCTGCCGGGGTGAAGGCGATTTCCTGCTGCAGCGGCTGCAGGCTTTCGGAGACACGGTTCAGTGCCAGCAGCAGTTGCAGCACATAGCGGTTGGCGTCGCGTGACTGGGGGAAGGCGTGTTTCCATTCCTGCGCGGCCGACAGTGCACGGTCACCGGAGCGCGACTGCAGGCCCAGCTCGGTGGCGCGGCGGTACAGCTGTTCGCTGCCTGACTGGCGCGCCGCTTCCAGCATCAGGGCCATGGCATTGACCATGTCGCCCTGGCCTGCGGCCATTTCGCCCACCAGAATTTCGTAGAACAGCTCGGCCGACAGCTCTTCGGCACTGGTTTCGGGCTGGGCTGCGGAGGGGGCGGCGGCTGCCTTGGGCGTCGCTGGCCGGCCCTGGGCAAGCACGGCGTGCGACCCCAGAAGCAAGGCAAGGGCGAGGGGCAAGTGCAGAGGGCGGAAGTGAAGCTGCATCGACCCATAATAATCCAAGCCAACACCCCTTTGTCTCTATCTGCCCATGCCTGAATTGCCCGAGGTTGAAGTCACACGCCGCAGCTTTCGCGATGCCATCGTCGGGGCGCGGGTTCAGAGCGTGCGCATGGGCAAGCCTTTGCGCTGGCCTTTGGGCGTGGAACCCCAGGCATTGGCGGGGCGCGTGGTGCAGGAGGTGCGCCGCCGCGGCAAGTATCTGTTGGTGGATCTGGACGCCGGCATGCTGCTGCTGCACCTGGGCATGTCGGGCAGCCTGCGTTTTGCGCCAGAGCAGGGGGCTGCCGGCGTGCACGACCACTTTGACATGCAGACCGACCACGGCATGCTGCGGCTGCACGACCCACGCCGCTTTGGCGCCGTGGTGCATGTGACCGGCGAGGAAGACCCGCTGGCGCACAAGCTGCTGGATGGCCTGGGCATGGAGCCGCTGGACCCGGCGTCCTTCCGCTTCGAGCGCTTTGCCGCCGGGCTGCAGTCCAGCCGCACGCCGATCAAGCAGTTGCTGCTTGGGGGCAAACTGGTGGTGGGGGTGGGCAATATCTATGCTTCAGAAGTGCTGTTTCTGGCGCGCATTGACCCCCAGTTGCCGGCCAGGGACGTTGGTCCGCGCAAGGTGCGGCGCCTGTTTGACGGCATCCGCGAGGTGCTGGCACTGGCCGTGGCCCAGGGGGGAACGACCTTGCGGGACTTTTCCAGTGCCGACGGCATGCCGGGCCACTTTCAGCTGCAGGCCAAGGTCTATGGGCGCGACGGCCAGCCTTGCGTGGGCTGCGGCCGGCCGATCCGCATGCTGCGCCAGGGCCAGCGCAGCACCTATTTCTGCGCGCACTGCCAGAAGTAGCCAGTCGCCAGGCGGCTCGGCGGCCGGAATGGGCCAGCCGCAGCAACCATGCAGCGCTTGTCGCACAATGGCGGCCGCTGCCAGCGCAGTGCCGGAAGTCTGGAGTCTGGAGTCTGCCGGGGCAGGGTATTCCGCTCCACAGCAGATTGGAAACGCGGTGCTGCGCAGCTGGAGCCATGAATAACGGCAATGCAGCAGGGCACGGTTCTGGTGCCGGAACGCTGCTTGCCCACACACCTACATTCCCACGCGTGACCACTTCTTCTTTGTCCCTTGCCTCCGCCGTGGTGCAGTGGCAGGCCAGCCATGGCCGCAACCACCTTCCCTGGCAGCAGACCCGCGATCCCTACCGCGTGTGGCTGTCCGAAATCATGCTGCAGCAGACCCAGGTCACCACGGTGCTGGGCTACTACGAGCGGTTCTTGCAGCAGTTTCCCGATGTGGCCAGCCTGGCTGCGGCGCATGAGGATGCGGTGCTGGCGCTGTGGAGCGGCCTGGGTTACTACAGCCGGGCGCGCAATCTGCACAAATGTGCCCAGGCCGTGGTGCGTGACTTCGGTGGCCAGTTTCCGCGCACTGCGGTGCAGCTGGCCACGCTGCCGGGCATAGGCCGGTCGACGGCCGCTGCCATTTCCGGTTTTTGCTTTGGGGAACGGGCCGCCATTCTGGATGCCAACGTCAAGCGCGTGCTGACCCGGGTACTGGCGTTTGGCGACGATCTGTCGGTGGCCCGGAACGAGAAAACCCTGTGGGCCCTGGCCGAAGACCTGCTGCCCACCGGCGACCTGCAGGTTCAGATGCCGCGCTATACCCAGGGCCTGATGGACCTGGGTGCCACCGTCTGCCTGCCGCGCAGCCCCAACTGCCTGATCTGCCCTGTGCAGACGCTGTGCAAGGCCGCTGCCCAGGGCAATCCGCAGGACTATCCGGTCAAGACGCGCAAGACCAAGCGCAGCACGCAGGCCTGGTGGTTGCTGGTGTTGCGGGACGCCGCAGGCCACACCTGGCTGCAGCGCCGCCCGTCCAGCGGCATCTGGGCCGGCCTGTATGCCCAGCCCGCATGGGAAGCTGCCGTGGATGGGGTGGATGCGGCCATCGCCGGGCTGGGGGCTGTGCAGTCCCGCCAGGATCTGCCGGCCGTGCTGCA
Organism: Comamonas terrigena NBRC 13299; assembly: GCF_006740045.1. NCBI lineage: Bacteria > Pseudomonadati > Pseudomonadota > Betaproteobacteria > Burkholderiales > Comamonadaceae > Comamonas > Comamonas terrigena. The sequence continues at coordinate 879,621 of NZ_AP019749.1, forward strand.
TGTGCTGACCCACCGCGATCTGTTCCTGCACCCGGTGGTGGTACAGCTGGCAGGGGATCGCCCTGCGGTGGCTGGTGACTGGGCTGCGGGCGGCGCGTGGTTCAGCCCGGAGGCATGGCCCGGTCTGGGGTTGCCGGCGCCGGTGCGGCGCTTGCTGGAAAGCCTGGAATAAGCCGGAGCGGTGTACGGTGGGTGGCGTGCACGCCGCTGCACGCGACCTGCTGTGCCCATTCTCAGTGGCGGCGTTGGTCCATTTCGCGGTGGCGGCGCAGGGTGGTCCACTGGCCCAGGTAATGGTTGGCCAGTTGCTCCACCAGATAGACCGAGCGGTGCTGGCCGCCGGTGCAGCCAATGGCCACCGTCACATAGCTGCGGTGGTTCTGGTTCAGCATGTCCAGCCAGTGGTCCAGAAACTGGATGATGTGGGCCTGCATGCGCTGCACATCGGGTGACTGGCGCAGGTAGTCCATCACGGGCTGGTCCATGCCGGTCAGGGGGCGCAGCTCCTGCTCATAGTAGGGGTTGGGCAGCATGCGGACGTCAAACACATAGTCGGCATCCACCGGCAGGCCGTGCTTGAAGCCAAAGGACTGGAACACCAGCGTCATCTGCCCCGGCGGGACCGAAATCAGGCTCTTCACATAGCTTTGCAGCTGGGCGGAGCGCAGATTGCTGGTGTCGATCACGTGCGCGCTCTCGCGCAGCGGGCCCAGCAGTTCGCGTTCGTCCTCGATGGTTTGCACCAGGGCCAGGCGTGCGCCGTCCGTGTCCTGGCGCGAGAGCGGGTGGCGGCGGCGGGTTTCGGAAAAGCGGCGCACCAGCGTGCCGGTGGAGGCGTCCAGAAAGATGGAATGCACCACGGCACCACGCGCCTTGAGGGCGGTCAGTTGCTCGGGCAGCAGCGGCAGGCCCTTGGGGCTGCGCGCGTCCATGGCCACGGCCACCTTGTGCCCATAGCGGCTGGGCTCCAGCTGGGTCAGCGGGCCCAGCAGCTCGGGCGGGAGGTTGTCCACGCAGTAATAGCCCGCATCTTCCAGTGCGTGCAGGGCAACGGACTTTCCGGAGCCGGACATGCCGGTGATGAGTACAACTTCCAGGGCCATAGCGCGATACGTCTCCTTACAGCGCTCCACTATAGGCGATCAGCCCACATGGGCCTGGGCCAGCATTTCCCGGGCGTGTGCCAGCGTGGTGTCGGACAGGCGCTCGCCCCCCAGCATGCGGGCCACTTCCTGGACCCGGGCCTGCTGCTGCACGGGGGTGACCGAGCTGGTGGTGGCGCTCTTGTCGCGCCGCTTGCTGACCACATAGTGCTGGTCGGCGCAGGCGGCGACCTGGGGCAGGTGGGTGACGGCCAACACCTGGCGGTCGCGGCCCAGGGCGCGCATCAGCTTGCCCACGGTCTCGGCCACGGCGCCGCCTACGCCGGAGTCCACCTCGTCAAAAATCAGGGTGCCGGCCTGGCCCAGCTGGCTGGTGGTGACGGCAATCGCCAGCGACAGCCGGGAAAGCTCGCCGCCCGAAGCCACTTTGCCAATCGGGCGCGGTGTGGCGCCCGGGTGACCGGCCACCAGAAACTGCACGCCATCCAGGCCGCTGGGTGTGGGTTCTTCCAGCTTGTCCAGCTGCACGGCGAATTTGCCGCCCTGCATGCCCAGGCCCTGCATGGCCTGGGTGATGGCGCGCGAGAGCTTGGGCGCGGCCTTGGCGCGCTGCAGCGACAGGGCGCGTGCGGCGGCCTGGTAGGCCTCGTGTGCCTGCTGTTCCAGCTGGCGCAGCCGGCCCACATCGACCACGGCATCCAGCTGGCGCAGTTCGTCGCGCCAGGATTGCAGCAGACCGGGCAGCTCTTGCGGCGTGCGCTTGTAGCGGCGGGCCAGCTGCATCCACAGCGTCAGGCGGCTGTCCAGTTCTGCCAGGCGTTCGGGGTCCAGCTCGGTGCGGCGCAGATAGCTGTGCAGGCTGTGGCGGGCATCGTTGACCTGGGCCAGGCTGGAGGCCAGCACATCCGCAATCGCCAGGAATTCGGGCTCCAGGTGTTCCTGGTGCTGGAGCGTGCTGTGGGCGCGGGTCAAGGGGCTGGTGATGCCTGTTTCATCGTCTTCCAGCAGATGCAGTGTGCCCAGGGCGGTTTCCAGCAGGCTCTGAGCGTGGGACAGGCGGGTGTGCTGGGTGTTCAGCTCTTCCCATTCATCGGTGCCGGGGCTGAGTTTGTCCAGCTCGCCAATCTGCCACTGCAGGCGTTCACGTTCGCGCTGCAGCGTGTCCTGGGCGGCCAGGGCATGTTCCAGGTTCTTGTGTGCGGCACGCCAGGCGGTCCAGTGGGCGCGCAGCGATTGGGTGTCCACGCCGGCGTAGGCGTCCAGCAGCTCGCGCACGGCTTCGGGCCGGGTCAGGCTTTGCCAGGCGTGCTGGCCGTGGATGTCCAGCAGCGCATCGCCCAGGTGGCGCAACTGGGTGGCTGTGGCCGGTGCGCCATTGATCCAGGCGCGGCTGCGGCCCTGGGCATCGATCACACGGCGCAGCAGCAGGCTGTCTTCCTGGGCAAAGCCGCCTTCGTCCAGCCACTGGGACAGGTGGGGCGGGCAGTCGAATTCGGCGGTGATGTCGGCCTGGGGCGTGCCTTCGCGCACCACGCCGACATCGGCACGGCTGCCCAGCACCAGCTGCAGGGCGTCGATCAGAATGGATTTGCCGGCGCCGGTTTCGCCCGTCAGCACCGTGAAGCCGGCGTGGAGGTCCAGGTCCAGCGCCTGCACGATGACAAAGTCGCGCAGTGCAATGCGTTTGAGGGCCATGGCTCAGGTGCCCCCTTCGTTCCAGCCCAGTTTCTTGCGCAGCGTGGCGTAGTAGTTCCAGCCCAGGGGATGCAGAAAACGGATGCCATGGAGCGCACGGCGCACATAGATGCGGTCTCCGTGGCGCAGCGAGGCCAGCGACTGCATATCGAAATTGGCGCTGATGTCGCGCCCGCCCACCACTTCGATCATGACTTCGCCCTGGTCGGGCAGCACGATGGGGCGGTTGGACAGGGTGTGGGGGGCAATGGGGGCCATCACCCAGGCGCCCACGGACGGGTGCAGCAGCGGACCGCCCACCGACAGCGCATAGGCGGTCGAGCCGGTAGGTGTGGCCACGATCAGGCCGTCGGCACGTTGGTTGGAGACGAAACGGCCATCCACCTCCACCCGCAACTCCACCATGCCCGAGGTGCTGCCCCGGTTGACCACCACATCGTTCATGGCCAGGGCCTCGAACACGCATTCATCGCCCCGCATCACGCGGGCTTCGATCAGCGGGCGGCTGTCTTCTTCGTAGCAGCCTTCCAGCATGGCTTGCAGCGTGGGTTGGAAGTTCTCATCCAGCGGGATGTCGGTGACAAAGCCCAGGCGCCCTTGGTTGATGCCGATCAGCGGCGTGCCGTAGCGTGACAGGTGGCGGCTGACGCCCAGCATGGTGCCGTCGCCACCCATGACCAGGGCCAGATCGCAGGCTTGCCCCAGGGCGTCCACATCCAGACTGCGGTACTGTGCGGGCAGACCCATGTGCAAGGCGGTCTCGGCTTCCACAATCACTTCACAGCCCTGCGTGGTCAGAAAAGCTGCAATATCTTCCAGGGCCTGGCGCGGGCTGTCCTGGGGAAGGCCCGTGGGGGAAGCGACACGGTACTTTCCGATCAGGGCTACATGGCGAAACTTGGACGTCATAAGGGAAATTACATCATTAAAATCGTTCCATGCTCGATGATCGTTCCAAGTTGTTGTTGAAAGCGCTGGTCGAGCGCTACATTGCAGACGGCCAGCCTGTGGGGTCGCGCACGTTGTCGCGCGCCTCCGGCCTGGAACTGTCGCCGGCCACCATCCGCAATGTGATGGCGGATCTGGAGGAACTGGGCCTGATCGTCAGCCCCCACACCTCCGCAGGCCGCGTGCCCACCGCCAAGGGCTACCGGCTGTTTGTGGACACCATGCTGACCGTGAGCCGCGACATGCTGCCTGCGCAGGAACTGGTGCCCGAACAACCGCAGAAGGTGATTGCGAACGCCGCCAACATGCTGTCCAGCCTGTCGCAGTTTGTCGGCGTGGTGATGGCGCCGCGGCGCAGCTCGGTGTTCAAGCACATCGAGTTCGTGAAGCTGTCCGAGCGGCGGGTGCTGGTCATCATCGTGTCGCCGGAAGGCGATGTGCAGAACCGCGTCATCTTCACCGACCATGATTTCTCCGGCTCGCAACTGCTGGAAGCATCCAACTTCCTGAACGCGCACTACGCCGGTCTGGCCATCGAGCAGGTGCGCGAGCGCATGCAGTCCGAAGTGGAGCGCCTGCGCACCGAAGTGGCCAATCTGATGCAGGCGGCGGTCAATGTCAGCGCCGAGGCCATGAACCCCCAGCCCCAGGAGCAGGTCATCATCTCGGGCGAGCGCAATCTGCTGTCGGTGAGCGACTTCTCCAGCGACATGGGCAATCTGCGCAAGGCGTTCGACCTGTTCGAGCAAAAGACCCAGATCCTGCGGCTGCTGGATTTCTCCAGCCAGGCCGAAGGTGTGCGCATCTTCATTGGTGGAGAAAGCCAGGTCGTGCCTTTCGAAGAGCTGTCCGTGGTCAGCGCCCCTTACGAGGTCGATGGCCAGATTGTGGGCACGCTGGGCGTGATCGGCCCCACACGCATGCACTACGACCGGATGATCCAGATCGTGGACATCACCTCCAAGCTGGTCACCAATGCGCTGAGCAGCCGGCGCTAAGCCGTTACAATGCGTGCGCCCTGCCATGCGCCGGGCTGGCAAGGGGCGTTAGCTCAGTTGGTTAGAGCAGAGGACTCATAATCCTTTGGTCGCGGGTTCAAGTCCCTCACGCCCTACCAGTATTTATAAGGAAAGCCTGCTACCTAATTGGTAGCGGGCTTTTTTGATTTTGGAATCTGTAGGCACTTTTGAGGAACGCAGTTCAATGCCGAGTTCTGCGCTGCTGCCTTGAGTCCGCTGAGGTGCTCCTTGGTCCATTTCGTCCATACTTCGGCGCTGTTGCATAAATCAGCCCCAGGCCAGACTTCCCCAGCCCTAGACGTAGCTATGCCACAGCCACCGTCTGTGGGCAGCCCAGCTCCGTGAATCGATTGAGGATGGCGGCTCGGATGTGCAGCTCGTTGACCTGTCTCTCAAACGTGCGTGACATCACTCGTTCACCCAGTCGTTTGATGCAGTGCATCTTGGTTTCCACCAAGCTGCGCCGGTGGTAGCCACTCCAGTTCTTCCAGAGCTTGCGCCCGAGGCGCCTGCATGCGGCGATCGCCGCATTGCGATGTGCAGAGGCGTCGCCTTTGCGCATCCTGGCATTCTTTCTTGGGGGAATGATGGGCTTGGCATTGCGCCGCATGACAGCCGCATGCACGGGCTGGGTGTCATAAGCGCCATCGCCTGTCACCGTCAGAAGTGGCTCATCACCCGGCACTTGCTCCAGCAACTGCGGCAGCACGGCAGCGTCAGTGACGTTGTTGGAGGTGACGCAGATAGCCCGCACCTGCAGCGTTTGTGCATCGATGCCGATGTGCAGCTTGCGCCATTGGCGCCGGCGCTACGGCCCATGCTTTTTGCACTTCTACCCGCCTTCACCCAGGAACTTGATGCCTGTGGAGTCAACCAGCAGGTGCAGGCCGGCTGAACTGGGCCGGTATGCCACCTGCACATCCAGATTGCGTTGGCGGCGATACAGCGTGCTGAAGTCGGGAACTGGCCACGGCAGCCCAGACAACGCCAGCAGAGACTGAACAAATCCCGTGGTCTGCCGCAAGGCCAGTCCAAAGAGGTTCTTAATGGTCAGGCAGAACTGGATGGCTGCATCCGAGAACTGCGGGCTGCGCCCGCGTTTGCCGCTGGCAGCGGCAAACCAGGAGATGCCCTTGTCCAACCAGATGGTCAGTGAGCCCCGCGCTATGAGTGCTGCGTTGTATCGCTTCCAGTTGGTGGTGCGGTAGCGGGGCTTGGGTTGCGGAGACTGACTCATCGCCCGAGGCTACCTGAACCCAGGAGCCGATTTGTGCAACAGCGCCGGTGGAATTCAACACCGGGGTGATTCAATCCCGGGCTTCACTCGAGTCAAAAATAAGGGTAAACCCCATGTCCATTATGTGGTTTATTAAGATGCACGTCGTGCCGATTTCGAATCAAAATTCCACTAAACAATTGATATTATTGATTATTTTGTAATTTCAGAAATTTCAGAAATTTATGATTTATTAAGCATTTGCGATATTTGTATTGCAAATCAACTCCGCCACTGCACACCTTAGTTATAAAAAATAAGATACCGGCCTCGCATCTGTTGGTAGTTTGTGTGGAAATGCTCACTCTCCTGACATGCGAGTCTTCGGCCATGCCGATGTGTGCTTCGTTTTCGGGGCTAAAAAGCTAACTAACAACATGCCATTCTTTTACTTATCTTCGTTCCAGGGGGTTGTGCGATGCGCGCGTTAACCCTTTTGCTGTTGGCCATTCTTGGTATTCCGCTGACCCTTGGTGGCGGCTACCTGCTGTCGCTGGGCGGCAGTCCCTTCTATTTCATCAGCGGTGTCGTCGTGTTGATCGCCGCCTGGGGCTTTATCAAGCGCCAGCGCTGGTCCACTATGGTTTACGCCGCCTGGTTGCTGGTGCTGCTGGCCTGGTCGCTGTGGGAAGCAGGCCTGCACTGGTGGCCTCTGTCCACCCGTCTGGGTCTGCCCGCCATCATCGGTTTCATCATGGCGATTCCGGCATCGCGCCGCGGTCTGGCAGATACGCCTGCATTCGCTGAAGGCAAGCCCGTGCTGGCCATGTCGCTGCTGTCAGCGCTGGTGGCTGTGATGGGCATGCCGTTTCATTTGCATGAAATCGAAGGCAAGCTGTCGATGGAAGTGGTCAACCCCGACGCCAAGACCGGTGATACCGCGCAGGCCGAGGGTGACTGGGAAGCCTACACCGGCAGCCACCATGGTCAGCATTACTCCAAGCTGGGCCAGATCACTACAGAAAACGTGAACAAGCTGGATGTAGCCTGGCAGATTCAGACCGGCGACAAGAAAGGCCCTGGCGATGTACATGAAACCACGTACCAGGCCACGCCACTGAAGATTGGCAACAGCCTGTACCTGTGCACGCCGCACAGCATGGCCATTGCGCTGGACGCCGACACCGGTGCTGAAAAATGGCGCTTCGACGCCCAGGCCGGTCTGGAAAAAGGTCGCCAGCACCAGACCTGCCGTGGCGTGTCCTTCTACCGTGGTGCGGACGTGACCCCAGTGGCCGCTGCCGTTGCAGCTGTGGCTGGTGCTCAGCCTGCTGCACTGCTGGAAGCTCCTGTGGCCCAAGCCTCGGCTGCCCCCAAGGCCACCATGTGCAAGGATCGCATATTCCTGCCATCGTCCAACGCTAAGTTGTTTGCGCTGGACGCTGAAACCGGCAAGCCCTGCGAAGACTTCGGCGACAAGGGTGCTATCGATCTGATGCACAACATGCCCAACAAGCAGCCGGGCTACCTCAACCCCACCTCGCCTCCTGTGGTCGTGGGCGACACGCTGATCATCGGTCATTCAGTGAACGACAACTATGCCGTGGAATCTCCTTCGGGCGTGATCCGTGCCTACGACGTGCACACCGGCAAGCTGCTGTGGAACTGGGATTCAGGCAATCCTGACGCGACCGAGCCTTTCGATCCCGCCAACCCTGCGCAGGTGTACAAGGCCTCGTCGCCCAACAGCTGGACCGTGTTCTCGGCCGATGCCGAGCTGGGCCTGGTCTACGTACCACTGGGCAACCGCGTGCCTGACCAACTGGGTCAGTACCGCAACGAGCACGAAGAAAAATACACCGCGGCTGTCGTAGCGCTGGACATCAAGACCGGCAAGCTCAAGTGGCACCACCAGACCGTGCACCACGACCTGTGGGACATGGACCTGGCTTCGCAACCCGTGCTGCTTGATCTGGATCTGGAAAAGGGCCGCACGCCTGCCTTGGTACTGCCTACCAAGCAAGGTGACGTGTATGTGCTGGATCGCCGCGATGGCAGCCCCATCCATGCGGTGACCGAGCGCCCAGCGCCTCAAGGCTCTGACATTCCTGGCGAACACACCGTGGCCACCCAGCCCCTGTCTGCACTGAGCTTCGAACCACCCAAGCTCCAAGAGTCCGACATGTGGGGCGCTAGCCTGATCGACCAGATGATGTGCCGTATCCAGTTCAAGAAGCTGCGCTATGAAGGCCGTTACACCGCACCGTCGCTGCAAGGCACGCTGGTGTATCCCGGTAACTTCGGCACCTTCAACTGGGGCTCGATTGCGGTCGATCCACAGCGCCAAGTAATGTTTGGCATGCCGACTTACCTGGCCTTTGTGTCCACTCTGATCCCGCGCAGTGAGCTGAAGGGTGACACCGTGATGAACCTAGGCGAGCAGGGCATCAACGCCAACGACGGCGCGGGTTATGCCGTCAAGATGCATCCCTTCCTCTCGCCCATCGGCGTGCCTTGCCAGACCCCACCATGGGGCACGGTGGCTGCGGCCGATCTGCGTACCGGCAAGATTGCTTACCAATACCGCAACGGTACCATCCGCGATCTGTCGCCCATCCCACTGCCTATCAAGGTGGGCGTGCCAGGTATCGGTGGGCCACTGATGATTTCCTCCGGCGTGGCCTTCCTGGGCGCTGCCGTAGATAACAACTTCCGTGCCTACGATGTGGCCACGGGCAAGGAACTATGGAACGTGCGTCTGCCCGCTGGCGGTCAAGCCACGCCCATGACCTATCTGAACAGCAAGGGCGAACAGATGGTGGTGTTGGTAGCCGGCGGTCACGGCTCCATCGGCACTAAGGCCGGTGACTATGTCATTGCCTACAAGCTGAAGAAGTAAGCCAAACAAGCAGTGGCTGGCTGAGGTCAGCCACTGCCTTGCCTAGCAGGCCGTTGGTGGCTCCTGACCGGATGCTGCCAGCGGCTTTTTCTATGGCCTTGCCCGGCACGCAATGCGTTGCGTGCAAGGCTTCTCGAACCCTTTCTCTCTGACTCTCTATGAACAAAACTATTTGGGCGCTGGCTGTTGCTGCCATGCTGCCCGTGCTTTCGCTCGCACAATCGCATGTGACCATCTCGGGCCGTCTGGTGGGCGGTGCGGAATACATCGACAAGATCGCCAATGCCCAGGGCGGCACCGACTCGCTGACCCGCGCGGCCAACAACCAATGGGGCACCAGCATGCTGGGCTTCTCAGGCTCGGAAGATCTGGGCGCTGGCACCAAAGCCATCTTTAACCTGGAAGGTGGCTTTGGCTCGTCTACCGGTGATTTCAGCAATTTCAACCGCCGTGCATTTGTGGGTCTATCTAGCAAGAGCATGGGCACGCTGCAAGTGGGTCGTAACCTGCTCAACAGCAACGATGTCTGGAACCTGGACCCGACAGGCCAACAGTTCATGGGCAGCGCTACGCTGGTGCAGGGCCGCAACTGGCAAGGGTTGAGCAATGCGATCGAATACACCACCCCCAATATGGCTGGCCTGACTGTCAATGCCCAATATGGCTTTGGCGAAAAAGCAGATAACAGCAAGGCCAATCGCAGCGAGGGACTGTCGGCAGCTTACACCCAGGGCAATCTGGAGGTGCGCGCCATCTACACCAGCCGCCGCGATGCCATGGGCAGCTACAGCGATGTGTACAAGCATTCACAAGAAGCCATCATCGGCGCTACCTACCGCTGGGGTGCTGCCAAGTGGTTTACCGCCTACGACCACGTCAAGGCCAAGCATGCCAAGGCTGGTGCGCCTGACCGCTTGAAGCACGGCTGGGTCGGTGTGCGCTATGACGCCACGCCCCAGCTGACGCTGATCGGCGCTGGCTACCGCGTACTGGCCAACCCGGGCCACGGCAGCGCGACGCTGCTGATGTTGGGGGCTGACTACCGCCTGTCCAAGCGCACGTTCTTGTACGCATCGCTGGGCGGCGTCAGCAACAGCGCCCAGGCCAACTTTGCAGCCGATGTGTCTGTGAGCGGTCCAGGCAAGGGTGCCTCGCAGCGTGTGTTGTATGCAGGGGTGGGCCATTCGTTCTAACGAGGAGACGTCGGGTCCAGTGCGATCACGCATGATGTGAGTGAGGTTGTACCGAGTGCGGTGGAAGCTGGTGCTGGGCTGCTGCCGGTCTCGTAGACACCAGCCTAAGCTTCTCGAGCTTCTTCGAACTTTATCGGACTGATGTACCCAAGCGTCGAGTGCCACCGCGTTGGGTTGTAGAACGACGCTGTTGCATAACCCTGCGTGAGGATGAGCCTTCCCTTACCCAAGGCGCAGTTATGCCACACGCACAGTCGCAGGCGTTCCCACGCTGGTAAACCTGTTGAGGATGGATGCACGAACCTGTAGCTCTGTGACCTGCCGATCGAAGTCACGGGCCATCACCTGCTCACCCAGCCGCTTGAAGCAGCCCATCTTGGTCTCCACCAGGCTGCGGCGGTGGTAGCCGCTCCATTTCTTCCATATCGTGCGCCCGAGCTTGCGCGTCGTTCTCAGGATCTCGTTGCGGGCTTGTGCTCCCGCTCTGGCATAGGTCCACGGTTTCGCATTGCGGCGAGTCGGGATGATCGCTGCGGCTTGCCGACCGGCGATGGTCTCGTGGCAAGCTTTGGTGTCATAGGCACCATCTGCACTCACCGAGCACACGGGCTCGTCAGGTGGTATCTGGGCCAGTAGTTCCGGCAGCATGGGCGCATCGCCAATGGCGTTGTCCGTTATTTCGATGGCGCGGATCTCTAGAGTTTGTGCATTAATGCCTAGGTGAACATTGCGCCACTGTCGCCGGTAGTCGGCGCCATGCTTCTTGGTCTTCCACTCCCCTTCGCCCAGCATCTTCACGCCGGTGCTGTCGATCAGCAGCTGTAGGCCTGTCTGGTGGGGGCGTGCGGGGATGGTCACGCTCAAGGTCTTCTGGCGCCTGCACAGGGTGCTGTAGTCGGGTACCGCCCAATCAAGCCTGGCGAGCCGCAAGAGACTCTCAGCAAGGCCTGTTGTTTGTCGCAGCCCTAGACCGAACATGCACTTGAGCGTCAGGCAGAACTGGATCGCTGCGTCGCTGAATACCGCCGGCCGCCCGGTCCTGCCACTCGATGGAGCCTGCCATTGAAGGTCCGCGTCAAGCCACATCATCAGCGAGCCTCGGCGTTTGAGGGCAGCGTTGTACTCGGTCCAGTTCGTCGTGCGGTACTTCGCCCGAGGTGGTTTGCTCATAGGGGGAGCCTACCAAGTCGCGGGGTCTCGCATGCACGCCTCGGCCGACTTATGCAACAACGCCGTGAATCGTGCCAATACCACCCTCTGGTGGCCGCAAGTGCAAGCGCCTCACTCCCCCCTATTTCCGCAACCCGCAATTGAGTAGGAGGTGGGTGTTGTTTTATGGAGTGGCCGCAGGGCGCGCTGCGCCGGCATCTTCGGGTGAAGATGCGGCGTTTTCAGCAGGGGTGCCGCTGTCCATGGCTTGCCAGTCTTCGCCCCACAGTTCGCTGGGGTGGGGCGTGCGGTCGGAGCCATTGCCGCAGCGCAGGTCGGTGGCGGGGCAGTAGAGGTCACAGCCCCAGCACAGGCGTTCAGGGTGGGGCGGGTTGCTGGGGAATTTCTTGGCCATGGTGCCGCTCGCGGCATGGGGAGAATGCCCAGCCAGTATGCGCTGCAGTGGCTGTTGGGTGCTACGGCAAGCGACAGAAGATTCACCGCGGCTTGCCCTGTATCAAGCAATGGCTGTCTGCAGGCAACGCATGTTCGCACGGCACCGCACGGACCTGGCACCGTACCGTGCGAGCGCAGCGGGTGGCCGCTGGCATGGCCTGGACCCCAGGTGCCGCCCCGTGTGCCGGGCGGCACATCGCGGGTGCTCAGGCGGCGGTCAGCGCGCCGGGCATGGTCAGCTTGTCGGCGACCAGCAACTGCTGCATCTGGGCCTGGCTCATTACGCCCAGTTCCTCGGCCACGACCCCGATGGGTTTGCCGCTGGCAATGGCGGTTTTGGCAATCTGGGCGGCCCTTTCGTAACCGATCAGCGGGTTCAAGGCGGTCACCAGCGTCACCGAAGAGGCAATGCGCTCGTCCAGCACGCGGCGGTTGGCGACGATGCCTTCCACGCAGTTGACCTGCAGTGTGTGGCAGGCATGGGCCAGGTGTTGAAGGCTTTTGTGCAGGGCCCAGGCCATCAGCGGTTCGAAGGCGTTGAGCTGCAGCTGACCGGCTTCGGTGGCCATGGTGATGGCGACGTCGTTGCCAATCACTTCGAAGCACACCTGGTTCATCACTTCCGGGATCACGGGGTTGACCTTGCCGGGCATGATCGACGAACCGGCCTGGCGCGCGGGCAGCTGAATGTCGCCCACGCCGGCCTGGGGGCCGGAGGACAGCAGGCGCAGGTCGTTGCTGATCTTGGACAGCTTGACGGCAATGCGCTTCAGGATGCCGGAGATGTCGGCAAAGGCACCGGTGTCGCAGGTGGCGGCGATCATGTCGGCGGCCTTGACCACGGGCACGCCCGAGAATTCGGCCAGCTTCGGGATGACCACGTCGACATAGCCCACGGGGGCGTTCAGGCCGGTACCGATGGCGGTGCCGCCCATGTTGACCTCGCACACCAGGGGGGCGGATTCGCGCAAGCGCTTTTCATCGTCGGCAATCATGGAGACGAAGGCGTTGAATTCCTGGCCCAGTGTCATGGGCACGGCGTCCTGCAGCTGGGTGCGGCCGATCTTCAACACATCCTTGAATTCCACGGCCTTGTCCTGAAAGGCGCCGCGCAGTGCGGCAAGGGCCGCCAGCAGCTCCTGGATGCCGAACCAGGTGGCCAGCTTGACAGCGGTGGGGTAGGAGTCATTGGTGGACTGCGAGGCATTGACGTGGTCGTTGGGATGGATCACGTCATAACGGCCCTTGGCCAGACCGAGGTGTTCCAGCGCCCGGTTGGCGATGACCTCGTTGGCGTTCATATTGGTGGAGGTGCCGGCGCCGCCCTGGATCACATCCACCACGAACTGGTCGTGCAGTTGGCCGGCCGCCAGGTCGTCACAGGCCTTGGAGATGGCATCGGCCTGCGGGGCCGTGATGGTGCCCAGTGCCAGGTTGGCGTGGGCGGCAGCTTTCTTCACCAGGGCGTAGGCGCGAATCAGCTGGGGCATATGGGCCACGCTGTGGCCGGTGATGGGAAAGTTCTCCACCGCACGGGCGGTGTGGACGCCCCAGTAGGCGTTGTCGGGGATGTCCTTGGGACCCAAAAAGTCGCTTTCTTGGCGCATGGTGAGCAGATTGGCTGAAAAGAATAAAAAATCGGCTCCGGCACAGTGGGCCGGGGCCACGCGGGCGCAAGGTCCGGGCGTGGCAAAGCCCGGCTGATTGGCACTAAAACAGTGCAGTACCAAGCCGGGCTGTTGGGTGAAATTATGCTTAGAACGGATGAGAAGCCAAATTTTGCTGCATATCATGTCCATCGTCGCACTGTTTTGGTGCGATATGGGGAGTCCGTTTGACACGGTGCGAAAGCGTGCTCCACCGCACAGGGCATGGCTTTGCCGGGCTTCAGGGGGCGGACCCAATGGGATAGGCCGTGCTGGGCGGCGATGTGCTTGGCGCGGGGCTGCAAGCCCGTGCGCTGGTGAAAAACGGCACGGAACAGGAAAACGACTTGGGGGAAAGGGGCGTGCGCAACCCCGTTAGCGGGGATGCCTGACCTTGCCAGGGCGCGTGCCAACGGGGGCGATGGCACGCGACGGAAACAAAAAAGCCCACTTGCAGTGGGCTTTTTTTGTGGTGCGGATGCACCAATTGGTTGCGAGGGCTGGATTTGAACCAACGACCTTTGGGTTATGAGCCCAACGAGCTACCAGACTGCTCCACCTCGCGATAACTGGTTTTCTCTGATTCTGTGGTGCCCGGGGCCGGAATCGAACCGGCACGCCTTGCGGCGGCGGATTTTGAGTCCGCTGCGTCTACCAATTCCACCACCCGGGCAGCAATCAGGGAAGCGTGGATTATGGCACATTTATGCACATGCAAACGTATCCTTCGATTGAAAGCGTCATCGGCAACACGCCTCTGGTGGCACTGCAGCGCATCAACGCTGCCGCAAACGCGGAAAAAGGCAATGTGGTTCTGGGCAAGCTGGAGGGCAACAACCCTGCGGGGTCGGTGAAAGACCGTCCCGCGCTGTCCATGATCCAGCGCGCCCAGGAGCGCGGTGAGATCAAGCCTGGCGACACGCTGATTGAGGCCACATCCGGCAACACCGGCATCGCGCTGGCGATGGCGGCCGCCATCAAGGGCTACCGCATGGTGCTGATCATGCCGGAGGACCTGTCTATCGAGCGCGCCCAGACCATGAAGGCCTATGGTGCCGAGCTGATCCTCACGCCCAAGAGCGGCGGCATGGAGTACGCCCGCGACCTGGCCGACCAGATGGTGGCCCAGGGCAAGGGTGTGGTGCTGGACCAGTTTGCCAACGCCGACAACCCCCGCGCCCACTACGAAACCACGGGCCCGGAACTGTGGGCGCAGACCGGCGGCAAGATCACCCACTTCGTCAGCGCCATGGGCACCACCGGCACCATCACCGGCGTGGCCAAGTACCTGAAGGAGCAGAACCCGGATGTGAAGATCATCGGTGCCCAGCCCTCCGAAGGTTCGCGCATTCCCGGCATCCGCAAGTGGCCCGAGGAATATCTGCCCAAGATCTATGACGCCAGTCTGGTCGACGAGCTGGTCTATGTGAGCCAGGATGATGCCGAGGACATGGCCCGCCGCATGGCGCGCGAGGAAGGCATCTTCGCCGGCATTTCTGCCGCCGGTGCGTTGTGGGTGGCCCAGGAAATCGCCAAGCGCGAAACCAATGCCACCATCGTCTTCATCGTCTGCGACCGCGGCGACCGCTACCTGTCCACCGGCGTGTTCCCTGCGTAACAGCAGGCCTCCTGCCTGGCGGCTACACTGGCCGGGTTGATGCTCAAGATAGCAGTCTGCGCATGCTGCAAGCGTGCAGGCTGCTATCAAAAACTCAAACTCGCACCGGAACTTCCATGGCATTCGAAACCCGTTTTTGCTCGAACTGTGCCACGCCGCTGGAATGGATCACCCAGGCGGAAGACAGCGGCGATGTCAGCCGTCTGCGCTGCCCGGCCTGTGGCTTCACGCACTGGGGCAACCCCACGCCCGTGCTGGCGGCAGTGGTGGAAAACGACCGTGGCCAAGCCTTGCTGGCGCGCAATGCGCTGTGGCAGGAAGGCGTGTTCGGCCTGATCACCGGTTTCATGGAAGCCGGCGAATCTCCGGAAACCGGCATCTGCCGCGAGGTGCTGGAAGAAACCGGTCTGCAGGTCAAAGCCCTGCGCCTGCTGGGCAGCTGGGAATTTCTGCGCATGAACCAGGTGCTGATCGCCTACCACGTGCGCGTGGCGGGCAATCCCGACGATGTGCGCCTGTCTCCCGAGCTGCTGGAATACCGCTGGGTGACCCCCGAAGCCGCGCGCTGCTGGCCGGCGGGCACGGGCTATGCCCTGGCCCACTGGATCCGCGACAAGGGCGTGGAGCCACAATTCGGGGCCTTCCGTCCCGGCCAGAGCCCGGAACCGGATCCCGCCAAGTGGCCGCTGCGGCCATGGAGCGAAGATGCGCGGTTTCAGTTGCCGCCCACCCTGGCGTAACGCCCCCTGAGCCGCGATGCGGCTTCCCCTTCCCCCGTCTTTCCCCGTGGGCTGCTCCAGAGGGTGCCGTGTGCGCGATGGGGCAGCCCTTGTGCGTCGTGTGCGTCGCCCGCCCCCAGGCGTCGTGGTGCACTCACGCTTCGGAAGACGGTGGTGTGGAGCGTCACCCGTGGGGGCAGGTCGGTACCGCTGTCCGTCACAAGGCTGCTGCAGGCTTTCTACAATGGCCCTCCAGAGCAGCCCCCAAGGCTGCACTTTTGCGAGAACCCCATGCAGATTGACCAAGAAATCGACACCCGCGGCATGAACTGCCCTTTGCCCATCCTCAAGGCCAAAAAAGCCCTGTCGGGCATGGAGAGCGGCCAGTTGCTGAAAGTAGTGGCCACCGACACCGGTTCGTTGCGCGACTTCCAGGCATTTGCCAAGCAGACGGGCAACGAACTGGTGCACCAGGAAACCGTGGGCGACGAGTTCATTCACGTGCTGCGCCGCCGCTGATGCGTTAAAGGCGGGCTTCTGATCACAAAAGGCCTGCAATTGCAGGCCTTTTGTTCATTGTGACCGGGCAGAGTGTGCGGTCAGATGTCCAGGGTCTGGAGGTAGGCGCGGAACGAGGCGCCCACTTCCGGGTGCTGAAGTGCCAGTTCCACCGTGGCTTGCAGAAAGCCTTCCTTGCTGCCGCAGTCATAGCGCTTGCCGCTGTACTGGTAGGCGTAGACGGTTTCATGCTGCATCAGGCGCTCGATGGCATCGGTGAGCTGGATTTCTCCACCCACGCCCTTGGGCTGGCTGCGAATCTCGTCAAAGATGCGCGGTGTCAGCACATAGCGGCCGGCCACGCCCATGCGCGAGGGGGCCACTTCCGGTGCCGGTTTTTCCACGATCTCATCCACGCGCAGCAGCGGGCCGCCTGCGGGCTCGCCTTTGACAATGCCGTAGCGCTTGGTGTGTTCCAGCGGTACTTCCTGCACGGCCAGCAGCGAGCGGCCTTGCTTCAGGAAAGCGGCGGTCATCTGCGCCATCACGCCGGGGCCGCCGGGCAATCCGGTCATCAGGTCGTCGGCCAGGATGACGGCGAAGGGTTCGTTGCCCACCAGGGGCTCGGCGCACAGTACCGCATGGCCCAGGCCCAGCGACCGTGGCTGGCGCACAAACAGGCAGTTCATGTCGGCCGGGACGACGGCGCGCACCAGGTCCAGCATGGCCTGTTTGCCGGCACGTTCCAGCTCGTTTTCCAGCTCGTAGGCGGTGTCGAAATGGTCTTCGATGGCGCGCTTGCTGCGGCCGGTGACAAAGATCATGTCGCGGATACCGGCTTCATAGGCTTCCTCGACGGCGTACTGGATCAGCGGCTTGTCCACCACGGGCAGCATTTCCTTGGGTGATGCCTTGGTGGCAGGCAAAAAACGGGTGCCCAGGCCGGCGACAGGGAACACGGCTTTGCGCACGCGGTTCGGGTTGGTCATGACAAAACCTCAACAAATCCTCTACAAAAGGGAAAAAGGCGCTGTGACCGAAGCCGCAGCGCCTTCTGAGCTCAGCTTACCAGCGATCAGCCCAGGCGGGCCAGTTGTTCCTGGATGCGGGTCAGCGTGGCGCCAAAGTCGGCAACGCGCTTTTTCTCCTGCTCCAGCACCGCAGCGGGTGCCTTGGCGCAGAAGGCTTCATTGCCCAGCTTGCCGTTGGCCTTGGCGATTTCGCCTTCCAGGCGCTTGGCTTCCTTGGACAGGCGGGCCTTTTCGGCTTCCACGTCCACTTCCACGAACAGCGCCAGGCGGGCATCTCCCACCACGGACACGGGGGCGTTCTGCGCCTCGGTGGCCCAGGCGGCTTCGTCGTCGAACACCTTGACTTCGCTGAGCTTGGCCAGGTTCTTCAACACATCGGCATTGGCGCGCAGGAAGGCAGCGCCGTCGGCCGAGCCGGCCACCGTCAGCAGCGGCAGGCGCTGGGCGGGCGACACGCCCATCTCGCCGCGCAGGGCACGGCAGGCGTCCACCATCTGCTTGATGCGCGCCACATAGGCGATGGCGGCTTCGTCGATCTTCTCGGGCTGTGCCTCGGGGTAGGCGGCGATGGCGATTGAGGCACCGGCGCGGCCGGCCACGGGGGCCACCTTCTGCCACAGGGCTTCGGTGACGAACGGGATGATGGGGTGGGCCAGACGCAGAATGGTTTCCAGCGTGCGGATCAGCGTGCGGCGTGTGGCGCGCTGCTGGGCTTCGTTGCCGGTCTGGATCTGCACCTTGGCGATTTCCAGGTACCAGTCGCAGAACTCGTTCCAGACAAAGTCGTAGAGGGTGTTGGCGACGTTGTCCAGACGTAACTCTGCAAAGCCCTTGGCCACTTCGGCCTCGACCTTTTGCAGCTGCGAGACGATCCAGCGGTCGGGCTGGCTGAACTGCAGATAGCCGCCGGCACAGTCGGCCGCGGTGTGGTCCTGCAGACCGCAGTCATAGCCTTCGCAGTTCATCAGCACAAAGCGGGAGGCGTTCCACAGCTTGTTGCAGAAGTTGCGGTAGCCCTCGCAGCGCTTGCTGTCGAAGTTGATCGAGCGGCCCAGCGAGGCCAGTGCGGCAAAGGTGAATCGCAGCGCATCGGCACCGTAGGCGGGAATGCCTTCGGGGAATTCCTTTTGCGTGTTCTTGCGCACCTGGGGTGCGGTTTCGGGCTTGCGCAGGCCGGTGGTGCGCTTGTCCAGCAGCGGCTCCAGCGAGATGCCGTCGATCAGGTCGACCGGGTCCAGCACATTGCCTTCGGACTTGGACATCTTCTTGCCCTGTGCATCGCGCACCAGGCCGTGGATGTAGACATGCTTGAACGGCACGCGACCGGTGAAGTGCGTGGTCATCATGATCATCCGGGCCACCCAGAAGAAGATGATGTCGTAGCCCGTCACCAGCACCGACGAGGGCAGGTAGAGGTTGTAGTCATCGTCGGTGGCATCGGTCTGGTCGGGCCAGCCCATGGTGGAGAACGGCACCATGGCGGACGAGTACCAGGTGTCGAGCACATCCGGGTCGCGCGTGAGGGTCTTGCCGGGGGCCTGGGCCTGGGCTTCGGCTTCGTTCTTGGCAACGTAGAGGTTGCCTTCCTCGTCATACCAGGCCGGAATCTGGTGGCCCCACCACAGCTGGCGCGAGATGCACCAGTCCTGGATGTTGTTCATCCACTGGTTGTAGGTGTTGACCCAGTTCTCGGGCACAAACTGCACTTCGCCAGAGGCCACGGCATCGATGGCCTTCTGGGCGATGGACTTGCCGGTCGGATCCTGGTCGCTGACCTTGCTCATGGCGATGAACCACTGGTCGGTCAGCATGGGTTCGATCACCTGGCCGGTACGGTCGCAGATCGGCACCATCAGCTTGTGCTTCTTGATCTCGACCATCAGGCCCAGTTCTTCCAGGTCGGCGACGATGGCCTTGCGGGCCACGAAACGGTCCATGCCGCGGTATTTCTCGGGCGCTTCGTCGTTGATCTTGGCGGTCAGCGTCAGCACGCAGATCATCGGCAGCTTGTGGCGCAGGCCCACCTGGTAGTCGTTCTGGTCGTGCGCAGGCGTCACCTTCACCACGCCGGTGCCGAACTCGCGGTCCACGTATTCGTCGGCAATGATGGGGATGTGGCGGCCCACCAGCGGCAGGGTCACAGTCTGGCCGATCAGGTGCTTGTAGCGCTCGTCTTCGGGGTGGACCATCACGGCCACGTCGCCCAGCATGGTTTCGGGGCGGGTGGTGGCGACCACCAGATTGCCTTCACCGCTGGTCAGCGGGTAGGCGATGTGCCAGAGCGAACCGTCCTTTTCCTGGTTTTCCACTTCCAGATCGGACACGGCCGATTGCAGCACCGGATCCCAGTTCACCAGGCGCTTGCCGCGGTAGATCAGGCCTTGCTGGTACAGCTTCACAAAGGTCTCGGTCACCACCTTGGACAGCTTGTCGTCCATGGTGAAGTACTCACGGCTCCAGTCCACGGTATCGCCCATGCGGCGCATCTGCGTGGTGATGGTGTTGCCGGACTTTTCCTTCCACTCCCAGACCTTCTTGGTGAACTCGTCACGGCCCAGGTCATAGCGGCTCACGCCCTGGGTCTGCAGCTGGCGTTCCACCACGATCTGGGTGGCAATGCCGGCGTGGTCGGTACCGGGAATCCAGGCCGTGTTGTAGCCCTTCATGCGGTGGTAGCGCGTCAGCGAGTCCATGATGGTCTGGTTGAACGCGTGGCCCATGTGCAGCGTGCCGGTCACATTGGGGGGCGGCAGCTGGATGGCGAAATTGTTGCCCGCAGCGGTGGCTTCGGCGCCGGGCTGGCCCGTGCCGCGGTAGCCGGCGTTGCCGTAGCCGCGCTTCTCCCACTCGGGGCCCCACTGGGCTTCGATGGCGGATGGCTCAAAAGACTTGGAGAGGCTGTCGAGGCCTGGCTGGGCAATGGTGTCGCTCATGGCTGCGTGAAGGAAATCTGGAAATGCAAACGGCATCCACAGGGGATGCCGTCTGCAGGGAAAAAGACGGATTGCAATGATTTTAGCCAGCACCCCCGGCTGCGCGCAGGTCGGGGTCTATGGTGGAGTGCCAGATCGGTGCCGCATGCCAGCGGCATGCGCATGGTGTGCTGTGAAATCAGGAGCACACCATGCCGTTGTCCGCGTGCCCCTGGCCGTGCGCCTACGGCCGGCGCGCTCAGCGCTTGCCGCCGTATTCCGGTCGGTCGTTGTGCTGGGGCTTGAGGGGCGTGCTGCTGGCGCCGGCGGCGCGTTCCGCACGCCACTGCTGCTTGCGGGCGGTCCATTCGGCCAGGCGGGCATGGGCGGTGGTGCTTTCGCGTGCCATCTGCACGGCGTCGGCCAGCTGGGCCGATAGCTCCAGCCGGATGCCGTTGGGGTCGAAGAAATAAATGCTTTTGAAGATGTGGTGGTCGGTCACGCCCAGCACCTCCACACCGTGCGCCTGCAGGCGGGCCTTGGTGTTTTCCAGCTCCTGCACGCTGTCCACGCGGAAGGCAATGTGGTTGATCCACAGCGGGGTGTTGGGGGATGGCAGGGCTTTTTCGTCGTCGCCGATGTCAAAGAAGGCGATGAAGCTGCCATCGCGCAGGCGGAAAAAGAAGTGGGTGTAGGGGCAGTACTCACCCGTGGAGGGCACATGGTCGCTCTGGATGATGTGGTAGAGCGGCAGGCCCAGGATGTCTTCGTAGAAGTGGCGCGTTTCCTCTGCATCGCGCGCCTTGTAGGCGTAGTGGTGCAGCTGCTGGATGGCGGCAGGCGGTGGCAGCGTGGCCAGGTCCGGGCGGGCGCCGGTCGAGAGGCTGACCTGGGAGATGGCCTGGGGACTGGCAGAGGCGGTGGGCATGTGCAGCTCCTTTTACGTATATGCAATGCATTGCACTAAACGGAATTCTAGGAACTGACGGCGCTGTTGGGCAAAGAAAAACCCGCATGCCGGGAGGGCAGGCGGGTGGCAGGCACGGCTGCGTGGGCGGCCATGCAAGGCGGTCGGTGCAGGGCTTACTGCTTGACGGCTTCCAGCTGCAGCACCAGGCGCACGTTCTTGGCAAAGCCCCAGTCCACGCCGTAGTTCACACCCCACTGGGTGCGGTCGATGGTGGCTTCAAAGTCGCCGCCGCAGACTTCACGCTTGAGCATGGGGCTTTCGTAGCAGGTGAACTTGTTGGCCTTGATGGTGATGGGGTGGGTCTGGCCGTTCAGCGTCAGCTGGCCGGTCACTTCCTTGAGCTTGTCGCCGTCGAACACGAACTTGTCGGACACGAACTTGGACACCGGGTACTGGTCGGTGTTGAAGATGTCCTTGCTCTTCAGGTGCTTGTCGAAGGCTGCTGTGCCGGAGTTCACGCTGGTCATGTCCAGCGTCACTTCCACCTTGCCGGTCTTGGCGGCCTTGTCGAATTCCACGGCGCCTTGCTTCTTGTCGAAACGGGCGCGGTTGGTGGAGGCGCCGAAGTGGTCGATTTCGAAGGTGGCGAAGGTGTGGGTGGGGTCGATGGCGTACTGGGCCGGTGCAGCGTGGGCGGCGGTGGCGAACAGGCTGGCTGCAGCCAGAGCAAACAGGGTGGAACGCATGAAGGAATCTCCTGTGTGAAAAATGAATGAGAGAGGGAAAACGGAACCGTGAATCAATGGCTGCCTGTGTGCATGCCGCATTGCCCTGAACGCATCTTGGAAATCAAGATCGCGGTCCTATGCAGCAGAGCGGGTATGCACACCGGTGGCTGTCCAGAACGTCAGAGCTTGCCCACACCGGTCAGTGCCAGCTTGAACTGCACGGTGACTTCGTCGGCCACCATGGAGGTGTCGGCCCAGTCGCCATCGCCGATCTTGAACGACAGGCGCTTGAGCGGCAGGGTGCCGGCAGCGATGGTGGTGGCGCCCGATTGGGTCAGCACCACGGGCACGGACACCTTCTGGGCGTTGCCCTTGATGGTCAGCGTGCCGTCCACCTGGTACTTGCCGCCGCCCAGCGCCTTGACGGCGGTGGAATCGAACGTGGCCTTGGGGAACTTGGCGATGTTGAACCAGTCCGCGCCGAGCAGGTTGCTGTCGGTCTCCTTGGAGCCCATGGTGGCGCTGCCGGTTTCCACGGTGAAGTGGATCTTGCTGGTTTCGGGCTTGGCGGTGTCAAAGCTCACCTGCGCGTCGAACTTCTTGAACTGGCCTTGCAGGGGCACGCCCATCTGCTTGGCGGTGAAGTTGATGCTGCTTTGCGCCGGCACCAGGGCCTGGGCGGCCATGGCGGCGGTGCCTAGCAGGGTTGCACTGGCAAAGAAGGCGGCGCGGAAAGTGGTGCTGAAAGTCATGGTGAACTCCTGACGCTCGAAAAAAAACAGGGGACGAATTACGCGGCTTTGCCGGGCAGCATGCGGCGCAGCAGGCCGTCGCGGTCGATGAACTGGTGCTTGAGTGCTGCCGCAATGTGCAGGGCAATCAGGGCGGCCAGCGTGTAGGCGCTGATCATGTGCCAGGGCTTGAGGGCTTCGGCCAGTGCCGGATCGGCCGGCACGAAATTGGGCAGCTGCCACAGACCGAACCACACGATGGGGAAGCCGGCGGCCGAGCTGTAAGCCCAGCCCAGCAGCGGCACCGCAAAGAACAGCAGGTACAGCAGGTGGTGCACGCCATGGTGGGCGAGGTGCTGCCAGCGCGGCATCCCCGCGGCCATGGCAGCAGGCAGTGCGGGCGGGCGGTGGGTAAGGCGCCAGACCAGGCGCAGCAGGCTGAGCACCAAAATGGTGACGCCGGCCCATTTGTGCCAGTTGTAGTACTTCAGGCGTGCCGGGGAAAACGGCAGTCCGGTCATGTACCAGCCAAAGGCCAGCAGGCCGATCAGGCCAACGGCCAACAGCCAGTGCAGTGCGATGGCGGGCAGGCTGTAGCGGGTGGAAGCGGTGGGGGTGGGCATGGTTATGCGTTGTTTTTAAAGCACCTGGCAAGCGGCCATGAAGCGCGACAAGAGATGGAGTGTAGGAAGCAAAGGTGACAAAAAAGTTCAGGCAAATTGACGTGACAGTTCAAAAAGCTTGAATGCCGGAGTGGCCCGCAGTGGGGCCCCTGGCTCAGGTAAGCTCACCAGCCCTATGGCCCAGACCCTTGCTTCCCCCGCGCACAGTGAATTGATCATCAAGAAAAGCCGTTTCATCGGCTGCGTGCAGCCCATGCGCGACCGCGCCAGTGCCCAGGCCGCCGTGGATGCCTTGTGGAAGCAGCACCCGGCGGCGGCCCACATCTGCTGGGCCTTGCTGGCCGGCGGCCAATCTGCGGCGGTGGATGACGGCGAGCCCAGCGGTACGGCCGGCCGCCCGATGCTGGATGTGCTGCGCCACCAGGAGCTGGAAGGCGTGCTGGCCACCGTGGTGCGCTACTTCGGTGGGGTCAAGCTGGGGGCCGGCGGCCTGGTGCGGGCCTATACCGACAGCGTGGCGCAGGCGCTGATCGGCGCGGAAAAAATCACGCTGCAGCGCATGGCGCTGCTGCAGTGCGAGGTGCCCTATGCCATGGAAGGCTGGCTGCGCCGTGAAATCGCCCAGGCCGGGGCCGAACTGCTGCAGGTGCAGCACGGCAGCATGGTGGCCGCGCAGTGGACCTTGCCGGAAAGTGCCGCCTTCGCCCTGGTGGAACGCCTCAACGATCTGGGGCAGGGGCGGCTGGGCTGGCTGGAGCACTGGCCGGACTGACGCCGCAGGCAAAGGACGCTCCTTCGCGCCAGGCTGGCGCAGGCGGCGTTCCCTGTCCGTTGTCCGAAGTGGTGGACCAGGGGGCTTACTTGCCGTGCAGCGCCGCCTGCTTCCAGGCGTGGGCGGCTTCGTCGGGCGCTTCGTGGCGCTCGGCCAGAATGGCCAGGGCCGTCCAGGCGCTGTGCAGCAGTGCCTGGTCCTTGAGCTGCTGGGTAGACTGGCCCAGCAACTGCTGGGCCTTGCCCCATAGCTGGCGCTGCAGGCAGGCCATGCCGGCCAGGTACTGCAGGCGCGGGTTGTGCGGGGCATGCCGCAACGCCGCTTCGATGCGGCCCAGCCAGGCGGCGTCCAGATCGTCCAGGCTTTCCTGCAGGGCCAGGACCAGGCGGGTGCTGTGCTCGCTGTGCAGGCCCTGGGGCTGCTGCAACTGGGCCTCCCAGACCGGCAGCAGCCATTCGCGTGCAGTGGCGCTGTCACCCCCCAGGGCCACCAGGCGGCGGGCGGCGGGAATGGCCAACTCGGGCGCGCTGCGTTCGCGCGCTTCGGCTTGCAACCAGGCGTGCAGCAGCTGCCCTGCGTCGTGGGCGCTGTGGATCTGCTCCAGCAGCAGGCTGCGCAGCAGGCTGGCCGACGCTTCGGGCGAGAATGCCTTGTGCTTGGCCAGCAGGCGCGCGGTTTCCAGTGCCGGCTGGGTCTGCCGGGCCAGGCGCGTGGCCTTGAGCTTGATGCGCAGTGCAATCGTGCGGCGTGCCGCGCCATGGGGCAGTTCGCTCAGGCGTTCCAGTGCGCCACTGGCGTCGCGGTCGTCCAGTGCCCAGCGGGCCGAGCGCATTTGTGCGCCTTCGCGCAGCTCCTGCTGCTGGGTGGTGCCGTTCAGCGGCGCCAGATCCAGCGCGGCGTCCAGGTGTTCGTCCCGGGTGGCCCGGTCCTGCAGGGCATGGGAGCTGTCGGCCGCCGCCATGTGGGCGATGGTGCGCAGCTGCAGCCGGTAGGCCACCGTGGCCTTGTCCTTGTCCAGGCCGTCTTCCAGCGTGAGCGACTGCAGGGCCGCCTTGCGGGCCCGCAGGAAGCGGCCGGCATGCAGATGGGTCAAGGACTCCAGCAGGGCCTGGTGCATATTGCGTTCGCGTTGCTGCAGGCGCCAGCGCTTGGCCTGCAGCGGCAAGGTGACCAGGGCGGAAAAGCCGCGCAGGGCGCCATACAGAATGAAGAATGCCGCCAGCAACAGCAGCACCACCATGTTCAGGGACAGGTCCAGCCGGTAGGGCGGCCAGAACAGCATGACCGAGCCCTGGTTGTTGCCCGCAAACAGGGCGCCAGCCACAGCTAGGCAGAACAGACCGACAAACCACAATGCAGCGCGCATGCTGGGCCTCCCCGGTCAGCGGCTGGAAGCGGCTGTGGCCAGCGCGCTCAGCGTGTCGTTGATGGAAGGCTGCTCGGTCTGGCGCAAATGCGTCTGGATCTGCAGCATCAGGGCCTGGGCGCTTTGCGTGCGGCGGGACTGGCTGTCGAAGTACTTGGCCAGGGCGGTGTTGGCACTTCCCAGGTCGGAGCGTGCCGAGTCATATTGGCGCGCCAGCAGGCCCAGGCGGGCATTGAGCAGCTTTAGCTTGAGGTTCTCGCGCAGGAAGAAAGCCTGTTCGGGCGCCAGCAGCACGGCGTCCGGGTGGTCGATGCGACGGATGCGCACCAGATCGCGGGCTTCATCGGCCGAAGCGCTCCAGACGCGCTCGCCCCAATGCTTCCACCAGGCCCATTGGGTGGGGGTGACCGCCGCATCCAGCGCGGGCGGCAGCGGCACACCGGTGCTGGCGCTGCCCTTGGCCAGGTTGGGGGCCTGGGTCACGCTGTTGAGCATGGGGATCTCGTCCACCATGCGCACCAGCTCATCCAGCCGGGCCAGCAGGCCGGCGGTGTCGGTGACCGAGGCACGGGACAGGCGTTCCAGATCCTGTTCGATGGCGCGCTGTACCGGGGCCAGGCGCGGCTGGGCCGTTCGTTCCACACGCTGGGCCGAGCCTTTGAGGGTGGCCACCAGCGGTTCCAGGCTGCCGGAGAGCTGGGCCTGCTGCACGGCCATGCGCAGGGCGGATTCGAGGTCGATCAGCAGCGTCTCGTCGCGCGAGCGGGAGACGCTGTGCATCAGCTCTTCGAGCTGGGTGCGTTGCAGGGTGGCGTCCTGCATGCGGGCTTCCACCACGGCCAGGCGGCCGGTGGCGTCGCGCACCAGATCCTGGGACTCACGGGCAAGCGCACGGGCTTCGGTGGCCTGGGTGCCGGACTCGGCCGTCTGGCGTGCCAGTTGCTCCTGCATGCCATCCACCTTCTGCCACAGCAGCACGCTGCTGCCCAGGCCGGCAGCGGCCAGCACCATGGCCACCCAGGCCAGGGGCGAGGGACCGGTACCGGTGCGCACGGGGGCGCCTGGTGGCGTCGGGGGCTGCTCGGAAGATGGGGGGAAAGGAGGGTGCTGTGCGCCGTCGGTGCTCATGACCAGGATTCTATCGACGCAGACACACTTTCCACATCAGGCTTACATTCCAAAACATGGCCAAAGCCCGCGGCGCGTGCCGTGGCGGCGATGCGGGGGTGGGTGGCCAGCGCGCGCTGGCGGCTCCAGTCCTGTTTGGGGTACAGCTGCAGCAGGTGGGCAATGGCTTCCGAGCTGCTGAACAGCCACAGGTCGCGGGCGGCGCAGTGGGCTGCAAGGCGCTCCTGCAGTGCCGGGGTGGCTGCAGGGCATTGGCGGCTGTAGACCCCCACCAGCTCGACCTGTGCACCCAGGCTGCGCAGCTGGCTGGACAGCCATTCGCGGCCAGAGCCCTGGCTGTCGGTGGTGCTGTGGAGGCTGGCGCCGCGCACGATCAGCACGCGGTCGCCGGGGCGGATCTGCGGTGCCACGACGGCCCACAGGGATTCGGAATCGAACTGCCGCGCATCGGCGGGCGGACTGTCGATGGCGGAGGCCGCAAGGTCCGCCTGCTCCAGCACCTTGGCGGTGCCGGGGCCGGGGGCCCACAGGCGCAGGCCCTGGGCATGGACGGCCTGGGCCAGGAGGTCAGGCAGGTCGGGGGCGGCCAGCAGGCCGCGCACCGCATTCGGGCTGACAAACATCACGGCCCGGTAGCCCGCCAGTTCCTGGCCCACGCGCTGCAGCGCGGCCAGCGTGGCGGGATCGGCAGCGGGGGCAATGTCCAGCAGCGGCAGCACGGCGGCATTCAGGCCCCGGGCCTGCAGCAGTTGCTGCCAATGCAGCGCCTCCGGCAGGGGACGGGTCAGGATGACGGTGGGCCGCGCGGCCATCACTCCGCCTTGGCGGCGCAGCGGGCGCCCTGGGCCAGCAGCTGTTCGGCCACGGCATTGCCCAGGGCTTCGGCCTGGTCCAGCGTGGTGACGTGGGCCTGCTGGCGCACCTGGATCAGGGCCTGCACGCCTTCGATATCGCCCCAGGCGGCATCCAGCGTCAGTGTGCCATCGTCGGCCAGCAGGGCATGGGCGGCCAGCGGCACGGAGCAGCTGCCGCCCAGGCGGCGGCTGACGGCACGCTCGGCCGCCACGCGCAGCCAGGTGGGCATGTGCACCAGCGGCTGAAGTGCCGCAATCAGGTCCGTGCGGTCGCTGCGCACCTCGATGCCCAGTGCGCCCTGTCCGGCAGCGGGCAGCATGCTGCCCGGTTCGAATTCACAGCGGATGCGCTCGGCCATGTTCAGGCGCTTGAGGCCGGCGGCCGCCAGCACGATGGCGTCGTACTGGCCTTCGCCCAGCTTGCGCAGGCGGGTGTCGAGGTTGCCGCGCAGCGGCTCGATCTTCAGGTCCGGGCGCAGGGCCTGCAGCAGCACCTGGCGGCGCAGGCTGGAGGTGCCGACGACGGCACCCTGGGGCAGCGCATCCAGGCTGGCGTAGCGGGGGGAGACGAAGGCGTCGCGCGGGTCTTCCCGTTCCATCACGCAGGCCAGTACAAAGCCTTCGGGCAGTTCCATGGGCACATCCTTGAGGGAGTGCACGGCAATGTGGGCGCGGCCTTCTTCCAGGGCCACTTCCAGTTCCTTGACGAACAGGCCCTTGCCGCCGACCTTGGACAGCGAACGGTCCAGAATCTGGTCGCCCTTGGTGGTCATGCCCAGCAGCTCCACCTGGTGGCCACGCGCGCGCAGCAGGGCCTGCACATGTTCGGCCTGCCACAGGGCCAGGCGGCTTTCACGGGTGGCGATCACAAGAGAGGAAGAAGTGTGGGTAGCAGTCATGGGTTGTCAGCCTTCGGGGCAACTGGGAATGCTAGCATGCGCGCCGACACCATCCGCCACCTGGAGCCTTTTGCATGAATGCAGCAGCCCGCCGACGTTCCGAGTCCCCCACCACCGCGCCCGTCCGCCGTACCGACAAGGACCAGCCGCTGATTGACGATATCCGGCTGCTGGGCCGCCTGCTGGGCGATGTGATCCGCGAGCAGGAAGGTGCCCCCGCCTATGAGCTGGTGGAGCAGGTGCGTCAGCTGTCCGTGGCATTCCGCCGCGACGCGGACCAGGCGGCCAACAAGGCGCTGAAGAAGCTGCTCAAGGGGCTCACGGGCGACCAGACGGTCAGCGTGATCCGCGCCTTCACCTATTTCTCGCACCTGGCCAACCTGGCCGAAGACCGCCACCACATTCGCCGCCGCGAGGTGCACGAGCGCGCGGGCCACAGCCAGGAAGGCAGTGTGGAGGTGGCCCTGTCGCGCATCCGCTGGGAAGGGATCGACACCGATGCCGTGGTGCAGGCGCTGGCCGCCGCCTATGTGGCCCCGGTGCTGACCGCCCACCCCACCGAAGTGCAGCGCCAGAGCATTCTGGCGGCCGAGCAGGACATTGCCCGGCTGCTGGCCGAGCGCGACCTGATCCGAGCCCGGGCCCAGCTGTATGCCAGCAGCAAGGATGCGCTCAGCCCCAGGGAGCTGGCGCAGAACGAGGAGCAGCTCAAGGCCCGCGTGGTGCAGCTGTGGCAGACGCGCCTGCTGCGCCATGCCAAGCTGACGGTGGCCGACGAGATTGAGAATTCGCTGCGCTACTACGAGGCCACGTTTCTGCGCGAGATTCCACGTATCTACCGTGAAATGGAGCTGCAGCTCGATGGCAAGCGCATCCACAGCTTTCTGCGCATGGGCCAGTGGATCGGTGGCGACCGCGATGGCAATCCGAATGTGACGGCCGAGACCCTGGCGCTGGCACTGCGCCGCCAGTCCGAGGTGGCGCTGCGCCACTACCTGACCGAGGTGCACTTTCTGGGCACCGAGCTGTCGATGGCCGCGCGCCTGGCCGACGTTTCGCCCGCCATGCAGCAACTGGCCGATGCGTCGCCGGACCGCAATGCCCACCGCGAGGACGAACCCTATCGCCGCGCGCTGACCGGCATGTACGCCCGCCTGGCGGCCACGCTGCGCAAGCTGTCGGGCGGGGAAGCCGCCCGCCACGCGGTGGCGCCGCAAAACCCCTATGACACGCCGCAGGAGCTGCTGGGGGATCTGCGCACCATCGAGGATTCGCTGCAGCGCAACCATGGCGGGGCACTGGCAGCACAGCGCCTGTCGCCGTTGATCCGTGCGGTGGAAGTGTTTGGTTTCCACCTGGCCACGGTCGACCTGCGCCAAAGCTCGGACCAGCATGAACTGGTGGTGGCCGAACTGCTGGCGGTCGCCATGATCGAGGCCGACTACAGTGCGCTGGACGAAGCCGGCCGCCAACAGCTGCTGCTGCGCATGCTCAGCGATGCGCGCCCGCTGCGCGTGGTGGGGGCGGCGTACTCCGCACACAGCCAGGCCGAACTGGCAATCTTTGCCACCGCCCGCCAGGCCCGTGCCGACTACGGCGCCGAAGCACTGCGCCACTGCATCATCAGCCACACCGAATCGGTCAGCGATCTGCTGGAAGTGTTGCTGCTGATGAAGGAAGTGGGGCTGATGCGCGGAACGCTGGACAGCAGCGAAGCCGTGGCCGACATGGTGGTGGTGCCGCTGTTCGAGACCATTGGCGATCTGCGCCAGGCGGCGTCCATCATGCAGGCCTATTACGACCTGCCCGGCATTGCCGCGCTGTGGAAGCGCTCCGGCGCCGAGCAGGACATCATGCTGGGCTACAGCGACAGCAACAAGGACGGCGGCATCTTCACCAGCAACTGGGAGCTGTACCAGGCCGAATCGGCACTGGTGCAGGTGTTCGATCCGCTGGCGGCGCAGTACGGCATTCGCCTGCGCATGTTCCACGGCCGGGGCGGCACCGTGGGCCGGGGCGGCGGCCCCAGCTACCAGGCCATCCTGGCGCAGCCGCCGGGCACGGTGCGCGGCCAGATCCGCCTGACCGAGCAGGGCGAGGTGATTGCCTCCAAATATTCCAACCCGGAGATCGGCCGCCGCAATCTGGAAACCCTGGTGGCCGCCACACTGGAAGCCACGCTGCTGCAGCCCACCAAGCTGGCGGGCAAGCCTTTTCTGGTGGCGGCCGAAGCGCTGTCGCAGTCCAGCATGGCGGCCTACCGCAAGCTGGTGTACGAGACCCCGGGCTTCACCGATTACTTCTTCAGCGCGACACCGATCCGCGAGATTGCCGAGCTGAACATCGGTTCGCGCCCGGCCTCGCGCAAGCCTTCGCAGAAGATCGAAGACCTGCGCGCCATTCCCTGGGGCTTCAGCTGGGGCCAGTGCCGTCTCACCTTGCCGGGCTGGTACGGCTTCGGCACGGCGGTGCACGAGTTTGTCCATGCCAAGGGGCAGGACCCCGCCAAGCAGCAGGCCCTGCTGCGCCGCATGTGCAAGCAGTGGCCGTTCTTCCGCACGCTGCTGTCGAACATGGACATGGTGCTGGCCAAGAGCGATCTGGCGCTGGCATCGCGCTACAGCGATCTGGTGCCCGACGCCAAGCTGCGCAAACGCATTTTTGCGTCCATTCAGGCCGAATGGCACCGCACGGCCGAAGCGCTGGAAATGCTGACCGGCGAGAAGGACCGCCTGGCACACAACAGCGCGCTGGCACGCTCCATACGCCACCGCTTCCCCTACATCGACCCCTTGCACCACCTGCAGGTGGAACTGGTACGCCGCTGGCGCGATGGGGCGGGCGATGAGCGGGTGAAGATGGGTATCCATATCTCCATCAACGGCATTGCGGCAGCGCTGCGCAACACGGGCTGACAGGGCCTTTGCGGCGCCCGCTGCGGCGCTGTGTGCCGGGAGCTGGCGCCATGCTGCGCGCGGGCGATGGCCTGGGGTGGCAGGCGCCGGTGTGCGTCAGGGCCGGCACGCTGAAACCGCCATGGGCTAAAGCCCAGCGGGCTTGCGGGCCATGCTCCCGTGCTGATAGCGGGCAGCGCCATAATGCGGCCCATGCACCAAGCTCCCATCCCGTTGTCCACGGCGTGCGGTTCTGACCGTGCCGCATCGCCGCCTGCTCCTCAATGGCCTGCCCGCCGCCTGCTGTTGCTGGGCGCAGCGGCGACGGCCGCCGTCCTGGCCGGCTGCGCCAGCAGCGGCAAGCGCAGCAGCTCGGCGGCCGCCGTGCCCAAGGCGCGCGGCGGCGGGGTGCCCGCGGTGAACCCGCTGGCGCTGAGCAGCGATCTGCGGGAAGCCTTGCTGGCGCGGACCATGCTGGTGGTCAACACCCCCTATACCTATGGCGGCAACAACCCGGAAGGCGGGTTTGATTGCAGCGGGCTGATCCAGTGGGCCGTCGCGGGCATCCATGCCAGCCGCCTGCCGCGCACCACGGCCCAGTGGGCCCAGGCCAGCAGCCCGGTCAACCGCGATCTGCAGCGCGGCGACTTCGTGTTCTTCAACACCCTGGGCGGCGCGTATTCGCACATGGGCATTTATGTGGGCAACGGCCAGTTTGTGCATGCCCCGTCCAGCGGCGGCACCGTGCAGCGGGTGCGCATGGACAACGTCTACTTTGCCAAGCGCTTCACCGAAGCACGCAGCATCTTCGCCTGAAGACGACACCCCACCCAAAACGGCCTGCGAAGGCAGGCCGTGGGCCGCTGATCGCTGACCGCGCTCAGCCCTGGTGCAGCAGAGTGGTCTGTGCCGGGCGGCCGGGCAGGTTCAGCGTGGCCACCGGTGCCGGCGTGCTGGCAATGCGCTGGCCGCGGCGCCACACGCCCAGGCGGGCACTCTTCAGGCGCAGGGCTTCGACCGGGTCCTTGGCGTGCAGCAGCACGAAGTCGGCGTTGCAGCCGGCCTGCAGGCCGTAGCCTTCCAAACCCAGCAGCTGGGCAGGGTTGCGGGTGATGGCATCGAAGCACTGCTGCATGCCTTGGCGGCTGGTCATCTGCGCCACATGCAGGCCCATATGGGCCACGTCCAGCGCATCGCCGCTGCCCAGGCTGTACCAGGGGTCCATCACGCAGTCATGGCCGAAAGCGACGGTGAGGCCGGCGGCCATCAACTCGGGCACGCGGGTCATGCCGCGGCGCTTGGGGTAGGTGTCGTGGCGGCCCTGGATGGTGATGTTGATCAGCGGGTTGCTGACCACGCCCAGCTGGGCTTCGGCCATCAACGGAATCAGTTTGCTGACGTAGTAGTTGTCCATGCTGTGCATGGAGGTCAGGTGCGAGCCGGTGACGCGGCCGTGCAGACCCAGGCGCTGCGTGTGGTAGGCCAGGGTCTCGACATGGCGCGACAGCGGGTCATCGGACTCGTCGCAGTGCATGTCCACGCGCTTGCCCAGCTCCGCCGCCAGTTCGCACAGCTGCTTCACGCTTTCGGCACCATCGGCCATGGTGCGCTCGAAGTGGGGGATGCCGCCGACCACGTCGACCCCCATGGCCAGCGCGCGCTTGAGGTTGTCCATGCCGCCCGGGGTGCGCAGCACACCGTCCTGGGGGAAGGCGACCAGCTGCAGGTCGATGTAGGGTGCCACGCGCTTCTTGACGTCCAGCATGGCTTCCACCGGCAGCAGGCTGGGGTCGCTGGTGTCCACATGGCTGCGGATAGCCAGCAGGCCGCGTGCCACCGCCCAGTCGCAATAGGCCAGTGCGCGCTCCACCAGGGCGTCGTGCGTCAGCTGAGGCTTGAGCTCGCCCCACAGCGCAATGCCTTCCAGCAGCGTGCCGCTTTCGTTGACGCGCGGCATGCCGTAGCTCAGCGTGGCGTCCATGTGAAAGTGCGGGTCCACAAAAGGGGTGGACAGCAGCAGGCCTTGTGCATCCACTGTTTCGTGCGCAGGGGCCTGCAGGCCCTCGGTCACTTCGGTGATTTTGCCGTCCTGCACGGCCACGGACATATGGGTGCGGCCGTCGGCCAGCGTGGCATGGGTGATCAGTAAGTCCAGCATGGGTGTTTCTCTTGGTCGGTGAAGGTGGCCGCTCGTGCACTCGGCACGTGCCGCAGCGGCCGTGGACAGGGGGGACGGAGCCTCAGCGTTCGCCCTTGCGGTATGGCTTCATCAGCGCCTGGGGATAGGCCGCCTTGCGCGCCACCAGCACCAGGGCCAGGATGGACAGCAGATACGGCAGCATCAGATAGAACTGGTAGGGCAGCAGGCCTTCGCCCGACTGCTGCAGGCGCAGCTGCAGCGCATCGAAGAAGGCGAACAGCAGCGCACCCAGCAAGGCCTTGCCCGGTTTCCACGACGCAAACACCACCAGCGCAATGCAGATCCAGCCCCGGCCGTTGATCATGTTGAAGAAGAAGGCGTTGAAGGCCGACAGCGTCAGGAACGCCCCGGCCACGGCCATCAGCGCCGAGCCGGCCACGATGGCCGCAGTGCGCACGGCGATCACCGGGATGCCCTGGCCCTCGGCCGCCAGCGGGTTCTCTCCCACCATGCGTACGGCCAGGCCCGAGGGGGTGCGGAACAGCCACCAGGCCAGCACCGGCACCAGCAGCAGGGCCAGCAGGGTCAGCACCGTCTGCTCGCCCAGGATGGGAATCGGCAGCCAGTCCATGGCCTGGAAGGGCTCGATGGTGGGCGGGGTGTTCACCTTGGGAAAGCTCACGCGGTAGCCGTAGTACGACAGCGCCGTGGCCAGCATGGTGATGCCCAGGCCCGACACGTGCTGCGAAAGCGCCAGGCCCACGGTCAGCCAGGCATGCAGCAGACCGCACAGGGCGCCGGTCAGCGCTGCCACCAGCACCCCGGTCCACAGCCCATGGCCGGCATACACGGTGAGCCAGCCGGTGAAGGCGCCGGCCACCATGATGCCTTCGATGCCCAGGTTCAGCACGCCGGCGCGTTCGCACAGCAAAACGCCCAGGGTGCCCAGCAGCAGCGGCGTGGCGGTGCGCAGCACGGCCACCCAGAAGGCGGAGTTCGACAGGATGTCCAGAAATTCGGTCATGCTGCGCACTCCCCGGTGAAATGATCGGAAACGGCGCTGCCTGCGTGCTGGCAGAGCGCCTGGGGGGCCGCAGGGGCCGTCAAGATGAAGTCATGCATGGGCCGGCTCCTCACTTCCAGCGCAAGCGGTACTGCGTCAGCAGACTGGCCACCAGCACAGAGAGCAGCGATGCGGCCACGATCACATCGGCAATCGCATTGGGCACGCCCACCACGCGGCTCATGCTGTCGGCACCCACCTGCATGCCGGCCACAAAAATGGCGGCCGCCACCACACCCAGCGGGTGCAGGCCCGCCAGCATGGCGATCACGATGCCGGCGTAGCCGTAGCCGGGCGACATGTCCAGCGTCAGGTAGCTGGTGCGTCCGGCCACTTCGATGGCGCCGGCCAGCCCGGCCAGCCCGCCGGACAGCAGGGCCACCAGCACCACGGTGCGGGTGACCGGGACACCGGCAAAACTGGCGGCCTTGGCGTTGGCGCCGGCGGCACGGATGTCAAAGCCCGCCGTCGTGCGCTGCAGCAGCAGCCAGGTGAGCACGGCCAGCACCAGGGCCATCAGCAGGCCGGTGTGCAGACGGGTCTGCTCGATCAGGCGCGAGAGTTCCAGGTCCGACTGCAGGGCCACGCTCTGTGGCCAGCCCAGTGCCATTGGGTCTTTCATCGGGCCGTCCAGCAGGTAGGCCACCAGCAGCAGCATCACAAAGTTCAGCAGCAGCGTGGTCACCACCTCGTCCACGCCCAGGCGGGTCTTCATCAGCGCCGGGCCCAGCAGCATGGCGGCGCCGGCCAGGGCGGCGGCCACCAGCATCAGCGGGAACAGCACATAGATGGGCAGCTCCAAGCCGGTGCCGCCATGCATGCCGCCCACGGCAACAGCCGCCACGGCGCCGGCGTACAGCTGGCCTTCGGCGCCGATGTTGAACAGGCGTGCGCGAAAGGCCACGGCCGCCGCCAGACCGGTCAGGATCAGGGGCACGGCACGGGTCATGGTTTCGCTCAATGCAAACAGCGAGCCGAAGGCGCCTTTGAACAGTTCGACATAGGTGGCCCCCACGGGGGCCTTGGCCCACAGCACCAGCAAACCGCTGATGAGCAGGGTGAATACCACGGCACACAGCGGGGCGGCCACCATGGCGGTTTTGGAAGGGGAAGGTCGTTTTTCTAATCGCATGGGAATGTGCTTTCGCCCGGGTTCAATGGGCACCGGCCATGGCCAGGCCAATGGATGCGCGGCTCCAGTCGGCGTGGGGCCGGGCTTCGGTGAGCGTGCCTTCGTGCATCACGGCAATGCGGTCGCCCAGGGCCAGGACTTCGTCCAGGTCGTCCGAGATCAGCAGCACGGCCGCGCCGGCATCGCGGGCGGCCATCAGCTGCTGCTGCACAAAGTGCACGGCACCGATATCCAGCCCCCAGGTGGGCTGGTGGGCCACGATCAGGCGGGGGGCTGCGCCGGGCTGGCCGTCCACGCCGGGGGGCAGCAGGGCGCGGCCCAGAATCAGCTTTTGCATATTGCCGCCGGACAGCGCACGGGCGGGCGCATGCAGGCCGCCGCCGCGCACGTCAAACGTGGTGCTGACATGCTGGGCGTAGTCCTGTGCGGCTTTGCGCCGGACCCAGCCCAGGCGCGAGAACCAGCTGGTGCGCAGGCGCTCGGACACGGCGTTTTCCCACACCGGCAGATCGCCCACCACGCCGGTGCCGTGGCGGTCTTCGGGGATGCGGGCCACGCCCTGGGCCACCAGGGTGACGGGCGACCTGGGCAGGGGCTGGCCCAGGTAGGTCAGCTGTCCGCCGGTGACGGCGCGCACGCCGCACAGCACATCGGCCAGTGCGACCTGGCCGTTGCCGGACACCCCAGCGATGGCGACGATTTCACCGGCCTTCAGCTCCAGCGACACGTTCTTCAGCCGGTCGCGGCTGTCCTTGCCTTTGGCCGGTGCGGAATCCAGCTGGTGCAGGCTGCAGACGCTGTCGCCCACATGCTGGGCCGGGCGGCGTTCGGGCAGCGTGATGGCGTGGCCGACCATCCATTCAGCCAGCTGGGCCTGGGTGCAGCCGGCGGTGGCCGATTCGGCCACCAGCTTGCCATGGCGCAGCACGGCCACGCGGTGCGAGACGCGCAGCACCTCGCCGAGCTTGTGGCTGATGAAGATGATGGACAGGCCTTGCGCCACCATCTGGCCCAGGGTGTCGAACAGGGCCTCGCTCTCGGCGGGAGTGAGCACGGCCGTGGGTTCGTCCAGGATCAGGATGCGGGCGCCGCGGTACAGCGCTTTCAGAATCTCGACGCGCTGGCGCTCGCCCACGGACAAGGTGCCCACGCGGGCGTCCGGGTCCACCTGCAGGCCGAATTGCTGCGCCACGTCCAGCAGCCTGCGGCGGGCTCCGGCGGTGTCCAGGCTCAGCCGGGCCAGCGACGTGCCGCCAGCCATGATGTTGTCGAGCACGGAAAGGTTGTCGGCCAGCGCAAAGTGCTGGTGCACCATGCCGATGCCTGCGGCCAGCGCGGCGCGCGGCTGGCCCGGCGGCAGGGGCTGGCCGAACACCTCGATGTGGCCGGCATCGGCCACATAGTGGCCGAACAGAATCGACATCAGCGTGGATTTGCCAGCGCCGTTCTCGCCCAGCAGCGCGACGATTTCGCCCCGCTGCAAGGTGAGCGAGATGGCGTCGTTGGCCACCAGCGTGCCAAAGCGTTTGGTGATGCCCTGCAACTGCAGGACGGTGGGGGGCGCGGAGCCCGGTGGTGTGGATGCGGTCTCAGTGAGCATGTGTGCGGGTGCCATTGCCTGTGCAGGGGGCGCGGTGGGGGAGGACGCGCGGGGTGGCATCAAGGTACAGGCCCGGGGCAGGCTTGTACAGGGCCGAAGTCCCGGACTCGCGCCCGGAGCCATCAAAACAGCAGCGCCGACGTGCAGCGAGCCGGTGGTACCGGCTCGCTGCAGGGGCGGTGCGCAGGCTTGCGCGGGCCGGGGCTTACTTGGCCGTGGTCTTGGGCTGGCTGTCGTTCACCTTGACGGTGAACTTGCCGGCCAGGATGTCGGCCTCGCGGGCCTTGACCTTGGCCGCCAGGTCCGCCGGCACCTTCTTCTCGAACGTGCCCAGCGGTGCCAGCGACGAACCCTTGTGCTTCATCATCGAATACGGGCCGTAGTCTTCGGCCTTGTACGTGCCGGCCTTCACGGCCTGGATGGCGCGATCCACGCTGGGCTCCATGTGCCACAGGGCCGAGGCCACCACGGTGTCGGGGTACTGGGCCTGGGTGTTGATCACGTTGCCGATGGCCAGCTTGCCTTTTTCCTTGGCCGCATCGCTCACGCCAAAGCGCTCGGCGTACAGCACGTCGGCGCCCTTGTCGATCATGGCGAAGGTGGCTTCCTTGGCCTTGGGTGGGTCAAACCAGCTGTTGATGAAGGAGACCGTGAATTCCACCTTTGGGTTCACTTCCTTGGCGCCTTCCATGAAGGCGTGCATCAGGCGGTTCACTTCGGGGATGGGGAAGCCGCCGACCAGACCGATCTTGTTGGACTTGGTCATGCCGCCGGCGATCATGCCGCTCAGGTAGGCCGGTTCCTGGATGTAGTTGTCGAACACGCTGAAGTTGGGGGCCACAGGCTTGCCCGAGGAGCCCATCACGAAGGCGGTCTTGGGGAAGTCCTTGGCCACCTTGCGGGCGGCGGCTTCCACGCCGAACACTTCACCGAACATCAGCTGTGCGCCGCCGGTGGCGTACTCGCGCATCACGCGCTCGTAGTCGGCGTTGGCCACGTTCTCGCTGGACTTGTATTCGATCTCGCCACGGGATTCGGCGGCCTTGAGCGCCTGGTGGATGCGGCTGACCCATTGCTGCTCATAGGGGACGGTGTAGACCGCAGCCACCTTGATCTTGGCCTGCGCCATGGCAGAAGCAGGCAGCATGCCGGCCAGTACCAGGGGCAGCGCGGCCAGGCCGCCCTTGATGAGGTTGCGCCGTGTGTTCATAGGAAAGACTCCTTGTGTGTATAGCAGGTCTGCCCCACACCGGAGCAGTCCTGATGTCTAGCAAGTTCCGCACCCAACGGGCGGCTATCTTGTGTCGGAACAGGGCAGTCAGGGAGTCCGTGGAATCCCTGGCCGTGCAGCGGGCAAGAAAAAGCCGCGGGGGTGTGCATCCACGCGGCGGGGTCATATGGTAGCGCGATTGGCGGGGTGTGCAGGGCTGGCCTGCGATGGTCACGTGCTGCACTCGGGATGGCGGTGCGCGCCAGGGGCGATGGCACAGCCGCAGTAGGCGGGTGGGGGCTGTGCCGGGCCGGACCAATGGCGCTGGGGCCCGGCACCGGCCGGGCGGTCAGCTGCGCACCAGCACTTCGCCGCGCAGGGTGTAAGTCTTGGCTTCGGTGACGCGCACATCCACCATCTGGCCAATCAGGCGTTCGTTGCCGGGGAAGTTGACCACGCGGTTGCATTCCGTGCGGCCCATCAGTTCGCTACCGTCGCGCTTGCTCAGCCCTTCGACCAGCAGGCGCTGCACCGTGCCCACGCGCTCGTCGCTGATCTCCTTGATGTTCTGGTTGATCACGGCCTGCAGCTCCTGCAGACGGCGCAGCTTCACCTCGTGGGGGGTGTCGTCGTGCAGGTTGGCGGCCGGCGTGCCGGGGCGGGGGCTGAAGATGAAGCTGAAGCTGTTGTCAAAACGGACGTCGTGGATCAGCTTCATCATCTTCTGGAAGTCGTCTTCGGTCTCGCCGGGGAAGCCGACGATGAAGTCGCTGCTCATCGCCAGATCCGGACGGATGGCGCGCAGCTTGCGGATGGTGCTCTTGTACTCCATGGCCGTGTAGCCGCGCTTCATGGCCATCAGGATCTTGTCGCTGCCGTGCTGGACGGGCAGGTGCAGGTGGCTGACCAACTGGGGCAGCTTGGCGTAGGCCTCGATCAGGCGGGGCGTGAATTCGTTCGGGTGGCTGGTGGTGAAGCGGATGCGTTCGATGCCGGGGATCTCGGCCACATACTCCAGCAGCAGCGCAAAGTCGGCAATTTCGGTGGTGTCGCCCATCTTGCCCAGGTAGGCGTTCACGTTCTGGCCCAGCAGCGTGACTTCCTTCACGCCCTGGTCGGCCAGACCGGCGACTTCCACCAGCACGTCTTCGAACGGGCGGCTGACTTCTTCACCGCGCGTGTAGGGCACGACGCAGTAGCTGCAGTATTTGGAGCAGCCTTCCATGATCGACACGAAGGCCGAGGCACCTTCCACGCGGGCAGGCGGCAGGTGGTCGAACTTCTCGATTTCGGGGAAGGAAATGTCCACCTGGGGCTTGGCCTTGGCGGCGCGCGCGTTCAGCAGATCGGGCAGGCGGTGCAGGGTCTGGGGGCCGAACACCACGTCCACATAGGGGGCGCGCTTGATGATTTCTTCGCCTTCCTGGCTGGCCACACAACCGCCCACACCAATCAGCACGCCTTTTTCCTTCAGGTGCTTGAAGCGGCCCAGGTCGGAGAACACCTTTTCCTGTGCCTTTTCCCGCACCGAGCAGGTGTTGAACAGGATCAGGTCGGCCTGCTCCGGGTCGTCCGTGGATTCATAGCCCTGGGCAGCACCCAGCACGTCCGCCATCTTGTCCGAGTCGTACTCGTTCATCTGGCAGCCAAAGGTTTTGATAAAGACTTTTTTCGTGGTCATGGCAGTGGGGCGGCCGCAGAGGTCATGGCCTGTGCGCCTTGAAGAAAACCATCCACCGGCACCATTGCAGGGCGCAGGCGGCAGTCAGAAAGAAAAAAGAAGCGGGTGGGGCTCAGCGCTGGCTGGGCAGCTTGGCCTGGACTTCTTCCGGGGTCAGGATCCAGGCCTGGGACAGCCACTGGGTGCTGGGCTCGATCACATAGTTCACAGCGAACTTCTGGCCTTGCAGCGTGTGGGCAAGGACCAGCTGGTTCCTGGCATTGAACAGGCGAAAGTCCGGCGTGGTGCGGATCTTCTTGCCGTTGAGCGCGACCTCGGGCATGGCCGAGATCAGCAGTTCGCCGCGCTGGGCGGTATCGGGGAAGCTGCGCGCAGCGTCGGGGTAGGTGCGTGCATGGGCCGCAGGCACGGCCATGCCGCCCAGCAGGGCACAGGCCAGGGCGGCAGCAGAAAAAGCAGTGGAACAGCGGGTCATGGTGTACATCCAGGGGCTGAAGCCGCCATTGTACGAAGCCGCCGCTTTCACAGTGCGCTGCCGGGTCAAGTCGCCGGGGAGGCCACTGCCAGCGGTGGCAGGCCGGCGCCTGCGGCATACAGCACGGCCTGGGGCGGGCGGCACAGCCCCCAGAAGCGCAATCCGGTCAGCTCGGCCATGCGCACGCCCATGGCGGTGGGGGCCGAGATGGTGGCCAGTGCGGCGACTCCCAGCTTGGCGCATTTGCGCACCAGTTCGTGGCTGCCCCGGCTGGACAGCACCACGAAACCCGGTTCGCCCAGGTGGCCGCTGCGGGCCAGCCGGCCCAGCAGCTTGTCGAGTGCGTTGTGGCGGCCCACATCCTCCAGCACATCGTGCAACTGCCCGTCCGGCGTGGCCCATCCGGCCGCGTGGATGGCGCCGGCCTGGGTGTTGAGCACCTGCTTGGCCGACAGCGCGTCGATGGCTCGGCATACCGTGGGCAGATCCACCCGGGCCAGCCAGTCGTGTGCCGGCAGCGGGGCAAAGTCCAGGTCCAGGGCGGCAAAGCTTTCCACGCCGCAGACCCCGCAGCCGGTGCGCCCGGTCATGCTGCGGCGGTGGTCTTTGAGGCGGGCAAAGCAGCGGGAGGAGATGTCCAGTTGCACTTCCACCCCGTCCATGCCGGGGGGCAGGCCTGCGGCGGAGGCGGCCACCGGTGTGACGTCGATGCCATAGCAATCGGCGGTGCTGTCCAGAATGCCTTCGCTCAGGGCAAAACCCAGGGCAAAGTCTTCCAGGTCCAGGGGCGTGGCCATCATCACTGCGTGCGAGATACCGTTGAACACCAGGGCAATCGGCACCTCGCTGGCCAGCACGCGCTCTTGCGCGCGCAGGCCGTCCTGCAGATGGTGGCGCTCCACGGGGACGTGGCGGATGGCAGGGAGGACGAGGGGGGCACCGTCTGGTGGAACCAGGGGGCAGGTGCCGGCGGCAGTGTCGGTCATGGCTGCCATTATCGATTCAGCCCTGCAAACTGTCCCGGGCAAGGACGGTCTGCAGGGCTGTGGGGGCGCAGAAGGCACGCAGAAAGCGGACAGCAGGTGGGCCGAGGGTGGAAGGGTGAATCAGGCCAGCGGCGGCAGCATCAGCGGGTTGATGCCGCTGCGCACCAGGTCCTGCGCTTCCATCTCGGCGTCCAGGGCCAGGCTGGCCAGGTCATCGGCCACCAGTTCCAGCTGGTGGTCGGCCTGCAGGTAGAAGGCCTTGAGGTAGCTGTGGCAGTCGCCGCAGCTCTCGGCCTTGATGGCGGCTTTTTCGTCTTCCAGGCACCAGTAGTCCAGCTTGCCGGAGGCATCGCAGCTGGTGCAGGTGGTGCGCACCACATGCCACTGCGTCTCGCACAGGCTGCATTGCAGGTAGCGCAGGCCGGCCTGGGCACCGCCCAGCACCAGGCTGCCGGCGGGGGCGTGGCCGCAGACGGGGCAGTCGTGGCGGTGGGCGCCCAGCTCGGCCATGCCGCTGCCGGGCAGCTGGCTGGCGAGCTGGCGCCAGTACAGCGACAGGGCGCTGTGCAGCAGCTGGGCGACGCCCGCGTCGGGCAATTCGGCGCCATCGGCCGGTTCGTCGCCGCGCAGCATGGCCAGCAAGGCACTGGCCCAGCGGTTGCGCTGGCCGCTGTCGGCCGCGCGCAGCGCTGCCAGGGCCTGCTGGATGGGCGCGCCCTGCATGCTGGCGGGCGACGCCAGCTGGGCCAGCAAGCCGTCCAGCAGCTGCAGCCAATGGGCAGAACGCTGCAGGCTGTGACTGTGCAGCGGGGCATGGGACTGGCGCAGGGCCTCGGCCAGACCGTGCACTTCGGCGGCGCTCAGGGGCGTGGCCTCGGCCGCAGCCTGCTGGGCGCCGACCAGGTCGGCGGCCCACAGCAGGTAGTCGGCCATGGCGTGGCCATCCGCCAGCTGGCGCAGGCGCGCGGCCCGCCGGGCGTAGGGCCGTGTGGCATCGGGCAGGCGCACCGGGGCGATGTATTCCACGCCCGGCGAGCGTTCCGATTCAGGGACGATGCGGATGCTCATCGTGCCGGCCTCGCAGTCTTCTTCTTGCCGGGAGCCTTGGCGCTGATCTGTGCATGCCAGCGGTCATGGTGGGCCTTGGCCCAGGCATGGCTGACATAGCCGGTCACCATGCCGCGGATCGAGCCCTTCACCCAGAAGGCCAGGTAGATGTGGCCAATGATCAGCAGCATCAGGCCCACGCCGGCGACCGCGTGCAGCAGCAGGGCCACGCGCAGCACCGGGATAGGGAACAGGTGGGCGAAATAGGCGCGCCAGATCACCAGCCCGGTGAGCAGCAGCGCGCAGATCAGGCCCATGATCCCCCAGAACATGAGCTTCTGGCCAGCGTTGTACTTGCCGACGCGCAGCGGCTTGCTGTGATCGCCGGCCACCACGGACTTGACGTTTTCCAGCCAGAGGCGGTCTTCCTTTTCAGGCAGGTTGTATTTCACAAACCGGATGAACAGGTAGACCAGGGCCACGAACACCACGATGCCGAAGAAAGGGTGCAGCAGGCGGGCCATCTGCGGCGTGCCGAACACGCCGTTGAGCCAGTTCAGGCTGGGAAACAGCCAGGACAGGCCCGACATGGCCACCAGGAAGAAGCAGGTCACCATGGCCCAGTGGC
Source organism: Comamonas terrigena NBRC 13299 (assembly GCF_006740045.1). Lineage (NCBI taxonomy): Bacteria > Pseudomonadati > Pseudomonadota > Betaproteobacteria > Burkholderiales > Comamonadaceae > Comamonas > Comamonas terrigena. The sequence continues at coordinate 922,590 of NZ_AP019749.1, forward strand.
ACAGGCGATCGGGCAGCGGGGTGCGCAAAATCATGCGGTCTTTTTTCATGCCTTCTCTCCCTTCTTGGCGTGGTCATGCTCCTCGTCTTCATCCTCATCGACCTCGTTGGGGCCGGTACTGATGTAGTGGGCGGCAGCGCCGGCCAGTGCCGTGACAAAGCCGATGGCCGCCAGCGGCTTGAACCAGCCCTTCCAGCCTTCCACCACGCCGCTGATGTGGGGGTCCTTGGGCAGCTTGTGGTAGAGCTCCGGCTGGTCGGCATGGTGCAGCACGTACATCACGTGGGTGCCGCCCACGCCGGGCGGGTTGTAGACGCCAGCGTTCTCCACGCCGCGGCTCTTCATTTCCTGCACGCGGCCTTCGGCCTTGTGCAGCATGTCGTCCTTGGCGCCGAAGCTGATCGCCCCGGTGGGGCAGGTCTTGACGCAGGCAGGCTCCTGGCCCACGGCAACGCGATCGGAACACAAGGTGCACTTGTAGGCCTTGTTGTCTTCCTTGCTGATGCGGGGCACGTTGAACGGGCAGCCGGCCACGCAGTAGCCGCAGCCAATGCAGTGCTCGGACTGGAAGTCCACGATGCCGTTGGCGTACTGCACGATGGCGCCGGGCTGGGGGCAGGCCTTGAGGCAGCCGGGGTCTTCACAGTGCATGCAGCCGTCCTTGCGAATCAGCCACTCCAGCTTGCCCTTTTCGTTGACATGCTCGTCAAAGCGCATCAGCGTCCAGCTCTTGGGCGAGAGGTCGCGCGGGTTGTCGTAGACGCCGAAGTTCTCGCCCACGTCGTCACGCAGATCATTCCATTCGCTGCAGGCAACCTGGCAAGCCTTGCAGCCGATGCAGATGCTCACGTCGATCAGCTTGGCGACCTCGTCCTTGTGGTCGCGTGCATGGGCGGCCGGCGTGAGGTCGTTGGTGGCCGAGCGCCGCACGATATCTTGGGATTGCATACTCATGGGCGCGCCTTATGCTTTTTCGATGTTGACCAGAAAGGCCTTGAACTCGGGGGTCTGGGCATTGGCGTCCCCGATGCCGGGGCTCAGCGTGTTGGCCAGATAGCCCTTGCGCGTGGTGCCTTCGTAGCCCCAGTGGCAGGGAATGCCGATCTGCTCGATCTCCTGGCCATCGACCTGCAGCGTCATCACGCGCTTGGTCACCACGGCCTTGCCCTTGATGTGGCCGCGCTTGCTGGAGACGCGGATCATGTCGCCGGCCTTGATGCCTTTCTTGTCGGCCAGCTTTTCCGAGAGTTCGATGAACTGTTCGGGCTGGACGATGGCGTTCAGGCGCGAGTGCTTGGTCCAGTGGCGGAACATCTCGGTGATCGAGTAGGTCGTGGCCACATAGGGGAACTGCTCGCGCGAGCCCATGCGGGCGGCATCGTCGGCAAAGACGCGCGCCACGGGGCTCTTGCTGACCTGGGGGTGCAGCGGGTTGGCGGCCAGCGGGCTTTCGGTGGGTTCGTAGTGCTCAGGGAAGGGACCGTCGTTCATGTCCTTGAGCGAGAACAGGCGGCCCAGACCGTCGGGCTGCATGATGAAGGGGCTGACGCCGCTGTTCGGCGCTGCCGTCAGCGGGTAGTCGGGCACGTCCGCGCCGCCCCATTTCTTGCCGTCCCAGTGCAGGATCTGGCGCTTGGGATCCCAGGGCTTGCCCGAGGGATCGGCCGAGGCGCGGTTGTACAGCACGCGGCGGTTGGCCGGCCAGGCCCAGGCCCAGCCGGGGGTGTTGCCATGTCCGGTGTCGGTGTTGTCGCGGCGCGCCATCTGGTTGCCGGCTTCGGTCCACGAACCGGCAAAGATCCAGCAGTAGCTCGCGGTGGTGCCGTCATCGCGCAGCATGCCGAAATCGGACAGCAGCGATCCCTTCTTGGCGATCAGCTTGCCGCTGTCGTCGTACAGGTCCGCCAGCGCATAGCCGTTGGTTTCCTTGGCCACTTCCTCGGGGTGCGGATCGTAGGGGTTGTGGTATTGCCAGCGCGTGTTCATCAGCGGCGCCGGGTTGGCACCGCCTTCCTTGGCGTACAGCTCGCGCAGCTTCATGAAGATGCCGCCCAGAATGCGGCCGTCATGGCGCGCCTCGAACGGCGGCTCCTGTGCGGCCCAGTGCCACTGCAGCCAGCGGCCGGAGTTGACGATGGTGCCGTTTTCCTCGGCAAAGCACGACGAGGGCAGGCGGAACACCGTGGTCTGGATTTGGGAGGGGTCCACGTCGTTGAATTCGCCGTGGTTCTTCCAGAAGGTGGAGGTCTCGGTCTGCAGCGGGTCGATGATGACCAGGAACTTGAGCTTGGACAGCGCGTCGCGGATCTTGCCGGAGTCGGGCATGGCCGCCACCGGGTTGAAGCCCTGGGCGATGTAGCCGTTGACCTTGCCGCGGTACATCAGATCGAAGTAGGCCAGCATGTCGTAGCTGCGATCCCACTTGGGCAGCCAGTCGTAGCCCCAGCTGTTCTCGCGCGTGGCATGGTCGCCGTACAGGTCCTTCATCAGGCTGACGAAGAACTTGGGCGTGTTCTTCCAGAAGTTGACCTGGCCGGGCAGATCGGCCTGCGGCGTGGACTCCTTCAGGTAGTCGTCGATGGTCTGCTGTTGGTCGGTCGGCAGGTTCAGGTAACCGGGCAGACGCGTGGAGAGCAGGCCCAGGTCGGTATAGCCCTGGATGTTGGAGTGACCGCGCAGCGCATTCACGCCGCCTCCGGCCATGCCGATGTTGCCCAGCAGCAGCTGGATCATGGCCGAGCCGCGGATGATCTGGGCGCCCGCCGTGTGGTGGGTCCAGCCCAGTGCGTACAGGAAGGTCGCGGTGCGGTCGGGCACGCAGGTGCTGGCCAGTTGCTCGCACACATGCAGAAAGTCTTCGACCTGGGTGCCGGTGATGGTGTTCACCATCTCGGGCGTGTAGCGCTCCACATGCTTCTTCAGCAGGTTCAGCACGCAGCGCGGGTGCTGCAGCGTCAGGTCCTGCAGCGCATGACCCTGGGCATCGCGCTCGTAGGTCCAGCTGCTCTTGTCGTAGCTCTTCTTGTCGGCGTTGTAGCCGCTGAACAGGCCTTCTTCGAAGCTGTAGTCCTCGCGCACGATCAGGCTGGCGTTGGTGTAGGCCTTGACGTATTCGTGCTGGATCTTGTCGTGCTGCAGCAGGTAGTTGACGATGCCCATCAAGAAGGCCGCGTCGGAGCCGGCGCGGATCGGGGCGTAGAAATCCGCCACCGACGCGGTGCGGTTGAAGCGCGGATCCACCACCATCAGATGGGCTTTGTTGTGGATCTTGGCTTCGATGGCCCACTTGAAGCCCACGGGGTGGGCTTCCGCCGGGTTGCCGCCCATGACCAGAATCACGTTGGCGTTCTTGATGTCCACCCAGTGGTTGGTCATCGCCCCGCGGCCGAACGAGGGCGCCAGGGCCGACACCGTGGGGCCGTGGCACAGGCGCGCCTGGCAGTCGAAGCCGACCATGCCCAGTGCGCGCGCAAAGCGGAAGTCCAGCACGCCGGTTTCGTTGGATGCGGCCGACGAGGCCAGCATGCCGGTGCTGAGCCAGCGGTTGACCACCTGGCCCTTCTCGTTCTTCTCGATGAAGTTGGCGTCGCGGTCGTCCTTGAGCAGGCGGGCGATGCGCTCGTTGGCTTCGTCCCAGCTGATGCGCTTCCACTCGTTGGTGCCGGCTTCGCGCACCTCGGGGTACTTCAGGCGCTGGTCGGAGTGGATGTAGTCGAGTGCCCCCGCGCCCTTGGGGCACAGCGAGCCGCGGCTGACCGGGTGGTCCGGGTCACCTTCGATGTGGAAGATCTTGGCCTTGGCGTTTTTGGCGCCGTCGCCCAGGCTGTACATCAGCATGCCGCAGCCGACCGAGCAATAGGTGCAGTTGTTGCGGGTTTCCTTGGCGCGCAGCAGCTTGTACTGGCGGGGCAGGGTGGCCATGGCCACCGAGGGGGCAAAGCCCAGGGCTGCAGCCGTCGCACCGGCCGCACCGGCGCCACAGAGCTTGAAGAATCTTCTTCTGCCGTGATTCATCGTGATTCGTTTTTCTTCAACCGCGCTCCCATGACCATGGAGGGCGTTAGGTTTGCAGGCGCGGCATGCATGCGCCTGGTGAGCCGGGGGGATAGCCCGGACTCGAAGCCTCGACCTTGACGATTGCCCACGCATTGCCGGACCTCACGGGCCACGTCGAATGTTGAGGGGTGCCAATGGCAAGCAATTGAACCGGTGCGGCAGGCGCCGGTTCGCAAAGCGAGGAATTGCGTGAAGACCCTCAAGTCTTCATGTCATCCAGTTCCTACAAGGAGACGGGAAGGCACGCGAATCTATTCACCTCACACCTTGATGTCCAGCAAACATGAGCGCAAGCCTCGGGTATGCATTCCCCGCGCGCACGGTCACCGCAATGCATGCACTCAATCCAGCAGGGCCACACCCTTGACCTGGGCCCAGGCGGATTGGCCGGCGCACAGGCCCATCTGCTGCACCGAATGCTGGCTCAGCCGGGCCAGCAGCATGGTGGCGCCAGCCTGCACCTGCAGCATGGCGTAGCCCGGGGCTTCGGGCTGGATGGCGGCTATCTGCACCGGCAGCACATTGAGAATGCTGGAATACGCGGGTGGCACCAGCGCCACACTCACGTCCCGCGCCTGGATGCGCAGGCGCACCGCCGTGCCGGGGGCGCGAGCCTGGGTGCCGACCAGGCGCAGCTGGCCACCGTCGAACTGCGCCGTGGTCAGGTGGTCGCTGGCGTCGTGTTGCGTGACCGTGGCGGGCACCACGGCCGCTGCCGTGTCCCCGTGGGCCAGGGGCAGGTCCAGGCGTGCCAGCAGTTGGGCCGTGTGGCCTTCGGCCACCACCCGGCCGGCGCGCAGCAGCACCAGGTGGCTGGCCAGGCGTGCCACCTCGTCCAGCGAATGGCTGATGTAGAGCACCGGAATGTCCTGGTGGGCCTGCAGACGGTCCAGATAGGGCAGCACCTCGGCCTTGCGTTCGGCATCCAGCGCCGAGAGCGGCTCGTCCATCAGCAGCACGCGCGGGCTGGTGGCCAGGGCCCGGGCGATGGCCACGCGCTGGCGTTCGCCGCCGGACAAGGTGGATGGCTTGCGCGGCAGCAGCGGTGCAATGCCCAGCAGCTCGATCACCTGCTCCAGCGCCACACGCTGGCGGGCAGCCGGGGTGCGGCGCAGGCCGTAGCGGATGTTGTCCTCGGCCGTGAGGTGGGGGAACAGGCTGGCTTCCTGGAACACATAGCCCAGGGCGCGCTGGTGCGTGGGCAGCCAATGCCGGGCCGCGTCGTCCTGCCAGACATCGCCGTTCACGGTGACGCGGCCATGCGCGCGCTCCAGCCCGGCGATGCTGCGCAGCAAGGTGGTCTTGCCGCAGCCGGATGGGCCGAACAGGGCCGTGACGCCCTGACCGGGCAGGTTGAGCTGTACATCCAGTGCAAAGTCGGCGCGCTGCAGTTGCAGGTGGGCCGCAATGCTGCGGTCGTTGGAGTGGGGCGCGGTCATAGTGGAGAGGCGTGGCGGTGTTCGCGCGGCTGCAGCCAGCTCAACAGCACCAGTACCACAAAGGCAAAGGCGACCATGCCGCCGGCCAGCCAGTGGGCCTGGGCGTATTCCATGGCTTCCACATGGTCGTAGATCTGCACCGACACCACGCGGGTCACGCCGGGGATGTTGCCGCCCAGCATCAGCACGATGCCGAATTCACCCACGGTGTGGGCAAAGCTCAGCACGGCGGCGGTGATGAAGCCGGGCCGTGCCAGCGGCAGGGCCACGGTGAAGAAGCGGTCCAGCCGGCTGGCGCCCAGTGTGGCCGCCACTTCCAGAGGGCGGTTGCCGATGGACTCGAAGGCGCGCTGCAGCGGCTGCACGGCAAACGGCAGCGAGTACACGACCGAGCCCACCACAAGCCCGGGGAAGGTGAAAGGCAGGCGCCCCAGGCCCAGGGCCTCGGTCAGCTGGCCGATGGGGCCGTGGGGCCCCATGGTGACCAGCAGATAGAAACCGATCACCGTGGGCGGCAGCACCAGCGGCAGTGCCACCACGGCACCGATGGGCCCACGCCAGCGCGAGCGCGTGTGTGCCAGCCACCAGGCCAGCGGCGTGGTCAGCACCAGCAGCAGCACGGTGGTGACGCTGGCGAGCTCCAGCGTCAGGCGGATGGCGGCCCAGTCTTCCGGGCTGAGGTGGGGTGTGTTCACGGCATGGCGGCAGAAAGCCGCACTATATAAAAACCAGAGGGGCGCTGTTCCGGCGCAGGTGGCCAGGACAGCGGGATCCCCTTATGCGGAAACCCGCGCGGTGCGCGCAGGTGCACTGTGGTGCTTAGAAGGCGTAGCCATAGGACTTGATGATGGCGCGGGCCTTGTCGCCCTTGAGGTAGTCCATCAGCGCCTTGGCGGCGGCATTGTCCTTGGCGCTGTTCAGCACGATGGCGTCCTGGTGGATGGGCTCGTGCATGGAGGCGGGAACGATCCAGGCCGAGCCTTCACGGATCTTGCCGTCTTCCATCACCTGGGACAGCGCCACAAAGCCCAGTTGCGCATTGCCGCTGGCTGCGAACTGGTAGGTCTGGCCGATGTTCTCGCCCAGCACGGTCTTGGGCTGCACCTGGGCGGTGAGGCCCAGCTTGCCCAGGGTTTCCATGGCAGCCAGGCCGTAAGGGGCCAGCTTGGGATTGGCGATGGCAATGTGCTGCCAGTCATTGCGCTGGAGCACGGCACCCTTGTCGTCCACATAGCCTGCCTGCTTGCTCCACAGCACCAGCTGGCCGATGGCATAGGTGAAGCGGCTGGCGTCCACGCCCTTGCCTTCCTTGGCGATCTTTTCGGGCGTGGTGTCATCCGCAGCCAGCAGAATGCCAAACGGTGCACCGTTGCTGATCTGGGCGTAGAACTTGCCGGTGGCCCCAAACGACAGCACGGCCTTGTGGCCCGTGTCCTTCTCGAACTGGGCAGCAATCTTCTGCATCGGGGCGGTGAAGTTGGCGGCCACTGCCACGGACACTTCGTCGGCGTGGGCCGCACCGGCCAGCAGCACCGCACAAGCGAGGGTCAGGTGGCGCAGAGGGAAAGACTGGGACATGGTTCGCTATTCCTTATTTGAATAGCGCGAAGTATAGCCATCCCGTCCGCCTGCAACTTTTTGTGCAGGCATGATGCGGGGCTATGGCTGACCGCACCGCTTCTTCTTCCCCCATGCCCGCGACGGCTTTGCTCGATGCGCTGGGCCACAGCATGTCGGACAAGCGCATCGAGGTGCTGCGACACCTGGTGCACAACGGCTCCATCTCCCAGTCCGCGCGCGACTGCGGCATCAGCTACAAGGCGGCCTGGCAGGCGCTGGACACCTTGACCAATCTGGCGGGGGTGACCCTGGTGGAGCGCAGCGTGGGCGGCGCCGGCGGGGGCGGTGCCACGCTGACCGAGGCCGGTCATGCCCTGCTGCAGGCGGCCGATGCCATGGAGCGTGCCCGCTCCGAGGTGCTGGCCCGCTTGCAGGGCGCCGGCCTGCACCAGCCGGTGCTGGCACGCCTGGCCGTACGCACCAGCATGCGCAACCAGTGGCCTTGCACGGTGCAGTCGCTGCACACCGAAGGCGGCCGTGTGACCGTGCTGCTGCACACCGACAGCCGCCATGCGGCCCCGTTGCGAGCCCAGGTGACGCGCGAAAGTGCCGAACTGATGGGGCTGTTTCCCGGCCAGGCGGTGCTGGCCATGGCCAAGGCCACAGCGGTGCAGGTGCTGTCCGGGGCGGCGGCGGCCGATGGGTTGCAGGCCACGGTCTGGGACGGCGAAGTGACGCGGGCCGATACCGGCGAGGGCGCGGAAGTGGCTGTGCGCCTGCCGGGCGGCGTGCATGTGGTGGGGTTTGCCGTGGGCGCGCCGCTGCAGCCCGGCGCGCAGGTACAGGTGCGCATTCCTGCGGCGGCCGTGGTGCTGGCGCTGGTGGATGGGGCAGGTCTGGCCGGTGCTTGATGCATGTCAATCCCGCCGATGGCCGGTGGTGGGATAGTGGGCCTAATGTGACCCCTGGTACGGCGGATACACGCCAGCCATGGCGGACAGGTATCGGGGATACCTCATTTTTGACACAATACGGACCATACCGCATGACTCTGCCCGGGGAGGCAGCGCACCACATTGAGAGCTATCTGTGAGTATCTTTGATCGCCTGAAATCCAATCTGTCCGGCAGTGATGCCGCTCCTGCCGCTGCGACATCCGCTGACGATGAGGGGAAGGTGGGCGGTGGCCGCTTCATGGGCAAGGACGAATCCCAGGCCATGCGCCGTGCGGAGCGTGCCGCCCCGGAAAAACCGGTGGAAAAAGGGCTGAGCGGACCAGGTGAGGTGTGGGTGTTTGTCTGCCCCAATACCCAGCGCCTGATTCTGGTGCCCCGGCTGGGAGCCGCCCAGGGCGAGGTGCTGACCCAGCACATGCTGTCCGATCTGCAGCGCATCGGCCTGTGCGAAGAGGTGTCCTACCACGCAGGCTACGACCAGTACTGGAAAATGCCGACGCAGGAAGCCATTTTGCGCATGCCCACGCTGCACAGCGTGGAAGTGCTGCCCATGAAGCAGATGAAGCTGACCACCCAGTTGGTCAAGCCGGGCGAGGCGCGCGGCTTCTGGATGCGGGTGCGCCTGCGCGAAGAATCGGAGCTGCCGCAGCCCGATTCGGCACAAGACAGCCGCGTGGGCTGATTCCTCCCAGGCCACCCAGCAGATACCGCCTTCGGGCGGTTTTTTCATGGGCAGGCCGGTGCATTCACTGCACCCCGCCCGTCACCGGCAAGCCCGACAGCAGGTGCCACTGGGTCTGCACCACGAAGTCGGCGTAATCCATGGGGCGCTGGATCTGGGCGTCGGCGCTGTTGGGCAGCACATAGGCCCAGGCACGCTGGCTGCTGGCGTCGTAGACCAGCTTGAACAAGTGGTCGGGAACCCAGACCTGGCTGCTTCCCAGCAAGTGCGGCACACCCTGGTAGAGCGGGCCGCTGAAGACAAACACATCGCCCGCCGCGCGCTGTGCGTATTTGCGCACATCGGCCTCCAGCTTGGCCCAGACCTTGCGGTTGTTGGTCGGGTCCTGGGGCACCATGTTCGTCAGGGCGAACGACTGGGCCATGCCGCTGGCGCTGTACTGGTTGGCGGCAGCGGCCATGTGTCCGCGGTCATAGCCGCTGCCCTGGTAGTCCGCCAGCGTGGCGCGCTGTGCACTGGGTACGCGCGCGTCGGCATAGAAGCGGTCGGTGCGTTCCTGGCCGGCCGCCTGCTGCAGGCGGCCCCGGTTCAGCCGCTCCACCACCACCATCGGCGTCTTGGTGCGGCCGGAATACAGCACGGCAAACCCTTCCGAGCACAGCGCGCGCGCAGCCCATTCGGTGCCGATGCTGCCTGGTTGCAGGACACGGCCGGCCGGAAACTGCTCACGGCAGGCCGCAAAGCCGCTGCTGTCGATGGCGGAGGAGGCTGTGGCGGTTGTTGGCGTGCTGGCCGTGGTCGCCGGCGATGCCGTGGGGCGTGTGGCCTGGGAGGGGGCGGGGGACTGGGCCCAGTTCCCGATGCGTTGCTTGACCAAGCGTGTGGCTTCATCGGCCAGTCCTTCGCCCCAGCCGCGCAGCTGCTGGCGCGCACCGTCCAGGTGGCTGCGCCAGGATTGGCTGAGCAGGCTTTCCGGACTGCGGGTCAGCAGGTCCCAGGGGCTCAAGGCCTGTACCAGCACGGCGTTGCCGAACAGGGCGCCCCAGATGAAGAACGCCAGGCGGCCGGTGAGCCGGTGCCTGAGTCGCTGGAACCAGTGGAGGGGAGCGGGAGAAGACTTGCGCTTGCGGGTGGCCATGGACACACAAAGCCGCTGCCAGCACCGTGGGCGCAGGCGACGCACGGCAGACAGGGCGGGCACGGGGAAAGGAGCGGCCGGGCGGGAACCGGAGGTGGTTGCTATTTTTCACATAGCAACTTATCTATGGAGTGTAAGCCTTACAAGCTTATCTTGTTGCAAATAACTGTAAAAATACCCAGGTGTCTTACGGGTGCCTGTGCCGCGGTTTTTGGCGCTTTGCTGCGAAAAATTCAGCATTTTCCCTGAAGCCCTGTTTTTTCTGCATATAATCATGGCTTCGGCGGCTGTAGCTCAGCTGGATAGAGTACTTGGCTACGAACCAAGGGGTCGTGGGTTCGATTCCTGCCAGCCGCACCAAAACGACAAGCCTCAGAGTGGAAACGCTCTGAGGCTTTTTCGTTTTCGGGGCCGTCTGCGGTCAATGTGCCGCCCGCTTTGGATGTCTGTGCACATCCGCATGTGCAACGCTCAGCTATCTATTGCACCCCCTACCCCATCCGCAGACCCGTGCGCAGTGCTGACGTCTTGGCGAAGCCTGCATGCCCCGCTCCGGGCGTAACGTCGGTGCGGGATCAGCGCTTGGCAAACACCAGGCGGAAGGTGCTGCCCTGGCCGGGCGTGCTGTCCAGCTCCATCACGGCGCCGTGGCGCTGCATCACGGTGTGCACAAAGGCCAGACCCAGGCCCACTCCCTGTATGTGGCTGGCTTCATGCTGGGCCAGGCGGGTAAAGGGCTGGAACAGTGTGGCCTGCTGCTCGGGGCTGATGCCATCGCCCTCATCGCGCAGCACCACCACCCAGTGCGCAGGGCGTTCTGTGATGCTGCAGTGCACGGTGCTGCCGGCGGGGCTGTATTTGACGGCATTGCCCAGCAGATTGCCCAGCACGCGGCGCAACTGACCGGGGTCGCCTGTGACCAGGGCTTCCGCCTCCTGGGGCATCCAGTCGATGTCGATCAGCTTGGCATGGGCGGCGGCCCAGCTGTCGTCCACGGCCTGCTCCAGCAGCAGGCCCAGCTCCACGGCTTCCTGGCGCGGGGGCTGCTGCTGGGCGCGGGCCAGGTGCACAAAGTCATCCGCCAGCGCCAGGGCGCTGCGGGCATAGCGTTCGATGCGCACTTCGGTGTCGCTGGACACCAAGGGGCCGGCACTGTCTGCCGCCCTGTGGCCGAAGGTGCGGTCCATCTCCAGCAGGGTGACGATGGCGCCGATCGGGGCGCGGATGTCGTGCGAGATGAAATGCATGGCCTGGTCGCGCTGGGCCATGGCCTGGCGCATGCGGGTGATGTCCACCAGGGTCAGCAGCCAGCCAGTGGTGGGCGGCGCGGCAAACGGGCGGCCCACCAGCAGCAGGTGGTTGCCCAGGCGGTCGGTTCCCTCATGCTGGAAGGACGCCTGTCCGCCCGCCAGGGTCTGCGGGTCGAACAGCGGTCCCTGGCTCTCGTTTTCCCGGGCCCCGGCCAGTAGCAGTTGCACGTCCTGGCGTTCCTGCAGCGTCTGGCCCAGCGACTGGGCATAGCGGTGGGCCGCGCTGTTGGCCAGCAGGATGCGGCCTTGCGGATCGCACACCAGTGTGGGGGAGGGCAGCTGCAGCAGGCTTTCGCTGACAAAGTGGTGCAGGGCACGCAGCTGGCGCGAGGCCTGCTCCACCGCCTGGATGCGCTGGGCCAGCATGTCCTGGCCCATCAGGCCGGACTGCAGCGGTGCCAGTGCGCCGCTGCGGCCCAGGTCGCGCATTTCATGCTCCAGAAAGCGGGCCGCGGCATTCAGGCGCCGCCAGCTCCACAGCGGGTAGGCCAGAGCCACCAGCAGCAGTGCCGCCGCAGGAGTCAGCACCAGTTGCCACCACAGCGGTGCCAGGGTGGCCGTCAGCAAGGTGGCGGACCACAGCAGCACGCAGGCGGCCAGCGCGGCCGAGGGGCCCAGCAGGGCCAGGGCCAGCAGAGTCAGCAGCACAGGCAGGACATTGAACAGCCGGTTGGCTGTGGCCGATGCCGGCGTCGCATGCGTGTGCTGGAGCGCACCATTGAGGATCTGGGCCACCATCACCACATTGGGGGTGTGCTGCGCCGTCTGGGTGGGGGTGGCGATGGATGCGGACAAGCCGGTGGCCAGGCTGCCGACCACCACATACTTGCCGCGGAAGGCGCTGGCGGGAATGGCGCCGCGCACCACGTCGATATAGGAATAGGTGGTGAATGCCGGGTTGCCGCCGGCAAAGCCGATGTATTGCAGGGCGGGCGGGGCACCGGCAGGCTGCGGCGCACACAGCGCATCCTGCGGCTGGGCCACGCAGCGCATGGCCAGGCCCAGGTGCAAATGGCTCTGACCGGCCAGGCCGGCGCGCGGTGCAAAGCTGCGTACGCCGCCATCGGCATCCACACGCAACTGCACATGGCCCAGGGCGGCGGCGGCCTGGACCAGGGCGGGCAACTGGCCCACGGGGCGGCCTGCCAGGTCTTGCGCCACCGGCAGCACCACGCGACCGCTGTCGGCAATAGCGCTGGCCAGCAGGGCGTCGTCGGCGGGGTAGTCCAGATCTTCTTCACTGAACAGCACATCCAGCCCGATGGCCTTGGGGTTCTGCGCCGAGAGGTGGCGCACCAGCTGGGCGTGGATGGCCCGGCGCCAGGGCCAGCGCCCAATGGCTTCGATGCTGCGCTCGTCGATGGCAATCACCACCACCTCGGGCGATGCCGGGCGCTGCTGCAGCCGGGTCGCCAGATCCTGCACCAGCAGATTGCTGCGCTCCAGCTGCTGCGGGCCGGCCAGCCACCAGCAGGCGGCCAGCAGCAGGGCGCTGAAGATCCACCATTCCCGCCGCAGTCCCAGGTGGCCCTGTGACACGTCAGAGGCGCGCAGCCGATTCAGCCAGCGCCACATGTGCGGGGCATGGCGGCTTGCCATGGTGCGCTAGGGGTGCGGAGGCCCAGCCGCTTTCTTGGCAAGGTCGACGAGGGTCTGGCGTGGCAACCGCGCAGCCGGCCCGCCGGAGGGAAGTGATCCGCCAGGGGCGCAGTGGGGCTCATGGCGAGAGCACATCCAGGCCGCTACCGCTGCGCAGCGGCATGCCGGAGCCATCGCGCACCCAGGGCAGCACGGTGAACTGGCGTGCGGTCGACAGCGGACTGTCCAGGCCGGACGGATCGCGCACCTGCAGGCGCAGGAAGTACTGGCCGGGGCCGAGGTTGGCGGCCTGCCATGCGGGCTGGTTCACACGGGTGTCCAGCACCGGGTGCTCGGCCTCGGGTGTACGGGCCACGACAATGCGCCAGCTCTGGCCGGGCTCGCCCTGCCAGTGCATGGTGGGCACGCCAGCGGCGGTGTTCCACTGCAGCGCGGCCGCATCGGGCACGGCGGGGCGCGGGATGGCACGAAAATCCTGGGGCGCGGAAAACGGACCTTGGTCCGTCTGGCCGTTGTCCAGCGTGCGGATGCTGGCGGTGCGCCAGTGGTAGTTGCCTGCGGCGAGGTCGGTGGTCTGCAGCGCGCAGCCTTCACGCACCACCCGGTCTTGCAGCGGGACGCTGAAATCCTGGCCGGCGGCCGCAATCTGGATGCGGTAGGCGGACACGCCATGCACCGGCGTGCAGCGCAGGTCCACACCATCGGTGGGCAGTTGGGCGGCGGGCTCTGTCTGGTAGAGCGGTGGCACCGGGTGGGCCTTGACCTTCAGCGGCCCCTGGGCGGGCAGACCGGGAATGCCATGGCCGTCCATGGCCTGCACGCGCAGGAAATAGCTGCCATCCGGCACGGCGGCAAAGCGGGCCTTGTCGCCGGTAAAGCGGCCATTGCGCAGCACCTGCTGGCCGGCCGCATCCTGTGTGACTTGCACCACATAGCCTGCACCCTGGGTGGGGGCCGGCAAGGGGAGGTCCAGCCATTGGGCATCTTCGGCCAGGCGGGGCAACTGGCCCTGGGGCAGTGCCGGCAGCAGTGCCGCCTGGTGCAGTTGGCCGTCGGCTGTCACGGCAGCGCCGCGGCCCTTGGGTACCAGGGCACTGGCGTTGGGGGACTGGTGGGATGCCACCTGCACCGCACCCTGCTGCACGGCGGTGGCGGTGCTGCCGTCGGCCGCAAGGTAGACACCGAACTGCGTGCCGCGCACGCTGCTGGTGGCCGTGCCGGTGCGCACGTCCAGCGCCGCAGGCTGGGCCTTGTTGGGCGGAACAGTCGCTTCCACGGCGCCGTTTTGCAGCTCCACCACCGATTGCAGGCTGCCCGTGCGCCCTTTGCGGCGCAGCTGTTGCAGCAGCAGCGTGCTGTCGGCCTGCACCTTCAGCAGCGAGCCGTCGGCCAGGCGCACGCTGACAAAGGCATCGGGCGCCACATGCAGGCGGCTGCCTTCGGGCAGCTGCTGGCCCGGGGTGAGTGCGGATTCGCCGGCCGATCCGGTGTGCGACGGCGGCGGCAGCACGGTCACCCGGCCCTGCAAATAGTCTACCGAGGCCGTGGCCATGCGCAGCAGGTGGTTGGGAATCTCCAGCACCGAGCCCGGCTGCAGGCGGTAGGGACTGCCGACCTGGTTGTGCCGTTGCAACAGCTGCCATTGGCTGGCGTCACCCAGGTAGTGGCGGGCCAGCTGTTCCAGCGTATCGCCGGTGTGGATGCGGTGGCGCGTCACCCCGGTGGCCGAGGAGGCGGCAGTCTGTGCCTGGGCGCTGCAGGCCAGGGTGAGAAGAATGCAGGCGGCGGCGCTGGGCCACAAAGGTGCAGGACGGAGAAAGTGCATAGGCATACAGCATGCAAGCCTGCAGGAAAAAGCCGATAGCCGCAAGTTGCTGGAGGTGGGGCTAGGAGGCCAGGTCCAGATCGGTGGGCGTGGTGCAGCCCAGTGCATCCAGCCGGTAGCCCAGGCCGTAGACGGCCGAGATGGCGTACTCCTGGCCGGGGCGCAGGCGCAGCACCTGGCGCAGGCGCGAGACATGGGTGTCCAGCGTGCGCGACAGCACTTCGGAGTTCTGCCCCCAGACGGCTTCGCGCAGATGGTCGCGCGACATCAGCCGGCCCTGGTTCTGGAACAGCAGCACGGCCAGCGCGAATTCCCGGTGCGTGAGCACCACGGACTGGTCGTGGAACTCGGCCGTGAAGGTGGACTGGGTGAAGCGGTAGGGACCGAACTCCAGCACATCCTCTTGGGCCTGCGGGTAGGCGCGGCGCAGCAGCGCGGCAATGCGTGCCTGCAGCTCGGCCACGCGGATGGGCTTGACGATGAAATCATCGGCCCCGCAGTTCAGGCCTTCGACCAGATCGCGCTCTTCGCTGCGGTGGGTGATGAACACGATGGGCAGGGTGGCCGGCAGGTGCTCGCGCGCCCAGCGCACGACTTCGGGGCCGGAGAGGTCGGGCACTTCCCAGTCCACCAGCAGCAGATCGAAGCTCTCGCGGCGCAGATCCTGCACAAAGCTAGCTCCGCTGTGGTGCAGACGGCACAGGTGGCCCGCCTGGCGCACCACCTGGTCGATCAGCTCCAGTTGCAGTGGGTCGTCGTCAAGAACTGCGATACGCATAGTGGTGGGGCCTCCCTGGTGTTTGCGTGGATTGTCTCAAACCTGGCGTGGCGGGCAGTGCACCCGGGTCATTCCGCCTGGGCGGCAGCGTGGAGCTGCTGCAGGGCGGCGGTGATGTCGGCCTCCTGCACGCCGTCCAGCGGCTGCAGATGGCTGCGCACGGCCTCCAGTGCGGCGGCACCTTCCTGCTGCAGGCGGGCGATGTGCTGGCCGGCCTCGCGGGGCTGGGCAAAGCCGGTGCTCTGCAGCAGCACCTGGCCGCTGGCGGTGGTGAGCTTGAAATAGAACTGGCCGTCTTTCTCGCGGTATTGCTTGAACACCGGCAGTGCGGCCTTGTCGGCCTTGGCCGCCTTCTGGCTGGTCTGTGTCATGCCAGTCAGCGTGCGCAGGCCCACGGCGGCGCGCAGGCGCTGCAGCAGCGGGCGGCTGAGGGCGCGGGCACGTTCGGCACCGGCCTGCAGCACGGCTTCCACCTTTTCGGGGTGGGCCATCAGGTCTTCGTACCGGGCGCGCATGGGGGTGATTTCGCGCTCGATGCACTCGTACAGCTTCTGCTTGGCATCGCCCCAGCTGATGCCGTCGGCGTAGGCCTGGCGCATGGCGGCGGTCTCTTCGGCCGTAGCAAAGGCCTGGTACATCTGGAACAGGGCCGAGCCTTCGACTTCCTTGGGTTCACCCGGTGCACGCGAGTCGGTCACGATGGAGCCGATCAGCTTCTTCAGCTGGGCAGGGGGCGTGAACAGGGGGATGGTGTTGTCGTAGCTCTTGCTCATCTTGCGGCCGTCCAGACCGGCCAGCAGGGCCACGCTGTCTTCCACGGCCGCTTCGGGCAGGGTGAAGTGCTCGCCATACAGGTGGTTGAAGCTGGACGCCATGTCGCGCGCCATTTCGATGTGCTGCACTTGGTCGCGGCCCACGGGGACCTTGTGGGCGTTGAAGGCCAGGATGTCGGCCGCCATCAGCACTGGGTACATGAACAGGCCGGCCGTCACGCCGTCATCTGGCTCGGTGCCGGCGGCGGTGTTCTTGTCCACGGCCGCCTTGTAGGCGTGGGCGCGGTTGAGCAGCCCCTTGCCGGTCACGCAGGTGAGGAACCAGGTCAGCTCGGGGATCTCGGGCACATCGGACTGGCGGTAGAAGGTCACATGGGACGGGTCCAGGCCGGCAGCCAGCCAGCTGGCGGCGATTTCCAGCGTGGAGCGCTGCACGCGGTCCGGATCCTGGCATTTGATCAGTGCGTGGTAGTCGGCCAGGAAGTAGAAGTTCTCCACATTCGGGGCGCGGCTGGCGGCAATGGCGGGGCGCATCATGCCGGCGTAGTTGCCCAGGTGGGGGGTGCCGGACGGGGTGATGCCGGTGAGGAAACGGGTAATGGCTTGTGTCATGGTGCAGACAGTCTCAGGCCGTGGAGCGCCGGTGGGCGCTCCACGCAAAGGAAAAAATGGATCAGGCGAGCCAGCGGGTCAAAGGGGTGAGTATCCAGTCCAGGGCTTCGTAGCCCCAGGCCATCAGCGGACGCAGCCACCAGGTGCCGACAAAGCCGAAGAGGACCAGACCCAGAACAATGAAGAAGCCGAACGGCTCGATGCGCGAAAACTGGTAGGCCAGCCTGGAAGGCAGCAGGCCCGCCAGAATGCGGCCACCGTCCAGCGGCGGCAGCGGGAACAGGTTGAAGGCCCACATCACCAGATTGGTCAGGATGCCGGCGCGGGCCATTTCCAGGAAGAAGCGTTCCTGGATGCCCGACACCACCAGCACGATCAGCAGCACCGCCCACAGGATGGCCTGCAGGAAGTTGGCCGCCGGGCCGGCCAGCGCCACCCAAATCATGTCGCGCTTGGGGTGGCGCAGGCGGCTGAAGTCCACCGGCACCGGTTTGGCATATCCGAACAGAAACGCGCCCGAGGTGGAAAAGTACAGCAGCAGCGGCATCAGGATGGTGCCGATGGGGTCGATGTGCTTGAGGGGGTTGAGCGTCACCCGGCCCAGGATGGTGGCCGTGGGATCACCGAAATGGCGGGCCACGTAGCCATGGGCGGCCTCGTGCACCGTGATGGCGAACAGCACGGGCAGGGCATAGATCAGAACGGTTTGCAGGAGTTCGGTGGCGTCCACAGTGTCAGCGCAGTCGAGGTATGAAAGAAGGCAAGGTGAGGTTATAGCCCCAAAGCCTGGAGGCTGCCCTGTCCCTGGCGCACCAGCTCTGCATCGCCGCCGCTGTACATGGGGGTGAGGTCCAGCACCGTGGTGGGTTCCATGGGGCAGGCGCCGGCATCCACGATGCCGTCCAGCAGCTTGTCAAAGCGCGCACGGATCTCGTCCGGGTCATTCAATGGTTCGGTCTCGCCGGGTGCAATCAGCGTGGTGCCCAGCAGTGGCTCGCCGTGCAGCTCCAGCAGCATCTGCAGGCCTTTGCGGTCGGGCACGCGCAGGCCGATGGTCTTGCGTGACGGGTGGCTCACGCGGCGCGGCACTTCCTTGGTGGCATCCAGGATGAAGGTGTAGGGGCCTGGCGTGGCCAGCTTCATCAGCCGGTACTGGCGGTTGTCCACGCGGGCGTAGTTGGCCAGCTCCGACAGGTCACGACACAGCAGTGTCAGGTGGTGCTTGTCATTGATCTGGCGGATGCGGCGCAGACGGTCCACGGCGTTCTTGTCGTCCAGGTGGCAGACCAGGGCATAGCTGGAATCGGTGGGGACGGCCAGGATGCCGCCGCCGCGCAACAGGTTGGTCGCCTGCTGCAGCAAGCGGGGCTGGGGGTCCACCGGGTGGATTTCGAAGTACTGGGCCATGGGGCTGGTTTCCTGGTAGCGGTGCCGGGCGTCAGTGCGCGCGGTGGGGGGCGGGCTGGATGCGGTCTGCCAGCAGCTCCCAGACGGGATTCAGCCTGCGGGGCAGTGCGGGCAGGGTCCCCAGGGCAATGCGGGATTCTGCCGGGCTGTGGAAGTCGCTGCCGCGCGAGGCGTGCAAGCCCCATTCGCGGGCGCATTCGGCGTAGCGCAGGGCTTCTGCGGCGGAGTGGCCGCCGCAGGTGACTTCGATGCCCTGGCCGCCGCAGGTCTTGAATTCGTCCAGCAGCGCATGCTCCAGCGTGCCGCCCAGAGCGTAGCGGGCCGGGTGGGCCATCACCGCCACGCCGCGGGCGGCGGTGATCCACTGCACGGCTTCGGCCACGCCGGCCCAGCGCTGGGGCACAAAGCCGGGCTTGCCCTCGGTCAGAAAGCGCTGGAACACCTCGGTCACATCGGCGCAGATGCCTGCATCCACCAGAAAGCGGGCGAAATGGGTGCGCGAAATCAGATCGGGGTTGCCCACATAGCGCAACGCGCCTGCGTAGGCATCGGGGATGCCGGCCAGTGCCAGCTGGTGTCCCATTTCCTGAGCCCGTGGGCCCCGGCTGTGGCGCAAGGCGTGCAAACCTTGCTGCAATGGCCCATCTGCGCAGTCAAAGCCCAGGCCCACGATATGGATGGTGTGGCCGGCATAGCTGGCCGAAATCTCCACCCCCGTGAGGTAGTCCAGGCCCTGGGCATGTGCGGCCTGGCAGGCTGCGGTCTGCCCGGCCAGCTCGTCGTGGTCGGTCAGTGACCACAGGTCCACGCCGCCCTGGCGCGCACGGGCCGCCAGTTCGGCAGGCGCCAGCGTGCCATCCGAGAAGGTGGAGTGGCAATGGAGATCGGCATTCAGATAGGGGGTGGGCACGCGGACATTGTAAAAGTCTGGCCGCTCCAGCGCAGTGGCCTGAGAAAAGCAGGGGAGAACCGCGCTGGCTGGCCGGGAGCACCTGCCCTGTGCAATGCGGTTTGGAGTGCATCAAACCCTGTGTTTATTGGCCGCTTAGGGGGGGGGGAGCGGATGGATACTTTGCTGGCGGTTGCTGGGGCGTGGCCCATGCCTGCGCCGTTGCTGGAGGGGCTCAAGCCTGTTTGCACCATGAAAATCCAAAATCTTTCCGTGGCCCAGAAGATCTGGGTGATGCTGACGGTGGTGATTGCCGCGTTGCTGTGCCTGGGCGGCGTGCTGATCTATGCACTGGGCAAGAATGACGAGAACATTCGCCAGCAGGTGATCGACTATGACCAGCGTATCCGCCTGGCGGAAAAATGGAGCGGCATCACCGAGCTGGCCGTCAGCAGCGTGACGGCGGCCGCCCAGTCTTCCGAGCCGGACATGATCAAGATGCTGGTCGAGCGCACGCAGACGGAAGCCAACCGCGCCAGCGAAGTGCAGCGGGAGCTGGAGGCACGGCTGTCGTCGGAAGAAGGCCGCGCACAGCTGGCTCGCATCCAGGACACCCGGACCAAGGTGCTGTCCCTGAACAAACAGCTGGCGGACCTGCGGGGGGCGGGCGACACCGAGCAGGCCAACCGGGTCATGAAGCAGGAATTTCTTCCGGCGGTCGACGTGTACAGACAGACGCAGCAGGACATGGTCAAGCTGCAGGAAACGCTGCGCGACCGCATCGTGACCGACGGAAATACCTTGCGCCAGCAAGCACTGTGGATTGCCGCGGGGGTGACGGCGCTGGTGCTGTTGCTGGCACTGGGCCTGTCGCGCGGCATGATCCGCCAGGTGACGCTGCCGCTGGATCGGGCGGTGGCGCTGACCCGCCGCATTGCCGACGGCGACCTGACGGTGGAAGCGCATGACGAGCGCAAGGACGAACTGGGCCTGCTGCTGCGCAGCCTGTCCGAGATGAGCCACAAGCTGCGCGCGGTGGTGGGCGAGGTGCGCAGCGGGGTGGAGTCGGTGTCGGCAGCGTCCAGCCAGATTGCCACCGGCAACCAGGACCTGTCGGCCCGTACCGAACAGACTGCGGCCAACCTGGAAGAAACTGCTGCCAGCATGGAAGAGCTGACGTCCACCGTGACGCAATCGTCCGAGACCGCCCGCCAGGCCAACCAGCTGGCCGGCATGGCCGCCCAGGCGGCCGAGCGGGGCGGCTCGGTGGTGCAGCAGGTGGTGCATTCCATGCAGCAGATCACCGACAGCAGCCGCCGCATCAGCGACATCATCGGCGTGATCGACGGCATCGCCTTCCAGACCAATATCCTGGCGCTGAACGCGGCGGTGGAAGCGGCCCGTGCCGGTGAGCAGGGCCGGGGCTTTGCCGTGGTGGCCGGGGAAGTGCGTTCCCTGGCCGGCCGCAGCGCCGAAGCCGCCAAGGAAATCAAGGCCCTGATCACCACCAGCGTGAGCAATGTGGAATCGGGCTCGCAGCAGGTGGAACAGGCCGGCCAGAGCATGCAGGAGATCGTGCAGAGCGTGCGCCGTGTCAGTGATCTGATTGGCGAAATCACCGCCGCCTCGCTGGAACAGCGTGACGGTATCGGCCAGGTCAACAGCGCCATTGGCAACCTGGACCAGATGACACAGCAGAACGCGGCGCTGGTGGAAGAGTCCACGGCCGCGGCTACGGCGATGCGCGAACAGGCCCAGCGCCTGGAGCAGGTGGTGGCGGTGTTCAACGTGGGCCAGGAAAGCCTGGGGCGCAGCGCTGCCGCGCCGCGCCTGGCGCCCGCCCCCACGGCGGCACCGCGCAAGGCCCCTGCGCCTGTGGCCAAACCCGTATCCGGCGGTGTGGCGGCGCCGCGCAAAACCCTGGCGCCGGCGTCTTCCCCTGCGGCAGCGGCAGCCAAGCCCGCCGCCGCCTTGCCGTCCAAGCCACAGACGGTGGCCGCCACCACGGCGGATGACGACTGGGAAACCTTTTAATTCGCTCCACGGAACAGGCACGAGCACGGGCATATACCGTGCTGTGCCGGGTCTTCAAACAAAAAGCCCTGTGCAGATGCCTGCACAGGGCTTTTTTCATAGACCGGCGATCAGCAGCATAAGGGCGATGCAGCAGGCCGCCTGAAGGGCAGGGTGCAGACCGTGTTCAGCACTCCGCGCCTTCAATCAGAAACTGCACCTTGCGCTCGCCGCGCCATTCGTTGATGTCCAGGCGGAAGGCCATGTACACCCGCTCGGGCACCGGCTCGGTGCGGCCAAACCAGATGCCATCCACCACATCGCCCTGGTGGCGCAGCTGCAGCTTCAGGTGCTTCTCACCCACCAGGCGCTGGGAGACCACTTCCACTTCCTCGCTGAACGTGGGGTGGGCAAAGCCCTGGCCCCAGACATCGAGGTTCAGGCGTTCCACCATCTCGGCCTGGCGGAATTCGGGGCGCAGCGGGCCATCGGTTTCCACGCAGCGCGTCAGCGTGGCGGCGTCCAGCCATTCCTGGGCCACCCGGGAAAAGGCCTGCTCGAAGGTTTCAAAGCCTTCTTCGGGAATGGTGCAGCCGGCCGCCATGGCATGGCCGCCAAAGCGCAGCAGCAGGCCGGGGTGGCGCTTGCCCACCAGATCCAGCGCATCGCGCAGGTGAAAACCGGGGATGGAGCGGCCGGAGCCCTTGAGTTCGTGCTCCTTGCCGGGCGCCTGGCTGGCGGCAAACACAAACGTGGGTCGGTGCAGGCGGTCCTTGACGCGCGAGGCCACGATGCCGACCACGCCTTCGTGAAAGTCCGGATCGAACACGCTCACGGCCGGTGGCGGAAGGATGCCGTCCTCGAACAGTTCATCGGCCAGGGCAAAGGCCTGCTGGCGCATGCCGCCTTCGATCTCCTGGCGCTCGCGGTTGATGCTGTTGAGCTGGCGTGCCAGTGTCAGCGCGTGCTCGTAGTTGTCGGTGGTCAGGCATTCGATGCCGATGGTCATGTCCGCCAGACGGCCTGCGGCGTTGATGCGCGGGCCCAGTGCAAAGCCGAAGTCGGATGTGGCGGCCTGCTGGAACTCCCGGCCGGCCGCTTCGTACAGTGCGCGGATGCCGGCCTGCATATGGCCTTTGCGGATGCGCTGCAGCCCCTGGGCGACCAGGCGGCGGTTGTTGGCGTCCAGCTTGACCACATCGGCCACCGTGCCCAGGGCCACCAGGGGCAGCAAGGTGTCCAGCTTGGGCTGGTTGCCGGCATCGAAGACGCCGCGCGCGCGCAGCTCGCTGCGCAGGGCCAGCAGCACGTAGAACATCACGCCCACGCCGGCCAAAGCCTTGCTGGCAAAACCGCAGCCGGGCTGGTTGGGGTTGACCATGGCGTGGGGCTGGGGCAGCTGTTCGCCTGGCAGGTGGTGGTCGGTCACCACCACCGTCAGGCCCAGGGCGGTGGCGGCGGCCACGCCGTCGATGCTGCCGATGCCGTTGTCCACGGTCACCAGCACGTCGGCACCTTTGTCCTTGACGCGGCGGGCAATGGGTGCGGACAGGCCATAGCCGTCCACCACACGGTCCGGCACCTCATAGCTGACCTGGCGCGCGCCCAGCATGCGCAGGCCGCGCACGGCCACGGCGCAGGCGGTGGCGCCGTCGCAGTCATAGTCGGCCACGATGCACAGGTGCTGCTGCTGCGCAATGGCATCGGCCAGCACGCGGGCGGCCTGTTCCACGCCCAGCAGGGTGGATGGCGGCAGCAGCTTGCCCAGGGCGGGGTCCAGCTCGTCGGCCGAGCACACGCCGCGTGCGACATACAGGCGCGCCCACAGCGGGTGCACGCCGGCGGCTACCAGCTGTTGCACGCTGGCTTCGGGAATCTCTTTGGCAATGATTTTCATAGCGCTTCACGCACGCTGCTAAAGCGCTGGGGCTTCAAGATGCTCTGGATGCGCTGGCCCAGGCTGCGGGGCCCCGTGGTGAAGCTGCGTGCGCTGCGTTCACCGCACAGGGCCAGGGTGGCGGTGCCTCCGCTGTGCAGATGGTGCAGCAGATCGGCCATGGGGCCGGCGTCGAGGTCCGCCCAGGCTTGCAACCAGCTGTCGTGGCTGCCGGTCAGCGCGGGCACGCGCAACTGCTCCCAGACCTCCGGGTTGGGGCTGGTGACCGGTGCACGCGAAGCGGGCAGGGCGCCGGCGCCATACAGCCAGAAGGCGTTGACGGGCAACTGGCCGCGTTCGGCACGCCGGTCGTTGAAGGCATGGGTGTAGAGCAGCATCTGCACTTCGCTGTGCAGGCGCTGCAGCGTGCGGTTCTGTCCGGCATCGGGCTGCCAGTGGCGTACGTCGCGCAGCAGCACGCGGTCCAGTGCGGCCGATTGCAGCGCCTGCAAGGCCGGGCCATGCACCAGCCAGCGGTCCGGGCGCTCGTAGTGCAGGTGAAAGCCGTCCTCGGCAAGCCAGGGCGACAACAGGGCCAGCAGGGCGCGGGAATCGGCTTCGTCCAGCTGCAGATCGGCCGGGTTGTCCATGCGGATCTGGTCGGCGCCGGCGGTCCAGTGGCAGGGGCTCATGAAGGCCCAGGCCCCGCCGGCCGTGCCGCCTTGGGCGCAGTCGGGCCTGCTGGCGGCGGCCAGTGCGGCCCAGGGCAGGCTGATGTTGCGTGTGGCCGCCAGGTCGGCCCAGCCGCGCCACAGGGCGGCCATGCGCTCGTGCGGGGGGCTGAGGTCGTCCTCGTCGCCCGACAGGGTGTCGGCGGCGGCCAGCCGGGCCAGCACTGCGTCCAGCTGCGGCAGTTTCAGCGGCTGGCCCTGGTATTGCCAGTCCACGCCGGTCATGGCAGCGTAGGGGATCAGCACCTGGCGGTGGCCGGCGGTGGCAGCGGCGACGCCGGTGTGGGGAAACGGGAGCGAGGGGACGGACATGGCCGCTATTGTCGGCCAAGGGCCGGGGACGTGCCGCGCCGGCACCGGCATCTCCCTGGTTCCGGGCGGCCGTGCCCACCGCGGCACGGTGCGGTGCTTCTGGTAGTCAGTGGCCTGGCAAGGGGATGGGTCCCAGGATTTGTGCAGGTCCAGCATCGCCCATTGCGTGCCCTGTCTGTCTCAGGGGTGGCGGCAGCGCAGGGCCGCTGGCAGTAGCATCCAGCTCTCCCTCCATTGCCTTGCGCCGCGCTGCCTGCCATGACCTCTCCCGTGCCCGATACCCCCAGTGCCACGGCGGCGCCGTGCGCACCCGCGTCGCCCGCCGCCATGTTCTGGGCGTTTTCCTTGCTGGCGCTGCAGGGCTTTGGCGGCGTGATGGCGGTGATCCAGCGCGAGATGGTGGAACGCCGCCGCTGGATGACGCAGGAAGAGTTCCTGCAGGACTGGGCCGCAGCCCAGGTGTTTCCGGGGCCGAATGTGGTCAACCTCTGCATCATGTTCGGTGAACGCCACTTTGGCTTGCGCGGCGCACTGGCGGCCATTGCGGGCATGTTGCTGGCGCCCACTGTGCTGGTGTTGGCGCTGGGCAGCCTCTACATCCAATGGGCCGACCACCCGGCGGTGGCGGGGGCGCTGCGTGGCATGGGGGCGGTGGCGGCCGGGCTGGTGCTGGGCACGGGCATCAAGCTGTCGGCCGGGTTGGTGGGCCATCCGCTGGCGCTGTGGTTCGGCTGGCTGCTGGCGGCAGCCGCGTTCGCCATGATGGTGTGGCTGCAATGGCCGTTGTGGTGGGTGCTGCCGGTGGTCGGCGGTGCCGGTTGCTGGCTGACCTGGAGAAAGCTCGCAGCATGACGACAGGACTGACCCCTCTGGTGCTGGATGCGGCCGGCTGGCTGCAGCTGCTGGCCTATTTCCTGTCCTTGTCGCTGCTGTCGGTGGGCGGTGCCATGGCTACGGCGCCCGATATGTACCGCCATGTGGTGGATGGCAAAGGCTGGCTGTCCGGCGACCAGTTCTCCACCTCGATCTCGATCGCCCAGGCGGCGCCGGGCCCCAACATCATGTACGTGGCCCTGCTGGGCTGGAACATCGGCCTGAATGCGGTGGGCGCGGACCGGGGCGCCATCACCTGGCTGGCGGCGCTGGGCGGCTGCCTGGCCTGCATGCTGGGCATGCTGCTGCCCAGTTCCATCCTGGTGTGGACCAGCACGCGCTGGATGCGGCAGAACCGCCATCGCCGCTCGGTGCGGGCCTTCCGCCTGGGCATGGTGCCGCTGGTGGTGGGGCTGGTGCTGGCCACGGGGTGGATCCTGGCGGCACGCGACACCGGCGCCCTGCACCGCTGGGTGCCCTGGCTGATTGCCGCCACCACCACGCTGCTGGTGTGGAAGACGCGTGTGCACCTGTTGTGGATGCTGGGCGCGGGCGCCTTGCTGGGCGCGCTGGGCTGGATCTAGCCGCCGGACGCTGACCGGCCCCGGTGCGCGCGGGCCGTCACAGGTCGTCACAAGCCTGCCAAGACCGGCACGGTTCTGGGCTTGTGCCGGCAATGCCACAATGCGGCCACCATGCAATTTCCCTATGAACTGGCTTTGGGCTGGCGCTACACGCGCGCCGGCCGCGCCACGCGGCGTAACGGTTTTATCTCGTTCATCTCTGGCGTGTCCATGCTGGGCATCGCGCTTGGCGTTGCGGCGCTGATCATTGTGCTGAGCGTGATGAACGGTTTTCAGAAAGAAGTGCGCGACCGCATGCTCAGCGTGGTCTCGCACATCGAGATTTTCGCCCCCGATGGCTCGGCGCTGCCCGATGTGAATCGCACCATGGCCGAGGCCAAGTCCAACCCGGCAGTGGTCGGGGCTGCGCCCTTTGTCGCCGCCCAGGCGCTGCTGGCGCGTGGCGAGGACATGAAGGGCGCCCTGGTGCGCGGCATTGACCCGGCCCACGAAGGCGAGGTCACGGATGTGGCCACGCACAATGCGCCTGCCCTGGCCACGCTGACCTCCGGCAGCTTCCACGTAGTGCTGGGGGTGGAACTGGCCCGGTCGCTGGGCGTGCGCGTGGGCGATGTGGTCACGCTGATCGCGCCGGGCGGCCAGGTCACGCCGGCCGGCGTGGTGCCTCGCCTCAAGCAGATGACGGTGTCGGGCACCTTCGACTCCGGCCACTACGAATACGACTCTTCCATGGCCATGCTGCACTACGAGGATGCGCAGCGCCTGTTCCGCCTGGAAGGGCCCACCGGCATTCGCCTGAAGCTGCAGGATCTGCACGCCGCGCCCGCAGTGGCGCGCGAGCTGGTCAACACGCTGAGCGACCACCTGTTCATCCGGGACTGGACGCAGCAGAACAAGACCTGGTTTGCTGCCGTGCAGGTGGAAAAACGCATGATGTTCATCATCCTGACCCTGATCGTGGCCGTGGCCGCATTCAATCTGGTGTCGACGCTGGTGATGACGGTGACCGATAAGCGCGCTGACATCGCCATCCTGCGCACCTTGGGCGCCTCTCCCTCGTCCATCATGGGCATCTTCATGGTGCAAGGCGCCATGGTGGGGGTGATCGGAACCTTTGGCGGCCTGGCACTGGGCCTGCTGGTGGCGCTGAACATCGACGTCATCGTGCCGGCCATCGAACATTTGCTGGGCGCCAGTTTCCTGCCCAAGGACATCTACCTGATCAGCAAGATGCCCAGCGATCCGCAAAGCAGCGACATCGTGCCCATCGGCATCATCTCCCTGATCCTGGCCTTCGTGGCCACCATCTACCCCAGCTGGCGGGCCAGCCGCGTGAACCCGGCGGAGGCCCTGCGTTATGAATAAGCAAGTCGTGTTGGAAGCCCGCGGACTGGGCAAGCGTTTTACCGAAGGCAAGCTGGATGTGCATGTGCTGCGCGGTGTGGACCTGACGGTGCATGCCGGCGAGACGCTGGCCATCGTCGGCGCCTCAGGCTCGGGCAAGAGCACGCTGCTGCATCTGCTGGGCGGGCTGGATGCCCCCAGCACCGGCAGCGTGCAGCTGATGGGCCAGCCGCTGCACCAGCTCAGCCCGCAAAAGCAGGGCGCACTGCGCAACCGCCATCTGGGCTTCATCTACCAGTTCCACCACCTGCTGCCGGAATTCACCGCACAGGAGAATGTGGGCATGCCGCTGCGCATCCGCCGCATGGACAAGGGCCAGACCATGGAGCAGGCTGCGCAGATGCTGGCGGCCGTGGGGCTGTCGCCCCGGCTGGAGCACCGCCCGGCCGAACTGTCCGGCGGCGAGCGCCAGCGCGTGGCCATTGCCCGGGCCCTGGTCACCCAGCCCGCGTGCGTGCTGGCGGACGAACCCACCGGCAACCTGGACCGTTCCACCGCCGACAGCGTGTTCGCCCTGATGCTGGAGCTGGCGCGCAGCCATGGCACGGCATTTGTGCTGGTCACCCACGATGAAACCCTCGCAGCACGCTGCGACCGCGTGGTGCGCCTGGTGCAAGGCCAGCTGCAGTAAGCGCCGCCCGCACCACCCGCGGTACACCGTTGTTCCGCCGTGCCGTACGCGGTGTACGGCCTGCGGCTTGCGGCCTCGTGCCGCGTCTTGGTCCTCAAGCTGCGGTCAACTGGGGCGTGTCCACGGCTCTGAGCGTGCTGCCTGCCGGCCGGGCCATGGGCCGCGCGGACAGTTGTGCCACAGGGCCTGGGGCGACCTGCCGGTCCTGATGCTCCTGGTTGCTGAGGGCGTCGCTCAGGCTGCGCAACTGGGCAGACTGGGCGATGGCATGGCTGGCCACATTGCCCAGGATGCTGCTGACCTCGCGCGAGGCCTGGACAATGCCTTCCATGGTGTCGCCGGCGCGCTGCACCAGCTCCGCCCCACGTGCCACCTGCGCATTGGAGGTCTGGATCAGCTGCTTGATTTCCTTGGCGGCCGTGGCGCTGCGCCCGGCCAGGGAGCGCACCTCGCTGGCCACCACGGCAAAACCCCGGCCCTGCTCGCCGGCGCGGGCGGCTTCCACGGCGGCGTTCAGCGCCAGGATATTGGTCTGGAAAGTGATGGCATCCATCAGGCCGATGATGTCGGCGATGCGCAGCGCTCCGCTGCGGATCTGCTCCATGGTCTGCACCACGTCGCGCATGGTGCTGCCGCCGGTCTCCGCGATGGCGCTGGCGTTCTGTGCCAGCTGGTTGGCCTGGTGGGTGTGCTCGGCGCTGTGGCCCAGCTCCTGCACCGCGGTGCGCAGTGTCAGGGCAGCGGTGTGGCTGCGGGTGATGTCGGTGGCGTACTTCACCACCTTGAACGGTCGGCCGTTGGCGTCCAGGATGGGGTTGTAGCTGGCCTCGATCCAGATGGGCTTGCCGTTCTTGCCCATGCGCTGGTACTGGCCGGCATCATGCCTGCCCTGCGCCAGGCGCTCCCAGAACGTGCGGTAGGCCGGGCTTTGGGCCTCGCCAGGGGGCATGAAGATGCGGTGGTGCTTGCCGACAATCTCTGACAGCGCGTAGCCCGTGGTGCGCAAGAACAGCTCGTTGGCGTGCAGGATGGTGCCGTCCAGCGCAAACTCGATGATGGCCTGCACCTTGGAGATGGCCGCCAGTTGGCCCTGCGCATCGGCCTCGCGTTCCTGCTGCTGGGTGATGTCGGTGGCGTATTTCACCACCTTGTAGGGTTTGCCGTGGGCGTCGTAGATGGGGCTGTAGCAGGCCTGCAGCCAGACTTCACGCCCGCCCTTGGCCAGCCGGCAGTAGCGGCCGGTTTCGGCTTCGCCCTGGGCCAGGCGGCGCCAGAAGTCGGCATAGGCCGGGCTGGCCGCATAGGCAGGCTCCACAAACATGCGGTGGTGCTGGTGCAGCACTTCGGCCAGGGTGTAACCGGTGCAGCGCAGAAAGTTGTCGTTGGCCTGGAGGATCTGGCCTTGCAGGTTGAATTCGATCACGGCCTGCGACTTGTGGATGGCTTGCAACTGCCCGTCCAGTTCCCGCTGCTGCCGGCGTTTCCAATCAAAAAATGGCATGGCTGCTTCCGGTGGTGCTTGGGCTGTCAATGCTCCAGGCGTACGGATCGGTATGCAAGGGCCTGGGCATGCCCAGTAGCTTTTATGCGGCAAAAAACCGGCCATGCAGGGAATAAAGTGCCCCGGCGGCAACCGTTGGCGGCGGTGCGCCGGATGGGCGGTGGCATCATCCCGGCCATGTCTTGCTGGATCGACACCCATTGCCACCTGGATGCACCGGAGTTCGACGCCGACCGCGATGCCGTGCGCGCTGCCGCCCGCGCGCGGGGCGTGGAGCACATCGTCATGCCCGCTGTGGAGCGCGCCCACTGGAGCGGCGCGATTGCCCTGGCCCAGCGCCATGGCGACAGCTACGCCCTGGGCATCCACCCGCTGTACACGCCACGTGCACAGGAGGCGGACATCGCCGCGCTGCGCGCCGTGCTGGCCGAGCGCCAGGGCGATCCGCAGCTGGTGGCAGTGGGCGAGATCGGGCTGGACTTCTTTGTCCCCGGCCTGGACCACGAGCGCCAGATCTGGTTCTACGAACAGCAAATCCAGCTGGCCCGCACTTTCGGTCTGCCGGTGATCCTGCATGTGCGCAAAAGCAGTGACCGCCTGCTCAAGACCCTGCGTGCCACGCCTGTGGTGGGCGGCATTGCCCATGCCTTCAATGGCAGCGCCCAGCAGGCGCAGGCCTTCATCGATCTGGGCTTCAAACTGGGATTTGGTGGCGCCATCACCTATGACCGTGCGCTCAGGCTGCGCGAGCTGGCGGTCACACTGCCCCTGGAGAGCATCGTGCTGGAAACCGATGCGCCCGATATTCCGCCGCACTGGCTCTACACCACGGCCGAGCAGCGTGCTGCCGGCCAGCCGCAGGGGCGTAACACCAGCGCTGAGTTGCCGCGCATCGCCCAGGAGATCGCCCTGCTGCGGGGGATGCCGCTGCCAGCGCTGCAGACAGCCACCACCGCCAATGCGCGCGCAGCCCTGCGCGGCTTGCCTGCCTGCCCTGCAGACTGAAGCCACTGGCACCGCAGGCGCCATGTCTGGTGGGGGCGCAGGCCGCAGTCCACAGGCGCCCGTGGTCAGGCACCGGCCCATGCCTGTACCTGTGCAATAACCGCGCCCCGGCGTGCGACATGCATTGCCCGCACAATCGCGGCCATGCCGTCTGCCACCGTGCCCGCTTCTTCCACCGCCCAGCGCCTGCAGGGCCTGCCCCCGGTGGCCGATGCACGTACACGGCTGGTGGTGCTGGGCAGTTTTCCGGGCGTGGCCTCGCTGCAGGCCCGGCAGTATTACGGCCACCCGCGCAACCAGTTTTGGCCCATCTTGCAGCGGTTGTGGCCGCAGTATCCGCAGCCGGACCGCGCTGATTACGCCGGCCGCTGCGAATGGCTGCTGGCGCGCGGACTGGGCCTGTGGGATGTGTATGCCAGCTGCGAACGCCAGGGCAGCCTGGACAGCGCCATCCGCCACCCGCAGGTGAATGATTTTGCGGCGCTAAGGCAGCGCTGCCCGCAACTGGTGGCTGTTGCGCACAACGGGGGCGAAAGCGCCAAGCATGCCCGCGCCCTGCATGGCCTGGGCTTGCAGGTGCACCAGCTGCCTTCCACCAGCCCGGCCAATGCCAGCTGGAGCATGGAGCGCAAGCTGCAGGCCTGGCAGCAGGTGATGGCCGCCCATGGATTGTTGGACAAGGATTGAAGAACGTGGCTTCCCGCAAGAAACCGGCCGCAAGTGCCACTGTGAACGAGCTGCCCGAAGTCAGCGTCTCGGACGATGGCGTCTCGCGCTATCTGCACCTGGGAACGCCCTGGGTGCAAGGATCGATGAAGCTCAAGGAGCCGTTCGAGATCGATCTGGAATACGTGCAGCGCATGATGGCCTGGCTGCTGTTTGTGCCGCCCGAAAGCGTGGCCAGCCGCCAGGCGCTGCAGCTGGGCCTGGGTGCGGCGGCGCTGACCAAGTTCCACCACAAGAAACTGCGCATGCCGACCACCGCTATCGAGCTGAACCCCCAGGTGGTGAACATCTGCCGCAGCTGGTTCAAGCTGCCGCCGGACAGCGACAGCCTGCGTGTGGTGCTGGGCGATGCCGCAGTGGAAATCCGCCGTCCCGAATGGCAGGGCAAGGTCGATGCGCTGCAGGTGGATCTGTACGACCACAACGCCGCCGCACCGGTGCTGGACAGTGAGGACTTCTATGCCGATTGCCGCAACAGCCTGACGCCGGAAGGTTGCATGACGGTGAACCTGTTCGGCCGCATGAGCAGCTACCAGGCCAGCCTGGACAAGATCAGTGCCGTGTTCGGGGCGGAGAACGTGTGGGCCTTTCGCCCCACACGCGAAGGCAACACCGTGGTGCTGGCGCAGCGCGTGGCCAGCCGTCCTTCGCGCGAGCAGCTCCAATCCCGGGCCGAGTCGGTGCAGGCGCGCTGGGATCTCCCGGCCACCAAATGGCTCAAGGTGCTCAAGCCGGTACAGGAATCGGTGACCAGCGGCTGAGGCGCAAGCTGGGCAGGCCCTCAAGTTTTCCGGCGACCTGCCGATGACCAGAGCATGAACCTGTCCATCTCTTCCTCCAGCTCCTCGGTGAGCACCTCATCGTCCGCCAACGTGGGGGCCCAGATCCAGCGTTTGCAGCAGCAGATCAAGGATACGCAGCAAAAGCTCAAAGAGTTGGCCACCAGCGACATGGATGCGGAAACCAAGCAGCGCATGTCCGACCTGCTGCAAGTCCAACTCCAGGCGCTGCAAGCTCAGATCGAGGCACTGCAGCGTCAGCAGGCGCAGCAGGCCCAGGACGCGGCGGCACGCAAGCAGGCTGCTGCGCAGGGTGCAGATGCCGCGACAGCACAGAAGCCCGCCAGCCCGGGACGCATCGACGTCTACGTCTGACGGCGCTGGCAGGCCAGGCTTTCTGTAGGGCGTGTGCCGGTGTCTGCGACGCCGCCTTTGAGGGCCCTGTAGCCCGCAATGCTCGACCACACGTGCCCGCATGGCCCGCCTGCGGGCACTTCCGCATGTCGGGTTGGCAGGCGGGGCGCAGGTGTGGACTGGGGGCTGGCGCCCCAGAAACATGGCGCGCCGCCAGGCCTACACAGCGGCAGGAGCCTGTTGCGCGTGGCACGGGAGGAGAGGGGGCAGAGGATGCAGACAGTTCCCCTCCTTGCCGGAAATGGTCACCCCACGCCCCCACGAGACCTAAGCAGTGTGCAGTGTTTGCGGGTTAACCCGTGATTCACACGAAGTACCCAAGGGTTAACGCTGAGATATGGGGTGGTTGCCAGGGAAATCAAGGCCGTTGGTAGGTGGAATCCACATCAAATCACCTACGCTTTGCTTACAGAATCCACCGGTCGTTAATCCCTCGCAGGAGACGTTTTCGTGAAAATCAAGAGTCAAAAAGACTTTTTTGCAGGTCTGATGTATTTGGCAGTCGGTGGCGCTTTTGCCATCGGTGCCACCGAATACAACATCGGCACCGGTGCGCGCATGGGCCCGGGCTACTTTCCGTTGATCCTGGGTGTGATCCTGGCCTTCATTGGCCTGGTCATCGCCTTCAAGGCCACCGTCAAAGGCCCCGATGATGGGGACCCGATTGGCAAGTGGGCCTGGAAACAGGTGTTCTTCATTTTGGCAGCCAACTTTGCCTTCGGCATTCTGCTGGTGGGCGTGCCTGCACTGGGGATCCCCGGTCTGGGTCTGATGGTCGCCATCATTGCCTTGGTGCTGATTGCCAGTATCGCTGGTTACTCCTTCAATCTGAAGGAAGTGATCGGCCTGGCGCTGGTGCTGGCTGTGGGCAGCTATGTGGTGTTCGTGTGGGCGTTGAACCTGCAGTTCCCGGTGTGGCCGACCTTTATTACCGGCTGATCGCGGGAGAGATAGAACATGGAACTCTTTGACAACTTAGCTCTTGGTTTTGGCGTTGCATTTACCGCCCAGAACCTGTTGTACGCGCTGATCGGTTGCGTGCTGGGTACCCTGATCGGTATCTTGCCGGGCCTGGGCCCTGTGGCGACCATCGCCATGCTGCTGCCCGCGACCTACTCGCTGCCTCCCGTGGCTGCGCTGATCATGCTGGCCGGCATCTACTACGGTGCCCAGTACGGTGGTTCGACCACGGCCATTTTGGTGAACTTGCCGGGTGAGTCTTCGTCCGTGGTGACGATGATCGACGGCTACCAGATGGCGCGCAAGGGGCGTGCGGGTCCTGCACTGGCCGCTGCCGGTATCGGTTCGTTCTTCGCAGGCTGCGTGGGCACCATCATCTTGGCTGCCTTTGCGCCTCCGCTGACGGAAATCGCCTTCAAGTTCGGCCCTGCTGAATACTTCTCGCTGATGATCCTGGGCCTGATCGGCGCCGTGGTGCTGGCTTCCGGCTCCCTGTTGAAGGCTGTGGGCATGATCGTGCTGGGTCTGCTGTTCGGCATGATCGGTACCGACGTGAACTCCGGCGTGGCACGTTATAGCTTTGACATCCCCGAGCTGACCGACGGCATCGACTTCGTGGTGATCGCCATGGGCGTGTTCGGTTACGGTGAAATCATCGCCAACCTGTCCAAGCCCGACGACGAGCGCGAAGTGTTCACTGCCAAGGTCAAGGGCCTGATGCCCACCAAGGAAGACTTCAAGCTGATGCTGCCCGCCATGATCCGTGGCACGGTGCTGGGTTCGGCCCTGGGTATCCTGCCTGGCGGCGGCGCCATGCTGTCGGCCTTCGCTTCGTACACCATCGAAAAGAAGACCAAGCTGCGTCCGGGCGAAGTGCCCTTCGGCCAAGGCAATATCCGTGGCGTGACGGCGCCTGAGTCGGCCAACAACGCCGGTTCGCAGACCTCGTTCATTCCGCTGCTGACCCTGGGTATCCCCCCCAACGCCGTGATGGCGCTGATGGCGGGTGCCATGACCATCCACAACATCCAGCCTGGCCCCCAGGTGATGACCAGCAACCCCGAACTGTTCTGGGGCCTGATCGCCTCGATGTGGATCGGTAACGCCATGCTGATCATCTTGAACCTGCCGATGATCGGCATGTGGATCAAGCTGCTGTCCGTGCCTTACCGCTGGCTGTTCCCCGCCATCGTGCTGTTCTGCGCAGTGGGCGTGTACGGCACGAAGAACTCCGAGTTCGACGTCTGGATGGTGGGTATCTTCGGTTTCATCGGCTATGTGTTCTACAAGCTGGGTACCGAACCTGCTCCGCTGCTGCTGGGCTTCATCCTGGGCCCGATGATGGAAGAAAACCTGCGCCGCGCCCTGCTGCTGTCGCGTGGTGACTGGTCGGTCTTCGTGACCCGCCCCATCTCTGCCGTGATGCTGGCTCTGGCTGTGCTGCTGTTGATCATCGTGACGCTGCCCGCAGTGAAGAACAAGCGCGAAGAAGCCTTCGTGGAAGAGTGACGCCCCGGCGACGCGTTTTCTACGTATCTGCAAAAAAAGCACCTTCGGGTGCTTTTTTTGTGTTCATTTGCCGACAAACAGACGGTTTTATACGGGTTTCTTTGGATTGCGAACAAGTGCAACTGAATGTTTTTAGAATCGGATTCCATCGGCACACCCGAGCGAAAGACGGGGTCGCAAAGCCATGGGCCTACGGCAGTTTGTCAGGGTTGCCAGGTTGCTTCTCTTGCATGGGCTGCGGTCCTCCGCTGCGTGGGGGTGTCATCTATCGCACTGTCGCTGGGATGGTGCTTCATATGAGGCAAGAGGGTCTGGATGAGCGTTTTGAATATGCGGGTCTCCCACAAACTGTGGGCCACCATCGTCGCGTTGCTGGTGCTGGTGTTGGGCGTGGGGGGGCTGCTGCAGTACAAGGCCAATGCGCTGATGGGCAGCACCGTCGGCACGGTGCAGCGCTATGAAGCCAACATCTCTGCCGCTCTGCGCTGGCAGGGCGCCATCCTCAAGAGCCTGGAGACGGCCACAGCCGCCATCGCGACCAGCGAACCCCATGTGGAGGACCTGTTCAACCTGCGCCTGAATGACGGCCGCGCCATGATTGCCGATGCGCGCAAGGCGGTGGAGCAGGGCTTGCAGACCGAGGCCGACCGTGAGGGGCTGGCCGCCGTGGTGCGGGAGGCCGACAAGGTGGCTGCGATCATGCAGCAGCTGGACAGCGTGCGGCAGTCGGAGTCCTTCTCGGCCCGCACCGACTTTGCCCGCCAGGATTACCTGCCGGCCGCCGAAAAATACGCGGCCAGCCTGAACGATTTCGTGGTGCTGCAGGAGCGCCAGCGCGATGCAGGTATCGCCCAGGCCCAGGCTGAACAGCAGACCCTGGCCGTCGCCGGTGCGGTTACGGTGGTGGTACTGGCTTTGGTGCTGGTGCTGGTCATGCGCAAGATCATCCACACTATCACCCAACCGCTGGAGCATGCGGTGCAGGTGGCGGAATCCATCGGCAACGGCGACCTGACGGTCCAGGCCAAGGTGGAGCGCAAGGATGAATTCGGCCATCTGCTGAATGCACTGGACCGCATGGCCGTGCGTCTGCGCGCGGTGGTGGGCGAGGTGCGCAGCGGGGTGGAGTCGGTGTCGGCAGCGTCCAGCCAGATTGCCACCGGCAACCAGGACCTGTCGGCCCGTACCGAACAGACTGCGGCCAACCTGGAAGAAACTGCTGCCAGCATGGAAGAGCTGACGTCCACCGTGACGCAATCGTCCGAGACCGCCCGCCAGGCCAACCAGCTGGCCGGCATGGCCGCCCAGGCGGCCGAGCGGGGCGGCTCGGTGGTGCAGCAGGTGGTGCATTCCATGCAGCAGATCACCGACAGCAGCCGCCGCATCAGCGACATCATCGGCGTGATCGACGGCATCGCCTTCCAGACCAATATCCTGGCGCTGAACGCGGCGGTGGAAGCGGCCCGTGCCGGTGAGCAGGGTCGGGGCTTTGCCGTGGTGGCCGGGGAAGTGCGTTCCCTGGCCGGCCGCAGCGCCGAAGCCGCCAAGGAAATCAAGGCCCTGATCACCACCAGCGTGAGCAATGTGGAATCGGGCTCGCAACAGGTGGAGCAGGCCGGCCAGAGCATGCAGGAGATCGTGCAGAGCGTGCGCCGGGTGACGGACCTGATCGGTGAGATCACCGCGGCCTCGACCGAGCAGCGCGACGGCATTGGCCAGGTGAACCAGGCGGTGAGCAACCTGGACCAGATGACACAGCAGAACGCGGCGTTGGTGGAGGAATCCACTGCAGCGGCCACGGCGATGCGCGAACAGGCCCAGCGCCTGGAGCAGGTGGTGGCGGTGTTCAATGTGGGCCAGGACAGCCAGGTGCGCAGCGTTGCGGCATCGCGCCCGGCCGCTGCGGCACCCGTGGCGGTGGCTGCGCCCCGCGCGCAGGCACCTGCGGCGCGCCCTGCCGCCGTGGCAGCCCCTAAGGCCAAGCCCGCCGCTGCGGCGGCAGCGGTACCTGCGTTGGCGCAGTCGCCTGCAGCCAAGTCCGATGGCGGTGCGCTGCGTCGCCCTGGTGTGGCCCACTCCGCGACGGCGGACGATGGGGACTGGGAAAGCTTCTAAGCCAGAGCTCCTCAGCCTGCGCGGCGGGATGGCCGCGCAGCAGCCTCGTCATGCCCAGCCTGGGTGCATGGCGGGGGCCGGCAGCCGCTGGGTGTGGGCTGCCGGGTACAAACCCGCAGAAACTGGGCTGCTGCCTGCACAATAGCGGCAGTTTCTTGAGGTTTGCATGCCTGTTCCGCTCCAGCCCGTACCCCATCCGCAGCGCACGCTGCTGCACAACGAGATCCATGCCCGTCCGGCCGAGCCTATTCATGCGCCGGCGGCCATCACCCATGTGGTCATGCTCACCGACCCCGCCCAGCGCGAGGCCAGCCGTGCGCACCTGGCGGCGCTGATGCGCGACCACCACCAGACCGGACCCGACCGGGAGACCACCCATCTGCGGGTGGACCTGGGGACCTTTCGTCTGCGCTGGGAGCTGCACACCGAATTCGTCACCTGGACTTTCATGGTGCCGCTGGAGCCCGGCGTGCCGCTGGATACGCGCACACCGCCGACGGCCATCGAACAGGTGCCCCAGGCCTGGTTTGCCAAGCTGCCCGGCCTGTGCCTGAGCAGTGTCCACCTGTGGATCGTCAAGGACGCGCAGTGTGCGGGCCAGGGCATTAAGGGCCTGGTGCTGCAGATGCTGAATGAAGACACGCTGGCCGGGTCCGTGGTGCATGTGGGTCACACGGAAGTGTGTACCGACTTTGCCATCCATGCCGACGGGTATTCACGCATGCTGGTCAAGCCGTCCGATCACATCAGCGCACGCCGTCTGGGGCGCCTGGTGCAGCGGCTGCTGGAGATCGAAACCTACCGCATGTCGGCTTTGCTGGGCCTGCCTGTGGCACGCCATGCCGCAGCGGTGCTGGCCACGGCCGAAAAGGAGCTGGCCGATCTGGCCCAGGCCATCCGCGAGGCGGACCGCGAGTCCGAGCCGGTGCTGCTGGACCGGCTGACCCGGCTGGCAGGCCAGGTGGAGAGCGAGTACGCCGCGACCCATTCGCGCTTTTCGGCCAGCCGTGCCTACTTTGAACTGGTGGACAAGCGCATCCATGACCTGAACGAGCAGCGCCTGTCGGGCTTGCTGACCATCCACGAGTTCATGGACCGCCGGCTGTCACCTGCACGCAGCACCTGCGAATGGGCCACGCACCGCCAGAACGCGCTGTCGCAGCGGGTGTCGCGCGTCAGCAACCTGCTGCGCACGCGGGTGGAGATCGAGCAGCAGCAAAGCAACCAGGCCATCCTGGGCACCATGAACGACCGCCAGGGCATGCAGCTCAAGCTGCAGTCCACGGTGGAAGGCCTGTCCGTGGCCGCCATCACCTACTACATCACCGGCCTGATTGCGTACCTGGCCAAGGGGGCGCAGAAGCTGGGCTGGCCGCTGTCGCCTGAAATTTCGGCGGCCGTGGCCATTCCTGTGGTGGCCTTCAGCGTCTGGTGGTCGCTGCGCCGTCTGCACCACAAGCTGTTCAACGGCAAGCACTGACGCACGGTCTGCAGGGCTGCCGCTGTTGCACGGCGGCGCGCCTGTGGTGGCCATAGACGCTGGCGTGCATGGCGTGGGCGGTCTTGTTCACCCACGTCGGCGCGCCTGTGCCGGCAGTGGAAGAATGCACTCGGCAAGGCGCTGCAACCGGCAGCGTCTGTGGCTGAGGAATGTGAGTGAAAAGTGTCTTCTGAGCAGGCTTTATCTGCACCCGCAGTTTCCAAAGGGATAGCGGGCGGGCTGCTGCTGGCCACGCTGGGGGCGGTTGCCTTCAGCGGCAAGGCCATCATTGTCAAACTGGGTTACCGCTACGGGGCCGATGCCGTGCTGCTGCTGATGCTGCGAATGCTGTTCGCGCTGCCGTTGTTTCTGGCCATGGCTTGGTGGGCCGGCCGGGGCAAGCCGCCCCTGTCGCGCCGCGACTGGTGGGGTGTGGTGGGCCTGGGGTTCTGCGGCTATTACCTGTCCAGCTACCTGGATTTTGCCGGGCTGCAGTACATCACCGCCTCGCTGGAGCGGCTGATCCTGTACCTCAACCCCACGCTGGTGGTGGTGTTCGGCTGGGTGGTCTACAAGCGCGCCATCACCTGGGTCCAGCTGGCCGGCATGGGCCTGAGCTACTGTGGCGTGCTGCTGGTCTTCGGCCATGAACTGGGCGCCCAGGGCAGCCACGCGGCCTGGGGGGCCTTCCTGGTGCTGGCCAGTGCCGTCAGCTATGCCGTCTATCTGATCTACAGCGGCGAGATGGTGCGCCGCCTGGGCTCGCTGCGCCTGGTGGGTCTGGCCACCAGCGTGGCCTGCCTGTTCTGCATTGCCCAGTACTTCGTGGTGCGCGATGTGGCCAGCCTGCAGGCCGTGCCGCACGAAGTGCTGTGGCTGTCGCTGCTCAATGCGCTGCTGTGCACGGCCGCCCCGGTGCTGATGGTGATGATGGCCATCGAACGCATCGGCCCGGGCCTGACGGCGCAGACCGGCATGATCGGTCCGCTGTCCACCATCTTGATGGGGGTGTGGCTGCTGGACGAAGACTTCAACCGCTGGATGCTGGCGGGAACGGTGTTGGTGGTGGGCGGCATCTTGCTGTTCACCCGCATGGCCCGCAAGCCGCAAGGCTGAGCATCCGGCCCAACAATGAACTTTTGTAACTGACAACAAGGAGATTTCCCATGGATCTGGGTATTGCAGGCAAATGGGCGCTGGTGTGCGGCGCGAGCAAGGGCTTGGGTTTTGGCAGCGCCAAGGCACTGGTGGAAGATGGTGTGAATGTGGTCATTAACGCCCGCACCGATGCCGCGCTGCAGGAGGCGGCTGCGCAGTTGCGGGCTGTGGCCACGCAATGGTCCGGCACGACAGGCCGCAAGGCGCCTGAGGTGCTGGCGGTGGCCTGCGACATCACCACCGAAGCCGGTCGTGCGGCCGTATTCAGTGTGCCGGGCGGCCCGGGCAAGGACTACGACATCGTGGTGACCAACGCCGGCGGCCCCCCTCCGGGCGATTTCCGCAACTGGGACCGCGACGCCTGGCTCAAGGCCGTGGACGCCAATATGCTGACCCCCATCGAGCTGATCAAGGCCACGGTGGATGGCATGGCCGCGCGCGGCTTTGGCCGCATCGTCAACATCACCTCCAGCGCCGTGAAGGCGCCCATCGACATCCTGGGCCTGTCCAACGGCGCGCGCAGCGGCCTGACCGGCTTTGTGGCGGGCGTGGCGCGTTCCGGCATTGCCGCCAAAGGGGTGACCATCAACAACCTGCTGCCCGGCAAGTTCGACACCGACCGCCTCAAGACCACTTTTGCGGCCAATGCCGGCAAGAGCGGCAAAACCGTGGATGAAGTGCGCAAGGCGCAAGAAGCCATGGTGCCAGCCAAGCGCTTCGGCACGCCCGCTGAATTCGGTGCGATCTGCGCCTTTTTGTGCAGCCAGCATGCCGGCTATATGACCGGTCAGAACATTCTGGCTGACGGTGGCGCCTATCCGGGCACTTTCTGAGATAGTGGCTGCAAGTCGGGCCTGGGAGCCCGGCCTGCAGCTGCCTATCACGGCGACCGGCTCCGCCGGTCGCCAGACATCTCCTGACGGGCAGGGGCATTGACCCAATTGCACTGCGCTTGTCACATGATGTAACCCAAGGCGTGGCGATAGCTTGGGTGGTATGTCTCCAGGGTGCTGCGAAGAAGTGAAGCGGGCTTGTCCCGCAGGTTTCTCCCCTCGAACGGATTGGATGCATGCTGTCCCCTGATCGCCACGGTTTCCCGGTTGCACCTTGCTCCGCCGCATTGCGCGCTGCGGGCGGACGCTGAGCCATGGAAAGAATCCCTCGGCTTCCACGTCATGCCGCGCGGGTGGTGTGGTCCAGTGTGCTGGCCCTGGTGGCCGTGTTGCTGGTGGGGGCGCTCTGGCTGCTGCAAGACATGCACACCAGCACCCGCGAGGAAAGCGAGCAGCGCCTGACGCGCTTTGTGCAAGGCGCGCAGAACGCCCTGAACCGGTCAATGAGTGCCATCGATATGCTGCTGACCGGTGTGGACGACATGCTGCGCCTGAATGAGGCCCCGCTGTCCGAGCAGGATCCCGCCTACCTGCAGCAGGTGCTGCAGCTGGCGGCCAAGCAAAATGCGCTGATCAGTTCCATCGTGGTGGTCAAGTCCGATGGCAAAGTGCTGGCAGCGGCCGACAACCTGGGCAATTACCGTGTGGTGCGCATTCCGCAGAACTGGCTGCAGACGGTGGCGCAAACTCCCGAGCGTGAACGCATGCTGCACATCAGCATGCCGGATGAAAGCTGGGCGCAGGTCCGCACCTTGCACATTGCCCGTTACCTGAACAGCAGCCAGGGAGGCGAGCATTACCTGGTGGTGGCCCAGGTGCCGGTTTCCAGCTGGGTGGGTCTGCTGATGCAGGGCACCGCGCTCAAGAACCTGGAAGTGACGCTGGAGCGTGCCGATGGCACCCTGGTGCTGCGCGTGCCGCTGGAAAGCAGCGCCCGCCTGCAGGCCGATGCCCCGCCCCTGGACCGCTATCTGCACCAGGGCGTGCAGCAGGCCGCCTCGCGCCTGGACGGCGCTCCGAGCCTGCTGGAAGCCGTGCAGCTCAATTACGACCAGCTGCGGCTGACGGCGGCCTTGCCGATGTCGACCGTGCTCGGCCAGTGGTATGGCACGCGCGATGCGGTGCTGGCCGGGGTGGTGGTGTTTTCCCTGCTGCTGCTGGCGGGCGCGGGCATGATGCAGGTGTACATGCGGCATATGCAGCGTGCCCAGCAGCGGGTGATGGAGTCGGAAGCCACGCTGCACCGCGCCATGGATTGCATTGCCGCGGGCTTTTTGCAGCTGGACGATGCGATGCAGGTCGTGCACTGGAACCAGCGGTATGCGGAAATGTTTCCCTGGCAGCTGACCGCACTGGTGCGTGGCTGTCTGTGGCGCGATGTGCTGATCTCGGCGGAAGGCAGTGGCGCAGACGCAGCGCTGCACAGCGAGGTGATCCAGCTGCGCCGCATGCTGGCGGCATGGGAAGACGGGGATGAGAGTGGCAGCGAACTGGCCACCGCCTCGGGACTGACGTTGCAACTGAGCCAGCGGCGCACGCCCGATGGTGGGCGGGTCATTACCTGCGAGGACATCACGGCCATCCGCCTTGCCTCGGCCGAGATCGAGACCCTGGCTTTCTACGATCCGCTGACGGGGTTGCCCAATCGCCGCCTGCTGCTGGACCGTCTGGGCCAGGCCACGCACCTGGCCCAGCGTGCGGGCTGGCTGGGGGCGCTGATTTTTGTGGACCTGAACAAGTTCAAGGTACTCAACGATACCCAGGGCCATGAAATGGGCGACCTGCTGCTGCAGGAGGTGGGGCAGCGTCTGCATGCGTCCATCCGTGCCTCCGATACCGTGGCGCGCCTGGGTGGGGATGAATTCGTGATCATGCTCTGCGACCTGCCGGGCAATATGGACGAAGCCGGCAAGCTGACCAAGAAGATTGCAGAGAAAATGCTGCGCCGTCTGGCCGAACCCTACGTGCTGGGGTCCTATGTGCACCGCTGCTCCGCCAGCCTGGGAGTGACCTTGTTTGGCAATGCGCAGGTGGAGGTGGGCGAGCTGCTGAAGCAGGCCGACATTGCCATGTACCAGATCAAGACCCAGCAGGGTGCGGGGGTCTGCTTCTTCGAACCCCATATGCAGGAGGTCCTCAGCGCGAGGGCACAGCTGGAGGCGGATCTGCGCTACGGCATCGCGCACGACCAGTTTGTGCTGCATTACCAGCCGCAGTTCATGGCCGACGGCAGCATCGACGGCATCGAAGCCTTGGTGCGCTGGGAGCATCCCGAACAGGGCATGGTGCCGCCAGGGCAGTTCATTGCCGTGGCCGAAGACAGCGAGCTGATCGTGCAGATCGGCCAATGGGTGCTGCACACGGCCTGCCAGCAACTGGCGCGGTGGCAGAACCACCCGCGGCTGGTGGCATCCACCTGGCAGTGAATGTGAGTGCGCGCCAGTTCCGTCAGCAGGATTTTGTCTCCCAGGTGCTGCGCGCCATCGCCGAGAGTGCGATCCCCTCCAGCCTGTTGAAGCTGGAGCTGACGGAAACGCTGGTGATTGACGACATGGAAGACTCCATCGCCAAGATGAGCGAGTTGCGCTCGGCCGGTGTCCGGTTCTCGATGGACGATTTCGGCACAGGACAGTCTTCGCTGTCCTATCTGACACGGCTGCCGCTGAGCCAGCTGAAGATCGACCAGTCCTTTGTGCGCCACCTGGGTGAGCGCCATACCGACGATGTGGTGGCCCAGACCATCATCGGCATGGCCCACAACCTGGGCCTGACGGTGATTGCCGAAGGCGTGGAGCTGCAGTCGCAATTCGATAGCCTGGTGCGCTTTGGCTGCCAGCGTTTCCAGGGCTATTTCTTCAGCCGGCCCCTGCCGGTGGCCGACCTGGAGCGCTTTGTGGATGAGATGCCGGCCAGGCAGCCCTCCATGCTGGGCAACGGCGCAGCGCTGGGGCTGGGCCGGCACATGGAAGCTTCAGCGCCGGGAGGAGACGACGATGCCGCCCACGATCAGGTGGAAAGCCACGCCGTGGTAGACATGGGGCAGCTCGGCCAGCACCAGGGTGGAGAGAATGGCGGTGAAGACCGGGATCAGGTTGGCAAAAAAGCCGGCCACGGCCGGACCGGCACGTGAGACTCCCACGCCCCAGAAACGGTACGCCAGAATGGCCGGGCCCAGGGCGATGAAGAGCAAGGCGCCGGCCAGTGGCAGGCTCAGCTGCAGATTCATGTGGCCCAGCGCCAGTTCGCCGCTGGCGAACAGGGCCGACCAGCCCAGGCCGAAGACCAGCTGGGCCATCAGAAAGCCGGCCCAGTCGCCCCGGATGCTGGTGGGCTCCCGGGTATCGGCCAGCATCCAGCTGTAGAGCGACCACAGAATGGTGGCCAGCAGCACGAACAGATCGCCCGGCACCAACTGCAGGCTCAGCAGCTGGCGCAGGTCTCCGCGGCTCAGCACCACCGCCACACCCAGCACCGACAGTGCCGCGCCCAGCATCTGGCGCAGCGAAATGCGCGCACCAAAGCAGAGTCGGCCAATCACCAGCATCCACACCGGCATGCTGGAGCCCACCAGGGTCACATTGATGGGCGAGGAAGTCTGCAATGCCAGGTACAGCAGCGCGTTGTAGCAACCAATCCCCACCAGCCCCAGCAGGGCATAGCGACGCCAGTGCGGCCACAGTGCACTGCCACGCCGCAGCACGGACCAGCTCCAGGGCAGCAACAGGGCAAAGGCCAGCACCCAGCGCAGAAAGTTCAGTGTGAACGGAGAGATCAGGTCGTGGACCATGCGGCCCACAATGGCATTGCCAGCCCAGAGCAACGGCGCTGCCGTCAGCATGGCGGCCGTGCCCAGTGTCAACGGTGAAGTCATAGGGGCCCCATGGTAGCGCCGTTGCGACAGGCCACAGGGCCGGTCGTGGCAGCATGTGGGGCGTGGGGGCATCGCGTTTTGCTGGCAGCGGGCATGCCCGTGGCGGCGGCGAGTGCCCTGCCGAAGCGTTTAGAGTGTGTGCCAATTCCAAGGAGATGCCATGAAATCCCGTGTCGTGCAGATCACCCACAACGGTGGTCCGGAGGTGCTGCAACTGGTGGAGCAGGAGGTGCCGGCACCGGGCGCCGGGGAGGTGCTGCTGCGCCACCATGCGGTGGGCCTGAACTTCATCGATGTCTACCAACGCTCCGGCCTGTATCAGCTGCCGCTGCCGCTGAACCTGGGCATGGAGGCTGCCGGCGTGGTGGAAGCCGTGGGACAGGATGTGAAGCACCTGAAGGTGGGGGACCGCGTGGCCTATGCCAGCCACCCCCCCGGCAGCTACAGCGAGCGCCGTGTGATGCCGGCCACCCATGTATGCCATCTGCCCGATGCCATCAGTTTCGAGACCGGTGCCGCCATGATGCTCAAGGGCATGACGGCCCAATACCTGCTCAAGAAATGCAGGCCGGTGGAAGGCATCCAGCCCGGGGATTTCGTGCTGTTCCATGCGGCGGCCGGTGGCGTGGGACTGATTGCCTGTCAGTGGGCCCGGGCGCTGGGCCTGCAGCTGATTGCCACCGCAGGATCTGATGAGAAATGTGCGCTGGCGCTGGCCAATGGGGCCGTGCACGCTATCAATTACAGAAGCGAGAACTTTGCCGAGCGGGTGATGGAGATCACCGAAGGGCAAGGGGTGAAAGTGGTCTACGACAGCGTGGGCAAGGACACCTGGGAAGGCTCGCTGGCCTGCCTGCGGCGCTTTGGTCTGATGGTCAGCTTCGGCAATGCCTCCGGGCCGGTGGCGCCTTTT
Organism: Comamonas terrigena NBRC 13299; assembly: GCF_006740045.1. Lineage (NCBI taxonomy): Bacteria > Pseudomonadati > Pseudomonadota > Betaproteobacteria > Burkholderiales > Comamonadaceae > Comamonas > Comamonas terrigena. The sequence continues at coordinate 967,362 of NZ_AP019749.1, forward strand.
GCGCCGGCTGTGTTGGCCGCCAAGTCGCTGTATGTGACGCGCCAGACCCTGTTTGCCCATATGCACAGCCGGGAAGCCACGCAGGCCATAGCGGACGATCTGTTCCATGTGGTGTCCAGCGGGCTGGTGAACATCCACATCGACCAGCGCTACCCCCTGGCCGATGTGCAGCAGGCCCACCGGGACCTGGAAGCGCGCAAGACCACCGGCTCCAGCATCTTGACGCTGTGAGCGGCCTGCACATGCCGGCCGGAGCCGGAACGCAATGGGTGCAGCCGCTGCGCCAGGCCAGTCAGCAGCCGCCGCAGGCTCCGCGATGGCCGCTGTGGTGCAATGGCCAGCGCATCGGCAGTGTGGCCGAAGCGGTGTTCGATGCGGCCCAGGCCACGGTCTGGGCCCGGCAGCAGGGCTTTGTGCTGGAGGCCGCCACGGTGCAGGGCGCACAGGCCTGGCAGTTGCAGGCCGACGATCCCACGGCGGCACTCAATGCGATGGCGCAACTGCTGCGCACACAGGGGCGCTGTGGCCCCTGGCGCAATGAGCAACTGGATGTGCATGGCCAGGACGGTGCGCTGGTGGCCACGGTGGAACGCGGCGCCGTGCGCGTGCTGGGCGTGGCCACGCAGGCGGTGCACCTGCTGGGCTCTGCCCCGGACGGGCGCATGTGGGTGCAGCAGCGCGCACTGAACAAACCCACGCACCCGGGCAAGTGGGACACGCTGATGGGGGGGATGGTCTCTGCCGGTGACAGCCTGCAGACCGCGCTGGCACGCGAAACGCAGGAGGAAGCCGGCCTGGACCTGGCTCCGCTGCAGCAGCTGCGCCGGGGCGGCCAGGTGGACTTTGCCTGTCCCAGTGAAGAAGGTGGCGATGGCACAGGCTATATGCTGGAAAGTATCCAATGGTTCCATGCCGTGGTGCCGCAGGGCGTGCAACCGCAGAACATGGACGGGGAAGTGGCGCAGTTCCAGTGCATCACGCCGCAGCAACTGCAGGCCTGGCTGCTGCAGGACTGCTTCACGCCTGAAGCCAGTCTGATTCTGGCCGACCACCTGGGCTGGTAGCCGCCGGAACGCGGTGCAAAAAAAGGCGCCCGGGGGGCGCCTTTTTTATGTCTGCGGAAGCTCCCGTCGGGGGCTTACTTCGCCACCGGCTCGCGCAGCCGGCTGGGCGCCAGTGCACCGGTGGACTCCAGGATCGGGTAGGCCACGGAGCACAGCAGCGAGTTGATGCGCTTCAGGTCGCTGATCAGGTCGATGTGCAGCGAGCTGGTCTCGATGCTGGGCACGGTGTTGTCGGCCAGGCGGTTCAGGTGGGTGGCCGAGTAGGCCAGCTCCAGGTCGCGGAAGCGTGCTTTCTCTTCCAGCAGCTTCTGTGCCTCGCGCGGGTTGCCGTTCAGGAACACGCTCATGGCCAGGCGCAGATTGCTCAGCAGGTGCTCGTGCAGCTGGCTGATCTCCTGCTTGCCGGCTTCCGAGAAGTGGCGACCCTTCTTGATCTTCTTGTCCTCGATTTCCTGCAGCACGCGCTCGATGATGTCGCCGATCTGCTCCATGTTGATGGTGAAGCTGATGATTTCCGTCCAGCGCTGGCCTTCGCGTTCGTCCAGTTCGGCGCGCGAAATCTTGGTCATGTAGTACTTGATGGCGGAATACAGGTCATCCACCGTGTCTTCCAGCTTGCGCACCTCGTGCGAGAGCTTGGCGTCATCGCTCTCCACCACCTTCTGCAGGCCGATCAGCATGGACTCCACCACATCGGCCTGGTGCAAGGCCTCCCGTGCGGCGCAACTGATGGCCAGCGAGGGGGTGGACAGGGCCGAAGGATCCAGGTGGCGCGGGCGCAGCAGGCTGCCGGCGCTGTGGTCGGCCGGCTTGGGCAGCAGGTTGGACACCCAGCGTGCCACGGTCTGGGTCAGGCCGATGAAGCACAGGCTGTTGAAGATGTTGAACGCCAGGTGAAACAGCACCACATTCTGGCCCGCGCCGGGAATGTGGGGTTGGGCATAAGTGACCCACAGGCCCATGAACGGCGCCACGATGGCCACGCCCATGATCTTGAACAGCATATTGCCCACGGTGACCTGGCGCACCTCGATGGCGGCCTTGGCGGTGGTCAGCACCGCTACCATGCCGCTGCCCAGATTGGCGCCCAATGTCAGGCCCAGGGCCACGTCCAGCGGAATGGCACCGGAGCTGGCCATGGCCGCAATCAGCAGCACGATGGCCAGGCTGGAATAGGCCAGCACCGCCAGCACGGCGCCCAGCATCAGTTCCAGAAAAATGTCGCTGCTGACCGAGGCCAGCAAGGTGCGCACGGTGGCGGATTCCAGCAGCGGTTCGGTGGCTTCCACCACCAGGCGCAGTGCCAGCAGCATCACGCCCAGCCCGATCAGCACCCGGCCAATGCGTCCCGGCGTGGTGTCCTGCCGGGTGATGAACAGCACCACCCCGACAAAGATGAACAGCGGTGACAGCCAGGACAGATCGAAGGAGAACAGCACCGCCATGGCGGCCGTGCCCACATCGGCGCCACGCATGACCGCCAGGGCGGCAGGCAGCGGAATCAGGCCCTGGCCGACAAAGGCCGAAGTCATCAGCGACGTGGCCGTGCTGGACTGCACCAGGGCCGTCACGCCCAGGCCCGACAGGGCCGCCGTGAAGCGGTTGCGCATGCTGTGGGCCAACAGATTGCGCAGGTTGGCGCCGAACACGCGCAGCACACCGGTGCGCACCATATGGGTGCCCCAGACCAGCAGGGCCACAGCAGCCAAAAGATTGAGTAAGTGCTTCATGAACGGTTCGCTAGGAAGCGAACTAATATAACCCTGAGACCCGGTGTCGGACACCGGGTGGCCATCGATAGCGCACCAGGCAGTGCGGTATAGGAATATTTTAGAAAAAAAACGAAACAAAAAGAATGGGTACTAACGGCATCCCATCCACCCGGTGCGCTGCGTCTGCCTGACAAGCATTTCCTGTACCTGAAACGCTAGCACGATCGCCTGTATCTGTGAGCGTTGGCGACCCTCCGATCTGTTGCATGGCGGACACCCGGCGGCCCGGACAAGGCCCTCAAAAAGCCAACCCCTCGCAGCGTGGGGCCGGGAGGGGGTACGAGGTAGGGGGAGGCCGGCGGCGGCGTGTGGCTTACACGCCGCGTTTGGCCCGGCGGCTGCGCAGGATTTCGTCTAGGATCAGGCAGGCGGCCCCCACGCTGATGCCGACGTCGGCCACGTTGAAGGCGGGAAAGTGGCTGCTGCCCCAGTAGAAGTCCAGAAAGTCCACGACATAGCCGTGCTGCAGGCGGTCCACCACATTGCCGATGGCGCCGCCCAGGATGCTGGACAGCGCAAAGCAGAACAGCTTGTCGCCGGGGTGTTTGCGCAGTTGCCAGACGATCAGCAGCGTGGCCACCACGCCGATGCCGACGAACAGCCAGCGCTGCCAGCCGCTGCCGTCGGCCAGGAAGGAAAACGCCGCGCCGGTGTTGTGAGCGCGCACGATGTTGAAGAAGCCGGTGATGGGCGTCCAGTCGCCCAGCTGGTAGACATCCAGAATCCACTGCTTGGTGATCTGGTCCAGCGCAATGATGGCCAGTGCCCAGGCCAGCCAGGGCCAGATGCGGGCGGTGCGCAAAGCAAGGGGTGCGGTCATGGCAATCGGGGATCCTGTGAAACTCAAAAAATCATAGCTGCCGGCACTATCCCCACATGAATTTCAGGTGGATTCGTGCCTGGATCCATTGGTGCAGGGGCCTGAGCAGCTTCTGTCTTTGTACCAAAGCACACCGCCCACGCGGGCGTGGGCGGTGAGGGGGGGCGTGTGTGGCAGTTTAGGCCTTGCTGCGCACTTCGCCGCTGCCGTGCAGATTGCTGTCGCAGCGGCCGCACAGTGTGGGGTGGGCGGGGTTCACGCCCACGTCATCGCGGTAATGCCAGCAGCGCTCGCACTTGGCGGCTTCCGACGGGGTGACGGCCACGGCCAGCGCATCGCCTGCCACTGCCTGGGCGGCCGAGGTGATGAGCACGAACTTCAGGTCGTCGGCCAATGACTGCAGCAGGGCCAGGTCTTCGTGCTGGGCCGAGATGGTGACTTCGGCCTGGAGCGATGCGCCGACCTTGCCTTCCACGCGCACGGCTTCGATGTCCTTGTTGACCACGTCGCGGATCTCGCGGATGCGGGTCCACTTGGCCAGCAGGGCGGCATCGCCTTCGGGCAGTTCGGTGAACTTCTCCAGGTAGATGGTTTCGCTGTGGCCCACGATCTTCCAGGCTTCTTCGGCCGTGAAGGACAGGAACGGTGCCATCCAGCGCAGCAGTGCCTGGGTGATCTGGTGCAGTGCGGTCTGGGCCGAGCGGCGGGCCAGGCTCTTGGGCGCCGTGGTGTAGAGGCGGTCCTTGAGCACGTCCAGGTAGAAGCCGCCCAGGTCTTCCGAGCAGAACAGCTGGATCTTGGCGACCACGGGGTGGAATTCATAGACCTGGTAGTGGCCGATGATTTCCTTTTGCAGCTGCGCCGCGCGGGCCAGGGCGTACTGGTCGATCTCCAGCAGGTCCTGGTAGGGGACGCTGTCGGTGGCTGCGTCGAAGTCACTGGTGTTGGCCAGCAGGAAGCGCAGCGTGTTGCGGATGCGACGGTAGGCATCTACCACGCGGGCCAGGATCTTGTCGTCGATGCCCAGGTCACCCGAGTAATCGGTCGAAGCCACCCACAGGCGGATGATTTCGGCCCCCATCTTGCCGCTCACGTCCTGTGGAGCGACGGTGTTGCCCAGCGACTTGGACATCTTCTTGCCCTGGCCGTCCACGGTGAAGCCGTGGGTCAGCAGCCCCTTGTACGGGGCGCGGCCGAAGATGGCGGAGGCCAGCAGCAGCGAGGAGTGGAACCAGCCGCGGTGCTGGTCATGGCCTTCCAGGTACAGGTCGGCTTCCGGGCCCTGGTCATGGTGCATGTCGGCGTGGGTGCCGCGCATCACATGCCAGAAGGTGGAGCCGGAGTCGAACCAGACTTCCAGGATGTCGGTGCTCTTGGTGTAGTGCTTGGCTTCTTCCGCGCCCAGGATGTCTTCTGCGCTCACGCGGCTCCAGGCCTCGATGCCGCCTTGCTCGACCATGTCGGCCGCCTGGTCGAGGATCTCCATGGTGCGGGGGTGCAGCGCACCCGTGTCCACATGCAGAAAGAAGGGGATGGGCACGCCCCAGGAACGCTGGCGCGAGATGCACCAGTCGGGACGGCCGGCGATCATGGCGCGCAGGCGGTCCTGGCCGTTTTCCGGGTAGAAGCTGGTGCTGTCGATGGCTTCCAACGCGATCTGGCGCAGGGTCTTCTCGGGCTTCTGCGCGGGGTCGGTGAACACGCCTTCGCCTTCATCCATGCGGATGAACCACTGTGCGGCCGCACGGTAGATCACCGGCGTCTTGTGGCGCCAGCAGTGCGGGTAGCTGTGGGTCAGGTGGGTGGTGTCCATCAGACGGCCTGCGACCTTCAGGGCGTCTAGGATGACAGGCACGGCCTTCCAGATGTACTGGCCGCCGAACAGCGGCAGGTCCGCCGCGTACACGCCATTGCCCTGCACGGGGTTGAGGATGTCCTTGTAATCCATGCCGTTGTGCATGCAGGAGTTGAAGTCATCCACGCCGTAGGCCGGCGCCGAGTGCACGATGCCGGTACCGTCGTCGGCCGTGGCGTACTCGGCCAGGTAGACGGGGGAGATGCGGTCAAATCCCTTGTCCACATGGGCCAGCGGGTGCTTGAAGGGCATGTGGTCCAGCGCCTTGCCTTGCGCGGTGGCCACCACCTGGCCGGTGATGTTCCAGCGTGCCAGGCACTTTTCCACCAGGGCCGAGGCCACGATCAGCAGGCCGCGTTCGGTATCGACCAGGCTGTATTCCAGATCGGGGTTGACGTTGAGCGCCTGGTTGGCAGGGATGGTCCAGGCCGTCGTCGTCCAGATGACGATGAAGGCGTCCTTGTCCAGTGCGGGCAGGCCGAAGGCTGCGGCCAGCTTTGCAGTATCTGCAGCGGGGAACATCACGTCCAGGGTCTGCGACTGCTTGTCCTGGTATTCGATCTCGAACTCGGCCAGCGAGGAGGCGCAGTCAAAGCACCAGTACACCGGCTTCAGGCCACGGTAGACAAAACCACGCTCCATCACCTTCTTCAAGGCGCGCAGTTCCAGCGCCTCGTTGGCGTAGTTCATGGTCTTGTAGGGGTGGTCCCAGTCGCCCAGCACGCCCAGACGCTTGAAGTCGACCATTTGCTGCGCGATCTGCTCGGTGGCGAAGGCGCGGCTCTTGGCCTGCATCTCGTCACGGGGCAGGTTGCGGCCGTGCAGCTTCTCGATGGCGTTCTCGATGGGCAGGCCGTGGCAGTCCCAGCCGGGCACATAGCGGGCGTCATAGCCTTCCAGCTGGCGGCTCTTGACGATCATGTCCTTCAGGATCTTGTTGACGGCGTGGCCGATGTGGATCTTGCCGTTGGCGTAGGGCGGGCCGTCGTGCAGGATGAACATGGGCGCGCCGCGGCGGGCCGCGCGCAGCTTCTGGTAGGTGCCCTGGTCTTCCCATTCCTTGGCCCAGCCCGGCTCGCGCTTGGGCAGGTCGCCGCGCATGGGGAAGGGGGTGTCGGGCATGTTCAGCGTTGCGCGGTAGGCGGACGCTTCGGGCTTATTGGACTTCGAATCAGACATGGAAAACCTTGAAAGCAGGGCAAGGCCATGGCCGGCGCGTTGGCGTCGCGGCCAGGACGTGAATGGGATGCAGGTGCCCGAAGCGCTGCCGCGCCCAGGCTGGGACGGCGAGCGTCAAATTCGGTCGCGCGTGGTCTGGCGACGGGTTTCGGTGTAGGAAGACGCGGGAATGGACGCAAAAAACGCGCATGCGTCATCGCAGTCCTTGGCGATACCTGCTGTCAGGGCATCGAGACTGTCGTACTTCAGCTCGTCGTGCAGTTTGTGCAGAAGTTCCACGCGGATGATTTTACCGTAGGCGCCTTCGCCACCCAGATGGGTAGGCCAATCCAGGCAATGTGTCTCCAGCAGCACACGGCCGCCGTTGACGTCGTTCGGGTCCAGCGAGGGACGCACCCCCAGGTTCGCCACGCCGCGCAGCGGCTGTGCATCCAGGCCGTGCACCAGCACCGCAAAGATGCCGCTGGCCGCCGGTTTCCAGTGGTCAAAGCGCAGATTCAGGGTGCGAAAGCCATCGGCCGCCCCGGCCTTGGACTCCGCCAGCTGCCTGCCCAGCTTGCGGCCATGGACCACATGGCCGGAGATGGTGTAGGGGTGGCCCAGCAGCTTGGCCGCCTGCGGCATGTCGCCGGCCGCCAGCGCCGCCCGCACCGTGGTGCTGGAGACACGCTCGCCATGCACCTCGTAGCTGTTCATGCGGGCCACGTCGAAGCCCTGGGCCTGGCCGGCGGCGTCCAGCATGGCGTAGTCGCCGGCCCGTTGGCTGCCAAAGCGGAAATCATCGCCCACCAGGATGTACTGGGCGCCCAGGCCCTGTACCAGCACGTTCTGGATGAAGGCTTGCGGGGATTGGCCGGCCAGCGCATCGTTGAAAGGCAGCACCACCGTCTGGTCCACGCCGCAGATGGCCAGCTGGCTGAGCTTGTCGCGCAGCGTGCCCACGCGGGCGGGGGCCAGATCGGGCTTGTTCAGCTTCTGCGCAAAGTAGTCCCGCGGGTGGGGCTCGAAGGTCAGCACACAGGTGGGCAGGTCGCGTTGCGCGGCTTCGGCACGCAGCAATCCCAGCATGGCCTGGTGGCCACGGTGCACCCCATCAAAGTTACCAATGGTGACCGCGCATGCGGGGGCACGATCGGGGTGCTGAAGGCCTCTGAAAATCTTCATGGGAATGCTTTGTTTTTCATAGCGCGCGGCGCTTTCCAATTCAGCACGGGATGGCTGTCTGACAGTGAAAGCGAGTATATTGCCATCCATAGGGTATGCCTGTCGCATGCCTTATCGGCTTGCCGCGAAACCCGTCCTGGACGTTGACGTTCATTCGAGGAGGTGCATCGTGAAGGTTCTGAAGCTGTCCGCCCACGGACTTCCCCAGTCATGGATCAGCCTGGAGGAGGCCGTGCTGCACTACGCCGCCGATGAGGTCCGCTGGGAATCGGGCGCGCAGATCGCGGTGTTCCGTGGGGGCCATAACGCGCACACCGGCGAGCAGTCGGTGATCCACATCAACAGCATCATCGGCACCAAAGGCATTCCGCGCATCAACCCGCATGCGCTCAAGCCCGGCCTCACCAACAGCAAACTGTTTTCCCGCGACCGCCACCTGTGTGCCTACTGCGGCCGGGTCCACGACGAGCGCGACCTGACGCGCGAACACATCGTGCCGTTTGCCCAGAAAGGCCAGGACCACTGGATGAATGTGGTCACGGCCTGCCGTGCCTGCAACCACCGCAAAGGGCCGCGCACGCCGGAGCAGGCGCGCATGCCGCTGCTGTATGCGCCCTACACCCCCAGCCTGTGGGAGGACTTCATCCTGCGCAATCGCCGCATCCTGGCCGATCAGATGGAGTTTCTGCTGGCCCATGTGCCCAAAAGCTCGCGCTGGGCGTTGTAGCCGCCGTGCCGGGGCCCGCATGCGCGGCGCTATCTCCACGAGGAGGGCAGGGTCTCCAGTCCAAGCGCCCAATGCAGACCTTGCTTCTGCGAGGGAAGCGCCTGCCACGGGCACAGAATTTTCAGCATTTGCAGAAACGCCCGTCTGTCCTGTGGTGCAATAGGTGTTTACCCTCGATCGCCTGCTGCGCATGATCGTCCGCGACCGCCCCACCGGCTTCAACCTTTTCCTCATCCTGCGCGGTTCCGTGCTGCAGCGCATCCGATGGGTGCTGTGCCTGAACATCGTGCTGGCCGTGCTGGTCACCTACGCACATGGCAATCTGTTCGATCTCAAGATCACCGTCACGCCCATCCCGTTCACGCTGATCGGCCTGCCCTTGGCCATTTTTCTGGGCTTCCGCAACACCACGGCCTACAACCGTTTCTGGGAAGGGCGCAAGCTCTGGGGCGAGCTGGTGATCTGCGCCCGCACGCTGTCGCGCCAATGCCAGAACTTCATCCGCGTGCCTGTGGTACTGGACCCCCGCAACCGCGTGGGAGATGTGCGGGTGCGCATGGTGCACCGTGCGATTGCCCATGCGCATGCGCTGCGTTCCCAGCTGCGCGGTCACCAGGACGACGGGGCACTGGAACGCTGGCTGACGGCCGAGGAGTGGTTTGCCATGCGCAACCACCCGCTGAATTTCCGCTCCGATGCGCTGATGCTGGCCAACGGCCATGACCTGAGCGACTGCCTGCGCAAAGGCTGGATAGACCCGGTGCTGGCCGCCCAGATCGACAACACCTTCACCGCGATGACGGCTGCGGCCGCATCCTGTGAACGCATACGCCACACGCCGATTCCGTTTTCGTACATGCTGCTGCTGCACCGCACGGCCTATATGTACTGCTTTCTGCTGCCGTTCGGCCTGGTGGACACCACGGGCTTCATGACGCCGTTTGTGGTGGGCATCGTGGCCTATACCTTCTTTGGTCTGGACGCGCTGGGTGACGAGCTGGAAGAGCCCTTCGGTGTGGAAAGCAACGACCTGCCGCTGGATGCCTTCTGCCGCGGCATCGAGATCAGCCTGTGCCAGTCGCTGGGTGACCCCGAGCCACCGCAGCCGCTGCAGCCGCTGGAGTACCGGCTGACCTGAGGGGCGGCTTCCTTCTTCCCTGCATAAAAAAACGGACCCCAGGGGAGGGGCCCGTGCCAAAAGCGGCCGGTGGGCTGCAGTGCGCAGTGCCGGCCGCGAGGGATGCGGGGTGCGCTGGGCTTATTCCATCACGCCTGCGGTCTCGCGCATGCGGGCCGACACTTCGCCCAGATGGTGCAGGCTGTCGCCGTAGGTCATCTCCAGCTGGGTCAGTTTCTTGAAGTGGTGGCTGATGATGTACTCGTCCGTCACACCGATGCCGCCATGCAGTTGCACGGCCTGCTGGCCGACGTAGCGCATGGACTGGCCCAGTTGCACGCGGGCGCGGGCGATGGAGCGGCGGCGGGTTTCGGCCGGCTGGCCCAGTTGCAGGCTGGCGTAGTAGCTCATGGAACGGCCCAGTTCCAGCTGCATCTTCATATCGGCGGAGCGGTGGCGCAGGGCCTGGAAGCTGGCGATCGCCACACCGAACTGCTTGCGCTGGTTCAGGTAGTCGGCCGTGGTCAGCAGGGCCTGCTCCATCACCCCCACGGCTTCGGCGCAGACGCTGGCGCTGCCAACGTCCACCGCCAGTTCCAGCGCTGACAGGCCGTCGGTGGTGACCAGGGTGGCAGGGCTGCCGTTGCACTGCAGCTCGGCAGCACGGCTGCCGTCCTGGGTGCCGTAGCCCTGGGTGCTCACGCCCTCGGCCGAAGCTTCCACCAGGAACAGCGCCTGCTGGCCGTCCAGCAGAGCGGGCACCAGAAAGGCATCGGCCTTGTCGCCAATGGGCACGATGCTCTTGCGGGCGGTCACTGCATAGCCCGCACCGTTCCTGGTGGCCTGGGCCTCGCAGCGGTCAAGGCGGTAGCGTGCCCTGCGTTCCTGCTGGGCCAGCACCACGATGGACTCGCCGGCCGCAACGCGCGGCAGCCACTGGGCCTGCACGGCTTCGGGGGCAAACTGGCCGAGCACGGCGCCGGTGATGAAGGCCTGGGCCAGTGGCTCCAGCACCATGCCGCGGCCGAGTTCCTCCATCACCACCATGGCGTCAACGGCGCCCAGGCCCAGGCCGCCATGGGCTTCAGGCACGGTCAGGGCCGTCAGGCCCAGGTCGGCCAGTTCGGCCCAGGTATCGCGTGAAAAGCCACCGGCCTTCACCGCCGCACGGCGGTGCTCGAAGGTGTAGGCCTTGTCCACCCAGCGGCGCACGGCATCGCGCAGTTGCTGCTGGTCTTCGGAAAAATTGAAATCCATAAATCTCTCCTGGTGCTGTCATCCCGGGCGGCGCCGCCGCATGGGGTGTCCAGCAAAGCTCTGTCTGGCGCCCTCCCCGAGGGGGGCGTGGGGGAGCCGTCCCGCTGTGCGCAGCGCGGACGGCGGTGGGGCATCAGCCGAGCACCGTCTGCGCGACGATGTTGCGCTGCACTTCGTTGGAGCCCCCGTAGATCGTGGTCTTGCGCATATTGAAGTAGCTGGAAGCCAGCGGGGCCAGGCCCACCGTGCCGCCGGGGAAGTCGCCCTGCCAGCCGGCTTCCATGGCCTCGTAGACCAAGGGCAGGCTGTAGGGGCCGCCGGCCAGCATCAGCAGCTCGGTGTAGCGTTGCTGGATCTCGCTGCCCTTGATCTTCAGCAGACCGGCAATGTCCAGCGGGTTCTTGCCGCTCTTTTCGGCCGACAGCACGCGCAGCACCAGCATCTCCAGTGCCACCACGTCCACTTCCAGCAGGGCGATCTGGTCGCGGAAACGCGGGTCTTCCCACACGCCTTCGGCCCGGGCCACGCGCTTGAGGCGCTCCAGTTCACGCTTGGCGCGGTTCACGTCGGCAATATTGGTGCGTTCGTGTGCCAGCAGGTGCTTGGCGTAGGTCCAGCCCTTGTTCTCTTCACCGATCAGTTGGTCGGCAGGCACCTTCACGTTGTCAAAGAAGACTTCGTTGACTTCGCATTCGCCATCCAGCAGCTTGATGGGGCGCACCGTCACACCGGGCGACTTCATGTCGATCAGCAGGAAGCTGATGCCGGTCTGCGGCTTGCCTTCGTTGCTGGTGCGCACCAGGTTGAACATCCAGTCGCCATGCTGGCCCAGCGTGGTCCAGGTCTTCTGGCCGTTGACGATGTAGAAGTCACCCTGGCGCTCGGCGCGCGTCTTCACACTGGCCAGGTCCGAACCTGAACCCGGCTCGCTGTAGCCCTGGCTCCACCAGACTTCGCCGCTGGCAATGCCGGGCAGAAAGCGCTGCTGCTGCGCCGGCGTGCCAAAGGCCTGGATCACCGGGGCCACCATCACCGGCCCGAAGGGCACGATGCTGGGGGCGCCGGCCTTGGCCAGTTCTTCGGCGAACAGGTGCTTTTGCACCGCAGTCCAGCCGGGGCCGCCAAATTCCTTGGGCCAGCCATAGGCCAGCCAACCCTTTTTGCCCAGGGTCTTGGCCCAGCCCTGGATGTCGTCGCGCGTCAGGCGCAGGCCTTCGCGGACCTTGCGGGCGGCGGCGGGGTCCAGGTGCTCGTGTATCCAGGCGCGGACTTCCTCGCGGAAGGCCTGCTCTTCGGGCGTGAATGCCAAATCCATGCTGCGGTCTCCTTGTAATGCAAGGTTTTTAGCATGGTCGTTCGCTGCCGCCATGTCGGGGCGGCGACAGCCTAGGGTGAGTCCGGAGTCAGATTTCGGCTGGCGGGTTCTGCTCTGCAGAATCCATGCCACTGTGGGGCACCGGCGCTTCCACTCCCAGGGCGCTGCACAGCTGCTGCACGGTGGCGCGCAGCAGTGCCACTTCGGCTTCCAGTGCGGCCAGGCGCTGGGCGGTGGCGCCGTCGGACGGGGCGGCACTACCGGCTTCACTGGCCGCGGCCAGGGCGCTGACATCCACCTCTCCGCACAGCAGGTGCGCCCAGCGTGCTTCCCGGGCGCCGGGGGCGCGCGGCAGCAGCACCACCAGCGGACCGCCTTTTTCCTCGCTGCGGTCGCGCAGCTCTTCCAGGAAGGCCTCGACCGAGCCGATATCGGCAAAGCGGTGCCAGCGCTCGGTGTTGATGCGCAGCTCGCCAGCCGTCTGCGGGCCGCGCAGCATCAGCAGGCCCAGGATGGCGCTGGCCTGGCTGGGCACGCCCACTACCCGCTCGAAATTGTGTTCCCAGCGGGTGGCGCGCTGGCCGCTGGCTTCCATCACCAGGTGGCGCTGGCGCAGCTCGTCCAGGGCGGCCTGGATGTCGCCTTCGCTCAGCTGCATCACCGGCGCGCGGCTGGTCTTCTGGTTGCAGCCCGATTGCAGGCTGTTCACCGTGAGCGGATAGCTGTCCGGTACGGTGCGGGCTTTCTCCATCAGCGTGGCAAGCACACGGGCGGCGTGGGGCGACAAAGGCTGAGCGCGGTGGTCGAATGGCATGGCTGGGATAATTCGCAGGAAATGAAAAACATCGTGATTTTGATCTCTGGCGGCGGCTCCAACATGGCAGCCATCGTACGGGCTGCCCAGCAACAGGAGTGGGCGCGCCGTCTGGACGCCCGCGTGGCCGCCGTCATCAGCAACAAGGCCGATGCCCAAGGCCTGGTTTTTGCCCGTGAGCATGGCATTGCCACGGCAGTGCTGAACCACAAGGATTTCGACAGCCGCGAAGCGTTTGATGCGGCGCTGGCCCAGCAGATCGACAGCCATGAACCGGCGCTGGTGGTGCTGGCCGGCTTCATGCGCATTCTCACGCCCGGATTCGTGAACCATTTTGCCGGGCGGCTGCTGAATATCCACCCTTCGCTGCTGCCGGCATTTCCGGGCTTGCATACGCACCAGCGTGCCATTGAGGCGGGCTGCAAGTTTGCCGGTGCGACCGTGCACCAGGTGACGGCCGAGCTGGATGTGGGGCCCATTCTGGACCAGGCCGTGGTGCCGGTACTGCCGGAGGACACCCCCCAGACCCTGGCCGCACGGGTGCTGACGCAGGAACACATCATCTACCCGCGTGCCGTGGCGCACTTTCTGCGCCATCTGTAACGGCGGTGGTCGGGAGGCTCTCCGGCTGGAGCCCGCTGCCATCGACCACGTTGTGCCCCTAGTCCACCCCCGGAAACGGGGTGACGTTCCTCCACGCCGCTCACCTGCGGCGCAGAGGGAAGCCAGAACTCAGACCGTATAGCTGTAGGTGCTGCGGGCTGCGGCGGGTTCGCCGCTGGCGGCTTGGTAGGCACGGTGGGCGGTGGCCAACAGGGCGTTGCGGGCATTCTGGGTCCAGCTCTCGGCGGATTGCTTGAGCTGATCGACCACGTTGAGGGCCGCATCGGCGGCGTCTTCGGCGGCGCCGGCCAGGCGTTCGGCCAGGGACACGGTGCCGTCTTCATTGGTGTCCAGTTCGTCGTAGACGGTGGTGGTCGAGCCCCCTGCGCCGCCGGCTCCCCCGACACCGCTGGCTGCAGCCGTGCCCGTGCTGTCGCTGTCGGATTCCATGCTGGCACTGGCCTGGGCGGGCGGTGGTGGCGGCATGCCGCCGGCGTTCTGGGGTCGGGCGGCATCGAATTCGGCCTGGCTCAGGCTGCCGTCGTCGTCGCTGTCGAGCTGGCTGAACAGGGCCGCTGCGTCTTCCTCGCTCACGCTCTCCTGGCCGTTCATCTTCTGCAGCAGCGCCGTCAGCTCGTCGCTGCTCACATCGCCGCTGCCGTCGCTGTCCACCTTGCTGAACAGGTCATCGCTCTGGCCCGCGCCGTGCGATTGCGCGAAATCCATGGTGGAGCGGGGTGGCGGCAGCATGCTGGGCAGTGCGGCTTCGAGCTCGTCGGTGCTCAGACTGCCGTCTCCGTTGCTGTCGCTGCTGGACAACAGGTCCTTGGCGCTGCTGCCGCCGGATTGGCCGGTGCGGCTGCCGATGTCATCCATCAGCGACTGCAGCTCGGTCTCATTCAGGCTGCCATCGCCGTCGGCATCAAAGTTGGCCGAGAGTTTTTCTGCGAGCTTGGCGCTTTGCTGGCTGCGCTGGCTCTGTATCGCCGAACTCCACGCATTGCTGCTGCCCAGACTGGAAATGCTGGTCATGGGAGGTCCTTTCAAGAAGATCCAGCCCGCCAGCGGCCTGCATGCCCTCTGCCGCAGACATGGCTGCGAGGTGAACCGCTGCACATGCTGAGGCCGCCGCGTAAACCGTTGTTGTCCTGTTTGTACGGCAGTCGCTACAAAGCGCGTTGTAAGCCCCTGAACTGTCTATGGGGCATCCTTTCTTTCCTCCCATACCAAGCGAAGCACGTCCTTACACTGGCCTCCTGTTGACGCGGAAATGCAAGGAGTGAGCACGCGATGTACCGAATCTTGGTGGTGGATGACGATGAAGAGATTACGACGCTGCTCAGCCAATACATGGAGCGTTTTGGCTTTGAAGTGCATGTGGCCAGCGATGGCGCCAGCATGCACAGCCAGCTCAAGGCCCATGCCATCGATCTGGTGGTGATGGACGTGATGCTGCCCGGTGTCGATGGCCTGACCTTGGCCCGCTTGCTGCGCCAGCAGTCGCAGATGCCCATCATCATGCTGACCGCGCGTGCCGAATCCTATGACTGCGTGGTGGGGCTGGAGCTGGGCGCCGACGATTACATGGGCAAGCCCTTCGAGCCGCGCGAACTGGTGGCCCGCATCCACAGTGTGATGCGCCGCCAGGCCACGGCCCAGGCCGATACCAGCCAGGCCGCGAATGTGCGTTTCGATGCCTGGACCTTGCAGCGCCTGGAGCGCCAGGTGGTGGATCCGCAGGGCACGGTGGTGCCACTGTCGTATGCGGAATACCGTCTGCTGTGCACCTTGCTGGAAGCGCCACGCCGTGTCTTCAGCCGCGAGCAACTGCTGGAGCAGGCCCGGGGGCGCAGCATGGACAGCCTGGACCGCAGCGTGGACCTGCTGATCTCGCGCCTGCGCCACAAGCTGGGTGAGGACGGGCCTTCGCTGATCAAGACCGTGCGGGGGGCTGGCTACATGCTGGACGCCCGCCAGATCCAGGCCTGCGTGGCATGAGTCCGGTGTCTGCACCTGCCGCTGACGGGCAGGGGCCTGCCGCCGCGCCCAGCGTGGCGCCACCGGCACTGGGCTGGGCTGACCGGCTGCGCAGGCTGCTGCAGCGGCTGCGGCGCGGGCCGGATACGCTGTTCGGCCGGCTGGCCTGCCTGCTGGCCGTGGTGGTGGTGGCCAGCCATCTGCTGGCGCTGTCGCTGATGTTCGAGCTGCGCGGGCCTCCGCCGCCCCCGCCTCAGCCGCCGATGCCGCCGCAGCAGGTCCAGGGCGAGACCCTGAGCAACCCCATCACCGTGACCAACGAGAAATCCTATGTGGTGCGCCGTGGACTGCCGCTGCAGTTGCAGCCGGAAGGGCGACCGTTGCCGCCGCAAAAAGAACCCCAGCGTTCGCTGTGGGCCTTTGTGCTGGACGTGGGCTTTCGCCTGTCGGCGCTGCTGATCGCAACCTGGTTCGGCGCGCGTTGGCTGGCCACTCCCATGCTGCGCCTGGCGGCGGCGGCGCGGGAGCTGGGGGGCAATATCAACCGCCCTCCACTGCCCGAGACGGGCACCGTGGAATGCCGCGAGGCCAGCCGTGTGTTCAATCAGATGCAGGACCGCATCCGCCAGCAGCTGCAGGACCGTGACCGACTGGTGGCGGCTGTCTCGCACGATCTGCGCACGCCGCTGACCCGGCTGCGCCTGCGTGCCGAGCTGCTGGACGACCATCACACCAACCTCGAATTCCAGCGCGACATTGCCGAGATGGACGCCATGATCCAGGACACGCTGGACTATCTGCGCGGCCAGGCCCAGGCCACGCCCATGGTGCGCGTGCAGGTGCAGGCCTTGCTGGAAAGCGTGGTGGACGACCATGAATTGACGGGGGTGCACATCCCGCTGCGGGGAACGGCCGGGATCATCCAGGCCCAGATCGGGCCACTGCGCCGCTGTGTGGACAATCTGATTGCCAATGCGCTGCGCTACGGCGGCGGGGCCGAGGTGTTGCTGGAAGAAAGCCCGCTGGGCGTGCGCATCACCGTGCGCGACCATGGCCCCGGCCTGCCCGATGCGGCGCTGCGGCAGGTGATGCAGCCTTTTGTGCGCATGGAAGCATCGCGCCACCGCCACCACGGCGGGGTGGGGCTGGGCCTGTCGATTGCGCGCGATATTGCGCTGCGCCACCATGGCGAACTGCGCCTGCACAACGCCCACGACGGCGGCCTGTGCGCCGTGCTGGAGCTGCCCTACAGCCAGCCGTAGCCGTGATGCGCCCGCTTCTGCAGCTGCTTCTGTCGTAGCTGCGTGCAGGCGGGAATATCCACGGTTGGCGCGCTGTGTATGCCACCGCTTGTGTTTTTCAGGCCGGCAGGCATATTCAGGGGGCATGTGGAAAATAAGCCTTGCTGCATTATCTGGTGGCTAAAAGATGGGTGCCGAAAATCGGCGCCAGTTTTCGTCCGGCTGCCACCGCGTAAATAGCAGAAGTGACATATTGTTTCAGTCTGCCTACAAAAAACGGGCTTTGTAGGTGTCTTGCGGTGCTTGTGTACGTGGTTGCGTACGTAAAGAGTGAAAAAAGTATAAAAAAACTGCTTAAGTTTTCACCGCAAGTGCCGAGGGGTGCCTACACTCGCAGTCAAAACGACCACAATTATTTTGACTCAGCACGGTTTGCCTATGCACCATATTCTGGTGGTGGATGACGACGAGGAAATCACCGCATTACTCACGCAATATCTCACCCGTTTCGGTTATGCCACTTATGCGGCCTGCGACGGAGATTCCATGCGTGCCCAGCTGGCTGCCCAGCCCATCGACCTGGTGGTGCTGGATGTCATGCTGCCGGGCGTGGACGGAATCCGGCTGGCCAAGGAGCTGCGCTCGCACTCCCAGTTGCCCATCATCATGCTGACCGCCCGCTCCAACCCCTTTGACTGTGTGCTGGGGCTGGAGCTGGGGGCCAACGATTACATGGGCAAGCCCTTCGAGCCCCGTGAACTGGTGGCACGCATCCAGAACGTGCTGCGGAACTCGGCCGCCGCGGTGGCTGCGGCGATCAAGCCGGTGACCTTGCCTCCGGATCTGCTCGAGGTGGTGCAGTTCGATGGCTGGCAGCTCTTCACCATGGAGCGCCACCTGGTGTCGCCCGACGGGGTGGTGGTGCCGCTGTCGGGGGCCGAGCTGCGCTTGCTGTGCACTTTTTTGCGCACCCCCCGGCGGGTCTGCAGCCGGGACAAGCTGATGGAGCAAGCCCATGGGCGCACGATGGCGGCGTTCGAGCGCAGCATCGACCTGCTGGTATCGCGCCTGCGCAGCAAGCTCGGCGACGATCCCCGTTCGCCCACGCTGCTCAAGACCGTGCGCGGCGTGGGCTATGTGCTGGAGGTGCAGCACGTCCAGGGCCATCCGGTCTGGCAGCGCTGACCAGGTTGGCGGAGCGTCTTCTTGGTCTCAGCTCAGGCCTAGCAGGGCGGTCTTGAGCTGCGGATCGTCCGCCTGCTCGCCCAGCCAGAAGTTGAGCAAGGTGTTGTAGAAGGCAATGTCCTGCATCGGTTGCACCACGCGGCGGCGGTTGTGCTCCACCACCGTGCCGGTTCCCGGAATCCAGTCCAGGGTCAGCAGGTCGCCGCTGCGCAGCCCGGACGGCAGGTGCGCCAGGGCCTGGCTCAGGCCGTTCATCTGCTCGGCCACGCGGGCATCCATCTGGGCGATGTCCTTGGCCAGCTTGTCCAGCACGGCTTCCTCGAACTCCTTGGCCGAGATGTCGCGCATCAGCCGGATCACCAGGCGGCGCGGACCATCGCTGGAGAGCACGGCTTCGGTGGTGCGCCGCTGGTCACGCAGGTACAGACCCACCGTGTAGACCTTGAAGAGCAGGCGCTTGCTGATGCCTGCGCCGTTGAGCTGCAGCTGCTGTCCCGCCACCTGGGCGGACGCGCCGATCAGGGCAGGCTCCGCTTCGGCGGCGCGCACCAGGCTGGGCAGGCAACTGGCCACACAGGAGGCGATGGCCAGTGCAGTCTTGAATGGAGTGGGCATGGTGATCTCCTTGCAAAGACAGGTGCAGCATCCGGCACTGCTGCGGGTCAAAAAAAGGGGACGCCGGCAGGGAAAAACCGCGTGGCGATTACCAGATGGCCAGGGTGTTGGTGAGTACCCGCTGCAGCCAGGTGCGTTGACCGGCTTCCGAGACATCGCCCCGACCGACCACTTCCATCTTGGCGTTGATGACGTCGGACGAGGCCACGATGTTCTGGGGACGGAAGTCGCGTGGGTCGACGACACCGGAGAAGCGCAGGGTCTTGGCGTCGCCGTTCATGGCGATGCTGCGCTCGCCCGCCACCACCAGGTGGCCATTGGGCAGCACGTTGATGACCGAGGCCGCAATCTGTCCGGTGAAGTTGCTGGAATTGCTGGAGCTGCCGTCACCGCTGAAGGAATCGCTGCCGGAGGCCTGGGCGTCCAGATTCAGGATGGAGCCCAGAAAGCCGGTACCCGAATTGCTGCCTGGGCCCTTGTTGGCCATGGCGTTCTGGCGGCTGGCGTCGGTCTTGGCCTTGCTGGTGGCGCTCATGGACTCGGCGATCTCGATCTTCAGCGAATCCCCGACATTGCGCGGCCGGGCACGGCCGTTGAATGGGCTGGTGAAGGTGTTGTTGTTGAAAAGGCTGCCGGTGTTGACGCGCTCGATATTGGCCATGCGCGGCATGGCGGCCACGGCAACCGGGCTGTTGACGATGGAGGGGTCGCGCGTCACGCAGCCGGTCAGCATGCCTGCGCACAAGGCGGCAGAGGCCAGAAACAATGGGCGGAAAGGCATGGGCATCGGAATCTCCTGCGAAATCGGAAGAAAGGGGAATCAGTCTTGGTAGCCGGTGACCAGGGCGGTCACGACCGGGCTGACCTTGGTGCGGGTGCTGGTCCACTGGCCGCGTGACAGATAGGGGTCCAGCTGGAACTGGCTGCTGGAGATCAGCTCGCCTTCCTTGGAGCGCAGGGCCAGTTGCACCGAGGTCACATAGGGGCGGAAGTCCCCCGTGAAGGGCGGGCGGCCCCAGTCGAAGTAGGCGGTGTACTCCAGCCAGACATTGCACAGGCGTGCCGCGGGGGCGGTGTCATACACCTTGCTGTCGATGCCGTGCTTCTGCAGTTCGGCCTGCAGGGCCGGCACCAGGTCGGGCACCTGCGTCTGGGGGTTGTACTCAATGCACACGCTGTTCAGCGGGGTGCGCAGGTTGTAGAGCGTGTTGGATGCCGAGGGGGGCGACAGCGCCACGGCGCTGTTGGCGACGACGGCGGCGGCCTTGGTCAGTTCCCACAAGGGTTCGACGGTGATGATGGCGCAGCCGGTTTGCAGTGCGCAGGCTGCAATGCCCAGGGTGGTGAGCAGAGGGGTAGGGATTCGCATGATGGGGCGTCCTGCAGTCTGTATTCAGACCAGTTCGTTGAGAAGGGCGCGTACCGCCGAATTGCCCAGGGCCACATAGGAGGCCACGTTGCGCGAGCCGGAGCCCACTACATCCAGCACCGTTTCGGCGCCGTCGGTCACCGCGCCTGCCACGGTGGAAGCCATCTCCACGGTGTCATCCCAGAGATCGGCCACGCCGGACGCCGTCGATTCCACCGACTGGGCCACGCTGGTGGCCGCCGAGCCCAGGGAGTTGGCGACGCTGGACGCGGTGGACTCCACGGTCTGGGCCAGGCTCACGATGGCGTCCAGGCCGTCTTCTGCCAGCCCGGCAATGCCGTCTCCCAGATCGCTCACCCCTTCCACGGTGCTGTCGATGCCCGCTTCCAGCCATTCCAGACCGGTGTGGCCTGCTTCGCTGAGCAGGGCCAGGCTTTCGTTGCTGAAAGAGCAGATGGCGCTGGCAAAGTCGGACTCGCCCGCTTCCTGGGTGTCTGCCGCCACGCGGGGGCGCTTGGTGTTGGTCAGCGCAGCGAGAGAACTGGAGCCGCTGCCTGAAACAGATGTGATGTCGCTCATCGCAATCTCCTTGAAAAGATGAGCGAATATTAGGAGTGTGCTGATTGATTAAATAAGGCGATGAATGGGAGAAAATCAGGTCAAACTACAAATTGCATACAAATAATCAACAGTTTGGATACCAAATGCCAGAGGTAAGTATTATTTCGGCATGCGTTATGTACGTTATTTGAAATTATCAGGTGACGCTGTGCATACAAATTGCGATTGATGCCGTGGTATTGATTGTGGAGTTTTGTATATTTTATGTAGCCAGTTTGTGTGGATTTTGTATGGCGCCATTTATTCTGGAATGTTTGTGATACAAATGCGGTGTAGAAATGAAAAAGAAATGAAGACGACATGAATGCACTTCAGGCCATCCAGACGGTGCGTGGTGCCCTGCAGCTGGGCACTGCCGTGCACCAGAAGCGTTCACTGGGCGATGTGGTGGGGGCCGTGGCGGGAACGGCCTTTGCCGCCCAGACGGGGGGCGTGGGCAGCATTGCCAGCGGGCTGGTCGAAGACGTGACCGCCGCCGTGGTGGATGGCGTGGTGGCGGGGGGGACCGGCGTGGTGGATACCACGACCACCGCCGGCAAGGCCATTGCCGCCTACACCAGTGGCGGGATGAAGACCTTGGGCAAGGTCGTGGACTTTTTCGTCTGAAGCGCGCGCTGCCCAGGCGCAGGGCAGTACATGGTGAATGCCGGAAGGCTGTGACGAGATACCTGGGGTGCCGCGGTCATCGCCGAGTGTCCGCTTCCGTCCGGCGAGCGTATCTCCAACGGGCTGCAGGCATGCAAAGACCTGCGGGGCGCAGGCGGGCTGCCGCCCTGGCTCAGTCCCCGTCGCCCACGTGCGCAAAGCGTGGTTGCTCCACGCCATCGACCACCACGGTCTCGGTGAACATGGCAGCAGGCCGCACCCACAGCGCGCCTTCGCCGTACAGGGGCCGGTACACCACCAGGGCCTCCAGCGTCTCGCTGTGCCGGGCGACGTCCAGCACCTGGTAGAAGTTGCCTTTGTAGTGGCGGTAGCGGCCGGCGGGAATCTGCGGCAGAGGGGGAAGGGGTTCGGGGTGTGCCATGGCCGCCATGCTAGTGCCTGGGCAGCACGTTCACGGAAAGCACGGCGCAAAAAAGCGATGTGGGTGGATCCCGGTAGGCTGATGGGCGTGCTACCACCCACAGGCCGCCAAGCCGCGGCCATACCTGGGAATAGCCCGCAATGGGACAATGCAGGCTATGCACCCCAAAGCCCTTCTGGACGCTTGCGCCGAACTGGTCAAGCTGACCCTGCAATTTCAACACCCGGCCGATGCCGTGGTGTCCCGCTATTTCCGTGACCACCGCAACCTGGGCCCGCGCGAGCGCGGCACGCTGGCCGAAACGGCCTACACCGTGTTGCGCAAGAAAACCCTGTTCGAAGCCCTGGCCCGCAACGGCAGCGGCCCCAAGGAGCGGCGTCTGGCCATCCTGGGCTTTCACGGCCCGCGCGACTTTCTGAAAGCCGCGCTCAGCCCGCAGGAGATCAAGTGGGTCGATGAATGCGATGCGGTGAAGCCCGCAGAGCTGATGCCCCAGCACCGCCACAACCTGCCCCAGTGGATGGCCGACGCGCTGCAAGCCCAGGTGGGCGACCAGTTCGAGGCACTGGCCGCCAGCATGCTGGAGCCTGCTCCGCTGGACTTGCGGGTCAACGCCCTGAACGCCAAGCGCGCCGAGGTGCAAAAGGAGCTGAAGGAAGCCGGCATCAAGGCCGAAGCCACGCCGTACTCCCCCTGGGGGCTGCGCGTGGACAGCAAGCCTGCACTGACCCGGCTGGAAGCCTTTGTGAAGGGCCGCATCGAGGTGCAGGACGAAGGCTCGCAGCTGCTGGCCCTGCTGCTGGACGCCAAGCGCGGCGAAATGGTGGTGGATTTCTGCGCCGGAGCCGGCGGCAAGACCCTGGCCATTGGCGCGCAGATGCGCAACACCGGTCGCCTGTACGCGTTCGATGTGTCCGCCCACCGCTTGGAAGCGCTCAAGCCCCGTCTGGCGCGCAGCGGCCTGTCGAATGTGCACCCTGCCGCCCTGGCCCATGAGCGCGACGAACGCGTCAAGCGCCTGGCCGGCAAGATCGATCGCGTGCTGGTGGATGCGCCTTGCTCCGGCCTGGGCACCCTGCGCCGCAACCCCGATCTGAAGTGGCGCCAGGACCAGAATGCGGTGGCCGAGCTGACCGAAAAGCAGCTGTCCATCCTGACCAGCGCTGCGCGCATGGTGAAGTCCGGCGGCCGCCTGGTCTACGCCACCTGCTCCGTGCTGCCCGAAGAAAACGAGCGCATTGCCGAAGCCTTCCAGCAAGCGCATCCCGACTTCGTGCCGCTGGATGCCGGTCAGACGCTGGAGAAGCTGAAAGTGGAGCACGCTGCGACCCTGTGCGCTGGCGGCGACAGCGGCACGCAGTATGTGCGCCTGTGGCCCCACGCCCACCAGACCGACGGCTTTTTTGCCGCCGTGTGGGAACGCAAGTAAGCGCGGCTTCCGCCCTGTACTCCGGCGGTGTTCACCGCTGGCAAAAAAATCCCCGCAGCTGAAAGGCTGGCGGGGATTTTTTATCGGCGGGTCGGGCGCGCCGGGCGCGCTGACGTTCAGTCTGCTGACGTGGACAGGGCAAAGCCTTCATCCTGCCAGCCGGTGATGCCTCCGGTCATGATTTTGACGGGCCGGCCCAGTCTGGCCAGACGCAGTGCGCCCCGGGCAGCGCCATTGCAATGGGGTCCTGCGCAGTAGGTCACAAACACGGTGTCGGCAGGCCACTGCACGAGTTGGCTGGCGACCAGTTTCCCGTGCGGAAGGTGGATGGCGCCCGGAATGTGGCCCCGGGCAAAAAGGGCGGCTGAGCGCACATCGAGCAAGACGAAATCGGCGCCCTCGGACAGTGCGGCATGCACGTCCCAGCAGTCGGTTTCAAACGCAAACGCGGCCGCAAAATGGGCTTCGGCAAGTGCAGCGGGCGCGGCGGGAGTGGCAGTCACGGCGGTGGGCATATCAGGCTTTCTGGGTGGTGAAGCCGAGATGGTGCTCTGCCACCAAAGCTGCAACAATTGGCAGAAAAGACATTGATCGACAATTTTTCGCCAAACTGTGTGACTCATACCGCACCCGCACCCACCTCTGCATCGCTCCCGCAGCTTCACGGCCCTCTGGTGGTGACCTTGGTGCACGACCAGCTGTGCACGTTCGAGTTTTCCATTGCCGCAGAGATCTTCGGGCTGAGCCGGCCTGAAATGGGACCCGGGTGGTACCGCTTCGCCAGCGCGGGCGTCGAGCCCGGGCTGTTGCGCGCGCAGGGGGGCCTGCTGGTCACCCCGACGGCGGGGATGGAGTTGCTGGAGCAGGCAGATCTGATTGTGGCGGCCGGCTGGAAAGGGGCCGATGTCCCGGTGCCGGGCGAATTGACGGCGGCGCTGCGCCGGGCATGGCAGCGCGGAGCGCGCCTGGCTTCCATCTGCTCGGGGGCATTTGTGCTGGCGGCCACCGGCTTGCTGTCAGGCAGGAAGGCGACCACCCATTGGCGCTACAGCGAAAAGCTGCGCGCGCTGTACCCCGACATTGCCGTGGATGCCGATGTGCTGTACGTGGCGGAGGAGCGCATCTACACCTCGGCAGGCAGTGCCGCCGGCATGGATTTGATGCTGCACATCGTGCGCGAGGATTTCGGCGCGGAAGCCGCCAACCGGGTGGCCCGGCGCCTGGTGATGCCGCCGCACCGCAGCGGCGGCCAGGCACAGTTCATTGAAAGGCCGGTGCCGGCAGACCGCCACCACCGCATGGTGGACGTGCTGGAGCGGGTGCGTGCAGAACTGGACGCCCCATGGACGGTGGAGCGCATGGCGGACGCGGCAGCGATGAGTGTGCGCACTTTTCTGCGGCGCTTCACGGAATCCACCGGGCAGTCCCCCGGCCAGTGGCTGATTGCCGAGCGCATTGCCGAAGCGCAGCGCCTGCTGGAGTCCAGCCATCTGTCCGTCGAACGCATCGCCGCCCTGGTGGGCTTTGGCAGCGTGCAGGCCCTGCGGCACCACTTCCAGGGCAAGCTGGCGGTGCCACCGTCGGAGTACCGCCGCATTTTCAAGCTCCATCCCTGACACGGGGTGGTGACCCTTGCGGCGGCCGTCCACCAAAGCGCCCCACCTGCGTGTGATGGATGCAGGTGGGAGCATGGTGTCCCCACTGGCTGCAGAGCGTGCCAGCGCCGGGTCTATTTCGCCGTTCCGACCTGGGGCCGGCTGACCGTGCTGAACACGTATTTCAGGCTGTCGCCCAGCGTGGTTTCCCAGACCATCCATTCGTGCTTGCCGTTGACGATGCGCAGCTCGGCCGGTTGCTTGGCTTTGCGCAGCTGGCTGTAGAGCTGAGTGGCTTCGGCCTCGATGGCAAATTCATCGTCATCGCCCGAGTTGATGTACATGGGCACCTTGATGCCCTTGGCCAGGAAGGCGTCCATCAGCACCGGATAGTTGTACTGCTGCCAGACCGTCTTGCTGTAGGCGCCGCTGGTGTTGGGCTCGGCAAATACCTTGACGTGGCGGGCGGAGGAGTCGGCTGGCGGCTCGGGGTTGTAGATGGCGGGAGAGAGCAGGGCCGCAGCCTGAAATTTTTCGGGGTACTGCAGCACCATGCGCAGTGCACCGTAGCCGCCCATGGACAGGCCGCCGATCACCCGGCCATTGCGGGCGTTGATGGTGCGGTAGGTCTTCTCCACATGGGGCATCAGGTCCTGGAGAAAGGCGGTTTCCATCTTCTCCTTCAGGTCCACGTACCAGTTGGTGTTGGCGTCGGGCATCACATAGATCGCCGGCGGAATGTCGCCATTGGCCACCAGCGTATCGACGGTTTTTTGCATCTTGCCTTTGACGGCCCAGTCGTTGCGCGCACCGTCATTGCCGTGCAGCAGGTACATCACGGGGTAGCGCACATTGGGGCTTTCGGCATAGCCAGTGGGTAGGTAGACGTTGTAGGTCAGGGCGCGACCCAGGGCGGAGCTTTGCACTTCGGCCGAACGCACTTCGCTGGCGTGTGCAGCCGGGGCGATGGCTGCAATGGCGGCGCAGGCCAGCAAGGCTGCGGAACAGGGGGAGGGGATGCGCATGGTTGTTGTCTCCGGTGGTTGTAATGCGATCCCCATTATTGGGAGCAAGCTCTGCTGCCAGCTGTCGCGCGGGTGGAACGGGACTGCGGCTTTGGGCAAGGCGGTGGGCGCGGGTGGCGAATACGGAGAGGGATGGGGATGCCACGGCGGCCAGGAGGCAGCATGTGGCCATTGGCTTCTGTGCGGGCTGCGATCCGGGATTCTGGGAGTGCCCGTCAAGCTATCATTCCCTCGGTTCTCGTGATGGCGAGGGATGGATGCATAGGGATCTGCATGTCCGCCGCCATGGGCGGATGTCTCCATACGGTACAGGTTGTACAGGCAATGGGCCAGAAACTCCCGCAGGAACACATCGATTTTTACCGGGCAATTGACGATCTGCTCTGGAACGAATGGGACCCCATCGGTATATCGACCATGGACTGGCCCAGGGATGAATACCACGCATACCTGCCTCGCGTCTTCAGCCTTGTCATGGGCACGAATGAGCCCCAGGTGATTGCGGACTACCTTGAATGGGCCGCAGTGGAAAGAATGGCGCTGGACCCGAATAGGGGGCACTCCTTGGAGATTGCCCGCAGGGTGCTGGCGAGGAAGCAGAAATATGGGCTTTGAGCGCCATGCATCACCCCCTATGGCTTGCCGGGCCTGCAGCTGCCCGTGAAGACGAAGACAGACATGTGATGGAAAAACGGGCATGGCACTGCTGATCCAGGAGATTTCTTGCACCGATGCGCCCATGGCGCTGCTGCTGCTGGCAGACCCATCGGAAGACAAGGTGCGGTCCTCTCTGGCTGGGTCCAGATGCTTTGCGGCTTTCCGTGACGGCGTGGTGGTGGGGGCTTGCGTCGTCCAGCCGCGCGGCGCCGGCGTGCACGAGCTGATGAGCATTGCCGTGCTGCCTGAGCATCAGCAATCCGGTTACGGCACGGTACTGCTGCAATCGGTCATCGATTGCTTTCGCGCATCTGGCGCCAGCCAGTTGGAGGTGGGTGCCGGTACGTTCGGCTACCAACTGGCCTTCTACCAGCGCCATGGTTTTCGGGTGGCCAGCATTGACCATGACTTCTTCGTCCGACACTACCCCGAGCCTGTTTTCGAGGACGGCATACAGCACCTGGACATGCTGCGCCTCAGGCTGCGGTATTGACGGTGCTGCTGGGGGGGGGGGCAGCCGATCCGGCGCCGCGTTGCATCACCGCCTGATTCCGGCATGGGATGGCAGGCCGTGGGCATCCCTGCCAATGGACCGAAGCAGTCTGCCGGCGGCTGAGGCAGGGTGCACTGGCAAGGCGCTTGCCGCAAGGTCCGCTGCCATCACCGCTGCCGTTGGCGCCAGCGGATGGATCCGGCAGGTGCTGCCGTGGGGGGCAGCCGGCTGTGCGGCATCAAAAATCCCTGCACCGGCCGGAAGCCGGGCAGGGATGGGTGATGGCTGCAGCGCCTGCACACGGCGTTGCAGCGGTTCAGGGCGGCAGGCTTACGCCGCCACCGCCTGGGTCAGCAGGGCGTCGATGTCGGCGTGGGCGGCAAGGGTCTGGGCGCAGGCATCGGCGGCTTCTTCGCCCTTGTGGACAAAGTGGCAGCGGAAAAAGCCCAGCAGGTCTTCCGTGGGCTGGAAGTTGTGCGGGGTGAGTGCCACCGAAAACACGGGCACGCCGGTGTCCAGTTGCACGCGCATCAGGCCGTCCACCACGGCGGCAGAGACAAATTCATGGTGGTAGATGCCGCCGTTGACGATGACGGCACAGCCGATCACGGCATCAAACTGGCCGGAAGCGGCCAGCTTCTGCGCCATCAGCGGGATTTCAAAGGCACCGGGCACTTCCACCTGGTGCAGGCGTGCCGGGGCGGCGCCCAGCGCCGTCAGGCGGCGCACGGCGGCGTCGCGGGCCTGGTGCACCACATCGCTGTGCCAATTGGCGCTGACGATGGCGATGCGGGCCTGCTGCAGTGCTGCACGGGTGGCCTGGGAGGAAGAAACGTTAGCGATAGTGGTCTGATTCATGGTGTTGGTCTTGCAAAGACATGGAACAAATGAATCAGGGCGCGCGAAGGCAAGGCAGCCCGCAGCAGCCGGCACACCGACGGGCAAAGGATTGCCGCGCCCATGCGCTGCCGCCCCAGGCTGGGGGACAGGTCTTCACGTTGCTCTTTCATCCGGACTGTGACCGTCGGCTCTGGCATCGCACCAGATCTGCTGACCCTGAAAGGCGTGGCCTTCCAGGCGCTCGCGGGCTCACAGCCGAGGCTGCATACCGCCGGTGGGGAGTTTCACCCCGCCCTGAGAACGTCGCCGCTCCAAGGAAGCGGCAGTGCCATTGTAGGGCGGCGCCGATGGCACCAGCGGTCACATAGGCAACCGGGCGACTCGGCCATGGCCTTGTTTCAGCCCGCCGCCGTGCGCCGCCCGCCCACAGAGCGCAGCAATGCCCGCAGGCGCTGCCATGGCGTGGCAGGAGGCGCTGCCGACGCGGGCAAGGGCGCCATGCTGCACTGCAAACGGGCCGTGCCACCCTGGCTGCTGACCTGCAGCCACAGCAGGCAGGGGGCGCGCCAGCGTTGGCCGGTGGACAGCTGCCACTGCAGGCTGGGCGCACCGTCGACCAGGCCCTGCGGGCCGCTGTGCAGCAGCAGGCTGCCATGGCTGCAGAACAGTTCACTGCCTGCGGGAACGACCAAGGCATGGGCCTGGCCGGGGTGGATGCAGAACAGTTGCGGTGTGGGCTGTGCTGCGGTGGAAGATGTGGAGGAGGGGGCGCAAGAGGGCGAGAAGGGGTGCATGCCAGGGCCTGTAGAGCGTGTGAAACAGTGCCTCCAGCGTAAGCAGACGGGCCCTTGTGCAACAGGCACAGCCCCGACCTTTGTGCACCGCAGCAGTGCAGATGGCGGCATGGCTGTTCTGGTGTTGTGTAAACCAATCTGTATCTGTTGCAGAACAGATGCCTGGGGCATGATGGCGCCCTTGCTTGTTCCACCGGCGTTCCTGCGGGAACGAGGCCCATGACCCTGGCCCCTGCTGCTGCCCTCCTTCCCCTGTACCGCCGCCTGGCCGGCGACTATGCCCAGGCCATGGGCCTGGGCACCTTGCGTGTGGGCGAGCGCATGCCATCGGTGCGGGAGCTGATGCGCCGCCACCAGGTCAGCCTGTCCACGGCCCTGCAGCTGCTGCGCCATCTGGAGACCCAGGGCCATCTGGAAGCCCGGCCGCGCGTGGGCTACTTTGTGCGCGATGCCCGGACACCGGCCAGTGGCGCGCTGGACCTGACCAGCGAGCCTGACCTGAGCCAGCCGGTGCAGCCCGGCGCGCAGGCGCACTTTGTGGGCATCAATGAACATATTTCGCTGCTGCTGGAGCGTGGCCGCCAGGCCGAGGTGTTTCTGGATGTGGGCGGGTGCACGCCACCGCCGGCACTGTTTGACCACAAGCACCTGAACCAGCTGGTGGCACGCCTGCTGCGCGAGCACCCGCAGTTGCTGGTGCAGGGGCGCTCGCTGCTGGCCAACCAGGGTAACCACCCGCTCTTCCAGCAAGCCATGGCGCGGCGCGCGCTGGCATCGGGCATCCGCGTGGCGCCGACCGATGTGCTGGCCACCACCGGCAATTCCGAGGCGGTGAGCCTGGCGCTGGCGGCCGTGGCCCGGCCCGGAGACATGGTGGCCGTGGAGTCGCCCACCTACTACGGCCTGCTGCAGGTGGTGGAGTCGCTGCAGCTGCAGACGCTGGAAATCCCCTGCAGTCCGCGCACCGGCCTGTCCATCGAGGCGCTGGAGCTGGCGTTCCAGACCCAGCCACGGCTGAAGGCCGTGGTGGTGGTGCCCGAGTTGCAGATGCCGCTGGGCACGCGCATGCCCGATGCGCACAAGGCGCGGCTGGTGGCGCTGTGCGCCCAGTACGGTGCGGCGCTGATCGAAGACGATTCCTATGGGCTGTTTGTCGAAGGCAGCCAGCCGGTCAAGCCGCTGAAGGCCTGGGACAGCGTGTCCGGCCATGTGGTCTATTGCCAGGCTTTCAACAAAAGCCTGGCGCCCGGACTGCGCCAGGGCTGGATGAATGGCGGCCAATGGCATGGCCGGATACAGATGCTGAAATTTGCCCAGAGCCGCAACACCCAGACCCTGGGTCAGATGGTGGTGGCCGAAGTGCTGGGATCACCCGCACACCAGCGCAGCCTGGAGCGCCTCAAGGCCCAGCTCAAAGCCCAGCGCGAAGCCATGGCCCGGCTGGTGGCACGCCACTTTCCCGTGGGCACGCGCATGAGCTTGCCGGCCGGAGGCCTGTGCCTGTGGCTGGAGCTGCCCGAGGGATTTTCCAGCGCCCAGCTGTTTGGCGATGCGCTGGCGCAGGGCATACGCATTGCGCCGGGCAGCATGTTTTCCAATTCCGGCCGTTATGAGCACTGCATGCGGCTGGCCTGCACCCACCCGGTGGATGCCACGGTGGACAAGGCGATGCAGTTGCTCGGGAGCATGGCCTGTCGCCAGCTGGGCCAGGCGCCGCGTGGTGCATAGGCGCGCAGCGGGACAGGCAATAAAAAAACCGCCAGGGCAGATGCCGGTGGCGGTTTTGGCAGAAAACAGGCTGAATTACTTCAGCTTGGTTTCCTTGTACTCGACGTGCTTGCGAGCTTTGGGGTCGAACTTCATGATCGACATCTTTTCAGGCATCGTCTTCTTGTTCTTGGTGGTGGTGTAGAAGTGACCGGTGCCAGCCGTAGATGCCAGCTTGATCTTGTCGCGTCCGCCTTTAGCAGCCATGGTGTTTCTCCTTCAGGAAATTAAGCTTGGCCACGGGCGCGCATGTCTGCGAGCACGGAGTCGATACCGTTCTTGTCGATCAGGCGCAGAGCAGCGCTGGAAACGCGCAGACGCACCCAACGGTTCTCGGTTTCCACCCAGAAACGACGGTACTGCAGGTTGGGCAGGAAACGACGCTTGGTCTTGTTGTTGGCGTGGGAAACGTTGTTGCCCACCATGGGCTTCTTGCCCGTAACTTCACATACGCGTGCCATTGGGACACTCCGATAGTTGAATCGGCTGCCGGCTCTGAGGTCCTGCAACTGCAGGTTGTGCCGACAACCTCACCTCGCCAGTTTGTAATGGGTGGCGGTAACCCGTTTGCTATCCATGTCCCAGTCTGTAGTTACAGAAGTCCCATATCCAGCAAAGCCAAGGATTATAGCCAGGAAGTGGAAAAGCCCTGGAGTGCGGCCTGGAATCCCCCGGGGAGACGCTGTGCCTGCGCACCGCTGGCCGCGCCGTCGAAGGAGGACTCCAGCGCGGCGGGGGGCGTGCAGAGCCCAAGCCTGGGCGGTGCGGCTTTCGCGCAGGCTGGCGCGGGCTGGATGCGGGGCTGTGAAGGCGACCTGGAACGGGAGGCGCGGACACTGCGCCTCCCAGGGAGGGCTTATTCCTGTTCCAGGAAACGCTGGGCGTCCAGGGCCGCCATGCAGCCGGTGCCGGCGCTGGTGATGGCCTGGCGGTACACATGGTCCTGGCAGTCGCCGGCGGCAAACACGCCGGGCACGCTGGTCTGGGTGGCAAAGCCTTTGAGGCCGCCCTGGGTGACGATGTAGCCGTTTTCCATTTCCAGCTGGCCCTGGAAGATGTCGGTGTTGGGGTGGTGACCGATGGCAATGAAGGCACCTTGCAGGGCGATGTCTTCGGTGTGGCCGTCCGTCGTGCTCTTGATGCGGATGCCGTTCACGCCCGACTGGTCGCCCAGCACTTCATCCAGGGTGAAGTGGGTCTTGAGCTCGATCTTGCCTTCCTTGACCTTGTCCATCAGCTTGTCCACCAGAATGGGCTCGGCCTTGAACTTGTCGCGGCGGTGCACCAGGGTGACCTTGCTGGCAATGTTGGACAGGTACAGCGCTTCTTCCACGGCGGTGTTGCCGCCGCCGATCACGCACACGGGCTGCTCACGGTAGAAGAAACCGTCGCAGGTGGCGCAGGCCGACACGCCGCGGCCCATGAAAGCTTCTTCCGAGGGCAGGCCCAGGTACTTGGCGGAGGCGCCTGTGGCGATGATCAGGCTGTCGCAGGTGTAGGTGCCGCTGTCGCCGGTCAGGGTGAAGGGGCGCTTGCTGAAATCGACCTTGCTGATGTGGTCGAACACGATCTGGGTCTTGAAGCGCTCGGCATGCTCCAGAAAACGCTGCATCAGCTCGGGACCTTGCACACCCATCACGTCGGCAGGCCAGTTGTCCACTTCGGTGGTGGTCATCAGCTGGCCGCCCTGGGCCATGCCGGTCACCAGCA
The DNA here is from genome assembly GCF_006740045.1 of Comamonas terrigena NBRC 13299. Lineage (NCBI taxonomy): Bacteria > Pseudomonadati > Pseudomonadota > Betaproteobacteria > Burkholderiales > Comamonadaceae > Comamonas > Comamonas terrigena. Next base: position 999,394 of record NZ_AP019749.1, read on the forward strand.
GCGGCTTGAGGTTGGCGCGGGCGGCATAGACGGCGGCCGTGTAGCCGGCGGGGCCGGAACCGAGAATCAGGACTTGGGCGTGTGTCGGAGTGGTCATGTGCGCAATCAATCAGCGGGCCGCGCGCAGGCGCTGCCCCTTGGAACCCGGGTCCACCACTACCAAGGTGCTGGACCGGAACAAGCAAGCATTGTAGAAAGCGCAAGAGCCCTGTGCCGAATCGGGCTGTTGCTGCATGCATTGCCTGATGCAGTGCAAGTTTTGTTGCAACTGTTTGCATTTGCCCGGCGACCGGAACCCTGGGGGAGCCCGGAGCGCTGCGGTAAGCTACCCGCCTTGCGTATGACTTATTCACTGAATGCCTTGAACACCGCGTCTGCAAAAGTCCCGCCGAAAGCGGGCATTGTTCGTTTCGGACACGAGGTGTGCCTGGTGGTGGCGTTGCTGGCGCTGATCTTCTGGCTGCTGGCACTGTGCACCTACTCTCCCCAAGATGCGGCCTGGTCCACCAGCGGCCTGGCCAACGGCGTGGTCGTGCGCAACTGGGCGGGGCGTTTCGGGGCCTGGCTGGCCGATACCTCGTACTTCGGTTTTGGCTATTCGGTCTGGTGGGCGGTGCTGGCGGCGGTGTTCGCCTGGGGCCGTTCGCTGCGCCGCTGGATGCGTGGCGAAACGCTGGAAGGCCATGCCTGGCGCGACAACCTGACGTTCTGGGGCGGGCTGCTGCTGTTGCTGGCGGCCAGCACGGCGCTGGAATGGTCGCGCCTGTACCGGCTGGAAACCCATCTGCCCGGCCATGCCGGTGGCGTGATGGGTTATCTGCTGGGCAAGGCCGGTGTGGGCTGGTTCGGCTTCACCGGCTCCGGGCTGCTGGGCATCATGCTGATGATTCTGGGTCTGGGTCTGGTGTTCCATTTTTCCTGGGGCACGGTGGCAGAGACCCTGGGCGCGCGCATCGACACCCTGGTGCGCATCGGCCAGCAGCACCGCGAAAAGGTCAAGGACGTGGCGGTCGGCCGCAAGGCCGCACAGGAGCGCCGGGACGTGCTGGACGACGTGCACCTCGGCGCCGAAGAGGCCTACCAGCCCAAGCCGGTGCAGATCAATACCCCGGCACCACCGCCGGTGGTGCCCAGCGAGCGGGTCATCAAGGAGCGCCAGAAGCCCTTGTTCGAGGACAAGGAGATGGCCGACAGCGTCTTGCCGCAGGTGGACCTGCTGGACGCCGCGCCGGCCAAGCAGGAAACCGTGTCCGCCGACACGCTGGAGATGACCAGCCGCCTGATCGAGAAGAAGCTCAAGGACTTCGGCGTGGAAGTGCATGTGGTGCAGGCAACGCCCGGCCCGGTGGTCACGCGCTACGAGATCGAACCCGCCACCGGGGTGAAGGGTTCGCAGGTGGTGAATCTGGCTAAGGATCTGGCGCGCTCGCTGTCGCTGGTGTCGGTGCGGGTGATCGAGACCATTCCAGGCAAGAACTACATGGCGCTGGAGCTGCCCAATGCGCGGCGCCAGTCGATCCGGCTGTCGGAAGTGCTGGGCTCGCAGGTCTACCACGACGCCAAGAGCCTGCTGACCATGGGCCTGGGCAAGGATATCGAAGGCAAGCCTGTGGTGGCCGACCTGGCCAAGATGCCCCATGTGCTGGTGGCCGGTACCACCGGCTCGGGCAAATCGGTGGGTATCAACGCCATGATCCTGTCTCTGGTCTACAAGGCCGAGGCCAAGGACGTGCGCCTGTTGATGATCGACCCCAAGATGCTGGAAATGTCGGTCTACGAAGGCATTCCCCACCTGCTGTGCCCGGTGGTGACCGACATGAAGATGGCGGCCAACGGCCTGAACTGGTGCGTGGCCGAGATGGAGCGCCGCTACAAGCTGATGTCCAAGCTGGGGGTGCGCAATCTGGCGGGCTACAACACCAAGATCGATGATGCCAAGAGCAAGGGCGAGATCATTGGCAACCCGTTCAGCCTGACGCCGGAGTCGCCCGAGCCCTTGCAGCGCCTGCCGCACATCGTCATCGTGATCGACGAGCTGGCCGACCTGATGATGGTGGTGGGCAAGAAGATCGAAGAGCTGATCGCCCGCCTGGCGCAAAAGGCGCGTGCCGCTGGTATTCACCTGATTTTGGCCACCCAGCGCCCCAGCGTGGACGTGATCACCGGCCTGATCAAGGCCAATATTCCGACGCGTATCGCTTTCCAGGTCTCCAGCAAGATCGACAGCCGTACCGTGCTGGACCAGATGGGCGCCGAGTCGCTGCTGGGCATGGGCGACATGCTCTACATGGCCAGCGGTACCGGTCTGCCCATCCGCGTGCACGGTGCGTTCGTGTCGGACGATGAAGTGCACCGCGTGGTCTCCTACCTGAAGGAGCAGGGCGAGCCCGACTACATCGACGGTGTGCTGGAGTCTGCGCTGTCCGATGAAGGCGGCGGGGGCGACGGAGAAGGAGGCGGCGATGGCGAGCAGGATCCCATGTACGACCAGGCCGTCGAAATTGTGCTGAAAGACCGCAAGGCCAGCATTTCCTATGTGCAGCGCAAGCTGCGCATCGGCTACAACCGGTCGGCCAACCTGCTGGAGCAGATGGAGCGGGCCGGTCTGGTCAGCTCCCTCACATCCAGCGGCCAGCGTGAAGTGCTGGTGCCGGCTGGCCGTGGGGACGAATGAGGGCGGCTGCCGTTGGCCGCCCCTGAGATTGCGACAAGGAGTTCGCGCATGCGAAAGATGATTTCCGCCCTGGCACTGTCGGTGCTGCCACTGTGGGCCCTGGCCGATGGCATGGGCAGCCTGGAATCCTTCATGAAGGAATCCCAGGCGGGCAAGGCCCAGTTCACCCAGACGGTCACCTCCCCGGGACGGGACGGCCAGCCCGGCCGTACCAAGACCAGCAGTGGCGAGTTCCAGTTCCAGCGCCCGGGCAGGTTCAGCTTCCACTACACCAAGCCGTTCGAGCAGGTCATCGTGGCCGATGGCAAGACGCTGTGGATGCTGGACAAGGACCTGAACCAGGTCACGCAGCGCCCGCAAAGCCAGGCGCTGGCCAGCACGCCGGCGGCCATCCTGGCCTCGGCCACCGACCTGAATGGTCTGCGCAAGGACTTCAACCTGGGCAACGCCCCCGATGCCGACGGCATGGAATGGGTGCAGGCCGAGCCGCGCTCCAGCGACAACCAGCTGCGCCAGGTGCGCGTGGGCTTTGCCGGCGGCAAGCTGGCGGCACTGGACATTGTGGACAGCTTTGGCCAGCGTTCGCTGATCCGCTTCAGCCAGTTGCAGCTGCTGCCTTCGCTGCCGGCATCTACATTCCACTTCACCCCGCCGGCCGGGGCGGACGTGCTCAAGCAGTGACGGTGTTCCAACGCCGGCGTGTGCCGGGGTGGTTCGTGCCGCGCGAACGCCGCGTCTGAAATTTCGGTGTGAGCGCACGCTTTTGATTTGTGGTGCTGCGGACGACGATCATGTCGGATGGCGTGCTGCATGCAAGGTTGCCATGCCGTCCACCGCAGCCATGCAGGCATGGCTGAAAGAGACTCCCAACAAAAAGGGCGCACCCCGCAAGAGGTGCGCCCTTTGGCGTGGTGCGGCGGAAAAGCCGCTCAGGCCTGTGCTGGGTGGCTGCGGGCGGGCAGCAGATGGTCGGCGGTGGCGGCCAGCAGCAGCATGGCCAGCACCGGGGTCAGCCAGGCCATGCCCATGGCGGCGCCGGGCAGGGTGGTGATCCACGCAGGCAGCTCCATCAGGCCCACGGCCTTGGCACCGTCCAGCAGGCCCAGCAGCAGGGCCACGGCCATCACCGGGGCGTAGACGCGGCGGGCATGCTTCCAGCAGCCCGACAGCAGGCTCAGCGCCACCAGGGCGATCGCCACCGGGTAGACGGTCACCAGCACCGGCACGGCCACGGCGATCAGTTGCTCCAGGCCCTGGTTGGCCACCACGGCGCTGAACACGCACAGCGCAATCACCACCGTGCGGTAGGAAAACGGCAGCAACTGGCTGAAATAACTGCCGCAGGCGCTGACCAGGCCCACGCCGGTGGTCAGGCAGGCCAGCAGAATCACCACGGCCAGCAGCACCATGCCCGCGGCGCCAAAGGTGTGCTGCACGTAGGTGGTGAGGATCTGCACGCCGGTGGAGGCGCTTTGCACCAGGCCGCCGCTGGTGGCGCCCAGGTAGATCAGCGACACATAGACCAGGCCCAGGCCGGTGGCGGCGATGACGGCGGCAATGATGGTGTAGCGGGTGTGCAGGCGGGTGTCGGCGATGCCGCTGTCCTTGATGGCGTTGACGATGACGATGCCGAACACCAGTGCGGCCAGTGCGTCCATGGTCTGGTAGCCCTGCACAAAGCCCTGGCCCAGGGCCAGGCTGCTGCTCTGGTAATCGGGCAGGCTGGCCGACAGCGTGCCGGCGGGCAGCAAGAAGGCCGCGCCCCCCAGCACCACCAGGGCGAGGATCAGCACCGGGGTGATCAGCTTGCCGATGGTGTCCACCAGCTTGCCGGGGAACAGGGCCAGCAGCAGGGTCAGGCCAAAGTACAGCACGGTGTAGGCCCCCAGCGCCAGCGGGCTGTTGCCCACGAAGGGCGCCACGCCCAGCTCGAACGACACGGTGGCCGTGCGCGGCGTGGCAAACAGCGGGCCGATGGTCAGGTACACGGCGGCGCCCAGCAGCACGCCGGCCACCTTGCCGATGGGGGCGGTGATGGTCTGCAGGCCGCCGCCCACGCGGGCCAGCGCCACCACGGTGACCAGCGGCAAGCCCACGCCGGTGAGTAGAAAGCCCACGGCGGCGCTCCACAGGTGTTCACCTGCGGCCAGACCGACGATGGGGGGGAAGATGATGTTGCCTGCGCCCAGAAACAGCGCAAACGTCATGAAGCCGAGGGCCATCAGGTCCCGCGTCTTGAGTGTTGTCATACCAAAAGCCCTGCACCCCGCAGCGCAAGCGCGCCCGGGGATGCGTTGAAAACATTACAAACCAAACGAAAGCGGGGATTCGGTAGAGTGCATTGACACTGGCCGGCGGTAGGCCGGTCGCAGGCTGCACGTTGCCAGACACTGGGTGGCAGCAGGCGGCAACCGAATCGGGTAGGGCAGGGGCCGTTAAGCTTGTGGCTGACGGGCCAGAAGGCGCTGCTGTTCCATTCACGTGAGGGGTGGCCTCGCAAATGGAGAGCATGTGTCCGCTGAAACCCTATTTTGCCTGATGTGAACTTCTGATATATGGCTATGCCCCGTAACCCTGCCACAACCACTGATTTGTTTGGCGCCCCTGCGGTCGGTGCCGCCGGTGGCGCAGCGGCCCTGCCCGCCCACCAGCCGCTGGCCGAGCGCCTGCGCCCGCATACGCTGGGCGAGGTGGTGGGGCAGCAGCAGGTGCTGGGCGAAGGCATGCCGCTGCGGCTGGCGTTTGAATCCGGCCGGCCGCACAGCTGCATCCTGTGGGGTCCCCCGGGGGTGGGCAAGACCACCATCGCCCGGCTGATGGCCGATGCGTTCGATGCCCAGTTCATCTTCATCAGCGCGGTGCTGGGCGGGGTCGAGGACATCCGCGAGGCCGTGGAAAAAGCCCAGATGGCGTGGGACAGCCTGCTGCAGCAGCGCACCATCGTGTTCGTGGACGAGGTGCATCGCTTCAATAAAGCTGTCAAGTTATATATAAATCAACGACTTAAAAGAGCTATTGTGCAGATTTTTGGGCTTCCCTTTTTTCAGAGGTGGTGAAGCATGGCTGATCTGTTCGCACAAGAGCCTGTTGCACCACTGGCTGAGGCACTTCGTCCCAAGACCTTGGATGAGGTGATTGGGCAGTCTCACCTGCTGGTTGAAGGTAAGCCGTTGAGACTGGCTTTCCAGTCTGGGAAACCTCACTCCATGATCTTCTGGGGGCCGCCGGGTGTTGGTAAAACCACCTTGGCACGGCTCACAGCTACAGCCTTCAAGTGTGAGTTCATCGCCTTGTCTGCGGTGTTCTCTGGTGTGAAAGACATTCGTGCTGCTATGGAGCAAGCACAACAGAATCTTTCAATGGGCAAACACACAATATTGTTCGTTGATGAGATTCACAGGTTCAATAAGTCCCAACAAGATGCCCTTCTTCCCTATGCAGAAAGTGGCTTGGTGACGTTCATTGGAGCGACTACAGAGAACCCTTCTTTTGAGGTCAACTCGGCGCTGCTATCACGGGCGCAGGTCTATGTTCTCAAGTCGCTCACTGACGAAGAACTGCGGCTGCTCTTGAAGCGTGCTCAAGACATTGCCCTTGGTCATCTGGTGTTTGACGACTTGGCGACGGACACCATCATTGGGTATGCAGACGGCGACGCAAGAAGGTTCTTGAACCTGCTGGAACAGGCCAGCACGGCAGCGAAAGCTTCAGGTATCACGCAGATCACGGCTGACTTCTTGCAGAACGCTTTGACCTTGAACAGTCGGCGTTTTGACAAGGGCGGGGACAACTTCTACGACCAGATTTCTGCCTTGCATAAGTCGGTGCGCGGATCTCATCCAGACGCAGCACTCTACTGGCTCACACGCATGTTGGACGGTGGTGCAGACGCGAGGTATCTGGCACGGCGCATTGTTCGCATGGCGTGGGAAGACATTGGCTTGGCTGATCCAAGGGCCATGCAGATAGCCAACGACGCTGCCTTGACCTATGAGCGTCTGGGAAGCCCTGAAGGGGAGTTGGCCTTGGGCCAGGCTGTGATCTATCTGGCGGTAGCTGCCAAAAGCAATGCTGGGTACAACGCCTATAACCAGGCCAAGGCGTTCGTGAAGCAGGACAAGAGCCGTGAGGTGCCTGTTCACTTGAGAAATGCCCCAACAAAGCTCATGAAGGAACTCGGTTACGGTCATGAATACCGATATGCTCATGACGAACCTAACGCCTATGCTGCTGGTGAGACTTACCTTCCTGAAGGCATAGAAGAACCTGGCTGGTATCAGCCGGTTCCCAGAGGGTTGGAAATCAAGATTGGTGAGAAATTGGCTTTCCTGAAGAAGCTCGATGATGAAGCAGGAAAGAATTGAGAATTAGACAGAAAAGATAAATGCAAAATCTACTTCAAGAACTTACAGGTTTACTCTCTTTGGATGATCGTTTGGTTTCCGAAGGTCGGCTAATGAAAAATAAAGTGGTTGAGCTTGCCTTGAATCTTGACCCCTTGTTAATTCGCCATCTTCTGAAGAGCGAGTCTATGAAGAGCCATTTCTTCTCCGATGTGGATGGAATTTTTGTTTTCGACAAAATAAAGTTTCAAAAATTCGTTAGTAACAAGAAATTTCTACCTGATAGCTTCACCTCCTACAAAAACAAGATTGGCTTGACTAGTGAAAGTGAATATCTGACGGACTCACAAGAGGTTGTTCTATCTTGGCCGTATAAGGACTGCGTTCTTGAAGGTGGCCAGGACAGGGAAGACTCTGTCAGAACGGAAATTTTTTGGAATGAAACACTAGCACCAGATCAAATTGATCGACTTTTATCTCCTAAGGCATTGGCGAATTTTAGGTATCTTGGGAAAAAATATGGTGAATATGTTGAGGAAGTAAGTGCCGAGAGTCACCTTCTCATCAAAGGAAATAATTTACTTTCTTTGCATACTCTTGTTAAAAATTATGAAGGCAAAGTGAGGCTTATTTACATTGATCCTCCTTACAACACCAATAACGATAGTTTTCAATACAACGATAGCTTCTCTCACTCAACTTGGCTGACTTTCATGAGGTCAAGGCTTGAGGTTGCAAAAAAGCTGCTTGCACCTAATGGTGTAATTGCTATGTCTATTGACCAAAATGAAGCCTTCTATTTGAAGGTTCTGGGAGATGAGGTATTCGGTCGAGCAAACTTCATCTCGGCAGTAACGGTTCAGAACAATCCAAAGGGGCGTGTTATGGATCGTCACTTTGCGACTTCACACGAGTATATTTTGTTCTACTCCAAGGCAAGGCTCGCTGAGGAGCTATCGGTTCGTAAAACTGCTGAACAGTTGAAGAAGGACTATACCGAACAGGATGAGGATGGTTCTTTTCGGACACTTGAACTTCGGAATACTCATCGTGAGTTCGGTAAACACAATCGTGAAAATCTTTTCTACCCAATCTATGTAAATCCAGCCGATAGCACGGTATCTTTGGAGAAATCTAAGGAATACCATATTAAGGTTGAACCAATATGGGATGATGGTTTTGAGGGATGTTGGACTTGGGGAACAACTAAAGTTGAGCTAGAAGGTGACTTACTCCTTGGTCGGCAAGTAAAAGGGCAATGGAAAATTTATCGTAAGAGTTATGCAACCAGTGATGATGGGGAGGCTGTTTCAAGGAAGCTTAAAACCATCTGGCTTGCTAAAGAATTTCATACCGAAAAGGGACAAAAGGCTGTAGATCAACTGGTAGGTAAAGGTAGATTTAGAAGCCCTAAACCTGTTGAAATGATTAAAACGATTGTTGACCTTGCGACAAAGCAGGACAGCAATGACATTGTCATGGATTTTTTTGCAGGAAGTGGAACTACCGGGCAGGCCGTTCTTGAGCTAAATGCTGCCGATTCTGGAAACCGAGTCTGCATTTTGTGTGAACAGTTAGATTACATTGAAACTACGACTAGCACGAGACTTCAGAAAGTGGCAGAGCCTTTGGGGCAGAGCATTATTTATTGTGAGCTTGCAGTAGCCAACCAAGCCTTCGTTGATGCCATTGAAGCGGCAGCAACAATTGAAGACCTTGCCAAAATCTGGGCAGATATGCAGGAGAAGGCTTTCTTGTCCTATCGTGTAAATCCCAGGGCTATTGATGAATCCAGGGATGAATTTGCCAACCTGAGCCTAGCTGATCAGAAGAGATTTCTTGTGGAAGTCTTGGACAAGAACATGCTCTATGTTCCTGCCTCTGAGATTGATGATCAGGCATATGCCATCCCGGAAGCGGACAAGGCAGTAAACAAAAAATTCTTCGGTTGAGGACGATATGGCAGAGGTAAAAACTCTCTTCCAAGTTCTCATAGAAGAACTTGGAAAACGAACAATTGAAGGAACGAAGTTGCCAGAGTCCATTACTGGCAACCTGAATCCTCAATTCCCAATGCGTCCTTATCAAGAGCGAGCCTTTAAGTTCTTTTTGAACTACTGGCAAGAAGCTTTTGATGGCAAACCTCGTCAAAATCACCAGCTATTGTTCCACATGGCAACCGGTAGCGGTAAGACTCTGATGATGGCTGGCCTCATCTCGTATCTCTATGAGAGGGGCTATCGTAACTTCCTGTTCTTCGTCAATAACAGCAACATCATTGAGAAGACCAGGGACAACTTCCTTAATGCCACCTCAAAGAAATACTTGTTCTCCGACACTATCAGCTTCGGAGATAAGCGAGTGGCCATCAAAGAAGTGGAAAACTTCCAAGGTGCGAACGGTGACGATATAAACATCGTCTTCTCAACCATTCAGGGCTTGCATATGGCTTTGAATGCGCCACGAGAAAATAGTCTCACCTATGACGATTTTGAGGATCAGAAGATTGTTCTGATTTCAGATGAAGCCCACCATATCAATGCTGATACGAAGAAGGGCAAGGAAGTAGATCAGGAAGAGCTATTTGAGATAGTTTCGTGGGAAGGAACGGTTGAACGGATCTTCCGTGCCAATCCTTCCAATGTGCTGCTTGAATTTACTGCCACAGTGGATTTCAGCGATGAGAACCTGAATGCTAAGTATCAGCCTAAGCTCATCTTTGACTATCCATTGAAGGACTTCCGCAAGGATGGCTACTCCAAGGAGGTCAAGGTTCTTCAAGCGGACTTGTCACCCATTGACAGAGCCCTTCAAGCTATTTTGCTAAGTCAGTATCGTCGTAAGATTTTTGAGAAGAATAGGCAGCACATCAAGCCTGTGATCCTCTTCAAATCAAAGACCATCAAAGATAGCCAAGCCTTCCTGGAAGAGTTCAAGGAAGCGGTGAAGAGGCTCAAAGCTGAATCCCTTGAGGCGATCAAGAATCGTAGCAGTGAGCCGGTGGTTCTCAAAATTTTCGACTATCTTGCAGCTAACAGGATCAGCCTTGAGAATTTGATTGCAGAACTGAAGGAAGACTTCTCAGAGGAAAAGCTTATCTCGGTCAATAGCAAAGAAGACTCTGAGGTAAAGCAGCTTGCGGTGAACTCGTTGGAAACCAACGAGTATCGGGCCGTCTTTGCAGTGGATAAATTGAATGAAGGTTGGGATGTTCTCAACCTCTTTGACATTGTTCGCCTGTATGACACACGAGATAGCAAAGGAGGGAAGATCGGTAAGACCACCATGAGCGAAGCCCAATTGATTGGGCGTGGTGCTCGTTACTGCCCCTTCCAGCTAACCGGCGATCAACCATTGTTTGGTCGTAAGTATGATTCAGATTTGGACAACGAACTTCGCATCTGTGAAGAGTTGTTCTATCACAGTGCCTACAATCCAAAATACATTCAAGAGCTAAATACTGCTCTGCAAGAGATTGGTCTGAAGCCGAAAGAAACGAGAGAGCGGAAGGTTCATCTCAAGAAGTCCTTCAAGGATACCCCCTTGTATAAGGCAGGGCACATCTTCTTGAATGGACGAGATAAATACAACCGAGAAGACATTGATGGTCTGGATAGCAGCATCATCAATCAGACTCACAAGGTTTCTCTTCGCACTGGCTACACCAAGAGCTTCGTAGCCTTTGAGGCTCCAGATAGAGACAAGGGTGCTGACAAGTCCAGCATGGACTATTCCTTGAAGGACTTTGGTGCGGCTATCGTTCGCAAGGCGATTCAGCGGATAGAGTTCTATGAGTTTTCTAACCTGAAGGTGCATTTGCCCAAGCTGACTTCAGTTCAGGAGTTCATTACCTCTGAAAAATACCTTGGCAGGGTCAAGGTAGAAGTCTCTGGGTTGCCTGAGCAAATCAAGAATCTCACCCCTGATGAGAAGCTTGATGCGACAATTCAGGCGCTGACGGCTATTGCTGAAGTGATTGCTTCGGACAAGATTGAATACAAGGGCAGCAAGAAGTTTGTGCCTCGTATGGTGCGGGATGTGTTCAGTGACAAGACCCTGAACTTCATGGTGGATGACGGTGGTGACAAGGAGTTTGGCCGGTCAATGAATGACCCGGCAGAGACTGCTTACCATCTTGATCTCAGCACCAGAGCTTGGTTTGCCTTTGATGATTGCTTTGGGACTTCTGAAGAAAAGCTTCTTATCAAGTATATTGATAAGCGGTATGCGGAACTGTCCAAAGTGTATTCAGAGGCTTATCTGATTCGGAACGAAAAGCACTTCAAGCTCTATGCATTTGAAGATGGAAGACCTCTTGAGCCAGATTTTGTTCTCTATCTGATTGGCAAGGAGAAGACAGATACGATGCACTATCAGGTCTTCATTGAGCCTAAAGGTGGTCATCTGTTGAAGGCAGATGAATGGAAAGAGAAATTCCTTGTGGGTATCAAGGAAAATTTCCAGATCGAGCAACTCTTCTCGAACAAGAAGCACGTAGCATGGGGCCTGCCGTTCTACAACAGCACAGAGAGAATGCCAGAGTTTGAAGCAGCATTTGACAGTCTTGTGTCCTGAATTTTTATGAAAAGGCTCCCATGTGGAGCTTTTTTATTGAGTCACGAAAAATGAAAATATCTGACTACTCTGTTCAAAAGATTGGGGAGTTCATTGCTGGTGATCCAGAGGGCTGGCCCTATCGTCGGGGCGTTGATCTTGTTGATTTTTTCAACAAACAAGGTTTTAGAGATGTTTACGATGAAGGGTTTCCTACTAGGCGAGTTTTTGCCCAAGAGAAGGTTGCAGCTTTAAATGGCAAGCCGAAGCTGAAAGATGTATTCAGAGAAATGCTTGACCCACGTTTGTGGATTGAGATAAACGGGCACACCGTTGAAGCTTGTGCGACTCAAATCAATGAGATCCTGCGGTATGACGGCTATGAAATGGTCAGGGATGGAAACTTCTACAAATTAAGAGAACTTGCTGGTGCGGTCATTGAAGAGCAGATTCAGAAGTGCAAGGAAAAAATAGAAGGTGGTGATTACTCTGGAGCCATCACCAATGCCAGAAGTCTGGTTGAGGCAGTTTGCGTTAAGATTGAAGCTGACCTAGATACAAATGCTCAAGGTAATGATGGTGATTTAGTGAAGCTCTTCAATAGAGTCAGAAAACTGCTAAACCTAGATCCCAGTAGGCAAGACATTTCAGACTCGCTCAAGCAAGTCCTGGCAGGTTTGTCCAACATCATAAATGGGCTTGCAGCAATGAGAAACAAAATGTCTGATGCTCATGGGGTGGCCTACAAACCAAGTAGACATCATGCAAAGCTGGCCGTGAACTCAGCTAAGACTCTGGCTGACTTTTTGTTTGATACGATGAACTATCAGATAGAAAAGGGCGGCTTGAAGAAAAAATAGCACTTTCATGTGGTGCTGCTTAAGACAGTGAAATTCATATGAATTAAACTACTGACAAACCAATCAAACGGTTCGTGTTTGGACTGCACGAAAACGAAACAGGTCTAGAGGTCATTGCTGTAGTCTTCAATGATGAAGCAATGAGAAGATTCCTCTGACTGTTGAGAGTCTTACTTGGGCTGCTGGACTGGTGAGGACTCAAGGTGTGAAGGTCAATAGCCTGAATCGTTTAAACATGGCACATCAGATGATTTGGGATGTGCTTCTTCAATCCAAGGAAAGCCAGCAGTTTCTTGGTAAGTTGGTTTATCAGGCCAAACGAGAAGTTCAGCATAAGAACCAATAAGCACCTACGGGTGTTTTTTCATGGGCCTGCTACCATTGACTTCTACTATCAATTTTGTATGTTGTTCTTAGAAAGAAGAATGACATATGAAGTGGATGGGAAAGATTTTGAGCATATTTAACTGCTGGAGAAAAGTTGTGACCCTTCCAATTAAAGATGGCTGCTTGGACGAAGATAAAATATCTACAATCTATGTTGTGGTAGATGAAAATGACGAACCGCTGTATGTGGTAGCTTTGACATCTAGTGGACCTATCATTGAAGCAGCATCGCCTAAATTTCTTGAGTTGTTAAAGACGTATAGGAAAGAAATTATCTACTACTCGCTTCTTGATTTTGTTCTTTACTTCCACCATGCAACAGCTTTAGAGCATTTGAAGCGTAAAATAAGATACAGCATTTGAGATTCCAAGAAAGCACTTTCGGGTGCTTTTTTTATTGATCGTTGACTTCCTTTTTCGATTTCTTATGATTTGATGAAAAGGGAAGGCATCATGAAAACAAAAATTATTGCAGCACTATTGGCTTTAACTGCTGCTCAAGAAATTGCTGGCACAGCCATAGTGGGAAATAAAGCCTCCGCAACCTTGGCCTCTAGTTGCCAAATTACGGCCCAAAGTGTCAATTTTGGTCAAATCATTCTTACATCTGCTGGGAGTCCAAAAAGTGCCACTTCCAATATGACGATGTATTGCACAAAAGGGGCTCAATATACAGTCATGCTTAATTATGGGTATGTGACTAGCACCATGTTGAATAAGGCTGTAGTGGGTGATTATTATAATTTTGTAAATGGAGTCAATGTCGCTTGGGCCGGTTGGTTAAATCCATCCAATCCACCTTCTGGTTATGTCTATGACCCAACAGGAAAGACTACCAATTTTTACCTTGTTTCTGACTATGGAACTATGCAAGGAGCAACAAAGGGGGATGACATCAGCCACAAGATTACTGTTCCAAACAACGAAAGTTCTTATTGGAGTGGCAATGCTTCTGGCCATACTTATGTAGATTCTGGAACAGGAGCCATCCAGAAGGCGCTGTTGCATAACTCATCCTGAGACAGAGTCCCCCCTTACCCCAGGCGCAGTTATGCCACGCGCACAGTCTCAGGCGTTCCCAGGCGGGTAAACTTGTTGAGGATGGATGCACGAACCTGCAGCTCCGTGACCTGCCGATCGAAGTCTCGTGTCATCACCCGCTCGCCCAGCTGCTTGAAGCAACCCATCTTGGTCTCCACCAGGCTGCGGCGGTGGTAACCGCTCCATTTCTTCCAGATCGTGCGCCCGAGCTTGCGCGTCGTTCTCAGGATCTCGTTGCGTGCCTGTAATCCCGCTCTGGCATCGGTCCACGGCTTCGCATTGCGGCTAGTCGGGATGATCGCTGCGGCTTGCCGCCCGGCGATGGCCTCGTGGCAAGCTTTGGTGTCATAGGCGCCATCTGCACTCACCGAGCACATGGGCTCGTCAGGTGGTATCTGGGCGAGTAATTCCGGCAGCATGGGCGCATAGCCAATGGCGTTGTCCGTGATTTCGATGGCACGGATCTCCAAAGTCTGCGCGTCAATGCCCAGATCAACCTTGCGCCACTGGCGCCGGTAGTCGGCGCCGTGCTTCTTGGTCTTCCACTCACCTTCACCCAGCATCTTCACGCCGGTGCTGTCGATCAGTAGGTGCAGGCCGGCATTGTTTAGTTGTGCGGTGATGGTCACGCTCAAGGTCTTCTGGCGCCGCCACAGGGTGCTGTAGCCGGGCACAGCCCAATCGAGCTTGGCGAGCTGCAGGAGACTTTCTGCCAAACCTGTCGTCTGGCGCAGCCCCAGACCGAACATGCACTTGAGCGTTAGGCAGAACTGGATCGCCGCGTAGCTGAATACCGCCGGCCGCCCGGTCCTGCCACTCGTTGGAGCCTGCCATTGAAGGTCTGCGTCAAGCCACACCATCAGGGAGCCTCGGCGTTTGAGGGCTGCGTTGTACTCGGTCCAGTTTGTCGTGCGGTACTTCGCCCGCGGTGGCTTGCTCATGTATGATGCCTACCAAGTTGCAGGGCCTCGCCTGTATGCCTCGGCCGACTTATGCAACAACGCCCATCAAAAGCGGTGTTTTGTGCAAAAACTTCGCCTTCATCCACGCCAACCTGTTGATCAACGTACTGTACGGGTCTTCAACAAAAGCCAGCAGGATGCCTTCCTGCCGCACGTGGAAAGCGGGCTGTTCACCTTCATCGGCGCCACCACCGAGAACCCTTCGTTCGAGGTGAACTCTGCCCTGCTGTCGCGCGCGGCCGTCTATGTGCTGCAGAGTCTGACGGCCGAGGATTTGCAGCGCATCGTGGCCAAGGCGCAGGCACTGGGCGCCGTGCCGCCGATCGAGGAAGATGCGCTGGAGCGCCTGATTGCCTATGCCGACGGCGATGCGCGGCGCCTGCTGAACACGCTGGAGACGCTGTCCATCACGGCCGAGCAGGCGAAGGTGGAGGTGATCACCGATGTCTGGCTGCTGCAGGTGCTGGGCGAGCGCATGCGCCGCTACGACAAGGGGGGCGAGCAGTTCTACGACACCATCAGTGCGCTGCACAAGTCAGCGCGCGGCTCCGACCCGGATGCGGCCCTGTACTGGCTGGTGCGCATGCTCGACGGCGGCGCAGACCCGCGCTACATGGCGCGGCGGCTGATCCGCATGGCCTGGGAAGACATCGGCCTGGCCGATCCGCGCGCCATGCAGATCACCAACGAGGCGGCACAGACCTATGAGCGGCTGGGCAGCCCCGAAGGTGAGCTGGCGCTGGCCCAGGCTGTGCTCTATCTGGCCGTGGCCCCCAAGAGCAATGCCGGCTACAACGCCTACAACCAGATGCGCGCGTTGGTGAAGAGCGACAGCACCCGCCCGGTGCCCATGCACCTGCGCAATGCCCCGACCCGGATGATGAAGGACATGGACTGGGGCAAGGGCTACCGCTACGCCCATGACGAGGAGGGCGCGTTTGCCGCCGGCGAGCGCTACTTTCCCGATGGCATGGACGAGCAGCGCCTGTACCAGCCCGTGCCGCGCGGCCTGGAAATCAAGATCGGCGACAAGCTGGCCCAGCTGCGCGCGCTGAATGCGGCGGCCCGAGAGGCGGCAGAGCCCGGCGTGGACCCGCAACCGTCTGCGCCAGGCGACACAGGGTCCGTCCCAGGCTGACAGGCGGCTGAAGACTTGGTGCCTGCGGGTTGTCCCTGAGCCCGCGTGTGGTGCGCAGGTGTGCACGCTGCTGGTGCGTCGTTTATTGATGCGTGGCAGGCATTAATTGCTGCGAAGCAACAAACACTTTCATTGCATGCTGTGCATGGATGGGCGGCCTTGCACGCCTGCTGTCCCGGCACGGCGGTGCACCGCAATGGCAAGGGTAACCCCCATTTTGGGGAGCTGACCAAGTCCATAACGTGCTGCCATTGCTTTTTCCGGCAGCCCGCCCGAAATCTTTCTGGCGGGTTTTTTGCTACTGGAAAAAGGCGTGCGCGGGGCTGGGTGGACCAACGGGTGGTTTGTCTGGAAACCTGCCACCTTGAAGGGAAGCGACATATGGATATCTTGCTGCAGCAGATCATCAATGGTCTGGTCCTCGGCAGCATGTACGCCTTGATAGCCCTGGGCTACACCATGGTGTACGGCATCATTCAGCTCATCAACTTTGCCCACGGCGAAGTGCTGATGGTGGGCGCGTTGACGAGTTGGAGTTGTATCGGCCTGATGCAGGAGGCCATGCCCGGCGCACCGGGCTGGGTGATCCTGCTGCTGGCCACGGTCATCGCCTGCGTGGTGGCGGCCTGCCTGAACTTTTGTATCGAAAAGATCGCTTACCGCCCGCTGCGCAACAGCCCGCGTCTGGCGCCACTGATCACCGCCATCGGCGTGTCCATCCTGCTGCAGGCTCTGGCCATGATCATCTGGAAGCCCAATCCCAAGGCCTACCCGGTGTTGCTGTCGCCCGATCCCTATGAGATCGCCGGTGCCGTGATCACGCCCACGCAGATACTGATCCTTGCCGTGACGGCCGTGTCCCTGGCCACGCTGGTCTACCTGGTCAACTACACCCGCCTGGGCCGCGCCATGCGCGCCACGGCCGAGAATCCGCGCGTCGCGGCCCTGATGGGCGTGCGCCCGGACATGGTGATTTCCGCCACCTTCATCATCGGTGCCGTGCTGGCGGCCATCGCCGGCATCATGTGGGCCTCCAACTACGGCACGGTGCAGCACACCATGGGCTTCCTGCCCGGTCTGAAGGCCTTCACGGCGGCGGTGTTCGGCGGCATCGGCAACCTGGCCGGCGCCGTGATCGGCGGCATCCTGCTGGGCCTGATCGAATCCATCGGCTCGGGCTACATCGGCCAGCTCACCGGCGGTGTGCTGGGCAGCCACTACACCGACATTTTTGCGTTCATCGTGCTGATCATCATTCTGACCCTGCGCCCTTCGGGCCTGATGGGTGAGCGTGTGGCGGACCGCGCATAAGAGAGGGAACGCAACATGCAATCCAAGAAAACCGTGCAATGGGCGCTGTGGGGCATTGTGCTGCTGGTGCTGCCCCTGGTGCTGCAGTACTTCGGCAACGCCTGGGTGCGTATCGCCGACCTGGCGCTGCTGTATGTGATGCTGGCCCTGGGGCTGAACATCGTCGTGGGCTATGCCGGCCTGCTGGACCTGGGCTATGTGGCGTTCTACGCCGTGGGCGCCTATATGTTCGGCCTGATGGCGTCGCCCCATCTGTCCGAGACCTTCGGCTGGTTCCAGTCCATGTTCCCGGACGGGCTGCACTCCAGCATCTGGCTGGTGATTCCGCTGGCAGCGCTGCTGGCGGCCTGTACCGGGGTGCTGCTGGGGATTCCGGTGCTGAAGCTGCGCGGCGACTACCTGGCCATCGTGACGCTGGGTTTCGGTGAAATCATCCGCATCTTCATGAACAACCTGGACCATCCGGTGAACATCACCAACGGTCCCAAGGGCCTGAGCCAGATCGACTCGATCCAGGTGTTCGGTGTCGACCTGGCCAAGCGCCAGGAGATTTTCGGTTTCGACATCAGCTCGGTGACCATGTACTACTACCTGTTCCTGGTGCTGGTGCTGATCACGGTGGTGATCTGCTATCGCCTGCAGGATTCGCGCATCGGCCGCGCCTGGATGGCGATCCGCGAAGACGAGATCGCTGCCAAAGCCATGGGCATCAATGTGCGCAACATGAAGCTGCTGGCCTTTGGCATGGGCGCCACCTTCGGCGGCGTCTCGGGCGCCATGTTTGCCGGCTTCCAGGGCTTTGTGTCGCCGGAATCCTTCAGCCTGATGGAGTCCGTGATGATTGTGGCCATGGTGGTGCTGGGTGGTCTGGGCCATATCCCCGGCGTGATCCTGGGCGCCGTGCTGCTGGCTTCGCTGCCGGAGGTGCTGCGCTATGTGGCAGGCCCGCTGCAGGAGTTGACCGGCGGCCGCCTGGACGCCGCCATCCTGCGCCAGTTGCTGATCGCACTGGCCATGATCGTCGTGATGCTGTTGCGTCCGCGCGGCCTGTGGCCGACCCCGGAACACGGCAAGAGCCTGGCGCAAAAGGGATGAGCGCCATGCAAGGAGTTGAAGCAATGACAGCCACCACGGCCCCCGCCGCTGCCGACGCCGATGTGGTGTTGAAGGTCGCGGGCATTTCCAAGCGATTCGGCGGCCTGCAGGCCTTGAGCGATGTCGGCGTGACCATCCGCCGCGGTCAGGTCTACGGACTGATCGGCCCCAACGGGGCCGGCAAGACCACGTTCTTCAATGTGATCACCGGTCTGTACACGCCGGACAGCGGCAGCTTTTCGCTGGCGGGTGACCCGTACGAGCCCACGGCCGTGCACAAGGTGGCCAAGGCCGGCATCGCCCGCACCTTCCAGAACATCCGTCTGTTTGCCGAAATGACGGCCCTGGAGAACGTGATGGTGGGGCGGCATGTGCGCACCCATTCCGGTCTGATCGGCGCCGTGCTGCGCACCCCCGGCTTCAAGGCCGAGGAAGCCGCCATCCGCCAGCGTGCCCAGGAGCTGCTGGAGTACGTGGGCATTGCCAAGTACGCCGACTTCAAGGCGCGCACGCTGTCGTACGGCGACCAGCGGCGCCTGGAAATCGCCCGCGCACTGGCCACCGACCCACAGCTGATTGCACTGGACGAGCCGGCTGCCGGCATGAATGCCACCGAGAAGGTGCAGCTGCGCGAGCTGATCGACCGCATCCGCAAGGACAACCGCACCATCTTGCTGATTGAGCACGATGTGAAGCTGGTGATGGGCCTGTGCGACCGCGTGACGGTGCTGGACTACGGCAAGCAGATTGCCGAAGGCACGCCGGCCGAAGTGCAGAAGAACGACAAAGTGATCGAGGCCTATCTGGGCACCGGAGGGCATTGAGCATGGCAGAGCAAGCAACACAGCGCACCGGGGAGGTGCTGCTGCAGGTCAAGGGCCTGAAGGTGTCCTACGGGGGGATCCAGGCCGTCAAGGGTGTGGACTTCGAGGTGCGGCAGGGCGAGCTGGTCTCGCTGATCGGCTCCAACGGTGCCGGCAAGACCACCACCATGAAGGCCATCACCCGCACGCTGAATGCCAATGGCGGCGAGATCAGCTACCTGGGCAGGAGCGTGCAGGGGCGCGGTGCCTGGGATCTGGTCAAGGAAGGCCTGATCATGGTGCCCGAAGGGCGTGGCGTGTTCGCCCGCATGACCATCACGGAAAACCTGCTGATGGGGGCGTATACCAAGAACGACAAGGCGCAGATCGCGGCCGACATCGAGCGCATGTTCGTGCTGTTCCCGCGCCTGAAGGAACGCCGCGACCAGCTGGCCGGCACCATGTCCGGCGGCGAGCAGCAGATGCTGGCCATGGCGCGCGCGTTGATGGGCCACCCCAAGCTGCTGCTGCTGGACGAGCCATCCATGGGCCTGTCCCCCATCATGGTGGACAAGATCTTCGAGGTGGTGGCCGATGTGCACGCCCAGGGCATGACCATCGTGCTGGTGGAGCAGAACGCCAGCCGTGCGCTGGCACTGGCCAACCGTGGCTATGTGATGGAGTCCGGCAACATCACCATGGAAGGCGAGGGCAAGACCCTGCTGGACGACCCGCGCGTGCGCGCTGCCTACCTGGGCGAGTAAGCACCCAGCCCCTGCTGCCGGCCGGAGTGGCAGCAGCGGGGTGGGGTGGCCCTGGCAAGGGCATGAAACCGGTTGGTAACTGGCACCCTGCAGCCCTCTGTGCGGGGAAATGCACTGCAGTGCTGATGGTGCATAAGACAATTGCTATTAAAAACATAGCTATACATGCATATCCATATTTGTTTTTGATATAAAAACATCGTCATATCCATGTCATAAAAGAATAAATAGCTCCTTTATTAGGAGTGAATGTGGCGGATGGCCGCACGGCGAGGCCTTTGTCGCTGCGGCGCAACATTTTGCGCAGATTTATTTTCTGCCGCCCGCGCTGGCGCCCGCCCCTCTGAAAACACGGCCTGCCAACGGAAGTGAGTCGTCCCTACGCAGGAGGGGGTGATGCCCTACTGCCTGCGAACCCCAGGCGGTTTGGGTAAAAATTGCCGCCTATCGACAGTACCGACATGTGCACGTCACACGAAAAACGTACTGCGATGGCCTGCCGGCGCCCATGGAAAAGGGCACCGCAGGCTGACGGCACAGAAGGCCGGCAGCCAGGCCCGATTACCCGGCGGTTACACTTCGCCGAAATTTCGCGCCAGCTGCCATCCGGGTGACTGGCATCTGTCAGTCATGAGGAGCCATTGATGCTGTTTGGCAAGCTTTTGCCGCGCGAGGGCAATTTTTTCGAAATGTTCAACCAGCATGCGGAGCGCATTGTGGAGGCCGGACGTGCCTTTTCCCAGCTGGTCGCCAACTATGGCGATGAACACCTGCGCGACAAGTACAACCAGGACGTGGACAACGCCGAGCGCGCTGCCGATCGCGTGACGCACGAGGTCAACAAGACCCTGCACCAGACCTTCATCACCCCCATCGATCGCGAGCACATCCACACGCTGATCAACACGATGGACGATGTGGCCGACCTGCTGCAGGACTGTGCCGAATCGATGGCGCTGTACGACGTGCGCCACATGACGGCCGAAATCCACCGCCTGACGGACCTGAGCGTGAAGTGCTGCGAACGCGTGCGCGACGCCGTCAAGCTGCTGGACCGCATCGCCGACCAGAGCACGGCCGAAGCCGCACTCAAGACCTGCGAAGAGATCGACCGCCTGGAAGGCGATGCCGACCGCGTGCTGCGCGCCGCCATGAGCAAGCTGTTCCGTGAAGAGCCCGATGTGCGTGAAGTGATCAAGCTCAAGGCCATCTACGAGTTGCTGGAAACCGTCACCGACAAGTGCGAAGACGTGGCCAACATCATTGAGGGCATCGTCCTCGAGAACTCCTAAGCACGCAGGAGCTCTCCACCATGGAAACCGTACAAGCCGCCCTGTGGGTGGTGATTCTGCTGGTGGCGATGGCGCTGGTGTTCGACTTCATGAACGGGTTTCATGATGCGGCGAACTCGATTGCGACCGTTGTCTCCACCGGCGTGCTCAAACCCACGCAGGCCGTGGTGTTTGCCGCCTTCTTCAACTTTGTCGCCATCTTTGTCTTCCACCTGAGCGTGGCGGCCACGGTGGGCAAGGGTATTGTCCAGCCGGACATTGTCGACACCCATGTGGTGTTCGGTGCGCTGGCCGGGGCCATTGTCTGGAACGTCATCACCTGGTACTACGGCATTCCGTCCAGCTCGTCGCACGCGCTGATCGGCGGCATCGTGGGTGCCGCCATTGCCAAGGCCGGCTCCAGCGTGCTGATCGCCGGCGGCATCCTGAAGATCGTGGCCTTCATCTTCATCTCGCCGCTGCTGGGCTTTCTGTTCGGCTCGCTGATGATGGTGGCGGTCGCCTGGATCTGCCGCCGCACCCGTCCCAACAAGGTGGACAAGTGGTTCCGCCGTCTGCAGCTGGTGTCGGCCGGTGCCTATTCGCTGGGCCACGGCGGCAACGATGCGCAAAAGACCATCGGCATCATCTGGCTGCTGCTGATCGCCACCGGCTACTCCACGGCAGGCGAAGCTTCGCCGCCGCTGTGGACGATCATCAGCTGCTACCTGGCCATCGGCCTGGGCACGATGTTTGGTGGCTGGCGCATTGTGAAGACCATGGGCCAGAAGATCACCAAGCTCAAGCCCGTGGGCGGTTTCTGTGCCGAAACCGGCGGTGCGATGACGCTGTTCTTCGCCACCTTCCTGGGCGTTCCTGTGTCCACCACCCACACCATCACCGGCGCCATCGTCGGCGTGGGCTCCACCCAGCGCATGAGCGCGGTGCGCTGGGGCGTGGCCGGCAACATCGTCTGGGCCTGGATTCTGACCATCCCGGCCAGCGCCTTCGTGGCCGCCATCGCCTACTGGGTCAGCCTGCAGTTGTACTGATAAAGCCGCAGCGGATAGCTGCAGCTGCGTATGAAAAAAAAAGGACTTCCGGGCAGCAATGCCTGGAAGTCCTTTTTTTGTTTCTCTTTTTCTCTTTTCTCTTTTTCTATGCGCAAGGGCCGCTATTTGGGATCGGTGCGGCGTGGTGTCTGGCGGCGCAGCCAGCCGAACCACAAGCCGACCAGCACCGGGATGCCCAGGCACAGTGCGGCCAGGTGGTCACCCCAGCCATCATCGCTGAACAGGGCCGCGACGAGGCCTATCGCGGTCAGCAGCCCCAGAGCGATGGGCCAGGCCCAGAGAAAGACAAAGTGGCGGTACTTGAGAGGTTGCGTCATGCGGCACTTTCTGCGCTGTCCGGGGTCGCGGTGGATGCTGCGGGAGCCGTGTTCCTGGGCGCTGTCTTGCGCTTGCGCAGCCACAGGTACAGGCCACTGCCCAGCACGATGATGGAGGCGATGTCCAGCAGCGCCCACAGAATCTGCATAGGCCGCCCGCCGTAGTCGCCAAAGTGCAGAGGCTGGGACAGCAGCAGGGTCTTCACATACCAGGGCATGGACGGGGCGGCGGTCACCTCGGCGGTGCGGGCATCGACCAGCACCGGCCACAGCAGCTTGGAGGTCAGGGGCTCGTTGCCCTTGAGAAAGAAGGTGTAGTGGTGGGGGCTGGAGTGGCTGGTGCCGGGGAAGGCCACAAAGAACAGCCGGCTGTCCGGCACCTGGCGCTGGGCCGCTTCCAGCGCGGGTTGCAACTGGGCTCGCTGCGCGGCGGGCACCAGGGGCTGGCCCTGGTAGGGCTGCAGGATGCTGGTGAGCTGGTCGTGCTGCCAGTATTTGATGACCAGGTCCGCCCAGGTGTTGATGACGCCGGTGGCGCCCACCACCAGCAGCCACACCAGGGTGACGATGCCCAGCAGGTTGTGCAGGTCCAGCCATTTCACATGCGTCTGGCGCTCGCGGCGCACGCTGCCGAACTGCAGCTTGCGCATGAAGGGGGCGTACAGCACGGTGCCGCTGACGATGGCCACCAGCAGCAGCAAGCCCATGAAGCCCAGGAACAGCTTGCCGGCCAGGCCTGCGAACAGGTCCACATGCAGCTTGAACATGATCCACATGAAGCCCTGGTCAAAGCGGGGCTCGGCCAGCAGCGCGGCGGTGCGGGCATCGACCACCACGCTGCGAAAGTCCGTGGTGGGCTCGGGCGTGGGTGTCATGGTGACAAACCACAGGTTGTAGTCGTCCTCACCGGGGGAGGCGAACTGCACCACCCGGTCGGGGTACTGGGCGCGGGCCACGGCCAGCACGTCGTCCAGGTTGGCGCGTGGGGTATCGGCTGGCATGGCCGGGGCTTCGACCTCGGTACCCAGCAGGTGGCCGATCTCGTGGTGGAAGATCAGGGGCAGGCCGGTCAGGCACAGCAGCAGCATGAAGACGGTGCAGACCAGGCTGCTCCATTTGTGCACCCAGGCCCAGGTCTTGATGGTTGTGTTTTGCATGGCAGCTCAAGAAAAGAAGGAGCGCGAAGGCCCTGCGCGGCCGGTGGGGGCGGCAGCGCAGGGCCAGAGAGAGCCTCTGACGGGTGTCAGAAGTCGATGGCCGCAGACAGCGTGAAGGTGCGCGGCGCGCTGACCATGGCGTAGGAGTAGCTCGAGGACACGGTGGTGGTCAGCCAGTAGCGGCGGTTGGCCAGGTTCTCGATGTTGGCGCGCAGCACCACCGGCTTGCCGGCCACCTGCATGGCGTAGCGGGCGCCGAAGTCCAGGCGCGTCCAGCCGGGCACGCGCAAGGTGTTGGCGTTGTCCAGGTGGACGGACGAGACATACAGCGCGCGCCCGTTCAGGCTCAGGCCCTGCACGCCCGGCACATCCCAGTCTGCGGCCACGCTCACCGTGCGGCGCGCCACATTCGGGGCGTTGTTGCCTTGCACGCTGAGGTCTTCGATGCGGGTGAGCTTGGCCTGGGTGAAGGCCAAGCTGGCCATCAGGCGCATACCACGCTGCAGCTCGCCATAGGTGGACAGCTCCAGGCCGCGGTTGCGTTGCTCGCCCGCGTAGCTGTAGACATTGCTGACCGGGTCGGTATAGCCGCTGGGCTTTTTGATCTGGAACACGGCAGCCTGCGTGACCATATTGCCCCAGTCCACCTTGACGCCGGCCTCCAGCTGCTTGGATTTGAAAGGTGACATGGTCTGGAAGGCATTGCTCACGCCCACCGGTGCTGTGCCCCCATCGGTCAGACCGGCGGTGTAGTTGACGTACAGCGCCAGGTGCTCCACGGGTTTGATGACGATGCCCGCCAGCGGCGAGTTCGCCGAGGTCTGCGTCTGGCTGTAGGGGGTGTGGGTCTTGATGCGCTGGTGGCGCAGACCGAAGGTCAGCAGCAGGCGGTCGTCCAGCATGGCCAGCGAATCGGTCAGTGCCAGGCCCTGCTGGCGCAGGTTGCTGTCCTTGACGGGCTTGCCGTGGCTGCCATCGACGATGGGCAAGGGTTCGTAGATCGTGGAGCTGGTGGAAGGCAGAGTGCCGTCGTAGTAGTAACCGCTGTCACGGTCCAGCCAGTTGGCGACCAGGGCGACACGGTGGTCGACGGCGCCGGTGCGGAAACTGGTCTTCACCCCCAGGTCGGCGGTGGTGGTTTCCCGGGCATCGTCGTAGATGGAGTTGCCCACCAGCATGCGGCCGCTGGAATCCAGAAGGTTGCCCGACGGGAAATTCTGGTTCACGCGAAAGTGGTTGTAGCCCACGCCGGCCATCAGGGTCAGGCGGTCGGTCAGGTCATACTCCAGCCGGCTGGTCACCATCTTGTTGGTGGAGTCGACGGACGTGCCGGGGTAGAAGTTCAGGCGGCCGTCGGGAGGGGCGGGCAGCCGCGTGTCGCTGTAGCCGCCGGGGCCGAAGAGCACCATGGCCTGGGGGCGAAATTCCCGGGTGTCGTCGTGCAGGGCTAGGGCATCCAGCGACCAGCGCAGGCGGCTGGAGCGGTAGTCCAGCCCCAGCGAGCCCATGCCCATCTTCTGGCGGCCACCGTCGATATTGCCTTCGCCGCCGCGCAGCACGCCGTTCACGCGAATGCCCCAGGCCTTGTCCTCGCCATAGCGGCGACCCACGTCCAGGTGGGTGCTCAACTGGGCCTGGCTGGTGTAGGTGGTGGTCAGCCGGGTCAGGGGGGTATCGCCGGCGCGCTTGGTCACCAGGTTGATGCTGCCGCCAATGCTGCCGTCGGGCCCTACGCCGCGTGCCAATGCGCCCGGGCCCTTGAGCAGCTCGACCCGTTCCACCATTTCTACGGGGATGGTGGTGGTGGCGGCCAGGCCGCCGAAGTTGTTCACAAAGGTCTCTCCGTTCGCGACATTGAAGCCGCGGATCTGGAACGAATCCCCAAAGCCCCCCGAGGCCGTGAGCGAGCGCACCGAGGC
The DNA here is from genome assembly GCF_006740045.1 of Comamonas terrigena NBRC 13299. Taxonomy (NCBI): domain Bacteria; kingdom Pseudomonadati; phylum Pseudomonadota; class Betaproteobacteria; order Burkholderiales; family Comamonadaceae; genus Comamonas; species Comamonas terrigena. The sequence continues at coordinate 1,025,063 of NZ_AP019749.1, forward strand.
GTCGTTGACCACCACATCGGCCAGCGTGCGGGCTTGCTGGTTCTCCAGCAGCTCGGATGTGAAGTTGACCACGCTGAAAGGTGTATCCATCACGTCATTCGTGCCCAGCACGCCCAGGCTGCCGCCGCGCGCGATCTGGCCGCCGGCATAGGCTTCGGGCAGTCCGTCCGCACGGCTGCGCACGGTCACATCCTGCAGCGCTGTCTCGCCGGTGGCGGCGGTGATCAGCAGCGTGTTGCCGCTGATGCGGGCGTTCAAGCCACTGCCTTGCAACAGCTGCTGCGCGGCAGCCTGGGGGCTGAGCGTGCCCTGCACACCCGCGGTCTTGCGGCCTTGCAGCAGCGCCGGAGAGGCCATCAGCTGCAATTGGGCGGTGCGGGCCAGCTGGGCCAGGGCACTGTCCAGCGCCTGTGCCGGGATCTGGAAGGCGATAGGTGCCGGGGCGGCGGTAGAGACGGGCGCCGGCTGGGCGTGGACAGGGGCGCTTGCCATGGCCACCAGGGCCGCGGCGGCCAGCAGGCGCAGCCTGGCGGGGGGATGGGGGGCGAAAGAGCGGTCGGGCATAACGGAAAGAGAAATGAGAGTGCTTCGTTTTCCGGTCTTCGTCGGAAATGGCGTGCCGGAATCCTCGATCTGCAACCCGCAGTCCACGGGACGTGCTGCGGCAGATCTCATGCGGTACAACGCACTCGCGCTGCAAATCCCTCAAAGAAAAGCAGCAGCCTCCTGGAAAAAGCCTCAAGACCGGGTGATGACGATCCACGCCTGCCCGCGGGCTTGCTCGGCCCGCAGCTGTACGGGCAGCATGGCGGGCAGCAGCTGCACCCAGTCGGCGGCGTGGCTGATCTGTACGCGCCCAAACACCCGCAACTGCGCCGCAGAAGGCTCCACCCGCACGGGCTGGGCGCAATAGCGGCTGATGCGCTGGATGGCGGCTTCCAGCGGAAGGTTGTCCAGTTCCAGCCAGCCGTTGCGCCAGGTGGCAACCTCGCCGCCGGGTTGGCTGCGCTGGGGGGCGTGGCCCGCCGTCCAGCGCAGGGTTTCGCCGTCGTGCAGCTCCACGGCCTGGCGTTCTGCCGCGCCGTCCCGCTGGGCCACTTGCACATGGCCTTGCTCCACGGTGACGCGCACGGTGTGCGCATCTTCCAGGGCCACCTCGAAGCGGGTGCCCAGCACGGTGATGCGGGCATTGCCCGCATCCACAATGAAGGCCCGCTGTGCATCGCGCTGTACGTTGAAAAAGGCGGTGCCGCGGTGCAGCTGCACGTGGCGCTGGTGGGCGTAGAAGGCCACGTCGGCCAGGCTCTGTGCATCCAGTGTCAGGCTGCTGCCGTCTGGCAGGGCTTGCAGCAGCGGCTGGTGCTGGGCGGCGCTGAGGGTCAGCTGCCAGGACGGTACCCACTGGCGCCATGCCAGCCAGGCGCTGGAGCCGCCCACGCCGATGCCCGCCAGCGACAGCAGGGCTCCCAGCGTCCGCCGCCGGCCCTTGCGTGCGGCCGGAGCGGGGTCGCCGCGCCAGCGGTGCAATGCCTGCTCGATGGCGTCCATGGCGCGCTGCACTTCGCGCTCCACTGTCTTGACGGAGGTGCCGTGCTGCGCGGCAATGTCGGTCTGGGGGGTGCCATCGAGCCGGTCGGCCAGAAAGATGGCACGGCAGCGAGGGGGCAGGTCGGCCAGCGCATGGTCCACGGCCGCAATGGCCTGGCGCAGGCTGTGGGTGTCTTTCACATCGTCGGTCTGCGCGGGCTGCCACAGTGCCACGCCCTGCAGCGCATCCTGCTGGCGCTTGCGGCGGCGGTAATGGTCAATCACCAGGTTTTCCGCCACGGCATACAGGTAGGCGCGCGAGGAGGGGGTGTGCAACTCCTGCGAGAGCGTGGGCTGGCTCTCGGCAGCGCGCACCCAGGCGTCATGCACCAGGTCATGGGCCTCTTGCCGGTCGCTCATCCTGCGGGCGACAAATCTCACCAGGGAGCGGTAGTTGTCGAGGGCACTGTGCAACAGGGGGGAGGAGGACATGGGCGGCAGCGGCGGCGGTCAGGAATTTTTCTATTCTAGAAAATAGTTCTTATTCTTATTTGGGTGTGTGCATCCAGGCCACAGACCCCTGGGGCTTCTGAAAACCGGTCCTGCGGGTGCGCAGTGTCCAAAGCGTTCTGGCTGTTTTCAGTCGTATCGGACGGCCCGGCAAGCCTGGGTTGCTTCGATTTTGGATAGCAACGGGCCGCCGCAGAGAGGCTGCCGGTGGGGCTTTGCGCTATTGGGAGATCTTGCGCGCTTCTTCGATCTGGTACTCGAAGTAGTGCTGGAAGCTGTAGGCCAGGCTGGCCATCAACACGGCGGCCCCCACCATCAGTGCTGCGGCAATGGCAAAAATCGTGGGCCAGCCGGTACGGCCGGGTGCGGCATCGGGTGCGGCCGAGGGGTTGTGGAGCGCATTCCAGCGCTCGGGCGTGGCCAGGCCGTACAGAATGGCCTTCAGCGCGCAGCCGGCGATGGTGAAGCCCAGCAGCGGAATCAGCACCCAGCTGAGCTGGTCGTCCTGGCCCAGCTGCTGCATGCGCTGGATGCCGTACAGGCCCAGCGCGGTGGGGATGGGCAGCAGCCAGCCGGGCAGATCGCCCAGGCCGTGCAGGTAGAAGCGGTGCAGGCCCAGCGGGCCACCCAGAAAGGCCAGCCAGGCGGCGACGGTCTTGTTCTTGCGCATGCAGGGATTATTCGGGTCCCTGGCCGCCGCGACCAGCTAGGGACTACGCCATGGACTGCCGCCGGGCACTGGCCGGGTGGCTGCATGCCGTGGCCTGCAGGGGCGGAATGCGGCCGGACGGCACTGGACCAGCGCCCGTGATTGCGAGGGGTGTAGGCAGCTTGCACAGAAGCCGCTATAATCGCGAACTTTGCTGCGTGTCGCTGGCCGGGTGGCTATGTCGCGTGTCTCAAACGGAGCAAAAAATGTGGCAGCGCAAGCTGCCTATACCACCCGAAGGATTAATCATGGTCGTTATTCGTCTGTCCCGCGGCGGCTCCAAGGCTCGCCCTTTCTACACCATCGTTGCCGCCGACAAGCGCGTGCGTCGCGACGGTTCGTTCATCGAGCGTCTGGGTTTCTACAACCCCAGCGCCCGTGGCGCTGAAGAAGGCCTGCGCGTGGCGCTGGACCGCGTGACTTACTGGAAGAGCGTTGGTGCTCAGGCTTCCGACACCGTGGAACGCCTGATCAAGCAAGCTGCCGCCAAGGCTGCTGCTTAATCAGCACTTTCCTTAAAACGGGTTCCGTCGGCCAGTCTGACGGAGCCCGTTTTTTTGTTTTCTCTGTGTGCAAACCTGTCAGTGACTGCCATGAGCCAGATGCCCGAACTTGAAGTGACCACCCTGCCTGCCGACGCCGTGGAAGTGGGCCGCATTGCCGATGCCTGGGGCATCAAGGGCTGGTTCAAGGTCATCTCCTACAGCAGTGACGCCGAAGTGCTGCTCACGGCCAAGAACTGGTATTTGCTGCCGGCCGAAAAAGGCGCCAAGCATTTCACCGGCACCGTGCTGTTGCCCGTGAAGCAGGCGCGCACGCACTCGGATTCCATCGTGGCCACCGCGGCAGCCGTGGGAGACCGCAATGCGGCCGAGACCCTGCGCGGCGCGCGCATCTTTGTCTCGCGCACGGCCTTTCCGGCGGCCGACGAAGGCGAGTTCTACTGGGTGGACCTGCTGGGACTGTCCGTGGTCAACCGCGAAGGTGTGGCCATGGGTGTGGTCAAGGATCTGCTGGCCACCGGTCCGCAGACCACGCTGGTGCTGGCCTATGACGAAGGCGGCAAGGAGCGTGAGCGCATGATTCCCTTTGTCGACGCCTATGTGGACAAGGTCGACCTGGCTGGCAAGAGCATTCTGGTGGACTGGCAGCTGGACTACTGATCGGCTGCGAACTGGGGCGCTGCTTGCGCCATGGCACCATGCGTTTTGACATCATTACCCTGTTTCCCGAAATGTTCGCCCCGTTCCTGGAGAGTGGGGTCACACGGCGCGCCTACGCTTCGGGGCAGGTGGCGGTGCATCTGTGGAATCCGCGGGACTACGCCCAGGGCAACTACCGCCGTGTGGACGACCGCCCCTTCGGTGGCGGGCCCGGCATGGTGATGCTGGCCGAGCCGCTGCAGCACTGCCTGGACGCCATCCGCGCCGCGCGTGTGGCGGAGCAGGCGCAGGAAGCCACGCAGCCCGCGCCGCTGGTGCTGTTTTCGCCCATCGGCGCCACGCTCAAGCACGCGGCGGTGGCCGACTGGGCCGGGAGCCAAGGTGCCGTGCTGCTGTGCGGCCGCTATGAAGGCATTGACCAGCGTTTTATCGACACCCATGTCACGCACCAGATCAGCCTGGGTGACTTTGTGCTGTCCGGTGGCGAGCTGGCGGCCATGGTGCTGCTCGACAGCATTGCCCGCCTGCAGCCCGGGGTGCTGAATGACGAAGGCAGTTTTCAGCAAGACAGTTTCAACCCGGCGCTGGATGGTCTGCTGGACTGCCCGCACTACACCCGGCCGGAGCAGTGGCATGGGCAGGAGGTGCCGGCCGCGCTGCTGAGCGGACACCATGCCCAGATCGAGCGCTGGCGCCGCGACCAGCGCCTGCGCATCACGGCCGCCCACCGGCCGGAGCTGATTGCCCAGGCACGCAGCAAGGGTCTGTTGAACGCCAAAGACGAAGCCTATTTGGCAAAAATCGCGTCCCCGCTATAATGGCTGGTTCTTCGATCCTCTATCCGGCCGCTGCATCGGTTTGAATGCAGCCTATAGCGCCAATCCCGGCGCTTGCCAATTCTGGCGCGGACACGATCGAGTGGATGCAACCATGAACCTGATCCAGACCCTCGAGCAAGAGGAAATCGCCCGTCTGAACAAGACCATCCCCGCTTTCGCCCCTGGTGACACCGTCATCGTGAGCGTGAACGTGGTCGAAGGCAGCCGCAAGCGCGTGCAGGCCTACGAAGGCGTGGTGATTGCCAAGCGCAATCGCGGCCTGAACAGCGGCTTCACCGTGCGCAAGATCTCCAGCGGCGAAGGCGTGGAACGTACGTTCCAAACCTACTCCCCTCTGATCGCCGGCATCGAAGTCAAGCGCCGCGGTGACGTGCGCCGTGCCAAGCTGTACTACCTGCGTGAACGCAGCGGCAAGTCGGCTCGCATCAAGGAAAAGCTGCCCCAGCGCGTCAACAAGGCTGCCGTCGCAGCCGCGTAAAGCGCGAACGTGTGGGGCTTGGCCGCTGCGGTGGCCAGGTCATCCACGCGACCGGAGCTTGACCGGAAAAGCCGCTACAGTTCGCTGTGGCGGCTTTTTTTATGCCTGCTGCGTACCCCTTGTCTGCGTACTCCGCTTGCCTGCACCGCTCTGCACCGCCCGCCATGTCCACTGCCTCTTCCGCACCCGCGCCGGCCCCCACGGGTGGCACTGCACCGACAGGGACCCCAGGTCGCCTGCCTCCTGCATTCGATCCGCGCCATGCCCCTCTGGTGGGGGTGGATGCCCATCTGCCGGCGGTGCCGCTGGCCTGGCAGACGGAAGCGGCGCTGCGCCAGCGCTTTGCGGCGGCTGTGCAGTGGGAGCCCGAGCTGCGGCGTGAGCCGCGTTTCTCCGACCGTCCTCCCACCCAGGCCGCCGTGCTGCTGCCGCTGGTGCTGCGCGAGGAACTGACGGTGCTGCTGACCGAGCGCACCACGCATCTGTCCACCCATTCGGGCCAGGTGGCTTTTCCTGGAGGCAAACGTGATCCGGAGGATGTGGATGCGGTGGCCACCGCGCTGCGCGAGGCCCATGAGGAAGTGGGGCTGAATGCGGCCTACGTCCAGGTGCTGGGCTGTCTGCCGGTGTATGCCACCGGCACCGGTTTTCAGGTTACGCCGGTGGTGGCGCTGGTGGACCCGGCGGCGCCGCTGCGGCCCAATCCCTATGAGGTGGCGGATATTTTTGAAGTGCCGCTGCGTTTTGTGCTGGACCCCGCCCACCACGAGCGCCACAGCTACGAGTGGAACGGCATGCAGCGTGAATGGTTTGCCATGCCCTACCAGAACGGCGCCCGCCAGCATTACATTTGGGGCGCCACGGCGGGCATGCTGCGCAATTTCTACCGCTTCATGCAGGTGCCGCTGGCATGAAAATCGTCGCCAGGCTGACGGCCTGAGCAGCGCTTTACCTGCAGCCGGTATTATGGGGGGATGAGTTTTTTCGCCATCCTGATTGCCCTGCTGCTGGAGCAGGCGCGCCCGCTCTCCCGCAGCAACCCGGTGCACGCCGGCCTGCGGGCCTGGACGGTGTCAGTGCGACGCAACTTCGATGCGGGCCAGGCACACCATGGCTGGGTCGCCTGGGCGCTGGCGGCCATCGTGCCGGCGGCGCTGGCGGCGGGCATCTACTGGTTGCTGGACTACTTCATCGGCTGGCCTGCAGCCATGGTGTGGAATGTGGCCATCCTCTACACCACGCTGGGCTTCCGCCAGTTCAGCCACCATTTCACCCGCATCCGCGATGCGCTGGAGGCCGGGGACGAACACGCCGCACGCGAAGCGCTGGCCGACTGGCAACAGGTGGACGCCAGCGAGCTGCCGCGCAGCGAAGTCGTGCGCCATGTGGTCGAGTATTCGGTGATCTGCGCCCACCGCCATGTGTTTGGCGTGCTGCTGTGGTTTGTGGTGCTGTCCATGCTGGGTCTGGGCCCGGCCGGTGCGGTGGTCTACCGCACGGCGGAATACCTGTCGCGCTACTGGTCGCGCCGGTCGATTGCCGGGGCGCCTCCGGTCAGCGAGCGCCTGCAGCAGGCTGCGCGCGCCGCCTGGCAGGCCATGGACTGGCTGCCGGCCCGCGTGACGGCCCTGGGCTTTGCCATTGTGGGCAGCTTTGAAGAGGCGATTGACGGCTGGCGCTACTACGCCCAGCGCTTTCCACATGATAACGATGGTGTGATCCTGGCCGCCACTGCCGGCGCCATCAATGTGCAGTTGGGGGGCGAGGCGCTGCGCCAGCGCGAAGAGCTGGCCACCGGCCCCTTGTATGACGATGAGGAGGGGTCCAGTTCCACCCCCGGCCGTGCGGCCGAGGTCAGCCATCTGCGCAGTGTGGTGGGGCTGGTGTGGCGTTCGGTCGTCGTCTGGATGCTGCTGCTCGCCCTGCTGACCCTGGCGCGCCTGCTGGGCTGAGTGGCGCGCATGCAGCCTTGCTGCCGGCGCCTATGCACCATGTATCTGGGGCGCTGAAGCCTGCGTCGCCGGCCTTCTGTGCCTGCATCTGCCCGGAGCCGGGCAGGCTCAACGCCAGGGTGACTGGCTCAGTTCCTCGAACAGCTCGCTGTAGATGCGGTAGCGGTTCGCGTCAATGTGGTGCGGGCTGCCCTCGTTGTCCACTTCGGCCATCACGGCGCAACCGGGTTCGTGCAGGTGGGTGCAGTTGTAGAACTTGCATTCCTGCGCCTTGGCGCCGATGTCGGGCATGCAGCGCGGCAGGTCGGTGGGGGCGATGTGGTACAGACCGAACTCCTGAAAACCGGGCGAGTCGATCAGCGCGGTGCTGCGCGCCTCGTCCATCCAGTACCAGGTGGTGGTGGTGGTGGTGTGCTTGCCGGAGTTCAGGGCCTGCGAGATCTCGTTGGTGGCCACATTGGCACCGGGCACCAGCAGGTTGATCAGCGTGCTCTTGCCGGAGCCGGACGGGCCCAGCACCAGGGTGCTCTTGCCGGCGAACAGGTCCATCAGCGCTTCGCGCTGATCGGGGTCGTCGCTGGTCAGGTTCAGCGGAATCACGGGGTAGTGGTCGCTGCCGTCTTCGTCCTGGATGGCACGGTAGGCGGACAGGCGCATCCAGGCGTCGAAGAAGGGCTCTTCCAGGTCGCTCTTGTTCAGCGCAATGATGGGCTGGATGTGTGCGTCCTCGGCCGCGATCAGCGCACGCGCCAGCTGGCTTTCGGAAAAAACGGGTTCGGCCGCGATCAGGATCAGCACCTGGTCGATGTTGGCGGCAAACATCTTGGTGCGGATTTCGTCGCGGCGGTACAGCAGGTTGCGGCGCTCCAGCACCTTCTCGATCGTGCCTTCTTCGCCCTGGCCGGGCGGCGGGGCCAGCCACAGCACACGGTCGCCCACGACGGCCTGGCTCTTCTTGCCGCGCGGGTGGCAGATGCGGCGGTGGCCGTCGGCCGTTTCGACCACGCAGTGGCGGCCATGGCTGCCAACCACCAGGCCTTCTTGGGGGGCATTGCCCGCGCTGGAGGCGGGAGGGGCGGATCGGCGTTTGCTCACAGGGTGCTTACCAGGGTGTCGGTGCGCTGGGCGCAGTCAAAGTCGGTGTCGGACAGGCCGCCGGCATCGTGCGTGTTCCAGCGCACGGTGCAGCGGCCGTAGTCCACCTGCAGGCTGGGGTGGTGGTCCTGCTGGTGGGCGATCCAGGCCAGGGCATTGACGAAGGCCAGGGTCTGAAAATAGTTCGCAAAGTGGTAGGTCTTGGCCAGGGCGGTGCCTGCACCTTCGCCCTCGATGGCCCAGCCCGGGTGGCGCACCAGGCGCTGGGCGGCATCGGCGGCGGAAATGGCGTGGCGGCGGGGCAGGCGGGACCAATCGACGGGCTGCAGCTGGGAAGGCGTGGTCATGCGGCGGCTCCTGCAGAGTGGGCCGGAGCCGGCATGCGTGCCAGCCGCTCCAGCGCCGGAGGGTGGGAGTAATAGAACTTCGCGTACACCGGGTCGGGCGTGAGCGTGGAGGCATTGTCCTCGTACAGCTTCAGCAGTGCACTGGCCAGGGCCGAGCCGTCGGCCTGGGTCATGGCATAGGCGTCGGCCTGGAATTCATCGCGGCGCGAGCCCATGGCCACCAGGGGCGAGACAAAAAAGGTGAACACCGGCAGGGCCAGCAGAAACAGCAGCAGCGCCACGGCGTTGTCGTTCCCCTGGGGCATGCCCATGGCCAGCTGCACGCTGGGCAGCACGCCCAGACCGCTGTAGAACCAGGCTTGCTGCGACAGCCAGCCCAGCAGCGCAAAACCGGCCAGGCTGAGTGCGAACATCAGCACCATGCGCTTGGCGATGTGCTTGTGCTTGAAGTGGCCCAGTTCGTGGGCCAGCACGGCTTCCACTTCGTCGCCGTCGAGCTGCTTGAGCAGGGTGTCGTAGAACACCACGCGCTTGGACGAGCCAAAGCCGGTGAAGTAGGCGTTGGCATGGGCAGAGCGGCGGCTGCCGTCCATCACGAACAGGCCCTTGGCCGCAAAGCCGCAGCGCTGCATCAGCGCCGTGACCCGGGCCTTGAGCGATTCATCGGCCAGCGGTTCGAATTTGTTGAACAGCGGGGCGATGAAGCTGGGGAAGATCCACATCAGCAGCACGTTGAACCCCGTCCACAGGCACCAGGCCCAGAGCCACCACAGGCTGCCGGTGGCCAGCATCAGCCACAGCACGGCCGCAGCCAGCGGCAGGCCGATCAGGGCGCCGACCAGCGTGGACTTGAGCAGATCCGCCAGCCACAGGCGCGGTGTCATCTGGTTGAAGCCAAAGCGCTGTTCCAGCACAAAGGTCTGGTAGTAGGACAGCGGCAACTCCAGCAGGCCGGAAATCAGGGCGAAACCGGCCAGCACCGCCAGCTGCTGTGCCAAACCGGTTCCCAGCTGGGTCAGCAGCAATTGGTGCAGCGCATCCAGGCCGCCCAGCAAGGTCCAGCCCAGCAGCATCACCGTGGAGAGCGCCAGGTGCAGCAAGCCCAGCCGGGCCTTGGCCAGGGTGTAGTCGGCGGCCTTCTGGTGCGCAGCCAGGGAGATGCGTTGCGCAAACGGCGCGGGCACGGCGCCCCGGTGCATCGCCACATGGCGTACCTGGCGGGTGCTGAGCCAGAGCTTGAGCAGCAGCTGCAGTGCCAGTGCGGCGGCAAAGGCCAGAGTCAGCAGCAGCGAAGAAGGAAAAGAGTCGGTAGACGGCATGTGCGGCGAGTGTAGGCGACAATTTAGAGATGTCTGATGCCGCCTCCCATGAAACCCCAGTGCTGCCCAAGTCCGACCTGAACCTGGTCTGGCTGGACTGCGAAATGACGGGCCTGCAGCCCGAAACCGACCGCCTGATCGAGATTGCCGTGGTCATCACCAGCGCCGATTTGTCGGTACGTGTGGAAGGGCCGGTGTTTGCCATCCACCAAAGCGATGAACTGCTCAACGGCATGGATGCGTGGAACAAGGGCACGCACGGCAAGAGCGGGCTGGTGGACCGGGTCAAGGCCTCGACCATCACCGAAGCCGATGCCGAGAAGCAACTGATCGCCTTCCTGTCCAAATACGTGCCCAAGGGCAAGGTGCCCCTGTGTGGCAACAGCATTGGCCAGGACCGCCGCTTTCTGGTGCGTTACATGCCCAAGCTGGAGGCCTACTTCCACTACCGCAATGTGGACGTCAGCACCCTCAAGGAGCTGGCCCGCCGCTGGAAACCTTCCGTGGTGGACGGTTTCAAGAAAGCCCAGCGCCACACGGCCCTGGCGGATGTGATCGAGTCCATCGACGAGCTGGCCCACTACCGGGCGCACTTTCTGGCGCTGTAAACGCTGGCGGGCCGCAGGGCGGCGGTGGCCGGCTGCCGCGGCTCTTGCCTGGCTTGGTCGGAGAGGGAGTTCCGATCTGCTATAAGGGGTTTACGTGAAAACCCGAACTGTGCGACAATTGCGGTCTTGCCCCATTACCCGCCACTTTTTTTGTATGGCAGGGCAATCGCGCATCTCCCATCACACACCGGGCCCCATTTTGGCGATACAGGACTGTGGTTCACCTCCACAGCCTCCGCCGCGAAGCACGCCCTCCAGGCTCTTGCAGAGCCGAAGCGTTTGACGGTTGATGTTTTTATGACCGTCAAGCAGCCACCGCAACACCGATGTTGTGGCGCTGCTCGCATGAGAAAACCATGAACGACACACTCCTTGAGCAGGGCATTGCTGCGCCTGCTGCATCTCTTTTGCAATCCGAAGAATCCCAACTGGACGCCATGCTGGCTGCCCAGGACACCGACACCGTGGAAACCGAAGTCGAAGCCGAACCCGAAGTGGAAAACGGTTTTGTGCAGCTGGGCCTGGCGCCCGAGCTGGTGCAGGCCGTGGCCGACCTGGGCTACACCCAGCCCACCGCCGTGCAACAAAAAGCCATTCCCCTGGCCATGGGCGAAGGCGCTGATGCCAACGGTTTCATCGACCTGATGGTGTCCAGCCAGACCGGTTCGGGCAAGACGGCCGCTTTCCTGCTGCCCGTGCTCAACACCCTGATCCAGCAACGCGCTGAGGCCGATGCCGAAGCCAAGGCCGAATTCGACCGCCTGTGCGCCGAAGCCACTGCCAAGGGCGAGCCCACTCCCAAGCGTGCCAAGCGCAAGGACCCGACCAACGCCCGCAACTTCAAGGCTGCCGTGCCCGGCGCCCTGGTGCTGTGCCCCACCCGTGAACTGGCCCAGCAGGTCGCACACGACGCCATCGAGCTGGTGAAGCACTGCCGCGGCATCCGCATCGCCAATGTGGTGGGCGGTATTCCTTACCAGCTGCAAATCGCCAAGCTGCAGAACGCCGACCTGGTGGTGGCCACCCCCGGCCGTCTGCTGGACCTGCAGCGCTCGCTGCAGATCAAGCTGGACAAGGTGCAGTTCCTGGTGGTCGACGAAGCCGACCGCATGCTGGACCTGGGCTTCTCGGACGACCTGGCCGAAGTCAACCAGATGACCGCCCAGCGCAAGCAGACCATGATGTTCAGCGCCACGTTCGCACCGCGCGTGCAGCAACTGGCCATGCGCGTGATGCACGACAACGGCGCCGGCGTGAAGAAGGTGACCGTGGACACCCCCCAGGAAAAGCACGCCAACATCAAGCAGGCGCTGTTCTGGGCCGACAACGCCCAGCACAAGCGCAAGCTGCTGGACCACTGGCTGCGTGACACCTCCATCAACCAGGCCATCGTGTTTGCTTCCACCCAGGTGGAATGCGACGGCCTGGCCACCGACCTGCAGCAGGAAGGCTTCTCGGCCGTGGCACTGCACGGCGCCCTGAGCCAGGGTCTGCGCAACCGCCGCCTGATGGCGCTGCGCAACGGCCAGGTGCAGGTGCTGGTGGCCACCGATGTGGCTGCACGCGGCATCGACGTGCCCACCATCACCCACGTGTTCAACTACGGCCTGCCGATGAAGGCGGAAGACTACACCCACCGCATTGGCCGTACCGGTCGCGCTGGTCGTGAAGGCATTGCCGTGACGTTTGCGGAATTCCGCGACCGCCGCCGTGTGTTCGACATCGAAGGCTATACCCGCCAGCAGTTCAAGGCCGAAGTGGTGCCTGGCCTGGAGCCGGTGCAACGCTTCCCTGCCGCTGGTGAGCGCGATGGCCGCCGTGGCGGTGGTGGTGCCGGTGGCCGTGGTGGCTTCGGTGGTCGCCGTGATGGCGACGGCTATGGCCGCAAGCAAGGCTTTGGTGACCGCGGCGGTGACCGTGGTGGCTTCGGCGGCGGACGTGAACGCAGCTTCGGTGGCGACCGTGGCGGTTTTGGTGGCGACCGCGCCCCCCGCTTTGGCGGTGACCGTGAACAACGCGGTTTCGGCGGCCAGGACCGTGGTGGCTTCGGCGACCGTGGCGAGCGCAACTTCGGTGGCGATCGCGGCGGCTTTGGTGGCCAGGACCGTGGTGGCTACGCTCCGCGTGACGAGCGCTCGTTCGGCGGCCGTCGTGACGGCGCTGGCGACGGCTATGCCCGCAAGAGCTTTGGTGACCGTGCTCCCGAGCGCAGCGACCGTGGTGGCTTTGGCCGCTCGGAAGCCCCGCGTGGCGAAGCCCGCAGCTTTGGTGGCGGCGACAGCCGTGGTTTTGGTGGTGGTGAACGCCGCAGCGGTGGTTTTGCCGGCAAGCAGCACACCGGTGCGCCCAAGCCGTACGCACCGCGTGGCGGTGACCGCGAACACGGCGCTGGCCGTGGTGGCAAGGGTTTCTCGCGCAACGATCGCTGATCTGCGCGCAGCGGTGCTGCAGGGGGCGGTTAAGATGCACTCCACGCTTTTGCAAGGAATGCATCCATGAAGTTCGCTTTGATCGCCGCCACCTTGGCTGCCGCTGCACTGGCCGGTTGTGTAAGCAACCCGCCGAAAGACCCGATGGCCAAGGACGCCGCGCCGTATCTGGAAAAGCCGGATTACGACTACGCGCTGGTGTGTGATCTGCGCCACGACGATTTGCGCAAATGCGAGGCCACGCTCAAGCAGCTGTGCGGCGAGCGTGGGTACATCGATCTGCGTGTGCGTCCCTTGCGGGAGCCCGGCGCTGCGGCGGAGAGCTCCACGCACCGCTTGCTGCAGGTCCAGTGCAAGGCGCGCTGAGTCTTCGGCTTCCAGGCTGTCTATCCACCGGGCACCACAGAAACGCTTTGGCGTTTCCTGTAGGTGCCCGTTGTCATTGCAGCCTCATTACAATGCGCCGGTCGTCGGAGGAGGCTTCCGGCATGCATTCACACCAGCAGGGCTGGGTGTACGCAGCAATTTTTCATAGCAGCCATCGTATGCCGCAGGGCATGTGGATGCAGGCATGGCGGACACCGCCACGCGCATTGACCATCAAAGGATTTTCATGAGCCTCAAATGTGGCATCGTGGGCCTGCCCAATGTGGGCAAGTCCACCCTGTTCAACGCCCTGACCAAGGCCGGCATCGCCGCAGAGAACTATCCCTTCTGCACCATCGAGCCCAACACCGGTGTGGTGGAAGTGCCCGATCCGCGTCTGGACCAGCTGTCTGACATCGTCAAGCCCGAGCGCATTGTTCCCGCGATCGTGGAGTTCGTGGACATCGCCGGCCTGGTGGCCGGTGCGTCCAAGGGCGAAGGCCTGGGCAACCAGTTCCTGGCCCACATCCGCGAAACCGACGCCATCGTCAATGTGGTGCGCTGCTTTGAAGATCCCAACGTGATCCACGTGGCCAACAAGGTGGATCCGATTGCCGACATCGAAGTGATCCAGACCGAACTGTGCCTGGCCGACCTGGCCACGGTCGAAAAGGCGATCAACCGCTACAGCAAGGCGGCCAAGTCCGGCAACGACAAGGAAGCCGCCAAGCTGGTGTCGCTGCTCACGCCCATCCAGGCCGTGCTCAACGAAGGCAAGCCTGCCCGCATCGTGCCGGTTTCCAAGGAAGACGCACCGCTGCTCAAGCAGTTCTGCCTGATCACTGCCAAGCCCGCCATGTTCGTGGGCAATGTGTCGGAAGACGGTTTCGAGAACAACCCGTTGCTCGACAGCCTGAAGGCCTATGCCGATGCGCAGGGCGCTCCGGTGGTGGCCATCTGCGCCAAGATCGAAGCCGAGATGTCGGAGATGGACGATGCCGACCGCGACATGTTCCTGGAAGAGCTGGGTCTGGAAGAGCCGGGTCTGAACCGCCTGATCCGGGCCGGCTTCAAGCTGCTGGGCCTGCAGACCTACTTCACCGCCGGTGTGAAGGAAGTGCGCGCCTGGACGGTGCCGATCGGTGCCACCGCTCCGCAGGCCGCAGGTGTCATTCACGGCGACTTCGAGCGCGGCTTCATCCGCGCCCAGACCATTGCCTTTGATGACTACATCCAGTTCAAGGGCGAACAAGGTGCCAAGGATGCCGGCAAGATGCGCGCCGAAGGCAAGGAATACATCGTGAAGGACGGTGACGTGCTGAACTTCCTGTTCAACGTCTGACTGCTCTTGCGGCGCCCATGCGCCGCAATGGAATCGCTACAAAGCCCCGCAGGTGAAAATCTGTGGGGTTTTTTTATTTCTGTCTATTCCATTGATCGGTAATGAGGTCATAAATCCGACGGACGGTTTATTTATGACAGATTGGTTATTGCTGATGGCCAAGTCAATTATTGAAAAAAACTATTTAACCCATGCGGGCGTAAAAATAGTTATTTCTGGGGATGGTGCCCGGGTGCCATCCCTCTTTCAATAGCGCATTCCGGGCAATAGATAGCAGTATCCCTGGGGTGGGTGTTGGTCCCTGTTGGACAGGGGCGCACCGCCACAGATGGACCACATGCCGCAAAGGCTGGCAGTGCTGCACCACGTGATGGCCCGATCAAGCGAGGCATCATGGATCTGGGAATACACCACAGGCATTGGGGCGATGGCGCCATTCGGAACGGCGATGGCAGTCTGGCCCATACGCCGCAGGCAGCAGACACGCATTTACATGGGGTGGTGCTGCTGCATGGCCCCAGGCTGTACCGTTTCATCTACCAAAAAATCGGCCATGTCGCTGATGCCCAGGATCTGGTGCAGCAGACCTTTCTGGAAGCACACCGTGCGCTGTCCAGTTTCAAAGGGGATTCCGAGCTGTCGACTTGGCTGTATGGCATTGCCAAGAATCTGGTGCGCAATTACCTCACCCGCTCGCCCCACAGGCGCTTCGATTTCTGCAGCGATGAGCTGCTGATGGAAGAGCAGGACGGCGGGCCTTCACCGATGGATGTGCTGGACCAGGGGCAGCAATTGCGGGCACTGACGCTGGCCATGTCCGAGATTCCCGAACATATGCGCCAGCTGGTGTGGATGGTGGTGGTCGATGAGCTGTCCTATGAAGAGGCCGCTGCCGCGTTGAATATTCCCAAGGGGACGGTGCGCAGTCGTCTGTCTCGTGCCCGCAGTGCCTTGCGGGCGCGCATGCCCGAGCCTGTGGCCGTGGCCTGAGCTCAGGGCTCTTCGGCGGCGGGGGGCAGCGGCGCGGCGCTCTCGGCGGGTCCGGAAGCTGCGCCCAGCACGGCCGGTCCATGCTGGCGGCGTAGCTCGTCCGAGGCCTGGAGCAGAGCGCGCAGACGCGCAATCATGACCTGGGCCTGGGCGATGATCTCATCGGTGCTGTCGGGATCATTCATCGGCTGTGGGGGAGGAGAATGTGGCAACTCTCTCTGTAACACGGCCGCGGGTGAAGTTCCACTGCTGAATGGGTGTCCATGTGCCGTTCGTCGGGAACGGCCCGCCGGCTGGATGCTCAGCCCGGGATGACGGCCAGGATGGCGCTGGTCATCACCAGGTAGCGCAGGAATTTGCCGATGGCCATGTAGAACAGGCAGGGCCAGAAGGGAAACCGCAGCCAGCCGGCCACGGCGCACAGCGGGTCGCCGACGGCGGGCAGCCAGCTGAGCAGGCAGGCCTTGGGGCCGAGCTTGCGCAGCCAGATGCGGGCACGGCGCTCATGGCGGGACAGTGTGCGGGGCGGCGGGTGGGCGGCGTCGGCCGGATGGCCGGCCTGGCGGCGTGCGCGTGCCAGGGCCCAGGCCTTCTGGGCACCCAGGCCCATCCACCAGCTGATGGCACCGCCCAGCGTGTTGCCCAGGGTGGCCACGCCAATGGCTTGCCAGAACAGCTCGGGGTTGAGCTGCAGCAAGCCGACCACGGCCGGCTCGGAGCCCAGCGGCAGCAAGGTGGCCGATACCAGGGCCACGATGAAGAGTGTGCTCAGACCGAATTGCGGCAGGGACAGCCACTGCAGCAGCTGGTGCATCCAGATTTCCATGGGGTGCAAGTGTAGGTGTTGGCTGGCGTGCGGCCATCCATTGACCCGCTATCCTGCCGCTATGACCCCAATGTGTAACCGAATCGTGCGCAGGTCGCGGCCCGCTTTTCACGCCAGAGCCCGGAGGATGCAGCCCCGCCTGCGCCGCTGGCGTGCGTGGAGTCTGGTCTGGATCTGGCTGGGAGCGGCGCAGCTGGCATGGGCCGGCAATGCGGCCCCGCCGCCGGGCGCTGGCGCGGCGAAACCTGCCGCGCGTGCCGCCGCAGCCCCAGCCCCGTCCTCGGCGCAGCCGGTGGCCGCGCCAATCCCCATCCAGGGGCCGGCCGAGATCGCGGCGCGCCTGGCCGCCGCCGATTGCAAGGGGCTGCGGCTGGAAGCCACATCTTTGACTGCACTGCAGCAAATCCTCCATCCGCTGGGGCTGGCGATTCGCATTCTGGGCTGTCCGCTGGCTCCGGCCCCGCTGAACCAGCGCGTGCTGGCCGTCACGGCCGTGGTGCTGGATGGCGACAAGGCCATGGACACGGTGCGTGGGGCGCTGGGCGATGGCGAGCTGGTGGACATGGGATCGGGCTACCGTCCGTCGCCCTGGCCCAGCCGCCAGCGGCCGGCCGATCTGGAGACGCTGGACGACAGCGAGGTATCGCCGGACGTGCAATTCAACCGCCGCTGGCTGCGCAGCGTGATGGCTTCGCAGGGCTATGCCTCGGTCACCGGCCCCTGGTGGGCCTTCATTCCGGTGCAGCAGCGCCGGCGTTGAGCGCTGCCCGGGGTGCGGGCTGGCGCATCCGACGGACGGGGGCTGGCACAGCCGGGGTACCTGACGTGGGGTTGGTGCTTTTGTGCAGTGCGGCTGTTGCTGAAAAAATGGGCAGGTACAATCTCGCCTCCTTTCGTCCCGCGCTCTCCGTCTCTTTTTCTCCAGCATGTCTGCCCTTCGCATTGGCCAACACACTTTGGCAAATCGCCTGTTTGTCGCTCCCATGGCGGGTGTGACGGACCGGCCGTTCCGCCAGCTGTGCAAGCGACTGGGTGCGGGCTATGCGGTCAGCGAGATGGTCACGTCGCGCAAAGACCTGTGGAACAGCCTCAAGACCAGCCGCCGCGCCAACCACGCCGGTGAGCCCGGTCCGATTGCCGTGCAGATTGCCGGCACCGATGCCCCCATGATGGCCGAAGCAGCCGTCTACAACATCGAACGCGGCGCCCAGATCATCGACATCAACATGGGCTGCCCGGCCAAGAAGGTCTGCAACAAATGGGCGGGTTCTGCCCTGATGCAGAACGAGCCGCTGGCCGTGGAGATTGCCCAGGCCGTGGTCGAGGCCGCACGCCTCTTCGATGTGCCGGTCACGCTGAAGATGCGTACCGGCTGGTGCGATACCCACCGGAATGCCGAGCAGCTGGCCCGGCGTTTCGAGGATGTCGGCATCCAGATGCTGACGGTGCATGGCCGCACCCGCGAACAGGGCTACAAGGGCTTTGCCGAATACGACACGATTGCGGCCGTCAAGCAGGCCGTGAAGCTGCCCGTGGTGGCCAATGGCGACATCACCAGCCCCGAAAAGGCGCGCGATGTGCTGGCCTATACCGGTGCCGATGCCGTGATGGTGGGACGCGCCGCCCAGGGCCGGCCGTGGATCTTCCGCGAGATCGCCCACTTTCTGGACACCGGCACCCACCTGGCGCCGCCCACCGTGGCCGAGGTACGGGAATTGCTTTTGGAGCATCTGCAGGACCACTATGGTCTGTACGGCGAACTGACCGGAGTGCGCAGTGCACGCAAGCACATTGCCTGGTATGTGCGCAGCCTGCCGGGCGGGGACGAACTGAGACGACACATCAACACCATCGACGACTGCCAGGCGCAGTGGCAGGCCGTGGCCAGCTACTTTGACGCACTGGGCAGCCAGATGGAGCGCCTGCCGGAGGGGGGCGTGGAAACCGACATTGAGGAAATGGCCGCATGAGCCAGCAGAACCAAAACATCGAGGAGTGCGTGCGCTCCAGCCTGGAAATCTACTTCCGCGACCTGGGCGGCGAGGCCCCCAACGACATGTACGACATGCTGGTGCGCCTGGTCGAAAAGCCGCTGCTGGAAGTGGTGATGCAGCAGGCCGACCAGAACCAGTCGCGCGCGGCGCAATGGCTGGGCCTGAACCGCAACACCTTGCGCAAGAAGCTGGTGGACCACCAGATGCTGCAAGGCGGCACGACCAATTGACAGCAGCTTGCTCTGATCCCGCAAGCGCCTGAATCTGATTTTTATCCACTTTTCCAAAGCTCCCATGAAAGCTCTGATTTCCGTCTCTGACAAGACCGGCATTGTCGAATTTGCACAAAGCCTGCATGCCCTGGGCGTGCAGCTGCTGTCCACCGGCGGTACCGCCAAGCTGCTGGCCGAAAAAGGCCTGCCCGTGACCGAAGTGGCGGAAGTCACCAAGTTCCCCGAAATGCTGGACGGCCGTGTCAAGACCCTGCACCCCATGGTGCACGGTGGCCTGCTGGCCCGCCGCGAGCTGCCCGAGCACATGGCCGCGCTGAAGGAACACGGCATCGAGACCATCGACCTGCTGGTCGTGAACCTCTACCCGTTTGAAGCCACCGTCGCCAAGGCCGGCTGCACGCTGGCCGACGCTATCGAGAACATCGACATCGGTGGTCCCGCCATGGTGCGTTCCGCTGCCAAGAACTGGAAGGATGTGGGTGTGATCACCGCCGCCGACCAGTACGAGGCCGTGATCGGCGAGCTGAAGGCCGCCGGCAAGCTGAGCGACAAGCTGCGTTTTGCCCTGTCCGTGGCTGCGTTCAACCGCATCGCCCAGTACGACGGCGCCATCAGCGACTACCTGTCGAGCGTGAAGTTCGAAGACGAAAAGCTGTCCGAGACCTATGTGCCCGAGCGCGGCCTGTTCCCCGGCCAGAGCAACGGCCAGTTCATCAAGGTGCAGGACCTGCGCTACGGTGAAAACAGCCACCAGCAGGCCGCGCTGTACCGCGACCTGTACCCCGCACCGGGTTCGCTGGTCACCGGCGAACAGCTGCAGGGCAAGGAACTGTCCTATAACAACATTGCCGATGCCGATGCGGCCTGGGAATGCGTCAAGAACTTTGAAGAATCCGCCTGCGTGATCGTCAAGCACGCCAACCCCTGTGGCGTGGCGATCGGCAAGGATGCGCACGAAGCCTACGCCAAGGCCTTCCAGACCGACCCCACCAGCGCCTTCGGCGGCATCATTGCCTTCAACCGCACCGTGGACAAGGCCGCAGCCGAAGCCGTGGTCAAGCAGTTCGTCGAAGTGCTGATGGCCCCCGACTTCACCGCCGAAGCCCTGGAAATCTTCAAGCCCAAGGTCAATGTGCGCCTGATGAAGATCGCCCTGCCTGCCGGCGGCGACACCGCCTGGAAGCAAGGCCGCAACGCCATGGACGCCAAGCGCGTGGGCTCCGGCCTGCTGCTGCAGACCGCCGACAACCACGAGCTGGCCCTGGCCGACCTGAAGGTGGTCACCGTCAAGCAACCCACACCGGCCGAGCTGCAGGACCTGTTGTTCGCCTGGAAGGTGGCCAAGTACGTCAAGTCCAACGCCATTGTCTTCTGCAAGGACGGCATGACCATGGGCGTGGGCGCTGGCCAGATGTCGCGCCTGGACTCGGCCCGCATCGCCTCGATCAAGGCCGAAGCTGCCAAGCTGAGCCTGAAGAACACCGTGGTGGCGTCGGATGCCTTCTTCCCGTTCCGTGACGGTCTGGATGTGGTGGTCGATGCCGGCGCGAGCTGCGTGGCCCAGCCCGGTGGCTCCATGCGCGACCAGGAAGTGATCGACGCCGCCAACGAACGTGGCGTGGCCATGGTCTTCACCGGCGTGCGCCACTTCCGCCATTGAGAGGCCGTGCGCCTTCCCCGCTGCGGTTGTGCTGCACGGGGAGGGCTTGCGAAATCCCGCAGGCACGCCAGTGCCTGCGACGCATGCGACAAGGCATTTTTGAGTGTCAATGACTGATCACGACGACGAAGACCACTACCCGCCCAAGCCGCGCTGGATCGGCTGGGCGATTGCCATCTTCATGGTAGCTGCCGCCCTGGGCGTGGCCAATATCGGCTGGCGCATCATGATGGTGAGCCCGGCGGAAAAAGCCGCCGAGGCCCTGGTGCAGCAGCACCCGGAACTGGCCGCCGGCAAGAAGCTGGTGGAGACTTCCGATTGCATGCGCTGCCATGGTTGGGACCGCGGCTATGTGGGCCCGGCATTCGTCGCCATTGCCGAGCGCTACCGCGGCCAGCCCGATGCCGAGGCCTACCTGGCCCGCAAGATCCGCGAGGGCAGTGTGGGCGCCTGGGGCAAGGTCATCATGCCGCGCCAGTCGCAGGTGGATGAGGCGCAGTCGCTGCAGATCGCCCGCTGGCTGCTGGCGGCGGAGCCTGTGGCCAAATAAGGGCAGCTTGCTCTGCACACCGGCATGCGGACAGCGTGCCGGTTCACCCAGCCTGCCTTAGGGGCAGGCTTTTTTGTGTCCGGGGTACACCGGAGCCGAAGTGGGCGGGGCAGCGAGGCATGTGCGCAGTGCCCAAGCCCTGCGGTATGCAGGATTGGCGGCGCGGTGGCGTATGGCTTTGCAGTCTGCCTGCGTGATAGGCACGAAAAGCACAGCCTTTGTGAGCGGTGTGGTGGCGCTTAACCGCTTGCGAAGGGACTTGCGGCAAGCAAGCACACAAAACATGCGTCTGATCAGGAAAAGCTGCAGGATTCTGCATAAGGTAAGTAAAAACCCTAGGATTCGCTTTTGAACAATTCAATGGAGTCGCTGTGCCTGGGGCCGGTCCGGCTCCTGGGGGTATGCATGCAGTGGCTGAAAACCAAAACCATTGAACAGGCGCTGGCCGACTCGGATGAGCCGGGCCGCCAGCTCCAGCGCAGTCTGGGTGCGTTCGACCTGATGATCCTCGGCGTGGCCGTGGCCGTCGGGGCGGGCATTTTCTCGGTGGGCGCACGTGCGGCAGGCAGCTTTGCCGGGCCGGCGGTGATCTTCTCCTTCATCCTGGCGGCCGCCACCTGCGCCGTGGCCACCATGTGCTACGCGGAGTTCGCTTCCAGCGTGCCGGTCACCGGCAGTGCCTACACCTACACCTATCTGACCATGGGCGAAGGCCTGGCCTGGATCATCGGCTGGAACCTGCTGCTGGAGATGGTGTCGGCCGGTGCGGTGATCGCCAAGTACTGGGGCATTTACCTCTCCACCATCTTTGCCACCGCGGGTTGGGATGTGCCCAGCACTGTTTACCTGGGCCCGGTGGCCATGGAGTGGGGACCGTTCGTCATCGTCGCCATCTTCACCGCGCTGCTGGTGCGCGGCACCAAGGCGTCGGCGCGGGTGAACAATGTGTTCACGCTGGTCAAGATCGCCATCACGCTGTTCGTGATCGCGGTGGGCTTTTCCTACATGGATGTGAAGAACTTCACCCCCTTTGTGCCGCCGGCACAGCCGCCGGTGATCGGCCATGGCGTGACCGGCGATGTCTGGGGCCAGCCCATGCTGGCCTGGCTGTTTGGCGCCCAGCCCAGCCAGTACGGGTGGCTGGGGGTGATTTCCGGTGCATCGCTGGTGTTTTTCGCCTTCATCGGCTTCGATGTGGTGGCCACCTCGGCCGAAGAGGTCAAAGACCCGCAGAAGACACTGCCGCGCGGCATTTTTGGCGGGCTGGCGCTGGTGACCTTGCTGTACGTGCTGGTGACCCTGGCGCTGACCGGCATGGTGCCTTATACCGAGCTGGCCAAGGCCGAGAACCCGTCGCTGGCCACGGCCTTCGTCAGCGTGGGGGCCAACTGGGCTGCCCAGGTGATTGCCGTGGGCGTGCTGATGGGCCTGACCACCGTGGTAATGGTGCTGCTGATGGGCTCGGCCCGCGTGCTGCTGGCCCTGTGCCGGGACGGCCTGCTGCCGCGCAGCTGGAGTGTGACGTCTTCCACGCACAAGACGCCGGTGCGCCTGCAGCTGCTGGTGGGTGTGGTCATTGCGGGCCTGGCCGGTTTCACCAAGGTGGAGCTGCTGGAGGAGATGATCAACATCGGCACCTTGTCGGCCTTTGTGCTGGTCAGCCTCGGTATTCTGGTGCTGCGCAAGAAGCGCCCCGATCTGAAGACCGGTTACCGCGTGCCGCTGGTGCCCGTGCTGCCCGTGGTGTCGGCGCTGCTGTGCAGCTATCTGATGCTGAACCTGACCACGCTGACCTGGCTGCGCTTCATCGGCTGGATGGCCATCGGTCTGCTGATTTACCTGGCCTACGGCATGCGCCATTCGCGCCTGGCGCGGCCGCAGTAAAGCCTAAAACCCCTTGCAGGGGGCGCAAGCCCCCGCAGGACATGGCGCTTTGCGTACAGTGCAGCCATGTCTCACACTCTTTCTTCTGCCGATGGGCAGGAACGCTGCTTCTGGTGCCAGGGTTCGCCGCTGTACGTGCACTACCACGACCACGAATGGGGTTTTCCGGTCACGGAGGACCGCCGGCTGTTCGAAAAGCTCAGCCTCGAAGGCTTTCAGGCCGGGCTGAGCTGGCTCACCATCCTGAACAAGCGCGAGAACTTCCGCGCCGGCTTTGCCAACTTCGATTTCCACCAGGTGGCGCGCTTCGGTGCGGCCGATGTGGAGCGCCTGCTGCAGGACGCCGGCATCGTGCGCCACCGCGGCAAGATCGAGGCCGTGATCCACAACGCCCAGCGTGCCCTCGAGATGGTGGCGCAAGAAGGCTCGCTGGCCGCCTTCTTCTGGCGCTACCAGCCGGCCACGCCGTCCACCGGGGAGGTGGTGCCGGCACAGACGGCCGAGTCGCTGGCCCTGTCCAAGGAGCTGAAAAAGCGCGGCTGGAAGTTTGTCGGACCCACCACGGTCTACGCCTTCATGCAGGCCATGGGCATGGTCAACGACCATGCGCCGGGCTGCGTCACCCGGGCCGCCGTGGCGCAGGCCCAGCAGCGCCTGCAGCGGCCGGTCTGATGCAGCGGCGCCTTGGTCCGGCCGGTGTCCCCCGCAGGTGGGGAGCCTGGCGCATTCCATCTTGCGGGCTTCAGTCCAGCTGGCGGTCCAGGTCCTGCAGCGTGGCGGCCAGCACCCGGGTGCCGGCCAGCACCTGGGCGGGCGAGGCCCATTCCACGGCGCTGTGGCTGCGGCCGTCCAGGCAGGGAATGAAGATCATGCCCGAGGGGCCGCAGTGGGCCACATACATGGCGTCATGGCCGGCGCCGCTGGGCATGCTCCGGCAGGGCAGCTCCAGGCGCTGGGCCGCCTGGGCCACGGCGGCCGTGACCAAGGTGGCGCAGGGCACGGGGTCCACATGGGTGCGTGGCTCCACCCGCCACTGCACACCCAGGCGGGCAATGGCCGGGTCACAGCGCCGCGCCAGCACCTCCCAGAATTCCTGCAGCACCGGGGCATGGTTGCTGCGCACTTCCAGCGTCAGATCGACCAGGCCGGGCACGGTGTTGCTGGCGTTGGGGGACACCGCCATGCGGCCCACCGTGGCCACCACATAGTGGGGGCGGGTGCGGCTCCACTGGCGTGCCAGGCGCTGGGCCTGGCGAATCACGGTGGCGGCGGCCACCAGGGCATCGCTGCGCTCCTCCATGGGCGTGGTGCCGGCATGGTCGGGCTGGCCTTCAAAGAACAGCTGGGCGCGGCGTATGCCGACGATGTCGGTCACCGCACCGATGGCCAGCCCGGCGCGCTCCAGCATCGGGCCCTGCTCGATGTGCAGCTCCACAAAGGCGGCAAAGCCGTCCGCGCGGCGGTCGGCCTCGGCCAGCGCGTCGGGGCGGGCGCCCAGGCGCTGCAGCGCCTGGCCCAGGGTGTCGCCCTGGCCGTCGCTGGCGGCCAGCATGTCCGCGCTGAGCTGGCCGGCCATGGCGCGGCTGCCCACGCAGGAAATGCCGTAGTCGCTGGGTTCCTCGCAGAGGAAATCGATGACCTCGAACGGGTGCTCCAGCATGGTGTCTGCATCCTGCAGGGCATGGGCCACTTCCAGGCCGGCCAGCACGCCCAGGATGCCGTCAAAGCGCCCGCCGGCATTCACCGTGTCGGTGTGCGAACCCGTGGCCAGGGGCTTCAGATCATTGCGCCGGCCGGGGCGGCGGCCGATCAGGTTGCCGGCAGCATCCAGGCGCACCTGCAGGCCGGCCGCTTCGAAAGCCTGGCGCAGCCAGGCGCGCGCGGCCGTGTATTCGGGGCTGAAGGCGCGGCGGGTCCAGGGCACATCGGGCCGGGTGAAGCCGGACAGTGTCTCGAGGCTGCGCCACAGGCGCTCGCCGTCGATGGGCGGTAAGGCAGAAGGCTGGGTGGCAGGGAGGGAGGAGGGGGCGGAAGCGTCGTGCATATGGCCTAATCTTCGCCTGCGTCAGCTATGAAAGGAATCTTGGGTTGCTTATGCAAGGTATCAGCGAAACTTTGGCCAATGCCCCCAGCCTGGTCCTGCTGCGCAGCTTCTGCCTGGTGGTGCAGGAAGGCAGCTTTTCCCAGGCCGCAGCGTTGCTGCAGCTGTCCCAGCCGGCGGTCAGCCTGCAGCTGCGGCAGCTGGAGCGCCAGCTGGGCACGCGCCTGATCGAGCGTGTGGGCCGGCGCGCCGTGCCCACGGCGGCAGGGCAGGCCCTGCTGGCGCAGCTGCCGGCCGTGGCCCTGGCGCTGGAGGGGCTGGAGCAGGCGCTGGGCTCCCATGCGCGCGGGGTCAGCGGCCAGGTGCGCATCGGCACCGGGCTGACCGTGTGCCTGTACCTGCTGCCTGCCGTGCTGCGCCAGGTGCGGGCACGTTACCCCGGCATCGACATCGTGGTGGTCACCGGCAATACCGAGGAATGTGTGCGCCGCGTGGAGGACAACAGCCTGGACCTGGCCCTGGTGACCTTGCCCGTGAACCGCCGGGCCCTGCTGGCCACGCCGGTGCTGCGCGACGAGCTGGTGGCCGTGGCCCGTGCCGGGCTGCTGGGGGCCGGCGCGAGCGCCACGGCGGCCCAGTTGCGGCCGCTGCCGCTGCTGGCGCTGCAGAAGTCGGCCAGCACCCGGGGCGTGGTGGATGCCTGGCTGCGCCGGGGAGGCGAGCTGCCGCGTCCCCAGATGGAGCTGGACAGCGTGGAGGCGCTCAAGGAAATGGCGGCCATCGGTCTGGGCTACGCCGTGCTGCCGCGGATGGCCATGCAGGGCCGGGGGGCGCGGGACGATCTGGAACTGCGCCCGCTGGCGCCACGGCTGGAGCGCAGTCTGGCCATGGTGCTGCGCAAGGACAAGCCGCTGGGCCGGGCCCTGTCCGTGGTCTGCCAGAGCATCCAGGCCCATGGACAGGCCTGGGAACAGGACCAGGACTTGGACCTGAAGCCCCGCCCGGCACCCTGATCCAGGCAGCAAAACGCCGGGCAAGCCCGGCGTGGTGTGCAGCGGTGTGCGGGACGCTCAGAGCGTCTTGAACACCTGGCGGGCCGCTTCGATGGTGCGGTCGATGTCCTCGTCCGTGTGGGCTGCGCTGACAAAGCCCGCTTCATACAGCGCCGGGGCAAAGTAGTGGCCCTGGTCCAGCATGGCGTGGTAGAACTTGTTGAAGACCTTGCCGTCGGTCTTCATCACTTCGGCGTAGGTCGTGGGCAGTTCGGGCAGGAAGTAGAAGCCGAACAGGCCGCCTTGCCAGTCCACGCTGAAGGGAACGCCTGCGGCGCTGGCTTCGGACTTCAGGCCTTGCATCAGGTGGCCGGTTTTCAGGTGCAGCTCGGCATGGAAACCAGGGCGGCTGATCAGCTCCAGGGTCTTGAGACCGCAGGCCGTGGCGATCGGGTTGCCCGACAGCGTGCCTGCCTGGTAGACCGGGCCCAGGGGCGAGAGCTTTTCCATGATCTCGCGGCGGGCGCCAAAGGCCGCCATGGGCATGCCGCCGCCGATGACCTTGCCCATCACGGTGATGTCGGGGGCAAAACCCGGGATCTGCTGGGCATACAGACTTTGCGCACCGCCCAGGGCCACGCGGAAGCCGGTCATGACCTCGTCGTAGATCAGCAGGGCGCCGTGCTCCTGCGTGAGTTCGCGGATGCGGCGCGTGAACGCCACGCTGGCGCGCACGAAGTTCATGTTGCCGGCGATGGGCTCCATGATCACGCAGGCGATCTCGCTGCCCATCTTGGCAAAAGCCTCTTCGAGCTGGGCCACATCGTTGTACTCGAGCACCACGGTGTCCTTGGCCACATCGGCGGGCACGCCGGCCGAGGAGGAGGCGCCGAAGGTCGCCAGGCCCGAGCCGGCCTTGACCAGCAGCGCATCGGCATGGCCGTGGTAGCAGCCGTTGAACTTGATGATCTTGTTGCGGCCGGTGTAGCCGCGGGCCAGACGCAGCGCGCTCATGCCGGCTTCGGTGCCAGAGCTGACCATGCGCACCATGTCCATGCTGGGCATGAGTGCACGGATCTGTTCAGCCAGCACCACTTCGCGCTCGGTGGGGGCGCCGTAGCTGAAGCCTTCGAGCACGGCGGCCTGCACGGCGGTCACCACTTCGGGGTGGCCGTGGCCCAGGATCATGGGGCCCCAGCTGCCGATGTAGTCGGTGAACTGCTGGTCGTTCTGGTCCCAGAAATAGGCGCCCTGGGCGCGTTGCACAAAGCGGGGGGTACCGCCCACAGCGGCAAAGGCACGCACGGGCGAGTTCACGCCGCCGGGGATCACGGCCTTGGCGCGTTCGAACAGGGCAATATTCAGGTCAGTGTTTGGTGTCATGGGGGGGCATCACAAAGCCCTCGAGGGGCGCAGTGGTTGCAGGGGTTGCCGTGCCACCCGGGGTGGTGGCATCGGTGTCTTCGTCGTCTTCGGGCTGCGCCCAGAACATGCGGTCCGGCAGGAAATGGCCCATGCCGGGGCGAAACCCGTGGTCCAGGCAGCGGTCCAGGTATTCCAGGGCTTCCTCGGACGCGGCGCCCAGGTCGTTGCCGGTGGCCAGCAGGGCGGCCAGTGCGGCCGACAGGGTGTCGCCAGCGCCGATGAAGCTGCCGTCGAACAGCTCGTATTTGCTGCTGCCCAGCACGGTCTCGGGCGAGGACAGCACGTTGTCCACGAACTGCCCCGGCAGGGGAATGCCGGTCACCAGCACGAACGGCACATCCTTTTCCTGGGCCGCCATGGCCAGGTCGCGGGCCGTGGGCGGGCGGCTGTGTTCCCAGTCGGGCAGCAGCCAGCGCCACAGCGTGCCGTGGTTGCCCACCAGCACCGAGGTCTGGGGCAGCAGCAGTTCCTGGAAGGCATCCAGGTACTGCTCCATCTGGTCGCTGTCCCACCAGGACAGGTCGGGCATGTAGCTGATGATGGGGATGTCGGGATAGTCGGTGGAAATCTCGGCGATCACCGTCAGGATTTCCGGCGAGCCGACAAAGCCCACCTTGATGGCGCGCACCGGAAGGTCTTCCAGCACGGCGCGTGCCTGCTCGGACACCCATTCGTCATCCAGGCGGTGGTGGTCAAAGATGCGGTTGGTGTCGCGCACATAGGTCCCCGTCACCACAGCCAGCGGGTGACCGCCCACGCTGGCGATGGTGGTGATGTCGGCGGTCAGGCCCGATGCACCGCAGGGATCGCAGGCGTTGAAGCTCAGCACACACACCGGATCCGTGAGCGCCAGCTCGGCGTCTGCCTCAGATTCGGTGGGTGGAGGGGAAGGAGGGGAAATGGCCATGCGCGAGTCCAGGCGTCGGCTCGATCAAGACGAGCGCCGCTAAGGGCTGGATAAAATGATTCATTCTATGTGAAGGCCTTTTTAGCTGTGGTGGACCCTAAAACTTGGATATGTGTGGTGTGTGGTTGGATGTATGACGAGGCGCAGGGCAGCCCCGAGCATGGCATTGCCGCAGGAACGCGATGGGAAGATGTGCCCGCCGACTGGACCTGCCCGGAGTGCGGTGTGGGCAAGTCCGACTTCGAGATGGTCGAGTTCTGAATTCTGAAGGCTGCGTGACCACCCGCTGCAGCCCCCGGGCGGTGGTGCAAGCCGCCCAGGCCCTGGCGGCAGGGCCTGGGCAGGGGGTGTTGGAGCAGAACAGTCAGTTATTCCGCCATCCGAATGGCGGGAATAACTGCCAAGCAAGCACAGGCAGCTCACATTTTTTCTGCCGCCCTATGACCCCATGCGCCACGGCGGTCCGCGGGCGGCCTGCGACCGGCGGGGGCGAACCCCGCTAAAATCAGGGCCATGCCCGCTGAATCTGCGCCTATCAATCTGACGCACCATTTCCTGATCGCCATGCCCGGTCTGGAAGATGAATCTTTTTCCCGCAGCGTGGTGTACTTGTGTGAACACAGCGAGCGCGGCGCGCTCGGCCTGATCATCAACAAGCCCATGGAGCTGAGCCTGGAAGGCCTGCTGCACAAGATCGACCTGCCCATGGGGCGGGATGATCTGAGTGCCGCCCCCGTCTTCAAGGGCGGCCCCGTGCAGACGGATCGCGGCTTTGTGCTGCATGACCCCATCGTGGTCGAGGGCGCAGCGCCCGATACGGCCATCTATGCCTCCACCCTGACCATTCCCGGCGGGCTGGAGATGACCACCTCCAAAGACGTGCTCGAAGCCCTGTCCACCGGTGCCGGCCCGCGCCGCGTGCTGGTGACGCTGGGCTATGCCTCCTGGGGCGAAGGCCAGCTCGAATCCGAGCTGGGCGAGAACGCCTGGCTGACGGTGGCCGCCGACGCCGACGTGGTGTTCGACACCCCGCCCGATCAGCGCTACGACAAGGCCCTGGGCCTGCTCGGCCTGCAGGCGTGGATGCTCTCGCCTGACGCGGGGCACGCATGACCCATCCCACCCCGGACCACCGGCCCGGCAGCGCTGCTGCCCCGGCCGTGCAATTGGACGCGACCCCATCGGCCGCATCTGCAGCACCTGTCGCCGCCGCACCCGTGCCGGCGGCGCCTGCCGTTCCGGCCCATTTCCAGCAGTTCCTGGCGTTCGACTTCGGCACCAAGCGCACCGGTTGCGCCTCGGGCAACCGGGTGCTGGGCGGTGCCAGCCCGCTGCGCACCATCCAGGCCGAAGGGGCCGATGCGCGCTTTGCCGCCGTGGAAAAGCTGATCCAGGAATGGCAGCCCCAGGCCCTGGTGATCGGCGTGCCCTACCACCCGGATGGCGCGGCGCACGAGAACACGGCCCGGGCCAGGAAGTTCGGCCGCCAGCTGCATGGGCGTTTTCGCCTGCCTGTTTATGAAGTGGATGAGCGCTACAGCACCACCGAGGCCCTGGCCGGTGGCGCCAAGGATGCGGATGCCGCATCCGCCTGCATCATCCTGGAGCAATTTTTGAGGAGTCTTCCATGAGCGTTTCCGTCGCCGGCACTGCCGGTTCCCTGGTGCTGGATGCCGAGGCCCTGTACCGCGAGCTGCTGCGCGGCGTGCGCAGCCTGATGGGCGCCAACACCCAGTTGGCCGGTGTGGCCTCCGGTGGCGCCTGGCTGGTGGAACGCCTGCACAAGGACCTGGGTCTGCCCGGCACCCCCGGCGTGCTGTCCTCGGCCCTGCACCGCGACGACTTCGCACAGCGCGGCATGGCCTCCAGCGCGCAGACGCAGCTGGGCTTCGACGTGAATGGCGCGGACATCCTGGTGCTGGACGATGTGCTCTACACCGGCCGCACCGTGCGCGCCGTGCTCAACGAGTTGTACGACTACGGCCGCCCGGGTTGCGTGCGCCTGGCCGTGCTGGTGGACCGGGGCGGTCGCGAGCTGCCCGTGGCCGCCGAATTTGCCGCCGCCCGCGTGGCCTTGCCTGCCAGCCAGTCGCTGGCGCTGGCGCGCACCGACGGCGGCACCTTCCAATTTGAAGTCAAAGAGGCATGAACGTGCTGTACAAGCGCAACCCCCAGCTGAACAAGAACGGCGAGCTGATCCACCTGCTCACCACCGAAGGGCTGTCCAAGGACATCCTGACCCATATCCTGGACACGGCCAGCAACTTCGTGAACGTCAACGACCGCGAAGTCAAGAAAGTGCCGCTGTTGCGCGGCAAGAGCGTGTTCAATCTGTTCTTCGAGAACAGCACCCGCACCCGCACCACGTTCGAGATCGCGGCCAAGCGCCTGAGCGCCGACGTGTTCAACCTGGACATTGCCCGCAGCTCCACCGCCAAGGGCGAGACGCTGCTGGACACCATCGACAACCTCTCGGCCATGGCGGCCGATATCTTTGTCGTGCGCCACAGCGAATCCGGCGCGCCCTACCTGATTGCCCAGCATGTGGCGCCCCATGTCCACGTGGTCAACGCCGGTGACGGCCGCCACGCCCACCCGACCCAGGGTCTGCTGGACATGTACACCATCCGCCACTACAAGAAGGATTTCTCCAACCTGCGCGTGGCCATCGTCGGGGATGTGCTGCACTCGCGCGTGGCGCGTTCGGACATCCACGCCCTGACCACCCTGGGCGCAGCCGAGGTGCGTGTGGTTGGCCCCCGCACCCTGGTGCCGTCGGACATGGCGCAGATGGGTGTGCGCGTCTTCCACAACCTGGAAGAAGGCATCAAGGACTGCGACGTCATCATCACGCTGCGTCTGCAGAACGAACGCATGAGCGGTGCGCTGCTGCCGTCGAGCCAGGAGTATTTCAAGAGCTTCGGCCTGACCGAAAAGCGCCTGGAGCTGGCCAAGCCCGATGCCATCGTCATGCACCCGGGTCCCATCAACCGCGGCGTGGAGATCGACTCCGCCGTGGTCGACGGCCCCCAGGCGGTGATCCTGTCGCAGGTGACCTTCGGCATCGCCGTGCGCATGGCGGTCATGTCGATCGTGGCCGGTAACGAGGCCTGATGCATCCGGCCCTCCCCCTGAGCGGTTGTGCCGCGTTCCCTTCGCCCGCTGCGTTGCAGCGGGCAGGGCGGCGACAGCAGGCGGTGTGCAGGGGCGGGTGGCGTGAGGCTTTGCTGGGTATGTTTTTGATTGCTGCTTGTGTGCCTGCAGAGCGCATGGGCGGCCCATTTGGTGTGAAACCATGAAAATCTTGATTCAAAACGGCCGCGTGATCGATCCGGCCCGCGGTTTTGACCAGGTCTGTGATGTGGCGCTGGCCGCCGGCCGTGTGGTGGCGGTGGGCCAGGCACCGGCCGGTTTTGAGGCCGACCGTGTGGTCGATGCCTCGGGCCAGTGGGTGCTGCCCGGTCTGGTGGACCTGGCCGTGCGCCTGCGCGAGCCCGGTTATGAACACGAAGGCATGCTGGCCTCCGAAATGGGCGCCAGCGTGGCCGGCGGCGTGACCAGCCTGGTCTGCCTGCCCGACACCGATCCGGTGCTGGACGAGCAGGGCCTGGTGGAAATGCTCAAGTTCCGTGCGGAAAAGCTGCACCAGTCGCGCCTGTTCCCCATGGGCGCACTGACGGTGGGCCTGAAGGGCGAGACACTGACCGAAATGGCCGAGCTGACCGAGTCCGG
Organism: Comamonas terrigena NBRC 13299; assembly: GCF_006740045.1. NCBI lineage: Bacteria > Pseudomonadati > Pseudomonadota > Betaproteobacteria > Burkholderiales > Comamonadaceae > Comamonas > Comamonas terrigena. The sequence goes on from NZ_AP019749.1 coordinate 1,056,981, forward strand.
CTGCGTGGCCTTCGGCCAGGCCGACGTGCCGCTGGCCAGCATCACCACCCTCAGCCGCGCGCTGGCCTACGCCAACACCTTTGGCTACGCCGTGTGGCTGCGCCCGCAGGACAAGGACCTGGGCAAGGGCGTGGCCGCCAGCGGCCCGCTGGCCACCCGCATGGGCCTGTCCGGCGTGTCGGTGGCGGCAGAAACCATTGCGCTGCACACCATCTTCGAGCTGATCCGTGGCTCGCAGACCCGCGTGCACCTGTGCCGGCTGTCCAGCGCGGCCGGTGTGGAGCTGGTGCGCAAGGCCAAGGCCGAGGGCCTGAACGTGACGGCCGACGTGTCCATCAACTCGCTGCATCTGACCGAAAACGACATCGGCTACTTCGACAGCAGTGCCCGTCTGGTCCCGCCGCTGCGCCAGCAGCGCGACCGCGATGCGCTGAGCGCCGCACTGGCCGATGGCACCATCGACGCCCTGGTCTCCGACCACTGCCCGGTGGATGAAGATGCCAAGGTGCTGCCGTTTGCCGAGGCCGAGCCCGGTGCCACCGGGGTGGAACTGCTGCTGGCCCTGGCCGTGAAGTGGTCGCAGGACCAGAACGTGCCGCTGGTACGTGCCTTGGAAGTGGTCACCGCGGCTCCGGCCCGCGTGCTGGGCGGTGCCCTGGGGACGCTGCAGGCCAGCCTGGGCCAGCTGGTGGATGGCGGCGTGGCCGACCTGTGCGTGGTCAACCCGCAAGCGGCCTGGACCGTGGGTGCCAGCGAACTGGCCAGCCAGGGCAAGAGCACACCGTTCAACGGCTACGAGCTGCCCGCACGCGTGCAGCTGACCGTGGTGGGCGGCCATATCGCCTTCGAGCGCGCGTAAAGCACGGCCGAAAGCACAACCCATGGCCAGTCATCTGCGGGCCAGCGCCCGCGCGCTGCACATGCTGGGCCATGTCCTGCAGGGCATGGCCACGGTGGTGTGGCGCTTTCCGCGCCTCAACAGCCTGGAACGCCAGCAGCGTGTGCAGGCCTGGGCCAGCGCCTTGCTGGGCAAGGCCGGCATCCGGCTGGAAGTGATCGGCCATCCGGTGTCGGACGGGCCGGCCCTGCTGGTGGCCAACCACATCTCGTGGCTGGACATTCCTGTCATGCACGCGGCACGCTTTTGCCGCTTTGTCTCCAAGGACGATGTGCGCAGCTGGCCGTTGATCGGCCGGCTGGCCACGGCGGCGGGCACGCTGTACATCGCACGCAGCTCGCGCCGCGACGCGCAGCGCATGGTGCAGACCATGGCCGACAGCCTGGCCCAGGGCGATGTGCTGGCCGTGTTTCCCGAAGGCACCACGGGCGATGGCCTGCGCCTGCTGCCGTTTCACAGCAATCTGCTGCAGTCGGCCGTGGTGGCCGATGTGCCGGTGCAGCCCGTGGCGCTGCGCTTTGTGACGGCGGCGAGCGGCGAAGTCAGCACCGCACCCAGCTACGAAGGCGATACCACGCTGCTGACCTCCATCTGGCGCACCCTGCGCGCCGACGATCTGGTGGCCCAGGTGCACTATGGTGTGCCCGAGACGGCCCGTGGGCGCGACCGCCGCACATGGAGCGAAGACATGCGCCAGCGCGTGGCGGCCCTGGCAGGCCTGCCCTGCGGTCCGGCGGGCGACTGAATTTGCCCGCGCTTTTCCACGCCACACGGCCCGGTGACCCCGGGCCGTGTTGGTTTCCGGGCGCATCGGGCCATTTGCCTACTGCAGATTGCACGTTCTGCTATCAGAATGGTGAGCAAGTCATCAGTTCAGGAGGGCAGACATGGGAGCGAACGTGCAAGTGGATGTGGCCGTCATCGGCGCCGGAACAGCGGGCATGAATGCCTTCAGCACGCTGCGCAAGGCCGGCGTGCGGGCCGTGATCATTGACCAGGGCCCGCTGGGCACCACCTGTGCCCGTGTGGGTTGCATGCCGTCCAAGGCCGTGCTGCAGGCTGGCAAGCGCTGGGACATGCTGCGCAGCCTGTTGCCAGCGGCCCACCGCGACCGTGCGCTGGACCTGCTGCCCGCAGGCAGCACCACGCCCCAGCTGCTGTGGGAGCAGGCACTGACCACACGCGACCAGTTGGTGGAAGGCAATATCCGCCAGCTCAACGATCTGGCGGGCGATGCGCTGCTGAGCGGCCAGGCGCGTTTCACCGGGCCGCAGACCCTGCTGCTGGAAGGCGGCACCACGGTGGAAGCCAAGGCTTTTGTGCTGGCCACGGGCTCCGAAGCCACGCGGCCCCAGGCGCTGCACGATGCCCTCGGCGACAAGCTGATCACCACCGACGAATTGTTTTATCTGGACGCGCTGCCGCGCAGCCTGGCCGTGGTGGGCCTGGGCCCCATCGGCCTGGAGATGGGCCTGGCGCTGTCGCGCCTGGGCAGTCAGGTGGTGGGCAGCAACCGGTCGCGCCGTATCGGACTGATGGAAGACCCGGAAGTGAACAGCGCAGCGCTGGACTACTTTGGCAGGCAGTTTCCCATGGCGTTCGAGGCGCCGGTGACGGCGCAGCGCCGCAGCGACGGGCGGGTGGACTTTCAGGCCGGGGCCGTGCAGACCCAGGTGGACTGGGTGCTGGCTGCGACCGGCCGCGTGCCACGGACCCAGGCGCTGGCGCTGGAGCAGGCCGGCGCGCATTTCGACGACAAGGGCCGTTTGTGCTGGGACGCGGTCACGCAGCAGGTGCTGGGCGTGCCCATGTTCCTGGCCGGCGATGTGAGCAGCGACCGGCCGCTGATGCACGAGGCTGCCGTGGGCGGCGTGATTGCCGCCCAGCGCGCGCTGCAGCACCTGGGGCTGGAAAAAGGCCAGCCCGTGCGCCGGCGTAGCGCGCCGCTGTCGATCGTGTTCAGCGACCCGGATCTGGCCGTGGTGGGCAAGCGCTTTAACAGCCTGCCGCCCGATGCCGTGGTGGCCACCACGCGCGGCAGCGGCAATGGGCGCTCCAAGATCATGCAGGCGCCCCACCATGTGCTGCGGCTGTATGCCGATGCCAGCAGCCGCAAGCTGCTGGGTGCCAGCATCTTCTGCGCCGGTGGCGAGCACCTGGCCCACCAGCTGGCCTGGGCGGTGCAGCGCGGCGAAACCTCGGAGAGCCTGCGCGATCTGCCGTACTACCACCCCACGGTGGAGGAGATGATCGACAACGCGCTCAAGGAACTGCGTAAGGCTTTCAAGAAAATCGGCTGAAGGGCAGGGGGCTGCAGCGCAGCCCCTCAGCAGCCTTCAACGCAGTGCGCAGTGCGCAGCGCTCAGGGCACCGGGCTGAGCTGTTCCTCGCGTGGGAAGGTCACCACATGGTCCATGTCCAGACGGATGCCCACGCGCGAGCCCACCGCGTGGTCGTGGTGGCTGGGCACATGGGCCATCACGTTGTGACCGCTGTCCAGCCGCAGCGTGTAGAGAAATTCCGAGCCGCGGAACGCCTTGCGCAGAATCTGCGCCTGCACCGGCGCATGGTCGTCGTGCACGATGTCGTCGGCGCGCAGCAGCACATCGCACTGCCCGCCGGGGTAGGCCGAGGGCAGGGGGCATTCACCCCCATCCACCAGATCGCCCAGCGCGGTGTGCAGCACCACGCCGTGGTCGCCGTGCGGGCGCAGCTCGGCCGGCAGAAATACGCCGTGGCCAATGAAGTCCGCCACAAAGCGCGTGGCCGGACGGTGGTAGAGGCGGTAGGCGCTGTCCCACTGGTGCAGATGGCCATCGTGGATGACGCCGATTTTGTCGCCAATGGCAAAGGCTTCCAGCTGGTCGTGCGTCACAAACAAGGCCGTGGCCTTGGCTTCCTTCAGGATGCCGCGCACCTCGTGGGCCAGGCGTTCGCGCAGGTCCACATCCAGGTTGGAAAACGGCTCGTCCAGCAGCAGCAGCTGCGGGCGTGGAGCCAGCGCGCGAGCCAGGGCCACACGCTGTTGCTGGCCGCCGGAGAGTTCGTGCGGAAAGCGCGCGGCCGATCCGGCCAGGCCCACCAGTTCCAGCACCTCGGCCACACGGCGCTCCTGCTCGGCCTTGGGCAGATCGTGGATGCCGAAGGCCACGTTGCGGCCCACGCTCAGGTGGGGGAACAGCGCGTAGTCCTGAAACACCATGCCGATGCGGCGCTGCTCGGGAGGCAGGGCCACCGTGGGCGAGCTGACCACGCGGCCTTCCAGCGCAATCGTGCCCTCGCTCACTGGCTCCAGCCCGGCCACGGCGCGCAGCAGCGTGGTCTTGCCGCAGCCCGAAGGGCCGATGAGCACGCCGATATCGCCGGCCTGCAGATTCAGGGACACGCCGTCGACAGCCGGGCGGGGGCGACCGGCGTAACGCACGCCGAGTTGGGACACTTGGAGGAACATGGCTAAATTGTAGAAGACGGCAAATGCGTAGAATTTGCATTTGCATTCTTTCCATTCCCTGCGGAATGGACACTTGTGGTGGGTCGCTGACCCCGGGATGTGACCTCCATCTTCCGCCAGGACCTGCTCTTGCGTTTCCGTTCCTTCTCTCCCCGCGCCCTCCCGCTGTTGCTGCTGGCGCTGCTTCTGACTTTGCCGGTGCTGGCCGTGCTGGCCTCGTGGCTGCCCATCGACCAGGCCCTGGGCCAGGGTGAAGCCGCGCCCGCCAGCATCCTGCGCGAGATGGCATCCACCGTGCTGCCGAGCTATCTGGGCACCACCATCTGGCTGGGCCTGCTGGTGGCCCTGGGCGCCGCCATTGTCGGCACCGGCACGGCCGCGGCCGTGACGCTGTTCGACTTCCGGGGCCGCCGCGCCATGGAGTGGCTGCTGCTGCTGCCGCTGGCCATGCCGGCCTATGTGACCGCCTACGCCTACACCGATTTCCTGCAGTTCAGCGGCCCGCTGCAAGTCTGGCTGCGGGACACCTATGGCCTGGAAGGTCGCCTGCTGCCCGAGGTGCGCAGCCTGGGCGGCGCTGTCTGGGTGTTCATTTTCTCGCTCTACCCCTATGTCTATCTGCTGGCCCGCACCGCGCTGGGCGAACGCGCCGCCCACCTGATGGAAGCGGCGCGGCTGATGGGCGCTTCGCTGCGCCGCCGCATCTGGACGGTGGCCCTGCCGCTGGCCCGCCCGGCCGTGGCCGCAGGCGTGGCGCTGGTGCTGATGGAAACGCTGGCGGACTTCGGCGTGGTCAGCTACTTCGGCATACAGACCTTCACCACCGGCATCTACAAAGCCTGGCTGGCCATGGACAACCGCATTGCCGCGGCCCAGCTGTCGACCATGCTGCTGGTGCTGGTGGTCTTGCTGCTGCAGCTGGAGCTGCGTGCCCAGCGCCGCATGCGCTTTACCACCAGCGGCGTGGGTCGTGCCGGCTCGGCCGAAGCACAGCCCCAGCGTCTGCGCGGCTGGCGCTGCGCCCTGGCCTGGCTGGTGTGCCTGCTGCCCGTGGTGATGGGCTTTGTGGCGCCGGTGGCCTTCATGCTGCGCCCGCTGGCGGCCGACTGGACGGTGCTGCCGTGGAACCGCTTTCTGGAATGGGCCGCCAACAGCGTGCGCCTGGGCGCCATCACCGCTGTGCTGGCGGTGGCGATTGCGCTGGCGCTGGCCTATGCCGTGCGCCGCCGCCCCGATGGGCTGACGCGTGGCGTGGTGCAGCTGGCCAGCATCGGCTATGCCGTGCCGGGGGCCGTCATCGTGGTGGGGCTGCTGCTGCCGGTGGGCTGGTTGCAGCAGGCGGTGCCGGAATGGGGCTTGCCCGCGTTGATCACCGCCACGGCCGTGGGTATTGTCTGGGCCTATCTGGTGCGCTTTTGCGCGGTGGCGCTGCAGTCGGTGCAAAGCGGGTATTCGCGCATTCCCATGAGCCTGGATGAATCGGCCCGCATGCTGGGCACGGGCGGCTGGGGTCTGCTGCGCCGCGTGCACTGGCCGCTGCTGCGCCGTTCCACGGCCGCCGCCGGCCTGCTGGTGTTTGTCGATGTGATGAAGGAGCTGCCTGCCACCATGGTGCTGCGGCCTTTCAACAGCGATACGCTGGCCGTGGTGGCCTACCAGCTGGCCCGCGACGAGCGCCTGGGCGAGGCGGCACTGCCTTCGCTGGCGCTGGTGGCCGTGGGTCTGATTCCCGTCATCATGCTCAGCCGCACCCTGCGGTCCGGGCGAAAGTAAACCAAGCAACAAGGAAAGGGCCGAGAGCCATGGGTGGACGAATCTGGATTGCAGTGGCAGGGCTGCTGGGCGCCGTGGGCGTGGGCATGGCCGCCTATGCAACGCATGGGCTGGGCTTTATCGAAGACTCCACCCTGCGCGAAGCGGCACGGGCCACGCTGCAGACGGCCGTGCAGCAGCAGATGTTCCACGCGCTGGCGCTGCTGGGCGTGGGGGCACTGGCGCAGCGGGCGGAAAGCCGGCTGCTGGCGCTGGCCGGCCTGTTGTTCACCGTGGGGGTGCTGCTGTTCAGCGGGCTGGTCTATCTGCGCATTCTGGGCGGTGTGGAAAGCCTGCGCATGTTCGTGCCTTGGGGCGGCACCTGCCTGATCGCCGGCTGGCTGGTGCTGGCTGCCGCCGGACTGGGCTTGCGCAACCGGCCTTGAATCCGTGCCGGACCGGGTGTGCGGGGCTGCGCTGCCCCTACACTCGCGGCATGAGCGATATCACCATTTTTCACAACGCCCGCTGCAGCAATTCGCGCGGCGCGCTGGCCCTGATCCGCGAGCGCGGCATCGAGCCCAATATCGTCGACTACATTGCCACGCCGCTGACGGCGCCCGAGCTGGCCGAGCTGGTGGAACACCTGGGGGTGCCGGTGCGGGAGCTGCTGCGCACCAAGGAAGCGGCCTACCAGGAACTGGGCCTGGACCAGCCGGGTGTGAGCGATGTGCAGATCATCCAGGCTGTGGCGGCCCATCCGGCGCTGCTGAACCGCCCCATCGTGGTTACCCCCAAGGGCGCAGCGCTGTGCCGCCCGCCCGAGAAGGTGCTGGAGCTGCTGTAAGCACCACGCGCCGGCCCGGCGGCGCTGATACGGCCGCGTGGGGCAGGGGGCCAAGGCGCAGCGCACAGCTGCGGACCGTACGCCCAGCGTATCCATTGCTGTGAGCAGGTCGGGCCACGGCCTGTGAAGGACGCTGACCAAGGTGCCTGGCCCGCAGTCTCAGGCGGCAGCGGCGGCTTAAGTCGCTTCTTAAGTCACTTTTAAGTCTGGGCGGGAACACTGCAGTCCATCGCAATGCCGGCATGCCGGTAGGACTGAAAAGGAACCGCCATGGATACTCTGCTCTCTACCCCCCGTCGTCTGGTTCTGGCCCTGGTGGCCGCTGGCGCCATTGGCGCAGCGGGTGCCGGTCTGGTGACCGGTTTGCACCACGAAGCACGCGCTACCCCGGTCGCCACTGTGGCGGCTGCGGTGGCCCCGGCCACGGCCACACCGGCCTCCGTGCCCACCGTGGCCATGCCCGACTTTGCCGCCATCACCCGTGCCAACGCGCCGGCGGTGGTGAACATCAGCGTGGTGGGCGATGCCCGCGCCATGCAGATGCGTGGCGACGCCGCAGCCGACGACGATGACGATGACAGCGGCGCCGGCCCGCAGATCAGCCCGGACGACCCCTTCTTTGAATTCTTCCGCCGCTTTGGCATGCCGGGCCTGCCCGGTGCCCAGGCCCAGCCGCGCGATACACCGGCACGGGGCGAGGGTTCGGGCTTCATCGTGGGCAGCGATGGTTTGATTTTGACCAACGCCCATGTGGTCTACGGTGCCAAGGAAGTGACCGTCAAGCTCAGCGACCGGCGCGAATTCCGGGCCAAGGTGCTGGGCATGGACCCCAAGACCGATGTGGCCGTGATCCGTATCGATGCGCAGAACCTGCCCACCGTGCGCCTGGGCAACACCAAGGACCTGCAGGTGGGTGAATGGGTGCTGGCCATTGGCGCACCGTTTGGTTTTGAAAACAGTGTGACGGCCGGCGTGGTCAGCGCCAAGGGCCGCTCGCTGCCGGACGACAGCCTGGTGCCTTTCCTGCAGACCGACGTGGCCATCAACCCCGGCAATTCGGGCGGCCCGCTGTTCAATGCGCGCGGCGAGGTGGTGGGCATCAACAGCCAGATCTACACCCGCTCGGGCGGCTACCAGGGCGTGTCGTTTGCCATCCCGATCGAGCTGGCCACGCAGATCCAGCAACAGATCGTGGCCCACGGCAAGGTGGAACATGCGCGCCTGGGCGTGGCGGTGCAGGAAGTGAACCAGGGCTTTGCCGAATCCTTTGGCCTGCCCTCGCCCGAAGGTGCGCTGGTGTCCTCGGTCCAGGACGGCTCGCCCGCTGCCAAGGCCGGTCTGCAGCCGGGCGATGTGCTGCGCGAGGTAGACGGCCAGCGCATTGTCTCCTCCGGCGATCTGCCGGCCTATGTGGGCATGCGCCGTCCCGGCCAGCAGGTGCAGCTGACGGTCTGGCGCCAGGGCAAGCTGCAGCAGCTGAGCGCCACCCTGGCCAGCGCGGACGATGCCAAGGCCAAGAAGACCGCGCAGGCCAGCGTGGAAAAAGGCAAGCTGGGTCTGGGCCTGCGCCCGCTGACCCCGCAGGAACAGCAGCAGGTGGGCGTGCAGGGCGGTCTGCTGATCGGCCAGGTGGCCGGGCCTGCAGCCCAGGCTGGGGTGGTGGCCGGTGATGTGCTGCTGTCCATCAACAACCAGCCGGTCAGCAGCATGGACACCGTGCAGGCCGCCATGGCCAAGGCCGGTAAGACCGTGGCCTTGCTGGTGATGCGCGGGGGCGACAAGATCTTTGTCCCCGTGCACCTGGGCTGAGCGGGATCCATCGGGACGCCACACGGCTATGCTTGCACCATGCGATTGCTGCTGGTTGAAGATGATCCCATGATCGGCGAAGCCGTCCAGGACCTGCTGCGTGGCGCCAGCCACGCCGTGGACTGGGCGCGCGACGGTGCGCAGGCCGACACGGCCTTGCGCACCACCGCCTACGACCTGGTGCTGCTGGATCTGGGTCTGCCCAAGATGGATGGCCTGGACGTGCTGCGCGCACTGCGTGCCCGCAAGGACCGCACGCCGGTGCTGGTGGCCACGGCCCGTGACGCCGTGGCCCAGCGCGTGGCCGGGCTGGATGCCGGGGCGGATGACTACATCGTCAAACCCTATGACCTGGATGAATTGCTGGCCCGCATGCGCGCACTGCACCGGCGCAGCAGCGGGCGGGCCGAGCCGGCGTACTGCCACGGCGGCGTGGAGGTGGACCCCAGCACCCGCAGCGTGACCTTGCAGGGGACCAGCGTGGCGCTGTCGGCACGCGAATGGGCGGTGCTGGAAGCCCTGACCGCCCGCCCGGGCCAGGTGCTCAGCCGTGCCCAGCTGGAAGACAAGCTCTACGGCTGGGGAGAGGAAGTGGGCAGCAACGCGGTCGAGGTGTACATCCACGGCCTGCGCAAGAAGCTGGGCGCCGCGTTCATTCTCAATGTGCGCGGGCTGGGCTATATGGTGCCCAAGGCATGAAGACGACTTCGCTGCGCTTTCGCCTCATCGTGCTGATGGGGCTGGCCATTGTGCTGGCCGCGCTGCTGCAGGGCGCGCTGGCCTACCGCAATGCGCTGGCGGAAGCCGATGCCCTGTTCGACTACCAGATGCGCCAGACCGCGCTGGCACTGCGCGCCGGCCTGCCGGTGGATGCGCGTGCCGCCTCCCCCCTGCTGCCGCCGGAGGACGAAAACCACGAGTTCATTGTCCAGGTCTGGACCAATGAAGGCCTGCGCATTTTTGAATCCGCCTTCGGGGCCGCGCTGCCGCAGATGGCGGTGCTGGGCTTTGCCGATGTACCGGTGCGCGGCACGACCTACCGGGTGTTTTCGCTGCAGTCCCCGGCCCAGGTGATCCAGGTGGCGCAGAACCTGCAGGTGCGCCGCCAGATGGCCCGCACACTGGCCTGGCGCACGGTGTGGCCGATTGCGTTGCTGGCGCCCTTGCTGGCGTTGGCCGTGTGGTGGGTGGTCGGCCATGCGCTGCGCCCGGTGGAGCGGGTGCGGCGCGAACTGGCCGGGCGCAGCGCCGCGTCGCTGGCCCCGGTGGCCGAGGCCGGTCTGCCCCAGGAAGTGCAGCCGCTGGTGCAGGAGCTGAACCTGCTGTTCGCCCGCGTGCAGCAGGCGTTTTCCAGCCAGCAGCATTTTGTGGCCGACGCTGCCCACGCCCTGCGTTCGCCGTTGCAGGCACTGAAGCTGCAGCTGCAAGGCCTGCAGCGCGCGCCCGATGAGGCGGCGCGCCAGCGGGCCCAGCAGCGGCTGGCAGCCGGCATCGACCGTGCAGCCCAGCTGGTGGACCAGTTGTTGCTGCTGGCGCGCGAAGATGCGCAGCAAGGGGCGCGCAGCAGCCCGGCCCCGGTGGTGGATCTGGCGCCGCTGGTGGCACAGCAACTGGCCGATCTGGCCGCCAGCGCCCAGGCCCAGGGCGTGGACCTGGGGCTGGCCGAAGGCAGTGCCGCTGCCGCCCATGTGCGGGCAGAGTCCGCCAGTCTGCAGGTGCTGCTGGGCAATCTGCTGGACAACGCCATCAAGTACACGCCCACCGGTGGGCAGGTGGATGTGCGGCTGGCGTTGTTGCCTGCTGTGCCCGACAGCCCGGCCCAGGTGGAACTGCGCGTGGAAGACAGCGGCCCGGGCATCCCCGCCGCAGAGCGCACGCGGGCGCTGGAGCGCTTTGTGCGCGCCGACGGTGCCGCCGCATCGGGCGTGCCCGGCAGCGGCCTGGGGCTGGCCATTGTGCAGACCATTGCCCAGCGCCAGGGCGGGCAGGTGGAGCTGCTGGAATCAGCCGCACTGGGAGGGCTGTGCGTGCGGGTGTGCTGGCCGGCCGTGGAGTCGGCCTAGGCGGTTGCGGTGCGGCCGTGGAGGTCGCAGCGCTTCGGATGGAGCGAAGGGCGAGCGCATCTGGAGCGCGTTGTTTGCAGGCACTGTAGGCCAGTCCGCTGGCTCAAGGTTTCTTCTTCAAGGCCACGATGGCCGCGTGCAGCTTGTCGCGTGTCTGCTGCGTGGCCTGCTGGGTGCTGTGCTGTACCGCATCGGCGGCGCGTGCCGTGTGGTCGGCCACCTGCAGCGTGGCCTGGTGCAGCTTGCCGGTGGCCTGGTCCACCCAGGCGCCGGACGTGCTGGCTGCACTGCGGGCCGCATCGCGCGTGGCGTCCACCACGGTCTGGCCGCTCTGGCGCACGCTGTCCACTGTGGATTGGGCGGTCTGGCTGACGGCATCGCGCATGCGGCCATAGACCGCCTGGCTGACGCTGCTGCCTGCTTCGCGCACCAGCTGGCCCAACTGGCCGGCCGCGCGCACGGTGGCACTGCGGCGCACGGCAGCGTGTTCCGGGCGCTGCAGCGGCGCGCAGTAGGCCTGGGCCATCAGGCCCACGCGCAAAGTCAGAAAGGCATTGGCCGCGCCGCTGGCCAGGCTGTTGGTCAGCAGGCTTCCCATGGCGCCGAGGCCGGGTACGCTGGCCAGGGCTGCGGGCGTGGTGGCCTGCACCAGCGGGGCCGCCAGTTCGGCAAAGTCCATCTCGTCCAGGCTGTTGGCCAGCAGCATGCAGGCGCCCACATTGCCGTAGAGGTAGCCCATCTGGCGCAGCGAGGGGCGCAGGCCGTAGATGCGTGCCACACGCCACACCAGCCGCAGCTGGCTGGCCAGCACCACCAGGCCATCCAGCCGGCCGTTTTGCAGCAGTGCCGTGCTGGCCAGCACGCTGGCGGCGGTGCGGCGGGTCTCGGCGTCGGCCAGGGTCTGCAGTTGCGCCAGGGCCTGGGCCACATCGTTTTCTGCCTGCAGCGGCTGGCCTGTCAGGTGGGCGTTGCGCGCCAGGTGCTGGCGCAACCGTGTCTGGTAGGCCACCTGCGCTGCGGGGGCGTCGCTGGCGGGTGGTTGCAGTGCCGCAGGCAGGCGCAGCAGCAAGGCAGTGGGCACCACCACCGCCACGGCCAGCAGGGCCAGCAAACCCCAGAAGGTCCACTGCCCGGCGCCGGCATGGACGCGGTCGGCCGCGTCGGCCAGCTGGGAGACCATGGCCACCGTGAACACGGCCACATAGGCCAGAAAGGCGGCCAGCAAGGCCATCAGAATGCGGCGGGTGGTACGGTGCATGGCAGGGCTTTCTCCAAGGGGCAGGGCGTGTGCAGCGGAATCAGGTGTCCATGTCCTTGCGCTGCACTGGGGGCTGCTGGGCATGTTTGCGGCTGGCGCCGGCGCGGCCGGCCTTGCTCCAGTCGTAGAGCTCGCCATCCGGGGTGCGACCGCCTTCCACCGCCGCCACGCCGACGGGGCCGACCATGTCGCGCAGCTCGGACGAAATCGTGACATGCGCATGGCGGGCATCGCTGCGCAGCCGCTGGCATTGCTGCAGCGCTTCGCCCATCTGTGCATCGGAATACGGCAGGCACTGCGGCTGCCAGGCAGGCTCGGCGCCTTCGGGCGAGGTGTTCAGCAGGTAGTAGACAACAATGCTCATGGCGGACTTCTCAAAACTTGAGCCCCGGTTGTACTGCAGTTGAGGGTGGCGGCCGCGTTGTCAGGTTTTGCCGGACGCTGTTTTCGACCGTGTCCGACAAAACTGGATGATGGCCCAATGTGATCGAGTTCCAGCATGCTCGCGACCAAGGTGCGCAACGAAGTTTGACCGCTGCACCTAAATGCTAGAGCGAACCAACCGTTGCAGTGATGGGCCGATTATCAGGACGGCAGCAAAGCCAACAAGGTGGCGCTCATCCGTAAACGCGTCAGCTAAAAATTCGAGCTCGCCCGATTTGGTAAGCTCAAAATCTCGCACACAAGCTGCGCCAGCACATGCCGTTAGTCGCCCACTGAGGCGGATTTTTTGCGGCTGGCGTATGGATGGATTACGCGGTCAAGGCGCAAGCCTATCGAGCTAGGAAATAATTCTTCTTGGTAACTTGAGGACAGCTCTCTTGAAAAACTAAATCAGCCTTAAACGTTTTTGGATAGTTAGTTAGATGCTCCTAAATTTTTTGAGTAAATAGGGTTGCATATTCAGAGCGTAGTCAGCGAGAGTTTATTAACTACTTGCTGTGCAGGAGAGGGAATGAAGGAAATTCGTCGCAACAATCACTTTGTGCCCAAGCTATATCTAAAACAGTGGGCGCAAAACGGTCGGATTCCTACATATCGATTGCTGGTATCTAACGAGGCTGTTCCAGAGTGGCGAGATCTTTCTCTTTCAAAAATTGCTTTTCGCGAACACCTCTACACATACGCGACGGCCAAAGAGGAAACCGACGAATTTGAGCACTGGCTTGCTGAAGAATTTGAAAATCCTGCGGTTGATGCAATTGAAAGAGTTGTGCGAGAGCAGCGACTTACGCCTGAGCATTGGCGCCGCCTTGTGCGTTTTGCTGTGGCTCAGGAGGTTCGGACGCCAGCATAGTTCAAGCGTTTTGTGGCCAGACAGCACGCACAACTACCGAGCCTGATGCAGGAGACATTAGAGAGGTCGGTTGAAAAATTGGAGAAACATCACGCGACCAAACGGCCTTTACCTGCTTCGCCTGAGAAGGATGCTTTGTTTCCGACCAAGGTGGTCATCCAACACGGCGCAGACGGCCAGAGGCGCATTGGTGTGGAGACTGTGGTTGGCCGTCAGCTATGGCTTTGGACGATGCGACACCTTTTGACGACCACTATTGAGCAGATATCCACTCAAAAGTGGAATATTGTGCGCGCGCCTGACGGTGTCTCTTGGCCAACCTCGGACGACCCCTTGATACGGCTTAATTACAGAGGTCCTGCTGAATATGATTTTGGTGGTGGGTGGGGGGTGAAAAACACAGATATCTTCCTGCCTTTGAGTCCAAAGCATCTTTTGCATACCTGTATTTGTGGGCCTGGCTGGCCCCGCGGGGTTACTGTGAGCAGAGATATGGCCCTGTTTGTGAGGCGCATTATCTTGGAGCACTCGGATCAGTATGTTTTCTCAGTGGATAAAAAGGATGTAAGTCGTCTCCGTCCCCGCACGGTTTCGCTTTCGGCGTACAACGAAGAGTCAGCGTTTTGGGCCAAATGGAGGAATGATCAACTACAAGCGGAGCAAGATCTTCACGCCTAATTGAAGTCCCCTTCGAATTGACCTCTTTGAGAATGCCGGCTATCTGACTTGCGCTGAATCTGGACTTTTCAGATAGAGATTCCTGCCGAGAGGATTCTCTACTTTCAAGTGGTTCAGGTTTACGAGGTGACTTCACCTCCCCAAAAAACGCTAAACAGCGGGCTTTAGGTGCTTGGAAAAGCGGCCTAAAAGAACCATGGGCTTGATGGTCCCCCCAACAGGAATCGAACCTGTATCTAGCGCTTAGGAGGCGCTCGTTCTATCCATTGAACTATGGGGAGCGAAACCGCTGATTCTACCTGCCGGCAGCGGCCTTCAGTCCTTGCGCACGGTATAGATCAGGTCCACGGCGGTCTGCAGGCCGGTCTGGCCGCGCAGCGTGAGCCGGCGGGACATCTCGTAGAAGACGTAGAGCGTGCCCATGGCGCCGTTCAGGCTCTGTTCGTAGGTGACGTACAGGTCCTTGGACAGGCGTTTGCCCAGCGTGAGTGCAGCGCCGGCATTGGCGTCGGTGCTGTCGGTGCTGGCGCCCTTGAAGCCGATCTCGTCCAGCCCCACACGGCCGGCAAAGTTCTCACTGGTGCCGCCGCCGCTGAGCAGGGCCAGTGCCGCCTGTTGCAGCAGTGCGGCCTCGGCACCGCCACTGGCCGTGTCGCGGCCCATGACGATCCAGGAGAGCTTTTCCGCGTCGGACATTTCCGGGTCGGAGAACAGGGTCACGCGCGGGTCGGTGGCGCTGCCCAGCACGCGCACGCCGGCCCGCACCGTGATGTTGGGGCGGATGGCGGTGATGTCCAGCGAGGGGTTGTTGTAGGGACCGTTGAAGCGGACCAGACCGCTTTCCACGTCCAGCGACTGTCCCCAGGCACGGTAGCGGCCTTGTTCGGTGCGCACTTCGCCCGTGATTTGCGGAGGGGCGCTGAGCGTGCTGCCGCCGCGCACCTGCAACTGGCCGCGCAGGCGGGTGGTGATGCCAAAGCCCTGCAGCGCAAAGTCACGTCCCAGGTTCAGGTTCAGCAGAATGTCCGGTACCTTGGCGGTGTTGGGGCTGGCTCCGGCGCTGGCCTGCTGTGCAGCCTGGCGGGCTTCCCTTTGGCGGCGTTCCGCCTCGGCCTTGCGGGAGGCGGCCGAGTGCACGACCACATCCTTGTCCAGCGAGGGCGCAGAGGCATCGGGCAGCAGGATGGCGGCACGGTCGACCGTCAGGTCGCCGCGCAGCACGAACTGGCCGTTGTCCAGCCGGGCCTGCATCTGCCCCGAGGTGCTGAGCTGCCGGTCGGCCCGCACCAGCACCTGCAGGCGTTCGGCGCGCAGCTGGATGTCCATCTGCATGCCCGACTGTCCGGCGGCGGGCTGCGGGTTCCAGGCCACAAAGCCGGAGCCTGTCAGCTGGCCGCCTTCCTGCGGGGCGGGGGTGAGGTTGCCGCTGTAGCCCAGGATGCGGGCCGTGCTGCCTTTGCCGCCTTGCAGCGTCAGTTCGGTGATGTCCAGCCGCGTGCCTTGCAGGCGTGCGCGCAGGCGGCCGTCGTGCAGATCCAGGCCGTCGAGCAGCGAGACGATGGACAGTTTGTCGGCCCCCAGGGTGCCGTCCCAGCGCGGATCGCTGCGTGTACCGGCAATGCGCACATCGGCGTTCAGGCTGCCGGTGACGCGCCAGCCGGGTGGCGCGAACATGGCCCAGATGCCGATGTCGGGCAGGTTGGCCTTGGCACTGCCCGAGAGGGGGGCGTTCTCCGGCCAGGCCCAGCCTTCGGCCGTGCGTTGCAGGGTGCTGCGCACGTCGGCACTGAGGTGGCCGGCGCGTTCGGTGTCCCACAGCAGCTGGGTGCGGACTTCGCTGTCGCGCATTTGCAGCTGCAGGCGCAGGTTCTGGATGCGGGCGCGCATGCCGCGGCCCGGCACGCGCTGTTGCTGCACGGCGCCATCGGCACGGCGCGCCACAGCGCCTTCGGAGCGGATGACGGTGACATTGGCGGCGGTTTCCTCTTCCACCACGGCCAGGCGGATGTCGCCACTGGCGCGTTCCAGCACCACGTCGGCCACCGGGCTTCGGCCTGTGGTGTCGATGTTCCAGCGCCCGTTCAGGCTCAGGTCGCCGCTGATGCCGGCGGCGGTCAGCGGGCCTTTGCCGGGCTCGGCGCCGAACGCATCGGCCCAGGCCAGCGGAATGCCTTGCAGCTGGCCCTGGCTTTGCACCTGCCAGCTGCCGTCGCTGCCCTGGCGCAGATTGATGGGCTGCCATTGCAGCCCGGCGGGTGCGCTGCCTGTGGGCGCGCTGACGCGCAATTGGCCGGCACTGGTGTCGATGCGCTGGCTGCGTATCGTCTGGCCCACGGTGCGCTGGCTGACGGTCAGCGGGCTGGCCAGTTCGGCTTTCCAGCTGCCGGCGCTGTCGGTGCCGGGGCTCCACTGGGCTTGCAGGCGCTCCACGCGGCCTTGCCAGTCCAGGGCGGCGGCGCCGCGGTTGGTCAGCAGGCCGCCTTGCAGCAGGGTGTCTAGGGCGATGCGCTGCGCACCCTGGCGCAGCTGCGTGTTCAGCGTGGCCTGCAACTGCTCGGGCGTGCCCTGCAGGTTCAGGCTGAACTGGTCAATGCGGGTGGTGCTGGCCTCCGGGCCGGCCGGTGTCCATTGCAGGCCCGTGCTGCGCAGGCTGGCCTGCAGTTGCAGGCCCGAGGCAACGGGTGTGGCCGCGGTGTGCTGCAGGCGCTGCTGCAGCTTGCCCCAACCACCTTTCCATTGCACGCTGGCATCTGCCGCGCCTTCCAGCCTGGCGCCCTGCAGCGTGTCTGCCATGCCGGGAAGGCGTTGCAGCCAGGCCAGCATCTGCGGGGCGGACTGCAGGCGCAGGCTGGCCTGGCCGGCACCTTCGTCCGGGCTGATGTGGCCCTGCAGCTCCAGCTGGGTACCGGGGGCCTGCAGCTGTGCGGTGGTGCGCACCAGCAGGCTGTCGCTGTGGAATTCCAGCTGCTTGCTGTCCAGCTGTGCCTGCATGGCGTTCAGGTGCAGCTGGCGCAGTGTCAGGACCGGGGCACTCCACTGGCCCTGGGCGCGCACGGCGTCGATGCGCAGCGGGCTGCTGTTGCCTGCGGTGCGCACCACGCGCCCGGTGGCCGGGCCGCGGGTGGTGGCAATGTCGACTTGGAAATCCACCACCGGCGTGGCACCGGCTTCTGCGGCCGGGGTGCGTGCGGTGATCTGGCCTTTGAGCGGGGCGGGGTCCAGCGTGCTCCACAGCGCGGCGGGATCGACCTGATGCAGCACGGCATCGCCTTGCACGCTGCGGGTGGTGCCGTCGTAGCTGCCCTGGGCCGTCAGGTGGCCGGTGCCCAGGTTGATCTGGGCTTCTTCCAGCCGCCAGGTCGTGCCTTGCTGCTGCACATCGGCTTCCAGCTGGTGGATGGGCAGGGCGCGCAGGTCCCAGGGGCCGGGAATGGCGTTGCGCACGTTGGCGCGCAGGTCCCAGCCGGTGGCGGAAGGGCCGGCCTGCACTTCACCGCTGAGCAGGGTGTGGGGACCGTCGGGCCAGAACAGCGAGACATCCACCTGGTGCAGCTGGGCGTGGGCGGACACCACGGGCTGGGGCTGCCAGGGTTGGAGCTTGGCGCTGAGCTGGGCGCGCAGCGTCTGGCTGCTGGCAATGTCTTCGGCTTCGCGGGCCGTGGGTTGCGGCAGGTCTTGCGCGCTGTCTTCCTGCACCACATCCTTGGCGTAGGCGCTGGCCTGGGCTTCGATCTGTGCGTCGGCGCCCGCCAGGGTGCCGCTCAACTGGACGGTGGCCAGGGTCTGCAGCCGCATGTCCTGTTCGGGCAGGGCGGTCTGGATGCTGCCGCGCAGATGGGCTTCCAGCTCCATGGGGGCCGCGCCTTGCAGCTTGAGCTGGGCGGCGTAGCGGCCTTCTGCCCAGCGCAGCGAGTTCACGGCCAGCTGGTGGTGGCTGCCGGTGTAGCGGTAGTGGCCCTGCAGCTCGGTCGCCTGCACCTCGGGCGTACCTTGCCAGACCACGGTGTCCACCTGGAACGGCAGGTCGATGCGCAGCGGCAATGTCAGCGACTGCAGCGGTTCGGTCGGCGTCTGGTCCGTGGGGTCGGGGGTGCTGCGGATGCGCACCGTGCCGATGTGCACCTGGCCCAGGCGCAGCTCGCGTGACAGCAGCGGGGACAGCTGCCAGCCGATGTCGGCCTGCTCCACTTCCACCTGCAGGGTGGGACTGGTCCAGCGCAGCCAGCCGATCTTGCCGCCATGGCGCAGCGTGCCCTGCACCTCCTTGGCTTCCAGCGTCTGCCCGGAAGGCAGCCAGCCGGCCACGCGGGTGAGGGTGCTGGCCAGGGAGTCGGCCTGGCCCATCCACCACCAGCCGCCGCCCAGCAGCACTGCCAGCAGCAGCACCAGGGCGGCCAGGGCCAGCAGCAGTTTGTGCCACCAGCGGCGGGGGCTGCGTGCCGGCGCAGCGGGTGGCGGGCTGCCATCCCGTGCAGAAGCGGGGAGGTCAGAGGAAGAGGGGGATACGGTGGGATCTGCCATGGTCAGAAAGTGAAGCCCATGCGCAGGTGCAGGCGGAATTGTTGGGTTTTGATGCCGTAGGCGATATCGGCCTGGACCGGGCCCACCGGGCTGGCCCAGCGGATGCCGGTGCCCACGCCGGTGTAGACCGTCATCTGGCTGGGTTTGTCGGCCACGCTGCCGGCATCCACGAACACGGTCTGCTCCCAGTCGGAGCGGTTGCCGCGCACGGTGATGGGGCGCTGCCATTCCACGCTGCCGGTCACCATATAGCGGCCGCTGATGAGCTTGCCCAGCTCGTTCTCCACCCCGATGGACTGGTAGCGGTAGCCGCGCACCGTGGTGTCGCCACCGGTGAGGAACAGCTGGGTGGCGGGAATGTCCACGCCGTCCTTGGCAATCACGGCGCCGCCGGCGGCACGCAAGGCCAGGCGGCTTTGGCGCCGGCCTGCCTGGTCCGGGTCACCCAGACCGATCAAGGTAAGCCAGCGTGCCGACACGCGGCCGAACGGCTCGCGCTCCGGCGTGAGGGTGGTGCCGGCGCCGACTTCCCAGGCAAAGCCGAAGCCGCTGGTGGGCGAGATCGGGTTGTTGAAGTAACGCCCGGTCCAGCCGTAGTTGGCGGTGATCGACGAGCTGCTGGTGGGCGCGCCCGTGCCCTGCAGCTTGGTGAAGTCGTACTGCAGGTAGTAGTTGCGGTCGATGCGGTCGGCACTCTTGGTGCGGCCGAACTGCAGCTGCAGGCTGTTGGTGTTGTAGTCGCCCAGCTCCTCGCGTTCGGCCTTGGCGCCGGTGAACCAGGCCCAGCCGTCTTCGTTAGGCAGGTCGACCAGGCGGGTGGACAGTATGGGGTTCTTGGTGTCGAGCTGCAGCTTGCTGACCGCACGCCAGCCCAGGCCGGGCACCCGGTTGTGGATGTGGTCCACGGATAGGCGCGGGCCGGTGTCGGTGCTGGCGCCGACGCCGAACACCCATTTCTGCAGCTTGGCTTCGCGCACCTGGGCGATGACGGGGGCATGCACTTCGGACTGGCCGGGCTGGGCGGCATCGGTGTCCAGGGTCAAAAATACCGAATCAAAGTAACCGCTGTTCGACAGGCGCTGCTGTGCATCCAGCAGCGAGGTCTGCTTGTATTCCTCGCCCACCGGCAGGCGGGCGATGCGGCGCATGCCTTCCGGGTCGTAGCGCGGCGGGGCGTCGACATCCTGCTCGCCATCCTCGGTCCGGGTGCTGTAGTTCAGTTGCAGCGGGCCAAAGTAATACGCGGGGCCCGGTGCGTAGTCGATGGACAGATCGGCCTTCTGGATGTCGGCGTCGATGTCGGCCTTGCTGCTGGCAATGCTGGCCGTGGGAAAACGCTGGGCCTGGAGGCTGCGCAGCCCCTGGCTCTTGGCGCCGCCCCAGGCCGACTGGGTGAACTGTTCGCCCGGAGTCAGGCCCCAGTTCTTGCGGATGTCGTCGCGCTGCCAGTCGCTGTGGGTTTCCTCGGCATTCAGGCCGGAGAAGCGGATGTCGGCCGTGCGGATGGTGGTGGGCGGGCCGGGATCGACCTTGACGGTGACCTCCATCGGCGCCTCTTTGGAGTCGGGCGTGTCCTTGAGCTCCAGCTGGATCTGGGGCGAGAAATAGCCCAGCGTGCCGATCAGGTCGCGGATGTTGCTGTCGGAGGCGTTCAGCAGGCTGACCACTTCGCGGCGGCGCAGATCGGGGTGCTGGCTGAAGCGCACCAGTTCCAGGTGTTTTTCCAGCAGCTCGCGCACGCCGTCCGGGGCCTCGACCTCCACGCTGAAGCTGGGCGGCCCGGAAGGCACGGACGCGGCGGCCGCGTCAGCGGAGTGGTTCTTGGAGAGCAGACTGCAGCCGCTCAGCAATAGCGAGCCGGCCAACAAAAACGCCGACCCTGGGGCCGGCGCCGTTGTGGGGGAAAGCATGGGCATTTCCCTATTTTGACAGCAGCCTCATGGTTTCTTCCAAACCCTTCAGTGACAAAGGGTACATCCGTCCGCCCACCAGGCGGCGGATCAGGTCGATGCTCTGGCGGTACTCCCACACGCCCTGCGGCTCGGGATTGACCCAGGCATGGTGCGGGAAGGCATGCGTCAGACGCTGCAGCCATTCGGCACCGGCTTCCTCGTTGTTGTATTCCACGCTGCCGCCGGGCTGGGTGATTTCGTAGGGGCTCATGGTGGCATCGCCCACAAAGATCAGCTTGTAGTCCTTGTTGTACTTGCGGATGATGTCCCAGGTGTCGAACTTCTCGCCAAAGCGGCGTTTGTTGTTCTTCCACATGAAGTCGTAGACGCAGTTGTGGAAGTAATAAAACTCCAGGTGCTTGAACTCGCTCTTGACAGCGGAGAACAGCTCTTCGACGCGCTGGATGTGGTCGTCCATGGTGCCGCCCACGTCCATCAGCAGCAGCACTTTCACATTGTTGTGGCGCTCCGGCACCATCTTGATGTCCAGCCAGCCGGCGTTGGCTGCCGTGCTGCGGATGGTGTCGGGCAGGTCCAGCTCCAGCTCGCCGCCCTGGCGGGCGAACTTGCGCAGGCGGCGCAGCGCCACCTTGATGTTGCGCGTGCCCAGCTCCTGGGTGTCGTCGTAATCGCGGTAGGCGCGCTGCTCCCACACCTTGACGGCGCTGCGGTTCTTGC
This sequence comes from Comamonas terrigena NBRC 13299, assembly GCF_006740045.1. Classification (NCBI taxonomy): domain Bacteria; kingdom Pseudomonadati; phylum Pseudomonadota; class Betaproteobacteria; order Burkholderiales; family Comamonadaceae; genus Comamonas; species Comamonas terrigena. The sequence continues at coordinate 1,078,185 of NZ_AP019749.1, forward strand.
CCGGCCCGCCAATGCGGATGCCCTGCGGGTTGTAGCCACCGTGGCCGAAGGGGCTGGTGCCGCCGGTGCCTATCCATTTGTTGCCGCCTTCGTGCCGACCCTTCTGTTCCTCGAGGCGCTTCTGGAGGGTCTTCATCAGCTCGTCCCAGCCCATTTTCTGGATGGCGGCTTTCTGCTCGTCCGTCAGCTCCCGCTCCAGCATCTTGCGCAGCCATTCGGCAGGCAGTTCCTTGCTAAAGTCGGTGAGCATTTCCACGCCCTTGAAGTAGGCGGCGAAGGCGCGGTCGAACTTGTCGTAGTGCTTCTCGTCCTTGACCAGGGTGGTGCGGGCCAGGAAGTAGAAGTCATCCATGCTCCAGCCGTCTTCGCTCTGGGGGCCGACCACGCCTTTTTGCAGCGCTTCCAGCAGGGTGAGCAGTTCCTTGACGGACACCGGCAGCTTGGCCGCCCGCAGGGTGTAGAAGAAGTCGATCAGCATGGTGGGGCCTCCGGGCGCTCAGGGCTGGCGCAGGTGTTGCTTCATCTTGTCGAGCAACTGGGCGCGGCTTTCCGGCCATTCGCCGGCGCGCAGGCTGTACATCACCGTGTCGCGGATGGTGCCGTCGCGGCGCAGGGCGTGGCCGCGGATCACGCCGTCCTTGCGGGCACCCAGGCGTTCGATGGCGCGCTGGCTGGCAAAGTTGAAGTTGTCGGTGCGCCAGCCCACCACATGGCAGCCCAGGGTGTCGAAGGCGTGGCCCATCATCAGCAGCTTGGCGGTGGTGTTCACATGGGTGCGCTGGCAGCGCTGGGCGTACCAGGTGTAGCCGATCTCCACGCGCTGCACGGCGGGCAGGATGTCGTGGTAGCTGGTGCTGCCCAGCACTTCGCCGGAGGCATCGTCCAGCACGGCAAAGGCAAAGCGGTTGCCGGCCGCGCGCATCTGCAGCGCGGTCTCGATGTAGGCGCGGGTGTCCTGCGGCTCGGGCACCGAGGTGACGCGGATATTCCACAGCTGTCCATCGGCCGCCGCTGCACGCAGCCCTTCTTCATGCGCCAGTTCCAGCGGAACCAGGCGCACGCCATGCGCTTGCAGGGTGACGGGGGTGACGAAGGCTGTGGTGTTCATGGTGTGGGGTTCCAACAATCGGTTCCAGACATTCTCGCGCGGGGAAGCTGACAGAAGCTGGCTGGGTGAGGGCTGCTCAGGGACGTTCCGCCGCCTGCGCATGCTGGGCGCGGGCCGCACGCCAGCGCCGTGCCAGCTGCAGGCCCAGGCCGCCGCCCAGGCCGACGCAGACAATGCCCAGCAGGCTGGTTGCGCCGTAGCCGGCGTCGAAGATGTTCCAGCCCGCCGCCTGGCCCAGGCCGTAGCCGGCCAGTGCGCCCGCAATGAAACCCACGGCGTCGCTGACGCCTTCCAGCAGCAGTTTCTTGGCAGTGCTCATGGTCTGTCTCCCTGTGTGTATGGTGAACGTTTGACCATAGCAGGGCGGGTGGATGGGCGGCAGCGGGTATGCCCTTTGCGCGCGGGCTCAGCGGTTGCGCTGGTTCATGAAGACCAGCTTTTCGAACAGGCTCACATCCTGTTCGTTCTTCAGCAGCGCACCCACCAGCGGCGGTACGGCCACCTTGCTGTCGGCCGATTGCAGGGCTTCGGGCGGAATGTCTTCGGCCAGCAGCAGCTTGAGCCAGTCGATCAGCTCGGAGGTCGAAGGCTTTTTCTTCAGGCCCGGGATGCCGCGGATGTCGTAGAAGCTCTTCATCGCTGCCGTCAGCAGCTCGCTCTTGAGCGTGGGGAAATGCACGTCCACGATCTGGCGCATGGTGTCCGCTTCGGGGAACTTGATGTAGTGGAAGAAGCAGCGGCGCAGGAAGGCGTCGGGCAGCTCTTTTTCGTTGTTCGAGGTGATGAAGACCACCGGGCGGTGCTTGGCGCGGATCATCTCGCGCGTCTCGTAGCAGTAGAACTCCATGCGGTCGAGTTCGCGCAGCAGGTCGTTGGGGAATTCGATGTCCGCCTTGTCGATTTCGTCGATCAGCAGCGCCACGGGCTGATCGGCGGTGAAGGCCTGCCACAGCACGCCTTTGACAATGTAGTTCTGGATGTCCTTGACCTTCTCATCACCCAGCTGCGAATCGCGCAGGCGGCTGACGGCGTCGTATTCATACAGACCTTGCTGGGCCTTGGTGGTGGATTTGATGTGCCACTGCAACAGCGGCATGTCCAGCGCGTCGGCCACTTCCTCGGCCAGCATGGTCTTGCCGGTGCCGGGTTCGCCCTTGACCAGCAGCGGACGCTGCAGCGTGATGGCTGCGTTGACGGCCAGCATCAGATCCTGGGGTGCGACGTAGTTCTCGGTGCCTTGGAATTTCATGGTCTATATCAGCGTAAACATTGATTAGGGCGCTTGACGGTTCTCGCCATAATGAATCTGTGTGAGCCAAATCCCAGCTAAAACTTCCCAAGGATTGTGCGCGCAATGAACAAAAAGCTGTCCACGATAGGGCTCTTGGTTGTCGCTTCTGTGACCTTCACAGCATCGGCCCAGGAGATCAAGGGAGACGCCCAGGCGGGCGCAAACAAGGTGGCCATGTGCATAGGCTGCCACGGTATCGAAGGCTACCAGGCCAGTTTCCCAGAGGTGTACAAAGTGCCCAAGATTTCGGGCCAGAGTGCACGCTATATCGAATCCGCGCTGGCGGCCTATAAAAAGGCCGACCGCCGCCATCCCACCATGCGCGGCATTGCGGATTCGCTGACCGATCAGGACATGGCCGATGTGGCCGCTTTCTATGCCGGTCAGAACGCGCCTGCAGCCGGTTCTGCCAGCGCGGCCAAGGCGCACGATCCGGCGCCTGCCGTGGCAGCGCTGATCCAGAAGGGGGCCTGCTTCTCCTGCCATGGCGAAGGCTTTGCCAAGCCCATCGACCCGGCCTATCCCAAGGTGGCGGGCCAGCATGCAGACTATGTGTATGCCGCCCTCAAGTCCTACCAGCGCGATGCCAGCAAGGGCACGGTGGGGCGCAGCAATGGGGTGATGGCCGGCATTGCCAAGCAGTTCACGCTGCAGGAGCTCAAGCAGCTGGCGGGCTATATCGGCTCGCTGGAAGGCGATCTGCACACGGTGCCGGAATCGCGCTTTCGCTGATACAGGCTGCCGCACGGCGGCATGGGCTCACAGCCACGTAGCCCAGCAGCTCCACGGCCCGCCTTGTGCGGGCTTTGTCTTGGCGCGCTCGGCGCATGCACGGCATGAAAAAGGCTGCCACAGCGCCTGGTGTGCGCAGCGGCAGCCTTTGTCTTGGGGCGTTCAGCAGCTTGTTGCCTGGTGGGTGTGGTCTGGCGCTCAGTCCTGGGTGGCGCGGCGTTGCACCGCAGCCACGTAGGCATTGCCATCGGGCGGACGGCCGCTGCGCTGGCTTTCCCACAGCATGGTGCCCAGGCATTCCATCACTTCGTGGTGAGCGTCATGCAGGTCGCGCTTGCGGGCCAGCAGTTCCACGGCCTGGCGGATGCCGCGGGGGGAGTCCACGCTGCACTGCTCGCTGATGGACAGGTGCATGGACAGGTGCAGGAAGGGATTGGTGCGGCCGGGCTCGGCGTCGTAGTTGCGCGCCACGGCGGCGTCCACATCGTCCAGCTCGGCAAAGTATTCGGGGTGTTCGGCAATCCACAGGCTGGCCAGCATCTCGATGGCTTCCATGGGGGATTCGCTCTTCATCTTGGCGCGCACGCTGCAGAAGAAGCGTCGCACGTCCGCTTGCGAAGGGTTGAAGATCATGGCCGGCAGCGTAGCACGGGGGCAGTGGGCCGCGCTGGCCGCGGCATTCAGCCGCGCGCGGGCCTGTGTCGCACCGGGCGCCAGCACGCCATGCGGGGCAGGCGTAAGATGCGCCGCTTTGGTGCATTGCTGTGGCAATGCGGTGTGGCGACGGCAGGGCAGGTGTGGCATGGATGTGCAGACGTGGTGGGCTTTCTTTATGGCGTGTTGGCTGATTGCCTTGTCGCCAGGGTCGGGCGCGGTGCTGTCCATGAGCCACGGGCTGAACTACGGCCTGCGCAAGAGCAGCGCCACGGTGTGCGGCCTGCAACTGGGCCTGCTGCTGATTCTGCTGGTGGCCGGCGGCGGCGTGGGCACCTTGCTGATTGCCTCGGAATGGGCGTTTGCGGCGGTGAAGATCCTGGGGGCCTGCTACCTGATCTACCTGGGCTGGAGCCAGTGGCGCAGCGTGGGCAACGGTCTGGACATCGGCCATGCCCAGGGCGCTCCGGCCCTGACCTGGCGCCAGCGCGTGCTGGCCGGTTTTCTGACCAATGCCACCAACCCCAAGGGGATCATCTTCATGGTGGCGGTGCTGCCGCAGTTTCTGACCGAGCAGCGCCCGCTGTGGTTGCAGCTGGCCATCATGTCGGCGACTTGCATTGGCGTGGACATGGTGGTGATGCATGGCTATGCCGGCAGCGCCAGTGCACTGCGCCGCTGGATGCGCAGCCCCGAAGCCATGCGCTGGCAGAACCGTGTCTTTGGCGGCTTGCTGATGCTGGTGGGGATCGGCCTGTTCTTTGTGCAGCGCGGCGCCGGCCACTGAACGCACCGGTATCCAGGTCAACACTGCATGCGCTACTGCCGCGCTTGAGCAGTCGTTTGGCCTGTAGGGAGGGCCACATCCTGGGGCTTTCCCTCAACTGTCCCGTGACCGACAAAGCCTGCGCGGCCTGCTGGCTACAGTGGGTCGCATGACGAAACGACGCTTTGCCTCTTACGCCGATGTGCGTGCTTCCGTGGGCCAGGATGTGGCCGTGACGGACTGGATCACCATCACCCAGGAGCAGGTCAACCAGTTCGCCGAGGCGACGGGCGACCACCAGTGGATTCATGTGGATCCCGAGCGGGCCAAGAAGGGCCCGTTTGGTGCGCCGGTGGCCCATGGCTATCTGACGCTGTCGCTGCTGGCGCAGTTCATGCAGCAGACAGTGACGGTGGATGGCGCCACGATGGGCGTGAACTACGGTCTGAACAAGGTGCGCTTTCCCGCCCCCGTACCGGTGGGCAGCCGGCTGCGCGCCCACATCAAGCTGCTGGCGGCCGAGCCGGTGCAGCCCGACGGCATGCAGATGACCTGGGGGGTGACGGTGGAGCGCGAAGGCAGCGACAAGCCCGTGTGCGTGGCCGAGACGCTGAGCCGCAGCCACGGTGCGGCCCAGGGCTGAACGCCGCCGTCTTCTTTTTTCGGTCCCATGAAAAAGCCCCGTCTGCGCAGGCAGCGGGGCTTTGCATTGGGCGCTTTTGCCAGGAGCAAATGCGCGGGCTGGGGCTTACAGCTCGCCGTGCACGATGCTGCCGTCCTTGATGGCGGCCAGGGTTTCGGCACGCACGGCCTCGCGGCTCACGGCCGAGCGGGTGGTCAGCTCATCGGCACGCAGTTGCAGCTGGTCGCCTTCGGCCACGGCCATGCGGTGGTTTTGGCGGGCATCCTGCAATTCAGCCAGCACCTGCGCACGGGTCAGGGTGCTGTGGCTTTCCACCACGGGAGGCCAGCCTTGCTCGCCCAGGGGAGCCGACATACCGGCGGCCTGGCTGCCCAGTGCGGTCAGGGCCAGAGCTGCGGCGATGCTGAGGGTGTGAATGCTTTTCATGGAATGTCCTTTTCGTTCAACTTCCGGTGTGGCGCTGTGGCGTTACCGTATGGATGAACTGTAGATCGTTCCATATGTGAAGATAAGCATGTAAATTTACGACTCATTGTTTCGAATTCATTGTCAATGAGACGGAACTTTTGCACTATTTCAGGCATCGTGCACCGAAGCGGTGCCGCCGCAGTCTCAGCCTGCCGTCTGGCCTGCGGGGGCGGCAAAACCGTTCTGGCGCCAGGCCTCGAACACCGTGACCGCCACCGCATTGGACAGGTTCAGGCTGCGCTGGCCTGCCACCATGGGCAGGCGCAGGCGCTGGCTTTCGGGAAAGCTGTTGCGCAGATCCGCAGGCAGGCCTCGGGTTTCGCAACCGAAGACCAGCCAGTCGCCGGGCTGGAAGGCCAGATCAAACGCCGGGCGGCTGCCATGGGTGGTCATGGCAAACATGCGCTCGGGCGCGGGCTGCATGGCGGTCAGAAAGGCTTGCCAGTCGGCATGGCGGCGCACCGGGGCGTATTCGTGGTAGTCCAGCCCGGCGCGGCGCATGTGGCGGTCTTCCATGGAAAAGCCCAGGGGCTCGATCAGGTGCAGATCGCAGCCGGTGTTGGCGGCCAGGCGGATGACGTTGCCCGTGTTCGGTGGAATCTCGGGCTCAACAAGAACAATGTGGAACATAAGGGGCGTATTGTCCGCTGTGACCGCCGTCCCTGTGGTGCGCACCCCTATGGCGCAGGTGTGAGGTAGGGGGCTAGGGCGTGCGGGCCAGGGCCACGGCATGCACCTGGCCGGCGCCTGCGGCCAGCAGCGCCTGCGCGGCGGCCTGCAGGGTCGCGCCCGTGGTGATGACATCGTCCACCAGCAGCACGGTCTTTCCATCCAGCAGGCCCTGGTGTTGCGGTGGCACGCTGAAGGCGCCGCGCAGATTGCGCAGCCGTGCGGCGCGGCCCTGGCGCATCTGGGTGGGCGTGTCGTGCGTGCGTTGCAGCAGCTGCGGCTGGATGGCCGGGCAATCCAGCGCGCGGGCCAGCAGCAGTGCCTGGTTGTAGCCGCGGCTGCGCAGGCGCTGCGGGGACAGCGGAATCGGGATGGTGAGCGCACAGCCGTCGCGCAGCGCGGGCCAGGCGGCGTGCTGCTGCAGCCATTGCGCCAGATGGCGGCCGACGGCCGGCTGGGCATGGAGCTTCCACTGCGTCAGCGGCAAGGCCCAGGGGTAGCCGTAGTCCACGGCGACCAAGCAGTGCTGCAGCACCGGCGGGTGGCGCAGGCATTGCCCGCAGTGTGCGCCGGCATGTGCATCCGGCAGGCGCAGGGCGCAACTGCGGCAGCGCGGCACATGCTGTGCAAAACGCGCCTGGCACTGCGCGCACAGTGGCTGCGCGGGCCAGCTGCCGCAGGCCAGGCACTGGCTGGGAATGCGGGCGGATAGCCATGCCGGGATGTGCAGACGCATGGAATCAATATACTGCCGCCCGCAGCGCCACCGTCATGCCGGATGTGCGCCGACTGTCCGATTGCCTCCCCATCTGTTGTTCCATGTCTACTGCTCTGCCGCCCACCATCGACCCCGTTGCCGCCGCCCGCTGGCAGGCCCAGGCGCCTGCGGCATCGCCGTGGCTGCACGAAGAGGTGGCGCGCCGCATGCAGGACCGCCTGCAGTGGATGGCCAAGCCGCCGCAGTCGTGGCTGGACTGGGAGCCGGTACGCGGCGGACTGCAGGCGCACGCACTGGTGGCGCAGCGCTATCCGCAGGCGCAGTCCTGGGTGCATGAACCGCAGGCGCAGCGCGCCGAAGCGGCGCACAAGGCGCTGGGCAAGGCCTGGTGGAGCATGGAGCGCTGGGCGGGCAAGCAACCCCGCTTTGGTCTGCCGGCTGCCGGGCAGGAAGTGGACATGCTGTGGGCCAATATGCAGCTGCACATGGCGGCAGACCCGCTGGCCCTGCTGGCGCAGTGGCACAAGGCTCTGGCGGTGGATGGCTTTGTGATGTTTTCCTGCCTGGGGCCCGACACGGCCCAGGAGCTGCGGGACGCCTACCAGCAGGCGGGCTGGCCGGCGGCGGGCCACAGCTTCACGGACATGCACGACTGGGGAGACATGCTGGTGCAAAGCGGCTTTGCGGAGCCGGTGATGGACATGGAGCGCATCACGCTGACCTTTGCTTCGCCCGAGCGTCTGCTGCAGGAATTGCGCGAGCTGGGATGCAATCTGCATCCGCAGCGCTTTGCCGGTCTGCGTGGACGGCAATGGCGTCTTGACCTCCATCAATTGCTGGATGGCGCGCTGCGTTTACAGGAGCAGGATGGACAGCTGGCGTTGACCTTCGAAGTGGTCTACGGCCATGCTTACAAGCCAGCACCCCGGGTCCGTGCGGCCGGGGAAAGCAGTGTGCCGTTGGACGATATGCGGGCGATGTTGCGGCAAGGTCGCAACACGGGTTTGCGATAACACAAAAGGCGCTTATGCCCCTTTGATTCCACGCAAAGCGACCTACAATTTTTTCAACCACTGACACACGAGCTTTTCTCCAGACCGCATGACTCCAGGCTGGGGAGAGGGCCCCCACGGCCGCATGCCGTCAGGAGAAAAAAATTGGTGTTTCGCATTGCCTTGGAGTCGGGCCTGCGCCCTGCGCGCGCACAGGCCTGCATGCTGAAGTTTCACGCGACGCAGAGGGCGTCTTCTCGGGCTTTTCAGGCTGCTTCCTGGAAACGCGTCGGCACTGCTTCATCCACTATTTTCTTTGCGGCGGCACAGGCTGTGGTGCTGCAGCTTGCGGTTGGCCTGCGTGCAGGCATGGATCGATGTGGGCGTACCCGTGGGAGCGGGCTGCGCCGCGCTGGTTGGTTTTTCTGAGTTGAGTGCGCGCAGGTGTGCGGCTGTAGCCCCCTGCCTGCCAGGTTCCCTGTTTCTAGTGGCCCAAGACTTGAGCGAGAACTATGAAAAGCATCCCCTTTCGGCCCCTGCGTCTCACGATGATGTCCGCTGCAGCCTGGATGGCGCAGGCGGCCTATGCGGTCCAGGACCTGCCCGGCGGCCCTGCGGTGCGTCAGCTCAATCTGCACCCCCCGGTCACGCGCATTGCACAGGAGCAGCATTTTCTGCACTGGATGATGCTGGGCATCTGCACGGTGATCTTCGTGGCCGTGTTTGCGGTGATGTTCTATTCCATCTGGAAACACCGCCGCTCCCAAGGCGCCAAGGCCGCCAATTTCCATGAATCGGCCACGGTGGAAATCGCCTGGACCATCGTGCCCTTCATCATCGTGATCCTGATGGCCTTGCCGGCCACCAAGGTGCTGGTGGCGCAGAAGGACACCACCAATGCCGACCTGACCATCAAAGTGACAGGCTACCAGTGGAAATGGGGCTATGACTACCTGAAAGGGGAGGGCGAGGGGCTGAGCTTCATCTCCACGCTGGACACCAGCCACCGGGTGTTGTCCAACAGCGGCAATGTCAAGGATGCGCCGCCCGACTATCTGCTCAAGGTGGACCAGCCGCTGGTGGTGCCGGCCGGCAAGAAGGTGCGCATCATCACCACCGCCAACGATGTGATCCACTCCTTCATGGTGCCTGCCTTCGGCATCAAGCAGGATGCGATTCCCGGCTTTGTGCGCGACACCTGGTTCAAGGCGGAAAAGCCGGGCGACTACTACGGCCAGTGCGCCGAGCTGTGCGGCAAGGAACACGCCTACATGCCCATCCATGTGAAGGTGCTGCAGTCCGACCAGTACAAGACCTGGGTGGAGGAAGAAACCAAGAAGGCTGCCTCCAAGCGCGACGATCCCAACAAGGAATGGAAGCTGGACGAGCTGGTTGCGCGCGGCGAAAAAGTCTATGCCGCCAACTGCGCGGTCTGCCACCAGCCCAATGGCAAGGGGGCGGGCCCCATCAAGGCGCTGGATGGCAGCCCGGTGGTGCTGGGGCCGCTGGCGGAGGCCATGCATGTGGTGCTGGAAGGGCGCAACAACGGTGCCATGCCTTCGTGGAAGGCGCTCAGCGATGTGGAGCTGGCCGCGGTGCTGACCTTCGCCAAGAACCACTGGAGCAACAAGACCGGGCAGCTGATCCAGCCCGCGCAGTTCAAGGATGCGCGGGGCGGCAAGTTCCCCGAAGGCGGGGCGGCAGCCCCCGGCGCGGCACCGCCCGCTGCGGCAGAACCTGTGGCAGGGGCAGCTGCTGCCGCGCCACAGCCCTACCAGGTGTTTTTTGCCACGGGCGACAAGGCGCTGAATGCCGAGGCGCAGGCCGTGGTGGCCCAGGCTGCGGAGTATCTGAAAGCGCATGCCGACAGCAAGGTGGCCCTGTCGGGCTTTGTGGATGCCACCGGCAATGCCGACCAGAACACCGAACTGGCCAAGCAGCGCGCGCAGAACGTGGCCAAGGCCCTGACGGATGCAGGTGTGGCACAGGAGCGCATTGCCCTGCACAAGCCCACCACCATCACCGCAGGTGCCGGGTCCGATCAGCAGGCCCGTCGTGTGGACATCGTGGCCGCGCAGTGATGCGCAGCAGGCAGTGAATACCGGAGACATTCCTATGAGCGCCGTATACCCCCCATCCCACACCCCGGGCCCCGAGGTCGATGTCCATGGCGGCCACCATGACCATGGTGCGCACGATGACCATGGTGCGCACGATGACCACCATCACCACCAGCCCACGGGCTGGCAGCGCTGGCTGTATGCCACCAACCACAAGGACATCGGCACGCTGTACCTGCTGTTCGCCTTCACCATGCTGATGGTGGGCGGCGTGCTGGCGCTGCTGATCCGCGCAGAGCTGTTCCAGCCCGGGCTGCAGATCGTCAACCCCGAGCTGTTCAACCAGCTCACCACCATGCACGGTCTGATCATGGTGTTCGGGGCCATCATGCCGGCCTTCGTGGGCTTCGCGAACTGGATGATTCCGCTGCAGATCGGCGCCTCGGACATGGCGTTTGCGCGCATGAACAACTTCAGCTTCTGGCTGATGATTCCGGCGGCCATCATGCTGGTGACCTCGTTCTTCATGCCCGGTGGCGCACCGGCTGCAGGCTGGACGCTGTATGCGCCGCTGACGCTGCAGATGGGCCCATCGATGGACACCAGCATCTTTGCGATGCATATCCTGGGCGCCAGCTCCATCATGGGCTCGATCAACATCATCGTCACCATCCTGAACATGCGGGCTCCCGGCATGACGCTGATGAAGATGCCGATGTTCGTCTGGACCTGGCTGATCACCGCCTACCTGCTGATCGCAGTGATGCCGGTGCTGGCCGGCGCCATCACCATGACGCTGACCGACCGTCACTTCGGCACCAGCTTCTTCAACCCCGCGGGTGGTGGCGATCCGGTGATGTACCAGCACATCTTCTGGTTCTTCGGCCACCCCGAGGTCTACATCATGATCCTGCCGGCCTTCGGCATCATCAGCCAGATCGTGCCGGCCTTCAGCCGCAAGAAGCTGTTTGGCTACACCTCCATGGTGTACGCGGTGGCGGCCATTGCCATACTGTCCTTCATCGTGTGGGCGCACCACATGTTCACCACGGGCATGCCGGTCACCGGCCAGCTGTTCTTCATGTACGCCACCATGCTGATCTCGGTGCCCACGGCCGTGAAGATCTTCAACTGGGTGGCCACCATGTGGCGCGGCTCCATGACGTTCGAAACCCCCATGCTGTTTGCCGTGGGCTTCATCTTCGTGTTCACCATGGGCGGCTTCACGGGACTGATCCTGTCGATGGCGCCCATCGACACCCAGCTGCAGGACACCTATTACGTGGTGGCGCATTTCCACTATGTGCTGGTGGCGGGCTCCCTGTTCTCGATGTTTGCCGGCTACTACTACTGGGCACCCAAGTGGAACGGCGTGATGTATTCCGAGCTGCGCGGCAAGATCCATTTCTGGGGTTCGCTGGTCTTCTTCAACATCACGTTCTTCCCCATGCACTTCCTGGGCCTGGCCGGCATGCCGCGCCGCTATGCCGACTACCCGATGCAGTTTGCCGACTTCAACATGCTGGCCTCCATCGGTGCCTTCGGCTTTGGCCTGATGCAGGTGTACTTCTTTGTCTTTGTGGTCTGGCCCGGCATGCGCGGCCACGGTGCGCCGGCACCACAGAAGCCCTGGGACGGGGCAGAAGGCCTGGAGTGGGAAGTGCCATCGCCCGCCCCCTTCCATACTTTCGAAAACCCGCCCAAACTGGACGCCACCGCAACCCGCGTGATTGGATAAGCCATGCACACCGCTCCTTCCAAACCTTCGGCCGGTCTGCACGACCGCACCACGGCCTACCAGCTGCAGCGCCAGAAGAACCTGCGCATGGCGCTGATCCTGGCGTCGATCGCGGCCGTGTTCTTTGTCGGTTTTGTGGCCAAGATGGCCTTGCTGCACTGAGATGCACACTTCGCTGCACCGCTTCGCGTCCGTCCCTTGGGGGGATGCCACCCTGCGCTGCGGGAGCGCCCCGGGTGGCCGTCCTGTGGCGGGGGCGCGCCGGTGGCCGCAGCGGCGGGCGCCGTGTCAATGCGCAGTGGACTGCGCACAGGAGGGATGATGGCCGTGCACCGCGACAACCTCCGGATGGTGGGCAAGCTGGCCGTGGTGGCCGTGGGCATGTTTGCCTTCGGCTATGCGCTGATTCCGATCTACAAGCATGTGTGCGAGGCGCTGGGCATCAATGTGCTGGCCGTGTCGGAGCGGCAGGTGCCGGGCAATTCCTCGGCCGTGCCGGCCAACACCCAGGTGGACACCAGCCGCACCATCACCGTGGAGTTCGACGCCAATGCGCGGGGGCCGTGGGAGTTCAAGCCCGAGCGCCGTTCGCTGCAGGTGCATCCGGGCGAGCTGGCGACGGTGATGTATGAATTCCAGAACGTGCAGAACCACCGCATGGCGGCGCAGGCAATTCCCAGCTATGCACCGCGCAATGCCGCGCCGCACTTCAACAAGCTGGAGTGCTTCTGCTTCAACCAGTACGTGCTGGAGCCGGGGGAGCGAAAGGAATGGCCGGTGGCGTTTGTCATTGATCCCAAGCTGCCCAAGGATGTGACCACCATCACCCTGTCCTATACCTTCTTTGAGGTGGGGGGCAAGACGCCGCCCGCACCCGTGGCCAGCGTGGTCACCGGCAAGGAGCAGTCATGACCGTACCGCCCCCCGCCGGACAGCAGCACCGACTGTGGCATTCGATCAAAGCCGTGGCCTGGGCGTTGCTGGGCGTGCGCAAGGGCAGCGAGTACGAGCGGGATTTTGCACAGCTGCAGCCGCTGCAGGTGATCGCCGTGGGGCTGGTGGCGGTGTTTGTGCTGGTGCTGGGGCTGATCGCCCTGGTGAGATGGGTGAGCTGACAGAACAACAACTGCTGCAGCGTGCTGCGGCCTTCGCAAAAAACGACAGGAGCTGAGTCATGAGTGCATCGACCCCTGGAACAACGCCGTACTACTACGTGCCCGGCGTGTCGCACCATCCCATCTGGGCGGCAGCGGGCCTGTTTTTCGTGGTGCTGGGCGCCGGCAACTGGATCAACGGCCACGGCTGGGGCATGTGGTCGGTGCTGCTGGGGCTGGTCTGGTGGGGCGTGGTGCTCTACCAGTGGATACGCGATGCGGCGCGCGAGAGCGAGGCCGGGCTGTTCGGCCGCAAGATCGACCTGTCCTACCGCTGGAGCATGAGCTGGTTCATCTTCTCGGAAGTGATGTTCTTCGGCGCTTTCTTCACCGCCCTGTGGTGGGCGCGGGCGCATTCGGTGCCGGCACTGGGCGGTTTCGAGAATTCGCTGCTCTGGCCGGACTTCAAGGCCGCCTGGCCCTCGGTCTCGCCCGGCGCCACCACCTCGCCGGCAGGCACGGTGGAGCCGTTCCAGACCGTGGGACCGTTCTGGCTGCCCACCATCAACACTGCCCTGCTGCTGACCTCGGGGGTGACGCTGACGATTGCCCACCACGCACTGCGCGCCGGTCAGCGTGCCCGCACCATCGCCTTCATGTGGGCCACGGTGATCCTGGGCTTTGTCTTCCTGTGCGTGCAGGGCTATGAATACCACCACCTGTACTCGGACCTGAATCTCAAGCTCAACTCCGGCATCTACGGCTCCACCTTCTACCTGCTGACGGGCTTCCATGGTTTCCACGTGTTTGTGGGCATGTTGATGCTGCTGGTGATCACCTTGCGGCTGCACAACGGCCATTTCTCGGCGCAGCGCCACTTCGGCTTTGAAGGCGCGGCCTGGTACTGGCACTTTGTGGATGTGGTGTGGCTGTTCCTCTACGTGCTGGTGTACTGGATGTGAGTCGGAATCAGGCAGGGCGATCACCCTGCCTGTGGCGGTGCCCGCAAGCGCGGTCCGTGCCGGGGCTGTCAGTCGCTTGAAGGGACAGCGCATTCAGAATGGGGGGCGCAGGCCCCAGCCGCAAGCAGTGCTCAGGAGCGCAAGGGCAATCCGGTGGGCTGGATGTACCCCAGCTTCCAGGCCAGCAGCAGGCAGAGGAAGAGAGCAATCGACAGGCCCACGCGCACTGCCAGCGCACGGGCCATGCGGCGGCCGCGTTCGCTGTCCGACGGTGTGTCGTCGTCCTTGCGCAGCATGAAGAACAGGGCTGTTCCCAGGCTGGCGATGATGGCCAGAAAGGCCAGTGCAACAAGGTATCCCATGAAAGGCATTATCGGGTGAGTGTGAGGTGGCTTCCCAAGGGAATACGTGGATGGGTGGTGCTGCTCGCCGCGGTGCTGTGCATGGCCCTGACGGCGCGACTGGGCTGGTGGCAGCTGGACCGCGCGGCGCAGAAAGAGGCCATGCAGGCCGCCATCGCGCTGCAGTCCGCGCAGCCGGTGCTGCGCAATGCCGACTGGCCGGCACTGCGGGCTGCGGCAGACGATGCCGGCGAACCATCCACCTGGCTGCACCGCCCCGTGCAGCTGACCGGACGCTGGCAAGCCGCACACACCGTCTACCTGGACAACCGCCAGATGCAGGGCCGGCCGGGTTTTTATGTGCTGACCCCGCTGCTGCTGGAGGGAGGCGGTGCCGTGGTGGTGCAGCGCGGCTGGGTGCCGCGCAATTTCCAGGACCGCACGGCCTTGCCGCCGATGGCCACGCCAGAGGGGCTGGTGCAGGTGCAAGGCCGCATCGCCGCAGCGCCTTCGCAGCTGTATGCGCTGGGGGCCGAGCCGGCCGCTGCCAGGTTTGCGCGAATCCGCCAGAACCTGGACCTGCCGGCCTATGCGCAGCAGACAGGTCTGGCTTTGCCGCCGTGGAGCGTGGTGCAGACCGGCGCCGCCTCCGAAGGCCTGCTGCGCCAATGGCCGGAGCCGGATGCCGGGGTGTCCAAGCACTACGGCTATGCTTTCCAATGGTTCGGACTGTGCGCCCTGGTCGCACTGCTGTACCTGTGGTTCCAGATCCTGCGGCCGCTGCGCCGCGCCTCTTTTGATGCTGCCCATGCCCCCTGAATCGTCTGCTCCCCAGCCCTTGGGCCTGACCGTGCACAGCCTGCCGGAGGCCGGCGTGTCCGACCCGGCGCGCACCCGCAGCGGCCGCTGGAAGATGCTGGCCGTGCTGCTGGTCTGCGCGGCCCCGGTGATCGCGTCCTACTTCACCTACTACGTGGTCCGTCCCGAAGGACGCAGCAGCTTTGGTACGTTGATCGATCCGCAGCACCCCATGCCCGATGTGCAGGGGCAGCGCCTGGACGGCAGCACGGCGGCGCTGGCCAGCCTGCAAGGGCAGTGGCTGCTGGTCAGCGTGGCCGGCGGCGCCTGTGAAGGCCGCTGTGCCGAGCATCTGTACCTGCAACGCCAGCTGCGTGAAAGCCTGGGGCGCGAAAAGGAGCGCCTGGACTGGGTCTGGCTGGTGACCGATGCGGTGGACCCCGATGCGGCCCTGCGCCCGGCCCTGGAGCAGGGAAGCGCATTACGCCTGCCGCGTGCGCAGGTGGCGCAATGGCTGCAGCCCGAGGCGGGCCATGCGCTGGAGGATCATCTGTACATCGTGGACCCCCAAGGCCACTGGATGATGCGCCTGCCGGCAGGCATGGAGCGCAGCAGCGCTGGCCGTGCCAAGCGCGATCTGGAGCGCCTGCTGCGGGCGTCTTCCTCCTGGGACCAGCCGGGGCGCTGAACCGGGGCCGCCTGCGGCCGCCCAAACCCTTGCGCAGCTGCCAGTCTCTCCGGGAATGCGCACCATCACGGAGCATGGTGCGACCCTCGGGTTAGGATTTGCCATCCAGGCTGGGTGCGCCGCCTGCCGCAAGGGCGGTGGTGGCAGCACGCAGCACTTTGTATTTTCATGGTGGGTCAGCCAGCCATGCCCCGGTTGGCAGGCGGTGCGCTGACCCCGCCCATTGCGAGAGGGATCAGGATGGACAAACGACGGATGCTGCAAGGCCTGCTGGCCACAGGACTGGTGGCCGGCATGGGCCTGGGGCTGGCGGGCTGTTCGCGCCAGCAGGAAGTTAAGCTGCAGGGCGTGGATGTGACGGGTGCCGAATACGCCAAGGACTTCCCGCTGCCCGACGCCGACGGCAAGCTGCGCTCCATCAAGGATTTCGCCGGCAAGGTGACCGTGGTGTTCTTCGGCTACACCCAGTGCCCCGATGTGTGCCCCACCACCCTGCAGGAGCTGGTGGAGGTCAAGCAGATGCTGGGCGCCCAGGGCGACAAGCTGCAAGGGGTGTTTGTCTCCCTGGATCCGGAACGCGATACGCCGGAAGTGCTCAAGGCCTATGTGGGCAATTTCGACCCCAGCATGGTGGCGCTGACCGGCACCCCCGAACAGGTGGCGGCCGTGGCCAAGGACTTCAAGGTGTTCTTCCGCAAGGTGGAAGGCAAGGTGCCCGGCGCCTACACCCTGGACCACACGGCCGGTCTGTACATGTACGACCCCCAGGGCCGCCTGCGCGCCTACCACCGCTACGGTGCCGGCGCCCAGCCGCTGGTCGC
Source organism: Comamonas terrigena NBRC 13299 (assembly GCF_006740045.1). Lineage (NCBI taxonomy): Bacteria > Pseudomonadati > Pseudomonadota > Betaproteobacteria > Burkholderiales > Comamonadaceae > Comamonas > Comamonas terrigena. The sequence goes on from NZ_AP019749.1 coordinate 1,094,728, forward strand.
CGATGCCCAGGTGTTGCTGGCCGAAAAATAAGGGCTGATGCCGCCGGCAGCGGCATCAGGTCAAGGGCATCTTGCCGCGGGTCAATATCTGCGGCGTGCATGCCACGATGGCGCATCCCCAGAGATTGGTATTCGCTATGCGTTGCGCGGTGGTGTTGATTTTTATCAACCGGGCCCATGGGACAGCTCCGCATATTGCACCTCTTCGGTGGAGTGCCGGGAGCGCCGCATCCACCCGCAAAGCACACAAGCGAAGGGGGTTTATGCGCATCAATCTGCCGGTCACCGCCGTAGAGCAGCAGTTGCAGGATGGCGATACGCTGCTGTCTGCCACCGATCTCAAAGGCAACATCATCTATGCCAATGACGCCTTTTTGAGCACCTGCGGATACAGCTTCGAGGAGCTGCAGCAGCAGCCCCACAACATCATCCGCCACCCGGATACCCCGGCCATTCTGTTCGCCGACATGTGGAACACCTTGAAGCATGGCGCCAGCTGGACGGCCGTGGTCAAGAACCGCTGCAAGAACGGCGATTTCTACTGGGTGCGGGCCAATGCCAGCCCCATCCAGGCGGGTGGCAAGACGATTGGCTATCTGTCGGTGCGCACCAAGCCCACGGCGCAGGAAACCCAGGCCCAGCAGGCGCTGTATGACCTGCTCAACAGCGGCAACCACCAGCTGCAGGTGCGCCGCGGCTATGTGTTCCCCCAGGGCTGGCGCGCCTGGTGGAGTCGCTTGCACTTTGTGTCGGCTACCACCAAGCTCTACACCGGTGCCGCGGCCATGCTGCTGTGGGGCGTGGTGCTGGGTCTGGGGGCCGCCCTGGGCGTCCACAGCACGATCCTGCTGGCCATGGCGCTGGGCTGGGCGTCATGCGCGCTGGGCGGCTTGCTGTGGATGGGGCGCCACCTGGTCTGGCCGCTGCACGCCGTGCTGCGCCAGGCGCGCCAGGTGGCAAGCGGGGAGAGTGCACAGTCGCTGTTCCTGAACCGGCGCGATGAAGTCGGCAGCCTGATGCGCAGTGTGGAGCAGGCGGGGCTGAACATGCGTTCCCTGGTCAGTGATATCGAAGGTAAGGCCGAGCAGGTCAGTGCCTGCGCCGGAGCCCTGCAGACCGGCAATGTGCAACTGGCGCAGCGCACCCAGCAGGCGTCGACCGATCTGGAGCAGGCAGCGCAAGCGCTGGCGCAGCTGGGGCAGACGATTGCCGGAACCCAGAGCCTGGCCGAGGCCGCCATGGTGCAGGCGCGAGAAGGCGTACAGGGCGTGAGCCAGGGCCAGACCTGCGTGGACCAGCTGGTCCAGGCCATGCAGGGCATTGATGTCTCCAGCAAGAAGGTGGCCGACATCGTGGGCATGATCGACGGCATTGCCTTCCAGACCAATCTGCTGGCACTGAATGCGGCAGTGGAAGCCGCGCGGGCGGGCGAGCACGGCAAAGGCTTTGCCGTGGTGGCGGCGGAGGTGCGCCAGCTGTCGCAGCAAAGCGCCCAGGCCGCGCGGGACATCAAGAACCTGATCCAGGGCTCGCGCCAGCAGGTGGAGCAGGGCCACGCCGCCGCCCAGACGGCACGCATCACCATGCATTCGGTGGTGGAAGGCATCGACAGCCTGGCCCAGTCCATGGGCCGCATCCTGGAGCAGACCCATGTGCAGGCGGCCGGCAGTGCGCAGATCAGCGATGCCGTGGCCCATTTGCGTGACTTGAGTGATCAGAACCGCGGCATGGCCGAGGAAAGCGCCCAGCTCAGCGATGTGCTGGCGCTGCAGGCCCAGCGCCTGCACGGCGCAGCGGCGGTGTTCATCCCACGCCAGCGCCAGGCGCTGCAGACCCTGGAAATCCGGGCGCTGGAAGCGGCCTGGCAAAGGGGGGTGTAGATGCAGCGGCCTTCAGGCCGCGGGCATGCGTTGCGGAACACACGGAGTGAAAAAAGGAGGCCCAGGCTTCCTTTTTTTGGGCGGGCTGCTAGGCTCTGCGGCCGTGCCGCGCTCACTGCCCGCGAATGCCTTGCTCGCGGATGATGGTGCCCAGGGCCTTCACATCCTGCTGGATGCGGTTGGACAGGCCTTCCGGGCTGCTGCCCACCACCTGCCAGCCCTGGACTGCCAGCTTGGCGCGCATGTCCGGGGTGCGCACGATGGCGCTGACGGCGGCCGCCAGCTTGTCCACATGGGCGCGGGGCATGGCCTTGGGGGCGGCCACGGCGTTCCAGATTTCCAGGTCAAAGTTCTGCACGCCCAGCTCCTTCAGGCTGGGCAGGCCGGGGGCCAGCGGGCTGCGGGCCGCCGAGGTCACGCCAATGCCGCGCAGCTTGCCGGCCTGGATCTGCTGCATGGCCAGTGCGGGCGGCAGCATGGACAGCTGCAGATCGCCGCCTTGCAGACCCTGGTACACCTGGGGGTAGCCGGCATAGGGTACATGTTCGGGACGCAGCGCGGAGCGGCTCTTGAGCAGTTCCATGCCCAGATGGCCCACGGTGCCCACGCCGGGCGAGCCATAGCTCCACTTGCTGCCAGCCGCGGCACCGGCCGCGAAGAAGGCCTTGCCTTCCGGGGCGTTGGCCGGTGCCGCCAGCACCAGCGGCGCCACGCCGATCAGGCTGACGGGCTGCAGGTCCTTCACCGGGTCGTAGCGCACAGCGGGGTTCAGCAGCTTGGCAATGGTCATATTGCCGTTGATCATCACGCTGAACGTGTGGCCGTCCGTGGCCTTGGCCACGGCTTCGGCGGCGATGTTGCCGCCCGCGCCCACCTTGTTTTCCACAATGATGGTCTGGCCCAGGGCTTTTTCCAGCGGTTCGGCCAGCGCCCGGGCCGTCAGATCAGGGGAGGAGCCCGCAGGGAAGCCCACGATCAGGTGCAGGGGCTTGCTGGGCCACTGCTCGGCCTGGACCGCGCCCACGCTGCAGCCCAGGGCGGCCGCGCAGGCCAGGCTCATCAGGCTGCGGCGGTACAGCGTGGAGCGGGTGGATTCGGTCATGGCTTCTCCCAATGCAAAAGTGATAGCTGCCTGCGCGGATGGCGGTGACGGCAGGCAATAAAAAACCCGGAAATTATCCGGGTTTCAGGAGGCTGCAGGACAGCCATGGGCACAGTGCCTGTGTGGCACTGTGCGGTTTGGGCCAGGTTTATGCAAACTCGGCCAGCGCCTTCTTCATTTTCTTCATGGCGGCCACTTCGATCTGGCGGATGCGTTCGGCGCTCACGCCGTACACGGCTGCCAGCTCATGCAGCGTCATGCCGCCGGAGCCGTCATCGTTCACCTTCAGCCAGCGCTCTTCCACAATGTGGCGGCTGCGGTCGTCCAGCGCTTCCAGCGCCTGGGCAATGCCGTCGGTGGCCATCACATCGCGCTGGCGCGATTCGATCATGGCCGTGGGCTCGTGGGCGCCGTCGGTCAGGTAGGAGATGGGGCCGAAAGCCTTGTCATCATCGTCGCTGGGCGAAGGGTCCAGCAGCACGTCACCCCCCGACAGGCGGGTTTCCATCTCCATCACTTCCTCGCGCTTCACATTCAGCTTAGCGGCGACGGAGTCGATCTCCTGTGCGGTCAGGGTGTCGCGGAAGGTGTTGTCGCCGGTTTCAATGGCGGCATCGGCCTTGAGCTCCTGCTTCATCGAGCGCAGGTTGAAGAACAGCTTGCGCTGGGCCTTGGTGGTGGCCACCTTCACCATGCGCCAGTTCTTCAGGATGTACTCGTGGATCTCGGCCTTGATCCAGTGCATGGCGTAGCTGACCAGACGCACGTTCTGGTCGGGGTCGAAACGCTTGACCGCCTTCATCAGGCCCACATTGCCTTCCTGGATCAGGTCGCTATGGGGCAGGCCATAGCCCATGTACTGGCGCGAGATGGAAACCACCAGGCGCAGATGGGACATGATCAGGCGCCCGGCGGCATCCAGGTCGTTGTGTTCTTTGAGCTTGCGCGCATAGTCCTGCTCTTCCTCCTGGGTGAGCATGGGCAGGCGGTTTACAGCGGAGATGTAAGCATCCAGATTGCCCAGCGGCGGCACCAGAGCCCAAGGATTCGCAGGTGCCAGAGCCGTCGCAGCCGTGAGGGTGCCCGTCCGTGTAGTCATTGCATTGATCCTTTCTTCCATAAATCCATATTAGCACTCTCTATGACTGAGTGCTAAGGCATAAGTTCCCGCGATGTAGGGCCAGGGTTCGTGACAAGTTGTCGCAGGCTCTGTACACCGTCACAGGATTTGTACTGGATTTGGAGGGCGCCAGTGCGTGGCGCGTATAAAGCCTTGTAAATCATTGTTTTATCAAGATTTCATGGCGGACACCTGGAATGCCGGGGCGGCGGCCCTGGCGGCTGAGTGTGCACTTCCTGCCGCAGGGCGTTGTGGTGAAACCCCTGGGGAAAATAGGCACGCATGGCGCGCGGCGGGGCGCCATCGGTCCCCGGTCCTGCTGCCAACCGCCATCGCATCTGGCCGTCTGTACCGGTGTTTCCTGCACTGGGGCCGCCGCCGGTCTCGCATACGCGAGCCTCCGCTGCCCCACAGATAGACCGGGGAGGGTCTATCTGTCAAAGGGTTTGGGGTGGATGCAAGCGCTTGCTATTGCTGTGTGCTTTGTGGGTGAAAGGCTTCTTATTGCGGTTATTCCAGCAGCAATCTGCCCTCGCGGGCCACGATCTGACCGTGGGCAATGACCAGCGAGCGGACGGGGCGGGCGGCTACGGCGTGGGTGGGCGTTTGCGCCGGCACCAGCACCAGATCGGCCCGGCTTCCGGGTGTCAGGCCATAGTCGGCAAAGCCACAGACCTCGGCCCCTGCGTGGGTGACGCAGTGCAGGGCTTGTTCCACTTCATCGTCGCGGCGCAAGTTGTAGCGCATGCCGATGAACATGGCGCGTTCCAGCATGTCAGGGCGGCCGTAGGGCGACCAGGTATCGCGGATACCGTCGTTCCCGCCCGCCATGGACACGCCCGCGCGCTGGCAGGCACCCAGCGGCGGCACGCTGCGCGAAGGCGGCGCACTGGTGACCAGCGAAACGCCCAATTTGGCCATGCGCGCCAGCAGCGCGCTGCGCTGGGCATCGCTCACATCGCCCAGGCAGAAGCCGTGGCTGATAACCACCTTGTTGTGCAGGCCGTGGGCTTCGGTGCGGTCCAAAATCAGCTGGAGCGAGAAGGCTCCCATGTCACCGGGCTCGTGCAGGTGGATGTCGAGCGGCTTGTTGTGGCGCTCGGCGATCTCGAACAGCACGTTCAGCGACTGTGCCGGGTCCAGGTCGATGGCACAGGGGTCCAGGCCGCCCAGCACGTCGGCCCCCATGGCCAGGGACTCATCCAGCAGCTGTGCCGTGCCTTTGCGCTGCAGCAGGCCCGATTGCGGGAACGCCACCACCTGAATATCCTGCCAGGGCGCCATGTCCGCGCGGGTCTGCAGCAGGCCCGCCACATGCCGGGTGCCAATGTCCGTATCCACGTCGGCGTGACTGCGGATGCGCGTGGTGCCCAACGCGAGAAACTCGCGTGCCATGCGCAGCGACTGGCGCGCGCTGTCGTGCCGGGCCTGGGCACGGTAGGCGCGCTCGTTGTTGATCTTGTCGACCAATTGGTTGCCCACCTCGTTGACGTACCAGTCCTGACCCCAGAGTGTCTTGTCCAGGTGGGTGTGGGATTCGACCAGGCCGGGCAGCAGCAGCTGACCCCCGCCATCGATGCGCTCAGCTCCTTCCGGGAGGGGCAGCGAGGTGCCCATGGCCGCGATACGGCCTTGCTCGATCAACAGGTCGCAGGCTGGCCCGCCCATGGGGCGAACGTTCTGCAGAAAAAGGCTGGAAGTGCTCACGTGGAATGTTTCCTGTGGTGATGGAGCCTATCGCACGGCGCCGATGTCGGGCGTCGCGATCTGGCGCATCTTTTGGGCGTCTGTCTGGATCAGCTTGGCGAAGTCAGCGGGCGTACCGCCCGATTGGCCAATGCATGCCTGGTCGAGCATTCTGAGGACCTGGGGTTCGCGCATCACCGCATTGATCTCGGTGTTCAGGCGTGTCACCACCGTGTCCGCTACCCCCTTGGGGGCGAAGATACCGGTCCACACGCCAAAGTCATAGTTGGGCAAGGCCTTGCTCGCCGACATGGCGGGGATGCCCTGCAGGACTTCGCAGTTGGTCTTCGAGGTGGTGCCCAGCGGCTTGACCTTGCCCTCTTTGAGGTAGGCCAGCACCGAAGGCACCATGAAGTAGCCGTAATCCACATTGCCGCCGATGATGTCGGTCAGCATGGGGACGCCGCCCTTGTAGGGCACGTGCTGTATCGACACCTTGGCCTGCTGGTTCAGCATTTCACCGGCAATGTGCAAGGCCGTGCCGATGCCGGAGGATGCAAAGGTGTCGGCACCTGCCTGGGTCTTGGCACGCGCGAGCATGGCCTCGACCGAGGTGACAGGCACCTTGGGACCGGCGACCAGCACCATGGGCATGACGCCCACCAGCGTGACCGGGCGCAGGTCCTGGATGCCATCGTAGGCAATGGCGTTGTTGAAGTGGCGGGCCAGCACGATTTCGCTGTTGGACGCCAGGATGATGGTGTTGCCGTCCGGTTTGGCGCGCACCACGCGCTGCGTGGCGATGGTGCCGCCAGCGCCGGCCACGTTGTCCACAATCACCGGCACGCCCAGGCGGCGGGCCAGCGGCTCGGCGATGGTGCGCGCCAGCGTGTCGGCCGATCCGCCAGCAGTGAAACCCACTACCAGGGAGATGGGGCGGTCGGGCCATGCGGCGTGGGCAAGGGCGGATGCACCGGCCAGCGACAGGGCCGCCAGGGCTTTGAGCGGAAAAGCGGCAAGTTGCGCCATGGGTGAAAACTTTCTAGAGAGCAGAGAAAAGACTCAGGCCGACAAGTGCCCGGCTGGCGACGCAGAACGTCCGCTGATATGGCATGTCACCCCCCATTTGCATGAGCGGGTTTAGTTAAATGGTTAATCAAATTCTATATTTTGGTTAACCAAAATTTCGGATGCGACCACTATTTGTGCAGATATTGCGCGTAAACCCTGATGCTTGACGACAGCGAGCTGCCTGACTTGAATGCGGGGTGCCCGTGCCGCTAAGATTTCAAGCCTGTTGTCTGTGTGTTGTCCATGTCCGCCCCTTCCCGCCGCCTTGCTCCCCATATCCCCAGCGAAGAGCCTGTAGCCGACGGCACAGTCAGTGTGGACGAACGTGTCTATGAGGCGGTTTCGCGGGCGCTGCTGAGTGGCAAGCTGCGTCCCGGCACGCCGTTGCGCGAGCGGGCGCTGGCCGAGGCGCTGGGTTGCACCCGTGGTGCCGTACGCAAGGTGTTCACCCGCTTGGGGGCTGAAAAGCGACTGGTGCTGGAGCACAACCGGGGTGCCTTTGTGCCCAACCCGACTGTCGAGGAGATGCGCAGCATCTACCGCGCACGGCGCATTGTCGAGGCGGGTCTGGTCGCCAGCCTGTGCGGCCAGTTGAACGCGGTGCAGACAGAGGCGCTGCAGCGCCATGTACAAGCGGAATACCAGGCGATGGAGGAGGGGCGCCGCGCCGACTCCATCCGGCTGGCCGGTGAGTTCCACTTGGTGCTGGCACACATGGCGGGCAGCGATGAGTTGCTGTCGTACATGCAACGCCTGGTGCGCACGACGGAGTTGTACAAGGCCTTGTTTGACAGCGTGGCCGCGACCGTATGTGCGCCCCGCGAGCACCAGGAGATCATCAACGCCTTGCTGGGCGGCGCACGCGATAAGGCGTTGGCCGTGGCCATGGCGCACCTGGACGAGCTGGAGCAGCGGGTGATCCATGGTGCGGTGGCCGAACGCGAGGTTGATCTGGTGAGCTTGCTGGCGGGCAGTTCCAGCACGCCTGGGTGCTAGCAGGGAAAAGTCCAGGCACATCGCCGGGGTCTGCCACCCAGCCATCACGGCGAGGGAAGTCGGTATGCGGCCAGATATGGTGGGGCCAGGAACCGGGGGAGATGGCCGCCGCCGTGGGGTTGGCCCACCCACCTGGGGTCTGTGGTGCACTGGGCAGGAAGGCACGCAACCATGACGCGCCAACGAAGGCCGGCTACGTTCTTCACGGGCCACCAGTGCCTGGCAGGTGCAAAGCCTTGTAAATCATTGTTTGATCAAGATGCCATGGCGGGCGCCTGGAATGCAAGGGCGGCGGCCCTGGCGGCTGAGTGTGCACTTCCTGCCGCAGGGCGGTGTGGTGCAAGCTTTGGAAAAAATACGCCCAAATGCCGCGCAGTGGGGCACCATCGGCCTCTGTTGCCAACCGTCGGAGCGTTGCATGAGCCAGATTCCCCCCACCCGCCCCTCCAAGGGCTTTGCCTTTCGGGGTGTCAGCGTGGTGACCACGACCGTACCCACGGCCGAGGATGCCCAGCGCCTGTCCCAGGGGGCGGTGCAGGCACAGCTGGCGGCCTGCGCGCAGGTGGACCAGATCACTTCCCACTATCTGTGGAACGGGGCATTGCAGGCGTCGCCCGAGTGGCGCCTGGTGTTCAAGACCGTGCCGGACGCGGTGCAGCCGCTGCTGGAATGGCTGCGCAGCCAGCACCCATATGAACTGCCGCAGCTGCTGCTGCGCGGTGAGCAGGCCCAGCACGATTACGGCCAGTGGGTGGCACAGAGTGTGAAAGCACCCTTGCCGGTCCGGGAGGCCAAGCACTAGAGCGGGCCTGCGCTGGAGGGGCCGACACAGGTGTGCAGGCCGTGCTCCAACAAGAAAGCCCTGCGGGGCAGGGCTTTCGGTCTCAGAGGGGATGGAGGGGCGTAGCCTGCGTCAGGCCAGCAGTGCCTGGGCAAATTCCCTGGCGTTGAAGGTTTCCAGGTCTTCCACCTTCTCGCCCACACCGATGAAGTAGACGGGAATCGGTTTTTCCTGGGCAATGGCCGCCAGCACGCCGCCCTTGGCCGTGCCGTCCAGCTTGGTCACGATCAGGCCGGTCAGGCCCAGGGCCTCGTCAAAGGCCTTGACCTGGTTGAGCGCGTTCTGGCCGGTGTTGCCGTCGATCACCAGCAGCACCTCGTGCGGGGCCGTGCCATCGGCCTTGCTGACCACGCGCTTGATCTTTTTCAGCTCTTCCATCAGGTGCAGCTGGGTGGGCAGACGGCCGGCGGTGTCGACCAGCACCACATCCTTTTTGCGGGCCTTGCCGGCGGAGACCGCGTCAAAGCTGACCGCCGCGGGATCGCCGCCTTCCTGGCTGACGATTTCCACCGTGTTGCGGGTGGCCCAGACGCCCAGCTGTTCGCGTGCCGCAGCGCGGAAGGTGTCGGCGGCTGCCAGCAGCACGGTCTGGCCGTTGTCGGCCAGGTGCTTGGTCAGCTTGCCGATCGACGTGGTCTTGCCTGCGCCATTGACGCCGGTCACCATCAGCACGGTGGGCTGGTGTTCGCCAATCGTCAGCGGTTTTTGCAGCGGGGCCAGCAGATCGGTCAGGGCCTCGGCCAGCAGGCCTTTGACGGCGGCTGGCTCGGTGGTCTTGCTTTCCTTGACGCGGCGCTTGAGGTCTTCCAGCAGATGCTGGGTGGCCTTGACGCCGGTGTCGGCCATAAGCAGCGCGTCTTCCAGCTCTTCATACAGGGCATCATCGATGCGCGTGCCGGTGAAGACGGTGGTGATGCTGGTGCCGGTCTTGCGCAGGCCCGCCTTGAGGCGGTCCATCCAGCCCTGGCGCTCGCCCGCAGCCTCGGGCTTGGCCTGGGGTTCGGCGACGACGGGGATGGAGAAATCCGACGGTGCGGCTTCAGCCGGGGTAGCATCCGCCTTGGCGCCGCCAAAGGTGTTGCGCAGCCAGCCCATGGTGCCGCCTTTGGCGGGCTCACCTGTGGCCGGCTGGGGCAAGGCAGGGGCGGGCACGTCAGACAGAGGTGCCTGCGCATCGGGCCGGACATCCGCCGCTTCGGGAGCGGCAGACTCGGTGTGTGGGGGCTTTTTCTTGAAAAAACTGAACATTGGTGGATTCTTAGAATCACTCCATTCTATGAAACGTACCCTTACCCTCCTAGGACTTGTGGCAAGTGCCGCACTGGCGCAGGCCGGTTCTGCGGATGCACCGGCCACACCATCGGTGTCGTCTTCGCTGGCCGAATGGGCCGTCGCAGCCCCCGGCGCGGCTTCCAGCGTGCGCCAGTACCAGCTCTCCAATGGCATGCAACTGATCGTGCAGCCGGACAAGCGTGCCCCCACGGCCGTGAACATGGTCTGGGTGCGGGTGGGCTCCATGGACGAGGTGGATGGCACTTCGGGCGTGGCCCATGTGGTGGAGCACATGATGTTCAAGGGCTCGGCCAAGGTGGCGCCGGGCGATTTCTCGCGCAAGGTGGCCGCGCTGGGCGGGCGTGAGAACGCTTTCACCAACCGTGACTACACCGGGTACTACCAGCAGATTCCGGCGAACAAGCTGCAGGAGGTGATGGCCCTGGAGGCCGACCGCTTTGCCAGCAACCAGTGGCCGGATGCCGAGTTCACCAAGGAAATCGAGGTGGTCAAGGAGGAGCGCCGCATGCGCACCGAAGACCAGCCCCGCTCGGTGCTGATGGAGCAGATGATGGCCACCGTGTTCCAGTCCTCGCCCTACCGCCGCCCGGTGGTGGGCTGGATGGACGATCTGGACGCCATGACGCCCGACGATGCGCGCCAGTTCCAGAAAGCCTGGTATGTGCCGGCCAATGCCGTCATCGTGATTGCCGGGGATGTCGATCCCGACCAGGTCAAGGTCTGGGCGGAAGCCACCTACGGCCAGATTCCCGCCCGCGCCATGCCCACGCGCAAGCCGCGCACCGAGCCTGCGCAGATCGGCGTGCGCCGCATCGAAGTGAAGCAGCCGGCCGAGCAGGCCTTTGTGGCCATGGCCTACCGCGCACCGGCCTACCGCAACCTGGCCCAGCCCACGGCCGAAGACCGCGATGCACTGGCACTGCTGGTGCTGTCCGCCGTGCTGGACGGCTACGAGGGAGCCCGCCTGGAGCGGGCCCTGGTGCAGGGCAAGGGCCGCGTGGCCGATGCTGCCGGCAGCTCGGCTTCGGTGTTCGGTCGGGGGCCGGCGCTGTTCATGCTGACCGGCGTGCCGGCCAAGGGCCATACGGCAGCGGAAGTGGAAAAGGCCCTGCGTGGCCAGATCCAGCGCATTGCCAAGGACGGTGTGCAGGCGGCCGAGCTGGAGCGGGTCAAGACCCAGTGGATGGCCTCGAATGTGTATGAGCGGGACTCGGTCTTCGCCCAGGCCCAAAGCCTGGGCAGTTACTGGACCATGGGCATGCCCGTGGACGCCGAGGACCAGGTGCTGCGCCAGCTGATGGCCGTGACGGCCGATCAGGTGCAGTCCGTGGCGCGGCGCTATTTTGGCGATGACCAGCTGACCGTGGGTGTGCTGGTGCCCCAGCCCCTGGCAGGCAAGAAGCCCCGCCCTGCCGCCCCTGTCAGCGGCGATCTGCATTGAGCGCCAGGAGAGATTCGGTCATGAAGAAGATGAAAACCATTGCGGCCTGCGCCTATGCGGCCTGCACCTTGGCGGGTCTGGGCGTGAGCAATGCCTGGGCCCTGCTGCCCATCCAGCACTGGACCCAGGCCAGCGGCGCCCAGGTCTGGCTGGTGGAAAGTCCCAGTATTCCCATGGTGGATGTGCAGGTGGCGTTTGATGCCGGCAGCCGCCGCGACCCGGTGGACAAGTCCGGTCTGGCCACCGCGGTGGCGTTGATGGCTTCCAAGGGCGTCAAGGCCGACGGCAAGGCGGCGGCGCTGGATGAAAACCGGCTGGGCGAAGCCTGGGCCGATCTGGGGGCTTCGTTCGGAGCGGGCGCCGGGCAGGACAGCTTCAGCTATTCGCTGCGCAGCCTGACGGTGCCGGATCTGCTGAACCGCTCGGTGGAGCTGGCCTCGCGCCAGATGGCCCAGCCCAGCTGGCCGCAGGAGGTGTGGCTGCGCGAGCGCGCCCGCTGGAGCGCGGCCATCCAGGAAAGCAGCACCCGCCCCGGCACGGTGGCCGGCCGTGCCTTCGGCAAGCTGGTGTACAGCGGCCACCCCTACGGCATGCGCACCACGGAGCAGACGCTGGCCCATATCCAGCTGGGCGACATGCAGGCCCTGCATGCGCGATCGTTCCAGGCCTGCCGTGCCAAGGTCAGCGTGGTGGGGGCGGTGACCCGTGCCCAGGCCGACACCCTGGTGCAGCAGTTGCTGGCCCGTCTGCCTGCCAACGACGGCAAGGGCTGCCAGCCCCTGCCCGCCGTGGCAGAGGTGCCGGCCTTGAGTAAGGCTGAGGAGGAAAAGATCCCCTTCCAGTCGGCCCAGGCCCAGGTGCTGATCGGTCAGCCCGGCATTGCACGCAAGGACCCTGACTTTCTGCCCCTGCTGGTGGGCAACCACATCCTGGGCGGTGGCGGCTTTGTTTCGCGTCTGATGGAAGAAGTGCGTGAAAAGCGCGGCCTGACCTATGGCGTGAGCAGCGACTTTGCGCCCGGCCTGCATGCCGGTGCCTTTGTCATCAGCCTGCAGACGCGGCCCGACCAGGCCGAAGAGGCGCTGAAGGTCTCGCGCGAGGTGCTGGCCCGGTTCGTCGCCGAAGGCCCCACGGAAGCCGAGTTGCAGGCAGCCAAGGACAATCTGATCGGTGGCTTCGCCCTGCGCATCGACAGCAATGCCAAGCTGCTGGGCAATGTGGCCAATATCGCCTGGAACGGCCTGCCGCTGGACTATCTGGACCACTGGACCGACCGCATTCAGGCTCTGACCGTGAACGACATCCGCGCTGCCGTGCAGCGCGTGCTGCACCCGGACCGCATGGTGACCGTGGTGCTCGGAGAAAAGAACAAGTGAGCCGCAACAGTTATCGCACCCTGGACGAAGCCCTGGCCGTGGAGGCCAAGCTCAAGCGCCGCCAGGAAAAAGCCCAGCAGGAGGCCGAGGCCGCAGGCGCTGCCGTCAAGAACGCCGCCAAGGCTTCTGCGGCCCGCGCCAAGCAGGGGGGCGGCAACAAGGCGCCGCGCCAGGGCAATACCGGCAGTGGTGAGATACGCATCATTGGCGGCGCATGGCGCCGCCGGCGCCTGCCCGTGGCCACCCGGCCCGGGCTGCGCCCCACGCCCGACCGCGTGCGCGAAACCCTGTTCAACTGGCTGGGCCAGGACCTGGGCGGCTGGCGCTGCATCGACGCGTTTGCCGGCACCGGTGCCCTCGGGCTGGAAGCTGCCTCGCGCGGCGCCGCCGAAGTCTGGATGGTGGAGCAGGATGCGGCGTTGACCGGCCAGATCCAGCAGCTGCAGCAGCAACTGGGGGCCACGGCGGTGCGTGTGCAGCGTGGTGATGCCCTGGCCGCGCTGAAGCAGGCGGCGCCCGGCCAATGGCATGCCATCTTTCTCGACCCGCCGTTCGCTGCCGACACCTTGTTCCAGCCCGCCTTGCAGGCGGCCGCCCAGGCGGTGGCTGCCGATGGCTATGTCTACCTGGAAGCGCCTGCGGCCTGGGACGACGCCGCGCTGGAGGCTTTTGGTCTGCAGGTACACCGCTACCTGAAAGCCGGCATGGTGCATGCGCATTTGCTGCGCAAGCGCCCGGAGGTGGCTGCAACGGCGTAATGCCGATGCCGGCCACTGCTGCGCGCAGGCAGATTGCACAAGAGGCCCTGCGGGGCCTCTCTTTGTTGGTGTGCAGGCATCTTCCCGGGGACAGGGTGGCCGGATGGGCAGCGGCATAATGGCGCTGCTTTTTTTGACAACCCTGCAGAACAAGGAGGCCTGTCCATGTCCCATCCCCCGGTGATTGCTGTCTACCCCGGCACTTTCGACCCCATCACCCTGGGCCACGAAGACGTGGTGCGCCGTGCCTGCCAGCTGTTTGACCGGGTGATCGTGGCGGTGGCGGCGGGGCACCACAAGAAAACGCTGTTCACGCTGGACGAGCGTCTGGAGATGGTGCGGGAGGCGGCGGCGCCGTACCCCAACGCCACGGTGGAGAGTTTCTCCGGCCTGGTGCGCGACTTTGTCGTGGCCAAGGGCGGCAAGGCCATGGTGCGCGGCCTGCGTGCGGTGACCGACTTCGACTATGAATTCCAGCTGGCCGGGATGAACCGCCACCTGATGCCCGAGGTGGAGACCGTGTTCCTGACGCCGGGTGACAAATACCAGTTCATCAGCAGCACTTTTGTGCGCGAGATTGCCTCGCTGGGCGGCGAGGTGGACAAGTTTGTTTCCGACAGCGTGCAGGCGCGCCTGATGGCCAAGGTGGGACGCGCCTGAACCCGGCCAGAGGGCGGAGGAATGCCCTCTGGTCTGGCCGTTGGTCGCTGGTCTTGGAAGCGCCGCTCAGCGGGCGGCGGGCTGGTAGGGCGTGAGCAGGTCGTGCACAAAGCGCAGCTTGGTGATGGCACCGCTGGACAGGGCAAACGGATAGGCATGGTCCTGGCCCAGGCTGCGGTTCAGGCTGTTGAGCAGCAGGGTCAGCGGCACCCAGGCGCGCAGCATGGCGTCGAAATTGCGGCCTTGCGGTGTGAACGGGTCCTGCATGGTGTGCGGCCCCAGCTCTCCCGGGATGGTCAGCTGCGTGCGGTAGCTGGCGGCGGTTTCCATCAGATCGACCATGTGCAGATAGTGGGCCCAGGTTTCGGCCCAGTCCTCCCAGGGGTGTGCGGTGGCATAGGCGCTGACATGCTGCTCCTCCCAGCCGTAGGGGCCGGCAGGACCCACGTGGTAGTGGGCCTGCAGTGCCTGGCCATAGTCCTGGCGCTCATCGCCAAACAGGGCGCGGAACTGTTCCAGGGCGTGTGGCTGGGCATGGACCAGCACATCCCAGTAGAAATGCCCGGATTCATGGCGCAGATGGCCGATCAGCGTGCGGTAGGGCTCATGCAGTGCCATGCGGCGGCGTGTGCGTTCGTCGTCATCGGCTTCGGTCACGTTCAGCACAATGGTGCCGCTGCGGTGGCCGGTCATCACCGGCTGGCCGGGTTGGTCGGCCAGGAACTCGAACTCGGGCGCCGCCACGCCGTCCAGGCGGGTCAGGTGCAAGCGGGCCAGGGTGTAGAACAGCCGGCGCTTGGCGTCTTCGATCACTTTCCAGCGGCGCAGATTGGCGGGGTCCGACAAATCCGGCAGCCAGCGGGTTTGCCGGCAGGAAATGCACAGCGTTTGGGGATCGTCCGCAGGCACGGCAAAGTTGCACGCTTGGTAGGTCGTGTGGTTGCTGCACAGCCGCCAGCGGCCGGAGCCCGTGTGGCCGGCATCCATGGCCTGCCAGAGTTCGGTCGCAGGGGCAGCCGTGGGCAGGGCCTGGACGGCGGGCACCGCGGCGGCGCCTGTGGGAAGAGCCGGCGTGAGTGCAGCCATGCGCAGCCATTCGGGCACAAAGGCCAGCGTGCTGCCACAGTGCACGCAGCAGGTGCTGTCGAAGAAAACCAGGTGACCGCAGTGATCGCAATTGAAGGCGCGCATGGCGTGTAGCTTACCGAATGGCAAAGCCCCAAAAAAATGCCGGCAAACGCAAGCATTTGCCGGCACCAGGGGGCTCGGGGCCCCGTCATGGAAGTGCTGCTGCGCTGCAGGCGCGGTGAGCGCCCGCAGCGCAGCGGGGGTCAGGGACGGACCACGATGCTGTTTTGCACGGCCCGGACGTTCTTGGTGTTGCGTGCAATGGATTCCGCACGGTCTTTTTCGGCCTGGCTCTTGGCAAAGCCCGACAGCTGCACCGTGCCCTTGAGGGTCTCCACACTGATGGCGGTGGCCGACACGGACTTGTCTTCGGCCATCTTGGCCTTCACCGCCGTGGTGATGGCGGAGTCATCGACATAGGAACCCACGCTCTGCTGGTCGCGGACCACGGCACAGCCGGTGGTGACCAGGACGGCGGCGCCCATCAGGACAGACAAGGTGATGGCACGGGTGGTTTTCTGCATAGAAGCTCCTTATGTGGTCTGTTGGGGGAGAGAACGAAAAAGAAGGTGAGGGGACCGTTGCCACCGTGGACGCCTCAGGGCGAGTACCCACGGTATGGGGGGCGGTGGTGTGCCACCGCCTCAGCGGCGGCGCGAGCCCATCAGCAGTGCGGCGACGGCGGCACCCGCAGCGGCGGCCAGCAGGATGGACTTTCCGGGCTGCTCCACCACATAGCGCGTGGTGGCTTCGGATGCCTGCTGGAACTGGCGGCGTGCGCGTTCGGAGCTGTCGGCGCAGAACTGGATGCTGCGCTCCGCCATGGCCTGTGCCTTGGCGGCGAAGTCATCGATGGAAGGACTGAGCTCGCGCTCCACCGCGCTGAAACCGTCCTGGGCCTTGTCAAAGGCATGGCTGGCCGCCGCACGGGTGTTGCGCATGGCGTCGCGGGCGCTGTCGGCCACGTTGCCGGCAAATTCCTGGGCGCTGTGGGCCGCTTCCTTGGCGGCATCCCGGGTGGCATCTGCGGCCTGGTCTACGCGCTTTTGGGTGTCTTCAGAAAATGGCATGTCATGGATCCTTTATAGGGTGAGGGCAGCATTCATCCTTTTTTGAGAAGACTGAGCACAAAAGTGATGACGGCCATGATCACGAACACATAGAACAGAATCTTGGCAATGCCCACTGCGCTGGCAGCAATGCCGCCAAAGCCGAATACGGCGGCAATCAGGGCGATGACCAAGCAGACGATGGCGTAGTGCAGCATATCGTTCTCCGCTAAGAGTGAACCCGCTTCCCAATGTTGGAAGGCAGATGGATCACTTTAGGGGCAGCTGTAACAGCGAGGTGACGGTCCCGGAGAAGGCTAGGTGTCAGTCGGCAGGGTGCAGGCACGTCAGCCCAGGACTACAAAAAAATGGCTTGCCGAAGCAAGCCATGGGGAGCCAGGGGGCGGGGTGTCAGGCGGCAATCGAGGACTGGGCCGTGGGAATCACCGCAGAGATGGTGGTGCCGTCGCCCAGTGCGGAGGTGACGGTCAGGCGGCCGCCTGCGGCTTCCACCCGGTGGCGCATGCCGGCCAGACCGTGCGAGTTGGGGCGCACGCTGTGCATGTCAAAACCGTTGCCATTGTCCTGAATCTGCACCGCCACATAGGTGGGGTAGTTGTGCACGCTGACCACCACACGGGATGCACTGGCGTATTTGCCGATATTCGTCAGCGACTCCTGCACGATGCGGTAGACCGTCAGCTGCGTGGCGTCGGGCAGTTCCACCTGTTCCAGGCTGCTTTCCACCTCGATATTGGAACGCTGGGCGAATTCGCGGGTCAGGATTTCCAGTGAGGTCGTCAGGCCCAGATTGGAGAGGGACGACGGACGCAGGTCTTCGATGATGCGGCGCTTGAGGGCAATGCCGCTGTTGAGGGTTTCCGTCAGGTGCATGATGCGGTCCGCCACTTCGGGTACCGTCATGTCGATGCGGGATTTGAGGCGGGCCACGTCCAGCTTGGCCGCTGTCAGCAAGGATCCCAGTTCGTCGTGCAATTCGCGTGCGAGATGGCCGCGTTCGTCTTCGCGCACCTGCTGCAGGTGGTTGGCCAGTTCGGTCAGGGTGGCGGTGCGCTCGCGCACCAGGTCTTCCAGGCGGCTGCGTTCCTCGCTCTGGATTTTCTGTTCCCGCTTGTGCACATCCTCCAGGGTGTGGGTCTGGCGCAGGTACATGTAGAACGCCAGCAGGCCGATCACCGTCACGGTGGCAATCCCCAGGCGGGACAGCCACAGCGCGTTCTCGACATCGCTGCGTTTGGCCTCTGCACGGGCGTCGCTGCGCTCCGTCAGCTGCCGGGTGTAGCTGCGGATGGCATCCATGTTCTGCTTGCCCATGTCGGTGAACATGACGAAGCGCCAGGCTTCTTCATTGCCTTCGCGGAACAGGCGCAGGCTCAACTCCATCTCGGCCGTCTTGCGGGAGACCTGGCGGGACAGGGGAGAGAAGATGGTCAGGTCATCGGGCTCATCGATGAACAGCTCGCGCAGCTGGTCCATGTCTCCGTTGATCGATGTGATGGCCTTGTTGTAGGGCTCCAGATAGCGTTCGTCACTGGTCAGCAGATAGCCCCTCAGCCCGGTCTCTGCGTCCAGCATGTTCTGCATCAAATGGTTGATGGCATTGCGCGTGCTTTGGGTGTGCGCCATGGCTTCAAGCGCCTGGTTGGAGCGCTGGTACCCAACCTCATTGATCGCCACCATGGCGATGGCTGCCAGCATGGCCAGCGGCAAGCTGATGGCCATTCGGCGTATTTGGGACCATTTCATCGAAATCCTCCTGCGGTCAGGAGTGTGGTGCAGTTATTCTGCATAATCAAGTTGCTTCAGACGCGATGTACGTTAGCAATGACCAGTTGGTTTCTGCATACAGAAACCTGACTGCGTGCCTTACTCAGAGGAGAAACGATTCGATGATCAAAGTAGGCATAGTCGATGACCACGCGATTGTTCGTCAGGGTTTACGCCAATACCTGTCCGAACATGTGGATTTACGGGTGGTGGGGGAGGCTTCGAATGGCCGTGAAGCCATTGATCTGGTGAGAGAGCAAGAAATTGATGTATTGCTGATGGATTTGTCCATGCCCGGACAAAGTGGCCTGGATGCCTTGGCCATGTTGCGCGCCAAGGCCCCGGATATGGGAATTCTGATTCTGAGCGGTTATCCCGAAGAGCATTACGCGATCAATCTGATCCGTCAGGGTGCCAGTGGTTATCTCAACAAGGAATGCGATCCCAAGGAAATTGCAGAGGCCATTCGCACGATTGCGCTGGGTCGCCGCTATCTGACGCCCACGGTGGCCGATCTGCTGGCGCAGCAACTCAATCGCAAGGACGATGCGCCGCCCCATGAGCAGCTGTCAGAGCGTGAATTTCAGGTTTTCCTGAAGTTGGCCAAGGGAGAAACAGCCGGCGATATTGCCAAGTCACTGTCTCTGAGTGTAAAAACTGTAAGTACGTACAGAACGCGTTTGATGGAGAAAATGTCACTCTCCTCCAACAGCGACCTGACTTACTACGCGTTGAAAAACAAGCTCATTGATTGAACGCTGTGCCCCATGAAAAAAGCTGCCGGAAGGCAGCTTTTTTCATGGGCGGTTGTAGGCAGGTTTTATGCCGCGGCACTTTGCTGCGTGCAGTAATCGACCAGCGCATCGATTTCATTGGATTTATCGAATACCGCATCCACGCCGAGCTGGGAGCAGCGCGCCCGGACATCGGCCGTGGCGTAGTTGCTGAGCACCACCATACGCTGCTGCGCGGAACGTTCCTGGCAGGCCGCCAACACGCCGAGGCCGCTGCCCTGGCGCAGGAACAGGTCCACGATGGCGATATCCCAGTGGTGGCCATTGGTGGACAGCCAGGCCGTGCCTTCGGCTTCGGTTTCCGCAATACCCACGGTCTCCACATCGGCCAGCTCAGAGAGCGTTTCGATCAGGTTCTCGCGAATCGTGGCGTTGTCTTCAACGATGTATGCGCGCAGTTTCACTGTAGATAACCATCAAGTGGGGGGGGGACGCAATGCGGACATGGTAGGGTGGCATGGCAAATGCCGGTGTGCACTTTGTACGGACCATTCTGCCAGCCTCTGAGTTGTAAAAGGGTAGGCAGAATCCTACATTTTTTAACCACATACCTTGCATTCTGTGTTGCGGTGCGCGCGCATCCGGCTCCATTCCATGCTGCGACCCTCCAGCATCAGCAACTGGCCCGTCATGGGCGTGCCGGCCCCGGAAAGCAGCTTGAGGGCTTCCGTGGCCTGCAGGCTGCCCATCACGCCGACCAGCGGGGCAAAAACGCCCATGGTGGAGCATTGCACCTCTTCAAACTCGGCATCGGGGGGGAACAGGCAGGCATAGCAGGGGCTGTCGGGCTGGCGCGGGTCAAAGACACTCAGCTGCCCGTCAAAGCGGATCACGGCTGCAGCCACCAGTGGAACCCGGTGGCGCATGCATGCGGCGTTGATGGCGTGGCGCGTGCGGTAGTTGTCGCTGCAGTCCAGTACCACACTGGCGCGCGGCACCGCGTGGTCCAGCAGCGCGTCATCGGCACGCTGCTGCAGGCAATGCACTTTCACGCCGGGATTCAGCGCATGCAGTGCGGCAGCCAGGGACTCCACCTTGGGCATGCCCACCCGTTCGGTGGTGTGGCCGATCTGGCGCTGCAGATTGGTCAGGTCAACGGTGTCGTGGTCCACCAGCGTGATCTCGCCGACACCGGCCGATGCCAGAAACAGCGCGGCCGGGCAGCCCAGGCCGCCAGCACCGATGACCAGGGCGTGGGCATCCAGAATGCGCTGCTGGCCTTCGATGCCGACCTCATCCAGCAGGATGTGGCGTGAGTAGCGCAGCAGTTGATCGTCATTCATGGCAGTGGGCCCATATCGTTGCGGGAAATGAAAAAGCCGGGAGCATGGCGTCCCGGCTTGGGTGAGCGGCGCAGGCGGGAAGCCTGCCGTGCTCATTCTTCCTTGGTTTCTGCGGGGCGCTCGGTCAGGGTCTTGCTGACCTTCACCGACTTGCCTTGCAGCTGGTTCAGCGCCTGGCGCAGCTGGAAGTCCTTGTCGGAGCCGAACTCCGGCAGGCGGCGCTCGGAAGCCGGCTTCTTGGCCTCTTCTTCCAGGCGCTTGCGGGCTTCTTCACGGGCTTTCTCGCGGGCTTCGTCCTTGACTTCCTCACCCTGGCCGCTGGACAGGTGCTTTTCCAGATCGGCTTCGCGCATGCGCAGCGCCGCATACATATCGCCCTCGGCGGTTTCGTCCACCATCACATCGGGCACGATACCCTTGGCCTGGATGGATTTGCCGCTGGGCGTGTAGTAGCGGGCCGTGGTCAGCTTCAGGCCTGTGTCCGGACCCAGGGGGCGCACGGTCTGCACCGAGCCCTTGCCGAAGGTCTGGCTGCCCATGATGGTGGCGCGGTGGTGGTCCTGCAGCGCACCGGCGACGATTTCGCTGGCGGACGCCGAGCCTTCGTTGACCAGCACCACCAGCGGTACCTTCTTCAGTGCGGCGGGCAGGCGCTGCAGCGGATCACCCTGGCCGCGGCGGGCGTAGAACTCGGGGTCGGCCTTGAAGGTGGCCTTGCTTTCCTGCAGCTGGCCGTTGGTGCTGACCACGGTCACGCCCTGGGGCAGGAAGGCAGACGAAATCGCCACGGCCGCATCCAGCAAACCGCCCGGGTCATTGCGCAGGTCCAGCACCAGGCCCTTGAGCTGGGGGTCCTGCTTGTAGATTTCTTCGACCTTGCGCACAAAGTCGTCCACCGTGCGTTCCTGGAACTGGCTCAGGCGGATCCAGCCGTAACCGGGCTCGATCAGCTTGCCCTTGACGGACTGGGTCTTGATCTCTTCGCGCGTGATGGTCACCGGAAAGCTGCGGCTCTCGTCCTTGCGCAGAATGGTCAAGGTCACCTTGGTGTTGGGCTCGCCGCGCATGCGCTTGACCGCATCGTTCAGCGACAGGCCCTTGACCGCGGTTTCGTCGATCTTGGTGATCAGGTCGTTGGTCTTCAGGCCGGCGCGGTCGGCCGGGGAGCCTTCGATCGGGGAGACGATCTTGATCAGACCGTCTTCCTGCGTGATCTCGATGCCCACGCCCACAAAGCGGCCCGACGTGCCTTCGCGGAATTCCTTGAAGGACTTCTTGTCGAAGTACTGCGAGTGCGGATCCAGACTGGCCACCATGCCGGAGATGGCATCGGTGATCAGTTTCTTGTCATCGACCTGCTCGACATAGTCGGTTTTGACGATGCCGAACACTGCGGACAGCTGCTGGATCTCTTCTAGCGGCAGCGGCGTCATGGCGCCGCGCGCCACGGTCTGCAGCGATACCGTGGTCAGTGCACCAGCCAGTGCGCCCACCGATACCCATCCAGCAATTTTCAGTTTTTGGCCCATAGATCCATACCTTTGACACAGCAATATACACCGGGGGCCTTGGCCCTTTGGGGGTCTGGGGTCCGAACCCGGTGCAGATACCTAGAGCGTGGTGCGGCCCCGCGTCAGGCCTTGCCCTGGGCGGCCACGGCAGCGGCGGCCTTGGCAGCGGCTTCGGCGTCACCCAGGTAGTAGCTGCGGATGGGCTTGAGGTTGGCGTCCAGCTCGTACACCAGGGGGATGCCGTTGGGCACGTTCACGCCCACGATGGCGTCATCGGCAATATTGTCCAGGTACTTGATCAGCGCACGGATGGAGTTGCCGTGGGCGGCCAGCACCACGCGCTTGCCGGCCAGGATGGCGGGGGCCAGGGCGTCGTTCCAGAACGGCACCACGCGGGCCACGGTGTCCTTCAGGCACTCGGTCAGCGGAATCTGCTCGGGCTGCAGCTCGGCGTAGCGGCGGTCGCCGCGTTCGCTGCGGGGGTCGGTGGCTTCCAGGGCGGGTGGCGGCACGTCGTAGCTGCGGCGCCATTGCAGCACCTGGGCCTCGCCGTACTGCTTGGCCATGTCGGCCTTGTTCAGACCCTGCAGGCCGCCGTAGTGGCGCTCGTTCAGGCGCCAGCTGTGTTCCACCGGCAGCCAGGTGCGGTCCATCTCGTCCAGGGTGTGCCACAGCGTGCGGGTGGCGCGCTTGAGCATGCTGGTGAAAGCCAGGTCGAAGTCATAGCCTTCGGCCTTGAGCAGACGGCCTGCGTTCTTGGCCTGTTCCACGCCAGTGTCGGTCAGGTCCACATCGGTCCAGCCGGTGAAACGGTTCTCGAGGTTCCAGGTGGATTCTCCGTGGCGGATCAAAACGAGCTTGTACATGGGGTCCCTTGGCGCTTCACGCGCGCTGCAAACAAAGAAGTGGGCGGATCGTCGAAAAGCCACGATTTTAGGCCGCCCGGACCGCCCTTGGCAGCAGTCAAGCCCGTGCGCGGGGGCAGGCCGGGGAACTCCCCCTAGAATTGCGCGGTTTGCTATCCCGAGGATTGACGTGCAATTTTTCATCGAGAACTGGTATTTGTTCCTGCTGGCCATTGGTTCCGGCGCACTGCTGATGGTGCCTGCCCTCAAGGGTGCGGGCGCTGGCAGCCTGACTCCGGCCGACGCCGTGCAGCGCATCAACCGCGAAAAAGCGGTGGTCGTCGATGTGCGCGAGGCCGAGGAATATGTGACCGGCCACATCACCAACGCCAAGAACATCCCCCTGGCCCAGCTGGACGAGCGCCTGCCCCAGGTGGCCAAGAACAAGTCTGTTCCCGTGGTGCTGGTCTGCGAGAAGGGCGCCCGCGCCGTGCGTGCCGAAGCCATGGCCAAGAAGCTGGGCTATGAAAAGGCCCAGGCCCTGGCCGGTGGCATGAAGGGCTGGCGCGATGCCGGCATGCCGGTTGTAAAGGCCTGATCCGCCCCCATATAGAGCGGATATGCAGCCGGGGCTCCCCCTGCGGACCGGTTGCAGCCCCTACCACCGAGGAGAGATTTCCATGCAAGCCGTCAAGATGTACACCACTGCCGTGTGCCCGTACTGCATCCGTGCCAAGCAGATCCTGAAGTCCAAGGGCGTGGAGCAGATCGAGGAAGTGCGCATCGACACCGACCCCGTTGCCCGCGACCACATGATGCAGTCCACCGGACGCCGCACGGTGCCGCAGATCTATATCGGCGACACCCATGTGGGCGGTTGCGACGATCTGATGGCGCTGGATGCCAAGGGCGGTCTGCTGCCCCTGCTCAACGCCTGATCCCTGTGGCGTGCCCATGCCCAGCCAGACCGCCACTGCATAATGCACGCCACGCCCGCTGCGCAGCCTCTGCGCCGGCGGGCTTTTTTGTATAGCTCCGGTTGCTGTAGACCTGAAAGACTGACTCCATGTCCGAACAAGAAAACCCCGTGTTCCAAATCCAGCGCGTGTACCTGAAGGACCTGTCGCTGGAACAACCGAACTCGCCCGCCATCCTGCTGGAACAGACCCAGCCCAGCGTCGACATCCAGCTGGGTGTGGAAGCCACCCCTGTGGCCGAAGGCATCTTTGAAGTGGCCGTGACTGCCACCGTGCAGACCAAGATCGAAGACAAGACCGTGTTCCTGGTGGAAGCCAAGCAGGCCGGCATCTTCGAAATCCGCGGCATCCCCGAAGAACAAATGGGTGGCGTGATCGGCGTGGCCTGCCCGCAGATCATCTATCCCTACCTGCGCGGCAACGTGGCAGACATCGTGACCCGCGCTGGCTTCCCGCCCGTGCACCTCGCGGAAATCAACTTCCAGGCCATGTACGAGCAGCAAGCCGCTGCCCAAGCCGCTCAGGCCGACGGCGCACTGCCCCAGTAAGCACCGCAGGCAGGCGGCCCTGGTGCCGCGCGCCGATGTGCTCTGGACAAAGAGGCCCTGCGGGGCCTCTTTGCATTGGGGCATGCCGTTACCCGGTTGCCTTGCTCCGGGTTCGGATAACTTTCGGATACCTGTGGCCTGCTGCGCCGCACCAAGGCGGGTGTGCCAGCGCGTACCATGCAGGCTGCATGTCCCGTGCTGCGCTGCAGCGCCGGGAAAGAAAAAACCTTCAAAGTGCCGCTCAAGCCTATGGAAACTGCACAAGCAGCTATGAAAATCACAGTGATTGGCGCCGGAGCCTGGGGCACGGCCATGGCGATGTCGGCCGCCGCCCACCCCGCCGGCCACCAGGTGTGCCTGTGGGCACGCGATGCCGTGCAGGCCCGGGAGATGCACGACAGCCGCCAGAACATGCGCTATCTGCCGGGCCTGGCGTTTGCGCCGGGCCTGCAGGTGGTGCAGGGCGATGCCCTGGATGCCGTGGCCGACGCCGAGCTGGTCATCATTGGCACGCCCATGGCCGCATTGCGCGAATGGCTGCAGCGGCTGCAGCATCTGCATGCGCCCGTGGCCTGGTTGTGCAAGGGCTTTGAAGCCGGTACCGGCCTGATGCCGCACGAGGTCTGCGCCGAGGTGGCGCCCCAGCTGCGCTGCGGTGCCCTGAGCGGTCCCAGCTTTGCGCAGGAGGTGGCGCGCAGCCAGCCTTCGGCCCTGGTGGCCGCCAGCCGCGATGCCGGCGTGCGCCATACGCTGGTGGAGGCACTGCACAGCCCTTCGCTGCGCGTGTACGGCAACGATGACATCGTCGGGGTGGAAGTGGGCGGCGCCGTGAAGAACGTGATGGCCATTGCCTCGGGTCTGTGCGACGGCCTGGAGCTGGGACTGAATGCCCGCGCCGCGCTGTTGACCCGCGGCCTGGCCGAGATGACACGCCTGGGCGTGGCCCTGGGCGCCCGGGCCGACACCTTCATGGGTCTGTCGGGTCTGGGGGACCTGATGCTGACGGCCACCGGCGACCTGTCACGCAACCGCAAGGTGGGCCTGCTGCTGGCCAGCGGCATGGGCCTGGCCCAGGCTGTGGAGTCACTGGGCCATGTGGCCGAAGGCGTGTACAGCGCCCGCACCGTGCTGGCCCGCGCCCAGGCCTTGGGTGTGGACATGCCGATTGCGGCGACCGTGGTCGACCTGCTGGACGGCAAGGTGGCACCGGCCCAGGCTGTGCACCGCCTGATGGAGCGCGACCCGAAGCAGGAGCGCTGAGCCGCTGGCCGACCCCGCGCAGGTGGACGGCGCTCCATAGACTGAACGGCCTGGCATCTGCGCAGGCCGTTCGCTTTTTTGCCAGGGCGGGGCGCTGCGGCGCATGCGCACCAGCGGCTCAGTCCTCCCGGCTGGCGTCATCCAGCGTGGCCAGTGCCGCAGCATCCAGCTGCAGCGTGGCGGCCGTGACCAGGGATTGCAGCTGCACCAGGCTGGTGGCGCTGGCAATCGGCGCGGCAATGCCGGCTTGCTGCAGCAGCCAGGCAATGGCCACCTCGCTGGGCTGGGCCTTGTACTGGGCGGCCACCTGCTCCAGTGCATCGACGATGCGCAGGCCGCGCGGGTTCAGGTACAGGCTGGTGGTCTTGGCGCCGCGCAGGCTTTTGCCGACATCGGCCTCGCTGCGGTATTTGCCGGTCAGAAAGCCGGCTGCCAGCGCGTAGAAGTTGATCACGCCCACGTTGCGCGCCACGCACAGCGGCTGCAGCTCTTTTTCAAATACGGCGCGGTCGTACAGGTTGTACAGCGGCTGCAGGCTGTCAAAGCGCGCCAGGCGGTGCCGGTCGCTGCAGTCCAGTGCCTCGGCCAGGCGCTGGGCGCTGTAATTGCTGGCGCCGATGGCGCGCACCTTGCCGGCCTGGATCAGCTCGCCCAGCGTGCCCAGCACATCTTCCAGCGGAATGTTCGGATCGTCGTCATGGGTCTGGTACAGGTCGATGTAATCGGTCTGCAGGCGCGTCAGCGAGGCATCCACCGCCTGCTTGATGTATTTGGGGTGCAGGCCGACCTTGCCGTCGCCCATGTCCTTGCCCAGCTTGGTAGCCAGCACCAGTTGCTTGCGCTTGCCGCTTTTTTGCAGCCACTGGCCGATGAGGGTTTCCGATTCACCGCCCACATGGCCCGGTACCCAGCGCGAGTACACATCGGCCGTGTCGACGAAGTTCATGCCCGAGCCCAGCCACGCGTCCAGCAAGGCAAAGCTGGTGGACGGATCCACCGTCCACCCGAAGACATTGCCGCCAAAACACAGCGGCGACACCATCAGCGGCGATTGGCCCAGCGGGCGGGTGGGAAAGGACATAGGGGTCTCCAGTCAGGGAAGGGCAGATATTGCGTACCCATGGTACACAGGGGCTTACCACCAAAAGCTATGAATAAATGAGCTGAACACACAGCTGCAAGAGCGTGTGGGCCATGTTCCTATCCAGGTGCTGCAGCCATTCTGGCGCTGTCGCCACCCCAGTACGTATCGCCTGCAGGACAGCCCGCAGCCGCTGGCGGCGAGGGCGGCAGGGGTATGCAAAAAAGCCACCCGAAGGTGGCTGAAGTGCATTCACAGCGCCGTGGCCTGTCGTCCCACCAGGTGGTGCAGCACGGCAGGCCGGGCGGTCAGGGTTTACAGGCCCAGTTCGAGCGCCAGCAACTGGTCCACGGTCTGGCGGCGGCGAATCAGGCGGGCCTGGCCTGCGTCGACCAGCACCTCGGCCGCCAGCGGCCGGGTGTTGTAGTTGCTGGACATGGAGCTGCCGTAGGCGCCCGTGTCGTGGATCACCAGCAGATCGCCTACGCTGGCACCGGCCAGGCTGCGGGGCAGCACCACGCCGCCGTCGCCCTGGGTGAAGACATCGCCCGATTCGCACAGCGGGCCGGCCACCACGCTGTCCTGTGCGGGCAGTTGCTGGCCGTCACGGCGCAGCACGTCCATGCCGTGGTAGCTGCCGTACATGCTGGGGCGCATCAGTTCGTTGAAGCCGGTGTCGACCAGCACGAAGTGGTTGCTGCCCGCGTTCTTGGTGGCACGCACGGTGCCCAGCAGCACGCCGGATTCTGCGACCAGGAAGCGGCCGGGCTCCAGCTCCAGACCCAGACGGTGGCCCACGATGGTTTCGGCCTGCTGGCGTGCCGCATTCCACAGGCCGTGGTAGTGCGCGGTGTCGATGGTGGCATCGCCCGCCTTGTAGGGGATGGACAGGCCGCCGCCTGCGGAAATCGCATGCAGGTCCACGCCGGCCGCCTTGGTGCGTTCCACCAGCTTGACCATGGCGCCGCAGACTTCCTGCAGGTGGCCGTAGTCCACGCCCGAGCCGATGTGCATGTGCAGGCCGGCAAGCACCAGGCCGCCGGTCTTGATGGCTTCCAGCGCCGCTTCCAGCTCGCTGTGCCAGATGCCGTGCTTGCTGTGCTCGCCGCCGGTATTGGTCTTGTTGCTGTGGCCGTGGCCGAAACCGGGGTTGATGCGCAACCACACATGGTGGCCCTTGGATGCTGCGGCCAGCTGGTGCAGCATGTCGATGGAGCCGGCGTTCACGGGCACCTGGTGTTCCACCACGGTGGCCAGCGTGGCTTCGTCCATCACATCGGCGGTGAAGACGATGTCGGCCGGTTCGCCAAAGCCCGGTGTGAAACCGGCGGCCAGAGCGCGCAGGATCTCGCCGCGCGAGACGGCGTCCACCTTCACGCCCTGCTCGCGCATCAGCTGGAGGATGTGGATGTTGGAGCAGGCCTTCTGGGCAAAGCGCACGGTGTCAAAGGCCTGGAGCTGGGTAATGCGCTCGCGGATGGTGGCGGCGTCATACACCCACAGCGGCGTGCCGAATTCGTCGGCCAGGGCCCACAGCTGGGCGGGGGAAAAAGGGTTGCTCATGGTCTGGATACTCTGCAATGGATAGCGGCTTTGGCGCACAGGAGGGTGTGCGTGCGGTGCGGGCAAGATGGGCCATCCGGCACGGTGGCCCACCCCTTGGACGCAGAGAATGCCGCAGTGGGTGTATTTGGTCTAATGCTTTGTTGTGGCAAAGTCATTCATATTTGATATGCATTGCCCGCCACCATGCCCCGTTCACCAGCCCCCTATGCGCCATTCGCTGCATCTGCGTCCGGCGCCGCCTCCGACCACGCCGGAATTGCGCCTCGCATTGCCCACCGCCACATCGAGGTGTTCCGGGCGGTGATGCTGGCCGGCGGCGTCACCGGTGCGGCGCGCCTGCTGTTCACCAGCCAGCCGACCGTCAGCCGGGAGCTGGCGCGGCTGGAGCAATTGCTGGGCTATGCGCTGTTCGAGCGTGCCCAGGGCCGGCTGCGCCCTACGGCGCGGGCACTGGCGCTGTGGGCCGAGGTGCAGCGCAGCTGGCAGGGGCTGGAGCGCGTGGTCGACCGGGCGCTGGAGCTGGGCCAGGCCCAGGGTGCCCATGTGCGCGTGCTGTGCCTGCCGGCGCTCAGCCATGCGCTACTGCCCGGCGCGCTGGCACGCTTGCAGGCCCTGCAAGGGGCGGTGCCGGTGAGCATCACCACCCAGGAAGGGCCGCTGCTGCAGGAGTGGATGGCTGCACAGCGCTTTGACCTGGGGCTGGCCGAGCTTGCCGATGCCCCACCCGGCACGCGCAGCCTGCCGCTGCCGGCGCTGGACGAGGTGGCGGTGCTGCCCGCCGCCCACCCGCTGGTGCAGCAGCCGGTGCTGGCGGCGCAGGATTTTGCCGGCCAGCCCTTCATCAGTCTGGCGCGGGACGACCCGTACCGCCAGCAGATCGATGCGGTATTTACCCAGGCGGGCGTGGAGCGCCAGCTGGGGCTGGAGACGGCCAGCGCGGTCTCGGTCTGCGCGCTGGTGCAGCAGGGGCTGGGCGTGGCCATCGTCAATCCCTACACCGCCCAGGCCTGTGCCGGGCCGCAACTGGTGGTGCGCCCGCTGGCCTTCGCCATTCCCTACCAGGTGCATGTGCTGCTGCCGCTGCACCGCCCGGCCGAGCCTGCGGTGGATGCGCTGGTGGCCGCCTTGCAGCACACGGCGCAGGCGCTGCAGCCATCCGCCGGTTGAACGCCTCAGGCGGCGGGGCGCTTGAAGGCCAGCATCTTGGGGCGAAAGCGCTGCAGCACCTCGCCGCGCTGGTTCTTGGTCTGGCACAGCACGCGGAGCATGGCGCGGTTGGGCTTGGACTGGGAGGGGATGATCTCCACGATCTCGGATTCCACATGCAGCCGGTCGCCGGGCCGTGTGGGCTGGGGCCAGGCCAGCTCTTCCATGCCGCCGCCGATCACGCCGTCCGCCAGCGGAATGCTCTCGGTCACCAGGCGCATGCTGATCGATGCCGTGTGCCAGCCGCTGGCCGCCAGACCCTGGAAGAAGGTGTGCTTGGCGGCTTCGGGGTCGAGGTGAAAGACCTGCGGATCGAACTGGCGGGCATAGGCAATGATCTGGGCTTCGTCCAGCAGGTGCTCACCGCTGACAAAGGTCTGGCCCACGTACAAATCGTCCAGGTACAGGTTCTTTTCCGGCATGTCGCTCTCCTTGTGGTGAATGCCGGCCAGTATGCAAGGCCGGGCGTGAAGGCCCTGTAGCGCAGGCAGCAGTGCGGGCGCGAATCAGGCGCGCTGCGCTGGCTGCTGCCGTCCGATGGCCCAGCTCAGCAGATGGAGCAGCGAGCACAGCAGCCAGTACACGCCGCCCACGAACACAAACACCTCGGCCGGGTTCACCATCAGCCGCGCGTTCACCTGGGTGGAGAGAAACGACAGTTCGCCCACGCCCACGATATAGGCCAGCGAGCTGTCCTTGATCAGCGTGACCCACTGGTTGACCAACGACGGCAGCATGGCCGTCAGTGCCTGCGGCAGCACCAGCCAGCGCAGGACCTGCCAGCGGTCCATGCCCAGCGCCCGGCCTGCGTCCCACTGGCCCTGGGGCACGGCATGGATGCCCGCCGCCACGGCGTGGGCCAGATAGGCTCCGCCGATCAGCGACAGGGCGCACACCACGGACACCGTGCCCGGCACATCCATGCCGAACAGCATGGGCAGCAGAAAGTAGATCCAGAAGATCAGCATCAGCACGGGAATGGCGCGCAGAAAGCCCAGCATGGTGTGCAAGAGCGTGGCCCACGGCCCGCTGCCCATGGCCAGTGCAATGCCCAGCACCAGCCCCAGCACGGCCGAGGCCAGACCAGAGGTGGCGCTCAGGATCAAGGTCAGCAGCGCACCGCCGGGCGGTCCTTCGGGGAAGGTGCCCACCAGCAGGTAGAGCCAGTCGTCGGCCAGTGCCGCCAGGTTCATGTGCGTCCCACGGGCAGCCGGCCCCATCGGCGCCGGCGCTGCACCTGCCGGCTCAGCAGTTCCAGGCCGATGATGAGCACGATGTAGAGCACGGTGCTGATGCCATAGACCTGGAAGGATTGAAAGGTCTCGGCCTCTGCCTGGCGTGCGCGGTAGGACAGCTCCACCAGGCCGATCGTCATGCCCAGCGAGGTGTTCTTGGTGATGTTCATGTACTGCCCGCACAGCGGCGAGACCACATGGGCCAGCGCCTGCGGCAGCACGATATGGCGCAGCGACTGCCAGCGCGTCATGCCCAGGCTCAGGGCCGCCTGAAGCTGGCTGCGCGGCACGTTGGCTATGCCCGCGCGGATTTCCTCGCCCACATAGGCCGTGGAATACAGCACCAGGCCCACGGCGGCGGACAGGAACTCCAGCGACGGCCAGGCCAGATGCCATCCGCCCAGGGCCAGCTCATGCGGCGTGTTCAGCCAGCCCATCCAGCCTGCAGGCAGCAGGCTGGGAACGCCGAAATACCAGAAAAACAGCTGTACCAGCAGCGGCGTGTTGCGAAACACCGAGAGGTAGACGCCGGCCGCAGTGCGCAGCGCCGGCGCTGCGGCATCACGGGCCATGGCAAACAGCACGCCCAGCAGGGTGGACAGGGCAATCACCAGCAGCGAGGTGCCCATGGTGACCGACCAGCCGCTGAGCAGCCACTGCCAGTACTTGAGGGCCAGCACCGCGTCCGGCCAGGGGAGAACAGGGGTCAGGCGCGCAGCCCTGGCGAAAAGCGGCAAGGATGCGGTGGCTCAGACCTTGTCGCCGATCTTGAAAGTGCGCACCAGCGGCGTGTTGCTCTTAGGGCCGAACCAGGCGTCGTAAATCTTGCCGGCCTGGCCCTTGCCTTCCAGTTCCTTGAGCGTGGTGTTGACCCAGTCGGTCAGCGCGGTCTCTCCCTTGGGAATGCCCACACCGATGAAGTCGTTCGAGATGGTGAATGCCGGCACTTCCCACTTGGCGCGTTCCTGGGCGTCCTTGATGGTGCCCAGCAGGCCCACCAGCTTGGGGCCATCCTGCGCCAGGGCCTGCACATTGCCGTTGCGCAAGGCGGTGAAGGCAAATGGCGTGTCGTCGAACGCGACCAGGGTGGCCTGCGGGTATTTTTCGCGCAGCACGATCTCGTTGGTCGTGCCCTTGTCCACGGCAATGCGCAGGCTGCCGAGCTGGTCGGCCGAGGCCAGTGTGCCCTTGGGGGCCAGGAACTGCGTGCCGGACGAAAAATATGGCACGCTGAAGTTCACCTGCTTGGCGCGCTCTTCGGTGATGGTGAAATTGGCCAGCACCAGATCCACCTTGCCGGACACCAGCAACGGCACGCGGTTGGCAGGATTGGTGGGCACCAACTGCAGCTTCACACCCAGGCGCTTGGCAAATTCTTCGGCGTAGTCCACGTCCAAGCCCACGATCTTGCGGGTCTTGGCGTCGACAAAGCCGAACGGGGGGTTGCCATCAAAGGCGGCCACGCGCAGCACGCCGGCCTTCTTGATGTCCTGCAGGCGGTCGGCCCAGACAGAGCCGGTTGTCAGCAGCGCGGCGCCTGCAGCGGCGGCGGTGATCCACTTCTTGAATTGCATAAAACGAACATCCTTCCATGGCGGAAAAAGCGGTGCGGGCCGCACCTGGTCCAGCCATTGTGGAAATGCCGCCTGCAGGGCAGAAGAAACAAATTTCGCCTTGCTTATCTGAAAAGCTTTCTTGCCCCCGCCACGGGCATGCCATGGGGTCGTGCAGCCTCTATGCTCACGGCCATGCAATGGGTATTTGAAGATTCAGAAGTCGCCGCGTGCAGCGTGAGCCCGGGCACGGCTGCGGTGCTGACCGTGCGTTTTTCCGCTGCGCGGGTGTACGCGGAGGAGGGGGGCAAGACCGGCAGCGGCGAAGGCCTGTGGCTCCCGGTGCGCTTGGTCTGCACGCTGTCCGGGCCCCTGCCGCCCGTGCAAGCGCTTTTCGGGAAGCTGGAGGGCGGGCGTGTGCTGCTGGAGGAGCAACGCCTGTCGGCCTTGCCCGTGCCCTGTGCATTGCAGCAGCCCCTGGTGCTGGAGCTGGAATTTGCCAGCGGTGCGCAGCTGCGCGTGGCCGCCCATGGGCTGGAAGTCCTGCCGGAGGCCCCGCACTGCGCCACCGGGGCGTTCCAGTGCTGAGAGCTGCCGCGGTTCAGAACTCGAGGTTGTCGATCAGCCGGGTGCTGCCCAGCTTGGCGGCGCCCAGTGTCACCAGCGGGGCCGTGGCCAGGTCGGCGGCACTGGGAATTTGCAGGTTGCTGCGCAGGCGCACCGTCAGGTAGTCGGGCTCCCAGCCCAGGGCCTGCAGCTGGCCGATGGCCTGGGTTTCCAGGTCGGCCAGTGGAATGCGGCCCGTGCGGGACGCCTGCGCCAGGGTCTTCAGTGCCTGGGACAGGGCCATGGCCTGCTGCAGCTGTTCGGCATTCAGGTAGCCGTTGCGGGAACTGAGTGCCAGGCCGCTGTCGGCTCGGGCGGTATCGCCTGCGATGATGGTGATGGGCAGGGCAAACTGCTGGACCATGCGCTGGATCACCATCAGCTGCTGGTAGTCCTTCTTGCCGAAGATGGCCGCGCCGCCGCCGGTGGTGGCGAATACGGCGGAAAACAGCTTCATCACCACGGTGCACACGCCGGTAAAGAAACCGGGGCGGAAATGCCCTTCCAGCATGTCGGCCAGCGTGGGGTCGGGCTGCACCTTGAAAGTCTGGGCTTCGGGGTAGAGATCGGCTTCGCGCGGCGCAAACAGCAGGTCGCAGTGGGCGGCCTGCAGCTTGCTGCAGTCCGAATCCCAGGTGCGCGGGTAGCTGTCGAAATCTTCATGCGGCAGAAACTGCAGGCGGTTGACGAAGATGCTGGCCACGGTCACATCGCCATGCTGGCGTGCGGTGCGCACCAGGGACAGATGGCCCTCGTGCAGATTGCCCATGGTGGGAACGAAAGCGGGGCGGCCGCGGCCCGCCAGGGCGGAGCGCAGGTCGGCGATGGTATGGACGATGTGCATGGTGTCGGAAAACGGGACGGAAACGGGAGAAGCCAGGGCTTACCAGGCGTGCAGCTGGTTGTCGGGAAAGCTGCCATCCTTGACTGCCTGGACATAGGCCGCCATGGCGCCCTTGACGTTGCCGGCCTCCTGCATGAAGTTGCGCACGAATTTGGGCATCTTGCCCAGGTTGACGCCCAGCATGTCGTGCAGCACCAGCACCTGTCCGGCCGTGCCATTGCCAGCGCCTATGCCGATGGTGTGGCAGTGGGTCAACGCCTGCGTCAGCTCTGCGGCCAGGGCAGCGGGCACCATCTCCAGCACCAGCATGGCGGCGCCGGCATCCTGCAGCTCGCGGGCCTGACGGCGCAGCGTGGCAGCGGCCACATCGTCCTTGCCCTGCACGCGGTAGCCACCCAGGGCGTGGACGGTCTGGGGCGTCAGCCCCAGGTGGGCACAGACGGGAATGCCGCGCTCCACCAGAAACTGCACCGTGGGTGCGGTCCAGCCACCACCTTCGAGCTTGACCATGTGGGCGCCGGCCTGCATGAGGGCGCTGGCGCTGCGCAGCGCCTGTTCACGCGATTCCTGGTAGCTGCCATAGGGCAGGTCGGCAACCAGCCAGGCCGTGGCCTGGGCGCGGTGCAGACCGCGCGCCACGCTGGCCGTGTGGTAGCACATATCGTCCAGGCTGACGCCCACGGTGCTGTGCAGGCCCTGGCAGACCATGCCCAGGGAGTCGCCCACCAGAATGCACTCCACACCGGCGGCATCGGCCACAGCGGCGAAGGTGGCGTCATAGGCGGTGAGCATGGTGATCTTTTCGCCGGCCGCACGCATCTGCGCCAGGCGCGGCAGGCTGACGGGGCGCCGCTGGGGCAGTGGGGATGCGGGCGGAATGGTGCCGTAGGGCGTGCCGTTGGTACTTGCGGACATGTTGTCTCCCAGAGGTGTTTTTTGCGTTGGGCCAGTGCTGCAATCTGGCGCGAGTCTAGGGGATGCTGCAATGCAACGGTAGCCAGTTCACCAGCGCGCCGGCGGGGTTTGTGCGGCAGCGGGCGCTGCAGGGCACCAAGGGCTGGGCGAGAGCCCGGAAAACGCCGAGGTTTCTGCCTGCAGCGGATCGGTGGCGGCCACGGCACAATGGCCGCCATGGCCTCCCTTTCCGTTTCTTCGCCACCGCTGCTGCGTTCTGACGATGCAGGGGCAGCGCCTGCGCCGGCACCGGTTCCGGCGTCCTGGCAGGCCTTGCAGACCATGCCTTTGCTGGCCCATTTGGGGGAGGCGGATCTGCAGTCCCTGGCCACACGCTTCCGCTGGCGTCTGCTGGAGCCGGGGCAGCCGCTGCCGGATGCGTTCGACGAAGGGCGGTTGAACCTGATCGTGCACGGCCGGCTGTGGGTGCGCTACTACGGCAGCCAGGGGCGCGAGATGATCGTGGGGGACCTGATGCCAGGCCAATGGTGCGGCAACCACTGGCTGGGGGAATGCTCCCAGCCGCCCAGCGTGCCGCTGGTGGTGGAGGCGGCCGATGCCAGCCTGATTGCCACGCTGGAAGGGCATGAGGTCAAGGCCCTGTTTGACCGCGACCCGGCGGTGATGGAAGGCATGCTGTCGGCCCTGCTGCAAGGCATGAACCGCCTGGTCTGGTCGCTGGTGGCCCGGCTGGTGGAAATGGGCACGCTCAGCGTGGGCGGGCGTCTGCATGCGCGCTTGCTGATGCTGGCGGAGCGCGCCGGGGTGCAGAACAACCAGGCCCTGCTGCAGCCGGCACCCACCCAGGTCAGCCTGGCGGCCTTGCTGGGCAGCAGCCGCGAAGAAGTGGCGCGCGAGATGTCGCGCCTGACCCGCCTGGGTCTGCTGCAGCGCGAAGGCCGCGGCCTGCGCCTGACCAATGTGGATGGTCTGCGCGTGCTGCTCGAAGACATGCGCTGAGCCGCCCGGGGTCTTTTTCGGCTTTTTGCTGCACTGCGTGAGAAAACGCACAGACGGTACCCCGCTCCCGCCCCGACACTGCTTTCCAGGCTGTGCTGCCACTGTCAGCAGCCCGGCAACTTCTGTGAATGTGTCTGGAAAGGACAATGCCATGCGCAAGCAATGGATGGCCGCTGCTGCGGCTGTGATGACCCTGGTGGGCGCTGCCCACGCCCAATCGACCGTGTCGGCCGATGCCGAAACCCTGCAAAAAGCCCATGTGCAGGCGGATCTGGAACTGTGGCACAAGGCTGGCATGAGCTTCATGCCGTCGCCGGCGCAGTTTCCGGAAGTGAAGTCCAGTCCCGAATACCGCCGGTACGAGCAGTTGCGCAACGGTCCTGCATTCCAGGAGACCGTCGCCAAGTACATGGGTGCCGTGCAGACCACGGCCCGCCAAGGCCAGGCCACAGCCCAGCCCTGAGAAAGTGACCAGGGTGTGAACCCACACCTTGGCCCTGGAGGCATGCAAGGCCACCAGCGGATCTGCGCAATGTGAACCGGGCTGTGTGCGCTGCTCTGGATCACGCGGATGACGCGGTGATTTGCATGGATTGCGCTGCCATCGGCAGCGCTTTTTTTTGGGGCGGCGCCAACGTGGATGTGCCTGGCCGGGTCGCCGTGGCGCATGCCGGTGCGGGGGAGGTGTCTCTCAGTCGTGCCAACGTCGGCAGCAGAAAGCCGCGCCCCCTGGGCCTTGGCCTGGTACCGGGTCTGGTCGGCAGACCCTGCAGGGGGGCGACAGAGCGCATGCCAGGGAGTGCTGCATGCATCTACCCAGGATTGCGGGCTGCCCAGCCTCAAGATGCCTCCTCCCCCTGCATGTTGTGCAGGAGCTGCTTAGGGTGTCAGCTGCGCGCGGTAGTGGTCTTGTATGGCGGCCATGGCCTGCAGCAGACCGTCCAGCGTGGGATTGGCGGGCTCGAGCTGGCGCAGTGCCGCCCAGCTGGCTTCCAGCGTGGACAGCTGACCTGGCTTGTGCGCCTTGCGGATGGCGTAGCGGCTGGCCGGCAGCTCCCGCAGCGGAAGGCGGGGCAGTTGTTGCAATGCCGGGTTGCGGTACAGCATCTTGCGGCTTTTGCGCCAGGTGCCGTCCAGCACCACCAGGCGCAGCACGGCGCCTGCAGGCAATGCGGCCAGATCGGCCATGTCCCAGGGCGGCGGCTCCAGCAGCGGCAGTGCCGGATCGGGCGGGGAGGGCGGGTAGAGCAACAGTGTCAGCGCCGGGGCGGGCTCTGCCTGTCTGTCGCCCGCCGCAGGCCATGCGTTCTGCAGCAGGGCCTGCAGACTGTCTGTAGGCCAGCATTCGCCTTGTGCCATGCGGCTGTGCGGCAGGCACAGGTGCAGCAGCCGCGCCGTGCCTTTGGGGTGCTGCACTTCCAGAGGGTGTTGCAGCAGCAGCACCTGGGTGGCGTGCGCCACCGTCTGCACGCATGCGCAGATGCAGGCGCTGGCAGGGCGCAGGCAGTCAGGGCACTGCGCACGGCGGGTGGAAGGGGGCGCGGTATTCACGGAACGTGGCGGGTACCAAGGGGAATGCGGCCGCAGCGGATGCCTGCGCAGCTGCCTGGCTGCAGGTGGGCGCAGTGACAGCGCGGCACGCAGCCTGCATGGTGCATGCTTCTGCGCGCCGTGCACCGGTCGGGTGGTCGGCCGACCCGCCCGGGTGCGCGGGCTGCCTGGGGGATTACAGGCGGTCCTTGTAGTAGCTGGCCTTGTCCATGTCGGCGATCTCGGCGCTCAGCTGGACCATCACGCCAGCAGGCTGGGGGACTTCGGCGCGCAGCACGGCAGCGATGGCGTCGGACAGTTCCTTCTTCACCTCGGGTGTGCGGCCCGCCAGCAGGCGCAGTTGCACGTGCACAAAGCCGCGTTGCGCAGGGTTGGTGCCGATGCGGAATTGCTGCAATGCGGCAATGCGAGCCTTGACGTCGGCTTCATCGGCGACGGTGGCGTGGCCGCAGACCACGGCATTGAGCTTTTCCAGCAGGCCTTGTTCGTTCAGGCCGGTCAGGTTGTTGCTGTATTCCACGTACAGGTGGGGCATGGTGTCTCCTCGGGCGGTGTGATGGGAAAAGGCGGCAGACCGGGCATGACCCGGTCTGCAACACTGCCGATTGTCAGGCCAAGAGCGGCCGCCACCGGGATGCCGGGGCTGAAAGCCGTTCACAGCCGGGTGCAAATCGGCTCACGCCAGGGCGGGTTCTGCGGTGGGCGCCAGCGCTGTCAGGGCGGTGAGCAGCAGCTGCACATCGGCTTCGGTGTGTGCGGCCGACAAGGCAATGCGCAGCCGTGCCGTGCCCGCGGGCACGGTGGGCGGGCGGATGGCCGGGACCCACAGACCGCGCTGGCGCAGGCCGTCCATCAGCGCCAGGGCGGCGGTATTGCTGCCCACCACCAGCGCCTGGATGGCGGTGTCCGACGGCAGCAGCCGCCAGCCGGTGTGTGCCAGCAGGGGCTGCAGCCCCTGGCGCAGCTGGGCAATGCGGGCCTGCAACTGGGTGCGCAGGCTGGTCTCGTGTTCCATCAACCGCAGGCTGGCCTGCAGCGCCCGCGCCAGCAAGGCGGGCGCGGCGGTGGCGAAGGTGTAGCTGCGTGTCTTCTGCAGCAGCCATTCCACCAGGACCTCACTGCCGGCCACAAAAGCCCCGGAGACCCCGGCCGCCTTGCTCAGCGTGGCCATGTACAGCACCCGGGGGGAGGCAGCGGCCCCCGTCAGCCCGGCGGCGGCCAGGCTGCCGCGCCCTTGCGGGCCCAGCACGCCCAGGCCATGGGCATCGTCCAGCATCAAGAGGGCATCGTGGCGTTCGCACAAGGCCAGCAGGCCGGGAATGTCGGCCACATTGCCGTCCATGCTGAACACGGCGTCGCTGACCACCAGCTTGCGCCGGCTGGTGCTGCCGGCCAGCAGCGCATCCAGCGCAGCGAGGTTGCCATGCGGATAGCGGTGGATGCTGGCGCGTGACAGCCGGCAGCCGTCGATCAAGCTGGCGTGGTTCAGGGCGTCCGAGAAGATGGCATCGCCCGCACCCACCAGCGCCGGGATCACGCTGGCATTGGTGGCAAAGCCGGCATAGAAGTACAGCGCACGCGGCAGCT
Organism: Comamonas terrigena NBRC 13299; assembly: GCF_006740045.1. Classification (NCBI taxonomy): domain Bacteria; kingdom Pseudomonadati; phylum Pseudomonadota; class Betaproteobacteria; order Burkholderiales; family Comamonadaceae; genus Comamonas; species Comamonas terrigena. The sequence continues at coordinate 1,133,278 of NZ_AP019749.1, forward strand.
GCACAAACTGCGCCAGATCGGCTTCCAGTGCGGCATTGGCCGTGCTGTGGCCGTTGACCATGGGCGAGCCGCCGGAGCCCACGCCAAAGTCCCAGGCGCCGGTGCAGGCTGCCTCGGCCAGGGCCGGGTGGCCGGCCAGGCCCAGGTAGTCGTTGCTGCAGAACTGCAGCAGGGGCTGGCCGTCCACGCGGATGTGCGCCCCCTGCAGCGGCGACACGGCACGGCGCGTGCGCAGCAGGTGCTGGGCGTCCAGCGCGGCCAGTTGCAGGGGGAGTTCGTCCAGCCAGGAACCGGTGGATGGTGCGGTGGTGGGGGTCATTGCCATTCCTGCGGGAGTTGTACGGATGCGGTGCGAGGATCGGGCCGGACCTGGTGGGGCAGGTCGGCCAGCAGCGGCGCACCCAGGCTGCCCAGTGCACGGCGCAGCGTGGCCAGGTTGTCTTCTGGGGCGAGCATGTGGGGGTCCATGCGGCTGCAGATCCAGCCGGCCAGCGGCAGGCCGCTGGCCCGGATGGCGTCGGCCGTCAGCAGCGCATGGTTCAGGCAGCCCAGGCGCAGGCCGACGACCAGCACCACGGGCAGCTGCAGCGCCACGGCCAGATCGGCAATCGACAGGCTGTCCGACAGTGGCACGCGCCAGCCGCCGGCTCCCTCCACCACCACGGCGTCGGACTGGGCGGCCAGCTGGTGGTAGGCGGACAGGATGGGGGGCAGCGTCACCTCCACCCCGGCGCGCTGGGCGGCGATATGGGGCGACAGCGGATCGGCCAACAGCACCGGGTTGTCCCAGGCAGCGGGCACTGCCAGCGTGGAGGCGGCGCGCAGGGCCAGCGTGTCTTCATTGGCCCAGCCGCCATGGCCGTCGGGCTCGGCCCCCGCGGCCACGGCCTTCATGCCGACCACGCGGGCGTGGTGGCGGCCCAGGGCGTGCAAGAGCGCGCAGCTGGCGAGGGTCTTGCCGACGCCGGTGTCGGTTCCGGTCACAAAGCAGCCGATCATGCGGCCTCCGTGCGCTGGCGCAGCGCGGCTTCCTGCTGCAAGCAGTCTTCCAGTGCCGCCAGGCTCGCGCGGCCCAGGTGGGCGATGGCGGGGGCGTCCAGCACATAGGGCGGCATGCAGTACAGCGTGCGACCGATGGGGCGCAGCAGCAGGCCGTGGCGCAAGGCCGCATGGTGGTAGCGCTGGGCAAAGTCGGGCAAGTCTGTGTCGATGTCCCAGGCCCAGACCATGCCCAGGTGGCGGGCGTGGCGCACGCGGGGGTGGGTGTTCAACGGTGCGAAGGCGGCGCTGATCTGCGCCGCCATGGCCTGGTTGGTGGTCAGCGCATCCCGCTGCGCAAACAGATCCAGTGTGGCGAGGGCAGCGCGGCAGGCCAGCGGGTTGCCAGTGTAGGAGTGGGAATGCAGGAACGCCCGTGCCGCATCGGTGCCGTAGAACGCCTGGTAGACGGTGTCGGTGGTGAGCACGACCGACAGCGGCAGCGTGCCGCCGGTCAGCCCTTTGGACAGGCAGATGAAGTCCGGCGTGATGCTCGCCTGCTGGTGGGCGAACAGGCGGCCGGTGCGGCCGAAGCCGGTGGCGATCTCGTCCACCACCAGATGCACTTGGTAGCGGTCGCACAGCTGGCGGGCCTGGCGCAGGTAGACGGCGTCGTACATCACCATGCCTGCGGCACACTGGATCAGCGGCTCCACGATCAGCGCGGCGGTTTCCTGGTGGTGGGCCTGCAGCCAGTCCTCCAGGGCGGCTGCCGCACGCAGGGCCACGTCGGCAGCGCTTTCCCCTGGCAAGGCGTGGCGTGCATCCGGGCTGGGCACGGTGGCTGACAGACGGGTCAGCGGGGCATAGGCACTGCGGAAAATCTCCACATCGGTGACGGACAGCGCGCCCACGGTCTCTCCGTGGTAGCCGCCCGCCAGGCCGACAAAGCGGTTCTTTTCGGGCCGACCCAGATTGCGCCAGTAATGGGCGCTCATCTTCAGTGCGATTTCGGTGGCCGAGGCGCCGTCGCTGGCATAGCTGGCGTGGCCCAGACCGGTGAGCGCGGCCAGGCGTTCGGACAGTTCCACCACCGGCGCGTGGGTGCAGCCGGCCAGCAGGATGTGGTCCAGGCGCTCCAGCTGGTCGGCCAGTGCGGCGCGGATATGCGGGTGGCCGTGGCCGAACAGATTGACCCACCAGGAGCTGATGCCATCCAGGTAGCGCCGTCCGTCGGTGTCGTACAGCCAGGGGCCGCTGGCGCGGTCAATGGCCAGCGGGGGCGCGGCTTCGTGCCGCTGCATGGGGGTGCAAGGGTGCCAGACGGCCGCCATGCTGCGGTGGGCAAGGGTAGAGGTCATGCGGAACTCCCTGGGCCAGGGCCGCAGCGCGGGGCTGCGGGAGTGGTCCGTGATGGTGGCAAAGAGCGCAGGGCGGCGGGGCCGTCCTACAGGGTGTGTGCCGCGGCGTTCACACGGGCCGGGCGCCGCGGCAGTCGATGGCGCGCAGGTCTTCAGGCGGCGGATGTCTGGGTTTGTAGGCCGTGCAGTCCCAGCTTGTGCAGCAGTTGGCGGTCGGCATCGGTATCGGGGTTGCCGGTGACCAGCAGCTTGTCGCCGTAGAAGATGGAATTGGCACCGGCCATGAAGCACAGGGTCTGCACCGCCTCGCCCAGTTGCTGGCGACCTGCCGACAGGCGCACGCGGGCCTGGGGCATGGTGATGCGGGCCACGGCAATCACGCGCACGAAATCCAGCGGATCGACGGGCTCGCTGTCGGCCAGCGGGGTGCCGGGCACGCGCACCAGGCTGTTGATGGGGACGGACTCGGGGTAGGGCTCCATGTTCGCCAGCTGGGCAATCAGCCCGGCGCGGTGAACCTCGGTTTCCCCCATGCCGATGATGCCGCCGCAGCACACGCTGATGCCGGCGTTGCGCACGGCGGCCAGGGTGTCCAGCCGGTCCTGGTATTGGCGGGTGCTGACAACGTCCCGGTAGTACTCGGGTGCGGTGTCCAGATTGTGGTTGTAGTAGTCCAGCCCGGCGTCGTGCAGTGCCTTGGCCTGGTGCGGCTGCAGCATGCCCAGCGTGGCGCAGGTTTGCAGGCCCAGCCCCTTCACGGCGCTGATCAGCAGGTTCATTTTTTCGATGTCGCGGTCCTTGGGCGCGCGCCAGGCGGCGCCCATGCAAAAGCGCGTGGCCCCGGCGTCCTGTGCGGCCTTGGCCGCGCGGGTGACCTCTTCCACGCTCATCAGCTTGTCGGCCTGCACGCCGGTGTCGAATTCGGCCGACTGCGGGCAGTAGCCGCAGTTTTCGGGACAGCCTCCAGTCTTGACCGACAGCAGCGTGGCCAGCTCGATCTCACCGGCCGGCCAGTGCTGGCGGTGCACGCTCTGGGCCTGGTGCAGCAGGTCCAGAAAAGGCAGGTCCAGCAGGGCCTGGATGGCGTCCACCGACCAGCGTTGGCCGGTCGTGCCGACCGCCTGTGCAGCGGGCCGGGTGACGGGCTGGTGCCAGTGCATGGCCTGTGTGGCAGGCGGGGAAACAGCGGCAGCAGGGGCGCGGGGGGCAGCGTGGCTGGCGCAGTCCGTGGAAGAGGTGGCGTGCGGCATGGCGAAAGCTCCGGGTCGAACAGGGAATGCCGGGCATTGTGGGCATGCTGCAGCGGGTGCAAATTGCGCCAGATGGCGCTGAATGGTCCGCGTGGCGCCAGCGTGTTTTTTGGGGAGAGGTTGAGCGTGGTTGAAGGGGTGTTGCTGCAGATTGCATGCAAGGTGGCTGCATCTCCGCGCAAATGGTGGTCAATTTCCCCTCCGCTGCCCGTTGTGGCGCTGCCAAACCGACCGGGTTGGACGGTGTTGCCGCTGTTTTCGCTGCGGAAATCGGTCTCCCGGTTAGTGGTTGCAAAAAGCGCCAGCGCTGTGACGGCCTTGGTGACCAGGTCTGGCGGCTTTGGGGAAGAAAAAAGCCGCCGCAATTCCGAGCGCAGGGCCCGGGTATGGCCTGCGCAGCAGGGTTTGGCGGTGGTGGTAGTGCACTGGCGTGCAGCGCCAGCGGGTGCTGCATGGCGGGCAGGTCCTCACCCCCGGCTGCGCGCAGCGCGACGGGGCCGAAAACAAGGGCCGGAACGTGGAGGGAGACTCAGTCCGTCGAGTACACGCCTTCGTCGGCGTCCAGCGGGGCCAGCACGGGCTCGACAGGGCGATAGGCCAGGCGCACATAGATGGGTGCGTAGGCCTCTGCCTGGGTGATTTCGATCAGGGTTTCCTTGCCCAGCTCCAGCAGCGCGATAAAGGTCACCACCAGCACGGTGCTGCCTTTTTCGGGCACGAAGATGTCCTCGAACGGTACAAAGCGGCGGCCCTGCAACTGCTTGAGGATCTGGCTCATGTACTCGCGCACCGACAGTTCTTCGCGGGTGATGCGGTGGGCCTGGACCAGCTTGGTGCGTTTGAGGATGTCCTGCCAGGCTGCCTGCAGCTCGGAGACCTCCACATCCGGAAAGCGCGGCTGCAGGCTTTGCTCGATGTAGACCTGGGCCTTCAGAAAGTCGCGGCCATACTGCGGAATCTGGCCCAGCTGGGCGGCAGCGAGCTTGATCTGCTCGTACTCCAGCAGACGGCGCACCAGTTCGGCACGCGGGTCTTCGGCTTCTTCCTCCCCCTCTTTCTTCTTGGGGGGCAGCAGCATGCGCGACTTGATCTCGATGAGCATGGCGGCCATCAAGAGGTATTCGGCCGCCAGTTCCAGGTTGCGCGTGCGGATTTCGTCCACATAGCGCAGGTACTGGGCGGTGACATCCACCATGGGGATGTCGAGGATGTTGAAGTTCTGCTTGCGGATCAGATACAGCAACAAGTCCAGCGGGCCTTCAAAGGCCTCGAGGAAGACCTCCAGCGCATCCGGCGGGATGTAGAGGTCATTGGGCAGGTTGAACAGCGGCTCCCCGTACAGGCGTGCCAAGGCCACCTGGTCCACCACGTCGGGCAGGCCGTCGGGCGACAGGGGCGTGAGTGCGGACGACGCGGCCAGCGCGTCGTTGTCACCGGCCTGGGAGGCGCGCTGCTTCATGGGTGCTGCAATTCAAGGAGCCGCGGGTGCGCACGGGGTGGCGCACGCGGCCCGTAGGACTGTGCAGGGTACACAGCCGGGCAGACCGCCTGGGATCAGCTGGCGTTGGTCTGGTAGACGTAGGGCTTCTGGGCCACCTGGGCCTGGGCGGTGTCTGCCGCCACTTCATAGTTCACGTTCTTGTCCCACAGCAGGGCGCGACCGGCCAGCTGCTGGGATTCCAGCGCGGGGTTCTGCTTCTTCAGCTCGTTCAGGAACTGGGTGGTTTCGGATTGGTAGTCGGGACGGCGGAAGATGGACATGTGGGTAAACCTCTCAGAAGAGGGGATTTTAGCGGTTCACGGGCGGATCGCCTGGCGAGCGTCGTCCAGGCTGTCCTGGGCGAAGGCCTTGCACTCCTCGGAGGCCAGAGGGTGGTGCAGCAGCTGCTCCAGCACGGCGGCGTAATCGGCCGGGCGCACCGGATTGGGGCCGCAGGGCAGATCCAGCCCCTCGGCACGCACGGCGCGGTCCAGCCAGCCCATGACCTGCACGCTGGGCTGGCGCTGCAGCGAGGCCAGCAACGCCGGGGTGTAGGCGGTCAGCGGGTGTTCTTCAATCAGGCTGCCGAACGGGCCGGGGCCGCCGTAGTCCAGCGTGGGATAGGTTTCGATCAGCTGCAGGATCTGGGGCAGAAGTTGCTCCAGGGGCTGGGCGGCCAGCTGTTCCATGTGGTCGTACACGGGGTCGATCACCAGCCATTTGTTGTCCTGCTGCAGTGCTTCAGCGGCACAGGCGTGAAATTGGGCGAACAGATCGGGCAGGGAAGCAGACATGGGCGGGCGGATACTCAGTGAAAGAACGTCATCATGCCCTGTTCGCCGGGCGGAACTGCCAAGGTGCTGCGCGCAGCGGGCCTGCAAGCCCGCTAGACTGGCGGGACTGTATGGTTGCAGTGCAGCATGATGGACAGGACAAAGCCCATGAAATCTTTCTCGCGTATCGCAGGCATGCTGGCGGCCGTGGCGCTGGGCGCCGTGGGCCTGGTGGGCTGTGACCAGCACAAGATCGACAAGTTGGAAGAAGGCCTGTCCACCGAAGCCGATGTGCGTGCCGAATTCGGGGAGCCGGCCTATGTGTGGAACGAGTCTGACGGCTCGCGCACCTTTGAATACAACCGCCAGCCAGCCGGTCACCGCAACTACATGGTCACCATCGGTCCGGACGGCAAGATGAGCGCGCTGCGCCAGGTGCTGGCGCCGCACATGTTCGAAAAGATCCAGCCCGGCATGACGGACGAGCAGGTCCGCCGCATGCTGGGCATGCCGGCCAAGCGCATGCGGTTTGCACTGAAGCAGGAGACGGACTGGGACTGGCAGTGGATCGACCCGCCCAACCGCGAGATGGTGTTCACGGTGACTTTCAGCGACGAAGGCCGGGTGATCCGCAGCGCTTCGGTGCAAAAACGCGCGTCAGGCGAGCACTGACCGCGGTGTGGCCCCGGATGTGCGTGGTGATTGCACCACGGCAGTGAATGGGGTTGCTGCGTTGCAGCAAAATACGGGCTGAGCGACGTGCTTGCAGGCATTCATCTTGCAAGCGTTTTTTTGCCGGCGGCACAACTGCCGGTGCAACGTCGCAAAGGTCCATACCATGGCTCACACTGTCACTGCATCCACCTCCGCCCCCCTGGCGGCCGGCGTTTCTGCCGGCACCGCCTCCAGCCCCCTTGCAGCGGCTGAACCCCCTTCCGGCCTACGCCACGGCACTTTCGAAGATGCCCAGGCCCTGTTCACCGGCTCCCTGTTTGTGGGCATCACCATGATGATGTTCTCCCAGGCCGGGCTGCTGACGGGTAGCACGGCCGGTCTGGCCTTTGTGCTGCACTACGCCACCGGCTGGCCGTTTGGTGCGATTTACTTTGCCATCAATATCCCGTTTTACTGGTTTTCCTGGAAACATATCGGCCGGGTATTCACGATCAAGACATTTGTAAGTGTGGGCATACTTTCGTTGATTATGGAGCTGGGACCCCGCTTCATCCACATCGATTATCTGCACCCGGTGTTTGCGGCCATCGCCGGCGGTCTGCTGATGGGCACCGGCATCCTGTTTCTGGCACGCCACCGCTCCAGCCTGGGCGGGGCCACCATTGCCTCGCTGTACCTGCAGGAACGCTATGGCATCCGCGCCGGCAAGGTGCAGATGGCCATCGACTGCACGGTGGTGATGCTGGCGCTGTGGGTGGTGCCGTGGGAGCGCGTGGCCTGGTCCGTGCTGGCGGCGGTGGTCATGGGCGTGTTTCTGGCGGTGAGCCACCGGCCAGGGCGCTATCGCGGCATCTAGGGCTGGGAGGTTTTTCCTCCGTCCATCGATAAAAGGCCTCGCAAGAGGCCTTTTTTTGTATCCCTGCAATCACATGGAATGCACTCGGGAATTGATAAATGAACTGTATTGCAATCTGAGTTTCTATAATTAAAAGCTAATAAATAATAAAAGCGTCAGCGGGTGCCAAGCGCCGGCGCGCTTGGCACATCAACCGCAGCCGCAGGCCACCGTGCCACAGGGAGGAGACAGGTCGAGCCCATGCTTGATCGGCCCTGCAGAAGGTTGCACACCTTCCGTGGATCACACCGTATGGCCGCAAGTCACACCGCTGTTGCCCCGCGCGCCCATTGGGCGGTGCGCATGAACTGGAAAAACCGCAGCACCTCGTTCGCCTTGCTGGGCCTGGCCCTGGGCAGCCAGGTGCAGGCCCAGCACGGTGCGGTCTGGCTGTGGGGGCTGCTGGTGCTGCAATTTCTGGTCTATCCCCACCTGCTGTATGTGCGCGGCCTGTATGCCGACCACCCGCGCAAGGCCGAAGTGCAGCACATGCTGGCCGATGCGCTGTGCTTTGGTGCCTGGGCGGCGGTGCTGGACTTTTCGCTGTGGGTGAGCTTCATCCTGTTCGTGGGGGCCAGTGTCAATCTGCTGGCGTTCCGCAGCTGGCTGGGCTGGCTGGAGGCCCTGGTGGCCATGGCGGTGGGGGTGTTGCTGGTCGGTTTGGTGCGCCCGCTGCACTTTGTGCCCGACAGCAGCATGCTGACCACGGTGCTGTGCATGGCCACGCTGATGGCGTTTCTGGCGGTGTTTGCTCAGAACAGCTACCGGCGTGCCACCGTGCTGCACCAGCAGCGCAGCCAGTTGCGCAACAAGCTGGAAGAGATCCGTGCACTCAAGGACCGCCTGACCGAGCAGGCCGAGCGCGACCCGCTGACCGGCCTGCTCAACCGCCGCATGCTGGAAGACAGCCTGCCGCGTCTGCTGGAGTCCTGCCGGGTGCGCCAGACCAGCCTGGCGCTGATGCTGCTGGACGTGGATTTCTTCAAGCAGACCAATGACCGCCACGGCCATGCGGCGGGCGACCAGTTGCTGCAGTCTCTTGCCCGCCACCTGCAGCATTCCTGCCGGTCGCAGGACATGGTGTTCCGCTACGGCGGAGATGAGTTCCTGGTGCTGTTTCCCGATACGCCGATCGAGGCCGCCTGGGAGCGTGCCCAGACGCTGCGCCAGGCATTTGCCGGCAGCCCGCGGCGGCTGGAGCGCCATACGGTGCATGCCACGTTGTCGTGCGGGCTGGCGGCGTTTCCCGTCCATGCCGGCCAGGCCAAGGCCTTGATGGAGCGTGCGGACGATGCGCTCTATCGGGCCAAGGCCCTGGGGCGCAACCGCGTGGCGGTGTATGCCGCATGCCAGCCGGATGCGCGCACAGCCTGCACCGTGCTGTAAGCGCCGGGTCGCCGGCAACCGCGGACATGAAAAAGCCCCGCAGAGCGGGGCCGAGGCCGGGGGAAAGGGGGGGGTGCGCCTTGCATGGCGCATGCTGCGGCGTCAGGCCACGGTGATGGCTTTTTCGGCTTTCAGCGTCTGGCCGCCGTCATCCTTCCAGTGGAAGTGCAGCGTGCCGCTCTGGCGGGCCAGGAAGGTGAATTCGATGTAGGGGTTCTGGGCCACGGAGATGCCGGGCGTCCAGGCAAACAGCAGGGCATCGTCCAGCCGGGCTTCAAAGCGGTTGACGATGTTGCGCGGGCGCAGCTTGCCGGTGGCCGGGTCGGTGCGCAGGCCGCTTTCCATCACATGTTCGATCTGTGCGCGCACGCGCAGCACTTCGCCCTTTTTGGGGCTGGCATTGCTGACCCAGATGCGGGGGGGCTTGGAAGGGTTCATGGAGGCTCCTTGGCTCACATGCCGCAGCCGCTGGCGGCAACGGTGACGGCCTGCTTGGCCACCAGTACCTTGCCGCTTTTCATGCGGGCCAGGGCGTGGATGGTCTGCGTTTGCGACAGGCGCACGCGCACGGCGGCTTCGGCCGTGCCCGTCAGCGCGGTGAAGTGCAGGCGGCAGGTCAGCGGCGAGGGGTTGAGTTCGGCCAGCACGATGATTTCCTCGCACCAGTCCTGCTCGGTGATGGGGGCCGTGACTTTCACCTTGACCGGCACGGCGCTGGGGTTGTCGGCCAGGGCCGGCACGTCCAGCTGCAGGCCGTCGGCCACGGGCGTGGCACTGCCGGTGAACTGGTCCACCTGCTTCTTGAATTCGGCCGGATTCGGGGCCAGCGGGCCGACCAGCGGCGCCTTGGCGCCGGTCGCGCTGCTTTGCTGGGCCAGTGCGGCCACCGGCAGGGCCAGCGCTGCCGCGCCCAGTACCAGGCTTCTGCGGGAGGTGTGGTGAAGCATGAAGTCGGTCTACCTTTTTTGCTATCGGTCGCTATGCAGAACCCGGGCGGCATCCCGCCCGGAGGGCTTACACGCCCAGGAAGTCGCTGAACTTGCTGTTGATCCAGGCAAAGTCTTCCTTGACCAGGTCGGGCGTGCGTACGTCCATGTCGATCTGGTGCTGGATCACATTGCCGCTGGCGGCGTCCACTTCGTACTCGAACTTGACCGAGATTTCCTCCTGCGGATCCCCGTTGACCATCATGTAGCACAGGTTGTCCGGCAGCAGCGGCGTGACTTCCTTGCCTGCCACGCGCTGGGCAATGTTCTTGGCCACGATCTTGCCGATGTAGTTGGCCACGTGGCCGCTCTTGGGGTAGTGGCCGAACTGGGGCGAGATGGCACCCATCAGGTCGCCCACAAAGTAGACGCGGTCGTCGGTCTTGGCATGGTAGAGGCGGTTGTGCATATCGGCCCAGCCGGTGGGCTTGCCGGTGGCCGGGTCCTTGCCGATCAGGTCGGCCTGCCAGACCATGTCGGCCGCCTGGTGCGGCGGCATCAGGATGGCATCGTCGAACTTGAATTCGCCGGCGGCGGTCTTGATCTTCTTGTTGAAGGGGTCGACTTCTTGTACTCGCGCATTGGGCACGTGGGTGATGATGTCCGGATACAGCTCTTCGAAGGCCTGCTGGTAGCCCATGCTGATGGGGGCGATCTTGGGCTTGGGATCCAGGATCAGGATCTTGCCGGGGATCTTGTTCTTCTTGATGTGCCAGGCAATCAGGCAGGCGCGCTCGTAGGGCGAAGGCGGGCAGCGGTGCGGCGGCGGTGGCAGGGTCATCACCAGCGTGCCGCCCTTGAAGTTCTTGACCTTGCTCTTGAGCGACAGCATCTCCTGGTTGGGGATGTAGGCGTTGGGGAAGTGCGTGCGCGTGTATTCAATGGCGCGCTGGTCGTTGCCGAACCAGGCTTCGTAGTCGTTGCGGATACCGCCCGACAGGATCAGGAAGTCGTATTCGATCAGGCCATGGCTGGTGCGCACCAGCTTCTGGTCGCGCTCGAAGCCGGTCACCTCGGTCTGCAGCAGCGTGTAGCCGTACTTGTTGGCCGGGTGCAGCATGTCGCGGTTGACGAAATCGGTGTTCACGATGTCGATCAGCCACTTGTTGCTCATCGGGCCGGACCAGAAGGTCGCATTGCGCTCCAGCAGCACCACTTCGGATGTCGGCATCAGCTCGCGCAGGTAGCGCGCCGCCGTCATGCCGCCCCAGCCGCCGCCGCAGATCACGATGCGCGGGCCCTTGCCCTGGCGGGGCAGGATGCGCGACTGGGGTGTCAGGATGGCTGGTGCGGCCAGGGCCAGCGAAGGCGCTGCGATGGCGGCAGCCGCCATGACGGGCGGACGGGTCAGAAAGTGGCGACGTTGCATGTGGCGGGACCTTGCAAAAGAAAAAGAATGACGCAGACCAAAAGGCAGCGCAGCGGCCCGGCAGCCAGCCCGGTTCCAGGCGCCCCGGAGACACCGCCGCGCACCAGCGCAGCAGCAGCCAGGGGCCTGGCGGCGGCAGCCAGCGCCGATGCGATCAGCGAAGGCGTCAGCAGGGGGATGTGGTCGGTGGGCGCAGGGTGGAACACCCCGGCAAGGCTGGGCAGGCAGACGGTATCCGGGGATCCGTCACAGCCGTCACGCGGCACATACAGCACTGTCTGATGCGCGGATTCTAGGACAGCGACCGGACGGTACCGCACCGCTGTGGTGCGTATGCCGCAGTGGTGTGGCGTGAGAGTGTGCTCACTTATCGCAAAGTGACCGGAAGCAGGCGCAGTGCCAGCCAGGCGCCCAGCACAATCCCGACTGCGGCGGGCAGGCTGGCCACTGCCAGGGTGGACAGCCCGCTCAGGCCCTGACCGATGGAGCAGCCAGCCGCCAGCACCCCGCCCAGGCCCATCAAGGTGCCGCCCAGTGCCGACGCTGCCAGGCGTGGCGTGCTGTCAAACCCCTCCCACCGGGCGCTGCGGTCCAGCAGTGCGCCCGCTGCGGCGCCGGCCAGAATGCCGGCGGCCAGGGCCGGGCCCCAGCTGAAGTCGCGCCCCACGGCCAGCTGCAGGTAGAGCAGGCTTTCGGACACCGGCGCAATCAGGCTCAGCGAGGTGGTGGGTGTGGGCTCGAACGGGTCCACCCCCACATGGCTGCTGATCCACCAGCCGGCGGCCACCAGAGCGCCGATGGCCCCAGCACCCAGCCATTGCACCGGGCTGCGGCGCAGAGCGGGGTTCCAGAATGCATAAACGAGCAGTGCTGCCGCGGGCAGGGCGGTGCACAGCGCCAGTGCCGTGGTGCTGTTCCCGCCCGCTGCGGACAGGACAGCAGGCAGGGTGCTGTGTTCCAGCGCCACCGCACCCAGGTTTTGCCACCACTGGCGCAGCGGTGCCAGCACGCCGGTGAACGTCGCCTGGGCCGCCAGGCCCAGAAACACCAGCGTGACCAGCGCGCGCAGATTGCCTCCTCCCAGCAGCACCAGGGCCCGCGCACCGCAGCTGCGTGCCAGCACCATGCCCACACCGAACAGCGCACCGCCCAGCAGCACGCCGGGCACCGAGAACTGCGTGCGCACGATGGGCGCCAGGCTCCAATCCAGCTGGCCGGCCCAGACCAGGGCCTGGGTGCCCAGCAACGCCACCGCCAGGGCCAGCGCAAAAGCCTGCAGCGCCGGCGCGCTGCCGCGTGCGGCATCGCCATCCAGCCCCTGCGCCTGGCGCAGGCCGCGCAGCAGGCAGAAACGGCTGAGCCGTGCGGCCAGACCGAAGGCGCAGCCCAGAGCGAATGCGGCAGCCAGCTGGGTGGAGGGCGGCATGGATCAGCGGTCCCAGATGTCGGTGCTGATGGCCTTGTACCAGGCCGAGCCGTAGTCGGCCTCGGCCTTGCGGAAGGCGGCATTGCCATCCAGCGGGCTCACGCCACCGGAGTTGGGCACTTCGATCAGCTTGCCTTCCTGGGCGCGGTAGACCCCTGCCACGGAGATGCCGTAGTCGTTGCCGATCAGGCTGTAGCAGGTGTTGGCGTACGAGGCGGCGGGCAATGGCTGGCCGGTCAGCTCGGCCGCAATGGCCGCAGCGGCCACCTTGCCCTGGGTGTTGGCGGCAAAGCCCGATTTGGGCATGGGGGCGGCGATGGTGGCATCGCCCAGCACATAGACGTTCGGCACCTTCGAGGATTCGAACGATTCGGCCTTGACGGGCACCCAGCCACTGGCGTCCGTCACGCCAGCGCGGTCGGCGATGAAGCCGGCTTTCTGGGGCGGGATGACGTTCAGCACATCGGCCTTGTGCTTGGTGCCGAAGGCGGTTTCCACTTCCAGGTTCTTGGCGTCCGCGCGGGTGACCTTGCCGTCGTCGGACTGCTTGACCCACTCGATCATGTCGCCGTACAGCGCCTTCCAGCCCTGGATGAACAGCCCTTGCTTGGAGAAGGCGTCCTTGTCGTCCAGCAGCAGGATCTTGCTCTTCGGTTTGTGCTGCTTGAGGTAGTGGGCCACCATGGCGGCGCGCTCGTAGGGGCCGGGCGGGCAGCGGAAAGGGTTGGCGGGGATCACCATGACAAACTTGCCGCCATCGGGCATGGCTTCCAACTGCTTCTTCAGCAACTGGGTCTGCGGGCCCGCCTTCCAGGCATGGGGGGCCAGCTGCGAGGCAGCCTCGTCATAGCCTTCCAGCGCGTTCCAGCGCATGTCCACACCGGGCGAGAGCACCAGCTTGTCGTAAGAGAGTGCCTGGCCGTTGGACAGCAGCACCCGGCGGGTGTCGGTCAGCACATGGTCGGCACGGGCGTGGACCACGTGCACGCCGGCCTTGCGCAGCCCGTCATAGCTGTGGCCGATGCTCTCCCAGCTGCGCAGGCCGGCCAGGTACAGGTTGGAGAAGGGGCAGGTGTAAAAGCGTGCGGCAGGCTCCACCAGCGTGACACGCAACTGGGGGGCTAGCTGGCGCAGGTAGCGGGCGGCGGTGGCTCCACCAAAGCCGCCGCCGATCACCACCACATGGGCGGATGCGGCCTGGGCGCGGACGATAGACGGCAGGGCCAGGCTGGTGACGCCGGCTGCGGCACCGCCCAGCATTTGACGACGGTTGAATTGCATCACTTGCCCTCCTTGCTGAACCATGCGGCCAGCGCCTTGATTTGTTCGTCTTCGTAGCCCTTGGCCAGGCGGGTCATCACGGTGGCATCCTTGGCAGTGCCGGCCTTGAAGGCCTGCAGGCGTTGCAGCAGATGGGCCTCGCCCACACCGCGCAGCTGTGGAATGCCGCCCGTCGAACGGCCGTCGGGTCCGTGGCAGTTGGCGCAGGTGGCTGCCAGCACCGCCACATCCTGGGCGCGCAGGGGGGCGGGTGCGTCGGTGGCGGCCTGGGCGTGGAATGCCGTCGTCAGGGCAAGCACGGGCCAGAGCGCCAGGACAGCACGGGGGGCTCGGGAAGAGCGAAATGCAAGAGGCATGGGGTCTCCTGAAGAGTCTGTGGGGCAAGGCCATCGCAGGCATCCGCATCCTAGGGAAAAGCCTGGCTGCTTGGACGTCCTGGCGACAGGGGGACGCGGTGGCACCCAGGGTGCAGGCTCTCGCGGCCTTGTCGCCCGCCGCAAGCAAAGCGGTGGGTGGGCGGATTCTAGGAACAGACGCAGCGGCACAGCGGCCAATAACGGAGCACTGTTACAGGAAGTTATTGGTTATTTATTTATGCCGCTGCAATGTGCTTGGCCGTGCCGGCGCTGGTGCGTACAGGCAGTGAATGGCATGGCGTCCGCTGCAGCATGGGGCGGCGCAGCACGCTGTTTGTCTGTGGAGCGCTGGTGCGCTGTGGAATCACTGTTGTGGGGCCGATGCCACCGGTGCCACTGCGTCACGGTAGTGCACGTTCACGCCGGAGGTGTCGGGCGGGTCGTCGTCCATCAGCGCATCGGCGGCCTTGCCCACGCCTTTGCCGACGATCTTGGCCGTGCCGATCGCGGCGTCGGCCGCCAGACCCACGGCACCGGCCGTCACGCTGATGGCCGTGCCCGCCACGGCGATCACGGTACAGCCGGAGAGTGGCAGCAGCGCACAGAAAAAAGCCCCGGCGGCCAGGGACCGCAGGGGCTGGGTGATGGGCGGAAAGCGCATCAGGGTCTGGGCATCAGCCGATGCGCATGCCCGGCTGGGCGCCCGGGAAGGGCTCCAGCACATAGATGCCGGGCTCGGCCTTCTCGTCCGCGTGGCTGGCGGCCAGCACCATGCCTTCGCTGATGCCGAACTTCATCTTGCGCGGTGCCAGATTGGCCACCAGCACCGTCAGCTTGCCTTCCAGCTGTTCCGGGCGGTACATGCTGGCGATGCCGCTGAACACATTGCGCATCTTGCCTTCGCCGGCGTCCAGCGTCAGCTGCAGCAGCTTGGTCGAACCTTCCACGGCCTTGCATTCGACGATCTTGGCAATGCGCAGGTCGATCTTGGCAAAGTCATCGATGGTGATGGTGGGCGCAATTTCTTCGCCACCGGGCTTCACCGCTTCCACCACGGGAGCTGCGGGTGGCTCGAACAGGGCGTCGAGCTGCTCTACCACCACGCGCTGCATCAGGTGTTCGTACTTGCCGATGCCATGGCCGGCACCCAGCAAGGTGGCAGCATCGGCAAACTGCAGCGGCTGCACGTTCAGGAAGGCTTCGACCTGCGTGGCCACGGCGGGCAGCATGGGCTTGAGGTAAATCGTCAGCAGGCGGAAGGCTTCGATGCAGGTGGTGCAGACATCCTGCAGGCGGGCGTCCATGCCTTCCTGCTTGGCCAGTTCCCAGGGCTTGTTGGCATCCACGTAGCTGTTGACCTTGTCGCACAGCAGCATGATTTCACGGGCCGCACGGGCCGTGTCGCGGCCCTCGTAGGCGGCCACGATGGCGTCCTTCTGCTCGCGCAGCGCTGCCAGCAGGGTCTGACCGTCTTCGCTGACCGCACCCAGCTTGCCTTCAAAGCGCTTGCTGATGAAGCCGGCAGCGCGCGAAGCGATGTTGACGTATTTGCCGATCAAATCGGAGTTGACCCGCAGCATGAAGTCTTCGGGGTTGAAGTCGATGTCTTCGTTGCGGCCATTGAGCTTGGCACCCAGGTAGTAGCGCAGCCACTCGGGATTCATCTTGAGGGACAGGTACTTCAGCGGATCCAGTCCGGTGCCGCGGCTCTTGCTCATCTTCTCGCCGTTGTTGACGGTCATGAAGCCGTGCACGCAGATCCGGGTCGGCGTCTTGCGGCCGCTGAACTTCAGCATCGCAGGCCAGAACAGTGTGTGGAAAGTGATGATGTCCTTGCCGATGAAGTGGTACTGCTCCAGGTCGGGATCGGCCATGTAGGCGTCGTAGTCCTCGCCGCGCCGGTTCAGCAACTCCTTCAGCGATGCCAGATAGCCCACGGGCGCGTCCAGCCACACATAGAAGTACTTGCCCGGTGCATCGGGGATCTCGATGCCGAAGTAGGGCGCGTCGCGGCTGATGTCCCAGTCATCCAGGCCTTCGCTGGTCGAGCCATCGGGGTTGGTGCGCACACCGAACCATTCCTTGATCTTGGCCGCCACTTCGGGCTGCACATGCTTGCCGTCCTGCGTCCACTCGGTCAGGAACTCGACGGCGCGCGGGTCGGACAGCTTGAAGAAGAAGTGCTCCGAGGTCTTGAGCACGGGCGTGGCGCCTGACAGGGCCGAGAACGGGTTGATCAGGTCGGTGGGTGCGTAGACCGAGCTGCAGACTTCGCAGTTGTCGCCGTACTGGTCCTTGGCGTGGCAGCGCGGGCATTCGCCCTTGATGAAACGGTCGGGCAGGAACATGTTCTTCTCGGGGTCGAAGAACTGTTCGATGGTGCGGGTTTCGATGAAGCCGGCCTGCTTCAGGTCCAGGTAGATCTGCTTGGACAGCGCGTGGTTTTCCGGGCTGTCGGTGTTGCTCCAGTTGTCGAAGGCGATGTGAAAGCCGTCGAGGTAGGGCTTGCGGCCGGCGGCGATGTCGGCCACGAACTGCTGGGGCGTCTTGCCGGCTTTCTCGGCGGCAATCATGATGGGAGCGCCGTGGGCGTCATCGGCACCCACGAAGTTGACCGCATTGCCCTGCATTCGCTGCGCACGCACCCAGGTGTCGGCCTGGATGTACTCCATGATGTGGCCGATGTGGAAGTTGCCGTTGGCGTACGGCAGGGCGGTGGTTACGAATAACTTTCGTTGAGACATAGGGTTGCGGAACTTTCTGATCGCTGAGGGGCGCACGGCAGGAGGCCGGGCACCGGTTCTGGTCACGTGGACGGCTGTTGCCAGCCGTCTGCGCCCCGCGGCGCACCAGAACCGACCAATTCTAGGCGTTTGTGGCGCGGGCCGGTCGCACGGGGATTCTGGTGTGGGGGTGCGGCAGGCGCCGGGGGCTCAGCCCTGCAGCACCGTCTGCAGCGCGGCTTGCACGTCCGCGCCCAGCCAGTCGATTTCGCCCATGTGCCAGAAGCGCGCTCGGCCCTGGGCATCGATCACAAAACTGGTCGGCAGGGCCATGCCGCCCCAGGCAGGCAACTGGGTCTGGCTGCGGTCGAGCAGCACATCGCCGTGGAAAGGCACGGTCTGCAGAAATTGCAGCACGCGTGCCGGCATTTCGCCGTGGTTGACGGCCAGCACGCGCAGGCCCCGGGCCTGGTGGCGGACCAGCAACTGGTTGAACTGGGGCATTTCCAGGCGGCAAGGCGCGCAGTAGGTGGCCCAGAAATTGAGAATCAGGGGGGCGCCCGCGAAGTCCGGCAGGCTGCGGCTGTGCCCGTCCAGCGCCAGGGCTTTAAGGGCCGGCGTGGCCTGGCGGGCAGGCCAGGGCGCCAGCCGACCCACAACCTGGGCAGGCGGCGACGCAGTGGCTTCACGGGCCAGGGCATGGCTGCCCCAGGTCCCCCCCAAGGCACCGGCCAGCAGTTGCAGGCAGCGGCGGCGGTTGGGGGGCATGGAGTGCACCGTGTCAGCAAGGGCTGGTCAGGCCAGCTTCTTGGAGGTGATGCGGTAGGCGAAGTGCACGGGGTCCAGGCTGTCCAGGCGGCCCTGGGCGGTTTCGCCGTGGGGGTACATGAAGAAGCCCACGGTCTTGTCCGCACCGGGCAGGCGCACATCGGCGGCCGTGTTGTAGGCCATCCAGTTGCCTTCCCAGCCGCCGAACAGCATGGCGCGGGCAGCGCGCACCTTGGGGGCGTCCTTGGGCAGGCCGCCGGGTTGCTCTTCCAGCGCGACCTTGGCGACGTCGGCGGGATCGACAGGCACCCAGCCGTAGCCGTCGGCGTAGAACTCGGCGCGGCAGTGCTGCGCCTTGGAGATGTCGCCGCTCTTGCCCAGGCTCTTGAAGCCGTGCACGGAATCGTCCACGCGCACGCCGTACACGTCGCGGGCTGGCACGCCGCTGGCGCGCGAGAGGGCCGTGAACAGGCCGTTCAGGTCGGCGCACTTGCCGGACAGATTGCCGCTGGTCAGCGTGTAACGCACATCGCCCGTACCGCAACCGGCCACGGATCCGTTGCGTGTGCAGTTGGCCACCATCCAGTCATAAATGGCGCGGGCCTTGCCCACGGCATCCTGGGGCTTGCCTGCCTCGGCCTGGATCTTGTCGGCGGTTTCCTTGACGATGCCGTCCAGCGGTGCCAGCGAAGTGGGCTGCAGGTAGGGCCGCAGCTGCGCGGCCGACAGCTTGCGGGCGGTGCCGGCATTGCCCAGGTCGGTGGCGCGGTCCAGCACGGCGATGCGGCTGGTCACTTCCACGGTGTGGGCGGCGCTGGCATCGGCCCATTGCACGGCGATCATGCGGGCATCGGTGCCGGGGACGCGGTACAACTCGGCCTTGGTGGCACCGGGGGCGTTGAAGGACACGTCCACCGTGCGCTGGTAGCCCGGCAGTTCGGCAGCGGGCACAGGGATCCACACTTTGGACTGGGCGGTCTTCTCGCTCAGGTCGACGGTGGTGGTGATCTCGAAATTGCGCCATCCGGCGGTCGTGCCGGAGACGGCGGCGAAGACGGAGCCAAAGCTGCCTGCGGACGCAGCAATGGTGGAGAGTTGGATAAATTGGCGGCGTTGCATGTGAAAGTCCCTCACAAGTGGTGGTGATCGAAACACTTGCACATCCCGCCTGGCTGAATGGGGCGTCGCAGCACGACCGCCTCCAGGGCGCAAGGTTGCTCGGTCGCCGGAGGGCAATGGTGCAAGCGGGCTTCATGTCCGGGCAGCATCCATCGTTCCACACTGCAGGACCTGCAAGAGTGGCGCGATCGTAGCACCGGGCTGCCGACTGTGGCGGGGCCCTCCGGGATCACCCTTGCAGGAATGAGACCGTCCGGTGTGCGCCTAGCGCGCAGGGGTGCTGCGCCGGGCCTTGTCCTGGTACATCTGCTGGTCGGCCTGGCGTAGCAGGGTCTGCACATCCTGGCCGTCCGCCGGGTACAGCGCAATGCCCACCGAGGCACCCAGGTGGACGGTTTCTCCGGCAGGAATGCCTTCCAGGGTGGTCAAGGGGGCGCTGAGCGTGGCGACCAGCTTGTCCGCCAGGGCGCGCGCCATCTCCGGCGTCTCCACGCCGCGCAGCACCACCACGAACTCATCGCCGCCCAAGCGGGCCACATGGTCCGCTGCACGCACCTGCTGGCGCAGGCGCTGCGCCACTTCGGCAAGTGCGCGGTCGCCGTTGTCATGGCCCCAGCGGTCGTTCAATGCCTTGAACAGGTTCAGGTCCATGAACAGCAAGGCGAAAGGCTGGGCCGATGCGGCATCGCCTGCCGTCAGCGCGGCCAGCACATGCTGCAGGGCGCTGCGGTTGGACACGCCGGTGAGGCGGTCGGTGAACAGTTCCTGACGCATGCCCTGGAAAGTGCGTGCCAGATCACCCAGTTCATCGGTACGGCGCGAATCGATGGGGGTGTCGATGGCCCCCTGGCCCATGCTGCGCACGGCCTCCGAGAGCTGGTGCACCTCGTCGGCCACCTTACCGAACACGCGCATGCCCATGATCAGGGCGCAGGCCAGTGCCAAGACCCCCGCGATGGTCACCATCTCCACCAGGTTGGACACATCGGCCAGCATGGCGGTGCGGGGCACGGCCACCACGGCCACCCAGTTCATGCCGGCACCGTCCAGCACGCGGCGGTACGCCACCAGCAGGTTGTTGCCCTGGCTGTCCTGCATGTGCATGGTCTTGCCGGCCACGGAGGATTCATCGTCGCGGGCCGGCACGTTGAACAGATGGCGAATTTCCTTGTACACGCCCTCCATCAGCGGATCGTCCACGCTGTGCACGGAAATGCGCTCCATCTCCCCGTTTTCCTTCTGGCGCACATTGGCCATGCCCGAGGCCGCCACCAGATCGCCGCTGGGTTCGATGATGAAGGCGCGTCCCTGCACGCTGTTGCCCAGTTCATTGACAAAGCGGTTCAGGGCCAGCAGCGACACATCGGTGGCCACGACGCCCTGGAATTCGCCGCGGGTGTCGAGCACACGGCGTGCGCGCGTCACGACCAGATCGTGCGCGCTGAAGTCGATGTAGACCGAGGTCCAGGTGTGACTGGGGGACGCCTGGGCTTGCTGGAACCAGGGCCGTGTGCGGGGATCGAACAGCCCTTTTTCCGTGAAAAGGAATTGCTCTTCGCCATCGATCTGTTCCAGCCGGAAATAGCGCCGGTGGGCCGTCGATTCGGTTTTGATCCGTAGCTCGGCCGCATGGTCGTGCAAACGCTTCAGGCCTGCGCCTTGCCCACGCAGATTGCCGTAGTACACATAGTCATTGGTGCTGGGGTGCAGCGTGGTGGCGGCCCACAGGCGGGTGCGCAGATCGCTCCACCCGTCTTCGATGCGGTCCGGCGCAGGCATGCCGGTGGGGAAGACGGCCTCCAGCACCGCACCGGAGCCGCTGACATGGTGTACCACCGACTGGCCGATGCGGTTCACCATCTCCTGCAGCATGCGCTCCGTCAGTGATGACACGGTGCGGGCACCGGCCCAGTAGGTGATGCCGCCGATGGTCGCGGTCAGCAGCACGATCAGGCCCACATAGGGCAGCAACAGGCTCAGCTTGAGCGTGTTGTTCCAGGACTTGGTGGAGACCGGCGCAGCAGCAGCGGGAGGGGCAGGGGCGGGGGAGTCGGGCATGGCAAGGAAAGGCGGGGCGGGCCGACGACGCAGCCACCGCCGGAAAACATCGCATTGTGGTGACAAAAGCCTGGTTACAGCGGTAAGCCTCGGTGCCGGGCCAGGTTGTGGTGCAGCGGAACTGCAACACCCCGATCGTGCCAGCCGAAAAACCGCACCACGTCTTCCCGCTTGGCCAGCGTGTCGGCGCGGCCCAGTGTCATCAGTGCGTGGATGTAGGGGGGGGTGAACATCAGGTAGCTGGCCAGGGCTGTGCTCTGGGCTTCGGGGTGCTGGCTGTCCACCCCCAGCACGCGCAGGAGGTTGCGCATGCCCTGCGGCAAGGCCGGGAGGTGGGCGGCCGCCAGTCTGTCCAGCCGGTCGCTGGGGTTGATGACCAGCAGTTCCAGCGGCCGCAGGTTGCTGCGGGCACGTTCGGCTGGGGGGATCAGCGACAGCGTCTGGTTGATACGCAGGGCGCGCTCCACGTCCAGTGGCAGGGTGTCCAGAAAGATGCTGGACAGCGCATGGCCGGCCATCTGTGCCAGGCTGGGGTAGTTGGCCGGCGGGAGCGGCGCCATGGACGGCTGTTCCCACATGCGGCCTGCACCCACCACCAGCACGCGCTGGGCCCCCAGATGGATCACCGGGGA
The DNA here is from genome assembly GCF_006740045.1 of Comamonas terrigena NBRC 13299. Lineage (NCBI taxonomy): Bacteria > Pseudomonadati > Pseudomonadota > Betaproteobacteria > Burkholderiales > Comamonadaceae > Comamonas > Comamonas terrigena. The sequence continues at coordinate 1,154,794 of NZ_AP019749.1, forward strand.
CAGTGGCGCGGTGTGGCGCATGGCGCCATCGCCAAAGTATTCCTGCGGGGCATGGTGTGGCAGCGGGCTGGCGGGAAACACGAACGGAATGGCAGACGAGGCCAGCAGGTGCTCGTGGGTCAGCGTGGTGCGGCGCGAACTGCGCTGGGAGCGCTTCCAGGGTTCCAGCTCGACCCGGGTGTCAAAGAACGTCACATGCTCGCCCGTGGTGTAGCTGGATGCGGTGACGGCCAGCGCGTGCAGGTAGCCATGGTCCAGCAGGCTGGGGATGCGATGCATGGGCAGCAGCTGTTGCAGGCGCTGGCGCAGCGGGCTATTGTCCAGCAGGGAGCGGGGGCGCATGCGGCGGCGGCTGGGCATGGCCCAGCCCAGCGCCAGCATGCCCAGCCAGTGCATGCCGGTGCGCAGCAGGCTGGGGTGGTCGGCCCGGTAGACGCTGCCTACATCCAGGGCGCGCCAGTGGCTTGCCAGGCGTTGCACGGCCAGGTCAAAGTGGTCGGCCCCGCAGGCCAGGGCCGTGGCGTTGATGGAGCCTGCCGAGGTGCCGGCCAGTACGCCGAAGGGGTTGGGCGTGTGGTGGGCGTAGCAGGCACGGCGCAGATCGGAAATGGCTTCCAGCACGCCGACCTGGTAGGCCGCACGCGCACCGCCACCCGACAGCAGCAAGGCCGTTGTCGGCAGCGCGTACTTCGGTGAAGGAGGAATGGCAGGCATGGCCTGCACAGTATGGCGCCGGGGAGGGGGGATGACAGTGCGGGCATCCCCCAGCGGTTGGTGCCGGCGGGGCCGTCAGGCCGAAGGGGAGGATTTGGCCTTGGCCAGCAGACCGGCCAGATCGCTGTCCTGCAACACGACGATGTTCTGGTCGCGGGCAAAGGCGCGGGCGTTGTCGTGCAGCGGCTGCAGGGCAATGTAGACCGCGTCCTGCAGGCCTTCGGCGCTGCGGGCGTTGTCCAGCAGCTTCAGCGGCTCCACGCCGTGGTGGGCGGCCTTCCAGCGCTTGGCGCAGACCAGTGCGGTCTTGCCCTGGCGTTCCAGGCGGAAGTCGGCAGCCGGGCTGCCGATGCGCTGCACGGTATAGCCCTCGGCCTTCCAGGCCGCTTCCAGCGTGGCGGAGAACTGGCTCCAGTTCTGGGCTGCGGCCAGGTCCAGCATGGCCTGCACGCGCGCCGGGCTGGGGGCATTCAGCTGCCGCACCAGGGCCACGATGCCCACGGCGAAGAACGGTGTGGCACCCAGTGCGCCCACCAGCTTGTAGTCCGGCGGCAGCAGGGCCAGGGCCAGCAGCACGATGGCCCCGGTGATGGCAAAGCTGATCCACCAGCGCGAGCGCAGCAGGATGGCGAACAGGGAGTTGGGGGCCATTTGGAACTTCACGGAGGGGACCTTTGTCGTCGGGGAATGCGCGAACGGAAGCCGGAGATTCTCCCGCATGCGCAGGGGGTGCTGTGCTTCGATAGACTAATCGACCCATACGTACAACAAACGTTCCCCTTCGAACCTCCAGAAGAATGTCACTCACCGAATCCAGCCTGCTGGCGGCGCTGACCAGCGTCCAGGACCCCCATACCGGCAAAGACTTTGTCAGCACCCGTGCCGTGCGCAATGTGCAGATCAGCGGTGGGGATGTCGCCTTTGATGTGGAACTGGGCTACCCCGCCCAGAGCCTGGTGCCCGAGCTGCGCCGCGCCTTCATTGCGGCCGCCAAGACGGTGGCGGGCGTGGACAATGTCTCGGTCAACATTTCCACCAAGATCCAGTCGCACTCGGTGCAGCGCGGTGTGCAGCTGCTGCCGGGCGTGAAGAACATCATCGCCGTGGCGTCGGGCAAGGGCGGCGTGGGCAAGAGCACCACTTCGGCCAATCTGGCGCTGGCGCTGGCCGCCGAAGGCGCGCGCGTCGGGGTGCTGGATGCCGACATCTACGGGCCCAGCCAGACCATGATGCTGGGCGTGTCCGGCAAGCCGGAGAGCTCCGACGGCAAGACCATGGAGCCCAAGATCAACCATGGCGTGCAGGTGATGTCCATCGGCCTGCTGGTGGACAACGACCAGGCCATGATCTGGCGCGGCCCCATGGCGGTGCAGGCGCTGGAGCAGATGCTGCGCCAGACCAACTGGAAAGACCTGGACTATCTGATCATCGACCTGCCGCCTGGCACCGGTGACATCCAGCTGACCCTGAGCCAGCGCGTGCCGATGACTGGTGCCGTGGTGGTGACCACGCCGCAGGACATTGCCCTGCTGGACGCCAAGAAGGGCATCCAGATGTTCGAGAAGGTGGGCGTGCCCATTCTGGGCGTGGTCGAGAACATGGCCATGCATGTCTGCAGCAACTGCGGCCATGTGGAGCACATCTTCGGCAACGGTGGCGGCGCCCGGATGGCGGCCGACTACCACATCGACTTCCTGGGCTCGCTGCCCCTGTCCATGCAGATCCGTGAACAGGCCGACAGCGGCACGCCCACGGTGGTTGCCTCGCCGGACAGCGAAGCCGCCCAGATCTACAAGAAGCTGGCACGCGATGTGGCGGTGAAGGTGGCACAGAAGGCCAAGGACTTCTCGGCCAAGTTCCCCACCATCACGGTGAGCCAGAACACCTGATCGGTACAGGGCAGGCGCCAGGCGGTGCCAGGCTCCGACCGGCGCTGGGAGACATCCCGCGCCGGTTTTTTTGTGCCCGCAGCCCGGACGGAACCGGAGAGGCTGGCGGTAAGCTTGGCGCTGAAACCGGGGCATGGTGGCTGCCGGTGCAGTCCCCACCTTCCGCATGCCATGACTACTGATTCCCCGCGCCCCTTGCCCGCCACGCCCGCCGTTTCGTCGGTGGGTGTGGGGCGGGGCATTCCCAGTCTCACGGCCTTGCGCTGCCTGGACGCCAGTGCCCGCCTGGGCTCTTTCACCCGCGCGGCCCAGGAGGTGCATCTGACGCAGGGTGCCGTCAGCCACCAGATACTGAAACTGGAGGAGGACCTGGGTGTGCCCCTGTTCGAGCGCAAGCGCAGCGGTCTGGTGCTGACACCTTGCGGACGGGCGTACTGGAATGATGTGCTGCTGGCGCTGCAGCAGCTGGAACGGGCCACGCAGAGCATCCGCATGCAGGGGGAGCAAGGCGGCATGCTGAACCTGAGCACGGCTTCCAGCTTTGGCACCTACTGGTTGCTGCCGCGCCTGGGCGGCTTTCTGGCCCGGCACCCGGAGGTGACCTTGAACATCTCCATGCACATCGGGGAGGTCGATTTCTCCAGCATGCGCCACGATGCGGCGGTGGAATTCAGTCCTGGCGCCACGCCGGAGCTGTGTGCCCACAAGGTGGCCGATGTGGTGGTGCACCCCTATGGCGCGCCCTTGCTGCTGGCAGAGCATGCCGGCCAGCCATTGGCGCAGCTGCTGCAGAGCGTGCCCTTGATCCACCAGAACACCCTGATGGAAGCCTGGCCCAGCTGGCTGGAGGCGGCGGGACTGGCGCAGCAGGTGCAGCTGGAGCACTGCGCGCGGGGCTCGCGCTACGACCTGCTGTCCATGGCGCTCAACGGGGCGATTGCAGGCCTGGGGGTGGCCTTGCTGCCCGGCTACATTGCCGATGCGGCACTGCAGACAGGACAGCTGCAGCGGCTGTCCGAGGTCTCATGGACCTCCTCCAAAGCCTACTACCTGCGCTTTCCCCGCTGGAAAAGCGGCCAGCCCGCGCTGCGCAAATTCTGTGAATGGCTGGACAGCATCCGCCCGCCTATGGCCATTCCCTGAGCTGGGGAGGAGCCCACGCCGGGTATGCATTGATTTGGTGCATCCACTGCTGCAGTGCACAGGCTGCGGATCCGGCCGTGGGCCACGCTGGGGCAGGGTTTTTACCGGATGTGGCGCGTCGTGCACCAGACAGGGTTGCATGAATTCAATTGATGCTGCAATGAGAATCTTTGGTTTGCCCAGCGCATTGGCCATGCCATAAATTGGCGGCTTACCGGGTTTTGGGCATGAAGTCTGCATCGACCGCTTCTGCCTGCCGATGTCCGCAGGTTGATGTGCGAGAGAAAGTTGAATTGAACATGTCCCAGGGTCTTTCTTTGATCACCGATGCCGAAGTCGGCACCTTGCTGCAGCATGGTCCGCTGGTGGATGCGCTGGACGCTGCCTTTGCCGATCTGGCGCAAGGCGAAGCGGCGGTGCAGGCGCGCCACCGCATCGACTGCGGCCCTGCCAAGCTGAGCAATATGGGGGGCATCTGGCAGGCGCGCCATGCCGCGGCCGTGAAGTCCTATATCACCGTGGATGGGCAGTTCAGCTTTCTGGTGAACCTGTTCGATACCGCCCAGCGCAAGCCGCTGGCTGTGCTGGAAGCCAATGAGCTGACACGGTTTCGCACGGCCGCACTGACCCGCCTGGTGGCACGCAAGGCCACGACGGGCATGGCGGCCCCCCGCAAGCTGGCGGTGTTTGGTGCCGGCCTGCAAGGCCGTACCCAGGCCGAGGTGCTGTGCGAGGAATTCGATCTGCAGCAGGTGTGCTTTGTCGACCCCGTGGGCGATGCTGCCTGGGTGCAGGCCTTTGGCCAGCGCATGGGCGTCGATGCCCAGCTGTGCATGCCACAGGCTGCCGTGACCGATGCCGATCTGGTGGTGACGGCGTCCCGCTCCAAAAAGCCCGTGCTGGACGGCGAATGGCTCAAGCCCGGGGCCGTGGTGGTGGCCATGGGCACGAGTCTGCCGAATGGTTCGGAATTGGACAATGCCACGTTCCGCCGCGCCGGCCGGCTGCTGGTGGAATGGAAGCCACAAAGCCTGGTCGAAGCCGGCGAAGTGGTGCAGGCCCTGTCGGCCGGGGTGCTGAGCGAAGCCGATGTGGTGGACCTGCCCCAGCTCTACCGCAACGAGGCCCCGTGGCGCCGCAGCGCACAGGACATTGTGGTGTTCAAGTCGGTGGGCATTGGCCTGACCGATGTGGTAGCCGCCTACAGCGCCTGGCAGGCTGCCTGCGGCCGCACCAGCGCCTGAGCGCAGCGGCGTGACCGCAGCCGTGCTGCGGTGCTGCATTCCTTGGGAACCCCAGGCCCGGCAAGGGCTGCATGCCCGGCTGCTGTCGGGCAGGGGGAATGCTGTGCGCGCTTTCCGGTGGCCCGCCTTTCTTCTCCTCCCTCTCTCCCATCCCTCTCTCGGAGTCTTCCCATGAAAAATCAGGTTCTGCGTCGCACCGCCGTGGCCGCTGTCGCCACCCTGGCCTGGAGCTGGTGCCTGGCCAGCCAGGCCGCCGAATGGCCCAGCAAGCCGCTGCGCGTGATCGTGCCTTCGGCGGCAGGCGGCAGCCCGGACATCGTCACCCGGCTGCTGGGCAATGCCCTGTCCAAGCGTCTGGGCCAGGCCGTGGTGGTCGACAACCGCCCGGGTGCCGCCGGCAACATCGGCATGCAGGCCGTGATGACGGCCGTGCCCGACGGCTACACCCTGGGCTATGCCAACAACGCCACGCTGGCCACCAACCAGTTTCTGTTCGCCAACCTGCCCTATGACCCGGCCAAGCTGCTGCCGGTGATCGGCCTGGTGTCCACCCACAGCCTGCTGGTGGTGTCGCCGCGTCTGCCGGTGAAGACGGTGCAGGAGCTGGTGGGCTACGCCAAACAGCATCCGGGACAGCTGACCTTTGCCTCGGGCGGCAACGGCACGTCGGGCCACCTGGGGGCCGAAATGTTCAAGGTGCAGGCCGGCATCCAGGCGCTGCATGTGCCCTACAAGGGCGCTCCGCAGGCGATCAATGACCTGGTCGCCGGCAATGTGGACTTTCTGATCGACAACATCGCCTCCGTGGGGCCCATGGTGCAGGGCAAGCGCCTGCATGCCCTGGCGGTGACCTCGCGCACCCGCCTGGCCACCTTGCCCGATCTGCCCACGGTGGCCGAATCCGGGCTGCCCCAGTTCGAGGTGCGTGCCTGGGGCGGTCTGGTGATGCCGCCGGGCGCGCCTGCCGAGGCGGTGCAGCGCGTCAACAAGGAGATGAATGCGGTGCTGGCCGATCCCGAGGTGCGTGAGCAACTGGCCAAGATTGCCTTTGTGCCGCTGGGCGGCACGCCACAGGCCTTTGCCGAGCTGGTGCGCAGCGAGCGCGGCACCTGGCAGGACATCGTGCGCAAGAGTGGCGCGCGCATTGATTGAGGATGCTGCACATGGAACTGCAAACCGAACAAGCCTTGCCTGACGGCATCTGGGATGTGCTGATCGAAGGGGGCGAAGTCATCGACGGCAGCAAACGCCCGCGCTTCAGGGCCGATGTGGGGGTGGTCGGCGACCGCATCGTGGCACTGGGGGATCTGCAGGGGCAGCCGGCACGGCTGCGCATCGATGCCCGGGGCAAGATCGTGGCGCCCGGTTTTATCGATGCCCACACCCACGACGACCACGCGGTGCTGTGCCAGCCGGACATGGTCTTCAAGGTCTCGCAGGGGGTGACCACGGTGGTCACCGGCAACTGCGGCATCAGCCTGGCGCCGATGCGCGCGGGCCAGTCCTTGCCCGCGCCGCTGAACCTGCTGGGCGACGGCAGCCTGAGCTTTCCGACTTTCCGGGGCTATGTCGATGCGCTGAAGGCCCAGCCGGCCGCCGTCAACGTGGTGCCCATGGTGGGCCATGCCAATCTGCGCGTGCTGAGCATGGACGATCTGGGACACAGCGCCACCGCGCCGGAAGTGCAATCCATGCAGGCCCTGCTGGAGGAGGCCCTGGACGCGGGTGCCGTGGGCATGTCCACCGGCACCTACTACCCGCCTTCGGCGGCGGCCAGCACCGACGAGGTGATTGGCGTGTCGCGCCCGCTGGGGGCCCGGCAGGCGCTGTATGTGACGCACATGCGCAACGAGGCCGAGGGCTGCATGGCCTCCATCGAGGAGACCTTTGCCATTGGCGAGGCGGTGGACACGCCGGTGCTGATTTCGCACCACAAGCTGATGCGCGAGCCCAACTTCGGCCAGTCGACGGCTACGCTGGCGCGCATTGCCGAACAGATGCAGTGCCAGTGCGTGGCGCTGGACTGCTACCCCTACAACGCCAGCTCCACCATGCTGCACCTGGACGAGGCACGCTTGCAGGGCAAGGTGGTGATTGCTTCCAGCGGCAGCCACCCGGAGATGCGCGGCAAGGAGCTGGGGGATATTGCCGCGCTGTGGGGTGTGTCGCGGGCCGAGGCTTCGGCCCGCCTGCAGCCGGCCAGCGCCATCTACTTCAGCATGGACGAGGCAGACGTGCAGCGCATTCTGGCGTTCGAGCCGACGATGATCGGCTCCGATGGCATTCCCACCGGGGAGCTGCCCCACCCGCGCCTGTGGGGCACCTTCCCCCGCGTGCTGGGCCACTACAGCCGCGACGTGGGCCTGTTTCCACTGGAGACTGCGGTGTGGAAAATGACGGGCCTGACGGCCGGTGTCTTCGGTCTGGCGCATCGCGGCCAGGTGGCCCCCGGCTGTTTCGCCGATCTGACGGTGTTCGACCCGGTCACCGTGCGGGACCGCGCCAGCTACGACCAGCCCAAGCAGGCGGCCGAAGGCATTGACTGGGTGCTGGTCAACGGCCAGCCGGTCTACCAGGCGCAGGCCTGTACGGGAGCCCGCCCGGGCCGGGTGCTGGCGCGCACGGTGGAGGCCGCCTGAGGACCTTGCCCGCAGCCCTGCGGCAGCCGGCAATAAAAAAGGCCCATGCAGTGCGCATGGGCCTTTTGTCTGGTGCAAACCAGGTGCTTAGTGGACGACCATCAGGTGGAACGGCCAGACATACGCCTGCAGCGTCACGAACAGACCCATCAGGCAGGCCAGTGCGATCGAGTGGAAGAACACATAGCGCAGGATGTCGCCTTCACGGTCGAACCAGCGGGTGGCGGTGGAGGCCACGACGATGGACTGTGCATCGATCATCTTGCCCATCACGCCGCCGGAGCTGTTGGCCGCGCCCATCAGGTTGGGCGACAGGCCCAGCTGCTCGGCTGCCACCTTCTGCATGCCGCCGAACAGCACGTTCGAAGCGGTGTCCGAACCCGTCAGCGCCACGCCCAGCCAGCCCATCAAGGTGCCGAAGAAGGGGTAGAACACGCCGGTGTTGGCAAAGGCCAGACCCAGGGTGGTGTCGGTGCCGGAGTAGCGTGTCAGCGTACCCAGCGCCAGCATCAGCACAATGGTCAGCAGCGAGAAACGCACCAGCCAGATGGTCTTGAAGAACGTGCGCACGATGGCGACCGGGTTGTACTTCATCACGAAGGCGCTGACGATGGCCGCCAACAGGATGGCGGTACCGGTGGCCGACAGCAGGTTCAGCGTGTAGACAGCGCCTTCCTTGGTCGGGCCAGCCACCACGGGGGGCATCTTCTCGATCAGGTTGTGCAGGCCGACCATGGGGAAGGCGGGGGCGAACAGGCTGTTCAGCCAGGCCTTGACCGGAGGCATGCCCCAGATGAACACGAAGACCGACAGGATGACCCAGGGGGTCCAGGCGGCGATCAGCGCGCTCTTGCTGTGCTGCACGCGGGGCTGGGGCGGCTTGGCTTCCGAGGCGCTGATGTCCTTGCCGCGGATGGCGGCCGAGGTCCAGATGTTCTTGGGTTTCCACACACGCAGGAAGCCCACCAGGCAGGCGATGGAGACCAGCGCGGCGATGATGTCCACCAGTTCGGGGCCCATGAAGTTGGACACCAGGTACTGCGGAATCGCGAAGGACACACCGGCCACCAGAATGGCGGGCCAGATTTCCCACATCGCCTTGCGGCCGGCAAAGGCCCAGATCAGCCAGAAAGGAACCAGCACCGAGAAGAAGGGCAGCTGGCGGCCGATCATGGCCGTCACTTCCATCAGGTCGTAGCCGTGCACCTTGGCCAGCGTGATCACCGGCGTGCCCAGGGCGCCGAAGGCCACGGGAGCGGTGTTGGCGATCAGCGACAGGCCCGAAGCGGCCAGCGGCGAGAAGCCCAGGCCGATCAGGATGGCGGCGGTCACGGCCACGGGGGTGCCGAAGCCGGCTGCACCTTCAAAGAAGGCGCCAAACGAGAAAGCAATCAGCAGCAGCTGGATGCGGCGGTCTTCCGTGATGCCGGACAGCGAGTCCTGCAGCACCTTGAAGCTGCCGTTTTGCTCGGTCAGCTGGTGCAGGAAGATGATGTTCAGCACGATCCAGCCGATGGGCAGCAGGCCTGTGAACGCGCCAAACAGCGCGGCACGGCCGGCCATGTCGGCGGGCATGTTGTACACAAAGACGGAAATCAGCAGGGCGGCGACCAGGCCGGCGCCCGCCGCAATATGGGCTTTCATGTGCAGAAAGCCAAGACCCACCAGCATGACCACGACCGGAATAGCAGCCAACAGCGTGGAAATCCACATGTTGCCCATCGGGTCATAGATTTGTTGCCAAACCATGATTGAAACGCTCCCAAGTTATCTAAGTTGTTGCGGGCGCAATGGTCATCGGTGGCCTGTTTTCAAGGTCTAGTGGAAACCCTGGGTTTTGTCATCCTGAAGAAAATTTCAAAACCGTCATAAATACCTTCAATCTGCAAGTGGCATATGGACAGTCGGTTGTCAGCAATGCGGTGCGGAACTGGTGTGGGCAATGACTTCGGAATGCGCTGCAGGCGCCCGGAGTTGACGCCCGCGCGACAGTTGGGGGCACTGCGGGCCGCCGCCGCACGGGTGCGCAGCGGCGGCTGGGGTTATGGGGGCATGCGCTATCGTGCGAACCATGCACATGGGTTTTTTGCAACTGGGCTGGCGCACGCTGTGGCGCGATGCGCGTGCGGGCGAGCTGCGCCTGCTGGTGATTGCCGTGGCGCTGGCGGTGGCGGCGCTCACCTCGGTGGCCTTCTTTGCCGACCGGCTGGAAGGCGGCCTGCAGCGCGATGCACGCCAGCTGCTGGGTGGCGATGTGGTGGTGGTCAGCGACAACGCCCCGCCGGCCGTGTTTGCCGAACAGGCCCGCCAGCGCGGCATGCGCACGGTGCAGACGCTCAGCTTTCCCACCATGGGCCGGGCACCGGACGCCAACGGCGGCGCGGCCAAGCTGGTGGCACTGAAGGTGGTGGATGCCGGCTATCCGTTGCGCGGTCAGTTGCAGACCGCGCAGGGGTTGGAGCAGCCCGGCGGGGTGACCAGGGACATTCCTGCCCCGGGCACCGCCTGGGTCGAGGCCCCGCTGCTGGCCGCGCTGAATCTGAATGTGGGCGACAGCCTGCTGCTGGGCGACGCCAGCTTGCGCATCGCCCGCATCCTGACGGTGGAGCCTGACCGGGGCGCAGGCTTCATGGCCTTTGCCCCGCGGGTGATGATCCACGCCGCCGATGTACCGGTCACTGGTCTGGTGCAGCCCGCCAGCCGCCTGACGTACCGCCTGGCCGTGGCCGGCGATACGGAGAGCGCCATCGCCGCCTATGCCCGCTGGGCCAGGGCGGAGGTCGAAAACCCTGCCTACCACGGACTGCGCGTGGAAGCCATGGACAGCGGCCGGCCCGAAATGAAGCAGACGCTGGAGCGGGCCGAGAAGTTTCTGAGCCTGGTGGCCCTGCTGGCCGCGCTGCTGTCGGCCGTGGCCGTGGCACTGGCAGCGCGCAGTTTTGCCGCTCGCCACCTGGATGCGGCCGCGCTCCTGCGTGTGCTGGGCTTGCCGCAGCGCCGCATTGCCGCCGCCTATGCGCTGGAGTTTGCGCTGGTGGGGCTGGTGGCCAGCGCCATCGGCGTGGCCATCGGCTGGGGTGTGCACCATGTGTTCGTCTGGCTGCTGGCGGGCCTGGTGGAGGCCGGCCTGCCCGCGCCCAGCGGCTGGCCGGTGGCCTTTGGCGTGGGCATGGGGCTGACCTTGTTGCTGGCCTTTGGCCTGCCGCCGGTGCTGCAGCTGGCCCAGGTGCCCCCGCTGCGCGTGATCCGGCGTGAGCTGGGGGCGCTGCGGTCGGCATCGGTGGGTGTGCTGGCCGTGGGCGTGGCCGGGTTTGCCGCACTGTTGATGGCGGTCAGCCAGGATGCCAAACTGGGCGGCATCGCCGTGGGCGGTTTTGCGGCCGCCACGCTGCTGTTTGCAGGCCTGGGCTGGTTGGCGGTACGGGCCTTGCGCCGCCTGGTCAATGAGGCCACGGCACCGCGCTGGCTGGTGCTGGCCACGCGCCAGCTGTCGGCCCGGCCGGGTTATGCCGTGGTGCAGATCAGCAGCCTGGCCGTGGGCCTGCTGGCCCTGGTGCTGCTGGTGCTGCTGCGCACCGACCTGGTGGCCAGCTGGCGCGCCGCCACGCCGCCGGATGCGCCCAATCGCTTTGTCATCAACATCCAGCCCGAGCAGACGCAGGACTTCCAGGCCGCGCTGCAGCGCGGCGGCGTGGCGCGCTACGATTGGTACCCCATGATCCGCGGCCGGCTGGTGCAGGTGAATGGCCGGGACGTGGCGCCTGCGGACTACGCCGAAGAGCGCGCCCAGCGCCTGGTGGACCGGGAATTCAATCTGTCCAACGCGCTGCAGGCGCCGGCGCACAACCCCATCACCGCCGGCCGCTGGACGCCCGGCGAGGCGGATGGTGCCAGCGTGGAAGAAGGCATTGCCAACACCCTGGGGCTGAAGCTGGGCGACCAACTGACCTTCGATGTAGGTGGGGTGCGGCATGCTGCGCGCATCACCAGCCTGCGCAAGGTGGACTGGGGCAGCATGCGGGCCAACTTCTTTGTGATGTTCCCGGTGGAGCAACTTGAAGGCGTGGCCACCACCTATCTGGCGGCCTACCGTGCGCCGGACACCCCAGGCTTTGACAACGCCCTGGTCCGCGACTTCCCCAACATCACCAACGTGGACATGGCTGCCACCATCGCCCAGGTGCAGGGCGTGCTGAACCAGGTGATCCGGGCGGTGGAGTTCCTGTTTGCCTTCACGCTGGCGGCGGGGCTGGTGGTGTTGTTTGCTGCCGTCACGGCAACCCGCGAGGAGCGAGCACACGAATACGCGCTGATGCGCGCCATGGGGGCCCACAGCGGCTTGTTGCGCCAGGTGCAGCGGGCGGAGCTGGCCGGGGTGGGGCTGCTGGCCGGTGCCCTGGCCAGCGCCGTGGCCGTGGCCGTGGGCTGGGCGCTGGCGCGCTGGGTGTTTGAATTCACCTGGACCGCGCCGCTATGGGTGCCGCTGGCCGGCGCCCTGGCCGGTGCCGTGCTGGCACTGGCGGCCGGCTGGTGGGGACTGCGCGAGGTGCTCACCCGCCCGGTGATGGCCACGCTGCGGGAAGCCCAATAGGCGTTGCGACGGCCCGCAGGGCTTGGGGTGCGACGGCTTGTGTCGGCTGCAATGTACCCATGACCGTCGGGTGCGGATGCGGTCCTGGCACGGCCCGGTGCTGTCGCCGGTTTGCCAGCCGCAGCGGCGGTCAGCCCCGCCGCTGTAGCGGCACTGATTAAGATGCCCCGTCGCCCCTGCACGGGGCATTCACATTTCCAAGATCAGGCGCTGCAACGCAGCGGGGCAAGCCATGGCACAGGGCGGGAACAGGGCGAACAACCGGACATTGGTGCTGCTGCTGGGCAGTACCCAGACGCTGTCCTGGGCTTCCAGCGTGTACCTGCCCGCCGTGCTGGCGCCGGCCATGGCGGCCGACCTGGCGGTGGCTCCGCCGGCGGTGTTTGCAGCGTTTTCCGCGGCGCTGGTGGTGACGGCGCTGTTGGGACCCAAGGCCGGGCGGCTGATCGACCAGCGCGGCGGCCGCCAGGTGCTGGGCGGCAGCCACATTGTCTTTGCCCTGGGTCTGGCAGCGCTGGCCTGGGCGCCTTCGCTGGCCTGGATGTGGGCCGCCTGGCTGTGGCTGGGCGTGGGCATGGCGCTGGGGCTGTACGAAGGCGCGTTTGCCACCATCGTGCGCATCAAGGGACGTGACGCCAAGACGGCCATCACCGGCGTGACATTGATTGCCGGTTTTGCCAGCACCGTGGGCTGGCCGCTGTCGGCATGGATGGCGACGGCCTGGGGCTGGCGGGAGGCCTGCCTGGCCTGGGCGGCGCTGCACCTGCTGCTGGGCCTGCCGCTGGCCGCCTGCCTGCCGGGGCGCGGCGTGCGGGCTGCGGACGTGGTGGCGGCGGATGCGCAGCCTGCGGCGGCAGCGCCTGCTGCCACTTCCGTGGCTTCCCAGTCCGCCGTGCCCTGGCGCGTCACGGCCTTGCTGGCCTTTGCCTTTGCGGCCTGCGGTTTCGTCACCAGTGCCGTGGCGTCGCACCTGCCCCAGTTGCTGCAACTGCAGGGCCTGAGTCTGGGCGAGGCCGTGATGGTGGGGGCGCTGATCGGCCCTTCCCAGGTGGCCGCACGGCTGCTGGATTTTGTGGCCTTGCGCAGCGCTTCGCCGCTGTGGTCGGCGCGGTTGGCCGCACTGGCCCATGCGGCCGCGGTGCTGCTGCTGTGGGGGCTGGGCAACAAGGCGGCACCGGCGTTTGGTGTGGTGCACGGGGCGGGCAACGGCGTGCTGACCATTGCCCGGGGCACGCTGCCGCTGCAGCTGTACGGCCCGGCGGGGTACGGCCGCCAGATGGGCTGGATCCACGCGCCCGGGCGCTTTGCCCAGGCGCTGGCTCCTTGGGGCTTTGGCTGGTGCATGCAGTGGTGGGGAGGCGCGGCCTTCGGGTTGACGCTGGCCCTGTCGCTGCTGGCCGGCGGGGCCTTGCTGGTGCTGGGCTGGAAGGCGCCTGCGGCAGAGCACACCACGTAGGCTGTCCTACGTGAAAAAAAGCACACCGGCGGCAGGCCATCGTGGCATGCTGAACGGCATGACCATCTTGAACGCCACCCAACGTGAGCAGCTGCGCGCGACCCTGGAGGATCGCAAGGAAGTGCTGTTGCAGGAGCTGGAAGCCGTGCAGCACAGCCACCTGCGCCAGGCAGCCGATCCGGATGACCGGGTGGTGGATGACCCGGAAGAACAGGCGGAGCGCCTGACCGGCGAGGTGCTCAGCGATGCCGAAGCCCGGCGCGACCATGACGAGCTGGTGCTGGTGCGTGCGGCACTGGCCCGCATGGCCGAAGGCAGCTACGGCCTGTGCATAGACTGCGGCAAGGCCATTGCCGTGCCGCGCCTGCTGGCCCACCCGGCAGCGGCACGCTGCATTGCCTGCCAGTCCCAGTTTGAGAAGTAGCCCGCAGGGCAGCGCCTACACTCCTGGGGTCGGGAAACCCTTGCGGCGTGGCAGCACTGCCCGCAGCGCTTTCCCTTGGCCTTTCCGTTCTGGGCGCCGTGGGCGACCCGGGGCGCTTTCCGTGTTCTGCTGCTATGTCTTCTGACGACCAACCCGCTTTTGCCACCCCCTTCGAATGGATTGGCGGCGAGCCCGCCGTGCGCCGCCTGGTGGACCGTTTCTATGACCTGATGGACCTGGAGCCCGCCTACACCGAGCTGCGTGCCGCCCACGGCAGCACACTGGAGGATGCACGCGACAAGCTGTTCTGGTTTCTGTGCGGGTGGCTGGGCGGACCCGATCACTTTGTGGAGCGCTTTGGTCACCCACGCCTGCGTATGCGCCACATGCCGTTTTCCATCGGCATTCTGGAGCGCGACCAGTGGGTGGCGTGCATGGACCAGGCCATGGGCGAGGTGCAGCTGGATCCGGCGCTGCGCGAACGCCTGAAAGCCAGCTTCACCCAGACGGCCGACTGGATGCGCAACAAAGGCGCCTGAATCCGACGACCCGGCGCTGCCGCCCAGACCGGTGCGGTGGTGGGCGGCGCAGACGCTTTGGTGGCCTGCCAGGCCGCCTGTGTTGATGCGGGTCAACGACGGCCCGATTTCGGGGACGGAAGACCGATGAGCGTAGCGCGCTGACGCTAGGGTATCCGCTAGGATGCGCCATCCAATAAGAGGGAGGCGCATATGGCAACAGGCGGGTGGGGCGTGCTGGTGGCGATCGTGCTGGCATTGCTGTGGGTGGCCTTGGCTTACAACCGTCTGCGTGTGCTGCACCACAGGGTGGAGACTGCCTACGGGCAGATCGATGTGCAGCTCAAGCGCCGCCACGATCTGATCCCCAACCTGGTGGAGGTGGCCCGCGCCCACATGGTGCATGAAGCCGCCACGCTGGAGGCCGTGATCCGCGCCCGCTGCATTGCCCAGGGCGCTGCCAGTACCGCCCGCCGGCACCCCGGCCAACCCGGTGCCATGGGCGCTCTGGCTATGGCCGAGCAGAGTCTGAATGAGCAACTGGGCCAGTTTCGTCTGCAGGCCGAAGCCTATCCCCAGCTGCAGGACGACGAACGCATGCTGCAGCTGCGTGAAGCACTGGGCAGCACCGAAAACCGCATGGGTCTGGCGCGCCAGGCCTATAACAGCCAGGTCGCGGACTACAACCGCCGCGCCGGTCGCTTTCCCGATCTGTTGCTGGCGCGGCTGATCGGCTTTGCCCATCTGGACCTGCTGCAGGCTGCCGAAGGTGTGCCGGCGCAGGGCGAGCCCAGAGGTGTTTCTGATCCCGAGGTTGCAGCCGCCGCGCTGCAGGCGAGCAGGCCATGTGCCAGTTGACCGCCTGAAAGTGCATGCGGTGGTGGTGCGTGGATGCCCTGGCGATCTGCAGGCGTACTGACACTGCCGCGGTCGTGGGCTCCTGCGCCGGGTGAGCGCGTCACCGGGGTGAGCCAGTGCCGCCACATCCGCGGCAGCAGCAGGGTGTAAGCAAGCCCCCGGTTGCCGTCAGCCGCCGGGGACCCAGCGCTTGCCGGGCTGCAGCAGCACCACCAGCGCACCGGCCCCGCCTTCGGCCGGGCGGGCCTGCACAAAAGCCAGCACCTCTTTCTTCTGCACCAGCCAGCTTTGCACCCGGCCTTTGAGCACCGGTGTCTTGCCCGGTGAGCCCAGGCCTTTGCCGTGCACCACCCGCACACAGCGCAGGCCGGTGCGGTGCGACAGGCGGATGAACTGGCCCAGCGCCTCGCGTGCCTCGTCCACGCGCAGGCCGTGCAGGTCCAGCTGGCGCTGGATGCTCCACTGGCCGCCGCGCAGCTTGTGCGTCACATCGGTGCCAATGCCGGGGCGGCGGAAGCTCAACTGGTCGTCGGTGTCCAGCAAGGTGCTGACATCGAACTCGTCGCTCATGGCTTCCATCAGCACGCGCTGCTCGTCCAGCACGAACTGGATGGGTTCGGGCGCGGGCACCGGCGCTTCCAGAGCGGCCTGGTTGTGGGTGGGCAGCGGGGTCACATCCCCCACGCTGAGCACGAACAGATTGCGTTCGCGCTCTACGCGGGCAGCGGCTTCGCGCCGCGCCTGGGCTTCGGCCTCTGCACGCGCAGCTGCCTGCGCCAGGTGCTGGCGCAGCGGCTGGAGGTCCTGCAGTGAATGGGCTTTGAGCATCATGGAAGCCCGTTTGTACCGGATAAACCAAGTCCATGGATGGCACACAGGGCTTTGTCGTTCCTCGTCAGCTACGGCGACAGACGGGGACGGTCGCCCAGGGTGCCCTGCCCGGGCACCCCGGTGCGCTGCAGTGGCGCAGCCTCAGTACTGGTAGCGCACGGTCACGGCAAAGCTGCGCGGGGTTCCGGTCATCAGATTGCCCCAGTTGGCACGGCTGGGGATGGTCTGGTAGTAGTGCTTGTCCGTGGCATTGCGCACATTGAACTGCACGCTCAGGTGGCGGTCATGCTGGTAGTTGGCGTGCAGGTTCAGCAGGGTGTAGCTGCCCTGGGCCAGGTTGGGCAGCAGGCTGCTGTGGGTGCCGCTTTGCATCTGCACATCGCCGCCCAGGCGCCACTGGCCGCCGGGCAGGCGGTAGTCGGTGGCCAGTTTCAGCAGTTTGCGCGGGGTGAGGGTGTCGTAGTCCATGCCGTGGCTGCTGCCCTGCACATACTTGGGGTGGCTGTAGCTGTAGCCCGCGCTCAGGTTCCAGCCCGGCAGGGGGGAGCCGGAGGCTTCGATCTCGAAGCCGCGGTTGCGCACCTTGCCGCCTTCGGTGTAGCAGCTGCTGGTGCCGGAGGTGCCGCAGGTGGGGTCGAGGTCCAGTTCTTCGGGCAGGTTGGTCAGCTCGGACTGGAACACCGACAGCGCGGTCTGCAGGCGGCTGTCGAAGAAGCTGCTCTTGATGCCGGTTTCGTAGTTGTTGCCCTTGACGGGGTCCAGCAGGCCGCCGGGGCCGAAGTAGTCCTGGATCTGGTAGATGCTGGTGTAGCTGGCGTAGAGGCTGTGGTGGCCGTTCAGGTCGTAGACCAGGCCGGCATAGGGAATGAACTGGCGGCCCGTGGCGTAGGGTTCGTTCACATAAGGGCTTTGGACATCGTATTCGGCCCAGCTCAGGCGGCTGCCGATGATGACGCTGAGGGCATCGGTGGCGCGCAGCCGGGTGGCGGCGTACAGGCCTTTTTCGCTGCGCTGGTAACGGTAGTTGGCCGGCTTGGCGTAGTTGATGATGGGGACCGGAATGGCCCAGTAGTCGAAGTTGGTGATATCGACGATGGGGGTGTTGGTGGCCGAGTAGATGGGGAAGGCAAAGTCATCCTTGCGGTGGCTGGCACCCAGCATCAGCTCGTGTTCGCGGCCCCAGAGCGTGATCGGACCGCTGGCCTTGAGGTCGAACGCCAGTTGCTTGTCGGTGTAGTCCACATCCACGGCCACCAGGCGGTAGAGATCGTCCGAGCCGCTGACCCGTGCCGGGTAGGAGGCCAGGTAGTCGGCATTGGAGCGCATCACATTGACCGCGCCCGTGACCTTCCAGCCGTTGCCGAACTGGTGGCTCAGCTCGCTGAACAGGGTGTAGTTGTCGCGGTTCAGGTGGGCCCAGGGGCCTGCCAGCGAGATGGAGCGGGGCAGCTGGTAGAACGAGCCGTCGGGCCGGGTGTTCAGCCCGCCCCATTCATAGCCGCGGTGGCGGTCCCGCTGGACGGTGGCGCCCAGCGTCAGCAAGGTGTCCGGGCTCAGGTCGGCTTCCAGGATGCCGTAGAGCAACTGGTTGTCCTTGCCGGAGCCGGTTTTGTAGCTGTTGCCGTTGTTGGCATAGGCCACGGCACGGCCGCGCAGCGTGCCGGCTTCGTTCAGCGGGCCGGCCACATCGACCTGGGCACGGTAATCGGCCCAGGAGCCGGCGCCGACTTCGCCCTTGAGCTGGAATTCCCGCGTAGGGCGCTTGCGCACCAGATTGATGGCGCCGGACGGGTTGCCTGACCCCTGCATCAGACCGTTGGCACCGCGCACGAATTCCACGCGGTCGTAGATCACCAGGTTGTTGCCGGACATGGCGTCCATCGAGTAGTTCTCGGACATGCTGACCGACATGCCGTCGATCTGCAGGTCGCTGACCTGCAGGCCGCGCGCGTAGTAGACCGAGCGCTCGGTGCCGTTCTTGGAGTAGCTGATGCCGGTGGCCGCGTTGGCCACGTCGTCCAGCGACTGCATGTTCTGGTCCAGGATCTGCTGCCGCGTGACCACGGTGACGGCCTGGGGCGTTTCCCGTTGTGTCAGCGACAGGCCGGTGGCCATGCGACTGGGGCCGGTCGCGGTGTAGCTGGTGGAGCCCTCGGTCACGCCATTGAGTTCCGGCGCGGCCTTGACGGTGACTTCCTTCAAGGTGGCGCTGTCGCCGCTGCTGCTGACCGGTGCCGGCGGGTTGCCCGGCACCACGGTCAAGGTGCCGCTGGTGGTCACGGCCAGTTGCAGGCCGCTGCCGGCCAGGGCGCGCTGCGCGGCCTGCTCGGCGCTCAGTGCGCCCACCACGGGGGCTGCCTGCTTACCGGCCAGCAGCGCGGGGTCGGCACTGATGCGGCGGCCGCCTTCGCGGGCGATGCGCGCCAGGGTGTCGCCCAGCGGGCCGGCGGGCAGATTCCATTGCAGCACGGCTGCGCTGCGGGACGTGGGCGGCGTGGTGGTCTGTGCGTGGGCGAGCGGGATCTGGGCCAGCAGGCCCCATGCCAAGGCCAGCACCAGGGGCGAGTGGCGGTGGGGCGGCGTGCGGGAGGCAAGCGATGCGAAAGAAGGCGAGAGCGGTGCAACCATGGTGCAGACCATCCTTGTGAGGGCAATGAGAAAAAAACGGGTTCTTTGGTCTGTCCAACGGGGTGGGACAAAACCCTCACGAAATGGAAAATTTTTTTCAAGAGGCAGTGGTGTGCGTCTCCACCCGGGCGGCCTGCCGCGGTGGCTGGAGGCTGTCGGGCGGGAACGTCCGGAGCCCCCAGGGGGGAATCCGTTGCGCTGCACCGGTGCCGTGCGGCCCTGGCTTCAGGTGCGCGGGGGCGCCAGGTCGATCAGCGTCAGCCACTGGCCCCAGTGGCGCACCCGGATGGGATGGGTGTCCACCAGGTCCTGGAGCACCTGCCGCGGGTGCTCCAGCGCAAACACGCCAAAGATGCGCAGCTGCGCGGCTTCGGGGCTGATGCGCAGCAGCCCGGGCTGGTAGGGGCGCAGCGCATCGATGACCTCGCCCAGTGGCTGGTTGCGCACATCGATCAGGCCGTCGGCCCAGGCGGCGGGGGCACTGCCGCGTTCCAGCAGGGTGATCTGCGTGTCGGTGAATTGGGCGCTTTCGCCCTGCTGCAAGCTGCGCTGCTGGCCACTGGCGGTGGTGATGCGCACGCTGTGTTCCAGCACCTGCACCAGGGTGCTGCCGGACTGCTGGCGCACCATGAAGCGTGTGCCCAGCGCCTGGGCCGTGCCTTGGGCACTTTGCACGGTGAAAGGGCGGAGCACGCCGGGCAACCGTGACACCTGGGCGATCAACGCGCCTTCACGCAGCTGCACCAGTCGCTGCGTGCTGCTGAAGGCAATGTCCACGGCGGAGCCTGCGTCCAGCAGCAAGGTGCTGCCGTCGGCCAGCTGCTGCTGCAGGCGTTCCCCGGTGCCGGTATGCAGATCGGCCACCAGGGCGGGAAAAGGGGTGTTGCGGCTGGCCAGCCAGGACGTACCCAGGCTGGCCAGCACCACGGCTAGGCCCGAGCCCAGCAGCTTGCGCCGCCGCGCCTGGGTGGGGATCGGGGCCAGCAGCGCCTGGCGGCTGGCATGGTGGACGCCAGCGCTGCTGCGTTGCAGCTGCTGCATGGCTGCGCCCATGCTGCCTTGCAGCCGGGCGTGCAGATGGTTCCAGGCCTGGCGGTGCAGCGGATCCTGCGCCAGCCATTGCTCCAGGGCCTGTTGCAACTGGGCATCCGCCTGGTGGGGCGGATCCAGACGCAGCAGCCAGTCCACGGCCTGTTCCAGGGCCCAGCCGGGCAGTGCAGGTGTGGGCGACATCACCACAGCGGCTCGGGCAGGGTGCACAGGTGCAGCAAGGCCTGCTTCTGGTAGCGCTCGGCCGTGGAGAGGGATACGCCCAGGTGGGTTGCGATATCGCTGTGGCTCAGGCCGTCGAGCTGGCGCAGCAACAAGGCCTGGCGCACCTTGGGCGGCAGACCGCCCAGCCAGAGATCCAGTGTGTGGATGGCCTCGCACACCAGGGCATAGTCCTCGGCCGAGGGAGCCAGTGCGGGCGGTTGCTGGGCCAGGGCATCCAGCCAGGCCTGTTCCAGCTCACGCCGGCGCCAGAAGTTGTAGAGCACCCGCTGCGCCAGGGTGGTCAGGTAGGCACGCGGCTCCAGAATGGCCTGGGCCTGGCGGCCGGTAATGACGCGCACAAACGTGTCCTGGGCCAGATCCGCCGCCTGGTGCGAATCCCCGAGCCTGCGGCGCAGCCAGCCATGCAGCCATTTGCCGTGGTCGACATACAGGGTGTGGACCGGATCGGTGGTGGCAGGCGCGGACATGGGAGTAGATGAATGCAAATGAGAGTTTTTCTCATTATATGGCGGTGCCGCACCTGGCTGCGGCCTGCGCCGGTGCGGGGCCGGGGTGTTGCCTGGCTGCTACATCCAGCCGGCTTCGGCCATGGACAGTGCCGCACCCGGGCCGACGATCACATGGTCCAGCACGCGCACATCCACCAGGGCCAGGGCGGAGGTCAGGGTGCGGGTCAGCTCCTTGTCGGCCGGACTGGGCTGCACGCTGCCACTGGGGTGGTTGTGTGACAGGATCACGGCGCCGGCTTGGTGGTGCAGGGCGCGCAGCACCACTTCACGGGGGTAGACCGCGGTGGCGGTGAGGGTGCCGCGAAACAGCTCTTCGAGCGCGATCAGGCGGTGCTGGCTGTCCAGAAACAGAGCGGCAAACACCTCGTGCGGGCGTGGTGCCAGATGCAGCTGCAGGTAGTGCTGCACCGTCTGCGGGTCGGTGAACACGGTGCGCTCGCGCAGCTGCTGGGCGGTGGCACGTTTGGCCAGTTCCATCACGGCCAATAGTTCGGCACGCTTGGCCGGACCCAGCCCCTTGATGCGCGCTAGATCCTGGGCGTTGGCATTCAGCAGGCCGGCGAGGCCGTCAAACCCGCCCTGGGGCAGGCCGGTCTCCGGGTGGCGGCCCGGGGCATCGAGCAGGCTTTGCGCCAGTTGCAGCACCCCGCAGCCCGCCAGGCCGGTGCGCAGCAAAATCGCCAGCAGTTCGGCGTCGGCCAGTGCGGCAGGGCCGCGGGCCAGCAGTTTTTCACGGGGTTGGGCGTCGGTGGGCAGGTCTTTGAGGGCCATGGGCAGTGCGGTCGGACCACGCTATGCGCGTGGAGGCTGCGGGGGCATGTGCGGCTTTTTACAATAGCGGCAGATTAACGGGACATCCATGACGACCACCACCCACGCATCCGTGCCCACCGTACAGCCGGGCTCCTTCCTCACACTGCATTACCGTCTGGCCGGTCCGGCCGGTGACGTGATCAACACTTTCAGCGAAAAGCCCGCCACCCTGTCGCTGGGCGCAGGTGAGCTGTCGCCTGCGATGGAAGAGCAACTGCTGGGCCTGGCCGAAGGCACGCACACCACGTTCGAGCTGCCTGCGGGCGCTGCCTTTGGGGATCGCAACCCCGACATGGTGCAGTGGGTGGCGCGCAAGCTGATGAACGAGCTGGGCGACCCGCACGAGCAGTACAGCGCCGGCGATGTGGTGCAGTTCCCCACGCCCGACGGCCTGGGTCAGTACGCCGGCGCCGTGGTGCAGGTGCGCGAGGACGGAGCCGTGCTGTTCGACTTCAACCACCCGCTGGCCGGCCAGCCGGTGACGTTCGAAGTCAAGATCATCGGGGTGCTCTGAGGTGCAGGGCGCCAAGGAAATCCTGATGGCCGAGCCGCGCGGCTTCTGCGCCGGCGTGGACCGTGCCATCGAGATCGTGGAGCGCGCACTGGCCAAGTTCGGCGCACCCATCTACGTGCGCCACGAGATCGTGCACAACACCTTTGTGGTCAACGACCTCAAGGCCAAGGGGGCCATCTTCATTGAGGAACTGGACGAAGTGCCGCCTGGGGCCACGCTGATTTTCAGCGCCCATGGCGTGAGCAAGGCGGTGCAGCTGGAAGCCCAGGCGCGCGGTTTTTCCATCTTTGACGCGACCTGCCCGCTGGTCACCAAGGTGCATGTGGAAGTGGCCAAGCTGGCCAAGGAAGGCTACGAGTTCCTGATGATCGGCCACAAGGGCCACCCGGAAGTCGAAGGCACCATGGGCCAGCTCTCCGAAGGCATCCACCTAGTGGAAGACGAGGCCGATGTGGCCACCGTGGCGCCGCGCCAGACCGAAAAGCTGGCGGTGGTCACGCAGACCACGCTGTCCGTGGACGATGCTGCCGGCATCATGGCGGCCATCAAGCTGCGCTTTCCACAGGTGCGCCAGCCCAAGCAGCAGGATATCTGCTACGCCACGCAGAACCGCCAGGACGCCATCAAGGTGCTGGCGCCGCAGGTGGACGTGGTGATTGTGGTGGGCAGCCCCACCAGCTCCAACAGCAACCGCCTGCGCGAGCTGGCCGCCCGCCTGGGCACGCCGGCCTACATGGTGGACAACGCGGGCGAGCTGAAGGAAGAGTGGTTTGCCAATGCGGCCCGCGTCGGCCTGACGGCGGGAGCCTCGGCACCCGAGGTGCTGGTGCACGACGTGATCGCCCGGGTGCGCAGCTTGGGCGCGGTGTCGGTGCGCAAGATGGACGGTATCGAAGAGACGGTGAAGTTCCCCCTGCCCAAGGGCCTGAAGATCGACGCGGCCACGGGGCTGGAGATCGAGGTGCGCAAGACGCCGGAAACCGGCGCCTGAAAAAGGCTGTGCAGGCTGCGGCGGCGGCCTGCTCCTCTCTCAATCTCTCTATCTCTCAAGATCAGGACGTCCCATTTTTTGGGACGTTCCTTTTTGGGGGAATCCAGCCGCCGCGTGGGCCCGCCGGCAGCCGTTAGCTGGCAGTGTTCAGCGGTGCATGGCCAGGGTCAGCGGCACCGGACGGTGGCGCAGCAGGCCCTTGGCGGCGCAGGCGCTGGTCACCACGGCCAGCACCAGGCTGGCGCGCCAGGTGGCGGCGCCCGACAGGCTGCTCCACCAGGTCAGCACGGCCAGCGCCAGGGCGGCCAGGGCGCTGCCCAGCATCAGCAAGGCCAGCGCAGCGGCGCGCGCCGGATTGGGCGCCTGGCGGTCCAGCGGCCAGAAAGCCAGGGTGGCGGTGCCCAGCAAAGCCAGCAGACAGAGCGTGAACATGGTCCTTCCTCCCTTTAACAAGTCTCTGCAGTATGCAGTGCAAGCCAAATGCGCACAGCCTGCTATGGATTGATCGCGTTGTCTGTACAGGACTGCCCGTAGCGCATCAGCTCCACAAATCCAGAGGTGGGTCGCTGGCAATCGCCTTGAGCAGGTCGGTGCGCGAGATGAAGCCGGCCAGGTGGCCCTGCTCATCGGTCACGGGCAGGCCGGGCAGCCCATTGTCCAGCAGCACACCGGCCACGCGACGTAGGTCGGTGTCTTCCGCCACGGTGGGCACGGGCGTCACCATCACCTCAGACACCGGGCGGCGCGCCAAGGCAATGGCGTCGCGCACCGCACCGGGGGTGGGCAGCAGGTCCAGCGGGGCCATGTCGGCACGCAGCAGCAAGCCGATCACCTGCTGGGCATCGTTGAGCACCGGCGCCTGGCTGACACGGTGCAGGGCCAGGGTCTGCCAGGCATCGTTGACCATGCTGCGTGGCGAGACGGTGAGGGCGCCGCGTGTCATCACATCCCGTACCAGGCTCAGCGGGCGGCGCTCTTCCTTGGGGCCCTGGGCGGCGCTGGCGTAGGCAGACACCGCACTTTGCGCCGGCGCGCGGCGCAGCGTGGTCTCGGTGGACGGTTGCGGCAACAGGGTGCTGGAATCGGTGTCGGTGTCGGCGACCAGCGTGTTCAATGCCTGGGGGCGCTGCACGCGGCGCACCGGGGCGATCTGCGACAGCCGTTCCGGCCCGCCGTGGTACATGGGGCCGTTGATGCCAAATACATAAAACATGGTGTTTCCCTCGTGCTGGTCGGTCTGTGCGCGCCATGGGCCGCCCACTGCAGTGCGCTCTCCATGCTATCGGCATCTGCGCGCTTTTCTTGTGCCCGGTTTCGCTGACAGTCCGGCTTCGCATCTGGCGGGGCAGGTCGGGGAACGCGGGGTGCGGGGCCATGCCGGCGCGGCATGCAAGCCACTGCGGCGCGCGCAGCGGCGGCGGCGCCACTAAAATCGCGCTCTATGCTCGACATTCAACTTCTCCGCAAAGACCTGGACTCGGTCGTCGCCCGACTGCTGACCCGCAAGAACCCCCAAGCCTTCCTGAACGTGGAAGCCTTCAAGGCCCTGGAATCGGAACGCAAGTCCATCCAGACGCGCACCGAGGAACTGCAGTCCAAGCGCAACCAGCTGTCCAAGCAGATCGGCATGCTGATGGGCAAGGGTGAGAAAGACGCCGCCGAAGCCGCCAAGGCCGAGGTGGCCGCCATGAAGACCGAGCTGGAGCAGTCCGCCGCACGCCTGGAGCAGATCCAGACCGAGCTGCAGGCAATGCTGGTGGCCGTGCCCAATCTGCCGCACGCCTCGGTGCCCGTGGGTGCGGATGAGGAAGGCAATGTGGAAGTGCGTCGCTGGGGCACGCCCAGGACGTTCGACTTCGACATCAAGGACCATGTGGACCTGGGCACCCCCCTGGGCCTGGACTTTGAATCCGGCATCAAGCTCAGCGGTGCCCGTTTCACCGTGATGAAGGGGCAGATCGCCCGCCTGCACCGCGCGCTGGCGCAGTTCATGGTCGATCTGCAGACCGAAGCGCATGGCTACACCGAATGCTATGTGCCCTATATCGTCAACAGCGACTCGCTCAAGGGCACGGGCCAGCTGCCCAAGTTCGAACAGGACCTGTTTGCGGCCAAGAAGGGCGGGCAGGACGCCGAGCCGGTGCCTGACACCGCCGCGCTGTACCTGATTCCCACGTCGGAAGTGCCACTGACCAATCTGGTGCGTGACGAAGTGCTGGCCGAAGAGCAGTTGCCGATCAAGCTGACGGCGCACAGCCCCTGCTTCCGCTCGGAAGCCGGTTCGTCCGGCCGCGACACCCGTGGTCTGATCCGCCAGCATCAGTTCGACAAGGTCGAGATGGTGCAGATCGTGCACCCCGACAAGAGCTACGAAGCGCTGGAAGAGATGACGGTGCATGCCGAGCAGGTGCTCCAGAAGCTGGGCCTGCCTTACCGTGTGGTCAGCCTGTGCACCGGCGACATGGGCTTTGGCGCCGCCAAGACCTATGACCTGGAAGTGTGGGTGCCTGCCCAGAATGTGTACCGCGAAATCAGCTCGGTCTCCAACTGCGAAGCCTTCCAGGCCCGTCGCATGCAGGCGCGCTTCAAGAATGCCCAGGGCAAGAACGAACTGGTCCATACCTTGAACGGTTCCGGCCTGGCCGTGGGCCGTACGCTGGTCGCCGTACTGGAGAATTACCAGAACGCGGATGGCTCCATCACGGTGCCCGAAGCACTGGTTTCGTACATGGGTGGCAAAACTTTGCTGAAGGCCTGATTTTTTAGGCTACAATAGATGCTTCGACACACCGGAGAGGTGGCAGAGTGGTCGAATGTACCTGACTCGAAATCAGGCGTACGTGAATAACGTACCGTGGGTTCGAATCCCACCCTCTCCGCCAATGCGGCTGTAGCTCAGCTGGATAGAGTACTTGGCTACGAACCAAGGGGTCGTGGGTTCGATTCCTGCCAGCCGCACCAGATACAAGCCCCAGAAACGAAAGTTTCTGGGGCTTTTGTCTATTTGTGAAGGCCTTGCTTTTCAGCGTCATGGAAAACAAGCTTCTTCCAAAGAAATTTGGAATTTCGAAAGTAAGACAATAAAACTGTCCTATAATCGATAGCTTAGCGGCTGTAGCTCAGCTGGATAGAGTACTTGGCTACGAACCAAGGGGTCGTGGGTTCGATTCCTGCCAGCCGCACCAAACGTCAAGCCTCAGAACAGAAATGTTCTGAGGCTTTTTCGTTTTCGGCGTGGGCGCGGCGCGGATGTGTGAAGATGGGCAGCCTATGAACAAGGCCTTCACCAAAGAATCCGACGGGGATGATGATGACGATCAGCCCGGCTTGCCGCCTTTGCCCGCAGGTGGCAAGAACTACATGACGCCTGCAGGTTGCCAGCGGCTCAGGGCCGAGTTGCTGGAGCTGATCGACAACGAACGTCCCAAGATCGTGGATGTGGTGCACTGGGCGGCCAGCAATGGCGACCGCTCGGAAAATGGCGACTACCTGTACGGCAAGAAGCGGCTGCGTGAGATCGACCGCCGCATCCGCTTTCTGACCAAGCGCCTGGAAATTGCCGAAGTGGTGGACCCTGCTGTGCACCATGGCAGCGACCAGGTCTACTTCGGCGCCACGGTCACCTATGCCGACGACGAAGGTGAAGAGCGCACCATCACGATTCTGGGGATTGATGAGGCGGACAGCAGCCAGGGGCAGGTGAGCTGGATTGCGCCGGTTTCGCGTGCCTTGCTGAAAGCGCGCGTAGGGGATGAGGTGCCGCTGCCGACGCCGGGTGGCGTGCGCATGCTGGAAGTGCTGGAGGTGCGCTACCCGCCGCCTGCTGATTAGAGGGCGCTTGCGCAAGCTACCGCGCCGTCCGGTGGCGGGCGGGGTGCGGCTGCGTGGATAAGGGTGCGATGGGCGGCGGAAAATCGGGATGCGGAGGTCCTGGTGTGGACTGGTGCCAAAACCCGGGACAATGACGGCGGCCTGCATGCCGCCGCTGTCAAGGCGCTGGCTTGGTGCTGCCAATGGCTGGTTCCGGGGTGTGCGGTGCCGGTGGCGTGGCGAATAAATGGCCGATTCGGATGGGAGTGCACATGGGTGACAGTCAGCAGCAGCCGCACAGCGAGGCTGCTTTTTTTATGAACCGGGCTTTGGAATTGGCGCAGCAGGCGATGAACCGCACCTCGCCCAATCCCCGGGTGGGTTGTGTGCTGGTCAATCCGCAGGGGCAGGTGGTGGGCGAAGGTGCCACGCAGAAGGCCGGTGGCCCGCATGCCGAGGTCATGGCGCTGCGGGATGCGGCGGGGCGCGGTCAGCAGGTGCAGGGTGCCACGGCCTATGTCACGCTGGAACCCTGTGCTCACACCGGGCGGACCGGGCCCTGCTGCGTGGCCTTGTCCGAGGCCGGGGTGGCCAAGGTGGTGGTGGCCTTGCTGGATCCCAATCCCCGTGTGGCGGGGCAGGGCATTGCCCATCTGCGCGCCCATGGCATTGCCGTGGAAGTGGGGGAGGGGGCTGCCCAGGCGCGTGAGCTGAATCTGGGCTTTCTGAGCCGCATGGTGCGCGGCCAGCCGTGGGTGCGCATGAAGGCGGCCACGTCTCTGGATGGGAAAACGGCGCTGCCCAACGGGCAAAGCCAGTGGATCACAGGGCCTGCGGCGCGCGAAGACGGCCAGGTCTGGCGCGCCCGGGCCTGTGCCATCCTGACGGGGGTGGGGACGGTGCTGGCGGACAATCCGCGCCTGGATGTGCGCAGCCTGCCCACGGAGCGCCAGCCGCGCCTGGTGATTGCCGATAGCCAGTTGCGTACGCCGCCCGATGCCGCGCTGTTCGCGGCCGACCGGCAGGTGCTGATCTATGCCGCCCAGCTGCAGGGGGCGCGCGCCGAGGCGCTGCAGGCACGCGGTGCGGTGCTGGTGGAAATGCCGGATGCCCGGGGACGGGTGGATGTGTCTGCCATGCTGCGGGATCTGGCGCGGCGCGAAGTCAACGAACTGCATGTGGAGGCGGGGGCCGTGCTCAATGGTGCGGTGATTGCCTGCGGCATGCTGGATGAGCTGCTGTTGTATCTGGCGCCCAGCTTGCTGGGGCCGGGGGCGGACATGGCGCAGTGGGGGCCGCTGACGGATCTGGCCCAGCGCGTACCGCTGGCATTTCACGATGTGGTGCCGGTCGGTGGAGACCTGCGGGTGCTGGCCCGTGTCCCGGGACGCGACCAATTCTGAGGCTCTGACCGGCTGGAAGGGTTGCGCTGGGGCAGGCGAGCGGCGACTTGTTATAATCGCGGGGTTTTGCATGGTGCAAGACGCACGCAGGCGGCCGTTCCAGCCCTTGCGCAAGTAACCAAAGGCGGCTTTGCGCTGCCTTCCAATAAGGAAAAATCATGATCGCTGCCTCTATCAAGGCTGAAGTTGTCAAGGCCAACGCCCGTGCTGAAAACGACACTGGTAGCCCCGAAGTGCAAGTGGCTCTGCTGACCGCTCGCATCAACGAACTGACCCCTCACTTCAAGCAACACGCCAAGGACCACCACGGTCGTCGCGGCCTGCTGCGCATGGTGAGCCGTCGTCGTAAGCTGCTGGACTACCTGAAGTCCAAGGACGCTGACCGTTACACCGCCCTGATCGCCAAGCTGGGCCTGCGTAAGTAAGCACAGTGCAAGATCAAAACGCCTGAGTTAGCGCGCTAGCTCAGGCGTTTTTTACTTTGGAGTTTGCCCAGACAGAGCGAAGCTGTGTCATTCCACAAATCTGCAAGCTATTGAAAAAATAGCGTTTTGTGCGTTTGTGGAATGGCATCGTGTTCTGTTTGATCTCCAAATCCTGGCTGCAAGAGTGCTTGCGGCCATTCCAACAGGAGTACACACATGACGATGTTCAACAAAGTCACCAAGACCTTCCAATGGGGCCAGCACACGGTCACCATGGAAACCGGCGAAATCGCCCGCCAGGCCTCCGGCGCCGTGCTGGTCAACATCGATGACACCGTGGTGCTGGCCACCGTGGTGGGTTCGAAGATCGCCAAGGCCGGTCAGGACTTCTTCCCTCTGACCGTCGACTACATCGAGAAGACCTACGCCGCCGGCAAGATCCCCGGCAGCTTCTTCAAGCGTGAAGCCAAGCCTTCCGAGCTGGAAACCCTGACCAGCCGCCTGATCGACCGCCCGATCCGTCCGCTGTTCCCCGAAGGTTTCTTCAACGATGTGCACGTGGTCATCCACACGATCTCGCTGAACCCCGAAGTGGATGCCGACATCGCCGCCATGATCGCTGTGTCCGCCGCCCTGTCGGTGTCGGGCATCCCGTTCAACGGCCCCATCGGCGCCGCCCGCGTGGGTTACATCAATGGTGAATACGTGCTGAACCCCGGCCAGACCCTGCGCAAGGATTCGCAGATGGATCTGGTGGTGGCCGGTACCGAATCCGCTGTGCTGATGGTGGAGTCCGAAGCCCTGCAACTGCCGGAAGAAGTGATGCTGGGCGCCGTGATGTTCGGTCACGAGCAAGGCAAGATCGCCATCGACGCCATCCACGAGCTGGTGCGCGAAGGCGGCAAGCCCGCCTGGGAATGGACCGCTCCTGCCAAGGACGACGCCCTGATCGCCAAGGTCGCTGAACTGGGTGAAGCCAAGCTGCGCGATGCCTACCAGCTGCGCAACAAGCAAGCCCGTACGCACGCCTGCCGTCTGGCCTACGCCGACGTGAAGGCCGGCCTGACCGAGCAAGGCATTGCATTCGACGGCGTCAAGGTCGAAGGCATGCTGTTCGACATCGAAGCCCGTATCGTGCGTTCGCAGATCCTGGCCGGTGAGCCCCGCATCGACGGCCGCGACACCCGCACCGTGCGCCCCATCGAGATCCGCAACTCCGTGCTGCCCCGCACCCACGGCTCGGCCCTGTTCACACGTGGTGAAACCCAGGCCCTGGTGATCTCCACCCTGGGCACCGAGCGCGATGCCCAGCGCATCGACGCGCTGGCTGGCGAGTTCGAAGACCGCTTCCTGTTCCACTACAACATGCCTCCCTTTGCCACCGGTGAAGTGGGCCGCATGGGTTCGACCAAGCGCCGCGAAATCGGCCACGGCCGTCTGGCCAAGCGTGCTCTGGCCGCTTGCCTGCCGACGAAGGAAGAATTCCCCTACACCATCCGCGTGGTGTCGGAAATCACCGAATCCAACGGCTCCTCGTCGATGGCATCGGTGTGCGGCGGCTGCCTGTCCATGATGGACGCCGGCGTGCCCATGAAGGCGCACGTGGCTGGTATCGCCATGGGCCTGATCAAGGAAGACAACCGCTTCGCCGTGCTGACCGACATCCTGGGTGACGAAGATCACCTGGGTGACATGGACTTCAAGGTGGCCGGTACCACCAACGGCATCACGGCCCTGCAGATGGACATCAAGATCCAGGGCATTACCAAGGAAATCATGCAGGTTGCCCTGGCCCAGGCCAAGGAAGCGCGCATGCACATCCTGGGCAAGATGCAAGAGGCCATGGGTGAAGCCAAGACCGAAGTCTCCAGCTTTGCTCCCAAGCTGTACACCATGAAGATCAACCCCGAGAAGATCCGTGACGTGATCGGCAAGGGCGGCGCCACCATCCGTGCGCTGACCGAAGAGACCGGCACCCAGATCAATATCGAGGAAGACGGCACCATCACCATTGCTGCCACCGACGGCGCCAAGGCCGAAGCCGCCAAGCTGCGCATCGAGCAGATCACGGCCGAAGTTGAAATCGGCAAGGTC
Organism: Comamonas terrigena NBRC 13299; assembly: GCF_006740045.1. Lineage (NCBI taxonomy): Bacteria > Pseudomonadati > Pseudomonadota > Betaproteobacteria > Burkholderiales > Comamonadaceae > Comamonas > Comamonas terrigena. The sequence continues at coordinate 1,185,563 of NZ_AP019749.1, forward strand.
TACGAAGGTCCCGTGGTCAAGATCCTGGACTTCGGCGCACTGGTCAACCTGCTGCCCGGCAAGGACGGTCTGCTGCACATCAGCCAGATCGCCCACGAGCGCGTGGAAAAGGTCACCGACTACCTGCAAGAAGGCCAAGTGGTCCAGGTCAAGGTGCTGGAGACCGACGACAAGGGCCGTGTCAAGCTGTCCATGAAGGCGCTGACCGAGCGTCCCGCCGGCATGGAGCGCAGCGAGCGTCCGGCCCCGGCCGAGCGCGGTGACCGTGCTCCCCGCCAACCGCGCGAGTTCCGTGAACCCCGCGAGCCGCGTGAGCCCCGCCAGCCGCGTGACCCGGCTGTCGATGCTGACCAACAGCAGCAACAGCAACAGCAACAGCAGTAATCCCTTCCCGTAAGGGATGCTGCCGGCCGTGGGTGGCTGCAGAGCAATCTGCAGCACCCACGGTTTTTGTGTCAAAAAGCGCGCTATTGCCGCACAGGTCTTGGACGGTGCCTGCAATGGAGGCCAGAATTTTGTAAAGGATGTGCGCCAAGCATGCAGGCCATAGAAATCAGCCGTTTCGGTCCTCCCGAAGTGCTGCAGCCCTGTGAACGACCCACGCCCCAGCCGCAGGCGGGCGAGGTGTTGATTCGTGTGCGCGCCAGTGGCGTCAACCGCCCGGACGTGGTGCAGCGCAAAGGTGCCTACCCCCCGCCGCCCGGTGCGTCGGACCTGCCGGGTCTGGAAGTGGCTGGTGTCATCGAGTCGGGTGATGCAGCCGCCATGGCGGCTGCCGGTCTGGCCGTGGGTGACCGGGTCTGTGCGCTGCTGCAAGGCGGCGGCTATGCCCAGTACTGCACCGTGCCGGTGGGTCAGTGCCTGCCGGTGCCGCAGGGGCTGAGCGACGAAGAGGCCGCAGCGCTGCCCGAGACCTTTTTCACGGTCTGGAGCAATGTGTTCCAGCGGGGGCGTCTGCAGGCGGGTGAAACGCTGTTGATCCAGGGTGGCAGCAGCGGCATTGGCGTTACGGCCATCCAACTGGCCAAGGCCTTTGGATCCACGGTCATTGTGACTGCGGGTTCGGATGAAAAATGCGCCGAATGCCTGGCTCTGGGTGCGGACCATGCCATCAACTACAAGAGCCAGGATTTCGAGCAAGAAGCCTTGCGCCTGACGGGTGGCAAGGGGGTTGACGTGATCCTGGACATGGTGGCCGGTAGCTATGTGGAGCGCGAAGTGCGCTGCCTGGCGGAAGACGGTCGCCTGGTGGTGATTGCGGTGCAGGGCGGTCTGGAGTCGGGCTTCAATGCCGGCCTGCTGATGCGCCGCCGCCTGACGGTGACGGGAAGCACGCTGCGTCCGCGCAGCGAGGCGTTCAAGGCCGCCATCGGTCAGGAACTGCGGGACAGGGTGTGGCCGCTGCTGGAGCAGCGCCGCGTGCGTCCCATCATCCACAGCCGCTTTGCAGCGCAGGATGCCGCCCAGGCCCATGCCTTGATGGAGTCGGGTCAACTCATTGGCAAGATCGTTTTGACGTGGTGAGCGAACACATGAAGAAGAAGCTGATTGTTGGCAACTGGAAGATGAATGGCGGCCTGCAGGCCAATGCCGAGCTGCTGGCGGGCATCCGCCAGGGTCTGCCGGCCGCGCTGCAGTGCGGCGTGGGTGTGGCCGTTCCGGCGGTCTACCTGGCCCAGGTGCAGGCGCTGGTGCAGGACTCGCCGATTGCGCTGGGTGTCCAGGATGTGTCGCAGCACGAAAAAGGTGCCTACACCGGAGAGGTGTCGGCCGCCATGCTGCAGGAGTTTGGTGTGCGCTACGCCCTGGTGGGGCACAGCGAGCGCCGCCAGTACCACGGCGAAACCGATGCCGATGTGGCGCACAAGGCCCAGGCCGCTCTGGCCAAGGGCATCACGCCGGTGGTGTGTGTGGGCGAGACCCTGGCCGAGCGCGAAGCCGGCCAGACCGAAGCCGTGGTCAAGCGCCAGCTGGCGGCGGTGATCCAGCACGTGGGCCATTGCGTCAGCGAGCTGGTGGTGGCGTACGAGCCGGTCTGGGCCATCGGCACCGGCAAGACGGCTTCGCCCGAGCAGGCCCAGCAGGTGCATGCCGTGCTGCGTGCACAGCTGGCGGCCGCGACCCAGCAGGCCGATCGCGTGCCGCTGCTGTACGGCGGCAGCATGAATGCCGCCAATGCGGCCCAGCTGCTGGCCCAGCCCGATATCGATGGCGGTCTGATTGGCGGTGCGTCGCTCAAGGCCGCAGATTTTCTGCAAATTATTGCTGCAGCTCAATAAGCTGGAGTGTGAATAGCTACTGATTTAGGAGTGAATGAAATGCAAGCGTTTTCTGGTGTGATTCTGGGCATTCAAATGCTGGCGGCCCTGGGCATGATTGGTCTGATCCTGATCCAGCACGGCAAGGGTGCGGACATGGGTGCGGCCTTTGGCAGCGGCAGCTCCGGCAGCCTGTTCGGGGCTTCGGGCAGTGCCAACTTCCTGTCGCGCACCACCGGCATTCTGGCCGCGGTATTCTTTGTCTGCACGCTGGCCCTGGCCTACCTGGGCAACACACGCCCTGCCAGCACAGGCAGCGTGCTGGAAAACACGCCTGCCGCCAGCATTCCTGCCCCGGCTGCCGTGAGCAAGGATGTGCCCGCGCCCGTTGCGAACGACGTGCCCGCACCGGTGCAGCAGCCTGCTGCCACAACGGAGCCTGCTCCCGCGAAATAAATTGAAGCAATCCGGAAAATACTTCGATGCAAGTGTTTTTCCGGATAGAATATAGGGATTGCCTGGACAGCCAAAGCCCAGTTAGAGGGGGCTCCTCATGCCATCCGGGTGATCTGAGACGAAAAAAGCCGTCGTGGTGGAATTGGTAGACACGCTATCTTGAGGGGGTAGTGGCGTAAAGCTGTGCGAGTTCGAGTCTCGCCGACGGCACCACACATAACAAGCCTGCCCTGATCAGGCAGTGGTCGGGGCAAGGTCAAGCGGGAAACGCGACCTCAAGATGAACCTCGATCAATACCTCCCCGTTCTCTTGTTCATCCTCGTTGGCATGGCCGTCGGTGTCGTGCCCCTGGTGCTCGGCTACGTGCTGGGTCCCAACCGACCGGATGACGCCAAGAACTCTCCTTACGAATGCGGTTTTGAGGCCTTCGAAGACGCGCGCATGAAATTCGATGTGCGCTACTACCTCGTCGCCATTCTGTTTATCCTCTTTGATTTGGAAATCGCTTTCCTGCTGCCTTGGGCCGTTGCGCTCGAGGATGTGGGCATTGCTGGTTTCGTCGCTGTGCTGATCTTCCTGGCCGTTCTTGTCGTAGGCTTTGCCTACGAGTGGAAAAAGGGCGCCCTGGACTGGGAATAACAGCTGAATTCGAAAAGGAAACACGATGATCGAAGGTGTGATGAAGGAAGGCTTCGTCACCACCAGCTATGACGCTGTGGTGAACTGGGCCAAAACCGGATCGATCTGGCCCATGACGTTCGGTCTGGCCTGCTGTGCGGTGGAAATGATGCATGCCGCCGCGGCGCGCTATGACCTGGCGCGCTTTGGTGCGGAAGTGTTCCGTCCCAGCCCGCGCCAGTCTGACCTGATGATTGTGGCTGGCACGCTGTGCAACAAGATGGCACCGGCCCTGCGCAAGGTCTACGACCAGATGTCCGAGCCGCGCTGGGTGCTCTCCATGGGTTCCTGCGCCAATGGCGGCGGCTACTACCACTACAGCTATTCCGTGGTGCGCGGTTGCGACCGCGTGGTGCCTGTGGACGTGTACGTGCCGGGCTGCCCCCCCACTGCCGAAGCGCTGATCTACGGCATCATTCAGCTGCAGCAAAAAATCCGCCGCACGAACACCATCGCTCGCGTCTAAGGAGTCGAGATGTCTGCTATCGCTATCCATCCCGAAAAGCTTCGGGATCTGGTGGCTGCTGCCCTGGGCGACAAAGCCCGCAGCGTCACTGTCGCGCTGGGCGAGGTCACCGCTGAGGTGCCTGCGGCCCAGTATTACGCTGCCATGCAAACGCTGCGCGATGCGCCCGGCTGCCAGTTCGAACAACTGGTCGACCTGTGCGGTCTGGACTACTCTGCTTACGCTGAAGTGGGTACCGAAGGTGCCCGCTTTGCCGTGGTGTCGCACCTGTTGTCGGTGTCGCTGAACCAGCGTCTGCGGGTGCGCGTGTACGCCGAGGACGATGATTTCCCGGTGGTTGCTTCGGTGAATCCGCTGTGGAGCTCGGCCAACTGGTTCGAGCGCGAGGCGTTCGACCTGTTCGGCATCATGTTCGAAGGCCACGACGACCTGCGCCGCATCCTGACCGACTACGGTTTCATCGGCCACCCCTTCCGCAAGGACTTCCCCCTGTCGGGTCACGTGGAAATGCGCTTCGACGAAGAGCTGGGTCGCGTGGTCTACCAGCCGGTGACGATCGAGCCGCGCGAAATCACTCCGCGCATCATCCGTGAAGAAAACTACGGCGGAGGCCTGCACTGAAGGCGCGCGTCGCTTTCTGACGGAAGACCATGGCTGAAATCAAGAACTATTCCCTGAACTTTGGTCCGCAGCACCCGGCAGCGCACGGTGTGCTGCGTCTGGTGCTGGAGCTGGACGGTGAAGTGGTGCAACGTGCCGACCCGCACGTGGGCCTGCTGCACCGCGGGACCGAAAAGCTCGCCGAGCACAAGACCTTCATCCAGTCGCTGCCCTATATGGACCGCCTGGACTACGTGTCCATGATGTGCAACGAGCACGCCTACTGCCTTGCTATCGAAAAACTCATGGGCATCGAGGTGCCCAAGCGTGCGCAGTACATCCGTGTGATGTTCTCCGAAATCACGCGCCTGCTGAACCACCTGATGTGGCTGGGTTCGAACGGCATGGACTGCGGCGCGTCCACAGTGCTGATGTACACCTTCCGCGAACGTGAAGACTTGTTCGACATGTACGAGGCCGTCTCCGGCGCGCGCATGCACGCAGCCTACTTCCGTCCGGGCGGCGTCTACCGTGACCTGCCGGACACCATGCCCCAGTTCAAGGCCAGCAAGGTCCGCAATGCCAAGGGCATCGCGGAGCTGAACAAGAACCGCCAGGGTTCGCTGCTGGACTTCATTGAAGACTTCACCAACCGCTTCCCCAAGTGTGTGGATGAATACGAAACCCTGCTGACGGACAACCGTATCTGGAAGCAGCGCATGGTCGGCATCGGCGTGGTGAACGCCGAGCGCGCGTTGAACATGGGCTTCACCGGCCCGATGCTGCGTGGCTCCGGCATTGCCTGGGATCTGCGCAAGAAGCAGCCTTATGAGGTGTACTCGGAGCTGGACTTCGACATCCCCGTGGGAAAGACCGGCGACTGCTACGACCGCTATCTGGTGCGCGTGGCCGAAATGCGCCAGTCCAACAGCCTGATCCAGCAGTGCGTGAAGTGGCTGCGTGCCAACCCCGGTCCGGTGATCACCGAGAACCACAAGGTGGCCCCGCCTGCCCGCGAAGCCATGAAGTCCAACATGGAAGAGCTGATCCACCACTTCAAGCTCTTCACCGAAGGCTTCAAGGTGCCCGAAGGCGAAGCGTATGCCGCCGTTGAGCACCCCAAGGGTGAGTTTGGTATTTACATGGTGAGCGATGGCGCCAACAAGCCCTATCGTCTGAAGATCCGTGCCCCGGGCTTTGCCCACCTGTCCATGATGGACGAGGTGATTCGCGGACACATGCTGTCCGACGTGGTGGCGGTCATCGGCACCATGGATATCGTGTTCGGAGAGATTGACCGATGATTACTGAAGCGACTAAGGCGCGTTTTGCGCGCGAGGTGGCCAAGTACCCGCCCGAGCAGAAGCAGTCTGCCGTGATGGCCTGCTTGACCATCGTTCAGCAGGAACAGGGCTGGGTCAGCCCTGAGAGCGAAGCTGAAATCGGTGACTACCTGGGCATGCCGGCCATTGCCGTGCATGAGGTCACGACGTTCTACAACATGTACAACCAGCAGCCGGTGGGCAAGTACAAGCTGAATGTGTGCACCAACCTGCCATGCCAGCTGCGCGACGGCTACAAGGCTTTGCACCACCTGGAGCATAAGCTGGGCATCAAGATGGGCGAGACCACGGCCGACGGCATGTTCACGCTGCAGCAGTCCGAGTGCCTGGGCGCCTGCGCCGATTCGCCCGTGATGCTGGTCAACGACCGTTGCATGTGCAGCTTCATGAGCAATGAAAAGCTCGACGAGCTGGTGGACGGCCTGCGCGCTGCGGAGGGCAAGGCATGAGCTCCACCATCCTGAACAATCCCGCCGCCAACGCGGTGCTGGCCAAGTTCGCTTCGTCCGGCAACGAAACCTGTTTCCATGGCCGCCACATCAATCCGCAGATCTATGCGGATCTGGACGGCAGCAACTGGTCCATCAAGGACTACGAAGCACGCGGAGGCTACCAGGCCCTGCGCAAGCTGCTGGGCAAGGATGGCGGCGAAGGTCTGACACAGGACCAGGTCATCGCCACCATGAAGGAATCCGGTCTGCGCGGCCGTGGCGGTGCAGGCTTCCCCACGGGTCTGAAATGGAGCTTCATGCCCCGCCAGTTCCCCGGCCAGAAGCACCTGGTGTGCAACTCGGACGAGGGCGAGCCCGGGACGTGCAAGGATCGTGACATCCTGATGTACAACCCGCACATCGTGATCGAAGGCATGATCATTGCCGCGTACGCGATGGGCATCTCGGTCGGCTACAACTACATCCACGGCGAAATCTTCGAAGTCTATGAACGCTTCGAAGCCGCTCTGGAAGAAGCCCGTGCCGCCGGCTTCCTGGGCAGCAACATCCTGGGCAGCAGCTTCAGCTTCCAGCTGCACGCCCACCACGGTTTTGGCGCCTACATCTGTGGCGAAGAAACCGCGCTGCTGGAGTCGCTGGAAGGCAAGAAGGGGCAGCCCCGCTTCAAGCCGCCATTCCCGGCCAGCTTTGGTCTGTACGGCAAGCCCACGACCATCAACAACACCGAAACCTTCGCGGCGGTGCCCTGGATCATCCGCAACGGCGGTCAGGCCTACCTCGAATGCGGCAAGCCCAACAACGGCGGCACCAAGATCTTCTCGGTCAGCGGTGACGTGAACCTGCCCGGCAACTACGAAGTGCCGATGGGCACGCCTTTCAGCAAGCTGCTGGAACTGGCGGGCGGTGTGCGCACCGGTCGCAAGCTCAAGGCGGTGATCCCTGGCGGTTCGTCCTCCCCGGTGCTGCCGGCCGACGTCATCATGGAATGCACGATGGACTATGACTCCATCTCCAAGGCCGGTTCCATGCTGGGTTCGGGTGCCGTGATCGTGATGGACGATTCGCGTGACATGGTCGAGAGTCTGCTGCGCCTGTCGTATTTCTATTCGCACGAGTCCTGTGGCCAGTGCACGCCCTGCCGCGAAGGCACGGGCTGGCTGTGGCGCGTGGTGAACCGTATCCAGCACGGTGAAGGCCGTCCGGAAGACATCGAGTTGCTGGACTCTGTGTCCGTGAACATCATGGGCCGCACCATCTGCGCCCTGGGCGATGCAGCGGCCATGCCGGTGCGCGCCATGATCAAGCACTTCCGCCACGAGTTCGAAGCGAAGATCCAGAACGCTTCCAAACAGGCTGCCAAGGCCGCCTGATCGCGAGACAAGCATATGGTTGAAATTGAACTGGACGGTAAGAAGGTGGAGGTGGCTGAAGGCTGCATGGTGATGCATGCAGCCGAGAAGGCCGGTACCTACATTCCACATTTCTGCTACCACAAGAAGTTGTCCATTGCGGCGAACTGCCGCATGTGCCTGGTGGACGTGGAAAAAGCGCCCAAGCCCATGCCCGCCTGCGCCACCCCGGTGACGCAAGGCATGATTGTGCGCACCAAGAGCGAAAAGGCCATCAAGGCCCAGCAGTCGGTGATGGAGTTCCTGCTCATCAATCACCCGCTGGATTGCCCGATCTGCGACCAAGGCGGTGAATGCCAGCTGCAGGATCTGGCCGTGGGCTATGGCAGCAGCAGCTCGCGCTACGAAGAAGAAAAGCGCGTGGTGTTCCACAAGGATGTGGGTCCGCTGATTTCCATGGAGGAAATGAGCCGCTGCATCCACTGCACCCGCTGCGTGCGCTTTGGCCAAGAGATCTCCGGCATCATGGAGCTGGGCATGATCCACCGCGGCGAGCACTCGGAAATCACCACCGTGGTGGGCGATACCGTGGACTCGGAGCTGTCGGGCAACATGATCGACATCTGCCCCGTGGGTGCGCTGACCAGCAAGCCTTTCCGCTACAGCGCCCGCACCTGGGAACTGTCGCGCCGCAAGTCGGTGTCGCCCCACGACTCCACCGGTGCCAACCTGATCGTTCAGGTGAAGAACCACAAGGTGATGCGCGTGGTTCCGTTCGAGAACGAAGCCGTCAACGAATGCTGGATTGCCGACCGTGACCGTTTCTCCTATGAAGCGCTCAACGGAGCAGACCGCCTGACCCGCCCCATGCTGAAGCAGGGCGGCGAGTGGAAGGAAGTCGACTGGCAGACCGCGCTGGAATACGTGGCCAATGGCCTGCGCACCATCAAGAACGACCACGGCGCCAACAGCGTGGCCGCTCTGGCCAGCCCGCACAGCACGCTGGAAGAGCTGTACTTGGCTGCCGCGCTGGTGCGCGGTATGGGCAGCGACAGCATCGACTGGCGTCTGCGCCATGCCGAATTTGCCGCTGCACAAGGCGTGCGCTGGCTGGGCATGCCCATTGCCGCCATGAACGAGTTGCAGGCCGTGCTGGTCGTGGGTTCCAACCTGCGCAAGGACCACCCGCTGTTTGCACAGCGTATCCGCCAGGCCGCCAAGAAGGGCTGCCAGGTGTTTGCCATCAATGGCAAGGTGTACGACTGGGCACTGCCCGTGTCCGCCTCGGTGGTGGCTGCTGCCGACTGGGCGCAGGCGCTGGCCGATGTGGCTGCTGCCGTGGCCCAGGCCAAGGGCGTGGCATCTCCCGTGCAAGGCTCTGACAACGCAGAAGCGGCCGCCATTGCGGGCGCACTGCTGTCGGGCGAGCGCAAGGCCATCCTGCTGGGCAATGCGGCTGCGCACCATGCACAGGCCGAAAGCCTGCTGGCTCTGGCGCAGTGGATTGGCGAGCAGACCGGTGCCCACGTGGGCTACCTGACCGAAGCGGCCAACACCGTGGGTGCGCAATGGGTCAAGGCCCAGCCTCAGGCCCAAGGCCTGAATGCGGCACAGATCACGGCCGGCCAGGCCAAGGCCGTGATTCTGCTGAACAACGAGCCCGTGTTCGACACGGCTGCCGGTGCCAAGGCCGTCGAAGGCCTGTCCAAGGCAGAGATGGTGGTGACCTTGAGCCCTTTCAAGACCAATCTGGATTTCAGCGATGTGCTGCTGCCGATTGCACCGTTCACCGAAACCTCGGGCAGCTTCGTCAATGCCGAAGGCCGTGTGCAGAGTTTCCACGCCGTGGTTAAGCCACTGGGCGAAACCCGTCCGGGCTGGAAGGTGCTGCGCGTGCTGGGCAATCTGCTGGGCGTGCAAGGCATGGCGTTCGAATCCTCGCAGGACGTGCTGGCGGCAGCCGCCGGCGGCGTGAGCCAGCTGGGTGCCGAGCTGAACAACCGCACAGCCGCCGCTGCGGCCGTGGTGCAGGGTGCTGTGGCCGAACCGGTGGTGGCCAGTATTTACCAACTGGACAGCATTGTCCGCCGTGCGACGTCGCTGCAACTGACAGCCGATGCGCGCCAGGCACGTGAGGGAGGTGCCGCATGATTGACGCACTCAAGAATGCAGGCGCTGGCCTGATCGCCGCTTCCTGGTGGACCGATGTGGCCTGGCCGGTGATCTGGGTTCTGCTGGGCATCATCGCCATCGTGGCACCGCTGATGATTGCCGTGGCCTACCTGACGCTGTGGGAGCGCAAGTTCCTGGGCTGGATCCAGGTGCGTCCCGGTCCCAACCGCGTGGGTCCCTGGGGCCTGCTGCAGCCGATGGCCGACGGCCTGAAGCTGCTGACCAAGGAACTGATCTTCCCCTCGGCTGCCGCCAAGGGCCTGTTCTATGTCGGCCCGGTGATGGCGATCATGCCGGCCCTGGCCGCCTGGGTGGCGATTCCCTTTGCCCCCGAAGTGGCGCTGGCCAATGTGAACGCAGGTCTGCTGCTGATCATGGCCATCACCTCGATCGAAGTGTATGGCGTGATCATTGCGGGCTGGGCTTCCAACTCCAAGTACGCCTTCCTGGGCGCGCTGCGTGCTTCGGCACAGATGGTGAGCTATGAAATCGCCATGGGCTTCTGCTTCCTGGTGGTCATCATGGTCAGCGGCAGCATGAACCTGACGCAGATCGTGCTGGGCCAAGGCCAGGGCCACTTTGCGAGCATGGGCGTGAGCATCCTGTCGTGGAACTGGCTGCCGCTGCTGCCCATCTTCATCGTCTACCTGATCTCGGTCGTGGCCGAAACCAACCGCCACCCCTTCGACGTGGTGGAAGGCGAGTCGGAAATCGTGGCCGGCCACATGGTTGAGTACTCGGGCATGGGCTTCGCCATCTTCTTCCTGGCTGAATACGCCAGCATGTGGCTGGTGTCCATCCTGGCCGTGATCATGTTCCTGGGCGGATGGCTGCCTCCGTTCGACTTCCTGGGCTTCATCCCCGGCTGGATCTGGCTGGCGATCAAGACGTTCCTGGTGGTGTCGTGCTTCATCTGGATCCGTGCAACGTTCCCGCGCTTCCGTTATGACCAGATCATGCGTCTGGGCTGGAAGATCTTTATCCCTGTCACCCTGGTGTGGCTGGTGCTTGTGGGTGCTTGGCTGCACTCGCCGTGGAACATCTGGAATTAAGGCGGGATACGAACAATGTCTGCTGTTGCTGCAACCCCATTCTCCTTGAAGGACTTTCTCAAGAGCTTCATGCTCTGGGAACTGGCCAAGGGCATGGTTCTGACGGGCCGCTACGCATTTTCGCGCCGCGTGACCATTCAGTTCCCCGAGGAAAAGACGCCGCTGTCGCCGCGCTTCCGTGGCCTGCACGCCCTGCGCCGCTATGAAAATGGCGAAGAGCGCTGCATTGCCTGCAAGCTGTGCGAAGCCGTGTGCCCGGCCATGGCCATCACCATCGAATCGGATGTGCGTGACGATGGTTCGCGTCGCACCACGCGTTACGACATCGATCTGACCAAGTGCATCTTCTGCGGTTTCTGCGAAGAGAGCTGCCCGGTCGACTCGATCGTCGAAACGCAGATCTTTGAATACCACGGCGAAAAGCGTGGCGACCTGTACTTCACCAAGGACATGTTGCTGGCCGTGGGTGACCGCTATGAAGCCGACATCGCCGCTGCCAAGGCAGCCGATGCCAAGTACCGCTGAAGCGGCTCCTGATCAACCAAGAAGATTCGATCCATGGACGCCAAGACTGGTTTTTTCTATCTCTTCTCGGCAGTGCTGCTGTTTGCAGCCTTCCGAGTGGTTACGGCGCGCAACCCCGTGCACGCCGTGCTCAATCTGATTCTGGCTTTCTCGCAGGCTTCCGCCATCTGGCTGCTGCTGAAGGCTGAATTCCTGGCTATCGCGCTGGTGCTGGTGTACCTGGGCGCGGTGCTGGTGCTGTTCCTGTTTGTGGTGATGATGCTGGACATCCGCATTGACGACGTACGACGTGGCTTCTGGCGGCATTTCCCGCTGGCAGCCGTGATCGGCGCGGTCATCACGTTCGAAATGGCACTGGTGGTGATGGGCGGCTTCAGCGGCATGGATGAACCCAAGCCCGTGGCCGATCTGGTGAATGCTGCCGGTCAGGTCATTCCCTATTCCAACACCCAGGCGCTGGGCAAGCTGCTGTACACCGAGTACCTGTACCCGATTGAAATTGCGGCAGTCATCCTGCTGGTGGCCATGATCACGGCCATTGCACTGACGCTGCGCAAGCGCAAAGACAACAAGGCAATCAGCGTTTCCGACCAGGTGCGAGTGCGTGCCCAGGACCGTCTGTCCATCGTCAAGATGCCCAGCACCCAGGCTCCTGTGGAGGAAACCGTTGTGGAGGAGAAGAAGGCATGACGCTCACACTGGGACATTTCCTGACCTTGGGCGCGATGCTGTTCGCGCTGTCGGTTGTCGGGATCTTTCTGAACCGCAAGAACCTGATCGTGCTGCTGATGGCCATCGAGCTGATGCTGCTGTCGGTGAACATGAACTTCGTGGCCTTCTCCCACTACCTGGGTGACATGCACGGCCAGGTGTTCGTGTTCTTCATCCTGACTGTGGCTGCAGCCGAATCGGCCATCGGCCTCGCCATCCTGGTGCTGCTGTTCCGCAACAAGTCCAGCATCAATGCGGAAGATCTCAACACCCTGAAGGGTTGAGTCGCCGGTCTTAGCAAGGTCCAGAAGAATGAGTCAAACCCTCTCTGCATCCATGCTCCTGGCGGTGCCTTTGGCACCGCTGGCGGGCTCCGCATTGGCCGGTATCTTTGGTACAGCCTTTGGCGGCAACAAGTTCGGACGCGGTGCCAGCCGTTCGCTCACCATCTTGGGTGTGCTGGTGGCATTCGTGATTTCCGCGATGACGTTCCAGTCGGTCGTTTTCGACGGCGCCACCTTCAACCAGACCATTTACGAATGGATGACGGTGGGCAGCCTGAAGATGGAGATCGGCTTCCTGATCGACAGCCTGACGGCCATGATGATGTGCGTGGTGACCTTTGTGTCGCTGATGGTGCACATCTACACCATTGGCTACATGGAGGAAGACGACGGCTACAACCGTTTCTTCTCCTACATCTCGCTGTTCACCTTCTCCATGTTGATGCTCGTGATGAGCAACAACCTGCTGCAGCTGTTCTTCGGCTGGGAAGCCGTGGGTCTGGTGTCGTATCTGCTGATCGGTTTCTACTTCAAGAAGGAATCGGCCATCTTCGCGAACATGAAGGCCTTCCTGGTCAACCGCGTTGGTGACTTCGGCTTCATCCTGGGTATCGGCCTGATCGCTGCCTACACCGGCACGTTCAACTACTCGGAAATCTTCGCCAAGCTGCCCGAGATCCAGAACACGCTGCTGCCTGGTACGGCCTGGCTGCTGGTGACCGTGACGGCCATCTGCCTGTTCATCGGTGCGATGGGCAAGTCGGCACAGTTCCCGCTGCATGCCTGGCTGCCGGATTCGATGGAAGGTCCTACCCCCATCTCCGCGCTGATCCACGCGGCCACCATGGTGACCGCCGGTATCTTCATGGTCTCGCGCATGTCGCCGCTGTATGAGCTGTCGGACACCGCGCTGAACTTCATCCTGGTAATCGGCTCCATCACGGCCCTGTTCATGGGTATCCTGGGCATCATCCAGAACGACATCAAGCGCGTGATTGCGTACTCCACGCTGTCGCAGCTGGGTTACATGACCATCGCCCTGGGCGTGTCGGCCTACTCGGTGGCCACGTTCCACCTGATGACGCACGCGTTCTTCAAGGCGCTGCTGTTCCTGGGTGCCGGCTCCGTCATCATGGGCATGCACCACAACCAGGACATCCGCTGGATGGGTGGCGTGCGCAAGTACATGCCCATCACCTGGATCACCTTCCTGCTGGGCAACCTGGCGCTGATCGGTACGCCGTTCTTCTCGGGTTTCTACTCCAAGGACGCCATCATCGAAGCGGTGCACGCTTCGCACCTGCCCGCGGCTGGCTTCGCCACCTTTGCGGTGCTGGCCGGCGTGTTCATCACGGCTTTCTATTCGTTCCGTCTGTACTTCATCGTGTTTCACGGCAAGGAGCGCTACGACCAGAATCCCGATGCACACCATGACGACCACCATGCCCATGATGACCACCACGACGACCACCACGGCCATGGCCACGATGCCAAGCCGCACGAGTCGCCCTGGGTGGTGACCGGTCCTCTGGTCCTGCTGGCCATCCCGTCGGTGGTGATCGGTGCCATGGCACTGATGCCCATGCTGTTTGGTGACTTCTTCAAGGGCGTGATCTACGTCGACGGCACCAAGCACCACGCCATGGCCGAACTGGCCGCGGACATCCACGGCTGGCTGCCCATGGCACTGCACGGTTTCCAGACCGCGCCGTTCTGGCTGGCTCTGGCCGGTGTGGTGGTCTCCTATGTGTTCTACATGGTCATGCCTGCCATCCCCACGGCCATCAAGTCGTTCTCGCAAAAGATCGGCCTGTATCAGGTGCTGGAAGGCAAGTACGGTGTGGACTGGGTCTACGAAAACATCTTTGCACGCGGCTCGCGTTGCCTGGGTACCGGTCTGTGGAAGGTGGGTGACCAAACCTTGATCGACGGTGTTGTCGTCAACGGTTCCTGGAAGCTGGTGGGCAAGATCGCTTCGGTGGTCCGCTGGTTCCAGTCGGGCTATATCTACCACTATGCATTGGTCATGATCCTGGGCATCTTCCTGCTCATGACTTATTTCGTGTGGCTCAACAAGTAAGGAAGTAGAAAAATGGGATTGTTGAGTCTTGCCATTTGGACACCGATTCTTTTTGGTGTCGTGCTGCTGGCACTGGGACGTGAAAGCCAGGTCCGCGCCGTGCGCTGGCTGGCCCTGATCGGGGCCATTGCCGGCCTGCTGGTGACCTTGCCGCTGCTGTCCGGCTTTGACACGACGACTGCCAACATGCAGTTCGTGGAAAAGTCGCTGTGGATTGAACGTTTCAATATCCACTACCACCTGGGCCTGGACGGCCTGTCGTTCTGGTTCGTGCCGCTGACGGCCTTCATCACGGTGATCGTGGTGATCGCTTCCTGGGAGAACATCACCGAGCGCGTGAACCAGTACATGGGCGCGTTCCTGATCCTGTCGGGTCTGATGGTCGGCGTGTTCTGCGCACTGGACGGCCTGCTGTTCTACGTGTTCTTCGAAGCCACGCTGATTCCGATGTACCTGATCATCGGTATCTGGGGTGGTCCGAACAAGATCTACGCCGCGTTCAAGTTCTTCCTGTACACCCTGATGGGCTCGCTGCTCACCCTGGTGGCGCTGATCTACCTGTACAACAAGTCGGGTGGCAGCTTTGACATCCAGACCTGGCACCAGCTGCCGCTGGGCAGCACGGCCCAGACGCTGATCTTCTTTGCCTTCTTCGCTGCGTTTGCCGTGAAGGTGCCGATGTGGCCGGTGCACACCTGGCTGCCCGACGTGCACGTGGAAGCGCCTACAGGCGGTTCTGCCGTGCTGGCGGCCATCATGCTGAAGCTGGGTGCCTATGGTTTCCTGCGCTTCTCGCTGCCCATCGCTCCGGATGCCGCCCGTGAATGGGCCTGGCTGATGATCACCCTGTCCCTGGTGGCCGTGATCTATGTGGGCATGGTGGCGCTGGTCCAGAAGGACATGAAGAAGCTGGTGGCGTACTCGTCCGTGGCCCACATGGGTTTCGTGACCCTGGGCTTCTTCATCTTCAACGACCTGGGCGTGGCCGGCGGTATCGTGCAGATGATTGCCCACGGCTTTGTGTCGGGCGCCATGTTCCTGTGCATCGGCGTGCTGTACGACCGCGTGCACTCCCGTGAAATCGCCGCGTACGGCGGTGTGGTCAACACCATGCCCAAGTTCGCTGCGTTTGCCCTGCTGTTTGCCATGGCCAACTGCGGCCTGCCTGCCACGGCCGGTTTCGTGGGTGAGTGGATGGTGATCCTGGCTGCCGTGAAGTTCAACTTCTGGGTGGGCATGGGCGCTGCCACGGCACTGATGTTTGGCGCGGCCTACACCCTGTGGATGTACAAGCGCGTCTATCTGGGCCCTGTGGCCAACGACCATGTGAAGGAGCTGCAGGACATCAACTGCCGCGAATTCCTGGTGCTGGGTGTGCTGGCCGTTGCCGTGCTGTACATGGGTATCTATCCCAAGCCCTTCACGGACGTGATGGATGTGTCGGTGGCGCAGCTGCTGCAGCACGTGGCACAGAGCAAGCTCCCCTGACAGGACAGAACTGAGAGATTCGAGATGATTGACAACATCAGCTGGCTTTCGATCTACCCCGAGATCGTGCTCCTAGTCATGGGATGCGTGATCGCCCTGGTAGATCTGGGTGTCAAAAGCCCACGCCGCACAGCGACCTATGTGCTGACCTTGCTGACGCTGGCCGTGGTCGCCGTCATGCAGGCCATGTATGCCTCCAGCGGCAATACCTTCTACGGCTGGGGCAACATGGTGGTCTCCGACGCCATGGGCAACTGGCTCAAGTGCTTCGCCACTGTCGCCATGATGGTGACCCTGGTCTACGGCCGTCCCTACGCGGGCGACCGCGGCATGCTGCAAGGCGGCGAGTTCTTCACGCTGTCCATGTTCGCGCTGCTGGGCATGTTCATCATGATTTCCGGCAACAACTTCCTGCTGATTTACCTCGGCCTGGAATGTCTGACGCTCTCCAGCTACGCGCTGGTGGCGCTGCGCCGCGACCATGCCACTTCCACCGAAGCGGCCATGAAGTACTTCGTGCTGGGTGCCATGGCTTCCGGTTTCCTGCTGTACGGCATGTCCATGCTCTACGGTGCCACCGGTTCGCTGGACATTGGTGAAGTCTTCAAGGCCATCAACTCCGGTCAGATCAAGCACCAGGTGCTGGTCTTCGGTCTGGTGTTCATCGTGGCTGGCCTGGCCTTCAAGCTGGGTGCCGTGCCTTTCCACATGTGGGTGCCTGACGTGTACCAGGGCGCTCCCACCGCCATCACCGCCATGATCGGCGGCGCGCCCAAGCTGGCCGCTTTCGCCATGGTGATGCGCCTGCTGGTGGACGGCCTGCTGCCGCTGGCCATCGACTGGCAGCAGATGCTGGCCGTGCTGGCGATTGCGTCGCTGCTGGTGGGTAACCTGGCTGCCATCATGCAGACCAACCTCAAGCGCATGCTGGCCTACTCCACCATTGCGCAAATGGGTTTTGTGCTGCTGGGCCTGCTGTCCGGCGTGGTCAACGGCAACGTGAACCCTGCCAACGTGGAAAGCGCCTACAGCTCCGCCATGTTCTATGTGGTGACCTATGTGCTGACCACCCTGGCTGCGTTCGGCGTGATCCTGCTGCTGTCGCGTGAAGGCTTCGAAAGCGAAGAAATCTCCGACCTGGCTGGCCTGAACCAGCGCAGCCCGCTGTATGCCGGCGTGATGGCCGCCTGCCTGTTCTCCATGGCCGGTATCCCTCCGCTGGTGGGCTTCTACGCCAAGCTGGCCGTGCTGCAGGCCCTGGTGGCTTCCGGTCAGGCGCTGTACATCGGTCTGGCCGTGTTCGCGGTGGTGATGTCGCTGATCGGCGCCTTCTACTACCTGCGCGTCGTCAAGGTCATGTACTTCGACAAGCCGCTGACCGCGACCAGCGTGTCCGCTCCGTTCGACGTGCGTGCCGTGCTGACCGTCAATGGTGCCCTGGTGCTGCTGCTGGGCATCTTCCCCAGCGCACTGATGTCCCTGTGCGCCGATGCGATAGTGCGCGCCCTGGCGTCATGAGGCTTTAAAATCGAAGCGTGACCCAAACTGCTTCTATCTGGCTCGTGATATTGGCTGCCCTTGTGGCAGCCAATTTGCCTTTTCTGAATGAACGCTGGCTGCTGGCCGGCCCCGTGGCCCGTGGTCATGCCAAGCCCTTCTGGGGGCGACTGCTGGAACTGTTCCTGCTGTACCTGCTGGTCGGTGGCCTGGCACTGGCGCTGGAAAAGCGTGCCGGCCAGATCTACCCGCAGGGATGGGAGTTCTATGCCGTGACCGGCGCGCTGTTCCTGACGCTGGCGTTTCCTGGCTTTGTCTACCGCTATCTGGGACAACGCCGCCGCACCCAGGCCTGAGCCGGCCTGCGTGTGCTGAGGAGGGCGACATGAAGGTCTTGGATCTGCGCTGCGAGCAAGGGCATCTGTTCGAAGGCTGGTTCGGCTCGGAAGACGATTTCCAAAGCCAGCTGGCCCGGGATCTGATTGCCTGCCCCGTGTGCAGCAGCGTACGCATCCACAAAGGCCTCAGCGCCCCGCGCCTGAACCTGGGCGCAGCCACCGCACCCAGTACGCCCGGCGCACCGGCAGCGCCGGCTGCTGCGGCGTCATCCACACCTCTTGTCCCGGAAGACCGCCTGCGGGCCGTGCAAGCGGCCTGGCTGCAGATGAGCCGCCGTATCGTGCAGCAGACCGAGGATGTCGGTGCCCAATTCGCCGACGAGGCGCGGCGCATCCACCGGGGCGAGGTGGAGGAGCGCGGCATCCGCGGCCAGGCCACACCGCGCGAGGCGCTGGAACTGCTGGAAGAGGGCATCGGCGTGCTGCCGCTGGCCGTGCCGGATACGTCCAAAGAGACCTTGCAATAAGGCCTGCAGTCCGCATTGCGGGTTCCACTGTGCAAAACGCTCCCTTGGTGGAGCGTTTTTTTATGCCCGCAGCGCGCAGGAAAGCTGCGCCGGGCTGTGCTAACTGACAGAAAGCTGCCGAACTTGTGGCTGGGCGACAGAGCCGGTTATCCCATCGGTGCTTGAATATTCTTCTAACACCTTGTATTTGCAGTGAATTTTTGATTCGTTGGCTGTCTAGGGTTTGTGCTTAGGTTGTAAGTCTTACGCATTAGCCCCAGTGCGGTCACAGAGGGGCCTACGTAGGATGCGCTGCAACATAAGAACATGGATGGTGCGGCCTGGAGACAAGCCACAAGCAGCACTATCCCAACCTTGAAGTGGGACTGCAGCGATGAGCGATGTCATTCTCGAAACCCGGAACCTGACCAAGGAGTTCAAGGGTTTCACTGCCGTGAGCAACGTCAATCTGGACGTTCAGCGCGGCAGCATTCATGCCCTGATCGGGCCCAACGGGGCAGGCAAAACCACGTGTTTCAACCTGCTGACCAAGTTTCTGGTGCCCACCTCGGGCACCATCAAGTTCAACGGCGTGGACATTACCGGCGAGGCGCCGGCGCAGATTGCACGCCGTGGCGTGATCCGCTCGTTCCAGATTTCGGCGGTGTTCCCGCACCTGACGCTGATGGAGAACGTGCGCATCGGCCTGCAACGCCAGCTGGGCACGGAATTCCATTTCTGGCGCAGCGAGAAGTCGCTGGACAAGCTCAACACCCGCGCCATGGAACTGCTCACCGAAGTGGGCCTGGAAGACCTGGCCGATGAAGTGACGGTGAACCTGCCTTACGGCCGCAAGCGCGCGCTGGAAATCGCCACCACCTTGGCCATGGAGCCCGAGCTGATGCTGCTGGATGAGCCCACCCAGGGCATGGGCCACGAAGACGTGGACCGCGTCACCCAGCTGATCAAGAAGGTCTCGGCCGGCCGCACCATCCTGATGGTGGAGCACAACATGAAGGTGATCTCCTCCATCGCCGACCGCATCACCGTGCTGCAGCGCGGCGCGGTGCTGGCCGAAGGTCCGTATGAAGAGGTCTCGAAGAATCCGCAGGTGATGGAAGCCTATATGGGCACCACCGACGGCCAACTGCAGGGCGCGCACTGATGGCTGCCATGCTGCGCCGCTTTGCGCCTTCCCCCCAAGGGGACGGCCGCTGTGCGGCAGAAGGTGCCTTGCTCGACGCCACGCAACTGGCGCGTGCCGGTTGTGCACGCCGCGCCCGGTGCGCGGTGCTTTGAAGAGATACGCAATGATGAACAACACAACAACTCCGGCGCTGGAGATCCGTGGCCTGGAAGCCTGGTACGGCGAATCCCATGTGCTGCACGGTGTGGACATCGTGGTCCAGCCGGGTGAAGTGGTGACGCTGCTGGGCCGCAATGGCGCGGGCCGCACCTCCACCATGCGTGCCGTGATGGGGCTGACGGGCAGCCGCAAAGGCTCGATCAAGATCAACGGCCAGGAAACCATCCACCTGCCCACCCACAAGATTGCGCACCTGGGCGTGGGTTACTGCCCCGAAGAGCGCGGCATTTTCTCCAGCCTGTCGTGCGAAGAGAACCTGATGCTGCCGCCGCCGCTGAAGACCGGCGAAAAAGGCATGAGCGTGGAGGAAATCTACGAGATGTTCCCCAACCTTGCCGAGCGCCGCCACAGCCAGGGCACGCGCCTGTCGGGGGGCGAGCAGCAGATGCTGGCCGTGGCCCGCATTCTGCGCACCGGTGCACGGCTGCTGCTGCTCGATGAAATCTCGGAAGGGCTGGCGCCCGTGATCGTGCAGGCACTGGCCCGCATGATCACCATGCTGCGCAGCAAGGGCTACACGGTGGTGATGGTGGAGCAGAACTTCCGCTTTGCCGCACCGCTGGCCGACCGCTTCTATGTGATGGAGCATGGCTCCATCGTCGAACGTTTCGAATCTGCGCAATTGCAGGAAAAGATGTCCGTGCTCAATGAGCTGCTGGGCGTATGAGTGTTTCTTGCACCGCAAGAGGCTAGGTAAAAAAGAGAGCTGCCAAGTGCGTGAAGCGTGCCGAGCAGCCTGAAATCAGCATAAATACAAGGAGACCGCAAACCATGCAGAATTTTTCGATGAAAGCCCTCGCTCTGGGTCTGGCCGCTGCAGGCCTGCTGGGTGTGAACGCCCAGGCGCAAGAGAAGGTGAAGATCGGCTTCATCACCGACATGTCCAGCAACTACGCGGACGTGGACGGCAAGAACGGTGCCATCGCCATCCAGATGGCGATCGATGACTTTGGCGGCAAGGTGCTGGGCAAGCCCATCGAGCTGCTGACCCAGGACCACCAGCACAAGCCCGACATTGCCGCCACCAAGGCGCGCGAATGGATCGACACCCAGAACCTGACCATGCTGCTGGGAGGCACCAATTCCGGCGTGGCCCTGGCCCTGGCCAAGGTGGCCAACGAGAAAAAACGCGTCTACATCAACAACGGTGCCGGTGCCTCGGCACTGACCAACGAGCAGTGCACCCCCTACACCGTGCACTACGCCTACGACACCGTGGCCCTGGCGAAGGGTACGGGCGCTGCCGTAGTGGAAAACGGCGGCAAGAGCTGGTTCTTCCTGACGGCGGACTATGCCTTCGGCCACTCGCTGGAGGCCGACACCGCTGCCGTGGTCAAGGCCAAGGGCGGCCAGGTGCTGGGCCAGGTGCGCCACCCGCTGAACGCCTCGGACTTCTCCAGCTTCCTGCTGCAGGCACAGAACTCCAAGGCCCAGATCCTGGGTCTGGCCAACGCCGGCGGTGACACCATCAACGCCATCAAGGCGGCGCGCGAGTTCGGCATCAACAAGACCATGAAGATGGCCGGCCTGCTGGTGTTCCTGACCGACATCCACTCGCTGGGCCTGAAAAACACCGAAGGCCTGCTGCTGACCACCAGCTGGGACTGGAACCTGAACGACGAAACCCGTGCCTTCGGCAAGAAGTTCATGGCCAAGACCAAGCGCATGCCCACCGATGTGCAGGCTGCCAACTACTCGGCCGTCACCAACTACCTGAAGGCCCTGGAAAAGTCCGGCACCACCGATGCCGACAAGGTCATGGCCACGCTCAAGAGCACGCCGCTGAAGGACTTCTACGGCCAGGGCGTGATCCGTCCCGATGGCCGCTATGCCCACGACATGTACCTGATGCAGGTCAAGTCGCCCAAGGAATCCAAGGAAGCCTGGGACTACTACAAGGTGGTCACCAAGCTGTCGGCCGACCAGGTGTGGACCACCAAGGCAGACAGCAAGTGCGCTCTCTGGAAGTAAGGCCCACGCGCCGGGCCGTCTGAAGGACGGTCCGGCAGCGGGCGCAGTGTTCGATCGGTAGACCCCTATGAGGAGACAGGCGATGAAGCACAAGCTCGGTAAGTTGGCATTGGCGCTGTGCGCCGCAGGTGTGGCAGTGGGCGCGGCTGCGCAGGAGAAGGTCAAGATCGGTTTCGTGACCGACATGTCCAGCCTGTACGCGGACGTGGAAGGCAAGAACGGCGCGCTGGCCATGCAGATGGCCATCGACGACTTTGGCGGCAAGGTGCTGGGTCAGCCCATCGAGCTGATGAGCGCCGACCACCAGAACAAGGCCGACATCGCAGCCTCCAAGGTGCGCGAGTGGGTGGACACGCAAGGCATCACGCTGATCATGAGCGGCACCAACTCGGGCACGGCCCTGGCGGTGGCGCAGGTGGCCAACGAGAAGAAGCGCGTGCACATCAACAACGGCGCGGGCTCCTCGGCCCTGACCAACGAGCAGTGCAATCCCTACACCATCCACTACGCCTACGACACCGTGGCCCTGGCCAAGGGCACCGGCGCGGCGGTGGTGGAGCGGGGCGGCAAGGACTGGTTCTTCCTGACGGCGGACTATGCCTTCGGGCAGGCGCTGGAAGCCGACACCACCAAGGTGGTGCTGGCCAAGGGCGGCAAGGTGCTGGGCTCGGTCAAGCACCCGCTCAATGCCTCGGACTTCTCCAGCTTCCTGCTGCAGGCGCAGAACTCCAAGGCCCACATCCTGGGCCTGGCCAATGCCGGCGGTGACACCATCAACGCCATCAAGGCGGCGCGCGAGTTCGGCATCAACAAGACCATGAAGACCGCCGGTCTGCTGGTGTTCCTGACCGACATCCACTCGCTGGGCCTGAAGAACACCGAAGGTCTGCTGCACACCACCAGCTGGTACTGGGACATGAACGATGCCTCGCGTGCTTTCGCCAGCAAGTTCATAGCCAAGACCAAGCGCATGCCCACCGATGTGCAGGCGGCCGACTACTCGGCGGTGATGAACTACCTCAAGGCCGTGCAGGCCGTGAAGACCACCGACCCGGACAAGGTCATGGCCTACCTGAAGAGCACGGAGCTGAACGACTTCTACGCCAAGGGCCGCATCCGTCCTGACGGTACCTATGCCCACAACATGTACCTGGTGGAAGTGAAGGCGCCCAAGGAATCCACCAAGCCCTGGGACTATCTGAAAGTGCTGCAGACCCTGCCGGCCGACCAGGTGTGGACCACCAAGGCCGAAACCAAATGTGCGCTCTGGAAATAAGCCGCAGCCGCCGCGCCTGAGTGCCTAGGCACCCAGGCTGCGGTCCGGTCCTGTGCCCTGCGGGCGCGGGGCCGGCGCCACCAGGGCATCCCCCCTCTTTTCCCTTTTGTGTCGTTTCCCATGGAAATCTTCGGTGTGTCATTGCCGGGCCTGATGAGCCAGCTGTTGCTGGGGCTCGTCAACGGCTCGTTTTACGCGATCCTGAGCTTGGGCCTGGCCGTGATCTTCGGTCTGCTCAACGTGATCAACTTTGCGCACGGCGCGTTGTTCATGCTCGGGGCGATGGTCACCTGGATGGCCATGAACTATTTCGAGATCAACTACTGGGTCATGCTGATTGCGGCCCCGTTCATCGTCGGGCTGTTCGGTGTGTTCATCGAGCGGTTCCTGCTGCGCTGGATCTACAAGCTCGACCACCTCTACGGCCTGCTGCTGACGCTGGGGCTGTCGCTGCTGATCGAAGGCGTGTTCCGCTCCGTCTACGGCGTCTCGGGCCTGGGTTACGACACCCCCGAAGCCCTGACCGGCGCCACCGACCTGGGCTTCATGATGCTGCCCAACTACCGCGCCTGGGTGGTGGTGGCCTCGCTGGTGGTGTGCGTTGCCACCTGGTATGTGATTGAAAAGACACGCATCGGCGCCTACCTGCGCGCCGGCACCGAAAACCCGCGCCTGGTGGAAGCCTTCGGCGTCAACGTGCCGGTGATGATCACGCTGACCTACGCCTTCGGCGTGGGCCTGGCCGCCTTTGCCGGCGTGCTGGCCGCACCGGTCTACCAGGTCACGCCGCTGATGGGGCAGAACCTCATCATCGTGGTGTTCGCCGTGGTGGTGATTGGCGGCATGGGCTCCATCATGGGCTCCATCCTCACCGGTCTGGGCCTGGGCGTGATCGAAGGCCTGACCAAGGTCTTCTGGCCCGAAGCTTCGTCCACCGTGGTGTTCTTCATCATGGTCATCGTTCTCCTGATCCGCCCCGCCGGCCTGTTCGGCAAAGAAAAGTAAGCAGGGGCCAGCCACATGAACTCCAAGAAACTCGCTTTTACTGGCTACGGCCTGCTGCTGCTCGGCCTGATCGTGGCCCCCTTCTTCGGGGCCTACCCGGTGTTCGTGATGAAGCTGATGTGCTTCGCACTGTTCGCCTCGGCCTTCAACCTGCTGCTGGGCTACACCGGCCTGCTGTCCTTCGGCCACGCGGCCTTTCTGGGCGGTGCGGCGTACGTGGCCGGCTATTCCATCAAGGCCTGGGCGTTCACGCCCGAGCTGGGCCTGATCCTGGGCACGCTGGCCGGGGCCTTCATCGGTCTGGTCGCTGGCTGGCTGGCCATCCGGCGCCAGGGCATCTATTTCTCGATGATCACGCTGGCGCTGGCGCAGATGCTGTTCTTCGTCTTCCTGCAAGCCAAGTTCACCGGAGGGGAAGACGGCCTGCAAGGCGTGCCGCGCGGCAAGCTGTTTGGCGTGATCGACCTGTCCAGCGACCTGACCATGTACTACGTGGCCCTGGTGATCGTGGCGCTGGCCTTCCTGCTGATCGTGCGCACCGTGCACTCTCCGTTTGGCCAGGTGCTCAAGGCCATCAAGGAGAACGAGCCGCGCGCCATCTCGCTGGGTTATGACGTGCACCGCTTCAAGCTGCTGGCCTTTGTGCTGTCGGCCGCACTGACCGGTCTGGCCGGTGCGCTCAAGACCGTGGTGCTGGGTTTTGCCACCTTGTCGGACGCGCACTGGACCACCTCCGGTCACGTGATCCTGATGACGCTGATGGGCGGCCTGGGCACGCTGTCCGGCCCCATCGTCGGCTCGGCCGTGGTGGTGGCTCTGGAAAACAAGATCGGTGACTTTGGCAGCTTCCTGGCCAAGCTCACCGGCGTGGAATGGTTCTCCACGCTGGGTGAATCGGTGACCATCGTCACCGGCCTGATCTTTGTGATCTGCGTGCTGGCCTTCCGCCGCGGCATCATGGGTGAAATCATTGCCTGGCTGACCCGCCGCAAGAACGGGACCGCGTGATGCGGTGAAGCATTGCTGAAGGCCCTGCGGGCCTTTGCCATGAAAACGCCACGCACTCCGGTGCGTGGCGTTTTGCTTTGGGCGCAGGTGTCGGGGCGTTGGGGCCTGCGGGCCGATGAGTTCCGTGGCGCTGCATGCCGGCGCATGTACGTGGGCAGCAGGGGGACAACCGCGGCCCAACGGTGTCTAGCCCGGCGAGGCCGTCACATCCTCAGCCGGCTGGCATACCCCGTCATTTCCAGGTAGCCCCGGCCCACCAGCGGCAGCTGGTCGTCCAGCGCATCGCCCCCAGGGGGCAGTTGCAGCAGATCGCTCAGCCCCTCCCAGTACACGGCGCCGGTGGTGGCGCGGCTGTCCAGTTCCTGGGCGGCCACCTGAGCGCGCACCACATAGCGCCGGCCGGGCGTGTCCACGCGCCAGCGCACGGGGTAGCGGGCCTGGCTGGCCGGGCTGGTCCACCAGGCCAGCGGGGTGAACTGCACCTCCTGGTCGGCAAACACCTGCGGACTGGCACCGGGTGCGCGCAGCGAGCCGCCGCCCCACAGGGCCGAGCCATCGTGTCGGCGCAGGTGAAAGGCAGTGAGGGCGCTGCCGTCGGCCAGGTTCATGCCGATCCAGTCCCAGCCTTCGGCCTCGGGGTGCATCAGCGCCGTGCTGCACTCGTGGTCCAGCCAGGCACGGTTGTGCAGTGCCGTGGTGGCGTTGGCGGGCACGGGGTCGATGGCCAGCTTCTGGCCGCGCACGGTGATGTGGCCGCTCACGGCCAGTTGGGGCTGGCTGTAGTAGTAGCTGGCCTGCTCCGGCAGCGGGCCTTTGCGGGATAGGCCGCCCCGGCCCTGCAGCAGCACCGGCTGGGTGGTGGCCAGCTCCAGCTCCAGCGCAAAGTCGGCGGCCTGCAGCTTGGCGCTGTAGCGGCTGGCCTGTGCGGCGCTCTGGCCGGGGACAGGCTGGCGGGCCAGGCGCCAGTCCTGGATGTGCACGGACGTGTCGTCCAGCGCCGCCTCGGCCAGGCCAAAGCCGGCGCGCGCCATGCGCTGGTCGTGCAGCAGCACCTGGCCCTGCACATCACACAGCGCCACATGGGCGAACAGCAACTGCTGGGCGGCAAAGGCGGAACGCAGGCCCTGTGCCGCGTCCACCCGACTGCGGAAGAACGTCAGCTGAAAACCCCAGGGCCGCCCGCCGGCCTGCACATGGCCGGTGATGTACCACCATTCGGTGCCCAGATCGGGGTGGCTGCCAAAGTCGCGCGGAAAAGCCAGTGTCCTGGGTGGCAGGGCCCAGGCGCTGGACAGGGGCAGCAGCGTGCCGGTGCCTCCCAGCAACCCCAGTGCACCCAAGGTGCGCAGTGCATGGCGGCGGGGCAGGGACGGCGCGGTCGGCGCAAGAGGGGGCCGCACGCTCATACCCAGCGCTGCACCTGGCCCTGGCGGTCCAGCAACTGCTGCAGCCGGGCCAGTGCCGGGGCCACATCGCCCAGTTGCTGTTGCACCCACTGCGCATCGTGGTAGGTACACAGATAGCGTTCGCCGGCATCGCACAGCAGCGACAGGATGGAGCCCTGTTCACCGCGGTCGCGCATGTCGCAGGCCAGGCGCAGCATGGCCACCAGATTGGTGCCGGTGGACGGGCCCACGCGCCGCCCCAGCAACTGGCCCAGCAACTGCATGGCGGCGATGGATGCCAGGTTGTCCACTTCTTCCATGCGGTCCACCAGCGAGGGAATGAAGCTGGGCTCCACACGCGGGCGGCCGATGCCTTCGATGCGCGATCCGCAGGCGGTGAGCGTGGCATCCCCGGTGCGGTGGTAGGCGGAAAACACGCTGCCTTCGGGGTCGGCCACACAGACCTGCGTGGAAAGGCTTTGGTAGCGCACCCAGCGGCCGATGGTGGCGCTGGTGCCGCCGGTGCCTGCGCCCACCACAATCCAGCGCGGCACCGGGTGGCGTTCGCGTTGCATCTGGCTGAACATGCTTTGCGCGATATTGTTGTTGCCGCGCCAGTCGGTGGCCCGCTCGGCATAGGTGAACTGGTCCATGTAGTGGCCGCCGGTGTCGTGCGCGATGGTGCGGGCTGCGTCATAGACCTCGGCCGCGCTGTCCACGAAATGGCAGCGCCCGCCGTGGAATTCGATCTGCGCCACCTTCTCGGCCGAGGTGCTGCGCGGCATGACCGCCACAAACGGCAGATCCAGCAGCCGGGCAAAGTAGGCCTCGCTGACGGCAGTGGAGCCGCTGGAGGCTTCCACAATCGTCGCGCCCTCGCGTATCCAGCCATTGCACAGCGCATACAGAAACAGCGAGCGCGCCAGCCGGTGTTTGAGGCTGCCGGTGGGATGGGTGGATTCGTCCTTCAGATACAGGTCGATGCCGCAGCGGGCAAAGCCGGGCAGGTTCAGCGGGATCAGGTGGGTGTCGGCACTGCGCTGGTAGTCGGCTTCGATGCGGGCGATGGCGTCGTGGAGCCAGCTGGTCGGGATGGGGAGAGCGGCTTGCATGGTGCCCATTGTGCAATGGGCGGGAGACCGATCCGGGCCAGACCGTTGGTGCAGTGCGGTAGTGCGGCATGCCGTGGCGCTATTGCGGACGTACTACCATGGTGTGCGGCCGCACAGACCGGCGGCATGCTCTCCGATACCGAAGAAAGGATATGGACATGGCTTTCACCCTGCATGTGGGCAACCCGCCGCTGGACCCCCGGCTGGCACAGGTGCTGGAGTACTGGCTGGGCGCCGAGCAGCCCACCGACGCCACGGCACTGGCGCGCAAGCAGCTGTGGTTCAGCAAGGATGAAGCCGTGGACGAGGAAATCCGCCACCGCTTTGGCGCCGTGATGCAGGAAGCCCTGAGCGGCCGCCTGAACGGCGATGCCGCCACCCCGCTGGGGCGGCTGGCGGTGATCATTGTGCTGGACCAGTTCATGCGCAACGCCCACCGTGGCACGCCCAAGAGCTTTGCCGGCGATCCGCTGGCCTTGCAGCTGGCGCTGGAGGGCATTGCCCAGGGCCATGACACCGACGACCGCATTCCACCGGTGGCGCGCATCTTTTTCTACCTGCCGCTGGAGCATGCCGAGGATCTGGCCATGCAGCAGCACAGCGTGGTGGCCTTTGAGCAGCTGGCGCAGGAGGCGGGGCCCGCCACGCGCGATTTCTTTGCCGTCACCGCCGATTACGCCCACCGCCACCGCGACGTCATTGAACGCTTTGGCCGTTTCCCCCACCGCAATCCCATTCTGGGACGGGCGAGCACGGCCGAGGAAAAGGTCTACCTGGCCCAGCCCGGCGCGGGCTTCTAAGCACGGCCCGGCATCGCCCGTTCTCACAAGCCCTCGCAAGGACGTGGTACCGCAGTCGGGTGCATGCCCGCGCTGCGCTGCCTGGCGCGTGGTGCCACGCCTGCGGCATCTGGCTGGTGGTGTACTGCGGGGAATTCCGCCCAGGGGGTGCTCCTGGGACGGGCGTGCACACGGATAGCGGTTGGGTCACCTGCAGTCGGTGCAAGTGGATGATTTGAAAGTGTTTTGTGTTGTATCAACCACCCCGGCCGCACCTCGGGAATGGGCTGCCAGGGCGGCGATTGCTGGGTAAGATGAAACGGCAGCCCAGGTCAGTCTGTCCTTGGAATGCACCCGGGCCTGCACACCACCCCCCTCTCGCCGACCCAAGCAAAGGAGTGATGATGTTTCCTGAGTTTCGCGAACAGATTGCGGACATGCGCGCCAACGACCGCCATTTCAGCCGCCTCTTCGAACAGCACAATGCGCTGGACCATGAGATCAAGAACCTGGAAGACCGGCGTACGCCCAGTCTGCACACCCAGATTGAAAAGCTCAAAAAAGAAAAGCTGCTGATCAAGGAAAGGCTCTACACCATGCTCAAGGGCTGTGCCAACGGCACTGCACCTGCGTGAGGTGGTGCAGTGCCTGTAGCGCTGGCGCTGCGTGTCCCCTGCCCACCTGTGCACCGCGGTGCACAGGTGGGCAGGGGACACGGCCTTGCTGCGGCGCTGCCCTTGCCCGGTAGCCAGGGCTGGAGGCCAGTCTCCCTCCCGTGTGGGAGGCCGCATCTGCCCCAGGGCTGGCGCAAACGGGTCAACGCCCCATGAAAAAAGGCAGCTTTCGCAAGAAAGACTGCCTTTGTGTTATCTGCTTCCCGGTTCCTGGCCGGTGAAGGGGCGCGGTCAGCGGCCGCGTGGAGCGGTTTCCATGTTGGCAGCCTCCACCTTGCCCGCGTCGGCAGCCGTCTGTGGGTGACCTTGGGGTACGGCATCGCGGCGGCGCAGTGCCCAGCGCTCGATGGTGTAGAACGACAGGGCGGCCAGGGCCGTGGAGATGACAAAACCCAGCAGCACGG
Organism: Comamonas terrigena NBRC 13299; assembly: GCF_006740045.1. NCBI lineage: Bacteria > Pseudomonadati > Pseudomonadota > Betaproteobacteria > Burkholderiales > Comamonadaceae > Comamonas > Comamonas terrigena. The sequence continues at coordinate 1,214,799 of NZ_AP019749.1, forward strand.
TGACCGGCCAGGCGAATTCCGCACGCAGCCAGCGCACCACCGGGTAGTGCCACAGGTAGATGCCGTAGGACAGCTTGCCGATGTAGACCAGCCAGGGCGCGGACAGCATCTCATAGACCAGTCCCTGGCCGGGCAGCACGGCCACCAGCACCACCAGAGCGGCCATTTCCACCACCGTCAGTCCCCATACCATGGGGCCCATATCGCCCCATTCCATGGCCATCAGCAGCGGCACGGCCAGCGGAATCCACATCAGGCGCGGCAAGTGCTGCTGCAGGCGATCCAGCAGCGGGTGGCGGTCCAGCACCAGGGCCGCCAGCAAGCTGCCCAGCAGCAGACCGGTGGTGCGGGTGTCAAAGCGGAAGAACACCGCATAGAACTCCTGACCCAGCAGCACCCACAGCACGCGCCAGGCCCAGCCCAGCACGAACAGGGCCGCAATCGCACGCCACAGCGTGCCCGGGCTGCTGCGGCGGGCCAGCCACAGCAGGGCGATGGGCCAGACCAGATAGAAATGTTCTTCCACCGACAGCGACCACATGTGCAGCAGCGTGTCCGGGCTGTCGAAGAAGGCAATGCCGTAATCGGCCAGGTACAGCAGCGACACCAGGGCATCGCTGTACACATCCTCCAGATCGGGCCAGACCAGGGGGGCCAGCAGCGCGTAGGCGGCCAGAAACACCGCCAGCGGGGGCATCAGACGGTAAAAGCGCCGGCGGTAGAACTCCCAGAAGTCGATGCGGCCCGTGGCCTGTATTTCCTTGAGCAGCAGCGAGGTGATCAGATAGCCGCTGAGCACGAAGAACAGGTCCACGCCAAAGAATGCGCCGTCAAACATGGGCGCATGGGCGTGGGACAGGATGACCAGCAGGATGGCGACCGCACGCAGTCCATCCAGTGCGGGGTTGTAGGCCAGCTTCAAGGGGTTCTGGGGCAAAACGCGGCACCTCCTCGGATCGGGCTCCGGGCCCGGTGTGCAAACAGACAAAGTGCAATCCTGCGCAATGCGTGCCATGGACTGCAGCGTGGCGCCAGGGACGCGGCGCCTCAAACAAGGTGTGGGGGTCCTGGTGCAGCATGTTCCGTACCCAGGGGCAGACAATCTGGACCTGTCCGTCTTCCCGCGCAGCGGCAGCGGATGGACATCCCACAGCGAAAGCGGGGCCTGGGCGGAGCGCGCCAGGAGGCTTTCACGGCATGCAGACTGAGTGCATGCGCAGCCCTGAAGTTCCGCTGTCCGGTATCCGGCACAGCCCGCAGGGGTGGGCGCATTCTAGCGGCAGCTCCCGGGCAATGTCGCTGGACTGTACGCAATGTGACAAACGAGACATTCCCGCAAGATGTGCTTGCAAGTGGCTGTGCCGCAAGAGATCGCTCGGCCGCCTGGGCCCTGCTGGGGTCCCAGACCCGGGCCCTGCGTTGGCACCCCGGGGGATGGCCTGCGTCCGGCGTTGGCGCAGGCATGGACCTGCCGTTCCAAAGGTTCGTGCCATCGAACCCAGGAACAAGCGCGCTGTCAGTGTGCCAGCGGCAGCTGCAGCTGTTCCAGCGGCGTGTCGTCGGGTTGGGCCAGCATGCGCTTGAGTGTCTCGCCCATGGGAAGGTTCAGGTTCACGTTCTTGGGCGGGATCGGCTGGGTGAACCATTTGGCGTAGAGCTGGTGGATCTCACCGTTCTTCATCATCTGGCGCAAGGCGGCATCCACGGCTTTTTTTACTTCCGGGTCGCGCCGGGTGAACTGGATGGCAATCGGCTCGGCGCCAATCACCTCGCCCACAATCTTCCAGCCCTGGGGGTTCTTGGACTGGGCGATCACGCCCGCCAGCAGGTTGTCGTCCAGCACAAAGGCATCGACGCGGCCGGCTTCGAGTTGCAGCATGCTTTCAAAATGGTCCTTGCCCATGCGGGTGTCGAACTGGATGCTGTGGGCATCGGCGTACTTGCGCAGAATCTGCACGGCCGTGGTGCCGGTGGTGGCAACCACTTTCTTGCCATTCAACTGCTGAAAGCTGGTGATGGGCGAATGGGCCGGCACGGCCATGCGGACCTCGCTCACATAGGTGGTCAGACCGAAGGCCACCTGCTCCTGGCGGCGCAGGGTATTGGTCATGCTGGCGCAGTTGAAGTCGGCCGTGCCGTTGTCGATCAACGGCATGGTGTTCTGGGCCGTCAGCACCATGTACTTCAGCCGGGCCTTGGGCGCGATGGCATGGATCACCTTCTGGCACAGCTCCAGGTGGTAGCCGGTGAAGGTTTCGTTGGCGTCCAGCGTATAGACCATGGGAGAGGCGCTTTCGCGCACGCCCACCACCACGGTGCCGCCGTCGCGCCATTTCTGCAGGGTGGCCGACGGGGCGGCATGGACAGACAAGGCACTGGCCGACAGGGCCAGCAGGGCGACAGACCCGGCAAACACAGAACGCATGGCAAAAAAAGGAGGCGCTACCGCGGCAGCGCCTCTCAAAGGAAGTTGGGGGGAGGGCGCCTATTCTTCCAGATGCTTCATGCCTTGCAGTGGAATGCTTATGCCCCCGGCAGCGCCGTCGCTTCGGGTGTGCCTGCCGACGCTGCCGGGAAATCACACATCTATGGATGGCAGGCGCCGCAGCGGCGTGCGCGGCCCGCGGATGCCCAGGCAGCCGTGGCTCTTCAGCCGGGCTGCCGTGCCACGGACTGCTGCAGCTGCCGGTGCGCCGGGCTGTGCAGATCGGCCGGCAACTGGTGTTTGGCCTGCAGGTAGTGGTGGGTGTAGACCTCCAGATACGCCTCCAGTGCCTGGCCGGCGCGCTGGTCGTACGGGTGACCGCTCAGCTCCAGGCACAGGGCCGCCACTTCGCTGGTGCAGAAATGGTCGTCGCGTTGGGAGCGGCGCAGGCGGTAGCGGCTGATCTGCTCGGGCTGCAGCCCCAGCACCGGAAAGCGATCCAGATAGGGGCTTTTGCGGAACATCTTGCGCGCTTCGGGCCAGGTGGCGTCCAGCAGGATGAACAGCGGCCTTCTGGCTGCAGCCGCACTGGCGGCTTCGCCGGTGTGGCCGGAAGGAGCCGATGGAGCGGGGGGCAGTGCCTGCACGGCGCGTTCGGGCGGTTGCACATATTCGCTGGGGAAGACCACATAGGGCTGCCACTGCGGGTCGGCCAGCAGGGCCTCCAGGGCCGGATCGATGGCGGTGCGCGCCCAGCCAAAGGCCCAGGTGGACTGCACCACATCGGCGATCAGCCAACCGGTGTTGCTGGGCTTGAGCGGCTCGGCGTCGTGCATCAGCAGACAAAAGCCGGCATGCGTGGGCAGATCGGGGCGCAGCGCACAGATGCAGTGGCTGGGCCGCAGGCGGCAGCCCTCGCAGCGTTCGCCCTTGGGGCCGCCCCGAGCCAGAAACGGTCGGGTGCTGCGCGCCAGTCGGGCGTCGCGCAGGCGGGCGACCGCATGGGGGGCTACCAGCGGCGGCGTGGTGGCGGAGGGACTGGCGTGCGGGGACGCCATGCAAGAGGACGGGTCAGAGGAAAACGGCACGCTCGCGATTGTCCGCGCAAAGCGGGCCGCACCGGCGCGCATGGGCATGGGGCAGTGCAGAGGCCACCACCGCGGGGGTGGGGGGCGTGCATGCCTGGGAAAGAAAGGAATGGAGCGTTCAGCCGCCCAGGCATTCCAGCTCGAACAGCGGCAGTTCGGCCTGGCGGCTCAGCCACACGCCGCCGCCCAGTTCCTTGCAAAAAGGCTGCAGGCCACGGCGGTACAGTTCGGCGCGGTGGCGGTACAGGCGGGGGTCGGTCAGCTCTTCGTCGATGATGTCGCGCTCATAGTCTTCGCGCGCCACGGCCTCGATGTACAGGCCCCCGCGGGTGAGACGGCCTAGATTGGCCAGGGCCTTCTTGAGGTCGGCTGGGTTCAGATAGGGCAGCACGCCCTGGCAGATCACCAGATCAAATGGCTGGCCGTCGGCCGGCTGCCAGTCCACCACCGAGCCCTGGGCCCAGCCATAGCGTTCGCACAGATAGCGGCTGAACTCCACGCCCTGGTAGCTGGCGCCAGGGAAATGCTGCTGCACCGCATCCCGCCACAGGCCGATGCCGCAGCCCACATCCAGCACGCGGTGCACGGGGACGCGCAGATACGCCAAGTACGAGCAGACAAACGTCCCCAGCCGCCGCGCGTGCTCGGGGTCGATCACGCTGGTTTTCTTGTCGAAGTAAAAGCGCTGGTAGTACGCCTCGTCAAACCACTCGCCGCTTGCTGATTGCACGCAGTCTCCTTTGCTGAAGCGCCCATGCGCTGTGGCGGCCGAGTATGGCCCAGGCCGTCACCATGCGTGGGGCGCTGCGGTATTGCGTACGGCACTGTCTGTGCAGGCTGCCGGGACGAGGGCGGAAGGCATGCACGGCCCCGGGATGGGGCAGACGGACGGGCGGCCGACCGGGATGCACGGGTTTGCCCGGAAATGGGGCAGGGAGCGGGTCAGGCCGGCCTGCGCAGACCGCAGGGTTCTGTCACAAAGAGCCGCTTGTACGCAGGTTTTGTGCATATTTGAAAAACAGTCTGCACGATTATATAGACTACCATAAAACCATTATTTATTCAATCTGATAAATACCTATGCGCATTTTCTGTGATGGAGAATGAAGCAGGTAATTTGTTCAGCAAAATCAGCCACCTGTCTGCACTGGGTGCTATTTGATTTATTGAAATCTGAATAATTTGAATATTCCCTGCAAGGCCTCGCCATTCAAAACTCCAAGGGATATTCAATATGTTTTCTCGTCGCCAATTCCTGGCCGCTGCTGCATTGCCAGCCGCCTTGCCGCTGGCACCCACGGCCTGGGCACAGTCCAATGTGGTGCGTCTGGTGGTGGGCTTTGCCGCCGGTGGTGCGGCCGATTTTGTGGCCCGCCAGCTGGCGCAGAATCTGCAGGCCGAACTGGGCGCCACCGTGGTGGTGGACAACCGTCCTGGTGCCGGCGGGCGCATTGCGGTGGATATGGCCAGGAACGCCAAGGCCGATGGCCTGACCCTGCTGGTCACACCCGGCTCCATCCTCACCATCTACCCCCATGTCTACGACAGGCTCAGCTACCAGCCGCTGCGCGACCTGGTGCCGGTGGCCAACCTCTGCGCCGTGCCCTACAGCGTGAACATCGGCCCCGGGGTGCCAGCTTCGGTCACCACGCTCAAGGAATTTGGCCAGTGGCTCAAGGCCCACCCGCAGCAGGCCAGCTACGGATCGCCCGGCGCCGGTACCACGCCGCACTTTCTGGGCGCCATGTTTGCCGCCAGCGCAGGCGTGGACTATCTGCATGTGCCCTACAAGGGCGGTTCGCTGGCGCTGCAGGACGTCATGGGCGGCCAGCTGACATCCAGCTTCAATGTGGTCAGCGAGGCCGTACCCCATGCCGCCAGCCCCAAGCTGCGCGTGCTGGCGGTCTCCAGCCCGCAGCGCATTGCCCAGTTGCCCAAGGTGCCGACATTTGCCGAACTGGGCATGAAGGAGCTGACCAGCCAGGAATGGATCGGTCTGCTGGCCCCCAAGGGCACCAAGCCCGAGGTGGCGGCCCGCCTGCACGATGCCGCCAACCGCGCCTTTGCCCAGCCGGCCGTGCAGAAGGCCCTGGCCGAAATGGCGTTTGGCGTGACCACCAGCACCCAGGCCGAATTTGCCCAGTTGCTCAAAGGGGACCTCGACAAATGGGGCCCCGTGGTGCGCAGCACGGGTTTCAAGGCCGAGGCCTGAGACGCTGGCGCGCAGCAGCGGAGCGCCTGCATAGACAGAAAATCAGGTATGACTTGCATGAAATATGCAACATGGTTATAATTCGTTCCGTTGTTTGCGCAAACAATGCTGATCTCACGCCAGCACGTCGGGCACCCGACGAGAAAAATACAAGTGACAGCTGCAGAGACGTTCTGCCGTAAAACGGTGATCGCGTAAGAGTCATCGTCCAATACTGAAAGCCCGTACCGGTTCGCCGCTGCGGGCTTTTTCACGTCTGATGCCCTGATTTCGATAGCAGCCTGCGCTGGTCCCGCCAACAAGAACAGACCAAAAGAGCGGCAGTCCTGCTTGGTGCCGGCTGCGGAAGAGGGCCGAGGGGGCGGCGTAAAGTGGTGTGAATTGCGTTGCCTGTGGTGCGAAGGGCCTTGAAATCTTTGTTTTAAAGATATATCTTAGATGCATCTTGACCGAGGAATTCACCATGCATCCCCATCCCCACCACGCTTTCCACAGCCCGCGCGGCATGCACCATGACGGCGGCGAAGGCGGCCGAGGACACGGCCGCGAACATGGCCATGGCGGCCCGCAGCATGGCCCGGGCGCGGAACGCCACCGCCGCGAGCGCATGTTCGAGGCCGGCGGTCTCAAGCTCATCGCCCTGCACCTGATCGCCCAGCAACCCAGCCACGGCTATGACGTGATCCGCGCCATTGGCGAGCTGGTCGGTGGCGACTACCAGCCCAGCCCCGGCACCATCTACCCCACCCTGAGCTATCTGGTCGACATGGGCCATGCGACCGCCACCGAAGTGGAAGGCGGCCGCAAGCGCTACGCCGTCACGCCCGAAGGCCAGGCCGCGCTGCAGGAGCAGGATGGCGCGCTGCAGCAGCTGCTGGCCCGTCTGGCCCACGGCAAGGACCGCGAAGCCCGCCAGCGCCCGGCCGGCCTGGTGCGTGCCATGGAAAACTTCAAGACGGCGCTGCGCCTGAAGACCCACGGCCAGCCCGGCGTGCCAGCGGCGCCGTTGACCGACGCCCAGGTAACGGCCATCGCAGCGATCCTGGACGAAGCCGCGTTGAAAATTGAAAAAGCCTGAAAGCCCGGGCAGGTCGCCGCCCGGTCCGGACGCCGTCCGGCTGTGCGTTCCTGCCACCGCAAGGGCTGTGGCCTATTGCCGCTCCGCCCAGGGCTCGTTCGGCAGGCAGGTTGCGACATAGTCGATGAACGCCTGCACCCGCGCTGGGCGGATGCGTCCCGGTGGCGTGAGGATGTGCAGCGCGATCGGGTCGGCCTGCCAGTCTTCCATCGCCACCTGCAACTGGCCTGACTGCAGCAGCGGCCAGACCAGGAATGCCGGTTGCAGTGCCAGTCCCATGCCTGCCAGCAGGGCGGGGGTCAGCGCCTCGGCATTGTTGGCGTGCAACTGGGCATGCACGACCTGGGTGAATTCGCCCTGCTGCGCATGGCGGAAGTGCCAGGGCGCACCATGGGGCGTGTGGCCGTAGTGCAGGGCGCGGTGTTGCCGCAGGTCGCTGGGATGCCGGGGGTGGCCATGGCGCTGAAAGTACGCCGGCGCACCGACCAGCAGCAGCCGCACCCGGCACAGCCGGCGGGCCAGCAGGCTGGAATCTTCCAGGTTGGCAATGCGCAGTGCCAGGTCAAAGCGTTCGGCAATCAGGTCCACCTGGGCATCGCTGAACTGGACCTGCAGATCCACGTCCGGATGCTGCAGCATGAAGCCCGGCAGCAGAGGGGCCAGCCGCGAGATGCCGAACGTCATGGGCGCCGCCACGCGCACCTGCCCGCGCAGGCTGGTGGCATGGTCCATGACTTCGGTTTCCACCGATTCACCTTCCTGCAGGATGCGGGTGGCGCGCTCCAGTGCGGCCTGGCCGGCATCGGTCAGCGCCACACGCCGCGAGGTGCGGTGCAGCAGCATGGTCTTGAGGCGGCTCTCCAGCCGGGAGATCGCTTTGGACACCGTGGCCTGCGACAGCGACAGCTCTTGCGCCGTGCGCGCGAATGAACCCGTTTCAGCCACCTTGGCAAAGATGGCCCAGGCTTCCAGATCCGGCAGTTTTTTCATGGGGTGGTAAGTCGCTGTAGGCCGACGCACTGTAAGACTGCAGGCCTCTGGATAGGGTATCGAAAAGTGAAAGCCAGATATTCGATAGCTGTCATCTCACTGCACATGCCGGGCAACTAGACTTTGCTCCACCATCGCGTCAGCAAAGGATGACACATGATTGAGCGTCGATCGTTGGACAGCCTGGGCGGGGCCAACCATGGCTGGTTGGATGCCAAGCACCATTTCTCGTTTGCCGACTACCATGACCCCAAGCGCATGCACTGGGGCAGTCTGCGGGTCTGGAATGACGATGCCATCCAGCCTGGCAGCGGCTTTCCCCCGCATTCGCACGGGGACATGGAAATCATCACCTATGTGCGCCAAGGTGCCATCACGCACGAAGACAACCTGGGCAACAAAGGACGCACGCCGGCGGGGGATGTGCAGGTCATGAGTGCCGGCAGCGGCATCACCCACGCCGAGTACAACCTGGAGCCGGGTGTCACCCGCATCTTCCAGATCTGGGTCATTCCCGACCGCCGGGGCGAGAAGCCGAGCTGGGGTAGCCAGGCCTTCCCCAAGGGCGACCGTGCGGGGGCATTTGTCACGCTGGCCAGCGGCATGGCGGGCGACCACGATGTGCTGCCACTGCGCACCGACGCACGTGTGCTGGGCGCCACCATCCCAGCCGGGGACAGCGTGGAATACCACTTTGCCCATGCCGACCGCTATGGCTATCTGGTACTGGCCACGGGGGCTGCCTCCGTCAACGGCGTGGACTTGCGCCAGCAGGATGGCGCGGCCATCCACGACGAAACCCGCATCCGGATCACTGCCAGCGAAGACACCGAAGTCGTGCTGGTTGACGCCGCCCCGCTGCCCTAGCCACAGCCCTGGCGCCTGCGCTTTCGCCGCTCTTTTTTCCTTCAACCCTGAATCCCTCAACCCGGAAGGCCTTGCCATGTCCCATCGCAATTACCTGGAAGTTCTGACCCCGCAAAACAGCCAGCTCATCTTCATCGATCAGCAGCCGCAAATGGCATTTGGTGTGCAGTCCATCGACCGCCAGACGCTGAAAAACAATGTGGTGGGCCTGGCCAAGGCGGCCAAGGTGTTCCATATTCCCGTGACCCTCACCACGGTGGAGACAGAAAGCTTCTCCGGCCACACCTATCCGGAGCTGCTGAGCGTGTTCCCCGACCACCCGCTGCTCGAGCGCAGCTCCATGAATTCCTGGGACGACCAGAATGTGCGCGATGCACTGGCCGCCAATGTGGCCAAGGGGCACAAGAAAATCATCGTCTCGGGCCTGTGGACCGAGGTCTGCAACAACACCTTTGCGCTGTCGGCCATGCACGATGCGGGCTACGAGATCTACATGGTGGCCGATGCGTCGGGCGGCACGTCGCTGGATGCACACAACTACGCCATGCAGCGCATGGTGCAAGCGGGTGTGGTGCCCGTGACCTGGCAGCAGGTGCTGCTGGAGTGGCAGCGTGACTGGGCCAAGCGTGACACCTACAACGCCGTGATGGACATCGTGCGCGAACACTCCGGGGCGTACGGCATGGGTGTGGATTATTGCTACACCATGGTGCACAAGGCGCCGGAGCGCGTGCAGCATGGCGGCACCATCGGCCCCAACCCCGCACAGTCCTGAGCCCGCAGCGGTTGCTGCGCTACCACCATCTCCGCCTGCTCCCTGCACCCTCCAGGGGGCAGGACACCGATTCCCATCCGCACCGGCCCGGGCTGGGTGCAGGGAGGTCCTTCCATGAAACTCTATGTGCTCTCGCTGGCAGCAGGTCTGCTGGTCGGTGTGGTCTACAGCCTGCTCCAGGTCCGCTCGCCTGCACCGCCCTTGGTGGCCCTGGTCGGTCTGCTGGGGATTTTGCTGGGCGAGCAGATCGTGCCCATAGGCAAGCAACTGCTGGCGGGCACGGCGTTCGGTACGGCATGCACCGCATGCCAGGCCGATGACCATGTCCTGGGGCAGCTGCCCGGTAAAAGCCGACCGACGGCCACGGCCACACCGCACGACGCCCACCCAGATTCCTGATCCATTCCCTTTCATGCCCACGCGCCGCACAGTCATCACCTCCGCAGCAGGCCTGGCGGCAGGCGGTATGCTGGGTTGTCGTTCGCTCCCCCATTCTTCGCAAGGACCCGCCATGCCCCACAGCCCCCCCGACGTCATCTTTCACAGCGGGCGGATCACCACGCTGAACAAGGGCCAGCCCGTTGCCCAGGCCGTGGCCGTCAAGGATGGCAAGTTCACCGCGGTGGGCACGGATGCCGAAGTGCTGGCCCTGGCAGGCAGTGGCACGCGCAAGATCGACCTGCAGCAACGCAGCGTGCTGCCCGGGCTTTGCGACAACCACACGCATGTAATCCGTGGCGGCCTGAACTACAACCTGGAGCTGCGCTGGGACGGCGTGCGTTCGCTGGCCGATGCCATGGCCATGCTCAAGGCCCAGGTCGCCAACACGCCCGCGCCGCAATGGGTGCGGGTGGTCGGCGGTTTCACCGAGCACCAGTTTGCAGAAAAACGTTTGCCTACGCTGGCGGAAATCAATGCGGTGGCCCCCGACACGCCGGTGTTTCTGCTGCACCTGTATGACCGCGCGCTGCTGAACGCTGCCGCATTGCGTGCCGTGGGCTACACCCGGGACACGCCCGAGCCCCCGGGCGGCGAAATCGTGCGCGACGCCAACGGCAACCCCCTGGGTCTGCTGCTGGCCAAACCCAATGCCACCATCCTCTACAGCACGCTGGCGCTGGGGCCCAAGCTGCCGTTCGACTACCAGCTCAACTCCACGCGCCACTTCATGCGCGAGCTGAACCGTCTGGGTGTGACAGGGGTGATCGATGCCGGAGGGGGCTCGCAGAACTACCCCGACGATTACCGCGTCATCGAACAGCTCGACAAGGACGGTCTGATCACCGTGCGCCTGGCCTACAACCTGTTCACGCAGAAGCCCAAGAAAGAGAAAGAGGACTTTTTGCAGTGGACGCAGAGCGTTCGCTACAAGCAGGGCAACGACTACTTCCGCCACAACGGTGCGGGCGAAATGCTGGTGTATTCGGCCGCGGATTTTGAAGATTTCCGCCAGCCCCGGCCCGACATGCCGCCTAACATGGAAGGCGAGCTGGAAGAGGTGGTGCGCATCCTGGTGCAGAACCGCTGGCCGTGGCGCCTGCATGCCACCTATGACGAGACCATCAGCCGTGCGCTCGACGTGTTCGAGAAGGTGCACCAGGAGTCGCCGATCAACGGCCTGAACTGGTTCTTCGACCATGCCGAAACCATTTCGGACCGGTCCATAGACCGCATTGCGGCGCTGGGCGGTGGCGTTGCCGTGCAGCACCGCATGGCCTACCAGGGCGAATACTTCATCGAGCGCTACGGCGCCCGGGCCGCCGAAGCCACGCCGCCCATCAAGAAGATTCTGGAAAAAGGCGTCAAGGTGTCCGCCGGGACCGACGCGACGCGGGTGGCTTCGTACAACCCCTGGGTGTCGCTGTCGTGGATGGTCACCGGAAAGACGGTGGGCGGCACCCCGATGTACCCCCAGCGCAATCTGCTCGATCGCGAAACCGCCCTGCGCATGTGGACCGAGAACGTGGCCTGGTTCAGCAACGAGGTGGACCAGCGCGGCCGCATCCAGGTGGGCCATTTTGCGGACCTGATCGTGCCGGACAAGGATTACTTCCAGGTGGCGGAGGACGAGATTTCTTTCCTGGTGTCCGACATGACGGTGGTGGGCGGGCGTGTGGTGTATGGCGCGGGCAACTTCCAGCAGCACGATGACAACCCGGTTCCCCCGGCCATGCCCGACTGGTCGCCGGTGCGCCGCTATGGTGGGTTTGCGGCCTGGGGCGACCCGGAGGGCGCGGGCCAGAACTCACTGAACCCCGCGCGCTACCGCCAGATGGCCGCCGCCTGTGGCTGCGGCACCAGCTGCGGCATGCACGGGCACCAGCACGCGAATTCCTGGGCATCGGACGTACCCACCTCCGACCCCAAGAGCTTCTTCGGGGCGCTGGGGTGTTCCTGCTGGCTTTGACCAGATGTGCCGTGCCGGCGCTGGCCGGTGTCGGCTTCGGTTTTCTGCATGGCCCGCCGGGCCGGGAGGGGCGATGAACAGTTCGGGAACTTGCTGTGCCGATCCAGCTGCCCACCGGGTGGGGTCTGCGGAGAGCGGGCGGCACTTGGGGCTGCCATCGGTGCCGGCATCGACGTTTCAGGCACGCTCCGCGCCCACGCGCATGGCAGGCCGGGTGCTGCGGCCCGATGGCGCAGCCGCGGCGGGAGCGAAGCGCCTTGGTGCACTCCCTTCCTTTTATCCACATTCGGGTCTGGCGGGCGGCATGGTGCCGCCCACCGGGCTGCCTCTGCACACGCAACCATGAACGCTTCCATTTCTCCCAGCCCCACTCCGCCTGCGGCCAGTGACAGCAGCTTTGCACCGTTGCGGCAAAAGCTGTTTGCCGTGCTGTGGGTGGCCACCGTCATTGGCAACACCGGCAGCTTTGTGCGCGATGTGGCCAGCTCGTGGATCATGACCGACCTGTCGCCATCGCCTACGGCCGTGGCACTGGTGCAGGCGGCCGCGTCGGCCCCGGCGTTCCTGCTGGCGATTCCGGCCGGTGTGCTGTCTGACATTCTGGACCGCCGCAAGTTTCTGATCTGCATCCAGCTGCTGCTGGCCAGCGTCAGCATTGCGCTGATGACCTTGTCCGCGCTGGGCATGCAGACCGTGTTCTCGCTGGTGGCGTTCACGTTTCTGGGCGGCATTGGCGCGGCGCTGATGGGGCCGACCTGGCAGGCCATCGTGCCGGAGCTGGTGGGGAAGAAAGACCTGAAATCGGCGGTCGCACTGAACTCGCTGGGCATCAACATCTCGCGCGCCGTGGGCCCTGCGCTGGGGGGCATGGTGCTGGCGGGCCTGGGCGCTTCCGTCGCCTATGGCGTGGATGTCATCAGCTATGTGTTCGTGGTGGCCGCTCTGTTGTGGTGGCCGCGTCCCAAGTCCGGGCAGGACGACCTGACCGAGCGCTTTGCGGGTGCCTTCCGCGCGGGGTTGCGCTATGCCCGCGCCAGCCACGAGCTGCATGTCGTGCTGCTGCGCGCATTCCTGTTCTTTGCGCTGGCCAGTTCGGTCTGGGCGCTGCTGCCGCTGGTGGCGCGCCAGCTGCTGGGCGGCGGCGCAGGCTTTTACGGCATCTTGCTGGGGGCGGTCGGTGTGGGCGCCATCGGCGGTGCCTTTCTGTTGCCCAAGCTGCGCGCCCAGTTCTCGTCCGACGGCCTGCTGCTGCTATCGGCCTGTGTCACGGCGGCGGTCATGGCGTTCCTGTCCACCGGCCCTGCGCAATGGGCGGCAGCGGTCGCCTTGCTGTTGCTGGGCACCGCCTGGATCACGGCGCTGACCACGCTCAACGGCGTGGCACAGGCCATCCTGCCCAACTGGGTGCGTGGCCGCGCACTGGCCGTGTATCTGACGGTCTTCAACGGTGCCATGACTTTTGGCAGCCTGGCCTGGGGCTTTACGGCCAAGGCCATCGGCGTGCCCTACACCTTGCTGGCCGGTGCGGCCGGACTCCTCGTGATGGGCCTGGTTGCGCACCGCATCAAGCTGCCTCAAGGGGAGGCGGATCTTGTTCCGTCCAACCACTGGCCCGAGCCGCTGACAGAGGCCGAAGTGGACCACGACCGGGGGCCGGTGATGATACAGATCACCTACCATGTGGAGCATGCCCAGCAGGCCGCCTTCTTGAAGGCGCTGGCCCGGCTGTCTGCCGAGCGCCGCCGCGATGGCGCCTACGCCTGGGGCGTGGTGCAGGATGCCGCGGCGCACAACACCCTGGTCGAGTGGTTCCAGGTCGAGTCCTGGGCCGAGCACCTGCGCCAGCACCAGCGCGTCACGCACCACGATGCCGATGTCCAGGCCGATGTGCTGCAGTACCACAGCGGCAGTGAACCGCCGGTGGTCAAGCACTATCTTGCCATCAACCACCCTGCGCAGGGACGCATCTGACGGCCCAGGTGGCCGTGGTGCGCAAGGCCAGGCAGGGCGGCGGCGTCAGGCCTTGGGTGGACGGTGCAGCAGGCAGACCTTGTTGCCGTCCGGATCGCGCAGATAGGCCAGGTACATGGCGCCCTTGCCTTCACCGCGCCAGCCGGGCGGGTCTTCGCAGGTCACGCCACCCGCTGCAATGCCGGCAGCGTGGGCGGCGTTGGCCTGTTCAATGGATTCGGCGGCAAAGCCAAAGGTGCTGCCGTTGCCGATGGTCGCGGGCTCGCCATTGATGGGTTGGGACATGCTGAACGTGCCGCCCGCATGGCGCCAGAACAGGCGGTGGCGGTCCAGTACCCCGGGCTTGGCGCCCAGTGTGCCCAGCAGGGCGTCGTAGAACTTCTTGGCGGCATCCAGGTCGTTGGTACCGAGCATGATGTGGCTGAACATGGTGGTCTCCTTGGTTATGAGCAAGCCCGAATCCGGGCTTGATGCGCAATCAGCCAGCCATCGTAATGGGCTTTGCACCTGACAGGCGCTCGTTCCTGTCGCCTGGATTCCTCGCACGAAGCCCTTTCTCTTCGCCCTGGTTCCACGGGGCGAGCCGCTCCAGATGGGCTGACGCGTGTGATGGCAAGGCGGGCCAGGCCGCTCCCGCACCGCTCCACCACATCTGCAGCGCCCCTGCGTCACGGGCCTATGCAGGCCTCGCTGCCGAGCCAGTTCCGTGGCGGCTTTCAGGGCGTTGTGTCAGCCGCGTTCCACCGGGCGGCTGGTGTCGGAGCACCATTCGCTCCAGCTGCCGGCAAACAGCCGGGTGGGGGCGTAGCCGGCCACTTCCATGGCAATCAGATTGGGCAGGGCGCTGACGCCACTGCCGCACTGGTGGACCACGCTGGCGGGGTCGCGGCCTTGCAGCAGTTCGTCGAACTCGGCGCGCAGCAGGTCCTTGGGCTTGAAGCGGCCGTCGGCTGCGATATTGGTGGTGAACGGGCGGTTCAGTGCGCCGGGGATGTGGCCGGCCACCGGGTCCAGCGGTTCCACTTCGCCGCGGTAGCGGGCCGGGGCACGGGCGTCGATCACGGTTTGCACGGCGGGCTGGCCCAGGTCTCGCAGCACGTCGGCGGCCGTGCTCAGCGTGCGCAGCGGCGGGTGCAGCTCGAAATTGCTCTGGAAGCGGTTGGGCTCCTCCCCTTGGGCCACGGGCAGGCCTGCGGCTTGCCAGTGCTGGAGGCCGCCGTCCAGCACGGCCACGGCATCGTGGCCTGCCCACTTCAGCATCCACCACAGGCGGCCGCAGTAGTTGGCGCCGTTGCGGTCGTACACCACGGCCTGCATGCCGTTGGCAAAGCCCACACTGGACAGCCAGGTGGCAAAGCGTTCGCGGCTGGGAAGGGGGTGGCGGCCACCGGAGGCGGGCTTGCCGCTTTGCTCCACAGCCACATTGCCGTTGCGATCCGGCAGTCCGTGCTTGGCGCTGAGGGCCTGGTCCAGGTCCGCAAAAACGGCGCCGGGGATATGGGCTTGCAGATACTGCTGGCGGCCGGCGGCGGGCTGGGCCAGGTCGAAGCTGCAATCAAACACCATCAGCGGCTGGCCTTGGGCCTGCAGGGCCTGGAGCTGGGCGGTGGTGATGAGGGTGGTGTAGGTCATGGGCGGTGGCGCAGTGCAAACGACGATGCTGCATTGTGCGACAGCCCGCAGGCTTGGCGCTGTATCCGCTGGTGTGCAGCGGGGAAGGCGGGTTGGGGTCTCAGTGGTTGCTGGAGGGCATGTCGGTGCCCGGCGCCGAAGCCGGAGCAGGGGCCGGCTGTGTGGCCCCGCGGGCGCGGAAGATGGAGGCGGCAATGCCGCAGAAGGTGATCAGCACCATGCCGGTCCAGCCGGCGGTGCCCAGGTGGTCTCCGAACAAGAAGATGCTGTAGAGACTGGCGAACACAATGCCCGAGTACTGCAGATTGGCGGCCACCAGCGTGCCCTTGCGGGTCTTGGCGCTGGAGTAGGCCTTGGTCAGCGTGATCTGGCCGCCGGCGGCCAGCACGCCGATGGGCAGCAGCCACAAGGCCTGCTGCCAGCCCGGCCAGTCCGACACCCCCATGAAGACCATGCCGCCCAGGCCCATCAGCGCGGAGCCCAGGCCGAAGTAGAAGACGGTGCGGCTTTCCGGCTCGCCGATGCGGGCCAGGGCGCCCAGCTGCATATAGGCCAGGGCGGAAAGCAGACCGGAAGACAGGCCGATCAGCGCAGGAGCGGTCTGGTCCTTGGCGAAACTGGGTTGCAGCATCAGCACCACGCCGGCAAAGCCGATGGCGATGGTGATGACCAGCGGAATGTTCAGTGCCTGGCGCTGGCCCTGGTAGCTGGGGCGCAGCGTCCAGGCGGCGCCGGCCAGCATGATGACGGCAATCCACAGGCTGCTCATGTAGTTCAGCGTCATGGCGCTGGCCAGCGGGATCTGGGTGAGGGCGTAGAACCAGCAGCCCATGGAGGTGACACCCACGGCACTGCGCCAGACATGCATCAGCGGGTGCTTGGTCTTGAGGCTGACACCCTGCGAGGACGACAGCGCCCACAGGATGACCATGCCCATCAGGCCGCGGTAGAAGACGATCTCGGCGGTGTTGAAGCTGTCCGACGCATATTTGATGCACACCCCCATCGTCGAGAAGAGGAATGTACTCATCACCATCCACAGCACTTGCATTGGGTCCGCCAGTCAGAACGAAAAAAAGCTGCCTGCGCTGACAAATTCAGCGCAGGCAGCTTGGGAATGCTAGCAAAAAACTCAAGATCGCGGGACGTGCTCACCCATCGTGGATCGATACCACTCGTGGAAATGCTGCATGCCGTCTTCCATGGGGCTCTGGTAGGGACCCACTTCGTTGTCGCCGCGCGCCAGCAGGGCACGGCGGCCCGCGTCCATGCGTTCGCCAATCTCGTCGTCCTCGATGGCGGTTTCCATGTAGGCGGCTTTTTGCGCCTCGACGAATTCCGGCTCGAAGGCCGCGATTTCCTCGGGGTAGTAGAACTCGACCACGTTCATGGTCTGGGTCGGGCTGATGGGGTGCAGCGTCGAGACCGTGAGCACGTGCGGATACCACTCCACCATGATGTGAGGGTAGTAGGTCAGCCAGATGGCACCGCGCTCGGGCAACTGGCCGTTGCGGTACTGCAGCAGCACCTCATGCCACTTCTTGTACACGTCCGAGCCGGGGTTGCCGAAGCTAGGCGCCACGCCCACGGTCTGCACCGAGTATTCCTTGGCGAATTCCCACGTCAGATCGTCACAGGTGACGAAATTGCCCAGGCCGGGGTGGAAGGGGCCGACGTGGTAGTCCTCCAGATAGACTTCGATGAAGGTCTTCCAGTTGTAGTTGCACGTGTGCATTTCCACATGGCTGAGCACAAAGCCCTCGAAACTCAGCTGCTCCTTGAGCTGCATGCCCGCCAGATCGGCGTGCACGTCGCGGCCATTGGCCTCGAACAGCAGGCCGTTCCATTCCTGGAGCGGGTAGTTGTTCAGGTTCAGGCAGGGATCGTGGCTGAAATGGGGCGCGCCCAGCAGTTCGCCACCGGGGCTGTAGGTCCAGCGGTGCAGCGGGCAGACGATGTTGCCGCCAGCGTGTCCCTTGCCTTCTTCCAGCAGGTTGCCACGGCCCTTGAGCATGATGGCCTGGCGGTGGCGGCAGATGTTGGAGACCAGCTCGACCTTGCCGTTGGCATTGCGCACCAGGGCGCGGCCTTCGTTTTCCTGCGGCAGGGCGTAGTAGTCGCCCACATGGGGGACAGAGATGGCGTGGCCCACATAGCGTGGTCCTCGCTGGAAGATGGTTGCCATTTCGCGCTGGAACAGCGCTTCATCGAAATAGCTGGAAACTGGTAGTTGGCTGGCGGCCTGCTGCAGTTGAAGACTTAAATCAGACATGGGTGACCTGACCTAAAGACTCCCCACAGGGAGGGTGCGCGTGCGCACGCGATGAAAAGAAAAACCGGCCATGCGGCTGGCAGGAAGCGGACAACGCCTGGGCCGGAAAAGCTTCCGGAGGCTGGAGTCCGCCTGGCTGCACAGGCAGTGGGGCCGGTTCGACGGGAATGGGATTATAGGTGGTGGGGTTATTTCCGTTCCCCCCGTATGTGTATTGGCATTTCTGGTTAATGCCAAGCGCTTTGTAAGGGCTTTGTAGCCCGGCTGGGCCCCCCGGACCGGCCCTGGCAGCGGCAGGCTGCACCAGCGCGGGGAATCTGTGGACGTGGGCGACGGCGGGAGGGAGGTGCTGCGCCTAAAATCGACGGTTTTCTTTCACCCGAGCGTTGCCATGCCCAAAAAGGCTTCTCCTGTACCCGATCCGATTGAGACGCCCGACAGCTATGAAGCCGCCGTTGCCGAGCTGGAGCAACTGGCGGTGCGCATGGAGTCGGGCCAGCTGCCACTGAACGACATGCTGACGGGCTACCGCCGTGCCTCGGTGCTGCTTGCGTATTGCCGCGAACAGCTCGACGGGGTGGAGGCGCAGATCAAGGTATTGGACGGCGAGACTCTGAAGAAATGGGCCCAGGAGTGATGGAAGCAATGAGTGAGGACGTGACGGCACAGGCATTCGATCTGAACGCCTGGAGCCAGGTGCAGTTGCAGCGCACGGAGGCCGCGCTTTCCGCATGGGTGGGGGTGAGTGCGCCTGCCGGTCTGGGGGAGGCCATGCGCTATGCCGTGCTGGATGGCGGCAAACGCCTGCGCCCGCTGCTGGTACTGGCCGCTTCCGAAGCGGTGCAGGGCAATGCCGAGGCCGCGCTGCGCGCGGCCTGCGCCGTGGAGCTGATCCATGCCTATTCGCTGGTGCATGACGACATGCCCTGCATGGATAACGATGTGTTGCGCCGTGGCAAGCCCACGGTGCATGTGGCGTTTGGCGAAGCCCGTGCGCTGCTGGCTGGCGATGCGCTGCAGGCGCTGGCCTTCGAGCTGCTGACGCCCGAAGGCGAGGCCGTGCCCGACGCCATGCAGGCCCGGCTGTGCCGCCTGCTGGGGGCCGCAGCGGGAGCGCAGGGTATGGCAGGCGGCCAGGCCATCGACCTGGCCAGCGTGGGCCTGCCTTTGAGCGAAGACCAGCTGCGCCAGATGCACCGTCTGAAAACCGGGGCCCTGCTGGAAGGCAGCGTGCTGATGGGAGCGGCCTGCGGACAGGTCGCTGCTGTGACCCAGCAGGCGCTGAAGGACTACGGTGCAGCGCTGGGCCTGGCATTCCAGGTGGTGGACGATGTGCTGGACGTGGTGGCCGATTCCGCCACCCTGGGCAAGACCGCCGGCAAGGACGCCGCCAACGACAAGCCTACCTATGTGTCGCTGATGGGTTTGGATGGCGCCCGCCGCCATGCGGCAGCATTGCTGCAAGAATCACTGGCGGCCCTGGAACGCAGCGGCCTGCGCGATACGCAGGCGTTGCGGGCCCTGGCCCATATGGTGGTGGACCGCTCGCACTGACTGCCAGCGGCACGCTGCCCACCGGGCTGCAAAGCCCGCCCTATTGATGAAAAACAGCTGCCGAGGCGCCCTGCAAGCGCCAAGGCAGCCCGTAAAAAAAGAGCTGATGACCACCAACGCCTACCCTCTGCTGCAGAAAGTGAATGCGCCTGCCGACCTGCGCGCCATGCCGCGTGGCAACCTGAAGGCACTGGCGTCCGAGTTGCGCAACTATGTGATCGACAGCGTCTCCCAGACCGGCGGCCACCTGAGCTCGAACCTGGGCACGGTGGAGCTGACCGTGGCGCTGCATGCGGTGTTCGATACGCCGTATGACCGCATCGTCTGGGATGTGGGCCACCAGACCTACCCGCACAAGATCCTGACCGGCCGGCGCGAGCGCATGTCCACGCTGCGCCAGCTGGACGGGATTTCGGGCTTTCCCCTGCGCACCGAAAGCGAGTACGACGCGTTCGGTGCCGGGCACTCGTCCACCAGCATCTCGGCTGCACTGGGCATGGCCCTGGCCGCCAAGCAAAAGGGTGAAAACCGCCGCGCCATTGCCGTGATCGGCGATGGGGCCATGACGGCCGGCATGGCATTTGAAGCGCTGAACAACGGCGGCGTGGCGGACGCCAATCTGCTCGTCATCTTGAACGACAACGACATGAGCATCAGCCCGCCCGTGGGCGCGCTGAACCGCTACCTGGCCCAGCTGATGAGCGGCCAGTTCTACGCCAAGGCCCGGGATATGGGCAAGAGCGTGCTCAAGCAGGTGCCTCCGTTGCTGGAGCTGGCCAAGCGTCTGGAGCAGCAGGCCAAGGGCATGGTGGTGCCTGCCACCATGTTCGAGCAGTTCGGCTTCAACTACATCGGCCCCATCGATGGGCATGACCTGGATTCGCTGATCCCCACGCTGGAAAACATCAAGGGCCTGAAGGGCCCGCAGTTCCTGCACGTGGTCACCAAGAAAGGCCAGGGCTACAAGCTGGCCGAGGCCGACCCTGTGGCCTACCATGGTCCGGGCAAGTTCGATCCGGCCGTGGGCCTGGTCAAGCCGGCCGCACCGGCCAAGCAGACGTTCACGCAGGTGTTCGGCCAGTGGCTGTGCGACATGGCAGCCCAGGACCAGCGTCTGGTGGGCATCACGCCGGCCATGCGCGAGGGCTCGGGCATGGTGGAGTTCCACAAGCGCTTCCCCGGCCGCTACCACGACGTGGGCATTGCCGAGCAGCATGCCGTGACCTTTGCCGGCGGCATGGCCTGCGAAGGCCTCAAACCCGTGGTGGCGATCTATTCCACCTTTTTGCAGCGCGCCTATGACCAGCTGATCCACGACGTGGCGCTGCAGAACCTGCCGGTGGTGTTTGCGCTGGACCGCGCGGGTCTGGTGGGGGCCGACGGCGCCACCCATGCCGGTGCCTACGACATCGCCTTTGTGCGCTGCATCCCGAACATGAGCATGGCCTGTCCTGCCGACGAGCGCGAAACCCGCCAGCTGCTGAGCACGGCTTACGCGCAGAACCACCCTGTCTGCGTGCGCTATCCGCGCGGTGCCGGCGTGGGCATGACGCCGCTGGAAAGCCTGGACGGCCTGCCGTTCGGCAAGGGGGAAATCCGCCGCAGCTCGGCCACCAAGAAGATCGCCATCCTGGCTTTTGGCAGCTTGCTGTATCCCGCCCTGGCGGCGGGCGAGGCGCTGGATGCCACTGTGGTCAATATGCGCTGGGCCAAGCCGCTGGACGAGGAACTGCTGCGCCAGGTGGCGGCCGAGCACGATGCGATCGTCACCGTGGAAGAGGGCTGCGTCATGGGCGGAGCCGGCTCTGCTGTGGGCGAGGCGCTGGCTGCCGCCGGCATCACCAAGCCGCTGCTGCACCTGGGCCTGCCCGACCAGTTCATCGAGCATGGCGACCCCGCCAAGCTGCTGGCCCTGCAAGGCCTGGACGCGGCGGGCATGGAAGCTTCCATCCGGGCGCGCTTCATGGCGCCATGACGCCCAGCTGCGCTGCCTGCCGGCATCACGCACCAAGCCGCCTTCGGGGCGGCTTTTTTTGCGCCATTGTTTCGCATACCGGCGCTGGTGCGCCGCATGCATGACGCTGACACAACACTGAAGACGGGTGCGGGCTATCCCCTGGTTTCGGGGTTAACCCGCGCGGGGCTGGCGTTTTTCCATTCCTACAATGCCGCACGCTCCGCTGCTGTAGCCGGTGTGCTGCAGTGTGTGTAGCCGAAAGTGCAATATTAGGAGAGAAAATGGACCGTCGTTCCCTTATCAAACAGGCTGGCTTGGCTGGCGTACTGGCTGCCGGTGCAGCCCCCGCCGTGCATGCCCAAGCGGCTGTGCGTTGGCGCCTGGCTTCGAGCTTCCCCAAGTCGCTGGACACCATCTTTGGTAGCGCGGAAAAATTCTCTCAGACGGTCAAGGCCCTGTCGGGCGGCAAGTTCGAAGTCTCGGTGCATGCCGCTGGCGAACTGATGCCCGCCTTCGGCGTGGTGGATGCGCTGGAAAACAGCACCATCGAAATGGCGCAGACCGCGCCTTACTACTTCACCGGCAAGAACTCCATCTTCGCCTTTGGCTGCGCCGTGCCTTTCGGCCTGACCGCACGCCAGATGGATGCCTGGATGGAGCACGGCAACGGCCGCAAGCTGTTCGATGCCTTCTGCGCCAACTACAACATCAAGAGCTACAGCGCAGGCAACACCGGCACCCAGATGGGCGGCTGGTACCGCAAGGAAATCAAGTCCGTCGCCGACCTGAAGGGGCTGAAGATGCGCCTGGGCGGCGGCCTGTTCGGTGAAGCCATGGCCAAGCTGGGCGTGGTCTCGCAGAACATGCCTGCCGGCGATGTGTACCAGGCGCTGGAAAAGGGCACGCTGGACGCCACCGAGTTCGTGGGCCCCTACGACGACCAGAAGCTGGGCTTCAACAAGGTTGCTCCCTACTACTACTACCCCGGCTGGTGGGAAGGCGGTGCGGAGCTGGAGTTCTTCGTCAACGCCAAGGCCTATGCGGCGCTGTCGGTCGAGAACAAGGCCATTGTGGATGCAGCCACCCGTGTGGCGGCCCGCGACATGACGTCCAAGTACGACGCCTTCAACCCCGTTGCCCTCAAGAAGCTGGTGGCCGACAAGACCGTCCTCAAGGCCTTCCCCAAGGACGTGATGGACGCCGGCTACAAGGCCTCGATGGAAGTCTTTGCCGAGCACGAAGCCAAGTCGCCCGAGTTCAAGAAGATCCACCAGGACATGCGCGCCTTCCAGCGCGACCAACTGCTGTGGGAACGCTTCTCGGAGTTCCGCTACAACAGCTACATGGCGTCGATCAAGCTCTGATTGGCGTTCCATGCTGCAACCCGTTCCGCCAGGGGAAGGTTGCAGCATCCCCTGCGAGCCGGCATTGCCATCCGATGCACATCGGATGATGGCCGGCTTTTTTGTTCCCTGAATCCGCCGCAGAAGCGGATCAATTTCCCGTAACTTGCGACAACACAAGGAGAGGTCAATGGATCGTCGTTCCGTATTGAAGAATGCCGGCATTGCCGGCGTGCTGGCTGCCGCCGCAGCCCCGGCCGTGCATGCACAACCCGTGGTGCGCTGGCGCATTGCGTCGAGCTTCCCCAAATCGCTGGACACCATCTACGGCTCGGCCGAAGTGTTTGCCCAGTCCATCAAGGCCATGTCGGGTGGCAAGTTCGAAGTCTCCGTGCACCAGGCCGGCGAGCTGATGCCCGCTTTCAACGTGGTGGACGGTGTGCAGAACGGCACCGTGGAAATGGCCCACACCGCGCCTTACTACTTCTTCGGCAAGAACGAAGTGTTTGCCATCGGCGGTGCCATTCCCTTCGGCATGAACTCGCGCCAGCTGACCTCCTGGATGGTGGATGGCAATGGCTCCAAGCTGATGACCGAGTTCTACGCCAAGTACAACATCGTGCCGCTGCCGGGTGGCAACACCGGCGCGCAGATGGGTGGCTGGTTCCGCAAGGAAGTGAAGAGCACCGAAGACATCAAGGGTCTGAAGTTCCGCGTGGGCGGCTTTGCCGGCAAGGTGCTGGAAAAGCTGGGTGCCGTGCCGCAGAACATTCCGGCCGGTGAAATCTACCAGTCGCTGGAAAAGGGCACCATCGATGCGGCCGAATGGATCGGCCCGTACGACGACCTGAAGCTGGGCCTGAACAAGGTGGCGCCGTTCTACTACTACCCCGGCTGGTGGGAAGGTTCGCTGAACCTGTCCTTCTACATCAACGACAAGGCCTTCAACAGCCTGACCAACGAGCAGAAAGCCCTGGTCAAGTCGGCTGCCTACGAAGCCCACGTGACCACCCAGGCCCGCTACGACGCCCGCAACCCCGGCGCGCTGAAGCAGCTGGTGGCTGCCAAGGCCAAGGTGCTGCCGTTCCCGCAGACCGTGATGGATGCGTCGTTCAAGGCCACCATGGAGCTGTACGCCAGCCTGGACAACAGCAATCCGGACTGGAAGAAGATCTACGCCGACTACCGCAACTTCCAGCGTGACCAGATCCTGTGGTTCCGCTTTGCCGAGTCGCGCTTCGACAACTTCATGTCGGCGCAGAAGATGTGAGCACGCTCTGCGCTGCACACCCCAAAAACCGGGCCATGGCCCGGTTTTTTTGTGGCAAGGCGGGAGTGCGGGAACTCCCGCTGCGGTCAGTGCTGCAGGCGCTGGCGCACGGCCCAGCCATACAGCAGGCCCAGCACCGCGGCCGTGGCCGATGCGCCCAGAATGCCCATCTTGGCGGCGGCCAGCAGCTGTGGCTCGGCAAAGGCCAGTCCCCCCACAAAGATGGCCATGGTGAAGCCGATGCCCGCCAGCATGCCCACCAGCACCACGCCTGGCCAGGTCACGCCCTGGGGCATCCGGCACAGACCGGTCTTGACGGCCAGCCAGGTGGCCAGGAACACCCCGATGGGCTTGCCCAGGACCAGGGCCGCTGCCACCCCCAGCGCCACGGTGGCGGGGCCGGAGGCGGTCAGGTCCACGCCGCCGAACTGCACGCCGGCATTGGCCAGGGCAAAGATCGGCATCACGCCAAACGCCACCCAGGGGTGCAGCAGCGGGGGAAGTCGGAACACCGGGGCCAGCAGATCGCGCTGCGCCGTGGCGGCCACGCGCAGTTCGTGGTGCAGCAGTTGCACATCCACATTGCCGGCCCGGGCCTGAACCTGCACGCGCGACAGCGCTTGTTGTGCCACTTCCAGCTGGTGGCGTGGGGCTGGGCGCAAGGCCACGGGGGTCATCAGCCCCAGCACCACACCGGCCAGGGTGGGGTGGGCACCGGTTTTCAGCAGGCCCCACCACAGCACGGTGCCGGGCAGCAGGTACAGCCATGCGCTGGCCACGCCCATGCGGTTGAACAGCAGCACCAGCAACAGGCCGATGAAGGCAATGCCAAAGCCGCTATAGTCCAGCCCGCCCGAGTAGAAGAAGGCAATGATCAGCACGGCCATGATATCGTCGATGATGGCCAGGGCCAGCAGGAAGATGCGCAGCGGCCCCGGAACAGACCTGCCCAGCAGTGCCAGCACGCCCACGGCAAAGGCAATGTCGGTGGCCGTGGGGATGGCCCAGCCGTTGAGCAGCTGTCTGTCACCGGCCGCGAACGCTACATAGATCAGTGCAGGCACGGCCACGCCGCCGATGGCCGCCATCACCGGCAGGCTGGCCTGGCCGAGGCTGGAGAGCGCGCCGTTGTGGATTTCACGGCGGATTTCCATGCCCACGACCAGAAAGAAAATGGTCATCAGCACATCGTTCACGAAGAAATGCAAATCGGTGGTGACGGACCAGGGGCCGATCGTCAACGCCAGGGGAGCGTGCCAGGTGTCAACGTAGCTTTGCGCCCAGGGCGAGTTGGCCCACAGCAGTGCCACGGTGGCGGCCAGCAGCAGCACGATGCCGCTCATGGCCTCGATGTCCAGGACGCGGCCGAGGTGGCGAAGCGCGCTGTCGGTGGCCTGCTGCATCCGGGGGATGCGGGCCGAGGGCGTGGGGAAATCAGAGTGGATCTGGGCAGGGGGCGCGGACAGGCGCGCCTGGCCCATGGGGTCACGGGAGTGCACGGTGGACGGACTTTCGGCAGGGAGTGCGCCGGCGGCCCGACCTGCGCATGAAGATTCACCTGCCGTCACCACCGCATGTGGCGGGCACCCGCAGCCAGTGTACGCGGCGGGCGGGGTTGGGGTGCAGATGACCGGGCTGCAGGCCGGAAATGCTTGACAGCCAGCACGCGGCCTCTGGGGCGCCAGGTGGTACTGTTGTATCTAAAACAGTAGCAAATTCAATAGATTGGGCAAGGTGTACGCGGTGACTTTGCTCGCAAGCATGCATGCGCCATGCCGCGGGTGGGTGTTCGCGCGGGATGAGGCCACTGTGGCGTAGCCCACAAAAAAGCCCCTGGGCCGAAGCGCAGGGGCTGATGGTGTGCGGAGCGCTGCAGCTTATTTGGGCTGCTCGTTCTTCATCGCGTCTTCCATGGCTTTCATAGGGTCGTCCTCGGCCGGGGCGGCGGGGGCTGCACCGGCATCGGGGGCACCGCCTTCCAGCGTGGGGTTCTCGAAGTCGATGGGCGCCGGCATATCGGCTTCCATCTGTTCGCGCACCTTGTCCAGATCGTAATTCTGCTTTTCGTCCAGACCGCTGGAGACAATGCCCGGGAAGGCAATGATCAGGCCCACCATCAGCAACTGGATGCACAGGAAGGGGATGGCACCCATGTAGATCTGCGAGGTGGTCACCGGGGCAATGCGCTTCTTGGTCACCTTGTCGGTGTATTCCTTTTCAGGCGCCACCGAGCGCAGGAAGAACAGCGCGAAGCCGAAGGGTGGGTGCATGAACGAAGTCTGCATGTTCACTGCCAGCAGCACGCCGAACCACACCAGGTCGATGCCCAGCTTGTCGGCCACCGGGGCCAGCAGCGGCACCACGATGAAGGACAGCTCGAAGAAGTCCAGGAAGAAGGCCAGCACGAACACCATGATGTTCACGACGATCAGGAAGCCCAGTTGGCCGCCAGGCAGGCCGGCCAGCAGATGTTCCACCCACAGCGGGCCGTCCACGCCCTGGAAGGTCAGGCCGAACACGGTGGCACCGATCAGGATGAACAGCACAAAGCACGACAGTTTGGTGGTGCCGACCAGTGCCTGGCGCAGCAGCTTGTAGTCCAGGCGCTTGCGCAGCAGGGCCAGGATGATGGCACCCATGGCGCCCATGGCGCCGCCTTCGGTGGGCGTGGCAATGCCCAGGAAGATGGTGCCCAGGACCAGGAAGATCAGCAGCAGCGGAGGGATCAGCACGAAGGTGACCTTCTCGGCCACATGCGACAGCAGGCCCATGCGGGTGATGCGGTTGATGGACGCGGCCACAAAGGCCAGGGCCACGCCAAAGCACATGGCAAAGACGATGGTCTCGTCGGTGGCGACCTTCTCCACCGTTTCACCGGTGAACCAGGTGTGGATGGTTTCCATGTGGTGGGCGGCGAACAGGGACACGCCCACGCACAGCACGGTCAGGGCCAGCAGCGAAGGCAGGCCGCTGGAGCCGTCCTTTTCCTTCAGACTGCGCGCTTCGGGCGGCAGGGCCGGCACCATGGCGGGCTTGAAGATGGCCAGTGCAAAGATCAGCACCATGTACATGCCCACCAGCATGAAGCCGGGAACAAAGGCACCCTTGTACAGGTCGCCCACGCTGCGACCCAGCTGGTCGGCCAGCACGATCAGCACCAAGGAAGGCGGAATGATCTGCGCCAGCGTGCCGGAAGCGGCAATCACCCCCGATGCGATGCGGCGGTCATAACCGTAGCGCAGCATGATGGGCAGCGAGATCAGGCCCATGGAGATCACCGATGCGGCCACCACGCCGGTGGTGGCGGCCAGCATGGCGCCCACCAGAATCACGGCAATCGCCACGCCACCGCGGATGGGGCCAAACAGCTGGCCCACGGTGTCGAGCAAATCCTCGGCCATGCCGCTGCGCTCCAGAATCAACCCCATCAGGGTGAAGAAGGGAATCGCAAGCAGCGTTTCGTTTTGCATGATGCCGTAGATGCGCAGCGGCAGTGCCTGCATCAGGGCTTCGGGCAGCACGCCCAGCTCGATGCCGACCACGGCAAAGAACAGGCCGCAGGCGCCCAGGCTGAAGGCCACGGGGAAGCCGATCAGCAAGAAACAGATCAGCCCCGCGAACATGATCGGGGCCATATTGTTGGCAATGAATTCCATCGCTGTGTCTCCCTCGCTCAGGCGCGCTTGGCGCCGGTGCGCTCAGCTTCTTCTTCGGCTTTGCGGATGGCTTCTGCCAGTTCTTCTTCCGCGCTCTTCTCCACGATCTTGACCGTGGGGTCGTCAATCAGCCCGGCCAGGAAGGCAATGCGCTTGATGAATTCGGAGATGCCTTGCAGCAGCAGCAGGCCAAAGCCCAGCGGCATCATCAGATAGACCGGCCAGCGGATCAGGCCGCCGGCGTTGCTGGACATTTCACCGGTGCGCAGCGCCTGCAGGAAGAAGGGCGTGCCGTAGTACAGCACGATCAGGCACATGGGGGTCAGGAACAGCGCGAAGCCGATCACGTCGATCCATACCCGGGTGCGCAGCGAAAGCTTGGAGTTGATCACGTCCACCTTGACGTGTTCCTTCTCCAGCAGCGTGTAGCCGGCGGCGAGCAGGAAGGAGGCTGCAAACAGGTACCACTGCACTTCCAGGAAGGCATTGGAGCTGGTGTGCAGCACCTTGCGCACGATGGCGTTGAGGGCGCTGATGATGGTGGCGCCCAGGATGAGCCAGATGACGTATCTGCCGACCAGCGCGTTGAGCCGGTCTATTCCTCGTGAAAGCTTGAGTAAAGCCTGCATGTTGTCTCCGTGTATTGGCGAAGCGTAGGTTCGCCTGACCGGGTGTTCCTGTGGCGGTGTGCACGGGCAAACAAAAGGTCAGCGGACTCTTACGAAGGCGCGATTCTACGGAGCACTTTCTACCGTTTCTGACGGCAGTGTGACGGTGAATTCCCTAGGTGTTTATTGCGTCTGTTGCTATTGATTGTGTAGCAATAAGGGTTAACGCGAAGGCTTGATGCAGATCATTTGGCGCTCTCGCCCGGGGTGGAGTCGGGCCGTGGCAGCTGCGGGTGTAGGTGGGCCAGATGGTCCAGCACGCCATCACAGGCATCTTCCACCAGGTCCAGCACTTTTTCAAAGCCGTTGGTACCGCCGTAGTAGGGATCGGGCACGGTGGCACTGCGGTGGCGGCTGCAGTAATGGGTCAGCAGCTGCAGCTTGTGCTGCAAGGCGGGCGGGCATTGCTGTTCCAGCCGGGCCATGTTTTCGTGGTCCATGGCCAGAATCAGGTCGTGGCGGCGAAAGTCTTCGGGCTGCACCTGGCGTGCACGCAGATCCGACAGGTCGTAGCCCCGGTGCTGCGCATGCTGCCGGGCGCGCTGGTCGGCCGGTTCGCCCACATGGTAGGCATGGGTGCCGCAGGAATCCACCCGCACCAGATCCTGCCAGCCGCGCGCCGCAATGCGGGCCCGCATCACGCCATGGGCCGTGGGGCTGCGGCAGATGTTGCCCATGCAGACCATCAGAATGGAGATGGCGGGGGCGCTGTCCATGGGGCTCATTCCAGATCGAAGGCCTGCAGCAGTGCGTCCGCAAAGGCGGCGCGGCCGGTGAGCGTCAGGGTCAAGGTCACAGTGCCGGTGGCAGGCAGGGCTGCATGCTGCAGCGCCAGCGGCTGGCCCTGTACCACGGCACGCAGATCGCGGCCGGTGCTGTCGCCCAGGCTGATGTCGAAGTCCCAGGCGGCGCCTTCGTCGAGTGCGCCGCGCTGGCGGGGAAATTGCTGTTCGGCCCAGTGCAGCACCTGCAGCACTTCCGCCTGCAGGGCCGGCCAGCGGTCGGCGGTGACGGTGGCCATGGCATCCCAGGTGGCGCTGCCTTCCTCGTCTTCGCTGTAGTCAAAAATCAGATAGTCCAGGGCGGTGCGCATGGTGTTCGGTGGTGGGGGAGACGGCTGTTATTGTGGAGCAGGCTGCTGTCTGTTTTCTAGAATGTGCCGTTGCCCTGGCGCTGTGCCGGCACCGCAGCACTTCCAAGCCGACCCGGTTGTGGGTTGTGGCGGCTCCCGCTTCTTTTGCCTTTGCTGTTCTTCTATGACTTCTCCACCCGATTTCGCACGATTCCGCCAGCTGCAGGTGCAGGCCTTGCAACTGGGCCATGGCGCATGGCAGCTGTGCCGGGAGTGGAGCCATGCCTGGAAGCCTGGATTGCATTTGCTGCGCGGCGGCGACGGTGCCGGCAAAAGCAGCCTGCTGCGCGCGCTGGCCGGGGCACAGCCGCCACGTACGGGGACGGTGGGGTGGTCCGACCGGGCGCTGATGCCGGGCGATGTGTTCTGGGTCGATCCCCGTTTTCCGGAGCAGCAGGGTGCCACCACCGGCACCCCTTTGCAGTGGGCGGCCCAGCAGGCCCGGGCCTATCCGCGCTGGAACGCGGCGCAATGGCAGGCGCACATTGCACAGTGGCAGCTGCAGGCGGATGTGGCCAAGCCCTGGCATGCACTGTCCACCGGCACGGCCCGCAAGCTGTGGATGGCGGCGGCGCTGTCCAGCGGCGCGGATCTGGTGCTGATCGATGAGCCGGTCGCCGGGCTGGACCGGCCTTCCATTGCCTATCTCCGCCAGGCGCTGGCACAACGTGCCCAGGGCGCGCAATGGGTGCTGGTGGCCCACTTTGACGATCTGCAGGGGCTGCCCTGGGACAGCGTGCTGGATCTGGAAGACCTGCCGCAATAAGGGGCGCGGAACGCAGTTCCGCAAAAACGGCTCAGTGGCTGGCGCGGTTGCGCACGAATTCGAGGTTGAGCAAGGCCGCCTCGATGGAGGCCGCCGTGGATTCCGGCTGCTCCATGGGGAACAGGTGCGTGCCGTCCTGGATGCTGATGCGCCCCTGGGTGATGCGCTGGGTCAGGTCCATGCCGACCTGCTTCATTTCGCGCGAGGAGCGTCCGCCGATGAAGGCGACCGGGCAGCGCAGCGGGTTGCGCGACAGCCAGCTGCCCAGGTTGTGCGGCAAGGTGTTGTAGATGGTGGTTTCCACTTCCCGGGTGAAGTGCAGGCGCAGCTGCCCGTCGTCGCCGTGCGCCAGCCCGTGGGTCAGGTAGTCCTGCAGCACCTGGGGGTGCCAGCGGGTGAACAGGCGCTTGCTGTGGAAATAGCTTTGTGCCTCGTCCATCGTCGGCCACTGCGCCCGGCGGCGGGCGCTGACCTTGCCGGGCGAGACGCTGCCCACCAGCTGGGTGCGCTTGGCCACGCCCAGCGTGGTGGCACGCCAGCCGCTGATCAGCGGCGAATCCAGCATCAGCACGCCGCGGGCCAGTTCCGGGTATTTGGCGGCCGTCATCACGCTGACGAAACCGCCCAGCGAATGCCCCACCAGATAGGGAGGCTCGCTGCCTTTGGGCGTCTGGCTGCGCACGAATTCCGCCAGTTGCTCCACCAGGTGCGGCCAGTTGTCGCTGACGGGAAAGCGGGGGTCGTGGCCCAGACGGTCCAGCGCCTGTACCGCCATGCCGCGCCGCTCCAGCAACTGAAACAGCAGCGAATAGGTACCGGCCGGAAAGCTGTTGGCGTGCGAGAAGATGACGGGCAGCATGGCAGGCACTGTAGGCCAGATGGCTTACACCAGCTTTTCGGACGGTGCGGTGATCTTCTTCAGCTGCGGGGCACGGGTGCTGTGCACGCGCAGCGGGGTGGTGGTTTTCTCGCCTTCCCAGGCCGGGTCTTCGATGCTGTCGAACACATGGCGCAGGCGCTCGCCCCAGCTTTCGTGGAGCATGCGGTAGTAGGGGTTGTACTCGTCGATGCACACCACCTTGTCCGAGCGGAAGCTGCCGGTCTCGTACAGCACCAGATCCAGCGGCAGGCCCACCGACAGATTGGACTTGAGCGTGCTGTCCATGGACACCAGCACGCATTTGGCGGCCTCGTCCAAGGGGGTGTCGGGGGTGATCACGCGGTCCAGCACGGGCTTGCCGTACTTGGATTCGCCGATCTGGAAGTAGGGCGTTTCATAGGTGGCTTCGATGAAGTTGCCGGCCGCATACACCTGGAACAGGCGCAGGCCTTCGCCCTTGATCTGGCCGCCAAACACCATGGAGACATTGAAGTCCACACCGGCGCGCTTGAGGGCCACGCCATCGCGGTCGTACACATGGCGCACGGCCGCGCCCAGCACGCGGGCGGCATCGAACATGCTGGTGACGTTCCAGATGGTCAGGATCTCGCCGGTCTGCTCGTCGCGGATGTGCTGGGTCTGCAGGATTTCACGCACCGATTGCGAGATCGACAGATTGCCCGCCGACAGCAGGACCATGAAGCGGTCGCCCGTCTTCTCGTAGACCATCATCTTGCGGAACGAGCTGATCTGGTCCAGTCCGGCATTGGTGCGGGAGTCGGACAGAAAAACGAGCCCGGCGTTGAGTTTGACGGCGACGCAATAGGTCATGGTGGAAAAGTGAAACGGCGAAAGGCCCAAGTGTAGTGCGCCCGCAATGTTGGGGGGCTGCGTGGGGGAAGCAAGCGACGGGCCCGCACGGCGGGTGTCCAGGCTGGTGGCTGCTTACATGGCCTTGAAACGGTGTGCGTAGAGGCGGCTGACCGCCAGGCGCTCCGGGCGCTGGCGCAGGTGCAGGCTCAGGCGGCCGCTGGCGTCCCGGCTGGCGCTGGCAATGGCGTTGGCGCGTACCACCGTGCCGCGGTGCACCTGCCAGAACTGTTCCGGGTCCAGACAGGGCAGCAGTTCCTTGAGCGGGGTGCGTACCAGGTATTCCTGGGTGGCGGTGCACACGCGCACGTATTTGTCGGCCGCTTCCAGGAACAGCACCTCGGCCACGGCCACCATGTGGATCTGCGTGCCCTGGCCGGCTTGCAGCATCTGCAGCCGCGCAGGGGCTGCGGCGGGCAGGTCCAGCAACGCCCGCAGCTGGGCCAGCGTGGCGTCCATCTGGGAGGGGGCCGGGGGGGCGGTCAGCCGCTGCTGCAGCCGCTGCACCGTGCGCCGCAGCCTTTCGGGCTGTACGGGCTTGAGCAGATAGTCCGCCGCCTGGGCCTCGAAGGCCTGTACCGCGTACTGGTCGTAGGCGGTGATGAAGACCAGTGCGGGAAAAGGGCGATCGGGCGGCCAGGCGTCCGCCAGTTCGGCGGCCGCTTCCAGTCCGCTCTGGCCCGGCATGCGGATGTCGAAGAACAGCACATCCGGCTGCAGCGCCAGGGCCTGCTGCACGGCGGCGATGCCGTCCAGGGCCAGGGCGGAGGTGTCCAGTTCGGGCCATGCCTCGGCCAGGGCGTGCTGCAAGCCCAGGGCCAGCAGGGGTTCGTCTTCGGCAATCAGGGCGCGGAAGGTCATGGCGAAGGTGCGGTGCCGGGTAACGGAAATACGATGGTAGCGCTGGTGCCGCCTGTAGGGACAGTCCTCAGCTCCAGGGTCGCCGCGCTTCCGTACAGGCCGGCCAGCCGATCCCGCACTTGCTGCAGGCCAAAGTGGCGGTCGGGCAGGGTGGGGGCATCCGCCGCTGGAGGGGGAGAGTCCGGTGGCAGGCCGGCGCCGTTGTCTGTGACCTGCAGCTGCAGCCG
The DNA here is from genome assembly GCF_006740045.1 of Comamonas terrigena NBRC 13299. Classification (NCBI taxonomy): domain Bacteria; kingdom Pseudomonadati; phylum Pseudomonadota; class Betaproteobacteria; order Burkholderiales; family Comamonadaceae; genus Comamonas; species Comamonas terrigena. Next base: position 1,247,700 of record NZ_AP019749.1, read on the forward strand.
GGCGGCCGCACCCTGCCCCAGTTGCAAGGCCTGCACCGTGATCTGGCCGGGGCCCGGCTGGGGCTCCAGCCCATGGCGGATGGCGTTCTCCACCAGCGGCTGCAGCAGCAGCGGAGCCACGGGTATGCCGGCCAGCGCAGGCGGCAGTTGCAGCTGGTAGTGCAGGCGTGGGCCCATGCGCACGGCCATCAGCGCCAGATAGTCGTTCAGCCGGGCGAATTCGGCCTCCAGCGTGTGCCAGGGCTGGCGGGCAGCGCCCAGGGTGGCGCGCAGATAGGCGATCAACTGGTCCAGCATGGTCTGTGCGCGCGCCGGATCGGCGGCAATCAGCACCCGCAGATTGGCCAGGGTGTTGAACAGCATGTGCGGCTCCAGCTGGCTTTCCAGCAGCTTGAGCCGGGCTTCAGCCGCGTCGCGCTGCACCGCAGTCACCTGGTTTTCCAGCGCATGGGCCTTGCCGCCCAGGTAGAACAGCAGCGAGGCAATGCCATTGGCAACTGCCGTAGTTACCAGGGTGGACACCAGCATATCGCCCTGCAGCAGCGGGTGGCCGAGGACCAGGCGTGTCGTGATGTCCCCCACCAGCAGCCCCACCGCCATGCCCAGCATGACCAGTGCAGGGCCACGCCAGCCCGCCGGCCAGGGGTAGGGCTGGCCGCGGCTGAGCCACAGCCGCCCGGCGTCGATCACCAGCCAGCTGGGGATGCCGATGGCCAGCGAGCACCACAGGTTGGGCAACCAGTCGGCTGGCACCAGGGCGCTGCGCAGCATGGTGATGCCCAGGCACAAGGCGAGCACCAGCGGCGCATGGCGCAGCAAAGGCGCAAACAGGGGGGCGGCCGCGGTGGACGGAGTGGATGGGGTGGGCGGGGTGGCAAACGGCTGCATGCGGGCTCAGCCTTGCGGGTGTTGGGCTTGCAGCCGTGCCCGTTCGAGGGCGACCAGGCGTTCCATCCCGGTGCTGCCGGGCTGCATCCAGAACACGGCCAGGCCATGCAGTGCCAGACCCAGGCCCCAGCCCAGGGCCGGGAACACGGCCCAGTGCCGGCCCTGGTACCAGCTCAGAGCCAACAGCCCCAGGTTGACGAGCAGGTAGATGGTTGCGTGGCTCCACCAGCCCAGTTTGGCGCGTACCCGGCGGCGGGCCAGGCGATCCAGGGCGGCGGGGGAGTGCGATGTGGCGGGCGTCGGCATGGTCAGGGCATCCTTCAAGGTACGGGGCCTGCGGTGGGGAATGGCTGCAGATTACCGCCCGCACCGGTGCACTGCCAGGGGAATGTGACCAGTTGCGGCTACAGCGCCGCGAAATGCAGCCGGTCAGCGCCAATGGCGGAGGTACCCAGGCACAGCGCCCGCAGGCAGCGGGCGCTAGTGGATGGAAACCAGCGGGTCACACCTGCTGCGACAATTTTTTCAGCTGGTACAGCGCCTCCAGCGCTTCGCGGGGGCTGAGGGCGTCCGGATTGATCTGGGCCAGGGCCGCATCCACCGGGCCGGCGCTGGGGCCGGACTCGGCCGCCGCAGGCGCTTCGAACAGGTCCACCTGCAGGCGGTCCTCGCTGGCGCGTTCCTCCAGCGTGGCCAGCGCGTGGCGGGCGTGGTTCAGCACCCCGGCGGGCATGCCGGCCAGCTTGGCGACATGGATGCCGTAGCTGCGGCTGGCCGGTCCGGGCTGGATTTCATGCAGAAACACAATGTCCGTGCCGGCCTCGGCGGCACCCACGTGCACATTGATGGCTGCCCTGGCCTTGGCAGGCAGGTCGGTCAGCTCGAAATAATGGGTGGCAAACAGCGTGAAGGCCTTGGTCTTGTCGTGCAGCTGCGAGGCAATGCCGCTGGCCAGGGCCAGGCCGTCGAAGGTGCTGGTGCCCCGGCCGATCTCGTCCATCAGCACCAGGCTGTGCGGTGTGGCGGCATGCAGAATCTGCGCGGCCTCGGTCATCTCCATCATGAAGGTGGACTGGGCGTTGGCCAGGTCGTCCGCCGCACCGATGCGGGTGTGGATGGCATCGATGGGCCCCAGCAGGCAGCGCGTGGCGGGCACATGGCTGCCCATGCTGGCCAGCAGCGTGATCAGGGCCACCTGGCGCATATAGGTCGACTTGCCGCCCATGTTCGGGCCGGTGATGATCTGCATGCGCGTGTTGGTGTTCAGCTGCGTGTGGTTGGGGATGAAGCTGCCGCTCGAGGTTTCGGCCATGCGCGCTTCCACCACCGGGTGGCGGCCGGCTTCGATCTCGATGCAGGGCAGGCTGCTGAATTCGGGGGCGCACCAGTTCAGGGTCAGGCTGCGCTCGGCCAGCGTGCACAGCACATCCAGTGCGGCAATGGCCTGGGCCACGCGGGTGAGGCCGGGCACATGGGGCTGCAGCTGGTCCAGCAGCTGTTCGTACAGGAACTTCTCGCGCTGCAGCGCACGTTCCTGGGCGGACAGGGCCTTGTCTTCAAAGGCCTTGAGCTCGGGCGTGATGTAACGCTCGGCGTTCTTCAGTGTCTGGCGACGGCGGTAGCGTTCCGGCACCTGGTCGCGGTAGCTGTTGGTGATCTCGATGTAGAAACCGTGGACCTTGTTGAACTGCACGCGCAGATTGGGAATGCTGGTCAGCAGCTTTTCCTTGGCTTCCAGCTCCAGCAGAAAGCCGTCGCAGTTGTCCTGGATGCTGCGCAGTTCGTCCAGCTCGGCGTCAAAACCGGTGGCGATCACACCGCCGTCACGCACCAGGGCGGCAGGTTCTTCCTGGATGGCGCGCTCCAGCAGTTCGGCGCAGCCTTCCGGGGGCTGCAGGTCTGCAAAGATCTGATTCAGATAGGCCGAGGGCGCTGTCCCGGAGCGGGCCAGCAGCTGCGCTTTCTGCAGCGTCTTGCCCAGGGCCACCAGCTCGCGCGGGCGCACCTGGCGCAGCGCGGTGCGGGCGGTGATGCGCTCCACATCGCTCACGCCCTTGAGGGCGTCGCGCAGCGTCTGCCAGGGGGCTGTGCCGCTGCCCTGGCCGCGCAGCACCTGCGTGGCCTGCAGGCGGGCGGTGGCATGGCTGCGGTCGCGGCGGGGCTCCAGCAGCCAGTTTTTCAGCAGGCGGCTGCCCATGCCGGTCATGCAGGTGTCCAGCAGCGAAAACAGCGTGGGCGCGTCTTCGCCGCGCAGTGTCTTGACGAGCTCCAGGTTGCGGCAGGTGGCCGGCGGCAGTGCAATCAGCTCATCGTCGCGCTGCACCTGGATGCTGTGCAAATGCGGCAGGGCACGGCCCTGGGTGTGTTCGGCATAGCTGAGCAGCGCGGCGCAGGCGGCATGGGCCAGCGGCAGGTCTTCGGCGTTCCAGGCGTTCAGGTTGGCGCTGCCCAGTTGCTCCAGCAGCTTGCGCTTGCCCAGACCGCTGTCGAACTGCCAATCCGGCCGGGGGGTCAGCGGTGCGGTGAAGGTGCTGGACTGGCGCAGGGCGTACAGGTTCTTCTCGAACCGCTCGGTCACGCCGGCGCTGTACAGCACCTCGCTGGGGCTGATGCGTGCCAGCCATGCACCCAGTTCGTCGGCGCCGCATTCGGCCATGTGGATGCGGCCCTGCGTCACGCTCAGCCAGGCCAGGCCGCAGCGTTGGCGCCCGGCGGTGTGCAGGGCCAGCAGCATGGCTTCCTGCTTGTCGTTCAGCAGCTCGCTGTCGGTGATGGTGCCGGGGGTGACCACGCGCACCACCTTGCGTTCCACTGGGCCTTTGCTGGCACCGACTTCGCCCACCTGTTCGCAAATCGCCACCGATTCGCCCATCTTGATCAGGCGGCCCAGATAGCTTTCCAGCGCATGGAAAGGCACGCCCGCCATGGCGACCGGAAAACCGGCGGACTGGCCGCGGGTGGTCAGCGTGATGTCCAGCAGGCGTGCAGCTTTTTCGGCATCGCTCCAGAAGACCTCGTAGAAGTCGCCCATGCGGTAGAGCACCAGCGTGTCCGGATAGTGGGCCTTGATCTGGACGTACTGCTGCATCATGGGCGTATGGGCCGCCAGCGGTGCGTCCAGCGGTGATCCGCTGACGCTGGGTGCGCCCGGTTCGTTCGCCGGGGTGGCTTCGGGGGATGCGGTGGTGGTGGAGGTAGCCGGGCTCTGCAAAGTCAATTCCTTGTGTGCTGCGCGGCGCAAGGCGGCTGCCCTGGGGCCGCGGCACCCTGCGCCGGCAGGGATCAGCCGGCAATTATCCCGGATGGGCCGGCGGCTCTTTGCCGCCGGGCGCAGTTCATGCCGACGCACCAGGGCCTTGCGAGCCTGCCTCGGCAAGGCCGGGGGCGGCGGGACGGGCTGCTCAGTGGCCCAGGCTTTCCAGGCGCTGGCGCAGCTGGCGCACTTCCTCCATCAGGTCGGCGGTCATGGCGGCCAGCTCGGGGTCCGCGTCGAACATGCGTTCCAGATCGGCAATGCGCCGCGCGCGGATCACCGTCTGGGTGCTGAAGCGCCACTGCTGCGGTGTCTGGTCATCCGCGGCTGGGTCGCATGCCAGCACGCCGGTGGTCACGCGCTGGACGATCCAGGCGGTGTCGGTGCGGCAGGCCTGGGCCAGCTGCACCAGGCTCAGGGCCTGGGCATCCAGCAGTTCGGGTGGGGTGTAGAAGGGGATGGTCATGTGGCATCTCCGGTGCGGGTGCGCAGATCGGCGTAGGCGGCGGCCAGTGCTTCGTAGGCGGCGCGCTGGGCAGCGGTGTGGGCTTTGGGCACCTGCAGCTGCAGCACCAGGTACAGGTCGCCCGGCGTGCTGCTGGGCAGGCCCTTGCCTTTGATGCGCAGCTTGCGCCCGGGCTGGCTGCCGGCGGGGACATTGATCTCCAGGGGGCCGGCCAGGGTGGTGAATTCCACCGGGCCACCCAGTGCCGCTTCCCAGGGCATCAGGGGCAGCTGCTGGTACACGTCCTTGCCTTCGGTGTGCCAGCGCTTGTCGGCGCGAAAGCGCACTTCCAGCAGCAGGTCGCCGGCTTCGCCGTTGCCCAGGCCGGGGCTGCCCTGGCCTGCCAGGCGGATCATCTGGCCTTCGCGCACCCCCTTGGGAATGGTGACCTGTAGCTCGCGCACGGTTTCATGGGCGTGGCCCTGGGCGTCCAGCTGCACGCCGCGCAACTGCAGGCGGTGCATGCCGCCGGCGTAGCTGTCGGGCACATCCAGCTCGATGACGGAGTGCTGGTCCCGGCCGCGCACATCGGGCGGCGGCCCGGCCTGCTGGCGCTGGCGGCGCTGCTGGCGCTGGGCCCGGCCAAACAGCTCTTCGAAAAAGCTGCTGTAGTCCTCGCCGTGCATGCCACCCATGCCACTGGCGCCATCGCTGTCGCGGAAGTGGAATTCCTGGTGGTTCCAGCCCGGGGGCGGGGTAAAGCCCTGGCCTTGTGCGCCCTGGTACTGGCTGGGGTCGCCCAGTTCGTCATAGGCCTTGCGTTTTTCCGGGTCGGACAGCACGTTGTAGGCCTCGTTGACCTCGGCCATGCGCTGCTGGGCATCGGCCTCCTTGCTGACATCCGGGTGGTACTTGCGCGCCAGCTTGCGGAACGCTTTCTTGATCTCGTCTGCGCCGGCGTCTTTGGCCACACCCAAAGTCTTGTAGTAGTCCTTGTAATCCACTGCAGGCCTCCCTAGGGGCAGCGCGGTCGAAAGCGGCGCTGCATGCCCGGCCATCATGCGGCATGCTGGCTGACAAGGTCGAGGGTTTTTTCCATATGTGCACCGCAGCATGCGGGCATGCAAAAGCCGCCGGGCCCGGGCAGGCTGCGGCGGCTTGGCGTGGCTGCATTGGGCAGCCAGGGCGGAGGAGGCCGGTATCAGGCTTCTTGCGCGCCTTCGCCAGCGGTGTCTTGCTTCAGCGCGGCTTGCACGCCCATCTTGTCGTCCACACCGGCGAACTTGCTGTACTTGCCCAGGATGCCGACCAGTTGGCCATAGGCGCGGGGGTTGCCGGCCAGCAGCTCGCGCTGTTCCAGGAAGTCGGCTTCGCCGGTGAAGTTGCCCACCAGACCACCGGCTTCGGTCACCAGCAGGCTGCCGGCGGCGATGTCCCAGCTGGACAGGCCGGTTTCAAAGAAACCGTCGGTAAAGCCGGCGGCCACATAGGCCAGGTCCAGTGCGGCAGAGCCAGGGCGGCGCACGCCGGCCACGCGCTCGGTCACGTCGGCGAACATGCGCAGGTAGTGGCGCAGGTTGTCACCGGGGCGGAAGGGGAAGCCGGTGGAGACCAGGCAGTCCTTGAGCTGGGTGCGCTTGGACACGCGGATGCGGCGTTCGTTCAGGAAAGCACCACGGCCACGGGTAGCGGTGAACAGGTCGTTGCGGCTGGGGTCGTACACCACTGCGTGCTCGATCTTGCCCTTGTACGACAGTGCAATGCTGACGCAGTACACGGGGAAGCCGTGGATGAAGTTGGTGGTGCCGTCCAGGGGATCGATGATCCAGATGTGGTCGGAGTTCTTGTTGCCGTATTCGCTGCCGGATTCTTCGGCCAGGATGCCGTGCTGGGGGTAGGCGCCCAGCAGGGTTTCGATGATGATGCGCTCGGACGCCTGGTCCACTTCGGTCACAAAGTCGTTGACCTGCTTTTGCGCCACGCGCACGTTCTCCACATCAAGGGCGGCACGGTTGATGACAGCGCCAGCGGCGCGGGCGGCCTTGATGGCCACGTTGAGCATGGGATGCAGGTTGGTCGACATAGATTGTGTAAGCGTTGGGTGCTAAACCACAGGCGCGCGCATGCTGTACCTAACGCAACTTCTCTCAGACAACAACCAGCATGACACACCGCCCGCAGCGGATGAAGAACTCTTTCAGGCGGTCGGACCCGGTGCAATGGCAGTGCAATGACCGGGTTCCCGCGCTCTGCGCACGTCCGGCGATGCGGACAGCGACAATAGGGGCGAGATTCTAACTGGCTTCGCCATTTTTTGCTGCCCGCGGTTTCGCGCCGGGCATGACATTTTCATGAAAACCCGTTTTGTACTGATAGAAACCAGCCATGCCGGCAATGTGGGCGCTGCCGCCCGCGCCATGAAGACCATGGGCTTCGACGATCTGGTGCTGGTGCGGCCGCGCTGGGCCAATGTGCTGCGCAAGGAAGAAACCATCCAGCGCGCCAGTGGCGCCTTGGATGTGCTGGGCAATGCCCGCATTGTGGAAACGCTGGACGAAGCCCTGGACGGCATCAGCCATCTGTGTGCCACGGCCATGACGCCGCGCGACTTTGGTCCGCCCACACGCACGCCGCGCCAGCATTTCGAGATGCTGATGAAAGGGGAGCTGGATGTGCGTCCTGCAGACACGGCACAGGCGGTTCAGTGTTTGGCTTCCGGCGTGGCCGCTGCGGCCGAATCCGCGCCTTCCGCCACGTGCAACCAGACCGGTGTGGGCCTGCTGTTCGGCTGCGAGCGCTTTGGCATGAGCAACGAGGATGTCTATCGCAGCGATGTGGCGCTTTCCATTCCATCCAATCCGCAGTTCGGCTCGCTGAACCTGGGCGCGGCCATCCAGGTGGTGGCCTATGAATGGCGGCAGGCACTGGGCGGTTTCCCGGTGGTGGAGCACACGCCCCAGCCGCAGCGCGCCGATGTGGCGCAGGTGGGCGGCATGCTGCAGCATTGGGAAGAGGCGCTGACGCACATCGGTTTTCTGGACCCGGCCGCACCCAAGAAGCTGATGCCGCGCCTCAACCAATTGTTCAACCGCGCCCAGCTGACGCAGGAGGAAATCCACATCCTGCGCGGTGTCGCCAAACGCATGCTGATGAGCGAGGCGGCAAGCCGCTAGACTGGCGACCTTTTCTTCCACTTTGTAACACCTGATGCTTTCCCGCCTGCGCTCCGACATCCAGTGCATTCTTGACCGCGACCCCGCGGCCCGCAGCACCTGGGAAGTCGTCACCTGTTACCCCGGCCTGCATGCCATCTGGCTGCAGCGCTTGGCGCACTGGTGCTGGACGCATGGGCTCAAGTGGCTGGGGCGTTTCATCTCGCACCTGGGACGCTGGCTCACGGGCATTGAAATCCACCCCGGTGCGGTGATTGGCGAGCGCGTGTTCATCGATCACGGCATGGGCGTGGTGATCGGCGAAACCGCGGTGGTGGGCGACGGCTGCACCATCTACCACGGCGTCACGCTGGGCGGCACCTCGCTGTACAAGGGCAGCAAGCGCCACCCCACACTGGGAAAGAACGTGGTGGTGGCCGCCGGCGCCAAGGTGCTGGGCGGCTTTGAGGTGGGCGACAACGCCAAGATCGGCAGCAACGCCGTGGTCATCAAGCCGGTGCCCGCCGGCGCCACGGCTGTGGGCATTCCGGCGCGGATCATTCCGTCCAAGGAAGGCGCCAGCGCCGATGTGACCGATGCCGTGGATCTGCCGCCCGTGGTTCAGCCGGCCAGTGCGGCACCGTCGGCCGCCGCTAACGCCGACTGCGCGAGCCAGGAGGGGGTTTTCACCGCCTATGGCGTGACGCAGGAAGACGACCCGCTGTCCCAGGCCATGCGCGGTCTGGTCGATGGTGCCGCCTGCCACGAGGAGCAACTGGCCAAGCTGTGGGAAGTGGTCGAGAAACTGTCGGTGCAGATGTCGGCGCGCGACTGCGTGCCGTCCGAAGCCGAACGTGGCCAGCATTTCGAGACCGAGAAGATCAAGCAGATCCTGGGCAAGTAAGCCCGCCATGGCGGGCATAAGCGCTTTGCAAGGCGCACGTTGAAGAAAGGGCCCTCGCAGGCCCTTTTTTTCGGGCGTCTGCTGCACTTTTCGCTGGGCGCATGCCGTGGTGGCAGGCCTTGCCGGACAAGCGGGGGCTGAAATGTCGCTGGATCTGCGTCACCTAGGTGGCGCTGGCAGCTGCCAAGCTCTTGTACGCTTGGTGCTTTGTTCCACCTTTGACCTGTAACAGGACCGCTATCCATGGATGTGACCCAAGCCCTGCGCGAACGCCGTTCGGTGCGCGCCTTCACCGAGCAAGTGCCCGCAGCCGATCTGGTGCAGCGCATCATGCAAGATGCCGCCGCAGCCGCTTCCGGTGGCAATATGCAGCCCTGGCGCGTGGCCGCCATCTCCGGCCAGCCGCTGCAAGCCATGCTCGCCGATGTGGCCAAGACCCCTGGCGAAGAAAACCCCCAGCATGTCTCGTACCCGCCGAATCTGTGGGAACCCTACCGCACCCGCCGCTTTGCCAACGGTGAAGACCTGTATGCCAGCATCGGCGTGCCGCGCGAGGACAAGGCCGGCCGCCTGAAGCAGCTGGCCAAGAATGCCCAGTTCTTTGGCGCGCCCGTAGGCGTGATCATGTTCACCGAAGAGCGCATGGGCCCGGTGCAGTGGATCGACCTGGGCATCTATCTGCAGGCCTTCATGCTGCGTGCCACCGAAGAAGGCCTGGCCACCTGCGCCCAGGGTTTCTGGCGCCGTTACGACGCCGTGGTCAAACAGCATCTCGCGGTACCGGAAGGCTATCTGGTGGCCTTTGGCATTGCCCTGGGCTACGAAGACACGACGGCGCCGATCAACACCATGCGTGCCAGCCGGGCCGAGTTTGCCGAGTGGGGGTAGTTGCAGGGGTTCTGACCCCCAGCGGCCCCCTGCGCCGGTGGCTGTGCAAAAAGGGGCTGACAGCCCCTTTTTTTCTGCGTGCGATAGAGGGTCCTGTGGGCTATGCAGGCCGGCCTTGGAGGCCCTGGCACCGGGCCCATGGCTCAGAGAAAGTGCAGATCCGGTGCCGTTTCCAGCTGCCACAGCCGGGACGAGATGGCCTGCAGCCGCTCTGCCCCCAGGGTGGCGGTGGCCAGCTCTTCCAGCTTGCTCTGCAGATCGGCATCGGTGAGCGGCATGTCCGGATCGCCTTTGCGGGTGGGCTGCAGAAAGCGCAGTGTCTGGCCGCTGTGCAGGCGGATGGTGACCTGGGCCGCACGCTGCCCCGGGAACTGGCGGTCCAGATCGGGGTGCACCGTCAAGCTCACCTTCTCCATCAGGGCGCGGGTGTCGGGGTGGTGCAGCTGCGCCGCATCGAACGCGGCCAGGCGCACGCTGCCGCACCGCAGGGCGGTGCTGACCACGTAGGGAATGCTGAAGCGGGCTTCGGCAGCGGTGCGCGGTGCGGGATTGCCGGCGACCGCCAGTGCCGGACCGTAGGTGGCCACCTCGATGTGGGCAATCTCCGCAGGCGTGAAACCATGGGTGCGCTGCAGCTCCAGTGCGCCATCAATGGGGGCGAAGGTGTGGCCGCAGCAGGCGTGGTTCTTGAAGGTCATTTCCGTGATGTTGAAGGCCTTGCCCAGATCGGCCAGCACCGGCGCCCAGTCGGGTGCGTTGCCCATGGCCACGCCCATCCCCATCTTGCCTTCCAGCACGTCCAGCGAGCCGGTGATGCCCTGCCGGGCCATCAATGCAGCCGCCACACCGGCTTCTGCGGCGCGTCCGGAATGCAAGGGCTTGGACATGGAGTCCATCTGAAAGGCCTGCTGCAGCCCTGCGGCGAACGTGGCCGAAGTGCACAGCGCATGGGTGAACTGCGTGGCATCCAGGTGCAGCAGACAGGCCGCTGCCGCGGCCGCGCCGAACGTGCCCACGGTGCCGGTGTTGTGCCAGTACTGGTAGTGCGCACGTCCCAGGATCTGGCCGATGCGGGTCGAGATTTCGTAGCCGACGATGACCGCCTGCAGAAATTCACGGCCGGTGGCATCCACCTGCTGGCCCACTGCCAGGGCGGCCGAAATCGTTGGGGCGCCGGGATGGTAGATGGCGTGCTTGAAGATGTCGTCGACTTCTGCCGTGTGGGAAGCCGTGCCCTGGATCAAGGCGGCCGCCTTGACCGTTGCCGGGCGGCCCAGAGCCAGCCGCGCCGGTCCCCGGTCCAGGTCGTCCGCCATGGCGGCTTCGAGCAAGGGCGTGGGGTGCATGGGGTAGCCGGCAATCAGGGCCGCGTACCAGTCCACGACGGCACGCTTGGCGTGGTGCAGCACAGAGGGGCTGATGGGCTGGGTCGGGAAGCGGGCACCGAACTGGCCCAGGGTTTCGCTGACGTACATGGTGGCAGACACGATGGAGAGGGGAGTGTGGGAGAGAGGGTAGAGGGCAATGGCCCCCGGAATCTGCAGGATAGGCCGGCAGCCAGGTATCAGTCATTTCTCTAACTCATATCTTGCGGCGCAATTGGAAGACCTTGCCATGAGCGGGCGGGCAGATCATTCGGGCCATTGTTCAACCCCGCACGATCGCACCATGGATTTCACCCTTTCCGAAGAACACCAGGCATTCGCCGACAGCGTGGCCCGCTTCGCCCAAGACAAGCTGGCCGCCGGCGCGCTGGAGCGCGCACATGCCTCCCACTATCCCTGGGAGACCGCGCAGATGCTGGCGGAGCAAGGCTTGCTGGGGATCGCTTTCCCGGAAGAAGATGGCGGCCAGGGCGGCTCGCTGATGCACGCCGTGCTGGCCATCCAGCAGGTGGCACTGGTCTGCCCCAAGAGTGCGGACATTGTGCAGGCCGGCAACTTCGGCCCGATCCGCACCTTTGTGGAGTACGCCACACCCGAGCAGAAGGCGCGCTTTCTTCCGGATCTGCTGGCTGGAAAAAAGCTCATTTCTTTGGGCATGACCGAGCCGGATGCCGGCTCGGCAGTGACCGAACTCAAGACCTCGGCCGTGCTGGACGGCGATCACTACGTCATCAACGGCAGCAAGGTGTTCTCGACCCACAGCCCCGAGGCGGAGCTGTTCCTGATCTATGTGCGCTTCGGCCCCGGTGTGGACGGCATCGGTTCGGTGCTGGTGGAGCGCGGCACCCCCGGCTTCGACGTGGGCCAGCCGTCGAACTTCATGAACGGCGAGCAGTGGTCGCAGCTGTACTTCGAGAACTGCCGCATTCCCAAGGGCAATCTGCTGCTGGGCGCCGGAGGCTTCAAGAAGCAGATCTCCGGCTTCAACGTGGAGCGTCTGGGCAATGCCTCGCGTGCGCTGGCACTGGGCCGCCACGCCTTCAACCTGGCGCGTGAGCACGCCATGGTGCGCAAGCAGTTCGGCCGCGAGCTGTGCGAGTTCCAGGGCCTGCAGTGGAAGTTTGCCGAGATGTGGATGAAGCTGGAACAGGCGCAGCTGTTGCTCTACAAGGCCGCGCTGGAAGGCGAGCATGGCCTGCCCAGTGCGCAAAGCACGGCCATGGCCAAACTGGCCTGCAATCTGGCCGGCTGGGAAGCGTCGAACGAAGCCATGCAGGTCATGGGTGGCATGGGTTTCAGCCAGGAAGCACTGGTCGAGTACTGTGTGCGCCGCACCCGTGGCTGGATGATCGCCGGCGGTTCGATCGAAGTGCTGAAGAACCGCATTGCCGAAGGCGTATTTGGTCGCACGTTCTCGCAACGTGCTCCCAAGCAATAAGCGCCGGCATCGCATAACAAGGAGACAAACCATGCAACGTCGTACATGGGTGGCCGCAGCCGCGGCCATGGCAGGCCTCGCCCTGTCCAGCACCGCACTGGCGTCGGACGCCTATCCGGCCAAACCCGTCAAGATCATCGTCGGCTTTCAGGCCGGAGGCCCTACCGATGTGGTGGCGCGTCTGGTGGCCAAGGCTCTGCAGGACGAGCTGAAGGGGGCTTTCATCGTGGAAAACAAGGTGGGTGCGACCAGCAACATCGCCTCGGAAATGGTGGCTGCCGCCCCGGCCGATGGCTACACCTTGCTGCTGGCGGCCGCACCGTTGACGATGAACAAATACGTGTTCCCCAAGCAGAAGTTCGATCCGCTCAAGAGCTTCGAGCCCGTCTCCAAAGTCTCTTCGGCGCCAGGGGTGCTGGCTGCCAGCCCCAAGCTGAATGTGAAGACCTACAGGGAGTTCGAGGAGCTGGCCCGAAAAAAACCGGGCGAGCTGAGCTATGGCACCACGGGTGCGGGCGGCTCGCAGCACATGGCGACGCTGCGACTGGAGCAACTGACGGGGGTCAAGATGCTGCACGTGCCGTATTCCGGCGGATCGGGTGTGCTGAACGACCTGATTGCTGGCGTAGTCGATGTCGCTTTTATGACATCCACCGGTGCCATGCCCAACCTGGAAGCGGGCAAAGTACGGCCTCTCGCGGTGGCCGGCCCCAACCGCCTGCCGGGTCTGCCCCAGGTGCCGACCTTCAGTGAGGTGGGCTTGCCCGACATGGTGTCCGACTCGTGGAACGGTCTGCTGGCGCCTGCGGGAACGCCCAAGGCCATTGTCGACAAGTTGTCTGCCGCCGTCATGAAAGCGGTCAAGTCCAAGGAGTTCAAGGAGGTGCTGATTCCGCAGGGCGCCGTGCTGATCGGTAATTCTCCCAGCGAGTTCAAGGCCCAGTTGCAGACCGAGGTGGGCCACTGGTCCGAGCAGTTCAAGAAATTCAAGATCGAGAAGTAATCCACGCCATGACCGCATCCCTCGCCGCTATGCCCTCCGTCTGCCAGACCCTGCTGTACCCCCGAAGCATTGCTTTGGTGGGCGCATCGGATGACGTCAAGAAAACGGGCGGCCGTCCGCTGCAGTTTCTGCGCCGCTCAGGCTTCGCTGGGACGATCTATCCGATCAATCCCAACCGGGCACAGGTGCAGGGCGAGCAGGCATGGCCCAGCCTGGCGGCCTTGCCCCAGGTGCCGGACCATGTGTTCGTGCTGTCGCCCACCGAGACCGTGATCGACACGGTCCGTGAATGCGCGCGCCTGGGCGTGCCGCTGGTGACCATTCTGGCCAGCGGCTTTTCGGAGTCGGGCGCCGAAGGCGTCCAGCGGGAAGCGGAGCTGCGTGCCATTGCCCGCAATTCCACGCTGCGCATTCTGGGCCCCAGCAGCCTGGGGGTGGTCAATCCGCACAACGGTCTGGTGTTGACCGCGAATGCCGCATTTGCCGAGCCCGATGTGCCCAGAGGCAAGGTGTTTGTCGCCTCGCACAGCGGCAGCATGATCGGGGCCCTGGTGTCGCGCGGCAAGGCGCGTGGCGTGGGGTTTGCGGGGCTGGTGTCGGTGGGCAGCGAAGTCGATCTGAGCGTGGGCGAGATCTGCGCGGCGACCTTGGACGATCCGGCCATAGAAGGCTATGCGCTCTTTCTGGAGAGCCTGCGCCATGGCGACCAGCTGCAGGCCTTTGCCCGCGAAGCCGCGCGCCGCGGCAAGCCGGTGATCGCGTACAAGCTGGGCCGCTCCAGCGCTGCAGCGGAAATGGCAACCACCCACACCGGCGCACTGGCGGGCGAGGACGATATTGCCGATGCCTTCCTGAAAGACCTGGGCATCGTGCGGGTGGACATGCTGGAGACGCTGTTCGAAGTCTTTCCCCTGGCACAGAAAGTACCGCTGCAGTCCCATTCCATGGCCGGCAAACGCATCGGCGTGGTGACCACCACCGGTGGCGGTGCCGCCATGGTGGTGGACCAGCTGGGGCTGCGCGGTATCACGGTGCAGCCCGTTTCGGATGCGACCCTGGCCAAACTCAAGGCGGCCCAGGTGCCGGGCAGTGCCGGCCGGGTGCTGGACCTGACCCTGGCGGGCACCCGGTATGAGGTGATGAAGAGCGTGCTGGACATCATGCTGGAGGCGCCGGAGTTCGACATGGTGGTGGCGGTGGTGGGCTCTTCGGCGCGCTTTCAGCCCGATCTGGCGGTCAAGCCCATCATGGACAGCGCCGGTCACGCCAAGCCGCTGGTGACCATGCTGGTGCCGGATGCGCCCCAGGCCCTGGCGGCACTGACCCAGGCCGGCATGCCCTGCTTTCGCACACCGGAAAGCTGTGCCGATGCGATTGCGGCCGTGCTGGCCCGCCGTGTGCCGCACACACCGGGCCAGACCGTGGCGGCAGCACCGGGTATGGGTGCTGCACTGAGCGAGGCGCAGGCCTACCAGCTGCTGGACCGCCTGCAGGTGCCCCATGCGCCCGCGGCCACCTTTGCGCTGGACGGCCAGCCCGGGCCGCTGCCGTTCGACTTTCCGGTCGTGGCCAAGGTGTGCTCCCCCGAGATCCCGCACAAGACCGAAGTCGGCGGTGTGGTGCTGGGAATCCAGAATCCGGAGCAACTGGTGCAGGCATTTGCCACGCTGCGCGCCAACCTGGCGGCCAGGGCGCCCGGGGTGGCCTGCAACGAGGTGCTGGTGCAGCCCATGCGCAAGGGTCTGTCCGAGGTGCTGCTGGGCTACCGCATCGACCCCGATGCCGGCCCCATCATCATGCTGGCCGCCGGCGGCATCTGGGCCGAGGTGATGCGTGACCGCAGCATCCGGCTGGCCCCGGTCAGTGTGGACACCGCGCGCGAGATGATTGCCGAGGTCAAGCTGCTGCAGACCGTATCGGGTCTGCGCGGCAAGGCCAGGGGCGATCTGGAAGCGCTGGCCCAGGCCATTTCCGATCTGTCGCAACTGGCGCTGCAGCCCGTGCATGGAGTGCTGGAGGCGGAAGTGAACCCGCTGATGGTGATGCCCGAAGGGCAGGGGGTGCTGGCGGTGGACGCGCTGGTGCTCCAGGCCCGATAAGGCCGGCGCAGCATGGACGGCGAGGACAGCGCAGCGCAGCGGCTGGCGGCACTGGAAGCCGGTGCCCGCCACCACCGGGTGCAGGCCGGCGGCATCAAGCTGCATTGGCGTGAATGGGGCCAGGGCCAACCCCTGGTGCTGCTGCATGGCGGCCATGGGTCCTGGATGCACTGGGTCCGCAACATTGAGTGCTTCGCCCGCCACTACCGGGTGCTGGTGCCGGATCTGCCGGGCTTTGGTGCCTCCGACGACTTTGCCCTGTCCGCCCATGACGGGCAGCGGCCTGCGGCATTGCTGGACGCGCTGAGCGACAGCGTGGTGCAACTGGTGGGGGCCCAGCCGCTGCACCTGGCCGGGTTCTCGTTTGGAGGGGCGGTGGCCGGCATGCTGGCCGCACGCCTGCCGCAGGTACAGCGGCTGGTGCTGCTGGGTACGGCCGGCCATGGCGGCCCGCGCAGGGAAACCGAGGCGCTGCTGGATTGGCGGGTCAGCGACCCGGCCGAGCGCATGGCGGCGCTGCACCAGAACCTGGCGGTGTTCATGCTTTCCAAGGCGGCTGCGGCCGATGCGCTGGCCCTGCACATCCATCGCCATTGCTGCGAAGCCACGCGTTTTCGCAGCAAGGCCATGTCGCGCAGCAGCCGCCTGCAGGCGGTGCTGCAGGACTATGCCAGGCCGATTCTGCTGGTGTGGGGCGAGGCCGATGTGACGGCCGTGCCCATGGTGGCGGCCGAAGCTCTGAAACAGGACCGCCCCGAACGGGACTGGACCATCGTGCCCGGCGCCGGCCATTGGGTGCAATACGAAAGTGCGAATGCGGTGAACACCCTGGTGGTCCGCTGGTTGCAGACGTGACGCCAGACCGGGCCTGCGCGACAGCGTTGCGCCACACAGGCTTCTAGAATGGCGCGCATGGCCCTGAAGATTCCTCCGCTCAATCCGCTGAAAGTGTTTGAGGTGGTGGCGCGCACCTGCAATCTGACCCTGGCCGCCAAGGAGCTGCACATCAGCCAGTCGGCGGTCAGCAAGCAGCTGCATGTGCTGCAGGAATACCTGGGGGTGGAGCTGTTCCGGCGCGAGCGCCATGGCATCAGCCTGACGCAGGCCGGCCAGCGCTACGGCGATGCCATTGCGCCGGCCTTCGAGAGCATAGGCAAGGCCACGGGCGACATCATGCGCAGCGGATCGGACCGGACTCTGCGCATCCAGACCTACACCACGTTTGCAGCCAAGTGGCTGATTCCGCGCCTGCACGATTTCCATACCCGCTACAGCGACATTGCGGTGGTCATTACCAATTCGGTCAAGGACGTGGACTTTGACCGCGACCCGGTGGACATGGCCATCCAGATGGGCAACGGTGCGTGGCCAGGGACGGACACGGACTTTCTGTTTGAAGACGTGATCGAGCCGGTGTGCAGCCCGGCGTTCTTTCGCACCAATGCGCCCGAGTCCGCCTATCCGCAGGCCTTGCTGCGCACGCGGCTGCTGGTCTCGCACTACCGGCAGAAAGACTGGCAGACCTGGGCCCGGCAATGCCGGTATGAGGCGGAGATCGACAGCGTGGAGAGCATGCGCTTCAGCAGCTCGGTGCTGACCTGGCAGGCAGCGGCCGATGGCCTGGGGATTGCCATCGGACAGACCGCCTTGCTGGTGGACGATCTGCGCAGTGGCAAGCTGGTGGCGCCGTTTGGTCTGCCGGTGCGCACCGGCGCCTCCTACTATCTGGTGCGCCCACAGCTGCAGCGCCACTCGCACAAGGTCCAGGTGTTTCGGGACTGGCTGGCCGAGCAGATTGCATCCCAGGGCTGAATCCATGGCCTTCGCCCCGGTGCGAAGGCGAATACCAGGGACGTGGCGGCTCAGTGGCCGGCCGTCTTGGAAAACAGATTGATCACCAGCACACCGCTGAGGATCAGGCCCATGCCGATCAGGGCCGCGGTATCGAGCTTCTGGTTCAGAAACACCCAGGCGATGCCAGAGACCAGCACGATGCCCGCGCCCGACCAGATGGCGTAGGCCACGCCCGTGGGCACGGTGCGCAGCGTGAGCGACAGAAAGTAGAACGACAGCACATAGCCCAGACCCACGACCACGCTAGGTCCCAGGCGGCTGAAGCCTTCGGTGCTTTTGAGAAGCGAGGTGGCAGCCACTTCGCAGACGATGGCGATGCCCAGAAACCAGTAATTGCTCATGTCGGCGACTGTAGCGCCAACCGTTCCGGTGGTGCGCCGGGAGACGGCCAATGGCCCGGGGCAGGCCAGGCCCTTGTTGGACGTCTGCTCCCGGTCTGTGCACACGGGCCGGGGTGGCCGTGCAGCGCCCGGCTCAGGGCGCCGGGTAGGCGCCGGTGCCTTCGGGCCAGGGGGTCAGCACCTCGTAGCCGGTGGCGGTCACGGCCACCATGTGCTCCCACTGGGCGGACAGGGAACGGTCGCGGGTGACCACGGTCCAGCCGTCGTCCAGCTCCTTGGTGGCCGGCTTGCCGGCGTTGACCATGGGCTCGATGGTGAAGATCATGCCTTCCTGTAGCGTCATGCCCTGGCCGCGCTGGCCGTAGTGCAGCACCTGGGGTTCGTCGTGGTAGGTCTGGCCGATGCCGTGGCCGCAGTAGTCGCGCACGATGGTGAACTGCTCGCGGTGGGCCACGGTCTGGATGGCGTGGCCGATGTCGCCCAGCGTGGCACCGGGCTTGACGGCGCGGATTCCGGCCACCATGGCTTCGTAGGTGGTATCGATCAGGCGGCGGCCCAGGGCCGAGACCTTGCCCACGGTGTACATGCGGCTGGTGTCGCCAAACCAGCCGTCCTTGATCAGCGCCACGTCGACGTTGACGATGTCGCCGTCCTTGAGGATTTCCTTCTTGGACGGAATGCCGTGGCAGACCACGTGGTTGACAGAGGTGCACACGGTCTTGGGGTAGCCGTAATAGCCGATGTTGGCAGGGATGCACCGCAGCTCGTCCACGATGAAGTTGTGGCACAGCCCGTCCAGGTATTCGGTGCTCACGCCGGGCTGTACATGGGGGGTGAGCATTTCCAGCACGCGGGCGGCCAGCATGCCGGCTTCGCGGGACTTGGCAATGCCGGCGGCGTCGTGGATGGGAGGAAGTTTTTTGCGCATGGTGTGGGCAGCACCCAAGGTGGCTGCAGGGGGCAGCGGGCAGGCTGCAGATGCTTTCCATTATCGGCATCTGTGCGGCGGGGCGCAGACCGCAGGGGCGCAATGGTGTGGGCCGTGCGGTGGCTTTGCGCAGGTGACGTTGCGCCGGATATGCGCCGGATGCGCGCGGCTCCGCGTGCTGGAAGGCCAGGCCGGTGGTGCCTCCTGCACCGGCCGTCAGGCCGTGAAAAGACCTGGAAACATCGGTGGTAGTTACCAGATGGTTACTAGATTTTCAGTCTTCTATTAGATATAAAACACATTTGAAACCGTTGTCTGTATTGAATTAAGTGCTATGAATATTGGTGCACAATGCGCCCCTTGTGCACAGGGCTGCTGGTGGACTGCGGGGAGAGATACCAGTGGAATGGTGGCAGCCTTGTGCCTCTAATTCTTTTTTCTGCCAACACCACAAAGGAAGTCGCCATGGGCGAAGAACGCAGCACCGCATCGCAGCCGGCCCGGATCGTCGTCGTAGGCGGTGGCGTGGCGGGCCTGGAAATCGCCTCGGCGCTGGGCAAGCGCCGCGATGACGGCCTGATTGCCAGCGTGACGCTGATCGACAGCGATTCCGCCCACGTCTGGAAGCCCATGCTGCACACCATTGCCGCGGGCACGCGCGATCTGGCCCAGCAGCAGACCACCTACCTGGCCCAGGCGGCCGATGCGGGCTTTGCCTACCAGCCCGGCGAGATGTGCGCCCTGGACCGTGTGGCCAAGGAGGTACTGCTGGCTCCGATCACCGCGCCCGATGGCCGCGAAGTGGTGCCGGGCCGGCGCATTGCCTATGACAAGCTGGTGCTGGCCATTGGCAGCGGTGCGAATGACTTTGGCACGGATGGGGTGCTGGAGCACTGTTTCATGATCGACACGCGCCGCAAGGCCGATGCCTTCAACCAGGAAATCCGTTTGCGCATGGTGCGCAGCATGACCCAGGGCGAGGGCCTGCAGGTCGCGATTGTGGGGGGCGGGGCCACCGGGGTGGAACTGGCGGCCGAGCTGGTGCAACTGGCAGAAAGCGCCCGCGCCTATGGCGCCATCGGGGAGGCGGCACGCTTTGGCATTGTGCTGGTCGAAGCCGGGCCGCGTTTGCTGCCCAGCTTCACCGAAGACATCTCGGCCGCGACCAAGCGCCGTCTGGAGGCCCTGGGCGTGACCGTGCTGGTCAACGAACGGGTGCAGCAAGCCACGGCCGATGGTCTGGTGCTGGGCGATGGCCGGACGGTGAATGCCGGTCTGCGGGTGTGGGCGGCGGGCGTGAAGGCGCCGGAATTCCTGTCGACCCTGGGTCTGCAGACCACGCGCGGCCACCAACTGGTAGTCAACGACCACCTGCGCACCGATGACCCCGATATCTACGCCGTGGGCGACTGCGCCAGCTTCACGCTGCCGGGGCAGATCCAGCCCCTGCCGCCGACGGCCCAGGTGGCGCACCAGCAGGCGCGTTACCTGATCGACACCCTGCCCCAGGTGCTGCGCGACCCGCAGGCCGGCAGCAGCGAGCGCTTTGCCTACCGCGACATGGGCGCGCTGGTGTCGCTGGCCAATTACGACGCCTATGGGTCGCTGGGCAAATTCGGACTGTTCAACGGCGGCACCATCCGCGGGCGGCTGGCCATGCTCAGCCACCTGTGGCTGTACCGTTCGCACCAGGCGCGGCTGTACGGTTTCTGGCGCGGCGGCTTCCTGTGGCTGGTGGACATGATGAATTCCCGCCTGCGCCCCTCGATCCGGCTGGACTGAAGGTCTGCGCCGGGGCCCATCCCGGCCGGTGCTAAGTTCGGTGGCGTGAGCACCACGAAAAAAGCCCGCAAGCGCAAGGCGTGCGGGCTTTTGCCATGTCGGTGGAATGCGCCTTGCGGCGCATGCATCAACGCTGGGTGATGGGCTTGACGTCGCGGGCGACAGAGCCGGTGTACAGCTGGCGGGGACGACCGATCTTGTACTCGGGGTCAGCCATTTGTTCGTTCAGCTGAGCGATCCAGCCCACGGTGCGGGCCAGAGCGAAGATGCCGGTGAACAGCTTGACGGGGATGCCGATGGCACGTTGCACGATGCCGGAGTAGAAGTCCACGTTCGGGTAGAGCTTGCGCTGCACGAAGTAGTCGTCTTCCAGGGCGATCTTTTCCAGCTGCTTGGCCAGTGCGAACAGCGGATCCTTTTCCAGGCCCAGCTCTTGCAGGATTTCGTTGCAGGTTTCCTGCATCAGCTTGGCGCGGGGGTCGTAGTTCTTGTACACGCGGTGGCCAAAGCCCATCAGCTTGACGCCGCTGTTCTTGTCCTTGACCTGTTCCATGAACTCGCCGACCTTGGAGATGCCGCCGTTGGCCTGGATGTGTTCCAGCATGTTCAGGCAGGCTTCGTTGGCGCCGCCGTGGGCAGGGCCCCACAGGCAGGCCACGCCAGCGGAGATGGCGGCGAAGGGGTTGGTGCCGGACGAACCGCACAGGCGCACGGTGGAGGTCGAAGCGTTTTGCTCGTGGTCAGCGTGCAGGATGAAGATGCGGTCCAGCGCACGTTCCACCACGGGGTTGACCTTGTATTCTTCGCAAGGGTTGCCGAACATCATGCGCATGAAGTTGCCTGCGTAGGACAGGTCGTTCTTCGGGTACATGTAAGGCTGGCCCACGCCGTACTTGTAGGCCATGGAGACCAGCGTAGGCAGCTTGGCGATCAGGCGGATCGCGGCGATTTCGCGGTGCTCGGGGTTGGTGATGTCGGTGCTGTCGTGGTAGAAGGCCGACATGCCGCCCACCAGACCGGTCAGCACGGCCATGGGGTGTGCATCACGACGGAAACCGCGCAGGAAGAACTGCATCTGTTCGTTGACCATCGTGTGCTGGGTCACGCGGTTCTCGAAGTCAGCCTTCTGGGTTTCGTTGGGCAGTTCTCCGTACAGCAGCAGGTAGCAGGTTTCCAGGAAGTTGCAGTTCTTGGCCAGCTGTTCGATGGGGTAGCCACGGTACAGCAGTTCACCCTTGTCACCGTCGATGTAGGTGATGGCCGACTGGCACGCCGCGGTCGAGAGGAAGCCGGGGTCATACGTGAACATGCCCGATTGGCCGTACAGCTTGCGAATGTCGATCACGTCTGGGCCGATGTTGCCCTGGTAGACCGGCAATTCGACGCTGGGTGCGCCATTGCTGAAAGACAGCGTTGCTTTGTTGTCAGCGAGTTTCATTTCCAACTTCCTTCTCGGAGTGGCCGGATCTGGGCCGGCCTTTTTTGCAAGTTGTGCAGATCAGAGGGGCTTGCGCACCATCTGTAGCACTTCTCTAACTTCAGGGGTGTCTAAGGCCCCTTCCGGCTCTTTGCGGCGCAGGAAGAGATCCATCAGATCGTTGTCTGCCAAGTCCATCAAGGCAGACAGACCAGTTGCGTGTCTCCGCGTCAACTGGCTGCCGTAAGTGGCAAAAAACTTCTCGATGTAGAGATCGTTCTCGACCAGGCCGCGGCGGCTTCGCCACCGCAGCAAGTCGCGTTCCCGTTCTTCGAGGATTGCGTCCATCTCGTTCATGGATCAGATAGCCCGGCGGACCATCAGTTCCTTGATCTTGCCAATGGCCTTCGTGGGGTTCAGGTGCTTGGGGCACACGTCCACGCAGTTCATGATGGTGTGGCAGCGGAAGAGGCGGTACGGATCTTCCAGGTTGTCCAGGCGTTCGCCGGTGGCGGTGTCGCGGCTGTCCGCGATGAAGCGGTAAGCCTGCAGCAGACCGGCCGGGCCCACGAACTTGTCGGGGTTCCACCAGAACGAGGGGCAGCTGGTCGAGCAGCTGGCGCACAGAATGCACTCGTACAGACCGTTGAGCTCTTCGCGCTCTTCGGGCGACTGCAGGCGTTCCTTGCTGGTCGTCGTGTAGATGTCGCTTTGCAGGTACGGCTTGATCGAGTGGTACTGCTTGAAGAACTGGGTCATGTCCACGATCAGGTCGCGGATGACCGGCAGGCCGGGCAGGGGCTTCAGAACGATGTCGCCCTTGAGGGTGTTCATGTTCGTCAGGCAGGCCAGACCGTTCTTGCCGTTGATGTTCATGGCGTCCGAGCCGCACACGCCTTCACGGCAGGAGCGACGGAAGGAGATGGAGGGGTCCATCGCCTTGAGCTTGACCAGGGCGTCCAGCAGCATGCGTTCGTGACCGTCCAGCTCCACTTGCACGGTTTGCATGTAGGGCTTGGCGTCTTTGTCCGGATCGTAGCGGTAGATTTTGAAAGTACGCTTCATTTTTGGATTCTCTCGTGGGCTGCTGGATTAGAACGTGCGGACCTTGGGAGGCACGCTGTCCACGGTCAGGGGCTTCAGGTTCACGGGCTTGTACGACAGGCCGTTGGTGGCGCTGTCCCACAGGGTGTGCTTGAGCCATTCCTTGTCGTTGCGGCCCAGCGGGAACTCGGCGTGGTCGGCAGGGTGCTCGTAGTCGTACACGGTGTGTGCACCACGGCATTCCTTGCGGGCAGCAGCCGATGTCATGGTGGCCTGGGCCACTTCGATCAGGTTGTCCACTTCCAGCGCTTCCATGCGGGCGGTGTTCCAGACCTTGGACTTGTCCTTCAGGGTCACGGAGCCGACCTGGTCACGGATGGCGTTGATCTTGGTCACGCCTTCGTCCATGCTCTTTTGCGTGCGGAACACGCCGGCATGCGTCTGCATCGCGGTGCGGATGTCGCCAGCGATGTCCTGGGCGTAGACGCCGTCCTTGGAGTTGTCCAGCTGGTTGAGGCGCTCCAGCGTGCGGTCAGCACCGTCGGCGGGCACGTTGTGGTGGGGGCCGAAGTTGTTGACGAAGTTGACGATGTGCTTGCCGGCGGACTTGCCGAAGACCAGCAGGTCCAGCAGCGAGTTGGTGCCCAGGCGGTTGGCGCCGTGCACCGACACGCAGGAGCATTCGCCCACAGCGTACAGACCGTTGACGACCTGGTTTTGCTGACCGTCCCAGGTGACGACCTGGCCGTTGATGTTGGTGGGGATGCCACCCATCTGGTAGTGGATGGTGGGCACCACGGGAATGGGTTCCTTGGTGATGTCCACGTTGGCGAAGTTGTGGCCGATTTCTTCCACGGAAGGCAGGCGCTTGCGGATGGTGTCGGCACCCAGGTGGTCCAGCTTCATCAGGATGTAGTCCTTGTTGGGACCGCAGCCGCGACCTTCCTTGATTTCCTGGTCCATCGAACGCGACACGAAGTCACGGGGGGCCAGATCCTTCAGCGTGGGAGCGTAACGCTCCATGAAGCGCTCGCCTTCGCTGTTCAGCAGGATCGCGCCTTCGCCGCGGCAGCCTTCGGTCAGCAGCACGCCGGCACCGGCCACGCCGGTGGGGTGGAATTGCCAGAATTCCATGTCCTGCAGCGGGATGCCAGCGCGCGCGGCCATGCCCAGGCCGTCACCGGTGTTGATGAAGGCATTGGTGGATGCCTGGAAGATACGGCCGGCGCCCCCGGTGGCCAGCAGCACGGCCTTGGCGTGCAGCTCGTACAGGTCGCCGGTTTCCAGTTCGAGGGCGGTCACGCCGACCACATCGCCCTGGGGATTGCGGATCAGGTCCAGGGCCATCCACTCCACGAAGAAGTTGGTCTTGGACTTGACGTTCTGCTGGTACAGCGTGTGCAGCATGGCGTGACCGGTACGGTCAGCGGCAGCGCAGGCGCGTTGCACGGGCTTTTCGCCGTAGTTGGCGGTGTGGCCGCCGAAGGGACGCTGGTAGATGGTGCCGTCGGGGTTGCGGTCGAACGGCATGCCGAAGTGTTCCAGCTCGATCACGACGTTCGGTGCTTCGCGGCACATGAACTCGATGGCGTCCTGGTCGCCCAGCCAGTCGGAGCCCTTGATGGTGTCGTAGAAGTGATAGTGCCAGTTGTCCTCGGACATATTGCCCAGGGAAGCCGACACGCCGCCTTGTGCAGCCACGGTGTGCGAACGGGTGGGGAACACCTTGGACAGCGAGGCGACGGACAGGCCGGCGCGGGACAGTTCCAGGGCAGCGCGCAGACCGGAGCCGCCGGCACCGACGATGACAACGTCAAACTTGCGCTTGGTGATATTCGCTTTGGAGTAGCTCATTCTTAACCTTCAATCGTGAGGGGAGGGCGCAAGTCACAGACGCCACAGGACTTGGAAGCCCCAGCCAGCACAGCCGACCAGCCAGACAATGGTGAAAACCTGCAGCGCCAGGCGCAGGCCCACGGGCTTGACGTAGTCCATCCAGATATCGCGCACACCGATCCAGACGTGCCAGGCCAGCGCAATGATCACGCCGAAGGTGACGAACTTCATCCACTGGGCGGCAAAGATGCCGGCCCACAGGTCGTAGCCGATGGGGCCTTGGCTGAACACCAGCTGGGCCAGCACGACCACGGTGAACAGCACGATCAGGACCGCAGTGACGCGTTGCACCAGCCAGTCGCGGATACCGTAATGGGCACCGACCACGGTGCGCTTGGAGCCGTAATTCACGGACATGTTGTTTTCCTTCTAACGTGGGATCAGTACAGGCCGAACAGCTTGGCACCCAGGACCACGGTCAGGGCGATGCTGATGACCAGCACGGTCACGGCGGAAGACTTGCCGAATTCCTTGGAAACTGCCGAGTGCGACACGTCCATCCACAGGTGGCGCAGACCGGCGATCAGGTGGTGCAGCGAGGCCCAGATGATGGCCAGCGTGACCAGCTTGATGAACCAGCCCGGCACGAAGCCGATGCCGACGTTGAAGGCCGCCTTGAAGATTTCAAAGGAGAACTCGGAGGACAGCGACTTGTCGAACATCCAGAGGATGAACGGCAGCAGCAGGAACATCAGCAGGCCGCTGATGCGGTGCAAGATGGAAACCCAGCCAGCCGGAGGCAAGCGATAGGTTGGGAGGTCCTGGAGGGCGTGGATGTTGCGGAACTCTGGCCGCTTTTTTGCTAACTCAGTCATGGCGGGGTGCTTTCGAGATGTAACTGCGTTGTAATCGCTCGGATGCAAACGATCCAAAATTCTATTGCAATGCCGCAGTTTCGGGTGCCTGGGAATCCGGGATTGTGCGGTATCTCCGAGGCGGAAGCTGCAGATCAGCTCAATTCGTTGCGGTAGTGGTGCGTGTCAGTGCGGTAGATACCGCGTCGTAACTCCATGGGGGTGTCGTTGTAGGTATAGGCTACGCGCTCCACACTCAACAATGGTGTGGAGGTGCTTACTTGCAGTAGCTGTGCCTGCTCTTCATCGGGCAGCACGGCGCGGATCTTTTCGTCGGCACGGACCATGCGCACGCCAAACTCCAGCTCGAACATGGCGTAGGTCGGGCCCTGGTAGCTGCCCATCTGCTCGGCGCTGAGGCCCTTGAAGGCGTGACCGGGCAACCAGATGTCTTCCACGATGGTCGGCGTGCCGCTTAGTGTGAGCACGCGGCGGGCCTGGATGACGGCGTCGCCGCTCTTGAGTTGCAGCAGGCGGGCTACTTCGGCGCTGGCGCGCACGCGCTTGCATTCGAGGATGCTGCGCTGGGCGCGGCCTTCCTTTTGCAGATCGCCGGTGTCCGGGTGCAGCTTCAGAAAGCGATACTGGACCTGCTGCGCGGCGTGGGTGGCCACAAACGTGCCCTTGCCCTGGCGGCGCATGACCAGATTTTCGGCGGCCAGCTCGTCAATTGCCTTGCGCACCGTGCCCTGGCTCACCTTGAAGCGTGCTGCCAGCTCCATTTCGCTGGGGATCAGCTCGCCGGGACGCCACTCGCCAGCCTGCAGGCTTTGCAGGATCAGGCCCTTGATCTGCTGGTACAGGGGGCTGAAGGAGGGCGTGGATGCGCCCGAGCTGGAGACGCTGTGGTGGGGGAACTCGGGGGCGGTGGTCGGGGTGGATGCCATGGTGCAGGGTATGGGAGCGGTCAGCAATCTCCGGGCGGGAAAAACAGGCGGAACGGGTCCGCGACAAAGCCTCGATCATATCTTATATAAGACATAAGACAAATTGACCAAGGATTCAAATCGGCGGTACACTTTCGCCCTGTTTGCGGAGCATGGGCGGCTGGTCATGGATGCTGGTGCTTCCTGCGCCGACAACTGTTTTATCCATACTTGGAGTTCTTACATGAGCAAGAAGCCCGTCCGTGTCGCCGTCACCGGCGCAGCTGGCCAAATCGGTTACGCCCTGTTGTTCCGCATCGCCTCTGGCGAAATGCTGGGTAAAGATCAACCCGTTATTCTGCAACTGCTGGAAATCCCCGACGAAAAGGCTCAAAACGCTCTGAAGGGCGTGATCATGGAGCTGGAAGACTGCGCCTTCCCTCTGCTGGCCGGCATCGAAGCCCACAGCGACCCGAAGGAAGCCTTCAAGGATACCGACTACGCTCTGCTGGTCGGTGCCCGTCCTCGCGGCCCCGGCATGGAACGTGCCGACCTGCTGGCTGCCAACGCCCAGATCTTCACCGCCCAGGGCAAGGCCCTGAACGCCGTGGCTTCGCGCAATGTGAAGGTGCTGGTGGTCGGCAACCCCGCCAACACCAACGCCTACATCGCCATGAAGTCGGCTCCGGATCTGCCCGCCAAGAACTTCACCGCCATGCTGCGTCTGGACCACAACCGCGCTGCTTCGCAACTGGCTGCCAAGGCCGGTTTCAAGGTGGGCGACATCCGCAAGCTGACCGTCTGGGGCAACCACTCGCCCACCATGTACGCTGACTACCGTTTCGCCACCGTGGACGGCAAGTCGGTCAAGGACATGGTCAACGACCAGGTGTGGAACAAGGATGTGTTCCTGCCCACCGTGGGCAAGCGTGGCGCTGCCATCATCGCTGCCCGCGGCCTGTCGTCGGCTGCTTCGGCTGCCAACGCCGCCATCGACCACATGCGTGACTGGGCCCTGGGCTCCAACGGCGAATGGGTCACCATGGGCGTGCCTTCGCAAGGCCAGTACGGTATTCCCGCCGGTGTGGTGTTCGGCTTCCCCGTGACCACCGAAAACGGCGAGTACAAGATCGTCGAAGGTCTGGAAATCGATGCTTTCTCGCAAGAGTGCATCGACAAGACCCTGGCTGAGCTGCAAGGCGAGCAAGACGGCGTCAAGCACCTGCTGTAAGCCACCAGCGAGTCACCGGCATGCAAGACTGGAACCCCGCGCTGTATCTGCGCTTCGCCAATGAACGCACGCGTCCTGCGGCCGAGCTGCTGGCGCGGGTGCCAAGCGATCCTGCCCATGTCCGCCATGTGGTGGACCTGGGTTGTGGGCCGGGCAATTCCACCGAGCTGCTGGTGCAGCGCTTTGTCGATGCCCAGGCGCTGGGCATCGACAATTCCGACGCCATGCTGGCCACTGCACGCACGCAGCTGCCGCAGGCGCAATTTGCCCTGGGCGATATCGCCACCTGGGCGCCGGAGGCAGGCTCTCCTGCACCGGACCTGATCTATGCCAATGCTTCCCTGCAGTGGGTGGGCTTGCATGAAACCCTGATTCCCCGTCTGCTCTCGCTGCTGGCGCCCGGTGGCGTGCTGGCGATCCAGATGCCGGACAACCGTCAGGAACCCACGCACCGGCTGATGCGCGAAGTGGCGCGTCTGCCCGAGTTTGCCCCGTACATCGGCGATGCAGACAAGTTGCGTACCGACATTCTGCCCATTGGGGCTTATTACGATTTACTGGCTGCGCCCGGCGCGCAGACCGCCTCCGTGGATGTGTGGCACACCGTGTACCAGCACCCCATGGAGTCCGCTGCCGCCATCGTGCAATGGGTGCGCGGCACCGGTTTGAAGCCTTTTGTGGAAGGCCTGCCCCAGGCGCTGCAAGCCGCATTTCTGACGGAATACGAGCGCCGCGTGGATGCGGCCTATCCCGTGCGCGCGGACGGCAAGCGCCTGCTGGCCTTCCCGCGCCTGTTTCTTGTTGCCCAACGCCAAGCATGACGAATTCGACTGTCCACCCCGCGCAGGTCTTGCTGGACGCCCAGGCGGGCGGCACGCAGCGTCTGCCCGTGTGCGACCACTACAGTGGCGTGGAAGAGCGCATGCGCAAAAGCCTGCAGCTGCAGGCCGAGATGATGGCCGAGTTCGGCGCCTGCGTGTTCGATGTCACGCTGGACTGCGAAGACGGAGCGCCGGTCGGCCAGGAGCTGCAGCACGCCAGGCTGGTGGCCGGGCTGGCCCGCAATGCGGCGCCTGGCGCCCGGGTGGCGGCCCGCGTGCATGCCGTGGACCATGCGGCCTTTCAGCAGGACATGGACATCATTGCCGGTGAGGCGGGGGCCCGGCTGTGCCACATCATGGTGCCCAAGGTGGAGTCGGTGGAGGATGTGCTCCTGGCTGAAAAAGCCCTGCAGCGCGCCACCGGCCAGCCGGTACCGCTGCATGTGCTGATTGAATCGCCCGCTGCCGTGCACCGGGCCTTCGAGATTGCCGCCCATCCGGCGGTGCAAAGCATTTCCTTCGGGCTGATGGACTTTGTATCGGCCCATGGGGGCGCCATTCCCTCCAGTGCCATGGGCGTGGAAGGGCAGTTTCAGCATCCGCTGGTGGTGCGCGCCAAGCTGGAGATTGCGGCGGCCTGCCATGCCCACGGCAAAGTGCCTTCGCACTGTGTGGTCACCGAGTTCAAAAACCCCGCAGTGATGCAGGCGGCTGCAACAAAAGCTTTCAATGATTTCGGCTATACCCGGGTCTGGAGTATCCACCCGGCGCAAATTCGTCCGATTCTGGCGGCTTTCATGCCCGCGAGCGACGAAGTGGCGCTCGCTGCGGATATTCTTGCCGCCGCCGCCAACGCTGACTGGGCTCCCATCAGCCACCACGGCGTGCTGCACGACCGCGCCAGCTACCGGTATTACTGGCAGCTGCTGGAGCGTGCACACCGGACAGGGCAGCACATCCCTGTGGCCGCAAGCCACTGGTTTGGCCCTGCCGGATCTTAAAAACCGTAGCAAACAACACATGGAAATCCAGGAGCTGAAATGAAAACCCTCATTGCCTCCGTCATCGCCCTCGTACCCGCACTGATGCTGGTACAGCCCGCTGCTGCCACCGTCCAGCCCAAGCCCGCTGCCGCCAAGAAAGCTGCACCGGCCGCCAAGGCCTCCACCGCGAAGAAAACCACCACCGCCAAGAAGCCTGCAGCCGCCAAGGGCGCTGTAGCCGCCGCGGCCGGCGCGGGTGCCGCCACGGCGGTGGCTGCCTCGGCCCTGTCGCCCGAAGCCCTGAGCCTGGCGGACCGCGTGCACACCGGCCGCATCGGCTGCGAACTGGGCCAGCACGTGAACGTGACCAAGGACGGCAACAACCCTGGTTACTTCCACGTGGACGGCAATGGCTTCAAGTACCACATGTCCCCTGTGGCCACGTCCACCGGCGTGGTGCGCCTGGAAGACAAGCAGGCTGGCGCCGTGTGGCTGCAGATCGCCAACAAATCCATGCTCATGAACCAGAAGCAAGGCCAGCGCCTGGCGGACGAGTGCATGAGCAGCGAGCAAACCCAGGTGGCTGAGGCCATCAAGCGAAACCCCCCTCCTAGCCTTCTGGAAAACCCCGCAGCCGGCAAATAAAGCCGGCGGTGGGCTGCCAAGAGGCTGACCCCACTTACAAAACCATTGGAGAGAGAACCCATGTTGAAAGCCTACCGTGACCATGTGGCAGAACGTGCCGCACTGGGCATCCCCCCGCTGCCTCTGGATGCCAAGCAGGTCGCTGAGCTGATCGAGCTGATCAAGAACCCGCCTGCTGGCGAGGATGCCTTCCTGCTGGATCTGCTGACCCACCGCGTGCCGCCCGGAGTGGACGATGCGGCCAAGGTCAAGGCTTCCTTCCTGGCCGCCGTGGCACACGGTGACCTGAAGGTGGGCCTCATCTCCAAGTCCAAGGCCACCGAGCTGCTGGGCACCATGGTGGGCGGCTACAACGTCCACCCCCTGATCGAGCTGCTGGACGACGCCGAAGTCGCCGGTGTGGCTGCCGACGCCCTGAAGAAGACGCTGCTGATGTTCGACTTCTTCAACGACGTGGCCACCAAGGCCAAGGCGGGCAATGCCAAGGCCAAGGAAGTGATGCAGAGCTGGGCGGATGCCGAGTGGTTCACCTCGCGTCCCGAAGTGGAAAAGAAGATCACCGTCACCGTCTTCAAGGTGCCCGGTGAGACCAACACCGACGACCTGTCGCCCGCTCCGGACGCATGGAGCCGCCCCGACATTCCGCTGCACTACCTGGCCATGCTGAAGAACACGCGTCCTGACGCAAAGTTCAAGCCGGAGGAAGACGGCAAGCGCGGCCCGATGAAGTTCATCGACGAACTGAAGGCCAAGGGCAATCTGGTGGCCTACGTCGGCGACGTGGTGGGTACCGGTTCTTCGCGCAAGTCGGCAACCAACTCCATCGTCTGGGCCACGGGTCAGGACATTCCCTTTGTCCCCAACAAGCGCTTCGGTGGCGTGACGCTGGGCGGCAAGATCGCCCCCATCTTCTTCAACACGCAGGAAGACTCGGGCTCGCTGCCGATCGAAGTGGACGTTTCCAAGCTGGAAATGGGTGACGTGATCGATGTGCTGCCCTATGACGGCAAGATCACCAAGAATGGCGAAACGGTGGCCGAGTTCCAGCTCAAAAGCGACGTGCTGTTCGACGAAGTGCGCGCCGGCGGCCGGATCAACCTGATCATCGGCCGTTCGCTGACGGCCAAGGCCCGCGAATTCCTGGGTCTGACCGCCTCCACGGTGTTCCGCCTGCCCCAGGCTCCTGCTGCTTCGAACGCCGGCTTCACGCTGGCCCAGAAGATGGTGGGCCGTGCCGTGGGGCTGCCGGAAGGCCAGGGTGTGCGCCCCGGTACCTACTGCGAACCCCGCATGACCACTGTGGGCTCGCAAGACACCACCGGCCCCATGACCCGTGACGAGCTGAAGGACCTGGCCTGCCTGGGCTTCTCCGCCGACATGGTGATGCAATCCTTCTGCCACACCGCGGCCTACCCCAAGCCCGTGGACGTGAAGACCCACCGCGAACTGCCCGAGTTCATCAGCAACCGCGGTGGCGTGGCCCTGCGTCCTGGTGACGGCGTGATCCACAGCTGGCTCAACCGCCTGCTGCTGCCTGACACCGTCGGCACCGGTGGCGACTCGCACACCCGCTTCCCCATCGGTATCTCCTTCCCGGCAGGCTCCGGTCTGGTGGCCTTCGGCGCGGCGACCGGCGTGATGCCGCTGGACATGCCCGAATCGGTGCTGGTGCGCTTCAAGGGTGAAATGCAGCCCGGCGTGACCCTGCGCGACCTGGTGCACGCGATCCCCCTGTACGCCATCAAGCAAGGTCTGCTGACCGTGGCCAAGGCTGGCAAGATCAACGAATTCTCGGGTCGTATCCTGGAAATCGAAGGCCTGCCCAACCTGAAGGTAGAGCAAGCGTTCGAGCTGTCCGACGCCTCGGCAGAGCGTTCTGCCGCAGGTTGCACGATCAAGCTGAACCCCGAGCCGATCAAGGAATACCTGACCTCGAACATCGTTCTGATGAAGAACATGATCGCCGATGGTTACGCCGACGCCAACACGCTGCAGCGCCGTATCGAAAAGGTCGAAGCCTGGCTGGCCAAGCCCGATCTGCTGGAAGCCGACAAGGACGCCGAGTACGCCCACATCATCGAAATCGATCTGGCCGACATCAAGGAACCCATCGTTTGCTGCCCGAACGATCCCGATGACGCCAAGACCCTGTCCGACGTGGCCGGCACCAAGATCGATGAAGCCTTCATCGGCTCCTGCATGACCAATATCGGTCACTTCCGCGCCGCAGCCAAGCTGCTGGGCGGCCAGCGCGACATCCCCGTCAAGCTGTGGGTGGCTCCTCCCACGAAGATGGACCAGAGCGAGCTGATCAAGGAAGGCCACTACGCGGCCTTCGGCACGGCCGGTGCGCGCACTGAAATGCCGGGCTGCTCGCTGTGCATGGGCAACCAGGCCCAGGTGCGTGAAGGCGCTACCGTGATCTCCACGTCGACCCGCAACTTCCCCAACCGTCTGGGCAAGAACACCAATGTGTTCCTGGGCTCGGCCGAGCTGGCCGCGATCGCATCGCGCCTGGGCAAGCTGCCTTCGAAGGAAGAGTACCTGAAGGAAATGGGCGTGATCGATGCCGACAAGGCCTCCGTCTACCGCTACATGAACTTCAACGAGATCGCCGAGTACGCGGCAGTCGCTGAAAAGGTGTAATTCACCTGCTGCACAGGCCGGACATGCGCCGGCCCTTGCCACCAACCCGCTTCGGCGGGTTTTTTTGTACCCGATGGCTTGCCGCGTGGTCTTTGTCCGATAGACGCGTCAGAGGGGGCGACGCAGAATGCAGGGGAGATGGCTTTTGTATGGACGGAGAACCCTCGATGAAACACGCATTCGCTTCCACCCTCCACAACTTCCGAACCGCTTCGGGCAAGGAAGGGAAATTCTTCTCACTGCCAGCGCTGGCGCAGAAATACCCCGGCGTGAAACGCTTGCCGGTGTCCATCCGCATCGTGCTGGAATCGGTGCTGCGCAACTGCGACGGCAACAAGGTCACGCCCGAGCATGTGGCCCAGCTGGCGCAGTGGAAGCCCAAGGCCGTGCGGACCGACGAGATTCCCTTCGTGGTCTCGCGGGTGGTGCTGCAGGACTTCACCGGGGTGCCGCTGCTGGCCGATCTGGCGGCCATGCGCTCCACCGCCGCCCTGCTGGGCAAGAAGCCCAAGGCCATCGAGCCGCTGGTGCCGGTGGATCTGGTGGTCGACCATTCCATCATGGTCGACTACTTCGGCACTCCCAAGGCGCTGGACCTGAACATGAAACTGGAATTTCAGCGCAACCAGGAGCGCTACCAGTTCATGAAATGGGGCATGCAGGCCTTTGACACCTTTGGCGTGGTGCCGCCGGGTTTCGGCATTGTCCACCAGGTGAATCTGGAATACCTGGCGCGCGGCGTGCACCGCACTGCTGATGGGGTCTACTACCCCGACACCCTGGTGGGCACGGACAGCCACACCACCATGATCAACGGCATCGGCGTGGTGGGCTGGGGTGTGGGGGGCATCGAAGCCGAGGCCGCCATGCTGGGCCAGCCGGTGTACTTTCTGACGCCCGATGTGGTGGGGTTCGAGCTCACGGGGCGGCTGCGCGAAGGCGTGACCGCCACCGACCTGGTGCTCACTGTCACCGAGATGCTGCGCAAGGAAAAGGTGGTGGGCCAGTTTGTGGAGTTCTTTGGCGAAGGCACAGCCAGCCTGACGTTGCCGGACCGCGCCACCATCGGCAATATGGCGCCGGAATACGGCGCCACCATGGGCTTCTTCCCGGTGGATGAAAAGACGCTGGACTACTTTCAGGGCACGGGCCGCAAGAAAAGCGAGATCGAGGCGTTCGAAGCCTATTTCCGCGCCCAGGGGCTGTTTGGCGTGCCCCGGGCGGGCGACATCGACTATTCGCGCGTGGTCTCCCTGGACCTGGGTACGGTGGCGCCCAGCCTGGCTGGTCCCAAGCGCCCGCAGGACCGTATCGAAATCGGCGATGTGGCCAGCAAGTTCGATGCCCTGTTCACGGCCTCGGTGGCGGCCAACGGCTTCAACCAGCCGGCCGACCAGCTGGGACTGCGCCACCGCGTAGGCTGTGGCGAAGGGGAACTGGCCACCGATGCACCGCCGCCCAAGCCGGGCGCACCGCGTGCGGTGGTGGAAATGGTCGGCAACCGCCCCACGCTGGAAACCACGCATGACAATGCCGTGACCACGGCGGTGTGCGCGCTACCCGGCAGCGACGACAAGGTGCTGCGCATCGGCAACGGTGACGTGCTGATTGCCGCCATCACCAGCTGCACCAACACCTCCAACCCCAGCGTGCTGCTGGCGGCCGGCCTGCTGGCCAAGAAGGCGGTGCAGGCCGGGCTCAAGGTCAAGCCGCACATCAAGACCTCGCTGGCGCCCGGCTCCCGCGTGGTGACCGAGTACCTGACCGAAACCGGCCTGCTGCCCTACCTGGAAAAGCTGGGTTTTGCGCTGGCGGGCTATGGCTGCACCACCTGCATCGGCAACGCGGGCGACCTGACGCCGGAGCTGAACGACGCCATCACGCGCAACAACCTGGTGTGTGCGGCCGTGCTGTCGGGCAACCGCAACTTCGAGGCGCGCATCCACCCCAATATCAAGGCCAATTTCCTGGCCAGCCCGCCCTTGGTGGTGGCCTATGCGATTGCCGGCACGGTGCGCAAGGACCTGATGACCGAACCGGTGGGCAAGGGCAAGGGCGGCAAGGACATCTACCTGGGCGATATCTGGCCCAGCAGCGAGGAGATCCATGCGCTGCTGAAGTACGCCATGAACGGCAAGGCTTTCCGCGCCAACTATGAAAAAGTGAAGACCGAGCCCGGCAAGCTGTGGGAAAAGATCAAGGGCGTGACCGGCTCCACCTATACCTGGCCACAAAGCACCTACATTGCCGAGCCCCCTTTCTTCCAGGACTTCACGCTGGAGCTGGGTGCTGCTGCGGGGGGCGCGTCGGCACCCGACTACGACGTGCGCGGTGCGCGCATCATGGCCCTGTTTGGCGACTCCATCACCACCGACCACATCTCGCCGGCAGGCTCCATCAAGGAAAGCTCTCCTGCCGGCCAGTGGCTGCTGGCCCATGGCGTGCAAAAAGCCGACTTCAACAGCTATGGTTCGCGCCGTGGCAACCACGAGGTGATGATGCGCGGCACATTTGCGAATGTGCGCATCAAGAACCTGATGATTCCGGCGGCGGTCGATGGCTCGCGCGAGGAGGGCGGGGTGACGCTCTACCGCGACGACAACGGCAAGGTGGAAAAGATGTCCATCTACGACGCCGCGATGAAGTGGCAGTCGGCCGGTCGGGCCACGGTGGTGCTGGCAGGCGAGGAGTATGGCACCGGCTCCAGCCGCGACTGGGCGGCCAAGGGCACGCAGCTGCTGGGCATCAAGGCGGTGGTCGCGCGCAGCTTCGAGCGCATCCACCGCTCCAACCTGGTGGGCATGGGGGTGCTGCCGCTGCAGTTCAAGGGCAACGACAGCTGGCAGACGCTGGGGCTGAAGGGGGACGAGTGGATCGACGTGATCCCCGCCGCGAATCTGGCACCGCAAAGTGATGCGAAGTTGGTGGTCACACGCGCGGATGGCAGCCAGCAGACCGTGGTGGTGAAGCTGCGCATCGATACCCCTATCGAGGTGGATTACTACCGCCACGGCGGCATCCTGCCCTATGTGCTGCGGCAGCTGCTGGCCGGCTGACAAAGGCGTGCGGCATCGGGCTGCTGCGGTTTTACAGGGGAGGCAAAGTTTTTTTCAAAAAATATGCAAACCCTGTAAACCGACTGCGAGTGACACGCGTTGAGACGGTACATGCCTGTGCATGCGTGCCCCTGGCGGGCATGTGCGTAGCACCAGCCAACAGGGCCCGGAGGGGGTCAGCCGGTGCGGCATACCGAATAACTCATCCTCAAGAGGAAATTGTCATGAAGAAGTCTCTCGTTCTGGCTACCGTGATCGCTGCTGCTGCTCTGGCTGCTTGCGGCAAGAAGGAAGAAGCTCCTGCTGCTCCCGCCGCTCCTGCTGTGGAAGCTCCCGCTCCTGCTGCTCCTGCCGCTGACGCTGCTGCTCCCGCCGCTCCTGCTGCTGACGCTGCTGCCCCCGCCGCTGACGCTGCTGCTGATGCCGCCAAGCAAGCCGCTGACGCTGCTGCCGACGCTGCCAAGCAAGCTGCTGAACCCGCAGCCAAGTAATTTGCACTCCTCCTCCACCTTGCGGGCCCTGGCCTGACAAACGTGGTGGTGAATGCACCAAAAAGCCCGCCTCTGGCGGGCTTTTTGTTTGTGGGCAGGGCTTTGGCCTCTATGGCCGCCGCGGCTTGCGGCGGCAGGCCGGTCGTGAAGGGGTGCCTTGCAGGGGTTCTGCGTCTTGCCGGTTCACTGCATTGGTGCCAGCGCTGTGTCGGCACTCCTGGCCACACACATGGGCTGCGCGTTCAGGTGGGGTCGAGGTGAGGCTGGTGGTGCGCAGGTCCTGGTCTTTACTGCAGGGGGGGCGCTGGACGGTGTGTGGTGCACGCCGGGCGCAGCACTGGATGGCGGTCGTCAGAGGGGCACCGCCATCTCGCCAGTGCAAGGCCCAGAGGCTCAGGAGTGCGCAGGTTTGACAGCCTGGCCGTGCTGCCGGCTGAAAAGGCCATGAAAAAAGGCTGCCGAAGCAGCCTTTGGGGGGAATCCCGAAGGGATTAGCGCAGGTCGTCGGCAATGACGCGCACGATGCGCTGGGCATTGACGTCGCTCTCGGGCTGGCCGTTTTCGCCCAGCACCACCACGCTCGACTTGGCGCCTTCGCTGCGCACGGCGATCTGGTACTTGGCGGGCTTGGCTTCGGCCTTGGAGCCGAACAGGCTGCCGAAGAAGCCCTTCTTCTTTTCTTCCGTGTCGGGGTTGGCCGGGACGTAGCGCACGAAGTACAGGCCCTTGCTGCGGTCACGGTCTTCCACGGTGAAGCCGGTTCGGTCCAGGGCCACACCGACACGGCGCCAGGCGCGGTCGAAGGCTTCGTCGATTTCCACGGCGGGTTGGCCGTTGAGCGTGGTCACGCGGGCCGACTGGGCCACGGTGGGCTTGGTGCCGCCCGCGGCGACCACGGCCTTGGACTGCTCTTCGGTGCTGCCCAGGCGCACCATGATGCGGCGCAGGAATTCGGTTTCCAGCTCGGGATCGGCGGCGCGTGGCTGCCAGATGGTGCTGTCCTTTTGCTGGTTGGCGTAGACCTCCTGCATGCCGCGGTGCGTCACGTAGATTTCGGTCTTGCCGTCGGCGCGGCGTTCCAGGCGGGTGCGGAAGCGGTCACGCTCGCTGGTGGAGTACAGCGAATCGAACACCTTGCCCAGGGTGGAGCGGATCACGTCCTGGGGCAGCTTGGCGCGGTTTTCGGCCCAGTCGGTTTCCAGAATGCCAAGCTCGGGCTTTTCAATGGCCATGTTGAAGCCACTTTCCAGCCAGAAATCGCGCACCGGATCCCAGATCTTGTCGGCAGGGCGGTTGACCACCAGCCAGCGCTGGTTGCCGTCACGTTCGATGGTGACGTCACCCACGGTCAGGGCGGCAGCCTTTTCCAGCGGCGGTGTCACCGAGGCCTGGCCAGCCTGCAGCTCGCGGGCCGAGACGCTGGAGCCGGGCACGTTGTAGCGTGTGTCGCGAGAGAGCTGGTTCAGATCGGGAGGCACGTCCAGGGTCACGCCCTTTTTGGCACTCTTATAGTCGATCTTGTCGTTCTCCAGCACAGAGCAAGCCGACAGAGCGACGGCAATGCCCAACAGGCTCAGTCGTGTGATGTTTTTCACGCAGGAAATCCTTGAGGGTCAAGACATGGGAAAGCGCCGGGCGACACCCGGCGCAAACCGCTATTAGAGCAGACCCGCGTCGCGCAAAGAAGTTTCCACTACGGCGTGGTTGTTTGCGGACAGCGGTGTCATGGGAAGGCGCATGGTAGCGCCACACAGACCCATGCGTGCAACAGCCCATTTCACAGGGATGGGGTTGGCTTCCACAAACAGGTTTTTGTGCAGGGGCATCAGCTTGAACTGGATGTCCATGGCGCGCTTCACATCACCGGCCAGCGCGGCCTTGCACAGATCGCTCATCAGGCGCGGGGCCACGTTGGCGGTGACGGACACATTGCCGTGGCCGCCCAGCAGCATCAACGCGACGGCAGTGGGGTCATCGCCGGAGTACACGCCAAAATCCTCGGGCACATCGCGGATCAGCCACTGTGCGCGCTCGATGTTGCCGGTGGCTTCCTTGATGCCGAAGATGCTGTCGATCTGCGCCAGGCGCAGCACGGTGTCGTGCTGCATATCGGCCACGGAGCGGCCGGGCACGTTATAGAGCATCATGGGCAGGTCGCCCACGGCCTCGGCAATCGCCTTGAAGTGCTGGTACTGGCCTTCCTGCGTGGGCTTGTTGTAGTAGGGCACAACCTGCAGCTGGCTGTCGGCGCCGACCTTCTTGGCGTAACGGGCCAGCTCGATGGCTTCGTGCGTGCTGTTGGCGCCGCAGCCGGCCATCACGGGCACACGGCCTGCGGCCTGTTCCACGGACACGCGGATGATTTCGCAGTGTTCTTCCACGCTCACCGTGGGCGATTCGCCTGTGGTGCCGACCACGCCGATGCAGTTGGTGCCTTCGGCCACATGCCAGTCGATGAGTTTGCGCAGGCTGGGGTAGTCGACGCTACCGTCCTCATGCATGGGTGTGACAAGGGCAACAATGCTGCCCCGCAGGGCGACGGAAGAAGTGGTCATGTCCGCAAAGTGAAACGGTAAAAATTCATTCTACCCAGCGGATCTGGTGAAGGGCACTGGGCAGACAGGGTGGCAACGCTCATGACGCTGTTTATGCCATTTTGATGCAATTATTCGCCGATATGACGATAAATTATTTTTTGTTTCGTCGAATGTGTTGCGTTCGTGCCGGTGCCACGGGGGCAAGCGCGTGAAGCGGCACGGGCTTGGACGGCCCGCGGAACAGGAGGAGCGGGCGGTGCGGCCGCTGCAGCCATCCCCGGCAGGGCCGCTCCACCTTCACACCTCGTGGACCCAGGCGCCGACAGCGGCCTGGGACAGCCGCTCCAGCAAAGGGGCTGCATCGTCCTGGCGCACCACGGCAAAGCGCAGGCAGTCGCTGTCGGTGCGCAGCTGCAGCAAGGCCAGCTGCTGCGTGCCCAGGTGCTGGGCCAGGCTGTCCAGTCCATCCTGCATGCCATCGCCCTGGGTGGCGCGGTCCCACTGCCAATCCCGGGTGCCGGGCAGCCACTGGCTGCCGGCCAGGCCATCGGCATCCTTCCAGTCCAGTTGGGCAAACTGCGGCGCAATGGCTAGCAGATGCTGCCAGTACAGCGTCAGGTCGTTGTCGTCGCCGTAGAGCTCCAGGGTGTCGGGGTCGAAATCCGGGTCCTCTGTGTCCCAGCCAAAGTCGTCCGGGTCCGGGTGGGCGACCGCGTCGCGCCAGCGCTCGGCCAGGGCATCGCCCGCGCCGGTATCGCCCAGGCACAGTATGCGGGCCACGTCCTGCATCCAGTCCGTGTCTTCGGCGTCCACCAGATCGCTGCGGCGCAGGACGCGCACTTCGAGCTCGCTTGTCCCGGTGAGGTTGCTGCGCAGGGCCTCGGTGACTTCGCCCCAGGTTTCGCCGGTGGGCGTGAAGCTGAAGTCTTTCAAAGAGAACCAGCCCATCTCCGCTTCAGGGCCGCTGCCCATGCCGGCCAGCAGCGCGTTCTTCTGGACGATGCGGGCCAGCGGCGGGCACCACAGCGCGGGTGCGCTCAGCAGTTGGCCCTTGGTGCTGAAGACATGGGGTTGGCCTTCGGGGCTGTAAGCCAGCAGTTTACCGCCGGGGAAGACCTTGGGGGGCGAATCGTTGAAGCCGCGCTCGATCTGGGCAAAGGCGCAGGGCACGCGCAGCACGCCGCTGCGGTGGACCACGCCTTCGCGCAACGGACTGCTGCGGTCGCCT
Source organism: Comamonas terrigena NBRC 13299 (assembly GCF_006740045.1). Classification (NCBI taxonomy): domain Bacteria; kingdom Pseudomonadati; phylum Pseudomonadota; class Betaproteobacteria; order Burkholderiales; family Comamonadaceae; genus Comamonas; species Comamonas terrigena. Next base: position 1,287,775 of record NZ_AP019749.1, read on the forward strand.
GGGCGCTGGCGCTGGAAGGCCACCGCCAGGCCGTTCTTGGGGTTGAAATTCAGCACGTGGCTGAAAGTGCTGTCGAACAGCGGCTGGCCGGTGGCGTCCAGCAGTAGCATGATGTCGTCGCTGCGGCGCGCACGAATGAGCCCGTCATCGTGGGAGAGCTCGATCTCCTTCAGGCCGCTGTACAGCACAGCCAGATCGGACAGGCGCAGCAGCGTATCGCTGCCGTCGGCCGCTTGCGACTTGATCAGGTATGGTGTCAGCGCCCAGGCTTCGGGATAGCCCTGATCCGGAGTGAGCAGCCACAGTCCATTGGCGTCCTGGATGCCATGGCGCTCGGCCTGTCCCGGGCGCTCCGGCGGATAGACCAGGTTGATGCAGTTGCCGCTGGCAAACGCGCCGAGGGCGCCGGCATCCGGATGCAGCAGCCAGCGACCGTAGGGCGTGACCAGGCCCACGGGCCAGTGTTCACGCTCCTGCTCTGTCTGGCAGGGCAGGCCGGTGTGAGGGTGCAACTTGGGCATCACCACGTAGGCCTCGAGTTCTTCCTCCCAGGCTCCGTGGTAGCGCTCTTCATAGTGCTCGGAGAGCCAGGCAGGCCAGTCGTCGGAGATGTCGCGCTCCACCGGTTCGGTGCGTGCCACCACCGAGGGGCTCCACCAGCCCAGCTGGGCGGCGGGCGATTGCAGCAGGCTGTGCAGCACCTCGGGCAGGCCCGTGGTGCTGCAGTCCCACAACAGGCATTGATCGCGCTGGGCCTGCAAAAAGGCGGTGTATGCGGGCTCGTCAAAGTCATGCGGGCACAGCGTGGCGCAGTCCAGCAGCAGCCAGCGGCGCGTGCTGGTGGTAATGGCCTGGTCGATGTCCTGCCATTGCCGGCGCTGAGCCTCAGGCCAATGCGCGGGCAGCGGCTCCATCTGGGACTTGAGCCATTGCCAGCGGGCTTTCACGCCGTCCATGGGGGCGGCTAGGGAGGACAGGCCTTCGTTGTCCCCGTAGGCGCTGCAAGGTACCAGCGTGGGCAGGTGCTGGGCATCGCCCATCAGCAGGCTGAACAGCAAAGGCGTGTGGTCGAACCATTCGGCCCAGCCGTCGCAGGGGCTGCCCGAGGCAGCCGGGCGGGCGGGCCATGCGGTGGTGGAACTGGGGTATTCGTCGTGGGCCAGCAGCAGGGCGTAGGTGGGCATGGAGAGCAGAACTTCAGTGAGAGTGTCGGGAGGGACGGGTTTCAAAGGCCGCACGTGCAATCCCGGAGATGGGCGGGTGTTGCCGGGAGGCCCTGCCATGGCGTGTGGTGTGCACGTGCCCGTGGCGGGTGATTCCATGTGCCTGCGCCGCAGTCCTTGGCAGGCCGGGGCGGGGGTGTGGTTCTGGTTTTAAGGCGACCGCGGGCCCCCCGTGCTGAAGGCTTCGAACCGGTGGAAGGCCGGATGACCGGGTTAAGGCGTCAGCCGGGCCGGGAGCGCGCTGCCCGCTGGGCGGATGGCGGCGATGCGCTGCACCACGCGGTCAGGCTGGCGCAGCTGGCCGCATTCATAGGCCACCACCTGCCAGCCGGTGCAGACCTGCAGCAGCTCGCCGGGGGCCAGCAGAAAGTCCGGGCGTGACGGTTTGCCAAAAGCTTCGTTGCCCTGGCCGAAGGTTTCATACAGCAGCACGCCGCCGGGCGCCACACTGTCCAGGATCTGCGGCCACAGGGGGCGCCACAGGTAGTTGGTGACCACCACCGCGCCGAACTGGCGCCCCGGCAGCGGCCAGGGGCCGTTTTCGATATCGGCGCAGAGCAGCTCGCCCAGACCGGGCAGTGCGGCCAGTGCGGCTGCATCGCGGTCCACCCCGGTCATGGCATGGCCATTGGCGGCCAGCCAGCGCAGGTGGCGGCCGCTGCCGCAGGCCACATCCAGCACGCTGCAGCCGGCCGGCAGCAGATGGCGCCAGCGCTCGATCCAGGGGGACGGTGCTGGCTGGGCTTGCGGGAGTGTGGAGGCAGGTGGCGTGGCGTGGATCATGTAGAAAACTATAGCAGCCTGTACCTTGGGGGCAGGTGGTGCAGACGGCCTGGGCTGACCAGGGTCAATGGCTGCCAAGCGGACGCTGCAGGGCCGCCAGCGCCATGCGTTCCACCACACTGGGGGCAATGAGCTTGACCCAGCGGCCCAGTTTTCCTTGGCGTGTCATGACCACCTCGCGTTGGCGGCGTTCCATGCCCTGCAGGATCAGCCGCGCGCATTCGGCCACGGGCATGGCATGTTCCTCCTTCAGGCCGCTGACGCCGGCGGCCTGGCCTTGGGCGTTGTAGCCGTGGTAACGGATGCGGGTGTCCACCACGCCGGGGTAGGCCGTGGTCACGCTGACGCCGGCCGGTTTCAGTTCGGCGCGCAGCGCTTCGAAAAAGCCGGCCTGGGCGAACTTGCTGGCGCTGTAGGCCGTGCGCCCGGGCACGCCCACCAGCCCGGCCAGCGAGGACACGGCCACGATGCTGCCGTGCGAGGCTTTCAGGTGCGGCAAGGCGGCATGGGTGCACCACACACTGCCCCAGAAATTGGTGCGCATCAGCTGCTCGTACCAGGCCAGGTGCTCGGCACTCACTTCTTCGAACAGGGCATGGGCCGATACGCCGGCGTTGTTGACCAGCACGTCCAGGCCGCTAAACTGCTGCGCGCTCTGTGCCACCAGGGCGCGGCAGGCCGCCTCGTCGGAGACATCGGTGGGCACGGCCAGCAACTGGGCGCCATGGGCCTGGCACTGGTCCGCCACGGACTGCAGTTTGTCGAGGTTGCGCGCGGCCAGGGTCAGCTGCAGCGATTGCTGGTGGTGCCGTGCCAGTTGGAGCGCCATTTCGACGCCGATGCCGTCAGAGGCGCCGGTGATGAGGATGCGGGGCATGAGACCTCCCGGCCATGCCGCCGGGGCGGGCTGCCCCCAGGCTCAGAAGCAGGCCCAGACCTGGTTGGCGAGTGTGACCATGAAGTCCGGCTGCAGATACAGGGCAAACACTGCTGCCAGCACCGCGGCGATGACCGCCCAGACCAGCGCCCGCCGCCAGCCGTGCAGCCGGGGCGGGACAGAGGGCGGTGCGGTGCCGGGGGTATGCATGGCTGCGATGGTAGCGCTGAACGGCGGTGAGAGACCGGTCAGGCGGCGGCCGGCTTGCGCACCAGGGCCTGCTCACGCACCGGCAGGTTGACAACGGCGGCAAAAATGCCCAGCGCAATCGCCAGATACCAGACCATGTCGTAATTGCCGTTGCGGTCATACAGGTAGCCGCCCAGCCACACGCCCAGGAAACTGCCCACCTGGTGGCTGCAGAACACAAAACCGCCCAGCATGGACAGATGCTGCACACCGAAGATCTGGGCGATGGTGGCATTGGTCAGCGGTACGGTGGACAGCCACAGAAAGCCCATGGCGGCCGAGAAGAGGTAGACCGACCAGGGCGACAGCGGGGCCAGCAGGAAGGCAATGATGACCACCGAGCGCAGCCCGTAGATGCCCGACAGCAGGTAGCGCTTGGGCATTTTCTGGCCCAGATTCCCGGCGATGTAGGTGCCGAAGATGTTGAACAGGCCCACCAACGCCAGGGAATAGCTGGCCACCTGGGGGGCAATGCCAAAGTCCTTCAGGTAGCTGGGCATGTGCACGCCGATGAACATCACCTGGAAGCCGCAGACAAAGTAGCCCGACAGCAGCAGCACAAAGCTGGGGTTGGTCCAGGCTTCGGCCAGGGCCTGGCCGATGGTCTGGTCGCGCTGGGGCGCAGCACCTGCCGTGCCGCCAAAGCCGGGCTCGCGCAGGCCAAAGGCCAGGGCGGCAATCACCAGGGCGATCACGGCCAGGATCAGCAGCGCGTTGGACCAGCCGAACTGCGCAATCAGCCCGCCTTCCACCGGCACCATGAAGAACTGGCCGAACGAACCGGCTGCCGCCGTCACGCCCATGGCCCAGCTGCGGCGGTCGGGCGGAATCTGCCGCCCCAGCACGCCATAGATCACCGCATAGGTGGTGCCGGCCTGGGCGGCACCGATCAGCACCCCGGCCGTGAGCGCAAACAGCAAGGTGGAGGGCGACAGCGCCATGCCCACCAGACCCAGCGCATACAGGATGGCGCCGCCGATCAGCACCTTGAAGGCGCCCAGCTTGTCGGCCATCATGCCCACGAAGATGCCCAGCACGCCCCAGGACAGGTTCTGGATGGCAATCGCCAGGGCAAAGGATTCGCGGGTCCAGCCCATTTCCTGGGTGATGGGTTGCAGCCACAGGCCGAAGCCGTGGCGTATGCCCATGGACAAGGTGACCACTGCACCCCCGCACAGCAGCACCTGCAGCATGGGCAGGCGGTTGGTGGTGTTGTTTTGGTTTTGCATAGCTGTGGAATGTATCCAGTTCACCCGCTACCTGTGGGGCAGCCCCACCTCGCGAATGGACTCCGGCGCGACAGCCTGCTGTGTTAGCGTTGCGCCCGGAAATGCCCCGGCGCTTGCGCATGTGCAAGCAATGGCGTCAGGGGTAACTGTTTATTTATCCAGCTGTGCGCTGGTGCGCGCACTACAATTCGCCCCCATGGCAGCCAAACCCTCTACTTCCATTCCCGAATATTCGGAAGGTTCGATCCGCGTCCTCAAGGGCCTGGAGCCGGTCAAGCAACGCCCCGGCATGTACACCCGCACCGACAACCCCCTGCACATCCTGCAGGAGGTGATCGACAACGCGGCCGACGAAGCCCTGGCCGGCTACGGCAAGCGCATCAAGGTCTCGCTGCATACCGATGGCTCGGTCAGCGTGGAAGACGATGGCCGCGGCATTCCCTTTGGCCTGCACCCCGAAGAAGGCGCCCCTGTGGTGGAGCTGGTCTTCACCCGCCTGCATGCCGGCGGCAAGTTCGACAAGGGTCAGGGCGGCGCCTACAGCTTCTCCGGTGGTCTGCACGGCGTGGGCGTGTCGGTGACGAATGCGCTGTCCACGCGCATGGAAGTCACCGTGCACCGCGACGGCAAGGTGGCCCATCTGGTGTTTGCCGGTGGCGATGTGATCGAGCCCCTGACCGTGCGCCCGCTGCAAAGCGGCGAGCGCAAGCAGGGCACCACCGTGCGTGCCTGGCCGGACGCCAAATACTTTGAATCGTCCAACCTGCCCATGGGCGAGATGGTGCACCTGCTGCGCAGCAAGGCGGTGCTGATGCCCGGCGTGAGCGTGTCCCTGGTCAACGACAAGAACCGCGACACGCAAAGCTGGCAGTACAAGGGCGGCCTGCGCGACTATCTGGCGCAAAGCCTGGCGGGCGACCCCGTCATTCCCCTGTTCGAGGGCGAGGGCTTTGCCGACCGGCACAACGACAACTTTGCCGAAGGCGAAGGTGCGGCCTGGTGTGTGGCCTTCACCGAAGAAGGTGCGCCGCTGCGCGAGAGCTATGTCAACCTGATTCCCACCACCGCCGGCGGCACGCACGACAGCGGCCTGCGCGACGGCCTGTTCCAGGCGGTCAAGGCGTTCATCGACATGCATTCGCTGTTGCCCAAGGGCGTCAAGCTGATGCCGGACGATGTGTTCGCCCGCGCCAGCTATGTGCTCTCGGCCAAGGTGCTGGACCCCCAGTTCCAGGGCCAGATCAAGGAGCGGCTGAACTCCCGTGATGCCGTGCGCCTGGTCTCGGGCTTTGTGCGCCCGGCGCTGGAGCTGTGGCTGAACGAGCATGTGGAGCACGGCAAGAAGCTGGCCGAACTGGCCATCAAGGCCGCGCAGACGCGCCAGCGCGCCGGCCAGAAGGTGGAAAAGCGCAAAGGTTCCGGCGTGGCCGTGCTGCCCGGCAAGCTCACCGATTGCGAAAGCCGCGACCTGGCCCACAACGAGGTGTTCCTGGTCGAAGGCGATTCGGCCGGCGGCTCCGCCAAGATGGGACGGGACAAGGAGACCCAGGCCGTGCTGCCGCTGCGCGGCAAGGTGCTCAATACCTGGGAAGTGGACCGCGACCGCCTGTTTGCCAACACCGAAATTCACGACATCTCGGTGGCCATCGGTGTCGATCCGCATGGTCCGGATGACGTGGTGGATCTGTCCGGCCTGCGCTACGGCAAGATCTGCATCCTGTCCGATGCCGACGTGGACGGCTCCCACATCCAGGTGCTGCTGCTGACGCTGTTCTTCAAGCATTTCCCCAAGCTGATGGAGGCCGGCCATGTGTGCATTGCCCGTCCGCCGCTGTTCCGCGTGGACGTGCCGGCACGCGGCAAGAAGCCCGCGGCCAAGGTCTATGCGCTGGACGAAAGCGAGCTGAACGCCATCTTGGAGAAAGCGGTCAAGGAAGGTGTGGCGCGCGAGAAATGCCAGATCAGCCGCTTCAAGGGCCTGGGCGAGATGAACGCCGAGCAGCTGTGGGAAACCACGCTCAACCCCGACACGCGCCGCCTGCTGCCGGTGCAGGTCGACACCATGCCGCTGCAGGAGACCGAGCACCTGATGACCCGCTTGATGGGCAAGGGCGAGGCAGCCTCGCGCCGTGAGCTGATGGAGCTGCACGGCGACGCGGTGGACCTGGACATCTGAGGCCCTGCCATGCCGCTGTCTTTCATTGCATGGCTGCAGACTTTACGGGCATGGCCGCAGCACGCGGCACGCCCGGCGGGACTGCGCCTGTGCGGTGAAAGAGGGCTGCGCGCCCGGTACCGACGGCTGCTGCTGACCCTTTGGCTGTCGGCTGCCGCGGCCCTGGCGCTGCCCGGCGCGGCTCGGGCCGATATCTGGGCCTATGTGGATGGTCAGGGCGTGACCCACTTTGCGGCCGAGCCGCTGGATGAGCGCTACCGCCTGTTCTTCCAGGGCGATGATTTCGATTCGCAGCGCGACGGCACGCCCCGACACGCAGGTAGCGGCTCGGGCCTGAAGGTGGACGCGGCTTCCGTGGCATCGGCCGGCAAGCTGGCAGCGTATTTCTCGTCCTCGGCCCAGTACCAGCGGGTGCGCCGCCATGTGGAGCACACCGCGCAGAATACCGGGCTGGACTACGAGCTGCTCAAGGCCCTGATCGCCACCGAATCCGGCTTCGATGTGGATGTGGTCTCGCCCAAGGGCGCTGTGGGGCTGATGCAGCTGCTGCCGGCCACGGCCGAGCGCTTTGGCGTGCGCGCCGACGCGCGCCGCTCGGTGGCCGCCAAGCTCACCGACCCCGCCACGAATCTGCAGGCCGGCGCCCGCTACCTGAAGTATTTGATCGCCATGTTCCCGGGCCGGCTGGACCTGGCGCTGGCCGCCTACAACGCAGGGGAAAACGCTGTCAAACGCTTCGGCCAGGCGATTCCCCCGTACAAAGAAACCCAAAACTATGTCCGCACCGTGCTGGCGTTGTATGAACAGCTGCAGCCCGGCGCTTCCGCGGCGGCCGCACGCGGTGGCCGCCAGGCGGCCATCCCCGGCACAGGCCGGGTGCGCATGGAGCTGCGCGGCGACCAGCCGGCTGCGGACCTGAGTACTACCCCGAACTTTCTTCCATGAGTGACCATTTGACGCTAGACCTTGCACGCCCCGCCGAGGGCGGTGACTCGCTGGACCTGGGCGCCTACGCCCAGCGCGCCTACCTGGAATATGCCCTGTCCGTGGTGAAGGGCCGGGCCCTGCCCGATGTGGCCGACGGCCTCAAGCCCGTGCAGCGCCGCATTCTGTACGCCATGGACCGCATGGGCCTGTCCTATGGCGGCAGCACCGGCAACACGGCGGCCAAGCCGGTCAAGAGCGCCCGTGTGGTGGGCGATGTGCTGGGCCGTTTCCACCCCCATGGCGACCAGTCCGCCTACGACGCGCTGGTGCGCATGGCGCAGGATTTCAACCAGCGCTACCCGCTGGTGGACGGCCAGGGCAACTTCGGCAGCCGCGACGGCGACGGCGCTGCAGCCATGCGGTACACCGAGGCCCGGTTGTCCAAGATCACGCGCCTGCTGCTCGACGAGATCGACCAGGGCACGGTGGATTTCGTGCCCAACTACGACGGCAGCACCGAAGAGCCCCAGCAGCTGCCCGCGCGCCTGCCTTTCTCGCTGCTCAACGGCGCCAGCGGCATTGCCGTGGGTCTGGCCACCGAAATTCCCAGCCACAACCTGCTGGAAGTGGCCGAAGCCTGCGTGGCGCTGATCAGAAAGCCCGCGCTGGCCGATGAGGAGCTGTTTGCACTGATTCCCGGTCCGGATTACCCCGGCGGCGGCCAGATCATCAGCAGCAGCCATGACATTGCCGAGGCCTACCGCAGCGGCCGCGGCAGCCTGAAGGTGCGTGCGCGCTGGACGATCGAGGAGCTGGCGCGCGGCCAGTGGCAGCTGGTGGTCAACGAGCTGCCTCCGGGCGTGAGCACGCAGAAGGTGCTGGAAGAGATCGAGGACATCACCAACCCCAAGGTCAAGACCGGCAAGAAGGCGCTGACCCTGGAGCAGAACCAGCTCAAGGCCAGCATGCTGGCGGTGCTGGATGGGGTGCGCGACGAGTCCAGCAAGGACGCACCGGTGCGCATCGTCTTCGAGCCCAAGACCGGCAAGGTGCCGCAGTCCGAGCTGGTGGTCGCATTGCTGGCCCACACCAGCCTGGAAACGTCCAGCTCCATCAACATGACCTGTATCGGGCTGGACGGCAAACCGGTGCAGAAGCCGCTGCGCCAGATGCTGGAGGAGTGGATCGATTTCCGCCAGGCCACCATCACCCGCCGCAGCGAATACCGCCTGGCCAAGGTGCTGGACCGCATCCACATCCTGGAAGGCCGCCAGGCCGTGCTGCTGAACATCGATGAGGTGATTGCCCTCATCCGTGCCAGCGACGAGCCCAAGCCGGCGCTGATGGAGCGCTTCAACCTGTCCGAACGCCAGGCCGAAGACATTCTGGAAATCCGCCTGCGCCAGTTGGCACGGCTGGAAGCCATCAAGATCGAGCAGGAACTGGCCGCATTGCGCGACGAGCAGAAGGGGCTGGAAGAAATCCTGCAGGACTCCAAGGCGCTGCGCAGCCTGATGGTCAAGGAAATCAAGGCCGACGCCAAAGAGTTTGGCGATGCACGCCGCACCCTGATCCAGGCGGAAAAGAAGGTGGTGGCCGAGGTCAAGGTGGTGGATGAGCCGGTGACCGTGGTCATTTCCGAAAAAGGCTGGGTGCGCACGCGCCAGGGCCATGGCCACGAGGCCGCGGTGTTTACCTTCAAGTCCGGCGACCAGCTGTGGGGCACGTTCGAATGCCGCACCGTGGACCAGCTGATCGTGTTTGGCGACAACGGCCGTGTCTACAGCGTGGCTGTCTCCAGCCTGCCCGGCGGGCGCGGTGACGGGCAGCCCGTCACCACCATGATCGACCTGGAGTCCGGCAGCCAGATCACCGCCTACTTTGCGGGCAGTGCCGACAGCCAGCTGCTGCTGGCCAGCTCCGGCGGCTACGGTTTTGTGGCCAAGCTGGAATCCATGGTGGCGCGCAACAAGGCGGGCAAGTCCTTTGTGACGGTGCAGGACGGCGAGACGCTGTGCCTGCCCAGCAACCTGGCCGCCATCCCCGCCGCCACGGCCGACGGCGTCGACACACCGGCCGCCACCCATGTGGCCTGCCTGTCCAGCGATGGTCATGTGCTGACCTATGCCCTGTCCGAGTTGAAGCTGATGAGCGGGGGCCGCGGCCTGCAGCTGATGAAGCTGGAGGACAAGGCCAGCCTGGTGGGGGCAGCAGCCTACACCCGCAGCGTGCGCATCACCGGCAACGGACGCGGCGGCAAGGACCGGGAAGAAACCCTGGAAATCCGCAGCCTGAACAACGCGGCCGGCAAGCGCGGCAGCAAGGGCAAGGCCGCAGGCTGGACCTTCAAGCCCAGCGGCATCTTCCGGGTGGAATAAGCCGGCGCGTTCCGTGTCCCCCGCAAAAAAAGCCAGCTGCGTGCTGGCTTTTTTTTGCGTCCCGGTGGCGGGGCAGGAGCCCTGGACATGGGCGAGCGGCCGATGCGCTGGGCTGCCAGCGGCTATGACCGGGTTGCCCCTGCCGCCACAGGGTGGCAGGGTGATCTCACGCAGCGCCTTGGAACGAGGCAATATCGATCACAAACCGATATTTCACATCGCTTTTCAGCATGCGTTCGTAGGCGTCGTTGATGCTGCCGATGTCGATGCGCTCGATATCGGCCGTGATGCCGTGCTGGCCGCAGAAGTCCAGCATCTCCTGGGTTTCGGCAATGCCGCCGATCACCGATCCGGCCACCGATTTGCGGCCCATCACCATGGGGGCGGTGTTGAGCATTTCTTCCAGCGGACCGAGGTAGCCCACCAGCACCAGCGTGCCGGACACCGCCAGGGTGCTGACATAGGGGTTGAGTTCGTGCACATAGGGCACGGTGTCGATGATCAGATCGAACTGGCCGCGCACGGCCTTCATTTGCGCGGGATCGGTGGAGATCACCACGTGGCTGGCACCCAGGCGCTGGGCGTCGGCTTCCTTGCCCGGGCTGCGGCTGAACAGCGTCACTTCGGCGCCCATGGCCTTGGCCAGTTTCAACGCCATATGGCCCAGGCCGCCCAGGCCGACCACGGCCACCTTGCTGCCGGGGCCCACCTTCCAGTGGCGCAGCGGCGACCAGGTGGTGATGCCCGCGCACAGCAGCGGGGCGGCGCCGGCAGGGTCCAGGTGCTCGGGCACGTTCACCACAAACTGTTCGGAGACCACGATGCGTTCCGAATAGCCCCCCTGGGTGGATGTGCCGTCCTGGCGGTCCACATCGTTGTAGGTGCCGGTCATGCCGTTCTCGCAGTACTGCTCCAGCCCCTGGGCGCAGGCCGGGCAGTGCTGGCAGGAGTCGACCATGCAGCCCACGCCCACGCGCTGGCCCACGGTAAAGCGCGTCACATCGGCGCCCACGGCCGTCACGCGGCCGATGATTTCGTGGCCGGGGACCACGGGGTAGCGTGGAACGCCCCAGTCGCCGCGCACGGTGTGCAGGTCGGAGTGGCAGACCCCGGCAAATTCGATCTCGATGGCCACATCGTTGGGGCGTGGATCGCGGCGCACAAAGCTGAACAGCCCCAGTGCAGAGGTGGCGGAATGGGCGGCATAGCCGCGCACGGGCATGACCATGGTGGTGTCCTGTGGGAAAAGTCGCAAGAAAGTGCTGGCCGCTGCCGGGGTGGAAAGGAGGAGGGCAGCGGCAGCCGTTGTGAGCAGATTCTAGAAAGCACATTCACAAGCCACTAGCCATCAATGCCTTGAAGGATTTACAAGTGAAATTTGTCAGTAGACGGATTTTTCAGGTGTTTGCCCCTACCATGGCCCATGCCCATCAATGAACTGCGCGCGCTGCACACCTTTCTTCACACGGCCGAGCTGGGCAGCCTGCGCCGGGCGGCGCAGCAGCAGGGCGTCAGCGCCCAGGCGGCCAGCCAGGCGCTGGCCCAGCTGGAGAAGCACCTGGGCGTGCGCCTGTTCCACCGCACCACGCGCAGCATGGCGCTGACGGCCGAGGGGCGGCAGCTGCTGGCCACGGTGCAGCCGGCAGTACGCAGCCTGGAGCAGGCGCTGGCCGGTGTGCAGCATGCCAAGGACGAGATCGCCGGACCGCTGCGGGTGGTGGGGCCGCGTTCCACCTTTCGCCCGGTGGTGGCGCCGCTGCTGTCCGCATTCAGTGCCCGCCACCCCGCGGTGCAGCTGGAGGTGCAACTGGACGACCATGTAGGCAACTGGGTGGAGGATCGGGTGGATGTGGGCTTTCGCGGCGGCCCGGCCACGGCCGAAGGCGTGGTGGCGCGGCGGCTGTTTGCGCTGCAGCTGATCGTCTGCGCGGCGCCGGCCTATCTGGAGCGGCAGGGCGCGCCGCGCACGCCGGCCGAGCTGGCGCGGCACCCATGCAGCGTGTTCTTGCGCACCGATACCGGCCGCCCCATGCCCTGGCAGCTGCGGCAAGGGGACGCGGTGGTCTACCAGGCGCTCACGCCGGCCTTCAGCACCAATGACGAAGAACTGGAGCTGCAGGCCGTGCTGGGCGGCCAGGTGCTGGGCCAGCTGACGGGGGTCACGGCGGCGCCGTTCATCCGGTCCGGCCGCCTGGTGCCGGTGCTGCTGCCGTACCTGGTGGAGGAGCACAGCCTGTATCTGTACTGGGGCAGCCGCAGCGCCCAGCCTGCCCGCGTGCGGGCGTTCATCGACATGGCGCTGGAGACGCTGACCGAGAACCCGGCCTTTGTGCTGGGCCGGGCGGAGCTGGAAGCCGCCGCACGCTGACACCGCAGCAGACCGGTCCGCGTGCGGATGAGGCTGCTGCGGCACGGAGGCCGGCGGGCGTCCTCCTGGGGCAGGGGCTGCCCCGGCAGCTGTTTATCGGCGCTGTTCCATCACAAACACCTCCACCCGGCGGTTCTTGGCCCGGCCGGCCGGTGTGTCGTTGCTGGCCACGGGTTCACGGGCGCCGCGGCCTTCGGTCTGGATGCGCGGACCCATCACCTTCTGCTGGAAGATGTAGTTGCGTGCCGCATTGGCGCGGTCCTTGGACAGCGGGTCGTTGATGTGCGGGCCGCCACTGCTGTCGGCGTGGCCCACGATCAGCACATGCGTGGTGGGATGGCGCTTGAGGCTGTCGGCAAAGCGGCCGAGCAGGGTGCGGGCCTGGGGCTGCAGTTCGGCGCTGTGGCTGTTGAAGGTGATGTCGGCGGGAAAGACCATCTTGAGCCGGTTGTCGTCGGTGCGGCTGACCTTCACGCCGGTGCCCTTGGTGGCGCGCTCCAGTTCCAGGCGCTGGCGCTCCATGTTCCTGGACCACAGATAGGCCACGGTGCCGCCCACGGCCGCACCCGCCACCGCGCCCACAGCGGCCTTGCCGCCCGTGGCATGGGCCACGCCCGCACCGGCCACGGCGCCCACGGCCGCACCCACTGCGGTATTGCGCGTGGTGTTGGTGGGGGCCTGCGTGGTGGGCGTGGGGGCAGGGGCGCTGCACCCGCTCAGGGCAAGGGCAGAAGAGGTCAGGGCCAGCAGCCAGGCAGTGCGTGCGCGCAAGGTTTTCTCCGTCAGTAACAGTTGCTGCGTCGAATGTACCGGAATTGAAATGCAGAAACGTTGTTCAAGCGCACCAGGTATGCACAAGCTGCTATGCATGCGTGAGCATGGGAGTGCTTGCTTTGATAGAAAAAATTACAAGCTGCGAGGGCGTGGCATGCGGCAGAGAATGGGCCGCAGGCATGGGCCGGCGCTGCCCTGCGGCTGATGGATGACCGCGTGCCGTGCGGCCCAGGTACAAAAAAGCCCGCAGGGAGCGGGCAGAGGCCGTGGTGCGGTGGTGCGATGGGGTGTGGTAAGCGCCACCGCTGCGGCAGGCGGGTCAGGCCAGGCCGTCCAGGCTCAGTACATCGGTTTCCACGCACACGCCATTGTCCAGGCTGGCACGCACCACAAAGCCCTCGTCGATCGCGACCAGCTGGGCGCTGTCCACGTTCAGACCTTCATGGCCTTGCGGGCCCTGGAAGGAGAAAAAGCCGCGCAGCGGCAGGTCGGCGGCGCACTCCATGTCGACGGCAGGGTGTTGTTCCACCAGCCATTGGCGGGCGGAACGCAGGGTGGCGGCTACGGGCAGGCAGTCGGCGGGAATGTCGATGTGGGCGGTGCGCGTGGTGTCATCGCCGCTCAGTCCATCCAGATCGCCGATGGTGAAGAAGGGCAGTTGAAAGCTGTGGGTGCTCATGGGTAGGTTCTGCTATCAAAAATGTTGCATGCATTGTCCGGGTAGAGCGCATCAAGTCTGGTGGGATGGTTTTTGAATCCATGCGGCTGCCACGGAGCAGTCCTGGGATGTCGCGGCCGGCCAGAAGTTCTGCGTGCCGTGCAAAAAAAGCGGCTGGCCTGCGGCTGCACTGCATGCGGGTGGCGGGCGGCGCACTGTTCACACCCGGAGCGGCCGTGGAGCGGGGGCGATGTCGGCACCGTTCCCCGCCGGGGTAGGGGGCCAAGCACCACAGAAAGCGCGCACAACGCACCAACGGTTACACCGTGTAGCTGGGATGGAGGGAGACTGCATGGTCTTGCCCTGCCGGAGTGATGGACACGGCGGGAGCAGGCCATGTGCCCCCGGGCGCTGTCGCAGCCAGTGCGGCTGCGGTGGCAGACCGCGTTGCCCATGCTGGGCAGGGCATTGCGTTGTCTACCGTCCATCCGGCCGCAGGCCGCCATTTCACAGCAAGGAGACCACACCATGATCCGCATGATTTCCCTCACTGTTCTGGCACCGGCGCTGCTGGCGGCCTGTTCCATGGCTCCCCATGCCAAGGACAACTCGCCCAGCACCATTCGCGATGGCATGCTGGTGGGGCCGAACCAGATGACGCTGTATGTGTTCGACAGGGATACTGCCGGCAGCGGAAAAAGTGTCTGCAACGGGCCCTGCGCCACCAACTGGCCGCCGCTGATGGCCAAGGCCAATGCGGCACCCACTGGCGACTGGAGTGTGGTGACGCGCGATGACGGCAGCAAACAGTGGGCCTACAAGGGGCGACCGCTGTACTTCTGGGCCAAGGACACCAAGCCCGGTGACAAGACGGGCGACGGCTTCCTGAACAACAGCTGGCATGTCGCCAGACCGTAAGCGGGGACGATGACAGCGGCGCATGCCGCTGTCGCTGCAGACATGAAACCGCGGTTAGCGCTGGGCGGCGTGCGGCAGAGAGCGCTCTGGTCGCTTTTTCTTCGATCCAGCGGTGTGTCAGCGTGGATCAGCGCGCTGCGGGCACCGGCAGCACATACAGCCACACCGCCGCATAGTGCAGGCCGCTGCCTGCCAGCACGAACAGGTGCCAGATGCCATGGGCGTGGCGCAGCCGCTGGTCCAGAGCGAAGAACACGATCCCGCCGGTGTACAGCAGCCCGCCCGACAGCAGGCAGACAAATCCGGCCGTGCCCAGCGCATCCAGCAGCGGGCCGACGGCGACCAGCACCACCCAGCCCATCAGGGCATACAGCACCAGCGACAGCACCCGGGCTTCACTGCGCGGCTTGATCTCCTGCAGCATGCCCACCACGGCCATGCCCCAGACCACACCAAACAGCGACCAGCCCCAGGCGCCGCGCAGGCTGATCAGGCAGAACGGGGTGTAGCTGCCGGCAATCAGCAGGTAGATGCTCAGGTGGTCCAGCTTGCGCAGCACCCGCTTGGCGCGGCCGCGCACGCTGTGGTAGCTGGTGGAGATGGCGTACAGCAGCACCAGGCTGGCGCCGTAGATGGCCACGCTGGTGATGCCTATGCCGTCGCTGTGCAGGCTGGCACGCACGATCAGCCACACCGCACCGCCCAGCGCCAGCAAGGCGCCCAGCAGGTGGGTCCATGCATTGAAACGTTCGCCGTAATACATGCGTTGCCATGCCTTTCGCCGTGCGGAGGCTGTGCTGCGTCCATGGTGCGCACAGCCAGTGCGTTGCAGTCGGCACAGCGTAAGGGCTGGGCAATGGCACTACCGCA
This sequence comes from Comamonas terrigena NBRC 13299, assembly GCF_006740045.1. NCBI lineage: Bacteria > Pseudomonadati > Pseudomonadota > Betaproteobacteria > Burkholderiales > Comamonadaceae > Comamonas > Comamonas terrigena. The sequence goes on from NZ_AP019749.1 coordinate 1,303,205, forward strand.
GGCAGGGGATGGCGGGCGTGGTGGGCGGTGTGGCCTGGCTGTGGGACTTACTGCGGCTGGGCGTGGAAGGCCTTGTTGGCAATCTTCCAGCCGGCCTCGGTCTTGAGCAGCACGAAGTAGTCGGTGAAGGTCACGGCGCCATGCTCCAGCGTGACCTTGGCCATGGCCGAGGTGCCGGTGATGTCCAGCCAGTCGATGCGGCGGCGGCGCAGGGCCTCGTCCGCCGCCGGAATGTTGTTGAAGCGCTGGCAGTAGACGTCCAGCGTCCACGATGTCAGCGGACCTTCCCGCACGCTTTCCAGGCGGGCGCTGGGCAGAAAGGCTGCGCGCATGTGTGCGGCGCAGTCCTCCGCGTGTCCACGCATGTACAGCTCCAGCGGTAGGCGCACAGCGGCTTCTTCGGGGTGGGGGATCGGGTGCTGGGGGGCAGCGGTGGTCATGGTGGTCTCCTGGTGATGGTGTCCGGGGTGCGCATGCATGCTAGGTCCGCTGGGGCGGAGGATTAGGCGCGTGGCGGTGAAGACTGTTTCACCGGCGTAGCGGGCACAGGTCGACCATGCGAGCCATTGCAGGCTGTCCAAAGCAAGCGCCCCGAAGGCCACGGCGGGCATTCGGGGCGGAAGGGGAGATCGCTCCAGGATCCGGAGCGCCAGCGGCAGCGCCGCACACAGAAAAAAGACGCTGCTGCTGCCGCTCCGGTGGAGAGCGGGGCGGAAAGCTTATTCGCTTTCGCTGGGGCTGCCGCAGTCGTCGCAGGCTTCGGTGCTGCAGCCGCCTTCGGCTTCGATGGTGTGGGTGCACATGCAGTGCGGGCAAAGGATGCGGCCGAGGTAGCTGCCTTCGTGGGTGGAAGTGGTGTCGGCGGCAAGGGTCACGTGGCGGTTGGGCATGGGATGCTCCTTCTGTAACGGTGGCGCAGGCTGTCAAAGGCCGGAGCGCCGGGTTAAGACATGGGTGTCAAACACCATCCCTTGCTCAACTTGCTAATTAGCACGGTGGTGCTAATTGGCTGGCTGGCGGTGCGGCACAGCAGGTAGTTGCTGTGGTCCTGAGGGGCTGCGCTGGAGGGTGAATCCGCCGCAACCTCAGAGGGTTGGCATGGGTCTTATTGTTTGCGTCGCAGCAATTTCTTTTTTGGCGCCATAAAAAAATTATTCTTCTTTTAAATCAAATAATTGCGTTAATTTTTCGTAATGTAAAACGATTTTCTGGCCTGTAAAAGTACAAAAATCAGGTGTTTTTTCAGAATGCGAAATCAAAATTTCACAATACAGAAAAATGCGGCGATGCAGCGTAATGAAAAGCGCCATGCAACCGGAGGCACCATGCCATCGCAGCAAATGCTGCAAGAAATGCGATAAAGCCCTGTGAATGGCAGGGGATCCATGCAGCAGCTGGCGTGTGGTGCGCGCCACATGCCACCTTCCCTGGGGCTTACACCGATACGAACCTGTGGCGCTTTGTTGTCCACTTCGTATCCGCACGGTCGTGCTTTTTAGTGCGCTGCATCATAAAAAGAGGGAGGAGGGGCTATGAAGCACATCGGGGTGACCCACAAGTTGTGGCTGGGGGTGGGCAGCATCGTGGTGGGGGCGGTGATCATCGTGGGCGTGGCGGGCTACAACTCGGCCCAGCACCAGAAAAAGCATGGCGAGCAGGACCGCCTGCTCTCTCTGCGCCTGGAGCAGGCCACGCAGTGGCATGCATTGACCCAGGTGAATGCGGTGCGGACCCTGGCCCAGGTGTTCAGCCGCGATGCACAGGATGCCGAGCAGTTCTCCGCGCAGATGGCAGCGACCAGCCAGCAGATCTCCACTTTGCAACAGGCGTTGGAGGCATCGGCCCGCGATGCGGACGACCGCGGCCAGATGCAGAACGTGGTGGCCTTGCGCCAGGCCATGCAGACCCAGCGGGATCAGATGCTGCAGAAGAAGGCCGCCGGCCAGGAGGAGGAAAGCCGCGCCCTGGCGCGCACCGGCTACCGCCAGTCGGTGGATGCCTATCTGGCCGGCCTGCTGCGCTTTGTGCAGCACCAGTCCCAGGGGCTCGAAGCCATGCGTGCCGAAATGGGCGCTGCACGGCAAGGGGTGGTGCGCAGTTCTGCGCTGAACATGGTGGTGTTGCTGTTGGGCGTGTCGATTGGTGCCTACCTGCTGATCAACGGCATCCGCCGCGCGCTGGCGCAGGCCAACGGGGTGGCCGGGCAGATTGCGGCCGGCGACCTGCGCAGCCAGTGGGCAGTGCAGCGCCACGATGAGTTTGGTCAGTTGCTGCTGTCACTGCAGGCCATGAGCCGGTCGCTGGGCGCCATGATCCAGGATGTGAGCACCAGCGGCGATGCCATTGCCCTGGCCAGCGCCGAAATCGCCAATGGCAACCAGGATCTGTCGCAGCGCACCGAAATCACTTCCAGCCATTTGCAGCAGGCCGCCAGTGCCATGCTGCAGCTGACCAGTACCTTGCAGCAGACGGCGGCCAGTGCCCAGCAGGCCGCAGGCCTGGCGGACCAGGCGTCGGGCGTGGCCCAGCGGGGCGGGGCCGTGGTGGGCCAGGTGGTCAGCACCATGAACGACATCCACGCCAGCAGCCAGAAGATTGCCGACATCATCGGCGTGATCGATGGCATTGCCTTCCAGACCAATATCCTGGCGCTGAATGCGGCGGTGGAAGCCGCCCGCGCGGGTGAGCAGGGGCGCGGCTTTGCGGTGGTGGCCAGCGAAGTGCGTTCCCTGGCCGGCCGCAGCGCGGATGCCGCCAAGGAAATCAAGCAACTGATCCAGGCCTCGGTCGAGCGGGTGGCCGATGGTGCGCGCCTGGTGAACGAGGCGGGAGGGACCATGCAGGAAATCGTGCAGTCCGTGCAGCGCGTGACCCAGGTGATGGGACAGATCAACGCCAGTGCCGCCGAGCAGCGTGACGGCGTGGCCCAGGTCAGCGAAGCCGTGGGCGCGCTGGACCAGATGACGCAGCAGAACGCCGCGCTGGTGGAAGAAAGCGCGGCGGCCGCCTTCAGTTTGCGTGAGCAGTCGGAACACCTGCGCGAGCTGGTGCAGCGCTTTCAGGTGCCGGACAGCGTGCCGCAGCGCACGGGGGCCGCTGCTGTGGCCGCCACGGTACCTGTCGGTGCATCCGCGCCGGTCCTGGCTAGCGGCCACGGTGCAGTGCATGCACTGCGCTCCCCTGCACGGGCACCCGCATTGGCACCGGCAGGGCAGCAAACCGATCCATCGCGTGCACTGGAGATGGCATAGCACTACCTGTTCTACACGCCGCGAGCACCAAGGCCCGGTGCACGCGGATGCCGGTTGAGGGAAGAGGGCGCAACCGTCCATGGAGCATGGCGAGCGTTGGGGGGAGCTATCGGCTCCCCCATTTTTTTGCGGCGGCGCAGCGATCCTGCGCAGTGCCGCCCTGTTGATTCCACAGGCGGTACCTGCGGTCGCACCGCGGCGGTTGTGCGGCATGCACGGCGGGGCGCGGGTGTGCCACGCTCCTGCGAGGCGCAACCATCCGACGTGCGCTTGCACAGCGATCGCTGATGGCCGACGGCTCGGTGCCTATCTGCGAAGCATGGGACGCTGTGCCTGGGGATGTTTCCGGTTAACGAACGGTTGTGAATGGCTATTGAGAAATGTCAATTCATAGTAATCATCAGTGATGCGAAATGGAGGCCATCAGGGAAAACCAGATTTCGTCGCCGGGCTGGTTCGGCGTCCACTGTGTCTGGGTGTAAGTCTTGTCAATCGTGCAGGCGACCGCCGATATTTTGGCGGACGAACGGTGGCAGGGCCGCATCCACGCATTGCAACCGAGGCATGGAGAGTGCATGAAAAATATCAGCGTCACACGCAAGCTGTGGATCAGTGTGCTGTGTATCGTGGCGGGCATGGTGGGATTGGCGGGCTTTGTGGGCACCGGCGCTTACCGCTTCCAGAAGCAGCAGGAGGCCCAGGAAGTCATCCTGTCCCAGCGCGTGGCGGAGGCCATGCACTGGGCGGCATTGACCAAGACCAACGCCGTGCGCACGCTGGCCGTGGTGCTCAGCACCGATCCCAGCGTGGGCGAAGAGTTCTCGCCCACCATTGCGGCCACCAGCGCGCAGATTACCAAGGTACAGAAAAGCCTGGAAGAAGCCAATCTGAGCGAGGCCGACAAGGCCCAGATGGCCCGTATTGCCCAGCTGCGCAGCGACATGATTGCGGTCCGCCAGCAGGTGATGAAGCTCAAGGAAGCCGGGAGCGCGGATGAAAGTGTGAAGATCGTGCAGGCCACCTACAAGCCGGTGGTGGACAAATACCTCGAAGGCCTGCAGGCCTTTGTCGACCTGCAAACCGCCCACATCACCCGCATGCGCGCCGAGATGGCAGACACCCGTGTACGCATGGGCCTGTGGGCCGGCGTGGGCATGCTGGCGCTGGTGGTGGCCATCGTGCTGGGCGCGCATTGGCTGATCAACAGCATCCGCCGGCCGCTGGTGCAGGCCAACGAGATCGCCGAGCGCATTGCTGCGGGGGATCTGAGCACCCAAGTGGGGGTCGACCGTAGCGATGAGTTCGGGCAGTTGCTGCTCTCGCTGCGCAATATGAACCAGGCGCTGGGGGGGATGATCCAGGAAGTGCGCTACGGCACCGACAACATCGCCCAGGCCAGCGCCGAAATCGCCATGGGCAACCAGGATCTGTCGCAGCGTACCGAGGAAACCTCGGGCCGCCTGCAGCAGGCGGCCTCCGCCATGGCCCAGCTCACCAGTACGCTGCAGCAGACGGCGGGCAACGCCCAGCAGGCTACCCAGCTGGCCGAACAGGCCTCGGGCGTGGCCCAGCGGGGCGGGGCTGTGGTGGGGCAGGTGGTCAGCACCATGAACGACATCCATGCCAGCAGCCAGAAGATTGCCGACATCATCGGCGTGATTGATGGCATTGCCTTCCAGACCAACATCCTGGCGCTGAATGCGGCGGTGGAAGCCGCCCGTGCGGGTGAGCAGGGACGCGGCTTTGCGGTGGTGGCCAGCGAGGTACGGTCTCTGGCCGGCCGCAGCGCGGATGCCGCCAAGGAAATCAAGCAGCTGATCCAGGCCTCGGTCGAGCGGGTGGCCGATGGTGCACGCCTGGTGCATGAAGCGGGCGGCACCATGCAGGAAATCGTCCAGTCCATCGAGCGCGTGACACTGACCATGGCCGAGATCAACGCCGTGGCCGCCGAGCAGCGCGATGGCATTGCCCAGGTCAGCGAGGCCGTGAGCTCGCTCGACCAGATGACACAGCAGAACGCGGCCCTGGTGGAGGAAAGTGCGGCTGCCTCGCACAGCCTGAGCGAGCAATCGCAGAACATGAAAAGCGTGGTGGGCCGTTTCAAGGTCCCCGGCGCGCAGCAGGTTCTGGGCTTGCAGCGCCCGGTGCCGGCGCCCCGCAGCATCGGCAGCCGGCCGCAAGCGATGCTGGAGCTGGAGGGCTGACCTCCTGGATCCACAACCGGGCGTAGGTGGGGCGACCGACCGCCGCACCAGGCACCGGGCAAAAAGGCAAAGCAGCCACAGGCCTCTTCACGGTCCGGTGGTTCGCGCCCAACAAAAAAGCAGCCCCAGAGGCTGCTTTTTTTGTTTCCGGTGCACGGCAAGGGGCCAGGGCGGCCTGCACCCAGGCCACTGGGCCGCGTGCCCGACGGAACGGGTCAGGCGATCTCGGCGACGAGATCGATCTCCACGCAGGCGCCCATGGGGACCTGTGCCACGCCAAAGGCGCTGCGTGCGTGCGAGCCCTTGTCGCCAAACACTTCGGCCAACAGCTCGGAGCAGCCGTTGGTCACCAGGTGCTGCTCGGTGAAGCTGGCGGTGGAATTCACCAGGCTCATCACCTTGACGATGCGGGTGACGCGGTTCAGATCGCCGCCGCAGGCCACCTGCAGCGTACCCAGCAGGTCCACGGCCACGGCGCGTGCGGCCAGCTTGCCTTCGTCGGTGCTGATGGCGCCGCCCAGCTGGCCGGTCCACACCTTGCCGTCCTTGCGGGCAATATGGCCGCTCAGAAACACCAGGTTGCCCGTCTGCACGAAGGGCACATAGGCGGCGGCCGGGACGGCCAGCGGGGGCAGGGTGATGTTCAGGGCTTGGAGTTTGTCGTAGACACTCATGGGAGTTCCTTGCATGGTGGGTAGATCGGGGCGGGAGGGGCGTGCTGCGGTTCCGGCGCGTGCGTGGCCGTCGGTGACAACCGCGCGCATGCCAGCCAGTATGCCAAGAGTGGAGCCGTCTTTCGCTTCCGCGTGCACTGCAGTACGGCTTTCTCCCACGATCTGGGCCCTGGCCGCCACGGCAGGGGTGGCGCTGCAGCTGCTGCAGCCTGCCCTGTGGCCGGGGTGGAGGTACGCGGTGCTGGGCGTGGCGGCCGTGCTGCTGGGGGGCGCGGCCATGTGGGCGCGGCCGCACGCCGGCGCGCGGCGAACGCAGCAGGGGCTGCTGCTTCTGATGGTGGTTTGCGCTGCGGCGGCGTCCTTTGCGCTGACGGGATGGCAGGCCCTGGGGCGGCAAGCCCAGCGCATTGCGCCTGCCTTGGAGGGCGTGGATGTGGACGTGATCGCCGTGGTGGACGCCCTGCCGGCACGCACCTCCCAAGGTCTGCGGATGCAACTGGTGGTGGAGCAGGCACAGCGGGCCAATGGACAGGCCGTGGAGCTGCCGCAGCGGCTGGAAGTCACATGGTATGCGCCACGCGGAGCGGGGGCTGCGCTGTGGCCTGCGGTCTCGGCCGGCGAACGCTGGCGCTGGACGCTGCGCCTCAAAGCCCCGCATGGTGCGCGCAATCCCCATGGCTGGGACTGGGAGCTGTGGCTGTGGGCCCAGGGCATTGGCGCCACCGGCTATGTACGCGACAGCCCCAAAAACACCACCCCCCGGCGGCTGGATCCTGCCGAAGGCCGCCGCCCGGTGGAAGCGCTGCGCCAGCAGGTGCGCGATGCCATCGTGGCCCAGGGGGCCGTCCCGGGCGCGGCAGATGCCGAGCCGGATGCCGCGAACGATCGCCGCCGTGCCTTTGGCGTGGTGGCGGCGCTGGTCACGGGCGACCAGCGCTCCATCGACACCGCCGACTGGGAGGTGTTTCGCCGCACCGGCGTGGCCCACCTGGTCAGCATTTCGGGCCTGCACATCACCATGTTCGCCTGGCTGGCGATGCGCCTGCTGGGGGCCTTGTGGCGCTGCAGCCCGTGGCTGTGCCTGCGCTGGCCCGCGCCGCTGGCGGCACTGTGGGGCGGCGTGGGGCTGGCGGCAGCCTATGCACTGTTCAGCGGTGGCGGACTGCCTGCGCAGCGCACGGTGGGCATGCTGGTGGTGGTGGCCCTGCTGCACAGCACCGGCCGGCGCTGGCCTTGGTGGGCGGTCTGGAGTGCGGTGCTGGCGGTGATCGCGCTGTGGGATCCCTGGGCGCTGTGCCAGGCGGGCTTTTGGCTCAGCTTTGTGGCCGTGGGGGTGCTGCTGGCGTCGGGCACTGCGGGGTGGCAGCTGCAAGGCTGGGCGCAGCGGCTGTACCAGTTGCTGCGCGAACAGATGGTGGTGGTGCTGGCGCTCAGCCCGCTGTCGCTGCTGTTCTTCGGGCAGGTTTCGCTGGTCGGTGGCCTGGCCAATCTGCTGGCCATTCCCTGGGTGACCCTGGTGGTCACCCCTCTGTCGCTGCTGGGGGTGCTCTGGCACCCCTTGTGGGAGGCCGCGGCCTGGTGTGTGCAGGCCATGGCGGTGGTGCTGGAGGCGCTGTCCGCCTGGCCCTGGGCCAGTCTCGCCCGGGCGCAGGCGCCGTGGTGGGCGGCCGCAGCGGCCATCGCCGCCGGTGTGGGCCTGGTGCTGCCGCTGCCCTGGCAGTGGAAGGCGTTGGCCTTGCCGCTGCTGTGGCCCGCGCTGTGGTGGCAGGCGCCCCGGCCCGCCCCTGGCGAGGTGGACATGCTGGCGCTGGACGTGGGCCAGGGGGCAGCGGTGTTGCTGCGCACGGCCCACCACAGTCTGCTGTTTGATGCCGGGCCGGCCTGGCCGGGGGGAGATGCCGGGGCCCGGGTGGTGCAGCCCTTGTTGCAGGCCCTGGGGGAGCGGCTGGACATGCTGGTACTCAGCCATGGCGATGCCGACCATGTGGGTGGGGCCGAGGCGGTGCTGGCCCAGCAGCCCCAGGCGCAGTTGGTGGGGGCGGGCGCGGCGGTGGTGGCCCAGCGCCTGTCCCGGTCCTGGCAGCCCTGCGTGGCCGGTCAGCAGTGGGAATGGGACGGGGTGCTGTGGCAGGTGCTGCACCCCGCGGCCGGCGTGCAGGGTGACGGCAATGCCGCCAGCTGCGTGCTGCGCGTGCAGGCGGCCAACGGTGCAGCGGTGCTGCTGACAGGCGATATCGAGGCGGCGCAGGAAGCCGCATTGCTGCGCTCCGGCCAGAACCTGCAGGCCGATGTGCTGCTGGCACCCCACCATGGCAGCCGCACCTCGTCGAGCGCGGCGTTTCTGGCGGCGGTGGCGCCGCACACGGTGGTGGTGCAGGCGGGTTATCGCAACCGTTTCGGTCACCCTGCAGCGCCTGTTTTGCGGCGCTACGCCGCCCAGGACCTGGTGGTGCAGAGCACGCCCCAATGCGGCGCGGCGCACTGGAATGGTGTGCAGGCGCAGACAGTGGCCTGTGAGCGCAGTCTGCGCCCACGTTACTGGAGCCATGCACCAGATCGGTGAGTGCTTGCCCGGAGGGGGCGGAGCGTGGCAGCCCTTAAACTGGCTGTCATACCCATAGTGCATCGCTATGGCCCGCAATTTGCTATGCAATCCCAAGGAGGCCCACGATGCAGAAGTACGACGAGATGTACACCATGCTGCCGTTTGACGGCAGTGACGTGCGAGACCACTACAAAGCCTATGCGCAGTGGCTGGCACAGCAACCGGCGCAGACCATGGCAGCGCGCGCGGCAGAGGCAGAGATGATCTTCCGCCGCGTGGGGATCACCTTTGCGGTCTACGGGGAGAAAGACGCCAATGGTGCGGGCACGGAACGCCTGATTCCGTTCGACCTGATCCCCCGCATCATTCCCGGCGCGGAGTGGACGCGCATGCAGGCGGGCCTGGTGCAACGGGTCACGGCACTGAACCGCTTCATTGCCGACATTTACCACGACCAGGACATTCTGCGGGCCGGTATCGTGCCCAGGGACCTGATCGCCAACAATGCCCAGTACCGGCCCGAGATGGAGGGCGTGGATGTGCCGCGCGACATCTATGCGCACATCGCCGGCATCGACATCGTGCGCGCCCCCAATGCCCGGGGCGAAGGTGAGTACTTTGTGCTGGAGGACAACCTGCGCGTGCCCTCCGGCGTGTCCTACATGCTGGAAAACCGCAAGATGATGATGCGGTTGTTCCCCGACCTGTTCACCCGGCACGCCGTGCAGCCGGTGGCGCATTACCCCGACATGCTGCTCGATACGCTGCGCGCCAGTGCTCCGGCACGGGCCGCATCCGATTCGGCCACGGTGGTGGTGCTGACGCCAGGCATGTACAACAGCGCCTACTTCGAGCACGCCTTCCTGGCGCAGCAAATGGGGGTGGAGCTGGTCGAGGGACCGGACCTGGTCGTCAAGGACAAGGTGGTCTATATGCGCACCACGCGCGGCCTGCAGCGCGTGGATGTGATCTACCGTCGCGTGGATGACGACTTCCTGGATCCGCTGGTGTTCCGTCCCAATTCCACCCTGGGCTGCGCCGGGTTGATGGACGCCTACCGCGCCGGCAATGTGACCATCTGCAATGCGGTGGGCACCGGGATCGCCGACGACAAATCGGTCTACCCCTATGTGCCGGAGATGATCCGCTTCTACCTGGGCGAGGAACCGATTCTTTCCAACGTGCCCACCTGGCTGTGCCGCAAGCAGGACGATCTGAAATACGTGCTGGCGCATCTGCATGAGCTGGTGGTCAAGGAGGTGCATGGTGCCGGCGGCTACGGCATGCTGATCGGCCCTGCTGCCACCCGGACCGAGATCGAGGACTTCCGCCGTGCGCTGCTGGCCAATCCGGCAGGCTATATCGCCCAGCCCACGCTCAGTCTGTCGAGCTGTCCGACGATGGTGGATGCTGGCATTGCGCCGCGCCACATCGATTTGCGCCCCTTTGTGCTGAGCGGCGAGACCGTGCGCATGGCGGCCGGCGGCCTGACGCGCGTGGCGCTGAAGGACGGATCGCTGGTGGTCAATTCTTCGCAGGGCGGCGGGACCAAGGACACCTGGGTGCTGAACGAACAGGCCCAGGGCCAGCCTTCACCGGAGCTGGTGCAGGAGCTGGGCGGCATGGTGCAGAGCATGGGAGGGAACTGGTGATGAACATCGCTTGCATTCCTGCCATGACGATCTTGAAAGGTTTCCCATGCTGAGCCGTACCGCAGACCACCTGTTCTGGATGTCCCGCTACACCGAGCGGGCAGAAAACACCGCCCGCATGCTGAACGTCAGCTACGACACCTCCATGCTGCCCCAGCCTGCCGAGATGGCACGCAAGGACTGGATGGGGGTGCTGTCCATCAGTGAACTGATTCCCGCCTACGACCGGCGCCATACCCAGGTCACGCGCGATGGCGTGCTGCATTTCATGGTGCGCGATGAGAACAACCCCTCATCGATCTACTCCTGCCTGCGGGCCGCACGCGAGAACGCACGGGCGGTGCGCGGCGCCTTGACGTCGGAAGTGTGGGAAACCCAGAACCAGACCTGGCTGGAGCTGAACCGCCAGCTGCAGGATGGCTGGTTCGAGCGCGACCCGATGCAGTTCTTTGAGTGGGTCAAATACCGCTCCCACCTGTCGCGGGGCGTGTCGCTGGGCACCATGCTGCAGGATGAGTCCTTCCACTTTGTGCGGCTGGGCACATTCCTGGAACGGGCAGACAACACGGCGCGCCTGCTGGATGTGAAGTTCCACGCCATTGAGAGCGACTACCACGGTACCGATCTGCGCCAGGTGGGGCAGCAGCAGTTCGACTTCTACCACTGGAGCGCGGTGCTGCGCAGCGTCTCGGCCTTCGAGGTGTACCGCAAGGTCTACCGCGATGTGATCACGCCCGAGCGCGTGGCCGAGCTGCTGATTCTGCGCCGCGACATGCCGCGTTCGCTGCACGCCAGCATGCACGAGCTGATGGACAACCTGCGCCAGGTGGGGCACCAGGAGATGAGCGAGAGCCTGCGCAGTGCCGGCCTGTTGCTGGCCCAGCTGCAATATGGGCGCATCACGGAAATTCTGGACACCGGCTTGCATGCCTATCTGACCCAGTTCCTGGACCGGGTCAACCTGCTGGGCGGGCAGATCAGCCGCGACTTCCTGGCGCCCGAGCTGGTCTGAACCGCAGCGCGGGGTCCGCGATAGGCGGCCCTATGCGCTCAGTAACCAGACCGTGGTGTCGGGTGCGCCGTATGCGGGCCGGGGGCAGAGCCGGCCATGGCGCCGGGTGCACAGGCTTCGGGGCGCAGCGGTGGCGTGGGCTGGCCGTAGGAGCGCAAGACCATGGCTTCCAGTTCGCCCGAGGCCCGGGCGCATTCCAGCTCTGCAATCACCTCGGCACGGGTGCGACCCGGCTGCACCGCAGGCGCGGCGGGCATGGCCTGGCTGGCGGCGACGGCCACCACCGGTGCTTCGCTGCGCTCCTGTGCCAGGCTGCCGGTGGCAATACCGCCGGCCATGGTGGCGCACAGCAAGGCAGTGCGCAGATGCCAGAGTGGCGTATTCGAAAGGGATGGGGTGTACTGCGACATGGCAGGGCTCCTGCAAAAAACACGGCGACGTTGCCGCATGCCTGCACTGTCGTGCCGGGTGCCAGCGAGGCACAGCGCCTTGCGACGAAACCGGGGCGGCGCAGTGTGTACCGACGTGCTGGTGGTGTGAATGGCGGGGTGCAAATTGGGGACAAGGCAGGTGCAAGGCCGCGCTTGCCGGGCCACGGCGGCGCAGGGACCTTGTCGGCTGTGCGACAGGCAAGCAGGGTGTGCTGCGGGTTCCACCAACTGTCTGCTCTCCCATCCTTCGCATAATCACGGGGCCGCTGGTGCAGCCCCATGCGGGGTGCGACTCCCCGTCGGCTGCCCTCCCGTTTTCTCCCCCTGACACAGAAAGAGACAAGCCATGCCTTCCACCACCCCACCACGCAGCGCAGGCCACCTGATCGTCGAATGCCTGATCGCCCAGGGCGTGGACATGGCCTTTGGCGTGCCCGGCGAAAGCTATCTGGATGTGCTCGATGGCCTGCATGCCCACCGCGACCGCATCCGTTTCATCACCTGCCGCCAGGAGGGCGGAGCCTCCTTCATGGCGGATGCCTACGGCAAGCTCACTGGCAAGCCCGGGGTGCTGATGGTCACGCGCGGTCCGGGGGCGACGAACGCCTCCATCGGCATCCACACGGCGTTCCAGGATTCCACACCCATGGTGGTGCTGATTGGTGACGTGGGCAGTGATATGCGTGACCGCGAAGCTTTCCAGGAAGTGGATTTCGGCACCTTCTTCGGCCCTGGCACGCGTGGCATGGCCAAGCGGGTGGAACGCATCGACGATGCCCGCCGCATTCCCGAATACATCGCCCGTGCGTTCACCACGGCCCTGCAAGGTCGCCCTGGTCCCGTGGTGCTGGTGCTGCCCGAAGACATGCTGACCCAGGTGGTCTCCGGCGAGGCCCTGCCCGCCGCCCCCGCGGTGCACCAGGACATCGGCGCACAGGGCGCTGAGGAATTGCGTGCGCTGCTGCTGAAGGCCAAACAACCGTTTGTGATCGCTGGCGGACCGGGCTGGACGCCGCTGGCCGCGCAAGACCTGCAGGCCTTTGCGGAGCGCTGGCAGTTGCCGGTGGGCAATGCCTTCCGTTTCCAGGACACTTTCGACAACCACCACCCGCTGTACGCCGGCGATGTGGGCATTGCCATCAACCCGGCGCTGGCCCAGCGCATCAAGCAGGCGGATCTGCTGATCACCATCGGTGCGCGCCTGGGCGAGATGACGACCAGCGGCTACACCCTGCTGCAGTCGCCGCGCCCGGTGCAGCAGCTGGTGCACATCCACCCCAGTGCCGAGGAACTGGGCCGTGTCTTCCGCGCCGATCTGCCGCTGTGCGCCACCATGCCTGCGGCAGCCCGGGCGCTGGCGGCACTGGACGCTCCGGCCAGTGTGCCCTGGGCCGCCTGGACGGCGGCAGCCCATGCCGACTACGAAGCCAATCTGCAGCCCCAGCCGCTGGCGGGGCTGGATGTGGCCAAGGACGGCGCCATCGACATGCCGGCCATCATTGCCACGCTGCAGCGCCTGCTGCCGCAGGACACAGCCATCACCAATGGCGCGGGCAACTTTGCCAGCTGGGTGCACCGCTATTTCCGCTTTCATGGCTGGAGCAAGGGCCACAAGACCCAGCTGGCGCCCACCAGCGGCGCCATGGGCTATGGCGTGCCGGCCGGGATTGCGGCCAATCTGATCACCGGGCGCACGGCGTTCACCATCGCGGGAGACGGCGACTTCCTGATGAATGGCCAGGAGCTGGCGACGGCACTGCAGCATGGCGGCAAAAGCATCATCGTGCTGCTGAACAATGGCATCTACGGCACCATCCGCATGCACCAGGAGCGTGAGTACCCCGGCCATGTCAGCGGCTCCACGCTGGGCAATCCGGACTTCTGTGCGCTGGCCCAGGCCTACGGCTATGCGGCCGAGCGGGTGGAACGTACGGCCGACTTCGAAGCCGCACTGCAACGCGCGCTGGCGGCACCCACGGGCACGCTGATCGAGATTCCGCTCAGCCCGGAAGTCATCACCACCCGCGCCACCTTGTCCACCATCCGGGAAAACGCGCTGCACAACCAGAAGGCGCATGGCTGAGCCATTCGGCGGCGCATGAAAAAACGGGCCCTACAGGGCCCGTTTTGCATGGAAAGCAGGAGCTTCAGTCCGCTTCGCTCATCTGCGACTGCAGATAGTTCTGGACGCCCACCTTTTCGATCAGGTCCAGCTGGGTTTCGAGGAAGTCGATGTGCTCCTCGGTGTCTTCCAGGATCTCTTGCAGCAGATCGCGCGAGACATAGTCCTGCACGCTTTCGCAGGCGGCAATGCCTTCCTTGATGGTCTGCTGGGCGGCCTGTTCCAGGCGCAGGTCGCAGGTCAGGGATTCAGGCACGTCTTCACCGATCTGCAGCTTGCCCAGGTCCTGCAGGTTGGGCAGACCGTCCAGCATGAAGATGCGGTCCATCAGCACGTCGGCGTGTTTCATCTCGCTGATGGATTCCTTGTATTCCACCTTGGCCAGCTTGTCGAAACCCCAGTGCTTGAACATGCGGTAGTGTACGAAGTACTGGTTGATGGCGGTGAGTTCGTTTTTGAGTTGTGCCTGGAGGCAGGCAATGACTTGTGTGTCGCCTTGCATGTGGGGGCTCCTTCCTGTCGCTGTTGTGGGGCGATTGTCCTGTATGACAACGCACTTGACATCTTTGCCCCCAATAATGGGGATGGGCTGCGTTTGATGCTGAATCGCGTTTGCATTCGGTGTCTGCACAGCGGTCTGCCGATGGCTATCGATACGGTAGTTTTTGATAGTCATACTCAATCAATATGATCGAGTCAATCGATTGAGTTTATCGGTTGCTTGTCCTACACTTGACCCAGTGCTTAGTTCAAGCAGTACCTCCGATTCACTGAAAGGAAACAACACAATGTCCGTGCTCAACAGCAAGATCAAGCCCTTCACCGCACAAGCCTACAAGGGCGGCAAGTTCATCGAAGTGACCGAAAAGGACGTCCTGGGCAAGTGGGCCGTGTTCTTCTTCTACCCCGCCGACTTCACCTTCGTGTGCCCCACCGAACTGGGTGACGTGGCCGACCACTACGCTGAACTGCAGAAGCTGGGCGTGGAAGTCTATTCCGTCTCCACCGACACCCACTTCGTGCACAAGGCATGGCACGACACGTCGGACACCATCGCCAAGATCCAGTACACCATGCTGGGCGACCCCACCTGGCAAATCAGCCAGAACTTCGACTGCCTGCGCGAAGGCGAAGGCCTGGCAGACCGTGCCACCTTCATCATTGACCCCCAAGGCGTGATCCAGGCCATGGAAATCACCGCCGAAGGCATCGGCCGCGACGCAGAAGACCTGCTGCGCAAGGTCAAGGCTGCCCAGTACGTGGCGGCCCACCCCGGTGAAGTCTGCCCCGCCAAGTGGAAGGAAGGCGAAGCTACCCTGGCTCCTTCCCTGGACCTGGTCGGCAAGATCTAAGCCTTTGCCCGCAGAAAAAAGCCCGGGCCTGACCGGGCTTTTTTTCCATCAAGCAAAAGCAGGCTATCGAAATAAATAATTAATAGGATTTGACTAATATGCTGGACGCCAACCTCAAAACCCAACTCAAGGCCTATCTGGAGCGCTTGCAAAAGCCGCTCGAGATCGTCGCAACCCTGGATGACAGCAAGGCCGCCGGTGAAGTCAAGTCTCTGTTGGCCGATCTGGTGGCGCTGAGCGACAAGATCACCGTGGTCGAAAACAACGATCTGGCGGTGCGCAAGCCTTCGTTTGCCATCAACAACCCCGGCGTGGAAACCGGTGTGCGCTTTGCCGGCGTGCCCCTGGGCCATGAATTCACGTCCTTCGTGCTGGCCCTGCTGCACGTGGGCGGCCACCCCTCCAAGGAATCGGCGGATCTGCTGGAGCAGATCAAGGCCATCAATGTGCCGCTGCACTTCGAGACCTACTACTCGCTGTCCTGCCACAACTGCCCGGACGTGGTGCAGGCGCTGAACCTGATGTCGGCGCTGAACCCCCAGATCACGCACACCGCCATCGACGGCGGCCTGTTCCAGGACGAGGTCAAGGAACGCGAAGTGATGGGCGTGCCCACCGTGTTCGTCAACGGTGAACGCTTTGGCCAGGGCCGCATGGAACTGGCAGAGATCGTTGCCAAGGTGGACACCGGTGCGGTGGCCCGTGCGGCGGCCCAGATTTCCGCCAAGGACGCGTTCGACGTGCTGGTGGTGGGCGCAGGCCCTGCCGGCGCAGCGGCGGCCATCTACGCCGCCCGCAAGGGCATTCGCACCGGCATCGCTGCCGAGCGCGTGGGTGGTCAGGTGCTGGACACGGTGGACATCGAGAACTTCATCTCGGTGAGCAAGACCGACGGTCCCAAGCTGGCGGCGGCGCTGGAAGCCCACATCCGTGACTACGAAGTGGACATCATGAGCCAGCAGCGTGCGGCCAAGCTGATTCCGGCAGCCACCGAAGGCGGCCTGATCGAGGTGCAGACCGAATCCGGTGCCAGCCTGAAGGCCAAGACCGTGATCCTGTCCACCGGTGCCCGCTGGCGCAATATGAACGTGCCCGGTGAAGAGCAGTACCGCACCAAGGGTGTGACGTTCTGCCCGCACTGCGACGGCCCGCTGTTCAAGGGCAAGGATGTGGCCGTGATTGGCGGTGGCAACTCCGGCGTGGAAGCCGCCATCGACCTGGCCGGTATCGTCAAGAGCGTCACGGTGCTGGAATTTGCCGCCGAGCTGAAGGCCGATGCCGTGCTGCAAAAGAAGCTGGCTTCGCTGCCCAATGTGACGGTGATCCTGAACGCCCAGACCACCGAGGTGAACGGCGACGGCAAGAAGGTCACCGGCATCACCTACAAGGACCGCACCACCGATGAAATCAAGTCGGTGGCGCTGGAAGGCATCTTTGTGCAGATCGGTCTGCTGCCCAATACCGACTGGCTCAAGGGCACGGTGAACCTGACGCGCTTTGGCGAGATCGAGATCAATGCCAAGGGCGAGACCAATGTGCCTGGCGTGCTGGCGGCCGGTGACTGCACCAACGTGCCGTACAAGCAGATCATCATTGCCGCAGGTGCCGGTGCCACGGCTGCGCTGTCGGCTTTCGATCACCTGATCCGCCATTGAGGGCTGGGGCCTGGGGGTGAAGGCCGGGCCATCCGCTGCGGTCTGCACCCACCACAGGCCCCACAGTAGCTACTGCCAGGGCGGCCGCGTTGCTGCGATTGCCCACCAAAGGACTGCTTCGGCAGTCCTTTGGTCTTTCTGGCGCCCGCAGCTGCCAGGGCGCTGCCGCGCAGATTGCCTTGCGGTGACCCTGCAGGCTATGCTGGCCGTGCAGCAGGGGGCGGCCCTTGTGCAATGCAGGAGTCGGCCATGCGCAAGTCGCAATGTGAAAGTGCAGCGGGCCTGTGGGCGCGTGCGGTGGTGTGGGCCGGGATGGCCTTGGGGGCGGTCTTGGCCCAGGCACACGCCGCAGAGGCGGAGCGGCCGCCTGCCGCAACGGCTGTCACTGCGGCACCGGCTGCAGCGTTGACTGCCCCCGCATCCGGGACCGTCTGGTCGCTGCCCACCCGTGACGGTGTGCGCACCACCGTGTACTGGGAAGTGGCACCGAATGCCTGGGCCACGGTGCTGCTGTTTCCGGGGGGCGTGGGCGGTTTTGGCAAGCTGGAGCAGAACCAGCCCAGCAGCAACAATTTTCTGGTGCGCTCGGCAGACGAATTCCGGGAGCAGGGCCTGAACGTGGCCATCTTCGGCCGGGCGAATGGGCAGGAGCTGGCGCCCCAGGACCGCATGGGCGCCGAGCATCTGCAGGACATTCGCCAGGTGCTGCAGGCCGTGCGTACCCACAGCAGCCTGCCGGTGTGGCTGGTGGGTACCAGCCGGGGCACGACATCGGTGGCGGCCGCTGCCAGCCGCATGCAGGATGCCGGGCTGGCCGGTGTGGTGCTGACGTCCAGCATCGTGGCCCCGGCGGAGCCGGGCGCGCTGCCCAGCCTGGATCTGGCGGCCATCCGTGTGCCGGTGCTGCTGGTGCAGCATGCCAGGGATGCCTGTCCCCTGTGCACGCCCAGCGCCATGCCGGGGGTGCTGGCGCGCTTCACCCAGGCGCCGGTCAAACAGCTGCAATTGGTCGATGGCGGCGCCCACCCCACGGGCGGCGTGTGCCATGCCTTGCACTGGCATGGCTTCATCGGCATGGAGCACATGGCCGTGCAGCGCATCACGCAATGGATGCGCCAGCCACAACCCTGAGAGCCCTGGACCGGGCGCTGCGAGCGCACAAGCGTCCGCCGCCCATCACTTTTGCCCGTGCAGTGGCATGGGCATCAAGCCCCATGCGTGCCGTGGTCTGGCCGCAGGCATGTCCTTGCCGGGCACTGCGATCCACCCCTCCAGACCACTGGTGCAGAAAACACACACCCTGCCGGTGTACGTCATGTTAATGAGAATTGTTCTCATATAATTGAAGGATTGCCAGCCACCCCAAGCCGTTCGCTTTGCTGAACTCTCGGCCCAGGTTCGCCAGCCCCAAACCCTTTGGTGCAGTACCAGAACTTCAGGAAGAGAGAACAAGCTATGACCCAGCTGTGGGCAGGAATGCGTCCGGTGGCCCAAGCGGCCGTGTTGGCCTGTGTGTGGGGAGGGTCTGCCATGGCCGCCGATGCGCCCGCGGCGGCATTGCCCGAAACCACGGTGGCCGCCCCGGCCCAGCAGGCCGATGCACTGGACCCGGCGCAGACCCCGTATGCCACCGAGCTGCTGAACCGTGCGGAGATGGAGCGCCAGCAGGTGCTGGACATCCGCGATGCCACCCGTGACATGGTCAACGTGGAAGTACCGCGCCAGCCAGCGCGGGGGACCGGCATTTCGGGCACCACAGGGCGCGAAGGCAATACCGGCTTCGAGATTCGCGGCCTGGGCGGCAACCGCGTGCAGATGCTGGTGGACGGTATTCCCCAGCCCGAGGCCGACAGCTTCATGAACAGCCACAGCTTTGGCCGCGACTATGTGGATCCGCTGACGCTGTCGTCCATCGAAGTGCACAAGGGCGTATCGCCCGTGTCCATGCCGGCCGGCGGCATTGCCGGTGCGGTCAATCTGCGCACGCTGTCGCCCTCGGACCTGCTGCTGGATGGCAAGACGCTGGCTGGCCGAGCGCTGCTGGGCTGGCGCAGCGAAAGCCAGGGGCTGACCGCCGGCGCCGTGCTGGCGGGCAAGGCCTCGGACCAGCTGCAGTGGCTGTTTGCGCTCAACGGCGACTGGAGCGACGAGACCGAAACCATGGGCCGCGTGGGGGGCACAGGCCTCAAGCGCACCCGGGCCAATCCCGAGGACATCCGCCGCAACTCGGTACTGGCCAAGCTGGTCTACCAGCCCAATGCCGACCAGAGCCATATGCTCACGGTCGAGCGCCGCAGCCAGAGCACGTATGTCAACAACCTGCATGATTTTGCCAGCGGCACGACCAAGAGCCACACCGACGACAACGAGAGCACGCGCAACCGCGTCTCGCTCAAGTCCGACTTCCGCCTGAATGCGGCCGCAGCCGATCTGTTGACGGGTTATCTCGCCTGGCAGGACAGCAGTTCCACCCAGAAGCTGGATGTGGATACCACCACCCAGGGCCTGCGCGTGCGCGACCACAGCTATGACGAACGCATGCTGCAGGCCGGTCTGCAGGCGCGCAAGCAACTGGGCCGCCATGCGCTGCACTACGGCCTGGATGTGAACCGCCTGGACAACGAAACCAAGAGCCTGTCCACCGACCGAGGCGTGACTACGGCCGTGCCCAAGGGGCCGGACACCACCACCACGCGCTGGGGGGCTTTTGTGCAGGACAGCATCGAGCTGGGCCGCTTCACCCTCAAGCCGGGCCTGCGTTACGAATCGGTGGACGTGGATGCCGATGCCGGCAGCATCAGCATGGGCGCCTCGGGGGCCACGGCCGTGTCCAAACGCTTTGATGCCTGGCTGCCGCAGCTGGGCGGTCAGATGCGCATGGGCGGTGGCGTGCAGCTGTTTGCCAACTATGCGCGGGGCTTTCGTGCCCCCACGGCTGGCGAGCTGAACAACTTCTTCGGCAACATCACACCGTTCTACGGTTACTACATCCTGCCCAACCCGAATCTGAAGGCCGAAACCAGCAACAACCTCGACCTGGGCATACGCGACGCCGAAGGCGCCTTCCAGTGGGAGGCTGCGGCCTTCTACGGCAAGTACCGCAATTTCATTGAGCGCTATGCCAATGCGGGCTCCGTAGGCACTTCCCCGGTGGTCACCTTGCAGCAGTCGCGCAACCAGGCCCGGGCAACGATCAAGGGGATCGAGCTCAAGGCCAGGGCGGAGCTGGGTCAGTCCTGGGGCGGTGTCTGGAATCTGCGCGGTGGCTACGGCTACACCAAGGGCACGGGCGCAGATGGCCAGGGTCTGGAAAGCATCTCGCCCTGGCAGGTCAAGCTGGGCGTAGGCCAGAAGGCCGCGCACTGGAACTGGGAGCTGGCGGCCACGCACCACGCTGCGAAGAAGCAAAGCGATGTGTCCACCAGCAGCAGTGCGCTGTTCATGACGCCGTCCTTCACCGTGCTGGATCTGACCACGCAGGTAGAACTGCGCAAAGGCCTGCGCCTGAACCTGGGCCTGTTCAACCTGACGGACCGCAAGTACTGGAACTGGTCGGATGTGCGCGGTGTGACCACGGCCACCGAGCGCGCCGCCATCGACGCCTACAGCCAGCCGGGCCGCAATGTGCGTGTCTCGCTGGTCGCCGACTTCTAAAACCACAACCGCCTGGGCCAGTGCTTGCTGCACTGGCCCAGGCTTTTTTGACGAAGCACCACTGGAGCCAGCATGTCGCACAACGCCCACTCGCATTCGCACCCCGAGACCGCCAGCGCCAACCACGATGAGGAATACCTGCTTTCCGAACAGGAAGCGGTGCTGGCCGCCACGCTGGCCCTGATGACCGGCTTCGCCCATGGCTGCTGCCCGGCGCACAAGGGGCCCATTGCCGCCAAGGTGGCCGACCAGCTCAGTGCCCTGGTGCACAGCATGCAGGGGCCGCAGCTGTCCTGCGACATGCAGGCGCTGCTGCTGCGCTTGCGCACCCGCTGGACGGCGGCGGCCGCCCATTACGCCGAAGCCCACCTCAACGAAATGCGCCGCGACCTGCGCAGCCAGGCCGATGCGGCGGCGGCTGCCGCCATGCACATGCCCGCTGCCGCCAGCCCCACCCAGACCCCGGACGTGCTGTGGCACGCCCCTTTGGAGACTTTGCAATGAATAACGCCACGATGGAACACCTGAATACTTCTTTCCCGGCCAACCCCGCTACGGTGCGCGAAGGCTTTGCGACCCAGCGCGCTGCCGGCCTGCGTGCCAAGGACGCTGCCGAGACCCTGGGCCTGAGCGAAGGCGCGGTGGTACAGGCCCACACCGGTGCCCATGACCGGTCGCTGCAATCCACACCGCTGGTCGGCGGCCAATGGCTGGCCATCCTGCAGGCGCTGGAAGCCTGCGGCCCGGTGATGGCGCTGACGCGCAACGAAACCGTGGTGCACGAAAAGGACGGCATCTACCGCAATCTGACGCAGGAGGGCCCGATCGGCCTGTGCGTCAACCCCGACATCGACCTGCGCCTGTTCTTCATGCACTGGCATGCCGGCTATGCGGTCACCGAACCCGGGCGCGGCGGTGTGCTGGCCCACAGCCTGCAGTTCTTCGACAGCGCGGGTGTGGCGGTGCACAAGGTCTATGCAAGGCCCGCCAGCGACCTGGATGCCTGGAATGCCCTTGTGGCACGCTTTGCCGACGCCGGTGCGCAGCACACCTTCCAGCCGCGCGCCGCGCAGCCGGCGGTGGCGCCCGACAGCAGCATCGACGTGACGGGCCTGCGCACGGCCTGGGCCGCCATGCAGGACACGCACGAGTTCTTCGGCATGCTCAAGAAATTCGGCAGCGAACGCCAGCAGAGCTTTCGCCTGACGCAAGGTGAATTCTGCGAGCCCCTGGCCACCGGTGTGGTGACCGAGCTGCTGCAGCGCGCTGCTGCCGCGTCCACGCCCATCATGGTGTTTGCGGGCAGCAAAGGCTGCATCCAGATCCATTCCGGCCCGGTGAACAACATCAAGCCCCTGGCCACACCCGGTGCGGCCCAGTGGATCAATGTGCTGGATGCCGGCTTCAATCTGCATGTGCGCACCGACCGCGTGGTCAGTGCCTGGCTGGTGCGCAAGCCCACGAGCGACGGCGTGGTGACGTCGGTGGAAGTGTTCGACGACACCGGCGAGGTGGTGGCCATGTTCTTCGGGGTGCGCAAGCCGGGACAGCCCGAGCTGACCGCCTGGCGCGACCTGGCCGAAACCCTGGAGCGCCTGTGATGAAGGGGTGTGCACGCAGAGCCGCGCTGCAGCGGCTGGCGGCGGTCGCCGCCATGGGCTGGACCGGGGCTGCCAGCTGGGCCCAGCCTGCTACGCCCAAAGCGGCTGCGGCTGCCGGTGCGTCGCGGCGCATCATCAGCCTGGGGGGCGCCGTCACCGAGGCGGTGTACGCCCTGGGCGCCGAAAACATGCTGGTGGCCACCGACACCACCAGCCTCTACCCGGACGCCGCCACGCGCACGCCCAAGGTGGGCTATCTGCGCCAGTTGTCGGCCGAAGGTGTGCTGTCGCTGCGACCCGATGCCGTGATCGGTGCGGGGGAAGCCGGCCCGGCCATCGTGCTGGACCAACTGCGCGCCGCCGGCGTGCAGGTGGAGACCGTGCAGGCCACGCACGACTGGGCCGAAGTCATGGCCAAGCTGCGCATGGCGGGCCGCGCCACCGGCAAGCAGGCCGAGGCCGAAGCCCTGGCCCAGCAGCTGCAGCAGCAGTGGCAGGCGGTGCAGGCCGACGTGGCCCGCGCCCGCAGCAAGCCGCGTGCGCTGTTCATCCTGGCGCACAGCGGCACGCCCCAGGTGGCGGGCAGCGGCACGGCAGCCCATGCGCTGCTGACCATGGCGGGCGCTTCGAATGCGGTGCAGGCATTCAAAGGCTACCGTGCGCTGACGGCCGAGGCCATGGCGGCCGTCGCGCCCCAGCTGATCGTGACCACCACGCAGGGCCTGGAGGCCATGGGCGGGATCGACGCTTTCTGGAAGCGTCCCGAACTGGCACTGACGCCGGCCTATGGCCGGCGCGCCCTGGTGGCCATGGAGGCCAACCACCTGCTGGGCTTTGGCCCGCGTCTGCCGTCGGCAGTGCGCCAGTTGCATGAACAGATGCAGCGGGTGGTGTAAATGGCGGTGCAGATGAGTGCCGTGCCGGCTCCGCGCCGTGCCAGTGCCTGGCGCCGGCCCTGGCGGCTGTCCAACGGGCGGCTGGCGCCGGCGACGGCCCTGGGCACCATGGCGCTGCTGGCCCTGCTGGTGCTGCTGTGGGCCAGCGCCCAAGGGGCCTACGCGATTGCGCCGACGCAGCTGCTGCAGGTGCTGGGCCAGGGGGTGACCGGGCAAGGGGGCCAGCAAGGGGCTGGGGCGCAGGAGCTGGTGTTTCTGCACATCCGCCTGCCGCGCTTGCTGCTGGGCGTGGTGGCCGGGGCCGGTCTGGGTCTGGCGGGCGCCCTGATGCAGGGCTTGTTCCGCAATCCGCTGGCGGACCCGGGTCTGATTGGCGTGAGCAGCGGTGCCGCCCTGGCGGCGGCTTTCACCATTGTGCTGGGTCAGGCCTGGCTGCCGGGCCTGCAGGTCGGCCTGGGCAGCTGGGCGCTGGCGCTGGCCGCGTTTGCGGGCGGCATGGGCGTGACGGTGCTGATCTACCTGCTGGCCCAGACCCAGGGCGGTACGCGCGTGGGACTGATGCTGCTGGCCGGCATTGCCGTCAATGCGCTGGCGGGGGCCGGGCTGGGCTATCTGAGCTATGTGTCCAGCGACGAACAGCTGCGCAATCTGCAGCTGTGGCTGATGGGCAGCCTGGGCCAGTCGCGCTGGTCCACGGTCGTTCTGGTGGGCAGCGTGGTGCTGGTGTGCAACGCCGCCGCGTTGCGGCTGGCGCGGCCGCTGAATGCACTGGCCCTGGGCGAGGCGCAGGCCCAGTTGCTGGGTGTGCCGGTGGAGCGCTGCAAGCGCTGGATCGTGGTGGTCACCGCGCTGGCCGTGGGGGCCGTGACATCGGCCACCGGCATCATCGGCTTCATCGGTCTGGTGGCGCCGCATGGTGTGCGCCTGATTGCCGGGCCGGACCACCGGGTGGTGCTGCCGTGCTCGGCCTTGCTGGGCGCTGCGCTGGTGGTGGGGGCGGATGCGCTGGCACGTACCGTGGTGCAGCCGGCGGAGATGCCGCTGGGCGTGCTGACGGCATTCATCGGCGTGCCGCTGTTTTTGTGGATGCTGCGGCAATTCAGGAGCGGGCTGTGACAGTGGTGACGACCGGGGAACACGGCCCGGTGCAGGGCATGGACGACGGCAGCCTGCACTGCCAGGACATTCGGCTGACCGCATACCGCCAGGGCCCGCTGCTGGCCCGGGTGGACGCGCAGCTGCGGCCCAGCCGGGTGACGGCCATCCTGGGGCCGAACGGCGCGGGCAAGTCCACCTTGCTGGCGGCGCTGTGCGGTACGCAGTCGCCGCGCCAGGGGCAGGTGTTGTGGGATGGTGCGCCGCTGGCCCAGCTACCCGCTGCCCAGCGCGCGCGGCGCATGGCAGTGATGCACCAGGACACGCAGCTGGCGTTTGCCTTCACCGTGCAGGAGGTGGTGGAAATGGGGCGTTACCCCCACCGCCAGCACCCCGCGCCGGACGAGGCGGCCATCGTGCAGCACTGCATGCAGGCCACCGGCGTGGCGGGCCTGGCGCAGCGCGCGCTGGCCTCGCTGTCGGGCGGGGAGCGTGCCCGGGTGCAGCTGGCGCGGGCGCTGGCGCAGATCCCGCCGGAGGGGCAGGCGCAGTCCGGCAGCCGCTGGCTGCTGCTGGATGAACCCACGGCCGCGCTGGACCTGCAGCACCAGCACCATGCCATGGCCCTGGTGCGCGAGCGCTCCAGCTGCGATGGCCTGGGCGTGATCGTGGTGCTGCACGACCTGAACCTGGCGCTGCGCTATGCCGACGAGGTGCTGCTGCTGCCCGGTCAGGGCGAGGCGGCGCTGCTGGGGCCGGTGCATGCCGTGCTGACCTTGCCGACCATCGCCCGCGTATGGCGCATTCACGGTGAGATGCAGACTGCGCGCGACGGTACGCCCCAGTTCATCGCCGGTGCGCACTGCGCGCAGTTGCCAGGGATGGATGCGCCGGTGGCATTAGGCGCTGTGTGAGGGAATGGACCGCGAAAAGGCCGCCCAAGCCTTGCGGCTGCGCTTGGGTAGCGCTGGAAGCAGGCGGGAATGCCAGCAGGGGAGCCAGGGCGTGCGGTCCCGGGCGTCTTCCGGCCCCGGCCTGGTGACCAGGGGTCTGGCCCGCCGAAGATCGGGGTGTTGAGGCCAAACTGTCTCCCTGGGCCGGCCCAGGGGCGTGGGTGGATACCAACGGCAGAACACATGCAGCGCTGACGCCCGCAGCGGTTTACAGATCGACGGTGGCTGCCACCAGGCGGACCACCAGCGGGCGCACCAGCAGCACGCAGCCAAAGGCGATGGGCATGGCAAACACATAGGCGCCGAGCACGCGCTGCACATAGCCATCGCTCAGGCCGCTGTTGATGCCGACGATGGCCGCGCACATCAGCATGGCCATGATGGCCGACATGTAAAAGGCAAACACCACAGGGGCGTAGGGGCGGGGGAGCTTGCGGCGGGCGCGTGCGGCGGGGGGCGAGGTTGGAGGGGTCATCAAAGTCGGAAATGCAATCGGTAAGGGGAGGGGCCACAACCATGGGGGTCATGGGCGAAGGGGGACTTTACGCAGCGCCGGCAGGCAGCGGTAGATGCGGCCAGCTTGCTAGACTCATAAGATAAATTTACGAATCCAAAAAACCATCGCTTACCAAACATGCCGAATCTGCGCGCCATCGAAACCTTCGTCAAAGCGCTGGAAGGGGGCTCCATCGCCTCGGCTGCCCGCCAGCTGGGCATGACGCCGGCCGCAGCCAGTCAGAACATTGCGCGGCTGGAGCGCGAGCTGGGCGTGCGGCTGTTGACCCGCACGACCCGG
The DNA here is from genome assembly GCF_006740045.1 of Comamonas terrigena NBRC 13299. Classification (NCBI taxonomy): domain Bacteria; kingdom Pseudomonadati; phylum Pseudomonadota; class Betaproteobacteria; order Burkholderiales; family Comamonadaceae; genus Comamonas; species Comamonas terrigena. Next base: position 1,329,098 of record NZ_AP019749.1, read on the forward strand.
CAGATTGCGTTGACCGAAGCGGGAGAGCGCTACCTGGCGCGTGTGGCGCCGGTGCTGGGCGAGCTGGAAAAAGCCCAGTCCGATCTGTCGCTGCTGCACGGCGAGTTGCAGGGCCGGCTGCGCATTGCCTGCATGGCCGCCTTTGGCCGCCATGTACTGGCACCGCTGCTGCCGGCCTTTGCCGCGCGCCATCCCAAGCTGGCGCTGGAGCTGCTGAATGTGGACCGGCAGGTGGATGTGCTCAAAGAGGATGTGGACGTCAGCTTGCGCTACCGCGATGTGCTGGAGCCGGGCATGGCGGTGCGGCATCTGGTGGCGGTGCCACGCAGGCTGTATGCCGCACCGGCCTATCTGCAGGCCCACGGCGTGCCGCGCACGGCGGAGGATTTGCTGCAGCACCGCTGCCTGCTGTACCGGCGGGAGGTGGATGGGCGGCTGATGCGCTGGCCTTTCAGCAGTGGCGGCCAGCGCGCCGATCCGCCGCTGCATATTGCGGCCATCGCCAATGACATCGATGTGCTGGTGGCGATGGCGGAGGCCGGCGCCGGCATCACCTGGGCCGGCTTCTTTCTGGTGCATGAGCAGGTGCGCCAGGGCCGGCTGGTGCATCTTCCCATGCCCGAAGCCCGGCCCGGGGACCCCGGCCTGCAGTTCGAGGAGGAACCGCTGGACTTTTTCTCCTGCTTTCGCGACCGACAGTATGTGCCGGCCAAGGTCCGGGCGCTGGTGGACTATCTGCTTGAAGCCCTGCCGGTGCTTCCCCAGCTGCAGTTGCCGCCGGCGCCGGATCAGTAGATCAGTAGTGGCCCAGGCGCTCGGGCAGCACTTCCTGCAGGATGGTGGTGGCGATCTCCTCGATCGACTTGGTGGTGGTGGACAGCCACTTGATGCCGCTGCGGCGCATCATGGCTTCGGCTTCGGCCACTTCATGGCGGCAGTTTTCGAGGCTGGCGTACTTGGAGTCCGGACGGCGTTCGTTGCGGATAGACGACAGACGGCCCGGATCAATGGTCAGGCCGAACAGCTTCTTGCGCTGGGGTTCCAGTGCCGGGGGCAGCTGGCGGCGGTCGAAGTCTTCGGGGATCAGCGGGTAGTTGCCCACTTTCAGACCGAACTGCATGGCCAGATAGAGGCTGGTCGGGGTCTTGCCGGAGCGGCTCACGCCCACCAGGATCACATCGGCGCCGGCCAGATCGCGGTTGCTCTGGCCGTCATCGTGGGCCAGCGTGTAGTTAATGGCCTCCATGCGGTCAAAGTATTCCTTGCTGTGGCTCACGTCCGAGAAGCGGCCCACGCGGTGCATGGACTTCTCGCCCAGTTCGTCTTCCAGCGGCTGGACAAAGGTGCCGAACATGTCCAGCAGCATGCCCTTGCAGCTGCTCTGGATCACCTGCTGCACCTCGGGGTGGACCACGGTGGTGAAGACGATGGGCTTCTTGCCCTCGATCTCGGCGGTGTGGTTGATCTGACGGACGGCCTGGTGGGCCTTGTCTGCCGTATCCACAAACGGAATGCGCACCAGGCGCGGCTTGACGTTGAACTGCGTCATCAAGGCCGAGCCAAAGGTTTCGGCCGTGATGCCGGTGCCGTCCGAGACGACAAAAATGGTGCGCGTATGCATGGGCAGCTAACAGTGGTCAAAAAATGAACAGCCCGCCATTGCCATGGACTTTGCGCGGCAGGCCTACAATGGCGCCCATTATTCCCAATTTCATCCCCACACAAGCAGAACGCCAACATCCAGAACACCTAAGTGTGTTCTGCCAGATGTGGGGGGATGGCTGCAGGCCTGAAAAGCAGGGCCTGGGCTGAGCCGGTTTTTTAACTTTGGAGCTTCCCATGTCTGAACGTTTTGAGGCGACCGCGCTGGTCGTTCCGTTCGAAAACCTGCGCATGAGCGACGTTGAAGTCGTCGGCGGCAAGAACGCCTCGCTGGGCGAGATGATTTCCCAGCTGCCCCAGGGCGTGCGCGTGCCTACCGGCTTCGCCACCACGGCCCACGCCTTCCGCAACTTCCTGGCCTATGAAGGCCTGGCCGACAAGATTTCCGCCAAGCTGGCCGCTCTGGATGTGGACGATGTCCGCGCCCTGGCCGCCGTGGGCGCCGAAATCCGCGCCCTGGTCGAGAACCAACCCTTCCCGGCCGATCTGGAAGCCGCCATCCGCGCCGCTTTCATCACGCTGCAAGGCGGCAACGAAGCCGCTTCGTTCGCTGTGCGTTCCTCTGCCACGGCAGAAGACCTGCCCGATGCATCGTTTGCCGGTCAGCAAGAAACCTTCCTGAACGTGATGGGCATCGAAGACGTGCTGCACAAGATGAAGGAAGTGTTCGCGTCGCTGTACAACGACCGCGCCATCTCCTACCGCGTGCACAAGGGCTTTGCCCACGACGTGGTGGCACTTTCCGCCGGCGTGCAACGCATGGTGCGCTCCGACCTGGGCGCTGCCGGTGTGATGTTCACCATCGACACCGAATCCGGCTTTGAAGAAGTGGTGTTCATCACTTCCAGCTATGGCCTGGGCGAAACCGTGGTGCAAGGCGCCGTGAACCCCGACGAGTTCTACGTGCACAAGCCCATGCTCCAGGCCGGCAAGAACGCGCTGATCCGCCGCAATCTGGGCTCCAAGCTGATCCAGATGGTGTTCTCTTCCGCTGAAGAGAAGGCCGCGTCCGGCAAGCTGGTCAAGACCACCGATGTGGCCACCGAGCTGCGCAACCGCTACTCGCTGACCGACGCCGACGTGCAGGAACTGGCCAAGTACGCGCTGGTGATCGAGCAGCACTACGGCCGTCCCATGGACATCGAGTGGGGCAAGGACGGTACCGACGGCAAGCTGTACATCCTGCAGGCCCGTCCCGAGACCGTGAAGAGCCAGGCCAAGGGCCAGGCCGAGCTGCGCTACAAGCTCAAGGGTACCGGTACGGTGCTGGCCGAAGGCCGCGCCATCGGTCAGAAGATCGGTACCGGCCCGGTGCGTCTGGTGTCCGACATCTCGCAGATGGATCAGGTGCAGGCCGGTGACGTGCTGGTGACCGACATGACCGACCCCAACTGGGAGCCGGTGATGAAGAAGGCCGCCGCCATCGTCACCAACCGCGGTGGCCGTACCTGCCACGCCGCCATCATTGCGCGTGAACTGGGTATCCCTGCCGTGGTGGGCTGCGGTGACGCCACCGAGCTGCTGAAGAACGGCACCCTGGTGACCGTGTCCTGCGCCGAAGGCGATACCGGCAAGATCTATGACGGCCTGATCGAGACGGAAGTGACCGAAGTCACCCGTGGCGCCATGCCCGAGATCAAGACCAAGATCATGATGAACGTGGGCAACCCCCAGCTGGCCTTCGACTTTGCCCAGCTGCCCAACGAAGGCGTGGGTCTGGCCCGCCTGGAATTCATCATCAACAACAACATCGGTGTGCACCCCAAGGCCATCCTGGACTACCCCGCGGTGGACTCCGACCTGAAGAAGGCCGTGGAATCCGTGGCCCGTGGCCATGCATCGCCCCGTGCCTTCTATGTGGACAAGGTGGCCGAAGGCGTGGCCACGATCGCTGCGGCTTTCTACCCCAAGCCCGTGATCGTGCGCATGTCGGACTTCAAGTCCAACGAGTACCGCAAGCTGATCGGTGGCAGCCGCTACGAACCCGAGGAAGAAAACCCGATGTTGGGCTTCCGCGGTGCTGCGCGCTACATCTCGGCCGATTTCGGCGAAGCCTTCCGCATGGAATGCGAAGCCCTGCGCCGTGTGCGTGAAGACATGGGCCTGACCAATGTCAAGGTCATGATCCCCTTCGTGCGCACGCTGGGCCAGGCCAAGCGCGTGACCGAGCTGCTGGCGGAAAACGGCCTGAAGCGCGGCGAGAACGGCCTGCAGCTGATCATGATGTGTGAAGTGCCCTCGAACGCCATCCTGGCCGACGAGTTCCTGGAATACTTCGACGGCTTCTCGATCGGCTCCAACGACCTGACCCAGCTGACCCTGGGTCTGGACCGCGATTCCGGTCTGGAACTGCTGGCTGCCGACTTCGACGAGCGCGACCCCGCCGTCAAGAAGATGCTGGAGCGCGCCATCCAGGCCTGCCTGGCACAGAACAAGTACGTGGGCATCTGCGGCCAGGGCCCTTCGGACCACCCCGACTTCGCCAAGTGGCTGGCGGACCAGGGCATTGCCTCCATCTCGCTGAACCCTGACAGCGTGGTGGCAACTTGGCAACGTCTGGCAAGCTGAGGCTTGCACAGCACAGGTGCTTTGTGAATCGGGACGATCTTCCGCATGAAGCACCGGTCGCCGGCGGGGGCACTTTTGCCCCCGACCTGCACGATATCCACCACCTGTGGCTCAAGGCATTGTTGCTGGCGGTCTGGGTGGTGGTGTCGTTTGGGGCCTGCTTCTACGCGCGCGAGTTGCAGGCCTGGGCCGAAGGCTGGCCGCTGGGGTATTGGATGGCCGCCCAAGGGGCAGTCCTGATGTTCATTGTCCTGGTGCTCGTTTACTGTGTCGCCATGGATCAGTTTGAACGCAATGACGCTGCGCGCCGCCGCGCCCAGGCGGCACGCCATGGCCGGCCCCAGTAATTCCGACTTCGCCTCCACCACCATTCCCTCCAGCTATCTTTGGCGCCTGCACCGCATGCTGGCGCTGTATGTGCTGGGGGTGCTGGCATTTCTGGGCACCATGGTCTGGGCCGAGGAGCAGGGCCTGGCACGGCACTGGATCGGCCCCATCTTCCTGTTCACCACGGTGATGGTGTACGCGGGCATCGGCGTCTACGCCCGCACCAGCAACCCGGAAGACTATTACGTGGCCGGGCGGCGCATTCCGCCCATGTACAACGGCATGGCGGCTGCGGCCGACTGGATGAGTGCCGCCTCCTTCATCAGCCTGTCGGGTGCGCTGTACCTGCAGGGCTTTGGCGGGACCCCGGGGCAACCCGGCGGCCTGGCCTATCTGCTGGGCTGGACGGGCGGCTTTTGCCTGGTGGCCATGCTGATTGCCCCCCATCTGCGCGCCATGCGGCTGTACACGGTGCCGGACTTCTTCCAGGTGCGTTTTGGCGGGCGCTGGCCGCGCATTCTGGCGGCGCTGGCCACTGTGGTCTGCTCCTTCACCTATGTGGTGGCGCAGATCTATGGTGTGGGCCTGATTGCGTCGCGGCTGACGGGGGTGCAGTTCGAGATCGGCATCATGCTGGGCCTGGGTGGGGTGCTGCTGTGCTCCTTTCTGGGCGGCATGCGGGCCATCACCTGGACCCAGGTGGCGCAGTATGTGGTGATCTTGCTGGCGTTCCTGATTCCGGTGTCCTGGCTGGCCTACAAGCAGCTGGGCAACCCGGTGGCGGCCGTCGCCTACGGCGCACAGTTGGGCAAGATTGCGGTGCTGGAAGAGCAGTTGCTGGAATCGTCGGCCGAGCAGGAGGTGCAGGATGCCTACCTGCGCCGTGCCGAGTTGCTGCAGCGCAAGCTGGCGGCGCTGCCCCAGTCGCTGGATCTGGAGCGCGCGCAGCTGGCGGAACGCCTGCGCATTCTGCGGGCCGAGCGCGGGGAGTTGAGCGACATCGTGATGGCCAGCCGCGAGTACGCCGCCTTGCCGCGCGATGCGGACCAGGCCCGGGAGCGCTGGACGCGGGAGGTGGCGGAGAACCTGGAACGCGCCAAGCCGCTGGGCGGCCTGCCGCGGCACAGCCAGCCGTTCACCGGCGACCCGGACGGCACGCCGGCGCAGCAGGCGGAATACCAGGATGCACGCATCAACTTTCTGGCCCTGATGTTCTGTCTGATGGTGGGTACGGCCGGCCTGCCGCATCTGCTGACCCGCTACTACACGGCGCCGTCGGTGTCGGGAGCACGCACCTCGGTGGCGTGGACCCTGTTTTTTATCGGTCTGCTGTACCTGACGGCGCCGGCGCTGGCGGCGCTGGTGAAGTACGAGGTGATGAACAACCTGGTGGGCGTGCGGTTCGATGAATTGCCGGCCTGGATGGGGCAATGGGCGCGGGTGGACGCATCGCTGCTGTCGGTGGAAGACATGAATGGCGATGGCCGCGTGCAGTTTGGCGAAATCCGTCTGGGTGCGGATCTGATCATGCTGGCCACGCCGGAGATTGCGGGACTGCCGTTTGTTGTGTCGGGGCTGGTGGCCGCCGGGGGGCTGGCGGCGGCGCTGTCCACGGCCGACGGCTTGCTGCTGGCCATCAGCAATGCGCTGGTGCGGGACCTGTATTTCCATGCCCGGCCGCGGCGCATGGTGCCGGAGCAGCGGGTGATCCTGTCCAAGTTCGCGCTGCTGGCGGTAGCGCTGGCGGCGGCGTTTGTGGCTGGCCGGCGTTCTTCGGACATCCTGCCCATGGTGACGGCCTCGTTCTCGCTGGCCGCCTCGGCCTTTGTGCCGGTGATGGTGCTGGGCATTTTCTGGCGCGGCACCACCCGCCAGGGCGCCTTGGCAGGCATGCTGGGCGGGCTGGTGGTGGCGCTGTACTACATGCTTTCGCACGCGTCGCTGGTGAAGGCGTGGCTGCCCCATGTGCTGCTGGCTGATGGGCTGTGGTTCGGCATCCAGCCCGTCTCGGCCGGGGTGTTCGGCGTGCCGGCCGGGCTGCTGCTGGCATGGGGTGTGAGTTGGCTGACGCGTACCCGCGCACCCGTACCGCGCCCCTACGGACCCTTGTGAGACGGCGCGGGTGGGCCGGTGGTCGGAACTGCCGGCACGCGGGATTTGATGTGCCGCAACACCTGCTGCATTGTCCCTTTGCGAAAGGGGGGCGGGCGTGGGAAGCTGCATGCCAGTCACTGCGCATCCCGTGGCGGATGCCGCAAGTGCTTGGTTTCATGAGCACCATCCCAGGAGGGCAGCATGATCTTGGTTCCCACTTCAAGCGGCCGGCAGGCCCTGGCCGTACAGGATGCGTTGTTCACGCCCAGCATGCACACCGTCTTCATGCTGTGTGACGGGCAGCGCAGCATGGGCCAGGTATTGGGCGCCACGGCTGGTCTGGGGGCGACGTCCGAGGATGTGCGTACCTTGCTGGAACTGGGGTGGCTGCGGGCCGGGACGCAGCAGGAAACGGCGGCCCCCGCCATGGATGAGCGCACGGCCAGCCTGGCGCTGGAGCATGCGCGGTATGTGGAAGGCTACCGCTGGGCGCGGCAGCTGACCACGGGGCTGGGACTGCGGGGCTTGCGTCTGCTGCTGGCCATTGAGTCCGCCACCGACTACCAGCAGCTGGCGTCGCTGGTGCCGCGGATCCGTGATGCCGTGGGGTCCGCACGGGCCGCAGTGCTGGAGCTGGTGTTGTTTGGCGATGTGCAGGAGAAGACTGTGCCGCCTTCGCGTGCATCGTGGTAGCTTGGGCGCCAGGATGCAAAAAAGGCGCCTGAGGGCGCCTTTTCTTGTCTGGACCGCCTGGTGCGATCCGGGCCGGGCGGGGTCAGACCGCCAGCAGTTCCACTTCGAAGCGCAGCGTGGCATGGGGAGGGATCACGCCACCCGCGCCACGGGCGCCATAGCCCATTTCCGAGGGGATGATCAGGGTGCGCTTGCCGCCCACCTTCATGCCTTGCACGCCCTTGTCCCAGCCCTTGATGACCATGCCGGCACCCAGCTGGAAGACGAAGGGGTCGTTGCGGTCCAGGCTGGAGTCGAACTTGGCGCCTTGTTCGCCATTGTTGTAGAGCCAGCCGGTGTAGTGCACCGTCACGCGCTTGCCGCGTGTGGCTTCGGCACCGTCACCCACAACCGTGTCTTCGATCTGGAGCACCGGTGCGGCCTTGGTGGACAGCAGCTCCACGTCGAACTTCAGGGTGGCATTGGGAGGAATCACACCGCCGGCGCCGCGCTCGCCGTAGCCGAGTTCTGAGGGGATGATCAGGGTGCGCTTGCCGCCCACCTTCATGCCTTGCACGCCTTCATCCCAGCCGCGGATGACCATGCCTTCGTCCAGGGAGAACTCGAACGGCTCGCGGCGGTCCTTGCTGGAGTCGAACTTGGCGCCTTGTTCGCCATTGTTGTAAAGCCAGCCGGTGTAGTGCACCTTGACGTCAGCGCCGCTGATGGCTTCGGCGCCTTCGCCCACAACGGTGTCTTCATACTGCAGGCCAGAGGCGGTGGTGGTCAGGGCCATGGGGTGTCCTTGGAGATCGTCAATAAAGAAATCAGGCCTGCAGGGCATGCCCCGGGCCTGATGCATACCTGTACGCACCTTCGGTGCGCCAGATGCGAAAGGTGCGACAGCTTACTTCTTGGCGCGCGCGGCTGCCCAGCGTGTGGCAAAAGCCTGCACATCGCTGAGGCGCTTGAGCAGGTCATGGCCCTGGGTGGTGACGGTGTAACCGTCGCTGCCGTGCTCCAGCAGGCCACATTCGCGCAGTTCCTTGATACGGGTGTTCAGCGTGTTGGGGGTGATGCCCCCCACGCTGTCCTGCAGCAAGCGGAAGGTCTGTGGGTGTCCGTCGCGCAAAGCCCACAGGACGCGGAGTGCATAACGGCATTCCAGCTTTTCGAACAGCTGGTTGATGGCGGCGTTTTCCTTGGAGCTCATAGACGCTTCTCCTTGCGCATGTCGTTGATGGAGGACTGGGGCAGCGGATCCCCCGTACCAAGTCGGAATGAATATAGCGTGGATCGCATTCTGCTACAAGTTTGGTAGCTCTATATGTAGAGCAATCAGGCAAACGGGTCAGAAATGGCTCAAAAACGGCGCAAGTGTTGCAACCGGACCACGTCCGTTGGAGACGTCGGGTGTTTGTCGGACACGTGGGTGCGCTCCAGTGCCCTTGCAGGGCGCGCGCGTTTGGGGATGCGGCGGCTTCCCAAATGCCGGGGCCGGCAGCTGCAGGCGCTTTCTACAATGGGCCACTGGTTGTGGGCGTGCTCCCAGAGTCCGTGGGCATGGGGGGGTGGGCCGCAGGCGCGCAGGCCCTGCCTCCGGTCGGCGGCGCCCCGTCTTGTGGCTTTTTCTTGGTACCTCATGGCTTCTTCTTCCGATATTCCCCTGGACACCGCTGCGGCGGCTGCCGACCGGCCTCTGCCTCTGCAAGGCCTGCGCGTGGTGGAGTTTTCCCACATGGTGATGGGGCCGTCGTGCGGCATGGTGCTGGCCGACCTGGGGGCGGAGGTGATCAAGGTGGAGCCGGTGGAAGGCGACCGCACGCGCCATCTGCTGGGGGCAGGCGCGGGCTTTTTCCCCATGTTCAACCGCAACAAGAAGAGCATCGCCATTGACCTGCGCAGCGCCGAAGGCCTGCAGGCCGCCATCCGGCTGGCGGCATCGGCCGATGTGGTGCTGCAGAACTTCAAGCCCGGGGTGATGAAGAAATACGGGCTGGACTACGCCACGCTGAGCCAGCTGAATCCGGGACTGATCTATGTGAACCACACCGGCTTTCTGCCGGGGCCCTACGAGCACCGTACGGCGCTGGACGAGGTGGTGCAGATGATGGGCGGTCTGGCCTATATGACAGGCCGCCCGGGCGACCCGCTGCGTGCCGGCACCAGCGTGAACGACATCATGGGCGGCATGTTTGGCGCCATTGGTGCCATGGCAGCGCTGATGCAGCGCGCCCAGACGGGCAAGGGCCAGGAGATCGACTCCGCCCTGTTCGAGAACAATGTCTTCCTGGTCGGTCAGCACATGATGCAGTACGCCGTGACGGGACAGGCGGCGGCTCCCATGCCGGACCGCATTTCGTCCTGGGCCATGTACGACGTGTTCACCGCCCAGGATGGGGAGCAGATCTTTCTGGCCGCCGTCAGCGATGCCCAGTGGCGCACCTTCTGCGATGCCATGGGTTATGACGATCTGAAGAACGATCCGCAGCTGCAGACCAACAATGACCGTGTGCGTGCCCGCTCCACGATGATGCCGGTGCTGCGCGAGCGGCTGGCCCAGCATACGGCGGCCGCGCTGGCGGCCATCTTCGAGCAGCATCAGCTGCCGTTCGCGCCGATCTCCCGGCCGGAACAGCTGTTCGATGACCCCCACCTGAATGCCACGGGCTGCCTGGCGGATGTGGTGCTGACCGATGGCGAGCGCGCCGGACAGACGGTGCGCACCACGCTGCTGCCGCTGCGCATGGACGGCCAGCGCCTGCCGGTGCGCTGCAGCCCGCCCGCCGTGGGCGAGCACACGGCGGTGCTGCTGCAGGGCCTGGGGTACGGGGCGGACGATATTGCGCAGCTGCAATCCACCGGCGCCGTGGCCTGAGTGCTGCCGGGGCGGCTGCACAATGGCGCCTCAGGAGTGAACAGTCGATGACGGAACCGAAGACAGCGCAAGCAGACACCGGCAATGCGGGGGGCGACGGCCTGGATGCCGCCAGCCAGGCCGCGGTGGATGCCTTTGTCGAAGCGCTGTGGCTGGAAGACGGCCTGGCAGACAACAGCCTGCAGGCGTACCGCCGGGATTTGACGCAGTACCTGCGCTGGCTGCAGCAGGCTTTTCCGGGGGTGTCCCTGGATGCTTCCGCCGAGGAACACCTGCAGGCCTATCTGGCACACCGTCTGGATCTGCGCAGCAAGGCCACGTCGGCCAACCGCTGCCTGAGCGTGCTGCGCCGCTATTTCCAGTGGGCGCTGCGCGAAGCGCGCATCCACCAGGATCCGGTGATGCGTCTGCAGCCGGCCAAGCAGCCGCAGCGTGTGCCGCACACCCTGACGGCCGAGCAGGTGGAGCGTCTGCTGCAGGCCCCGGACCTGGGCAACCCGCTGGGCTTGCGCGACCGTGCCATGCTGGAGCTGCTGTATGCCAGCGGCCTGCGGGTGAGCGAGCTGGTGGGTCTGCCGCTGTTCCAGGTCGACCTGCGGGCCGGGGTACTGCGGGTGATGGGCAAGGGCAGCAAGGAACGGCTGGTGCCGTTTGGCCAGGAGGCCCAGCATTGGCTGGAGCAGTACCTGGCGCAGGGGCGCGCCGAGCTGCTGGCCGGTCAGCACAGCGATGCGGTGTTTGTCACCCGGCGCGGCAGCGGCATGACGCGGGTGATGTTCTGGACGCTGGTGAAAAAATATGCGGCCATCGCCGGCATCACGGCGCCGCTGTCGCCGCACACGCTGCGCCATGCCTTTGCCACCCATTTGCTCAACCACGGCGCAGACCTGCGCGTGGTGCAGATGCTGCTGGGACATGCGGACATTTCCACCACCACCATCTACACCCATGTGGCGCGCGAGCGCCTGCGCCAGCTGCATGCCACCCACCACCCGCGGGGGTGAGCGCCAGGACGGTGCCAGCCGGTGCCGCCTGCCGTGGCTTGAAGAATTACTAAACCCGCATAAGCGGTTTTACAGTTTTAAAGAAAATTGCAAGGTTTATGCAATCCGGAGTTTCCATGACTGATTCCCTGCGCCGTGGTCTGCTGGCTGCGGCTGTGCTCGCCGCCACTGTGCCTGCCTTGTCTGTAGCGGCTGAAGCCTGGCCGACCAAGCCCATCCGCATGGTGGTGTCCTACCCCGCTGGCGGCGTGAGCGACAACGTGGCGCGCGCACTGGGCGACAAGCTGTCGGCCCAGCTGGGCCAGACCGTGGTGATCGAGAACAAGGCCGGTGCTGGCGGTGCGATCGGTCTGGACCAGGTGGCCAAGTCGCCGGCCGACGGTTACACCCTGGGCTTTTCGTCCATCAGCCCGCTGGCGCTGAGCCCCCACCTGGGCAAGATGGCCTTCGATCCGCTCAAGGACATCGCCCCGGTGGCCAGCGTCATGTACTCGCCCATTCTGATTCTGGGTACCAAGGCCAACAAGGCGGCCAACTTTGCCGCACTGATGGAACAGTCGCGCAAGGACCCGGGTGTGGTGCGCTGGGCCACGGCCGGCTTGGCATCGCTGGGCCATATCGTGCTGGAGCAGGTGCGCCACCAGGCCAAGGTGGACATCACCCACGTGCCCTACAAGGGCGGCGGCCAGCAGATGAATGACGGCCTGGGCGGTCAGTACGAGATCCTGTCCACCAATGCCAGCCCCACGGTGATGCCCCACATCAAGAGCGGCAGCCTGACGCCGCTGGCCGTGGGCGCGCCCAAGCGCCTGGATTCGCTGCCCAAGGTGCCCACCCTGGCCGAATTGGGTTATCCAGCAGCCAACAGCACCTCGCTGTTCGGCATCTTCGCCCCGGCCGGCACCCCCAAGGCCGTGCTGGACCGTCTGAACGCCGAAATCAACAAGGCACTGGCCGAGCCCGATATCCAGCAGCGCCTGAAGGCCAGCGACAACGTGCCCACCGGTGGCACGGCCGCGGCTTTTGCCAAGCAGATCGCTGCGGAATCGGTGGAGAACGCCAAGATCATCAAGGCCGCCAGCATCACGCTGCAGTAAGCGAAACGGTTGTTCATTTCTCCCCGAAAAGCACTGCCTGGCAGTGCTTTTTTCATGGCCGTGTGCTGCATTCACCACGTGCATGCGCGGCTTTCCGGGCGGCTGCTCCGGCGGGGGGCAGGGCGCTGCGCCGGTGAAGGGGGCCGGTCGCTGCAGGCCCCCCGTTCATGGCGGCGGATGCAGGGCGGGCCTTAAACCGCCCACGGGAAGCGCCGGATTCAGGTCGTGGACAGATTGTCCGTCCATGCCAGCGCCTGCAGGTGCGCCAGATTGATCTGTGGATCGCTCAGCCGCGACAGGGTGGCAGAGCGGTCGTGCAGCAGCGGGCTGCAATCCTCGCAGGCACGCGTCAGCTCCAGCAACTCGCCCAGAACGCCTTCGTTGCGCAGCAGGGCCGCTCCCACGGCATCGGGCACATTCACCAGGTTGAGCGTGGCCTGCATGGGAATGTTCAGCATCACGTCCAGCAGCGAGAACACGCCCACCACAAAGGCCTGGTCGGCCTCGTCCTCGCCCAGCAGTTCCAGGGCCAGCAGCTCCATCAGGCGCCCACGCACCACGGCGGTCTGGCCCACCGATGAGGGCAGGTTGCCGAACTTGGAGGCCGTCAGCAGCAGCGCGGCCCAGCGGAACATTTTCTTCAGTCCCAGGATCAGGACGGCCTGGCGGAAGGAGGTGATTTCCCGTGCCATGCCCAGGCCGGCCGAGTTGATCAGTCGCATCAGATTGAAGGCCAGGCCGGCATCTTTCTTCAGCACGGCCTCGATGGCTTCCGGATGCGCCTGCTGGCGCAGCAGGTTGATCAGCTGGATGATGCTGGCCTGGGCCGGGGCCAGCAGGCGGGCTTCCACCAGCGCAGGGCGGGCAAACCAGTAGCCCTGGAACAGGCGGATGCCCATGTCCTGCAGCAGGTGGTAGTGCTGGGCGCTTTCCACTTTCTCTGCAATGATCTGGGCCTTGGTGTGGCGCTGGGCATAGCCCACCAGCACGGCGAGCTGTTCCGGGCGCAGCACGCCCAGGTCCAGCTTGATGTAGTCGGCCAGCGGCAGCCAGGCGGCGTAGGCCGATTCCAGCACCTTGTGGCCAAACGCCAGCTGAAAGCCCCGGTTGCGCAGCGCTTGCAGAATGGGCAGGCGGGCCAGCACCTCGCTGCTGGCCACATGGCCCAGCATCTCCACCTCCAGCACCACCTTGTCGGAGCTGACCAGTTCCAGCTGGCCGCTGGCCATGCTTTCGTGCGAGCACTTCACGAAAATGGGTTTGGTGACGGCCGGATCGTCACCGCTGGCATGGGACATGGCCGCAAAGATCAGGCTGACATCGTTGGCCACGCCCAGACTGGCGGGTGCACGGGAGCGGCAGAACAGCTCGTAGCCCACGACTTCGCCCTGCTGGTCCACGATGGCCTGCCGCGCAATCATGGCGCCAGGAAGCGCCGCTTGCGCAGTGGGAGGAGGGGCAGAAGTCAAAGTGGACAGTGACATGGGGCGTGAAGGGTGGCGGGGCAGTAGTCGGTGCAGCAGGCGGCTGCGATCATGCCGCACACAGGCGGCGCTTGTCGATGTCCATGGTCAAGCAATTTGCTGGAGCCACAGCAGCTCGGTTTCGGTGAAGCCGGCCTGCTTGCGGGCGCTGGTGTTGAACGGCGGCCGCAGGCGCGGGGCTTCGTAGCGTACCGTGAGTTCGTGGTACAGCGATTCGGGATCCAGCCCCTGTTTGTCGCACAACCAGCGGTACCAGTGGTTGCCGATGGCGACATGACCCACTTCTTCGTGCAGGATGATGTCCAGAATGGCCACTGCCGCCAGGGCATCGGGGGCGTGGGTATTGCGCAGCTTGTTCTGGATCTGCGGGGTGGCATCCAGCCCGCGCGCTTCCAGCGTGCGGGGCACCAGGGCCATGCGGGCGGTGACATCGTCCGAGGTTTTCTCGCACATGGTCCACATGCCCTGGTGGGCAGGGTGGTCGCCGTAGTCCTGGCCGTGGTGCTGGCGCAGGTGGTCGCGCAGCAGCAGAAAGTGTTTGCCTTCCTCGGCGGCCACGCGCAGCCAGTCACGGTAGTAGTCGGGCGGCATGCCGGCAAAACGCCACATGGCGTCCAGCGCCAGGTTGATGGCGTTGAATTCGATATGGGCGATGGCGTGAATCAAGATGGCCCGGCCTTCGGGCGTGGCCGGGGAGCGGCGCGCCACTTCGGTGTGGTGGCGCAGCAGCGGGCGTTCGGGGCGACCCGGCAGGCTGGCCGGATCCACGGACGGCAGCTGCATATCGGCTGCTATGGAATAGTGAGCTTGCTGTGCATGCAGGTCAAGCACAGCAAGCGCTTTTTCTTCAGGGTCGGTGAGGCGCAAGACCTCCAATGCACGGTGGCGAAGCTCCATATTTACAATTTTAGGTTTCGCACTAAAACCAACGGAGACAGTCCCCCATGGCAATTTACGAACTGGACGGCGTGGCGCCGGTGATTTCCCCTTCGGCCTGGGTGGCCGACAGTGCCCAGGTGATGGGCCAGGTTGAATTGGGCGAAGACGCCAGCATATGGTTTGGAACGGTGGTTCGTGGTGACACGGACCGCATCACCATCGGGGCGGGAAGCAATATCCAGGATGCCAGCGTGCTGCATGCCGATTTTGGCTCGCCGCTGACCATCGGCCAGCATGTCACCGTGGGCCACCAGGTGATGCTGCATGGCTGCACGATTGGCGATGAATCGCTGATCGGCATCGGCGCCGTGGTGCTCAATGGGGCGAAAATCGGCAAGAACTGCCTGGTGGGGGCCGGCTCGCTGGTCACCGAAGGCAAGGAATTCCCCGATGGCTCCATGATTCTGGGCAGCCCCGCCAAGGTGGTGCGCCAGCTGAGCCCGGAACAGATCGAAGGCCTGCGCCAAAGCGCACGCCACTATGTACTGAACGCGCAGCGCTTTCACAAAGGCCTGCGCAAGCTCGGCGGATAAACGCCGGGCGTTTTTTGAGAAATGAGACAGCGTGTCTGAACTGCACAAATTCCTTTTTGACGGCCAGCCGGTGCGCGGCATGATCGTGCGCCTCACCGATGCCTGGCAGGAAATCCTGCGCCGCCGCGCCAGCAACACCGAAACCGGGGCCTATGCCGCCCCGGTGCGCGAGCTGCTGGGGGAAATGGCGGCGGCCGGCGTGCTGATGCAATCGAACATCAAGTTCAATGGCGCGCTGGTGCTGCAGGTGATGGGGGACGGCCCGGTCAAGCTGGTCGTGGCGGATGTGAATTCCGACCTGACGCTGCGCGCCACTGCCAATGTGCAGGGGGATGTGCCGGCAGGTGCCTCCTTGGCCGAGCTGGTGAATGTGCATGGCAGCGGCCGCTGCGCCATCACGTTGGACCCCAAGGACCGCCGCCCGGGCCAGCAACCCTACCAGGGCGTGGTGCCGCTGCAGGATGTGGATGGCAAGAAGTTCGCCCGCCTGTCGGATGCGCTGCAGTTCTACATGCTGCAGTCCGAGCAGCTGGACACCACCATCGTGCTGGCGGCCAACGAGGAAGTGGCGGCCGGTCTGATGATCCAGCGCATGCCCGTCAAGGGCGAGGCCAACCTGGCCGGTGCCACCGAGAGTGCCGAACAGGGCGATGACCGCAACGGTTTCAACGAGGACTACAACCGCATCGCCCATCTGGCCGCCAGCCTGACGCGCGATGAGCTGTTGACGCTGGACGTGGACACCATCCTGCACCGCCTGTTCTGGGAGGAGAAGCTGCTGCGCTTTGTGCCCCAGCAGGACGAGGAGGCCGGTCCCCGTTTTGCCTGCACCTGCAGCCGTGAACGCGTGCAGAACATGCTGCGTTCCTTGGGGCAGGACGAGGTGGACAGCATCGTCGCCGAACGCGGCAATGTGGAAGTGGGCTGCGACTACTGCGGCCAGCAGTACCACTTTGACGCGGTGGACGCGGCCCAGCTGTTTGCCGATGCGGCGGCGCAGCCGCCGGCATCCAACGCGGTGCAATAAGCGCCTTGCCTGGGGGCAGGCTCGGTCCTGCCGGGTGGTCCCGCTCGCTAAAAAGCCTTGCTTGCAAGGCTTTTTTCTTGTGCGTGCCATGGGAAGATCGGGCTATGCAGGCACTTTGTACCGAAGCAGCAACTGCTGCAGCGCTGCCCGTGGCGGCTCACAGCGGCCATGGTCCATGGGCGCAGGCAGTGATGATTTATTCATAGAGTTTGCTGTTCGGGTGCGGCAAACAGGCGAGGCTCAGGGCTGCCCTGCGTCGTTCCCAGGGATCTTGCGGCCACCCAGCAGGCGTGAGAACAAGCGCTGCTCGCTGGCGGGGTCCACGCATTCCCGGCAACGCAGATTGGGCGCATGGCCGTGCTGCAGCGCACTGGCCACGTCGGGCCCGCTGCGCAGGGAGGATGTTTCGGTCTGCTGAACAGCCAAGGCCTGCAGGCATTCCAGCAGCGCGCGCAGTTGCTGCGCCGGGGCGCCGTAGAGCACCCGCAGGCAGGTGGTGCCATCCATCGCATCCTGCATCAGCTGCTGGCGGCAGGCCTGCTCCAGCGCGCGCTCGGCGGTACCCGCCGATGCCGGTGTCGGCAGCCAGAACACCTGGCCGGTGGGCAGGGGCTGCTGGGCCTGTGCCGTCCAATGGGCCAGCAGGCCGGCATCCACGAAGGAGGAGGGTGGGGAGCGCCCATCGGGCGGGCATGGCGTGCTGTCGATGGCTGCGGCATCTGCCTGCGCCACACGCTGCCACAGCGCCTGCGGCTGGCTGCTGGCCGTGCCGGCCACGATGGCCAAGGGAAAAGGGGCAGGAAGCGGGGACATCGAGTGGGCGGTGTGGAGCCGTTTTTCGGGGCGAGCAGGACCTGGTGGGGCCGAAGCGCGGCAGGTAGGGCCAGTGTAGAGGCCGTGGCGGTGGGGCGTGCTGCACCGCACGGCATGGGGCCTGGCGGTAGGGGCATGGGTGTAGCAGCCGTTGTGCAGAAACGATAACGGCCTCGCAAGAGGCCGTTACAGGGAGGTGCGCGCAGGGGCGCGCCTGCGGCGATCAGGGCTTGGTGATCTGCACGTAGATCTCGTTGGGTTTGACCATGCCCAGTTCGCTGCGGGCTTTCTCTTCCACCATGTCCTTGCCCTCGCGCAGGTCCGACACTTCCGAGGTCAGCCGGTTGTTTTCCAGCCGGGCCACTTCGTTGGCAGACTTGATCTGCGCGATCTGGGTGCGCATCTCCTGCACATGGTCCATGCTGTAGCTGCCCAGCCAGAGCTGGGCGTGGACGATGGCCAGTATGGCCAGCAGTACCAGCGTGACAATGCGGTGAACCATGGTGCGGGGGAGGCGCTCGACTCAGTGAAAGGGCTGCGGATCAGCGCAGATTGTAGAAAGCAGCGCGGCCGGGGTATTCGGCCACATCGCCCAGGTCTTCTTCGATGCGCAGCAACTGGTTGTACTTGGCGATACGGTCGGAACGGCTCATGGAGCCGGTCTTGATCTGACCTGCATTCAGGCCGACAGCGATGTCGGCGATGGTGCTGTCTTCGGTTTCGCCCGAGCGGTGCGAGATCACGGCGGTGTAACCGGCGCGCTTGGCCATTTCGATGGCGGCGAAGGTTTCGGTCAGGGTGCCGATCTGGTTGATCTTGATCAGGATGGAGTTGGCAATGTGCTTTTCAATGCCTTCCTTCAGGATCTTGGTGTTGGTCACGAACAGGTCGTCACCCACCAGCTGCACCTTCTTGCCCAGACGCTCGGTCAGGATCTTCCAGCCATCCCAGTCGCCTTCGTGCATGCCGTCTTCGATGGAGACGATGGGGTACTTGTCGCACCAGCCCGCCAGCATGTCGGTCCACTGGGTGGAGGTCAGCGTCATATTGCCTTCGCCGGCCAGCACGTACATGCCGTCCTTGTAGAACTCGGAGGCTGCGCAGTCCAGGCCCAGGGCGATCTGTTCACCGGGCTTGTAGCCGGCGTTTTCGATGGCTTCGATGATCAGCTGGATCGCGGCTTCGTGGTTTTCCACGGAAGGCGCGAAACCGCCTTCGTCGCCCACGGCTGTGGACATGCCCTTGTGGTGGATGATGGCCTTCAGTGCATGGAAGACCTCGGCGCCCCAGCGCACGGCTTCGCGGAAGGTCGGCGCACCCACGGGGATGATCATGAACTCTTGCAGGTCCAGGCTGTTGTTGGCGTGGGCGCCACCGTTGATCACGTTCATCATGGGCACGGGCAGCTGTGTGCCGCCCATGCCGCCGAAATAGCGGTACAGGGGCAGACCGGCTTCTTCCGCGGCAGCGCGGGCCACGGCCATGGACACCGCCAGCATGGCGTTGGCGCCCAGGCGGCTCTTGTTGTCGGTGCCGTCCAGATCGATCAGGGTCTTGTCCAGGAAGGCCTGTTCGGAAGCATCCAGGCCCAGCACGGCCTCGGAGATTTCGGTATTGATGTGCTCCACGGCCTTCAGCACGCCCTTGCCCAGGTAACGGCTCTTGTCGCCGTCACGCAGTTCGATGGCTTCGCGCGAGCCGGTGGAGGCGCCGCTCGGCACCGCAGCGCGGCCCATCACGCCGGATTCCAGCAGCACGTCGCATTCGACGGTGGGGTTGCCGCGGCTGTCCAGGACTTCGCGTCCTACGATGTCAACGATTGCACTCATGGTCTTCCTTTGAAGGTTTTTACAAATTCGTGTCCCAGAGGACTTGGCGGAATTCTCCGCCAACAGAGCCGTCCGGATACGCACAGACGGCGCTGTTTTGGATACGAAAAAGCACGCCGTGCGGGGCGTGCTTGGGTGTCGTTACCGGATGGCGTGCATGGTACGCGCTGCTTCAGGCTTCGAAGGCGTTTTCCAGGAAACCGTTGCGCTTGGTCACATCGTCCAAGGCCACCAGGGTTTCCAGCAGCGCCTTCATGTGCTTGAGCGGCACGGCGTTGGGGCCGTCCGACAGGGCGTTGCAGGGATCGGGGTGGGTTTCCATGAAGAGACCGGCCACACCCACGGCCACGGCCGCACGGGACAGCACAGGCACCATCTCGCGCATGCCGCCGCTGCTGGTGCCGTTGCCGCCGGGCAGCTGCACGCTGTGCGTGGCGTCGAACACCACGGGGGCGTTCGTCTCGCGCATGATGGCCAGAGAGCGCATGTCGCTGACCAGGTTGTTGTAGCCGAAGCTGGCGCCGCGTTCGCAGGCGGTGAAGCTGTCTTCGGGCAGGCCTGCTTCCTTGGCGGCGGCACGGGCCTTGTCGATGACGTTCTTCATATCGTGCGGGGCCAGGAACTGGCCCTTCTTGATATTGACCGGCTTGCCCGACTGGGCCACGGCACGGATGAAGTCGGTCTGGCGGCACAGGAAGGCGGGCGTCTGCAGCATGTCCACGACGGACGCCACATACGGCACTTCTTCCACGGTGTGCACGTCGGTGAGCACCGGCACACCGATTTCCTTCTTCACCTTGGCCAGGATTTCCAGGCCTTTTTCCATGCCCGGGCCGCGAAAGCTGGTGCCCGAGGAGCGGTTGGCCTTGTCAAAGCTGCTCTTGAACAGGAAATGGATGCCCAGGTAGGAGGTGATTTCCTTGAGCTGGCCCGCCACGTCCATCTGCAACTGCTCGGACTCGACCACGCAGGGTCCGGCGATCAGAAAAAAGCGTTGGTCCAGGCCAATGTCGAAGCCGCAGAGTTTCATGGCGGGTTTCCTTGTCGTATCCGGTCAAGTCGGCGCTCAGGCCTTCTTGCCCTTTTGCTTGCCGTCGACGGCTGCCTTGATGAAGGCATTGAACAGCGGGTGGCCATCCCAGGGGGTGGACTTGAACTCGGGGTGGAACTGCACGCCGATGTACCAGGGGTGCACGGCAGCCGGCAGCTCGACGATTTCTGTCAGCTGTTCGCGCTGGGTCAGGGCCGAGATCACCAGACCCGCTGCACGCAGCTGGTCCAGGTACTGGGTGTTGGCTTCATAGCGATGGCGGTGGCGTTCGGTGACCACGTCGCCGTAGATGCTGTGGGCCAGCGTGTCTTTCTGCACATCGGAGGACTGTGCGCCCAGGCGCATGGTACCGCCCAGGTCGGAGTTCTCGTCGCGCGTCTTGATCGTGCCGTCCTCGTCCTTCCACTCGGTGATCAGGGCGATCACGGGGTTGGGGGTCTGGGGATCGAACTCGGTCGAGTTGGCGCCTTCCAGGCCCGCCACATGGCGTGCGTACTCGATGGTGGCCACTTGCATGCCCAGGCAGATGCCCAGGTAAGGCACCTTGTTCACACGGGCGAACTGGGCGGTGGAGATCTTGCCTTCCACGCCACGCGAACCGAAGCCGCCGGGCACCAGGATGGCGTCGTACTTGGACAGCTCCTGCTTGGCGTTGGCGTCGGTGATGGTTTCCGAGTCCACGTGGGTGATCTTCACGCGCACATGGTTCTGCATGCCGGCGTGCTTGAGTGCTTCGTTGACCGACTTGTAGGCGTCGGACAGCTCCACATACTTGCCCACCATGGCCACATTCACTTCGCCTTGCGGGTGCTCTGTTTCGTAGACCAGGTCGTCCCAGCGCTTGAGCGTGGTGGGCGGGGTGTTCAGGCGCAGCTTGTCGCAGATCAGGCCGTCCAGGCCTTGCTCGTGCAGCATGCGGGGCACCTTGTAGATGGTGTCCACGTCCCACATGGAGATCACGCCCCACTCGGGCACGTTGGTGAACAGCGAGATCTTGGCCTTTTCCTCTTCCGGTACCTGGTACTGGGCGCGGCACAGCAGGGCGTCGGGCTGGATACCGATTTCGCGCAGCTTCTGCACCGTGTGCTGGGTGGGCTTGGTCTTGAGTTCACCGGCCGTGGCGATGTAGGGCAGGTAGGTCAGGTGGACGAAGGCCGAGTTGTTGGGGCCCAGCTTCAGCGCCAGCTGGCGCACGGCTTCCAGGAAAGGCAGGGACTCGATGTCGCCCACGGTGCCACCGATTTCGCAGATGGCCACATCCACGGCGTCATCGGTGCCGATGCCGGCGCCGCGCTTGACGTATTCCTGGATTTCATTGGTGACATGGGGGATGACCTGCACGGTCTTGCCCAGGTAGTCGCCGCGGCGTTCCTTCTCCAGCACGGACTGGTAGATACGGCCCGTGGTGAAGTTGTTGGTCTGCTTCATGCGGGTTTCGATGAAGCGCTCGTAGTGGCCGAGGTCCAGGTCGGTTTCAGCGCCGTCATCCGTCACAAACACTTCGCCGTGCTGGAAGGGCGACATGGTGCCGGGGTCCACGTTGATGTACGGGTCCAGCTTGATGAGGGTGACTTTGAGACCGCGCGATTCCAGGATCGCAGCAAGGGAGGCTGAGGCGATTCCCTTGCCCAGGGAAGACACCACACCGCCTGTGACGAAGACGAATTTGGTCATCTCTTCATTTTTTTGGTGGTGGTAAAGATGAATTATAGGTGCGAGCGGGTTCCCGCCGCTTGCCGACACGCAAATGCAGGGGCATGCGTCTGCTACATTCGCCGCCATGAACGCGCTTGCTGGCAAACATGTGGTGCTGGGCCTCTCTGGAGGCGTGGCTTGTTACAAATCGGCCCATCTGTGCCGTCTGCTGACCAAGGCGGGCGCCACCGTGCAGGTGGTGATGACGGAGGCGGCCGAGCACTTCATCACCCCGGTGACCATGCAGGCCTTGTCCGGGCGCACGGTGTACGGCTCGCAGTGGGATGCCCGCGAGCCCAACAACATGCCGCACATCAACCTCAGCCGCGAGGCCGATGCCATCGTCATCGCGCCCTGTAGCGCGGATTTCATCGCCAAGCTGGCCCAGGGTCGTGCCGATGAGCTGCTGAGCCTGATGTGCCTGGCCCGTCCCATTGACCGCATTCCGCTGCTGCTGGCGCCAGCCATGAACCGTGAAATGTGGGCCCACCCGGCCACGCAGCGCAATCTGGCCCAGGTGGCGGCCGACGGCGCTCTGGTGCTGGGCGTGGGCGTGGGTGACCAGGCCTGCGGCGAAACCGGCGATGGCCGCATGCTGGAGCCCGAAGAGCTGCTGGAAGACCTGCAGGCCTTTTTTGCCCCCAAGGTGCTGCGTGGCAAAAAGCTGTTGATCACGGCCGGCCCGACGTTCGAAGCCATCGATCCGGTGCGGGGCATCACCAATCTGTCCAGCGGCAAGATGGGTTTTGCGATTGCTGCTGCCGCCCAGGCCGCCGGGGCGGAGGTGACCCTGGTCGCCGGCCCGGTGCACCTGCCCACGCCGCGCGGCGTGCAGCGCATCAATGTGCAGTCGGCCCAGCAGATGCTGGCGGCCGTGCAGTCCCAGGTCGGGCCCGCGGATGTGTTCATCGCCACCGCCGCAGTGGCGGACTGGCGTCCGGCCAATACGGCCGACCAGAAGATCAAGAAAGACGGTTCTGGCGAAGTGCCGGCACTGGCTTTTGTGGAGAACCCCGACATCCTGGCCACCGTGGCCCAATCTGCCCGGGCCCAGAGCGGTGCCTTGTACTGTGTGGGTTTTGCGGCCGAAAGCCACGATCTGCTGCAGCACGCCATGGCCAAGCGCCTGCGCAAGGACGTGCCCCTGCTGGTGGGCAATATCGGCCCGGCCACGTTTGGTCAGGACGACAACGCCTTGCTGCTGGTGGATGCCCAAGGCCACCGCGAGTTGCCGCGCGCGCCCAAGACCGAGCTGGGGGTGCAACTGGTGCAGGAGCTGGCGCGCCGCCTGGCCGCTGCTCCGGGGCGCTGAGCGCGTACCGCCCCTGTTGACCTGTTTGAAGATTTTTGCCCATGTACACCTCGAACTATGACGGCCCGCGTGGCGGCGACTATGTGCGCTATGTCGATTCCCTGCTGCGTGCCAGTCCGCTGTACCGCAGTGCCTTCCATGGGCTGAACGCCGGCAACCGCAGCGACTTCACCGATGCGGGGGCCACCCCGGGCGCACAGCCGGCATCGGCGCTGGCGCGGGTGCGCGAAAAGGCGCAGGCAGCCGTGCAGCAGGCACAGGAAGCTCAGCGTGCAGGCCGGCCTGCGGCGCAAAAAGCGCAGCAGCGCAAGGCCCGCAATCCACGCAAGCAGCTGGAAGCGGAGCAGGCAGCCCGCCGCGCCGCGCAGCAGCAGGCCCAGGACAAGCCGGCTGCTGCATCCTGGTTCCGTATCACGCCCGGGCGGATCGTGTTTCTGGTGTTCCTGGCCATCCTGGGCATGGTTGTGCCGGGTCTGGGTGCGCTGCTGCTGCTGTTCGGCATCATCAGCGCAGTGCGCAAGGGCATCCGGTCTGCCGCCAAGGACTGAGCGATTTCCGAAATGCCATGCCGGGCCTGGCGGCACGGCACAATGCAGCCTTTGTTGTCTGACCGGCGGCAGAGCCCGGCCCCTTCCCGTGGCGCCATCGGCGCCTGCAGCCCGCTGTGAGTTTCCCCATGAATGTTGACCTGAAGATCCTGGATGCGCGCCTGCGCGAGAACATGCCCGCCTACGCCACGCCCGGCAGTGCCGGACTGGACCTGCGCGCTTGTCTGGATGCGCCGCTGACGCTGGAGCCCGGCCAATGGCAGCTGGTGCCTACCGGCATGGCCATCTACCTGAAAGACCCCGGCTACGCCGCCATGATCCTGCCGCGTTCCGGCATGGGCCACAAGCACGGCATCGTGCTGGGCAATCTGGTGGGACTGATCGACAGTGACTACCAGGGCCAGTTGATGGTCAGCGCCTGGAACCGTTCCTCCACCGCGTTCACGCTGCAGCCCATGGACCGTCTGGCCCAGCTGGTGATCGTGCCGGTGGCGCAGGCGCAATTCAACCTGGTGGAAGAATTTGCCGATACCAGCGAGCGCGGCGAAGGCGGCTACGGCTCCACAGGCAAGCAGTAAGCGCAAAGGGCGTCCTGAAACAAAGCCCGGCGTTGCCGGGCTTTGTTTTTTTGGGTGCCGCAGACCACGCAGATCAGACCATGGACGGCGGGGCGCCGGCGGCTGCGATATAGCGCAGCGCACGGACAAAGGCCTCGGGCGCCTGGTTGCCGCGCAGCAGCTGGCGGTGGTTGAAAATGAAGGTGGGGACGGTCTGTATGCCCATTCCCCGGTAGAAGGACTGGGCTTCGCGCACGGCCTGGATGTCGTCGCCCGCCGCCAGATAAGCCAGTGCAGCCTCGCGGCTCAGGCCTGCGGCCACGGCGGCATCGGCCAGCACCTGGTGGTCGGCAATGTTCGCCCCCTGTCCGAAGTAGCCGTGCACCAGCTGCTGCGCCAGCACCAGCTGGTGGTCCTGACCCTGGTTGTCGGCCCATTGCAGCAGCCGGTGGGCGTCCAGCGTGTTGTAGAGCATGCGGGGCTCCTGCGGGCCCATTTCCAGCTGGATCGCCAGGCCGTGCAGACGAATGTCGGCCCAGCAGGGCTGCAGGGCGGCGCGGGCAGGGCGCTGGTGCTGCTGCAGGTACTGGGCGCGGATTTCCCCGGCGGCTTTCACGCTGGGGTGCAGCTCCAGCGGTTGCAGGTGCAGCTTCGCCTGGATCTCGCCTTCCAGGCTGCGCAGCGCGTGCAGCAGATTGAACAGGGCAATGGCGCACCAGGGGCAGGTGGTGTCGCTGACCATATCAATGCGGACGGTGGCGGGCATGGCTGCTCCTGTGGGTGCACGCTGCGGGTGTCTAGCTATCTGGTTGGTAAACCTCATAGCGAATTTGTAAGAGCGTTCTGGCCTTTCGCCCGTAGGCGTGCAACCCAAACACCTATGCGCAGGCAGCGCTATCCAGGCCAACGGCAACTGCGTGCATGCCATGAAAATGCAGCGCTTTGACCAGCGTACGCCATGGGACGGGTGCAGTTACCAATCCCCAAAAATACATGCAAGCGGCAATGCGGCAGCGATGGCAAATAGCTCCGCACCGTGCACACCATGGCGACAGCTTAGGGCTGCATGGGGCTCGTTTGCAAGGCCGCAGCCGGTACGGGGGCGGGAGGGAAGTTTGTGAGCAAGTGTGAAAGCAGTCGTCTCCCTGCGGCACTGGGGCGTTGAACCAGTAAGGCGCTTACGGCGCGCCACCTGTGCAGGCCGTGCACATCGCCATGGCCCTGCCGCTTTGCAGACGAGGAGAAATTGCATGCACACCATTTCACGTTGGGGCCGTCTGGCCATGGCAGCCGCTGTGGCCGCCGCACTGACAGCCTGCGCGGCCTACCCCCAGGGCGGCTATAACCAAGGTGGCTACGCCAGCCAGGGCGGCTACAACCAGCCGGTCACCAGCTACCCGGTGCAAAGCGGCAACTATGGCAGCACCTACGGCAACACGTATGGCGGCGGCTACAACCAGCAAGGCCAGTACAACCAACAAGGCCAGTACGTCCAGCAGGGGCGGGTGCTGAATGTGGAAACCGTGCGCGTGCAGGACGGCAGCGGCATTGGCGCCGGTGGTGCCATCGTCGGCGGTGTGTTGGGTGGTGTACTGGGCCACCAGGTGGGCGGCGGCCGTGGCAAGGACCTGGCCACCATCGCCGGCGTGGTGGGCGGCGCACTGGCAGGCAATGCCGTGCAGAACAATATGGGCGGCGGCAGTGTGCGCGATATCTACCGTGTCAGCGTGCAGATGCCCGATGGCAGCGTGCGGGCGTTTGACTACCAGAATGCCCCGGGCTTCCGTCCCGGCGACCATGTGCGGGTGGACGGCAACCAGATCTACCGCTGAACCACCGCGCTGCCGCTGCAGCATGCATCCAAAGGGCCTGCGGGCCCTTTTTCTATGGGCGCGGTGTGCGCCAGACTCCAACGTATCCGTGTTGTGCGCAGGGCCATGGACAGGAGCCGAGAACCGCGGGGTGGGCCTGCCGGGGGGCTCAGGCCGCCGGCGCAGCCGGCAGGCACAGGCGCATCTGCAAACCCCCCAGCGGCGAGGGGTGGGCCTCGATGCTGCCACCGTAGGTGTGGGCCAGCTCACGCACGATGTCCAGCCCCAGGCCGGTGCCGGGGCGCTGTTCATCCAGCCGCTCTCCGCGGCCGAAGATGCGGTTGCGCTGGGCTGGGTCCGGAATGCCGGGGCCGTCATCGTCCACCAGCAGGCACAGCTGCCCGCCTTGGCCCGGGGGCCCTGGCAGGGCCTGCACCGACAGTTCCACCCGGCTGCTCGCCCACTTGCCGGCGTTGTCCAGCAGGTTGCCCAGCATTTCAAAAAAGTCCTGTTCCTCCCCCCGAAAGGCGAGTGGCTCCAGTTGCTGCACATCGCTTGCTAGATGGAAGTGCACCTCCCGGCCGGCATGCAGGCGCCGCATGGTGCGCAGCAGCGCCTGCAGCGGCTCCAGCACCGGGGTGCGCAGGCCCGTGGCGCGGATGGCCGTGGCGGCGCGCGCGCGGGCCAGGTGGTGGTCGACCTGGCGGGAGGCAGAGCTGACCTGTTCACGCACCAACTGGCCCAGCGGGGTGGCATCGTGCGCGGCGGCGTTGCCCAGAATGTTCAGCGGTGTGTGCACGGCATGGGCCAGATTGCCGGCCTGTGTGCGGGCGCGCTGCACGATGTCGGCATTGGCGGCAAGCACATGGTTGAATTCGGCGACCAAGGGTTGCAGCTCATGCGGCACCGGGCCTTGCAGCTGCGCCGTCTGGCCGGCCCGCACGGATGCCAGTTGCTGGCGCAGGCGTTGCAGCGGGCGCAGTGCCAGGTGCAGTTGCACGGCCACGGCCAGCAGCAGCCCCACGGCCAGCAGGCCCAGCGCGACCAGCAGCATGGTGGTGAAGCGCTGCAGCGGCTCGGCCAGCAGGGCCTGGTCGGCGGCCACGGTCAGCCGCAGCAACGGGGCGTCGGCATCCGGCAGCTGCAGCGGGCGGCTGACCGCCAGTAGCGCATGGCCTTGTGCGTCCTGCAGATCCAGCACGGCATGGCCCAGGCGGCGGGTGCCGGGAAAGCCAGGGTCGGCCGGCAGTGGCAGAGCCTGGTCCCACAGCGAGCGTGAGCGTGCCACCGTGTGGAACTGGCCCTCACTGGGCGCCCAGGTGTCGACCTGCCAGTACAGCCCGGACAGCGGGGTGTCCAGGCGCACATCGTCCGTCATGGCGGTGACGCGCACCTCATGCCCCTGCATGTTGACGGCGGCACTGAGCTGGTTGAGCTGGCGCACCAGCTGGTCCTGCAACTGCTGGTGCACATGTTCCTGGAACAGGCCGCGCAGCCCCCAGCCGGCCACGGCCACGGCCAGCACCAGCCATACCAGCGTGCCCAGCAGCAGCCGCAGACGCAGCGATCCGTGCTGCAGCCAGCGCAGCGCGGCGTGGGCGGCATTCATGGCAGGCTTTCTGCCGGGGCGGGCACCAGGCGGTAGCCCAGGCCGCGCACGGTTTCAATGCTGCCTGCGGGCAGCTTCTTGCGCAGCCGGCCCACAAAGACTTCGATGGTGTTGGAGTCGCGCTCGCTGTCCTGCGGATACAGGTGTTCGGACAGCTCGGTGCGCGAGAGCACTTCGCCCACGCGCTGCATCAGCAACGCCAGGATCTTGAACTCGTGGCTGGTCAGCACCAGCGGCAGCCCATCCACGGCCACGGTGGCCTGGCGCGTGTCCAGCAGGATGCTGCCGCACTGCCATTGGGCGCTGCTGTGGGGCGAAAGCCGGCGCAGCAGGGCGCGCAGGCGGGCCAGCAGTTCTTCCATGTGGAAAGGCTTGGCCAGGTAATCGTCGGCCCCGGCGTCCATGCCCATCACTTTTTCATGCCAGGCACTGCGGGCGGTCAGGATCAGCACCGGCATGCCGCGCCCGCAGGCGCGCCAGTGGCGCAGCACGGTCAGTCCGTCCACCACGGGCAGACCCAGGTCCAGGACCACCGCATCAAATGTCTCTTCCTGACCCAGATACCGCGCGGTGCTGCCGTCGGCTGCGGTTTCCACGGTGTGACCGGCAGCGGCAATGGCGTCGCGCAGCTGGGTCTGCAAAGTGGGTTCGTCTTCCACCACCAGGATGCGCATCAGTCACGTCCTTTCTGGCGCACGCTCAGCACCTTGCCGTTCACCGCGTTGATCTTGACCTTGAGCACCCGGCCGTCGGCCTGCAGCACGCGCAGTTCGTAGAGGAAGCGGCCGTCGTCGTGCTCGAACTCCACCTTGATGACCTGGCCCTTGTACTCGCGCTCCACCTGGTCCAGCACGGTGCGCAGCGGCAGCACCTTGCCCTGCTGCAGCGCCTGGCGGGCCAGCTCATGGTCGCTTTCATCCGACTGTGCGGAGGGCGCCTGCAAGGCGATGGCCCCCCATAGCACCGCCACGCATGCGGCCGCCCCCAGCACGGGCAGGGCGCGCAGGCGGGGCAGGTGAAAGCGGGGACGGGGCAGTGGCATGGCAGGGGCTCCAGAGCGGCAAGGCCTTTCCTTATACCGAAACGCCAATGAACCGCAGATGAACGGCGCCTTCAGCTTCGGTTCACGGGCGCTGGAAAACACTGCAGCCATGTCAGCACGGTGCTGGCAGTTTCTTCTTTCAGGAGTTTGCACATGATGGCTATTACCCGTTCTTCTCTGTCCGTGCTGCGCAAGGCGGCGGCACCCGCATCCGCGCTGGCGCTGGCCGCCGTGCTGGGTGGCACGGCCATGGCGCAAGGTACCCCCGCGGCCACACCGGCTGCGGCCCCCGGGCTGGCGACCATGGCCGCATCCGCAGGCCATGCCCCGGTACTGACCATCCGCCAGGTCTATGACCGCCTGGAAACCGCGGGCTACCGCGATCTGCGCGAAATCGAATGGGATGACTACCACTACGACGTCAAAGGCCGCAATGCGCAAGGCGCGCGTGTGAAGCTGGAAGTGGATGGGCAGACCGGCGCCGTGCTGCGCAGCCGCATCAAGCACTGAACGACGGAATGCGCGAGGGGGCTGTGGCTCCCGCCTGTCGAACCGAGGGTGTAGGTCAGAACAAGGAAGTGGTATGCGTGTACGCGGCATATGGGCCGCCTGGGCGGCGGTGTTGACCGCAGCCTGGATGCTGGCCCTGTGGGCCGAGCAAGGCCAGGGGCTGGTGGCGGGGGCGAATGGCGAGAGCGTGCAGTGGGCCTGGCTGCTGCGGCGGGATCTGTTGCTGCTGACCGGGGTGTGGAGCCTGGGCATGCTCTCGCTGACTATGTGGCTGGCATTGCGCCAGCCTTGGATGGAGCGCCCCCTGGGCGGCATGGACCAGGTGTACCGCCTGCACAAATGGCTGGGCACTACGGCCGCCGTGGCTGCTGTGATGCATTGGATCGCCAAGGAGTCGAGCGCCTGGATCAAGACAGTGTGGGGCACGGCCGGGCGCCCAGCGCGCGATGCCATGCTGCCCTGGCTGGCCGAGGGACGCAGCTGGGCCAAGGACCTGGGGGAATGGGCTTTTTATGCCTTGCTGCTGCTGGTGGCGCTCACGCTGTGGCGCCGCCTGCTGCCTTACAAGCCCTGGCGCTGGCTGCACCGCGTGATGCCGGTGCTGTATGGGGCGCTGGTCTTTCACAGCCTGGTGCTGCTGCCGCAGGCGTACTGGCAGCAGCCCGTGGGGTGGTTGATGGGGGCGCTGATGGTGCTGGGCAGTGCGGCCGCGCTGTGGGCGCTGGCTGGCCGGATCGGGCGTGCCCGCCGCTATGCGGCGCAGGTGCATGCAGTGCAACTGCTGGGGACGCGGCCAGCACAGGATCCGCTGGAGGTGCTGTGTGCTCTGCCTGCCCATTGGCCGGGGCACCGCGCCGGGCAATTTGTCTTTGTGCGCTGGGATGCCTGGGAAGGGGCCCACCCTTTCACTGTGGCCAGTGCGCCGGGGGCATGCGGGCAGACGGCCGATGGGCGGACGTTGTTGCGGCTGGTGATCAAGCCGCTGGGAGACTACACCGCCCAGCTGCACCGCAGGCTGCACGCTGGACAGGCCATGCAGATCGAAGGACCGTATGGGCGGTTCGATGGCCGTGCACCGCATGCCGATGGGCAGGCGGTCCCCGTGCAAGTCTGGGTGGCGGCCGGTGTGGGCATCACCCCGTTTCTGGCGTGGCTGGAGGCGCGGCAGCCGGGCTCCATGCCCCACGCCGAGGCGCCGGGCGACGGCCTGTCTGCGGCCCATCTGCACTACTGCACCCGCGATGCCGCGACCGATAGGCTGCTGCCCCGTGTGCAGAACCTGTGCGCCGAGGCCTGTCCGCCGATGGGCCTGACCGTGCACGATGCCGCCCAGGGCCAGTGGCTGCGCCCCCAGGATCTGGAGCACCATGGCCCCGAACTGGACCTGTGGGTCTGCGGCCCCCAAAGCCTGGGCGATGCCTTGCAGCAAGGTGCCCAGGCGGTACGGGCCCAGGGTGGACGCTGGCGGCTGCACCGCGAGGCATTCGGGATGCGGTAGTCCCCGCGCAGGCGTGCAGCAGCAAGCGCCTGCTGTACCGCCCGCGCGACCCCACAAAAAAGGCAGCCCGCAGGCTGCCTTTTTTTATTGGGGAGAGGGGTGCAGGCCTGTGTCAGTGCAGCAGGTCGTTGCCCGGTGCCTGGGGCTGCACGCGGAAAAAGCCGGTGCCGGCGCTGCCGCGGCCGATTTCCTCTTCCGTGGCTTCGCGCACGGCTTCCACCTTCAGGTGTATACGCAGCGCAATACCGGCCAGCGGGTGGTTGCCGTCCAGCACCACATGCTCGGGGTAGATGTCGGTCACGGTGTAGAGCGCGTCCTTGGGGGCCGTGGGGTTGCAGCCTTCGGGCAGGGCGCTGCCTTCAAAGGTCATGCCTTCTTCCAGCTCGGCCGGGAACAGCGTGCGCGGCTCCAGGAAGATCAGTTTGTCGATGTAGTCGCCAAACGCGTCTTCGGGCTCCAGGTGCAGGTCCAGCGTGGCACCCACCTGGTGGCCTTGCAGGGCTTCCTCAATGCGCTTGAGCAGGTCGTCGCCGCCCAGCAGAAATTCCACCGGCTCGTCCAGCACATCCAGCTCATCGCCCAAGGTGTCTTTGAGCACCCAGGTCAGCGCGACCACGCATTGTTCGGTGATTTCCATATCGAAGCTTTCTTGGCAAGGGGCGTGGGCCTGGCCAGAGGGGGCCACCCAGCGCGGAAGGCCGAAATTGTACCGGCCACCGGCTTTCCTGTCGGCACGTGTGGGTGCCGCTGCCGCGGCGCCCGCATGCTGGCCACTGTCGGCTGCGCCATGCACACGGTTTTGCGCCGCAGCAAAGCCTGGCATTGGGCCCCATGGGACAATGCGCCTCACGGTGGACCGCCTGTGCATGCTGCGCGCGGCCCGCAAACACCTTCCCTTTTTCTACCGATGCGGCCCCTGGTGGCGCCGCTGTCTGCATCGCCATGGACATCCAATCCCCGCTCCAGCTGCTCGGCGGCATCTCGCCCGAGAAATTCATGCGCACCTACTGGCACAAGAAGCCGCTGCTGATTCGCCAGGCGATCCCCGGCTTCAAGCCGCTGCTCAACCGTGCGCAGCTGCTGGCGCTGGCCGGTGAAGAGGGCGTGGAAGCGCGCCTGATCGAGCAACTGGGCGAAGGCCAGTGGAAGCTGTCGCATGGCCCCTTCCCGCGCCGCAAGCTGCCGTCGCTGGCCAAGCCCGGCTGGACGGCGCTGGTGCAAGGCGTGGACCTGCACAACGAAGCGGCGCACCAGTTGCTGCAGCAGTTCCGCTTTGTGCCCGACGCGCGCATGGACGATCTGATGATCAGCTTTGCCACCGACCAGGGTGGCGTGGGCCCGCATTTCGACAACTACGACGTGTTCCTGCTGCAGGCCCACGGCAAGCGCCGCTGGCGCATCGGACGCCAGAAGGACTTCACGCTGCAGGAAGGCGTGCCGCTGAAGATCCTGACCAACTTCGAGCCCGAAGAGGAATGGGTGCTTGAGCCCGGCGACATGCTGTACCTGCCGCCCAAGTGGGCGCACGACGGCATTGCCGAAGGCGAGTGCATGACGTATTCGGTGGGCTTCCGTTCGCCCAAACAGGACGAGATGGCGCGCGAGCTCTTTTTGCGCATGTCCGATGCCCCGGATGAGGCGCCCAAGGATGTGGTCTACAAGGATCCCAAGCAGCCTGCCGTGGCCAAGCCGGGCGAAATTCCTGCCGACCTGTACGACTTTGCCCGGGAAGCGCTGAAAAAAGCCCTGGCCGAGCCGCTGGCGCTGGAGCGTGCCCTGGGCGAGTACATGAGCGACCCCAAGCCGGGCGTGTGGTTCGAGCCGGCCGAGGACTTCGGCATGATCGAAGGCGTGGAACTGAACCGCCGCACCCGCATGCTGTACGACGCCAAGCACATCTTCATCAACGGCGAAAGCTACCTGGCCGGCGGCAAGGATGCCAAGCTGATGCAGCAACTGGCCGATAACCGCCGCCTGTCGGTGCGCGAGGTGCAGCAGTTCAGCGACGATGCGCTGGAGTTGCTGTCCAGCTGGGTGGATGCCGGCTGGGCGCAGAGCGTACCGGCGTGACCACGGCCCTGGCACCGCTCGGTACACCCTGGTGGTGTGGAGCGTGCGGGGCGCGCAGGGGTGAGGCCTGCGGATGCGCAAGCCATCCCGGCGGCCTGGGTGTCGTGGATGGGGGGAATGTCCTGTACTTCACGGCAAGGCAGTGCAGCTGGTAATGGAAATAAAGGCTCCCTCGGGAGCCTTTTTTGTTGCCAGGTCACGCGCTTCGGAGCGGGACAGGTGCCAGGTGAATCAGGCTGTCGCCGCTTCCGTGTTGGCCGGTGTGGCGCTTCCGTCCTGCGGCGCCTTCAGCGCGGCCAGCTTTTGCTGCAGGAAGTCATCAAAGCCCTGCTGCACCAGGCTGTAGGTGCGCTCGATGGCGCTGCGCACGGGGCTGTCGGCCTCTCCCCAGACGCCCAGGCCTTGCAGAATGTCGGTGGCCTCGCCATAGCCTTGCTCAAAGCCGCTGCGGATGGTGGCCACAAAGTCCTGCAGCAGGGTTTCGGGGTTCTTGTCCGGATATTTGGCGGCATAGCGCTCGAACATCGCGGTCGAGAGCGACACGATGCGGCCGGCCACCGCCTCGCTGCTCTGGTCCTGCTGCTGCGCCTGGGCAATGGCGTCTGGTCCCAGCTCGGGCGCCAGCACCTCGTTGAGCTTGTCCACCGCAGCGCGGTACAGCAGCGTCAGGCTGTGGTTGCCGGCAGAGATGGAGACATCCATCGAGGCCTGCAGGATTTGCGCATTCTGCTGTGCACGCTGGCCTTCGCGGCTGGCGGCGACCGTGCGCTGGGCGTCTTCAAGTGCCGTGTTGGATGTGCTGGTGGCGGAAACGCCGGTGGTGGCAACCATGGTCTTCTCCTTGTGGTCGCGTGCGGGTGTGCTGCGACGTTGCGTATATTTCGGCGGGTTTTTTGAAGACTTGAGCGACGTTTTTGGATTTTGCAAAAACATAGCAATCCAGATACATGCGGCGGGCGTTGCCGCGGCCAATGCATGTCAAACCTATGCTGCATGGGCGCAGGCTGCTCAGTTTTTGCAGAACTGATCTGGTGACGCAGATCAAATGCGCATCTGATACGGTCTTTTTGCCCGGAAACTGATGCTGTGCAAGCACGGGGCGTCGCCGCATAGTCGGCGCCAACACATGGCAGATGCACTGCCGCGCCGCCCCCACGCACACATGAACCCGCTTCACGATTCCTCCCCCACCGTGCCCGCAGCCGCCGGCACGGGCACTGCGCGCAAGACCATTCCCATCCATGCCGAGCCACCCGAGGCCGGCCGTTCCTTTTACGAAAAGCGCCAGAAGATCCATCCGCGCTCCATCGCCGGGCGCTTTGCCGCCTGGCGCTGGGCGCTGGTGTGGCTGACGCAGCTGTTCTTCTACGGTGTGCCCTGGTTGCAGATCCATGGCCGCCAGGCACTGCTGTTCGATCTGGAGCAGCGGCGCTTTTACATCTTCGGCTGGCTGCTGGTGCCGCAGGATTTCATCTACCTGGCGGTGCTGCTGATCATCAGCGCGCTGGCGCTGTTCCTGTTCACCGCCGTGGCCGGCCGGTTGTGGTGCGGCTTCAGCTGCCCGCAGACGGTGTATACCGAGCTGTTCATGTGGATCGAGCGGCGCACCGAAGGCGACCGCAGCGCCCGCCTGCGCCTGGACGGCAGCGGCTGGACTGCCGAAAAAATCGCCAAGCGCGGCGCCAAGCACGGGCTGTGGCTGCTGGTGGCGTTGTGGACGGGGGTGACCTTCGTCGGCTACTTCGTCCCCATCCGTTCCCTGGTGGTGGACCTGGCCAGCTTCACCGGTCCCTGGCAGATGTTCTGGACCCTGTTCTACGCCACCGCCACCTATACCAATGCCGGTTTTCTGCGCGAGCAGGTCTGCAAATACATGTGCCCTTATGCGCGCTTCCAAAGCGCCATGATGGACCGCGACACCCTGGTGGTCAGCTACGACAGTGCCCGGGGCGAGGGCGAAAAAGGCCGCAGCCCGCGTGCCAAGGGAGCGGACCACCGCGCCCAGGGCCTGGGCGACTGCATTGACTGTGCCCTGTGCGTGCAGGTGTGCCCGGCGGGCATCGACATCCGCGACGGCCTGCAGTACGAGTGCATTGGCTGCGGTCTGTGCATCGACGCCTGCAACGGCGTGATGGACAAGATGCATTACACCCGCGGCCTGATCCGCTTGAGCACGCAAAACGCCCTGGCCGGGGGCTGGAGCCGGGCCCAGACCTGGCGTCGCATCGCCCGCCCGCGCGTGCTGCTGTACGCCGTGGGGCTGGTGGGCATCACCGTCGCCATGGTGGTGAGTCTTTCACTGCGCACGCCGCTGCAGGTGGATGTGGTGCGCGACCGGGGCACGCTCTCGCGCATTGTGTCTGGCGGCCAGATCGAGAACATCTACCGCGTGCAGATTGCCAATGCCACCGAGCGGCCCCAGCGCCTGCGCCTGAGCGCCAGCGGACTGGGCGGCGTGCATGTGGCATCCGATAGCGAAGTGTGGCTGGAAGGCGCACAAGACCGCTGGGTGGTGGTGCGCCTGCAGGCCCCCTATGGCGCGGCGGAAGCCGGATCGCACCCGGTGACCATCCATGTGCAGGCCGAAGGCGATGCGGCGCTGCAAGTGGCCGCCAAGACCACCTTCCTGGTGCCCCGGTAAAGACGAATTGGATGCATTGAATGAATTGACAGTTGTTTGACCGCTCTGCGGTTGTTGCTGGCGGCGCGGGTGTGCCGCCATTTCAGGCGGTCTGCCCCAAGCAGACCGCCTTTTTTCTGAATGGGCTCCCTGTTTCAGGGAGCGCCGCAGGTGCTTGTGGCTGTGCCGATGTACTTGTGCCGTGGCGGTTCAGGTGGCGTCCTGGCTGCCAGCCACCATGTCACAGCACCAGCGGCCCAGCTGGGCCAGAGCCGCCTCGGTGGCGGCATCCCAGGCAATGCCGTAGTTCAGCCGCAGGCAGTGGGCAAACGCCGGGCTGGGGCTGAACAGCGGGCCGGGTGCCAGGCTGATGCCGTGCTGCAGTGCACGCTGGTACAGGGCCCAGGCGTCGCAGCCTGTGGGCAGTTCCAGCCACAGAAAGTAGCCGCCTTCGGGCCGCGTGGCGCGCGTGCCCGGGGGGAAGTGGCGTGCAATGGCCTCGGCCATGCGGTCGCGCTGCACCGCCAGCGCGTGGCGCAGGTGGCGCAGGTGCTTGTCGTAGCCTACCCCCTCCAGGTACTGGGCCAGGGCCGCCTGGGCCGGGCCATTGGTGGCGATGGAGGTGGTCAGCTTTTGCCGTGCCACGGCCTGGGTAAAGCGCCCGGCCGCCGTCCAGCCGATGCGCCAGCCCGGCGCCAGGCATTTGGAAAACGAACTGCAGTGCAGCACCCAGCCTTCGCGGTCGAACGCCTTGGCGGGCAGCGGGCGGTGCGGGGCGAAGTACAGCTCGCCGTAGACATCGTCCTCGATCAGCGGCACCTGCAGGCGGGTGACCAGTTCCACCAGCGCCTGCTTGCGTGCCGGCGGCATCAGGCTGCCCAGCGGGTTCTGGAAACTGGTCATCAGCCACACGGCCTGAGGCCGATGCTGGAGCAGGGCGGCTTCCAGCGCCTGCAGATCCACGCCGTCGCGCGGGTGGGTGGGCACCTCGATGGCCTGCAGGCCCAGGCGTTCCAGCGCCTGCAGCGCACCGTAGAAGCAGGGGGACTCCACCACCACGGCGCCGCCGGGCCGGGTGACGGCCGCCAGGCACAGGTTCAGCGCCTCCAGTGCGCCATTGGTGATGACCAGATCGTCCATGGCCAGTGGCATGCCGTCGGCCAGGTAGCGGCGCGCAATTTGGCGGCGCAGGCCGCTGTGGCCGGGGGTCAGGTCGTCCAGTGCCGTGCGCTGGGCAGTGGCCTGTCTGGCGCTGGCGGCCAGGGCCTGGGCCAGCTTGGGCAGGGCAAACCACTGCGGGCCCGGAAAGGCGCTGCCCAGCGGCACCGTGCCCTGCTGCAGGCTGGCCTGCAGCACGGAAAACACGCGTTCGGTGACATCCACCTGGACCGAGGCACTGTCGGGGCGGGACAGCGCTTCGGGCTCCGGCGGGGCCATGCCCCCGCCATGGGCCACAAAGTAGCCCGAGCGTTCGCGCGCCCGGATCAGGCCGCGTGCTTCCAGCAGGTAGTACGCCTGGAAGACGGTGGATGGGCTGACCTGGCGGCTGGCACAGGCCTGGCGCACCGAAGGCAGGCGGTCGCCCGGCTGCAGTACCCCGGCGCGGATCGACGCCTCGATGTCCGCCGCCAGCAACTGGTAGCGGTTCAGGGATGCAGCGGGGGCAGAGGTGGCTGGGGGCACGGAAAAAAGTAGGGGATGAAGCGAGGGCAGGGCTGGGGCGAGGGCGCGGCACGACAGAAACAGCGCAGACCGCCGCCGCAGCAGCACAGCAGCCCACGGCGCAAACTGTAGCGGAAGGTCGTGCCTCGGCCGTTGCGCCCGCTCAGGGTTTGGCCGCTTGGGCGGCAACAGCAGGGCCCGCCGGGGCGGGCTTGGGGGCCGGGCGCAGCACCAGCCACAGTGCCAGCGCAATCAGCGCACCGCCGGCGGCGTGGGCCCAGCCCACGGACTCACCCAGCAGCAGCCAACCCCACAGCACGCCGAACAGCGGGATCAGGAATGTCACCGTCAGCGCCTTGAGCGCACCTACATCGGCAATCAGGCGGAAATACAGCACATAGGCCCAGGCCGTGCACAGCAAGCCCAGGGCCAGCAGGGCAACGGCTACGGTGGGCGTCACGCTGGCCAGCGGCAGCGGGTGCAACCACAGCGAACCGGCAGCCAGCGGCACCAGCAGCAGCACGGCGGCGCACTGGCTGCCCAGGGCCACCAGGCGGCTGTCCAGTCCGCCGCGCTGGCCGATCCAGCGCTGGGTCAGGTAGCCGGCCAGGCCATAGCACAGCGTGGCCACCAGGCAGGCGGCCACACCCCACAGTGCTGCGGCATCCACCGGAAGCGGGCCGGTGCGCACCAGCACCGCCACACCTGCCAGGCCCACGCAGACGCCGGCCAGCTTGTGGACGGTGATGCGCTCGCTAAAGAACAAGGTACCCAGCAGCACGCCCATCAGCGGCGTCAGCGCGTTCAGGATGGCGCTGTAACCGGCCGGCAGCACCTGGGCGGCCAACGCGTACATGGCAAACGGAATGCCGGAATTGACCACGCCCAGCGCCAGTGCGGCGCGGCCCTTGCCGTCAAAACGCAGCGGCACGCGCTGCAGCAGCACCAGCAGGCCCAGCCCCAAAGCACCCAGCAGCACGCGGCCACCGGCCGTGGGCAGGGCGCCCAGCACCGGCACCGCAATGCGCATGGACAGGTAGCTGCCGCCCCACAGGGCGGCGAGCAGCAGCAGGCGGATCAGGCTGGGCAGGGGCATGGCTGGTGTTCCAGGGAAAAGTTCAGTACAACTAAAGACAAAGCGTCAGTGCGGCCTGCATTCTGTGCCCATGGTGTGGGCTGTACCAGCGATTTTTTCTGCTGAATTGTTTAGTAAAACTAAATATCACCATGCACTTGCCACCGCTGTCCACCGTCCGCAGTTTTGAAGCCACGGCCCGCCACGGCAGCGCCGCGCGGGCGGCCGAGGAGCTGCATGTCACGCCCGGTGCCATTTCGCAGCAGCTGCGCAAGCTGGAAGATTTTGTGGGCCAGCGCCTGTTTGAACGCCAGGCACGCGGTCTGGTGCTGACGGACGCCGGGCGCGTGCTGCTGGCCGGCTGCCAGGAAGCCTTGGCGGCACTGCAGCGCGCCACGGCCCAGCTGCGCCACCAGCGCCAGGTGCTGCTGGTCAGTTGCACACCGGTGTTTGCCGCGCAATGGCTGGTGCCCCGGCTGCAGGATTTTCTGCAGTCCGCCCCGGAGGTGGATGTGCATGTCAGCACCACCGCCCGGCTGGTGGACCTGGCAGCCGAAGGCGTGCACTTTGCCGTGCGCCATGGCCTGGGGCGCTATGCCGGCTTGCAGGCCCGGCGGCTGCTGGACGACGACCTGCAGCCGGTCTGCAGCCCATTGTGGGTGGCGCACCGGCCCACAGCGCAGGCCGCCGACATCACCGCTGCCGGGCTGCTGCACGATGGCCAGCGCGACGACTGGCAACTGTGGGCCCGGGCGGCCGGGCGCCCCCAGCTGGACACTTCGCAAGGCATTGTGTTTGTGGATTCCAATGCCGCCATCGAAGCCGCGCTGGCCGGGCGCGGCGTGGCCCTGGCGCGCCGCTCCATGGTGGTGAACGAACTGGAGCAGGGGCGTCTGCTGGCTCTGCAGGTGCCGCCGCTGGTGACGCCCCTGGCCTATTACCTGGTGTTTCGCGAGCCCACGCTGGCCCAGCCGGCGGCACGCCGTTTTCACGACTGGCTGCTGGCCCAGGCCGCCTTGGCGCGCACGGTGGATGGCTGAATGCGGCCACCGTGGTGCAACGGGTTCCGCCGCCGCTGGTGCTGGGCACATTGCATGCATACCGCAGCAAAGATGGGGGCCGGCTGTGCACCACTTGCATCCGGCCAGCCCGACTCCTTCACGGCCTTACTGCATGGAATGCAGCCCGATCAGATTGCCTTCGCTGTCCTGCACCATGGCAATAAAGCCATAGGGGGCGATGGAGAACTTCTCCTTGATGATCTGCCCTCCATGGGCGTCGGCGCGGCGCACCTGCTCGGCGCAGTCTTCGCAGACAAAGTAGACCAGGGTGCCGCCGGGGCCGGACAGGTAGTCGGGCATCTTCACCAGCGCGCCGCTGGCGCCCATGCCTTCTTTTTCCATGGGAAAGGCCCACATCTCCAGATCCGAATCCGCGCCGCCCGGGGGCGTCAACTGCTCCAGCGGCCGGCCCAGCAGCTGCTCGTAAAAGCGCCGCGCGCGCGGCATGTCCTGCACATAGATCTCAAACCAACCCACGGCGTTGTGTTGCATGGTCGTACCTCCTGTTGCGGTGGCAGCGGATGCCAGGCCCCGGTAGGGCATGGCGTCCGCTGCCAACCATTGTGCAAAGCTGCGCGCGGCGGTGCACGCTGCGGCTGCACTGCGCCAAGGGGTATCGCGCCAACGGGGTCGATCAGTCGCTGGCGGGGGCTGGCGCTGCATCGGCGGCCGCCACGGCGGCAATGCGTTCTTGCAGCAGTTGCAGCAGAGTGTCGATCAGCGGGTGGGCGGGCACGGGGCGCCATATGGCCTGCAGCTCGGAGTGGGCTGCGCTCTGGCGCAGCGGGCGAAAGGCCAACCCCGGCATGCCCACGCGCTGCAGGCAGGCGGGCACGATCGACACCCCTTGGCCGCCGCTGACCAGCGACAGCACCGACAGCCAGTGGCGCACCTCGTGGCGCAGCTCCGGGTCAAAGCCGGCGCGCTGGCACAGGGTGCGGATGCTGCGGAAATACTCGGGAGAGACCGACTCGGCAAACAGCACCATGCGCTCCTGGGACAGATCGGACACGGCTACGCGTGCTTGCCGCGCCAGGGCGTGGTGGGTGGGCAGGCAGGCCATGAAGGGCTCGCGCAGCAGCGTGCGGGCGCGCAGGCCGTCGGGCACCACCATGGTGTGCAGCAGGGCCAGGTCCAGCTTGCCTTGCTGCAGGGCGCTGACCTGCTCGGCACTGTTGAGCTCATGCAGGTCCACCCGCACCTGGGGGTGCAGCAACTGCAACTGGGCCAGCGCCTCGGGCAGGCCACGGTACATGCTGGAGCCCACAAACCCCAGCCGCAGGCAGCCGGCCATGCCATGGGCCACGGCGCGTGTGTCCAGGGCCGCACGTCGTGCGCGTTCCAGAATGTCGCGGGCCTGGGCCAGCAGGTGGGTGCCGGCCGGGGTCAGGCGCACCTCCTTGCTGCTGCGCTCGAACAGCTGGGCGTCCAGCTGGGCTTCCAACTGCTTGATGGCCACGCTCAACGGCGGCTGCGAGATGTGCAGCCGCTGCGCGGCGCGGCTGAAGTGCAGCTCTTCGGCCAGTACGGTGAAGTACTGCAGTTGGCGCAGTTCCATGGGGAGCCTTTGGAGAAGAAGATGCTGCGATGCAGCAACGTACAGGGTGGTCTATCTATTCGATTTAGATATGGATGAATATTTCAATAATATTCGACATGAATGGTGCATGTTCCCAGAATTTGACCCAAGTCAGATCCACCTCGCCCGCCTTGTTGAAGGAGAGAGCATGAACATGCGTGCCCCATTGGAAGTTTCCCGTACCACCGATTCCGCCCATCCCTTACCCGACCGTGCGGGCAGCAATCTCTACACCACCGACACGCAATGGGCCCCGTTGCTGCAGCAGTACCTGCCGGCCGATGTGTACGCCCACCTGCAGCCCTATCTGACCCGCATGGGCCATTTGGCCGGCAGCCGTCTGGACGAGCTGGCGC
Source organism: Comamonas terrigena NBRC 13299 (assembly GCF_006740045.1). Lineage (NCBI taxonomy): Bacteria > Pseudomonadati > Pseudomonadota > Betaproteobacteria > Burkholderiales > Comamonadaceae > Comamonas > Comamonas terrigena. The sequence goes on from NZ_AP019749.1 coordinate 1,370,081, forward strand.
TGATTGCCGACAAGAACCCGCCCACGCTGGAGCACCGCACCCGCACCGGTCAGGATGCTCAGCGCATCGTCAAGCATCCGGCCTATGTGGAGATGGAGCGCGTGGCCTATGGCGAATTCGCGCTGGCCACCATGTCGCACCGCACCGGTGTGCTGGGCTGGGAAGGCAAGCTGCCCCCGCTGGCCAAGTACGCGCTGACCTATCTGTTTGTGCAGGCCGAGTTTGGCCTGTGCTGCCCGCTGTCCATGACCGATTCGCTGGCGCGCACGCTGCGCAAGTTCGGTGCGCCGGAGCTGGTCGATAAATACTGGAGCCAGCTCACCGCCACCGACTTTGATGACATGGCCCAGGGCGCCATGTTCATGACCGAGCAGGCTGCCGGCTCCGACATCGCCAACACCCAGACCGTGGCTTATCCGCAGGCCGATGGCAGCTGGCGCCTGGTGGGCGACAAGTGGTTCTGCTCCAACCCCGACGCGGCGTTTGCCATGGTGCTGGCGCGGGTCGATGGCGCGCCGGCCGGCATGAAGGGCATCTCGCTGTTCCTGCTGCCGCGCCAGCTGGACGATGGCAGTACCAACCACTACCGCATCATCCGCCTGAAGGAAAAGCTGGGTACGCGCTCCATGGCCAGCGGCGAGATCCACATGGAAGGTGCCGTGGCCTATTTGGTGGGCGAGCAAGGCCGGGGCTTTGTGCAGATGGCCGATATGGTCAACAACTCGCGCCTGTCCAACGGGGTGCGTGCAGCCGGCATGATGCGCCGCGCCGTGGCCGAGGCCGAGTTCATTGCCAGCGAGCGCCATGCCTTTGGCAAGGCCTTGCAGGACATGCCGCTGATGCAGCGCCAGCTCGACAAGCTGCGCACCTACTCCGAACAGGCCCGCACCATGGTGCTGCAAACCGCACAGGCGCTACAGCGCTCGGACGCCGGGGAAGAGGGCGGCTACGCGCTGCTGCGCATCCTGACGCCGCTGATCAAGTTCCGCGCCTGCCGCGATGCCCGCAAGGTCACCGGGGACGCCATGGAAGTGCGCGGCGGCTGCGGCTACATCGAAGAGTGGAGCGACCCGCGCCTGGTGCGCGACGCCCACCTGGGCAGCATCTGGGAAGGCACCAGCAACATCGTCGCGCTGGATGTGCTGCGCGCCATCCGCCGCGAAGGCTCGCTCCCGGTGCTGCAGGCCCATGCCGCACAGCTGCTGGCGCAGACCCATGCTGCCCCAGCCTTCCTCACTGCATTGCGCAGCGCGCTGGAGCGGGCTGCGGCCTTTTCCCAATCTGCCGCGGATGCCGATGCCGCCGGTGAGCGCCTGGCACGCCAGGCCGCCTCGGGCCTCTACCACTGCTTCACGGCCATCGCCATGGCCTGGGAAGCCTCGCGCACGCACAGCAGCGAGCGCATGCGCTGGGCCCAGCTGGTGCTGCTGCACCGCGCGCTGCCGCGCGATCCACTGCAAGACGGCGGCATCCCCGCCGACTGGGTGCAATAAGCCGCACCGGCGCCGGGCTGCGGCCATGCCGGCTGCTCCGGACATTTTTCCCCGCAAGTCCCGACACAGGGGCAGGGGCCATCCTCCTGGAGACAACACCATGAACAAGCGCCACTTTGTACAGGGGCTGGGCCTGCTGGCTGCCGCCCCTTGGGCCACCAGCTGGGCACAGTCCAGCGGCACGGGCTTTCCGAACAAACCGATCACGCTGATCCTGCCCTATGCCCCGGGCGGCCCCACCGACCAGCACCTGCGGGTGGTGGCCGAAGAGGCCGGCAAGATCCTGGGCCAGCCCATCGTGCTGGACAGCCGCCCCGGCGCCAACGGTGTGACCGCCGCCGCCGCGCTGACCCGCGCGTCCGCCGATGGCTACACGCTGGGCGTGCTGCCGGCATCAGTCTACCGCGAGCCTTACATCAACAAAGTGCCGTTCGATCCCACCACCAGCTTCAGCTACATCGCGCTGCTGTCGGACTACAGCTTTGGTCTGGCCGTGCGCCAAGATGCGCCGTGGAAGACCTGGGCCGATCTGGTGGCCGATGCCAGGAAGCGCCCCGGCGCCCTCAACATTGGCGCCACCGGCGCCATGGGCACACCGCGCATCGTGATGGAAGAGGTGCTGGCAGCGGCGGGCGTGAAGGCCAATGTGGTGACCTACAAGGGCGATGCCGATGTGGCCACCGCCATTCTGGGTGGCCACATCGACGCGGCGCCGCTGTCGGGGGGGGCCGTGCCGCACATCGATGCCCACAAGATGCGCTATCTGGTGATGCTGACGGCGCAGCGTGTGCCGCGCTTTCCCACGCTGCCCACGCTCAAGGAGTCGGGGCTGGACCACTTCATCGACTCCCCTTACGGCGTGGCCGGCCCCAAGGGCATGGACGCAGCGCGCGTGGCCCAGCTGACAGCTGTGTTCCAGAAGGCCTTGCTGTCGCCAGCGGGCATGAAGGCCATGGAGCTGCTCAACCAGCAGCCCAACTACAAGGACCCCGCGCAGTACCAGCGCTACGCACAGGAAGCCTTTGCCCGCGAAAAGCAGCGGGTGGCCTGGCTGCGGGACCAAGGCCTGCTGTAAGACACGGCGCCCTGCAGCGAAACAACAGCCAGACAAGCCGTGCAAGCGCTTTGCAGGCTCTTTGCAGCCGCATGATGCGCTTTCAATTTAATAGCAAAAGACTGTCCTGCCCACACCGGGCTACGGCGGTCATGATAGGAGACACCACTATGAACCCCATTCCATGGCAGCGTCCCGTGCCCATGCTGTGCGGGCTGACGGCCGCCACCTTGCTGGTGGCCGCTCCGCTGGCCGCGCAGGCCGAGACCTTCCCCTCCAAGCCCGTGAACTTTGTGGTGCCGTTCCCGCCGGGCGGCCCCACCGATGCCATGGCACGCACGCTGGCCGTGGCGCTGACCGAGGCCCTGGGCCAGAGCGTGATCGTGGAGAACAAGTCCGGTGCAGGCGGCAACATTGGTGCGGACATGGTGGCCCGCGCCAAGCCCGATGGCTACACCATCATGTTCGGCACCTCGGGCCCGCTGGCCATCAACCAAAGCCTCTACACCAAGATCAGCTACGACCCGGCCACCAGCTTTGCCCCCATCATCCGCGTGGGCCACCTGCCCAACATCCTGGTAGTGCACCCCAAGCTCCATGCCAGCACCGTGCAGCAGCTGATTGCGCAGGACAAGGCCAAGCCGGCCAGCCTGAACTACGCCTCGTCGGGCAATGGCGCGTCCTCGCACCTGGCCGGCGTGTTGTTCAACCAGAAGGCTGGTACCCAGTTGCAGCATGTGCCTTACAAGGGCACAGGCCCCGCGCTCAACGACCTGCTGGCCGGGCAGGTGGACATGACGTTCACCGACATCCTCACGGCCATGCCCTACATCCAGAGCGGCAAGCTCAAGGCCATTGGCGTGACCACGGACAAGCGCTCGCAGGCCATGCCGCAGATTCCCACGATTGCCGAGCAAGGTCTGCCCGGTTACGACGTGAGCGTGTTCTTTGGCGTGGTGGCTCCCAAGGGCACCCCGGCCGATCGCATTGCCACGCTGAACCAGGCCTTCCGCAAGGCACTGGCCAGCGACAAGGTGCGCTCGGTGTTTGCCGCGCAAGGACTGGAGCCCGCACCCGACCACAGCCCCCAGGCGCTGGGCCGCTTCATCAGCGAAGAGGTCGGCAAGTGGAAAACCGTGGTCGATGCCTCGGGTGCCAAGCTGGACTGATGCGTACCCCCGACGACCTGTGAAAGACGCTATGAACGCAACCACTGCAACGGGCATGGGGGCTGGCGCCCTGCAAGGCCTGCGCGTGCTCGACCTCTCCCGCATCCTGGGCGGGCCGCTGTGCGGCCAGATCCTGGGAGACCACGGCGCCGATGTGCTGAAGGTGGAGCCGCCCCAGGGCGACGACACCCGTGCCTGGGGCCCGCCGTTCCAGGACGGTGTGGCCTCGTACTACCGGGGGCTGAACCGCAACAAACGCAGCCAGTGCCTGGACCTGAGCCAGCCCGCCGGCCAGGCCCGCGTGCTGGAGCTGATGGCACAGGCCGATGTGGTGGTGGAGAACTTCAAGATCGGCACCATGGAAAAATGGGGCATTGGCTGGGAACAAGTGCATGCGCGCTTTCCGGGCTTGATCTGGTGCCGGGTCAGCGGCTTCGGGGCCGATGGCCCGCTGGGAGCCTGGCCGGGCTATGACGCGGCCATCCAGGCCATGAGCGGCATCATGAGCGTCAACGGCGAGCAGGGTGGCGAGCCGCTGCGCGTGGGGCTGCCCGTGGTGGACATGGTCACCGGCATGAATGCGGTCATCGGCGTGCTGCTGGCGCTGCAGGAACGCCAGCGCAGCGGCCTGGGCCAGCTGGTGGATGCGGCGCTGTATGACAGCGGCATCTCGCTGCTGCACCCGCATGGCGCCAACTGGTTCATGGATGGCAAGCCGCCCCAGCGCACCGGCAATGCCCACCCCAATATCTACCCCTACGACACGCTGCAGACAGGTTCCATCCCGGTGTTCTTTGCTGTGGGCAATGACCGCCAGTTCGGTCTGCTGTGCGGCCACATCGGCTGCCCGCAACTGGCCGAAGACCCGCGCTTTGCCACGGCGGGCCAGCGCTCGGTGCACCGCGCCATGCTCAAGCCGCTGCTGGAGCAGCAGCTGGCCGCCTTCGAGGGCGAGCAACTGGCCACGGACCTGATGGCCATTGGCGTGCCGGCAGCGCCCGTGCAGTCAGTGGATGCGGCTTTGCAGCATCCGCACACGCTGCACCGCGAGATGGTGGTGGACCTGCCGGGCTACCGGGGCATTGGGGCGCCGGTCAAGCTCAGCCGCACCCCGGCCACCTACCGGCTGGCTCCCCTCACGCCCGGAGAGGACTTTGTGGTGTGACGCGGTGCCGCCAGGGCACACCCAAAGGAGTCGAAGGGCTCCTTTTTCATGAGCTATTCAAGCTCAGCCACTATGCCTGGAACAGTTTTTTGGCCCCATGCGGCTGGCAGCGCAGATACTGCGGTGCCGCATGCACGGTGGCACCCAGCTGGCGTGCAGCCTCCCAGGGCCAGCGCGGCTGGTAGAGCATGGCGCGGGCGATGCCCACTGCATCGGCCTGGCCGGTCTGCACAATGTGCTCGGCCTGCTGCGGGTCGGTGATCAGACCCACGGCAATCACCGGCATGCGGCCTTCCAGGCGGTCCTTCAGTGCTTCGGCCAGCGGAACCTGGTAGCCGGGGCCCACCGGAATCTTCTGGTCCGGGTGCAGCGCGGCACTGGAGACATGCAGAAAATCGCAGCCGCGTGCGGCCAGTTCCTGGGCTAGGTGCTGGCTCTGCGCCAGGTCCCAGCCGGCAGGCTCCATCCAGTCGGTGGCGCTGATGCGTACGCCCACGGCCATGGACGCATCCACGGCGGTGCGCACGGCCTCGAACACTTCCAGCGTCAGGCGCATGCGGTTGTCCAGGCTGCCGCCGTACTGGTCGGTGCGCTGGTTGGACAGCGGCGACAGGAACTGGTGCAGCAGATAACCGTGGGCGGCGTGGATCTCGATGGCGTCCAGTCCCAGTTGCCGGGCGCGCAGGGCGGCATCCACAAAGGCCTGGGTGATCTCGGCAATGTCCTGCAGTGACGCGGCCTGGGGCTGCGGATCGGTGGGGGCAAAAGGTATGGCGCTGGCGCTGACCGTGGGCCAGGCCTGGGCATCGTCCGCCGGCAGCGCTCCGCCACCCTCCCAGGGGCGGCGGCAGCTGGCCTTGCGCCCGGCATGGGCCAGCTGTATGCACACCGGCATAGGGCTGAAACGGCGCATGTGGTGCACCACCGGGCGCAATGCGTCGGTATGGGCATCGCTCCACAGCCCCAGGTCATGGGCACTGATGCGCCCGCGCGCTTCCACTGCCGTGGCCTCCAGCACCAGCAGACCGGCTCCCGACTGGGACAGGTTGCCGTAGTGCATCACATGAAAGTCGTTGGCCAGCCCGTCCTGCGCGGAATACATGCACATTGGGGGAATGACGATGCGGTTGGCCAGCTGCAACGGGCCGAAGGCGATGGGGGAGAACAGGGCAGACATGAAAAGAGGGGGATGTGTATCAACAACAGTGCACTGCAGCATGACACAGACAGGAGATGTCGCGCGTCCGATGCATGACAGCGTGCGCAGAAATGGCGTGACGCTGGAAGTTTGAAGTATTTGGGAATCGATCTTTGTTTTCGGGTAGTAAAAATTCAATGCAAAAGGGCGGATATACCTAAATCTGGTGATTGCCGGTGGGAGCACCGGTGGCTACCATGACAAAAATTTACAAAATTAACAGCCGCTGAGGGATGGCTCTGTGTAGAGAAACGCGGTCTGTGCAGGGTTTGCTGTGGACAGTTTGTGCCCGCCTCCTGCCAGTGGCTGCTTTGGTGTTTCGATTCCATCTCAACCCGCCACCATGCAAGACCACTCTGTTTCCCTCTCCTGGCTGCCTCTGGCACGCCGCGCCGCCCTGGTTCTGGGCACGGGCGCTGTGCTCACCGGCTGCGCCAGCTTCAACGCCCAGCCCCTGACCGACGACGAGCTGCGCAGCCAGGTGCAGGCCGACCGCCAGCAACTGACGCAGGACGTGGCCCCGCTGCCCGCCATCGTCACGCTGGAGGAAGCCATTGCCCGCGCCATCAAGTACAACGCCGTGCAGCGCCTGCGCGCCATGGAAGAGGCCGTGGCCCAGGGAACCTACCAGGTCTCCAAATTCGACATGCTGCCCAAGCTGGTGGCCTCGGCGGGCTACCGCTACCGTGACGAAGAGCTGATCACCCGCAGCCAGGACTCGGTCACCGGTCGTCCCTCGCTGGCCAACCCCTATATCTCCACCGACCGGGAAGCCACGCTGTACTCGCTGGGCTTTTCCTGGAGCCTGTTGGACTTCGGCCAAAGCTATTACGCCGCCCGCCAGAACGCCGACCGTGCGCTGATTGCCGAAGAACGCCGCCGCAAGGCCCTGCACAACCTGGTGCAGGAAGTGCGCACCGCCTACTGGCGTGTGGCCGCCCACCAGGCGCTGCAGGCGCCGCTGCGCACGGCCAGCCAGGCTGCGGATCTGGCGCTGACCGACGTGCGCAAGGTCGAAGCCGAAAAACTGCGCTCGCCGGTGGAGCCGCTGCGCTACCAGCGCCAGTTGCTGGAAAACCTGCGCCTGCTGGAAGTGATCGAGCAGGAGCTCTCGCCCGCGCGCCTGGAACTGGCGGCCCTGATGGGCATGGCCCCCGGCCAGGCAGCCACGGCCTGGCGCGTGGCCGAGCCTGCGCAAGGCACGTCCTCCACCTGGCTGCAGCGCCCAGTGGAAGACATGGAAGCGCTGGCCCTGGTGCGCAACCCCGACCTGCGTGAAAGCCAGTACGGTGCCCGCATTGCCCGCGAAGAGACCAAGCGCGTGATGCTGCGCATGTTCCCCGGCCTGTCCTTCAACTACGCCGCCAACCACAGCACAGACAGCTTCCTGATCAACGACAGCTGGCGCGAAGCCGGGCTGCAGATCTCGTTCAACCTGCTGGGTCTGCTGTCGGTGCCGGCGCAAAAGCGCCTGGCCGATGCCGGTGTGGCCCTGGCCGACCAGAAACGCATGGCCACGCAGATGGCGGTGCTCAGCCAGCTGCACATCGCCCGCCTGCAGTTTGCCAACGCTGCCCACCAGTACGAGCGCGCCGACGCCATTGCGGCGGTGGACCAGCGCTTGGCCGAGCACGTGGACAACCTGGTCAAGGTGGACAAGCAGACCCGCCAGGACAGCGTGGCACAGCAGACCGCGTCCATCCTGTCCACGCTGCGGCGCTACCAGGCGCTGGCGGCGCTGCAGTCGGCAGGTTCGCGCCTGCAGGCCACGCTGGGGCTGGAGCCGGTGATCGAAGGCTCTGACAAACTGCCGCTGCCCGAGCTGACCAGCGCCGTCGGCCAGGCGCTGCAGCGCTGGGAAGCGGGGCAGCTGCAATGATGCGATTGCAAGGGTTGCGCAGCGGCGCACTGGGAATGGCCTGCTGCGGTGTGGTGCTGGCGGCGGGTGCGCAGACAGCGCCGGCGCCTCCCACTTCCACGACTGCCCCTGTCGCCAAGAAGCCTGCAGCCGCGCTGCCGGGCGTGGGCAGTGCGCTGGAGCAGCGCGACATCCGCGCCCAGCTGGCGCCGCGCCGCTACACCACCTTGGCCGCCGAGATCGGTGCCAAGGTGCAGCGCCTGCCGGTGGTGGAAGGCGCAGCCTTCCGCCGGGGCCAGTTGCTGGTGCAGTTTGACTGCAGCCTGCAGCAGGCCCAGCTGAACAAGGCCCAGGCCGGTGTGGATGCGACCGAGAAAACCTGGCGTGCCAACCAGCGCCTGGCCGAGCTGAATTCGGTGGGCAAGATCGAGCTGGACACCTCGCATGCCGAATGGAACAAGGCCCGCGCCGACCTGTCGGCCAACCGCAGCCTGCTGGGCAAATGCCAGATCAGCGCGCCCTATGCCGGCCGCATTGCTGAGCAAAAAATCCGCGAGCAGCAGTACGCCCAGCCTGGTCAGGCTCTGCTGGACATCATCGACGACAGCGTGCTAGAGCTGGAGTTTTTGGTGCCTTCGCGCTGGCTGAGCTGGCTGCAGCAGGGCACGGCCTTCGAGGTGCGCATTGACGAAACCGGTAAGACCTACCCCGCCAAGGTGCAGCGCCTGGCCGCGCGGGTGGACCCGGTGAGCCAGTCCATCAAGGTCAACGCCGCCATCCACGGCAAGTTCCCCGAGTTGATTGCCGGCATGAGCGGGCAGGTGCTGATGGCGCCGCCTGCGCAGAAGTAAGACCCAAGACCGCCGTGGAAGGAGCAGCCTGTGCGCATGTCTGACAGATAGATAGCCCGCAGCTTGCTTCGACCAAGAAATCCGGGCCGGGCCTGCTGCCACCGAAGTGACCGGTGTGCAGCGGGCTTCAGCCCCCCGTATTCCGTGCCAGTGCCCTTGCAAGTGCCGTCCGTGAGCCCGAGAAAGGGCCGCCCAGGCAAAAAGGAAGGATGATTCGATGACCGCCCACAACCGCCCCTTCTGGCGCCGCCTGGCGCAAGCTGCTGCCAAACCTGCGACTGTCAGAGCCGCTGCATCTGCCCACACCGCCCCAGCCGGGCTGGTTAGCCCCATGCGCCCCCTGGCGCTGGAGCAGCGCTTCATGTTCGACGGCGCGGGTGCGGCCGACGCTGCGCATGCAGTGGTGGACGGCGCCACGGCCACCGATGCCGCGGCAGACACCGCCGGCGCGTTGCGCCATGCGCTGATGGCAGAGGCACCTGCAGTCGGCAGCCCGCGGCAAGAAATCGCCTTTATAGATGGTCAAGTCCAGGACTACCAGCAACTGTTGGCGGGGATCAAACCAGGCACCGAGGTGGTGGTGCTCGACCCCAAGAGCGATGGCCTGAAGCAAATCAGCGGCTACTTGGCGGGACGCTCCGGCATCGATGCCATTCATATCGTCAGTCACGGGCTGTCCGGACAGGTGACGCTTGGCAGCCTTACCTTCGATAAAGCAAGCTTGGACGCACGTGCAACCGACTTGGCACAGATCGGGCAGAGCCTCGATGTCGATGGCGACATTCTCTTCTATGGCTGCGATGTCGGCAGCGGTGCCGCCGGACAGGCGTTCATCAACCAGATCGCCCAATTTACCGGCGCAGATGTAGCCGCCTCCAACGATGTGACCGGCTCCACCTCCCAAGGCGGAGACTGGACACTGGAAGTCACCAGTGGCTCGATCGAGGCAGTAACACCATTCTCCGTATCGGCCCAACAGGCCTTCGGTGGGCGGTTGTTCGCGGGGACGCTCAATTTTAGCGGCCCGGATACATATCTCGGCATGACGGTAACGGATGGGCAAGCCAATTCCATTGACATTCCCGGTGTAGTGATCGAGATCTATTCGGCGGATTCGGGTAATACGAACAGTAACTCTCCGTGGGAGTACTACAGCACCTTCTTCGGTCCAAACTCTGACGGAATCGTCGATAGCTCTGGTGACGGAACGCCGATCATCATCATCCGCAGCCAGAACGGAGCTGATTTCTCCTTCACCGGTATCAAGATCGTCGACTATCTGGGCACTCATCCGCAGATCACCTTCGAAGCCTTCCGTGATGGTGTCTCGCAGGGTAGCGTGACGCTGGCGACGGACAGTCTCGACTACATATCCGATTTCACCCAATCCAACGGGCTGACCGCGTCGATCTTCCAAAACGTCGACGAGATCCGTATCTCGGATCCCTCTTCCGGCAATGGCAATCTGTATGTCGCGCTCGACAACATCGGCTTCGCCGATGTGCCGCGCCCCGCCCTGGTGTCGGCAACGTTCTCCGATAACAACCTGAAGATCGGCGAGACCTCCTCCGTCACCTTCACTTTCAACATGGCGGTGACGGGTTTCACTACTGCCGACCTGATCGTGCCCAACGGCAGCATCAACGGCTTGAGCAGCTCCGATGGAGGCCTCACCTGGACCGGCCTGTTCACCCCCGACGCAAGCGTCACCGACAGCACCAACGTCATCACCGTTAACCTCAGCGGTGTCACTGGAGTCAGTACCTCCCTTGCAGGTATCGGAGCCGCCGACTCCAGCAACTACGCCATCGACACCCTGGCACCCAGCGTCACATCGGTGACCTCCAGCACTGCCAACGGTACCTACAAGGCAGGGGATGTGATTTCCGTACAGGTGAGCTTTTTTGAGAATGTCACTGTCACCGGCACCCCTCAGTTGACGCTGGAGACTGGCAGTACTGACAGGGTGATCAACTACACCAGCGGTTCGGGCACCAATACGCTGACCTTCAGCTATACCGTGCAAGCTGGCGACGCCAGTTTGGATTTGGACTACATCAGCATTGGAGCCCTGGCGCTCAATGGAGGCACGGTCCGGGATGCTGCAGGCAATGACGCCACGCTAACCCTGGCACAGCCGGGGACATCGGGCTCATTGGGAGCGAACAAAAGCTTAATCATCGATGCGGTCCCGCCGACCACCACGGTGTCCAGTCTCAATTTCTCCAACGATACGGGGAGTTCAGGCAGCGACTTCATCACCAATGTTGCCTCGCAAACCATCAGCGGCACGCTGTCAGCCAATCTGCAGTCTGGTGAGGCGGTGTATGTCTCCATCAACAACGGCGCGACGTGGACTGCCGCCAGCGCTACCGTGGGCCAGAACAGCTGGTCACTGGCTGGCGTCACACTGAGTACTAGCAGTACCCTGCGCGTAAAAGTCAGTGATGCCGCTGGCAATGACGGTACGGTGCACTCTCAGTCTTACACCTACGACACCACGTCACCCACTACCAGCTTCAGCGGCCTGACTTTCTCCAACGACAGCGGTACCTTCGGCGACTTCATTACCAACAACGCCAGCCAGACCATCACTGCCACGCTGAGTGCCAGCCTTGCCGCTGGCGACGTTCTGCATGGTTCGCTGGATGGTGGCAATACCTGGTCCGACATCACCAGCAAAGTCAGTGGCACGACGTTGAGCTGGAATGGCGTCACCCTGGCAGGCAGCGGCTCTTTGCAGCTGCGGGTGATGGATGCCGCTGGCAACACGGGACCCGTGAGAAGCCAAGCCTACGTGCTGGATACCGGCGTGCCCAGCGCTCCATCTACGCCGATACTGAACGGCGCCAGCGATACCGGAATTTCCAATGGCGATGGCATCACCAGCGACACCACTCCGACCTTCACCGGCGTGGCCGAAAGCGGCAGCACCGTGAAGATCTATGACGGCGCCACCTTGCTGGGCAGCGTGACCGCTACCGGTGGCACCTGGAGCTATACCACCACCACGTTGAGCGAAGGCAGCCACTCCATCACCGCCACCGCCACCGACGCAGCAGGGAATGTGTCGGCTGCTTCTGCAGGCCGGGTGGTGACCATCGATGCGACAGCACCTTCCGTGAGTATGGTCGTGGTACCCGCCAATGCCACCTATTTCACGGGCGATACCCTGAGCTTCAGCGTGAGCTTCAGTGAATCGGTCACGGTTGACACCGGTGGCGGTACGCCCCGCATCGCGCTGACGGTGGGCAGCAGCACGCGCTATGCCTCCTATGTTTCGGGATCCGGCAGCAGTACGCTGGTGTTCAGCTACACCGTAGTCAACGGCGACACGGACAGCGATGGCATCACCGTGGGCGCACTATCGGCCAACGGCGGGACACTGAAGGATGCTGCGGGCAATGATGCCTCCCTGACGTTGAACAGCGTCGGCAGCACCGCTGCTGTGCTGGTGGACGGAGTGCAGCCCGGCATCACCAGCGTCAGCGCCACAACCAGCGACGGCAGCTATGGTGCCGGCCAGACCATCTTCATCACAGTCAGCTTCAGCACGGCCGTGGATGTCAGCACCACCAATGGCCTGCCGACGCTGGCACTCAGCAGCGGGGGGGTAGCCAGCTATACCGGTGGGTCGGGCAGTGCCACGCTGACCTTCAGCTATACCGTGGCCGCAGGGCAGAACAGCGCCGACCTGGATGTGGCATCGACCCATGCGCTGCAACTCAATGGCGCCACCATCAGCGAAGCTGGTGGCAGCCACAGTGCAGCATCGATAGTGCTGGCTGCCCCAGGGACGGCCGGATCGCTGGGGGCGAACAAGGCGATTGTGGTTGACACCTCGGCTCCGACCGCCAGCGTACAAAACGTCTCTTTCTCTTCGGACACTGGGCCCAGTTCCAGCGATCTGGTGACCAGCGACCCAAGCCAGACCATCAGCGGCACATTGAGTGCCAGCCTGGGCAGTGGCGAGTATGTGGAAATTTCGCTGGACAACGGGAACAGTTGGCAAAGCGCGTCGTCTTCTGCAAACAGCTGGAGCCTGGCTGGTCAAACATTGACTGGCAGTGGCACCTTGCAGGTGCGCGTGTCGGATGCCGCAGGCAATCACGGCGCAGCATTCTCTGCTGCTTATGTGCTGGATCAGACAGCACCTACAGTCAGCATCACCAGCAGCGCGAGCTCACTCAAAGCCGGAGAGTCGGCGACCATCACCTTTACCTTCAGTGAGCCTCCTGTGAACTTTCGTGCCGCTGATCTGACGGTGAGTGGCGGCGTGATCAGCGGCTTTTCCGCCACGGCCAATCCACTGGTCTATGTGGCGACCTTCACACCAACAGCGGGAGTAAGTAACGGTTCCGCCGTGGTGTCCGTGGCTGGCGGCGGATACACCGATGTCGCGGGCAACCTGGGCTATGGAGCTGCATCGGTGGCCATTGCTGTTGATACGTTGACCCCTTCATTGGCCATCAGCAGCAATGTCGCAAGCCTGAAAGCAGGCGAAACAGCCCTAATCACGTTCACCTTCAGCGAAGCGCCACGGGGGTTTGACTCCGGTGATGTGAGCGTACAGGGTGGGGTCTTGAGCGGCTGGGCAGCTACCGCCAATCCCTTGGTGTATACGGCAGTCCTGACGCCTGTGCAGGGGGTGGACTCGGGATCTTTGACGGTGACTGTGGCGCCGGGCAGCTATACCGACGCTGCAGGCAACCCAGGCCAGGGAGGCAGCACGCCGAACATCGCCTATGACACGCTGGCCCCCTCTGCGACAGTGGTCAGCGTCCGGTTTTCCGATGATACGGGCGTCAGCAGTAGCGATCTGATCACGCGTACTGCCAGCCAGACCATTGATGGCATGCTGTCGGCGCCCTTGGTGTCGGGGGAGTCGGTGCAAGTTTCGCTGGATGGAGGTGCCACGTGGATGTCAGCGGGGAGTGTCGGCAGCGACAGCTGGTCATTGGGCGTGGTGTTGACGGGCAGTGGTGTGCTGCAGGTGCGTGTGGTCGATGCCGCAGGCAATGCCGCTGCGGCGTTCTACCGTCCTTATGTGCTGGATCAATCGCCCCCTACGGTGGTGATCTCCAGCAATGTGGCGACGGTCAACGGTGTGACGCCAGCGCTGATTACTTTCACCTTTTCCGAGCACCCTATGGGATTTAGTGCTGGCAACATTACGGTGTCTGGAGGGACTTTGAGTGGTTTGACGGCCACATCCAACCCCTTGGTCTATACCGCCACATATACACCGGTAAGCGGCGTCGCCAGCGGCTCGGCCACTATCGCGGTCAATGGCTACACCGACGCTGCAGGCAACTCCGGCAGCAGTGGCGCCATTCCCTCGCTGCAGATTGATACGGTGGCACCGTCCGCAACAGCAAATGGGGTGATGTTCATCAATGACAGTGGTATCAATGGTGACCTGATTACCAATGTGGCATTACAAACCATCAGCGGCAATTTGTCTGCCCCACTGGTTGCCGGTGACGAGGTTCAGATTTCTCTGGACAATGGGGCAAGCTGGATGACGGTGGACACTTCCATCGGAGATATCAGTTGGTCTTTCATTGCAACGCTCAATCCAGGCAGCAATACGTTGCGGGTCCGGGTGAGCGATGCCGCAGGCAACCACAGTACTGTGTATGCACAGGCCTATGCCTATGACGACACTGCACCAGTGGCAACACTCACACCCCTGCAGACGGACAGTTTAACCCCGACCCTGACCGGGACCTCAGCACTCGCAGCAGGGGATACCATGACGGTGACCGTGGGCGGAGCGACCTATCAGGTCACACCCGTGTCCGGGGCATGGAGCTTGGATCTGGCAACGGCAGTGCCGATCAGCGGTGTACTTGCCCTGGCGGCCGGTCAGCAGTACAGCGTGGGCATTGCGACCCTTGATGTCGCAGGCAATCAGGGCAGCAGCAGCAGCACCTTGACGATCCGTGTACCCCCAACGACACCGGTGACGCCCAGCCTTCCAGAACCACCTATCGTGCCGGTGTTCCCTTCCACTCCTGTGTTGACAGACCCTTCGCTGCCCCTCGCCGTGTTCCCTCCTGACATGGCCGACACCCCCATCCCTGGCGGTCCCGCAGCACCGTGGATACTGCCGCAGTCCAGCGTGGGCAGCGATATCGGCATCAGCTGGCCGGGGCAGACGCCACCGACGGTGCTGGACACCTTGCCGAGCTTTGGGCCGCTGTCGCCGATGCAGCAGACGCCGGATGTCGGTCTGACCTCTGCCGAGGGCTTCCAGATTGTGGCGCTACCTGGCATGCAAGGCAGCAATGCACCGGTGGCTTACAAGTCGATCCCGGATGTGGTGGCCAGCAGCGGCGAGCGGATTGCGGTACAGATCAGCAGCGACGCGTTTGCCTACGCCGATGGCAATGCGGTGGTCACACTATCGGCCCGCATGGCGGATGGCACACCGTTGCCAGGCTGGTTGCGCTTCGATGCCCGCACCGGGCGCTTTGAAGGCACACCACCGCCCGGCTTTGAAGGTACGTTGAGTGTCAGGGTGACGGTGCGTGACAGCGAGGGCCGAGTCGCCACGCAGGTCTTCAAGCTGGTGGTCAGCAAGGATGCCAGCAAAACCGCTTTCTGGCACGGCGATGGAAGTGCTCCGGCAGGCCGTGCGAGCCTGAGCGAGCAACTGCGCAGTGCGCGCGGTGCTGCGGCGCGCCTGGCGGTGTTGTCCTGATGAACGAAGGTACGACAGGCAGCCCGTTGATTGCCCTGTTGGAGCTGGCACAGCGCGCACGCGCTGCGGCCACCGGTCAGGAGCTAGCCTTTCAGATGGTGAATGCCACGCGCACGCTGTTGCCCTATCGCCAGGCGGCGCTGTGGTTCCGGGATGGGGGTGTGCGCACCCTGTCCGGGGTGGTAGGGGTGGAGGCCAATGCACCTTATACACAGTGGCTGGATTCACTGTGCCGGACATTGGCCGAACAACACCGTGCAGCAACGCCGCTGGTGGTGGATGTGGCCCAGCTGCCGCCGGCCATTCAGGCCGACTGGAGCCACTGGTTGCCTGCCAAGGCGGTCTGGCTGCCGCTGCGCCCGGCCCCCAACGGAGTCCCAGCCGCAGCCGGGGAGCAGGCCGATGGCGGGCTGCTGCTGGCTGGCGATGCCGCTGCATCCGCCCAACAACTGGCGTTGCTGGCCGAATGGATGGACATCTGGCAGCACGCCTGGCGTGCGGCCCATCCGCAGCCGGGCTGGTCGCTGTCTAGCCTGCCGGGCCGTCTGCGCAGTTGGTGGGGGGGGAACTCTTCCCAACAACGCTGGCGCCGGCGTGCCGGCGTGGTGCTGGCCTTGCTGGCGGTATTGCTGCTTCCGGTGCACCTGACCGTACTGGCACCCGGCGAGCTGGTGGCGGCGCAGCCGGCCGTGCTGCGCGCACCCATGGATGGGGTGGTGGAGCAGATCCATGTGCAGCCCAACGAGATGGTGAAGCAGGGCCAGTTGCTGTTCAACCTGGACGAGGCGCAGCTTGCCAGCCGGCTCGAAGTGTCGGAGCAGGCCTTGCAGACGGCCGAGGCGGAGTACCGCCAGTTTGCCCAGCTGGCGCTGGGCGATGTGCGCTCCAAATCCCAGCTGGCAGCGCTGGCCGGCAAGATTGGCGAGCGCCGCGCCGAGCAGGCGTTTCTGACCGAGCAGCGCCAGCGCGCCCAGGTGCTGGCGCCGCACGATGGCATGGTGTTGTTCGATGCCCCGTCGGAATGGATAGGCAAGCCGGTGCAGACCGGTGAGCGCGTGATGCGCATTGCCCAGCCCGATGCGGTGGAGGTGGAAGCCTGGTTGCCGATTGGCGATGCCATTGCACTGCAGCCTGGCGCGCCGGTGCAGCTGTACCTGGCAGCCGACCCCTTGGCGGCTGTGCAGGCACAGGTGCGCTATGTGGCCTATGACGCTGTGGCCCGCCCGGACGGCCAGTATGCCTACCGTGTGCGTGCACAGCTGGTGCAGCCGGGCACGCAACGCATCGGCCTCAAAGGTACGGCCAAGCTGCAAGGCGAGCGGGTCAGCCTGGCCTACTGGATGGTGCGCAAGCCCTGGGCCAGCATCCGCCAGTGGGTGGCGCTGTGATCGGAGCACCAGCCCCCTGGCAGCCCTTGCGGGAGGAGCTGGACCTGCTGCACGGTCCGGCCTTGCCCGACGGCCAGCCTAGCTGGACCTTGCACGACCCGGTGCGCAATCTGTTCTTTCAACTGGACTGGGCCAGCTTTGAAGTGCTGCGCCGCTGGGACATGGCCGACGCCCAGGCCATGGCACGCGATATTGCGGCGCACACCACTTTGCAGGTGACTGCGGCGGACGTGCAGGTGCTGCAGCAGTTTCTGCTGGGCAACGAGCTGCTGCAGCCGCCGCCCCATGGTGCGCCTGCGCTGGCCGAAAAGTGGCAAAGCCGGCGTGGCGGCTGGTCGCAATGGCTGTTGCACAACTATCTGTTCTTCCGGGTGCCGCTGCTGCGCCCGGACCGCTGGCTGGAACGCTGGGCGCCCCGGCTGGATTTTCTATTTCGGCCCGGCTTCTGGTGGCTGACGCTGGCCGCCTTCCTGTGGGGGCTGTGGGGCGTGGTGCGTTCCTGGGAAGTGTTTCACGCCACCCTGGTGGACATGTGGAGCCTGCAGGGCCTGCTGGCCTATGGTGTCACCTTGCTGGGGGTGAAATGCCTGCACGAGTTGGGCCATGGCATCACCGCCAAGCGCTATGGCTGCCGCGTGCCCACCATGGGGGTGGCGTTTCTGGTGCTGTGGCCCGTGGCCTATACCGATACCAACGAGGTCTGGAAGCTGACGCGCCGCGACCAGCGGTTGAAGGTGGCGGCAGCGGGCATTACCACCGAGCTGGTGATTGCCGTGTGGGCCTTGCTGGCCTGGCTGTGGCTGCCCGATGGCTGGCCCAAGGCCATGGCCTTCTTGCTGGCCACCACCACCTGGGTGAGCACGGTGCTGATCAATGCCAGCCCCTTCATGCGCTTTGATGGCTATTTTCTGCTGTCGGACT
Organism: Comamonas terrigena NBRC 13299; assembly: GCF_006740045.1. Taxonomy (NCBI): domain Bacteria; kingdom Pseudomonadati; phylum Pseudomonadota; class Betaproteobacteria; order Burkholderiales; family Comamonadaceae; genus Comamonas; species Comamonas terrigena. The sequence continues at coordinate 1,387,884 of NZ_AP019749.1, forward strand.
ATCTGCAGATGCCCAATCTGCACAGCCGTGCCTTTGCCCTGGCGCGCTGGGATCTGCGCGAGCGGCTGTTTGCGCTGGGCGAGGCCCCGCCCGAGCGCTTTGCCCCTACGCGCCAGCGCATGCTGATTGCCTTTGCCTGGGCCACCTGGATTTACCGTCTGGTGCTGTTTCTGGGGATTGCGGCCCTGGTGTATCACTTCTTCATCAAGGCGGTCGGGATTTTGTTGTTTGCGGTGGAAATCGTGTGGTTCGTTGCCAAGCCGGTGTGGTCGGAAGTGAAAGCCTGGCGGGAACGCAAGGCGCAGATTGTGCACAGCCGCCGTGCGCGCTGGAGTGCTGCGCTGGCGGTGGGGTTGCTGGCCTTGCTGGTGGTGCCCTGGCCGGTGCCGGTGCTCAGCAGTGGCATGCTGCAGTCCGGTGCGCAGTGGCAGCTGCATGCGCCGGAGGCCGCACAGCTGGCGCAGGCGCCCTTGGCCGAAGGCAGTGCGGTGGCGGCCGATACCGCCGTGTTTGCGCTGACTTCACCCGCCTTGCAGGCGGCCGCCCAGCAGAACCAGGCGCGTTTGCGGCAGGTGGTGCAGCAGTCGGCAGCCGCCGGCATGGACGGGGAACTGCGCCGCGACTGGCAAGTGTGGCAGGACCGCCAGGCCGAGGCCCTGGCACAGCAGGCGGCGCTGGACACCGACGCCGCGCGCTACCAGTTGCAGCCGGGCGGCAGCGGCGTGCTGCGCGATGTGGACCCGGACTTGCAGGCCGGAGAATGGGTGGCCCGCAGGGAGCTGTTGGGCCGTGTGGTGGACCTGCAGAAACTGGAAGTGGTGAGCTATGTGGCGGAGCAGGAACTGCACCGCATTCGGCCGGGCGATAGCGGCCTGTTCATCACCGAGGGTGCCGGTGGTGCCGCACTGCCGGTGCGCGTGCGCAGCATTGACCAGGACGCCAGCCGCAGCCTGAACGAAGGGGCGCTGTCCGCACAGGCGGGCGGCAATGTGGCGGTGCGCAATCAGCAGGGGGTGCTGTACCCCGAGCAGCCGGTGTACCGGGTGGTACTGGATGTGGTGAACACGGAGGCCTTGCCCGCCTGGGCGGCCCAGCACCGCTGGCGTGGCCGGGTCAGCATCCGGGGGGCCTGGGAAGCGCCGGGGGCGCAGTTTGTGCGCACGGCGGCCAGCGTGTTCTGGCGCGAGGCGGGCTTTTAGCGCCAGGGGGCAGGGCCGCGGCGTGCCGTGGTGGTCCTGCCGTAAGCCCATGGACCATCATGGCCTATGGAACCCGCATGCCGCAGACCCGGGCGGCATGCGGAGCACGGGGGGCTTCAGACCTTAGACCTGTTCGGCCAGCAGTTCCTGCAAGGTCTTGACCTGCAGCTTCAGCCGCTCGTTTTCGGCTTCCAGCTCGGCCACGCGGGCCTGCAGCTCTTCGGCCGATGCCTGCGGAGCAGCTTCGGCGCCTTCTTCGGCTTCCAGCTTTTCGGCCTTGGGCTTTTTCTTGGCGTCGCGCAGGCGCTTGGCAGCCTGTTTCAGTCCGTCAGCGCCTTCGGCGGCCACGGCCTGCTGTTCTTCCATCGGCAGGGTGGCGACCACAGCCGCCGCGTTCAGCGTCAGCTCCCCGGCGCGCACGGCGGCGACCACTTCGGGTGCGGCCTTTTCCTGGATGGTTTCGATCATCTTGACCTGGCCGGCCGACAGGCGTGCGGCGCGGGCCAGTGCTTCGCGGGTGTCCAGGGCCTGGTCGGGCACCTTGGGCATGGTAGCCAGGGCCTGGGCGACCACCGGGTCGGTATCGCCTTCCCAGGGCGCGTCGGTGGCAGCTTCACCGGCCTGGGCCTTGGCGGCGTTCACGGCGGCAGCGGCCGCGGCGCGGCGTTCGGCAATGATTTCGCGTTTGCGCAGGGCCAGCACGCCGCGCTGGAAGTCGGACACGCTGCGGCGGCCCAGGTGCTGGTCGATCATCCACAGGTGGATGTCTTCCATGTTCTGGAAGCGTTCGTTCTGGATGGTCTTGAACGGCAGGCCGTGCTTTTGGCAGATGCCAAAGCGGTTGTGGCCGTCCACCAGGATATTGCCCCACAGCACCAGCGCGTCGCGGCAGCCTTCGTCGAGGATGCTGCGCTCCAGCGATTCGTGTTCGTCGGGGGTCAGGGGGTCGATATAGGCCTTGAGTTCGGGCAGAACCTGGATTTCTTCTGGATTCACTTGTCGTTCCTTGTCTTCAGGCAATCAGAGGCAAAAAGAGGCAAAGGCCCCGAGGGGCCTTGCAGAATCAGGGGCTGCCTGCGCGCATGGGGCGCGGACTTCAGCGCGCCGTCGTGCCGAAGTGCTCCGCGCCTGGGCGCAGGAAGCCGTGGTCTTATGCTTGTTCGGGGTGCAGCAAGCGGGCAATCAGTGCACCTTCCCACGGACCTTCCATCGGCACGCGCACGCGGATGGGGTTGCCCTGGGCCACCTGCACCGGCTCGCCGTCCAGATTGAACATCTGGGTCAGCTGGACGCGGCGGTTGCCTGTGGGGTGCACGACCTCAATGGTATCGCCCACGGCAAAACGGTTCATGGTTTCAATCTCGACCATGCCATTCACGTAATCGCGCACCTGGCCCACAAAGTGGCTGCGCTGCAGCACCGAGGTGCCGGTTTCGTAGTTCTGGTAGTCGTTGGCGGGGCGGCGCTCCAGCAGGCCGCCGGTGTAGCCGCGGTTGGCCAGGCTTTCCAGCTCGGTGATCAGGTGCGGGTTGAAGGGGCGGCCGGCCACGGCGTCGTCGATGGCGCGGCGGTAGGTCTGCGCGGTGCGGGCCACGTAGTACAGGCTCTTGGTGCGGCCTTCGATCTTCAGCGAATCGACGCCGATCTTGGTCAGGCGCTCCACATGCTCCACGGCGCGCAGGTCCTTGGAGTTCATGATGTAGGTGCCGTGCTCATCTTCCATGATGGGCATCATTTCGCCGGGGCGGCCTTTTTCTTCCAGCAGGTAGATGGCATCGGCCTTGGGGTGGCGGTTGCCGTCACCGCAGGTGCTGGTGAACTGGTTGTCGGCGTCGTTCTTGGCGTCTTCGAAGTTGAAGCCCTTGTCCATGGCCTGGGCCAGGGCTTCGCCGGTGTTGGGGTCGACCTGAGCGTCGTGCGTCTTGTAGTCCCAGCGGCAGGCGTTGGTGCAGGTGCCCTGGTTGGGGTCGCGGCGGTTGAAGTAGCCGCTCAGCAGGCAGCGGCCCGAGTAGGCAATGCACAGTGCGCCGTGCACAAAGACTTCGATCTCCATGTCCGGGCATTCCTGGCGGATCTTTTCGATCTCGTCCAGAGACAGCTCGCGCGAGAGGATGATGCGCTCCACGCCCATCTTCTGCCAGAACTTGACGGTGGCGTAGTTGGTGGTGTTGGCCTGCACGGACAGGTGGATCACCGCCTCGGGCCACTTTTCCTTGACCATCATGATCAGGCCCGGGTCGGCCATGATCAGCGCGTCGGGCTTCATGGCGATGATGGGCTCGATGTCGCGCAGGTAGGTGCGGATCTTGTCGTTGTGCGCAATCACGTTGCTGGTCAGGAAGAACTTCTTGCCGCGTGCATGCGCTTCCTGGATGCCCTGGGCGATCTGTTCCATGCGGAACTCGTTGTTGCGGGCGCGCAGACTGTAGCGCGGCTGGCCGGCATACACGGCATCGGCGCCAAAGTCATAGGCGGCGCGCATTTTGTCGAGCGAGCCGGCGGGCAACAGGAGTTCGGGGGCTTTGAGGGTCATGATGGGGCGTATTGTCCTGCAAACCGCCCTCCCGTGTGTCAGGGCGGGCAGGGTGCCCGCAGGGGTTTCAGGGGCTGTTACCTCCGCGTCCGGCACGGTTGCTGCCACCGGATTGGGCAGGCTGCATGGGCGCGTCCGCAGGCCATGTGCCGCGGGAGGGCGTGTTCCCGGTCGCCGCCGCTTGGGCCAGGTGGGGCGTGCGGCAGTGGGCTCAGCGGATGCTGTGCTGCTGCAGGTGTTCCAGCAGCAGCTGGGCATGTGCCGGCAGCTGCACGCCGGGCCGGGTGCACAGCAGCAGCTGGCGCTGGGCCCAGGGGTCCTGCAGGGCGATCGCCCGTGCGCCGTTGCGGCCCGCATGGCGGCGTGCAGCGGAGGCAGGCAGCACGGCCACGCCGGCGCCCTGGCCGACCAGCTGGCAGATGCTGTCGAACTGCTGCAGCTGCACGCGCCAGCGCAGCGGCTGGCCCAGTTGCGTGGCGTGGCGCTGCACCAGGGCCTGCAGGGCAGAGCCGCGGGGCAGGCCAATCCAGTCCTGTGTCAGCAACTCGGCAAGCCGCAGCGACATGCGGCGTGCCAGCGGGTGTTCCACCGGCAGCACGGCCACCAGCGGATCGGGGCGCCAGGGTTCGGCCTGGATGCCGCTGGTGTCCACCGCATCGCTGGCAATGCCAATGTCGCACAGGCCCTGACGCAAGCCGTCCAGCACGGCTTCGCTGCGGCATTCCTGCAGCTCCAGTGCCACGCGCGGCTGGGCCTGCAGAAAACCGGCCACGGCCTGCGGCAGGTGTTCGGCCACGGCCGAGGTATTGCCCCGCACCCGCGCCTGACCGGCCAGGCCGTTGCCGAAGTCCGCCAGATCACCGCGCAGATGCTCCATTTGCTGCAGCACCTGGCGTGCGTGCTGGCCCAGCGTATGGCCGGCGGCCGTGGGGCGCACGCCGCGTGCACCGCGCTCGAGCAGTGGGGCACCCAGCTGGGCTTCCATGCCGCGCACGCGCTCGCTGGCCGAGGCCAGCGTCATGTGCGACAGGCCCGCTGCCGCCGTGAGCGTGCCGCTGTCCAGGATGTGGACAAACAGTTGCAGATCGGTGAGGTCAAAGCGCATGGAGGGCAAGGTGGGCATGGACGAAGAGGGGCGGAACAAGGCTCAGGGAGGGCCTGAGTCTGGCTGCAGCACTTCCGCATTGTGGTGTCAGTGTAGGCGCAGAAGAATGGCGCAGGAAAAGTGTTTGGTTAGGACATGTTGTGATGCAAAAGGTTCAGTTTGAAACGAAGGCTGCTGCGGCCACCATGGCAGCCATGGCGGCACAGCAGGCGGGCGCATGAACGCCGATTTGCTGGCCCAGCCGGGGCTGCTGCTGGGGGCCGTGCTGGTGTTTGCGCTGGCAGGCGTGGTCAAGGGCGTGGTGGGTCTGGGTCTGCCCACGGTCTCCATGGCGCTGCTGGCGCTGTTCATGCCCACGGGGCAGGCCGCCGCCTGGCTGCTGCTGCCTTCGCTGGTGACCAATGTGCTGCAGATGCGTCCGGCGGCATCGCTGGGACCGGTGCTGCGCCAGCTGTGGCCCATGCAGCTGGGCGTGGTGGTGGGTACGTTGGGCGGGGTGTGGTGGTGGGGGCCGCTGGGCCAGGCCGCCGGGGCACGCACCTTGCTGGGAGCGGCGCTGGCGCTGTATGCGCTGTGGGGTCTGTGGGGACGTGCGGTGACGCTGCCGCACAGGCACCAGGGGTGGCTGGGGGCTGTGGCTGGCCTGGTGACCGGGGGCATCACGGCGCTGACCGGTGTGTTTGTGGTGCCGGCGGTGGCCTATCTGCAGGCCTTGCAGCTGCCGCGCCAGGCGCTGATGCAGGCCATGGGGCTGAGCTTTACGGTCTCCACGCTGGCCTTGGGTCTGGGGCTGAGTGGTGTGGCGGGCGGCAGCGGCCCGCTGGATGGTGCGGCGCTGGGGGCGTCGGCCGCGATGCTGCTGCCCGCGCTGCTGGGCATGGCTGCGGGGGAGCGGCTGCGATCGCGTCTGTCGGCCACGGCTTTCAAGCGGGTGCTGATGGGCAGCTTGCTGGCACTGGGGGCTTACATGCTGTTCAACTAGCAGCGGTGAAACCGCTGTGCCGCTGCATGGCATGGCAGCATGTCTGCAAAAGAAAAGGGCTTGAAGGTGGAAACACCTTCAAGCCCTTTTCTGCGTGTGCTGCCGCAGCGTGGCTGGTACGGACTCAGTCTTGCGGGCGGAAGCCGATCACCAGGGTGGGCGGCACCTTGCCATCCACGTCCTTGGGCAGGGAATCGGTCTTCTGCACGGCGCGCACCACGGCGTCGTCCCAGGCCTTGTTGCCGCTGGACTTGATCAGGCGGGCGCTGATGATGTCACCGCCGGGCGCGGTGCGCACTTCGACTTCGGCACGCGGGTTGCCGCTGATCGCGTCCGGGTAGACGATGTTGGGCTTGACCTTGGCCGCCACCTTGGCGCCGTAGCCGGCCGACGGGCCGTGGCCGCCGCCGGCACCGGTGCCCGCACCGGAACCGTTGCCACCGCCCTTGCCAGCGTTGGGGCCGCTGCTGCGCTCGGCCGAGCCACTGCCGCCCGAGCCTGCCAGACCGGCCATGCGTGCCATGTTTTCCTGGCGCATCTTCTCTGCGGCGGCTGCGTCCTTGGCGTCCTTGGCCGCCTGTTCCTTCTTGCGCTTGTCGTCAGCGGCCTTCTTCTCGGCTTTTTCCTTGTCGGCTTTCTCTTTCTCGGCCTTGTCTTTTTTCTCTTTTTCCTTCTGCAGCTTGTCTTTCTCGGCCTTGTCCGCCTTTTCTTTCTCCAGGCGGTCCTTCTTCTCCTGCTCTTTCTTCTGCTTGTCCTTCTCGGCCTTGTCTGCTTTTTCCTTTTCCAGGCGTTCCTTGCGCTCTTCCTCGGCCTGTTCCTTCTTTTCTTTTTCCTTTTGCAGCCGCGCTTTTTCCGCCTTCTCGGCCTTTTCCTTGGCTTGGCGTTCTTCCAGCTCGCGCTTGTCCTTCAGCTCCTGCTGGCGCTTTTTCTCCAGCGCCAGCTCGGCCTCATGGGCCTGTTGCTCGGCTTGCAGCTGTTGTGGCGTGGGCTTGGGCGGCACCACCACGGGCTCTGGCTCCGGTGGGGGCGGGGGCTTGACGGGTTCGGGCTCCGGCTCGGGTTCCGGTGGCGGCGTGGGCGCACGCGGGGCCGCTGCCGTGGGCATTTCCGACCACAGCTCGGCTTCCACAGCGGCTTCACCGACCGCTTTGGGCGGGCGCACGTTCCACACGAGCGCCACGATCAGCAGGATGTGCGCCGCCAGTGCCATCAGCCAGGCGCGCAGGTACTTGCTGCGGCGGGGTGGGGCAAAGGGGTCGTTTTCGTAGCGGGATGACATGGAATCGGGTGCGGTGCTAATAGTTGCGGGCCGGCGGGCGGAAAGTCGCCGCCGGCCCGAAGGTCACTTGCCGGCGGCGGACTTGACGCCCAGGGCCACGCGCTTGACGCCGGCTTTCTGGAGTTCGCCCATGGCGTTGACCACGGTTTCGTAGGGCAGGGCTTTGTCTGCCTGGATCATGACGGCACTGTCCTCGGGCTGGCCGGATTGCCAGCTGGCGGCCGCCAGACCCAGTTCCTGCAGCGTCACGGCCTGTTCGCCATTCGGCGTCTTCAGGCGCACGGAGCCGTCCTTGTCGATCAGCACATGGGCCACGTTCTGGACCGGGGGCTTGGTGGACTTGCCGGCGCTGGGCACGTTGATGGCGCCGGGCGTGAGCATGGGGGCCGTGACCATGAAGATGATCAGCAGCACCAGCATCACGTCGATGAACGGCACCATATTGATTTCGTTGACGGTGCGGCGGCCTTTGCCGCGGGAGCTGACTGAGGGCATGGGGCGGCTCCGATCAGTGGCCCGACGCCGTGCTCTGGCCCACGCCGCTCACATTGCGCTGCAGGATGTTGGAGAACTCTTCGATGAAGGTTTCCTGCTGGCTGGCAACGCGGTCAATCTTGTGGGCGTAGCGGTTGTAGGCAGTCACCGCCGGGATGGCAGCAAACAGGCCCATGGCGGTGGCGACCAGGGCTTCGGCAATGCCGGGGGCCACGGTGGCCAGCGTGATCTGTTCCATGTTGGCAAAACCGGTGAAGGCGTGCATCACCCCCCAGACCGTGCCGAACAGACCGACGTAGGGGGCCACGGAGCCCACGGTGCCCAGGAAGGGCAGACCGGATTCGATCTCGTCCATCTCCCGTTGGAAGCTGGCACGCATGGCGCGGCGGGTCCCGTCCATCAGCGTGTCGGCGCTGGTGATGCGGCGTTCGCGCAGTTTCTGGTATTCGCGCATGCCGCTGGCGAAGACGCGTTCCATCGGGCCGCCGCTCTTGGCGTTTTTCATGGCGCTGATGTACAGATCGTTCAGGCTGGTGCCGGACCAGAAGTCCTGCTCGAAGCTGTCGTTCTGCGCGCGCACCTTGTTGAGCGTCTGCATCTTGCGGAAGATCATGGCCCAGCTGGCGACCGAGGCGGCCACCAGGATCAGCATGACGAGTTGGACCACCCAGCTGGCTTGCAGCACCAGGTGGAGGATGGACATGTCTTGGTTGTTCATGAGAGTTGTTCCAGGATGCTGGCAGGAATACGGGCAGGGCGCATGCTGGCCGCATCCACCCAGCCAATACGGATGGTGCCTTCACTTAACAGCTGAGGCTGGCCATCGGATGACATGGTGTGTTGTAACAAAGCCTGTTGGGCAATGGTGATGGAGGCGCGGCCGGCCGATTGCAGCCGGGCCGTGACCCAGAGCTGATCGTCCAGCCGTGCCGGGGTGACATAGTCCACCGCAGCATGGGTTACGACAAAGAAGCCGCCGGTTTGTTCCCGCAGCTTTTGCTGCTCGATACCCAGGGCGCGCAGCCATTCGGTGCGGCCGCGCTCGAAGAAATGCAGCATCCGGGAGGGGTAGACCGTGCCGCGGGCATCGGTGTCCTCCCAATAGATGCGCAGGGGAAAGCGAAAGGCCGTCATGAGCATGCTCAGCCCAGCAGGCGTTCCATGCGGGCCACGGCTTCCTGCAACTGGGCCATGGAGTTGGCCGTGGAAAAGCGGATGTGGCGTGCGGTGTCGGCCGTGCCGAAGTCGCGGCCTGGGGTGGCCGCGATATGGGCTTGCTGCAGCAGCGCATGGGCAAAGTCCCAGCTGCAGTTGGCTCCGGGCGCCACGCACAGCTTGTGCGCCATCTGGGAGCAGTCGGCCCAGGCGTAGAACGCGCCGTCGGGCATCACCGGCACGGACAGGCCCAGGCGGTTGAGCTGGGGCAGGAAGTAGTCGCGGCGGGCCTTGAATTCGGCACGGCGGCGTTCGAACTCGGCAATGCTTTCGGGCGCAAAGCAGGCCAGGGCGGCATGCTGCGAGATGGTGGACGCGCAGATGAACAGGTTCTGGGCCAGGCGCTCCACCACCGGCACCATGGCGTCGGGCACCACCATCCAGCCCAGGCGCCAGCCGGTCATGTTGAAGTACTTGCTGAAGCTGTTGATGCTGATGATGTCGTCGTCCATGGCCAGGGCGGTCTGGCCGAAGGCGTCGTCATACGACAGGCCCAGGTAGATCTCGTCGACGATGGTGATGCCGCCCTTGGACTTGACCACCTCGTGGATGCGGCGCAGCTCGGTCGGGTCAATGGACGTGCCTGTGGGGTTGGAGGGCGATGCCAGCAGCACCCCGCGCGTCTTGTCGCCCCAGTGGGCCTGCACCTGGGCGGCGCTGAGCTGGAAACGCTCTGCCGCGCCCGACGGAATCAGCTTGGCCGAGCCTTCGGCGGCGCTGACGAAGTGGCGGTTGCAGGGGTAGCTGGGGTCCGGCATCAGGATTTCATCGCCGGCCTCGATCAGTGCCAGGCAGGCCAGTTGCAGCGCAGCGCTGGCGCCGGCGGTGACCACAATGCGGCGTGCGGGTACGTCCACGCCGAAGCGGCTGGCATACCAGCCGCTGATGGCTTCGCGCAGCGGCTCCAGGCCCAGCGCGTTGGTGTATTGCGTGGCGCCGCTGCCGATGGCGCGGGCCGCGGCCTCCTGCACCAGGGCGGGTGCGGTGAAATCGGGTTCGCCAATGTTCAGAAAGATCACCGGCTGGTCGGTGTGGGCCACTTCACGGGCCAGCGCCTGGGCGGCCTTGGCCACCTCCATCACGTAAAACGGTTCAATGCGTTGCGCGCGGGTGGAAAACTGCATGGGCTCTTCAAGGGGGCGGCGGTGCCGCAGAACAAAAAAGAAAAAAGGCAGCGTTCCGGAGGGAAGGCTGCCTGGCAGGAGATCAGGCCTGGCTGTCCTGGGCGGGCTGGTCGGCTGCGGGTTCGGCCTTGGGGGCCTGCTCCGGCTTGCCGGCGCCGTTCTGGCCCTTGTCGGCGGCCACTTCGGTGGGGCGCAGCGTGGGGGCCAGGGCGTGGAGAACGCCGTTCACATACTTGTGGCCGTCGGTGCCGCCAAATTCCTTGGCCAGCTCGATGCTCTCGTTGAGCACCACACGCCAGGGCACATCGGGGCAGTGCAGGAATTCATAGACGCCAATCCACATGCAGGCATGCTCGATGGGCGAGAGCTCTTCCATGCGGCGGTCCAGCTTGGGAGCGATCAGCGCATCCAGGTCCGCAGCGGTTTCGATGCAGCCGTGCAGCAGTGCGTCGTAGTGGGCCGTGTCGCACTTGTGAAAGCCCGCCAGGTCGCGCGTGAACATGTCGATGGACGTGGCATCGTTGCCACCCACGATGTGCTGGTACAGCGCCTGCAGCGCGAACTCGCGCGAGCGGCTGCGGGTGGACTTGGAGGCCGCCTTGCGCACGCCGGTGCTGGTCACGCCCTTGCGGGGCTGGCGGGGGGGGCGGCTTTTGGCCGATGTGGATTGGGTGTCGTCGCTCATGGCTTATTTCAGGGTGCGGAGCAGACAGGCCATTTCGATGGCCACGCGGGCGGCATCGGCGCCTTTTTCGGTCTGGCGGGCGATGGCCTGCTCCAGGTTCTCGGTCGTGATGATCGCGTTGGCGATCGGAAGACGGTAGTCCAGGCTCAGGCGGGTCACGCCGGCGCCGGATTCATTGGCCACCAGTTCAAAGTGGTAGGTCTCGCCGCGGATGATGCAGCCCAGGGCCACCAGGGCGTCATAGCCGCCGCGCTCGGCCAGGGCCTGCAGCGCCACGGGCACTTCCAGTGCGCCGGGCACCAGCACATGGTCAATGGCGTCGGCGGCCACACCGGCGTCCAGCAAGGTCTGGGTGCAGGCCTGGGCCAGGGTGTTGGTGATGCTTTCGTTCCAGCGGGCCTGGACGATGCCAATGCGCAGACCTTGGCCGTTCAGTGCGGAGGCGTTGCCTTTTTCAGCGTGCAGCATGTCGCTTTATTCCTTGGTGATGTAACCGGTGATTTCCAGGCCGTAGCCGGCCATGCTGGGCATGCGGCGGGGCTGGCCCAGCAGCTTCATTTTGTGCACGCCGCATTCGCGCAGGATCTGTGCGCCCACGCCGTAGGTGCGCAGGTCCATGCGGCCGCGCTCGGGTGCCTGGGCCGAGCGGGCCTTGCCGTCGAACTGCTCCAGCAGTTGGGCGGCACTTTCGCCGCAGTTCAGCAGCACGGCCACGCCCTGGCCTTGGCGGTCCAGGTACTGCAGGCTGGTGTCCAGACCCCAGGAGTGCATGGAGCGGTTGATCTCCAGCGCATCCAGCACGGACAGCGGCTCGTGCACACGCACGGGGACTTCATCGGTTTCGCTCCAGCTGCCCTTGACCAGGGCCAGGTGCACGGCATGGCTGGGTTTGTCGCGGAAGGCGTGGCAGGTGAATTCGCCGTAGGGCGTCTGGATGGCACGGCTGCCCACTTTTTCCAGCAGCGATTCGGTGCGGCTGCGGTACTGGATCAGGTCGGCAATGGTGCCGATCTTCAGGCCGTGTTCCGCGGCAAACAGCTGCAGATCGGGCAGGCGGGCCATGGTGCCGTCGTCCTTCATGATCTCGCAGATCACGGCCGAGGGGGTGCAGCCGGCCATGCCGGCCAAGTCGCAACCGGCTTCCGTGTGGCCGGCGCGGATCAGCACGCCGCCGTCCACGGCCTGCAGCGGGAAGATGTGGCCCGGTTGCACCAGGTCGGTGGGCACGGCGTTCTTGGCCACGGCTGCCTGCACGGTGCGGGCGCGGTCGGCGGCGGAAATGCCGGTGGTCACGCCTTCGGCAGCTTCAATGGAGACGGTGAAGGCGGTGCTGTAGACGGTGCCATTGCGTGCAGCCATGGGCGGCAGCTTCAGGTATTCGCAGCGTTCGCGGGTGAGCGTCAGGCAGATCAGGCCCCGGCCGAACCGGGCCATGAAGTTGATGGCTTCGGGGGTGACGTGGTCGGAGGCCAGCACCAGGTCGCCTTCGTTTTCGCGGTCTTCCTCATCCACCAGGATGACCATGCGGCCTGCGCGCATGTCGGCAACGATCTCTTCCACCGGCGAGATGGCGACGGGGTTCAGGGGGGTATTCATGAGAGCTGTTTCCTTGGGGCCTGGTGCTGTGGCAACAGAAGGCGTATGGCGTCCAGGGCACTGACACATGGTGCCCAAGGACACCCCCAAAGAACGCTATGCGCACGGCCACTACCGTACGAGAGAGGGCGCCGGATGGTGCCCGCCTCGGAATCCCGCCATTCTAGTGCAGCGCAGCAGCTGTGCGCCGCAGAAGGTTTAGCGGGAGGGGTCCTGCAGCACCACATCGCCATCCGGAATCGCCACGCAGGGCAGCACGCAGCCTTCGGCTTTTTCTTCGGCGCTCAGGCCGGGCCATTCCACGGCGTAATGCACGCTGCCGGACACCAGTTGGCCGATGCAGGTGCGGCAGGTGCCGTTGCGGCAGGAGCTGGGCCAATCCAGCCCACCTTGCTCCATGGAGTCGAGCAGGGACTGGTCGGCCCAGGCATCGCATTGCTGGTCGCTGGGGCTGAGGCGGGCGATGAAAAAGGGTGGAGCGAATTCGGAAGACATGGGCAGCAAAAAAAGGAGCGCTCCATGGCGCAAACCTTGCATTGTGGCCGAGCCTGGATTCGGCGGGCAGTGGGCGGGATTTGTCCTGGTGTTAACCCGTGCATGCCTAAAAAATGGGCGCAGCAAATGGAAGTGTGAAAAATCAAGCACTTAGCGTCCAGGAATCCGCGGTTGCGAAAGTTGTCCACACAGTTTTCCAACGCGGTTGGTGACAACTTTGTCAGACAGTGCGCTGCCTAAAAAACAGGCATAAAAATAAAATCATTCAAAATCAATGGCTTGGGATTTTTTTGTAACAGTGTCTCATGCTTATCCACAGGCCTTTGCTGCAGAGATGGGGGTAAATCGGTGTTCGCGTCTGCGGTGGCTGCACGTGGGGGCGCACAGTCGCTTGGGCTACTGCAGCGCTGCCCGCCGCCGCGTAGAGTGCGCGGCGTAGACACCCGCAGCGGGTGGCAAAAAGCACGCAGATCCAACAGGAGACAAACACCATGCAAGCAGATGAACTGGACTTTCAGGGCCGTGTGGCCATCGTGACCGGCGCCGGGGGCGGCCTGGGCCGCCAGCATGCGCTGGCATTGGCACGACGCGGTGCCAAGGTGCTGGTCAACGATCTGGGCGGCGCGCTGGACGGCAGCGGTGGTTCGGTCGGCGCGGCCCAGGCCGTGGTCAATGAAATCGTTGCCGCCGGTGGCGAAGCACTGGCCAATGGCGCTTCGGTGACCGATTTCGAGGCCGTGCAGGCCATGGTGCAGCAGGCCGTGGACGCCTGGGGGCGGGTGGACATCCTGGTCAACAACGCCGGCATCCTGCGCGACAAGAGCTTTGCCAAGATGGACATGAGCGATTTCCGCCTGGTGATCGAAGTCCATCTGATGGGGGCCGCCAACTGCTGCAAGGCCGTGTGGGCCCAGATGCAGGCACAGAACTACGGCCGCATCGTGATGACGACCTCGTCCTCCGGGCTGTATGGCAACTTTGGCCAGAGCAACTACGGTGCGGCCAAACTGGCCCAGGTGGGGCTGATGCAGACCCTGGCCATCGAAGGTGCCAAGTACGGCATCCACGTCAACGCGCTGGCACCCACGGCGGCCACGCGCATGACCCAAGGCCTGCTGGGGGAAGAGGCGCTGCAGGCGCTGACGCCCGAATCGGTGGTGCCGGCCATGCTGGTGCTGGCGCACGCGTCGGCGCCCACGCGCACCATCCTGTGCGCAGGTGCGGGGTCGTTCGAGGCGGCACACATCACCTTGACCCAGGGCGTGCACCTGGGCCAGGGCGAGACCGTGCCCGAGCAACTGGCCGAGGCCTTGCCCCAGGTGCTGGACCGCACGCAGGAGCAGGTGCCGCAAAGCGGCCAGGCGCAAAGCCGCCTGGAGGTGGGCAAGGCCTTGCAGGCCAGGGCGCTGGCCTAAGCACAAGCCGGGTGGGGCTGTGGCGGCGGCCCGGGCCGGCACAGTCCGGGTGTGGTTAAAACCGGGGGGCATACGCCACTGGTTACATTTGCCTATCATCGGCGGCCCATGGCCCGGCATGCTAAGTTCGGGCCCCGCAGTACTGTGCACCGACACCAGCCAGCATGAACCATACCGCAGCCTTCTCTTCGCTTCCTGATGCCCAACGCCTGGCGGGAATCCGCCGTGGCATTGAGAAAGAAGGCTTGCGTGCGCTGTCGAACGGGGGGCTGGCACTGACGCCGCACCCCGCCGCGCTGGGTTCGGCACTGACCCACCCCCACATCACCACGGACTTCAGCGAATCGCAACTGGAGCTGATCACCGGCGCCCGTCTGGGCGTGGAAGAATGTGTGCAGGAGCTGCAGCGCGTGCACCAGTTTGTGCACCGCACGCTGGATGCCCAGTGTGACGGCGAGCTGATGTGGGCCTCCAGCATGCCCTGCGGGCTGCCCATCGATGAAACCATTCCGCTGGGGCGCTATGGCAGCTCGCATGTCGGGCGCTCCAAAAGCGTCTACCGCATGGGCCTGGGCCACCGCTATGGTCGCCGCATGCAGACCATCTCAGGCATCCACTACAACTGGTCGTTGCCGGGGGTGTCCAGTGAAGAATACTTTGCGCTGATCCGCAATTTCCGCCGCCACGCGTTTGTGCTGCTGTACCTCTACGGTGCATCGCCGGTGCTGTCCCCGTGCTTTGTCGAAGGTCGTTCGCACCAGCTGCAGCCCATGGGCACCGAGGGCAGGGCGTTCTACCTGCCCTATGCCACCTCGCTGCGCATGGGGCGCCTGGGCTACCAGAGCGATGCCCAGTCCAGCATCAGCGTCAGCTACAACGGCCTGGAAGGCTATGCCAATTCGCTGTACGACGCCCTGACCCGGCCTTACCCCGCCTACCAACTGGTGGGCGTGCGCAATCCGGGCGGCGACTACAACCAGCTGGGCACCAGCCTGCTGCAGATCGAGAACGAGTTCTACGGCACCATCCGTCCCAAGCGCACCGTGAAGAGCGGAGAGCGCCCGCTGCATGCGCTGCGTGAGCGCGGTGTGGAGTATGTGGAAGTGCGCTTGATGGACATCGATCCCTATGAAGATGTGGGGATCCACGCCAGCACCATGCGGATGCTGGACGTGTTCCTGCTGCACTGCCTGCTCAGCGACAGCCCACCGGATTCGCCGCAGGAGATTGCGGACCTCAAGCACAACCAGCACCTGACCGCCGAGCGCGGCCGTGAGCCCGGTCTGCACCTGGTGCGCGCCGGCCGGGAGGTGGAGATGACGGCCTGGGCCGATGAGGTGCTGCAGGCCTGCCGGCCCATTGCCCAGGCGCTGGACCAGGTGCACGGCACGCAGGATTACACCGAGGCCCTGAAGCTGGCACTGGCCCGTGTGCAGGACAGCAGCCTCACGCCGTCGGCCCGCGTGCTGGTCGATATGGCCCAGCACTACGGCAACAACTTCAACGCCTTTGGCCTGGCCCGCTCCCAATGGGCGCGCGACCAGTTGCTGCACCGCCCATGGAGTGCGGCGGATGAGGCGCAGTTTGCGGCCTGGGCGGCCGAATCGGTGCAGGCCCAGCAGGCCATCGAGGCCGCCAGCGTGGGCAGTTTCGAGGACTGGCGCCAGAACTACATGGCGCCCCAGCAACTGGGCTGAGTCCGGCGCGGCTGCCGCCTGTGCCCAGGACGGGCATGGGTTGCCTAAGCAGGGCGCATGAATCTGCGATGACAGCATCGCGGGCATGTGACATGCGTTTGTAACACGCTGTCACTACATTGCCGTACAGAAGCTGCCCCGGTGGGTGGCACAGGGTGACACCCGCCAGCCATGTCCACTGCCACATTGCGTTTGCATCCGCCCCGCCGCTCCGTGTGGGCGCACCTCCAGAACCTGTCGGTCGCCCGCAAGATCGGCATGGTGTTCCTGGGACTGCTGCTGTCCAGTGCACTGGTCGCCGTGGCCCTGCTGTGGCAATTGCAGCGCGTGAACCAGGAAGTGGCCCAGGCTACGGCCCACAGCGAGCAGCGCATGCTCTGGGCCGTGCGCTGGCAGGCCCTGACCAACCAGGCACTGGAAGTGGCGCTGGCCGGGGTACAGTCCGCCGAAGAAGCGCTGATCGCCAGTGCCAACGACAAGGCCCGCACCTTGTGGAAGGCCGCCGAGCAGGCGCGCGAAGCCATGGCCCAACGGATCAGCGATGGCGACGACCGCGCCCTGATGGACGAAGCCCAGGCCGGCCAGGCCCAGTTGCTGAAGCACTATGAAGCGGCGTTCAAAGCGCGCGACCTGGGGCAGGCCTGGGAAGTGCAGAAGCTGGTGGACCAGGCCTTGTTGCCGGCCGCCAAGGCGCAGGTCGCGGTGTTCGAGCGCCTGATCGCCCTGCAGGAAACCCACCGAAGCGAGGTGCTGGAAGCCGGCGCCCGCCAGCGCCAGGCAGCGCTGTGGTGGGCCGTGGCCATCTACGGCAGCCTGCTGGTGCTGGGCGTGCTGGTGTCGGGGGCGCTGGTGCGCTCGCTGACCCGTCCGCTGCACGAGGCAGTGGCTGTGGCCCGCACCATCGCACAGGGGGACTTGCGTGTGCGCGTGGACAGCCAGCGCACCGACGAAGTCGGGGTGCTGCTGCAGGATCTGGGCCGCATGGCACGCCAGTTGCAGACGGTGGTGGCCCAGGTGCACGACGGTGTGGAGGCTGTGACCGAGGCTTCGGGCCAGATTGCCGCCGGCAATGGGGAACTGGCCGAGCGCACGGCCCAGACGGCCGACCACCTGCACCGCAGTGTGGAGCGCATCGAGGAAGTCACGCTGACCCTGATGCAGACCGCTGAAACCGCCTTGCAGGCCGACCGATTGGCCGCCGCCGCTGCCGCCTCGGCCCGCGAGGGGGGAGAAGCGGTGCGCGACGTGGTGGACAGCATGCAGGGCATTGCCGAGCGCAGCCGCGAGATTGCGGCTATCACCGGCGTGATCGATGGCATCGCTTTCCAGACCAATATTCTGGCGCTCAATGCCGCGGTGGAAGCGGCACGTGCCGGCAGCCAGGGCCGGGGGTTTGCGGTGGTGGCCACCGAGGTGCGTGCGCTGGCCCAGCGGAGCGCCGAAGCGGCCAAGCAGATCAAGGCGCTGATCGGCGATTCGCTGCGCCAGGTGGATGGCGGCGTGCTGCTGGCGCGCCAGGCCGGCGGCCGCATGCAGGGCATTGTGGGCGATGTGGCCCAGGTCGGGCAGCTGATTGCCGAAATGGCCCAGGCCTCCACCGCCCAGCGCGACGGCATTGCCCACATCCACAGCGCGGTGCTGGAACTGGACGGCATGACGCGCCAGAACGCGGCCATGGTGCAGGCTTGCAGCCAGGCCACCGATACCATGCAGCAGGAAGTGGGACAGCTGGTGCGCGAAGTGGGGGTGTTCCGCCTGGAGCCGCGTGCCTTGCCCCGGGCTGCCGTGGCTGCCGCGCAGCAGCCGGTGTTGCTGGCGTCCTGAGCACGCAGTGGGCGGGGGGCACCGCCCAGGTGCGGGGTCTGGGGCGGTATCCGGGGGCAGGGGCAGGTGCTACAGAGGCGGCGCCGGACGCACTCCGGCAGGGTCTATGGCCCGAAGGCCGACTCCGTCAGCCGCGCCGCTGGCGCAGGCGGTGCAGACCTTCCTTGCCGATGAAGGCCAGGCCCAGTGCCAGGGCGAACCAGCCCACCACCCGGGCCTGGGCAAACATATCGCGCAGCGGCGTGGCGCCCATGAAGTGGGGTGCGATCAACAGCACCAGTCCGATCAGGGCCAGGATCACCCCTTTGACCAGGGTGTCATTGGCAGTGGGTTTGCGGGAGGGAGAGAAGAAGGCCATGGCGCAGTAGATGACGGGAGAACAGGGTTGCGATTATCCTTGCGCCCCCGAAGACACCTGACATTCCCGTAGAAAGACACTCCATGGCCATCCAGTGGTTTCCCGGTCACATGAACCTGACGCGTAAGCTGATTGCCGAGCGCATCAAAGAAATCGATGTGGTGATCGAAGTGCTGGATGCGCGTTTGCCAGGCTCCAGCTTCAACCCGCTGCTGCAGGAACTGACGGGCCACAAGCCCCGCGTCAAGCTGCTCAACAAGCAGGATGTGGCCGATCCGGTGCAGACCCAGGCCTGGCTGGAGTGGTACAACGCCCAGCCCGAGACCCGCGCCATCCCCATGGATGCGGAGGAGGCCGCGCCCGCCCGCCGCCTGGCGCAGGCCTGCCGTGAACTGGCGCCCAACCGGGGTGGTCTGGCCAAGCCGCTGCGCGTGCTGATCTGCGGTGTGCCCAATGTGGGCAAGTCCACGCTGATCAATTCCATGAGCAACAAGCGCCAGGCCAAGGCCGCCGACGAAGCCGGTGTGACCAAGGACGAGCAGCGCATTGTGCTGGACGATGACTTCTATCTGTGGGACACGCCCGGCATGCTGTGGCCGCGCATCATCGTTGAGCAAAGCGGCTTCAATCTGGCGGCTGCCGGCTCGGTGGGGCGCAATGCCTACGACGAAGAGCTGGTGGCGCTGGAGCTGCTGCTGTATCTGCAAAAGCACTACGCGCAGAACCTGGAAGACCGCTACAAGCTGGGCTGGGGGGCGCAGAAGATTGCGGCCGCCCATGACGATGAGCTGCTGGAAGCCATAGCCCGCAAGCGCGGCGCCGTGATGAGCGGTGGGCGCGTGAACACGCAGAAAGCGGCCGAGCTGGTGATCACCGACTTCCGCACCCACATCCTGGGCCGTATCACGCTGGAAACCCCGGCCGAGTTTGCGCAATGGGTGGCCGCAGGCGAAGCGGCCGAGCAGCAGCGCCAGGCCCTGGCCGAAGCCAAGAAAAAGCAGCGCAAGGCGGCACGGCGCTGACACGGCGCCGGGGGCATTGCCGGCATGGACAATGCCCCCGAAGCTTGTCACCATGAGTGAGTGCTGACGCTATCATGCGCCAACCATCACCTTCATGACGGGCTTTCATGCAAGCGCTGCAGCGTTCGCTTTCTCCGCAGGATGAGACCTTCAGTCGCAGTCTGGTGCGATTGGGGGGCATCTTTGTGGCGCTGCAATCGGTCGTGCTGGCGGCGGCCTACTGGCTGGAAGGTGCGCCCGACTGGCCCTGGCGCCTGCTGGCCAATGCCATCGCCTGCTCCATCGGCATGGCCGCCTGGGCGCTGGAGCGCAAGGGGCGCTGGATTGGTGCCACCTATGTGCTGGTCTGGGGTCTGTGGGGGGTGATCGTGCTGGCGGCCCTGGCCACCGGAGGGGCGCGAAGCCACAACCAGCTGGGTCTTCCCATCATCTTGCTGTTCTGTGGCTGGGTGCTGGGACAGCAGCCAGCGCTGTGGCTGCTGGCGGCTTCGCTGGGCGCGATCATGGCGTTCAAGCTGGCGCAGTTGTGGGGCGTGATGGGGGGGCTGGTCATGACCTGGACCTCCGTGATCTACACCTGCGGCATGCTGGTGCTGACGGTGGTCGCCACCTTGCTGGCGCGCCAGCATTTCATGAGCCGGGCGGCCATTGCGGAAGCGGCGCAGGAACAGCTGCGTGCCAGCGAGCACGAGCTGCGCAAGCTGTCCCTGGCAGTGGAGCAATGCCCGGCCAGCATTGTGATCACCGATATGCAAACGCATGTGGTGTACGCCAACCAGGCGTTCCTGCAGCGTTCCGGCTATGCGCTGCAGGAAGTGCTGGGACGCCCCACGCGTGAAGTGTCCATCACGGGCATGGATGACGCACAGCGCCAGGAGGTGCAGGAGCTGCTGGCCAAGGGGCAGACATGGCAGGGGGATTTGCGCAACCGCCGCAAGGATGGCCGGCTGGTGGTGGAGGATGTGCGCGTGGCGCCATTGCACGATGAGTTCGGTGTGCCGACCCATTACGTGGAGCTCAAACAGGACATCACCGACCGCATCAAGGCCGAGGCCACCATCCACCAGCTGTCGCACTACGACCGCATCACCGGTCTGCCCAACCGCTTTGCCTTTCTCAAGCGGCTGATGGAGCTCAAGGAGCAGAGCAAGGGCCTTCGCTGCGAGATCAGCCCTTGCCCGCGCCACGGTCTGCTGGTGCTGGACGTGGACCGTTTCACCAACTTCAACGATGTGCATGGATCGGTGCAGGGGGACCAGTTGCTGCGCGCCGTGGCCGTCTGTCTCAGCGGGCTGGTGCCCGCGAACGGGCTGCTGGTGCGCAATTCGGGCGATGAGTTTGCCATCGTGCTGGAGAATCTGGCCGTCGATGTCAGTAATGCGGAACTGCTGACCAAGGCTTTCGCGCAGCGGCTGCTGGAGGCACTGTCGGCGGACCCGCTGTGGCTGGATGGCGTGCACGATGGCGTGCGTGTGACCTGCTGCATCGGCATGTGCGTCTTTCCGGAGCTGGCCAACGATTCCGAGATTGAAGCCCTGCGCCGTGCCAATACCGCGCTGCATGAGGCCAAGAGCCGCGGGCCGGGGCATGCGGTGATCTTCCAGGAGGTGATGGCCGAGAACGCCAGCCGCCGTTACCGCATCGAAAAAGGCCTGCGCCGTGCGGTTGGCGAAGGCGAGCTGCGCCTGTTCCTGCAAGGCCAGTACAACGCGGAAGGGGTGGCGATGGGGGTCGAGGCGCTGGTGCGCTGGGAGAACCCGGAGCGGGGCCTGCTGAGCCCGGGGGCCTTCATTCCCGTGGCCGAAGAGTCCGACCTGATCGTGTTGCTGGGGGACTGGATGCTGGAGCAGACCTGCCGCCTGCTGGTGCGGCCGGAACTGGTCGAGCGGCGGCTGCAACTGTCGGTGAATGTCAGTGCCCGGCAGTTTCTGCAGACCGATTTCGTGGCCAAGCTGCAGGCGCTGCTGGCGTTCACAGAGGCCGATCCTTCCCGGCTGACGCTGGAGGTGACGGAAGGTCTGGTGCTGGGAGATTTTGATGAGGCTGCGCACCGGATGCTGCAGCTGCGCGAAATGGGCATCCAGTTTGCGCTGGATGATTTTGGCACCGGCTATTCGTCCATGGCCTATCTGAAGCGCCTGCCGATCCAGGAACTCAAGATCGACCAGAGCTTTGTGCGGGACATGAACAAGAGCCAGCAGACCGAAGCGCTGGTGGAGGCCATTTTGTGGGTGGCCCACCGCTTTGGCCTGCGGGTGGTGGCCGAAGGGGTGGAGACCCCGGCCCAGGCCGCGCTGCTGCATGCCTGGGAGCCGAAGATCCTGTGCCAGGGCTTTCTGTACGACCAGCCCATCCCCTGGCAGGCCTGGGTGGCGCGCTATGTGCAGCAGCTGCAGCCGCCGGTCACCGATACCGGCACGGAGGCCTGATCGCCAGGGGCCTGCGGAAACGCAGGGTCTGCCGCAGTCGCACAGGCGGAGGGTTGCAGGCAAGTGGGAGTGGCACCGCCGCCCTGCAGCGGCGGCGCTGGCGTTGGCCTACTGGGCCTGGATACCGGCTTCGCTGATCACCTTGGCATTGGCCACATAGTCCTGGCGCACCAGGGTGGCAAAGGCCTGCTGGCTCATGGGGTAGGCCATGTTGTCCAGCTTGCGCAGGCGTTCCTGCATCTCGGCAGATTGCAGCAGGCGGTTCACTTCAGCGTGGAAGCGCTGCTGAATGTCTGCCGGGGTGCTGGCCGGGGCATAGAAGCCAAAAGTGGAGGTCAGGTTGGCGGCGGTGAAGCCCAGCTCGCCCAAGGTGGGTATCTGTGCCAGCGCCGGCATGCGGCGCGGGCCGGTCACGGCCAGCACGCGCAGCTTGCCTTCGGCAATCAGGGCATTGATGGGGGCATAGGGATTGGCCAGCAGCAGGTCGAACTGGGCGCCGGCGGCATCGGTGATCAGCTGGGAGCCGCCCTTGTAGGGCACATGCACCAGGTTGGCGCCGGATTTGCGGCGCAGCTGCTCCACCATGATATGGGCCAGCGTGCCGTAGCCGGATGTGGCCACGCTCACGCCCTTGGGGTGGTTTTTGGCGGCGTCCAGTACGGCCGCAAAGTCATTGCCCTTGAAGGCCGTGGTGGCCAGCACATAGACAGGGGCGTACATGACCGAGGCCACGGGCGCGATGTCGCGCAGCGGGTCATAGCCCACTTTCATGATGTGCGGGTTCAGCGTCAGCGGGCTGATGGCGCCGAAGGCAAAGGTATAGCCGTCGCCGGCGCTGCGGGCCATTTCGGCGATGCCGATGGTGCCGCCCGCGCCGCCGCGGTTTTCAACAACGAAGGACTGGCCCAGCGTGGCCGCCATGCGCTCGCCGAACTGGCGGGCGATCACGTCGTTCACACCGCCAGCCGGGTAGGGCACGATCACGCGCACCGGGTGGCGGGGCCAGCCGGACTGCGCAGCCCAGGCCGGCAGCCCGCTGCCGACCGCCATGCCGCCCAGGGCGGCTGCCAGCAGCTTGCGCCGCGAGGGGCCGGCCCGTTCAGTCGCGGGGCTGGGTGAACCAGCGGCGAGCGAGTCGGTCCCAGAAACGGGCGCCGAGTTCGATGTTGTCGTCGTTGAAGTCATAGCCTGGATTGTGCAGCCCCACGCCGGGCTGGCCACCCTTGCCGTTGCCGATCCAACCATAGGCACCAGGGATTTCTTCCAGCATGAAGCCGAAATCCTCGGCCGTCATGGCGGGAGCGATGTCGGGGAAGGCGTTGGCGTTGCCCACCATCTCCTGCATCACCTCGCCCATGAAGCGGGCTTCGCGCTCGCTGTTGGTGGTGTTAGGGTAGCCGGGCTTGTGGATATAGGTGGCTTCACACAGATGGGCTTCGGCCACATGCTGGGAGATGCGCTTGAGGCCCTCGGTCATGTAGTCCTGCGTCTCTTTGCTCAGCGTACGCACCGTGCCGTAGATGCAGCATTCATCCGGGATGATGTTCTCGACCGTGCCGCCGTCGATCTTGCCGATGGTCAGCACTGCGCTGTCGATGGGGTCCACGCCGCGCGACACCAGGGTCTGCAGCTGGCCGACGATGGTGCAGGCGACAGGGATCGGGTCCAGCGTCTTGTGCGGCATGGCGGCGTGGCCGCCCTTGCCCTTGACGCGGATCTCGAAACGCATGGTGGACGCCATGATGGGGCCCACGCGCACGGCCATCTGACCCTGGGGGAGTGATGGCCAGTTGTGCAGTGCAAACACGGCATCGCAGGGGAAGAGGGTGAACAGGCCATCGTCCATCATGGCCTTGGCGCCCGCGCCACCTTCTTCGCCGGGCTGGAAGATCAGGTGCACGGTACCGTCAAAGTCGGGGTTCTGTGCCAGCAGCGTGGCGGCGCCCAGCAGCATGGTGGTGTGGCCGTCGTGGCCGCAGGCGTGCATCTTGCCGGGGATGCAGCTGGCATAGGGTGCGCCGGTGGCTTCGGCCACGGGCAGGGCATCCATGTCGGCACGGATGCCCACCTGGCGGCCGGGGTTCTCTTTGCTGCGGCCCTTGCCGTAGATGCTGGTCACCACGCCGGTCTGGCCCAGGCCGCGGTGCACGGTCAGACCCAGGGCGCCCAGGTAGGCAGCCACTTTGTCAGCCGTGCGGTGTTCTTCGTATTTCAGTTCCGGGTTGGCGTGCAAGTCACGTCGGAAGCTGACCAGTTGGCCCAGGTAGGGGGTGATGTCGGATGCGGTTGTCATCTTGCTATCGGTACCGGCGCGCGGCAGGCGCCCGGCACGGGGGGAAGAGGTGTAGTCCACATTATCGTCAAAAGGAATATATGGGCATAGGGGAAACCGCATTCCAGGGGTGCAGGTAGTGCTGCTGTGAATGCATATGAAAAATGAGTGTCAATAGCTATTTGATTGGGTATGTAGCTCCTGAATTGGTAGTGTTTTGGCGATGGAATGAATAAGTTCAGTCGCAAGTTGCATATCTGGAGCCGGGTGCTGGGGCGCAGTAGAGGGATGTTTTTAATTCTGAATTGGAATATTTTGTGGCGGGGTAACCGGTGGCGCCATGGCGCAGTCCTGCCGCAGTCACGCCACGGCGTGCATCCCTCATGGGGAGGTGCTGGCTCGGCTGCCGCGCACGCGCTGTTCCGGTAGTCCCGTGCCTGCCGTGGTGCGGTGGCGATCCGCGGTGGGCAGGCACTGGCTGACGTTGGCACCGCCAGCCTGCCATGGCGAGCGGAGCTGTGGAGGTAGACGGCATGCCCATGACCGGCCGACGGCATGCTTTAAACGACTGCCTGCGGGAGTTCAGTCCGGCGGGTACTGCATCGCTGCCTAGCGTGTGCGGGCATGGGGGCTGGAGCCAGGCTGTCCCAGTGCTGCCAGGGGTGGTGTAACGGCGCAACGCACGGGCGCGGGCAGAGCGGCGACAATCGGTGGCAATGAGCCGAACCATCCTCCCCCTGCAATTGCTGGTGGGGCCGTCGCACGACGACCCGCGCCCCCTGATCCTCTACCACGGCCGCCGCTGCCCGGACGGCTTTGGCGCCTCGCTGGCCGCCTGGCTGTACTACGGCGATAGCGCCGAGTACCGGGGCCTGGACCATGGCGAGATCCAGACCGCCGATGACCTGGGCGATCTGGATGGCCGCGCGGTCTACGTGCTGGACTTTGCCTTCGAGCCGGAGCTGCTGGCTGCCATCGAAGCGCGTGTGTCCAAGCTGGTGGTGCTGGACCACCACAAGAGCGCGGCCGAGAAGCTGACGGGCTACCAGTGCCGCTGCGGTGTGGTGCACTTCGACATGAACAAGTCCGGTGCGCGCCTGGCCTGGGAGTTCTTTCACCCCGACAAGCCGGTGCCCGGCCTGATCCGCTATGTGGAAGACCGCGATATCTGGAAGTGGGAGTTTCCGGAAAGCCCGGCCTTTCTGGCTGCGCTGGAAATGGAGCCGCGCTCCATTGCACGCTGGGCCGAGATTGCTGCCTTCACCCCGGAAGAGGAAGTCGTCTTCATGGCCCGCGGCGGCGCCATGGACGAGAAATACCAGAAGCTCTGTGCCGATATTGCCGACAGTGCCCAGCCCCTGGTCTTCAACGGCCAGCAGGGCCTGATGGTCAACTGCAACGGCATGTTCCACAGCCAAGTGGGAGATCTGCTGTCCCGCCAAAGCGGCAGCTTTGCCTTCATGTGGCATGCCAGCACCAAGGGCGTGAAAGTGGGCCTGCGTTCGCGCTCCGAGTTCAACTGCATTCCCCTGGCCGAAGCCATGGGTGGCGGTGGCCATGCACAGGCTTGCGGCTTCAAGATGGGCAACGAGCGTCTGGTGGAACTGCTGTCCGGGACCTTCCAAAGCGATGCCGAAGCCGACTACCCCTTTGTCAAAGCACCGCTGATGGAGTTTGACGAGGACGGCAAGTGGATCCGTCCGCCCAAGGCGGATTGAGCGCACTGTCTGCCGCACCGTACCTTGCCCGCCAAGGTGCACCGCTCCAACGCCGCTTTTGCGGCGTTTTTTAATGGGGCTGCCGCATCCCGTGCCCGTGTGCGGGTTGCCAGTGGGCGGTGCTGCCGTTCGCCATCTGTGGATGGGGCCTTGCCCGGGAGAGGTCCGTGGCGTGCACGCAGACCCTTTCGCACTGCATCCAGGTGGGCACCGGGTAAACCACAGGCGGTTTTTCCAACAAATGAATATAGATTCACTTCATTCGTGAATCCATGTTCATTTCTTGATGGTCTACCGCCAAACCCCTGCCGTCGAAGCCCGCTTGCACGACAACCGCAGCCGCATCCTGGCGGCCGCCCGCGCCCTGGTCAGTGAAGGCGGCTGGGCCGAGGCACAGGTGGCCAGCGTGGCCGCCACGGCGGGTCTGGCCACCGGTACGGTGTACCGCTATTTCGCCTCCAAGGCCGAGCTGTTTGCCGAGGTGCTGTCTGCGGTCTCGCAGCGCGAGGTGGATGTGCTCGAAGGCATTGCGGCCACCGGCGACGATGCCCACAGCAGGCTGCATGCCGCCGTGGCGGTGTTTGTGCGCCGTGCCATGCGCAACCCGCGCCTAGCCTATGCACTTATTGCCGAGCCCTGCGACAAGGCCATCGACGAAGTGCGGCTGCAGTACCGCGCCGCCATCAGCGCCGTCATCAGCGGGCTGATCGCCCAGGGCCAGGCCAGTGGCCAGATGCGTGCCGACATGCTGGCGGACACGGCGGCCTGCTTCATTGTGGGCGGTTTCATGGAAGGGCTGATCGGTCCGCTCTCGCCATTGAAGCAGCCCCTGCATTCCCATCCCGACCCCCAGGCCTGCCAGCGCGATGTGGAGGCGCTGGCCGAACAGATGGCCCACCTGGCCTGTGCCAGTGTGGGCAGTCCCACGGTCCCCCGCGCCTAGCCGTCGGCCGTCTGGATGCGGCGGCCGGGATGTTGTGTTGTCTCCCCTCTCAAACCCAGGAGTGCCCATGCTGACCCGAACCCATCTGTCTCCCTCCAGCGGCTTTGCCCCCACGCACGAGGTGCGCAACCAGGCCCAGCCGGCCAGCGGCTTCAACGCCTTCACCGGGGACGCCGTGCTCAGCGCCGCCATTGCGCGCGATGCCCCCTGGGCCGCTGCACGCTGCGCCGCGCTGGGTGCGGTCGCGGGGGATGAGGCCGTGCAGGAGCTGGCCCGCTTGGCCAACCGCCACCTGCCCGAGCTGCAGACCCACGACCGGTTTGGCAACCGGGTGGACTGGGTGGAATTCCATCCCGCCTGGCACCAGCTGATGGCACTGGCCTGGCAGCACGAGGTGCCCAACCTCAGCTGGCGCACCAATGAATCCAACGGCCACCTGGCGCGTGCTGTGCTGTCCTATCTGTGGAACCAGGTGGAGCAGGGCACTGCCTGCCCCACAGGCATGGCCTATGCCTGTCTGCCGGGTTTCGAGGCCGAGCCGGCCCTGGCCATCTGGGCCGAAAAGGCGCGTGGCACCAGCTATGAATTCAGCCGCCGCGAAGTGGCCGACAAGCCCAGTGTGGTGATTGGCTATGCCATGACCGAAAAGCAGGGCGGATCGGACCTGCGGGAGACGCAGACCACGGCCACCTTTGCGGGCACGCACGACTACCATGGCGCCACCGCGCACTGGTACCAGCTGACGGGGCACAAATGGTTTTGCTCGGTGCCGCAGGCGGATGGCTTCTTCACCCTGGCCAAGGTGGATGGGGGCGTCACCTGCTTCTTTCTGCCGCGCACCCTGCCGGACGGCAGCCATAACCGATTTGCCGTGCAGCGCCTCAAGGACAAGGCGGGCAACCGCTCCAATGCCTCCAGCGAGGTCGAATATCAGGGTACGCTGGCCATCCGCGTGGGGGAAGAGGGACATGGCATCCGCGAAATCCTGTCGCACGCCCACCTGACGCGGCTGGACTTTGCCGTGGGCTCGGCCGGCCTGATGCGCCAGAGCCTGACGCTGGCGCTGCGCCACACCGGCACGCGCAACGCCTTCGGCAGCCGCATTGCCGAGCGGCCGATGATGGTGCAGGTGCTGGCCGATATGGCGGTGGAGGTGGAGGCGGCCACGCTGATGGCCCTGCGCGTGGCACGCGCCACCGATGGGATGCAGACCAGCGAACACGAGCGCCTGCTGGCCCGGGTGGCCACGCCGGCCGCCAAATTCTTCAACTGCTCACGCGCGCCATCGATCGCCTATGAAGCGTTGCAATGCCACGGCGGCAATGGGTTCATCGAAGAAAACCCTATGGCCCGCCTGTACCGTGAGGCGCCGTTGAACAGCGTCTGGGAAGGCACGGCCAACATGATGTGCATGGACGTGCGCCGTGCGCTGCAGCGCGATGCCGGCTGTGTGGATGCGCTGTTCGCCGAGCTGGTCCCCCTGGCCGGCCAGCACGCACGGTTTGATGCGCTGGTGGCCCAGACCCAACGGCTGGTGCGCGACGGTCTGGAAGACGAGTACCTGGCCCGCCCCATGACCGAGGCCATTGCCCGTGTGCTGCAGGGCGCCGAATTGCTGCGCCACAGCCCGGCCGAGGTCGGTGACGCCTTTCTGGCGACGCGTAGCGGCGCCATCGGCAGTGGCTGGGGGGTGCACTACGGGACCTGGCAGAACGCGGGCAGCCAGCCGGCGGCCCGGCGCATTGTGCAGCGCGCAGCCGTGCAATAGGCCGCGCTACCGGCTGCACCAGAGCCAGAGACCGGCACGGCGAAGCAGCCCCCGGCAGCGTTGCCTCGGGGTCGGCAGTGTGCGCCACCCGGAGCGTGTTGCTTTCGGAAGAGACCGGTCTACAGCGCCATGCCGCAGCTGGGAGGCAGCGGGTTCGGTCCGCTCTGCCAGCCCGGCAAGGCCATCAGGCGCTGCCACTGCTGCACCTCGGGCACATGGCCCAGCTGGCGCCAGTCGGCGCAAAAGCGCATGCGTTCGCCGGTCGCGGGGTGGGGCAGCTCCAGTGCGTGACCGTGCAGCCACAGGCGCTGCAGACCGATGCGCTGGGCCCACCAGCGGTTCAGCGGGCCTTTGCCGTGCGTGGCATCGCCCAGGATGGGGTGGGCCGTGTGTTTCAGGTGGCGGCGGATCTGGTGGCGGCGGCCGGTGCGGGGGAAGGCTTCCACCAGCGAAAAACGGGTGCTGGGGTGGCGCGGGTCATAGGACTCAGGCCAGTCCAGCCGCGCCAGGCCGCGCAGCAGGGTCTGCGCCGGCTGGGCAGGAGCGTCGGGTGGGGCATCGTCGGGGTGCAGCGCATGGTCCACATTGATGTGGCCCGGGACCCAGCCGCGTGCCAGTGCCAGATAGTGCTTGTGGGCGCGGTGTTCGGCAAACGCCGCCGTCAGCTTCTGCGTGGCTTCCTTGTGCAGGCTAAACACCAGCACGCCGCAGGTGCCTTGGTCCAGCCGGTGCACGGGCCAGACATGGCGGCCAATCTGGTCGCGCAGGTGCTGCAGCACAAAGCGTGTCTCATGGCGCGCCAGCGCGGTGCGGTGCACCAGCCAGCCGGCGGGCTTGTAGACCACCACCATGTCGTCATCCTGATGGAGGATGTGCAGCAGTTCGGGACCGGCCGCTGCATGCGGTGGCAGGTCATTCAGCGGCAGGTCGGTGGGCAACAGGGGCAGGACATCGGGCACAGGCATGGGGGCAGAACGCGAACGGGCAGGCCCCAGGCCTGCACAGCCCCGCAGTGTAGGCGCTGGACTGCCACCGCAGGGCGGCAGGGGCTGCTGTGCCAGCGGCGGCTACCGGAGAGGGGCCGCAGGCCGCTCAGCTGCCCAGCTTGAGCGTGCCCTTCATGATGCTGTTGTGGCCGGGGAAGGAGCAGAAGTAGGTGTAGTCGGTGCCGGCTTTGAGCTTGGCCACCGGAATGTCCACCTGGGTGCTTTCACCGCCGCCGATCAGCTTGCTGTGGGCGATGACGCGCGCGTCCTGTGGCTTCACGTAGTCATTGGCCACGCCGGCGGCAATCCCGTCGGTGGCGACGGCTGCCACATCGCCCGGCACGGTCAGCACCAGGTTGTGGCCCATGGCCGTCTTGGGCAGCTTGCCCACGTGCTTGAGCGTGACCCAGAAGGTCTTGCAGGCGGCGGGCACGGACAGCGTCTTGACGTTGAACTGCATGGCGTCGTTGCTTTCCACGGTGGCGCTGCAGTCGGCCGCCAGCGCGGGCGCAGCGACAAAGGCCGTGGTGCAGGAGGCAATGGCGCACAGGGTGCGAAGAAGGGTCTTCATGGTGTATGCGGATAAGGGCCCTGGCGGCGGACCGCCGTGGCCGGAACAGAGGGCGGGTGGAGGGGCGCCACCCGGATCGGCTGCAGCCACCACACAGAATGGCTGCAGGGGCGGCTTACCTGGTGACCGACTTGGCGCCGCGCACGGCCACCACTTCGATTTCCACCAGGTAGGCGGGGTTGGCCAGGGCCGCAATCTCGAATGCCGAGCGCGATGGCAGATGGGGTTGTTCGGCGGTGCCGAAGAACTGGGTGTAGCCCTTCATGAAGCCGGCAAAGTCCATCTTGTTGCCTTTGGCCGGATCCTTGACCAGGAAGACCTGCATCTTGATCACATCGGACATGGTCAGGCCCATGGACTTGAGCTGGGCGTCGATGCTCTTGAGCACGTTGACGGTCTGGCCTTCGGTGTCACCGCCGTAGGCTGCCGGGTCGTTGGCGGCCTTGCTCTTGTCCTGCATGGCAGGCACCTTGCCCGACAGATAGATCGTGCTGGCGCCGGGCGGCACTTCCACCGCGTTGGAGATGGGGAAGCTGGAGTTGGGGATCTTGTAGCGGATCAGCTCGGGGCTCTGGCTGGCGTTGGTGGCACAGCCGGCCAGCAGGGCTGCGGCGCTCAGGGTGGAAATGAACAGGGTGGTGCGCAAAGACATGCAAATACCTCAATCGATAGGGTCGGTGCCGAAGAGCGGCTCGGGAGTGAGAAAAGAAGCAGGGCTGCAGCGCAGTGCGGCCCTGCCGGGGGAGCGGTTTACTTGCGGAAAAGCTTCACGTCATCGGCTTTGACCGCGTCGGTGAACTGGTTGCCGAAATGCGTGCGCACGTAGTTCACCACCTCGGCCACCTGTTCGTCCTTCAGGCGGGCGGCAAAGCTGGGCATGCCGTGCAGGCCGTTCATCACCACGCCGACGGGGTAGGCGCCGGCCGCCAGCTTGGTGTTGCCGGCGAGGGCCGGGTAAAAGCCTGCGCCCTTGCTGCCCTGGCCTTGGGGCATGTGGCAGCCCTGGCAGATGGCCTGGTAGATCTTGTCGCCACCGCGCTGGGTGTTGATCTGGCGGCTGTCGGAGAACCCTGCCTGCAGCGCCGCCACCTCGGCGGTGGGGATGGCCATCACTTCGGTGGCCGTGCCGGTGGCCGGGGCCGCCAGTGCAGGCAGACTGCACAGGCCGGCCAGCAGCAGGGCGGCGGCGCTGAGACCACGGGAAGAATGCGTGTTGCTCATGGTGTTCAATTCCTTGTCGTGGGGGCGGCTCACAGGGCGGCAGCCTTGGCGTGCAGGCGCTGCACGGCGTTTAGCGACGACAGCACGGCACCTTCCTGCCAAGCAGGGATGAAGGAGATGTGTTCGCCTGCCAGCACCAGGCGGTTGTCGATCTGCGCCATGTTGTCGTAGTGCTGTTCGCGCAAGGTGTCGTTCCAGGCGCCAAAGCAGCCCTGTATCCAGCCCATGCGGTGCCAGGCCACGGAGACGCCGTTGCGGAATTCCTGCTTGTACTGGGGGTGGATCTGGCTGCCGTATTCCACGGCCAGGCGGATGCGTTCCTTGGGTGTCAGCGACGAGAAGCGGTAGGCATTGGTGTTCTCGAAAGCGTAGGCGCCCAGCAGCACGGCGGGGCCGGCGCTCATGTAGTCGTTGGAGGGGTAGGAGATCTGCTGGATGGGCAGGTCGGTGTTGGTGATGCCGCCGTAGATGCGTTCATCCTCCTCCCAGAAGCGGCGCTTGAATTCCAGGCCGATCTTCATGGAGCTGCCGTAGGGCAGGGCCTCGATGCCGGCGCGCATCGTGTCGCCGACCTGGATGTCCATCTGGGCGAGGATGGAGGCCGGAATCGTGCACACGCACCAGTCGGCCTGGACCTGCTGCGGCGCACCGTTGCGGGTGTAGCTGACGGTGACGGCCTTGTCGTTCTGCGCAATCTGGGTGACGCGGGCGTTGTACTGGATGGCCTGGCCCAGGTCCTTGGCCAGGGCTTTGGGCAGCATGTCCATGCCGCCATGGGGCTGGAAGATGGTGCTGTGGAATTCGGTCAGGTTGCCGGCGCCGATCTGCGACCACAGGTTCGACTGCAGGACGTCGTGCAGGGCGATGGGCTGGGAGGCCTTGGCGCGGTCCATCAGGCCGCCGCCCGGGTCGATGTCATAGCCGCGGTATTCGCTGGTGTGCAGGCTGGCGGCGTAGCGGTATTCCTTGTCCAGCGCGCCGTAGCTCTTCAGCGCGGCCAGCAGCTTTTCGGCATCTTCCTTGCGGATCACGGCATCCAGGGCGCCCTGGTTGGTGGCCTTGGCCAGCAGCTCCGACACATGGCCGCGGAAGTCGGTGGAGACATGGCGGAAGCGCTGGGGCTTGCCGCCAAACGCCTTGCTGCTGTGCACATAGGCGTTGTGGTTGACCTGGTTGAACACGTCCAGCTGGATGCCGTAGCGGCGGTACAGGTCCATCATGGCGTGGTGGTTGTGGGGAACACGCCAGGGGCCGGGGTTCAGGTAGTTGCCCTTGGCAAACCCCACGGTCTGCGTGGTGCCGTCCAGCTCTGTGAAGCTGTCGCCACCGCGCAGCGTCCAGGCGCGGCCGCCCGCGCGGTTCTGGTATTCCAGCACGGTGACCTTGTAGCCGGCGTTGCGCAGTTCCACGGCGGCCACCATGCCGGCCAGACCGGCGCCCAGCACCACCACGGAGGCCCCGGGCTTGGCCTTGCCCAGCTGGATGGGGCCGGTGTAGCTGGATTCGGCCGCATGGCCCAGGGAAGTCATGGCCTGATACATCACCGAGCCACCGGCCACCTGGCCAATCATCGAGAGCAGTTTCCGTCTGGTAAGTGGAGTTTTTTGTTCTGGCATAGGTCAGCTTGCTTTCTGTTGACGGCCGCGCGGGAAGTACGCAGACCGCCTTGGCTAGTGCAACTCGTATGCCAGCTTGGATAGATACAGAAAGCGCATGCAGCTATTAAATTTGCACCGCTATGGTTGTGGTGCGCACCAATGCCGTGATGCGAAAAGCTACTTTGGTGCAGCTTTGTGAGCGAGTGTATGAACTTGTTAATTGATGTGTTTTTGGTCGAGCCGTGCCGGGTTGCGCTGCCTGCGCGGGGCGCAAAAAAGCCCGCTCGGAAGCGGGCTGGTGGTGGGATGCGGCTACGGCCCCAGGACCTGCAGCGAGCGCTGCAAGCAGCGGTGGTTCACGCGGAAGGGTGGCTGCTGGAGCGGGCAGCGTCTTCCAGCCGGTCCACTGTGCGCAAGGGCTCGAACACCCGCATCCAGGTGCCCACCACCCCCAGCGTGCACAGGCTGCCGGCAATGGCCGCCGGCACGGCACCAATGGCCGATGCCATGGCACCGGCGCGGAACTCGCCCAGCTCGTTGCTGGAGCTGATGAACAGCATGTTCACCGCATTCACCCGGCCGCGCATGGCGTCGGGCGTGGAGAATTGCACCAGGGCCGAGCGGATGTAAACGCTGACCATGTCCGCAGCACCAGCCACCGCCAGGCAGGCCAGCGACAGCCAGAACCAGTGCGACAGCGAGAAGATCAGGTTGGCCATGCCAAACACGGCCACGGCCGCAAACATCACCTTGCCCACATGGCGCTGGATGGGGCGGGTGCTGAGCCACAGGCCCATGGCCACCTCGCCCACGGCCATCGATGAGCGCAGCATGCCCAGCCCTTCGGGACCGGTGTGCAGCACTTCCTTGGCATACACCGGCAGCAGCGCCACCACGCCGCCCAGCAGCACGGCAAACAGATCCAGCGAGATGGTGCCCAGCACGATGGGACGGCTGCGGATGAAGCGGATGCCTTCTGCGGCGCGCTGCCACATCGTGCCTTCTAGCGGCTGGCGTGGCGCCGCGTAGCGCACGGGCACCACCGCCAGCAGCAGCACGCCCAGCACCAGGGCGACGGCACACACGGCATAGGTCAACTCGCCGCCACCCAGGCCATACAGCAGGCCGCCCAGCATGGGGGCGGCAATGGCCGAGGTGCGCATCAGCATGCTGTTGGTCGCCAGGGCCTGGGCCAGGTGTTCGCGCGGCACGATCTGGGGCAGCAGGCTTTGCATGGCCGGGCTGGTGAAGGCGCGGCTGCAGCCAAACAGCACCAGCACGGCGTAGATGCCGCCCACCCCATGTTCGCCCAGCGTGGTCAGCCACAGCAGCAGACCGGCGCACAAGGCTGCCACGCTCCAGCTGACGGCCAGGATGCGCTTGCGGCTCATGCGGTCGCTCAGATCCCCGGCAGGCACCAGCAGCAGCAGCATGGGCAGGAACTGCGCCAGTCCCACCAGGGCCAGCGACAGCGGATCGCGGGTGATGTCATAGACCTGCCAGGCCACGACGATGGCCTGCATCTGCTGGGCGAAGAAGCCCAGCATGCGGGCAGCGAGAAAGGGAACAAAGCCCGGCTGGCGCAGCGCGCTGCCGTGCACCGGGGTGGGGGCGGTAGAAGACAAGGGGAGACCCGTCGAGGAAGGCACAAGCGCTGCATTCTGGCGCATCTGTCTGCACCATGCCGCCACCTGCGCGTCATGCCAGGTGCATGCCATGGCCGACAATGCGCGGCTTGCAAGGGGGATAGGCATGGTCAAGGGTGTGCTGGCATCGGTGCTGGCTTCGGTGATGTTCGGGCTGCTGTATGCCATGGCGCCCTGGCTGGCTCCGCTGGACGGCGAGCAGATCTTTGGCTGGCGCGTGGTGGTCACCTTGCCGTTCACCACGGCACTGCTGTGGCTGCTGCAGGAGCAGGGACAGTTGAAGGCGATGGTCGCCCGGGTGCGCGCCCAGCCGTCGCTGGTGCTGGGGCTGCTGGCCAGCGCTGCATTGCTGGGGGTGCAGCTGTGGCTTTTCATGTGGGCACCATTGCACGGCAAGGCCCTGCCGGTGTCGCTGGGCTATTTTCTGCTGCCGCTGATCCTGGTGCTGGCAGGGCGCTTGCTGTTTCAGGAACGCCTGACCCGTCCGCAGATGCTGGCTGCGGTGCTGGCCAGTCTGGGCGTGGCGTGGGAGCTGTGGCGCGCGGGCGGGCTGGCGCTGGAAACGGGGATCGTCTGCCTGGGCTACCCGGTCTATTTTGCGCTGCGCCGCAAGCTGGGCACAGACAACCTGGGCGGGCATTGGGTGGACATGGCGCTGCTGGTGCCGGCCGCGCTGTGGTTCATGGCCCGTGCGCCGTCGGGCCTGCTGGTGTGGCAGTCTGCATCGCATCTGCAGGCCATGCTGCCGCTGCTGGGGGTGGTCAGTGCGGCCGGTCTGGCGCTGTACATGCTGGCCAGCCGCTGGCTGCCCATGGGCTTGTTCGGTTTGCTGTCCTATGTGGAGCCGGTGCTGCTGGCCCTGGTGGCGCTGTTGCTGGGTGAGCAGCTGGCGCCCGGACAGCAGCCGCTGTATATCGCCATCTTTGCGGCGGTGGCGGTGCTGGTGGTGGAAGCGGTGGTGCAGCTGCGGCAGGAGCGCCTCCGGAAAGTGGTGTAGACACTGCCGTTCTTGCACGCTGGGTCGAAGGGGCGGCCTGCCGGGCCGGTGGCATCGCGTGCCGGATGTGATGAAAAAACGGGCAATGGCGCCAAAGCCATGCTGGGCGTGGCCTGGGCCGGTTTACAGGCAAGTTATCCACAAGGGCGCCCACACGCAGTGGGCATAAGTCCGGGCAGCGCCTTGGAGGGGCGAGCGCTGTGGGCAGGTGCGTTCTGCCTCGGTGATTTTTCTGGACCGGTGCGCTTGGTGCCTGGCGGCAGTCCCAGCAGCATTGGCATCCGCAGTCGCCGGCGGTGAAACGCCATGGATCGGTACCGGAAACCGTTCGGCGGGAATGTAGGAAAGTGAGGGCGATCTGGCGCTGGCAGTCTGACTTCCCGATCATGCTGACTATTCCTACATGTCCATGGGGTGGGCTATTGAACAATCAATTCCATAGCAAAGGCGTTTTCGACATACCGCGCTCAACCGATACAACGACAGAGGCAGACCATCATGACAATGCAATACATCGGCGCACTCCTGGGTCGTGAAGCCGTCATCGACTTCCCTGAAAGCACTGCCGAAGTCCGTTACACCGTGCGGGGGGATCTGCACTGGAGGGTGCGCGACAAGAACGGCAACATCACGCAAGGGCATGAACGCCTGAGCTATCTGCAACTGTCCGACACGCTGCACTTCCTGAACTGGATCGAAAAGACCGGTTTCACCGTGAGCCAGCTCATCGATACCGAAAACGGCACGGTCAAGGCATTCTGGTCCTATGCCGACGACCAGAGCGAGCGTGGCCACCGCGCTTCCATGTTTGTGGACGGCAAGTTTCGTTTCAACTGATAGCGGGTTGCCCCGCTGGTGGGCGGGGCCGGGAGCTGAATTCCCGCAGGCCAGGCGGATGCACGCTGCGTTCTTTGCCGCCGGGGGAGCAGACAGGAGAGAGGGAAATTGAAATCGGGGTTATGGCTGCCTACCGTGCAGCCGTTTTTTTGTCTGCGCGTGGTCGGTGTTTTGTTTGCGTGCTGTCTGTCTGCCGCCCCGCTGTCAACGTTCCGGCCGTGATGTCCCGTTACCGGGCCTGTGAACCTGGTGCACACCCATGCCGAACCTCGGCAAAAAGCTGTGCCCAAAGAAAAGCCATGCGGGGGCACTGCATGGCTTTTGAGAGGGCTGCGATGGCGACGCAGGCCGCTGGATGGCGGCGCGTGCGGATCCGCAGTCAGCGTGGTTTGACGATTTCCGACTCCACCACCATGTCCAGCACATAGACATAGCGCGAGGCATCGGCCGGAACCTGCTTGCGTTCGTAGCGTTGCACGCGCAGCACGTTACGCACGCCGGGTTCATGGCGGTAGCCTTCGATCTCGGTATAGAACAGCTGCCAGGGGCCGACTTCGGTCTTCAGGCCGCGACTGTCGTACTGGACCGAGCGCACCTTGAGGCACTGCATGGGAGCCACGCCGCTGCAGGCTTCACGTTGCGGTGCCACTTCCAGGAACTCGCGCACGCCTTCGCTGCCGTACAGCGTGGCGGGCGTGGGCTTGCCCTGCAGCTCCCAGCGACCGCCGTCCTTGAAGGTCAGGGTCAGCGTGGGGGCGGCAGGACCTTCGGCCGTACGCAGCTGCCAGCTGTCGAGCTGGGCCAGGCGCTGTGCCACGCGTTGCTCCAGTTCCATCAGCGAACGGTTGTTGCAGGCGCGCATGGTGGACACCAGCTGTTCCACCAGGATGCGGTTGCCGTCCAGCGTGTAGCGGCCGGCCAGCTGGTTGCACAGGTTGTGCACGCTCAACATGCCTTCGCTGGTGAAGTCCAGCTGCACATCCTTGCCTTCCACGCCCGGGCCGCTGGGCTTCCAGCCTGCCTGCTCCGCGCCCTGGGCCGTGCTGGCGCGCTGCAGCAGCCAGTGGTGGCCGCTCAGAATGCGGGCGGCGGAGGGCGCTTGCGATGGAGCAGGACGGGTTTGTGTCACAGGAGAAGCCGAGGAAGATGAAGCCGAGGGCTGGGCGCAACCGGCCAGCAGACCCAGGCACAGGCTTGCGACCGCGACAGGTTGCCATGGGGCGCGCAGCGCATGGGAAGAGGGTGTCAAATGTTTCACAGTGATGGGACAGGGTGAATGGACGGAAGTTCAGTCTCGTAGGCGGTTTGGTGCCGCAGCGTCGCAGCAGCCGCCCTTGCTGTGTCAGACGATATCGTGATCTTCGCCCAGTCGTGTATCTGGTTTGTGCGTGTATTCCACGTAAATGGCAAACAAATGTATTGCGGCGGATGGCGCACATGGAGGGAACCTTGCGTGCCATCGGCCCTCCTATCTGGGCGCCATCGTGGGCGAGATAAAATGGCCTGCCTGGAGCGTGTGATGGCCTCTCGTGGCCGGGTTGCAGCGTGGAGCCTTCTGGAAGTCCTGTGCAGCCAACTCACCGCGGGTTTGCATGCATACCGCATGCAGCGCGATATGGAGTGCATGGGGTGCGGATGAGAGCAACTGGGCAAATACAAGGGCCCGCAGCCAAGGCGGGATGGGCAATGGCCATGGCGACAGCCGCCATGCTGGCAGGGTGCGGGGGCAGCTCCACGCTGCAGACGCTGCCGCCGCAGGAGAGCTTCACGTCGGCTGCCACCTTCTCGCGCATGTTCGATGCGCGGGCCGAGCAGACCTGCGAAGCGGCGCGGCGCGCCTTGCTGAGCCAGGGCTACATCATCGACACCAGCCGCAAGGACCTGGTGGAAGGCAACAAGAACTTCCAGCCCGAGGCAGAACGCCATCTGCAGATGCACATCCGTGTGGTGTGCGCTGCCGAGTCGGCCGATGGCAAGCTGAGCGTGGGTTTTGTCACCGCCTTGCAAGACACCTACGCCCTGCGCAAGGCCAGCAATTCGGCCAGCGTGGGGGTCAGTGCACTGGGCTCGCTGTCGCTGCCGTTCTCGGCGGGGCACGACTCCATGATCAAGGTCGGCAGTGAAACTATCCAGTCGGAGCGTTTCTACGAAAGCTTTTTCGAGTTGATGCGGCGCTATCTGCTGGTGGACGTGGCAGATGGAACGCCCTCCTCTGTCGAATCGGCCAGTTCGAAAAAACCTTGACACCTGGCGCGCGCGCCGCCGCTGTGCACCATCCTGCTGCAGACAATGCGGCGGGATAAGTTGAAAAAATCTTTTCAGGTCGGCGCATCTTGCCTGTGCCGGCAACGCGGTGACTGCCGTTGCAGGCACAGGCTCCGCTGAGTGGCTTCGGTTGCTTTCGAAGGGAGACCCTCCTTCGTGCGCGCAGGCCGACGGCGATGGGCCACGGCACCCTCCGTGTCCGTGGTGCCGGTGGAAAAGCAGGGCGCTGTCAGGCAGCCAGGAACAAGGCCGGGTCCACCATGGTGCGGTTCAGCATCACGCCCCAGTGTAGGTGCGGGCCCGTCACGCGGCCGGTGGCGCCCACCTGGCAGAAGCGATCGCCGGTGCGCAGCACATCGCCGACCTTGCAGTCGGTGCGGCTCAGGTGGCAGTACATGCTCAGCAGGCCGGCACCGTGGTCCAGCCACACGGTACCTCCGTTGAAGAAGTAGTCGCCCACATCCACCACCGTGCCGAGCAACGGTGCCACGATGGGCGTGCCCGTGGCGGCCGCAATGTCCATGCCGCTGTGCGGATTGCGTGCCTGGCCGTTGAAGATGCGGCGCAGGCCAAAGCTGCTGCTGCGCCGGCCGGGCACGGGCTGCTGCATGCGCAGTGGCCCCAGATCGGGCGGCGGGGCGCTGAAACGCTCCATGATGGTCTGCTGGTGGGCGCGTTCGCGCTCGTGGCGGGCCAGATCGTCGGGCGCCAGGTCCACGGTCTTGGGGGAGACCTTCAACCGCTGCTCGGTGTATTTCTTGTCCTGCACCTGGTAGCGCAGTGTGCGCTCACGTGCTCCGTCCTGCACCTGCACCGTATGGGAGCCAGGTTTGGTGGACAGGGGGATGCCCACCACCGCCGTCCACTCGATCATGTCGCCCAGCACGAGCACCGGCACATCGCCGGAGCGTACCTGGGGGCGTTGGGGGGCCGGGCCCAGTGACAGGCGTGCCACGCCGCCGGGGACGCGGCTGTCCTGGGGCCACAGTCCATTGTCAGCGGCAGCCAGGGTGGGAAAAGGGAGTGCGGCCAGCGCACCCATGCCCGCCAGGGCTTGCATGGCACGGCGGCGGGAGGGAAGGTGGCTGAAATGGAGCGGTGCAGCAGACATGCGGTGGTGCAGGACGTAATGTGGGGAGGGATGTGGGCATTGTGAAGCGCGCCCGGCGTGGCTGCAGCAATTCCTGGCGCAGCCATGGGGTTGGGCAGGTGGTCGGGGCTGCGGATGGCATGCGCTGGCGATAGTGGATGGCGCAAGCTGCCGCCACCGTCTGTCAACGGGAATATGGTCTGGAACGTTGAGCTAACACAAGCAGGCCGGCATTTGAACGGCCTGCTGCTTTTTCTGCCGCTTTTGCGCACTCCCTATCCATGTCCTCCAGAAATGCCTGGCTTGACCAGGCCAAAGGGTTCGCCTGCCTGCTGATCGTTTGCCACCATCTGGCCTTCTATGGGCCGATGTCGGATGTGGTCAAGCCGGTGGCGACCCTGTTGATGGACTGGCTGTTCGACTATGCGCGCATGGCGGTGCAGGTGTTCCTGGTGCTGGGCGGCTACCTGGCCGCAGCCGGTCTGGCACCGCAGGGGTTGACGCGCCATGCCCAGCTGCTTCCGTTGCTGGGCAAGCGCTTTGTGCGCCTGGTGCTGCCTTTTGCCGCAGCGCTGGCCGTGACCATTCTGCTCACAGAGCTGGTGCGCAACATGGGGTTCGAACACGATTCCATGTCGGCCCCCCCCACCTGGGCCCAGCTGCTGGCCCACCTGTTCCTGCTGCATGGCGTGGGGGGCTGGGAGTCCCTGTCTGCAGGCGTCTGGTATGTGGCCATCGACTTCCAGCTCTACGCCGCTGCCGCGCTGTGGATCTGGGCCTGCCACCGCCTGGCACAGGCGCCGTTGGCCGCCAAATCTGCCGCGAAGGGCGGTGCCGCAGCGGCGCCAGCTGCCAGCCGCTGGCCGCTGACCCTGGTGCAGGCCGGCATCGTGGTGCTGGTGGCGGCATCGCTGTGGGACTGGAATCTGGACAGCGGTCTGGACAACTGGGCCATCTATTTCTTTGGTGCCTACGGTCTGGGCATGATGGCCTGGTGGGCAGCACACAGCCCGCGCCCCATGGGCCGCTGGGTCTGGGCGGCGGCCATGCTGGTGCTGGGCGCTGTGGCGCTGTGGATCGAATGGCGCACCCGCATTGCCCTGGCGCTGACCACGGCCCTGGTGCTGGCGCTGGCCGGAGCGGTGTCCTGGTCTGACCGCCTGCTGCAATGGCGCTGGTCCCCGCTGCAGCAGCTGGGCCAGATGTCGTACTCCGTGTTCCTGATCCACTTCAGCATCTGCCTGCTGGTGAATGCCGTGTGGCACATGCTGTGGCCCGAAGGCGCGTTCATCAACAGTATCGGGCTGGTGCTGGCGGTGGGCCTGTCGGTGGCTGCCGGCCATCTGCTCTACCGCTATGTGGAAACCCAGAGTGCCAGCTGGCTGGAACTGCTGCGCTGGCAGGCCGGCACCATGGGGGTGGGTGCAGCCGTGGCGCTGAACCTGATCTGAAGCCGGTGCACACCCGGCGGTCGGTACGGACCTGCCAACTTTCCAATCGATACGCTGGGCAGAGCATGCCGACCACATGGCGTGGCGCCCGCAAGGCCGGTGCTGCCGGGCGGGTGTGCCGCACGCGGGCTTGTTGATCTGGCGCAGAGGCTTTGCATTCCCCCGTGGCACTGGTACTGCGGCGGGCAGCAGGCTTTTTATGATGGGGCAGTGCTTTTTGAAAGGATGGGTTGCCCCATGCAGATGTTCCAGATCGTGGTGATTGGCGCCGGCGAGACCGGTACCCCTTTGTTGCAGCAGATGTTGAATGCACCGTTTGTGCAGGTGCGCGGTGTGGCCGACCTGGACCTGAACCAGCCCGGTATCGCCCTGGCGCGCCAGCACGGCGTGCATGTCACCACCAATTTCATGGAGCTGGTGGACCACACGGTGGACATCATCATCGATGTCTCCGGTGCGCCCAGCGTGCGTGAGATCCTGCGCAGCAACATGGTGGACACGGGCAACACCCACACCCTGATCGTGCACGAATCGATTGCGATGCTGATGATGTCGCTGTCTGCCGGCCGCCTGGTGGCCAGCAAGCACGGGAATATGGAATACGCCTGAAATCGGCGTGCCGTGCCGGTTGCCGGTGCACCGGATGCATCCGCCACCATCGAAAAGGACTGCCTGGGCAGTCCTTTTTGCTTGGCGGTCTGCCGCCAGTTCGCGTGTGCGCCGCGCACTGCCTAGTTCACCCCAGAAAAAAGGCTGCCGGATGGCAGCCTTTCAGGCAGGCGCGGGGGCGCTTACTTGCCCCAGGAGTCCTTCAGGCCGGTGATCTTGTTGAACACCGGGTGGGCCGCGCTGTGGTCCTTGCGGTCGGCCACAAAGTAGCCAAAGCGCTCGAACTGGAACTTGTCGTCGGGCTGGGCCGCCTTGAGCGAAGGTTCCACATAGGCGGTCACGACCTTGAGGCTGTCGGGGTTCAGCAGGGCCAGATAGTCCTTGCCGCCGGCATCGGGCTGGGCATCGGTGAACAGGCGGTCGTACAGACGCACTTCCGCTTGCAGCCCGTCCTGCACGCCCACCCAGGTGATGGCCGCCTTGACCTTGACGCTGTCGGCGCCGGGGGTGCCGCTCTTGGTGTCGGGCACCACGGTGGCCAGCACCTTGGTCACGTTGCCGTCGGCGTCCTTCTCGGCACCGGTGCATTCGATCACGTAGCCGCCCTTCAGGCGCACCTTGTTGCCGGGGAACAGGCGCTTGTAGCCCTTGGGGGGAACTTCGGCAAAGTCTTCGCGCTCGATCCAGACCTCGCGGCCCAGGGTGAAGTGGCGGTTCGGTGCCGTGGCCGGCTCGTCGCCGTGGTGGGGCAGGGCCGGCAGTTGGCACTGTTCCAGGTGGTCGGCACTGCCAAACACCTCGGCCCAGTTGGTGAGTTCCAGCTTGACCGGGTCCAGCACCACCATGGCGCGGTGGGCCTGGTTCTCAAGGTCTTCGCGCAGGCAGCCGTCCAGTGTGGCGTAGTCGATCCAGCTGTAGTCCTTGGTCACGCCGATGCGTTCGCAGAAATTGCGGATGGACGCAGGGGTGTAGCCCCGGCGGCGCAAGCCGACGATGGTGGGCATGCGGGGGTCGTCCCAGCCGGTCAGCGTACCGCTGTCCACCAGGTGCTTGAGCTTGCGCTTGCTGGTGACCACATAGGTCAGGTTCAGGCGGGCGAACTCATACTGGCGCGGCTGGGGGGCATCGATCAGGCCGCCAGCGCGCAGGTGGTCCAGCAGCCAGTCGTAGAACGGGCGCTGGTCTTCGAACTCCAGGGTGCAGATGGAGTGGGTGATGTGTTCGTACGCATCCTCGATCGGGTGGGCGAAGGTGTACATCGGGTAGATGCACCACTGGTTGCCGGTGTTGTGGTGCTCGGCATGGCGCACGCGGTAGATCGCGGGGTCACGCAGATTGATGTTGGGGGCGGCCATATCGATCTTGGCACGCAGCACGGCGGCGCCATCGGCCAGCTTGCCGGCCTTCATATCGGCAAAGCGGGCCAGGTTCTCGGACACGCTGCGGTCGCGGAACGGGCTGTTCACGCCGGGGCGGGTGAAGTCGCCCCGGTTGGCCTTCATGTCCTCGGCCGATTGCTCATCCACATAGGCCAGGCCCTGTTCGATCAGGTACACGGCGCAGCGGTACATGAAGTCGAAATAGTTGCTGGCGAAGTACAGGTTGTTGTTGCCCTGGGGATCCTTCCAGTCAAAGCCCAGCCACTGGACGGCATCCTTGATGCTGTCCACATATTCCTGGTCTTCTTTTTCCGGGTTGGTGTCGTCAAAGCGCAGGTGGCACACGCCGCCAAAGTCGCGTGCCAGACCAAAGTTCAGGCAGATGGAC
Organism: Comamonas terrigena NBRC 13299; assembly: GCF_006740045.1. NCBI lineage: Bacteria > Pseudomonadati > Pseudomonadota > Betaproteobacteria > Burkholderiales > Comamonadaceae > Comamonas > Comamonas terrigena. The sequence continues at coordinate 1,431,076 of NZ_AP019749.1, forward strand.
TTGGCGTGGCCCACGTGCAGATAGCCGTTGGGCTCGGGCGGGAAGCGGGTGCGGATCTTGGCCTCGTCCACCTGGCCTTGCTGGTGGTGCTGCGCATCGCCCGGCGTGCCACCCCAGTGGCGCTGGGCGTAGGTGCCTTTTTCCAGGTCGGCTTCGATGATTTGGCGCAGGAAGTTGGTGGGTTTGACCACTTCCGGCGCATTGCTGGTGGTATTGACGGGGGTGCTCATAGGGGCGTCATTGTAGGCGGCTGGCCGCCACTGCAGCGTTGCCTGCGCGCCATGCCCGGGTCTGCACAAGGGCGCGGGGTGGTGTGATCGGGGCCTCCAACGTCAAGAAACGTTAAGTCACAAAAGTAGCAGGAATGCTGACATCCAAAAACAGGCCTGCCACGTTAAATATGCAAGCAGGGTGTGTGGCCTGTGCCGCAGCCACCCTTCCTCCCCCGCAGAACGAGGAGATACAACATATGTGGAAAAACCCCATCCCCGCCCTGATCGTCGCTGCCGCCGCATTGGCTGGCTCGGTGGGCACGGCCCAGGCCGGTGGCAATATCAGCTGGTCTGTGGGCATCAATGCCGGTCCCCCCGTGGTCTATGGCCCGCCGCCCGTCTACATGGCGCCGCAACCGGTGTATGTGGCACCGCCGCCGCGCTATTACGCACCGCCGCCGCGCGTGGTGTATGCACCGCCGCCCGTCATGCTGTGGGCGCCGCCGCCGCCTCCCCCCCGTGGCTGGCACCACCACCGCCACCACGACCGCGGTTATGACCGGGGTTACCGTGGCCATGGCCACGATTACCGCCGCTGAGCTTCAGAAAATTTCCGTTCCCGTCGCCTACTGATACACCGGGTGGCGGGGCCGGGGCGTTTTTGTATCTGGCCCCATGCCTGCGATCGCCGGCATGGGGTTTGTTTTTGGCTGCGGCGCATGGCTTGCGCACAGCGCCAGGTTGGCTGCAGATACAGACAAACTAGGGTTTATGCCTAGAGTTGGTGGCGGTCGCGGCTGCTTCGCCGTCGAAGTGTCCGCAATTGTCGAAAAACTGTCATCACCAGCACCGATCGCCCTGGAGTGGCGCCGCATAATCGGCGGCAGTCGCTGGAGTGTTTGCATGCAAAAAACCGTCTTTGTTCTCAATGGCCCGAATCTGAACCTGCTGGGCACACGGGAACCTGCCATCTATGGTGCTGACACCTTGGCCGATGTGCAGGCCTTGTGCGAGGCCGCCTGTGCCCGCCATGGCCTGGCATTGCGCTTTCACCAAAGCAACCACGAAGGCCAGCTGATCGACTGGATCCACGAAGCCGGCCGCCTGCATGCGCAAGGCCAACTGGCGGGCCTGGTGTTCAACGCTGGGGCCTTCACCCACACCAGTGTGGCGTTGATGGATGCCGTCAAGGGCACGGGCGTGGCGCTGCTGGAGCTGCACATTACCAACGTGTTTGCGCGCGAGGCCTTCCGCCACCACTCCTATCTGTCGCCGGTGGCACGCGCGGTGGTGTGCGGCCTGGGCGTGCAGGGCTATGCGCTGGCCATCGATGCCGTGGCCCAGTGGTCCGCAGCAGGCTGAACCTCCTGATCCGAATCCCCCCTCTGAGAGTGCGCTGTGCTTGAGACATTTGAACGCGATGACAACCTGCCCGAGCTGGGCTGGGCCGATTTTCCGGAAGCCATGACCGCCATGGCCGCCGGCCAGCTGCAGTCCATCGAAGCCCGCAAGGTGCTGGCCAAGGGGGAGCGGGTGGAGCACCCCCATGCCAATGGGCACACGGTGCTGCACCACTGGAGCCCGGCCGAGCCCAATGGCCAGCCGCCGGTGGTGCTGTTCCATGGCGGCAGCGGCAGCTGGACGCACTGGGTGCGCAGCATCATCCCGCTGACCGAAGCCGGCCACGACGTGTGGGCGGTGGATTTGCCGGGCTTTGGCGATTCGGACGCCGTGGCCGGTGCCCATGACGCCGATGGCATGCTCGACACCCTGGCGCAGATGCTGCAGGAACGCTTTCCGCTGCAGCCGGTGCAGCTGGTGGGCTTCTCGTTCGGCGGCATGACGGCCGGAATGCTGGCTGCCGCCCATCCGCATGTGGTGCAGCAACTGGTGATCGTTGGCGCCCCCGGCATCGGTCTGAGCGCCAAGCACCCGTTCCAGCTCAAGGGCTGGCGCCATCTGAAGTCGCCCTATGCCCAGCTGCAGACCCATGTCTACAACCTGGGGGAGCTGATGCTGTGCGATCTGAAAAAGATCACCCGCGATACCGTGGCCCTGCATGTGGCCAATGTGCAGCGCGACCGCTTGCCGCGCCGCCGCATCTCCAGCACCGACATTCTGGTCAAGTCGCTGCTGAAAGTGACCTGCCCGGTCACCGCCATCTATGCCGAGCGCGACGCCCTCTACCCCAAGCTGCTGGACGAGGTGGAAACCTTGCTGGCCACCAGCGCCCGCAATTTCCAGGGCATGCACCGCGTGCCCGATGCAGGCCACTGGGTGCAGTACGAAGCCCCGGAGGCCGTGCACGCCCTGCTGTTGCCCATTCTGGCGGGCCCGCAGCCGGTGGAGGCCTGAGAGGCCTGGGACCATGCGCTGGCAGCTGCACGAGGACGAAGTCACCTGGACCGCCATCCGCGCCCAGGGGGCGGGCGGTCAGAATGTGAACAAGGTCTCCAGCGCCGTGCACCTGCGCTTCGATGTGGCCGCGTCTTCGCTGCCCGATCTCCTCAAGGAGCGCCTGCTGGCGCGCTGCGGCCATGACCAGCGCTTCACGCTGGACGGGGTGGTGGTCATCAAGGCCCAGGCCCATCGCACGCAGGAACGCAATCTGCAAGACGCATTGCAGCGCCTGCGCGAGCTGCTGGCCGAAGTCGCCCACACCCCCAAGACCCGCAAGGCTACCCGGCCGACCCGCGCCAGCCAGCAGCGCCGCGTGGATGGCAAGAAACGCGCCGGGGAAACCAAGGCCGGGCGGCAGAAACTGCAGTTCTGACGCGGTCCGTGCTGCAGCAGCGCGCCAGAAGCGCGCACAGCGGGAAAAAATGTGCCTATCGGCCCCCCGCATGTCTACACCGCCCCATACGGGCACACGGGCTTTCACTGCGCAATGACTGACGTACCGATCTTGAAGAGATGGCTTGCCATGGCCGAGGATGACGCCATCGTCGTCGACCTGGACGACATCCACCACGAGGCCTTGGCCAATATGTGGAGCTTTTCTCCGGACGACGACGCGGCTTCGGACCTGCGGCCTGAAGACCTTGCCCACTTTGTCGGCCAGGTGTTGGAAGCGCGGCGGCGGCGACTGGTGGCGGATGGGCATGCGGCCATGCTGTTCTACTGCTGGCATGACGCGCAGACCCGGCAGCTGCGGTTCAGCCTGGTGTCCGCCGCGCATGGCCGCCTGCCGTTTCGCATAGCCCTCCAGCACGAAGCGACCCCCATGGCAATTGCGGAGCGCATCGTCCATGGCGACTGGTGCAACCCGCAATGGGGCCAGGCTTCCGACAAGGACATGGCGGACGACGCGGTGCCCTGCCTGTCGGTGTTTGTGGCACAACTGCCCTGAATCCGCCGCCCGGCGTGCAACGGGCAGGCCTGAACACTGGCGCCGGACACACTGCGGCCTATTGAATTCAATTTCAGAACAATATGTGGCAGTAATGGCGGCTAGTGCAACAGTGGCCGCGCCCCTACATTCACTGGGTAGGCCGTTGGCTGCGCACAGCGCAGCGGCGGCCCCTGTAGGAAAGCCTTGCCATGACCACCTCTTTGCCGAATCTGTCCCCCACCGCTGACATGCCTGTACAGCGCCTGCCTGCCTTGTTTGTCTCCCACGGTTCGCCCATGTTTGCCGTCGAGCCTGGGGACACCGGACCGGCCCTGCAGCGCTGGGGCAGCGCGCTGCGTGCGGAGTACCCGCAGCTGCGCGGGGTGGTGGTGATGTCGCCGCACTGGATGAGCCGGGGGCTGGAGGTGATGGCGGCGCTGCAGCCCGAGACCTGGCACGACTTTGGCGGTTTTCCCCGCCTGCTCTACAGCCTGCAGTACCCGGCCCCGGGCGCCCCCTTGCTGGCACAGCAGGTGGCGCAACTGTTGCAGGCCGCCGGCCAGCAGCCGGTGCTGAACCCCAAGCGCCCGATGGACCACGGTGCCTGGGTGCCGTTGATGCACCTGTTCCCCCAGGCCGATGTTCCCGTGGTGCAGCTGTCGCTGCCAGCCGATGCGGATGCGGCGGCGGTCTACGCCCTGGGCCAGGCCCTGCGCCCGCTGCGCGATGCCGGGGTGCTGCTGGTGGGATCGGGCAGCATGACGCACAATCTGCGCGACTTTGTCACCGGGCAAAGCGGCGGCCGGCTGGACTATGTGCAGCCTTTCAGCCGCTGGATCGAGGAGCGCATCACGGCGCGCGATACCGCCGCGCTGCTGGACTGGCTGGAGCAGGCCCCACAGGCGCGGCGCGCCCACCCGACGGATGACCATTTCCTGCCGCTGTTCTTTGCGCTGGGTGCCGGTGGACCGGGCACCACGGCCAGCTACCTGAGCCGTGAAGTGCAGTACGGCATGCTGGCCATGGACAGTTTTGCGTTGCAGGATGTGCCTGCAGGTGAGCACGCGGCCGCTGCGCCATTACAGTGAAGCCCGGACATTTTCAGCAAGGACCACCCATGGACACCCCCGCACTCCAACTGCCGCTGAATGGCTATATCCGCCCCGCCCAGGCCGCACCGGAACAGGCCTGGCTGCTGGTGCTGATGCACGGCGTGGGCAGCAATGCCCAGGACCTGTTCAGCCTGGCTCCCTATGTGCCACCCCAGTTCCACGTGCTTAGCCTGCAGGCGCCGTACGCCATGGGGCCGGATGCGTTCGCCTGGTTCCAGTTCAGCGTCAACCCAGACGGCAGCCGCACCATTGCGGCCGACCAGGAGCAGCACAGCCGCGCCCTGGTGGCCCAGACCGTGCGGCAGGCCGCCGAACAACTGGGCGTTCCGCCCGAACGCGTGGTGGTGGGCGGCTTCAGCCAGGGCGGCATCATGAGCCTGAGCCTGCTGCTGACCCAGCCCGCGTTGCTGCACGCCATCTGTGTATGGCACAGCCGCCTGCTGCCCGAGGTGCTGCCGCTGCAGGTGCCGCCCGCGCAACTGGCAGGCCGCCAGGTGTGGCTGAGCCACGGTACGCAGGACAACGTGATTCCGCTGACCAGCGCCCACCTGACCCGTGCCCGGCTGGAGCCGTTGCCGGTGCAGCTGCGCTACCACGAGTACCCCTGCGCCCACACCATCCACCCCGACGAACTGCGCGACTGCGTGCAGTGGCTGCAGGGCCTGACGGCCGCCGCGTAAGCACCGCACCGCAGCAGGTCTGCACTGCAGGGTGCTCAGGCCGCTTGCGCGGACGCAAGGGCCGGCCGCCCTGCAACTTCCGGTGCCGGGATGGCACATGTATCTGTGTACACGCGCTGTGCCCCATCTTCCGGCACCCACAGGCGGCCGCCCAGTCCGTGTTCGGCTGCCAGCGCGTGCACCTGGGCGCGGGTGGTGGGACAGTGGTCCAGCGCTTCCAGGTGGTTGACCACCAACTGGCCGGGCCAGCAGGCCGCAGCCCGCACCATGTCGTGGGCATCCATCAGGATCTCGCCACCCAGGTCAAAGCGGGCGCCGCCGGCGGGCAGTACGGCCGCACCGGGCTGCAGCCGCTGCAGGCAGTCACGCACGGCGGGGGTCGGCACGGTGTCGCCCGCCAGGTAAACGGACGGGTTGCCTGGCAGCTCCAGCAGGTAGCCGTGGCCGTGCTCCATCAACCGACCACCCAGCCCCGGCCGTGCACGCAGGGGACCGGGGTGATCTGCCCTCCCAGCGGCCAGGACTGGCGGCCGGGGCCTTCCAGTGCCACCGTCTGCAGCCCGCGCTGGCGCAGGTAGGCGGCATCGTGCGGCATGCAGAACACGGGAATCTGGCGTTCGCGCAAAAAGCGCTTGCCGGCGCGGTCCAGGTGGTCGAAGTGGCCGCGCTGGCAGTGGGTGATGAGGGCGTGGGTCACACGTTCCAGCACGGCTTCGGTGTTGTCTGGCAGCTCGGCGATGGGATTGCGCTGCCGGGCCTTGCCGGTGAGCCGCAGGTAGCGCAGCGCGGGCAGGGTGGCGCGGGGCGCCAGCATGGGGTCGACCAGCAGGCCGACGGGGCGGCCCTGGCTTTCGAACTCCAGAACGATGGTGGCATTGCGCAAGTGGGTGATGAGCATGGAAGACGCCTTGGCGGTGGGAACATGGGCGCATTGTTCCCAGGCACCAGGTGGCTGAAAATGGCAAGATTGGTCAATCTATTTGCCATTCATGCCAAGCGCTGTGCCTCCGCCCGTTTCACCACCCAGGCCCACGCGCCTGGCCTTGCTGCTGTACCCTGGCTGTATGCCGGGTGGCCTGTTTGCCGTGGCCGACATGGTGCGCGCCGCCAACCTGCGCGCGCAGCGCACGCTGTACGAGCTGGTGTGGGCCGGGGTGGACCTGCAGCCGGTGCCGACCTGGCAGGGGCCGGGACTGTAGCCCGCGGTGACGCTGGCCGCGGCGGCCGCCGATGTGGTGCTGGTGCCCGGGTTGTGGCTGTCGTCCGCCAGCGACCTGCAGCGCCCCTTGCAGCAACTGACCCCGCTGGTGCGCGCCCTGCAGCAGTTGCCTGCTGCGACCCGGCTGTGGAGCTATTGCGCCGGCGTGGTGCCGGTGGCGGCCAGCGGGCGTTTGCACGGCGAGGCGGCCACCGCCACCTGGTGGCTGCGCGAGGCGCTGCACACCCACTTTCCCCGGGTGGACTGGCGCTTTGACGAGGCCGTGGTGCAAGGGCAGTCGGTGCTGACGGCGGCCGGAGCCCATGGCTATGTGCCGCTGATGCAGCAGGCCCTGGCCGCACAGCTGGCGCCGGCCGAACTGCGCGACCTGCAGAACCTGCTAATGGTGCCCCGGCCGGCAGCGGTGCATCCTCGGTTCGCGGGCCTGGAGCTGACGGCGCTGGCCGACGACAACCTGCGCCGCGCCTGGATGCTGGTGCAGCGCACCGCCGCCGCCGAGCTGCGTCTGGCGGCATTGGCCCACACGCTGCATGTGTCACCACGCACCCTGGCACGCCGGGTGCGCGCGCAGACCGGGCTGGCCGCCGCGCAGGGGATGCGGCACATCAAGCTGCGGCAGGTGGCCGATGCCCTGTGTGAAACCCGGCAACCGCTGAAGCGGATTGCCGAGGACCTGGGCTTTGCCAGCGAGGCCAGTCTGATCCGCGCTTTCCGGCAGGTGACAGGCATGACGCCCATGGCATACCGCATCGCCCATGCCTGAGTGAAGGGCTGCGTGCTGGAGACAAAGGAACACCTCGGGCGCTAGGGTGCAGCCTGCCTGCAGCAGGTTGGTTAGGCAACGTTCTGAAACTCTATGAATGCGACCGCGGCGTACAGCCTCCTCCAAAGAGGAGGGGGCGGGCGGCATCTGCCATCGCTGCTGCCGTCGCCGCAGCAGTCGGGGCTGCCTTGTGCCCGAGCCGGGGCGCCGCGGCTCTTTTGATTAATGCATGCAGTGCAGTGGTGATCTGCATCTGCATGGATTGTGGCGCTGCATGTGCATGAATACCATGGCTTTTTTCATTCCATTGAAGGAAACAGCCATGGCCATTGCCATTCGTGTGCACAGCACCGGAGCCCCTGAAGTGATGCAGCTGGAGAGCATGGAGCTTGCAGCGCCCGGCCCGGGAGAAGTCTGTCTGGAGCAGACGTCCATCGGCGTCAATCCGCTGGATGTCAGCCAGCGCAAAGGGGCCGTGCCCATCCCACTGCCGTCCGGACTGGGGTTAGAAGGTGCGGGGCGGGTGACGGCGGTGGGGGCTGGGGTGTCCAGCGTGCAGGTCGGGGACAGGGTAGCCTACGCCACCGGCCCTTTGGGGGCCTATGCCAGTGCACGGCTGTTTCCGGCGGACCGGCTGGTGCGTCTGCCGGACACCCTCAGCAACGACGCCGCGGCAGCGGTGCTGTTCAAGGGCATCACGGCCCAGTACCTGCTGAAGACCACCGGCCAGGTTCGCCCGGGCTCCACGGTGCTGGTCTATGGCGCCGCCGGGGCGCTGGGGCAGTTGCTGTGCGCCTGGGCCCGCCATCTGGGGGCGCAGGTGCTGGGTGTGGTGTCCAAGCCGGCCAGCGTGGCGCGGGCCGAGGCCAGCGGCTGCCATGCCGTCTTTGTCTTTGACGCGCAGACCCTGGCGTCCCAGGTGGCGCAGGCCACGCAGGGGCGCAAGGTGGATGTGGTGTACGACCCCATTGGGCGGGACACGTTTGCCGCCTCGCTGGACTGCCTGCGTCCCCGCGGGCTGATGGTGTCGTTCGGGGCCACATCGGGGCTGCCGCCTGCCGTCGAGGTGGGCGTGCTCAATGCCAAGGGCTCGCTGTTCCTGACGCGGCCTTCCCTGGCGGCGCACACGGCGTCCGCCGAGGAATACCAGAGCCGGGCCCGGGACGTGCTGGACGCCGTGGCCAGCGGCATACTCACGCCGCAGATCTGGAAAAGTTACGCACTGGCCGATGCGGCCCTGGCGCATGCGGACCTGGAGCACGGGCGCTCCCAAGGCGCGATCATTCTCAACCCCTGATATTCACATTCAACGCACGCCATGGAAATGCCCGACAGCCAGCACACGGATGAGCTCGCCACCCTGCTGGCGCTGTCGGAGCAGCACTCGTTTGCGGCCGCTGCCCGGGTGCTGGAGCGCCATCCGTCGGTCCTGTCCAAGCGGATCCAGGCGCTGGAGCGCAGGCTGGGCGTGCGCCTGGTCGAGCGCACCACACGCAGGCTGAGTCTCACCCGCGAAGGCCTGCAATTGGTGGAAAAGGTGCGCCAGGCGGCCAACTGGATACGGGATGCCGAGCGGGAAGCGGCGCAAGGGGCCACCGAGGTGCGCGGACGGCTGCGCCTGGCCCTGCCTGCCACCATGGGGCGGCGCTGGATCAGTCCCATGGTGGCCGGTTTTGCCCTGGCCTACCCGGAGGTGGTGCTGGAGGTGGAATACAGCGAGCGCATCGTGGATGTGGTGGGCGAGCGTTTCGATGCCGCCATCCGCATTGGCAATCTGCCCGACAGCGGCCTGGTGGCAACGCGGCTGTGCGACCAGTACCGGATCCTGTGCGCATCGGCCGCCTACCTGGCGCGGTGCCCGGCGCCCGCCAGTCCAGCGGATCTGGCCCGGCACAACTGCCTGGGCTATACCGGCTTGCTGTCCTTTCCGGAATGGACCCTGGTGCAGGCCGACCGGCAAGGAGCTGCCCCGACCCGCCAGTCGCTGCGCGTCACCGGCTCCATGCGCAGCAATGACAACGAGGCGTTGCTGCATGCGGCGCTGCAGGGGGTGGGCATTGTTGCGGGCAGCGACTGGCATCTGCTGCCTGCCGTGCAGTCTGGGGCGCTGGTGCGTGTGCTGCCCGAGTGGACGCTGGGCGAGGCCGGTGGCATCTATCTGGTCCGCCCCTCAGGGCAGTACCAGACAGCGGCCTTGGCGGCGTTCAGGCAGTGGATCAGCGAGCGCTTTGCGGCCGTGCCCTGGCGCCGCCATGCCGGGGCGTCGTAACCCGGCCGCAGGCCAAACTGTGGCTGCACACAGGCAGCCAACGTCAGCGTCAGCGGGCCAGGCGCCCAAAGAAGGCGTCCAGCGCATGGACTACGGTGGGCAGTTCCTCGGCCATGCGTTCGCGGTCCACCCAGTAGCCTTCACAGGCCACGGCAAAGAACTCGGCCGGGGCTTCGGCCCCGTAGGCATCCAGCCAGGGAGCCGGCTGGCCAAAGCGTTCATGGCGGATGACCAGATCGCGAAAGCGTTCGTAGGCATCACCCCAGACGGCGCTCCAGGCCTGGCGGGCGGCGCTGGCACTGGTATGGCCCATGAACCCCCGGGGCAAGGGCGGGCAGCCGTTGGCGTGGCCGTCGTGCATGTCCAGCTTGTGGGCGAATTCATGGATCACCACATTGGTGTGGCCGCCATGGGCGGCGTGGCCGGGCTGCACGGCGGCCCAGCTGAGCATGACGGGGCCGCCTTCCATGGCTTCGCCCATCAGCTCTTCCCGGTAGTGGTGTACCACACCCGCTTCGTCCACCACCTTGCGGCGGGCCACCACGTCGTCCGCATGCACGACGATGCCGACAAAGTCGTCGTACCAGCGCAGGGCGTCAGCGGGTTCGCCGAAATACAGCAGCAGCACACAGGCCTGGGCGGCAATGGCCACGGCCATGGCGTCGGTGATGACCAGGCCATGGGCGCCGGAAAACTCCTTGCGCTGCAGGAAATGCGCCACCAGCTGTTGCAGGTGGGCGTCTTCGGCGGGCGTGAGGCGTTCCAGGAAGGGGTAGGTGGCGACGGTGGCCTGCCACAGTGCGGCCGGTACCGGTGCGGGAGGCAGTGCACCCGCGCGCACGGCTGCGCGGCGGGCCCAGGTGGGGAGAACGCGCTGCCAGTCCATGCAATGCCTCAGCCGGCGCAGGCCGCCTGCGGAGACAGGCGCTGCCAGCCGGCGGGGGTCAGGCGCAGCACTTCGCTGCGCTGGGTGTCGGCATCGATGTGCCAGTCGCTGGTGACAATGCGCCAGCGGTGGCCGTCCAGCGCATGGTCGGCAGGCTGGTGGGTGTGGCCGTGTACCAGCCAGTGGGCCTGGGCGGCATCCATCCAGGTGGCGGTCATCTGCGCATCGGTGTCGGCGTAGGGGGCACCGGCCTGCTTGCGTTGTTCGCTTTCCGTGCGGGCGGATTTGCCGATGGCACGGCGCACGGCCAGCGGCTGGGCCAGCACCTGCTGCTGCCAGGCGGCAGAGCGCGACAGGGTGCGGAACTGCTGGTATTCCACATCGTCCAGGCACAGCGCATCGCCATGGCTGAGCAGGATGCGGCGCTCGCCCCAGACCAGCACGGTAGGGTCGGCCAGGGCGGTCATGCCGGTGCGCTGCATCAGCAGATCGCCGGCCAGAAAGTCGCGGTTGCCGACCATGAAAAACAGCGGCCGCTGTGCGGCGGCTTGTTGCAGGATTGCGGCGCATTCGGCCTCAAAGCTGCCCGGCTCATCCAGCGCGTCGTCGCCCACCCAGACTTCAAACAGGTCGCCCAGCAGGAACACGGCATCGGCGGGGGTGTGCGCCAGATAGTCGCGCCAGGCCTGCACGGTCTGCGGCTCCGAGGGCTGCAGGTGCAGGTCCGAAATGACATCGACCGTGCGCCAGGTGGGCGCAGCCTGCAGCTGCGCCACCGGGGGCACGGTCGTACGGGGATCTGAACTCACTCGAAGAATCAGTGATTCCGGCCGCTGCGCGCCAGCCTGTGCAGCTGGCGGAGCCCATGTGCGCGGCAGCCCGCAAGGGCCGTCCCGCAGCACGGGCTGTCCTCCCATGGAGGTAAGCCGCGCAGCGGCCCAGGGGGATCAGAGGGCCACGGCCTTGTCGATCACCACGGCGTCAAAAGGCACGTCGTCGTGGAAGCCCTTGCGGGTGGTGCGCACCTTCTTGATGGCGTCGATCACGTCTTCGCCCTTGACCACCTTGCCGAACACGGCATAGCCCCAGCCTTGGCCGGTGGGGGCGGTGTGGTTCAGGAAGCTGTTGTCCACGGTGTTGATGAAGAACTGGGCCGTGGCGCTGTGCGGATCGCTGGTACGGGCCATAGCGATGGTGTACTTGTCGTTCTTCAGGCCGTTCTTGGCTTCGTTCTCGATGGGTGCCGCGGTTTCCTTTTGCTTCATGTCAGCCGCAAAGCCGCCGCCCTGGATCATGAAGTTCTTGATCACGCGGTGAAAGATCGTGCCGTTGTAGAAGCCTTGGTTCACGTAGTTCAGGAAGTTTTCCGTGGACTTGGGGGCGTTCACTGCGTCCAGTTCCAGCGTGATCACGCCGGGGGTGGCGGTGTCGGCCACGTTGATGGTGATGTGCAGTTCGACTTGTGGGTTGCTCATGGCGTGTCCAATCTTGAATCTAAAGGGGGTGAGGGGGGATGCCGGTGCGGGTCAGCGCAGCACGGTGGCCGAGGTGATGGTGACCGGCGTGGTGGGCACATTCTGGTGCATGCCACGGGTGCCCGTAATCACCGTGCGGATTTTCTCCACGGTCTCGGTGCCTTCGACCACCTTGCCGAACACGGCATAGCCGTAGCCATCGGGCTTGGGGGCATTGAGCGAGTCGTTGTTGGCGACGTTGATGAAGAACTGCGCCGTGGCCGAGTTGGGGTTGCCGGTACGGGCCATGGCGATGGTGTACTTGTCGTTCTTCAGGCCGTTCTTGGCTTCCAGCGGGATGGGCGCACGCGTGGTTTTCTGCTGCATGTCGGCGGTAAAGCCGCCGCCCTGGATCATGAAGCCGTCGATCACGCGGTGAAAGATGGTGCCGTCGTAGTGCTTGTCGTTCACGTACAGCAGGAAGTTCTCCACTGTCTTGGGGGCGGCGCCGGGGTTCAGTTCCAGCACGATATCGCCCAGGCTGGTAGCCAGCTTGACACGGGGAGGGCCGTTCTGCGCCCAGGTGGGCGCAGCAAAAATGCCCGCTGTCAGTACAGATGCAGCAAGCGTGAGAGCGACTTTTCTACGGGAAAACATGGGAATGCTCCGAAAAGGCAAACAAACGAAAAAAGCAGGGAGTCTGCCAGCAGGGGCACGCAGCGCACGGGGCGCCGGCCAGCCACCGGTGCTGGTGGTGTTCAGTCAGTTGGGGGCGGTTGTCCGCCCGCCAAGGGGTATCACTTGGCTGCGGGCTGCAGCACACCGCCCAGTGTGGACAGTTTGAGCTTGAGAGGGGCGTTGTTGCCGCTCAGTTGCAGCGAACGGGTGTAGGACTGCTGCGCCAGGCGGGTGTAGATATCACCCAGGTTCTCGTGCGCCACCGCATAGTTCGGGTTGTTGCGCACGGCCATCTCCAGCGCGTTGCGGGCCTGGTCCAGGCGGTTCTGGCCGGCATAGATCACAGCCAGGTTGTTATAGGGCTCGGGTAGCTCGGGATATTCCTCGGTCAGCAGCGTGAAGGTGGCGATCGCCTCTTCGGTCTGGCCGGCCGCGACCTGGGCCGTGCCCTTCAGAAAGCGCATCTGCGGATCGCGCTGGTTGCTGGCCAGGTACTGGTCGGCCTTGGCAATGGCGTCGGCGGTCTTGCCGGCGCGCACCAGCTTGGCGACATCGCTGTAGTCGTCAGCCTGGGCCGCGCCGCCTGCCGCCAGCAAGGCGGCCACAGCCAAGGCGCGCAGGGCAGAGGAGGGAGAGCGGCGCATGAACATGGAGTAGGTGCTTTCGAGGAGATGGGGGCACCCCCGCACGGGGGGCTTTATACTGCGACGCATTGTAGCTGAGGGGTGTCGGGCCGCTGTGCGCAGCAAAGGCCGCCAGGGCACCCCTTTTGCGCTGCTGGGAATGTGCGGCCGGACCGTCCTGCCGCTTTCTCCCCTCCCTCTGTGATTGAGACACACCTCCCGATGAGTTTGCGTATCTACAACACGCTGTCGCGTGCACTGCAAGCGTTTTCGCCGATCGAGCCTGGCCATGTCCGCATGTACGTGTGCGGCATGACCGTATACGACCTCTGCCACCTGGGCCATGCGCGCTCCATGGTGGCGTTCGACGTGGTCCAGCGCTGGCTGCGTGCCAGCGGCTACCGCGTGACCTATGTGCGCAACATCACCGACATCGATGACAAGATCATCAAGCGTGCGGTGGAAAACGGCGAAACCATCCGCAGCCTGACGGACCGCATGATCGCGGCCCTGCACCAGGACGCCGATGCGCTGGGCATTGCCCGCCCCGACCACGAACCCCGCGCCACCGACTATGTGCCGCAGATGCTGGGCATGATCGGTACGCTGCAGCAAAAGGGCCTGGCCTACCAGGCCGGCAATGGCGATGTGAACTACGCCGTGCGCAAGTTCCCAGGCTACGGCAAGCTGTCCGGCAAGTCGCTGGACGAGCTGAATGCGGGCGAGCGTGTGGCCGTGCAGGATGGCAAGCACGATCCGCTGGACTTTGTGCTGTGGAAGTCCTCCAAGCCTGAAGAGCCGGCCGATGTGAAATGGCCCAGCCCGTTTGGCGAAGGCCGCCCCGGCTGGCATATCGAATGCTCGGCCATGGGCTGCGCGCTGCTGGGCGAGAGCTTTGACATCCATGGTGGCGGTGCGGACCTGCAGTTCCCCCACCATGAGAACGAGATTGCCCAGAGCGAAGGCGCCACCGGCAAGCCGCTGGCCTCGACCTGGATGCACAACGGCTTCATCAATGTGGACAACGAGAAGATGTCCAAGTCGCTGGGCAATTTCTTCACCATCCGCGATGTGCTCAAGGAATACGACGCCGAAACCGTGCGTTTCTTCGTCGTGCGCAGCCACTACCGCAGCCCGCTGAACTACAGCGATGTGCATCTGGACGATGCCCGCAGCGCCCTCAAGCGCCTGTACACGGCACTGAGTCTGGTGGCTGCGGCGCCGGTGCAGATCGACTGGAGTAACACCCATGCTGCGCGCTTTCAGGCCGCCATGGACGAGGACTTCGGCACCCCCGAAGCGGTGGCCGTGCTGTTCGAGCTGGCCGCCGAGGTCAATCGCAGCAAGTCGCCGGAAGTGGCCGGTCTGCTGAAGGCGCTGGGCGGTGTGCTGGGCCTGCTGCAGGACGATCCGCAGAAATTCCTGCAGGCCGGCACCGAAGGGGTGGACGCGGCCGCCGTTGAGGCGCAGATCGCCGCGCGTGCTGCCGCCAAGGCCGACAAGAACTGGGCCGAGGCCGACCGCATCCGCAAGGCACTGCTGGAGCAGGGCATCGTGCTCAAGGACTCCGCAGCGGGCACCACCTGGGAGGCCGCCCAGTAAGGGCGCAGGACAACTCCCATGGCTCCCTCTCCGAAAGAACTGCCCGTGCCGCCGCAGCATGCTGCGGCCTACTGGGCAGAGGCGTGCAAGCACCTGGTCAAGAAAGACCGGGTGCTGCGCCGCCTGATCCCCCAATACCCCGGTGAAGCGCTGATGGCGCACGGCGACGCGTTCGTGACGCTGGCGCGCTCCATCGTGGGCCAGCAGGTGGCGGCCAAGTCGGCCTCTGCCCAATGGAAAAAACTGCTGGCGCTGCTGCCCGAAGGGCTCACGCCCGCCCAGCTGCTGCGCCTGAAGGTGGACGACATGCGCGTCGCCGGTCTGTCTGCCCGCAAGGTGGACTATCTGGTGGACCTGGCCGTGCACTTCACCGAAGACCGCCTGCATGTGGACGCCTGGGGCGAGATGGATGACGAATCCATCATTGCCGAGCTGACCGCCATCCGTGGCATCGGCCGCTGGACGGCCGAGATGTTCCTGATGTTCTACCTGCTGCGTCCGAATGTGCTGCCGCTGGACGACGCCGGCCTGCTCAAGGGCATCAGCGAGAACTATTTCTCGGGCGAAGCCGTCAGCCGCAGCGATGTCCGTGAAGTCGCTGAGGCCTGGAAACCCTGGTGCAGCGTGGCAACTTGGTATATTTGGCGCTCGCTCGACCCGCAGCCTGTGACCTATTGATACGTTCCATAGGCCCCTTGGCGTGGCCGGGACAAGGAGAATAATTTTGGCGAAAAAGACTTTTCTGGACTTCGAACAGCCCATCGCGGAACTCGAAGCCAAGATCGAAGAGCTGCGTTATGTGCAGACCGAAAGCGCTGTCGATATTTCGGAAGAAATCGACCAGCTGAGCAAGAAGAGCCAGCAGCTCACCAAGGACATCTACAGCGATCTGTCGCCCTGGCAGATCACCAAGATCGCGCGCCATCCGGAGCGGCCTTACACGCTGGACTATGTGCGCGAGTGCTTCACCGACTTTGTCGAGATGCACGGCGACCGCCATTTTTCGGATGACAAGTCCATCATCGGCGGTCTGGCGCGCTTCAATGGCCAGCCGTGCATGGTCATTGGCCACCAGAAGGGCCGTGACACCAAGGAGCGCGCGCTGCGCAACTTCGGCATGACCCGCCCCGAGGGCTACCGCAAGGCCCTGCGTCTGATGAAGACGGCCGAGAAGTTCCACCTGCCGGTGTTCACCTTTGTGGACACGCCCGGTGCCTTCCCCGGCATCGATGCGGAAGAGCGCGGCCAGTCCGAAGCCATCGGCCGCAACATCTTCGAGATGGCCCAGCTGCAGACCCCCATCATCACCACCATCATCGGTGAAGGTGGCTCGGGTGGCGCGCTGGCCATTGCCGTGGCCGACCAGGTGCTGATGCTGCAGTACTCGGTGTACTCCGTGATCAGCCCCGAAGGCTGCGCTTCCATTCTGTGGAAGACCGGCGAAAAGGCGTCGGAAGCCGCCGAAGCCATGGGCATCACCGCCCACCGCCTGAAGGCCCTGGGCCTGGTGGACAAGATCGTGAACGAACCTGTGGGTGGTGGACACCGCGATCCCAAGCAGATGGCATCGTTCCTCAAGCGTGCCCTGGCCGATGCCTGGCGCCAGCTGTCGGACCTGAAGCCCAAGGAGCTGCAGGACCGCCGCTACGAGCGCCTGCAAAGCTATGGTCGCTTCACCGACACCAAGGCCAGCTAAACCGCTGGCACGGCAATGACGGACGGGCACGCTGTGCACACCGCCTTGACCATGGCCCTGCGGGGCCATTTTTCTTGCGCAGAAAAAGCGGCGCCGTGCCCCTGGCGCGATGGACGGGTGGGCCAGGGCGGTCGCAACCCGGTGGTGTGGGTGGCTTGCGAGGGAGGCGGGGTATGACGCAGTCGGTCGACTTTGCCATGGCGGCTTTCGCTCCCGCGCTGCCTCTGGCCGTGGCCTACAGTGGCGGGGCGGATTCCTCTGCGCTGCTGCATGCCTGTGCGCAGCGCTGGCCCGGGCAGGTCTATGCCATCCATGTGCACCATGGCTTGCAGGCTGCGGCCGATGGTTTTGCCGCACATTGCCGCGCCACCTGTGAACGCCTGCAGGTGCCGCTGGCGGTGGTGCAGGTGGATGCGCGCCCTGCGCCGGGGGACAGTCCCGAAGATGCGGCCCGCCGCCGCCGCTATGCCGCACTGACCGAGCATGCGCTGCACGCCTTCGACCGGCCCATGGCCAGCATCGCCCTGGCCCAGCATGCGGATGACCAGGTGGAGACGCTGCTGCTGGCCTTGTCCCGTGGCGCCGGTCTGCCGGGTCTGGCGGCCATGCCCCGGCACTGGCAGCGGGCAGGGCAGGACTGGCACCGGCCGCTGCTGCAGGTGGCCGGGGCCGATGTCCGCCAGTGGCTGACCGACCGGGGCGAGGGCTGGGTGGAAGACCCCAGCAACTCCGATCTGCGCTACACCCGCAACCGGATCCGCCAGCAGCTACTGCCGGTGCTGGAGCAGGTGTTTCCCCAGTTTCGCGACACTTTTGCACGCAGCAGTCAGCACGCGGCCCAGGCCCAGCAGGTGCTGGCGGCCCAGGCGCAGGCTGATCTGCAGACTGTGGGGGTTCCGCCACAGATCAAGGCGGTGCAGGCGTTGCCGCCCGAGCGCCAGGCCCACGTGCTGCGCCAGTGGCTGCTGCAGTTTCACGGCGCCACGCCGTCGGCGGCGCAGCTCCAGGAGCTGCTGCGGCAGATCCGCCATTGCACTACGCGAGGCCACCGCATCCATATCAAGGTGGGATGCGGGTTTGTGGTGAGAGAAGGCGCGCGGCTCGGTTGGTACAATCCCTGAGTTTTGGTCCACTTATCTGAAGTACGAAATCCGGCGGCGCGCCAAAACAGCACACCGTTCATTCAGCGCCGTACCCTGCAGTTTCGTCACCCCTGTTATCCAATGGCACTGATCGTTCATAAATACGGCGGCACCTCGATGGGCTCTCCCGAGCGCATCCGCAACGTCGCCAAGCGCGTGGCCAAGTGGGCTCGGGCCGGCCACCAAATGGTGGTGGTTCCCAGCGCCATGAGTGGCGAAACCAACCGTTTGCTGGGTCTGGCCAGCGAGCTGGCGCCCAACAGCCCCAAGACTTCGTACTACCGTGAGCTGGACATGCTGGCGGCAACTGGTGAGCAGGCCTCCTCGGCACTGCTGGCCATTGCGCTGCAAGCGGAAGGCATGGAGTCGGTCAGCTACGCCGGCTGGCAAGTGCCCGTGCGCACCGACAGCAGCTTCACCAAGGCCCGCATCGAATCCATCGACGACGCCCGCGTGCGCGCCGATCTGGAAGCCGGCCGTGTCGTGATCGTCACCGGTTTCCAGGGGATCGATCCCGACGGCAACATCACCACGCTGGGTCGTGGCGGCTCGGATACCTCGGCTGTGGCCGTGGCGGCTGCCATGAAGGCTGCCGAATGCCTGATCTATACCGATGTGGATGGCGTCTACACCACCGACCCCCGTGTGGTGGCTGCTGCCAAGCGCCTGACCACGGTGAGCTTTGAAGAGATGCTGGAGATGGCCAGCCTGGGCTCCAAGGTGCTGCAGATCCGTTCGGTGGAGTTTGCCGGCAAGTACAAGGTGCCCATGCGCGTGCTCTCGAGCTTCACGCCCTGGGACATCGATCTGGAAGAAGAGGCCAAGTCCGGCACGCTGATTACTTTTGAGGAAGACGAAAAAATGGAAAAGGCCGTCGTATCCGGCATCGCTTTCAACCGCGGCGAAGCCAAGATCTCCGTGCTCGGCGTGCCCGACACCCCCGGCGTGGCGGCTGCCATCCTGGGTCCTGTGGCAGATGCCAACATCGAAGTGGATGTGATCATCCAGAACATCTCCAAGGAAGGTAAGACCGACTTCTCCTTCACCGTCAGCCAGGGCGACTACCAGCGTGCCATGGACCTGCTGCGTGAAAAAGTGGTGCCCGCCCTGGGTGCTGCCGAAGTGGTGGGCAATCCCAACATCGCCAAGGTCAGCATTGTCGGTATCGGCATGCGCAGCCATGTGGGTGTGGCGTCCACCATGTTCCGTGCACTGAGCAAGGAAAACGTGAACATCCAGATGATCTCCACCTCCGAGATCAAGACCTCGGTCGTCATTGACGAGAAGTACCTGGAGCTGGCCGTGCGCGCCCTGCACACGGCCTTCGGTCTGGACAAAAGCGAATAATTTTCGCAACTTCGTCAAAGCGGCCCAAAAAGCTGCTTACAATAGCGTTATTGCGGAAACGTGACCGAGTGGCCGAAGGTGCTCCCCTGCTAAGGGAGTATGGGGTGTAGAGCCTCATCGAGGGTTCGAATCCCTCCGTTTCCGCCAAGATCAAAGAAAAAAGCCTTCCGGCTTTTTTCTTTTTGCAAGCATCTTCTGGATGTTTGCAAAAAGTTAAAAACTTTGATCCGCATAACAAAAGTTGTGCTACACTACGAGGCTTCGCTGATCGCAGCGAACTGAATTCAAAGCAGAGATTCTGGTTTGAGTCGCATCATTAAAAATGTACAGCCGATAAGCGTGGGCGTTTGAAGGCGATTGCCAAATGTTCTTCGGAACTAAACAAACGCTCACAAAAACAGTAATGAGGAAAGAGGAATCTTTCTTGATTCCGTCAAGTGAGTGAGTAGTCGAAAGACTTTAAATTCAAGATCGAACTGTAGAGTTTGATCCTGGCTCAGATTGAACGCTGGCGGCATGCTTTACACATGCAAGTCGAACGGCAGCACGGACTTCGGTCTGGTGGCGAGTGGCGAACGGGTGAGTAATACATCGGAACGTGCCCAGTTGTGGGGGATAACTACTCGAAAGAGTAGCTAATACCGCATGAGAACTGAGGTTGAAAGCAGGGGATCGTAAGACCTTGCGCAACTGGAGCGGCCGATGGCAGATTAGGTAGTTGGTGGGATAAAAGCTTACCAAGCCGACGATCTGTAGCTGGTCTGAGAGGACGACCAGCCACACTGGGACTGAGACACGGCCCAGACTCCTACGGGAGGCAGCAGTGGGGAATTTTGGACAATGGGCGAAAGCCTGATCCAGCAATGCCGCGTGCAGGATGAAGGCCTTCGGGTTGTAAACTGCTTTTGTACGGAACGAAAAGCTTCGGGTTAATACCCTGGAGTCATGACGGTACCGTAAGAATAAGCACCGGCTAACTACGTGCCAGCAGCCGCGGTAATACGTAGGGTGCAAGCGTTAATCGGAATTACTGGGCGTAAAGCGTGCGCAGGCGGTCTTGTAAGACAGAGGTGAAATCCCCGGGCTCAACCTGGGAACTGCCTTTGTGACTGCAAGGCTGGAGTGCGGCAGAGGGGGATGGAATTCCGCGTGTAGCAGTGAAATGCGTAGATATGCGGAGGAACACCGATGGCGAAGGCAATCCCCTGGGCCTGCACTGACGCTCATGCACGAAAGCGTGGGGAGCAAACAGGATTAGATACCCTGGTAGTCCACGCCCTAAACGATGTCAACTGGTTGTTGGGTCTTAACTGACTCAGTAACGAAGCTAACGCGTGAAGTTGACCGCCTGGGGAGTACGGCCGCAAGGTTGAAACTCAAAGGAATTGACGGGGACCCGCACAAGCGGTGGATGATGTGGTTTAATTCGATGCAACGCGAAAAACCTTACCCACCTTTGACATGTACGGAATCCTTTAGAGATAGAGGAGTGCTCGAAAGAGAGCCGTAACACAGGTGCTGCATGGCTGTCGTCAGCTCGTGTCGTGAGATGTTGGGTTAAGTCCCGCAACGAGCGCAACCCTTGCCATTAGTTGCTACGAAAGGGCACTCTAATGGGACTGCCGGTGACAAACCGGAGGAAGGTGGGGATGACGTCAAGTCCTCATGGCCCTTATAGGTGGGGCTACACACGTCATACAATGGCTGGTACAAAGGGTTGCCAACCCGCGAGGGGGAGCTAATCCCATAAAGCCAGTCGTAGTCCGGATCGCAGTCTGCAACTCGACTGCGTGAAGTCGGAATCGCTAGTAATCGTGGATCAGAATGTCACGGTGAATACGTTCCCGGGTCTTGTACACACCGCCCGTCACACCATGGGAGCGGGTCTCGCCAGAAGTAGGTAGCCTAACCGTAAGGAGGGCGCTTACCACGGCGGGGTTCGTGACTGGGGTGAAGTCGTAACAAGGTAGCCGTATCGGAAGGTGCGGCTGGATCACCTCCTTTCTGGAAACAAGCAATCAAGTTTGAACGTCCACACTTATCGGTTGTTGGAACAAGCCAGGTGGCTCGCTGATGAAGCGGGCTGCATGGAATGGGTCTGTAGCTCAGCTGGTTAGAGCACTGTGTTGATAACGCAGGGGTCGTTGGTTCGAGCCCAACTAGACCCACCATTAGGTTCCGATGCCAGTGCAAGAGGATCCCGGGGGATTAGCTCAGCTGGGAGAGCACCTGCTTTGCAAGCAGGGGGTCGTCGGTTCGATCCCGTCATCCTCCACCAATGAAAAAAGATAGCGCCCAAAGGTGCTACAATCATTGGCTCGGCATATGAGAGTTCAATACAAAAGCAGTCTTGCAAAGACTGCTTTTGTATTGATCGATCCGATCAATAGGCTGTTCTTTAAAAATTCATAGAGTCGAAAATCAGCGTTGCTGGTGGAAAGCATGAAAAATGCACCGTGCCACCAGCAACGATTTTGATTGCGTCAACACGAATTCAAACTTTGAATTCAAGTAATGACGAATCATTCTCTAGGCGCAAATCGAAAGATTTGCACCGAAGAATCATTCACATTACGGCATAACGCGTAAGGTGAGAGACCTTACAAGTCTTTGAAAACCGAAATGGCGACCATCTCGCAAGAGAGGTCAAAGTTATAGGGTCAAGTGACTAAGAGCATGTGGTGGATGCCTTGGCGATTACAGGCGACGAAAGACGTGATAGCCTGCGATAAGCTTCGGGGAGCTGGCAAATAAGCTTTGATCCGGAGATTTCTGAATGGGGAAACCCACCTAGCAATAGGTATCGGCAGCTGAATACATAGGCTGTCGAAGCGAACCTGGAGAACTGAAACATCTAAGTACCCAGAGGAAAAGACATCAACCGAGATTCCGATAGTAGTGGCGAGCGAATTCGGAACAGCCTTCTAGTGATAGTCAGACGGTTAACAAAACGGAATGGAAAGTCCGGCCATAGTGGGTGATAGCCCCGTATGTGAAAACCGACTGGTGGTACTGAGCTAGAGAAAAGTAGGGCGGGGCACGAGAAACCCTGTCTGAATATGGGGGGACCATCCTCCAAGGCTAAATACTCGTAATCGACCGATAGTGAACCAGTACCGTGAGGGAAAGGCGAAAAGAACCCCGGGAGGGGAGTGAAATAGATCCTGAAACCGCATGCTTACAAAAAGTCGGAGCCTCGTAAGGGGTGACGGCGTACCTTTTGTATAATGGGTCAGCGACTTACATTCAGTGGCAAGCTTAACCGAGTAGGGGAGGCGTAGAGAAATCGAGTCCGAATAGGGCGTCCAGTCGCTGGGTGTAGACCCGAAACCAAGTGATCTATCCATGGCCAGGATGAAGGTGCCGTAACAGGTACTGGAGGTCCGAACCGACTGATGTTGCAAAATCAGCGGATGAGCTGTGGATAGGGGTGAAAGGCTAAACAAACTTGGAAATAGCTGGTTCTCTCCGAAAACTATTTAGGTAGTGCCTCAAGTATTACCTGCGGGGGTAGAGCACTGTTTAGGCTAGGGGGTCATGGCGACTTACCAAACCTATGCAAACTCCGAATACCGCAGAGTACAGCTTGGGAGACAGAGCACCGGGTGCTAACGTCCGGACTCAAGAGGGAAACAACCCAGACCGCCAGCTAAGGTCCCTAAAATTGGCTAAGTGGGAAACGAAGTGGGAAGGCTAAAACAGTCAGGATGTTGGCTTAGAAGCAGCCATCATTTAAAGAAAGCGTAATAGCTCACTGATCGAGTCGTCCTGCGCGGAAGATGTAACGGGGCTAAGCCAGTTACCGAAGCTGCGGATGTGCAATTTATTGCACGTGGTAGGAGAGCGTTCTGTAAGCCTGTGAAGGTGCCTGGTAACGGGTGCTGGAGGTATCAGAAGTGCGAATGCTGACATGAGTAGCGTTAAAGCGGGTGAAAAGCCCGCTCGCCGTAAGCGCAAGGTTTCCTACGCAACGTTCATCGGCGTAGGGTGAGTCGGCCCCTAAGGCGAGGCAGAGATGCGTAGCTGATGGGAAACAGGTCAATATTCCTGTACCGATCAATAGTGCGATGTGGGGACGGAGAAGGTTAGCTCAGCCAACTGTTGGATATGTTGGTTCAAGCCTGTAGTCGTGGTCCTTAGGCAAATCCGGGGATCTTAGATGAGGGGTGATAACGAGTGTGCTTGCACACGAAGTGAGTGATACCCTGCTTCCAGGAAAAGCCACTAAGCTTCAGCTATTGACGACCGTACCGCAAACCGACACTGGTGCGCGAGATGAGTATTCTAAGGCGCTTGAGAGAACTCAGGAGAAGGAACTCGGCAAATTGATACCGTAACTTCGGGAGAAGGTATGCCCCTAGTAAGTGAAGTTGTACAAATGGAGCTAAACGGGGTTGCAAAAAATCGGTGGCTGCGACTGTTTAATAAAAACACAGCACTCTGCAAACACGAAAGTGGACGTATAGGGTGTGACGCCTGCCCGGTGCTGGAAGATTAAATGATGGGGTGCAAGCTCTTGATTGAAGTCCCAGTAAACGGCGGCCGTAACTATAACGGTCCTAAGGTAGCGAAATTCCTTGTCGGGTAAGTTCCGACCTGCACGAATGGCGTAACGATGGCCACACTGTCTCCTCCTGAGACTCAGCGAAGTTGAAATGTTTGTGATGATGCAATCTCCCCGCGGAAAGACGGAAAGACCCCATGAACCTTTACTGTAGCTTTGTATTGGACTTTGAACGGATCTGTGTAGGATAGGTGGGAGGCTTTGAAGTGTGGTCGCTAGATCACATGGAGCCAACGTTGAAATACCACCCTGGTGCGTTTGAGGTTCTAACCTAGGTCCATTATCTGGATCGGGGACAGTGCATGGTAGGCAGTTTGACTGGGGCGGTCTCCTCCCAAAGCGTAACGGAGGAGTTCGAAGGTACGCTAGTTACGGTCGGACATCGTGACGATAGTGCAATGGCATAAGCGTGCTTAACTGCGAGACTGACAAGTCGAGCAGATGCGAAAGCAGGACATAGTGATCCGGTGGTTCTGTATGGAAGGGCCATCGCTCAACGGATAAAAGGTACTCTGGGGATAACAGGCTGATACCGCCCAAGAGTTCATATCGACGGCGGTGTTTGGCACCTCGATGTCGGCTCATCTCATCCTGGGGCTGTAGTCGGTCCCAAGGGTATGGCTGTTCGCCATTTAAAGAGGTACGTGAGCTGGGTTTAAAACGTCGTGAGACAGTTTGGTCCCTATCTTCCGTGGGCGTTGCAGATTTGAGGAAGCCTGCTCCTAGTACGAGAGGACCGGAGTGGACACACCTCTGGTGTATCGGTTGTCACGCCAGTGGCATTGCCGAGTAGCTACGTGTGGAAGAGATAACCGCTGAAAGCATCTAAGCGGGAAACTCGTTTCAAGATGAGATCTGCCGGGGCCTTGAGCCCCCTGAAGGGTCGTTGTAGACCACGACGTTGATAGGCTGGGTGTGGAAGCGCAGTAATGCGTTAAGCTAACCAGTACTAATTGCCCGAGCGGCTTGACCCTATAACTTTGACTGCCAATAGGTAGTACAAGACTGTTATGCCAAAAGTAGGCGCAATCAAAATACAAGCTGATTTACAGACTCTATGAATTGACTGGGTAGTGCACAGCACTGCCTGGTGACAAGTTATGCCTGATGACCATAGCGATTTGGTACCACTCCTTCCCATCCCGAACAGGACAGTGAAACGAATTTGCGCCGATGATAGTGCGGGTTCCCGTGTGAAAGTAGGTCATCGTCAGGCTCTTACAGCGCAACACCCCCAGCTCTCGCAAGAGGCTGGGGGTTTTGTTTTTGGCGGCTTAGATTGCTCTCCAAAAGCGTAGCGCTTGCGAATTGATGGGCTTGGGTTTCAAATAGAAGTTTATTTGGAAACAATGCCGTGTGTGTTGAGCGTGCTCCGGTTTTTGAATGTTCTGAAATGGATTGCACAGGGCAATCCTGTGAGGTGGTGTTATGCAGTTGCAAGATATTCTGTATTCCCAGGGCTTTGGCATTCGCCGCGTGTGTTCTGGGTTGGTGCAGCAAGGCTGGGTTGAGGTGTGTGTCGATGGCGAGATGCAGCGCGTGACCGACTCCACGCTGGACCTGGATACGGAGGGTTTGAAATTCCGCGTGCAGGGCGTGGACTGGGAATACCATGAAAAAGGCTATGTGCTGCTGTACAAGCCGGCCGGCACGGAATGCTCGCAAAAGCCTTCGGCCCACCCCAGTATCTATACCTTGCTGCCGATGCCGCTGCGCCAGCGACCGAACAAGAATGCGATCCAGGGCCTGCAGGCGGTGGGGCGCCTGGACCAGGATACAACGGGTTTGCTGCTGCTCAGCGATGATGGCCAGTTCATTCACCGCATGAGTTCGCCCAAAAAGCATGTGCCCAAGGTCTACCGGGTGCAGGCCAAACATGCGGTGACGGCGCAGATGGTGGAGCGTCTGCTGGCCGGTGTGGTGCTGGACGATGACCCCAAGCCTGTGCGGGCGGCTGCCTGTGTGCAGGTGGATGAATGCACGCTGGATTTGACGCTGACCGAAGGGAAATACCACCAGGTCAAGCGCATGCTGGCGGCGGTGGGCAACCGTGTGGAAGGCTTGCATCGCTGGAAGATCGGCGGTCTGGAGCTGCCGGCGACGATGGAGCCGGGGCAGTGGCGCTGGTTGACGGCCGCCGACCTGGAGCTGCTGCGCCCTTGAAGATGGCGTACATGGCATGCGAGGCCTGCCATTGGTGACAAAGCCCATTCCTGCTTGGCAGGCAATGGGCTTTTTTCATATGGTTTGCTGGGTGCAGTGCCATTGCGTCACTGCGTGCGCCTGTTGGTGGCAGCGCCGTAACCCTGTCCCTGGGAGGTATCTTTTTTTGTGGGTGGCTTGCTTGGCATCCCGTATGGGCCACTGGGCCGCAGGGGTGGCTGCGGGCAGCAAGTGTAAGTGTGCGGGCAACAAAAAAGGCGATTGCTGAAGCAGCAATCGCCTGATGTGTCTGGTGCCCAGGAGAGGACTCGAACCTCCACGGAGTTACCCGCTAGTACCTGAAACTAGTGCGTCTACCAATTCCGCCACCTGGGCAAAAACAGATTGTGTTGAATGGGTGTGGTAGCACCCGCAATCTATTCTTGGGTGATGTCTGCCAAAAGCAAGCATCGCAAATTTTTGGTGCCCAGGAGAGGACTCGAACCTCCACGGAGTTACCCGCTAGTACCTGAAACTAGTGCGTCTACCAATTCCGCCACCTGGGCAAAAGACAAATTGTGTTGAATAAAGTGTGGTAGCACCTCACAATTTGCTTTTGGTGATGTCTGCTGAACAAGCAAGCATCGCAAATTTTGGTGCCCAGGAGAGGACTCGAACCTCCACGGAGTTACCCGCTAGTACCTGAAACTAGTGCGTCTACCAATTCCGCCACCTGGGCTTGCATCTGTCAAAGACAGATCCATTTTTTCCTAAAGCGTCTCCGCCTTTATGCAAAACATGCTCACTGTGGTAGCAATGAACCTTGTTTTTACGAAAACCACAGCTGGTTGTCGTTAAACTTGGTGCCCAGGAGAGGACTCGAACCTCCACGGAGTTACCCGCTAGTACCTGAAACTAGTGCGTCTACCAATTCCGCCACCTGGGCGCCTCAGGAAAGATTTAGATTGTATAGTAAAAAAATGAACCTCCGCACAAAGACAGCCAACTTGTCCAAAGAAATTGAAGGTACCGTGCAGGGGCACCGCGATGGCCATGGCTTTGTCCTGCGCGACGACGGCGAAGGTGACATCTTTCTTCCTCCCAATGAGATGCGTGCGGTGCTGCACAAGGACCAGGTGCGGGTGCGCATCGTGGGCCAGGATCGCCGTGGCCGGCCCGAAGGCCATGTGCTGGAGATCGTCGAGCGTCCTACCAAGACCCTGATCGGCCGGCTGCTGCAGGAAAGCGGCGTGTGGCTGGTGGCGCCGGAAGACAAGCGCTATGGCCAGGATGTGCTGGTGCCGGGCACCGGCATCGGCACGGCCAAGGCTGGCCAGGTGGTGGTGGTGGAACTGACAGAGGCCCCTGCCTTGTTTGGCCAGCCGGTGGGTCGGGTGATTGAAGTGCTGGGCGAAGTGGATGACCCAGGCATGGAAATCGAGATCGCCGTGCGCAAGTATGGCGTGCCCCATATCTTCAGTGATGCCTGTCTGGCCGAAGCCAAGGCGCTCCCCGACAAGGTGCGTGCGGTGGACCGCAAGAACCGCGTGGATCTGCGCGATGTGCCCCTGGTCACCATCGACGGCGAAGACGCCCGGGACTTTGACGATGCCGTGTACTGCGAGCCCGCCAAGGTGGGGCGCAGCAAGGGCTGGCGCCTGCTGGTGGCGATTGCCGATGTGAGCCACTATGTGCAGAACGGCAATGCCATCGATATCGATGCCTACGAGCGCGCCACCAGTGTGTACTTTCCGCGCCGCGTGATCCCCATGCTGCCGGAAAAGCTGAGCAACGGTCTGTGTTCGCTCAACCCCGCCGTGGACCGCCTGTGCATGGTCTGCGACATGCTGGTCAACAACAAGGGCGAGGTGCAGGCCTACCAGTTCTACCCGGCGGTGATGCACAGCCATGCACGCTTCACCTATACCGAGGTGGCGGCCATTCTGTCCAATACCCGTGGGCCGGAAGCCGCGCAGCGCAAGGAGCGCGTGCAAGACCTGCTGAACCTGCACGATGTGTACCGTGCCCTGCTGCAGGCGCGCCAGGCGCGCGGCGCAGTGGACTTTGATACGGTGGAGACGCAGATCGTCTGCGACGACAACGGCCGGATTGAGAAAATCATCCCCCGCACCCGCAACGATGCCCACCGTCTGATCGAAGAAGCCATGCTGGCCGCCAACGTGTGCTCGGCCGATTTCATCGAAGAGAACGGCCAGAACGGCCTGTTCCGTGTGCACGACCGTCCTTCGGCCGAAAAGATAGACATCCTGCGTGGCTATCTGAAGGCGCTGGGTGTGGGCATGTCGGTCAGCGACACACCGCACCCGCGTGAATTCCAGGCCATTGCCGATGCCACCAAGGACCGTCCGGATTCGCAGCAGATTCACACCATGCTGCTGCGCTCCATGATGCAGGCCTTCTACACGCCCGAGAACAATGGCCACTTCGGTCTGGCGTTCGAGGCCTACACCCATTTCACCAGCCCCATCCGCCGCTACCCCGACTTGCTGGTGCACCGTGTCATCAAGTCCATCCTGGCCGGTTCGCACTACCGCCTGCCCACCTTGCCAACGCCGGGAGAGGCCCAGGCCAAGCTGGCCAAGCGTCTGGCGTCGCGCGTGACCGAGCCGCAGCAAAAGCCCCGCAGCCGTGCGGCCCAGGCCGAGCTGCAAGGCTGGGAGGCCGCCGGCCTGCACTGCAGCGCCAACGAGCGGCGCGCCGACGAGGCCAGCCGGGACGTGGAAGCCTGGCTCAAGTGCAAATACATGCGCGACCATCTGGGCGAGGAGTTTGCCGGTACGGTGTCCTCGGTCACCACCTTCGGCATCTTTGTCACGCTGGATGCCATGTATGTGGAAGGTCTGGTGCACATCACCGAGCTGGGCGGTGATTACTTCCGCTTTGATGAGCACCGCCAGGAGCTGCGCGGCGAACGCACCGGCATCCGCTACACCATCGGCACCCGCATGCGGGTGCAGGTGAGCCGTGTGGACCTGGATGGCCGCAAGATCGACTTCCGCATCGTGCACGATGAGGAAGAAATGGCTTTGCGCAATGCCACCCGCAGCCGTGCCGGCAAGCGTGCCCGCCGTGAAGCGGCCAGCGATGACGGCAGTGAGGAGGCTGCAGCGCCTGCCCGCGCTCCGGTGGAAGCCGTGGACAGCTGGAACCAGGGCAAGCCCGGCCGCTCCGGTTCCGGCAAGCCTGCGCGACGCGATAACCGCAATGCCCACCAGGCGCCGCGTGAAGCGGCGGCGCCCGATATGCAGGATCTGCGTGCATCGGTGCAGCAGGCTGCCGTGGCCAAGCAGGGCAAGGCCGCTGCCAAGACCGCCAAAAACTCCAGGGCCGGCAAGCGCAAGCCCCGAACGGGCCGCTGAGACGGTTGAGCGAGGGCCGCTTCGGCGGCCTGCACCAGGGATTCACCAGCGGAATGCGGTGGATCCCTTTTTTTATGCGCCGCCGCTCGCCCAGGTTGGATGGAGTGTGCGGAGTCTGGCTGCCAAGCTGGCCTGTTGCCTGCTACTCACCCGTTCTGGTGCGCGCGCAGTGCGGGTCTTCCCAGTTGCCCGGTGGGAAGGTTGGAGCGTTTGGCACCTGGTCAGCCTGTGACCCCAACTGTTTCAGCCCTGGGAGGCGTGGGCGTATGCACCGATGTGGCGCTTTTTTCTGCCTCAGGAGCGATGATCGGTTCTGGCGCCAAGGCAAAAAATCGTTCGGGCGGCAGCGTCAGCGCTGTGGGATGGCGCAGCGCCAGTGCTGGGCGGCCGTAGCATCCACGGCAGGTATGGAAGCACCAGGGCGCACCATAGAGTCTCTGGCGGCGGCTGCGGCCGCATCTGCTGCCAGCTTGTTCGCCGGCAGCGTGCATGCGAGGTGGCGCAGTGGCCTGCAGTTTCAGCTGCAGCGCGCCAGTGCGCCGGCCGTCAGCGCCTGACCGGCAGGCCACTGCTCGGCCAGATGACCATGGCGCCACACGGCCCATTGCGCGGCGGTGTGGGGTGGCAGGCCCTGGGCCCAGGCAGCGCCCACCATGCCGGCCAGCACGTCGCCGGTGCCGGCCGTGGCCAGCAGTGCATTGCCGCTGCCATTGATGCACGGCAGCTGGTGGGGGCTGGCAATGATGCTGCCCGAGCCTTTGAGCACCACGGTGCTGGATGTCTGCTGCGACAACTGGTGTGCGGCCTGCAGGCGGTCGGCCTGCACGGCGGTGGTGTCGCTGCCCAGCAGGCGTGCGGCTTCCAGCGGGTGGGGGGTGAGGATGGTGTGCAGGCCGATGTGGGCGCGGCTGGCCAGCAAGTGCTGCAAGGCGCTGTCGGTGGCGATGGCGTTGAGGGCATCGGCATCCAGCACCAGGCGGTGGGCTTGCTCCAGCGCCTGGGGCAGCACGGCGGCAACGGCCTGGCCGCCGCCGCAGCCGCACACCACCACGCCCTGGTCCCAGTGCAGGGCGCTGACCTGGCGCAGCATCAGCTCGGGCTGCTGGGGCAGCAACTGGCAGGCGCCTTCGTCCAGCAAAGCCAGCATCACGCGGCCGGCACCATGGTGCAGCGCCGCGGTGGCCGCCAGTACGGCGGCGCCCCCCATGCCCATACCGCGCAGGTACAGGCCTTCGCCGCCGATCACGGCCACATCGCCATAGCTGCCCTTGTGGCTGGCGTGGGCACGGCTGCGCAGTGCCATGGCGCCGCCCAGCTGGGCACAGGGGCGGTGGTCGGGGTGCTGGTTCAGGTCGACGCCCAGGTCATCCCACCAGACCTCGCCCGCCGCATCCCGGCCGGCGCCGGTGAAGAGGCCGGGTTTCAGCGTCAGAAAGCTCAGCGTGTGGCGCGGGCTGCGCGGGGCGCGCTCGAAGGCCATGCCCGGCAGATACTGGCCGGTGTCGGCCTGCAGGCCCGTAGGCAGGTCGGCGCACAATACCGGTGCCGGACACAGGTGCAGCCATTGCAGCAATTGCACCAGCGGGTCGTTCGGGGGAAGCTGGCGTGTGCTGGCGCCAATGCCCAGCAGTGCGTCCACCGCCAGGTCCTGGGCGTCCAGGGCCGGTGGCGCACTGTCCAGAAAGCGCACGCCGGCCTTCTGGGCGGCCAGCCATGCGGCGTGGGTGTCGCTGCTGCAGCGCTGCGGATCCCCCAGCCAGTGCACGCTGGTGGCGTAACCTGCAGCCTGGAAGGCGGCGGCCGCCTGCAGCCCGTCTCCGCCGTTGTTGCCTGCGCCGCAGGCCAGCCAGACCTGGCGGGCGTGGGGGGCAATGGCCCGGCCCAGCTGGGCCAGTGCCGCACCTGCGCGCTGCATCAGGCTGGGGCTGGGGGCGGCATCCAGTGCGTGGGCTTCAATCAGGCGGGTGGTGGCCGTGTCATACAGCGGTTGACCGCCGGCAGCGCGTTGCAGGCGGCGTACTGCCGGGGGGAGGGCGGTGAGGGAGCGCATACCCCGCAGTGTGCACCCGATGGGTGCCGGGGCTGGTGTGGGCTGTGGCAGATCGCCAACGGCCGCGCAAGCACGCCGCGTGGCGGCGCTGACCGCAGAGGTGCGGCGCGGAGCGTCGGCTGAAAAGGGAGGCTTGTAGGGGCGGTCCATCCCTTCTGGGGTGGACCGCGTCACCGCTTCAGCTGGAAAAACGCATCGGTGACAAGGCCTGGACTTCCTGTGGCACGGCGCGTCCGGCAATCTGGTCGGCCAGGATGCGGGCGCAGCCATTGGCCAGCGATGCGCCGTGGGCGCCATGGGCCAGGTTGAGCCAGATCTGCGGTTGCGAGCCCCGGCCCAGCAGTGGCGCACCGTCCGGCATGACGCCGCGGGTGCCGCGCCAGATCTGCACCTGGGGCGAGGACAGCTGGGCTGCGCCGGGGTACCAGTCGTTCAGCGCTTCGTACATCCGTGTCAGCGTGGCCTGGTTATGGGCTTCGGGCGCGGTGCCCAGCTCGGCACCTCCGCTGATGCGGATGCGCTGGCCGATGCGGCTGATCACCAGTTGCTGGCCCCAGTCCAGCGCCGCCGCGCGGGGCGCATGTGTGGGCTCGCGCAGCGGTGCGCTGATGGAGTAGCCGTGCAGCGGCATCATGGGCAGGCGCAGGCCGCTGGCGGCCAGCAGATCGGGGTTGGCGCCCGTGCACAGCACCACGGCATCGTGCAGGTGGGCGGCGTTGTCGCCTTCCTGCAGCAGGTGCACCTGCTTGCCCACACTTTGCACGCTGCGGATGGTGGTGTGCGGCTGCAGGCGCACACCGCTGTGCATGGCCAGCTGGCGCAGCTGCTGCGTCCACTGGCGGCAGTTGATGGTCTCGCCTTCGCTCAGTTGCAGGGCGCCGGCCAGCGTGGCCTCGGGGGACAGGCCGGGTTCCGCGGCACGGGCGGCGGCGGCGTCCAGCAACTGGGCGGATACATCCATCTCGGCCAGTGCGGCCAGCAGCGGTTGCATGGCCTGCACTTCCTTGGCGCTGCGCAGCAGCACCAGGTGGCTCTGGTGGGATTCTGTGCTCAGTTCATGGGCGGCCGAGATTTCGTGGCGCAGCTGCTGGCTGAAGGCGCTGAGCTGTTCCAGCGCACTGGCGGTGGTGGTGAGCAGGCCGGTCTTGTGGGCACTGCGCTCGGCCGTCTTCCAGCGGCGCAGCCAGCGCCAGTTCTGTCCCAGCCAGGGGCCGGCAGCCTGTACCAGTGTCTGGCCGGTGCCGCCCGGGGTCCAGCCGGGGGTGGACCAGGGTTGCAGCAGGGTGGGGGACAGCCAGCCCGCATTGGCAAAGCTGGCACCTTCGGCAGCAGCATTGTGTTGTTCATAGACCGTCACCGTATGGCCGTCCTGGGCCAGTTCGTAAGCGGTCGCAATGCCGGCAATGCCGGCACCGACTATGGCGATGTCCATGGAAAGGGGGTGGTGCCGGGCGGCCCAGGCCGCCGGCAACATGTATCAATACGAAAGAAGCACGGATTCTGCCTGCAAAGCCAGGTCCAGGATTGCATCATCGTGCATGGCACTGTGCCAAAGCATGACGCCCATAGGCAATTCCCCTGGCATGTGGCAGGGCAGGCTGATGGCGCAGCCATCCAGCTGATTGACCACGCTGGTGTTGCGCAGCAGCAGCATATTGGTGCGGGTGAACGCGGCGTCGCGCTGGGCATCGCGTGCGGCATCCTGTCCATCGGCCGGAGCCACATCTGCAATCAGCGGAGCGGTGATGGGCACGGTGGGCGAGACCAGGGCATCAAAGCCCTGGAGCGTGGCGTCCATGCGCTGCTGCCAGTCGCGGCGTAAATGCAACAGGTCGATGTAGTCGGCCGCGCTGAGCAGCGCGCCCTTTTCAATACGGCTGCGCACACGGGGGTCGTACAGATCGGCCTGGCCGGCCAGCAGGTGGCGGTGCCAGGCATGGCTTTCCGCTGCGGTCAGGCCACCGGCTGCGTTGATGGCCGCCAGCTCGGCGGTCTCGGGCAGGCTGATTTCCACCAGCTCGGCGCCGGCGTCACGCAGGCGCTGCAGGCTGCGGGCAAAGGCGGTGGCGACAGCGGGCTCCAGCTCATTCAGGAACACCGTGGCGGGTACGGCCAGGCGGCTGCCGCGCAGGCTGCGCCGGCCGGTGTGCACCGGCTGTGCGGTCAGTATCTGGTGGGCGAGCACGGCGTCGCGCACGCTGCGGGTCAGGGCGCAGGCCGTGTCCAGCGAGGGGGCCAGCGGCACCGTGCCATCGAGCAGGGAGAGGCGGGCTGTGGGTTTGAACCCCACCAGGCCGTTGAGGGCGGCGGGGATGCGGATGGAGCCGCCGGTGTCTGACCCCAGAGCCAGCCAGGCGGCGCCGGTGGCGACCGAGACCCCTGCGCCGGAGGATGAGCCGCCCGGAATGCGTGCTGCATAGCCTGGAGTGGAGTCGCCATACAGGGCATCCACTGCCGCCGGGGTGCCGAAATGCGGGTTGACGCCCACGCCTGCGTAGGCAAATTCCACCATGTGGGTGCGACCGATGATGCTGGCGCCGGCGCGGCGCAGGCGGGCCACGGCACCGCTGTCCTGGTGGGCGGCGGGCGCGTGGGCCAGCACGCGGGAGCTGGCGGTGCTGGTGCAGCCCTGCATATCAAACAGGTCCTTGACCGAGACCGCCAAGCCTGCCAGCGGCAGTGCGGGGTCGGCTGCGGCCGCGGTGGCGCGCGCGCTGTCGAACAGCGTCTGCGCAAACACATGCTGGCAGGCAGTGGATTGGGCGGCGGCGATGGATTTTTCCAGCTCCCGGGAGGCGGTGGAGCGGCCTTCGCGCAGCAAAGCACGTGTGGCAAGGAGGTCAGGCTTCATGGGCTGTGCTAAAATCTTTCGGCTTTGCGCAATGCAACCCGGCTTGCTTTCAGATTTTGAAGGAGGGCTGTGGGGTGCAGGGATGCAAAGCAAATCGCAAACCAGTCTCTTCAAGGTGTTGCGGTCACGCAGTGGCTGCAATGGTTGGGCTGGATTTTAGACACAACCTTTGAGGTAATTTTCATGGCAGTAACAATGCGCGAGATGCTGGAAGCTGGCGTCCACTTTGGTCACCAAACCCGCTTCTGGAACCCCAAGATGGCTCCGTTCATCTTCGGTCACCGCAACAAGATCCACATCATCAACCTGGAAAAGTCGCTGCCGATGTTCCAGGATGCCCAGAAGTTCGCCAAGCAACTGGCTTCGAACGGTGGCACCGTGCTGATGGTGGGTACCAAGCGCCAAGCCCGTGAGCTGGTGGCTGCAGAAGCCCAGCGCGCTGGCGTGCCTTTCGTGGATCAACGCTGGTTGGGCGGCATGCTGACCAACTTCAAGACGGTCAAGACCTCCATCAAGCGTCTGAAGGACATGAAGGCTCAGCAAGAAGCTGGTCTGGAATCCATGTCCAAGAAGGAACAGCTGATGTTCGTGCGCGAACTGGAAAAGCTGGAAAAGGACATCGGCGGTATCCAGGACATGAACACCCTGCCCGATGCCATCTTCGTGATCGACGTGGGCTACCACAAGATTGCCATTTCCGAAGCCAAGAAGCTGGGCATTCCTCTGATCGGCGTGGTGGACTCCAACCACAACCCCGAAGGTATCGACTACGTGATCCCCGGTAACGACGACTCGGCCAAGGCCGTGGAACTGTACGCCCGTGGCATCGCCGACGCGATCCTGGAAGGCCGTGAAGCCCGTCTGAACGACGTGGCCAAGGCTGCTGCTGGCGAAGGCTCCGACGAATTCGTGGAAGTGGAAAACACCGCTGCCTAATTCCCGGCTGCGCGATACGTCGCGATAAAAAAGCGGGGCTCTGGTAGCCCCCTTTTTTTAGCTGAAATCCTGTAACGAACTGAATACTGAAGACGGAGAAACAAGATGGCTGCAATTACCGCAAGCATGGTCGCCGAACTGCGCGCCAAGACCGATGCCCCGATGATGGAATGCAAGAAGGCACTGACGGAAGCTGAAGGCGACATGGCCAAGGCGGAAGAGCTGCTGCGCGTCAAGCTGGGCACCAAGGCTGGCAAGGCCGCTTCGCGCGTGACCGCCGAAGGCGTGATCACTGCCTTCATCGAAGGTGGCAAGGGTGGCATGATCGAAGTCAACAGCGAAACCGACTTCGTCTCCAAGAACGACAGCTTCATCGCCATGGCCAACGCCGCTGCCAAGCTGGTGGCTGAGCACAACCCCGCTGACGTCGAAGCCCTGGGCGCTCTGGCCTACGAACAAGACGGCTACGGCCCCACCCTGGAAGATGTGCGCAAGGGCCTGATCGGCAAGATCGGCGAAAACATGTCTTTCCGCCGCTTCAAGCGCTTCGAAGGCACGCTGGCTTCCTACCTGCACGGCACCCGCATCGGTGTGGTCGTCGAGTTCGACGGTGACGCTGTCGCTGCCAAGGACGTGGCCATGCACATCGCCGCCATGAAGCCCGTGGCCGTGACGTCCGCCGACGTGCCTGCCGACCTGATCGCCAAGGAGCGCTCGGTGGCCGAAGCCAAGGCAGCCGAATCCGGCAAGCCTGCCGACATCGTCGCCAAGATGGTGGAAGGTTCCGTGCAGAAGTACCTGAAGGAAGTGTCCCTGGCTGACCAGGTCTTCGTGAAGGCTGCCGACGGCAAGCAGACCGTGGCCCAGATGCTCAAGGCTGCCAACACCAATGTGAAGGGCTTCACCATGTTCGTGGTGGGCGAAGGCATTGAGAAGAAGGTGGACGACTTCGCCGCCGAAGTGGCTGCCCAAGTGGCCGCTGCCAAGGGCGCATAAAGCGCTGAAGCCGCCCTGCTGATTACCACCACAACCACCCCTCTCACCTATTTGAATCGAACGGAGTTCCCCATGTCCCAAGCCAAACCAGCCCACAAGCGTATCTTGCTCAAGCTGTCAGGCGAAGCGCTGATGGGGGATGACCAGTTCGGTATCAACCGCGCGACGATCGAGCGCATGGTCTCCGAGATCGTCGAGGTGACCAAGGTGGGGGTGGAAGTGGCGGTGGTGATCGGCGGCGGCAACATCTTCCGTGGTGTGGCGGGCGGCTCTGCCGGCATGGACCGCGCCACGGCAGATTACATGGGCATGCTGGCCACCGTGATGAACGCGCTGGCCCTGGCCGATGCCATGAACAAGCAAGGCCTGACGGCCCGCGTGATGTCGGCCATCGGCATCGAGCAGGTGGTCGAGCCCTATGTGCGCCCCAAGGCGCTGCAATATCTGGAAGAAGGCAAGGTGGTGGTTTTTGCGGCCGGCACTGGCAACCCCTTCTTCACGACCGACACCGCCGCTGCACTGCGTGGCGCGGAAATTGGTGCCGAGGTGGTGCTCAAGGCCACCAAGGTGGACGGTGTGTACACTGCAGACCCCGTCAAGGATCCTTCCGCGACACGCTATTCCTCGCTGTCGTTTGATGAAGCGATCTCGCGCAACCTGGGCATCATGGATGCCACGGCTTTCGCTTTGTGCCGTGACCAGAAGCTGCCTATCCGCGTGTTTTCCATCGTCAAGCCCGGCGCACTGCTGCGCGTGGTGATGGGGAATGATGAAGGCACCCTGGTGTCCGCTTAATTGCGAAGACTGCGTGCCCGCCCGGTGAGTGCGGGCGGACATTGGCTTCCCGAGGTAAACACATGACGATCGCTGACATCAAGAAGAGCACCGAAACCAAGATGGGCCAGTCCATCGAGGCGCTCAAGAACAATCTCTCGCGCATCCGTACCGGCCGTGCCAATCCGGCCCTGCTGGATGCCATCCATGTCGAGTACTACGGCTCCATGGTGCCGCTGTCCCAGGTGGCGAATGTGTCGCTGCTGGACTCGCGCACCATCAGCGTGCAGCCCTGGGAAAAGAACATGGCAGCCAAGGTGGAAAAGGCCATCCGCGAAAGCGATCTGGGTCTGAACCCTGCCTCGCTGGGCGACCTCATCCGCGTGCCCCTGCCTCCGATGAGCGAAGAGCGCCGCAAGGAAATGACCAAGCTGGCGCGTACCGAGGGTGAAAACTCCAAGATCGCCATCCGCAACCTGCGCCGCGACGCCAACGAAGGCGTGAAGAAGCTGGTCAAGGACAAGGAAGCTTCGGAAGACGATCAAAAGCGTTCGGAAGCCGAAGTACAGAAGC
Source organism: Comamonas terrigena NBRC 13299 (assembly GCF_006740045.1). Lineage (NCBI taxonomy): Bacteria > Pseudomonadati > Pseudomonadota > Betaproteobacteria > Burkholderiales > Comamonadaceae > Comamonas > Comamonas terrigena. The sequence goes on from NZ_AP019749.1 coordinate 1,468,356, forward strand.
TGACGGACAAGTTCATTGCCGAAGTGGACACCCTGGTGGCCGCCAAGGAACAGGACATCCTGGCTGTCTGAGCCTGGCTTGCTAGCGATTTCGACTGCATGACCGTGTCATCCGTGGTGCCGCACCACGTAGCCATCGTGATGGATGGCAATGGCCGCTGGGCCACCAAACGCTTTCTGCCGCGGCTGGCAGGGCACAAGCAGGGCGTGGATGCACTGCGCCGCTGCGTGCGGGCCTGCATCCAGCGTGGCGTGCGCGTCCTGACCGTGTTCGCGTTCTCGTCAGAGAACTGGAACCGTCCTGCGGACGAGGTGTCGGGCCTGATGTCGCTGCTGGCGACGGCACTGGGCCACGAAGTGCCCAGCCTGTCCAAGGAAGGTGTGCAGCTGCACTTTGTGGGTGAGCGCCAGGGCCTGAGCGCCAAGGTGGCGGCAGGCCTGGTGCAGGCCGAGCAGGCCACCGCGCACAATGAGCGTCTGATCCTGAACGTCTGCTTCAACTATGGCGGCCGCTGGGATGTGGCCCAGGCGGCAGCGCAGCTGGCTGCGCGTGGCGAAGCCATCACCGAAGCCAGCCTGAACGCTGCCATGGCCCTGGCCCATGTGCCCGATCCGGACTTGTTCATCCGTACCGGGGGTGAGCACCGCATCAGCAATTTTCTGCTGTGGCAGTGTGCGTACTCCGAGCTGTTCTTCAGCCCCAGCCTGTGGCCCGACTTTGACGATGCGGCCCTGGATGCGGCGCTTCATGATTACGCCAGCCGGGAGCGACGCTTCGGCAAGACTTCCGCGCAGGTTCAGACAACCGGCGCATCCGCGATGCGCGCCTGAAAGGGGAGTGCAACATGCTCAAGCAGCGTGTGATTACCGCCGTGGTCCTGCTGGCCATCTTGCTGCCCGCGCTGTTCGCCAGCACACCCTTGCCCTTTACCTTGCTGGTGCTGGCCATGGTGGCGGCCGCAGCCTGGGAGTGGGGGCGTCTGAATGGTCTGGGGCAAGCGGGCAGCGTGCTGACGGCGGTCCTTTGCCTCGCGCTCTGTGGCCTGGCATGGCAGCAAGGCTGGCTGGCGCGCAATCTGCAGGTGCTGTGGATCGTGGCGGGCGCTGCCTGGGTGCTGGGCAGTGTGGCACTGATACGGGCAGGGGTACCGGGCTGGTCTACCATCCCCCGCAGCATCCGGCTCGTGGGTGGCGTGCTCGCACTGTGGGCGACCTGGCTGGCAGTGGCCCAGGCCCGAGCGATGGGCGTGAACTTTCTGCTCTCCATCATGGTCCTGGTCTGGGTGGCCGACATCTTTGCCTACTTCGCTGGTCGCACGTTCGGTCTGAAGTTCACCAAAAACAAGTTGGCCCCAGCCATCAGTCCGGGCAAGAGCTGGGAAGGGGTGTGGGGTGGCGCGATCGGTGTGCTGGTGCTGGCGGTGGCCTGGGCCTTGCTGGACCGCCACTACGGTGCGGCCGTGCCCAGTTTTTACAGCCATCTGGTACAGGCCGGCTGGCCGCTGCTGGTGGTGGCAGCCTTGTTCATGGCGGCCATGAGCGTGGTCGGGGATCTGATTGAATCTCTGATCAAGCGCAGTGCGGGTGTCAAGGACAGCAGCAACCTGCTGCCGGGCCATGGCGGCGTGCTGGACCGCATCGACGCGCTGCTGCCCACGCTGCCGCTGGCCATGATGCTGACAACTTTGGTGCATTGATGAAACAACGTTTGACGGTGCTGGGCTCTACGGGCTCGATTGGCACCAATACCCTGGACGTGGTGCGCAGGCACCGCGCCGACTATGAGATTTATGCGCTGAGCGCCGCCACCCAGGTGGACCTGATGCTGGCGCAATGTGCGGAATTCGCGCCCCGGTTTGCCGTGATGGCCAGTGCGCCCCATGCACGGCAACTGGAAGAAAAGCTGAAGGCCAACGGGCTGGCGACGCAGGTGTTGCATGCGGTGGATGCCCTGGAGCGCATCGCATCCGATGCGCCGGTTGATGCGGTGATGGGGGCCATTGTGGGCGCAGCGGGGCTGGCGCCTTGCTTGGCGGCTGCCAAAGCAGGCAAGCGCTTGCTGCTTGCCAACAAGGAGGCCCTGGTGGTGGGCGGTGCGCTGTTCATGGACACGGTGCAGCAGCACGGCTGCACCTTGCTGCCGATCGACAGTGAGCACTCCGCCATCTTCCAGTGCCTGCCGGAAGATCGCAGCACCTGGGCGAGCCGGGTGGACAGCCTGCTGCTGACCGCATCGGGCGGGCCTTTCCGCCAGCGCGATCCGGCCACACTGGCGCAGATCACGCCGGACCAGGCGTGCGCCCACCCGAATTTCGCCATGGGGCGCAAGATCTCGGTGGACTCCGCCACGATGATGAACAAGGCGCTGGAAGTGATCGAGGCGCGCTGGCTGTTCGGCATGGAGCCGGACCGCATCAAGGTGGTGGTGCACCCGCAGCAGATCGTGCACTCCATGGTGCAGTTCAAGGATGCGTCCATCCTGGCCCAGCTGGGAACGCCCGACATGCGCGTGCCCATCGCCTGCGGTCTGGCCTGGCCCGAGCGCATCGACAGCGGTGTGCAACCGCTGGACTTTGCGAAGTTGAGTGCGCTCACCTTTGAAGAAGCCGATGCGCAGCGCTTCCCGGGGCTGCACCTGTCCTGGCATGCGCTGAAGGCGCCGGAAGGCACGACCACGGTGCTGAACGCGGCCAACGAGGTGGCGGTGGCCGCCTTCCTGGGCGGCCAGCTGCGCTTTGACCGCATCCATGCGGTGAACCTGGAGGCGCTGGAGGCCGTGGTGCCACCGCGTTGCCCGGGATCGCTGGGTGATCTAATGGCGCTGGACCAGGAAGCCCGCGCACGGGCCGTCCATACCGTTCAGCGCTGGGCCGCTTGATTGCTGCTGCGGCCTGCACGCTCAGTGAGCACTTCCTGAAAACCACCGCGAAAGAGGCGTCCTTATGCTGACCGTGCTTGCTTTTGTTGTGGCTCTGGGCATCCTGATTGCCGTGCACGAGTACGGCCACTACCGCATGGCCGTGGCCTGCGGGGTCAAGGTGCTGCGTTTTTCCGTGGGCTTTGGCAAACCCCTGCTGCGCTGGCAAAGCAAGAAGTCCTCAACGGAATTCGTGCTGGGTGCGCTGCCCTTGGGGGGTTATGTGCGCATGCTGGATGAGCGCGAAGCGCCGGTGGATTCCGACGAGCGGCATCTGGCCTTCAACCGCCAACCCTTGCGTTCGCGTGTGGCCATCGTGGCCGCCGGTCCTGCCGCCAATCTGCTGCTGGCCGTGCTGCTGTATGCGTTGGTGAACTGGGTCGGGCTGGAGGAGCCGCGTGCCGTACTGGCTGCGCCGGCGACCGGTTCGGTGGTGGCGCAGGCGGGGTTGCACGGTGGTGAGCGAGTGACCGCTGTGCAGGTGGGGCAGGAGGCGCCGCAGGATGTGCGTTCCTTCGAGCACCTGCGCTGGGCGCTGACGCAGGCGGCGCTGGAAAAGCAGGATGCGCGCATCACTTGGCAGCGGGCCCCCGGCGACGGGGTGCAAACGACGGAATTGCCCTTGTCCACACTGCCCGGCACCGCGCTCGATGCCAGCCTGGGCGCTGCGATCGGTGTGCAGGTGCCCTGGACCCCGGCGCAGGTGGAGCGCGTGATGGACGCCGGAGCCGCCGCCGCTGCAGGTTTGCAGGCCGGAGATGTGGTGACGCAGGCTTTTGGTGTACCGGTGGTGGATGGCTTTCAGCTGCGCCAGTTGATACGCCAGCATCCCGAACAGGCCGGTGACTGGACGGTGGTGCGCGGCGGGCAGGAAATGCAGCTGTCGGTCAAGCCCGAAGCCACGCAGGAACAGGATGTGCGCATCGGGCGTGTGGGGGCTTACATCGGCGGTGCGCCTGAGATGGTCATCGTGCGCCTGGGGGCGGTCGAGGGGCTGTGGGCCGGTGTGACCAAGACCTGGGACGTGTCGGTGCTCAGCCTGAAGATGATGGGACGCATGCTGATCGGTGAGGCGTCACTCAAGAATCTGAGCGGGCCTTTGACCATTGCGGATTACGCCGGAAAGTCGGCCAGCATGGGGTGGGTACAGTATCTGGCTTTCCTGGCGCTGATCAGTGTGAGTCTGGGTGTGCTCAACCTGTTGCCACTGCCTGTTCTGGATGGTGGGCACCTGATGTATTATCTTTGGGAAGGTGTCACAGGACGCGCCATCTCCGAATTGTGGATGGAACGGCTGCAAAGGGCCGGCGTCAGTGTGCTTCTCGTCATGATGTGCATCGCTTTTTTTAACGACATCAGCCGCATATTGGGCTAAATTTACGGCCTTCCAGAATTCTGGCGGCGTTCGCTTTCATTCATGAATCAACACTTCAAACGCTTCGGCGCACGCACGGCCACGGCTGCTGCTGCATTGCTTTGCCTGGCACAGGCTGCTTGGGCGCTTGCGCCTTTCAAGGTTCAGGATATTCGTGTGGAGGGCCTGCAGCGTGTGGAGGCAGGCACCATCTTTGCCTCCATGCCGCTGCGCGTGGGCGAACAGTACGATGACGAAAAAGGTGCAGCCGCTATCCGCTCGCTGTTTGCCCTGGGTCTGTTCAAGGATGTGCGCCTGGAAGCCGATGGCGACGTGCTGGTGGTGGTCGTGGAAGAGCGCCCATCGATTGCCGATGTGAACTTTGTCGGCACCAAGGAGTTCGACAAGGACACTTTGGTGAAGGCCATGCGCGATGTGGGCCTGGCCGAAGGGCGTCCTTTCGACAAGGCGCTGGCCGATCGCGCAGAGCAGGAGCTCAAGCGCCAGTACATCAACCGCAGCCTGTATGGCGCGGACGTGGTGACCACGGTCACGCCGATCGAGCGCAACCGCGTGAATCTGACGTTCTCGGTCACCGAGGGCGAGCCGGCCAAGATCAGCGAAATCCACGTGGTGGGCAACAAGGCTTTCAGCGAATCCACGCTGAAGAAGCAGCTGGACCTGGATACCGGTGGTTGGATGAGCTGGTACACCAAGTCGGACCGCTATGCGCGCAGCAAGCTGAATGCCGACCTGGAAACCCTGCGTTCGTACTATCTGCAGCGCGGCTACTTGGATTTCCGCATCGACTCGACCCAGGTGGCGATCTCTCCGGACAAGGAAAAGATCACCCTGACCATCAATGTGCACGAAGGCGAGCGCTTCGTGGTCTCCGGCGTGTCGCTGGAAGGTAACTACCTGAACCGTGACGATGAGTTCAAGTCGCTGGTGAAGGTGCGCCCCGGTGAGCCGTACAACGCGGACCTGGTGACGGAAACCACCAAGGCCTTCTCGGACCACTTCGGCAACTTTGGCTATGCCTTTGCACGGGTGGAGGCGGTGCCGGAAGTGGACCGTGAAAACAACCGCGTGCACTTTGTGCTGCGTGCCGATCCTTCGCGCCGTGCCTATGTGCGCCGCATCAATGTCAGCGGCAACGAACGCACGCGCGATGAGGTGCTGCGCCGTGAATTCCGCCAGTACGAATCGTCCTGGTATGACGGTGACAAGATCAAGCTGTCGCGTGACCGCGTGGACCGCTTGGGCTACTTCACCGAAGTCGATGTGGAAACCCAGGAAGTCCCTGGCTCGCCCGACCAGGTAGATCTGGTGGTCAATGTGAAGGAAAAGCCCACCGGCTCCATCCAGCTGGGTGCAGGCTTCTCCAGCGCGGAAAAGGTGACCCTGAGCTTCGGTATCAAGCAGGAGAACGTGTTTGGCTCCGGCAACTACCTGGGCCTGGATGTCAACACCAGCAAGTACAACCGCAACCTGGTGGTGAGCACGACCGACCCCTACTTCACGCAGGACGGCATCTCGCGTACCGTGGATCTGTACTACCGTACCAGCCGCCCCTACTCGTACTACTACGATGGCGTGAGCGTGGATACGGACGATCTGTACAAGATCGTCAGCAAGGGCGCGTCCATCAAGTTTGGCGTGCCGTTCAGCGAGATCGATACCGTGTTCTTCGGTGTCGGCTTTGAACAGACCACCATCAAGGATGGTCTGTACATGCCGGTGGAGTACCAGAGCTACATCAACCAGTTCGGTGCTACCAGCAATGCCATTCCTTTGACGGTGGGCTGGTCGCGCGACAGCCGCGACAGCGCGCTGGCGCCCAATTCAGGTCGTTACCAACGTTTCAATGCTGACTGGTCTGCGGCCGGAGATGCGCGCTACATTCGGGGTAACTACCAGATCCAGCAGTATGTGCCGCTGTCCAAGAGCTTCACCTTCGCCTTCAATGGCGAGCTGGGCTGGGGCAAGGGCTTGAATGGCCGTCCTTTCCCGCTGTTCAAGAATTTCTACTCTGGTGGTCTGGGGTCGGTGCGTGGTTTCGACCAGGGCAGCCTGGGTCCGCGTGGCCAGTCCGTCAATGGCTATGATGGTACGTATCTGGGCGGCGCCAAGAAGCTGACCTTGAATGCCGAGTTCATTGCGCCCTTCCCGGGTGCGGGCAACGACAAGACGCTGCGCTGGTTCACTTTCGTGGACGTGGGTAATGTCTTCGGCGAGAATGAGAAATTCACGGCGAGTGATTTGCGCGCATCGGCGGGTATTGGTCTGAGCTGGATTTCTCCGCTGGGGCCGCTGCGTTTGGCATGGGCCAATCCGATCCGTAAAAAGCCGGAAGATCGTCTGCAAAAAATTCAATTCCAAATCGGAACATCGTTTTAAACATGAAAATCTATCAACCCATCGCAGTGGCCTTGCTGTGCGGCGCAGCCGCTGTGTCGGCACAGGCTCAGGATTTCAAGGCCGGTTTTGTGAATACCGACCGCATTTTCCGCGAGGCCAATTCGGCCAAGGCTGCGCAAGCGAAGCTGGAGCAGGAGTTCTCCAAGCGCGAGCGTGAATTGGTGGATATCGGCAACCGTCTGAAGGCAGATTCGGAGAAGTTCGAGCGCGAAGCGCCCACCATGGCCGAAAGCCAGCGTTCGGCCAAGCAGCGTCAGCTGATCGAGCAGGACCGCGAATTCCAGCGCAAGCGCCGTGAATTCCAGGAAGACCTGAATGCCCGCAAGAACGAAGAGCTGTCGCAGGTCCTGGATCGCGCCAACAAGGTGGTGATGCAAGTGGCGGAAGCAGAGAAGTACGACGTGATTCTGCAAGAAGCCGTGTATGTGAACCCCAAGCTCGACATCACGGACAAGGTCATCAAGGCCTTGAACGGCGGCAAGTGATGTAAGTCAGGCTGTTCGACGTGAGTTTGACCTTAGGACAAATAGTCGAAAGCTTGGGGGGGACACTGGTGGAGGGGCAGCCGGATCGCGTGATCCGGCGTATCGCTCCACTGGAGTCTGCGGATGCCGATTCCATCAGCTTTCTCAGCAATCCCAAGTATTTGCCACAACTGGCCGCCTCTCAGGCGGCCTGTGTCGTTGTGGCGCCTGCCCAGCAGGCGGCTGCACAGGCACGTGGCGCCTGCATCGTTGCAGACAATCCGTATCTGTACTTTGCACGGCTGACGCAGCTGTGGAAGCGTGCGCACGCGGATGCGGCTGCTGCAGGCGTGCATGCCAGTGCAGTCATTCACCCGGAGGCGGTGGTGCACCCCTCGGCCACGATCGGTCCGCTGTGTGTGGTCGAGCGCGGTGCTGTCGTGGGTGCGGGCACGGTGCTGAAGTCGCGTGTCACCATCAGCGAATACTGTCAGGTGGGTGAGCGCTGCCTGTTGCACCCGGGTGTGGTGATCGGCGCGGATGGCTTTGGCTTTGCCCAGGAGCGGGGCGTCTGGGTCAAGATCGAGCAGCTGGGGCGCGTGCGCATCGGCAACGATGTGGAGGTCGGGGCCAACACCTGTATCGACCGCGGTGCACTGGATGACACCGTGATCTCGGATGGGGTGAAGCTCGACAACCTGGTGCAGATCGGTCACAACGTCCATGTAGGTGAGCACACGGCCATTGCCGGCAATGCCGGTGTGGCCGGTAGTGCGCATATCGGCGCGCATTGCAGTATCGGTGGTGCGTCCAATATCCTGGGGCATTTGAAAATTGCCGACGGTGTGGCGATTTCTCCGACTTCGGTCGTCATGCGCTCGGTCACGCAGCCGGGCCTGTACACTGGCATTTTTCCGCTGGCCACGAATGCCCAGTGGGAAAAGAACGCTGCAACACTCAAACAATTGCATGCACTGCGCGAGCGGATCAAGGCGCTGGAAAAAGCCTTGGGCGCCCCGCGCAGCACAAACGGAAATTGATGATGGATATTCAAGAAATTCTCAAGCAACTGCCCCACCGCTATCCTTTTTTGCTGGTGGACCGCGTGCTGGAGCTTGAGCGCAATACGCGCATCAAGGCAATCAAGAACGTAACGTTCAACGAGCCCTTCTTTACCGGGCACTTCCCTGGCCGCCCGGTGATGCCGGGTGTGCTGATCCTGGAAGCGCTGGCCCAGGCTGCCGGCCTGCTGGCGTTCGACGCCATGGGACAGGTGCCGGATGAAAACAATATCTACTACTTCGTGGGTATCGACTCCGCCCGTTTCAAGCGCCCTGTGGTGCCGGGTGACCAGCTGGCGCTGGAAATCACGATCGACCGTGTGCGTGGCGGTATCTGGAAGTTCAATGCCGTCGCCAGCGTGGACGGCGAAGTGGCTGCAGAAGCCCAGTTGATGTGCACCATGCGCCACGTGGGTTGAGTGAGGTCCTGTGGAACAAGACTGCCTGATTCATCCCAGTGCCATCGTCCATCCCCAGGCGCAGCTCGATAGCACTGTGCGGGTGGGGCCGTACGCCGTGGTGGGGCCCAAGCTGCGCATTGGCGCACAAACCACGGTGGGGCCGCATTGTGTGCTGGAAGGCGACACGGAAATTGGGTGCCATAACCAGATCTTTCAGTTCGCCTCGCTGGGGGCGCAGCCGCAAGACAAAAAGTATGCGGGCGAACCCACGCAGCTGATCATCGGCGACCGCAACACCATCCGCGAGTTCTGCACCTTCAACACCGGAACGGTGCAGGATGGCGGCGTGACGCGCATCGGCAATGACAACTGGATCATGGCCTATGTGCACATTGCGCACGACTGCGTCGTCGGCCACAACACCATTCTGGCCAACAACGCGACCCTGGCAGGCCATGTGCATGTGGGGGATTGGGTGATTCTGGGCGGCCTGACCGGGGTGCACCAGTTCACCCGGATCGGCGCCCATGCCATGGCGGGCTTTGCCAGCCATATCTCGCAGGATGTGCCGCCCTTCATGATGGTGGATGGCAATCCGCTGGCCGTGCGCGGTTTCAATATCGAAGGCCTGCGCCGCCGCGGCTTTGGTGAGCAGCGTCTGCGTGCGGTCAAGCAGATGCACCGTCTGCTGTACCGCCAGGGGCTGACCCTGGAGGCTGCACGTGCAGCCATTGCGGCGCTGGCCGCCGAGTTGCCGGAGGCGGCAGCCGATGTGCAGGCCATGCTGGATTTTCTGGCGGCTTCCCAACGCGGCATTGCCCGCTGATGGCCTGTGACTAGCGATAGCAATGCCCGACTGGCCATGGTGGCCGGCGAGACATCCGGTGATCTGCTGGCCGGTTTGTTGCTGGATGGCGTGCACGCCCGCATGCCCGATGTGCAGGCCGCGGGCATTGGTGGCCCGCAGATGGCGGCGCGTGGCTTCGATGCCTGGTGGCACAGCGAAAAACTGGCTGTGCATGGCTACAGCTGGGAGCTGGTGCGCCGCCTGCGCGAAATCCTCTCCATCCGCAAGCAGCTGCGCCAACGCCTGCTGGTGGAAAAGCCTGCGGTATTTGTGGGCGTGGATGCACCGGACTTCAACCTGGGGCTGGAGCGGGATCTGCGTGCTGCGGGCATCAAGACGGTGCACTTTGTGTGCCCTTCCATATGGGCCTGGCGTGCCAACCGGATCGACAAGATCCGGGCTGCAGCAGACCATGTGCTGTGCCTGTTTCCGTTCGAGCCAGCCTTGCTGCAGCAGCATGGCATTGAGGCGACCTATGTCGGCCACCCGCTGGCGGCCGTGATCCCGATGGAGCCTGACAAGGCGGCGGCGCGTGCCAGACTGGGCCTGGCCTTGGACCGCAAGGTGCTGGCCTTGCTGCCGGGCAGCCGTTCTGCGGAAGTGCAGTACATCGCCAAACCGTTTTTTGCGGCGGCGGCGTTGGTGCGGGCGCAGATGCCGGAGGTCCAGGTGGTGGTGCCGGTCGTACCCCAGCATTGGCAGCGCATGCAGCAAGCCGTGCGTGAAGCCGGTGTGCAGGAGTGGGTGCAGCTGGTGCAAGGGCAGTCACACGACGTGCTGGCCGCCTGCGATTGCACCCTGATCGCCAGTGGCACGGCCACGCTGGAGGCGGCGCTGTTCAAGCGCCCGATGGTGATTTCTTACCGCATGCACCCCATCAGCTGGCGGCTGATGCGGCGCAAGCAATTGCAGCCCTGGGTGGGGCTGCCCAATATTCTGTGTTCTGATTTCGTGGTTCCCGAATTACTGCAAGACGCTGCCACGCCCGAGGCGCTGGCGGCCGCAAGCCTGGACTGGCTGCAAGCCTATGACCAGCAGCCTTCCAAGATTGCTGAGCTGCAGGCGCGTTTCAGCGCGCTGCACCACACCCTGTTCCGCGACACTTCTGCGCTGGCTGCCGATGCGATCCAAAAACTCATGTGCCGCTGAGCAGGCTTGCCTGCAGTGGCACGCGCCCGGCCTGGTGGCCGGTGTGGATGAGGCCGGACGCGGCCCCTTGGCGGGCCCGGTGGTGGCGGCGGCGGTGATTCTGGATGATCTGCATCCGATTGCCGGTCTGGCGGACTCCAAAAAGCTCACTGCTGCACGGCGTGAGGCCTTGTTCGATGAAATTCGTGCCAAGGCGCTGTGCTTCTGTATTGCCGAAGCGTCGGTGGAAGAGATCGATCGCCTCAACATCCTGCAGGCCACGATGCTGGCCATGCAGCGCGCCGTCCTCGGCCTGCGTCTGAAGCCTGCGCGTGCGCTGGTAGATGGCAACCGTCTGCCGGTGCTGGAGATGCAGGGCGAAGCCATTGTCAAAGGCGATGCACTGGTGCCGGCCATCTCGGCTGCGTCCATTCTGGCCAAGGTGCACCGCGATCGCTGGTGTGATGGGTTGCACGCCCGTTTTCCGCACTATGGTTTTGCCACGCACAAGGGCTACGGGACGGCGGCGCATCTGCTGGCTTTGCGTGAGTTTGGCGCGTGCCCCGAGCACCGCACTTCATTTTCTCCGGTGACCAAGGTCTTGCAGGCTGCGGCGCTCTCAGTGGGGGGGGGCGCATGATGCAGCACACCATGATTCAGTCGCGTGACAACGCCTTCGTCAAAGAACTGCGCCGTCTCTCCCAGGAAAGTACCGCCTACCGCAAGCAAGGCCAGGTCTGGCTGGAAGGCGACCACCTGTGCCGTGCGGCACTGGCCCGGGGCTTGCGCCCGAAAGTGGCGGTGTTTGCCGAATCCGTCTGGCCGCAGGTGCCGGCGGAGTGGGTGCAGGCCGCCGGCAAGGCGGTGGTGCTGGCGGACAGCCTGTTTGCGGAGATCAGCAGCCTGGAGTCGCCTGCGCGCATGGGCTACGTGATGGAGTGGGATGTGGGTGCACAGGTCCAGCCCGGTGTGGCCGCCGTGGTGCTGGACCGGGTGCAGGACGCGGGCAATGTGGGCTCCATCTTGCGCAGTGCGGCCGCCTTCGGCTTTGGCCAGATTGTGGCGCTGAAGGGGACTGCCGCGCTGTGGAGCCAGAAGGTGCTGCGTGCCGGCATGGGGGCGCATTTCGGCCTGCATCTGGTGGAGGCTGCTTCCATCGCGGAGGTGCAGGCCTTGCAGCTGCCGCTGGTGGTCACCAGCTCGCACCAGGGAACCCTGATCCACGAGGCGGCCTTGCCCTGGCCCTGCGCCTGGGCCATGGGGCATGAAGGGCAGGGCGTGGGCGATGCCCTGATGGAGATGGCGGAGCACCGCATCAGCATTGCCCAGCCTGGAGGGGAGGAGTCGCTGAATGTGGCGGCCGCAGCGGCAATCTGCCTGCATGCCAGCAGCGTAAGCATGTTGCGTGCGCTCGGGTAATCCCGCAGCAAGTCAAAGGGCTGAAGCAGAGAGAGCCTATAATGGGCGGCTTTCAAGCATTCCTTCATACGCCTAGCGACGCTCCCTCGCCATACCCTGCTGACACAAACACTGTCCCCACGCACGTGCGGGGGGCTGCGTTGGGCGTAACCGTAATAAAAAACCGGAGAACCCAGTGCTTTTGTCTCTCAAGGGAGCCTTCCCCCCCGCCATCCTGGCGCTCGCAGACGGCACGGTCTTTATTGGCAACTCGATTGGTGCGCAAGGCACCACGGTGGGCGAAGTCGTTTTCAACACTTCGCTGACCGGCTACCAGGAAATCCTCACCGACCCCAGCTATTGCCAGCAGATCGTGACGCTCACGTATCCGCACATCGGCAACTATGGTGTCAATCCTGAAGACGTCGAAGCCGACAAGATCCATGCCGCAGGTCTGATCATCAAGAACCTGCCTTTGCTGGCCAGCAACTTCCGCAGCACCCAGACGCTGTCCGAGTACCTGGTGGATGGCAAGACGGTCGCCATTGCCAACATCGACACCCGCAAGCTCACGCGTCTGCTGCGTGACAAGGGGGCGCAAAATGGCGCGATTGTCGGCCTGGCGGCTGGTGAGGAAGTGACCCAGGCCAAGATTGACGAAGCCATTACCGCAGCCCAGGCCGCGCCCGACATGAAGGGTCTGGACCTGGCCAAGGTGGTGACCACGGCCAAGCCCTATCCCTGGACCGAGGCCGAGTGGACGCTGGGTGAAGGCTACGGCCAGCTCGAATCGCCCAAGTTCAAGGTTGTGGCCTATGACTTCGGCGTGAAGAAGAACATTCTGCGCATGCTGGCCGAGCGTGGCTGCGAAGTGACCGTGGTGCCTGCCCAGACACCCGCCAAGGACGTACTGGCGCTGAATCCCGATGGCGTGTTCCTGTCCAACGGCCCTGGCGATCCGGCCCCCTGCGACTACGCGATTGCCGCGGCGCAAGAGATCATGGCCTCCGGCAAGCCGCTGTTCGGTATCTGCCTGGGGCACCAGATCATGGCCCTGGCCTCCGGTGCCAAGACCTTCAAAATGCAGAACAGCCACCACGGTGCCAACCACCCCGTGAAGGACCTGGATTCCGGCCGTGTGAGCATCACCAGCCAGAACCACGGTTTTGCGGTGGAGCTGGAATCGCTGCCCGCCAACGTGCGCGCCACGCACATCAGCCTGTTTGACGGCACGCTGCAAGGTCTGGAGCGCACCGATGTGCCCGCCTTCTGCTTCCAGGGCCACCCCGAGGCATCGCCCGGCCCGCACGATATTGGCTACCTGTTCGACCGCTTCACAGCGCTGATGGAGAAACACAACAATGCCTAAGCGCAACGACCTTAAAAGCATTCTGATCATTGGCGCCGGTCCCATCGTGATCGGTCAGGCCTGCGAGTTTGACTACTCCGGCGTGCAGGCCTGCAAGGCCCTGCGCGAAGAGGGTTACAAAGTCATTCTGATCAACAGCAACCCTGCCACGATCATGACCGACCCGGCCACGGCCGACGTCACCTACATCGAGCCCATCACCTGGCAGACGGTCGAGAAGATCATCGCCAAGGAACGTCCCGATGCCATTTTGCCCACCATGGGTGGCCAGACCGCGCTGAACTGTGCGCTGGACCTGTGGAAGCACGGCGTGCTGGACAAGTACCAGGTGGAGCTGATCGGTGCCAAGCCGGAAGCCATCGACAAGGCAGAAGACCGCCTGAAGTTCAAGGACGCCATGACCAAGATCGGTCTGGGTTCTGCGCGCTCCGGTATCGCCCACAGCATGGACGAAGCCTGGGATGTGCAAAAGAAGGTGGGCTTCCCCACCGTGATCCGCCCCAGCTTCACGCTGGGCGGCACGGGCGGCGGTATCGCCTACAACTCGGAAGAGTTCGAAACCATCTGCAAGCGCGGTCTGGAAGCCTCTCCCACCAATGAGCTGCTGATCGAAGAGTCGCTGCTGGGCTGGAAAGAGTACGAGATGGAAGTGGTGCGCGATACCGCGGACAACTGCATCATCGTCTGCTCCATCGAAAACCTGGACCCCATGGGGGTGCACACCGGTGACTCCATCACCGTGGCGCCGGCGCAGACGCTGACCGACAAGGAATACCAGATCATGCGCAATGCATCGCTGGCTGTTCTGCGCGAAATCGGCGTGGACACCGGCGGCTCCAACGTGCAGTTCTCGGTGAACCCCAAGGACGGTCGCATGATCGTCATCGAGATGAACCCCCGCGTCTCGCGTTCCTCGGCGCTGGCGTCCAAGGCCACCGGCTTCCCCATCGCCAAGATCGCGGCCAAGCTGGCCGTGGGCTTTACGCTGGATGAGCTGAAGAACGAAATCACCGGCGGCAAGACCCCGGCGTCGTTCGAGCCCTCGATCGACTACGTGGTCACCAAGATCCCGCGTTTCGCGTTCGAGAAGTTCCCTGCTGCCGACAACCGCCTGACCACGCAGATGAAGTCCGTGGGCGAGGTGATGGCCATTGGCCGTACCTTCCAGGAATCCTTCCAGAAGGCCCTGCGCGGTCTGGAAGTGGGCGTGGACGGCATGAACGAGAAGACCCAGGACCGCGAAATCCTGGAAAAGGAACTGGGCGAGCCCGGTCCCGACCGCATCTGGTATGTGGGTGACGCGTTTGCGGCCGGCTGGACGCTGGACGAAGTGCACAGCATCACCAAGATCGACAAGTGGTTCCTGGTGCAGATCGAAGAAATCGTGAAGATCGAACTCGAGCTGGACCAGCTGGCTGCCGCCAAGGGTGACGGCGCACTGGCCTCGCTGGATGTGCAGACCCTGCGCACCCTGAAGCAAAAGGGCTTCTCGGACCGCCGCCTGGCCAAGCTGCTGCACACCACCGACAAGGCGGTGCGTGAAGCGCGCAAGGCCCTGAAGGTGCGCCCCGTGTTCAAGCGTGTGGACACCTGTGCGGCCGAATTTGCCTCCAACACGGCGTACATGTACTCCACGTACGACGAGGAATGCGAAGCCGCGCCCACCGACAAAAAGAAGATCATGGTGCTGGGCGGTGGCCCGAACCGCATCGGCCAGGGCATCGAGTTCGACTACTGCTGCGTGCACGCCGCCATGGCCATGCGCGAAGATGGTTATGAAACCATCATGGTCAACTGCAACCCCGAGACCGTGTCGACCGACTACGACACATCCGATCGCCTGTACTTCGAACCGCTGACGCTGGAAGACGTGCTGGAGATCGTGGCGGTCGAGCAGCCTGCTGGCGTGATCGTGCAGTACGGCGGCCAGACGCCGCTGAAGCTGGCCCTGGGGCTGGAAAAAGAAGGCGTGCCCATCATCGGCACCTCGCCCGACATGATCGATGCGGCGGAAGACCGCGAGCGCTTCCAGCGCCTGCTGCAGCAACTGAACCTGCTGCAGCCGCCCAATGCCACGGCCCGTACCGAAGCCGAAGCGCTGGAAAAGGCGGCCGGCCTGGGCTATCCGCTGGTGGTGCGTCCTTCCTATGTGCTGGGTGGCCGTGCGATGGAAATCGTGCACGAGCAGCGCGATCTGGAGCGCTACATGCGCGAAGCCGTCAAGGTCTCCAACGACTCGCCCGTGCTGCTGGATCACTTCCTGTCCAATGCCATCGAGTGCGATGTGGACTGCGTGCGCGACCGCGAAGGCAAGGTCTTCATCGGTGGGGTGATGGAGCACATCGAGCAAGCTGGCGTGCACTCCGGTGACTCTGCCTGCTCGCTGCCCCCTTACTACCTGAAGGCCGAGACCGTGGCCGAGATCAAGCGCCAGACGGCCGAGATGGCCCATGGCCTGAACGTGGTCGGCCTGATGAACGTGCAGTTCGCCATCAAGGAAGTGGACGGCAAGGACGTGATCTACGTGCTGGAAGTGAACCCCCGCGCTTCGCGCACGGTGCCGTTCGTCTCCAAGGCCACGGGTATCCAGCTGGCCAAGGTGGCTGCACGCTGCATGGTGGGCGATACGCTGGCCGAGCAGGGCGTCACCAAGGAAGTGACGCCGCCATACTTCAGCGTCAAGGAAGCCGTGTTCCCGTTCGTGAAGTTCCCCGGTGTGGACACCATCCTCGGCCCCGAGATGAAGTCCACCGGTGAAGTCATGGGTGTGGGCAAGACCTTTGGCGAAGCCTTTGTGAAGAGCCAGCTGGGCGCTGGCGTCAAGCTGCCGACCGAAGGCAAGGTGTTCCTGACCGTGAAGAACAATGACAAGTCCCGCGCCGTGGCGATTGCCAAGGAGCTGGTGGCCATGGGCTTCACGCTGTGCGCCACGCGCGGCACGGCCGCTGCGATTGCCGAAGCCGGTGTGGAAGTGCAGACCGTGAACAAGGTCACCGAAGGCCGCCCCCACATCGTGGACATGATCAAGAACAACGAGATTGCCTTGGTCATCAACACGGTGGAAGAGCGCCGCAATGCCATCGCCGACTCGCGCGCCATCCGTACCAGCGCCTTGCTGGCCCGGGTGACCACCTTCACCACCATCTTTGGTGCGGAAGCGGCGGTCGACGGGATGAAGGCCCTGCGCGGCAATCTGGATGTGTACTCGGTGCAGGAGCTGCACGCCCAGCTGACGCATTGATGGGGCACGGCCCGGACAGCCCGACGGGGCTGCCGGGTTTTACCGGAGGGATGCCGTGGCAAACACGGCATAATGGCCGGTAATGAATTGACAAGAACCGCCGCGCGGCAACGTGCGGCGGTTTGCTTTTGGGGCACGGGCCCCTGTCCGGCGTGGTCCGGCAAGGCCCTGCCAGGAGTGCCGCGAGCTGTGCGGTGTTTGCTGAATTTGGAGACTTGACTATGGCCACCATCCCCATCACCAAGCGCGGAGCGGAAAAGCTCAAGGTGGAACTGCAGCGCCTGAAGACGGTGGAGCGTCCTGCCGTGATCCAGGCCATCGCCGAAGCGCGTGCCCAGGGCGATCTGAGCGAAAACGCCGAGTACGAATCCGCCAAGGAACACCAGGGCTTTGTCGAAGGCCGCATCGGCGAAATCGAAGGCAAGCTGTCGGCTGCCCAGATCATTGACCCTTCGGCGCTGGACGCTGGAGGCCGCGTGGTGTTTGGCGCCACGGTGGATCTGGAAGACGAAGACAGCGGCGTGGCGGTGACCTACCAGATCGTGGGCGAGGATGAAGCCGATCTGAAACTGGGTCTGATCAACGTGTCCAGCCCCATTGCCCGTGCCCTGATCGGCAAGGAAGAGGGCGATGTGGCCGTGGTCCAAGCCCCGGGTGGCGAGCGCCGCTACGAGGTGGTCGCGGTCAAGTACCTCTGAACGCGGTTTCACCCCCGCCGGCCATGACACCGCTGCAAGCACGCCTTCCGCTGCTGCTGGCTGCCCTGTGGTGGGGGAGCCTGACGGCCATGGGGGGCGTGGCCGTGCCGGTGCTGCAGGCGCACCTGCCATCACCCACCCAGGCGGCTGCGGCGTGCGCTGCGCTGCTGGCTGCACAGACCTGGATTTCCATCGCATGCTGCGCGCTGCTGCTGGTGGTTTCCAAGCGGAAGTACGCCGAAAGGCAGGAGGCCTGGGCGCAAGCCGCCATGGTGTTCGTGCTGGGCGGCTTGTTGCTGGCGCTGGTGGCGCAATACGGTGTGGCGCCGCGAGTGGCGGCCAGGCAGGGCGCCGTCTGGCAGTACGCCGCCGTGGCCTTGCATGTGCTGCAGTGGTGCTGTGCGCTGTGCACCTTGTGGAAGGTGGCCGCGTTGGCGTTGGCGGGACGGGACGATGCGGAGGCTACGCCACCGGCTTGATGTCTCGCAGAAGGAACGCGTGCCTGCTGGCAGTGCTGCCGGATGGTCGGTGGCCAGAGCCGTGGGCAATCTGTCACCGGCAGGCCATAAAAAAAGCAGTCCATCGGACTGCTTTTTTGCTGGTGCCATGCACCCGCCGTCAGCGGCAGGGGGCTTTCCAGTGGCGCTTATTCGCGCCAGTGTTCGGCCACCCAGCGGGCGGGCTTGATGAAGCGAAAACGCCGGTTGCGGCGACCGGCCAATGCGTCGGGCGGGTTGCACTCTCCGTGGAAGATGACGATGCGCGCACCTTCGGGCACAAAAGGCTCTTTCCAGTAGTTGGTGGGCCAGCTCGGAATGCCGTGGTACTTGAAGCTGGGGCACCACTCGGCGGGCCAGTACTGGAGCTTGCCTTGCTTGTGCAGAAAGTCCGACAGATAGGCCTGTTCGTTGCGGAACTGCTTGCGGATTTCCTCGAAGTGGCCGCGGAAATATTCCAGCACATCCGGATGAGCGCCCAGCTCGAAGCGGTACACCGACGAGTTGCCGGTGATGCGCCAGGGCCGCTTGTGGTCGTGGATGATGAGAAAGTCACCGGGGTAGGTGAAGAACTCGTCCAGCGGGCCGGTGATGACCACATCCACATCCAGGAACAGGGCCGTGCCCTTCAGTCCGTGCAGATCGGCGGAGAAGGTGGTCAGCTTGGTCCAGCCGCGTTCAGGGATGCCAGCGGGCAGGTCCAGCGAGGGAATGGGCAGGCATTCCACCTCGGAACGAATCCCTTCGCTGTTGTCGGTCAGGCAGACAAAGCGAAAATCTCCCTTGAGATGGCGGCGCACCATGGCGTAGAGACGGTTGACGTACTCCGGGCCGTACTTGGTACCCCACTTCATGCAGAGGATGTGGCGCTCAGGCGTCGCCGATGTCGTATTCAGTGCCATGGCAGGTGTGTCGTGGGCGTGCGCGACAGCGCTCAACCCAGGCGGCTTTTCTTGACCGATTTTTGCTTGGGCTTGGCGCGCTTGATCTGGCCGCCGGCGGTCAGGCGCTGGTTGCCCAGCACGCGCAGCTGCTTGACCTCAGGGCGCTGACCGGCCTTGCCGAACTTCAGCACCTTCACGTCGCGTGGGCCGGGCATGCGGTCTTCATCAAAGGCCTTTTCCTTTTCAGGAATCGGGCGCCACAGCACCAGCAGCTTGCCGATGTGCTGGATGGGGGCCGCGTTCAGCTCGTCGCACAGCTGTTGGTAGATCTGGTCGCGGGTGGCGCGTTCGTCGCCGAAGACGCGGACCTTGATCAGGCCGTGGGCATTCAGTGCCGCATCCACTTCTTTCTGGACTGCGGGTGTGAGGCCGTCACCACCGATCAGGACCACGGGGTCCAGGTGGTGGGCGTTGGCGCGGTGTTCCCGGCGCTCTGCGGGAGTCAATTCAATTTGGGGCATGGGCCGTATTATCGAGGCAGGAAGAATTTCGCATGAAGATCAATACCAAAAGCAAGAAAGTGGATAAGGCATGGCTCAACAACCATGTCAACGATCCCTATGTTCAGGCCGCACAGAAAGACGGCTACCGGGCCCGTGCGGCCTACAAGTTGAAGGAGATCGATGAGGCGCTCAAGCTGATCCATCCCGGTGACATTGTGGTGGATCTGGGCTGTGCTCCCGGTGCGTGGAGCCAGTACCTGCGCCGCAAGCTGGCCCCCAAGGGAGCCGCCGTAGGGGACTTGAATGGCACCATCATCTCGCTGGACCTGCTGCCGATGGAATCCATTGAAGGCGTGCACTTCATCCAGGGCGACTTCCGCGAGGAACCGGTGCTGGCGCAGCTGGAAGAGGCGGTGCAGGGACGGGCGGTGGATGTGGTGGTGTCGGACATGGCCCCAAACCTGTCGGGTAATTCCACGACGGACGGCGCGCGCATCACCCACCTGATCGAGCTGGCGGTCGATTTCGCGACCCACCACCTCAAGCCCGAGGGGGCGCTGGTGGTCAAGTTGTTCCACGGTCCCGGTTATGACGAGCTGGTGGCCCTGTTTCGCCAGACTTTTCGCACGGTCAAGACGTTCAAGCCCAAATCCTCGCGCATCCGTTCATCGGAAACATTCCTGATCGGAATGGGACTCAAGACCTGATGCCACTTTGATGTGGATCAACCGCGGGTGTTGCCCCCTCCGCTGGGCGGATATTTCCCGGAGACCTATCGCCTTGGCAGGAATAAGGTTTCGATCCGCATGCTTGAAACACCTAAAATGCATCCCATATGGATGACATCGTCCGTATGTGCATGAATTTCGCCTTTTTCATTGGAGCCCCGCTTGAACAATCAGTGGTTTTCTAAAGTTGCCGTATGGCTGGTCATCGCCATGGTGCTGTTCACGGTGTTCAAGCAGTTTGACACCCGTGGCGGTGCTGGCGCTGGTTATGTCGGCTATTCCGACTTCCTCGAGGATGTGCGCAGCAACCGCATCAAGAGCGTCACCATCCAGGAGAGCCCTGGCGGCACCGAAATCATGGCGGTCACCAACGATGACCGCCGTGTGCGCACGACCGCGACCTACCTGGACCGTGGTCTGGTGGGCGACCTGATCAACAACAACGTCAAGTTCGACGTCAAGCCGCGTGAAGAAGGCTCGCTGCTGATGAGCTTGCTCATCAGCTGGGGGCCGATGCTGCTGCTGATCGGCGTGTGGGTGTACTTCATGCGCCAGATGCAGGGCGGTGGCAAGGGCGGCGCGTTCAGCTTTGGCAAGTCCAAGGCGCGCATGCTCGACGAAAACAACAACACCGTCACCTTCGCCGACGTCGCCGGTTGCGACGAGGCCAAGGAGGAAGTCAAGGAAGTCGTCGACTTCCTGAAGGACCCCAACAAGTTCCAGAAGCTGGGTGGCCGCATTCCGCGTGGCCTGCTGCTGGTGGGCCCTCCCGGTACGGGCAAGACGCTGCTGGCCAAGTCGATTGCGGGCGAAGCCAAGGTGCCGTTCTTCTCGATCTCGGGTTCCGACTTCGTGGAAATGTTCGTTGGCGTGGGCGCGGCCCGTGTGCGCGACATGTTCGAGAACGCCAAGAAGAATGCGCCTTGCATCATCTTCATCGATGAAATCGATGCGGTGGGCCGCCAGCGTGGCGCCGGCATGGGCGGTGGCAACGATGAGCGCGAGCAGACACTGAACCAGATGCTGGTGGAGATGGATGGTTTCGAAACCAACCTGGGCGTGATCGTGGTGGCTGCCACCAACCGCCCCGACATCCTGGATGCCGCTCTGCTGCGTCCCGGACGTTTCGACCGCCAGGTCTATGTGACCTTGCCGGACATCCGTGGCCGCGAGCAGATCCTGAACGTGCACATGCGCAAGATCCCTGTGGCCCAGGACGTGAACCCGGCCATCATTGCACGCGGCACGCCCGGCATGTCGGGTGCCGATCTGGCGAACCTGTGCAACGAAGCGGCCCTGATGGCTGCACGCCGCAACGCGCGCACCGTGGAGATGCAGGACTTTGAAAAGGCCAAGGACAAGATCATCATGGGCCCCGAGCGCAAGTCCATGGTCATGCCCGAGGAAGAGCGCCGCAACACGGCCTACCACGAGGCAGGCCATGCCCTGATCGGCAAGCTGCTGCCCAAGTGCGACCCGGTGCACAAGGTCACCATCATCCCGCGCGGCCGTGCGCTGGGCGTGACCATGAGCCTGCCGGAAAAAGACCGCTACTCCTATGACAAGGAGTTCATGCTCAACCAGATCGCGATGCTGTTCGGCGGCCGCATTGCTGAAGAAGTGTTCATGAACCAGATGACCACGGGGGCATCGAACGACTTTGAGCGTGCGACGCAGATTGCCCGTGACATGGTGACGCGCTATGGCATGACCGATGCACTGGGCCCCATGGTCTATGCCGAACAGGAAGGCGAGCCTTTCCTGGGCCGCTCCATGAGCAAGCCCAGCGGCATCAGCGAAGAGACCATGCAGAAGGTGGACGCTGAAGTGCGACGCATCATCGACGAGCAGTACCATCTGGCGCGCAAGCTGATCGAGGACAACTCCGACAAGATGCATGCCATGGCCAAGGCCATGCTCGATTGGGAAACCATCGATGCGGAGCAGCTGGACGACATCATGGCGGGTAAGGAGCCACGTCCCCCCAAGGACTGGACGCCACGCAATCCCCCCTCGTCGGGTGACAGCGGGCACGGCGGTGGAACCCCTGCGGTAGACACCGATACGGCACCTACGGCGGTGTGATCCTGGTGCCATCAGGCACAGGAAAAGCGGGACTCTGTGGAGTCCCGCTTTGTTTTTTCAGATGAAATCCAAGGACGGGCGATGAATACATGCTGGCAGGTGACGCGCTTTGACATTGATCTGCGCCGACCGCGCGTCATGGGCATTGTGAATGTGACACCGGATTCCTTTTCGGACGGTGGGCGGCATGCCGGTACCAGTGCGGCCATGGCACATGCAGAAAGGCTGCTGAAAGAGGGGGCCGATATCCTGGACATCGGTGGCGAATCGACGCGCCCCGGAAGTCCGGCGGTGCCCCTGGACGAAGAGCTGGCGCGGGTGCTGCCGGTGGTCAAGGAAGCCGTGCGCCTGCAGGTGCCGGTGTCCGTGGACACCTACAAGCCAGAGGTGATGCAGGCAGTGCTGGATGCCGGCGCCGACATCATCAATGACATATGGGCTTTGCGCCAGGCAGGTGCCCGCGAGATCATTGCGGCGCATCCGCGCAGTGGCGTGTGCCTGATGCACATGCACCAGACGCCACAGACCATGCACCTGGAGCACATGCAGGCCGATCCCGTTGCCCAGGTGCGCCAGTTTCTGGCGGAGCAGGTGGCATGCCTGGAGCAGCTGGGGGTGGCGCGCGAGCGCATCACGCTGGACTACGGCATCGGCTTCGGCAAGAGCGTGGAACAAAACTTTGCACTGCTTGCCCGGCAGCAAGATCTGCTGGACCTAGACTTGCCGCTGCTGGCGGGATGGTCCCGCAAGGGCTCGCTGGGAACCGTGACGGGCTTGCCCGTGCACGAGCGCATGGTGCCCAGTGTGACGGCCGCCGTGCTGGCGGTGGAGCGTGGGGCACGTGTCGTGCGTGTGCACGATGTGGCGGACACGGTGGCGGCATTGAAAATCTGGAATGCCATGCATGCACACGATGCGGCGTGAGCAGTGGGTTGAGCAATAAAACGAGGAGGAGCGCCATGGCGCGTCAATATTTTGGTACCGATGGAATCCGGGGCACTGTCGGCAAGGCACCGATCACGGCCGATTTCGCATTGCGCCTGGCGCATGCGGTGGGCCGCGTGCTCAAGCGGACGCAAGAGCGTCCGACGGTGCTGATTGGCAAGGACACCCGGATTTCGGGCTATATGCTGGAAGCCGCGATGGAAGCCGGTTTCAATGCGGCAGGAGTGGACGTCATTCTGCTGGGACCGCTGCCCACACCCGGCGTGGCCTATCTGACGCGAGCACAACGCGCCAGCCTGGGGGTGGTGATCAGTGCCAGCCACAACCCGTACCCGGACAACGGTATCAAGTTCTTCAGCGCCCAAGGTACAAAGCTGCCCGATGCCTGGGAAGAAGAAGTGGAGGCCTTGATCGATGCCGAGCCTGCGTGGGTCGATTCGCGCAATCTCGGCAAGACGCGCCGGCTCAACGATGCGGCAGGCCGCTATATCGAATTCTGCAAAAGCACGTTTGCCAACGATCTGAGCCTGCGTGGTCTCAAGATCGTGGTGGATGCCGCCCACGGCGCGGCCTACCAGATTGCACCGCAGGTGTTCCATGAGCTGGGCGCCGATGTGGTGGCCATCGGCTGCCAGCCGGATGGGCTGAACATCAACGACGGTGTGGGGGCCACGTATCCGCAGGCATTGGCCCAGGCTGTCCGCGCCCACCATGCGGACTACGGTATTGCCCTGGATGGCGATGCCGACCGTCTGCAGATGGTGGATGCGCAAGGGCGTATCTTCAATGGCGATGAGGTGCTGTTCCTGATGGTGCAGGATCGTTTGCGACGCAGCGAACCGGTGGGTGGTGTGGTGGGCACCCTGATGACCAATATGGCGGTGGAAAAAGCCCTGGAAAGCCAGGGCGTGCCCATGGTGCGCGCCAAGGTGGGTGACCGCTATGTGCTGGAGGAGCTGCAGCGGCGCCAATGGATTCTGGGTGGAGAAGGATCGGGACATCTGCTGGCCCTGGACAAGCACACTACCGGTGATGGCTTGGTGAGTGCGCTGCAAGTGCTGCAGGCTTGTGCACGCAGTGGCAAGACCATGGCAGCGCTGCTGGATGGGTTGACGCTGTATCCCCAGGTCATGGTGAACGTGCGCCTGCAGCCTGACCAGGATTGGAAGTCCAACACGGCATTGGCACAGGCGCAGACCGCGGCCGAGCAGGAGTTGGGCCATTACGGGCGGGTGTTGATCCGTGCCAGCGGCACGGAGCCGCTGCTGCGCGTGATGGTGGAGGCGCAGGATGCTGCGCTGGCCCACCGCCTGGCGCAAGGTCTGGCGGATGCAGCCCGTGCAGGATGATGGTGCATTGGGGAGGTGCCGACTGCGCCCCCCTTCATAAAAAACGGGGCCCTTTATGGGCCCTTTTTTTATGATCCGAGCTTCAGTGAGACTGTGCGTAGCTGCGGAAAAAGTGCTCGAAGTCACCTGCCTGGAGCGGCCGGCTGAAGTGGTAGCCCTGGGCCTCATCGCAGCCTTGCTGTTGCAGAAATTCCAGTTGCGCCTGCGTCTCTACGCCTTCGGCCGTGGTTTGCATGCCCAGGGCCTGTGCCATGCGAATGATGGCGCTGACAATGGCGCGGTCATTGCTGTCGTGGTCAATGTCGCGGATGAACGACTGGTCGATCTTGAGTTTGTAAATCTGGAACCGTTTGAGCTGGCTGAGTGACGAGTATCCGGTGCCAAAGTCGTCCATGGACAGCCGGATGCCGTGGGAGTTCAAACGGTCCATCGTGGCCGTGGCCGTGCGGGGATCCTGGACGGCGACACCTTCGGTCAGCTCCAGCTCCAGCAGGTCGGGTGAAATGCCGGATTCCGTCAGGATGCGGCTGACCATCTCCGGCAGCTGGGGCTGGTGGAATTGAATTGCCGACAGATTGACGGCCACCTTGATGTTGCCCAACCCCTGTTGGTTCCACTGCTTGAGCTGTTCCACGGCGGTTTTCAGCACCCATTCACCGATCTGCAGGATCTGCCCGCTGTCTTCGGCTACAGGAATGAATTCCGCCGGGGAAATGGAGCCCAGTTCAGGGTGGTGCCAGCGCAGCAGCGCTTCTGCGCTGCGAATGGAGCCGGTGCGCAGGCACACCTGGGGCTGGTAATGCAGCTGGAATTGCTTGCGCTCCAAGGCCCGGCGCAAGGCATTCTCCAGTTGCAGTGCGCGCAAGGACTTGGCGCGCATCTCCGGGGTGAAGAAGCGGTAGGTGTTGCGGCCATCCAGCTTGGCGTGGTACATGGCCACATCGGCCGCCTGGGTCAGGGCATCGAATTCCGTGCCGTCCTGCGGGTGCAAGGCGATGCCCATGGAGGGCGCAATGGTCAGCTCATGGTGCTCGATCTGGTAGGGGCGCTGCGATGCTTCCTGCAGCTTGGCGGCCACGCGGGCGGCCCCCTGGGCGTTGGCGCCGGGCAGCAGCAGCACGAATTCATCCCCCCCCAGACGCGCCACGGTGTCGCGCTCGCGCACGATGGAGCGCAGGCGCTTGCCGATTTCCACCAGCAGGGCGTCGCCGACCTTGTGGCCCAGCGAATCGTTCACATGCTTGAAGTGGTCCAGGTCCAGGAAGATCACGGCCAGCGGCGTGCTGTTTTCGGTGGCGGTCTGGATGGCCCCGGCGCTGCGCTGGGCCAGCAGTGTTCGGTTGGGCAGGCCGGTGAGCGGGTCGTAGTGCGCCAGCCAGTAAATGCGCTCCTGGTCCTGCACTTCACGGTGCAGGTCGGCCACCGTGGAGCTCAGTTCCAGAGTGCGTTCGCGCACCTGCTGCTCCAGCTGGTTCTGTACCTGTGCCAGATGCTGCTGTGCCAGCTTGCGGTCGGTGATGTCTTCGATGATCCAGACGCTGCCTTGCGAAAGATCGGAGGCATCCAGGAGCTTGCAACGCATCTCGCACTCTAGCACGGAGCCGTCCTTGCGCTGCAGGGCGACTTCGGCCTCGAAGCGCAGGCCGTTCAATAGTACGCTCTGGCTTTTGTGCTGCAACTGCTCCCATGCCTGGGTGCTGGGGATGAAACTGGTGGGGTCGATGTTCTGCAGCTCGCCAGGGTCGTAACCCAGCATCTGTTCCAGATGGGGGTTGCAGCGGGTGATCTTGCCTTTGCGGAAGAACGCAATGCCAATGGCCGCGTGGTCGAACAGCAGCTGCTTTTCTCGCAAGGCATTGCCCAGCAGCGACTGCGAGCGCTTTTGCTCGTCGATGTCGTCGATGATCCAGATGGAGCCTTCCCGTGTGTCGTCCGGGTTGATCAGGCGCCCGGTGAGTGCGCCCCAGAAAAGCCGCCCGTTCTTGCGGCGCATGAGGCGTTCGGTTTTGAAGACTTCACCGCGCGACAGCGTGGGGTAGGCGGTACGCCCCAGTTCGCGAAATTCGGTGCGGGTCGGATGAAAGTTGGCACTGCTGATGCCTTCCATGTCCTGTGGATGCAGATAACCGAAGATTTCCGCGTAGCGCCGGTTGCAGCGCACGACCACGCGCTGGCGGATGAAGACGATGCCGACATCGGCGCTTTCCAGCAGCGTCTGGTGTTCCCGCAGCAGGCGTTGAACGGCATTCGACTCCGCACTTTCAAGAGGCAAGGCGTGCGAAGGCGCATTCAGCAGAGTGGACATGTGTGCGGAAGACACAAAAAGGGAAGCGACCCTGACCCGTCATGCGGGCAGGGGAGGTAAATGTGTACTTATGTTACACGCGCGCGTCACGCGCGGCGGTGTTACCCATCGGGATGTTTGTCGGTTTGCACACTCGCTTGACTGCGCACAAAAAATACGCAAGTCCACTTTGCCGGGCGCTTTTTCAGGACGCCGGCGTGCAGGCTAGAAGCAGGGCTTCAAATTGTGGCGCGGGCAGCGGGCGGCTGAACAGGTAGCCTTGCACAAAATTGCAGCCCTGTGCCTGCAGAAAATCCAGCTGCGCTTCGCTTTCCACCCCTTCGGCCAGGGTGTCCATGCCGAGTGCCTTGGCGATATGGATGATGGCCACAATGATGGCCCGGTCGTTGGCGTCCTGCTCCAGGTCGCGCACAAAGGACTGGTCGATCTTGAGCTTGTGGATCTGAAAACGCTTGAGGTAGCTGAGCGAGGAGTAGCCGGTGCCGAAGTCGTCCAGCGCAATGCGCACGCCCTGGCGATTGAGCCTGTCCAGCATGGCAATGGCGGCTGC
Organism: Comamonas terrigena NBRC 13299; assembly: GCF_006740045.1. NCBI lineage: Bacteria > Pseudomonadati > Pseudomonadota > Betaproteobacteria > Burkholderiales > Comamonadaceae > Comamonas > Comamonas terrigena. The sequence continues at coordinate 1,495,500 of NZ_AP019749.1, forward strand.
TGGGTCGTCGACTGCGGCACTTTCGGTCAGCTCCAGCATCAGATGCTTCGCCGGCAACCGGGCATGGGCCAGATTGCGTGCCACCTGCTCGGGCAGGTGGTGGTGCTGGAACTGCAGCGGTGACAGATTTACGGACACGGTGCGCAGCGTGATCCCCATGTCCAGCCAGCGGCGCATGTCCTGGGCCGCCGTGCGCATCACCCAATCGCCGATGCCGATGATGAGGCCGGTGCTTTCCGCAATGGGAATGAACTCGGCGGGTGACACCTGGCCCAGTTCAGGGTGGTACCAGCGGATCAGCGCTTCCGCGCCGATCACGGCCTTGGTGTGGGTGTCCAGCTGGGGCTGGTAGTGCAGTGCGAACTGCTCCCGCTCCAGGGCGCGGCGCAGGGCATTGGCAATGTGCAGCGTGCGGGCGCTGCGCGCTTCCAGCTCGGCAGTGAAGAAGCTATAGCGGTTGCGGCCTGACTGCTTGGCGCGGTACATGGCTGCATCGGCACGCTGGTAGAGGGTGTCGAAGCCATCGCCGTCCACGGGGTAGGTGGCGATGCCGATAGACAGCGAGATGGTGAGCTCATGCCCATCGATCTGAAAAGGGGCTGCAGTGCTGTCCAGCAGCTTTTGCGCCAGAACCTCCACATCGGCCATCTGCCGGCCGTAGACCAGCACCACGAATTCGTCCCCGCCCATGCGCGCCACGGTGTCCTGGGGACGCAATTGCAGTTGCAGCCGCCGGGCCAGGGCCACCAGGACACGGTCGCCGACACGGTGGCCCAGTGAGTCGTTGATATTCTTGAAATGGTCCAGGTCCAAGAATAGCAAGGCGGCGCAGCCTTCGGCGGTGCGCTGGTGCTGGATGGCTTGCGTGACCCGTTCGGACAGCAGGCTGCGGTTGGGCAGGCCGGTGAGGGCATCGAAATGCGCCAGGTGCCGGATGCGTTCCTGGTCCCGGCGCTGCTGCGTGATGTCGCGGAACAGGGTGATGCAGTGCGTCAGCCGGCCTTGCTCGTCGCGCAAGGCCGTGATGGTCCGGTACTGCTGGTAAGGGGTGCCGTTGCGGTGCAGGCCCTGTGTTTCGCCTTCCCATTGGCCGGTGCGCTGCACGAGCAGGTAGGGCTCGGCAGGCAGCTCGCTGGGTGCGCCGGATTGCGCCATGTCCAGGCTGGCCAGCTGACCGATGGCTTCGGGTGCACCGAAGCCACTCAGGCGGCAGTAGGCCGGGTTGATCTGGACAATGCGGTGCATGGCATCCGAAATGACAATGGCTTCGCTGCTTTGGCGAAACACCTGGGAGGTCAGGTAGAGCTCCTGCTCGGCTTGCACTCGTTCGGTCACATCGCGCGACAGCACGATGAAGTGCGCTTCGGAGGCAAATGCCGGGCTTTTGCGGGCCACCGAGAGTTCGAACCATTTGCTGTGCCCATCGCGGGTCGGAACTTGCAGCCTAAAACCGCTGGCCCAGCCCGAGGTTTCGGCGATCTGCAAGGCGTTGAAGACGATGCGGCTGTCTTTTTCAGGCAGGAATTCCGTGAAGCGCTTGCCGATCAAAGCATCCCGAGGGGCTGCCAGCATGTCGGGGCGCGGGCTGTGCACACTGATGTAGTGGCCTTCGCGATCCAGTTCCATCAGCACATCGGGAATGGCGTCGATGGTGGCGCGCAGCTGGCGCTGGGCGTCCTGGAGCTGTTGGGTGCGCTGGTTCACCATCTGCTCCAGATTGGCTTCATGGGCTTTCAGGTGCAGCAGCAGCTTGGTCAAGGCGCCGATCAAGGAGGCAAACAACAGGCCCGCCAAAGCCCGCATCAGCAAGGTGGTGGGGTTGAGCCAGCCGCTGCGGGGCATGACGCTGAGCATCCATTCGCTGTTGGGCAACTCGATGCGCTGGTGGACGGTGGCGGCCGACAGCGTGGTGCCGGCTGCCTGGATGATCTGCGGGGTGTCACTGCCTGGCGGGACACGCCAGAGCACATAGTCGTAGCCGCGTGCGTTCAGGCGCTCCAGGCGTGCAGTTTTCAGGACCGCTTCCAGGCGCAGGGTGACATTGGTGAAGCCCCAGAATTTACCGGCTTCCAGAAACACCGGCATGCGCCCCACGATGCCGATGCCGCCCTGTGCCAGGGGCATGGGGCCGGCCAGGGTCAGCTGGTTGCTGTCGCGGGCCCGTTCGGCTTCGCGCTGCTGCTGGGGGGAGTTCAACTGGTTGAAGCCCAGCACACCTTCATTGCCCACCAGGGGCACCACGACCTGGATCACTCCGTTGGGTGCCAGGGACATGGCGCTGACTTCCGGGTACATCACGATCAGGTGGCGGGCCGTCTCCTCAAACGCCTGGATGGAACCGTGGGTCTGCGCCACAGCGGCGGCCAGGGCTTTGTTGGCGGCCAGGGCCTGGCCGATTCCGCGCTCCAGATAGCGCGCGTGGTCGGTGGCGACATCGTTGGCCAGGGCGCGGGCCTGCTGCTGATCCTGGCGTTCAAGGTGCCAGATCAGTGCGGTCGATAACAGCAAACCCAGGATGAACACCATCCACGCAACCGTGTTGGTGCGTCCGGCGTTCAGCAGCGGGGGGGCAGGTGTGGAAGGTTCGGCCACAGTGGTCTCTTTCCCGAAGCATTATCACGGTGAGGGCCGGGATGGCAAGTCGCTGCAGCAACGCCTGTCCTGCCGCGGCTGGACTTGCGGTGGGGTCTGCGGTGCAGATGCTGCAGTGACTGCAGTTGTTTGGAAAAGCAAAATTTCCTCTGTCCGTGGGGAGCCAATCTCATGCCGCGATCTGCCAGGAATTGGCTGCACATGGGCGGAATCCGTGTGGTCTTCAGCCATCCAGCGGGCCGGCTTGTGACAGGCTCACCAGCAGCCCGTGCCGCAGTGCCCCCTGGGCCATGCGCATCTGCTGTAGCCCCAGCAGTTCGAACACCGCACACATCACGCTGATGCCGCCACCGATGACCGGTAGCAGCTCGGAGCGCAGCCCTTGCAGGCTGGCCAGGTGGCGCACATGGCCCCAGGACTGCAACTGGTCGCGCAGCGCCCACAACGCCTCGCGGCTGATGCTGCCCGGGGTATGGCCCTGGGCCGTCAGCACCTTGCTGATGGCGCCCGCCGTGCCGGAAGCACCGTACACCTGCGCGCTGGATGCCGTGGCCAGTTGGTTGGCCAAGGGGCGTGCCGGGGCCAGCACGGACAGCGCTGCCTCACGTGCCTGGGCAAAGGCGTTGGCAGACAGCGTGCCATCGGGGAAGAAGGCCTGCGCCCAGCCCACACTGCCCAAGGGGTAGGAGCTGGCGTGTCGCAGCTCGCTGCCCTGGCCCCAGCCCAGCTCGGTGGAGCGGCCTCCGATGTCCACCACCAGCCGGGGATGCTGGTCGTCGGGTAGGAACAGGGCCACGCCCTGGTAGATCAGCTGTGCTTCCTGCTCGCCGGTGATGACTTCCACCGGGCATTGCACAATCGATGCGGTGCGGTCCAGAAAGATCTGGCGGTTGGTGGCTTCGCGCAGGGTCTGGGTGGCCACCACCTTGCGCTGCGAGGGTGGCACATGGGCCATCAGCTGGGCGTAGCGCTGCAGGCAGTCCCAGCCGCGCTCCATGGCTTCGGGCTGCAGGCGGCCGTCGGCATCCAGGGCGCCTCCCAGGCGGATGGTTTCCTTGCGGTGCAGCTGCAGGCGGATATGGCCACGCTCCATGCGCGCGGTCTCCAGCAGAATGCTGTTGGAGCCGATGTCGATTGCGGCCAGCGCGCTTCCCTCTTTCATGTGCATGTGCCCCCAAGCCAAGCCGCGCAGGTTACCACCGAAGCCTGTGGCAGCCCTGACAGAACGGCCAAAGTCCCAGTGCCTGCAGCGGGCGCGCGGCGGGATGCTGGAGCCGTATGGCAGAGTGTGTCATGCCGTTGTCATGGGTTTGTCACATTGGCCGCCAATACTGGACGCTTCACCACTCGGGTTTCTTGTATGCATGCCGCTTCCACCGCCTTCGATGACAACGCGATGACAGAAGAAGCTGTTGTCAGCGATGTCCCCATGCGTGGGAGTGCAGACGTGGTGGCAGCGCTGGAGCTGGGCGCGACGCCCACCCCCAGTGCGCCAGTGGAAATGGCGGCCTTGTTGCCCGTGCCGGCGCCGCCAGTGCTGCCGCTGCTGGACCGGGACCTGTGCATTCTGGCGTTCAACGAACGCGTGCTGGCCTGGGCCATGCGCGACGATGTGCCGCTGCTGGAGCGGCTGCGGTTCCTGACCATCGTCTCCTCCAATCTGGACGAGTTCTTCGAGGTGCGCGCCGCACCGCAGGTCACGGCCATGCGTGCGGCCATCGAGCAGGGGGCGGCCATGCCGGCACCGCTGCAGGCCCTGGCCGACCATTCCCATGCCCTGGTGACGCAGCAGTACCGGATCTACAACGAAGAGATCAGCCCGGCCTTCGGGCGTGTCGGCATCCGTGTGGTGGCCAATCGCGACCGCACGGCGGCCCAGAGGGAATGGGTGCACAGCTATTTCGCCAAGGAGGTGCAGCCGCTGCTGGTGCCGGTTGGGCTGGATCCGGCTCATCCTTTTCCCAAGGTGGCCAACAAGACGCTGAACTTCATCGTGCGGCTACAGGGCAATGATGCCTTCGGTCGCCACAATGATGTGGCTATTTTGCGTGTGCCGCGTGCGCTGCCGCGCCTGGTGGCCATGCCAGCCAAGGTCACGGAAGGCAAGCGCCTGTTCGTCAGTCTGACCAGCATCGTGCGTGCCCATCTGAAAGACCTGTTTCCGGGCCGCAAGGTGCAGGAGTTTTCGCAGTTCCGCGTCACGCGCCACTCCGATCTCTCGGTGGATGAGGAGGATGTGCCGGACCTGCGGACCGCGTTGCGCCAGGGCCTGCACCACCGGCATTACGGCATGGCCGTGCGGCTGGAGGTGGACTTCGGCTGCTCCGACACGCTCGCGCAGATGCTGCTCACCCAGTTCTCGCTGCCGCCGCAGGTGTTGTTCCGCGTCAAGGGACCGGTGAATCTGGGGCGGCTGGCACAGCTGATCGAGCTGGTGGATGCGCCGCAACTGCTGTTCCCCGCCTGGCGCCCGGTCTGGCCACGCCAGCTGGCGCAAGGCAGCTCCATCATGGCGCAGATGCGCCAGCGCGATGTGCTGATGCACCAGCCGTTCGAGAGCTTCGATGGCGTGCTGGCGTTGCTGCGCGAGGCCGTGAACGACCCGCAGGTGCTGGTGATCAAGCAGACCATCTACCGCACCGGTGCCGATTCCGAGCTGATGCGGCTGCTGGGCGAGGCGGTGCGCCGCGGCAAGGAGGTCATGGCGGTGGTGGAGCTCAAGGCCCGCTTTGACGAGGAAGCCAACATCAACTGGGCAGAGTCTCTGGAGGATGTGGGTGCCCAGGTGGTCTATGGCGTGGTGGGACTCAAGACCCACGCCAAGATGCTGCTGGTGACGCGGCGCGAAGGTCGGCGCCTGCGGCGCTACGGCCATCTGTCCACCGGCAACTACAACATGCGCACGGCGCGGCTGTATACCGATCTCGGCTATCTGACCTGTGAGGCCGGCACCACGGCCGATATGGATGCCGTATTCAGCCATCTGGCCAACCAGAACCACATGCCCCAGCTGCAGCGCCTGGTGATGGCGCCGTTTGCCCTGCATGACCGCCTGCTGGCGCTGATAGGCAAGGCGGCCGATGCTGCGCGCCAGGGCAAGCCAGCGCGCATTGTGGTGAAGATGAATGCGCTGACCGATGAAGCCCTGATACGCGGCCTGGTGGCGGCCGGGCAGGCCGGTGTGCAGATTGATCTGATCGTGCGCGGAGCCTGCATGCTGCCGCCACAGGTGGCCGGGCAGACCGACAACATCCGCGTGCGATCGGTGATCGGCCGCTTTCTGGAACACACCCGCGTCTTCTATTTTGCCTGGGGTGTGCACGAGCATGTCTACCTGTCCAGCGCTGACTGGATGAGCCGCAACATGCTGCGGCGTGTGGAGCTGGCCTGGCCGGTGACGGATGCGGCGCTGCGCCAGCAGATCATCGACGAATGCTTGGTGGCCTATCTGCACGATGACCGGGATGCCTGGAGCCAACAGCCCGATGGCCGCTATCTGCCGCCCCCGCATCCCCAGACCGGCCTGGGCGCACAGCAGGCACTGATGCAGCGCTACGCGGGCGGCTGACGCCGGCTGCGGCCGCAGGCAGTCATGCCTGGCCCCTGTCGCAGGGGCTGCGTGCGCTGGTGTGGATTGCTGACCGGTCGCACGCACACGCACGCACGAGCGATGGTGGGGTGACATTGCCGTGCGGTTGTATGCGTTGCCTGGGCACTGCCCGGGAGGCATTGATGGCATGCCTGGCCATTGCCGGTGCGTATGCAGCGCACTCCCGCAACGGTCGTGCAGCCTTGTCAGACAGCCGGTACGGCGTCGCCGTTCAGTCCAGCAAGAGTTGCAGTTTCCACGGCGTCCTGGACCAGGCTTCCGCCTCTTCCGCCAGCAGATGGGCGGATTGGGGAAACTGCTGCGACCAGTGGGCCGGCGCACGCAGGGTGAAGCTCGCACCGCGGCGCAGCAGTTGCATGCCCTGCAATTGGGGTGCCTGGCGGGCGTGGCACAGGATCACGGCCAGGCGCAGGGCCAGCAGTTCCATGGCACCGGGAGCCTGGCTGATGAAGTCTTCCACCTTCTTGAGCTTGCCGCGGTGGCCCAGCACCAGCAGGGCCAGGTGCAGCAACTCGTCCTCGGCAAAGCCTTTGGCACCGCTGTATTGCAGGATGTAGGCGCTGTGGCGGTGGTAGTCGCTGCGGTTGATGCGTTGGCCCACCTCGTGCAACAGGCCGGCCCATTCCAGCAGGTGGTGCTGTGGCTGGGTGCTGCCGGTCATCTCGCGCCACAGGTGCTGGGCGGTGTCGGCCACATGGCGCCCATGGGCGGTTTCCACGGCAAAACGGTTGGCCAGGGCCTGCACACTGGCAGTGCGCAGGTCGCCTGTGGGCAGATCGGCATCGATCAGGTCATGCAGCACGCCCTGGCGCAGTGCGCCCTGGGCAATCTGCATGGAGTCAATGCCCAGCAGGTCGAAGGCGGCACGCATGATGCTGATGCCGCCGGCCAGCATGGGGCGGCGGTCCTCGCGCATGCCTTCCAGCCGGATGCGGTCCATCGTCTGGGCGCGCAACAGCTGCTGCAGCAGCCAGTCCAGGCCGTCGCGGTCGATCACGCCCTGGCTGCGGCCATTGGCAATCAGGACCTCGCCGACGGCATTGGCCGTACCTGCCGAGGCATAGGCGCAATCCCAGCTGCCGGGACGGAAGGTGTCCAACGCCTCGTCCAGCACGGCGCGGGCGGCCAGTTCGGCGTTGGCAAAGGCTTCTGCGGTCAGCACGCCCTGGGGAAAGTAGCGCATGGACCAGGCCACGCTGCCAATGCGGTAGGAGGCCAGGGCTTCGGCCTGCACGCCGTGGCCCAGCACGAATTCGGTGGAGCGGCCGCCAATGTCCATCACCAGGCGCCGTTCATCGCTCATCGGCAGCTGGCTGACCACGCCGCGGTAGATCAGGCGTGCTTCGTCTTCGCCGCTGATGACATCAATGGGAAAGCCCAGCAGCTCGCTGCCGCGCTGCACAAAAGCCTCCCGGTTGCGGGCTTCGCGCAGTGTCTGTGTGGCCACCGCACGCACACGCTGGGGGTCGAAGCCGCGCAGGCGCTCGCCAAACCGCGCCAGGCAGGCCCAGCCGCGCTCCATGGCTTCCGGGGTCAGGTTGCGCTCGTCATCCAGCCCGTTGCCCTGGCGCACGGTTTCCTTGAGGTATTCGACCCGCTGGATCTGCAGGTGCTCATAGCTGCCAATTTCCAGCCGGAAACTGTTGGAGCCCAGGTCGATGGCGGCAAGTGTCGTGGCGTGTGGCATGAAGCGAAAACAGGTACGGGCGAAAAGGGGACAAGCTTAGCAGCGTCGCTGACGCGGAGATGACATTCGCGCGAATGCCTCTGGTGCTTTCTTGACAGAAGCGCAGAGGGCGCACGCTACGCCGACTGTGTGACAGATTGGTGACGCTCTGTGCGATGGTGCAGAACCCATGCTGCGCCCGGGGTGCAACGGCTTGCGACTTCTTTTTTATGTCACGACACTGTCACAAAGCCTTTTTACATTCACGCTTATCACTTTTTCATAACCGAGAGGTTTCTCATGAAGTTGTCTGTGTTGCGTGGTGTGGTGACGGGTGTGGTGGCTGTGGCCGGTGTGTCTGCTGTGTGGGCACAGCAGGAAGCCACGGGCGCGGGTGCCAGCTTCCCCGCTCCGCTGTACTCCAAGTGGGCTGCGGATTACCACAAGGCCACTGGTGTGAAGATCAACTACCAGTCCGTGGGCTCCAGTGCCGGCATCAAGCAGATCGAAGCCAAGACGGTGGACTTCGGTGCCTCGGACGAGCCGCTGAAGGACGACGAGCTGGCCAAAAAGGGTCTGGTGCAGTTCCCCACCGTGATCGGCGGCATCGTGCCCGTGGTCAACATCAAGGGTATTGCTCCCGGTCAGCTCAAGCTGAGCGGTCAGGTGCTGGGTGACATCTACCTGGGCAAGATCACCAAGTGGAATGACGCAGCCATCGTGGCCCTGAATCCCGGTGTCGCGCTGCCGGATGCCACCATAGCTCCGGTGCGCCGTGCCGACGGTTCGGGCACCACCTTCGGTTTCACCAACTACCTCTCCAAGGTGAACGCCGAGTGGAAGGAAAAAGTGGGTGAAGGCAAGGCTGTGAACTGGCCCACCGGTGCCGGCGGCAAGGGCAACGAAGGCGTGGCCGCCTTTGTGGGCCGTCTGCCCAACTCCATCGGTTACGTGGAATACGCCTATGTCAAGCAAAACAAACTGACCTTCACCCTGCTGCAAAACAGCAGCGGCGCTTTCGTGACGCCGGATGACGCCACCTTCAAGGCGGCGGCTGCCGGTGCCGACTGGTCCAAGAGCTTCTTCCAGATACTGACCAACCAGCCTGGCAAGGACGCATGGCCCATCACCAGCGCCACCTTCATCCTGATGCACGCCAAGCAGGAAAAGCCCGAGCAGGCAGCTGCTGCGCTGAAGTTCTTCCAGTGGGCCTACCAGTCGGGTGACCAAACGGCCGCTGGTCTGGACTATGTGCCCATGCCTGAACCCGTCAAGCAAGTGATCTACAAGTCCTGGGGCAACATCAAGAATGCCGCAGGCCAGACCATCGCTGTGAAGTAATCTTTCGTTCTTCTCCTGCCGCGGGAGCCTCTGGCGCCTGCGGCAGGTCAGCTTCTTCTCAAGGTGCCCTCTGTGTCACAAACGACTTCGGCCCCTGGTTTGACGAACGCGCAAGCGTCGGACCGCCGTGCCAGTACCCCGTCTCCCCGCCGTTCCCCCCTGATCACCGGGGTGATGGCGGATCGTCTGTTTGCGTTGCTGGCCAAGGCGGCCGCATGGGTGACCCTGGGTTTGTTGGCGGCCATTCTGGTGTCGCTGCTGTTTGGTGCCTGGCCGGCCATCAAGGAATACGGTCTGGGTTTTCTGGTCAACAGCGAGTGGGATCCCGTGCAGGACAAGTACGGCGGTCTGGTGATGATTTACGGCACCTTGATGACCTCGCTGATCGCGCTGGTGATCGCGGTGCCGGTGAGTTTCGGCATTGCACTGTTCCTGACCGAGCTGTCGCCCGCCTGGCTCAAGCGCCCGCTGGGCACGGCCATCGAATTGCTGGCCGCCGTGCCGTCCATCGTGTACGGCATGTGGGGCCTGATGGTGTTCGGTCCCGTGCTGGCCACCTATGTGCAGCAGCCGCTGCAGTCCCTGCTGGATGGTGTGCCCTATCTGGGCGCCCTGGTGTCGGGCCCGCCGGTGGGTATCGGCATTCTGTCGGCCGGCATCATCCTGGCCATTATGATCATTCCGTTCATCGCCTCGGTGATGCGCGATGTGTTTGAAGTCACGCCCGCACTGCTCAAGGAGTCGGCCTACGGCCTGGGCTCCACCACCTGGGAAGTGGTGTGGAAAGTGGTGTTGCCCTATACCAAGGCCGGTGTGCTGGGCGGCGTCATGCTGGGCCTGGGACGTGCGCTGGGCGAGACCATGGCCGTGACCTTCGTGATCGGCAACATGAACCAGCTGAATTCGCTGTCGGTATTCGAGGCGGCCAACAGCATCACCTCGGCCCTGGCCAACGAGTTTGCCGAAGCCGGCGAAGGTCTGCACCAGGCATCGCTGATCTATCTGGGCCTGGTGCTGTTCTTCATCACCTTTGTCGTGCTGTCGCTGTCCAAGGTGCTGCTCAACCGTCTGAAAAAGAGTGAAGGAGCACGGGCATGAGCACCACCAGCCAACGCATGCTGCAAGATGCCGACCTGGCTGCACGCCGCCAGGCCAAATACGCCAAGCGCAAGCGCCTGAACCGCATTGCCTTGACCCTGTCGCTGGCCGCCATGGCCTTCGGCGTGTTCTGGCTGATCTGGATTCTGTGGGAAACCGTCAGCCTGGGACTGGGGGGCCTGAATGCAGCGCTGTTCACCGACATGACGCCTCCGCCCAATGAAGAGGGCGGCCTGGCCAATGCCATCTTCGGTTCTCTGACCATGGTGCTGATGGCCACGCTGGTGGGGACTCCCATCGGTGTGATGGCCGGCGTCTACCTGGCCGAGTACGACCCGCGCAGCTGGCTGGCCAGCACCACGCGGTTTGTGAATGACATTCTGCTGTCTGCCCCCTCCATCGTGATCGGCCTGTTTGTCTATGCTGTGGTGGTGGCGCGCTTCAAGAGTTTTTCGGGTTACGCCGGCATCGTGGCGCTGGCGCTGCTGGTGATTCCGGTGGTGATCCGCACTACCGAGAACATGCTCACCCTGGTGCCATCCAATCTGCGCGAGGCCGCCTATGCGCTGGGCACGCCCAAGTGGAAGGTCATCAGCCGCATCACCTTGCGTGCGGCCCGTGCCGGTGTGATCACCGGCGTGCTGCTGGCCGTGGCCCGCATCGCCGGGGAGACGGCTCCGCTGCTGTTCACGGCGTTGAACAACCAGTTCTGGAATGCCGACCTGTCCAAGCCCATGGCCAGCCTGCCGGTGACCATCTTCAAGTTTGCGATGAGCCCGTACGAAAACTGGCAGCAACTGGCATGGGCGGGCGTGTTCCTGATCACCATGGCCGTGCTTGCACTGAACATCCTGGCACGTGTGTTGACCCGCCAAAAGTAATAGCAAGGAAACCTGCAGATGACTGCGACTACCCTGAATCCGGTGAGCACCGCCAAGCTGTCGGTGCGTGATCTGAACTTCTACTACGGCAAGTTCCACGCCCTCAAGAACATCAACCTCGAGATCCCCGAAAAAAAGGTCACGGCCTTCATTGGGCCCTCGGGCTGTGGCAAGTCCACCTTGCTGCGCACCTTCAACCGCATGTACGAGCTCTATCCCGAGCAGCGTGCCGAAGGCCAGATCATGCTGGACGGCGAGAATCTGCTGACCAGCAAGCAGGACGTGGCGCTGATCCGTGCCAAGGTGGGCATGGTGTTCCAGAAGCCGACGCCGTTCCCCATGTCTATCTACGACAATATTGCCTTTGGCGTGAAGCTGTTTGAAGACCTGAGCGCCGCCGACATGGACGACCGTGTGGAATGGGCGCTGCGCAAGGCGGCGCTGTGGTCGGAAGTGAAAGACAAGCTGCAGCAAAGCGGCTCCGGTCTGTCCGGTGGCCAGCAGCAGCGCCTGTGCATTGCGCGCGGCATCGCCATCAAGCCGGAAGTGCTGCTGCTCGATGAGCCCTGCTCGGCCCTGGATCCGATTTCCACCTCCAAGGTGGAAGAGCTGATTGCCGAACTCAAGAGCGATTACACCGTGGTGATCGTGACCCACAACATGCAGCAGGCAGCACGTTGCAGCGACTACACCGCCTATATGTACCTGGGCGATCTGGTGGAATTCGGGGAGACGGAACAGATGTTCTTCAAGCCCCAGCGCAAAGAAACCGAAGACTACATTACCGGCCGCTTCGGCTGAGGAGCAATTACATGCCAGACAAGCATCTTTCCTCGCAGTTTGACTCGGAGCTCAACCGCGTCTCGGCCCGTGTCATGGAGCTGGGCGGTCTGGTGGAGCAGCAGATCCACCAGGCAGTCCATGCCCTCACGCAGTTCAGCACCGATTCGATTGCGCAGATCAACGCCAATGAAGCGCGCGTGAATGCGATGGAAGTCGAGATCGACTACGAACTCTCTTCCATCATCGGCCGACGCCAGCCCACGGCCCGCGATCTGCGCATGCTGATGGCCTTTTCCAAGGTCACCGCCAACCTGGAACGCATGGGCGACGAAGCCCACAAGATTGCCCGCATGGTGCAGTCCATCATCGAAAGCGGTGCCGCCCGATCGCTGCCCGCAGGGGAGCTGCGCGTCGCGGCCGAGATGGCCTCGAGCATGCTGCGCAAGGCGCTGGATGCGCTGGCGCGGCTGGACACCAAGTCGGCGGTGGTCATCCTCAAGGAGGACGATCTGATCGACCACGAATTCGATGGTTTTGTGCGCAAGCTCATCACCTACATGATGGAAGATCCGCGCAAGATTTCGCCCAGCCTGGACCTGCTGTTCGTGGCCAAGGCCATCGAGCGCATCGGTGACCACTCCAAGAACGTGGCCGAGCAAATCATCTACCTGGTCGAAGGCAAGGACATCCGCCATGAAACCATGGATGTTATCGAATCGACGGTGAAATAATCGAGGACGGTGTTTCGGGTATGAAGAAGAACCCCCAAATCCTGATCGTGGAGGATGAGCCAGCGATTGCGGAGCTGATCGCCGTCAATCTGCGCCACAACGGTTTCCAGCCGGTGTGGGCCGAGGACGGTGCCAGCGCCCAGCGTGAGCTGGATGCCGTCCTGCCCGACGCCATCTTGCTGGACTGGATGCTGCCGGGGGCCAGTGGCCTGGCCCTGGCGCGCAAGTGGCGCACGGATCCGCGCACCAAGTCGATTCCCATCCTGATGCTGACGGCGCGTGGTGACGAGCCTGACAAGGTGTCGGGCCTGGATGCCGGTGCCGACGACTACATCACCAAGCCCTTTTCCACGCAGGAGCTGCTGGCGCGCATCCGCGCCGTGCTGCGCCGCCGGGCACCGGAGCAGGTGGCCACACGCGTGACCATGGGTACCCTGGAGCTGGATGCATCGACCCACCGCGTCTCGTATGCGGGCGAGGCGCTGAAGCTGGGGCCGACAGAGTTCAAGCTGCTGAACTATCTGCTGAACCATCCGGAACGTGTGCACAGCCGCGCACAGCTGCTGGACAAGGTCTGGGGTGACCATGTCTTCATCGAGGAGCGGACGGTAGACGTGCACGTCAAGCGCCTGCGCGAAGCGCTGGGCGAAGCTGGCGGCATGGTGCAGACGGTGCGGGGTGTGGGTTACCGCCTGAGCGCCCCCTCGTCCGCGGCAGGCGCCTGATACGACAATGCACAACAAGCCTGGTGGCTGAGCCGCTGCCGGGCATGCACAACACACAGAAAAGAGTGCAGACATGACGTGGCGTGGATTGACCCTGGCTTTGCTGCAGGCAGCGTTGATGGGCCTGGGGTGGTGGCTGGGGCAAGCCTGGGGCGTGGCCGCGGGTGCGCTGCTGGCCACCTGGCTGTGGATGGCTTGGGACATGTGGCGTGCGCGCAAGCTGCTGGTGTGGCTGCGGTCGACCGAGCTGCAGCAGGCGCCGGCCATGTCCGGGCTATGGGGAGAGCTGTCCACCCGCATGCGCCGCTGGCTGCGTCTGGGTACCCAGCAGGTGCAGCAAAGCGAACAGCGCCTGCAGGACATCTTTGCGGCCTTGCAGGCCAGTCCCAATGGCCTGATCCTTCTGGATGCCACCGGCCACATTGAATGGTGCAACCAGATGGCGGAGCAGCAGTTCGGTCTGGATGCGCAGCGCGACATGCTGCAGTCCATGGGCAATCTGGTGCGTGATCCGGCTTTCAGTGCCTATTGGGCGCGGCATGACTTTGCGCAGCCGGTGCTGATGCAAGGGCGTGACAGTACCGCAGCGCGGCCGGTGCGACTGTCGGTGCAGCTGTATGCCTATGGCGATGGGCGACACCTGCTGCTCTCGCGCGACATCACCTCGCTGGAACAGGCCGAAGCCATGCGCCGCGACTTCGTGGCCAATGTGTCACACGAGATTCGCACGCCATTGACGGTGTTGGTGGGGTTTGTGGAAACGCTGCAGACCCTGCCGCTGGAAGAAGACGAGCGCAAGCGTTTTCTGGGCCTGATGGCGCAGCAGGCGACGCGCATGCAAAGCCTGGTGCAGGACCTGCTGACCCTGTCGCGGCTGGAAGGCAGTCCGCTGCCCGCGCGCGGAGAGTGGACGCCGCTGGCGCCGCTGCTGCGCCAGTGCGAGGATGAGGCCCGCGCCCTGTCCGACATGGTGACCCGCAAGAGCGGGCAAGCCCATGTACTGGAGTTTCCTCCCGCATCGGCCGTACAGATCGACGTGGCGGGCATTCCCGCCGAGTTGCAAAGCGCGTTCTCCAACCTGATCAGCAATGCCATCCGCTATACGCCGGCGGGAGGCCATATCGCTGTGACATGGACTTCCCATGCCGACGGCAGTGCCACGTTCGCGGTGCAGGACAGTGGCCGGGGCATCGACCCGGAGCATGTGGGGCGCCTGACGGAGCGCTTCTACCGCATTGACCGCAGCCGTTCGCGCGAGACGGGGGGCACAGGGCTGGGTCTGGCCATCGTCAAGCATGTGCTGCAGCGCCATGGTGCGCAACTGCACATCAGCAGCATCCTGGGCAAGGGCTCGACTTTTTCCGCCACGTTCCCGGCCCAGCGCCTGCGTGCGCACGCGATCGGCTTTACCGGCAACTGAAATCTTTCAGCGTGGCCACTCGTCAAGCCGGTGCGGCCTCATCCGGGGTGGATGGCTGGGTCCGGGGTGCTGCGAGCCTGCGGCAAAAGCCGCAGGTGGCGCTGCAACATGGCGACAAAGATCAGGGCCGTCACGGCCAGTGCCAGCACGCTGGAAGCCCAGAACGGGGTCGGGGAGCCCCGCCATGCCGGTGGCCATTCCCACAGATAGGCCATGGCGTAGCCTCCGCCCAGGCCCACGCCCCACAGCATGGTGCTGTAGGTGACCAGTGGTGCCAGGGTGATGCGCAAGGCGCGCAACACAAAGATGCAATAGCACTGGATGCAGTCGGCCAGGTGGTAGGCCGCAATCCAGCCCAGCAGGCCGGTTGTCAGGGCGGCCACGGCCGCATCCTGGGTGTACAGGGCCGCGATGGGGCTACGCAGCAGCCACACCGTCAGGGCCAGCACGGCGCCCAGGCCGGCGGCCAGGCGCAAGCCCTGGCGCGCCATCTGCGCTGCATGGGCCGCATGCCCGGCGCCCAGCCAGTAGCTGACCCGGGCGCTGGTGGCAATGGCCAAAGACAGGGGCACCATGTAGCACAGCGCGGCCAGATTGGCGGCAATCTGGTGGCTGGCCGAGGACAGGCTGCCTTGGCGGGCGATGAACAAGGCCATCAGCGTGAAGGAGGTCACCTCCACCGAGATGGACAGGCCTGCCGGTATGCCCAGCCGGGCAAACTGACCTAGTTGCTGCCGGTCTGGCTGCTCCATGGGGCGCCACAGTTGCAGCGGGGCATACAGCGATTGCCGGCGCAGCAGTGCAATGGCCAGCAGCACCGTGGCGTATTGCACCAGTAGTGTGGCCCAGGCACAACCTGCGGCGCCCATGGCGGGCAGGCCCAGGCCGCCAAAGGTGAACCAGATGGACAGCAGAATCTTGGGCAGCAGGGACAGCAGCTGCAGCCAGGTGACGAGCTGCGGGTGGCCCAGCGCCTGGTTGAGGGTGGTGAACAGCCGGAAGAACAGGGCGGCCGGCAATGCCATGGCCACTATGCGCAGATAGCTGCGCACTTCGGGCTGCAATGCCGGCGGGACTTTGGCCCAGTCCAGCAGCAGGCCGGGAGCCAGCAGCGTGGCCATGCCGACGGCGGTCACCAGCAGGTAGAGGTACAGCGACTGGCGAAAGGACTGGCCAATGAGCGCGGGCTGCCGGCGGCCATGCTGCTCGGCCCAGATGGGCAGCAGGGCCTGGAGAATGCCCATCAGCGAGATGTACACGCTGACAAAGATGGCGCTGGCCACGGACAAGGCGGCCAGTGCGTCGGAGGCATAACGGCCCGCTACCACGGTGTCGGTGACGCCGAAGGCCATTACGGCCAGCTGCCCTGCCAGCACCGTGCCGGCATGCCGTGCCACAGTGCGTATTTCGCTCATGGGCTCAGCGGCGCTGCAGGATCAGCAGGCGGTCTTTCTTGTCCGTGGGACGGGCGGCGATTGCATGCTGTTTCCATTGGGTGGTGGCGGCAGGCGACAGCGTGGCCCAGTAGGCCGGTTCGGTGATCGTCCATTCGCAATTCCGGGCGCGGTCCACCCGGAATAGCTGCAGTTGCCATGGGGTGTAGTACTGCAGTGCGGCGACTTCCGCACGGCCCAGGCCGGCCACGTTCACGCAGGCAGAGTCGTCCGCAGGTATCGCTGCCAGCACCTGGCGCATATGGGGGGCATCGCTGCGCCCATAGTCCAGCGCAGGCAACCACAGCGTCATCAAGAGCACCCAGCCCAGCGTGGCACCGCCTGCGGGCAGCACCAAGCTTTTCCAGATGGCTGCGCGGTGGCGGCGCGTGCGCCAGGCCACCAGCAGCAGCCAGGCGACCGTGGCCGCCAGAGCAACGGCAAATGGGAACCAGGAGAACGTGGGCGTGAAACCGGGGGCCAGCCTGGCCACATTGGCGGCCGGCTTGGCGGGGAAGCCGGTCTGCATGGAGATCCAGATCACCCAGATGGCAATGCCGGAGATGGTGAAGAAGATCAGGGTGAACCAGTCAATCAGCGCGCCCAGGCTGCGCCGGAGCGTGGGCAGGGCAAAGGCGGCCAGCATCGAGATGGCAGGCAGGCCCAGCAGCAGTGCGCGGTCGGCGGGCTGGGTGGTCAGGGTGGCACCCACCGCCAGGACCCACAGCCACAGTGGCAGGGTCAGGTGGGTGTGGCGTGCAGGTGCTGCCAGTTGATGGCGCCAGCGCCACAGGGTCCACAGCGCCAGCGGCCAGGCCGGCCAGCTGAACCAGGTCAGCAGCCTGCCCAGGCTTTGCCATTCCTTGCCTTCCACCCAGGGATTGATCAGGCGCCATTCCCACAGACCTAGTTTCCAGGCGATGAAGGAGGTGAATGCCACGGCGCACAGCCACCAGATCGCCCAGGTGCCCTGGTGCTGCAGGTCGGTGCCGCGGGTGTGCCAGGTCAGCACGGCAATGCCCAGGCCCAGGATGGATGCCAGCGACGGCGCACCGCTGAGGGTCAGGCCCAGCAGGCCGATCCCCGTCAGCGCAGCCGCCAGCCGGGGGTGGTAGGCCATGGCCGCAGCGGCCAGCAAGGTGATGGTGCCGAATGCCAGCTGGGCCAGATAGCTGCTGGTTTCGTGCGAGAACTGTGCCAGACCCAGGCAGGCCATCAGGGCCAGCAGGCCGCCGTCGGCAATGGCGCGGGCGTAATCCTGGGGGCGAGCCTCGCCGCCGAAGGCGAACGCAACCGGCTGTGCGCCCGGGGTGCGGGCCAGGTAGTACACCGCCCACCACATGGACATGAAGGTCAGCACCAGCAGAGCGATGAAGGGCAGGCGCACCACCCATTCCGGACTCCAGCTGGAGGGAAAGATCTGCAAGGCCCAGGCCCCCAGCCAATAGGGCAGCAGACCTTCGGTCGACGGGGAAAGCCCCAGCATCGAGGGGCGCAGCCAGCTGGTATCCCCGGCAGCCAGGGCACGCATATAGCCGAACGATGCGATGTCCGTCTCCCGCCAGGGCGAGCGGCCGATAAAGCCGGGGAAGACATAGGCAGCGCACAGCAGCCACAAGGCCCAACGGGGCAATGTGCGCACGGCGTTCTGGGCAACGATGGCGGGACTGGGCGGATTCATGGGCGAAAAACGGGCATCAGGCACAGCAGCCTGTCAGGTACCGCGCAGCATACCGGGCGCGGCAAATAAAAAGGCAGCACGGTCGCCCGGGCTGCCTTTTTGGCGAAAGAAGCAGAGATTACTTCTTGCCGAAGCGGTTGCGGAACTTTTCCACGCGGCCGCCCATGTTGTCCACCGACTTTTGGGTACCGGTGTAGAAGGGGTGCGACTCGGAGGAGGTATCCAGCTTGAACAGGGGATATTCCTTGCCTTCGAAGGTTTCGGTTTCCTTGGTGGGCACGCACGAACGTGTCACAAACTTGAAGCCGTTGGACAGGTCCGAGAACAGAACTTCGCGGTAGTCGGGGTGAATGCCTTCTTTCATGATCTTCCTTTGGTCAAGTGCGGTAGCCGTGCCTAACCTGCTACAACCCTTGTAGCAGTCAATGCATTAAGCGTACTTTCCGCAATAGAAAAAGCCCCTGATTATACATCGAGGGGCTTTGTCAGTGTGCGGGAGGCAGGGATTTAGCCGCCGCGGCGCATCATGTCGAAGAAGTCCACATTGGTCTTGGTGGCCTTCATGTTCTTGATCATCAGCTCCATGGACTCGATCTCGTCCATGTTGTACATGAACTGGCGCAGGATGCGGGTCTTCTGCAGGATTTCGGGTGGCAGCAGCAGCTCTTCGCGGCGTGTGCCGCTCTTGTTGAGCTCGATGGCCGGGAACACGCGCTTTTCATACAGGCGGCGGTTCAGGTGCAGTTCGCTGTTGCCGGTGCCCTTGAATTCTTCAAAGATCACTTCGTCCATGCGGCTGCCGGTGTCCACCAGGGCGGTGGCGATGATGGTCAGCGAACCACCTTCTTCCACCTTGCGGGCGGCACCGAAGAAGCGCTTGGGGCGCTGCAGGGCGTTGGAGTCCACACCGCCGGACAGCACCTTGCCGGAGCTGGGCACCACGTTGTTGTAGGCGCGGGCCAGGCGGGTGATGGAGTCCAGCAGGATGACCACGTCCTTGCCCAGTTCCACCAGGCGCTTGGCGCGTTCGATCACCATTTCGGCCACGTGCACATGGCGGGTAGCCGGCTCGTCGAAGGTGGAGGCAATGATTTCGCCCTTCACCGAGCGCTGCATTTCCGTCACTTCTTCCGGGCGCTCGTCCACCAGCAGCACCATCATGTGCACATCGGGGTGGTTGGCCGTGATGGCGTGGGCAATGCTTTGCATCATCATGGTCTTGCCGCTCTTGGGCGGTGCCACGATCAGTGCGCGTTGGCCGCGGCCAATGGGGGCAATGATGTCGATGATGCGGCCGGTGATGTTCTCTTCACCCTTGATGTCGCGCTCCAGGCGCATCTGTTCCTTGGGGAACAGGGGGGTCAGATTCTCGAACATCACCTTGTGCTTGTTCGATTCAGGCGAGTTGCCGTTGACCTTGTCCAGCTTGGTCAGGGCAAAGTAGCGCTCGCCATCCTTGGGAATGCGCACTTCGCCTTCGATCATGTCGCCGGTGTGCAGATTGAAGCGGCGCACCTGGCTGGGGGAGATGTAGATGTCGTCCGTGCTGGCGGTGTAGCTGGTGTCGGGGCTGCGCAGGAAACCGAAGCCATCGGGCAGGATTTCCAGCACGCCATCGGCAAACACCTGTTCGCCGGCCTTGGCGCGCTTCTTGATGATGGCAAACATCAGCTCTTGCTTGCGCATACGACCGACGTTTTCGATCTCAAGCGCTTCGGCCTGCTTCAACACTTCGGACACGTGCAGTGCCTTGAGTTCGTTAAGGTGCATGGAGTTGCTCCTGGGCGGAGTCTTTAAGAAATCAGGGGGGGCGTAGGGCCGAGGGAGACCATTGATTGCGTGGTCTGCTGGCGCTGCCGGAAGAGATCAGGACCCGCAAGCCGATGCTGCATTGCGAGGTCTGTGCTGATTATGACAGGAAATGCCGGGCGTTCGCTAGTTTTGCGGGAAACGGGCCGGTTCCTGGAGGAATGGGGTCTTGGGGAAACACATTGCCCGGGGCACGCACTGGCCCGGGCAATGCGGAGGGTGATCAGGCCAGGTTCTGGTCGATGAAGGCCGTCAGCTGGGCCTTGGCCAGGGCGCCCACCTTGGTGGCAGCCAGTTCGCCGTCCTTGAACAGCATCAGGGTGGGGATGCCGCGGATGCCGAACTTGGCGGGGATCTCGCGGTTTTCGTCCACGTTCATCTTGGCGATGGTCAGCTTGCCTTGGTAGGCACTGGCCACGTCGTCCAGGATGGGGGCGATCATCTTGCAGGGGCCGCACCATTCGGCCCAGTAATCCACCAGCACAGGCGTGCCAGATTGCAGCACGTCGGCTTCAAAGCTTGCATCAGAAATGTGTTTGATCAGGTCGCTGGCCATGGGGTTCCTTGTTGGTTGCTTGCTTATTGCAGAACGGAATCAGAAATGCGGTTTGGCAATATGCCGAGAGTTGGGGTTATTGTCGCAGAAAGCAATCTCCAGACTTAGGGTGTGGACAGGGTAGGAGGCGCTATGACGCTGATAGCATTCGGTGATCGCATGCTGCATGCCAGCCTGCCGAATCTTGAATCCCGCCGCCACTGCGGGCCGACGGCAGGGCGGGGGATGCCCTTGTCGCTGCAGCCATGTGGCTTCAGCACCACAATCGCGCCCTGCTTGTGCCGTGTACCTGCGTCACCCCGCCGCCAGGATGGGTTGCCACGCGGTCTGTACCTTACGAATACGTTTTATGACTCTCTCCGCTTCTTCGCAGGACGCCCTCCACGCTGGCCCTGCCGCCCTGGATTGTGAAATCGCCATCATTGGCGCCGGCCCGGCGGGCCTGATGGCCGCAGAACGCCTGTCGGCGCAGGGGCGTGCGGTGTGTGTGTTTGACGCCAAGGCCTCCGTGGGGCGCAAGTTTCTGCTGGCGGGCAAGGGGGGAATGAACCTGACCCATTCCGAGCCGCTGGAGGCCTTTGTGGGGCGGTATGGTGACAGTGCCTCGCATCTGCGCCCCCTGTTGGAGGCCTTCGGTCCGCAGCAGGTGTGCGAATGGGTGCAGGGCCTGGGTCTGCAGACTTTCGTCGGGTCGTCCGGACGGGTGTTCCCCACCGACATGAAGGCGGCGCCTTTGCTGCGTGCGTGGATGACGCGCTTGCGCCAGCAAGGCGTGCGCTTTTTCATGCGCCACCGCTGGACCGGGTGGGCGAGCGACGGCAGCCTGCAGTTGCAGGCCGAGTCGGGCTGTGTTGCCGTGCGCGCGCAGGCCGTGTTGCTGGCACTGGGTGGCGGCAGCTGGGCCCGCCTGGGGTCGGACGGGGCGTGGGTGCCCTGGTTGGCGGAGCGCCAGATTGCCGTGGCGCCTCTGCAGCCCAGCAACTGCGGTTTCGACGTGGGTCCGGCGCCGTCGGCGGAAGGCGAAACACGCCGTGCCTTTTTGCAAGGCCTGGTGGGGCAGCCGGCAGACCAGGGCGGTTGGACGCCCTGGTTCAAAGAGCGGTTTGCCGGCCAGCCCTTCAAGTCGGTGGCCATCCGGTTTGTGGGCAGTGACGGCCGGGTCTTTGACCGCCGTGGTGAATTCGTGGCCACGGAGACGGGGGTCGAAGGCAGCCTGGTCTACGCTGTCTCCAGCCAGCTGCGGGACGAGATCCAGCGCAGTGGAAGCGCGGTGTTTCACCTGGACCTGCTGCCAGCCTGGAGCGATGCAAAAGTGCTGAGCGAAGTGCGCCACCCGCGCGGCTCCCGCAGCCTGTCCAGCCATTTGAAAGGGCGCCTGGGGCTGGATGGCATCAAGGCCGGCATCCTGCGTGAGGTGCTGAGCAAGGCAGAGATGGAAGATCCCGTGCGTCTGGCTGCGGCCATCAAGGCGCTGCCCATCACGGTGGTGGCGCCACGGCCCATCGACGAGGTCATCAGCACGGCGGGGGGGGGTGCGCTGGGAAGCAGTGGATGCGGACTTGATGAGCCGCCAGCAACCAGGCCTGTTCTTTGCCGGAGAGATGCTGGACTGGGAAGCGCCGACGGGGGGGTATCTGTTGACGGCTTGCATGGCCACGGGTGTGCAGGCCGCCCAGGGGATGGACCGGTTCCTGGCTTCCCAAGCCGCCGCAGCGTAAGGCTGCGTTGCCAGGGCGGCCGCGTGCAGTCTGCTGTTGCCCCTTGGCGGGCTGGTTGCGCCGGGGGGCGGTTCTCAGATCTCCGCTGCGTCTTCAGAGTTGCCCACGGCGTCAAAAAAGGTCTGCTGCCAGGCCATGCGGGCGCCGCGCAAACCCTCTATCAGTGCCTTCTGGTCGTTGATGACCTGGTTGCGCAGCGTGCTGAGACCTTGCACGCTGTTCTGAAATTGGCGGGTGCCAATTTCAAACTGGCTCAGTCCGCTGCTGGGCCAGTTGCCCAGGGCCTGCATGCGTTCCCACCATATCTCCGCCTGGGCCGCTGCAAGGTGGCTGCAGGTTTCGTTGAAATCCATGCAGCGCTTGGTGCCATCGTTGGCCAGGTGAACCAGTGACTTTTGATATTCCACATTGGCTTTGAATACAGCCAGAGGGATTTGCGGGATTTCGGTTTTTTGTGCCATGACCAACTCCTTTTATCGGTTATGGGGATGGGGTGTCCAGAAAAGGGGAATTCATTGCCCCAAGGTCTGAATCATTGGATCCTGTTGTGATGTATTTGTGGTTATGCTAGCGCGAAATCTGCAAAATTGTGATGCCGGCACATAGAGTTACATCCGAATGAATGTTCCTGGTGCTCAGAAGAAAATGCAGTCAGTGGCTGTTATGTCGGTCTGCATTGCTTTCAATTGAATAGCGCAACCAAATTTTCCAGCGTCCAACTGTTGATACAGGTCATGAAATCCGGCCTTGTGGCTGGTGCCTGCGTGGTGGCGCGGAGGGCATTGCAGGCCTGTGCAGGCATTGGAATGCACTGTGCAGAAACTTGCTGGAGGTGAAAAGGATGGAATAATTATTTGTATACAAGTTAATGTAAATATAGAAGATATATGGCGTTATTCTTCTGCGCGAAAAAATATATCCGCGCTGAATGTGAATTATTTTCAATGAATGAGTGGGGGATATAAAGGCAGTATCCATGGGATATGCCCGTGCGCCATGAGGTTTCTTTGGCGCTGCGCGCAAAACCTCTGTACGCCTTTGTACGCATATGTACGCCCTTGTCCGGTCCTGTCGTGCTCTGCACGGTAACACCTTGTCTCTGCTGCCCGCTGGCGATTGAGGGGGCTGTGTCGGCGGTCCTCAGCGGGAGTGATTGACTTCGATGGAAACATGCACCAGTTCCTCGTGAATCTGGAGCAACTGGCGGATGTAGTCGGGCGTGACTTCCGGCTCTCCCACCACCGCCACGATGCAGGCGTATTTGTCTTTGCCTACGCGCCAGACATGCAGGTCGGTGATGTCGGCGGGCAAGGGGCCTTCGGCAATCGCCTCGCGCACCTCCTGGGTGACGGGGGCATCCATCTCGGCATCCAGCAGCACCCGGCTGCTGTCGCGCAGCAGGCCCAGAGCCCACGCCGCCACCAGTACGGCCCCGATGAGGCCCATGGCCGGGTCCAGCCAGGCAAAGCCCCACAGCATGCCGCCGAGCAAAGCGACGATGGCCATCACCGATGTGGCTGCATCGGCAAGCATATGCAGATACGCCGAGCGCAGATTGAGGTCGCCGTGTCCTGCATGGGAATGTTGGTCGTGACCGTGGTGTTCGTGCCCATGGTGATGGTGGTGCTGGCCTCCCTTGAGCAGCCAGGCGCACAGCAGATTCACAACCAGC
This sequence comes from Comamonas terrigena NBRC 13299, assembly GCF_006740045.1. Classification (NCBI taxonomy): domain Bacteria; kingdom Pseudomonadati; phylum Pseudomonadota; class Betaproteobacteria; order Burkholderiales; family Comamonadaceae; genus Comamonas; species Comamonas terrigena. The sequence continues at coordinate 1,519,216 of NZ_AP019749.1, forward strand.
CCCAGTGCCGCGATACCAATGGCCTGTTCATAGTGGATGGAGGAGGGGGACAGCAGGCGTTCCACGGACTGGATGGCCATCAGCGCTGCGACCAGCAGCAGCAGGATGGCGCTGGTGTATCCCGCCAGAATTTCGATCTTCCATGTGCCGAAGGCAAAGCGTTGGTCGCCGGCCAGGCGCCGCGCTGCGGCATACGCTCCCACGGAAAGTCCCAGCGCTAGGGCGTGGGAGCTCATGTGCCAGCCATCGGCCAGCAAGGCCATGGAGTTGAAGTAATAGCCCCCGGCAATCTCCAGGGCCATCATGGCCAGGGTCAGCAGCATCGCCAGCTTGGCTTTCTGTTCCGCCAAGGGGTTGCCTGCATCAAAGACGTGGGAGTGTGTGCGGGCAGCCGGCTGGGCTGCGTGGGGGGGCATCGATGCGGCGTTCATTCATATACTGTACCCCAGTATATTGATGGCGTTAAAATTACCACCTATGTCGCATACAGTTCTCAACAAAAAACCGCTGCTGGCACGGATTCGGCGTATCAAGGGCCAGACCGAGGCCTTGGAGCGCGCGCTGGAGGGTTCGGCCGAGTGTGCGGTCATCCTCCAGCAGTTGGCTGCCGTGCGGGGTGCCGTGAATGGGTTGATGCTGGAAGTTTTGGAAGGGCATGTGCGCGAACACCTGGGTGATGCCGATGCCCCTGCAGAGCAGCGGGCCAAGGACCTGGACCTGGTGGTGTCGGTGATGCGTTCCTATGTGAAGTGATACCCCGGTAGGGTATCGGCAGCCGATGGCGCGTGGCTGAGCAGTGCGGGATGTAGGGGGAGTGCGGGGCGCCGGAGCCTGCGCCCCTACCGCCGTCATCCAACCTTTGATTTCAAGCAGGCAGAAGCCGCTGCGGATGCGGCATCGCCTTCAGCAGGCCACGGTCGGGGCATCCAGGCCCCCGATCATGGTGGCGCAGTCTTTCGGGCGAGGGCTGGGACCTGCTGCCATGGGCGCGAAAAAGCACTTGCCGGATGGGCCGGTGCGTCACAGTCGGTTTTTTGCGTAGCGTTGGGAGAGCCTTTGGTGGAAGACAGCCTCTTGTCTGCAAAGAGGATTTCCAGCTAAAGGTGACGAGCCTGATCTCGGCACTGGTTTCACAGTTAGGGCTGCTTGGTTCCCCACCTGACCCGGTTGGCTGCTTCCCCATGCGAGGAGGCCCGTCACCTCGCATTGTACCCGAGGATTGATCCATCGCCGGCGCGAATGCCTTGACGGCGCAAGGCGGGTGCGCCAGCCCGTAGAATCCTGCGCATGTCCTATCTCGTGCTTGCCCGCAAATACCGCCCCCGCAATTTCTCTGAAATGGTGGGGCAAGAGCATGTCGTGCAGGCGCTGACCAATGCGCTGACCCAGCAGCGCCTGCACCACGCCTATCTGTTCACGGGCACGCGTGGTGTGGGCAAGACCACGGTGTCGCGTATCCTGGCCAAATCGCTCAACTGCGTGGGGCCGGACGGTCAGGGCGGTATCACGGCCACGCCCTGCGGCGTGTGCCCGGCCTGCAAGGAAATCGACAGCGGACGCTTCCCCGACTACACCGAGCTGGACGCTGCCTCGAACCGCGGTGTGGACGAAGTCCAAAGCCTGCTGGAGCAGGCCGTCTACAAGCCGGTGCAAGGGCGCTTCAAGGTCTTCATGATCGACGAAGTGCACATGCTGACGAATACGGCATTCAATGCCATGCTCAAGACGCTGGAAGAGCCGCCGGAGTATCTGAAGTTCGTGCTGGCCACCACCGATCCGCAGAAGGTGCCGGTCACCGTGCTGTCGCGCTGCCTGCAGTTCAATCTGCGGCCCATGGCGCCCGATACGGTGCTGGAGCATCTGACCAGCGTGCTGGGGACCGAAAGCGTGCCGGCCGAGCCTCAGGCGCTCAAGCTGCTGGCGCGCGCTGCCCGCGGCTCCATGCGCGATGCGCTGTCGCTGACCGATCAGGCCATTGCCTTTGGCAGCGGCCAGCTGCAGGAAGCCACCGTGCGCCAGATGCTGGGCAGCGTGGACCGCAGCTATGTGTTCCGTCTGATCGGGGCACTGGCGCAGGGCGATGGCCGTACCGTGGTGGAAACGGTGGACAGCCTGCGCACCAACGGTGTCTCGGCCTCGGCCACGCTGGAAGACATGTGCGCCGTGCTGCAGCGCATGGCCGTGCTGCAGGCCGTGCCGCAGATGGCCGATGCGGCGGACCCTTCCGATCCGGAAGCCGCCGAGATGGCCGCCCTGGCGCAGCAGATGCCTGCCGATGAAACCCAGTTGCTCTACAGCATCAGTCTGCATGGGCGCACCGAACTGGGCCTGGCGCCCGATGAATACGCTGCGCTGACCATGGCGTTGCTGCGCCTGCTGGCCTTCAAGCCCCAGGGCACAGCCGATGCGGCCACGGTGGAAAAAAAAACTCTAGCGAAACCCGTCACACAGGCTGAAGCAGCCCGCATCCAGGCGCCGGCCCCGGCGCAGGCCAGCGCGCAAGCCGTCACAGTGGTGGCTGCGGAGCCGGTTCCTGCTGCGCCGGCCGTTCCGGAGGTGGCACCGGTTGTGCCTGCCGCTGCCCCTGTGCAACCGCCGGCATCCGTCGCGCCGGTGCAGGCTCCGGCCGTGGCGCCTGCCGTCCAGTACACTGCGTCGCCCATCGCGGCGCCAGCGCCTGCCGGGGAGCCTGCTGCGCGCGCCACCCCGGCGGCTGCCGATGTGGTGCAGGCTCCCGCACCCGTGGCACCCCCTGCAGCGCCGAAAGCCACTGCTGTGCAATCGCACGCAGCGCCGCAGCCCGCGCCGCAGCCTGCCGTCGTGCCGCCGGCCGGTGTGCCAGCCGTGAGTAACGAAGTGCCGCCCTGGGAAGATATTCCCGAGGTAGCGGTGGAAGAATCCGACAGCAGCGACGATGCCGACTCCGCACCGCCCGCCTGGGAGGGGCCCATGGACGGCGAGCCCATGGACCTGCCGGATGATCCGCTGGACGCCATGGAACCTGTGGATGCCGCTCCCGCACCGCGCAGCGCACCCGCGGTGCAGGACTACGCTCCGGCACCCGCGCCGCTGGAAGTTCCGACCACGCCACTGGGCGATGTCTGGCATGGCGTGGTGACGCAACTGGTGCAGGCCGAGGCCGTGACTGCCCTGGTGCGCGAGCTGGCGCTGCAGTCCCAGTTGGTGGCCCAGGAGGGCGACAGCTGGACGCTGCGCGTGGAGCGCACCTCGCTGAACCAGGCTACCGCCAAGGAGCGGCTGCGCAAGGCTTTGGCCGACGCCGGGCACTGCCAGACGCTGGTAGTGGAAAATGGCGCTGCGGCCGATACCCCGGCCAAGCGCAATACCGCGGCTGCCCAGCGTCACCAGAAGCTGGCGGAAGCCATTGTGCTGAACGACCCCCAGGTGCAGACATTGATGCGCGCGTACGGTGCCAAAATCGTGCCTGGCAGCATTCGCCCTGCATAAGCAGGGCCCGGCAGACGCTGCCCATGGCACGTCTGCTTCTGTGACCGATTCATACTGAGAAAACCAACGCAAAGGATTTAGCCATGTTCAACAAAGGACAACTCGCCGGCCTGATGAAGCAAGCCCAGGCCATGCAGGACAACCTGAAGAAGGCCCAGGAAGAGCTGGGCAACATCGAGGTGGAAGGTGAGTCCGGCGCCGGTCTGGTCAAGGTCGTGATGACCTGCAAGCACGACGTCAAGCGCATCACCATCGACCCCAGCCTGCTGGCCGAAGACAAGGACATGCTGGAAGACCTGGTGGCCGCCGCTTTCAACGCTGCCGTGCGCAAGGCCGAAGAGACCAGCAACGAGAAGATGGGTAAGCTGACCGCTGGCATGCCCGGTCTGCCCGGTGGCATGAAGTTCCCGTTCTAAGCACCGCGCGCAGCCGCCCTGCGTCGCTTGTGCGTTGCCTTGCCGCCCTGCGGCAGCGGATGGCGCAGGGCGCAGGGCGCGGCACGGGTGGTGTTCATCCTGCAGCCTGCTGCTGCACAGGCCGCCGTGGCCAGGATGGGATGAACGCAGCGCAGCTGTGCTGCAGGGCCGGACGGACTGTGGTCCGGGTGGTCTGTGACCGAGGGAAAGCGCTGGCGCTTTCCCTTTTGCTTTGGGCGCTGCCGTTTCGCTGCGCACTGGGCTGGATATTTCTGGATTCTGGAGTGTTGCCGATGTCCGAACTGCTTCAACCGCTGGAGCCCCTGATCCAGGCGCTGCGCCGCCTGCCGGGCGTGGGCGTCAAAACTGCGCAGCGCATGGCGTTCCATATGCTGCAACGCGACCAGGAAGGTGCGCGCCAGCTGGCGCGGGCGCTGGTGACCGCCGTGGATTCCGTGCGCCACTGCGAAAAATGCAACACCTTCACGCACGAGACGGTGTGCAGCATCTGCCGCGATGAAGGGCGCGACGCCGCTCGCCTGTGCGTGGTGGAGACGCCGGCGGATCTGGCGGCCATGGAGCGCACAGGCGCCTACCGTGGCTACTACTTTGTGCTGATGGGGCGGCTGTCGCCCATGGACGGTGTGGGCCCCAAGGACATCGGCCTGCCCGAGCTGCTGGTGCGCACCCAGGAACCGGCGCTGCAAGAGGTGATTCTGGCCACCAGCTTCACCGCCGAAGGCGAGGCCACGGCCCACGCCATCACGGAGCTGCTGCAAGGCCGCTCCATCGAGGTCACCCGTCTGGCGCGGGGCGTGCCGGTGGGCAGCGAGCTGGAATATGTGGACCTGGGCACGATTGCCCATGCGCTGGTGGACCGGCGCTGAGCCCGACCCACGCCGCTGCCATGCGGTGGTGGGGGCGCAAGCAGGGGCGCTGGCAAGCAAGGCAGGGCCGCGTGCCTGCCTTCGCAGCCGCTTCGGCCGCCCTGATCGCATCACAGCACCAGATGCACAAAAAAAGGACTGCCCAGGCAGTCCTTTTTTGATGGCGCAGGGCCTGGTCAGCGCTTGCGCTTGGAAGGCGTTCCGCCCTTTTGGGCCACCGCGGTCTTGCCTTCGTTGCGCGGCACGGCCTTGACAGCGGTCTTGCTGTTGCGGCTGACCTTGGTCACGGTCTGCTGGCGGCCGTTGCCGCTGCTGGCCACACTGGCGGCCACACGGGCCGGAAGGTACATGGTCAGTGACTGGCCGCTGCGCAGGCTGGCATTGGGGCGCAGGTCGTTCCAGCTCACCACATCGCTGGAGCTGACGTTGTAGCGCCGTGCAATGCTGATGATGGTGTCACCCTTGCGGGCCTTGACGGTGCTGCGCCGCGTCGTGACTTCGGGTGCAAAGGCGATGCTGGCGGTATCCGCCACCTGGCCGGAGACATCGCCGGCTTCGCCTGTACGCGGGATCATCAGTGCCGAGCCGGACTTGATCAGCATGCGCGGCGGGATGTTGTTGGCGGTACGCAGGTCGTACTCGCTCATGCCGGCGCGCTGTGCGGCATCGGCCACGCTCATGGTGCGTGGCAGCACCCACACCGTCCAGCTGGCATGCTGGCCTTTGTCATAGGCTTCCAGGTTGCGGCGGAATACCTTGGCATTGTCCCAGGGTAGCAGGATCTGCGGCGTGCCGGCCGCCAGGATGACGGGTTTGTGGAATGATGGGTTGAGGGCGCGGAAGTCTTCTTCGCGCACGTCGGCCAGCTTGGCGACCAGGGCCACGTCGATGTCGCGGGTGATTTCCACGGCCTGGAAATAAGGGTGGTTCTCGATCAGCGGCAGCTGGGCGCTGAAGCGTCCGGGCTGGGCAATGATGTTCTTGACTGCCTGCAGCTTGGGCACATAGTTGCGCGTTTCGGCGGGCATGTTCAGCTCGGTGTAGCCCGTGCCCAGGCCCAGCGTCTGGTTGCGCTTGATGGCGCGACCCACGCTGCCTTCGCCCCAGTTGTAGGCGGCCAGGGCCAGGTGCCAGTCGCCGAACATGTTGTAGAGCTTTTGCAGATAGTCCAGCGCTGCGCGCGTGGAGGCCATCACATCGCGCCGGTCGTCGCGGAAGCTGTTTTGCTTCAGGTCGAAATAGGTGCCTGTGGCGGGCATGAACTGCCACATGCCGGCGGCCTTGGCGCTGGACACGGCCTGCGGGTTGAACGCGCTTTCGATATAGGGCAGCAGTGCCAGTTCGGTGGGCATGTCGCGGCGTTCCAGCTCTTCCACGATGTAGAACAGGTATTTGCTGGAGCGCTCGGTCATGCGCTGGATGTAGTCGGGGCGGCTGCTGTACCACTGCTCCTGGTTCTGGACCAGGTCCTGTTCCAGATCGGGCATGGCAAAACCGTTGCGGATGCGTTCCCACAGGTCGGCTGGCGGCGTCAGCGATGCCACCTTGCCGCCGCGGGCGCTCTTGTTGCTCAATGGGCTGAGCGGACCTTGGGGAATATGGCTGGTGACCGACGCGGTGCTGGCGTTCGGTGCCGTGCCATCGGTGGGCGTGGTGGTGGCGCAACCGGCCAGCCACAACGCACTGCACAGTAAAAGAATATGCCTCAAATTCATTGGAATACGTTTTTCCATTCGCGCAGCGCGGTGAAGACGCTGAGCGGGTGTTGGGTGTCGAGGTGAGGCGCGAATTGTGAAGCCCCTTGGGCTACTTGCACAACGTTACAACGCAAAAAAGGGTTGATTTCGCGCTCCACCGCCAGGGACGATGGCAGTGTGGGCTGTCCCTGTGCACGCAGATTCTGGCAGTGTGCCGCATGATGGAGCAGCTGCACATTGTTTGGTTCCACGGCCAAGGCGAAGCGCAAGTTAGAAAGTGTGTACTCATGTGCGCAGCACACGCGGGTGTCGGCGGGCAGGGACGCCAGTTGCTGCAGCGAATCGAACATCTGTGCCGGCGTGCCTTCGAACAGGCGGCCGCAGCCGGCCGAAAACAGGGTATCGCCGCAGAACAGAATGGGGGCATTCCCGGGGCCGGGACCTCCAGGGCTGGCACAGTAATACGCCACATGGCCGCTGGTGTGGCCGGGAATGGCCAGTACCTGCCAGTGCAGGCCCAGCAGGTGCAAGGTATCACCGCCGTCCACGCGGGTGGCCGGTTCGGGAATGGTCTCGAAGGCGGGACCGTAGACCGTGGCGCCGGTGGCTTCGCGCAGTGCCGCCACGCCGCCGACATGATCGGCATGGTGGTGGGTCACTAGAATGGTCCGCAGCGCAAGGCCCCGGGCCTGCAACACCTGCATGACAGGCTCGGCCACGCCGGGGTCGACCACCAGGGCCTCGTGGCCATCGTGCAGCAACCAGATGTAATTGTCCGCCAGCGCGGGTATGGGCAACAGGTTCATGAGTGAGACGAATCGGGTAGTACACCCTTGGAATGCGACGGCGTCGGGCCAGTACCTGCTGGACTGGGAGCAGCAACGCTGCGACGAGGCCGTGTCCGATATTTTCGGCTATCACAGCCTTCAGTGGGGTATGCCGATGCTACAAGGGTTACGAACCAACCGCATGCCCCACCGGTGGCTGGCCCTGGAGTCCCCGGAGCAGGCCGCCTGGTGCCCGCCCGCCGCACAGGAAGGGGAGGTGGCGGCGGACAGTCCGCGGTGGGCTCCCGCTTTCTATGCCGATTTCCGCGCGTTGCCGCTGGCCGATGCCTGCATGGACCTGCTGATCCTGCCGCACACCCTGGAGCTCAGCCCCGACCCCCACGCCACGCTGCGCGAGGTGGCGCGCGTGCTGATGCCCGAAGGCAAGGTGCTGATCTTTGGCCTGAACCCCTGGAGCCTGTGGGGTGCCCAGCACGCGCTGGAGCGGCCGGCGGAGGACGCTGCCAATGCCACGCGGGGAATTGCCTATCTGCGGCTGCGCGACTGGCTGCGGCTGATGGAGCTGGAAATCGAGGCGGTGGACTTCGGCGCCTTCACCCCCCATGTGCAGCAGGCGCGCTGGCAGCAGCGCTGGGGCTGGATGAACCGTGTGGGAGCCAAAACCTGGCCCATACTCGGCGCTGTTTATTGCGTGGTGGCCATCAAGCGCGTGCAGGGCATGCGGCTGCTGGAGCCCGGCTGGCGCACGCGCCGTGTCAATGCGCCAGGGGCGGTGCCCGTGGCCCAGCGCAATCCATCGTCGAAATACAAGGATATGAAGTTGTGAACAAGGTTGTGATCTACACGGACGGCGCCTGCAAGGGCAACCCCGGCCCTGGTGGCTGGGGTGTGCTGATGCAGGCGGGAGACGCCAAGAAGGAACTGTTTGGCGGCGAACGTGAAACCACCAACAACCGTATGGAGCTGCAGGCGGTGATCGAGGCGCTCAGCGCCCTCAAGCGTCCCTGCGATGTGACGCTGTACCTGGACAGCCAGTACGTGCGCAAAGGCATCACCGAATGGATCCACGGCTGGAAGGCCAAAGGGTGGCGCACGGCCAGCAAGGAACCCGTCAAGAATGCAGAGCAGTGGCAGCAGCTGGACGCGCTGGTCAGCGGCGCCGGCCACCGCATCGACTGGCGCTGGGTCAAGGGCCACGCCGGAGACCCGGGCAATGAACGCGCCGACGCCCTGGCAAACAAGGGCGTGGACCAGGCACTGGGGCGGCTGTAAGCACCGCGGACGCCACGCTCGCCATGCGCGCGATACGCTTGTTGCACCCCGTCGTACGGGAAGTGCGGCCGGGCTGCTGTGCCTACCTTCGACGAACGACAAGTAATGCAAGCCCTTAGCAGGGAGACCCTGGTGGCGCTGGCCATGGAAAACCCCGCCAACCGTGCCTTGCTGGCGTTGCTGCCCACGCTGGAGCTGCCGCAGGGCATGCTGACTGCGGGCTGCCTGTTCCAGACGGTGTGGAACCTGCAATCCGGCCGCCCGCCCCAGTGGGGCATCAAGGACTATGACGTCATCTACTTTGACGACGATCTGTCCTGGGAGGCCGAAGACCGCGTCATTGCGCGCGTGCGCCAGGCATGCCAGCGCCTGGGCGTGCATGTGGAGGTGCGCAACCAGGCCCGTGTGCACCTGTGGTATGCCCAGAAATTCGGCGCCAGCTACGCGCCGCTGCACCGGGCCACCGATGGCATCGACCGCTACCTGATCTGCTCCACCTGCATCGGGGTGGACGTTGCCACCGGCGTGCTGTATAGCACCCACGGACTGGACGATCTGCAGCGCAATGTGCTGCGGATCAATCCCCTGAACCACCAGCCTGCCATGTTTGCCGACAAGGTACGCAGCTACCAGGAACGCTGGCCATGGCTGACGGTGGAGGCAGCATGCTGAGTGGCTGTGGCGCGCGCTTGGCCGCATGGCTGACGATTTCCCCGTGCCAGAATGGCGCGCATGGATGCTGAACCGGTGAAGGAGGGCGCATGCGGGCGCTGCACGAGCTGTTGAACCATGCCGAGTCGGCGTTGCCGCTGATCACGGCGTGGGCCCGGGATGCGGAGCTGCCCGTGGAGCTGTTGCCGCCCTCGGCCGCATGCGATGCGGTGCTGCTGGCGCTGCAGGTGACGACGCGTTCGCCGCTGGGGGCCATGGCCCATGGCACCGGCGGCGTGCTGGTCGATGGGGGCTGGCTGCGCCTGCTGGGTTCGGGTCATCCCCGGCTGTCGCGCGATCTGGCGGCATGGAACCAGTCGCGCGGCGATGGCTTTCTGTTGGTGGGCGATGATGCCGTGGGCGGCTTCTTCGCCATCAACGGCGGTGCGCTGGGGGCGGACCGGGGAGGCATCTACTATCTGGCACCGGACACCCTCGCCTGGGAAGCGCTGGAGATGGGGCACACGGCGTTCATGCAGTGGGCTTTTTCCAGCCGTCTGTGCGACTTCTACCGCGATTTGCGCTGGGAGGGCTGGCAGGCCGATGTGGCGGCGCTGGATGCCGACAGTTGCATGGGTTTCTATCCTTTTCTGTTCACTGCCCAGGGTTCGGTGCACACCAGCGCACGCCGGCCCACGCCCGTGGCGGAGCATTACGCTTTCATGTGCCAAGGCGGGACGCAGGCCTGCAGCAGCCCGTGAGGCAGGGAGCCGGGCAGGCCTCGGCAGCACCTTGCACCGCCATGGAACCACACTGAGACGACGATGGTCAGTTACACACTCGACAACGGCGAAACCTTGCATGCGCAGGCGCCGGACACTTTCTATCTGCCGCCTGGCGAGATGCGGGCCGGGTTGAATGTGGGCGACTTTGCCAAGCTGGTCTTTCGCATCACCCACGAGGCAGGGGAGAACGTGGAGCGCATGTGGGTGATCGTCCAGGCCCGCCAGGGTGCGGGCTATCTGGGCACGCTCGACAACCAGCCGTATTGCACGCAAGCCCTGGCGCCTGGCCTGCAGGTGGCGTTCGGCCCCGAGCATGTGATCCAGATCCTGCGCGGCGATTAGGCGCACAGCCCATGCGCAGCCCGCTTTCGCTTCCTTCCTTCCTTCCTTCCTTCCTTCCTTCCTTCCTTCCTTCCCCATCTCCCTGCCGCCCCAAGCGGCCTTTGGCCTGTTGAGCAAACAGGAGCTGCGCGCGCTGGCGGACAGGCTGCTGGTGCAGGATGTGCTGGCGGTGGACAGGTGCATAGCGTTTGTGCTGGCGGACACCCGGGGACTGTGGCATGGCCGGGCCCGGGCAATGGTCTGCCGCCGCCTGAAGCACTGCCCGCTGGGGCGCAGCCAGCGCACACAGCTGCTGTCCAGCATTCTTCTACGGCTGCAGACCGGAGCGTTCGCCGAACAGTTCAAGGACCAGCTGCGCCTGGCACGGCATCTGGACCGGCAACGCACCCTGGCCGCTGCGGAACGCGCACTGACCAGCAGCCGCCCCTATGTGCAGCGTTATGCGCAGTGGACGGTGGCGGTGTGCCAGTCCCCAGCGCCATCCATCGCCGTCTCTGTCCCCCGCGCCAGCCCCACCTGACCGGCATTGCCGCGCGGTAGCGGGTTCCGTTTCAGGCGGCCTCCACCACCATCCGCACCGCCGCTTCAGCCTGTGCGCCCTGTGGCCGCACGGTCCTGCGGATTTCCTGGCCGTCCTGCAGCAGCACCAGCGTGGGCCAGAGCTTGACGCGGAACAGGCGTCCCAGGCGGCGGCCGGGGCCGTCTTCCACCTTGATGTGCTGGATGTCGTCTCGCGGTGCCAGCACCTTGCGGATGGCGTCCTGCGCGCCCAGGCAGTGGGGACACCAATCGGTGCCGAACTCCAGCAGCACCAGGCCGGGCAGGGCTTGCACAGCCTCGGCGATGGGCTCTGGCAGGGTGGCGGTATCGGTGTAGGCCATGGATGCGTTGACTGCAAAAAGAATGCAGCTTTTATAGCAGGCCGTGCAGTGGCAGCGCGTTGACCAGGGTTGCTGCCGCCAGATCGCCCTGGTGGTGGTCCAGCAGCAGCAGGGCGTCGGCCTGCACCAGGCTGCTGAGCATGGCCGAGCTCTGGTTGCCGGTGGGGCGGGCCTCGACCTGGCCCTGGGCATTGGTGTGCAGGGTGGCACGGACGAATTCGGTGCGGCCGGCACGCTTGCGCAGCGGCACAGCCAGCGGAACCTGCACCAACGCTGGCGTGGCACGCTCGGCATCCATGCCCATGGCCTGCAGCAGCGCGGGGCGAGCCAGCAGCGCAAAGCTGAGGAGGGTGGCAACCGGGTTGCCGGGCAGGCCCAGCAGCAACGCGCCAGGGCGACCGTCTGCCCGGTGCATGCGGCCGACGGCCAGTGGGCGGCCGGGGCGCATGGCGATGCGCAGGAAAGCCACATCGCCCAGCTCGGCCAGCAGGGTCTGGGTATGGTCGGCGTCGCCGCTGCTGACGCCGCCGCTGGTCAGGATGACATCGGCATCCTGTGCGGCGTGCTGCAGCGCCGCGCGCAGTGCGGCAGGCTCGTCGCGCACAGCGCCCAAGTCGTGCACGGTGCAGCCCAGTTGCTGCAGTGCCGCGGCCAGTGCAAAGCGGTTGCTGTCGTAGATGGCGCCGGTGCGGGCCGCTTCGCCCGGTTGCAGCAGCTCATCGCCGGTGGAAAACAGGGCCACGCGCAGGCGGCGGCGCACGGTCAGCTGGGCCAGGCCCAGGCCGGCGGCCAGGCCCAGCTCGGCAGGACCCAGGCGGGTGCCGGCAGGCAGGGCGGTGGCGCCTGTGGCCAGTTCCTCGCCGCGCTGGCGGCGGTTGGCGCCGGGGCGCAGTCCGGCGCTGGCAAAGCGCACGGTGGGCGCTGCCGCATCCGCAGTGCCTTCCAATTGGCACAGCTCAAACGGCACAACGGTGTCCAGCCCCGGCGGCAGCATGGCACCCGTCATGATGCGCAGCGCATGGCCAGCCGGAATATCCCCCGTCCAGGGCTGGCCGGCCAGCACGGTCCCCGCAACGGGCAGCGCCAGCGGTTCGGCCGTGGCCAGCCACTGGCCGGCAAAGGCATAGCCGTCCATGGCGGCGTTGTCGTGCGGCGGTACATCGACGGGGGACAGGACATCGGCTGCCAGCACGCGGCCCAGCGCCTGTTGCAGCGGCAGCGACTCGGTCTCTGCCACGGGCTGGGCCAGGGCGCGCAGCAGGGTGTGGACCTGGTTTACCTGCATGGCGCCGGCATCCGCGCCAATCCGGGTCAGCAGTTGGGTCATCCAGGAGGGGGACATCAGCGGTTCTCCATCTTCGGTACGGCGGCGTGCAGCCCTTCCAGGGCATGCAGCTCCTGCAGGGAGTTGGCATTGGCAAAGGCCAGCGGGTCGTCGCCCGGCTGGTCGAAGCAGGCCACGGCCAGCGGGTGCAGCGCGGTCCAGCGGTCGATCTTGCGACCGCCTGCGCTGACGAACTGCTGCAGGCTGGCGAGCAGGCTGGTGTGTATCAGGCAGAAAGCGGGCTGGGCACGCAGAGGTGGGGCATGGATGGCTGTCGCTGCGCTGGCGGCGTCCGCATGGGGTGCTGCCGGCTCGGTATCCGGCGCGTGCGCCAGGGCCAGCGGGGCCTGTGCGGCTTCGGCTGCGGCCACCAGGCGCGCGGCCAGGTCGGCCGGGAAGCGGGGCGTATCGCAAGGCACGGCCAGCAGCCAGGGGGTGCGGCAATGCAGCAGGCCGGCCAGAAAGCCTGCCAGGGGGCCGGGGTAGTCGGCCTCGGTGTCGACCACCACCTCCACGCCCCAGGCACGGTAGGTCTCGAGATGGCGGTTGGCGTTGACCAGCAGCGGCCCGACCTGGGGCGCCAGGCGCTGCAGCGCGTGCCGGGCCAGCGGCTGGCCGGCAAACGGCTGCAAGCCCTTGTCCACGCCGCCCATGCGGCTGCCACGGCCGCCGGCCAGCACCATGCCGGTGATGTCGGAAGTAGCGATCATGTTCTTCAAAAAATATAGCTGCCTGCTCCCCTGCAGCAGGCAAGTGAGGCTGATTTGGCGCCAAGTGTAGCGGCAGGGCCGCAGCGCTTCGGGCGGTCAGGCCCCAGGGGTGTGGTGTCCATGGCGGGGATTTCACTGCGGCGTTCGGCCCTGCCCCAATCTGCCCACGTCTCCAGCAACCGATGTGCTGTCTGCCGGAGACCCTAGCTAAACGCCGCTGACTGGCGCTGCGGCCGTCCGCTGTTCAGGGGCCACCCGGTGCTTCAGGGCTCAACCCCCGATGTAGCTCATTTCAATCCGCCGGCGGGGCGCCGCTTCCGAAGGCGGCAGCTGGCTGCGCAGCTCGGAATAGCGGTCCGTGCGGCCTTGCCAGATGTCGGCTACAGCCGCAGACAGCTGCGCGTCGCTGCTGCCGTTGCGCAGCAGGGTGCGCAGATCCCAGCCCTGGTCGGCAAACAGGCAGGTGTAGAGCTGGCCTTCGGTGGACAGGCGGGCGCGGCTGCATTCGTGGCAGAAAGCCTGGGTCACGCTGCTGATCACGCCCACTTCGCCCAAGGCTGGGTCGTGGCGGCCGTCGGCGCCGACATAGCCCCAGCGCTGGGCGGTTTCGCCGGGGGCAGTCGCTTCCAGCGGCACCAGGGGCAGCTCGCGCTGCAGCAGGGCGATGACCTCGGCCGAGGGCAGGACTTCATCCATGCACCAGCCGTTGGTGGCGCCCACATCCATGTATTCGATAAAGCGCAGCGTCACGCCCGTGCCGCGAAAATGCCGCGCCATGGGCAGGATCTGGTCTTCATTGGTGCCGCGCTTGACCACCATGTTCACCTTGATGTGCTGCAGCCCGGCCTGCTGCGCGGCAGCGATGCCGTCCAGCACTTCGGCCACGGGGAAGTCCACATCGTTCATGCGGCGAAAGACCGCGTCGTCCAGCCCGTCCAGGCTCACGGTCACACGCTGCAGGCCGGCGTCTTTCAGCACCTGGGCCTTGCGGCGCAGCAAGGAGCCGTTGGTGGTCAATGTCAGGTCCAGGGGCTGGCCGTCGGGCGTGCGCAGCCCGGCCAGCTGGGCGATCAGGTTTTCCACATGCTTGCGCAGCAGCGGCTCGCCCCCGGTCAGGCGCAGCTTGCGCACCCCGTGCTGCACAAACACTTGGGACAGACGGGTGATTTCCTCAAAGGACAGCAGGGCCGAATGCGGCAGGTAGTACTGGTAGTCCTTGTCGAAGATCTCCTTGGGCATGCAGTAGGCGCAGCGGAAGTTGCAGCGGTCCGTCACGCTGATACGCAGGTCATGCAAGGGGCGGCCGAGTCCATCCTGCAGTACACCGGTAGCGGTGGGCAGGGCAGTGGGGATGCGGGGCTGCAGCGGCGCGGCGCGCTGGTCCAGCACAGGAATCACTCGGTCGGACATAGGGGTGCGATTGTGCCTCTAAGGGGGTATGCCTTGTGGGTGTTGGGGCATGGAGCGCGGGGCGCGCCGTGCGTGCTTGATGTGCATCAAGAGGGCGTCGTGTCGGGCGACCCCTGGACCGCCTCGCCGCAACAGCGGAAAAACCGCCTGCCTGCGCAAATCCAGGGCGCGGGCTGTTTCACCGCCGGGCGTCAGACACACCGGGCGCCATCCACCTCGATGCAGACGCCGCTGATGAACGCCGCCTCGTCGCTGGCCAGGTACAGCGCGGCATTGGCCACATCCAGCGCGGTGGAAAAGCGGCCCAGCGGAATGGTGGCTAGAAACCGGGCGCGCCGGGACTCGTCGACCGGGCCTCCGGCAAACTCGGCGGCCAGGCCGGTGTCGGGGTTGAAGACCGGGTTGATGCAGTTCACACGGATGCCATCCGGTCCCAGTTCGGCCGCCATCGACTTGCTGGTGGTGATGACAGCCCCCTTGGAGCCGTTGTACCAGGTCAGTCCCGGGCGCGGGCGGATCCCGGCGGTGGACGCAATGTTGATGAAGCAGCCGCTGCTGCCCTGTGGGTTGGCACGCATGGCGGGCACGCCGTGGATGGCCGAAAGGTAGATGCTTTTCATGTTGACGGCATACACCCGGTCGAACTCTTCCTCACTGACTTCCAGCATCGGGCGGTTGCGGTGGGTCCAGCCGGCGTTGTTGATCCACACATCCAGCCGGCCGAACAGCTCCAGCGTGCGTGCGGTCAGGGCCTGAACATCGGCATGGCGCGTCATGTCGGCCTGTACGAACTGCGCCTGTCCTCCGCTGGCACGGATGCTGGCGGCCACGGCTTCGCCCTTGGTTGCATCAATGTCGTTGACGACCACGCATGCGCCTTCGGCGGCCAGGCGCCGGGCAATGCCTTCCCCAATGCCATTGCCGGCGCCGGTGACGATGGTGGATTTGCCTGCTGCGCGCATACGGGGTGTCTCCTGAAGCTGGGGTGGGGGAAGGGTGTGCCACCCATTATGGAAAGCGCGGTGCGTGTCCGGTGGCAGCACGCGCGACAGGCCAGGGAAAACACGGGCAAGGCTGTTGCACCTGGTGCGCCGCAGCTGCCAATGGCGAGGTGCTGTCGCGGCATGGTGACAGCAGGGTCTGTGCCGCGCGGCTCTGGAGGTCTGTTGACGGGGCATCTGATATCACGGTGATGCCATGCCAGCCTAGATCCATAGCTCTGATTTCGG
Organism: Comamonas terrigena NBRC 13299; assembly: GCF_006740045.1. Classification (NCBI taxonomy): domain Bacteria; kingdom Pseudomonadati; phylum Pseudomonadota; class Betaproteobacteria; order Burkholderiales; family Comamonadaceae; genus Comamonas; species Comamonas terrigena. The sequence continues at coordinate 1,535,076 of NZ_AP019749.1, forward strand.
GAGCGTTCCAGGCGTTTGCCAGGTCGCCATGCCCCCTGCGGCTGCATGGGTGACAGGCGGTGTTCTGCAATTTGGAATACATTGCACAGCCAATTATTGCTTAGTCAATTAAATTTCGACCATGTCACTTTCCCCTGACGACCCCCAGGCGCACGGCCCGGAACCTGGTGCCGTGCAGCCCCCGGCCGCCTTTTACCGGCCCGGCAGCTACCAGCCTTGGGAGAGCGCCGGTTTTCTGATGCGCCGCGTGCTCAGCTCCGTCCTGCAGCAGGCCGATGCGCAGCTGGCCGAGCATGACCTGACCTATGTGCAGTGGCTGCCGCTGTACAAGCTGCTGCTCAACAGCGACACCCGCAGCACCTGCCTGGCGCGTGATCTGGGCATGGACCCGGCCTCCGTCACCCGTGCACTGGACCGCATCGAGGCCAAAGGTCTGCTGCGGCGCGAGCGCTCCACCACCGACCGCCGCCGTGTGGAACTGGTGCTGACCGAACAGGGCCGCGCCGTGGCCACCCAGGTGCCCGAGGTGCTGTGCGATGTGCTCAACGCCCATCTGGCGGGTTTCAGCGATGCGGAATGCCGCCAGCTGGTGTCCATGCTGCAGCGCATGCTGCTCAACGGCGATGCACTGCGGGGAGGGGCCGCCGCACCCGTCGCGCCTTCTGCGTCGTCCTCGCCATCCCCGGCAGCACGCCCTCCGTCCCCACCACCTGCGGGCGCAGAGGCGACGCCCGAATCCTGACGCTTTTCGGCTGCAGCCCTTGCAGCCTTGTTTGACCTTGGATCCATCCACCATGTCTTCACACCGTTTTGCAGCGCCCCCGCTGCACCGCCTGGCTGCCGGGCTGTCGCTGGGCGCCGCCGCCCTGGTCCTGGCCGGTTGCGCTTCCCAGGGGCCGGCCTACGCCCCGCTGGCCACGCTGGCCCCTGACGCACTGGGGCTGCAGGCCCGCTCCGCTGCGGACGCCACCACCGAGGCCGCCTTGCCCGCTGCTCAGTGGTGGGGTGCGCTGGGCGATGCTCAGCTCAACCAGCTGGTGGCCTTGGCCCTGCAGGACAACCCCAGCCTGGCCGCGAGCCAGACCCGCCTGGACAAGGCCCTGGCGCTGGCCACGGCCACCAGCAGCGCCACCGATGTGCGCGGCAGCTTCACTACCGATGCGACCCGCCAGCACTACAGCGCCAACGGCATGATCCCGGCGCCCATTGCCGGCCACACCTACAACAGCGGCAACGTGCAGCTGGGCCTGGGCTGGAATCCGGATTTCTTTGGCAAGCACCGCGCCGAGCTGGATGCAGCCCTGGGCCAGGCCCGTGCGGCCCAGGCCGACCGTGCGGCCGCCGCCACCCAGCTGGCAGGCCAGGTCGCACGCAGCTATGTGGGGCTGGCCCGCTTGCTGGCCCAGCGCGATGTGGCCCAGCGGACGCTGGTGCAACGCCAGGCCTTGCTGGACCTGAGCCAGCAGCGCACCCGCGCCGGTCTGGACAGCCAAGTGGAACTGACCCAGGCCCAGGCGGGCCTGCCCGATGCCCGCACCCAGGTGGAAATGCTGGATGAGCAGATCACGCTGGCACGCCGCACCATTGCCGTGCTGTGCGGCCAGGCGCCCGATGCCCAGCAGGCCCTGGCGCCGCAGCTGGCAGCCCTGCAGCTGCAGGCGGTACCCACGGTGCTGGGGGGCGATCTGCTGGGCCGCCGCCCGGATGTGGTGGCGGCCCGCTGGCGCGTGGAAGCCGCCACGCGCGGCATTGACAGCGCCAAGGCCGAGTTCTATCCGGATGTGAACCTGACGGCGTTTGTGGGCCTGTCGGCCGTCGGGCTGGACCAGGTGTTCCAGGGCAGTTCGCGCCAGCTGGGCGTGACGCCCGCGCTGCGGTTGCCGATTTTCGATGGCAAGCGCCTGCGCGCCCAGCTGCGCGGCAAGCAGGCCGATCTGGACAGCGCCATCGCCCAGTACAACGGCGTGGTGCTGGATGCGGTCAAGGGCGCAGGCGATGCCGTGGCGTCCATGCAATCGCTGGAGCGCCAGCAGCAGTTGCAGGCCGAATCGCTGGCCAAGGCCGAACGCGCCTATGACTTTGCCGTGCAGCGCTACCAGGCCGGTCTGACCGGTCAGGTGGTGGTGCTGAACACCGAAAACCAGGTGATTGCCCAGCGCCGCCTGGCCGTGGACCTGCGTGCCCGTGAACTGGACACCCGCATTGCGCTGATGCAGGCGCTGGGCGGTGGCTGGCAGGACGACACCGCCCGCGTGCAACTGAGCCAGAAATGATCCCGGGATGAACCGGCGCGCCACGCGCGCCATCCACTTTCACCGATTTTTCCCGGGCACGCTGCTGTGCAGACGGCCCGGGGCGCAAAACCACTTACCGACATAACAAAGCGCCGAACATCATGACCGATAGCAAGAACACTCCCGCCGCAGCGCCCGCTGCCAATCCCCAGGGCCGCCGCAAAGGCCTGACCATCGTGGCGGCCGCCGTGGCCGTGGCCGCCGTGGCATGGGGCGGCTGGCACTGGATGGTGGCCCGCAACTACCAGACCACCGACAACGCCTATGTGGCGGGCAATGTGGTGCAGATCACGCCCCAGGTGGGCGGGACCGTGATCAGCATTGGCGCGGACGACACCGATTACGTCAAGCCCGGCCAGGTGCTGGTGCAGCTCGACACCGCCGACGCCCTGGTGGCCCTGGCCCAGGCCGAATCGCAGCTGGCCCAGACCGTGCGCCAGGTGCGCACGCTGTATGCCAACAATGCCCCGCTGGCAGCCCAGGTGGCCCAGCGCGAAGCCGATCTGCTGCGCCTGCAGGCCGATCTGGGCCGTGCCAGGGACGACGTGGAGCGTCGCCGGCCACTGACGGCCACGGGCGCCGTCGGCAAGGAAGAGTTTGACCATGCCCAGAGCGTGTTCAAGACCGCCAGCAATGCCGTGGTGGCAGCCGAAGCCGCCGTGCGCGCCGCCAAGGCACAGCTGGTGGCCGCCGAAGCCCAGACCCAGGGCAGCACGGCCGAGGCCCACCCCAGCGTGCTGGCCGCCGCAGCCAAGGTGCGCGAAGCCGCGCTGGCGTTGCAGCGCACCCGCCTGGTGGCTCCGGTGGAAGGCTATGTCGCCAAGCGCGGCGTGCAACTGGGCCAGCGCGTGGCCGCTGGCGCACCGCTGATGACGGTGGTGGGCCTGCACCAGCTGTGGGTGGATGCCAACTTCAAGGAAAGCCAGCTGGCCGATCTGCGCATTGGCCAGAAGACCGAGCTGACGGCCGATGTCTATGGCGACAAGACCGTCTACCACGGCACCGTGGTGGGCCTGGGCGCCGGCACGGGTGCTGCCTTCTCGCTGCTGCCGGCGCAGAACGCCTCGGGTAACTGGATCAAGGTGGTGCAGCGCGTGCCGGTGCGCATCAGCCTGAGCCCCGAAGACCTGGCCTCCCATCCGCTGCGGGTGGGCCTGTCGATGGAGGCCAAGGTGGATGTGCGGGACCGTGATGGCACGGCCCTGGCCTCGACCCCGCGCGCCGAGCCGGTGGCACAGACGGCGGTGTATGACGCCGCCTTGCCGCAGACGGAGGAGCGCATCGCCCGCATCATCGCCGGACAAAGCGTGCCTGCACTGCAGCAATTGCCCGCTCCGGTGGCCGTGTCCGCCGCGGCCTCGGCGGCAGACAAGGCTGCGCAGTAAGCCGCCCGGTACCTGAACTGGAGCGGATCCGCGTATGACTTCTTCTTCTACGGCAGCACCCGGCGATAGCCCGGGGGCGCTGCCTTCTCTTCCGCCCGTGCCACCCAGCCCGCCGGCCATGCCTGCGCGGCCGGCGCCGCTCAAGGGCGCGCAACTGGTGCTGGGCACGGTGGCCCTGTCGCTGGCCACGTTCATGAACGTGCTCGACTCGTCCATCGCCAACGTGGCCATTCCGGCCATCTCGGGCGATGTGGGCGTCAGCCCGAGCCAGGGCACCTGGGTGATCACCAGCTTCGGTGTGGCCAACGCCATCAGCGTGCCGCTGACCGGCTGGCTCACCCAGCGCTTTGGCGCGGTGCGGCTGTTCACCATGAGCGTGCTGCTGTTCGTGCTGACGTCCTGGCTGTGCGGTTTTGCCGGATCGCTGGAAACGCTGGTGCTGTTCCGCGTGCTGCAGGGCCTGGTGGCCGGACCCATGATTCCGCTGTCGCAGACGCTGCTGCTGTCCAGCTACCCGCCTTCGCGGGCCGGCACGGCGCTGGCGCTGTGGGGCATGACCACGCTGGTGGCGCCGGTGGTGGGGCCGCTGCTGGGCGGCTGGATCACCGACAACATTTCCTGGCCGTGGATCTTCTACATCAATGTGCCGGTGGGCCTGCTGTCGGCACTGCTGACCTGGAACATCTACCGCAGCCGCGAGACGGCCACGCGCAAGCTGCCCATCGATACCGTGGGCCTGTCCCTGCTGGTGCTGTGGGTCGGTGCGCTGCAGCTGATGCTGGACAAGGGCAAGGAGCTGGACTGGTTCGCATCGGGCGAGATCATCACCATGGCCGTGGTGGCGCTGGTCAGCTTTGTGGTGTTCGTGGTCTGGGAACTGACCGACGCCCACCCGGTGGTGGAGCTGCGTCTGTTCATGCGGCGCAACTTTGCCGCTGGCTCGCTGGCGCTGTCGATTGCCTACGGAGTGTTCTTCGGCAATGTGGTGCTGCTGCCGCTGTGGCTGCAGCAGTGGCTGGGCTACACCAGCACGACCGCCGGCATGGCGCTGGCCCCGGTGGGCATTCTGGCCATTGTGCTGACCCCGCTGGTGGGCAAGAAAGTGGGCAGCTGGGATCCGCGCTGGATGGCCACGGGTGCGTTCGTGGTGTTTGCCACGGTGCTGTGGATGCGTTCGCACTTCACCATCGAGACGGACTTCTTCCACATCCTGATTCCCACCCTGATCCAGGGTGTGGCCATGGCCTTCTTCTTCATCCCGCTGACCACCATCACGCTCAGCGGGCTGACGCCGGACCGCATCCCGGCGGCGGCCGGCCTGTCCAACTTTGTGCGCATCACTGCGGGCGCCATGGGCACGTCGATCGCCACCACGCTGTGGGACAGCCGCGCCACCATGCACCATGCCCACCTGACGGAAACGCTGGTACAGGGCCAGGGGACCTTCGCGATCACGCTGAACCAGCTGCAGGCTGCCGGCATGACACAGGAGCAGGCCCTGGCGCAGATCAACCGGCTGATCGACCAGCAGGCGTTCACGCTGGCGGCCAACGACATCTTCTGGGCGTCGTCCATGCTGTTCCTGGTGCTGATCGTGCTGATCTGGCTGACCAAGCGTCCGGTAGGCCATGCCGGTGCCGCCGATGCCGGAGGGGCGCACTGAGCGGGTGAGGGCAGGCTTCTGTGGATTGTGGCGAGTCGCTGTCACTGCCATTTTCCTTGCAGTTTCCCCATGAAAAAAAGCCCGCCGTAGATACGGCGGGCTTTTTTGTGGGGCGGAATGTCAGCTGCGGGTGCGCTCGTAGAAACGCTGGGGCAGACCCCAGGCAATGATGACGAAGCTCACCACCAGCGCTGCAGCCAGGGCGTACAGGCCCATGGATGCGCTGCCGGTGACGTCCTTTACCTTGCCCACCATATAGGGGCTGATCAGTCCGCCCAGCTGGCCGATGGAGTTGATCAGGGCAATCCCGGCGGCGGCGGCCATGCCGGTCAGAAAACGCTGGGGAAAGACCCAGAACAGACCGATGGCGGAGATCACCCCCGTGGCCGCCAGCGTCAGCCCGAACAGCAGCGCCACCGTGTGTTCGCTGTAGGTGCCGCAGATGAAATAACCCACGCCACCGAGCAAGGCTGTCAATGCCAGGTGCCAGCGGCGTTCGCCGGTGCGGTCGGAGTTCTTGCCCAGCAGGATCATGGTCACGCCGGCCACCAGGTAGGGAATGGCCGAGATCAGGCCGATGGCAAACGTGTCCTGTGTGCCCGCGGTCTTGATGAGCTGCGGCATCCAGAACACCAGGCCATAGATGCCGCCGGCCAGGCACAGATAGATGATCGACAGGATATAGGTTGCGGGTTCGCGCAGGGCCGCGCCGAAGTGGTGGGTGTCTGCCTTCTTGGCGTCGCGGCTGACCATGCTGCTCCAGAACTGCCGGTCGCTGGCGTTGAGCCACTTGGCATGCTCGATTTCATCGTCCAGGTGGAACCAGACGATGATGCCCAGCACGATGGAAGGCAGGCCTTCCAGCAGGAACAGCCACTGCCAGCCATGCAGGCCCAGGGCGCCATCCGTGAACTTCATGATGCCGCCCGAAATGGGGCCGCCGATGATGCCGCAGAAGGCGATGCCGGACATGAAGATGGTGTTGATGCGGCCGCGGCGCTGAGCGGGAAACCACTTGGTGAAATAGTACAGGGCGCCTGGCACAAACCCCGCTTCCAGGGCGCCGACCAGAAAGCGGATGAAGTAGAACCCCATCTCGCTGGTGACGAACATGGTGCAGGCCGAGGCAATGCCCCAGGTCACCATGATGCGCATGATCCAGATGCGGGCACCTACCCGGTGCAGGATCATGTTGCTGGGCACTTCGAACAGGAAGTAGCCGATGAAGAAGATGCTGGCGCCCAGGCCATAGACCGCATCCGAAAAGCCCAGCTCGCTTTGCATCTGCAGCTTGGCAAAGCTGATGTTCACACGGTCCAGGTAGGCCATGACCCAGCAAATCACGAGCAGGGGGATGAAGCGCCAGAAGACCTTGCCGTAGATCTCCTTCTCGCGTGAAACTTCCCCGGTGCTCAACCCACTTTCTACGTGCAGTGTTGTGCTCATAGCTTGTCTCCTTTTTTATTGATGGAACACGCCGCTATGCTGCGGCGTTGTCAGTGCGCTCAGTAGGTCGCCCGGCCGCCGGAGAGATCGAAGACCGCGCCCGTGGTGAACGAGTTTTCCGCGCTCACCAGCCAGCCCACCAGCGATGCAATCTCGTCGACCTGGACGAAGCGGCCCCGGGGAATCTTGGAGAGCATGTAGTCGATGTGCTGCTGCGACATCTGGTCGAAGATCTTGGTTCGGGCCGCTGCCGGCGTGATGGCGTTGACCGAGATGTTCTGGCCTGCGGTTTCCTTGCCGATGCTCTTGGTCAGCGCGATGACGCCGGCCTTGGAGGCACTGTAGGCACAGGCATTCGGGTTGCCTTCCTTGCCGGCAATGGATGCCACGTTCACCACCCGGCCATAGCCCTGGCTCACCATGCCCTTGAGCAGCACCTTGTTGACGTTGAACGTGCCATGCAGGTTCACCTTGATCACCTGGTCCCATTCCGTATCCGGGTAGTCGACCGTGGGGGCGTTGGCGCCCGCAATGCCGGCACTGTTCACCAGGATGGACACCGGTCCCAGGGCGGCCGTGGTGTCGGCGCTGGCCTGCTCCACGCTGGCCATGTTCGTGATGTCGGTGACGACGGTGTGCACGGTGCCTTGGGCCTGCAGCTTCTGCTGTGCTGCCTGCAGGGCGTGGGGGTCGCGGTCCCAGATGGCCACAGCCGCACCGCCGTCGAGAAGCCGCTCCACCACGGACAGGCCAATCCCTTGGGCGCCGCCGGTGACCACTGCCACCTTGCCTGCGAAGTCGTACTGGTTCATGTTCATCTCCTTACGCGGCAATCACGCGCTGTTGCTGTTCACCCAGGCCGTCGATGCCCAGGCGCATGGTCTGGCCTGCGCGCAGGTACACCGGTGCTGGCTTGATGCCCATGCCGACGCCGGGCGGGGTGCCGGTGGAGATGACATCGCCGGGGTGCAGCGTCATGAAGCGGCTGAGGTAGGCAATGATTTCGGGCACCTTGAAAATCATCGTAGCGGTGCTGCCGTCCTGGTAGCGGTGGCCATCGACTTCCAGCCACAGCCGCAGCTGGTGCGGATCCGGCACCTCGTCCCGGGTGACCAGCCAGGGCCCGGTGGGGCCGAAGGTGTCGCAACCCTTGCCCTTGTCCCAGGTGCCTCCGCGCTCGATCTGGTATTCGCGTTCCGACACATCGTTGACCACGCAGTAGCCCGCCACGTGTTCCATGGCCTGGCTGGCGTCGATGTAGGACGCGGTTTTGCCGATGACGATGCCCAGCTCCACTTCCCAGTCGGTCTTGACCGAGCCGCGCGGAATCTTGACGTCGTCATTGGGGCCGACAACGGCCGAGGTCCATTTGTTGAAGACCACGGGCTCCTGGGGGATGGGCATGTTCGATTCGGCAGCATGGTCGGCATAGTTCAGGCCGATGCAGATGAACTTGCCGATCTGACCCACACAGGCACCAAGGCGTGGCTGGCCGGCCACCAGCGGCAGGGTGGTGAGGTCCATGGCCGCCAGCTGGGCCACGGCGGCGCTGGCCAGGAATTTCCCGTCAATGTCCGCCGTCAGGCTGGAGATGTCCCGGATGCGACCTTCCGGGTCCAAAACTCCTGGCTTCTCCGCACCGGCTGGGCCATAACGCAACAACTTCATACAACGTCTCCAAGTAATTCATTCGACGCTGCGCAGTCTAGGAGTCGCCAGCAGGCGCGCGCATGCGGAACACAGGTCCAGGTAGAACAAAATGGAATCTCCGGAGAAACCCGAGCAGGATGTGGCGCAGCAACTGGCCAGCCTGCATGCCATGGGCGGCCGGCTCAAGTTCAAACAGCTCAAGCTGCTCATCGCCATCGAAGACATGGGCTCGGTGCACCAGGCCGCCGTGCTGCTGCACATGTCGCAGCCGGGCGTGAGCAAGGCCCTGCGCGAAATAGAAGAAGCGATCGGCGTCACCTTGTTTGCCCGCACCCCGCAGGGCCTGGTGCCGACCGATATGGGGCGCTGTGCCATCCGGTATGCGCGCCTGATGCTGTCCAGCCTGGCGCACATGCACAAGGAGCTGCTGGGCATGTCCCGCACTTCCGGTGTGCGCATTGCCGTGGGCACGATTGCGGGCGCATTGGCAGCCGTGCTGGCCAATGCCCTGATTGCCTTTCACAGGCTGCACCCGGACGTGACGGTCGAGCTGCAGGAGGGCACCAGTGCCGACCTGCTGGAAGGTCTGCAAAGCGGGGTGCTGGACCTGGCGCTGTGCCGGACATCGGTGGCCCGGCGCACCGATATCTTCCATTTCGAATGGCTGCGCGAGGAAGAGGTGGCAGTGGCGGTCTCGCCCATGCATGCGCTCAGCCGCACTCCGGATGTCGGCTGGGAACAGGTGGCGCAGTACCCATGGATTCTGTTTCCCGGCCACATGCCGCTGCGCACCCTGCTGGAGCGCGAGGCGGCCAGCAATGGGGTGGTGCTGGCGTTCAGGCCGGTGGAGACCTCATCGACATTCGCCACGGCGCTGTTGCTGAACAAAAGCCCCGACATGGTGGCCCTGATGTCGCTGGAGACCCTGCAGTTTTTCGAGGCCCGGCAGACGCTGGCACGGCTGGACCTGAAGGTGCATGCCAATGCGGAGCCTTACGGCCTGGTGACCCGGGTCGGGGCGCCGGAGTCCGCGGCACTGACCGCGCTGAAGGCCTGTATCCGCAGGCAGGCCCTGTCGGCCTGAAGACCGCCTGGAGCCTGGGGGACACCGGCCCGTGATCGCAGCACCACGCTGGCGTGGTGCTGCCGGGCTCACTGTGCCTGGGCTGTCTGGCGGCCGCGTGCAGTCCCCAGCGTGATCCAGGTCAGCGCCACGCCGCACAGCGCGCCGGTGGCCATGCCCACCACCATGGGCAGGGGCTTGCCGGTGGAGAACAGGCCCACCAGTTGCATGGCGATGGCGCCCATGAGCATCTGCAGCGTGCCCAGCAGGGCCGACGCGGCGCCGGCAATGGCGCCATGCTCTTCCAGGGCCAGCACGGAGGTGGTGGGAATCACCAGACCCATGAAGGCGCTGGCAATGAAGTACAGCGCCATCAGTACCGCCAACTGGTCGCCGCCCAGCAGGTAATAGGTCAGCAGTGCAACCATGACCACACCGCTGGCGCTGGCGGCCAGCTTGACCACGGTGGCCAGGCCGAAGCGCTGGCCCAGCGCGCCGGTGAACTGTGCGGCACCGATGAAGGCCACGGCATTCAGTGCAAACGCCATGCTGTACTGCGTGGTGGAGAGACCGTAGTGGTTGATCAGCACAAAGGGCGAGCCGGCCAGGTAGACGAAAAAGCCCGCCATGGCGCAGGCCCCGATGAAGACCAGACCCAGGTAGTGCGTGTCACGCAGCAGCAGCGCATAGGCGCGGAACGTGTCGGCCAGCTGGCTGTCGCCGCGTGCCGCTGGGCCACGGGTTTCGGGCAGGCCGCGCACCATGGCCAGCATGCCCAGTACCGCGGCCGCAGTGACCGCCCAGAACACCCAGCGCCAGCCGCCCAGCCCAATCACCGCACTGCCGGCCAGCGGTGCCAGGATGGGCGAGACGCTGAATACCAGCATCAGCAGCGACATCATGCGTGCCGCCTCGTGGCCGGTGTGCAGGTCCCGCACCACGGCGCGGGGAATCGCCATGCCGGCTGCCGCGCCCAGACCCTGGATGAAGCGCAGCACCACCAGGGTCTGAATGTCCTGCGCCAGCGCGCAGCCGATGCTGGCCAGCACAAAGATGGCCAGGCCCAGGTACAGCGGCTTTTTGCGGCCCCACAGATCGGCCAGCGAACCGAACAGTGGCTGGCCCACGCCCAGCGCCAAAAAGAAGGCCGTCAGGCTGGCCTGCACGGCCGATACCGGCGCGTTCAGGCTGGCGCCGATCTGCGGCAGCGCCGGCAGGTACATATCGATGGCAAACGGCCCGATGGCCGAGAGCAGGCCGAGGATCAAGACCAGGCGCAGGGCGGAAGCAGGGGCAGATGAGGAAGCAGGGTTCGAAACGGGCAAATCAGACATAGGGGCGGGATTGTCGCGGATGGGCGAGGTTGCTGTGCGGAAAGGGCACTGGATGGGCTGGCTGCGTCTGCTGGGAGCGCGTAGATGGCGCAGCTGGTGGCACGAAGGGGCCGGATGGCATGCACATGCCGCTGCCGATGTTGATGGCGATGCGCTTGCAGGCGCTTTGTACCGCACTCAACCCTGCTGTTTGTCCAGCCGTTTCAGGAACACCCCCAGCTCTTTCACCACCTGGGCATCGCCCTTGTCCTGGGCGCAGGCCAGGCCGTGCTCCCAGGCCTGGCGCGCGGCGGCTGGATCGCCTAGCGCCAGCTGGGTCTTGCCCAGCAGCTTCCAGGCCACGGAATAGTGCGGATCCAGTGTGGTGGCGCGCAGCAGGTGCTCCAGCGCAGTGGCGGGTTGTGCGTCGTCCAGGGCGGCTTTGCCCAGCGTGTAGCGCAGCAGTGCGGTTTCCTTGCCGGCATCCAGCAGAGCCTGCAGGCGTTGTGTCATGGGGTTCATGGTCCAGTCCCTCGCGCAATGCATGCGCTGGACACCATCTTGCCTGCGGTGCAGCAAACGCACGCGGTGTAGGGGCTGCCATCGGTGTCCTAAACCATCGATGGCAGTGCAGGCACTGCAGGCGCGGCCAGTCCGCCGTACAGTGAAGGTCTGCGACTCCAGGAGCGCTGCCATGCTCACGTTCACCTTGATGAAGCCCGAAGGCATTTTGCGCCTGCACCCCAGCGGCCCGCTGACCGAGCAGGACTTTGAGCGGCTGCGGACCGAGGTGGATGCCTATCTGATGGGCCACGCCCGGCTGAATGGGGTGCTGGTGCGGGCGGCCGAGTTTCCCGGCTGGGAGAACTGGGCCGGGTTCAGCGCCCACATGCACTTTGTGCACGCGCACCACAAGCGGGTGGAGCGCATAGCCCTGGTGACCGACAGTGCGGTGGCGGGCCTGGGCGAGTTTCTGGCCGAGCATTTCACTTCGGCCGAGGTGCGGCGTTTTCCGCTGGCCGATGAACGGCTGGCAATGCAGTGGCTGCAAGCGGCGTCATGATGGCCGGGCGGAAATGCCTTGGCGGCGGGTGGGCTGGGCTGCAGCCGTCCTGAAGGAAGAAGGCACGCAGCCACGCGCAGGCGTGCTCAGCGCATGCGCCAGCGCACCAGCGCGGCGGCTGCCACTAGCAACGCCGAGGCGCTGATCAGCACCGCGGTAAAGCCCTGGTCAAAGGCCGTGTGGGCGGCGTGCACCAGCGGCTGCGCAACGGCCGCGGGCAGGCCTTCGGCAGCCAGCAGTGCTTCGTCCAGGCTGTCGCGCACACTGGCGGGCAAGGCACCGGCCACTGCCGGGAGTGCCAGACTGTGGGCGTAGACCGCCGAGAGCATGCTGCCCATCAGCGTCACGCCCAGGGCGCCACCCAGCTCGTACGACACCTCTTCCACCGAAGCCGCCATGCCCGCGCGTTCGGGCGCGACGCTCATCAGGATGGTGGCCGACGCCGCTGTCATCGTCGCACCTACGCCAAAGCCCAGCACCGCCAGGCTCAGCACCTGCCATGGCGTGGCGGCCAGGTGCACCCACCAGTAGGCGGCCATGCCCAGGCCGGCCACCAGCAGCGCACGCGCCAGCAGCAGCGGGCTGCCCCAGCGGTGCAACAGCCGCCCGGCAATGGGGCCGGCCACAAACGCCGCCACCGGCAGGGGCAGCGTGGCCCAGCCGGCCTCCAGGGGGGAATAGCCCGCCACCAGTTGCAGCCGCTGGCTGAACACCAGCTGCATGCCCAGCAGCGCAGCCGACGAGGTCAGTGCAGCCACCACCGCCATGCTGAACGTCGGGTTGCGGAACAGTTCCAGGTCCAGCAGCGGGTGGGCGCTGCGGCGCTGGCGGTGCACAAAGATGGCCAGAAACGCCGTGCCCAGCAGCAGCGCCAGCAGGGCCATGGCCCAGTCCGGCACGGCCTTGCCTGCCTCCTTGATGGCGTAGGTGCAGGCCACCAGACCCACCATCACCTGCAGGCTGGCAATGCCGTCCCAGGGGCGCTGGCGGTCGCCGTGCGAGGGGGCGATATAGCGCCAGGCCAGGGGCAGCGTGACCAGCACAATGGGCACGTTGATCAGGAACACCGAACCCCACCAGAAATGCTCCAGCAGCGCGCCGCCCACCACCGGCCCGAAGGCCGCGCCGCCCGAGGCCACCGAGGCCCAGATACCGATGGCCAGGGCACGTTCCTTGTCATCGCCAAAGCTCAGTCGGATCACCGACAGCGTGGCCGGCATCATCATGGCGGCGCCCACACCCAGCAGTGCACGCGCGGCAATCAGCACGCCGGTGTCGGGTGCAAACGCCGCCAGCAGCGAGGCCGCACCAAACACCACCAGGCCCGACAGCAGCATCGTCTTGTGACCCAGCTTGTCGCCCAGCGTGCCCATGCCCAGCAGCAGGCCCGAGACGACCAGCGCGTAGATGTTGATGATCCACAGCTTGGCCGAGGCACTGGCCGCCAGATCGTGTGTCAGCCGGGGCAGGGCGGTGTAGAGCACCGTCATGTCGATGACGATCAGCAGCAGGGCCACGGACACAATGCCCAGCACCAGCCAGCGGTGGCGCGCGGCGGGAGCGGTGTGGAGGGGAGTGGAAACAGACAGAACCATGACAAAACCAATGCGTATCAGCCAGCGCTCCAGCTCTGCCGGTGCGCAATGACCGCATGATTCATCAATTAATTGATTTATAAAAGTTTGATTCAATCAATAAAATTGATGTATGGAATGGACACTTGAACGCCTGAACCAGTTTGTTGCCGTGGCCGAATGCGGCTCGATGACGCAGGCCGCACGCCGCCTGGGCCGGGCGCAGTCGGCCGTGAGCATGGCCATGGGCTTGCTGGAGGCCGATCTGGGCGTGGCGCTGTTCAGCCGTGCCGGCCGCAGCGTGCAGCTCACACCGGCCGGCAGCGTGATGCTGCTGGAAGCCCGCGCGCTGCTGCACCAGGCCCAGGCGCTGGAGCTGCGGGCCCGTGCACTGGCCGCAGGCCAGACCGCCACGCTGTGCATGGCGCTGGACGAGGCGCTGCCGTACCCGCCGATCGCCCGGTTGCTGCGTGAACTGGCCCAGCACTATCCGGCGCTGGAGCTGACGGTGCTCAACGGCACGGCTGCCGAAGTGGCGCTGGCCGTGCAAAGCCAGCGTGCCCAGCTGCGCTTTCAGTTTGACCGGGGGGTGGTCGGCGGACAGTTTGCCCAGCGCTCCGTGGCCAGCGTGCCGCAGATGGTGTGTGTGGCGCACGACCATCCGCTGGCCCGGCAGTCCCGCGTCAGCCGCCAGGCCCTGGCTGCGCAGCGTCAGTTGGTGATGTGCATCGAAGGCGTGGAGGAGCTGGTGCTCAGCCCCCGCGTGTGGCGTTCGGACAGCTTTTATGTGCTGGCCGACATGGTGGCCGATGGCCTGGGCTGGGCCATCCTGCCGCGCAACATCATCGAGTACGGTGAGGGGATCTCGCGCCTGACCGTGCTGCATTGCCCCGAGCTGCTGCTGCCTCCGCTGGCCGTGCGCATGCTGACGCTGCAAGGCGCCGTACTGGATGCCACTGCGCAGTGGATCCAGCAGCGCATGGCCGAGGTGCTGATGCCGGAGGGCCAGGGCCTGTTCACCTGAGTGCAGAAAATGCGTTGCGCCGCGGGAAGGCATGTCGGCCCTGGTGTGAACCGTTTTTTCTCCGAAAACCTTTGCGCAGACATCACGCATGGGGGCCCATGCAGACAGCCTCGTCAGCTCACTTTTCGGCATGAACGCCTGCGCCATGGCGTTCACCCGCTGACCTTCGGGCTTGTGCCCGCCGCCGATGCCCCCATCTGTGGCAGTCTGTGGACTTCTGACCTCCTTCGCGCCATGCCACTTTCCAATCCCTTGGCCCGTTTCTTTCGCAGCCCGGTTGTGGCCTACCCGCAATCGCCCCAGTTTGCGGGCGGGCGCTTTCGCAACATCCACCCCCGTCCTGCCCAGGGTCCACAACCCGGCGCCAAGGTGATGTGGGATTTCTTTTTCAACAAGCCGCGCAACTCGGAGCCGGCGGCACCACTGCCGGTGCAGCCGCTCACGCGCGCCCAGCTGGAGGTGGCGCCCGAGCGCAGCCTCTACCGCATCGGCCACTCCACCTTGCTGATGAAGCTGCGTGGGGGCTGGTGGATCACCGACCCGGTGTTTGCCGAACGTGCCTCACCGCTGGCCTTCTTCGGGCCCAAGCGCTTTCATGCACCACCCATTGCATTGGCGGAGTTGCCACCGTTGCGCGGCGTGCTGTTGTCGCACGACCATTACGACCACCTGGACCGCGCCACGGTGCGGATTCTGGCGGCCAAAACCGATCTGTTCATTTGCACCTTGGGCGTGGGGGACCGGCTGGTGGCATGGGGCGTGCCGGCCGCCAAGGTGCAGCAGTACGACTGGTGGCAGGGCACGCAGGTGGACGGGCTGCGCTTCACGGCCACACCGGCCCAGCACTTTTCGGGTCGCAGCCTGCGCGACGGCAACCACACGCTGTGGGCCTCCTGGGTGATCGAAGACCTGGAAAGCACGCAGCCGCTGCGCATCTTCTTCAGCGGCGATGGCGGCTACTTTGACGGTTTCAGGCAGATAGGCCGGCAGTTTGGCCCCTTCGATGTGACGCTGATGGAGACCGGCGCCTACAACGAACACTGGCCCTATGTGCACATGCACCCCGCGCAGACCGTGCAGGCCCATCAGGATCTGGGCGGCAAATGGCTGCTGCCCATCCACAACGGCACTTTCAATCTGGCCATGCATGCCTGGTGGGACCCGTTCGAGCGCGTGGTGGACCTGGCCGAGGCCCAGGCCATTGCCGTGGCCACGCCGCTGATGGGCGAGCGGCTGGACCTGGCCGCTCCCCATACCGGCGAGCGCTGGTGGCGGGCGCTGGTGCCGGTGGAGGAGGGGGAGCCCCGTACCGCGTGACACGGTGGCCCTGTGCATCGCCCATGCGGGGCCATGCACAGGGCGGCCCTGGTGGCGCAGACCTGTGCGGGTGGAGTGCAGGGCGATGGGCGGTGGGTCGGGCCCCCCGGAACGGGCGCTCAGTCCAGGCTGATATGGCTCTGGCGGATCACCTCGGCAAAGCGCTGGTGCTCGGCGGCAATGAACTGTTCCAGCTGTTTGCGGGTGGCGGGAAAGGGCGTGTAGCCAAAGCTCTGGAACTTGGCGCGCGCCTCGGGGGTGTCCAGTGCGGCCTGCGCATCCTGGCGGATCTGCTCCGCCACTGCGGGCGGCAGGCCGACCGGGGCCACCAGGGCGTTCCAGCCCGAGACTTCCAGCCCTTGCGGGCCACCGGATTCCCCCACAGTGGGCACATCCGGAAAATCGGGTGAGCGCTGCGGCGCCGCAATCGCCAGAAAGCGCAGCTTGCCCGCGCGCTGCAGCGGGCCGGCAGTGGCTGCGCTGCCCAGCGAGAAGTGCAGATCGCCGGTGGACACCGAGGTATAGAGCTGCGAGGTTTCCTTGAACACCACATGCTGCATGCGGGCGCCGGTGCGGGCGGCCAGCAGTTCGACCCCCAGGTGCACCGGGTTGCCCACCGACCAGGAGCCGTAGTTCAGCTGGCCCGGACGGGCCAGGGCATCGGCCACCAGCGCGCCCACCGAGGGGTAGGGGCTGTTCTGCGGAACCGTGATGAAAAAATAGGTCTTGAACAACGCCATCAGCGGCATGAAGTCGCGCTGCGGGTCGTAGGGCAGTTTTTTGAACAGGCTGGGGTAGGCAGACAGGTGCAGGCCGTCCAGCACGATCAGCGTGCTGCCGTCCTGTGGAGCGCGCTTGAAGGCATCAATGGCAATGAAGCCGTTGCCGCCGGGGCGGTTCTCCACCACCACCGGCTGGCCCCAGCGGCGCGCCAGGCCATCAGCCAGCAGGCGGGCCACACCGTCCGGGCCGCCCCCCACGGGGAAGGGGGTGATGATGCGCACCGGTTTGCCAGGGAAGGCAGGGGTGGGCGGGGCCGCATGGGCCGCAGCAAGCGGCAGCGTGCCCAGAGTTCCCAGCGCCAGGACAGCGCCCAGGGCCCGGCGGGTCTGTGCAAAACGAGAGAGCATGGTGCAGTGCGGTGGCCGCAGGTGGGGCAGCGGCCCGTTCCAAAAATGGGCAGCAGTGTACAAAAGCTGCTGCCGCGCCTGCGGCCTGCCGGCCCTGGTGGGGGCAAGGGTGTGGGGCGGTCCCAAGGGGCCGCTGCGTGCTAGGCATTTGCCCGCATTGCAGGATGCGGTGCGCAAAGGCCCTGGCGTGGCCGGCTGGCGGCCGGTACGCGACAATCGGCCCATGACGACCCCCTCTGCGCAGCAACCCCGCAACCCCTTGCACGGCATCACGCTGGAGCGCATCGTGACCGAGCTGGTGGACTACTACGGTTGGCCCGGCCTGGGCGACCGCATCCAGCTGCGCTGCTTCAATGTCGATCCCAGCATCACGTCCAGCCTGCGCTTTCTGCGCAAGACGCCCTGGGCGCGGGAGAAGGTGGAGGGGCTGTACCTGTTCATGTTGCGCGAGCAGCGGCGGTACGGGGAGCGCTGACACCTTCGCTTCTGCGGTGCGGTGGCCGCTGCTGCACCGGCAGCGTTGTGGCCTCGCAAGCCTGGGGGTGAAGACCGTCTGCGCTGCGGCGCACAACCGCTTCAGGTTCAGGCCTTGGGCTTGGCCTGGAAATGCACAAACTGTGGAAAGTGCTCGGCCACACCGGGGCCGTCAAAGTCCCAGCCTTTGCACTGGCCCAGATAGCGCGGCGGGGTGTCCGGGGCGGTGGTGAAGGCGCCGACAATGCTCTGGAAGGTGGCGGTGGCCATGCTTTGCAGCAGCTCGCGCATGTGGGTGCAGCCGGCGATGGTGCCCAGGTGCGTCTCGATCGACTTGCGCCAGCCGCGTGCCATGCAACTGCCCACCATCTTCTGCATGGCCTCCAGCGCGGCGGGGCAGCCACCCAGGGGGTGGGCATCCATCACGGCTTCGATGGACTGCACCACCAGCTGGGTGTTGACGGTGACGCGGATCCACATGTGGTGGATGGGGTCGCCTGCCTTGCGTATCCCGGGGCTGTTGACGCGGGGCACATCGACAGCCTTGGTGTCCAGCAGCTCGCCTTCGATGTCCCACAGCCCGTCCTCACGGACAAAGCTGTTGAAGTGGATGCGGCGGATATGCTGGGGCGTGCGGGCCACCGTGGGTGCGGACAAAGGCATGTGGGGCGTGGATGTCAAAACGCAGCTGCATAGGCCGTGTCTTATGAATTTGATAGCGTGATGGCGGCTGCTGCGTGCGGATGGCGCACAACAGCCTGATTTGATCTGCATCCTAGCGAAAAAGCCGGCGCCGCGCTGTCCGGTGCGGCTCAGTGTGCTGCAGCGCCGCGGCGGTCAGCCATGGCGGATGGCCACGGTTTTCAGCACCGTGAAGCCGTACAGCGCTTCAAACCCTTTTTCGCGGCCGTGGCCGCTGGATTTGACGCCGCCAAACGGCAGCTCCACGCCGCCGCCCGCGCCGTAGTTGTTGACGAAGACCTGGCCGCAGCGCAGTGCCCGCGCCATGCGGAACTGGCGCGCGCCGTCACGCGTCCACACACCGGCCACCAGACCGAAATCCGTGCCATTGGCCAGGCGGATGGCGTCGGCTTCATCGTCAAACGGCATGGCGGCCAGCACCGGGCCAAACACCTCTTCCTGCGCCAGGCGGTGGTCGGGTGGCACATCGCGCAGCAGCGTCGGAGCCTGGTAGAAGCCAGATTCGGGTGCTTCTTCCACGATCTGGCCCTGGGCCACGACCGGAATGCCGGCCACCTGCGCGTCCGACAGAAAGTCCCACACGCGCTGCTGCTGGCTCTGGCGGATCAGCGGGCCGACATCCAGGTCCATGGCGGCCGGGCCCACGCGCAGTGCAGCAAAGGCTTCGCCCAGCCGTTCGAGCAACGGTTCGTAGATGCTGCGCTGCACCAGCAGGCGCGATCCGGCCGAGCAGGTCTGGCCGGCGTTCTGCACGATGGCGTTGATGAGCGTGGGGATGGCGGCGTCCAGGTCGGCGTCTTCAAACACGATCTGCGGGCTCTTGCCCCCCAGCTCCAGCGTGACGGGCACATGGCGCTCGGCCGCAGCCTGCTGGATCAGCGTGCCCACATGGGGACTGCCGGTGAAGCTGAGGTGGTTCACATCCGGGTGGCGGGCCAGCGCATCGCCTGCCTCGTGGCCGTAGCCGGTGACGATGTTGATGCAGCCGGGCGGAAAGCCGGCCTCGGCTGCCAGCTGGGCCACACGCAGCACCGAAAGGCAGGCGTCTTCCGCCGGTTTGACCACGCAGGTGTTGCCTGCTGCCAGCGCCGCGCCCACGCAGCGGCCGAAGATCTGCATCGGATAGTTCCAGGGCACGACATGGCCGGTCACGCCATGGGGCTCGCGCCAGGTCAGCACGCTGTAGCCGTCCTGGTAGGGAATGGTGTCGCCGTGCAGCTTGTCGCAGGCCCCGGCATAGAACTCGAAGTAGCGCGCCAGCGCCAGGGTGTCGGCCTGGGCCTGCTTGGTGGGCTTGCCGCAGTCGCGCTGCTCCAGTGCCGACAGCTCCATGCCGTGCTCCAGCACCAGGGCGGACAGGCGGGCCAGCAGGCGTCCGCGCTCGACGGCCGGCGTCTTGCGCCACACGGTCTCGTAGCACTGGCGCGCCGCAGAGACTGCCGTGGCAATGTCTTCGGCGTTGCCGCGCTGGATGTCTTCAAATGGCTGGCCGTCCGACGGATCAATCACCGCGATCGTGCGGCCGGAGGTGGACGGGACGGAGGCGTTGGCGATGTAGTGGTAGAGCATGCCGGCCATTGTGGCGATCTGCGCGGGCGGCACCAGTCGCACAGCCATCATCGAGTTGCGCTGCCGCAAAGATGGTGGTCCGGCTGCGCAATCAGGTGCGCCGTTGATTTAGACAGGGAAAGAGCAGGGGGCTATTAATAGTGAAGCGCCTGGGAATTTCCCGCAGTCGGTGACCGGCCAGAGGCTGCGCGGGATGCCCCCAGTGGACAAATGGTGTCGGGCGCAGGAATATGCGCCGAAGTGAACAAGCGTGCTTTTTTGATTTTCTCTCACCTTTTCGCTCTGTAGCCCCAGCCGGAGACGCCCCATGAAAACCTTGACCGATCAGCTGTCGCAGTACGCCGACTACCACCGCGACCCGCGCAACATCCTGACCCATTTCTTTGGCGTTCCCATGATCCAGCTAGCCGTCGTGATCCTGCTGTCGCGCCCGGCCTGGGACATTGCCGCGCTGGGTGGGGTGCCGGTGTCGCCCGCCGTGATTGCCGCCATGCTGGCCTGCAGTTACTACCTGCTGCTGGACCTGCGCTACGGGCTGGCCATGGCCGCAGTGCTGGCCGCCATGCTGGCCGTGGCTGCGCCGCTGGCCCAGCAGGCCACCAGCGTCTGGCTGGTCTGGGGCCTGGGCCTGTTTATGGTGGGCTGGGTGATCCAGTTCATCGGTCACTATTACGAAGGGCGCAAGCCGGCTTTCATGGACGACATCGTGGGCCTGCTGATCGGTCCGCTGTTCGTGATGGCCGAAATGGGCTTTGGCCTGGGCCTGCGCCGCGAGGTGCAGCAGGCCATCGAAGCGCGCAGTGGCCCGGTGCGCCAGCGCCAGGCACAGGCCAACTGAGAGCGGGGGGGAGCAGGGGGGCACGTCGCCTGATCCGGCGCAGTGCGGCAGGCGCTGTGCCGGGCGGTGCGGATATTCCGTGCGGCTGCAAGAAGCCGGCAAGGGTGAACCCCTAAAATGCACGGGCTGGCCCCTTGCGGGCTTTTGTTTCAACCCACCCACACAGAACCATGTCTCTGAACAATGTGACCCCCGGCGCCAAGGCCCCTGAAGTCTTCAACGTCATCATCGAAATCTCGGCCAACTCCGCTCCCGTTAAGTACGAAGTGGACAAGGAAACCGGCGCCCTGTTCGTGGACCGCTTCATGGGCACGGCCATGCACTACCCCGTGAACTACGGCTATGTGCCCCAGACCCTGGCCGGCGACGGTGACCCGGTGGACGTGCTGGTGATGACTCCCTTCCCCCTGCCCAGTGGCGTGGTCGTGCCTTGCCGCGCGATCGGCATCCTGCAGATGGAAGACGAAGGCGGCGTGGACGGCAAGGTGCTGGCGGTGCCCACCCAGAAGCTGCTGCCTTCCTACGACAAGATCAACCACCTGAGCGATATCCATGAGCTGACCCTGCAGCAGATCGCTCACTTCTTCGAGCACTACAAGGACCTGGAAAAGGGCAAGTGGGTCAAGGTGCTGGGCTGGAAGGGCGTGGATGTGGCCCACAAGGAAATCACCGACGGCATCGCTGCCTACAAGGGCTGATCCGCCGCAGGCGGTATCCCTATTGTCAGAATGGTTGGACCGGTCGGCCTTCGCAGGCTGACATTGCCGGCCCCGGCTGCCTGGGTGACAGGCACGCCAAGCTGACACCATCGCCGCGAGAACGCGCGTTCCTCTTCGGGAATGCGCGTTTTTTTGTAACATCTGTCGGCTCGCCGTTGGTCGGCCTCTGCCGGGGCTTGGTGGTGGGCGGGTGCCGCTGGCACTCCTTACAACAAGGAGAGGGCGTATGTTGCGATGGTCTGATATGCGGGTGGGCACCAAGCTGTTTGGTGGTTTTGCCCTGGTCGTGTTCTTGACGCTGGTGGTAGGTGGGCTGTCGCTGTGGCAGCTCCAGCGGCTGAATGCCGCAATGGAAACGGTCAGCAACCATTCCATGCCCAGCGTGGCGGATACCGGCAATCTGCGCGGCCAGTGGAACCGCTTTCGCCGCATGGAAGCCGGCATCCTGAATGCCAACAGCCTGCAGGAGGTGCAGAGCATCACCAAGCAGTCCGAAGCGCTGCTGCAGCTGATTCAGGGCGTGGAAAAGTCCTATGACTCGCTGCCCCGTTCCGAGGCCGAAAAGCAGCTGATGCAGTCCTACCAGCAAAACCGCAGCGCCTATCTGGACACCCATGCGCAATTCCTGAAGGAGGCGCAGGCCAAGGATTACACCCAGGGCAGCGGGGATCTGTTGCTGGGCGACACCGTCTCCAATCTGTATGCCGGCCAGGCGGAGGTGAGCTTTGTGGCTCTGGCCGAGACCGTTGGCAAGCTGATGAAGCACAGCCTGGACGAGGCCGACCGTACCCGCACGGCGGGCCAGCAGGTCTATGCCGCCGCCTGGTGGTGGGTGGTGGCCGGTATGGCGGCCAGCGTGGTGCTGGCGCTGCTGTGCGCCTGGCTGGTGACACGTGCCGTCACGCGGCCGGCATCGCAGGCGGTGCAGGTGGCGCGCCGCATTGCCCAGGGCGACCTGGCGGAGACCGTGCCGCAAGGCGGCAAGGACGAAATGGGTGCGCTGCTCAATGCCTTGAGCGCCATGCGCGACAGCCTGGGTGAAGTGGTGGAACATGTGCGCCACAACGCGGAATCGGTGGCCACGGCCAGCAGCGAAATTGCCCAGGGCAACAGCGACCTGTCCAGTCGCACCGAAGAGCAGGCCAGCGCGCTGCAGCAGACCGCGGCGGCCATGGCCCAGCTGGGCTCTACCGTGCGGCAGAATGCCGAAAGCGCCCGCCAGGCCAACCAGTTGGCGATGAGTGCCTCGACCGTGGCTGTCCAGGGTGGTGAGGTGGTGGGTGAGGTGGTCAGCACCATGCGCGGCATCAACGACAGCAGCCACAAGATTGCCGACATCATTGGCGTGATCGATGGCATTGCCTTCCAGACGAATATCCTGGCGCTGAACGCCGCCGTGGAAGCGGCCCGCGCCGGTGAGCAGGGCCGCGGCTTTGCCGTGGTGGCCGGGGAAGTGCGTACGCTGGCCCAGCGCAGTGCCGAAGCGGCCAAGCAGATCAAGCTGCTGATCGACGAAAGCGTGCAGCGGGTCCAGACCGGCAGCCAACTGGTGGACCGCGCTGGTGCCACCATGACCGAAGTGGTGGGCGCCATCCGCCGCGTGACCGATCTGGTGGGTGAAATCACGGCGGCCAGTGCCGAGCAAAGCGAAGGCGTGTCCCAGGTGGCCGATGCCATCACCCAGATGGACACCGCCACCCAGCAGAACGCCGCGCTGGTGGAGGAAAGCGCTGCAGCGGCCGACAGCCTGCAGCGCCAGTCCGGCGATCTGGTGCAGGCCGTGGCACGTTTTCGCACCGCCGGTGGCGCGCAATGGGCGGCTCCGGTGGCCGCGGTGGCCCCTGTACCGCCGGCCGCTCCGCGCAGCGCTGCTGCACCTGCCATCCCCGTATCTGTTTCTGCCGAAGCCCCTGCGCCGCAACGGGCCCAGGCCGGCCTCCCATCTGGACCCACTCCCGTGCGTGCCACGTCGGCCAAGGCGGCGCTCCCGACTGCCGCGGCAACCACGGCCACTGCGGACGACGAGTGGGAGCAGTTCTAACGCCTTTTCCGCACTGCACCGCTCCGGCCAGCCGCGTTGCGTGCATCCATGTCTGAATGGCCACAAAGCAGGCCGTTCCTCCACCCCATGCCACCGCCCCGGTGCATGGGGGTTTTTTGTGGGCCGGTCTGGAGGCGCGCTGTGCCTGCCTGTTCTGTGGCGCAGGGAGGCTCTGCCGTCCGGCCCTGGGCGCAGGACGGGCGGGCTGCTGCGGCAGCTTGCTGGCACGCTCCCTGCATTAGCCTGCGGTATATGGGCCTGGTGCGGGTGTCGGCATGTTCAGGACCGTTTGGCCGCAGGCCGGGGAGGGTAAAGATGACGCAGCACCATGCCGCCAGCAGCGGCTTTTCCGAGTGCCTGACCTTTCGCCTGGGCAAAGAGGAGTACGGCATCGACATCCTGCGGGTGCAGGAGATCCGTTCCTATGAAACGCCCACCCGCATCGCCCACGCCCCGGCGTTCATCAAAGGGGTGATCGATCTGCGCGGTGTGATTGTGCCCATCGTGGACCTGCGCCTCAAGCTGGCCTGTGCCAGCTCCGAGTACACGCCGTTCACGGTGGTGATCATCCTGAATGTGGCCCAGTCGATGATGGGCGTGGTGGTGGATGCCGTGGCCGACGTGGTGCAGATCCCGCACGAGGCGCTGCGACCCGCGCCGCAGTTCCAGGATTCGTCCCAGGTGGATGGGGCTTTCATCAAGGGCATTGCCAAGGTGGGCGAGCGCATGTTGATCGTGGTGGACATCGCCGCCATGCTGACAGCGCAGGACATGGGCGTGTTGCGCACGGCAGCGCACGCGGCCTGAAGCGCCGGTCGGCCCATCAACATTGGCATGGTGCGCCGCAGCACCGTCATGGAATGGGATACACAACAGGGAGGGAAACATGCAGAACTGGAAGATATCAACGCGGCTGGCCGCAGCATTCGGGATGCTGGTGGTCTTGCTGCTGGGTGTGGCCGGCGCGGCGCTGCTGCAGCTGTCGACACTGAACGCTGTCACCAAACAGATCACCAGCAACAACCTGATCAGTGTGGAGCTGATCAACAAGCTGGGGGCTCACATCATCGAGGCGCGCTTGCTGGAGCTGCGCCATGTGTACAACGAGAGCCCGGAATACAAGGCCAGCATCGAGCAGCAGATGACCAAGCTGCAGGGCGACATGGATGACATCAAGGCCAGATATGCACCGCTGGTGGATTCCCCGGCCGAACGCAGCGCCTACGAAACCCTGCTGGCCCAGCGCAAGGAATATGTGGTGCTGATGGAGCGGCTGTTTCGGCTGTCGCGCAGCGGGGAGAGCGACAAGGCCCGCGAGTTCATGAACGGCGAGTCGCTCCAGCTCTACAACGCCTCGTCGGCCACGCTGGACACGCTGCTCGAAATCAATACCAACGATGCCAACAGTGAGTCGCGCAAGGCCGATGCCGCTTTTTCCAACGGCGTATGGGTGATGGGTGTGGCCGTGCTGCTGGCGCTGGCACTGTCCGTGACTGCGGGTCTCTGGATCACCCGTTCCATCCGCACACCGCTGCAGCGTGCCGTGGCCCTGGCCGACAGGGTGGCGGGCGGCGATCTGAGCAGCCGCATCGAGGTGCACACCACCGACGAGCTGGGCCAACTGTTCTCCGCCTTGCAGCGCATGCAGTCCAGTCTGGCAGAGACGGTCAGGGCAGTGCGCCGCAATGCCGAAGGCGTGGCCTCCGCCAGCAGCCAGATCGCCAACGGCAATGCCGATCTGTCCAGCCGCACCGAAGAGCAGGCCAGCTCGCTGGAAGAAACAGCGGCCTCCATGGAAGAGCTGGGCTCCACCGTGCGCCTGAATGCGGAGAATGCCCGCGAAGCCAACCAGCTGGCCCGCACGGCGGCCGATGTGGCGGTGCACGGCGGCGATGTGGTGGGCGAGGTGGTGACCACCATGCGCGGCATCAATGACAGCAGCCGCAAGATCGCCGACATCGTGGGGGTGATCGACTCCATTGCCTTCCAGACGAATATCCTGGCGCTGAACGCCGCCGTGGAAGCGGCCCGTGCTGGCGAGCAAGGCCGCGGTTTTGCCGTGGTGGCCAGCGAGGTGCGCTCGCTTGCCAGCCGCAGTGCCGCAGCGGCCAAGGAGATTGCGGCGCTGATTTCCGAAAGCGTGGGCCGGGTGGAGCAGGGCACGGTACTGGTCGACAAGGCCGGAAACACCATGGCCGAGGTGGTGGACTCCATCCAGAAGGTGACCGCCATCGTGGGCGAGATCAGCACCGCCAGCGCTGAACAGAGCCAGGGCGTGACCCAGGTGGGCGAGGCTGTGTCACAGATGGACACCGTCACCCAGCAGAATGCCGCCCTGGTGGAGGAAAGCGCCGCTGCGGCCGACAGTCTGCGCCGCCAGGCCCAGGAGCTGCTGCAGGCGGTGGAGGTCTTCCGCCTGTCCGACAGTGAAGTGCACCATGGCGCTTCCAGCGCATCGGTGGCCTTCGCGGCAGTGCCGGCGCAGCCGCCCAGTGTGGGATCGCGGGGGCGTGTGCTGGGGCTGCGCAAGAAGACCGCTGCCATGGCAGTGGCCACCGACGTGTTCTGAACGCCTGGGCCCGCAGTGGGCCCCGCCAACGTCCCTGGGCGTCCCTGGAGACTCTAACCAGCGCTGTGGCGCAGGGGGCTGTGGGCTTGCAGTTCCTGCAGATAGTGGGCCATGCCTTCGCCCTCGCGTTCCAGAAAATGCTCCACCGCATCGGCAAATGCCGGGTGGGCCAGCCAGTGGTAGCTGGCCGTGGCCACCGGCAGCAGGGCGCGTGCCATTTTGTGCTCGCCCTGGGCGCCGCCTTCAAATGCCGCCAGCCCGTGCTGGATGCACCACTGCAGCGGCTGGTAGTAGCAGGCTTCAAAGTGCAGGCAATCCACCCGCTCCAGCGCCCCCCAGTAGCGGCCATAGGCCGTGGCACCGTGCAGTGCGGCGGTGGGCGCTGGCAGGGCCAGATGCGCCAGCGTATCCGCAGCGCACGCTTCGCCATGGCGGTCGTTTGGGCCGGGTGTGGCATCCGCGCTGACCGCAATCAGGCTGCATGCCATGCGCTGGCCGCCGCGTGCTGCCACAAACAGCACCCAGTGGCCGGGCAGGTCCTGCGCCATGCGGGCGAAGAAGTCACGGTTCAGATACGGTGGGTTGCCATGCTCATGGTAGGTCTGGGCATAGCAGCGGTAGAAGAAGTCCCAGTCGGCCGCGCGGATCTGCCGCCCCGCCTGCACCTGGAACTGCACACCGGCCTGGGCCACGCGCTGGCGTTCCTGGCGGATTTTCTTGCGCTTGGCCTGCTGCAGCTGGGCCAGGAAATCATCGAAGTCGGCATAAGGGCCGCTCGTGGGGTTGCAGGCCGCTTCGGCAGGCGGGGCGTGAGGGGCCATGGAGAGGGGCGAGGACCGGTTTTGCCAGTGAAACTGCACGCCGGCGCGCGGCATCCAGCCCACTTGTTGCAGAGCGGCATGGTCTGCCGCATCCCCGAACAGCACATGGGCGGACGACAGCTGCTGTGCGGCACACCAGTCCTGCACGGCCTGCACCAGCTGCACACGCAGCGCGTCGCTGGCGGCCAGCAGCCGGCTGCCGGGCACGGGCGTGAAGGGCACGGCCACCACGGCCTTGGGGTAGTAGGCCAGGCCATGCTCGTGGTAGGCGCGGGCCCAGGCCATGTCGAACACATATTCACCCCAGGAGTGGGCCTTGAGGTACAGCGGGCAGGCGGCCACCAGTTGCTCGCCATGCGGCCCGGTGTGCCACAGGGTGATGAAGTGCGCATCCCAGCCGGTTTCCCGCACGGCGCTGCCGCTGTCCTGCATGGCTGACAGGTAGGCGTGGCGCATGAAGGGGGTGGGGGTCATCTGCAGTGCCAACAGGGCATCCCAGGCCGTTGCTGCAATCTGCTGCACGGAGGTAAACACGCGGGTGATAATGGGCTTTTCAGTCATGCGGGGCGCAGGCAGGGTCTCGTTCCGCACAGTTTATGCAGGCCGCTTCGGCCCCAATGCCTTCCATGACGCTTTCTATTCGCATCGCCCAGCTGAATTTTGTCGTGGGCGATCTGCCCGGCAATGCCCAGAAAATCATCGATGCCGCCACCCAGGCCTATGCCGACGGTGCGCAGCTGCTGCTGACGCCCGAGCTGGCACTGAGCGGCTATGCGGCCGAAGACCTGTACCTGCGCCCGGCCTTCCAGGCGGCTTGTGACCGCGAACTGGAGCGCATCGCCCAGGCCACGCTGTCCTGGCCGGGTCTGGCGCTGGTGGTGGGGCACCCCACGGTGGTGGACTACCCTGAAGAGCGCCGCCGCTACAACACTGCCAGTGTGCTGCGCAGCGGTGTGGTGGAACGCAGCTACCACAAGCAGTGTCTGCCCAATTACAGCGTGTTCGACGAGCAGCGCCACTTTGTGCCGGGTGACCGCAGCTGTGTCATCGATCTGGCCGGCGTGCGCGTGGGCCTGCTGATCTGCGAAGATGCCTGGCAGCCGGCACCCGCCATGGCCGCCAAGGCCGCCGGTGCCCAGTTGCTGGCGGTGCTCAATGCGTCGCCTTTCCACCACCACAAGCAGCAGGAGCGCGAGCGCGTGCTGGGCCAGCGCGCCGCCGAAACCGGCTTGCCGCTGGTCTACGCCCATCTGGTGGGGGGGCAGGATGAACTGATTTTTGACGGCGGCAGCGTGGCGGTGAGCGGGCAGGGCTCCGTGGTCGTGCGCGGGCCCTCGTTCCGTGAGAGCCTGGTGGCCCTGCGCGCCACGGTGGTCCAGGGGGCGGTGGAGCTGGCAGGCGACATTTGCCCGGAGCAGACGCCCGATGCCGCCCTGTGGGATGCCCTGGTGCTGGGCGTGCGCGATTACCTGGGCAAAAACCGTTTTCCCAGCGCCGTCCTGGGGCTGTCCGGTGGTATCGACTCCGCCCTGGTGCTGGCGATTGCCGTGGACGCGCTGGGCAAGGACAAGGTGCGCACGGTGATGATGCCTTCGCCCTACACGGCCGACATCAGCTGGATTGACGCCCGTGACATGGCCGAACGCCTGGGCGTGCGCTATGACGAAATCGCCATCGCACCGCAGTTCGAGGCCTTCAAGGCAGCACTGGCCAGCGACTTTGCCGGTCTGGCAGAAGACACCACCGAAGAGAATCTGCAGGCCCGCATTCGCGGCACGCTGCTGATGGCCTTGTCCAACAAGCATGGTTCCGTGGTGCTGACCACGGGCAACAAGAGCGAAATGGCCACCGGCTACTGCACGCTGTATGGCGACATGGCGGGCGGCTTTGCCGTGATCAAGGATGTGCTCAAGACCCGGGTGTTCGACTTGGCGCGCTGGCGCAATGCCAACGACCCTTACGGCACCGGTGCCAATCCGATTCCGGAACGCATCATCACCCGCCCGCCCAGCGCCGAGCTGCGCCCGGATCAGAAGGACCAGGACAGCCTGCCATCGTATGAGGTGCTGGATGCCATCATCGTCCGCTACATGGAAAATGACGAGCCTATGGCATCCTTGGTGGCCGACGGTTATCCTGCTGCGGATGTGGACCGGGTCACGCGGCTGATCCGCATCAACGAGTACAAGCGCCGCCAGGCGCCGGTGGGCATCCGTGTTTCGCCGCGCAGCTTCGGCAAGGACTGGCGCTACCCGATTACCAACGCGTTCCGGGCCTGAAGCCCGTGGGCGCACCGCAAATTTCACAACCTAGCTCTGGAGTAATCCCACTATGAAAATGATCACCGCCATCATCAAGCCGTTCAAGCTGGAAGAGGTGCGCGAGGCGCTGGCCGAATGCGGCGTGACGGGCTTGACTGTGACGGAGGTCAAGGGGTTTGGCCGTCAGAAAGGCCACACCGAGCTGTACCGCGGTGCGGAGTACGTGGTGGACTTTCTGCCCAAGGTGAAGATCGACGTGGTGGTGGCCACCGAAGATGTGGACCGCTGCGTGGATGCCGTGGTGGCCGCTGCCCGCACGGGCAAGATCGGTGATGGCAAGATCTTTGTCACCCCCGTGGAGCGTGTGGTGCGCATCCGCACCGGTGACCTGGACAACGCCGCCATCTGAGCCGGCGGCCTTTCCCGGCCAGCGGGTGTGGCGCTGGGCAGGCTTGCGCAGCTTTCAGCAGGGCCCATTGCTCCAGCCGGGCGCCCGCAGCGATCCCAAGCCGCGATCTCCAGCAGCGCGACCACTTTCCCATCAAAAAAGCAGCCCTGGGGCTGCTTTTTTTGTGCGGTCGGCGTGGGCGGTGGGGTCAGATCTTGCCGCGCAGGTTCTGGCTTTCGGGCGCCAGGCCCGCTTCTTCGACCAGGGCCTGCAGCAGTGCACCGATGTCGGTGCCATGGCGGATCAGGTCCATCTGCCAGGGGCCCATGAAGCCGCTGGCCACGCTGCTGTCCAGGAACTGCAGCATGTGGTCATAGTAGCCAGCGGTGTTCAGCAGGCCGATGGGCTTGTCGTGGTAGCCCAGCTGGCGCCAGGTCCAGACTTCAAAGAATTCCTCGAACGTGCCAATGCCGCCGGGCAGTGCCAGAAAGGCATTGCTGCGTTCGGCCATCATGGCCTTGCGCTCGTGCATATTGGCCACGATGTGCAGCTCGTCGCAGGCGGTGTTGGCCAGTTCCTTGTCGACCAGGGCCTGGGGAATCACCCCCACCACGCGGCCGCCGGCCTGGCGCGTGGCTTCGGCCACGGTGCCCATCAGGCCGGTGCGCCCGCCGCCATAGACCAGTTGGCCGCCCAGCTTGCCAATCCACTGGCCCACGGCAGTGGCGGCTTCGGTGTAGGCGGTGTTCTCTCCCGGGCGGGAGCCGCAGTAGACGCAGATCGAAAAAGCGGGGGTGTTGGTGGCGGTCATGCAAACAAAGCGGCGGCAAAGCGCGCGTACAAGGCAGAAACAAAAGCGGCGCCGCACAGCAGCAGGCTCAGCAGCACGGCGGCGCTGCCCATGTCCTTGGCGTTCTTGGACAGCTGGTGCCATTCCGGGCCGATGCGGTCGATGGCGGCTTCCACTGCGCTGTTGAGCAGTTCGGTGATCAGCACCAGCAGCACGGTGGCGGCCAGGAACATGCGCTCCAGCCAGCTCTGGCCCAGCCACAGCGCGAGGGGGAGCAGGGCGATGGCCAGGATGGCTTCGGTGCGGAAGGCTTTTTCCTTCCAGCCTGCGCGCAGGCCGGCCAGCGAATAGGCGCCGGCATGCAGGATGCGGGTGAGCCCGGTGCGCTGCTTCTGCGGGTTGTCAAAAGGTGTCGGTGCGGTCATGGCGTCGGGTGAAGCAAGGTGTCAGGACTGTACCGATATCAGGCGGGTTCCGGCCAGCACATCGTGCCAGAACTGGCGCTGCGGGTGAAAGCGGCTGAGCACGGCCCAGACCAGCACCCAGCCGCAGACCAGCACGGTGCTTTCGATGGCGGGCAGGTGAAACGGCGCCACGACGGCCAGCGGGGGCAGAAACCACAACCAGCACAGCGCGTAGCGGGCCAGGGCACGTACGCGGGTCAGCGGGCGGCCCTGGGGGTCGACCACCTGGATGCGCCAGGTCTTCATGGCCAGGGTCTGCCCACCGCGGGTCCAGAACCAGACAAAGTAGGCGCCAAACACCACGAACAGCACCACCTGCAGCACATGGGCGCTTTGTAGCGCCGGAATCAGCAGGCCCAGCATGCCGTGGATGAGTGCGGCAATGAAGAGCAGGGCAAACAGCAGCAGCCCTTCATACAGCCAGCAGGCCAGGCGACGGCGCAGGCTGGGGGCTTGCAGGGCCAAGGGGGAGGTGGAGGGTGGTGCGGCGGTGTTCACGGACGGCGATCAAATTCCGGGCGGCCAGCGGCAGGGCGAACCGTTACGGCGCGTGCTGGAGCGGCATGGGGCATGCTCTGCTGCAGCACCGCGTCCGTCGGCAAGCACTTCTGCGATGGGAGTGCGGGCAGGTCAGCCCTGCTTACTGCGGGGAGTGGATGGGAGGGAAGTCGGGGTGCGAGTGGCTGACGGAGGCATCTCTGTCGGTCACTTGCTCAACGGGTGCATTGTCACCCAAAGGCGGCAGGCTGATCACGGGGGCCGCCTGCGGGACCACCACCGGAGCAGTCTGCACCGGTGGGGGCGCCACGGGAGGGATCACCGGTGCCGCAGGTGCCGGCTGCTGGCGCACCGGCGGTTGGGGTGGCGGCAGCAGGATCTTGGGTGGGTTGGCCACGGTCTGCGGCGTGGTGCTGGCCGCGGGAATGGTGGCCAGCTTGCGTTTGGACTGCGGGCGCAGGGCTGTGGCGGCGCCCCGTGTCTTGGGGGCAGCTTTGGCGGCCAGGCGGCGCTTTTCCTCGGAGCTCAAAGCCTGGTAGGCATCCCACTTGGCTTGCAGATCCTCGGGCGAAAGCTGGCGGCTGGTGAAAAAGTTCAGGCGTGCCTGGTTGCGCTGCTGCACGCTCAGGCTGGACCAGGTCTGCATGCGCTGCTGCAGCTTTTCCTGGTCTTCGGGAGGCAATTGGTCAAATCCGTCGGCCAGGCTGATCCAGCGGCGCTTGGTCAGCTCGCCCATGGTGACCCAGCGCTCCTTGAGGGGAGCGAGCACTTCGCGCTGCACGCTTGTCAGCTCGTTCCAGCCGGGGCCAGAGCTGGCGCGCTGCAGGGTCTGGTGGGTGCCTGCCGACAGCGAGCGACGGGCCTTGCCGGAGGCCGAGGAGACGGACATCTCGGCCGGCACGGCGCTGGGCGCCATGCGCACCTGTGACACCACCCAGCCGCCGCCGATCGCCAGGCCCAACAACACAGCAGCCGCCACAGTGGTGGCGGCGCGGGTCAGGGTGGAGGAGGCGTTCAGTGGGCTGGTGGGCATGCAGGCAGAAAACTGGGCGTCAGTGCGCCGGGGTGGATGGGTTGCTTTGCAGGAACTGGATGAAGCCAGGGTCTGTGTAAGCGTCGGGCGGCAGGGCGTCGGTCAACAGCTCGGTGTCGAGCTCGGCCACTTCCAGGGTGGAGCTGGCATCTTGCTGCACGCCGATGAATGCAATGCCGGCCACCATGGCGGCAATGGGCAGGGCAGTGAGCGCATGGCGCAGCCACTGTGGCATCCAGCCCGACGGGCCGGTGCCCAGGGTCGCCGAGCCGTCGGCGCCCATCTGGACGCTGTGCAGGGTCGCTTCCTGTGCCGGGCGGGCGACGGTGCTGACGGCGCGCTTGCGCATGGACAGGGCCTGCTCCCGGGAGGCGCGCAGGCGCTCGGTCACGACATAGGGCAGATCGGCTTGACCGGCGCTCAGGCGTGCAGCGATCTTGCGGCCGAAACGATCGGCAACACTTTCGGTGGAGATGCTGGTGGTCATAACTCGATTCCTTTGGCCTTCAATGCCTTGCTGAGGGTCTGGATGGCGCGAAAACAGTGGGTTTTGACGCTCCCTTCGGAGCAGCCCATGGCCGCGGCCGTTTCTGCAACATCCATTTCCTCCCAGTAACGCATCAGGAAGGCCTCGCGTTGACGTGCTGGCAGTTCTTGTATCTCTTTTTCGATGCTCTGCAAAACCTGAGCGCGCTGTGTTGAATCTTCGGCGCTCTGCACGGTCTTTTGCGCAGTGTCGCTGGCATGACTTTCCAGCCAGTCGTAGCCATCGTCTTCGCCGTCGCGCTGCTCGAAGTCCCCGATGTTGGTGAACAGGGCATTGCGCGTCTTCTGGCGGCGGAACCAGTCCAGCGTGCTGTTGGACAGGATGCGCTGAAAGAGCATGGGCAGCTCTTCCGGCGGTTTGTCCCCGTAATGCTGGGTCAGCTTGATCATGCTGTCCTGCACGATGTCGAGTGCAGAGTCCTCGTCGCGCACGTGGAACACCGTGCGCTTGAAGGCACGTTTTTCCACGTCTTTGAGGAATTGGGACAGTTCTTGTTCAGTAGCCAAGGCAGGGGCCGCAAGGAAAGGCGAAGGCCGCATTGCGGCAAGGAGAAAACGTGATTATCGCATTTACATTTGAATTTTCGGCATGAACGGTACAAATGCGTGTTGCAGTGCGATAATGTTCGCTGCATTTCAAAAAGGCAAACGGGTCACGGTCCGGCGTCCACTCATGTCGCCCATGTCCTTGGTCCTAAGTCCTGAACCACTCCCACAAGGAGGCGGCCAGGGGCACCCAAGGTTTTTCGTTAGAGAAATTCACAAAGGTTGATCATGGAAATCTCCAAGGCCGAGCTGTCTTCTGCAGCGGCTGCTTCCACACAGGCGGGCACCCAGGAACTGATGGGCGCCGAAATTCTGGTCAAGGCCTTGCAGGCCGAAGGCGTCCAGCATCTGTGGGGCTACCCCGGCGGTGCGGTGTTGTACATCTACGACGCACTCTACAAACAAGATACGATTCAGCATGTGCTGGTGCGCCACGAACAGGCGGCCGTGCATGCGGCAGACGGCTTTGCCCGTGCAACGGGTGAAGTGGGCGTGGCGCTGGTCACCTCCGGCCCCGGCCTGACCAATGCGGTCACCGGCATTGCCACCGCTTACACCGACTCCATCCCTCTGGTGGTGATCAGCGGCCAGACCTCCACCAATTACATCGGTACCGACGCCTTCCAGGAATGCGACACCGTGGGCATCACGCGCCCGGTGGTCAAGCACAACTTCCTGGTCAAGGATGTGCGCGATCTGGCGGCCACCATGAAAAAGGCCTTCCACATCGCCCGCACCGGCCGTCCCGGTCCCGTGGTGGTGGACATCCCCAAGGATGTGTCCTTCAAGAAGGCGACGTACACCGGTTACCCGCAGAGCGTGGAGATGCGCTCCTACAACCCGGTGAAGAAGGGCCACTCCGGTCAGATCCGCAAGGCGCTGCAACTGCTGCTGACCGCCAAGCGCCCCTATATCTATACCGGTGGCGGCGTGTTGCTGGGCAATGCCTGCAACGAGTTGCGCCAGCTGGTGGACCTGCTGGGCTACCCCGTCACCCACACCCTGCTGGGCCTGGGGGCTTATCCGGCCAGCGACCGCAAGTTCCTGGGCATGCTGGGCATGCACGGCACCATCGAAGCCAACAACGCCATGCAGAACTGCGATGTGCTGCTGGCCGTGGGCGCCCGCTTCGATGACCGCGTGATTGGCAATCCCAAGCACTTCATGTCGGTGGAGCGCAAGATCATCCACATCGACATCGATCCTTCCTCCATTTCCAAGCGCGTGAAGGTGGATGTGCCCATCGTGGGCGACGTCAAGGATGTGCTGACCGAACTGATCGCCATGATCCGCGAAGGTGTTGCCAAGCCCGATGCGGCG
Organism: Comamonas terrigena NBRC 13299; assembly: GCF_006740045.1. NCBI lineage: Bacteria > Pseudomonadati > Pseudomonadota > Betaproteobacteria > Burkholderiales > Comamonadaceae > Comamonas > Comamonas terrigena. Next base: position 1,569,577 of record NZ_AP019749.1, read on the forward strand.
GCCCTGGGACAGTGGTGGAGCACCATCGAAGGCTGGCGCGACCGCGACTGCCTGAAGTACGACCGTGGCAATGGCAACGTCATCAAGCCCCAGTACGTGGTGGAAACGCTGTGGAACCTGGCCAAGGATGCCGACGCCTACATCACCTCCGATGTGGGGCAGCACCAGATGTGGGCTGCACAGTACTACCGCTTTGACGAGCCGCGCCGCTGGATCAACTCCGGTGGCCTGGGCACCATGGGGGTGGGCCTGCCCTACGCCATGGGCATCAAGCTGGCCAAGCCCGAATCCGAGGTGTTCTGCATCACCGGCGAAGGCTCGATCCAGATGAACATCCAGGAGCTGGCCACCTGCTTCCAGTACAACACGCCGGTGGTCATCTGTGCGCTGAACAACCGTTTCCTGGGCATGGTGCGCCAGTGGCAGGAGATCGAATACTCCGGTCGCTACAGCCACAGCTACATGGATTCGCTGCCCGACTTCGTCAAGCTGGCCGAGGCCTATGGCCACCGCGGCATGCTGATCGAAGATCCGGCCCAGGTCGAATCCGCGCTGCAGGAAGCGCGCCGCATCGTGCGTGAAGAGGGCAAGACCGTGTTCCTGGACTTCCGCACCGATCCGACGGAAAACGTCTTCCCCATGGTCCAGGCCGGCAAGGGCATCACCGAGATGCTGCTGGGCGCCGACGACCTGTAAGCCCTGCTCCGGAAAACCGGGTGGCTGCACACGCAGCGCCGGTTCCTGGAGGATGGCAGCGTGCCGCTACGGCAAGCCACTTTTTATTGACGAATCTATTGTCCGCCAAGCCTGGCACTTACCGGTGTCGGGGGAGGGCGGCGAAAAGAGGAATCTGGACCTATGAAACACATCATTGCCGTGCTGCTCGAAAACGAGCCCGGAGCCCTGTCGCGCGTGGTCGGCCTGTTCTCGGCCCGCGGCTACAACATCGAATCCCTGACCGTGGCGCCGACGGAAGATCCGTCGCTGTCGCGCATGACCATCCAGACCACCGGGTCGGACGACGTCATCGAGCAGATCACCAAGCACCTGAACCGCCTGATCGAGGTGGTGAAGGTGGTCGATCTGACCGAAGGCGCCTACACCGAGCGCGAGCTGATGATGGTCAAGGTGCGCGCCGTGGGCAAGGAGCGCGAAGAGATGAAGCGCATGGCCGACATTTTCCGTGGCCGCATCATCGACGTCACCGAAAAAAGCTACACCGTGGAGCTGACCGGCGACCAGTCGAAGAACGATGCCTTCCTGCAGGCCATCGACCGCACCGCCATTCTGGAAACCGTGCGCACCGGTGCCAGCGGCATCGGCCGCGGCGAACGCATCTTGCGCGTCTAAACCCTGTATTCCTGTATCTGTGGAGCGCTGCTGACGCGGCCATGACCGGGTTGTAAGCCTGGTCGTACACAATCCCCTTTTTTCGACCCAACACCTACCCCAACAAGCAACTGGAGCCAACCATGAAAGTTTTCTACGACAAAGACTGTGATCTGAGCCTGATCAAGGGCAAGACCGTGGCCATCATCGGCTATGGCAGCCAAGGCCATGCACATGCGCAAAACCTGAACGAATCCGGCGTGAACGTCGTGGTCGGTCTGCGCAAGGGCGGCGCCTCCTGGGACAAGGTCGGCAAGGCCGGCCTGAAGGTCATGGAAGTCAACGACGCCGTGAAGGCCGCTGACGTGGTCATGATCCTGCTGCCCGACGAGAACATCCCCGAGGTGTACAAGAACAACGTCGAGCCCAACATCAAGCAAGGCGCCATCCTGGCGTTCGCCCACGGCTTCAACGTGCACTACAACCAGGTGGTGCCCCGTGCCGACCTGGACGTGATCATGGTCGCCCCCAAGGGCCCAGGCCACACCGTGCGCTCCGAATACCTGAAGGGTGGCGGCGTGCCTTCCCTGATCGCCATCTACCAGGACAAGTCCGGCAAGGCCCGTGACGTGGCCCTGTCCTATGCCATGGCCAACGGCGGCGGCAAGGGTGGCATCATCGAAACCAACTTCAAGGAAGAAACCGAGACCGACCTGTTCGGCGAGCAGGCCGTGCTGTGCGGCGGCGCGGTGGAGTTGGTGAAGATGGGCTTCGAAACCCTGACCGAAGCCGGCTACGCCCCCGAAATGGCGTACTTCGAATGCCTGCACGAGCTGAAGCTGATCGTCGACCTGATGTACGAAGGCGGCATCGCCAACATGAACTACTCCATCTCGAACAATGCCGAGTATGGTGAGTACGTGACCGGCCCCGAAGTCATCAACGAAGAATCCCGCAAGGCCATGCGCAACGCCCTCAAGCGCATCCAGAGCGGTGAATACGCCAAGATGTTCATCAGCGAAGGCCGTCTGAACTATCCTTCGATGACCGCACGCCGTCGCCAGAACGCAGACCATGCCATCGAGCAGGTCGGTGGTCAGCTGCGTTCCATGATGCCTTGGATCTCCAAGAACAAGCTGGTCGACCAGTCCAAGAACTGATCGCGCTGCACCCGCCTGCTGCCGCAAGGCAGCGGGCGATCCGGTGCACGGCCAAGCCACCTGCAAAGGTGGCTTTTTTTATGCGTATGGCAGGCTGCGGCCATGGGCTGCTGCGGGCTGCCGCAGCACGGGTACACTGCACTCCGTCGCGCGCTGCCACAGGCATGCGCCTAAAATACTATGGTTTTGATAGCTGCCCGTGAAAGCGGTTGTGGCGTAGGAGATCAGTTTGATGCAAAACGAGAACGAATCCGGCGACGCCGTGGCCGTCAAGCCGCGCAGGCTGCGCAAGGGTATTTATGTGCTGCCCAACCTGTTTACGCTGGCTGCGCTGTTTGGAGGCTTTTATGCCATCGTCATGGCCATGAACAACCAGTTCGAATTGGCGGCCGTGGGCGTGTTCTGCGCCATGGTGCTGGACAGCCTGGACGGCCGCGTGGCGCGCATGACGCACACGCAAAGCGCGTTTGGCGAGCAGATGGATTCGCTGTCCGACATGGTGTCCTTCGGCGCTGCACCGGCGCTGATCGCCTATGAGTGGGCGCTGCGCCCGCTGGGCCGCTGGGGCTGGATTGCGGCCTTTGTGTACTGCGCCTGTGCGGCGCTGCGCCTGGCGCGCTTCAACGTGAACACGGGTGTGGTCGACAAGCGCTACTTCCAGGGCATGCCATCGCCTGCTGCCGCGGCCCTGGTGGCGGGTTTCATCTGGCTGACCAGTGCGCTGATGGTGTCGCACCGCGATGTGCCCATCTTCGGTGAGGTGATTTCCTGGTTTGGCGGCTACCCCACGGACCGCGCCGACCTGTCGTGGATCATGTTCGCCATCACCCTGTTCGCCGGCCTGACCATGGTCACCAACATTCCCTACTACAGCTTCAAGGACATCGGCGGCGCCAAGAGCGTGCCGTTTGTGAGTCTGGTGGTGGTGGCCTTGCTGATCGGGGTGGTCAGCATCGAGCCTGCCACCATGCTGTTCCTGATCTTCGTGGGCTACTCGATCTCCGGCTATGTGATCTACGTCTGGCGCCGCTCGCAGGGCCACCAGGTCAGCATCGTCTCCACGTCCAAGGACGAACCGGACGAGCGCGGTCTGCACCAGGATGATTGATCGTTACCAAAAAAATGCGGCTGTGCCGTGCCAGTTGTGCTAAAGTGACTCGCATGCAAAACCTGTCGCTAGCTCTACTAATCTTCATGTCCAACGGGCAGAGCCAGTAGCGCGCGCGTACAACCACCTACTTCCACGGCCCGTCAGCACCAGCGACGGGCCGTTTTGTTTTTTGAAGTCGCTGGGAAGCAGGCCACTTTTCTTGAGTCACTAAAGAAAGATCTCTTCGATGTTGCAGAATCCCGCCACCAAATACCGCCCCTTCGCTCCCGTGCGCTTGACCGGCCGCACATGGCCTGATGCGGTGATCTCCAAGCCACCGGTCTGGTGCAGCGTGGACCTGCGTGATGGCAACCAGGCGCTGATTGAGCCCATGGACATCGAACGCAAGATCCGCATGTTCGAACAGCTGGTGAAAATCGGCTTCAAGGAAATCGAAGTGGGCTTCCCTTCGGCTTCGCAGATCGAATTCGACTTCATGCGCAAGCTCATCGAGGAAAACCGCATCCCCGATGACGTCACCGTGCAGGTGCTGACCCAGGCGCGTGAACACCTGGTGCGCCGCACCTTTGAAGCGCTGGAAGGCGTGCCCCGTGCCATCGTCCACCTCTACAACGCCACGGCCCCCGTGATGCGCCGTGTGGTGCTGAACATGAGCGAAGACGAAATCGTCGAACTGGCCACCACCAATGCGCAGATGTTCTCGGACATTGCCGCCACCTACCCCCAGACGAAGTGGACCTTCCAGTACTCGCCCGAGATGTATTCGGACACCGAGCTGGAATTCTCCAAGCGCGTGATCGATGCCGTGACCGCCGTGTGGAAGCCCACACCGCAGAACAAGTGCATCATCAACCTGCCGACCACGGTAGAGCACTCCACGCCCAATATCTTTGCCGACATGGTGGAGTGGACGCACCGCCACATCGAGCGCCGCGACAGCGTGGTGCTGTCGGTACACCCGCACAATGACCGCGGTACCGGCACCGCCACGGCGGAACTGGCCCTGATGGCGGGTGCGGATCGCCTGGAAGGCTGCCTGTTCGGCAATGGCGAGCGCACCGGCAACCTGGACGTGGTGAATGTGGCCCTGAATATGTACATCCAGGGTGTGAACCCGGGGCTGGATTTCTCCGACATCGACGGCATCCGCGCCACGGTGGAGCACTGCAACCAGCTTCCCGTGCACCCACGCCACCCGTATGTGGGCGATCTGGTCTACACCTCGTTCTCGGGCTCGCACCAGGATGCCATCAAGAAAGCGTTCGCCGCATACCGGGATGGCGAGATCTGGGACATGCCTTATCTGCCCATCGACCCCAAGGACCTGGGCCGCAGCTACGAAGCCGTGATCCGCGTGAACAGCCAGTCGGGCAAGGGCGGCATCGCTTACCTGCTCGAAAGCGAATACGGCCTGCAATTGCCCCGCCGCCTGCAGATCGAATTCAGCCAGGTGGTGCAGCGCGAGATGGACGCTTCGGGCAAGGAACTCACCGCTGCCGACCTGTGGTCGCTGTTCCAGCGTGAATACGGTCTGGGCGATTTCCGTACCCCCCAGTACCGGCTGCAGGAAGACGATGGTGTGGTGACCCTGTCGGCCGCCATGGACTGGGAAGGCCAGCGCCTGGAGCTGGAAGGTGAAGGCACCGGCCCGATCGATGCCTTTGTGCAGGCACTGAGCAATGCCGTGGGCCGTTCCGTGCGCGTGCTGAACTACAGCGAACACGCTGTGGGTGAGGGTGCCAATGCCCAGGCCATTGCCTATGTGGAAGTGCGGGTGGATGACTCCGAGGTGGTGCACGGCGTGGGCAAGGATGCCAACATTGTTTCCGCCTCGATCCGCGCCATTCTGTCGGGCCTGCGCCGTGCCCCCCAAGGGCAGCCTGTGGCCGCCTGATCCTGTTGAGATGGGCCCCGGACGGAGGGAATGGCCAGTGGTCTATAACCCTCTGTCAAGCCCTGCCATTTTTGCCTGGCAGGGCTTTTTTACGTGGGCAACCAGTCTGTATGCGAAGTGTGCGCTTCGGTTTTACAAAAAAACAGGATGCAAAAATTTGTACCAAGAATATAATTTGATAAACGTCATGCGGACTTGAGTGCAAGTTACTGATTTACTTGTATTTTTGCGCTGCAGCATCCCAATTTCTTAGCCGCCTGGAGCATTGAATGCATCCCCCCAGCCGATCCGCACACGGCCGTATTGCCCAAGCACTGGCTTTTCTCACCATTTCCTGTGCGTTGTCCGTACAGGCGGCCCCCAGCAAACAGCCTGCCAAGAAGCAAGTGTCTACTACGGCTTCCAAGCGCGCCGCAGCCAAGGACGAGCCCCGCAAGCGTGTGGTGGTCAAGGTCGAACGCCAGAAGGCCGTGGTGGCCAAAGCTGCTCCGCGTGGCAAGGTCGCCCGCAGCGCCAAGGCCCCGGTGCGTGCCGCTGCCGCGACGGCTGCCGTGGCCACGGCCGCCGCAGTGGCCCGTCCTTCCTTTGGCCAGATTGCCGGCCTGCACATGGTGAACGATCCACTGGACCTGAAGTCCAGTGTGGCCCTGGTGGTGGACCAGGACACCAAGGAAGTGCTGCTGAGCAAGAACGACCATGCGGTGCTGCCCATTGCCTCGCTGACCAAGCTGATGACGGGCTTGCTGATCTCCGAAGCCAAGCTGCCCATGGACGAGCAGATCACCATCACCCAGGATGATGTGGACACCGAAAAGCACAGCAGCTCCCGCCTGCGGGTGGGCACCACGCTGACGCGTGGCGAGATGATGCACCTGGCGCTGATGTCCAGCGAAAACCGCGCTGCCCATGCCCTGGGCCGCAGCTATCCCGGTGGCCTGCAGGCTTTTGTGCGCCAGATGAATGCCAAGGCCAAGCTGCTGGGCATGAACGATACCCGCTATATCGAGCCGACCGGCCTGTCCAGCAGCAACCAGTCCAGTGCCCATGATCTGGCCGTGCTGGTGAATGTGGCCCATGCCGATCCGCTGCTGCGCGAGCTGTCCACGTCGCCCGGTTTCGAGGTGGCGGTGGGCAACCGCATGATGCAGTTCAACAATACCAACCGCCTGGTCAAGAGCGACAACTGGGACATCGGTCTGCAAAAGACCGGTTACATCTCGGAAGCGGGCCGCTGCCTGGTGATGCAGGCCAGGGTCTCGGGGCGCAAGCTGATCATGGTGTTCCTGGATTCGGCCGGCCGTTTCAGCCGCCTGGGCGACGCCGAGCGCGTGCGCAGCTGGGTGGAGTCCATGGGCCCCCACGCAGCACGCACCACCACGGCCGCCCACATCAAGGGCTGAGCCAGGCGCCCGTGCTGCAGTGCACAGGTAGCTCCTCCGAAAAGGGACCGCAAGGTCCCTTTTTTGTGCGCTGCACAACGGTACTGGAGAGCGTTGTGTTGCTGCCCGATTCGGCCTTTACCCCAATCCATGAGGTGGTTGGCTGCTCTTGATTTGGGAGTGTGGGGGCGTTCAAAGGGATGCACAGCCTGCCCGTGCACTTACCACCACCACCCGCAGGTGCGGGCGAGCGTGCGAAAATAGGGCATTAGTGCGCTGCAGGCACACAACCAGACGAACAAGCCGTCCTGCATGCCCATCCCCGGCGTCCGCGCCGGGGCCAACACGGACCGAACATGACAAGCTACAACGCCCCTTTTGAAATTCACGTCCACGGCCAGGTGGTGGTGCGTGCCGATGTCACATTCGAGCAGCTGCAAGAAGCGCTCAAGCCGCTGTGGGCCTATGCCGGCGCACGCTCGCTGACCGATGGCGCCAGCAGTTCCTATGACGAGGAGCCCGGCATCCAGTTCAATGCCAAGGAGCATGTGCTGCAGATGTGCTGGACGGTGTCGGGTGACGAGGATTTCCGCCAGGCGCTGGACGATATGTGCATGGGCCTGAACGAGCTGGCCGAGCAGGGCGCAGCCATCGAGGTGACGTTCTATGACGCCGAGTTCGACGAAGAGGAAGAGGCGCCCGGCACCCAGTCGCGCGACGACTTCGTGATGCTGTTCGTCGGCCCCAACCCGGCCGCCATCATGCAGGTGCAGCGCGATCTGCTGGTGCAGGACGTGATCAACATGATGGAGCGCCACTTTGACGCCAGCGAGCTGGGCGGCGTAGTGGGCGAGATCGACAAGCTGTTCACGCAGCGCTTTGACAGCTTGGTGAACTCGCTGGAGCTAGGCAAGCCACCGCGCGGCCCTGGCAGCGGGGGCGCCGCAGGCGGTCATGGTGGCAACGGCCGCCGTCCGCGCCACCTGCACTGATCTTTCGTTTTTTTGTCTTGGATCCACCGGCTGCATGGCGCCTGTACCAGGTGCCCTACAGCCGGTGGCCGTTTGTGAGATGACCACTTCCGCATTCACCCCCTTGCCCTATCTGTCGGCCTACCCGGCGACGCTGCAGGACCAGGTGCGTGCGTTGATGGCCCAGCCCCAGGGCGTGCGCGACTGGTTGCTGCGCCGGCATCCGCACGCCCACCAGCTGCGTACCGACAAGGCCTTGTATGGCTATGTGGACGATCTGAAGAATGACCATCTGCGCAAGGCCGGCACCATCCACAAGGTGGTGTACGACAACAAGGTGCACATCGTGCGCAATGCACTCGGCACGCACACGCGCCGCTCCGTGGTGCAAGGCAGCCGGTTGAATACCCGCCATGAAATCCGCATCGCCGCGCTGTTCCGCCAGGCTCCCGAGGCCTTTCTGCGCATGATCACCGTGCACGAGTTGGCCCACTTGCGCGAGCTGGACCATGACAAGGCCTTCTACAAGCTGTGCACCTACATGGAGCCGAACTACCACCAGTACGAATTCGAGGTGCGTGTCTATCTCAGCCATGTGGAGGTGGGCGGTGACAAGCTGTGGGGTGGAGAAACCGACCTGGCTTGATCGCAGCCGTTCCAGCACCTGATGCCGCGGTGCATGCCGCAGTCCGGGCTGGCGCCATGGACGGCGTGGCGTGTGGGGCCTGCTGCAGGCCATCGACAGCCTGAATCTTCACTACAGGCGTGTGCCCTCCGCCGGCAGGGCCATCACTCAGCGCGTCGGCAGGGGCTGCGTATGCAGCGGCACATCGACCGTGCGGCAGCAGTGGGCCGGCAGGTCCAGCCAGCGCAGGGCAGCGGACTGCAGTGCACCCAGCTGGCCGGTGGTCATGAGCTGGATCTGCGCGGGGCCGGCCAGTGCATCGGGGTGGGCGCTGGCCGGCTCCGGTGCCAGCGTGCCGGCCTGGGCCAGGATGCGGCGGGTCTGCCGTGCCACGGGGGCGCCGGTGTCCACCAGCTGCACCTCGGGCCCCAGCAGGGCGCGCAGATCGTCCTTGGCAAAGATGTAATGGGTACAGCCCAGCACCAGGGTGTCGATCTGCCCGGTCTTGACGCCAAAGGTGCCGAGGGCGCCGGTGTAGCGCGCGCACAGGGCTCTGATCTCGGTGGCGCTGGCATCTTCGGGGGGCGGTGCTTCCGTGCTCACTTCGATCGCGCGGGCCAGACCGTCGCAGGCCTGCACATGGAACTGGGCGCGGCCGCCGTGTTCGGCCACCAGGCGGGCAAAGCGCTGGCTGTTGACGGTGCCGCGCGTGGCGATCACCCCCACCTGGTGGGTCTGGCTGGACAGCGAGGCGGGCTTGAGGGCCGGCTCCACCCCAATCAACGGCAGATCGGGCATTTCGGCGCGCAGCAGCTCCACCGCAGCCGCCGTGGCGGTGTTGCAGGCTATCACCAGCGCCTTGATGCCGTAATGCCGCCGCATGTGCTGCGCCACGGTGCGGGTGCGGGCGATGACAAAGGCATCGCCGCGCTCGCCGTAGGGGGCATTGCCGCTGTCGGCCAGGTAGACGAACTGTTCGTGGGGCAGCTCATGGCGCAAGGCCTGCAGCACGCTGAGGCCGCCAATGCCGCTGTCGAACACACCGATGGGGGCGGGGGAGGTGGAAAGCGGGGAGGAGACCATGGTGGGGGACGGTGTGCGTGGCGTTCGGAACACGGCAGTATGCACGCTTGCCGAGGGGGATGAAGACAAGGCTGGCCCATGGGCCGGTGCGCAGGGCGGACTATGTCTGGCCTGCGGGTGGTGAGTGGGTGCTGGCGTGCGCTTACCGCGGACCGCTGCCCGGTGCCTGCAGCCGGTACAGCACATGGGTGCGCAGCGGGTGGCCTATCGCCAGGGCCGGGTGTTCGAACGTGGCGGCATCGCGCTGCATGCCCAGGCGTTGCATCAGCGCCTGCGAGCGCTGGTTGCCGATGGTGGTGAAGGCCACCACCTCGGGCAGGTGCAATGGGCCAAAGGCAAAGTCCAGTACGGCGCGGGCGGCCTCAGCGGCCAGGCCTTGGCCCCACCAGGGGCGGGCCAGGCGCCAGCCGATTTCCACGCAGGGCGCAAAAGGCAGGTCTGCGCTGGGAACGTTCAGTCCCACAAAACCGATGAACTGGCGCGTCTCCAGGTGCTCGACGGCCCAGAAGCCCCAACCCTGGCGCGCGATGCGCCGGTTGATCTCATCGGCCAGGGCATTGCTTTGCGCGGTGCTCAAAGGGGAAGGAAAGTGGCGCATCACCTCGGCATCGGCCGTCAGCGCCGCAAAGGCCGGCCAGTCAGCCGGTTGCCAGGGGCGCAGCCGCAGGCGTGCGGTCAGCAGGACCTGGGGCTGTTGGGCAAAGCGGGCAGTGTGCGGTGGCATGGGGCAAGGCTTACGTCGGGGTGTCGGGATCGTCTGGCACGCTGGCGCCGCAGCTGGGGCAGAACTGGTGCTGGTGGTCGACGGCATGGCCGAGAGGGCACTGGCGCAGCCGCAGCAGGTGCGGCATGCGCCAGGCGGAATAGAAGATGCACAGCGCCACGGCATAGAACAGCATGCCATGGCCGGTGAAAGCGCGCAGACTGCCCCATTCGGATGTCTTGTCCTTTGCAATGCTGACAAAGAAGTTGGCAAAGGCATAGGCAAACAGCAGGCCGATGGCAACACGCATCCACAACGGGCAGCCCGCCAGCACCCGCTGCCACGAAAACTGCTTGCGCCCACCGGGGCTGATGCGCTGGGCAATCAGCACCGCCGGAACCCAGGCCGCAAACATGCCGCCGATCAGCAACTTTGCATGTTCCCGGGCCAGGGGCTGGAGCAGCCCGGGCATGTGGCCTGTCCAGGCGGCCAGGTGCAGGGAAAAGCTCAGTACCAAGCCGGTGGCGGACAAGGCCATCAAGGGCCACAGAAAAACATGCATGGAACAGTGAGAGGACAAACGGGTTGGGATGGTGCCGGCAGTGCTGCCATTGCCGCCAGCGCGGTCTGCGCGGCCGGCATGCGCCCGAAAAAGATCAAAACAGGTGGAGCGTCCGAGTATGCGGCATGACGCTCCACGCCACATGCATGTGGCTGCGGCCTAGGGAGCGCTGTCGGGGTGTTCCGGTGCGTGCAGCCGCACGGCATAGACATAGTCCCCCAGGGCGGTGCGGCGGCTGAGCACCATGGCGGGCAGCGGCCCTTCGGGCAACTGGTCGAATGCATCGCTGTCCACGCAGAACTCGAACAGCCAGAAACGGGTGTCGGCCAGCTGCAGCTGGTGGTGGCAGCTGCGGCGGCCGGAGCCACGCTTTTTCTGAACCTGTGTGCTGCGGCTGGCTTCCTCACCGGTCCAGCGGGTCAGCAGCATAGGGGCCGTCATGGCCAGATCCAGCCACAGCACCAACAGAAAGAATCCCACACACAACGGGGCCAGGGTCCAGCGCTTGACGGGGCTGTAGCTGAGCCAAGGGCCCGCAGGCGTCCACAGACCTAGCCGGAACCAGTACCACAGCAGACCGCATGCCGCGCTGGTGCACAGCACGGCCAGCAGCAAGGCGGTGCGCGACCAGCCGGAGGCGGGCACAAAGCTGCGCGAGAAAATGGGGATGAGGGCACTGAGCATCACCAGCAGGAACACACCGATCAGCCATCTCTGCCGCGTGGGGGTTCCGGGGGCCCAGAGTCCGTGTCTCATGCCAAAAATGCCTCTCTATGCTGTGCGCTACCAAGCAGATGCTATGGTTTTATTATCCAGCAGCCAAGGCCCAGACCCGGCGCTCGCCCGCCTGAACAGGGGGCGTGCGCCACTGAGGAATGGACCGAGTCGGAACAGCGGGGAAGCCGCAGCGGTGCACAGCCATGTCGGAAGGCGCTCAGGAACCTCGGTATGACCTGCGAGATCAGCATGACCTGCATGGGTGCATCAGATCACGATGCCGTGCTTGTCCATCAGTCGGTACAGCGTCATGCGCGATACGCCCAGATCGCGCGCCGCCTGGGTGATGTTGTGGCCGGCTTTGGTCAGCGTGCTCTGGATGATTTCACGCTCTGCCTGGGTGCGGGCATTTTCCAGGCCAATGCCCACCAGCGGTTCCGGGGTGGACAGGCCCAGATCGGCGGCACTGATCCAGCGGCTGTCGCTCATCACCACCGCGCGCTGCACGCGGTTGTACAGCTCCCGCACATTGCCGGGCCAGTCGTACGCCGCCATGGCGGCCAGTGCGTTCTGGGCAAACCCATGCAGGCGGGTGCTGCTGTGGCCACCGCACAGCGCAAAAAAATGCTGGGCCAGCACCACCACATCTTCCCTCCGTGCGCGCAGCGGTGGCACATCGATGGGCAGCACATTCAGGCGGTAGAACAGGTCTTCCCGAAAGCGCCCCTGGCTCACCGCATGCTGCAACTGCACATGGGTGGCGGCCACCACGCGGGCGTCCACCGCCACGCTGTTCAAGCCTCCCACGCGGTAGATGCTGCGTTCCTGCAGGAAGCGCAACAGATTGGCTTGCAGCTCCAGCGACAGATCACCGATCTCGTCCAGAAACAGGGTGCCGCCATGGGCCGCTTCGATCAGCCCCTGCTTGCGGGCCGTGGCTCCGGTGAAGGCCCCTTTTTCGTAGCCAAACAGTTCGGACTGGATCAAGGAGGGTGCAATGGCCGCGCAGTTCACCGCCACAAAGGGGGCGGTGCAGCGGTCGGAGCTGTCGTGGATGGCACGTGCTGCAAGCTCCTTGCCACTGCCGCTTTCGCCGCTGATCAGCACCGGTGCATGGTTGGCTGCCACCTTGCGCAGCTTGAGGCGCAGCTGTGCCAGCACGGCGCTGTGGCCGACCATGCCCAGCGTGGCTTCCCCGGCTGCGGGCGTGGATGGTGCTTGCAGGCTGCGCCGCAGCTCGCTGCGGCGGTACAGGTAGTCCAGCACGCGGGCCACTTCAGCCCAGTCGGGGGGCGTCAGCTGGTAGTCGAAAAAACTCTCCAGCAGCAGGGTGCGCAGCGCGGCCGATTCCAGTGCGCTGGCATCGCACAAGGCCACCCATTCCAGCGGCTGCAGGCGCTGGATGCTGGTGACGGCCGATTCCAGATGCGTCCAGGACAGGGGGCCATGCCCTGTGCTGCTGCCGGTGTGCGGGCCGAGCAGCAGCAGCCCCGCCTGGATGGGCTGCTGCGCCAGCGCTTGCCGGGCATCGGATGCATTGCTGACCCAGACAGCCTCCCATCCTAGATGGTGCAGTGCACACAGCAGCGGGGACGGGTCGGGCAGTCCCCAGGTCAGGGTCAGAACTTTTTTAACCTGCATGCTCCATCACTTAAAACGACATGGGCACGCGCACGCTCAGGGACAGGTCGGGGGTGTCGCGGGTCAGGCCTGCGCCCACCGATACATTGATCGTGGTGCGTGGGCTGTAGCGGTAGGAATAGCCCAGCAGCAGCGAGGCCAGCTGGATGCGCACGGCATTGGCCAGGGCTGTGCCGTTTTGCTTGGTGCGTCCCACGGTGTTCAGCTCCACCCCCAGGCTGAAGGACGAGCGATCATTGAGCGCCAGGCCCATGCCGAAGTTGATGCCCAGCACATCGCCGGGCTTGACCGAACCGATGTATTCCTTCTCGCCATTGAGCACGGTGCGCGAGACGCCGCTGCGCCCGAAGTTGTGCGTGTAGCTGACGCTGCCGAAGAACACGGCGGGGTCCGATGGCAGCAGCCAGGTCAGGCTGGTCTGCAGGGAGTTGAAGCCGGAGCCCGTGGGCAGCTCCAGCGGCATGCCGGTACCGGTGGTGTTGCCGATGCAGCGGGTGACGCAGTCGGTCACCACATCGAAGGGGTCTTTGCCGGTGCGGGTCTTGAAGCGCAGGCCGGCGATCAGATAGGGCTTGTTGGCCTGCGGTTCGTTCAACTGGTAGCGCAGTGCCAGTTCCACGTCGCCGATGGCGTTGCCACGGTTGCTGAACGCGCGTTCCGACGCGGAGCCGGTGAAGATTTCGCGGCTGATGGAGTCATCGCGCCGCGACACATAGGGGATGCGGATTTCGCCTTCCAGGCGCTTGGTCAGACCGAAGCGGCCCGTCAGCGCCATGGTCAGCGTATTGCGTTTGACTTCACGCACATCGACCAGGCCAATCAGCAGGGCGGGAATCACGGTATAGCCCACCAACGCCACCCGGTTGCTGGAGGAGTAGCCGTATTGGACCGAGGGCTCCAGCACGTAGTGGCCGGGTTGGGTCAGGATGCCGGGCTGCTCGAAGATCTGGGCCACCTGCAGCGGCGCTTCCGGCTCCGGTGGCGCAGTGCCCACCCGCACGGCGCGGCCCCCGGGATCGGGTGGTGCCATGCCGACGGCGGCGGTGGCGGCAGGTACCGCATTGGCTGCCGATGGCGACCGGTAACCGCCCTCGGCGACCGCGGTGGCGCCGCCTTGCTGGGCCTGCATCTGGCGCTGCAGCTCATCGTGCTGGGAAACTTGTGTGTCCAGTCGTTCGCGCAAGGCCTGGATTTCCTGTGCCTGTGCCTCCAGCCGTGACTGCAGCAACTGCACCTGCTGCGTCAGTGTCGGAGCACGTGTCGGTGCAGGCGCGCGGCTTTTGGTGGCACGTGGTTTGCTGAGGTTTTCAGACGTGGAGGATGCCGGTGCATCGGTGCTTTGTGCCAGGGTGTATCCCGGCGCCAGACTCAGCAGCGGCAGCAGACATGCCGCACCGTAGATGCGCGGTTTCAGCGCGGAATGCAGGCTCGGCATGGATTGTCTCCTCGGTACGCAATCGACTTGCTCGGATGCCTTGTGCAGCGGCCACCGCCTTTTCCGTCCAGGCATTTCGAAGGCAGTGTGGAAGACGTCCCGACAAGCGGCAAGCTGCCTGCTGCAAGCGAACGTAACGGGTGTTCAGGAAATCTTTGCATGCTGCACCGCGGTGTCGCAGCCGTGCAGCACCGGGGCCTGGCGAGGGCTCCTGAGAAGCGCAATTTCGGGCCCAGCGCAGGTCGGATGTCACATGCACGTGACGGTGTGGTTTATGTGATTTTCCTATCGATATGGCGTATCCATAAAGGGAAATGCATGGGCTGAATGCGGGCCGTGCGGGGTGCTGTGCCATGCCGTTGGCATGCAGGAAAAGTCGGGTGGCTGGCATGCCATGTCACACCCATGTGACAGACCGGAACGGTGGTGCGCGCCCTTGTGGAAGGCTGTTGTGGGTGCGGGAATCTTCTACAACCAGAAACAAAAAAGATCGAACCTGCATCAGGCTATACAAGCGATTTCAGCGCAGTGAGTACTGGCATAGAAGCTGCTAAGCGACCTTCGATCTGCGCCTGCGCAAATCACTCCTAGTCGGTTTTCATTCCTTTTTCCCTATTTCGGAGGACGTATGCAAAAGACACTTATGGCCACTGCTGTGGCTGTGCTGCTGGGTGCCAGCGGCGCGGTCATGGCCAACACCACGGATCAGGATACGGTGCTGGGCAACAACACATCGAACAGCACGATGAATGAGGACTACTCCAGCACCACCAACACCGCAACCACCACCACCACCACGCGCACTCCAGACAACAGCATCAACAAGAACTCCGGCGCTGCCACCGCCAGTGCTGCGCGTTCTGTCGCGCTGAACAACGGCGCCACCGGCAACTTCAGCAACGCGTTCAATGTCACCACGGCCGTGGCCAGCAGCAACCTGACCGGCTATGTGTCCGGCAATGCCATCAGCAATATCGGCAACTGGGCGACCAATGCAGGCAATGCCAATGGCGGTACCGGCAACGGCGGCACAGGTGGTGCGGGCTCCGGAGGAACGGCAGCCGGTAACGGCCAGGGCGGCTCCGGCGGTACCGGCAACGGTGCGGTGGGTGCCACGGGCGGCAGTGCGTCCAACGGCAGCAGCTCCGCAGGCGCCGCCAACAACCAGGGTGCGAGAGCCGGCAACGGTGCTTCGGGCAATGGCGGCGGAGCAGGCGGCGCCAACAGCGGCGGTCCCGCTTCCACCACGACCACAGCCGGTGCTGGCGGCGGCGGTGCTGGCAGCAGCGCTGGCGCCACGGGTGGCAGCGGTGGCCTGTTGGGTACGGGTGGTGCGGCCGACAACTCCAGTGGTGCAGCATCGGGTGGCGCAGGCTCGGCCACGGCCGGTGGCGGCTCGCCCATCAGCACCGGTGGGGAAGGCACCCGTACTGCAGGCAGCGGTAGCGGTGGTGCCGGTGGCAGCGCCACCAATGGCAGTGCGACCTCGGGCAGTGCCAGCAATGGCTCGGCCACCGCAGGGAACGGCGGCAATGGCGGCAACGGCACGGGCGGCACAGGTGGTGCAGGCAGCGCCACCAACACCGCCCATGGCGGCACCGGCGGCACCGGCGCAGGCGGCTCCGGCGGCGCAGGCGGCACCAACCGCGTGAACGCCGGCACCTTCAGCATGGCCAACACCATGACCAGCGTCGGCCAGTCGGCCGCCGGCATCATGATCGCCAGCCAGAACAGCGGTCTGTCTTCCATGGTACAGCAAAGTGTGAACGTCCAGGCCAATCTGGCCGTGGGTCGTTAACGCGCAGCGGCTGCAACCCCCTGAGATGGCCTGGCGGCCATTTC
Source organism: Comamonas terrigena NBRC 13299 (assembly GCF_006740045.1). Taxonomy (NCBI): domain Bacteria; kingdom Pseudomonadati; phylum Pseudomonadota; class Betaproteobacteria; order Burkholderiales; family Comamonadaceae; genus Comamonas; species Comamonas terrigena. The sequence goes on from NZ_AP019749.1 coordinate 1,586,029, forward strand.
AGGGGCGTGTTGCGGCAGTTCGACACTCTGTCCCCAGTGAAAGGAGCCGCCATGTGGGTCTCGATTTCGCACCGGTGCTGGCCATGGGTCTGCAGCCTGCTGCTGTATGGAGTGACGGCATTGCCCGCAGGGGCAGAGCCTTTGGCGGTCGTGGGTGCGTCCGCCGCGGAGTCGGCGTTCGGCACGCCCGTGCCAGCCAGCCAGCTGGCCGATGCGCGCGGTGGATCTTTTCACACCGAAAACCAGATGACATTGACCGGGACCACCAGTGGCAACAGTGCCCAGAACGTGATCACCGGCAGCAACGCCATCGAAGCCGGTTCCTTCGATCAGATGACCGGCCTGCCGGTGGTGATCCAGAACTCGGGCGCCAATGTGCTGATCCAGAACGCCGTCATCGTCAATTTGCAAATGCAGTGAACCGCGCGCACTGCGCTTTCATTGCCGGGGGAGCTTGCCATGCCCGCACCATCCTCGTTGTTCTTCCTGGCCATGCTGCGCGCGGGGCAGCAGGCGCCGGGTTTTCGCGGCTTCCGCCGGGGGCTGGGGCTGGCTTGCGGCCTGATTGCCGCAGGGACGGCGCAGGCGGCCGAGCCTGCCGTCGCTGCGCCTGCTGACGCCGGCCAGGGCTACGCCTACTTTGCATCGCTGGGCCAAGGCAGCGTGCGCCTGCCCATCACCAGTTTGCGGGATGGCCGCCTGGCCCGCACACTGATCCAGCAGTACGACTTCAGCTGTGGCTCGGCGGCCCTGGCCACCTTGCTGACCCACCATTACGGCATGGCCACCACCGAGCAGGCGGTGTTCGAGTACATGTTTGCGACGGGAGACCAGGCCAAGATTCAGAAGGAAGGCTTTTCGCTGCTGGACATGAAGCGCTATCTGGCGCAATGGGGCATGCAGGCCGATGGCTTTGCCCTGGGGCTGGAAAAGCTGGCCGAAGCGCGTACGCCGGCCATTGTGCTGATCAATGAAAACGGCTACCAGCACTTCGTGGTGGTCAAGGGGCTGGAAAAAGACCGTGTGCTGCTGGGCGACCCCGCCCAGGGGACGCGCGCCATGTCGCGCACGCAGTTTGACGCCGTGTGGCCCAGTCGCCTGCTGTTCGTGATCCACAACCGGATCGGCCAGGGTCAGTTCAATCTGGCGCAGGACTGGCAGGTGGCGCCGCGCAGTCCGCTGGCGCAGGGCCTCAGCCGCGACAGCCTGAGCGCCATCACCTTGCCCAAGCATGGCGTGGGAGACTTCTGATGTCCCTCCAACACCTTCCTGCATGGTGCGTGGCCAGCCTGGTGCTGGCGGCGGCCGCACCTGCGCTGCCGGCCCAGGAAATTCCGGAAACCACGGTGCGGGCATCTGCCGGCCCCTCCAGGGCGGGAGAGCAGATCTGGCACACGGTGCCCGACGCGCAGCTGGACCGCATGCGGGGCGGTTTCGATGTGGGCGGCGGGCTGATGGTCTCGCTGGGCATCCAGCAAGCCACCTACATCAACGGCCAGCTGGTGACCCAGACCGCGATCTCGCTGACCCAGCTGAACCAGCTCACGTCCGCCCAGGCCGCCACCTTGCGCGAGCGGTTGAATACCTTGACGGTGGTGCAGAACGGCCCTGGTAACCGTTTTGGCGCGATCCAGAGCCCGGCCGATGGCAGTGCGCTGGTCAGCCAGATTGCTGGAGCGGGAGCGGGGACGGTGATCCAGAACAGCCTGAGCGGCCAGCGCATCCAGCAGCTGACCACCATCGATGCGAGCTCCAACGGCATGGGGTTGCTGCGTGCTGGCCAGTGGCAGCAGACGCTGCGTGACAGCATGGGGGCAGTGGGCGGCATGCGCTGAGGGTACTGATGGCACCGGAGCTGCGCGCGCCCGGTGCTGGCCGGGTCCGTGCCATGTACAAGGTCCTGCCTTCCTGCCCGCAAGCCGCGTCTGGCATCAGGTCCGCAGGCAAGCCAGGGGGTATCGCTACGCCTGCTCGGCGTTGCCGCTCGCCACCGGTGTGCACAGCTCCACCAGCGTGCCGTCCGGACAGCGCACATAGGACACGGTCTGCCCCCAGGGCTTGGCTGTGGGCGGCGACAGTTCAGTGGCACCTGCGGTCAGGGCCTGTGCATGGGCGCCCGCCACATCGGCCGTGACCAGGGCGATTTCAAACCCCAGGGGCTGGGGGGACGAGTGGGCTGCCACATGGCCGCCCGGGAAGTTGCTGTCCCCGAGCGCATGGGCGGCAAAGGCCAGGGTGGTGGCGCCGGTGTCCAGCTCGCCATAGGTGCCGGAATCGTGCACAAAGCGCAGGCGCAGGCCGAAGGCCCGCTGCCAGAAATCGAGTGAGGTGGCCACATCGGGCACGTAGATGATGGTGTATCCCAGTTGCATGGGGTGTTCCTGCATGGTGTTGGTGCTGTGCCCCCGGTTCAGTCGGGGGCGAATGCCGCATGGTAGGCCACCTCGCCCGATGCCTGGCTGTTCCCGAAAGCCAGTACCTGAAAGTAGGGCGCGGGGGCGCCGGCAAAAACGCAATCGGCACGGTGGGAAAAACCAAAGCGGCCGTAGTAGGCAGGCTCTCCCAGCACCACACAGCCGGCGGCACCCCGGGCACGCAGCAGCTCCAGCCCATGCTGTACCAGGGCGGCGCCTGCTCCCTGGCCTTGGCTGTGGGGAGCGACCGCGATCGGTCCCAGGCCGTACCAGCCCGCACTGGTGCCGGGAAAAGTGACCGGCGAAAAGGCCGCATGACCGATCATCTGCCCATTCTGCTCTGCCACCAGCGACAGCGTGAGCACCCCCGCCGCGCGCAGGCGCGCAATGATCAGGTGCTCGGTCTGGTCGCTGTGCGGGTGGTGCTGGAAAGCGGCACGGGTGATGCGGTCGATGGCGTCCACATCAGCGGCAGTTTCGGGGCGGATGGAAAAACGGGGCATGGCAAAACGCAAGGCAATGAATGCGGTGGACAGTGACAGAGAACCAAGCGTGCATTGTGCCGCCCAGCAGGGGGCGGCGGCTCAGAGAAAGCCGATCCAGCGCCCCGCCAGCACCATGGCCAGCCACAGCAGCAACGACAGGGCTGCACGGCAGCGCACCGCCGCAGCGTGCTGCGCGCGGGCCGACCAGCCGACCGCCCCATGCTGCCAGGCGATATTGCCCAGGGCCAGCACCAGCAAGGCCAGCTTGCATTGGAAAGCGGTGTTGAAGGCGTAATCCACCGGGCGCACGCTGAACAGCCACAGACCGGTCAGCAGCGCCAGCGCCAGACCCAGGGCGGCCATGGGCTGCAACACCGGCCGCAATGCAGCCAAGGGCACTTGGCGCCACAGCCCCAGCAGGCGCAGATCCAGCGGCACGATGGCGCCCACCAGCAAGCCCAGGCCCAGGATGTGGGCGGCATTCACCCACAGATAGGCCGTGCCAGATGCCTGCAGCCAGCGTGCGCCAGGCCACAGGGACAGCGCCTCCAGGACCTGCAGCAATGCCGGGGGCATGGGGGCTCAGTCCTGGATGCGCTCGGGGTACATGTCGTAGTTTTTACCCCCTACGGTGATGCGCACGGCTTTCATGTGCAGTGCCTGGGCATCCTTGCTGCGGTTGCCGCGCACGGTGATGGCGTCGCCGACCTGTGCCGTGTTGCCGGTAAAACCCGAGCGCTCGGTCTGCGACGGATTGCCCAGGTCCACCTGCCAGCGCCCGCCATCGGCTGCCTGGACGGTCAGCACAGGGTGGGGCGGCGCCATGGAAATGCGTGCAATCTGGCCTTGCAGCGTCATCTGTTCGCCTTCGGCCCAGGACCAGCCATGGTGTGCCTGGGCCGTGACTGTGCCCAGCAGCAGCGCAGTGGCCGCGGCCAGGCGGGACAGGGGCTGCAGGCGGCGCTGCGGTCCGGTGTCGTGGGGCAATGGGGTCATCGGAGCCTCCTTGCAGACGGTAGGGTGAGCGAGCGGGGGCACGGACTGCGCCGTGCGGGGGATGGGTCAGCTTGCGTGCATTTCCTGCGCCTCACACAAGGCCTTGAGCCGTTGCAGCGCGCGCGGGTAGGTGTCGTGCATGTATTGCACATAGTCGGCCACGGTGTCCACTTCCACCCGCAACTCGGTGCCGCCGGCAGGCAGATCGCGCAGGTGGAAGTTCTCGTAGGCCGGAGCCCAGGCCAGCACCTGGGGACTGTGCGTGTCGTCCACACCCTGGCGGATCTCGCCCAGATGGCGGATGGACAGCAGGGTGCCTTCGCGCCGCTCGGCAATTTCGGAGGTCATGCCATCGCCGCTGGGCGCCAGGAAACGGATTCTGGCGCCTTGCTCCCATGAACCTTCGTAGGTGGAGCCTTCGCAGAAGGCGGACGTCCAGTCGCGGTAGCCGTCTGGTGACTGCATGGTCAGCCACACCTTGCTGCGCGGGGCGGCGATGGTCACCGCAAAGTACAGGCGTTGTGTCATGGCAGCGGTCCTCCGGTTTGCAGGATGGCTCCATGGTAGAGCGCCTGCGGCACCGGCACATCCCTCATGCCTGCTGGCGGTACGGGTTTGCTGCAGTGCGGCGCCATGCTGGAAAACCATGTGCAGACATTCCCGCAGGCCAGCCCCAGAGGCCCTGGTGACAGGGCCGTGCGCCCGAATAATGGCTGCCGCACTTTTTCCTTTCACATCTGGCGGAGGCGACATGGCGGTGGACTTTGCAACGGGAATACGGGGGAGCTACGGTGGTGGGCTGGTGGTGACGGCCATGGGCCTGCTGCTGGCAGGTTGCGGCACGGCGCCGCCGCAGTTGCCGGCCCAGCCGCTGGCATGCAGCGCCTTGCAAGGCAAGCAGGTGCCGGCCGGGCAGATCGGCTTGGCCACCCAGGGCGCGCAGGTCACCCAGGCGCAGGAGGTGGCAGCAGCCGGGGAGGGCGCTGCCGCCGTGGGGGCCTATTGCAAGCTGCTGGTGGACATCCGTCCGGTGGACCCGGCGGCACCCATGATCAAGGCGCAGTTCAATCTGCCGCAGCAATGGAACGGCAAGGCGTTGATGGGCGGCGGCGGCGGGTACAACGGCACCATCCCCAGCATGACGGGCAACTACGCGGCCGGACCGGCGCGCACGCCGGTGCCGCTGGCCCAGGGCTATGCCACTTTTTCCAGCGATTCCGGTCACCAGGCCGGGGCCACCACCAGCCGCGACGGCAGCTTCGGCACCAACGACGAGGCGGTGCGCAACTTCAGCGGCGATGCCCTGAAGAAGACCCGCGATGTGGCGGCCCAGCTCATTGGCTGGCACTACGGCAAGCTGCCTGCGCGCTGGTATTTCGTGGGCGGCTCCACCGGCGGGCGTGAAGCCCTGGCCGTGGCACAGCGCTGGCCCAAGGATTTTGATGGCGTGATCGCCTGGTACCCGGCCTGGAACGCTGCGGCACTGGATTTGCAGTTTGGCCGTATCACCCGCGCCCTGGCCCAGCCCGGGGCCTATCCCAGTCAGGCACAGCGTGCGCAGCTCTTGCGTGCTGCGCTCCAGACCTGCGACAAGCTCGACGGAGTCGAGGATGGCGTGGTGTCCAACGTGGCCGCCTGCAACCGCCAGTTCGACCCGGCCACCGCCCTGGTGGATGGCAAGCCGCTGCGTTGTGAAGGCGGGCGCGCTGCGGGCGACCACTGCCTGGCCGATGCGCAGATCGCGGCGCTGAAGGTGATGGACAGCCCCATCACCTTCAGCCGTCCGCTGGGCAGCGGCGAGACACAGTATCCCGGCTTCAACCTCTGGGGGGCCGATCTGGGCCTGGCGCGTGGCACGCCGCAAGCGCCCACCATCACGCTGCTGGCGCTGGGTACCGGCCAGCCTGGCAGTCCGATGCCGCTGACGGCGCCCTATCACAGCGTGTTCTGGGACCAGTGGGTGCGCTTCTTCGTCACGCGCGATGCGCAGTTCAACAGCCTGACGCTGGATCCGCAGGCCCCCGGCCCGTGGCAGGCGCGCATCGATGCCTTGACCCGGCTGCAGGACATCAACCGCACGGACCTGTCCGCCTTCCGCGCACGCGGTGGCAAGCTGCTGATGGCGCACGGCACGGCCGATGTGCTGGTCAGCACCCGGGCCACGCAGCAGTACTACCAGCGCATGGTGCAGAGCATGGGCCGGGCGGCGGTGCGCGACTTTGCTCGCTACTACGAGGTGCCGGGGTATGGCCACGCGGTCAGCGGGATCTACAACGCCGCATGGGACAGTCTGGCGGTGCTGGATGCCTGGGTCGCACAGGGCCAGGCCCCGCAGGCGCAGGTGGTGGAAGACACCGTGGGGCTGCCGGGCCGCACCCGTCCGCTGTGCGAATACCCCGGTTGGCCACGCTACAACGGCAGCGGCGATGTGAACGCCGCCGCCAACTTTCGCTGCGTGAGCGAATAGGCACTTCTCCCACCTCCGCACCACCTCCGGCGACGGTGGTGCGGGCCCGGCCATCAGCCTTTGCGGAACACCAGCGTGCGGTTGTTGGCCGGCATGGCATGGTCCTGCACCAGCTCCAGCCCATGGAGGCTGCCCAGTGCCTGCAGGGCTTCCTGGTCGCGGATGCCGCTGGCGGCGTCGCGCTGGCGCAGCCAGGCATCGAAAGCGCGGTTGCTGTCGCTGGTGAACTGGCCGCGGTAGTTGAACGGGCCATAGACGGCGAACACGCCGCCCGTGGGGAGATGGGCGCCCACCAGCGCGAACATGCGCTCCACCAGCGGCCAGGCCACGATGTGGCAGGTGTTGCTGGTGAACACCGCGTCGAATGCACCGTCGGCTGTCTGCGGCCAGGAGCTGCTGTGCAGATCAAAGGCCAGCGGCGCACGCAGATTGGTGGCGGGCTGGGTGGCATGCCAGGCAAGGATGCCCGCATGGTGCTCGGGCAGGTCGCTGGTCTGCCACACCAGCTGCGGCAGGCGGGGAGCCATGTACACGCTGTGCTGACCGGTGCCCGAGCCGATTTCCAGCACCTGCCGCCGATCGGCAAAGGCCTGCTCCAGCACCGCCAGAATGGGCGCCTGGTTGTTGGCGCAGGCCTGGGAGAAAGGGCGCTCGGCGGGCGTGTCGGGGTGGGGAGTGAACGGATGCATGCGGGAGAGAGAGGCGGGGTGTCGGGAAGAGACATTGTCCGTGCCAAAACGCCTGGGCGACCGATGGCCCTATGACGCTGTGGCCCTGTCGTCCTGCCGCATAAGTGTGCCGGGGCCGTATACAGATGCAGTGCATGGAGCGCGCACGACCGGTTTCCTGTCCGCGTATCCAAGCGGACATGGCTGCAGTCCTGGCTGCGACGGGCCATGCCATGGCCGCAGCCGAGCCCTGGCAGCCTTCAGCCGCCGCGCACCATCTGCAGGATCTTGGCGGTGTTCAGCCCGCGTGCGGTTTCCTGCATCTGGGGCAGGTAATGTGCCTGCAGCTGGCGGCCATCGCGCATCACATGCTGGTAGGCGCTCTTCAGCATCTCGGTGCTCAGGGTGCGGCCGCCGGCGTAATACTGGTTGGACACATGGCCCAAGGCGTAGGTGCTGGCAAAGCTCATGCCGCTGCTCACGGCCTGTTTGCCCAGGCTGCCGAAGATGCCTTTGCCGGCCTTGCCCAGCAGGCCGCCCAGCAGCTTGCGACCGGCCTCTTCCAGGTACTGCGAGGTCAGACCCACGCCCAGCGCCGCCAGCAGGTCCTTGATGTGGCCCTTGTCCAGCTCGTAGCCGTAGCTCTGGCCTATCTGGTAGACCAGCCGCATCTGCAGCGGAATGATGGCCAGGGTCGACAGGTTTTCCGGCAGCAACTCGATGGCGCCGTTCAGGATGGCGGTTTTCAGAATCTTGCTGTCCATCTCGGTGGCGGACAGGTTCCCGGGACGGCGCTGTGCCGCCGCACACAGCGGGTCTACCGCCGTGGGGTGGGGCACCGGTTCCTGCGAGGGCAGGGTGTCCACGTCAGGCAGTTGTGCATTCAGCGGGGCGTCCGCCACGGACTGGGCCTGGCTGTCGAAGCTGCTGGCGGCACCCGCATAGCCGGCCACTGCGGTGGCTGCATTGCTGGCGTTGCCGGTGCCGCTGGCGCCCATGCCCCAGGCCTGGCGCAGCTGGGCCAGAAAGTCCTGCTCCTTGGCGCTGGTGTGGCCATCGGCCTCGCACACGCAGACCGCCATTTCATAGGCCAACTGGCGCGCTTCGGGGGTGGAGAGCTGGGCGAGCACAGCGGGCAGCTGCACACGGCGCAGCAGCACATCCTGGTACAGGCCGGGCAGGTTCACCTGCTGGTCACCGGCCAGACCTTCGGCCACCTGGCGGATCTGTTCGCGCTCGCGATCGTGCTTCTCGCCATCGGCGAAGGATGCCAGAAGGCAGATGGTCAGGGTGGCGCGAATGTCTTCAGAGGTCATGGTGTTCCCAGGTAGGTGAAGGGGTCCAGATGGGAGTGCTGCGCAGGCAGCTGGTTCCGTGCACGCCAAGGCGCTGTCTGAAAAGACAGCTGCCTGTGCACGTGCAAGGCATGGGAGCGGCCTGTTGGTGATGAATTCTGGTGGGCCGTGGCGACCAAGGTCGGATCCGTAGATGCTGCCGCTGGTCGCCGTTCAAATCAGTTTACGTGCGCAGCAGGCAGTTTGAAAAGCGCATGCAGATATTCAGTCCCGACCGCTGGGTATCTGTGCGGCCACTTCGGCCTGCCAGCGGTCCAGGTTCTGTTCGTTGGCGGGGACCACCACGGCCTGCACGGCTGCCGCCACGTCGGCACTGTCAAACACCTGCTCCCAGTCCACACGGGTGCCGGGCTGGCCGTCGGACGGATGGTTTGTCAGCGTAATGGTGAGGCGGAAATGCGGGTGGTTCAGATGGCGGATGACCACGCGGTCGGGTGCATCCACGGTCTCGAACACCGATTCGTTGGCGTAGTGCCTGCCGTCCGGCCCGTGCATGGTGAAGCGCCACATGCCACCGCTCTCGACCTCGCATTCGGCGAAGGTGTTGTGGAACCCGGCTGGTCCCCACCAGCGGGCCAACCGGACGGGATCGGCCAGGGCGGCAAACACGGTGTCGGGCGCAGCGGCAAAGTGCCGGTGGGTGTGAAAGCGGGTCATATCGCACTCCTGGTGGCGGGCGAGACTGCGGCCATGGCCGCGCTGCGCGCAGGGGATGGCCCTATGGGAGCACCGCCGGGGCCAATCGGCAAGAGGTGGCCCATTTCCAGCAGGGTTTTCTGACTGTCCTGAGTCCGACGGTCGGCGAAGCCCGCAAGCCTGGGCCTGCCGTCAGGCTTCGGCCTCGGCCTGTGCAGGAGTGTGGTCGGCAGGGCACCACTCCGTTCCAGGCAGGACATCCATCAGCAGGAACTGGCCGGGCTGGCTCTGGTGGCGGTCGATCTGCGGCACCAGACGCTGGAAATGCTCGGTGGCGCAGTGTGTGTCCAGCGCCGCGCGGTCGGGCCAGGTTTCGATGAAGGTGAAATGCCCCGGATCCTTCTGGTCCACAAACAACTCGTAGGACAGGCACAGCGGCTCCTGCCTGGTTTTCTCCACCAGCTCGCGGTACAGCGGCAGCACGGTGGCAATGTGTTCCGGGCGGATGAAGTCTTGGGCAATCACTTTGAGCATGGGGCGGGGTTCCTGGTGGGGCGGGGAGCGCATTGGCGGTGGCAGCGTGCTGCGCCATGCCCTCCTACATGCTGCTGAAGCTATCACACCCGGGTGGGCACGCTGGAGGGCCTTCAGCGATGCGGCAAGGGGACCGGCCACCATGCCATGCGGAGCAGAAGTCTCTATGTGCCAGCCTCAGCGGGGGCCGCCTGCCTGCAGCCGCCATCGCTACCACCACAGCATCAGCACCGCTATGGCGGGCCACCACGTCCCCGGTTCCAGTGCTGTACCCACAAAAAGGCCCGCTGTCGGTCAGCGGGCCGGTGGTGCCAGCGCGGTCAGTGCATCTGCTCATGGAGCGGTGGCGGGGCTTCGGTGCCCAGCTGGCGCTTGTTGCATTTGCTCTGCTGCTGGCTGTATTTGGCCTCGTGCAAGGGCTGTCCCATCTGCAAAGGCCAGGGGGACTGGCTGGGCAGCTGCTCCGGGCGCAAACCGGTCATTGCAGCGGCTTCCGTCCCTGCCAGGGTGCTAGCGCTGTTGCTGGGGTTGCTGCTTGGAGGGTTGCCCGGGCTGCTGTTGCCCGGGAGATTGCTGCTGTTGCTGCTTCTCCTTGGGCTGGCCCGGTTGTTGGCCGGGTTGTTGCGGCTGCTGGTTCACTTGGTTCTGCGGGTTGTGCTGCTGTTGCATGGCAAAAAGCTCCTTCAGTGGTGAACGACAGGCCGGGGTGGCCTGTCTGACAGATCGGGGCGAGCTGTCTGGTGCCACCTTCGCCGCATTTGGAAGCCACTTTGTAAGCGTGGGGCTTACATGTTTTCCCTTGGGCCCCCGAGGGGGAACTGGCGCTGTGCTCTGTCCCCGAATGGAACGTTTTTTTACGCAATCACACAATGATGTCGTTCAAGGTGGAGGCAAGGAGGTTTTTCATGCCCTTGCATCTGTCTGCCGCTGCGCCCGCCATGCCCAACCCGCACATCCCGAACGAGCCCCTGCTACCGCCGGATCCGGACAAGGTCCCGGGCCGTCCCGAGCCCGTGGCGCCGCCTGCACCGATTGACCCACTGGTCACCGCGCCGCCGATCCGGTTGCCGCCGCAGCCGGTGCCTCCATCGCCATCAACCAGCCAAGGAGCACGCCATGCCACGCGGTGACAAGTCGGCCTATACCGACAAGCAAAAGCGCCAGGCCCGCCACATCGAGGAAAGCTACGAGGAACGCGGTGTGGATCCTGACAAGGCGGCCGAAATTGCCTGGGCCACGGTGAACAAGGAAACCGGCGGTGGCAAGCTGTCGGGCTCCGGCCGGGGCCACCCGGTGGACCGCGTCTCTGCCCGCAAGGGCGGGCGCATCGGCGGTGCCGCATCCGCGGCGCGCACGCCCGAAGAGCGGTCGGCTTCGGCCCAGAAGGCGGCGGCAACGCGCAAGCGCAATGCCGAGGCCAAACGGGCCGCTTCGGCCAAATAGCGCGATCCAAGTCGCACAAGCGCCGCATCAGGGCCGCATCAGGGCCGCATCAGGGCCGCATTAGAGCCGCAGAATGCGCATTCCCCATGTCATCTGGCTGAGGGTTTCCGCATTTCTCCCGTGAAGAGATGGCGGGCGATTTTTTCGGGTGGACGAGACCGTTGAAAGGTGTGGGCGGGCACCCAATAAAAAACCGCCCGAAGGCGGTTCTTTATGCAGGCAGCAGCGGGGCGGTTACGCACCGGCCACTTCAATGCCCTTGAATTCGCCGGTGGCAATCTTTTCCTTCCAGACTGCAGGGCCGGTGATGTGGGCGCTGGTGCCGCCGGCATCCACGGCCACCGTGACGGGCATGTCGACCACGTCGAATTCGTAGATGGCTTCCATGCCCAGGTCTTCAAAGCCCACCACCTTGGCGTGCTTGATGGCCTTGGAGACCAGGTAGGCGGCGCCGCCCACGGCCATCAGGTAAGCGCTCTTGTGCTTCTTGATGGCTTCGATGGCCACGGGGCCGCGCTCGGACTTGCCGATCATAGAGATCAGGCCGGTCTGCGACAGCATCATCTCGGTGAACTTGTCCATGCGGGTGGCGGTGGTGGGGCCTGCCGGGCCGACCACTTCGTCGCGCACGGGGTCCACGGGGCCGACGTAGTAGATCACGCGGTTGGTGAAGTCCACGGGCAGCTTTTCGCCCTTGGCCAGCATGTCCTGGATGCGCTTGTGCGCGGCGTCACGGCCGGTGAGCATCTTGCCGTTGAGCAAGATGGTGTCGCCGGGCTTCCAGCTGGCGACTTCTTCCTTGGTCAGGGTGTTCAGGTCCACGCGCTTGGACTTGTTGTAGTCGGGTGCCCAGTCGATCTTGGGCCAGCTGTCCAGCGAAGGCGCGTCCAGGTACACCGGGCCGGAGCCGTCCATCACGAAGTGGGCGTGGCGGGTGGCAGCGCAGTTCGGGATCATGGCCACGGGCTTGGAGGCCGCGTGCGTGGGGTACATATTGATCTTGACGTCCAGCACCGTGGTCAGGCCGCCCAGGCCTTGGGCGCCGATGCCCAGGGCATTGATCTTTTCGAACAGCTCCAGACGCAGCTTTTCCACGTCATCCAGCTCTGCACCGCTGGCAGCCTTGGCCTGCAGCTCGTACATGTTCAGGTCTTCCATCAGGCTTTCCTTGGCCAGCAAGACGGCTTTTTCTGCCGTGCCGCCAATGCCGATGCCGATCATGCCGGGAGGGCACCAGCCTGCGCCCATGGTGGGGATGGTCTTGAGCACCCATTCCACCAGGTCGTCGCTGGGGTTCATCATGATCATCTTGGACTTGTTCTCGGAGCCGCCGCCCTTGGCGGCCACGGTCACGTCCACCTTGTCGCCGGGCACGATCTGCACATTGATCACGGCGGGGGTGTTGTCCTTGGTGTTCTTGCGCTTGAAGTGGGGGTCGGCCACCACGGACGCACGCAGCGTGTTGTCGGGGTGGTTGTAGCCACGGCGCACGCCTTCGTTGATGGCGTCTTCCAGGCCCATGGTGAAGCCTTCCCACTTGACGTCCATGCCCACCTTCAGGAACACGTTGACGATGCCGGTGTCCTGGCAGATGGGGCGCTGGCCGGTGGCGGCCATCTTGGAGTTGGTCAGGATCTGTGCCATCGCATCCTTGGCCGCAGGGCTTTGCTCACGCTCGTAGGCGCGGGCCAGATGCTGGATGAAATCCGGCGTGTGGTAGTAGCTGATGTACTGGAGGGCACCTGCGATCGAGTCGATCAGGTCCTGCTGGCGGATGGAGGTCGTCATCGTGAAGCTTCTCTGTTATGGGTGCGCAGGGGCTGCGCTCGGAAAACCTGCTGATTATCCGCGCTAAGCCCTCGGGCTGTAGGCCAAAGCCGACAAGTCTTATAGAGGACTTGGGGCGCGCCGCAGCTTACTGCAAGCCGCTGTCCGGGTGCTGACCATGGGGTTCTGGGGACTTTCAAAAACCATAGCTTCTTTCGCGCTTGCATATTGGGAAAGAAACCGATCCGACCACCTGTGCAGGATGGAGGTGCCCGATGTGTTGCGGTGCGGTACAACACCCCAATGAGAATGGCTGTCATTGCCTGGGTTAGCATGGCGGTCTGCTTTTTTTGCTGGCATGCATGCGCATGCCAGTGTGTTTTGCGGCCAACCGTAGCCAGATCGCCTCCAGCCAGCTGCGCCGCCTTGTTTGCCTTCAAGGAGTCCCAAAATGACAAGCACTTCCACCTCCGGCCAGGCCACGCGCCAGGAAAAAGACACCTTCGGCCCCATCGACGTGCCGGCCGACAAGCTCTGGGGGGCCCAGACCCAGCGTTCGCTGCAGAACTTCGACATCAGCGGCGAACAGCAGCCGCGCGAGATCATTGCCGCGCTGGCGCAGGTGAAGAAGGCATCGGCCACGGTGAACCATGCCCTGGGTCTGCTGGATGCCAAGAAGTCCCAGGCCATCAATGCCGCCGCCGATGAGGTGCTGGCCGGCCAGCACCCGGGCGAATTCCCGCTGGTGGTGTGGCAGACCGGCTCGGGCACGCAGACCAATATGAACGTCAACGAGGTGCTGGCCAACCGCGCCAGCGAGCTGCTGGGCGGCGAGCGTGGCGAGTCGCGCCTGGTGCACCCGAATGACGACGTGAACAAAAGCCAGTCCAGCAACGACGTCTATCCCACGGCCATGCATGTGGCGGCGGTCACTGCCATCGAGCAGAAGCTGCTGCCGGCCATTGCCAAGCTGCGCACCACACTGCAGGCCAAGAGCGAGGCGTTTGCCGACATCGTGAAGATCGGCCGTACCCATCTGCAGGACGCCACGCCGCTGACGCTGGGCCAGGAGATCTCCGGTTGGGTGGCCCAGCTGGCTCACAGCGAAAAGCATGTGCGCGCCGCGCTGCCCCATCTGTACGAGCTGGCGCTGGGCGGCACGGCTGTGGGCACGGGCCTGAATGCGCCCAAGGGCTATGCCGAAGGGGTGGCGGCCGAGCTGGCCAAGCTGACCGGCTACCCGTTCGTCACCTCGCCCAACAAGTTCGAATCGCTGGCATCGTGCGACGGGCTGGTGCACGCCCATGGCGCGCTCAAGACTCTGGCCGCCAGCATGGTGAAGATTGCCAACGATGTGCGCTGGCTGGCCAGCGGCCCCCGCAGCGGCCTGGGCGAACTGTCGATTCCCGAGAACGAACCGGGCTCCTCGATCATGCCCGGCAAGGTCAACCCCACGCAGTCCGAAGCCGTGACCATGCTGGGCGCCCAGGTGTTCGGCAACGATGTGGCCATCAACTTTGGCGGTGCCAGCGGCAACTTCGAGCTGAACGTGTTTCGCCCGCTGGTGGCGCACAACTTCCTGCAGAGCGTGCGCCTGCTGGCCGATGGCATGGTCAGCTTCAATGACCACTGCGCCGTGGGGATCGAGCCCAACCGCGAACGCATTGCCGAGCTGGTCAGCCGCTCTCTGATGCTGGTGACGGCACTCAATACCCATATCGGCTACGACAAGGCGGCCTACATCGCCAAGAAGGCGCACAAAGAGGGTTCGAGCCTGCGCGACGCTGCCATTGCCAGCGGCCATGTGACGGCCGAGCAGTTTGACCAGTGGGTGGTGGCCAAGGACATGGTGGGCAATCTGTAAGCCTGTTTCGGTCCCTGTGCTTTCGGTCTGGTGTTCCCAGGCCGTAAATTCCGTACCCCGCTGCCGTTGGGGTTGCAGGTGCCGGGCAGCTCAGGGGGTTGCAGTCTGCTCCCCAGCTGGAAGCCGATGGCTTCCAGTGTGTGGTTTCGCACAGGATGCTGCGTATGCGAAGCGGGCGCAGCCACTGGAGTGCGTTGTGGGCACCTTGACCGGCAGACCTGCCAGCGCCATGAAAAAAAGCACCCTGCAGGGTGCTTTTTTGTGGACGGTACGTGCGGTGGTGCCGGCTGCTTACATGCCCAGCGATTTGAGCAGGGCCTCGGTATCGGCGTCGGTGGAAGAAGGCGTCGTGGCGGTCGCAGCAGCCGTGGCGGCGGAGGCACCGGCGGCGGCAGGACTGGCTGCAGGCGCGCCGGCTGCGGCCATGATGGCATCGGCGTCGATCTCGGCTTCGGGCACAAAGTCGCGCAGGGTGATGAATTCGGTGCGGTCCACCGCCAGCTCCAGATAGAAGATGTTGTTGGCGGCGGTGTAGAAGGTGACGCGGCGCGCCTCGGGGTTGTCGAGGTTGGCGTCCACGCTCAGCTGCACCTGCTTGTTCAGCACCAGCATCTTGGGCTGGTTCTGGGTGATGTGGGTCTGCAGCTCGCGGCGCACCTTGCCGGTGAAGTCACCCACCACCTGGTTCATCAGCTCGCCCATCACGTTGCTGACTTCGTCCGAGGTGTAGCTGGTGGCCAGGTCGCTTTCGGACAGGCCCATGTTCAGCAGGTAGTTGCGGTACAGCTCCATGGCCGACGCGGCGGACAGGTTGATGATGACCAGACCGGAGAAGCCGCCGTCAAACAGCACAAAGCAGCCGATGTCGGGCTTGAGGTAGGTCTTCTGGATACGCTGCACCACGCCGGAGTATTGCACCTGGCTGTTAGTGGCCACGTTCAGCACGCGGGTGACGGAATTGCACAGGCTGAGCAACAGCTCCTCGGTGCCTTGGACGACGTTGGGATTCTCTTGGCTCATGGGGGTGCCTGTTCAGGAAATAGCACGATTATGGATGCAACAGTTGGTCACAAGTGTGTTGGACCGTGCGGCAGCGCGATCGTGCAGCCAGCGGCCCGGTCCGAACCGCATGGCAAGGCGGGTGGTGCCGCACTGCGGCAGCGCGCGGCCATGGGCGTTGCCCGGCTGCGCCGGGTGTTCCGCAGCATTGTCGGCGCGCTATTTTTTGAGTAGCTTTTCGGCCAATAACCGTGCGTGCAACAAGCCCAAAGGCGTTGAATGCATGACTGCCCGCAAGGGGTATTGGCGCTGCAGTTTCGCCCTGCCTGGCCAGGGGCTCTGCTAACGTGCGGGCATGAAGTACATGTACAACCATGGACAGGAGGCATCCATGTCGCATTCCCTGTGGCGCGTGGCCGGCTGTGTGCTGGCTGTGGCCAGTCTGGCGGGCTGTTCCACCGTCTCGCAAAAATGGTCGCAATGGCGCGGCACCAGCAGCACCCCGGCTGCGGCGCAGCAGCCCGGCGTTCTGCAGCCCAGCACGGAAACGGGCCGCTGGCAGGGCGTCTACAGCTATGAAGCCGACAGTGGCCGATTCCTGGACTGCAAGACCGGGCAGACCGTGCCGGTGCTGATGGAGGGCGATAACGCGCTGCTGGAGAATGCCTATATGGCGTCGCGCAATGGTCCCAACACCGCCATGCTGGCCAGTGTGGATGGCCGCATCGTCGAACGCCCCTCTGCCGATCCGGTGATGGCCCAGCAGGGCAAGAAGGAGCTGGCGCTGCGCGTGGAGCGTTTTGTGTCGCTGTCCAGCGCCACGTCCTGCGCCGGGGACAAGGCCAAGAACCTGGGTGTGCCCGTACCGGTGGCGGCAGCCGCTGCGGCCGGGCAGGGTGGAGCCAAGCCCGCCGCGGCAGAGCAGGCCACGGTGTCGCTGGACAATACCTACTGGAAGCTGCTGACCTTGAACGGCAAGGCCGTGCCCCGCCTGGACAAGGAAGCGCACATCATCCTGCAGCAGCAAGGCCGGCTGGTGGGCTCGGGCGGCTGCAACCGCCTGATGGGCAGCTGGAAGCAGGACGGCCAGCAGCTGCAGTTCGGTCAGGTGGCCGGCACCCGCATGGCCTGCAAGGGCGCGGCGTCCAGCACCGAATCGGCCATGCTGAAAATGCTGGGCCAGGTGGCCAGCTGGCGCATCCACGGTGACCAACTGGAATTGCTGGATGCCAAGGGCAAGCTGCTGGCGCAGCTGCAGGCCGTGGCCTTGCGCTGAGGCACAGCGGTCAACACACCACCATCCATGCAAAGCGGCCCCGCAGGGGCCGCTTTTTTTATGCTCGTTTCTTTTTTTGGTGCAGCGCAGTTGCCCGGAACTGCGTTTATTCCGGCAGATTGCCCAGCGGGCGGCCCAGGTACTTTTCCGAGATGGCGTTCAGCGTGCCATCGGCCTTGGCGGTGCGCAGGATCACGTTCACCTGGTCCAGCAGGGCGGTGTTGCCCTTGGCCACGCCGATGAAGCAGGGCACATCGGTCAGCAGCAGCTTGTATTCGGCACCCAGCTTGGGGTTGCGCTGCATGGTCAGCCCGGCCACGGCCGCACTGTGGGCCAGCACCTGGCTCTGGCCGGTCACGAACGAGGCGATGGTGGCGGTGTCGTCCTCAAAGCGCTTGATCTGTGCACCGGCAGGGGCCAGCTTGGTCAGCGCATCGTCCTGGAGCGAGCCGCGCGTGACCGACACGGTCTTGCCGGCCAGATCGCCAAACTGCTTGATCGCCAGGCTCTTGTTGGCATACAGGCCCGAGAAGAACGGGGCGTAGGAGATGGTGAAGTCCACCACTTTCTCGCGCTCGGGGTTCTTGCCCATGGAGGAGATGATCAGGTCCACCTTGCCGGCCTGCAGCGCGGGAATGCGTGCAGGCGAGGTGACGGTGACGATGTTGAGCTTGACGCCCAGCTGCTTGGCGATCAGCTCGGCCGTGGCCACGTCCGAGCCCTGGGGCTTCATGCTGGCGTCGATATAGCCATAGGGTGGGTAATCGGTCTGGATGCCGACGTTCAGGACTTTGTGGGCCTGGATGTCGGCCAGCGTGGCGGCCTGGGCGGTCAGACCGCAGAGGCTGGACAGGCCCAGGGCGGCCAGAGAAGACAACAGGGTGCGGCGGGGCAGGAAATGCAACATGAAAAGCTCCGGGGAGTGAAACCAATGCCCGGTGCTGCATCGTGGTGCAGGCGACCGGGTCCACCGGCAGTGAATGCATAGACCGTGCCCGCTCGCACAAAAAACCGGCCGCAGGGGCCGGTGGATGGATGTGCGCCATGTGCAGGCGCTTGCTGTGCGGACTTCAGCGGGCCGCGTCGCGTGCCTGCTGCAGCCAGCCGTCGAACTGCTTTTGGTGCGCCTTGATCCAGCCTGTGGTGTGGCGCTCGATGTCGGCTGCCTTGCCTTGCCCCTGGCTCATCATGTAGTTCTGGGCATTGATGTCGGCCACGGACAGCTGCATCACGGCAAACAGCTTGGCAGCGGCGGGGTTCTTTTCCGCCCAGGCCTTGTTGGCCACGATCTGCTGGTTGTTGGCGATGAAGCCGTAGTTCTTGCCATTGGCCAGCTTGGTGTCGGTGCCGGCCTGCTCACCGGGCATGGCCGAGAAAGGCACTTGCAGCCAGACCACGTCCTTGCCGGGCTTGAGCACATTGCTCACCCAGTACGGTGTCCAGGTGTAGTAGAGGATGGGCTTGCCGGCCTTGTAGCGGGTGATGGTGTCGGCCATCAGCGCGGCGTAGGTGCCCTGCTTGTGCGTGACCGTGTCGCGCAGCTTGTAGGCGGAAAGCTGGTGTTCGATCATGGCCTCGCAGCCCCAGCCGGGGGTGCAGCCGGTCAGGTCGGCCTTGCCGTCACCGTCGGTGTCGAACAGCTTGGCAATCTCGGGGTCCTTGAGCTGGCCCAGGTTGGTGATCTGGTGGGCGTCGGCCGTCTTCTTGTCGATCAGGTAGCCCTGGGCGGCGTTGGCCGAGAACACGCCCTGGCGGTAGAGCTTGGCGTCACCACCGGCATTCTTGTAGTAGTCGGCATGCAGAGGGTTCCAGTGGTTGGCCATGAAGGTGGCGTCGCCATTGGCCAGGGCGATATGGGCCGTGGGGTATTCCACTTCCTTCACGGGCTGCACGTCATAGCCCAGTTGTTCCAGGGCTTTGATGACCAGCAGGGTCTGGAAGGTTTCTTCGGCGATGGAGCTTTTCAGCGGCTGGACTTTCACGCCCTTGCCGGGCAGGTCGGCGCTGTCGGCCGCCAGGGCCATGCTGCCAGCCATGGCCATGCCTGCGGCCACGGCGCAGGCACGTTGCCAGGCCGAGCGGGGGGCGTTGGCGGTGGGGAGGGTCTGTGTATCGGGGGTGTATGCAGTGTGCAACGTCATCCTTGGTGTTCCTTTTTTGGTTGGTGTGGTGTCTGGGGGAGGTGCCTGGGCCGTGCCAGGCTGCCGGCCTTGCACGGCACAGCGGTCGTGCAGGCCATCAGCGAAGGGGCTGGCCTTCAGCTGGCAGATGGCTGGGGCGGCAGCGGAGTGGGCTGCGCCTGTGCCGTGGATGCTGCAGCCGCAGTCGGCGTTGCTGGCGCTGTGGCTGCTGTCGGCACTGCCGCAGGGGCCGGACGCAGCATGCGCACCACCAGGCCTGCCGGGCCGGTCTGCCACCAGCGGGCGCTGCCGCGTGTGTTTTCACCCATGGCCTGGGTCAGACGGTCCAGCACGATGGCCAGCAGCACAATGCCCAGGCCGCCCACGGTGGCCAGGCCCATGTCCAGGCGGCCGATACCGCGCAGCACCATCTGGCCCAGACCGCCGACGGCGATCATGGAGGCGATGACCACCATGGACAGCGACAGCATCAGCGCCTGGTTGATGCCGGTCATGATGGACGGCATGGCCAGCGGCAGCTGCACTTTCCACAGCAGCTGCAAGGGCGAGGCGCCGTAGGCGCGGCTGGCTTCGATCAGGTCCGGACGCACCTGGCGGATGCCCAGATTGGTCAGGCGGATCAGCGGCGGCAGCGCGAACACGATGGTCACGATCACCCCCGGCACATTGCCGATGCCGAACAGCATCACCACCGGCACCAGATACACAAAGGCCGGCGTCGTCTGCATGGCGTCCAGCACCGGGCGCATCCAGCGCTGGGCGCGGTCGCTGCTGGCCAGCACGATGCCCATCGGCAGGCCGATGACCACGCAGAACAGCAGCGAGGTCAGCACCAGGGCCAGGGTCACCATGGCTTCGGACCAGATGCCCAGTGCCGCGACGATCAGCAGCGAGATGGCCGAGCCGACGGCCAGCTTGCGGCTGGCGAACTGCCAGGACAGCAGGGCAATCAGCAGCACGAGCACCGGCATGGGCACGGCCAGCAAAGTGTCGGTCACGCCGTTGAGGGTGGCATCGATGGGGGTGCGCACCGCCTGGAAGAAGGGGCGGAAATGCTCGACCACCCAGCCCAGGCCGTCATTGATGGCGTCCTGCACCGGCAGGCCTTCGGTGGTGATCTGGTGCCACAGGGCCGTCAGGCCGCTCTGGCTGCTGTCATCCACCGGGGTGGATGTGGCCGGGGTGCTGAGCCAGTCCATGCCGGCGTCGGGCGCACCGGCGCTGCCGCCCCAGGGGTCGGTGCCGGCATCGGTGGCGTTGGCCGTGGGCGCATCGGCCTGCACGCTGCTGGCTGCCCAGGGATCGTCGACCGCGGCATCGGCGGACGGGGTGTGCATCGGATTCGGGGCGTCCTGTGCGGTGCTGGCGGCCCAGGGATCGTCCTGCACCGGGGTGGTGGTGTGCAAATCGTTCATGCGGCATCTCCGGTCTGGTTATGGACAGGCGCGGCAGGCTGGGCATGCGGCGCCACGGCGGGTTCCGCCGCATGCACGGGGAACTTCGGATTCAGCTGGATGGGCGGCACTTCGATCTGGGGCGGCGGCACGGGCGGGGTGTCGCGGTCCAGGAACTTGAGCATGGTGGTGCGACTGACCACACCGAGGAAGCTGCCGTCCTCGTCCACCACGGGCAGCGGGAAAGGCACGGCCGCCACCGGGCCGAACAGATCGGCCACCGGTGTGCTGCTGGCCAGCGGCACGGCGTTGGGGATGAAGGCGTGCTGCAGTGCGCGCATGCCGGGCTGGCCTTGCAGCGCATCCCGCAGGGACTGTGAAGAGACCACGCCCAGGTAGCGCTTGCGGCTGTTGACCACATAGGCGTGGTCGCGGTCGGAGTCCTCGATCAGGCGCAGCGCGGCGCGGCAGCCGCGGTCGCTGTGCTCGGAGATGATGGTCACGGCCTGGCGGGCGATGTCGGCAGCCTTGAAGACCGAGGCCGCATCCACGCCGCGCACAAAGTTGCGCACGTAATCGTTGGCCGGGCTGCGCAGGATTTCATCGGGCGTGCCCACCTGCACCACCTGGCCATCCTTCATGATGGCGATGCGGTCGCCAATGCGCATGGCTTCATCCAGGTCGTGCGAGATGAAGACCACGGTGCGCCGCTTGATCTGCTGCAGGCGCAGGATTTCGGACTGCATCTCGGTGCGGATGATGGGGTCCAGGGCGGAGAACGCCTCGTCCATCAGCAGGATGCTGGGGTCGGATGCCAGGGCACGGGCCAGGCCCACACGCTGCTGCATGCCGCCCGACAGGGCATCGGGGTAGCTGGCACCCCAGGCGCCCAGGCCGACCTGCTCCAGCGCTTCCTGGGCGGCTTTTTGGCGCGTGGGCTTGTCCACGCCGGCCAGTTCCAGGCCGAAGGCGGTGTTGTCCAGCACCGTCATGTGGGGCATCAGCGCGAACGACTGGAACACCATGGAGATGTCCTTGCGGCGCAGGGCGCGCAGGTCGCGGTCGTTGAGCTGGTTGATGTCCTGGCCATCCACCACGATCTGGCCGCTGGTGGGCTCGATCAGTCGGTTGAGCAGGCGCACCAGCGTGGACTTGCCCGAGCCGGACAGGCCCATGATGACAAAGACCTCGCCGGCCTCGATGGTGAAGTGGGCGTCGAACACGCCGATGGACTGGCCGGTGCGCTGCAGGATGTCTTGTTTCGACAGCCCCTGCTGCACCAGGTCGAGCGCAGCCTGCGGCTGGTCGCCGAAGACTTTGAACACATGCTCGATGCGGATTTGTTTGGCCACTGGTTTCTCTCCCTCATTGGTTTTGGAGGTTGAACACAGTGCAGCCGCGCCATGGGCATGCCCATGGCGGCCTACACGCGAAGCCGGAAAACGTGGGGCCCGATGCACTGGCGCAGCGGGGAACACCCGTTGCGCCACATTGAAGGGCAGGTATGGCAGGGCCCGCATGGCACGCGAGGGTGCGCAAGGGCCGCAGGAGCGAGGGAGGAAGTCAACGGTCAGACCGCCGGTTGCTTTCCCTCGGAGCGGGTGGCGGCGCAAGGCCGAAAGCCACCCGGATGAAAGTCCGTGCATCAGGGCCGGAGTCCGGCCTGTGGCGGCATCGCGTTGCGTGGCAACGGTGCGCGCCAGAGTCAATCCACCCGCAAAAGGGATGGATTACCTGCATGGCAGGTTGTTAATCAAGCCTTTATTCTAACTATTCGTTATGTTGCTGTCAATGATTTTTTTGCGTTGCAGCATTCGCGGGGCTGGCAACGGCGGGCTTCATGCTTTCTCCCGCTGGCAACGGAGCGGAAAAAGCAGCAACCCCGGAACCTTGCGGTAGCCGGGGGTGCATGCGGGCAAAAACGCCCCGATGGGCGCTTTGCAGAGGGGACTCAGTGGGCGCTGTGGCTGGCGTGGCTGCTGTGGATCAGCTTGTCGGTGAAGGCAATGGCCAGGGCGCTGAGCAGGAAGACCACATGGATGATGGTCTGCCACATCAGCACCTGCACTTCATAGTTGCCGGCGTTGATGAAGCTCTTGAGCAGGTGGATGGAGCTGATGCCGATGATGGACAGGGCCAGCTTGACCTTGAGCACCGAGGCGTTCACATGGTCCAGCCACTCGGGCTGGTCGGGGTGGCTGTCCAGGCCCAGTCGGCTGACAAAGGTTTCGTAGCCGCCGACGATCACCATGATCAGCAGGTTGGAGATCATCACCACGTCGATCAGGGCCAGCACCACCAGCATGATGACGGTCTCGTTCAGGCCGGTAATGGTGGCTTCGGGTTTGTAGCCGATGTTGGTGATCAGTGCCTGCAGCGCTTCCTGGCTGCCGAAGGCGGCTTCCACCAGGTGCAGCAGCTCGATCAGGAAGTGCCAGACATAGACACCCTGGGCTGCGATCAAGCCCAGGTACAGCGGCAGCTGCAGCCAGCGGCTGGCAAAGATCAGGGCTGGCAGGGGACGCAGGGCCACGGGCGTGGACGAGGGGGGGGAGGCAGGAGACTCGGATTTCGGGTCAGCGTGGGCCATGGTGGGTCAGAGGATGGTTGAAGGAAACCGTAGCAGCGAAGCGCTGCTGGGCGGGCATTGTATGCGGCGGCATTGTGGAAACCCGAGGGGGAAGGCAGGGCTTTTTGCGGGCTACAGTGGGAGATAGACGGCGAGTCAGTGGTATGTAAGTGCCCGACACGACAGTACGCCGCAAACAAACCCTACAAGTGCAAGGAGACTCAGCCATGAACGCACCGACCAACGCCATCGAATCCGTGCTGGTGGAAAACCGCGTCTTTCCCCCATCCGATGCGACCCAGAAGGCAGCCCGTGTGTCCGGCATGGCCGCTTACGAAGCCCTGTGTGCCGAAGCGGACAAGGACTATGAAGGTTATTGGGCCCGCCTGGCCCGTGAAAACGTGGTGTGGACCAAGCCCTTCACCCAGGTGCTGGACCAGAGCAATGCCCCGTTCTTCAAATGGTTTGCCGACGGCGAACTGAATGCCAGCGCCAACTGCCTGGACAAGCACATCGGCACGCCGGTCGAAAATAAGACCGCCATCATCTTTGAAGCCGACGGCGGCGAGGTCACCAAGGTCACCTACAAGGAACTGCTGGCCCGCGTGAGCCAGTTCGCCAACGCGCTCAAGGCCCGTGGCGTGCAAAAGGGCGACCGTGTGCTGATCTACATGCCCATGACCATCGAAGGCGTGGTGGCCATGCAGGCCTGCGCGCGCATCGGTGCCACGCACTCGGTGGTGTTCGGCGGCTTCTCGGCCAAGGCGGTGCAGGAACGCATCGTGGACGTGGGCGCCAGCGCGGTGGTCACGGCCAACTACCAGATGCGTGGTGGCAAGGAGCTGCCGCTGAAGGCCATCGTCGACGACGCGCTGGCGCTGGGCGGCTGCGATGCGGTCAAGACGGTGCTGGTGTACGAACGCACACCCACGGCATGCGCCATGGTGGCCGGCCGTGACATCACCTTCACCGAAGCGCTGGCAGGCCAGTCGACCGAATGTCCGGCCGTGCCGGTGAATGCCGAGCACCCGCTGTTCATCCTCTACACCAGCGGCTCCACCGGCAAGCCCAAGGGCGTGCAGCACAGCACCGGTGGCTACATGCTGTGGGCGCGCCAGACGGTGAACTGGACCTTCGACATGAAGGACAGCGATGTGTTCTGGTGCACGGCCGACATCGGCTGGATCACCGGCCATACCTATGTGGCCTACGGCCCGCTGTCGGCGGGTGCCACGCAGATCGTGTTCGAAGGCGTGCCGACCTTCCCGAACGCCGGCCGCTTCTGGCAGATGATCGAGCGCCATGGCTGCACGGTGTTCTACACCGCGCCCACGGCCATCCGTTCGCTGATCAAGGCCGCGGATTCCGACGAGAAGGTGCACCCCAAGAACTGGAACCTGTCGTCGCTGCGTATCCTGGGCAGCGTGGGCGAGCCCATCAACCCCGAAGCCTGGATGTGGTACTACAAGCACATTGGTGGCGAGCGCTGCCCGATCGTGGACACCTTCTGGCAGACCGAAAACGGCGGCCACATGATCACGCCTCTGCCTGGTGCCACCCCGCTGGTGCCCGGTTCGTGCACCTTGCCGCTGCCCGGCATCACCGCGGCCATCGTCGATGAATCCGGCAACGACATGCCCCACGGCGCCGGCGGCATCCTGGTGGTCAAGAAGCCCTGGCCGTCGATGATCCGCAACATCTGGGGTGACCCCGAGCGCTTCAAGAAAAGCTACTTCCCCGAAGAGCTCAAGGGCTACTACCTGGCCGGTGACGGCGCCGTGCGCAGCGAAGACCGCGGCTACTTCCGCATCACCGGCCGCATCGACGATGTGCTGAACGTCTCCGGCCACCGCATGGGCACGATGGAAATCGAATCCGCGCTGGTATCCAAGACCGATCTGGTGGCGGAAGCCGCTGTGGTGGGCCGCCCGGACGACCTGACCGGCGAAGCCATCTGCGCCTTCGTGGTGCTCAAGCGCCCGGTGCCGACCGGCGAAGAAGCCAAGGCCCTGGCCAACGAACTGCGCAACTGGGTGGCCAAGGAAATCGGCCCCATCGCCAAGCCCAAGGACATCCGCTTTGGCGAGAACCTGCCCAAGACCCGCAGCGGCAAGATCATGCGCCGTCTGCTGCGCTCCATCGCCAAGGGCGAGGCCATCACCCAGGACACCAGCACGCTGGAAAACCCTGCGATCCTGGAGCAGCTGGCCAAGACCAACTGATTCAGAACGCCGCGCAACGCGGACACCGGGTGCTCTGCGACAGCTGCGGCCCTGATGCTTCGGATGCGGTACCGCCGCACCCGTTTATGCCACCGCCACAAGCGGTGGCTTTTTTCTGGGCTGGCGCAAACAAGCGCCAATGTGGCGCGGGACAGGGGCCATTCCTACCTGGGCTGAATCCAAGATGCGTTACAAATGCGGCGAAGGGCAGGCAGTAGTGCCACGCCCGCTGACCGGACCTTGGAGATTTTCATGAAAGCAAGAACCGCTTTGCTGACCTTGATCGTGCTGCTGATCGTGTTCCTGGCCACGATGAACTGGCAGGCGCTGAACCAATCCACGCCCGTCTCGTTGGGTTTCACTACGGTGGAGGCCCCGCTGGGCCTGATCATGCTGTGCCTGACGGCGTTGCTGGCCATCTTCTTTGTGGCCTACGTGGTCACGCTGCAGGGTTCGGTGCTGATGGAGACGCGCCGGCACAACAAAGAAATGCTGGCCCAGCGCGAGCTGGCCGACAAGGCCGAGGCCTCGCGCTTCACCGAGCTGCGCACGGTGCTGGAGCTGCGACACCAGGAAGCGCAGCAGCAACTGCTCAACCGCCTGGATGCGCTGGAAGAGCAGTTCAAGGCCCGCGCCCAGGAAAGTGACAATTCCACCGCCGCCTATGTCGGCCAGCTGGAGCAGCAGCTGCGCGCCGGCGTGGCCGCCGACTGGGGCAGCGGCAAGGGCCATGCGGCCAAACCGGCCGAAGGCCGCGCCGATCCGTTGCTCTGATGACGGTGCTGCTGCAGCCGGGCCCGCGCCCGGTGCGCAGGCAGCGACGGTGGCGCAGGGGACGCATGCGCCAGGTAAAAAAGAAAAAAGCCGCTGGGCACAGGCCAGGCGGCTTTTTCGGTGGGCCGAGGTCGCGCGGCCCTGCGGCGGGTGCCCGCGCGGTGCGGGATTACTTCAAGGTCAGAATCCAGGCCGCCAGCTTCTTGGCATCGGCTTCGCTGACCTGGGTGTTGGCAGGCATGGGTACGGGGCCCCAGACGCCGCTGCCACCCTTGACGATCTTGGCCGCCAGCTTGTCCGCAGCGTCCTTCTGGCCGGCGTACTTGCCGGCCACGTCCTTGTAGGAGGGGCCCACCAGCTTCTTGTCCACGGCATGGCAGGCCATGCAGTTCTTGGACTGGGCCAGCGCCAGATCGGCCATGGCCGGGGCGGCAACGGACAGGGTCAGGGTCAGGGTGATCAGAACACGCTTCATAGCTACTTTTTCCTCGAGGGCTTTGGCAGAAGTGGGGGAAACAGGGTCGGATTGTAGGCCCGGCCGCAGGCGGGTGCGCATTCCCTGCAAGCGGGTGGATGCCATGGGGCTATTGGGGTTGGCAGGGCGGTGGCTCCGGTACGCACCAGAAGGCTACTATCGCGTTTTGCGATGGCTGGCTCGGTCGCCAGCAGGGATTTGCGCCTGCGCCTTCGCGGGGTGGCTGGGTGATAATCTGCGGTGATCCTGTGTGGGATGGGCGGTGGCAAACCGGCCGCTGCGCGCAGGCCTGCAGACCTTTGCTACAACGACATTCCCCATGCCCGCATACCGTTCCAAAACCTCCACCGGCGGCCGCAACATGGCAGGTGCGCGCGCCTTGTGGCGTGCCACCGGCATGAAAGATGGCGACTTCGAAAAGCCCATCATCGCCATTGCCAACTCCTTCACCCAGTTCGTGCCCGGCCACGTGCACCTGAAGGACATGGGGCAGCTGGTGGCGCGCGAGATTGAAAAGGCCGGCGGTGTGGCCAAGGAATTCAACACCATCGCCGTGGACGATGGCATCGCCATGGGCCATGACGGCATGCTGTATTCGCTGCCCAGCCGTGACCTGATTGCCGATTCGGTCGAATACATGGTGAACGCCCACTGCGCCGATGCGCTGGTGTGCATCTCCAACTGCGACAAGATCACCCCCGGCATGCTGATGGCCGCCATGCGCCTGAACATCCCGGTGATCTTTGTCTCCGGCGGGCCCATGGAAGCGGGCAAGACCAAGCTGGCCAATCCCGATACCAAGACCATCGAGTTCAAGAAGCTGGATCTGGTGGACGCCATGGTGATCGCCGCCGACCAGCGCTATTCCGACGCCGAGGTGGCAGAGGTGGAGCGCTCGGCCTGCCCGACGTGCGGCTCCTGCTCGGGCATGTTCACCGCCAACTCCATGAACTGCCTGACCGAGGCGCTGGGCCTGTCCCTGCCCGGCAACGGCACTGTGGTGGCCACGCACGCCGACCGCGAAGCGCTGTTCCTGCGCGCCGGTCGCCGCATTGTGGAGCTGGCCCGCCAGCACTACGAGCAGGACGATGCATCGGTGCTGCCGCGTGCCGTGGGCTTCAAGGCCTTCGAGAACGCTATCACGCTGGACATCGCCATGGGCGGGTCCACCAACACCATCCTGCACCTGCTGGCCATCGCCAAGGAAGCCGGTATCGACTTCACCATGGCCGACATCGACCGCCTTTCGCGCGTCGTGCCCCAGCTGTGCAAGGTCGCGCCCAACACGCCCAAGTACCACATCGAAGACGTGCACCGCGCTGGCGGCATCATGGCCATCCTGGGTGAGCTGGACCGCGCTGGCAAGCTGCATACCGATGTGCCCACCGTGCATGCCAAGACCCTGAAGGAAGCGCTGGACCAGTGGGACATCGTGCGCACGCAGGATGAAGCCGTGCGCCACTTCTACCTGGCGGGCCCGGCCGGCATCCCCACGCAGGTGGCTTTCAGCCAGAGCACCCGCTGGCCCAGCCTGGACCTGGACCGTGCCGAGGGCTGCATCCGCAGCTATGAGCATGCTTTCAGCAAGGAAGGCGGCCTGGCGGTGCTGACCGGCAACATCGCCCTGAATGGCTGTGTGGTGAAGTCCGCCGGTGTGGACGAATCCATTCTGGTGTTTGAAGGCACGGCCCATGTGGTCGAGTCGCAGGACGAAGCCGTGGAAAACATCCTGGCCGACAAGGTGAAGGCCGGTGATGTGGTGATCGTGCGTTACGAAGGCCCCAAGGGCGGCCCCGGCATGCAGGAGATGCTGTATCCCACCAGCTACCTCAAGTCCAAGGGTCTGGGCAAGGCCTGCGCGCTGCTGACGGACGGACGTTTCTCCGGCGGGACGTCGGGTCTGTCCATTGGTCACTGCTCGCCCGAAGCCGCCGCTGGCGGCGCCATCGGCCTGGTGCAGAACGGCGACAAGATCCGCATCGACATTCCCAACCGCACCATCAATGCGCTGGTCAGCGATGAAGAACTGGCCCGCCGCCGCGAAGTGCAGAACGCCAAGGGCTGGAAGCCCGTCAAGCCGCGTCCGCGCAAGATCTCAGCCGCACTGAAGGCCTACGCCATGCTGGTCACCAGCGCGGATACCGGCGCCGTGCGCGACCTGTCGCTGCTGGACGATTGAGCGACGGGTATTGCGGGCTGCATCTGCTGCATCTGCTGCATCTACCAAGAGCAGGGCTGTGAAATCCTTCAGGCAGGAGCCCACGCAGCGCGCTTGATGTGCGCAGGCACCCGCCACGCCCGCCAGAAAAAACCGCCCCATCCTGTGGATGTGGGCGGTTTTTTCATGTGCAGCCAGGACCACAGGCACAAGGCATGCGGCGTGCTCTGCTTGAGCGCAGCACTGGCCGTTGCTGCGGACAGCGCTTCCGGGTTCCGGGCTTGCCTGGCGAGGTGGCTGGGCCTCTTTGGCTCCAGCTGGGCATGCCATCCCGGAGCCTGGAAGGCGCAGCGCAAGCCGTGCCCCGGTACTGTTCCCCGACGGGCGACCTGTGCCGGGGGGCTCCGGATGCTGCACCATGGATGAACAAGGTATCTTCCTGGGACCTGGAAGCGCATGCATGCCGGTGTCCGGGTTGTACAGAGCCATCTTCGTTCGTCAGAGGCCCTATGAAACCGACCTGGTCACAGCGGCTGCGCAAGAGCTTCCAATCCCTGGGGCCCGGGCTGATCACCGGGGCTGCCGACGACGACCCCAGCGGTATTGCCACCTACTCCCAGGCCGGGGCGCAGTTCGGCTTCTCCATGCTCTGGAGCATGGTCTTCACCTTGCCGCTGATGGCGGCCATCCAGATCATCAGCGCGCGCATCGGCTATGTGACGCGCCGTGGTCTGGTGGCCAATATCGGACAGGCCTATCCCCGCTGGGTGCTGGTCTCCACCGTGACGCTGCTGGTCGGTGCCAACACCCTGAACATTGCCGCCGATCTGGCGGCCATGGCCGAGGCATTGCGGCTTCTGCTGGGTGGTTCGGCCCATGTCTATGTCGTCAGCTTCGGGATGCTGTGCCTGCTGCTGCAGGTGTTTCTGCCTTACCGCCTGTATGTGCGCGGGCTGAAATGGCTGACGCTGGCCTTGCTCGCCTATGTGGCGGTGGCATTGACCGTTCCCCTGAACTGGGGCGACGTGCTGCGCGCGGTGGTGTATCCGCGCTTGACGCTCAGCAACGAAGTGCTGTTGATGGTGGTCGCGCTCTTTGGCACCACCATCAGCCCCTATCTGTTTTTCTGGCAGGCGGCACAGGAGATGGAAGACCTGCGCGGCGGCCCGGTGCATTCGCTGCAGGAGGTCCGGCACCATCTGCGCCGGATCAAGTTCGACACCATCCTGGGGATGACGTTCTCGAACCTGATCGCTTTCTTTGTTATCCTGAGCACGGCCGCCACCTTGCATGCGGCAGGACTCACCCATATCGAAACGTCCGCGCAGGCCGCCGAAGCGTTGCGGCCGGTGGCCGGCGACCTCACATTTTTGCTGTTCAGCCTGGGCATCATCGGTACCGGCATGCTGGCGGTGCCGGTGCTGGCAGGGTCTGCCGCGTATGCCGTTGCAGAGGCCTTCCGGTGGGAAGGCACCTTGAGCGCGCGCCTGGGGCAGGGAGAGGGCCGTGGTTTCTACGGGGTGATCGCATTTGCCACATTCGGCGGCGTGGTGCTGTGCTTCACCCCGACAGACCCTGTGAAAGAGCTGTTCTGGGCGGCGGTGCTCAACGGGGTGATAGCGGTGCCCATCATGGTGGTGATGATGCTGCTGGCCACCCGGCGGGACACCATGGGCGCGCACACCATAGGCCACCGCCTGCGTGCCTTGGGGTGGCTGGCCACGGCGGCCATGGCGGCCACCGTGGTGGCCATGCTGGTCACGCTGTGATGGCCTAGCGCGGATGGTGAAGACGGGGAGGCCTGCGGCGCGCCGGGCTCATGGCTCCCAGCGCCCGGCGACGTTCTTCAGCAGGGTGTTGATGGCCGCCAGGCGCCGGTTCTGCACGCTGATCAGACTGTTCTGTGCGCTCAACACCGTGGTCTGTGCCGACAGCACATTCAGATAGGCCACGGTACCTGCCTTGTACTGGTTGTTGGCCACGTCCAGCGCCTTTTGCGCGGCGGCCACGGCTTCGGTCTGCACCTGCTGTTCCTGGGCCAGGTGGGTGGCGGCCACCAGGTTGTCTTCCACCTCCTGCAGCGCCGTCAGCACGGTCTGCTTGTAGCTGGCACCTGCCAGATCCAGCGCTGCGCGGGCCGACTCCACGGCAGCCGAGCGGGCGCCGCCGTCGAACAGGCTCACGGCCATGGCCGGACCCAGCGACCAGAACAGATTGGGGGCACTGAGCAGGTGCGACAGCGTGCTGCTGCGATAGCCGCCTGCCGCCGACAGCGTGAGCGCCGGAAAGTAGGCGGAACGCGCCACGCCCACCTGGGCATTGGCCGCGGCCACGCGGCGTTCCGCCGCCGCAATGTCGGGGCGCTGCTCCAGCAGGGTGGAGGCCAGCATGCCCGGCACCTGCGGCGCAGCCGGCAGCTGCCCGGTGACGGGCAGGCTGAACTGGGCGGGCGCCAGGCCCAGCAACGCGGCCAATGCATGCTCGTACTGGGCGCGTGTGGTCCGGGCCTCCAGCAACTGGGCCTGGGTGCTCTTGTACTGTGATTCGGCCTGGGCCACGTCGGCCGACGATGCCACGCCTGCGCGGTAGCGGTTCTGTGTCAGCTGCCAGCTTTGCAGGTAAGCCTGCAGGCTGTCCTGCAGCAGCTGCATCTGGGCTTCGGCCGCGCGCAGCGCGATATAGGTTTGTGCCACGGTCGCCTGGCTGGACAGGCGCGCGGCGGACAGATCGTCCTGGCTGGCCTGGGCGCTCAGCTGGTCGGCCGTCACCTGGCCGGACAGCCGCCCCCACAGATCCAGCTCCCAGCTGGCGCTCAGACCGAGCGAGTAGCTGTTGTTGATGCCGGCACTGCCACCGTTGCCCGTGCTGCCGCCTGCACGGGCCCGGCCGGCGCTGCCCGATGCGCCCAGCGTCGGCAGCAGGCCGGCCCGGCTGCTGGCCACCGCGGCCTGGGCGGCACGCAGCCGGGCCACGGCCTGTTCCACGCCGGGGCTGCCGGCCGCAGCCTGCTCCTGCAGCCGGTTCAGCGTGGCATCGCCATACAACGACCACCAGGAGGTGGGCACGGCAGCCGCAGCATCGCCTGGCGTGGCGCCATGGCGGGCGGGCTGCCACACCCCCCATTCGGCGGCAGAGGGTGTGGCTTCCTTGAAGGTGGCAGGCACATCCAGCGCTGGGCGTTGGTAGGTGGGTGCCATGGAGCAGCCGGTCAACCCCAGCACCAGGACTGCCGCAACGGGCCAGGGCGATTTCAGATCAGCGAACGGATTCAGCGCGCGCCATGGCATTGGCAGGCCCTTTTGATGCATAGCTTCGGTCCAGACAATCATGCAGGTGTTCCGGGTGTGGCAGTCACATTCCCCTGGCGCTGCCAGGTGCGCAGCCAGCGGGTGCGCACACGGTCCAGCAGCACATAGACCACGGGTGTGGTGTAGAGCGTGAGCAACTGGCTGACCAGCAGGCCGCCCACAATGGCAATGCCCAGCGGCTGGCGCAGCTCAGCCCCGTCACCCCGGCCCAGCGCCAGCGGCAGCGCCCCGAAGATGGCGGCCATGGTGGTCATCAGAATGGGGCGCAGCCGCAGGTTGCAGGCACGGTAGATGGCCTGTGCGGCCGTGGTGTGACCGGCTTTCTCGCGCTCCAGCGCGAAGTCGATCATCATGATGGCGTTCTTCTTGACCAGGCCGATCAGCAGGATCACGCCGATGAAGGCGATCAGGGAGAACTCGGTCTTGCACAGCATCAGCGCCAGCAGCGCGCCCACGCCGGCCGATGGCAGGGTGGAGAGGATGGTCAGCGGGTGGACCAGGTTTTCATAGAGGATGCCCAGCACCAGATAGATGGTGAGGATGGCCGCCAGAATCAGCAGCGGCTGCCCTGCCAGCGCTTGCTGGAAAGCGCCCGCCGTGCCGCTGAAGCTGCCGCGTATGGACACCGGCATGCCGAGGTCCGCCATGGCCTGGCGGATGGCGTCATTGGCCTGCGACAGCGAGACCCCGGGTGGCAGGCTGTAGCTGATGGTGCTGGCCGGCGTGCCGCCTTCGTGGCTGACCGTCAGCGGGGTGTTGGTGGTGGTGATGCGGGCAAACGCTGTCAGCGGTACCTGCTCGCCGCTGCTGTTGACGAAGAAGAAGCCGCGCAGCGTCTCCGGGCTCTGCAGGAACTGGGGGGCCGCTTCCATCACCACGCGGTACTGGTTGAGCGGGTTGTAGATCACCCCCACCTGGCGCTGGCCGAAGGCGTCGTTCAGGGTGTTGTCGATCTGCACCACCGTCAGTCCCAGGCGCGCTGCCTGGTCGCGGTCGATCACCAACGAGGTCTGCAGGCCATAGTCCTGCACGTCGCTGTTCACATCGGTGAGCTCCGGCAGGGTGGACAGCACCTGGCGGATGCGCGGCTCCCAGGTGCGCAATTCGGCGTTGTCGTCGGCCTGCAGCGTGAAATCGTAGGAGGCCATGCTCTGGCGGCCGCCGATGCGGACATCTTGCTGCGCCACCATGAACAGGCGTGCACCGGGTTCGTTCTTGAGCTTGTCGCGCAGGCGGTTGATGACCTCGTCACTGGACACCTTGCGCTCGGACAGCGGCTTGAGCGACATGAAGATGTTGGCGGCATTGCGCTGGCCGCCGCCGGTGACACCGGTCACGTATTCCACCGCCGGATCCTGCTGCACGATGGCCAGAAAGCGCTGGATGCGCCGCTCCATGGCCTGGAAGGAGGTGGACTGGTCGGCGCGGATGAAGCCCATCACCCGCCCCGTGTCCTGCTGGGGCATGAAGCCCTTGTCGATGGCCACATACAGGTAGACGTTCAGCCCGATGACCGCCAGCAGCACCAGCACCACCAGGGGCTGGCGGCGCAGGCTCCAGGCCAGGGTGCGGCGATAACCGGCGGTGAGCGCGGTTTCGCCCCGGCCGATGGCGGCCGAGATGCGCTGCCAGAAGCCTTGCCAGCGTTGCCGCCAGGCACTGCGCTGGCCCTTGCGCGCTTGCATGCGGGCCTGCTGTGCCGGTGTGCGCAGCAATGCCGCGCACATCATGGGGGTGGTGGTCAGCGACACCACCATGGACACCAGGATCGCCGCGGACATGACCACCGCGAACTCCCGGAAGAAACGCCCCACGATGCCTCCCATGAACAGAATGGGCACAAACACCGCAATCAGCGACAGGCTCATGGAGACCACGGTGAAACCGATTTCCCGTGCACCCTGCAGCGCCGCCTGCAAGGGCGACTTGCCCCGCTCCATGTGGCGCATCACGTTTTCCAGCACCACGATGGCATCGTCCACCACAAAGCCCGTGGCCACCGTCAGGGCCATCAGCGACAGATTGTCCAGCGTGTAGCCGCACAGGTACATGATGCCGAACGTGCCCATCAGCGAGGCCGGCACGGCCACGGCGGGAATCAGTGTGGCCCGCCCGTTGCGCAGGAACAGGAACACCACCAGGATCACCAGGGCCACCGAGATGGCCAGCGCGCGCTCCACCTCCACCACGGAGGCCCGCAGCGTGGGGGTGCGGTCGGAGACGATGGTCATGTCGATGGCCGCCGGAATGGATGCCTGCAGCTGCGGCAGCAGGGCACGCACCCTGTCCACGGCTTCCAGGATGTTGGCGTCCGGCTGCTTGAAGATCTGCAGCAGGATGGCGGGCTTGCCGTTGGCCACGCCGAAGTTGCGCACGTCCTGCACCGAGTCACTGACCTCTGCCACATCCTGCAGCCGCACGGCATAGCCATTGTTCCAGCTGAGCACCAGCGGCGCATAGTCGGCCGCCTTGGACGCCTGGTCGTTGGTGCCCACCTGCCAGTAGTGGTCCTCGCGCTCCACCGCCCCCAGGGGGCGGTTGGCGTTGGTGCTGGTGATGGCGCTGCGCACCTGCTCCAGCGAAATGCCGTTGGCCGCCAGGCGCACCGGGTCCAGTTCCACCCGCACGGCAGGCAGGGCCCCACCGCTGATGCTGGCCTGGCCCACGCCCTCGACCTGGGAGAGCTTCTGCGCCAGCACAGTGGAGGCGGCGTCATACATCTGCCCGCGGGTGAGGCTGGAAGAGGTCAGCGCCAGGATCAGGATGGGCGCATCGGCCGGGTTGACCTTGCGGTAGGTCGGGTTGCTGGGCATGCCCGAAGGCAGCAGGGTGCGCGCCGCGTTGATGGCGGCTTGCACGTCGCGCGCGGCGCTGTCCACGGTGCGCGACAGATCGAACTGCAGGGTGATGCGGGTGTTGCCCAGGCTGGAGCTGGACGTCATTTCATTGACGCCGGCAATTGATCCCAGCGCCCTCTCCAGCGGCGTCGCCACGGTGGCCGCCATGGTGTCCGGCGCGGCCCCGGGCAGGCTGGCCGTGACCGAGATGGTGGGGTAGTCCACCTGCGGCAGCGGCGCCACAGGCAGCAGGAAATAGGCCACGCCACCCAGCAGGGCCATGCCGATGGTCAGCAGCATGGTGGCAATCGGGCGGAAGATGAAGGGGGTGGACAGGCTCATGTCCCCTCCCGGGCGCACATCTGGCGCGGCCGACACGGCGGAAACGGCTGGCAGAGGGGCTCAGGCATGGCCGTCCTCCTGCACATCGGCTTCGCTGCGCGGCAGGTGCTGGACCGCCGGCAGGCCATGGCGCACGCGCCAGCGCTCGGCCCAGCCCTCGAACGTGAGGTAGATCACCGGCGTGGTGAACAGCGTCAGCAGCTGGCTGAGCAGCAGCCCGCCCACCAGCGTGACCCCCAGGGGGTGGCGCAGCTCGCTGCCCACCCCGGTGCCGATCATCAGCGGCAGCGCGCCCAGCAGGGCCGCCAGGGTGGTCATCAGAATCGGCCGGAAGCGCAGCAGACAGGCCTGGTGGATGGCGGCCCGTGCGCCCATGCCGCCTTCGCGCTGGGCCTCCAGCGCGAAGTCGATCATCATGATGGCGTTCTTCTTGACGATGCCGATCAGCAGCACGATGCCAATGATGGCGATGATGTCCAGGTCCAGCCCGGCCAGCAGCAGGGCCAGCAGTGCTCCCACCCCCGCTGACGGCAAGGTGGACAGGATGGTGATGGGGTGGATGGTGCTCTCATACAGCACGCCCAGCACGATGTACATGGTCACCACGGCCGCCAGCACCAGCAGCAGCGTGTTGGACAGCGACGCCTGGAAGGCCAGGGCCGCCCCCTGGAACTGCGCATCCACCGACAGCGGCAGGTGCCCGCGCGCGCGCAGGGACTGGATTTCCTGCTGCGCAGCCTCCACCGCATGGCCCAGCGACACACCGGGTGCCGTATTGAAGGAAATGGTGGCTGCCGGCAACTGGCCGACGTGGTTGACGGCCAGGGCCATGGGGCGGTCGCGCACCGTGGCCACCGAGGTGAGCGGCACCGGCTTGCCGGCACTGGAGGCCACATGGATGGATTGCAGTGCTTCCGGGCCCAGCTTGAACTGGGGCGCCACTTCCAGCACCACCCGGTACTGGTTGGACTGGGTGAAGATGGTGGAGATCAGCCGCTGGCCGAAGGCGTTGTAGAGCGCCGTGTCCACGGCGGCAACCGTCACCCCCAGCCGGCTGGCCTGGGCGCGGTCAATTTCCACATAGGCCTGGCGCCCCTGGTTCTGCAGGTCGCTGCCCACATCCAGCAGCTGCGGCAACTGGCGCAGCCGCTCCACCAGGGCCTGGGTGCTGGTTTCCAGCTGGGGCATATCGGGCGAGGACAGCAGCAGCTGGTACTGGGTGCGTGCCTGCCGGTCTTCGATCGTCAGGTCCTGCACCGGCTGGGCGTACAGGCGGATGCCGGGCACCTGGGCGGCGGCATCGCTCAGGCGCCGCAGCACGGTGGCCATGGCGTCGCGCTGGCCGTGGGCCACCAGGTCGATCTGGATGCGCCCGGTGTTGAGCGTGGTGTTGCTGCCATCCACACCGATGAAGGAGGACACGCTTTGCACGGCGGGGTCCTTCAGCAGCTGTGCGGCCAGGGCCTGCTGGCGCTCGGCCATGGCTGCAAACGAGATGGACTGGTCGGCTTCGGTGGTGGCCGCAATGGTGCCTGTGTCCTGGTCGGGAAAGAAGCCCTTGGGCACGGCAAAGTACAGCAGCACCGTGATCGCCAGCGTGGCCAGGAAGACCAGCCAGGTCAGGGCACGGTGGTCCAGCACCCAGTCCAGCCAGCGCCCGTAGCCGACGATGACGCCGTCGAACCACCGGGCCACGGCGTCTGCCGTGCGGCCCCAGGCAGTGCGTGCCGGCGCCGGGACACTGCTAGCTTCAGCCTGCGGCTGGTGGTGCAGCAGCCGCGCGCACAGCATGGGGGTCAGCGTGAGCGACACCACTGCCGAGATCAGGATGGCCACCGCCATGGTGATGGCGAATTCATGGAACAGACGGCCGACCACATCCCCCATGAACAGCAGCGGAATCAGCACCGCGATCAGCGAAATCGTCAGCGAGATGATGGTGAAACCGATCTGCTTGGCGCCCTTGAGCGCGGCCTGCATCGGTGGCTCGCCTTTTTCCACGAAACGGGCGATGTTCTCGATCATCACGATGGCATCGTCCACCACAAAGCCGGTGGAGATGGTCAGGGCCATCAACGTGAGGTTGTTGATGGAAAAGCCCGCCAGGTACATCACGCCGAAGGTGCCGATCAGCGACAGCGGCACCGCCACACTGGGGATGAGCGTGGCCGAGGCGCTGCGCAGGAACAGAAAGATCACCATCACCACCAGGGAGATGGATAGCGCCAGTTCCCACTGCATGTCCTCCACCGAGGCCCGGATGGTGACCGTGCGGTCCGTGAGAATGTGCACATCCAGCGAGGCTGGCAGCGTTTCCTTCAGCTGGGGCAGCAAGGCCTTGATGGCGTCCACCGTGTCGATCACGTTCGCCCCCGGCTGGCGGCGGATGTTGAGAATCACCGCCGCGCTGGCGCCCTGTGCCGGCGTGCCGGCCCAGGCGGCCAGGCGCGTGTTCTCGGCGTCGTCCACCGTCTGCGCCACATCGGCCAGGCGAATGGGGTTGCCGTTCTTGAAGGCGATCAGCAGATTGCGGTACTCGGAGGCGGATTGCAGCTGGTCATTGGCGTCGATGGTGGAGGCGCGGTAGGGGCCGTCAAATCCGCCCTTGGCGGCCTTGACGTTGGCCGCCGCAATGGCGGTGCGCACATCGTCCAGCGTCATGCCGTAGCTGGCCAGGGCTGTCGGATTGGCCTGGATGCGCACGGCCGGCCGGCGCCCACCGGCGATGGCCACCAGACCCACGCCCTTGACCTGGGATAGCTTGGGCGCCAGACGGTTTTCCACCAGGTCGTTGACGCGGATCACCGGCAGCGAAGGCGAGGTGATGGCCAGCGTCAGCACCGGCGCATCGGCCGGGTTGACCTTGCTGTAGAGCGGGGGCATGGGCAGGTCGCTGGGCAGCAGATTGGCCCCGGCATTGATGGCGGCCTGCACCTGTTGCTCGGCCACATCCATGGACATGTCCAGCGAGAAGCGCAGGTTGATGACGGATGCGCCTCCGGAGCTGGTGGACGACATCTGGTCCAGCCCCGGCATCTGACCGAACTGGCGCTCCAGCGGCGCGGTGACATTGGATGTCATCACGTCCGGGCTGGCGCCGGGGTAGAGCGTGGTGACCTGGATGGTGGGGTAGTCCACCTCCGGCAGGGCCGAGATGGGCAGCAGCCGGTAGGCCAGGATGCCGGAGATCAGCACTGCCACCATCAGGAGCGAGGTGGCAATGGGCCGCAGAATGAAGAGGCGGGAGAGGTTCATGGTGACCGAAGATGCCTGTGGCGTGTGTGTCTGGTACAGGTCCGTTCACATACGGCCGTGTCAACGGCCACCACTGGCGCCGGCTGCCGTATTGCCTGTGCCTGCTGCGGAGGGCTCCGCTGGCGCGGTGGCGCCCGGCTGGCCGGCGGGCGCCAATCCTGGGGCTGGGGCTGGGGCTGGGGCTGGGGCTGGGGCTGCGGCACCTCCACCGCCATTTGCGGAATTGCCCCGTTCGGCGCGCAGCTTCTGGAAGAAGGCCTTGCGCTCGTCGGGACTCATCTTGACGACCTGTTCGCGCTGTGCGGGCGTCAGATTGCGCATGCTGCGCGGCTGGCTGGCGGCGTCCTGCACGGCCTGGTCCACCTGCTGCACCTTGCCGGCGGCGATCACGGTGACGGGTGCGCCTTCGCGCAGACGGTCGATGCCATCGGTGACCACCTGGTCGCCCGGCTGCAAGTCTCCCTGCACGCTGACGCGATCGCCATCGGTCACCCCGACCTTGATCTTGCGCTGCGTGACCGTATGGTCGGCCTGTACCAGATACACATAGTTGTTCTGCACCGCCGTGGCAGGCACGGTCAGCACCTGTTCCAGCCGGTTGACCTGCAGCCGTACATTGACGAACTGGTTGGCAAACAGGCCGCCTTCGGCATTGGCGAATGCCGCCTTGGCCTTGACGGTGCCGGTGGTGGTGTCAATGGCGTTGTCCAGCGCATTCAGCCGGCCTTTGCCCAGCAGCTGCTTTTGCTCACGGTCCCACAGTTCGACCGGCAGCTCGGTGCCTTGGGCCAGTTGCAGTGCCAGGGTGTTGACATGGGCCTCGGGGATGGAAAACACGGCATCAATGGGCCGCACCTGGGTGATGGTGACCAGTCCATTGGCGTCCGACGGGTTCACCACATTGCCCAGATCCGCCTGGCGCAGACCCAGCCTGCCCGCAATGGGGGCCGTCACCTTGGTGTAGCTGAGCTGCAGTCTGGCGGCGTCCACTTGTCCCTGGTCTGCCGCCACCGTGCCTTGCAACTGGCGCACCAGTGCGGCCTGGGTATCGACCTGCTGGCTGGCAATCGAATCCTGGGCGAGCAGTGCCTGGTAGCGCTGCAGATCCAGCTGGGCATTCTTGAGCTGGGCCTGGTCGCGCTGCAATGCGCCCTGGACCTGGCCCAGCGTGGCCTGGAAGCTGCGCGGATCGATATCGGCCAGCAACTGGCCTGCCTTGACTTCGTCGCCTTCCTTGAAGTGCAGCTTTTGCAGCTCGCCCGAGACCTTGGCTCGCACCACGGCGGTGGCCCGGGCATTCAAGGTGCCGATGGCACTGATGAGGACGCGCACATCGCGCCGGTCCACGACGCCGACGGACACGGGCTGGGCGGTGGTTCCCGCACCGTTTCGGTTCGGACCGCCTCGGCTGCCGCTGCGGCCAGGGTCTGCCGGTGCGGAAGCTCCCGTGCCACCAGACCCGGTCTGGCGGTGCCCCTGCCACCACCATGCTGCAGCGACCGCCAACAGGATGGCAGCAGCAAGCGCGAGCCAGGGCAGCAAGCGCCGCGACCGTACGCCAGGGGGGAAACGCATAATTCACTCCAGATGACAAGTGTCGCCATGCTAGCGCTGCTGCGCCGTCTTTTTGCAGGCTTTACGCCAGTTGAAGCGCCCGTCAGTATCTGGCAAGCACGCCGCCTTGCTGCCCTGGAGGGTCTGCAGCTTCCGGGGTCCGTATCGCGCGGCAGGGTGGGCGCGGTTTGCTTGGCATCGGGTGGGGCCGGTAGACCGCCGGCTGCCTGTCCGCACCCGCTCGCACCCCGGTCGGGTCGTCGGTCTGCCGGCCGTCCACTCCTGCGGACCCGCCTGCCTTCCGGTGCCCGAAAGGGGCGGCAACTGCCACCCGGTTTTTCCGTACCGCAATTCCAGGCACCCTTGTCTGTGCATGCTGGCGTCCTCCATCTGGCGGGCGGTGGGCCTGTCGGCCGGCTGTGTGCGGCCAGGGGCTCCCGGGTGGTCTGCGCCACGGGGCTGCGCCGCCGATCGTTCGGCCCGAAGGATCGGGGTGCATGGAAGGAAGGTGTGCCGGGTCCGGAAGAGGGCGCATGGCTTTCCATGGGCGGCAGTCCGGGTATGGGCTGTCATGGAAATATGTCACCTGCGGGATATCGATAATGGGCTGCGCGCAGCGTTGCGCCAAGGAGTTGTGGTGAGCAGTGGGTGGAGCAGAAACAGACGCCAGGCCGTGGTGGCCGGGGTGTTGGGCATGGTGGGGTGTGCGGTGCAGGGGGGGGCTTTTGCCCAGACGGCTGCGCAGCCGACCTATCCGCAGCGGCCGGTCAAGCTGGTGGTGCCGTTTGCCCCGGGCGGCTCGACCGACATCGTGGCCCGCCTGGTGGCCGAAGCCATGCATGCGCCGCTGGGGCAGAGCGTGGTGGTGGAAAACAAGGCCGGTGCGGGTGGCATGGTGGGGGCCGAGGCCGTCGCCCGTGCCGCACCAGACGGCTATACCGTGGGCCTGGGCTCCATCAGCACCCTGGCGGTGAACCCGGTGGTGCTGCCGCAGGTGCGGGTCGATCCGCTCAAGGACCTGGCGCCGGTGCTGCCGCTGGCATCGATTGCGTCGGTGTTCTCGGTCCGGCCCGAACTGGGGGTCAAGGACTTCGGCAGCTTTGTGCGCATGGCCAAGGCCCAGGGCGACCGTTGGGCGGTGGGCTCATCGGGCGTGGGCTCGGTGGGACATCTGATTCTGGCGGCCTTCAACCGCGACCTGGGCCTGCAGCTGCGTCACATTCCCTACAAAGGCATGGGGCCGGTGGTGCAAAGCGTTCTCAGCGGGGAAACGCAGATGCTGAGCGACCAGTACCCGTCGTCTGCCCCCCATATCCAGAACGGCCTGCTGCAGCCGTTTGCGGTGGCCGCCGAGGCGCGCGTGCCCGCACTGCCGCGGGTGCCGACCTTGGCCGAACTGGGCTATCCCGAGCTCAACAGCCTGGCCATCACCTGGTTCGGTCTGGTGGTGCCGGCAGGCACCCCCCGGCCGGTGGTGGCGCGGCTGAATGCCGCGGCCAATGCGGCACTGCAGCAGCCCGCCTTGCGCGCCCGGCTGGCCCAGTTGGGTGTGCAGCCTCTGGGCGGAACGCCCGCCCAGCTGCAGCAGATGGTGGTGCAGACCACTGCCGTGGTGCGCAAGCTGGTGCAGCAGGAACGGGTGATGGACGCCGCCCAGTAAGCGGTGTTCCGTGGTGCAGCGCCATCTGCGGATGCTGCACCGGCCGCGCTATCCAGAGCGGCTTGAACCGGATCTGCGGCGATAAAAAAAGCTCCCGGATCGGGAGCTTTGTGCAGGGGTGGGGCCCGCAGGCCCGGCAGTGTTCTGGCGTCAGGCCACGTCGCCCATCTGGCTTTGCAGGTAGTTGGGCAGGCCGACACGTTCGATCAGACCCAGCTGCTTTTCCAGCCAGTAGGCGTGGTCCTCTTCCGTGTCCTTGAGCTGGGCCAGCAGCAGATCGCGGGTCTGGTAGTCGGCGTGGCGTTCGCACAGGGCCATGG
This sequence comes from Comamonas terrigena NBRC 13299, assembly GCF_006740045.1. NCBI lineage: Bacteria > Pseudomonadati > Pseudomonadota > Betaproteobacteria > Burkholderiales > Comamonadaceae > Comamonas > Comamonas terrigena. The sequence goes on from NZ_AP019749.1 coordinate 1,627,942, forward strand.
CAGCACGCAGGTTGTTGCGCACCTGGTATTCGACGGCCAGGTCCTTGCGCAGCATGGCTTCCACGGTGTCACCCGCTTCGAAAGCATGGGGGCGCATGTCGGGCTTGCCACCCAGGAACAGGATGCGGCGCAGGATGGCGTCGGCATGCACAGTCTCTTCTTCCATTTCGTGGCCGATGCGGGCAAACAGGCGCAGGAAGCCCTGGTCTTCGTATTGGCGGGAGTGGATGAAGTACTGGTCGCGTGCTGCCAGCTCGCCGCGCAGCAGTTCTTTCAGGCAGTCAATGACTTCGGGATGGCCTTGCATATTGTTCTTCTGTGAGAGTGGTAATGGACCAAGTATCCTGCGTCTGCAAGGCTTTCCCAAATCAGTGCAGGAGAATTCCCACGCAAATCCGTTCTGTATGCGGGCGCTAAGCACTCGCATTCGCATTGGGGGGGCGGAAGGCCTGTGGGGTGGCGGAGGCACGGGATCACGGGGTGCGCATGGCGGTCGGCATGGCCAGCGCGCCAGGGCGCAGCCACCAGGCCATGGCGCACAGCACCGGCAGCATGGCCCAGTTGACCGCCTGCCAGCCCAGGCTCTGCACCAGCACGCCCGATGCCAGCGACATGCTCGCCGCCACCGCGCTGTTGCTCCATTCCATCATCGGCTGGGCCACGCTACGCTCCTCGGGCCGGTAAGCCTGGGTCAGCAGGGTGGTGCCGGCCAGCAGCAGCAGGTTCCAGCCCGCACCCAGCAGCAGGGAACTGGCCAGGTACTGCGGCTGCGATTCGCCCGTCAGTGCACAGAGGGCGCTGGCTGCCAGCAGGGCCACGCCCAGGCCCGCCACGCGGCGGGCTCCCCAGCGGTCCAGCGCCGCGCCGGCCCACAGCGACGGCACGAACATGCCCAGCACATGCCACTGGATGACGTGGGCCGAAGCCTCCAGCCCATAGCCGTGGCCGTGCATGGCCAGCGGCGTGGCATTCATCACCAGAATCATCAGCCCGTGGGCGCACGCCGTCAGCAACAGGGCCTGGCGGATGGCGGGGCGTTGCCACAGCGTACGGCGGGAGGTGATGGCTGCATGCTTCATGGGCGTGGCCGCGGTCAGCGTAGCCGCCGCAGCCGCCGGTGCAGCAGATGAGGGTGATGTGCGGGAGACGGGAATCCCTTGCAGCACCGCCCAGGCCGTGGCGGCCAGCAAGGCCAGCACCAGGTAGGCGCCTGCCAGCGGCGTGGCCAGCAGGTGGCGGCTGTGCAAGGCCAGCGTGGGGGCAAGCAGGGCTGCTGCAATGCCGCCGGCCACGACCCAGGCGGCTGCACGCCCTTTGTGCGCCGGGTCTACGCCTTCCAATGCCGCAAAACGGTAGTAGCCGGCCGATGCCTGGTAGGCCCCCACCAGCAGCACCCCCAGGTTGAGCAGCACAAAACTGTGCCAGTGGATGCTGGCGGTGCAGACCAGACCGCCCGCCACCCCCAGCAGTGCACCGCGCTGCAGACCCTGGCGCGGGCCATGCCGGGCCATCCAGCGGGCCATTGGCCCCACGGTCAACAGGCTGCCGGTCACCAGCAGGGCCAGGGGCAAGGTGGCCAGCAGCGGCCAGGGGGCCAACTGCTGGCCCACCAGACCGGTCAGGGTGATACCGATGATGGAGCAGCTCCAGTACAGGGCCTGGGCGGTGCTCAGCACGGCCAGCGTGGGGTAGCGGTGTGGCAGCAACATGGGACAAATCTCCGGAAACAGGGAAAAGCAGGGATGCGGCAGCCCGGCTGTTCAGGAACTGCCGGTACGACAAGGGGGAGGGTTGTGAAAAGAAAGGGGGTTCAGCCCGCACCAAAGCGTTCGGCAAACGCCTGCGGGCTGATGGCCAGGTGGCGCTGAAAGCTGCGGCGCAGCGTCTCCGGGTGGCCAAAGCCGCACAGCCGTGCCACGGTCGCCACGGAGGCCTGGCGCTGGCTGAGCAGGGCGGTGGCGGCTTCCAGCCGCACGCGTTCCACATAGCGGGCGGGGGTGGTGCCCAGCTCGCGCTGGAACACGCGCGCCAGCGTGCGTGGCGGCAGGCAGGCCTGGGCGGCCAGCTGTTCCACCTTCAGGTCCTGGGCGATCTGGCTGGGAATCCATTCCAGCAGCTGGGTCAGTCGGGGGGCGTGCTGCGTCTCGGGTGTCAGCAGGGGGCTGAACTGGGCCTGTCCGCCGGGGCGGCGCATGAACATCACCAGGTGGCGTGCCACAGCCAGCGCCAGGGGGCGGCCCAGATCGGCCTCCACCAGGGCCAGCGCCAGATCGATGCCAGCGGTGACGCCGGCCGAGGTGAAACGCCGCGACTGGACCGGATGTGCCGGGTTGTAGGTGTGCAGGCAGTCGCTGTCGATCTGGCTGGCCGGGCTGCACTGGCGCAGCTGGGCCATGCGCAGCCAGTGTGTGGTGGCGTGCACGCCGTCCAGCAGGCCGGCATGGGCCAGGACCAGCGCTCCGGAGCAGACCGAGCCCAGGCGCTGCACCTGCGTGGCGGCATTGCAGAGCCAGTCGCGCAGCGCCCGGTCAGCGGCGGCCGCGTCGGCACCATCCCCACCCGGGACCAGCACGGTGGTGGCAGGGTGCAGCGGCACATCGCGCCAGCCGCAGTCGGCGTGCAGCCGCAGCCCGGCCGTGGTGGCCACCGGGCCGGCGGCCTGGGCCGCAAACACCAGCCGGTAGTACGGTGGCAGGCCGTGTCGGGCGCGTTCGTCGTTGGCCGTGGCAAACACCTGCATGGGGCCGGTCACATCCAGGCTCATCACGCCCGGGTAGAGCAGGCACAGCACCTGGTGGCTGTCGGTAGCGGGCAGGGCCGGGGCGTTGGTGTGGGCAGGCATGGCGGCAGTGTGCGGTGCCTGGCCGGTGGCTGCAAGGACATGCTTCCCACTTTTTCTGCCATCTGTGCCCATCGCTGCCTTTTTTCCCATCGGGCCATTGCTGCGGCCGGGCAGTGCGGGGTGTGGCCCGTGGGGTTACAGCGCTGCGGCACAATGGCCGCCATGCTGATGTATCCCCAGATCAATCCCGTGGCCCTGCAACTGGGGCCGCTGGCCATCCACTGGTATGGCCTGACCTACCTGGCTGCCTTCGGGCTGTTTTTGTGGCTGGGCACGCGCCGCCTGCGTCACCCGCCGTTCAACCGCATGCAGGGCGAGACCGCTTGGTCGCGCAAGGATGTGGAAGACATCCTGTTTCTGGGCGTTCTGGGGGTGATCGTGGGCGGGCGTCTGGGCTACTGCCTGTTCTACAAGCCCGGCTTTTACCTGGCCAACCCGCTGCAGGTGTTTGCGGTGTGGGAAGGCGGGATGAGCTTCCACGGCGGTCTGCTGGGGGTGGTGGGGGCCATGCTGTGGTTTGCCCATTCGCGCAAGCGCCACTGGCTGCAGGTGGCCGACTTTGTGGCGCCCTGCGTGCCCACAGGGCTGGCGGCCGGGCGCCTTGGCAATTTCATCAATGGCGAGCTGTGGGGCCGCTTTGCCAGCCCGGATCTGGCCTGGGCCATGGTGTTCCCGCAAAGCGGCTCCATGCAGCCGCGCCACCCTTCGCAGATCTACCAGTTCCTGCTGGAAGGCCTGCTGCTGTTTGTGCTGCTGTGGCTGTATGCACGCAAGGAACGCCGCCAGGGGCAGGTGGCTGCGGTGTTCCTGCTGGGCTATGGCGCCTTCCGCTTCATTGCCGAGTACTTCCGCGAACCCGACGATTACCTGGGTCTGCTGTCGCTGGGCATGAGCATGGGCCAGTGGCTGTGCGTGCCGATGATCGTGGCCGGTGTGGCGCTGTGGCTCTGGTCGGAGCGCACCCAACCGCTGCCGCAGAAGCTGTGACCGCTTGGCGACAATTTGTTGCCTAATTTGTTTCTGGGGCGCTCTGTTACTGCGTAAGATGCTATGGTTGTGGTAGTGATGGCGGCGTAGGTAGTGTTGCGGACTTGCCTCCGAAGTGACCGCTACGCTGCCGATCTGCCACCCATAATGGATACGTGCATTGCCCCGCATGCAAAAGCGGCGGTGGTGCGCTACAGCCAATGCCTCGCAGGATCGCCTCCATGAACGTTGCTTCCGAATGGTTCTCGCGCAGCATGTCCTTGCTGCGCAAATCTCCCCCGGCTACCGAAGCAGGTGCCGACACCGTCCGCCCGCTGGCGCAGCGCCTCAAAGCCACGCTGCGCCGTGGTGCCGAAGCCAATCCTCCCCATGTGTTGCGCAAGTTGCTGGAAGACCTGCGTGCTGCGGCCGATGAGCAGGTCAGCGAGGTCGAAGGTGCGCGCCATGCCAAAGAGGTGATGGCTTGGTACGCACAGGCCACCGCCGCGCAGCGCCAGGACCTGTGGCTGCTGCTGTGTGAACTGTTTGGCCCGGATGCCCAGCGCATCGAAGCGGCCCGCGCCCAGTACGAAAAAGCCAAGACCCCCACCGAGCAAGGCCAGGCCGAAATTGCCCTGCGCAAGGCGCTGGTGTCGGCGCGCACGCGGGTGCTGCAGCGCTTTTCCGTGCCCGAAGGCGGCATGCGCTTTCTGGTGAACCTGCGTGCCGAGCTGCTGGCCTTGCCCAAGAGCGACAAGCGCTTTGCCGCCCTGGACGCCGAGCTGGAATACCTGTTCTCCACCTGGTTCGATGTGGCGTTTCTGGAGCTGCGTCGCCTGAGCTGGGATTCGCCCGCTTCGCTGCTGGAAAAGCTGATCCAGTACGAGGCCGTGCACGACATCCGCAGCTGGGCCGATCTGAAGAACCGACTGGACAGCGACCGCCGCTGCTACGGTTTCTTCCATCCGCGCCTGCCCAACGAGCCGCTGATCTTTGTGGAAGTGGCGCTGCTGGACCACATGGCCGCCAGCATCACGCCCCTGCTCGACGAAACGGCCGCGCCGGTGGATCTGGCCAAGGCCACCACGGCCATCTTCTATTCCATCAGCAACACCCAGACCGGTCTGCGTGGGGTGAGCTTCGGCAATTCGCTGATCAAGCATGTGGTCGAGACCTTGCTGGCGGAGTTCCCCAAGCTCAAGCATTTCGCCACGCTCTCGCCCATTCCCGGCCTGCGTGGTTGGTTGTCCAAGCAGGGCGATGCTCTGCTGGCGCAGTGGGACGACAAGCGCCACCAGGAAGTGGCCAAGGCGCTGAAGACGCAGGCCCCTGTCAAGGTGGCCGATCTGATCGTCGCCGCCGACGGTGCGCTGGAGTGGAAGGAAGACACCGTGCTGCGCAAGGCCCTGGCCTGGTGTGCGGCGCAGTACCTGGCCAAGGAGGTCAAGGACAGCCGTCCGCTGGACCCGGTGGCACGCTTTCACCTGGGCAACGGCGCCCGGGTGGAGCGCTTGAACTGGGGCGGCGATCCATCGACCAAGGGCATGAAGCAGGCGTTCGGCTTGATGGTCAACTACCTGTACGACCTCAAGCGCCTGGACAAGCACCGCGCCCTGCTGGCGCAGGGCAAGCTGCCAGTGTCGGCCGAGATGGAATCTCTGTGCAAGGGTAAATGATGATGGGGTGGATGCATGCCTGAGCTAGATCGCCTGCGTCGACAGCTGCTGGGAGCACTGGGCGCCGCAGGCATCGGTACCGTCGCCCCGGCGTGGGCGCAAAAAACCGCGCCGCTGCCGCCTGCTGTGGGCCGCTGGCCGCAGCAGGAGGTGGAGTTGACCGTGCCGTTTCCGGCCGGCGGCAATTCCTCTTTGCTGGGCAAGACCATGGCGCGCCAGTTCGCCCGGGAGACGGGCCAGCCCATGCGTCTGGAATACCGTGGGGGCGGCGGCGGCACCGCCGGTGCCACCTACGTGGCCAAAGCCCCGGCCGATGGTTCGCACCTGCTGATGGGTGGCGTCAGCATGCTGGCCTCCCGCGCCGTGCAGCTGCAGCTGGATGTGGATCTGTACGAGGATTTCGCGCCGCTGGCGCTGGTGGCCCAGATGCCGCTGGTGCTGCTGGTCAGCCCGCGCCGGCTCAATGTGCGTACCTGGCCCGAGCTGCTGGCCGAGCTGCGGCGCAAGCCCCAGCGCTATCGCTATGCGTCGGCCGGCATTGGTACCTCCAACCATGTGGCCGGTGAATGGTTCAAGCTCGAGACCGGCGCCTTGCTCGAGCATGTGCCCTACAAGGGCTCGGGGCCGGCCATGCTGGATGTGGCGCAAGGCAATGTGGAGCTGATGCTGGACGGCCTGGCGTCGGCCCTGCCGCACCTGCAGGCGGACCGGCTGCGGGCGGTGTTTGTCACCGGCCCGCAGCGTTCGCCGCTGCTGCCCGATGTGCCCACGGCCCACGAGCTGGGCCTGGACGATTTCCAGTCCATGCCCTGGTATGGCATTTTTGCCCCCAGAGCCACTCCTGCTTCGGTGCAGGCGCGGGCCATCGAGGTGTTCCGCAGCATGGCGGGGGCGCCCGCAGTGCAGAAGGAGTGGCGGGCCATGGGGGCCACCTGGCCGGGGCTGTACGGCCCGGAATTCAAGCAGTTTCTCCAGGACGAGATGAAGCATTGGGCGCGCATTGTGCGGGAGACCGGCGCAGCGGCGCGGCCCTGAGATACCGAAAGCACCACCATGACAGGACAGATCACGCTGCGCCCCTGGAGCGCGCAGCCGCAGCATGCCGGCATCTGGCGTGTAGGCATCGACCACCCCGGCAAGCTCAATGCCATGTCGCGTGCCATGTGGGTGGCGCTGCGCGAGACCCTACAGGCCGTGAACGCCCGCAGCGATGTGCGCTGCCTGGTGGTGCAAGGGGAGGGCGCGGCTTTTTGCGCTGGCGGCGATATCGCCGAGTACCCGGGCTTTCGCTTTGACGAGGCGCAGCTGACGCATTTCCACGAAAGCGAGGTCTGGGGCGGGTTGCAGGCCTTGCTGGACTGCCCGGTGCCGGTGGTGGCCGCGATCCGCGGCGCCTGCATGGGGGCCGGGGTGGAAATCTCCAGCTGCTGCGATCTGCGCGTGGCGACCGAGGACGCCAAATTCGGCGCACCGATTGCCAGGCTGGGCTTTCCGATGGCACCCCGCGAACTGGAGCTGGTGGTGCGGGAAGTGGGCAGCATGGTGGCGCGCCGCATGCTGCTGGAAGCGGCCGTGTTTTCTGCCGCCGAGATGGCGCAGCACGGTTTTCTGGGACCGGTGGTGGCTGCGGAGCAGCTGGACGCCGTGGTGCAGGACACGGCCGAGAAGGTGGCGGCCTTGTCCCCACTGGCTGCGCGCCTGAACAAGCAGGGGATGCGCAGCCTTGCCCAAGGCGGGGTGCCGGCGGTGGCGCAGCCCTATGCCTATGCCGATGATGCGGAACACCGCGAAGGCATTCACGCCTTTCTGGAAAAACGCAAACCGCAGTTCTGATCGGGTGTGGTGCACGGTGTGCGGTGGGTGTGACGACATCGCTGCGGCCTGCTGCTGCCGCAAAGCAAGCACCGCACAACCTGCACGAAGCAAGCAACAAACAAGCACCAAAGGGGCCGCATGCGGCCCCTTTGTCACATTAAGGCCGCATTAGCGACCCAGCAGGGGTCTGTGCCTTAGCGCAGCACCAGCACGGGGATCTGCGAGTGCGTGAGAACATGCTGCGTCTCGCTGCCCAGCAGCAGGCGCTTGAGGCCCTTGCGGCCGTGCGAGGCCATCACGATCAGGTCGGCTTTTTGCTTGGTGGCTGCCGACATGATGGCTTCGGCCACGAGGTCGGACTTGGCAATGCTGGTCTTGACCGTCACGCCCACGGCTTTGCCTTCGGCCTTGACCTTGTCCAGCATGGCTTGCGCCTGCTCGGCCCACTGCGCCTCGATGCGCTTGATTTCGGCGTTGTCCACGGTGACACCGCCTTCCAGGTAGCTGCGCGGATAGCGGGGAACCACTTTCAAGGCCACCAGCGAGGCACCGCAGAGCTTGGCCAGCGACAGGGCGTTGGCGACAGCTTTGTCGGAAAGGGGGGAGCCGTCGGTGGCCACCAAAATGCGTTCGTACATGAGTTATCTCCTTAATGGCAAGTGGACAGGTCAAAGCTTAGAGCGATCGCCAAGGGTGGTCTTGATGCACATCAATACGCTTATCATCGCGCCCATTACGCTTGAACCATGTCCCACGAAACCCTGAATCCATCGCAGGCAATGGAGCGGACCGTGCTTGATTCAGGCCGCCTGGAGGTCCCCGGCAACATCGCCCTGCTCGATGATCCGCTGGAGTGGGGCTCGTTCGGGCGCCCTGCAGGTGCGCCCGCTGCGCAGGCCGACGTCGCCGATCCGCTGCAGGTTCCCCTCTGGGAATCGAACGTGGTGCTGGGCGGCATGCACTGCGCCACCTGCGCGCTGACCATCGAGGAAGCCTTGCGCACCGTGCCCGGCGTGCAACGGGCCGATGTCAGCGGCTCCACCCACCGCGCCAAGGTGCAGTGGAACCCCTCTCTGGTACGCCCTTCCCAATGGATGGCCGCCATCCAGAAAGCGGGCTATGGGGTGTTGCCTGCGCGCGACGCCCATGCGCGCGAGCTGCGCCAGGCCGAAAACCGCCGTGCACTGTGGCGCTGGCTGGTGGCCGGCTTTTGCATGATGCAGGTGATGATGTACGCATGGCCGGCCTATGACGCCAAGCCGGGCGATCTGACGCTGGAGATGGAAACCCTGCTGCGCTGGGCTTCGTGGGTGATCTCCATCCCCGTGGTGCTGTTTGCCTGCGGCCCTTTCTTTCGCAGTGCGTGGCGCGATCTGCGCACGCGCAGCATCAGCATGGACCTGCCGGTGGCGCTGGGCATGCTGATTACCTTTGTCGTCAGCTCCATGGGCACGTTCGATCCGGCGGGCCCGTTCGGCAAAGAGGTCTATTACGACTCGCTGACCATGTTCGTGTTCTTCCTGCTGTCCGGCCGCTGGCTGGAGCTGCGCCTGCGCGACAAGACGGCTGGTGCATTGGAGGCGGTGATGAACCGCCTGCCCGACAGCGTGGAGCGCCGCCTGCCCGATGGCTGCTGGGAGCGGGTGACGGTGCGCCGGCTGCAGGCCGGCGATGTGGTGCGGGTGCTGGCGGGAGAGGCTTTCCCGGCCGACGGGCAGCTGGTGCAAGGCCAGACCCATGCCGATGAAGCGCTGCTGACCGGTGAGTCCACGGCCGTGCGCAAGGTGGTGGGCGACACGGTGACGGCCGGCAGTTTCAACCTGGGTGGCCCGGTCGAAGTAGCTGTCGACATGGTGGGCGCGCAGACCCGCTTTGCCCAGATCGTGGAGCTGATGGAAAGCGCGGCTTCGCAAAAGCCGCGCCTGGCACAGCTGGCGGACCGTGTGGCCAAGCCCTTCCTGGTGGTGGTGATGCTGGCGGCACTGGCCGCCGGCGTGTACTGGTGGCCCAGCGATCCGGGTCACGCCATGATGGTGGCGGTGGCCATTCTGATCGTGACCTGCCCCTGCGCACTGTCCTTGGCCACGCCGGTGGCCATGCTGTCGGCAGCGGGCAGCCTGGCGCGCCACGGGGTGCTGGTGCGCAATCTGCAGGCCCTGGAAACCCTGGCCGAGGCCGATACCCTGGTCTTCGACAAGACCGGCACCTTGACGCAGGACGGCATGCGCGTGCTGCAGGTCCAACCCGCTGCCGGGCAGGCATCTGCACCTGTGCTGGCGCTGGCGGCCCTGGTGGGCGCGCAGTCGGTGCACCCGGTGTCGCGGGCCGTGGTGCAGGCGGCGCGCGAACAGGCGGTGGATGCGCCGGGCTGGACACTGCTGGAGGCGCAGGAAGTGGCCGGCGCCGGCATGCGTGCGCGGGTGCAGGATCCGCAGGGCGTGGTGCATGCACTGCGTCTGGGGTCCTGGCCGTTTGCGGGCCAGGGCCAGCCCCAGGATGGCCGCCAGTGCGTGTATCTGGCGGCCGAGCAGGGCGATGCGGCCGTGCAGCCCTGGGGTTTTCTGGAGTTGAGTGAAGGCCTGCGCCCCGAAGCGCAGGCCACTGTGGCCGCGCTGGCGCATTCGGGCATGGAGATCCACCTGCTTTCCGGCGACCGCGATGCGGCCGTGCAGCAGATGGCGCGCGCCGCTGGCATTGCCCATGTGCAAGGCGAGTGCTCGCCGGAAGACAAGCTGGATGCCCTGCGGGCGCTGCAGGCCCAGGGTCGGCATGTGGCCATGGTGGGGGACGGCCTGAACGATGGCCCGGTGCTGGCGGGCGCCCATGTGTCCTTTGCCTTTGGCCGCTCCGTGCCGCTGGCGCAGTCCCGCTCGGATTTTGTGGTGCTGGGCGATGACCTGGGTCTGATTGCCCAGACCGCGCTGCTGGCGCGCAAGACGCTGCGCATCGTGCGCCAGAACCTGCTGTGGGCCGCCGGCTACAACGCGCTGAGCATTCCCCTGGCGGTGATGGGCTGGATGCCGGCCTGGCTGGCCGGGCTGGGCATGGCGCTGAGCTCGCTGCTGGTGGTGCTCAATGCGGCGCGCCTGACCCGGCAATTACCTGTTTTGCATACCTCGGATGCAGCGGCTGAAAGTGCACAGCGTGCTGTGACTGCGCCGGCTGCGCCCCCGCTTCTTGGAGTCCGTTGATGGACATTCTGTATTTACTCATTCCTCTCTCGGTAGCACTGGTGCTGGCGATTCTGGCGGCCCTGTGGTGGGCGGTGTACCGCGGTCAGTTTGAGAGCGTGGAGCAAGAAGGGGAGCGCATTCTTCGTGACGATTGATGATCGTCAACACACCAAAACGCGAAACGGTGAACACTTTCAGTGCTAATTAAGAGGTACCCGATGGATTCTCTAAAAACTAATGCTGTCCATTACGACGATACAGTTGTTCGGCAGTTTTCAATCATGGCCGTGGTATGGGGGGTGGTTGGTATGGCAGTGGGCGTGCTCGTCGCGTCCCAGCTGGCCTGGCCCGAACTCAACTTCGGTATTCCCTGGCTGAGTTTCGGCCGTTTGCGACCACTGCATACCAATGCGGTGATTTTTGCGTTTGGTGGCTGTGCGCTGTTTGCGACCAGCTACTACGTGGTGCAGCGAACCTGCCACACGAAGCTTTTCTTGCCCAAACTGGCGGCCTTCACCTTCTGGGGTTGGCAGCTGGTGATTTTGCTGGCCGCCATCACGCTGCCGCTGGGCTACACCTCCGGCAAGGAATATGCCGAGCTGGAGTGGCCCATCGACATCCTGATCGCAGTGGTGTGGGTGGCCTACGCCGTGGTGTTTTTTGGCACCATCGGCATCCGCAAGGTCAAGCACATCTATGTGGCCAACTGGTTCTTCGGCGCCTTCATCATCGCCGTGGCCTTGCTGCACATCGTGAACAGCGCCGCCATCCCGGCCGGCCTGCTCAAGAGCTACTCGGCGTACGCCGGTGTGCAAGACGCCATGGTGCAATGGTGGTACGGCCACAATGCCGTGGGCTTCTTCCTGACCGCAGGTTTCCTGGGCATGATGTACTACTTCGTGCCCAAGCAGGCAGGTCGTCCCGTGTACTCGTATCGCCTGTCGATCGTGCACTTCTGGGCCCTGATCTTCACCTACATGTGGGCGGGTCCTCACCATCTGCACTACACCGCGCTGCCGGACTGGACCCAGTCCGTGGGCATGCTGTTCTCGCTGATCCTGCTGGCTCCCAGCTGGGGCGGCATGATCAACGGTGTGATGACCCTGTCGGGCGCCTGGCACAAGCTGCGTGACGACCCCATCCTGCGCTTCCTGATCGTGTCCCTGTCGTTCTACGGCATGTCCACCTTCGAGGGCCCGATGATGGCCATCAAGACCGTGAATGCCCTGTCGCATTACACCGACTGGACCGTGGGCCACGTGCACTCCGGTGCCCTGGGCTGGGTGGGGCTGATCACCATGGGCTCGCTGTACTACCTGGTGCCGCGCCTGTTCGGCCGCGAAAAGATGCACTCCGTGCCTGCCATCGAGCTGCACTTCTGGATGGCCACCATCGGCATCGTGCTGTACATCGCTGCGATGTGGATTGCCGGTGTGATGCAAGGTCTGATGTGGCGCGCTGTCAATCCCGACGGCACCCTGACCTACACCTTCGTGGAAAGCGTGAAGGCGACCTATCCCTTCTACGTGATCCGTGTGGTGGGTGGTCTGCTGTACCTGGCCGGCATGCTGGTGATGGCATGGAACGTCTGGATGACTGCAATCTCGGGCCGAGCCGTCAAGGTGCCCGTGGTGGCCGTGAACCCCGCACACGCCTGATCTTGAGGAGCCAATATGTCTGCATCTAATAACAAGGGCTTTTCCCACGAGAAGGTGGAAACCAGCAACTTCCTCATGATCGTCCTGATCCTGTTGGTGGTGGCGGTGGGTGGCCTGGTGGAAATCGTGCCGCTGTTCTTCCAGAAGTCCACGACGGAAGCCGTGCAAGGCGTCAAGCCTTATGCGCCGCTGCAGCTGATGGGCCGCGACGTCTATCTGCGCGAAGGTTGCTACAACTGCCACTCGCAGATGATCCGCCCCTTCCGCGCTGAAACCATGCGCTACGGCCACTACTCGGTGGCAGGCGAGTTCGTGTACGACCACCCCTTCCAGTGGGGCTCCAAGCGTACCGGTCCCGACCTGCACCGCGTGGGCGGCAAGTACAGCGATGAATGGCATCGCATCCACTTGAACAACCCGCGTGACGTGGTGCCCGAGTCCAACATGCCTGCGTACTCGTGGCTGGCCACCAGCGCGGTGGACCACACCGTGGTGGCACAGCGCATGAGCGCACTGCGCAATGTGGGCGTGCCTTACACCGACGAGGAAATCGCTGGTGCCGAGGAACAAGTCAAGGGCAAGACCGAGATGGAGGCTGTGATCGCCTACCTGCAAGGTCTGGGCACCGCACTGAAGTAAGGGGAGAGGGTCATGGATATCACCACCATGCGCATCGTGGCCACGCTGGCATCGCTGGCGTGTTTCGTGGGCATCTGGTGGTGGGCTTATGCCCGCCGCAACCAGACCCGATTCGAAGAGGCGGCCATGCTGCCATTTGATCAAGACTGATTTCTCCACCAGAACGAGAACATCCCATGAGCGATTTCGTAAACAATTTCTGGTCGGTATACGTCTCAGGCATCACCATGGTGGGCATCCTGGCCTGCCTGATCCTGCTGTTTGTCACGGCCCGTAAGAAGGTGGTGTCGGACGAAGACAACACCACCGGCCACGTCTGGGACGAAGACCTGCGTGAGCTGAACAACCCCATGCCCCGTTGGTGGATGTGGCTGTTCATCATCACCGTGGTCTTCAGCCTGATGTACCTGGCGATGTACCCCGGCCTGGGTTCGTACACCGGCAAGCTGCAATGGAGCCAGACCGGCGCCTATGACAAGGAAGTCGAGAAGGCCAAGGCCGATCTGGAGCCGCTGTATGCGCGCTTCACGGCCATGTCGACCGAGGACATTGCCAAGGACAGCCAGGCCATGGCCATTGGCGAGCGCCTGTTCATGAACAACTGCGCCCAGTGCCACGGCTCTGACGCACGCGGCGGCAAGTCCTTCCCCAACCTTACCGATGGCGACTGGCTGCATGGCGGTACCCCCGACCGCATCCACGAGACCATTGCCAAGGGCCGTATCGGCATGATGCCGCCGCAGGCCGAGGCGGTGGGTTCACCGGAAGACGTGCGCAACCTGGCCCACTATGTGCTGAGCCTGTCGGGCAGCCCCCACGATTCCGTGAAGGCTTCGCTGGGCAAGTCCAAGTTCACCACCTGCGCAGCCTGCCACGGCATGGACGGCAAGGGCAACACCATGCTGGGTGCGCCCAACCTGACCGACGATGTCTGGCTGCATGGCTGGGGTGAACAAGCCATTGTGGACATGGTCACCAACGGCAAGATGAACCAGATGCCTGCCCAGGAAGGCAAGCTGACACCGGCCCAGATCAATGTGTTGACCGCCTATGTGTGGAATTTCTCGCACAAACAGGGATCGGCAAACTGATCCTCGATGAACGAGGCGGCACGCGAGTGCCGCCTTTTTTCATTGGCGAGTTGAGAATGAGAGTTGCCCCATGACTTCGATCAAAGAGGATAAGGCCCCCAAGAAGGTCATCCCCATCCAGGCTGCCGACCAGCCACGCAGCTTCTATGAAGCGCACAAACGTGTCTACCCACGCTCCATCAGCGGCCTCTTCATGCGCTGGCGCTGGGCTTTGGTGTTTCTCACGCAAATCATCTTCTACGGCCTGCCATGGCTGGAGTGGGGGCAGCGCCAGATGGTGCTGTTCGATCTGGGGGCACGGCGCTTCTATCTGTTCGGCCTGGTGCTGTACCCGCAGGATTTCATCTACCTGGCGGGTCTGCTGATCATCTGCGCCCTGGCGCTGTTCCTGTTCACGGCCGTTGCAGGGCGACTGTGGTGTGGCTTCAGCTGCCCGCAAACCGTGTACACCGAAATCTTCATGTGGATCGAGCAGAAGGTCGAAGGCGAACGCAGCGCGCGCATCCGCCTGGACCAGGGGGGCTGGACGTTCGAGAAGATCTGGAAGAAATCCACCAAGCAGCTGCTGTGGATCGTCCTGTCCGTGTGGACGGGCTTCACCTTTGTGGGCTACTTCGTGCCCATCCGCGAGCTGGGCGTGGAACTGCTGGCGCTGCAAGGCGGCTGGCAGATCTTCTGGGTGCTGTTTTATGGCTTTGCCACCTATGGCAATGCCGGGTATATGCGTGAGCAGGTGTGCAAGTACATGTGCCCCTATGCGCGTTTCCAGAGCGCCATGTTCGACAAGGACACGCTGATCGTCAGCTACGACCCGGTGCGCGGCGAGAACCGCGGCCCGCGCAAGAAGAATGTGGACTACAAGGCCCAGGGCCTGGGCGACTGCATCGACTGCAAGCTCTGCGTGCAGGTGTGCCCGGTGGGGATCGACATCCGTGACGGCCTGCAGTACGAATGCATAGGCTGCGGCCTGTGCATCGATGCGTGCAACAGCATCATGGACAACATGCACTACCCGCGCGGTCTGATCCGCCTGACCACGCAAAATGGCGTGGCCCAGGGCTGGAAGCATGCGCAGATCCTGCGCCGTGTGCTGCGTCCGCGTGTGCTGATCTACTCCGGCATCCTGCTGGCGCTGGCCGCGGCCATGGTGGTCAGCCTGTCGCTGCGCGAGCCCTTGAAGGTGGACGTGATCCGCGACCGCGCCTCGCTGGCGCGCATTGCCGCCGGCGGCAAGCTGGAGAACGTGTTCCGCCTGCAGGTGATGAACGCGACCGAGACCGAGCAGACCTACCGGGTACGCGCCCATGGCCTGGAAGGTATCGCGGTAGCATCGGAAACCGAGGTGGTGGTGCTGCCCGCCGAAACGCGTGGCGTGGCGGTGCGGGTGCAGATTCCGTATGGCTCGGCGCCTGCGGGTTCGCATCCGGTGTATTTCGATATCGATGCCGTCAGCGGCCAGGGCAAGGTGAGCGAGAAATCGGTGTTCATCGTGCCCCGCTGAACCGTGCAGGTGCCTGCGGCCAAGGGCCCGGGCACCGCAGAGAAGTTTGACCCAGGCGTTCCATGGCGCCAGAAAGACGTTCTATGACGACAACAACGCAACAAGCAGTCAGCCCTGAAAAATCCGCCGCGCCGTGGTGGAAGTTTGGCCATGTGTGGCTGGTGCTGGCTGGGCCGATCATCGTGGTGATTGCCGGCCTGACCACGTTCTGGATTGCGGTGCACAGTCCCGATCCGGTGATCGAGGAGGACTACTACCGCAAGGGCATCGAGATCAACCAGACGCTGCGGAACCCGGAAAAGAGTTTTGCCCCGGCGCTCCAGAGCCGCAACCACGCCGCCACGCCGGAAGAGGCGCAGCCCAGCATGAAGCCGTGAGGCGCTTGGTAAGCACGCTGCAAAAAAGCCAACCGACCGGTTGGCTTTTTTGTGGCTGTCGTGCAGGGCGTCCGGCAGTGGCGCTGCCGTGCAGAAGGGGTGCCCCGTCACGGCCTGAGCACCTGCCGCATGGGTTTGAACGTTCCGGTCACCAAAAGCCAGATCGGCCGGAGGACAGGGGAGACGCAGCGGCTGCCGTGCCGATCTGCGGCAGTCAATCAGCGCGGAGCGAGGCGGATTGCGCCATCCAGGCGGATCACCTCGCCGTTGAGCATGTCGTTTTCCAGGATGTGGCAGGCCAGCTTGGCGTAGTCCTGGGGCGTGCCCAGGCGGCTGGGGAAGGGCACGCCAGCGGCCAGCGCATCCTGCACTTCTTGGGGCATGCCGAACAGCATGGGTGTGCCAAAGATGCCGGGGGCAATTGTCATATTGCGTATGCCGTTGCGTGCGAGATCACGGGCAATGGGCAGTGTCATGCCGACCACGCCGCCCTTGGACGCGGCATAGGCTGCCTGGCCGATCTGGCCGTCGTAGGCCGCCACGCTGGCGGTGGAGATCAGCACGCCGCGCTCGCCGGTGCTTTCCGGCTCGTTCTTGCTCATGGCATCGGCGGCCAGGCGGATCATGTTGAAGCTGCCTATCAGGTTCACCGTGATCACCTTCTGGTACAGCGCCAGGCTGTGGGGCCCGTTCTTGCCCACGGTCTTTTCGGCCGGGGCAATGCCCGCGCAGTTGACCAGGCCCATCAGCTTGCCCAGCGACACGGCCTTGGCCACCACGGCCTGGCCGTCGGCTTCGTTGCTGACATCGCAGCGCACAAAGGCGCCGCCAATATCTGCTGCCACGGCTTCGCCTTTTTCCTGCTGCATGTCGGCGATGACAACGGTGCCGCCCTTGGCGGCCAGCATGCGGGCCGTGCCTTCACCCAGGCCTGAAGCGCCGCCGGTGACGATGAAAACCTTGCCTTGAATGTCCATGGTGTCTCCTGTTGGTATGTGACGTATACGTCAATTATGCGGGGTGATGGGGGGCGGCCCTGTCCCGTGAATGCAACAAAAAACCCGGCCAGGGCCGGGTGGATTGCACAGGGAGGGGCGGTTTACTGGAAGCCGACGCGGTCCAGCATCTGCTGCACCTTGACCATGTTGGCGCCCACGGCCGAGATCGGGATGGTTTCGCTCTTGAAGGGCTTGCCCTGGGTCATGGCCTTGAGTGCGGGGTTGTCCACGGTCACGCCCTTGGCGGTGGGCCATTCGTTGTTGCCGTTGGCAAAGTAGTTCTGGGCGGCCGGGCTGGCCAGGTATTCCAGAAACTTGACGGCGTTGTCCTTGTGCTTGGCGTGCTTGGCCACCGCACCGCCGGCAATGTTCATGTGGGTACCGTAGCTGTCCTGGTTGGGGAACACCACACCGACCTTTTCGGTGACCTGCACATCGGCCGGGTTGGCCGAGCGCATCAGGCGTGCCAGGTAGTAGCTGTTGGTCACGGCGATATCGCATTCACCAGCGGCCACGGCCTTGATCTGGTCGGTGTCACCACCCTTGGGGGCGCGGGCCAGGTTGTCCTTGATGCCCTTGAGCCAGGCTTCGGCCTTGGCCTCGCCCATGTGCTCGGTCACGGCGCCGAACATGCTCAGGTTGTAGGGGTGGGAGCCGGAGCGGATGCAGATCTTGCCCTTGTTCTTGGGGTCGGACAGCGCTTCGTAGGTGGCCACATCGGCAGGCTGCACCTTGGCCTTGTTGTAGACCACCACCCGGGCGCGGGTGGAGAAGCCGAACCAGCTGATGCCGCCATCGGCTTCGGGCTTGCTGCGCAGGTTGGCGGGGATGGCGTTGTTCAGCGCTGCCGAGTGGATGGGCTGGAACAGGCCGTCCTTCTCGCCACGGTACAGGCGCGCGGCGTCGACCATCAGGATCACGTCGGCGGGGGAGGCAGCGCCTTCGGCCTTCAGGCGCGCAATGATGCCTGCATCGTCGGAATCCACGCGGTTGACCTTGATGCCCGTGGCCTTGGTGAAGCCGGTGTACAGCTCTTCGTCGGTGTTGTAGTGGCGGGCCGAATACAGGTTCACCACCTGCTCCTGGGCCAGCGCATGGCCGGCAACGACCAGGGCACAAGCGGAAACAAGGGCTTTCAAAGCGTGCTGCATGGATGGACTTTCAGTGCAAAACAAAAGAAGGAAATGAGGGCGCATGATAGTCTGAACGCGAATCTTTCTTAACCACAAGCCCGCAGTTGTTGTGGGCGATCAAGCACTGCGACCGGCAAGCCCTGGCCGAGGCAAAAAAAAACCCGGTCAAAGACCGGGTTTGAAAGGATCCAAGAAACGGGGGTTTCGAGAGGATCCAAGGAGACAACTGGTGCCATGAAGCATGGTGGTGCTCCAGGCGATGGCATGATTATAGGGTAATCCCTAGATGATTGTCAAATGCCATCGCGTCGGCATGTCCAGGGCTTAGCGCTTGCGGCTGGCGGCCGTAGCGGCTTGCGTGGCGGTGGAGGCCACTGCATTGATGTTGGCTTCGGTCATGTCGGAAGCTTGCTTCACCGCCTTTTGCATGCTTTCGAAGGCATTGGTGGCGGCCGACACGGCGCTCTTCATCACGGCCACGGCGGTTTCGGAGCCGGCGGGAGCGTTCTTGGCGGTGCTGTCCACCAGGCTGGAGAAGCTCTTTTGCAGCTCGGCAGCCTTTTCTTCAAAGGTCTTGGAGAATTCGCCGCTGGTGGCCGAAGCGATGTTGTACAGGTGGCGGTTGTAGGCGGCGGTCTTTTCGGCCAGGGGTTGGAACAGGTTGGCTTGCAACTGCAGCAGCTCTTGCGCGTCCTTCACGCTCAGCAGGGATTGGGTGTGGCTGGCGGCCTCGTTCAGGGCGGCGCGGGTGGCCGTCACATTCAGCTCCACCAGCTTTTCCACGCCTTCGAAGGCTTTGGAAGTCAGGCCAAACAGGGTTTCCAGGTTGGCTTTTTGTGCGCTCAGGATTTGGTCAGCGGTCAGGGACATTGTGGTTCTCCAGGTTGGGTGGCCATACGCTGGCCAGTTGCGTCACAACTGCGGGCTTCAAGAATTTATGTTGCGCTGCAGCATGACTGAATTTTATGCAGTGTCGGATTTCGCGCAAGTGTTTTTGCTGCGCTGCATCAAATATTTACCCAAATGCGGTTTTCTATACACAGAAAGCCGGATGGGCGGCCGGTGCCCGCGGTGTTGCGCCACCACAAAACCACGTTTTGCCCGATAGGCGGCTTGCGAGTGGGGCCACACAATGTTCGCCATGACCGACAAGCCTGTTTCCTCTTCTCAACCTTCTGCCGCTTCTTCTGCGGCCGCTGCTGCTACCGCACGGCCCAGTGCCCAGCCGCGCTCCAGCTACCCGGTGTTTCTGCCCATCACCACGCGCTGGTCGGACAACGATGTCTACGGCCATGTGAACAACGTCGTCTATTACAGCTGGTTCGACACGGCGGTGAACGCCCACCTGATTGAACAGGGCGTGCTGGACTTCCACGGTGGCGACACCATCGGCCTGGTGGTGGAGACGCAGTGCAACTACTTTGCCTCCCTGGCCTATCCGCAGAAAGTGGAGGCCGGCATCCGCGTGGCCCGGCTGGGAGGCAGCAGCGTGCGCTATGAGGTGGGCATTTTTGCCGCGGGCAGCGAGGAATCGGCGGCGGCCGGCCACTTTGTGCATGTGTATGTGGACGCCGCCACGCGCCGTCCCAAGCCGCTGCCGGAGGCGCTGCGGCGGGTGCTGCAGGCCTTGCAGCCGGCCACGGCAGCGGCCGCAGTCTGACGCGCCAGGGCAGATCTGGTGCATGCCTGGTGCATGTCTTAGACATGCCGGGGCTGTGCCCAGCGCGCAGCTGCAATGAATTTGATAGCTGCCCAGGATCACCATGGTTGCATCAGCGGTGATTTGGATGTCCATGTATGCGCCGCGCGGTTTTGCCCGGGCCCGTGCCCGCTTGGCCTACACTGTGCCCTCTGTTCCGATCGCGCCGCCATGCGGGCGCACTTTCCATGATCATCCACAGTCTGCTCGACACCGACCTGTACAAGTTCACCATGATGCAGGTGGTGTTGCACCAGTTCCCCGGTGCTGCCGTGGAGTACAAGTTCAAGTGCCGCAACCCGGGCGTGCAACTGGCCCCCCTGGTGCAGGAGATTCGGGACGAGATCCGCCAGCTGTGCAGCCTCAGCTTCACCACCGATGAGCTGGACTACCTGCGTTCGCTGCGCTTCATCAAGAGTGATTTTGTGGATTTTCTGGGGCTGTTCCGCCTCAATGAAAAGTACATCCAGGTCACGCCACTGCCCACGGGCGAGATCGACATCACCATCCAGGGGCCCTGGCTGCACACCATCCTGTTTGAAATCCCGGTGCTGGCCATCGTCAACGAGGTGTATTTCCGCAATACCCAGCCCCGCCCGGACTGGGGCGAAGGCCGCGCACGGCTGCAGGCCAAGATTGCCCAGATGCGCGGCGAAGGGCTGGAACACCTGAAGATTGCGGATTACGGTACGCGCCGGCGCTTTGCTCGCAGCTGGCACGAAGAGGTGCTGCGCACGCTGTGCCGCGATCTGGGTGCGGGCGAACAGCGTCCCGCACCGGGCCATGGACCGGGGCAGTTTGCCGGCACCAGCAATGTGCTGTTTGCCAAGGAACTGGGCATCTTGCCGCTGGGCACCATGGCGCATG
The DNA here is from genome assembly GCF_006740045.1 of Comamonas terrigena NBRC 13299. NCBI lineage: Bacteria > Pseudomonadati > Pseudomonadota > Betaproteobacteria > Burkholderiales > Comamonadaceae > Comamonas > Comamonas terrigena. The sequence continues at coordinate 1,648,377 of NZ_AP019749.1, forward strand.
AATACCTGCAGGCCTGCCAGGCGCTGGGCCCGCGCCTGCGCGACAGCCAGATCTACGGCTTTGAATCCTGGGCGCGGGAGTACCGTGGGGATCTGGGCATTGCGCTGTCGGATGTGTACGGCATGAATGCCTTTCTGCGCGACTTCGACCTGTATTTCTGCAAGCTGTTCGATGGCGCCCGCCATGACAGCGGCGATCCGTTTGCCTGGGGGGAGCGTCTGCTGGCGCATTACCGCGACAACCGGGTCGATCCGCTGACCAAGACTCTGATCTTCAGTGATGCGCTGACCATCCCGCGCACCATCGAGCTGTACCGGCGTTTCCATGGCCGCTGTCTGCTGGCCTTTGGCATCGGCACCAATCTGACCAACGACCTGGGCTATGAGCCGCTGCAGATCGTCATCAAGATGACGCGCTGCAACGGACAGCCGGTGGCCAAGCTGTCGGACACGCCGGGAAAAAGCATGTGCGACGACCAGAAGTACCTGGCCTACCTGCGTCAGGTATTTGACATCGCTCCCACGGCATGATCGGGCACGCAGGACGGCCCCGCGCACAGAGGGCACGCCTGCGGTCCACAACTACAAAGAGACAGAAGAAGGAGTACCCCTATGAAGCATCTGCGCAGCGCGGGCCTGGGCCTGCTGGGACTGGCGGGCCTGTTGCCCGGCGCCGCCATGGCGGCGGAAATCGATGGCGCTGCGCTGTCCGTGCTCTGGGGTGTGCCTTTTGCCGGCGTGCTGCTGTCGATTGCGCTGATGCCGTTGCTGGCGCCTACGGTGTGGCACCACCATTTCGGCAAGATCACCGCCGCCTGGGCGCTGGCCTTTTTGCTGCCGTTTGCGCTGGCGTTTGGAGTCGGTGCGGCCGGTGTGCATCTGGTGCATGCGCTGGTGGCGGAGTATGTGCCGTTCGTGATCCTGCTGACGGCGCTGTACACGGTGGCGGGCGGCATCTACATCCGCGGCAATCTGCGCGGCACGCCGCTGCTGAACACCGGCATCCTGGCCATCGGTGCGGTGCTGGCCAGCTTCATGGGGACGACGGGCGCGTCCATGCTGCTGATCCGCCCGCTGATCCGCGCCAACGACAACCGCAAGCATGTGGCCCATGTGGTGGTGTTCTTCATCTTCATCGTCTCCAATGCGGGCGGCTCGCTCACCCCGCTGGGCGATCCGCCGCTGTTCCTGGGCTTTCTGAAGGGCGTGGATTTCAGCTGGACGCTGCGCCAGATCTTCCCCGAAACGCTGTTTCTGGTCGGTGTGTTGCTGGTGATCTTCTATCTGCTGGACAGCTGGTATGCCAGCCGCAATGGCGAGCGCAAGGCAGTTGACCCCACGCCGGACAACGCCACGCCCACCCAGCTGGGTTTTGATGGCAAGTTCAACTTCGTGCTGCTGGGTGTTGTCGTGTTTCTGGTGCTGATGAGCGGGCTGTGGAAGTCGGCCGTGGTGTTCGATGTGATGGGCACCGAGGTGGGCTTGCCCGGTCTGGTGCGCGATGTGGGCCTGATCGGGGTGGCGCTGCTGTCTCTGTGGATAACGCCGGCCGTGGTGCACGAGCGCAACCAGTTCGGCTGGGGGCCGATGCAGGAAGTGGCCAAGCTGTTTGCCGGCATCTTTCTGACCATCATCCCGGTGATCGCCATGCTCAAGGCTGGGGTGGACGGCCCGTTCGGCGCCATTGTGCGCGCCGTCACCAACCCGGACGGCACGCCCAACCCGGCCATGTACTTCTGGGCCACGGGCGCGCTGTCGTCCTTTCTGGACAATGCGCCCACCTACCTGGTGTTCTTCAATACCGCCGGCGGCGACGCGCAGGTGCTGATGACCAGCATGGCGGCCACGCTGTCGGCCATCTCGGCCGGTGCCGTGTTCATGGGGGCCAACACCTACATCGGCAACGCGCCCAACATGATGGTCAAGGCCATCGCCGAAGACCGGGGCGTGCGCATGCCCAGCTTCTTCGGCTACATGGCCTGGTCGTTCGGCATTCTGGTGCCGTTGTTTGTGGTGATGACCTTCATCTGGTACCGCTGATGGCGGCGCGCGGGGCGGTGGATGGGGCGCGGACCTGATCCGGCCATGGCCTCTTTTCCACTACCATCGTTTCTATGATCCAGCCGGAGAGCTTTTCATGAGCAGCGCACGTGACGACGCCACCTTGGCCACCGCCATTGCGGCGCTGCACAACAACGTCCACTATCTGGGCGCCATTGCCCAGATGGCAGGCCAGCGGCAGGTGGTGGTGACGGAGACCGTGGTGTCGGACAGCGGAGCGCCCTTGCTGGAAAAGGGCACGGTGCTGGGGGGGGATCTGCTGGCGCTGCTGGCCGGACACCGCTTGCCGGCACCGCTGGATGCGCAGCTGGAAGTGAGCGAGCCGGTCGACATCGGCCTGCTGCATGTGGAGATGACGCGCCTGCTGTCCGAGCACCCGCTGGGCCGTCTGCTGGCGGCTGACCTGGGGGCCGAAGGGGCCATACTGGGCCGCGCGCTGCGGCTGATGCCCTGGCCGCACGCCGCGCGCTTCAAGATGACGGTGGTGCAGGTCCAGCTGCCCCTGCTGTTCGAGCATAGTGTGCTGATGGCCATGGTGTCGGTGTTCCTGGCCATTCGTGCGGGTTGGGACGAGGCCCAGTGCGCCAGGCTGGCGGCTGCGGCCCTGCTGCACGATGTGGGCATGCTCTATATGTCCACCGCCTGGGCCGACGCCGGGTACCGGCTTTCCGAGCGCGAGCGTGTCCAGCTGGCCGCGCACTCCATCACCGGCTCCATGGTGGTGCAGAGCATGGGCGCCTACCCCTTCAGCGTGGAAGACGCGGTGCTGGAACACCATGAATGCATGGACGGCAGCGGCTACCCGCGCCACCTGATGGGCGAGGCGATCTCGCCCATGGGGCGCATCCTGGTGGTGGCCGAAGTGGTGTCGGCTTTCTTTGGCAAATACAAGGCCATGGCCGGCGAGCGCCTGTCACTGGCACTGCGCCTGAATTCCCGGCGCTATCCGGCGGAGCAGGTGGCGCCGGTGCTGGCGCTGCTGCAGCGCGATGCCGCCGCCGCCGCGCCGCTGGCCGTGGAGGTGGTGCTGCGGGATTGCCTGGCCGTGGCCACGGTGTTCCAGTACTGGGCCTCCTGCAAGCGCGTGCTGCCCGAGCAGTGGCAGGCGCAGTCCGGCAGCCGGGCGCTGATGTGGGTGGATGCCCGTATGCGCGCCATTGAACTGTCCCTGACCGAATCCGGTGCCCACCCGCGTTCGCAGGACGACTGGCGCGCCATCTTTGCGCAGATGCCCGAGAGCGTGGCCGAGCTGGGCCTGATCCACCGTGAAGTGCTGTGGCAGATGGACAGCTGCATGGACACCTGCCAGCGCCGCTGGCCGCCCACGCAGCCCGCGCAGTCCACCGCGGAGCGCGCCTTGTGGACCTGGATCCACAGCAGCCGCAAAGTCCTGGGCCAGGGCACTGCGGCCACGGAACCCGATGCGCCGCAGCCACAGTGACTGTGTGCTGCGGATGTGATTTTTCAACAGAGAACCGACCTGGAGACTCCCCTCGCCATGCCCCGACAAAGCATTCTGATCGCCCGTGCCATCTCGTCCGAAGTGGTGGATTTCTTGCGCCAGCACTTTGATGTGCACACCAACCAGGACGATGTGGTCTGGAGCCCCGAAGAGCTGGCCCAGCAGCTGCAGGGCAAGGATGGCGTGCTGACCACGGGCTCGCAGAGCATCAATGCGGCCCTGCTGGCCGCTTGCCCGCAGCTCAAGGTGGTGTCCAACATGGCCGTGGGCTACAACAACTTTGACGTGCCGGCCATGACCGCTGCCGGCGTGCAGGGCACCAATGCCCCGGATGTGCTGACCGAAACCACGGCGGACTTCGGCTTTGCATTGCTGATGGCCACGGCCCGCCGCGTGACCGAGAGCGAGCACTACCTGCGTGCCGGTCTGTGGAAGGAATGGCGTTACGACCTGTTTGCCGGCAGCGAGGTGCATGGCAGCACGCTGGGCATCATCGGTATGGGCCGCATCGGCCAGGGCATTGCCAAGCGTGGTGCACATGGCTTTGGCATGAAGGTGGTCTACCACAACCGTTCGCGCCTGACGCCGGAGCTGGAAGCCGAATGCAAGGCCAGCTACGTCAGCAAGGAAGAGCTGCTGAAGACCGCCGACCATGTGGTGCTGGTGCTGCCTTTCACCCCCGAGAACCGCCACACCATCGGTGCGGCCGAGCTGGCGCAGATGAAGCCCACGGCCACGCTGATCAATATTGCGCGTGGCGGTATCGTGGACGACGCGGCCCTGGCCCAGGCGCTGCGTGCCAAGACCATTGCGGCCGCCGGCCTGGATGTGTTTGAAGGCGAGCCTGCCGTGCACCCCGATCTGCTGACGGTGCCGAATGTGGTGCTGACCCCGCACATCGCCAGTGCCACCATGACCACCCGCCGTGCCATGGCGCAGCTGGCGGCGGACAACCTGGTGGCCGTGCTGGGCGGCCAGGCACCGCGTACGCCGGTGAACCAGCCGGACGCCGCGGCGCGTGCGCTGCGTTGGGCATGACATCCCACCGCTCTGAGCGGTTGCCCGGCTGAACGCTGTTCTCGATCCGACTGTGCCGGAGCAGGATGGCAGGCGCACGGCGGGGTGCCCATGTGCAGTGTCCTGGTGTGACGGGCATGCGTTCCTGGCGGTGTGCCGCAGCAGGCCTCTTGAAAAAGTGAGCTTCGAGCCCCGCTTTGGAGCTGCTTTTGGCGCGGTGCCATGCCGAAATTGACGACAATCTTCTGCGGAAAGTTGGCAATTCTTTAGAGCAAGGAGCAGGCAGTGGTGCACGCGTGGATGGTCTGGCTGGTACTGGGGTTGCTCCTGGCCGTGTTGTTGTTGCAGCTGTGGCTGGCATTGCGCCCGCGCGCCGGCGGCGATGCGGCACTGGCCCCACAGCTGCTGGCGTTGCAGCAGGCGGCGCAGCAGACGCAGCTGGCACTGGCCAGGAACGACGGCGCCATGGAGCACATGGCCCAGCAGTTGCTGGGTTTGAGCCACCAGCTGAGCCAGCACCAGCAAGCGGCCAGCGACAGCCTGCGCAAGCTGGTGGACGGTCGCATGGCGCAAAGCCTGGCCGAGGCGCGTGCCAGCCGCCAGGAACTGCAGCAGCATTTCCAGCAACTGCAGGAAGCCATGGCCCAGCAGTTGCATCGGCTGCAACAAGGCACTCTGCACAATGCCGAGCAACTGCGGACCACGCTCAACGAGCGACTGTCCGCCATCCAGACCGACAATGCCGACAAGCTGGAGGCCATGCGCCGCACGGTTGACGAAAAGCTGCACGAAACACTGGAGCAGCGCCTGGGCGAATCGTTCAAGCTGGTCAGCGACCGGCTGGAGCAGGTGCACAAGGGCCTGGGCGAGATGCAGTCGCTGGCCGGCAGCGTGGGCGATCTGAAGCGTGTGATGACCAATGTCAAAACGCGGGGCACCTGGGGCGAGGTGCAGCTGGGCGCGATCATCGACAACGTGCTCACCCCGGCGCAGTACGCCAGGAACGTCAAGACCGTGCCGGGCAGCGATGAGCTGGTGGAGTTTGCCATCCGTCTGCCGGGGCAGGGCGGGATGGACGATGTGCCGGTGTGGCTGCCCATCGACGCCAAGTACCCGGTGGAGCATTACCAGCGGCTGCAGGATGCGCTGGATGCTGCCGAGCGCGGGGCGATCATGGCTGCGGGCAATGCGTTCGAAACCTCCATCCGCGCCGAGGCCAGGAAGATCGCCGCCAAATACCTGGCACCGCCCCACACCACGGACTTTGCCGTGATGTACCTGCCCACCGAAAGCCTGTTTGCCGAAGTGCTGCGGCGCCCGGGCCTGGTGGAGAGCCTGCAAAATGACAGCCGTGTGGTGGTGACCGGGCCGGCCAATCTGGCGGCCATGCTCAACAGCCTGCAGATGGGGTTCAAGACGCTGGCCATCGAGCAGCGCTCTTCCGAAGTCTGGGCTGTGCTGGGCCAGGTCAAGACCGAATTCGCCAAGTTCGGCGAGGTGGTGGAGGCCACGCGCAAATCCATTGACGCTGCGGCGCGCCGCTTCGAACAGGTGGACGTGCGCACCCGGGCCATCCAGCGCCGCCTGCGTGGCGTGCAGGAGCTGCCCAGTCCCGCATCCTCCGATTCCATCGATGCCGCAGACTTGTTGGGGTCCGCAGCTTCCATGGCCTCCGCACCAGGACTTGCTTCCACCAGCGCTGCCGCTGCGCCTGGGAAGGCTGCGCAGGGCCCCGAGGACGACGCTGAGTGAGTGCGGCGTTGCTGCGCCTGATCCTAGCGCAAATCTCCATCCATGCCTGCATGACGGGCATGCGCATGGCCACCCCCTTGCTGGCCTTGCGTGAAGGTTTTTCGGCGGCATCGGTCGGTTTTCTGCTGGCGCTGTTTGCGCTGACCCAGGTGTTTCTGTCGCTGCCAGCCGGCCGCTACGCGGACCGCCATGGCCTGCGCCGCCCGTTGGCGCTGAGCGTGGCCATTGCCGTGCTGGGGGCCGGCGCCGCTGCAGCGTTTCCTGTCTATCCGGTGCTGTGTCTGGCGGCACTGCTCACCGGAGGCGCTTCCGGCACCGCCATCATCGCCCTGCAGCGCCATGTGGGGCGCAGTGCGCACGACAAGGCCCAGTTGCGCAAGGTGTTCAGCTGGCTGGCCATTGGCCCGGCCATCTCCAATTTCCTCGGTCCGTTCTGTGCCGGTCTGCTGATTGACTATGCCGGGGGGGAGGCCGCCAGCACCACCGGGTTTCGCGCCGCGTTCCTGCTGCTGGCGCTGCTGCCGCTGAGTGCCTGGTTTCTGTCACGCAGCGTGCAGGAGCTGCCGCCGGTGGAAGTGCCTGCTGCTGCAGCCAGGCCGGCCACGGCCTGGGACCTGTTCCAGAACCAGGGCTTTCGCCGCCTGCTGCTGATGAACTGGGCGCTGTCGTCCTGCTGGGATGTGCACACCTTTGTGGTGCCCATACTGGGGCACGAGCGCGGGCTGTCGGCCTCGGTGATCGGGACCATTCTGGGATCGTTCGCCATGGCTGCGGCGGCCATCCGCCTGCTGGTGCCGCTGCTGCCCGAACGCATCGGCGAATGGCAGGTGGTGTTCACGGCCATGGTGCTGGCATCGGTGCTGTTTCTGCTGTACCCGCTGATGCCGGGTGCCTGGAGCATGGGGGCATGCTCCATCTTGCTGGGGCTGGTGCTGGGATCGGTGCAGCCCATGGTGATGAGCATGATCCACCAGATCACCCCGCCGCACCGCCATGGCGAAGCGCTGGGCCTGCGCATGATGGCCATCAACGGCTCCAGCGTGCTCATGCCCCTGATCTTCGGTTCGCTGGGCGCGGTGGTCGGGGTGTCGGCCCTGTTCTGGGCCGTGGGAGCGCTGGTGGGCAGCTGCGCACGCCTGCCATGGTTGATCGGGCGGGATGATCTGCCCGGTCACCCCACGCAGCTGCCGCCATCGCGCTGAGTGGTCTGCTAGCTGCCCATCGGGGGCATGAAAAAAGCCCGTGGCGCTTTGCAGCGCACGGGCTTTTTCGGGGATGGGGAGGTCAGTCCTGCAGGTTGTAGAACTTCTTGATGATGCTCCAGGCGCTGGCAGGATCGTCCACGTAGTGGAACAGCTCCAGATCCTTGGCCGAGATCATGCCTTCTTCCACCAGCATGTCGAAGTTGTAGAGCTTCTTCCAGAAGGCCGAATCGAACAGGATGATGGGCACGGGCTTGACCTTGGTGGTCTGCACCAGCGTCAGCACTTCGAACAGTTCGTCCATGGTGCCAAAGCCGCCCGGGAAGGCCAGCAGGGCCTTGGCGCGCATCATGAAGTGCATCTTGCGCAGCGCGAAGTAATGGAACTTGAAGCTCAGGCCCGGTGTGATGTAGCGGTTGCCCGACTGTTCGTGCGGCAGCAGGATGTTCAGGCCCACATTGGGTGCACCCGCTTCGTAGGCGCCGCGGTTGGCCGCTTCCATGATGCCCGGGCCACCCCCGGTGCAGATGTAGATGCGCTGGTCCTTGGGCTGGCGCAGGCTGTGCTCCGCCACCAGGCGCGCAAATTCACGGGCCTGGTCATAGCGGCGGGCATTGCGCACGCCTTGTTCGGCCGCCTTGATGCGCTGGGCATCGCCGCTGGATTTGGCCTCCAGCAGGCGCTGGGCCGCCACATCCGGGGCCACGAAGCGGGCGCTGCCATACACCACGACGGTGTGGTCAATCCCGAACTCGGCCTGGCCGATATCGGGCTTGAGCATTTCCAGCTGAAAGCGGATGCCCCGGGTTTCACGGCGGGCCATGAATTCCGGATCGGCAAATGCCAGGCGATAGGAGTCAGGCTGGGTCAGGTCAATTTGCTCTGCGGCCTGGGTGGATGCTTCCAGATCCACCAGCGATTCGGCGAGCGAGCGGTCGTGCAGGGAAAGCGTTGCGTCCATAGGGCTCCAGAAAACTCCGTGTATCGAGGAATCCATCTTCGCAGAAGCCAGGGCCCTGCGCAGGCTTCTGCGCGGATTTCTTTGACTGGACGGCATGGACATCTGCCGTGCACAAGCGCACAAAGCACAATGGCGTGCGGTGCCGTGCCGCAGTTCAGGCAGGGCGCAGACCGGAGAGGGTGGCGATGCCCGCCATGGTCAGCAGCAGCGACGCCAGCAGGTGCGATGCCGCCCAGGCCGTGGCCATGCCCCAGCGGCCTTGCTGCAGCAGCTCCACCACCTCGGCGGAGAAGCTGGAAAACGTGGTGAGGGCACCAAGAAAACCCGTGACCAGTGCCAGGCGCCAGACGGGATCCAGACCGGGGTGGCCCTGGAAAAAAGCCACGCACAGACCGATCAGATAGCCGCCCATGGCGTTGGCCGCCAAAGTGCCCCAGGGCAGAGATCCCGGGCTGCTGAGCCACTGGCCCAGCTTCCAGCGGGCCAGGGCGCCCAGGCAGGCGCCCGCACAAATTGCCAAAGCGTGTTGCATGGCCGCAGTGTATGCGTCTGCGCGGCTGCCGGGCTCAGCCCTTGCTGTCCTGGGCCGCTTCTTCTTCGGTCAGTGGTTCGTTGAGCACGATGCCGCTGACGCTGGGAGGCACATTGCGTCCCGCGCGGCGCGCGCGGAACAGTGCGGCACGCATCAGGAAAATGGTGGTGATGGGGACGGTGACGGCAATGAACACGGCAATCAGCAGCGGGTGCGCGGCAAAGCCATGGCCGGAAACCGAAAAGAAGATCACCAGGGCCCACATGATGAGCCAGCAGCCCAGGGTGGCAATGATGGAGGGGGCGTGCACCCGCTCGAAATAGGACTTCAGTCGCATCAGGCCCAGCGAGCCCAGCAGGGCAATCAAGGACCCGGCCAGCACCAGCACGGCAATGGCCACTTCGGCCCACAGCGGCAGCATGATTTCGTTCATTCGATCACCTCGCCGCGCAGCAGGAATTTGGCCATGGCGGTGGAGCTGACGCAGCCGAACAGGGCAATCAGCAGAGCCGCCTCGAAGTACATGCTGGAGCTGTAGGTGATGCCCAGCACCAGCATCAGCAGCATGCCGTTGATGTACATGCAGTCCAGCGCCAGGACCCGGTCCTGGGCCGTGGGGCCCTTGAGCAGGCGCACCAGGCAGCAGGCCATGGCGGCCGTCAGCAGGAACAGGGCCAGGGTCAGGGTGTAGGTGAACCACAGGCTCATTCGAAAATCTCCATCAGAGGGCGCTCGTAGCTACGCTTGATGTGGGCCACGATGGCATCGGCATCGCCAACTTCCAACACGTGCAGCAGCAGCATGGAACGGTCGCGCGACAGCTCGGCCCAGGCCGTGCCGGGGGTGATGCAGACGATCATGGCCAGCACCGCCAGCGCGTTGGGGTCGCGCACTTCCAGCGGGATGTACACAAAAGCCGATGGATGCCTGCGCAGGCTTGGGAACAGCAGAAAGCGCAGCACGGCCAGGTTGGAAGCGGTGGTGTCCTTGACCACGGTGGCCGCCAGAGTGATGGCCGTCCATGGGTGTCGAATGCGCACCGGCAGCGGACGCAGGCCGCGCAGCAGGATGGGAATCAGCAGTCCCAGAATGGCGCCCAGCACCATGTGGCCTGCGCTCAGGGAATGGTTCAGCAGCAGCCACGCGCCAAACAGGAAGATGGACAGCAACGGGGCAGGCAGGATGTGCTTCATGGTGCTGCTTTCTCCGTGGTAGGCAAGGGCGCAGCCAGCGGTTCGAGGACTGCGGCAGGTGCTGCCGTCTGGGCCGGTACCGCCGTGTCGGGTTTGGGCTCCTTTGGTGGATTGGGCACCGGATCCTGCTGCATCACGGCTAGGATGTAGGTCGATGGCGTATGCAATGCGTTGGCCGCGTTCTGTGTGAACTCCATCACCGCATGGGCATGCATGGTCAAGGCCACGCACAGCGCCATCAGGCCTGCAATCGGCGCACCTTCCAGCACGCGCAGCTCGGGCTTGGTACGGTCGTGCGTGGCCCAGAAATGGCGGATGCCGGCGCGTGTCAGTGCAATCAGCGCAAACAGACCGGTGGTGATCAGCAGGGCGACCAGTACCCAGCCCAGGTTGCCAGCCTGATAGCCTGCGGACTGGCCCAGACCCACCGGATTGACCAAGTTGGTGAGCATGGCAAATTTGCCGATGAAGCCCGACAGCGGCGGCAGCCCGGTGACCACCAGGGTGCACATGATGAAGACAATGCCCAGGAACGCGGCAGCAGCAGGGATCACGCGGCCGATCAGGACTTCTTCGTGTTCGTCCAGGTTCAGCGACTTGGTGGGTACCAGCTCGGGGTTGAGGAAGGGGGCGTCTTCATCGCCGAAATCATTGGCGCTGGAGCCATCGTTGCGCCAGCGGTCCATGATGTCGGCCAGCATGAACAGAATTGCCACGGCCAGCGTGGAGCTGGGCAGGTAGTACAGCAGGCCGGCGGTCAGCATGTTCTGACCAAAACCGGTGGCCGCCAGCAGCGTGCCGGAGGACAGGATGGCCGCATAGCCTGCCAGATAGGTCAGGCGCTGTGCGCCCAGCATGCCGAAGGCGCCATAGGCCATGGTCACCATGCCCATCACGGTGAGCCACTGGCCACCGAACAGGGCCGAGTCGCCGGCTTCGCTGGAGAACAGCAGGGTCCACAGCCGCAGGATGGTGTAGACGCCCACCTTGGTCATCAGCGCGAACAGGGCGCCAACGGGGGCGCTGGCCGCGCTGTAGGCCGGCACCAGCCAGAAGTTCAGCGGCCAGATGGCCGCCTTGATCAGGAAGGCGATGGCCAGGATGGCGGCGGCCGTGTGCAGCAGGCCCCGGTCGGCGGGGCTGACATGGGGAATGGCCTGGGCCAGATCCGCCATATTGAGCGTGCCGGTGATGCCATACAGCATGGACACGCCGACCAGAAACAGCGAGGACGCGGCCAGGTTGATGGCGATGTAATGCAGACCGGACTGCACGCGCAGGCGCCCGGAACCATGCAGCAGCAGCCCATAGGAGGCGGCCAGCATGATTTCGAAGAACACGAACAGATTGAACAGGTCGGCCGTCAGAAAGGCGCCCGACAGGCCCATCAGCTGGAACTGGAACAGCGGGTGGAAGTGCACCCCTGCCTTGTGCCAGCGGGCAATGGAGAACATGCCGGCGGCCAGGGCCACGCAGTAGGTCAGCACCAGCATCATGGCCGACAGCCGGTCCAGTGCGAGCACGATGCCGAACGGCGCTTTCCAGTTGGCAGCCAGGTACACGCCCATGGCGCTGGGTCCGGCTTGTTCGTCGCTCCACTGCAGCAGCGCCACCGCAATGCACAGGCCTATGGTAGTGGACGCAATGTTCAACACCACCTTGAGGCGCAGGTGCTCTTCCCGCAACAGCAGCATCACGGCGGCCGTGAACATGGGCAGCAGGATGGGCGCCAGAATCAGGTGCGGCATCAGAGAAGTGGTCAGCCAGTCCAGCATCACGGCATCTCCTGCTCGTCACGCGAATGGCTGCCATCCACATGGTCGGTGCCGGACATGCCGCGCGAGGCCAGCAGCACCACCAGGAACAGCGCCGTCATGGCAAAGCCGATCACGATGGCGGTCAGCACCAGGGCCTGGGGCATGGGGTCGGCGTAGTTGGCCAGGGTCTCGGCCAGACCGGCCTGCATCACCGGCTCCTTGTCGATGGCCAGGCCCTCGCGGCTCATGCTGAAGATGAACAGATTGACGGCATACGACAGCAGGGACAGGCCGATGATGACCTGGAAGGTCCGGGGCCGCAGCAGCAGCCACACGCCAGATCCGGTGAGCACGCCAATGGTGATGGCAAGCACGATTTCCATCAGCGGACCCCTTCCTGCAAAGCGGCGATCGTGGCCTCGGTTTCTGCCTGTTCTTTTTCTTCCATCAAGCGTGCGTGGTAACGGTGGCCGCGCACCGATTGGTGGGCAATGGCCGTGAGGATGAGCAAGACGGAGCCTACGACCAGGGCAAAGACACCGACGTCAAAGAAGGTGGCGCTGGCCAAGTGCATCTCGCCCACCAGAGGGAGGGTGAAGTGGAAGGTGTGGCTGGTCAGGAAGGGGTAGCCGGCATACACCGCACCCAGGCCGGTGCCCAGGGCACACAGCAGGCCCACGGCAATCCAGCGGCGCGGGAACAGCGGCATGTGCGCTTCCACCCACTGCGTGCCCGAGATGATGTATTGCAGCAGCAGGGCCACCGAGAACACCAGGCCGGCCACAAAGCCGCCGCCGGGCTCGTTGTGGCCGCGCACAAAGATATATACCGCCACCAGCGTGGCGAAAGGCAGCAGCAGGCGCACCAGCACAGCGGGCACCATCAGATAGCCCACGGCGGTATCGCTGGCATTGCGCGGGTTCAGCAGATCGGTCTGCAGGTCCCCCGGCAGGAAGCGCTGTTGCTCCGGCAGGTCCATGGTTTCGCGCGCCGGGCGGAAGCGCCGCAGCAGCGCATACACGGTCAGCGCCACCACGCCCAGCACCACGATTTCGCCAAAGGTGTCGAAGCCGCGGAAGTCCACCAGCATCACGTTGACCACATTGCTGCCGCCGCCTTCCGGAACGGCCCGCTCCAGGAAGAAGGTGGAGGTGCTCTGCGAGAACGGGCGGCTCATCATGGCAAACGCCAGCCAGGCCATGCCGCCGCCAGCGGCCAGGGCCAGCAGCAGATCGCGCAGGCGCCGGCTGCGTGCCAGCAATTCGGTGGACAGGGCGGGGATGCGCAGGTTCTTGTCGCGCTTGGGCAGCCAGCGCAGGCCCAGCAGGATCAGGATGGTGGTCACCACCTCCACCACCAGCTGGGTCAGTGCCAGATCGGGGGCGGAGAACCACAGGAAGGTCAGCACCACACACAGGCCCGCGCCGCCGAGCATGATCAGCGATGCCATCCGGTGGTACTTGGCCTTCCAGGCCGCGCCCAGTGCGCACAGACAGCCGATCACCCACAACACCAGGAAGGCGGGCGACAGCGGCAGGGGCGGGCGATTGCCCAGGTCCAGGCCGCGGATCCACAGCGGCATGAAGCCGCTCAGCAAGGCAATGGAGACCAGCCAAAGCATCTGCCACTGCAGGCGGTGGGTGGTCAGTGCGCGGCGCAGATGCTTGGCCAGCAGGCTGATGCGGGCCAGCACGTTGTCGAAGATGCGCTTGCCGTTGATGTGCTGCAGCACGGGAACGGCGTCGTCGATGCTGCCGTTGTTGCGCAACAGTCGCAGTGCCGTGTACAGCGCAATGCCGCCCACCAGCGCCACGAAGCTCATGATGAGCGGCGTATTCACGCCATGCCACACGGCCAGGCTGAATTCGGGCAGGGTGCCGCCCACCACGGGAGTCGCGGCTGCATTCAGGAACGGGCCCACCGACCAGGCTGGCAGCACGCCCACCACCAGGCAGGCCAGGACCAGCAGCTCCACCGGCACGCGCATCCAGTGCGGTGGCTCGTGGGGCTTGTGGGGCAGGTCGGTGGCCTTGGGGCCGAAGAAGACATCGACGGTGAAGCGCAGCGAATAGGCCACGCTGAAGATGCCGGCCAAGGTGGCGACCACGGGCAGCACGATCCGCAGCCAGTGGGCGGCGTCAACGAACACGGTTTCTGCAAAGAACATTTCCTTGGACAGAAAACCGTTGAGCAGCGGCACCCCGGCCATGGCCGCACTGGCCACGCAGGCCAGCGTGGCGGTGATGGGCATCATCTTGCGCAGGCCGGACAGGCGACGGATGTCGCGCGTGCCGCTTTCATGGTCCACAATGCCGGCCGCCATGAACAGCGAGGCCTTGAAGGTGGCGTGGTTCATGATGTGGAAGACGGCGGCCACGGCGGCCAGCGGGCTGTTCATGCCCAGCAGCAGGGTGATCAGGCCCAGGTGAGAAATGGTGGAGTAGGCCAGCAGTCCCTTGAGGTCGTGCTGGAACATGGCCAGATAGCCGCCCAGCAGCAAGGTGGCAGCACCCGCGCCGCCAACAATCCAGAACCATTCGTCCGTGCCGCTGAGCACCGGCCACAGCCGCGCCAGCAAGAACACGCCGGCTTTCACCATGGTGGCCGAGTGCAGATAGGCCGACACCGGGGTGGGGGCCGCCATGGCATGGGGCAGCCAGAAGTGGAACGGGAACTGCGCGCTCTTGGTGAAGGCGCCCAGCAGGATCAGCAGCAGCGTCGGCACATAGAGCGCATGGTCGCGCACCTGCTGGGCCGCCGCCAGGATGTTGTCCAGGTCGTAGCTGCCGACGATGTGCCCCAGCAGGATCATGCCCGCCAGCATGCACAGGCCGCCGGTGCCCGTGACGGTGAGTGCCATCCGCGCACCGCGGCGGGCATCCTGGCGGTGGTGCCAGTAGCCGATCAGCAGGAAGGAGAACAGGCTGGTCAGCTCCCAGAAAAACACCAGCTGGATCACATTGCCCGACAGCACGACGCCGGTCATGGCGCCCATGAAGGCCAGGAAGAACGAGAAGAAGCGCGGCACCGGATCGGCGGGCGACATGTAGTAGCGCGCGTACAGCACCACCAGGGCGCCAATGCCCAGCACCAGCATGCAGAACATCCAGGCAAAGCCGTCCATGCGCACCACGATGTTCAGTCCCAGCGCAGGCA
The DNA here is from genome assembly GCF_006740045.1 of Comamonas terrigena NBRC 13299. Lineage (NCBI taxonomy): Bacteria > Pseudomonadati > Pseudomonadota > Betaproteobacteria > Burkholderiales > Comamonadaceae > Comamonas > Comamonas terrigena. The sequence goes on from NZ_AP019749.1 coordinate 1,663,469, forward strand.
GCCACGGAATCTCCTGGCGCAGCACGCCGCCGTGGGCTATTTCGGGAAAGAACAAAGCGGCCTGTACCAGACAGACCAGGGCGATCAGACCAGCCAGCGTGGATTCGGTGTTGCGTGCGTTGGCAGGCAGCACCGCGGCCATCAGGCTGCCGATGAAGGGCAGGAGGATGAGTGCGATCAGGGGCATGGGCTTTTTTATTCTACGGGCAAGCGTGGAGGAGGCCGCTATGAAAACCTGAGCGTGTTGAGGCCATTGGTCATGCATTAGGCATGAAAAACCCGCCAAAGGCGGGTGCAGGGCAGGGGCGTGGTGTATCAGGCCGCCGGCTTGGGGGTCTTGGCCGCTGGTGCCGGGGGCGTGTTGGCGGGCTTGGCTGCGGTGGCTGGCGTGGCCGTCTTGGCCTTGTAGCTCTGGCCGTTGATGGTCAGGCCTTCGCCGGACATCTTGGCGGCATTGCCCGGGCCTATGCCCTGGACGCGCCCGATGAAGTCTTCCCAGTTCTTGAATGGGGCAGTTTTGCGCTGCTCCACAATGCGGGCGGCAGTGGCGGGGCCTATGCCCTTGATCTGGTCCAGCTCGGCCGGGGTGGCCTTGTTGGCGTCGACGGTAGCAGCGTGTGCCAGGCCGAATACGCACAGGGCGGCGGCGGCGATCCATTGCTTGAGCATGCGGTCTCTCCACAAAAGAAAAGGGACGACGGCAAGAACGCCGCCCTGTACATGCTGCAGGGGGAATGGCCCCTGTGGGGGCGGGTTAACCCCAGCGCCCTGTGCCGGTAGGCGGCGCAGGGCGATGAGCCGATCAGTGGCGCTCTGTGTCTGCTGCACCCGGTCGGCGCGCATAGCGGCCTGCGATCACAGCCGACACCATCAGTTGCATGGGGTGGAACAGCATCAGCGGCAGCACGATGCTGCCGACCATGCTGGCAGGGAACAGCACCTTGGCCATGGGAACACCGCTGACCAGGCTTTTTTGCGCGCCGCAGAACAGGATCGCGATTTCGTCTTCGGTGCTGAAGCCCAGGCGGCGGCTGGCGAACACGCACAGGGCCATGGAGCAGGCCAGCAGCAGTGCGCACAGCACAAACAGGCCTGCCATGGCGGGCAGCGGCATTTGCGACCACAGGCCGGCGACCACGGCGCCGCTGAAAGCCGAATACACCACCAGCAGGATGGAGCCCTGGTCCACCACCTTGATGGATGTGCCCATCCACTGGACGATGGGGGCCACCCAGGGGCGCATCAGGTGGCCGACGATGAACGGTACCAACAGCTGCAGCGCAATCTTGCCGATGGCGGCCAGCGGATCGGACGACGAGGCGCTGACATGCAGCAGCATACCCACCAGCAGCGGGGTGAACAGAATGCCCAGCAAAGTGGAGCCCGATGCACTGCAGATGGCCGCAGGCATGTTGCCGCGTGCCAGTGCCGTCAGTGCAATGGCGGACTGCACGGTGGCGGGCACGGTGCACAGGAACAGAATGCCCAGGTACAGGTCGGGTGTGACCAGGGGCTCCAGCAGCGGGCGCAGCGACCAGCCCAGAATGGGGAAGGCCACAAAGGTGATGGCCGTGATCACCAGGTGCAGGCGCCAGTGGCCGATGCCGGCCAGAATGGCCGGGCGTGACAGTTTGGCGCCATGCAGAAAGAACAGCAGCACGATCACCACGGTGGTGGCAGTGTTCAGCCACTGTGCGGGAACGCCCGAGGCGGGGAAAAAGCTGGCGAGGGCCACCGTGGCCATCAGCATCAGGGTGAAGTTGTCAGGAAGAAAGCGCGGGCGGGACATGGACAGGCGGTAGAGACAGAGGGCGGACTGCGGATTGTCGGGGAATAATCCGCAGGTTGCAGTCTGCAGCCGGTTGTGGGCGGCCATGGCCCGCCGTGGCATGACCGCATTGCGGCATAGGGTGTGGAGTTGTCCCGCGGCGCACTTGGGAGTGCAGCGTGGAGGCGGCCAACGCCAGCGCACCAAAAAAATGGATGCAGCCCTAAACTTTGCTGCAAAGTTGTCGATGAGGACACATCACAGCTGAAAAAAGGAATGCCATGTTGGTCATCAATCCAGGTCAAGCCGAAGGCCAGCAGGCCCCCTATACCCGTGGTCACACCTTCCAGATGCCGGTGTTCAAGCCGGGTGTGCGTGTCATGCACGCAGGCCGCTCCGAGACCGTGAGCCATGTGGTGCTGCGCCGCCGCGAAATGATGGTGCATCTGGTGGGGCGCGACGAACCGGTCAAGCCCGAGCGCCTCACGCTGACGCCCACGATGTTCACCACCGAGCGCCGTCCCGAAGTGCTGAGCTGGTTTCTGTAAGCCCGTCTCTGGCGCCAGTGGCGCACCAAACACAACAGGCTGCCTATGGCAGCCTGTTGTGTTTGGCGAAGGGGCCGAGAAGGGCAGGCGCGCGCCTGCAATGCTTTAGTCGGCCATGGGTTCGCCCAGGCGCACCGCCGTGGCAGCATCCCAGCCGGCGTTGAAGGCATTCAAGGTGCCTGCCGGCATCAGCATGACCACGGTGGAGCCGAGCAGAAAGCGCCCCATTTCCTCGCCTTTGTGCAGCGTGATCTGCTGGTCTTCGTAGCGCCAGTCGCGGATGTCGCGGGTGCGCGGCGGGTTCACCACGCCGTGCCAGACGGTGGCCATGCTGCCCACGATGGTGGCACCCACCAGCACCAGGGCAAACGGGCCTTGCGCGCCTTCAAAGATGCACACCACCCGCTCGTTGCGGGCAAACAGGCCGGGCACACCACGTGCCGTGGTGGGGTTGACCGAGAACAGATCCCCCGGCACATAGATCATGCGCAGCAGCCGTCCGGTCTGCGGCATGTGGATGCGGTGGTAATCGCGCGGGCTCAGGTAGATGGTGGCGAAATGCCCGTTGTCGAACTGGCTCGCCAGCGCCGCATCGCCGCCCAGCAGTGCCTGGCTGGAATAGTGGTGGCCCTTGGCCTGGAAGATCTGGTCGCCGGCAATGGGGCCGATCTGGCTGACTGCGCCGTCCACCGGGCAGATCCATCGGCTGTCGCTCAGCGGGCGCGCACTTTCACGCAGCGGGCGCGTGAAGAATTCATTGAAGGTGGCGTAGGCCGCGGGGTCCGGGTTGGCCGCTTCCTGCATATTGACCTGGTAGCGCTGAATGAACCAGCGGATCACCGATGTGGTGAGCGAGCCCGCCTGCTTGCCGGCCAGGTGGCCCATGAGCATGGTGAGGGCCTGTTTGGGGATCAGGTATTGCGGGAGTACGGCAAGGCGGTCGGACACAGGCAGAGGGCTCCGGAAGAGGGCAGTTGGCAACAAGTGGCGTAAGTGTGGGCGCGATTCTATCGGTGCTGTGCGCAGGGCTAACCCGTGGTTGCTATGATTTTGAGCATGTTTCCAGTGAAAAAAACTGCGGAGAGCGGAGCATCCCATGTCTGAAACCGACCAGCGGCCGCATGCTGCGGCCCCCGGCTCCGGGCCAAGCCCGGCGGCGCCAGTGGTGCGAGAGTCTGCGCAGATGCCCACGCCGCTGGGCTCCCAGCATGCCCAGCTGACGCGTTGGGCGCTGTGGCTGCGCAATTTCTGGCCTGGCCCGGTGCGCATTGATCTGCAGGAGCTGCTGCGCATGGCGTTGGGTGTGGCACTGGGGCTGCTGGTGACGGGCATGTTGTCGCGCTGGTGGACGGATGTGCCGACCAGCACCTGGATGGTGTCGTCGCTGGGGGCCAGTGCGGTGCTGCTCTTCGGTATGCCGGCCAGCCCGCTGGCGCAGCCCTGGCCGGTGCTGGGCGGGACTGTGGTGTCGGCCCTGGTGGGCGCGCTCTGCCAGCGCCTGGTGCCGGATCTGGCGGTGGCGGCCGCCCTGTCGGTGGGGTTGAGCATCTTGCTGATGGTGCCGCTGCGCTGCATGCACCCGCCAGGCGCCGGTTTTGCCGCTTTCGTGGTGCTGGAGCATGCCGATGGCGTGGCGCTGGTGGCCTTCCCCATTCTGTTCAATGTGGCGGTGCTGGTGCTGTGCGCCGTGGTCTACAACACCTTGACCGGCAAGCGTTATCCGCATCCGCAGCACAGCTACAAGGGCGCCGGGTCGGCGCGCTTTGTCTCGGCCGACCTGGATGCCGCGCTGTCCCATTACAACCAGGTGCTGGACATCAGTCGGGCCGATCTGGAAGGCTTGCTGCACATGGCGGGCAAAGCGGCTTTTCAGCGCACCCTGGGCGATCTGCGCTGTGCAGACATCATGTCCCGGCCGGTGTTTGCGGTGGAGCCGCAGGTGGCACTGAAAGAGGCCTGGGCGCTGATGCGGCAGGAGCAGGTCAAGGCGCTGCCCGTGGTGGATGCGCAACACCAGGTGCTGGGCATTGTGTCGGTGACCGACTTCATGCGGCTGGCCCAGCTCGATGTGCGCGACGGCCTGGGTCAGCGGCTCAAGCACCTGGTGTCCTGGCGCAGCAACAGCCAGGGAACGGTGGGCGACATCATGTCCCAGGATGTACAGGTGGCCGGTGACGACGGGCTGGTGACGACGCTGATCCCCTTGTTTTCGGAAGCCGGTCACCACCACCATATTCCCATCGTGGATGCGCAGCGCCGGCTGGTGGGCATCGTCACCCAGACCGATCTGGTCCGCACTCTCAGCAAAACCATCGGCTCGGGTGACTGAGCGGCGCCGACACGCAGCAGCGGTCGTGCCATATTTTTGCCATCGTGCGGGCGTTTCCTGGCGTGGACGCGAAAAAAGGCAGCGGTCAAAAAAAGACAGTGCCTGTTGCAGCAGGTACAATTGAAGGATTTTCCTCGAGCAGTGCCAAGCCTTGCCCGGGAAGCGTGTGGAAGGCCGAATGCACGGCCTGGAGCGCCTTTCCGTCTGATCTGCGCCGTGGCTGGCGCAGTGCACCCGCTGTCTGTCTGAAGGAAAGGGCCGTCGCTTGTGGCCCGGCAGGTGGTTGTGGCCCACCTTGCGCTGGCACCGCTGACACAGATTGAACTGAAAGAATTGAAATGGCTAAAGAAGAACTGATTGAAATGCAAGGCTCGGTCACCGAAGTGCTGCCCGACTCGCGTTTCCGCGTGACCCTGGAAAACGGTCACCAGCTGATTGCCTACACTGGCGGCAAGATGCGCAAGCACCACATCCGCATTCTGGCCGGCGACAAGGTGTCGCTGGAAATGTCGCCCTACGATCTGACCAAGGGTCGCATCACTTTCCGTCACCTGGCAGGTCGCGGTCCAGGCCCCAACTCTTCGCGCTAAAGCGTTGGCGCCGCACAAAATGTGCATTTCGCGCCAACCAAGCCAAAAACCGTGTTGTGAGCACGTATAATCACATCTTTGTCGGAGCGTAGCGCAGCCTGGTAGCGCATCTGCTTTGGGAGCAGAGGGTCGCGAGTTCGAATCCCGCCGCTCCGACCATTGATTCAAGGGGTTAGCTCAATTGGGCTAACCCCTTTTGTCTTTTCTGGCCGCGCTGCAGGGTGCGTGCCTGCATCCCCTCCTGTCCGTTGTGTTCCAGCTCCGGTGCCATCTTTGTGTGGCCTGGCGGCTTTTGGGGTGCGGTTTTCGCTGCTTCCTGGCTTCGGTCTGAGATGGCTTTGTTACGATCCATTCCAACAATAGGAGAGGGTATGTTCATAGCCATTGTCTGGGTGGCGCTGGTGTTCGCGTGCGGATGGCTGGCTGCAAAGCGGGGGCGATCGGGAGTGGGCTGGTGCGTGGCCGCCTTGCTGGCGAGTCCTTTCATTGCAGGCATGCTGGTGCTGCTGCTCCCTGTGCAGGCCAGTGTCGAAATGCGCCGCCAGCAAAAGCGCTGCAAACAGTGTGACCCCAAGGGGCGGCGCAGCGCCGGAGAGTGCACGCAGTGCCTGGCGTCGGCGCCTTTCAATCTCTGAAGCCCGGTAGGCCTTCCAGGGCCTTGCGCACGCAGTACATCGCCCGAAGCCCGCTCGCGGTTTTTTTGCGCCGGGACCTGCCCAGGGTGGTGCACAGCGGCTGTCTGCCGGGGACCGGTGTCTGACAGAATTTCACAAAGCGTGCGATCTGCCGCACATCTCTACCAAAATGATGCGGATTCGCTTCTATAGAAATTTCTGAATCGATAGCATTTCTCTGAAATACGGAAGGCTATCGTGATCGAGCAGTTGTGGGATGAGGTCTTTGAAGCGGCGCTGAAGCTTCATAAGCGCCTGGATGTGGAGCAGTTGGATGGCATCCCTGCAGAATTTTTGCAGCAACTGAACGCGGCACAAAGCCAATGCTGTGCATTTGCAGAGGAGTTGATGCAGCAGACGCCCGGCCGCTTGGTCGCGATGGCTGCCGATCCGGAAGTGAACCACCGCGGGCTCCAGCTTGCGCATGCCTATGCCAGCCTGGTGCTGGAGGCTGCCCGGTTGCGTCGCACCCTGCCGCAAGCAGGGCGCGACTGAAACAGTGCATCCATCGGGCCGATGGGTGGCGTAAATCGGGTATACTTCTCGCTGTCCGGAGCGTAGCGCAGCCTGGTAGCGCATCTGCTTTGGGAGCAGAGGGTCGCGAGTTCGAATCCCGCCGCTCCGACCAAGATCAACCCCATCGAGTGAAAGCTCGGTGGGGTTTTTTCATGCTCATTTAATCCTGGTCAGTCCGCAAACCGGCAGAAAGCTGACAGTGGTGTCAGTTTGTACTGGCGATTTGTACTGCTATGGTCATAATTGGATTCATATATAAATTCAATGTGACCGCGGTGTTAGCTTGTCGCGCACCGCAGCAGATCCCTCACTGATACCCATGCCCATTCCACATGCGCGATACACCCGCCAATGGGCCGGCCTGTTGGACGCCGTCACCCCTGCCGTGCGCGAGGCCGTGCGCTCCGTGGCGCAGGGCCATGCCGAGGAGCTGGCGCGGCGTTTTTACCAGGACATGTCGCAGGAAGAAGGGGCTGTGCTCTTTCTGTCGAACATCCCTTTGCGCCAGCGGCTGGAGCAGTCGCTGCAGCGCTGGATGCGCAGCGTGTTTGACGGCTCCAGCCTGCAGCTGGAGCAGAAGGTGGCGCAGCAGGTGCATGTGGGCGAGGTGCATGCCCGCATCGATGTGCCGGTGCACCTGGTGCTGCAGGGCGCGCGCGGGCTGAAGGTGCATCTGCATCAGTTGCTGTTGCAGGCCGACGGCGCAGCCCAGCATGCGGCCGTGCTGGTGGATCTGTGTATGGAGATCATGAGCCAGGCCTATGCCCGTTCGATGGAGCGCACGGCCCGCACCAAGGACGCCTACCGCCTGCACGCGATCACCCACAACCTGGGCACCGAGCGCGAACGCCAGCGCGCGGCGCTGCTGGAATGGGAGAACCAGTTGCTGTGCGAGCTGGCCATGGAGCGCTCCGGTGCACAGCTGCCGCGCATGGCCGTGTCCGACTTTGGCCTGTGGTTTCACCACAAGGGCGAGTTCGTGTTCCGCGGGGCGCAGGAGACGCGCCGCATCGAATCGGCGATGCAGGACGTGGATGTGGTCTGGCTGCCCGCGTTGGAAGCGCTGGAGCCGGGGGCTCCGCGCATGCAGCAGCTGCGTCAGCTGCGGGACGAGGTGCGCCGCATCAACTACCACCTGGCCGCACTGTTCGAGCAGCACCAGGAGCTGGATGCCGGGCGCGATGTGCTCACCCGGCTGCTGAACCGCAAGTTTCTGCCTGTGGTGCTGGGCAAGGAAATGGGGCATGCCCAGCAGCACAGCGAATCCTTTGCCGTGCTGGTGGTGGATGTGGACCATTTCAAGCAGATCAACGACCAGCATGGCCACGATGGCGGTGACCGTGTGCTGCAGCAGGTAGCGGATGTGCTGCAGTCTGCCTGCCGTGGTGGCGACTATGTGTTCCGCCTCGGCGGTGAGGAATTTCTGCTGCTGCTGGTGGATGTGGGCCAGGCCCAGGCGGTGGCGCTGGCCGAGCGCTTGCGCCAGCGCATGCAGCATGAGCCCATGCGCCTGCCGCAGGATCGCAGCACCCAGGTGACGGTGAGCATTGGCGTGGCCCTGTATGACGGCCACCCGGACTACCAGCGCATGCTCCAGCGTGCCGATGCGGCGCTGTACCAGGCCAAGGAGAAGGGGCGCAACCGGGTGGAGTTGGCGTAGCAGGCTGCCGCCCCAGCCTGCGCTTGGCGCTGCGGGTGATCAGGCGATTATGGGAAAGGCGGGTGACCTGCTGCCAGTGCTTGGTGGGCACCAGATGGGGTGGTCCGGTCAGTGCTGCGCAGGCCAGGCGCACTCTGGCGCTAGGAGGTTGTGCTCAGTCTGCGCTGTGCACGCCCAGCAGGGCATGCAGATGGCTGCTGCTGGTGGTGTATTGCAGCAGCGGGGCCTGGCCGCTGAGTTGCTCGGCCACGGCAAAGGCGGCCAGCGTGGCTTCGTGGAAGCCGCACAGAATCAGCTTGCGTTTGCCGGGATAGGTGTTGATATCGCCCACGGCATAGATGCCGGGCTCGGCCGTGGCAAAACGGGCCGTGTCCACGGGCAGCTGCTTGCGTTCCAGCTCCAGCCCCCATTCGGCGATCGGGCCCAGCTTGGGTGAAATGCCCAGGTAGGCCAGCAGCAGATCGGCGTGCAATGCCTGGGTGCTGCCGTCGGGCAGCGCCACTTCCAGCGCTTGCAGGCGGCCATCGGCGGCCTGCTGTAGTGCTGCGGGCTGGCCTGCCACCACCTGGATACGGCCCTGGGCGCGCAGGTCGGCCAGCTGGGCCAGCAAGGCATCGGGGCCGGTGAACACATCGCGGCGGTGCAGCAGCGTGGTGCTGGCGGCGTCCTGTGCGGTGGCGCAGGCCACGGCAGCGGCCACGGCGGTTTCGTCGCCACCCAGTACCACCACGTGGCGGCTGCGGGCATGGCCCAGCTGGTGCGGGTGGTAGAAGAGCTGGCTGCCCACCAGGGCATCCGCCCCCTCTACCTTGAGTGCACGCGGCACAAAAGCGCCCACACCAGCGGCCAGGATCAGGCTGCGGGCGGCAAAGCGGGTGCCGGTGTGGGTGGTCAGCAGCAGGCGGTCATCGGCCAGACGCTGCAGCTGTTCCACCTGCTGGCCCAGGTGGTAGACCGGGGAAAACGGTGCGGCCTGCTGCTGCAGGCGCTCCGACAGCTCCCGGCCGGTGCAGGCGCGGATGCCGGGAATGTCGTAAATCGGTTTGTCGGGATAGAGCTCGGCGCATTGGCCGCCAGCATGGGGCAGGGCGTCCACCACATGGGCCCGCAGGCCCAACAGCCCCAGCTCGAATACCTGGAACAGCCCCACCGGGCCGGCACCTACGACCACCACGTCGGTGGTGATCGGTGCGGCAGTGTCGGCGGGTTGCGCCGCAGCGGCTTGCAGGGGCATGGCGGCGTGGCGCTCAGCGGATCAGGTCGTTGATCTTGCCGGGCGTGCCGTTGAAGCTGTCGGCGTCAGGCAGCGAAGCCTTGCGCTTGGTGATGCTCTTCCAGCCCTTGGCCAGCGACAGCTCGGCATTCAGCTTGATGAAGGCCAGTTGGTCGGCAGGCACATCTTCTTCGGCAAAGATGGCGTTGGCCGGGCATTCGGGAATGCACACGGCGCAGTCGATGCACTCATCGGGATCGATGACCAGGAAGTTCGGGCCTTCGCGGAAGCAATCCACAGGGCACACATCCACGCAATCGGTGTATTTGCACTTGATGCAGTTTTCGGTGACGACGTGAGTCATGGTTGTTCTTATGGGGTTCGGTGAAACCCCAGGATTTTAGGTGTTTTCCCAAGTCCCTCCAGCAGGCGGGGCGGAACAAGGGTTAAAGAGACCCGCCAGACCGGTGCCTGGCAGGGTCCGGGCTGTTGCTCAACGCACCAGGGCCGCGCCGGCGGTGGCATTGCTGGCAGTGTCCACCAGAATCAGCGAACCCAGCTGGCGTGCACGGGTGAAGGGGGCTGCAGGAATGGCTTCCTGCAGTTGCAGTTCGACCTGACCGATGGCGTTGGCTTCCAGCTGCTGGGCCTCTTCCTGGTCCAGGGTGTTGATGTTCAGGCGGTAGGCCACGCGGCGCGCCTTGGCCTTGACCCAGCGGTGGCCATGCAGCGCCCAGTAAACGCGGCCGGGAACCAGCGGCTCGTTGTCCATCCAGGCCACGGTGGCGGTGATGTCGCGGCTGGCCGGCCAGGGGCTGACGGCGGTGGGGGTATCAAAGTCGTCCTCGGCCATGGCGGACTGCACGGGGGCGGCCACGATCCAGTCGCCACGCGAGACATCGACCTCGCGGTCCAGCGTAATGCCAGCGGACAAGCCGGCTTCCACGCCCTTGGGTGCGCGGGCATGGTCAATCACCTGGGCGATGGTGGCCAACTGGCCGCTGGGCAGAATCTGTGCCAGTGCCCCGACCTGGGCGCTGCCGGCAGCCACACGGCCCCAGAACACGCGGCGGCCCTGGGTGGTGACGGCACTGTCATGGAATTTCTCCACCCACTGCACCGGGAAGGCCAGCGGCAGCTGTACATCGGCCGGGGTGTTGGGCAGCTCTTCCAGCAGTTGCAGCAGGCTGGGGCCTTGGTAACCGGCCCAGCCGGCTTCGCGGTTCACCACGTTGAAGCCCTTGAGGGCCGAGACGGGAATGGTGGCGGCCACGGCAATGCCCGCGTCCTGGGCAAATTGCGCCAGTGCGCCGCGGATGTGGGCAAAGGCCAGTGCCGGGTCGGCCACGGCGTCGAGCTTGTTGACGGCAAACACTAGCGAATGCACGCGCAGCAGATGGGCCAGCAGGCTGTGGCGGCGGGTCTGGGGCAGCAGCTGCAGGCTGGCGTTCTGCCAGTCGAGCTTGGTGGCGTCCACCAGCACCACGGCGGCATCGGCGCTGGAGGCTGCGGTGACCATGTTGCGGGTGTACTGCTCGTGGCCGGGGGCGTCGCCGATGATGAACTTGCGGCTTTCGGTGGCGAAGTAGCGGTAGGCCACATCGATGGTGATGCCCTGTTCGCGCTCGGCAGACAGGCCGTCGGTCAGCAGTGCCAGGTCGGTTTCACCGCTCTTGGTCACGCCGGCCAGCTGGTCCTGCAGCACGGCGCGGGTGTCCACCAGCAGGCGGCCGATCAGCGTGGATTTGCCGTCGTCCACCGAGCCGCAGGTGATGAAGCGCAGCGCGGATACATGGTCATTCAGGTCTGCTGTGCCATCGGCACCGGCCTGGGCCGCTGTGGAGTTGATCGTTTCAGTCATCGCATTCTTTCAGTGTTCAAACACGTCCCAGGTCGGGACCGCCGCGCTGGCGGTGTCGCCCTTCCGGCAGTACGCCCTGCCTGGGAAGGGGCAGGCGCGCAGCGCCTCAGGGCTGTGTCAGAAGTACCCATCCTTTTTGCGCTTTTCCATCGATGCCTCGCTGGTCTTGTCGTCCATGCGGGTGGCACCGCGCTCGCTCACATCGGCGGCCAGGGTTTCGACCACGATGTCGGCGGCCGTGGCGGCCGTGCTCTCCACGGGGCAGGTGCAGGTGATGTCACCCACAGTGCGAAAGCGCACATCGCGCTGCACCACCTGCTCGCCATCCTTGGGCGGCGTCAGCGGCGTGACGGGCACCAGCAGACCCTTGCGCTCCACCACATCGCGCTGGTGCGTGTAGTAGAGGCTGGGCAGGGCGATCTGTTCGCGGTCGATGTACTGCCACACATCCAGCTCGGTCCAGTTGCTGATGGGGAAGACGCGGAAATGCTCCCCCTGTGCAATGCGGGTGTTGAACAGCGTCCACAGCTCGGGGCGCTGGGCCTTGGGCTGCCATTGGCCAAAGCTGTCGCGGTGGCTGAAGATGCGTTCCTTGGCACGGGCTTTTTCTTCGTCGCGGCGGGCACCGCCAATCAGCGCGTCAAAGCGGAATTCCTCGATCGCTTCGAGCAGCGTGACCGACTGGTGCACGTTGCGCGATTCGCCGGGGTGGGCCAGGCGCACCGTGCCGCGGGCCATGGAGTCTTCCACGCTGCGCACGATCAGCTCGGCGCCCAGTTCCTGGGCACGGAAATCGCGGAAATCGGTCACTTCCGGGAAGTTGTGGCCGGTGTCGATCATCAGCAGCGGATAAGGGATGCGGCCCGCACCAAAGGCCTTTTCCGCGCAGCGCAGCATGACCAGCGAATCCTTGCCGCCCGAAAACAGCAGGGCGGGGCGTTCAAAAGCGGCAGCCACTTCACGCAGGATGAAGATGGTTTCCTCTTCCAGCGCATCCAGGTGGCGGTTGCTGAGGTGGCTCAGCACGGAAGTATCCACACGGGCGTTCATAAATACACTTTCAAGCGAAACAGGTCTCTGGCGCTGACGCAGCAAGCGCCAGAAGCCAATGTTTTTCAGTGGGCGATGTGCAGGCCGCACTCGCGGTTGTCTTCGCCCTTGGTGGGGTCCACGTAGTCGAAGTTGTTGGGCAGGCCATGCTGTTCGCAGTATTCGTACAGGTCCTTGGACGACCAGTGCAGCAGCGGCGCCACCTTGATCAACCCGTCGGGGTTGATGCTCACGGGATCCATCTGGGCCCGCACGGCGGTGTCGGTGGCGCGCAGCGCGGTGAACCAGACCTTGGGCGCGGTCTCGCGCAGGGCGCGGGCAAAGGGCTCCAGCTTCACTTCTTCGGTGAAGGCAGCATGGCGGGGATCATCCAGCGCCGGCGTGGCGCCTTCCACGGCTTCGCGGTGGGCGCGGGAGCGGCGCGGCAGGTAGATCTTCAGATTCAGATTCAGCTGCTTGGTGACCGCATCGGCGAACTGGTAGGTGGCTTCGGTGTTGTAGCCGTTGTCCATCCACACCACGGGGACGCCGGGCTGGGCCTGGGCGACCAGGTGCAGGATCACGGCCTCGAACGGGCGGAAGTTGGTGGTGACGATGGTGGGCTGGTTCAAACCCACGGCCCAGCGCACCAGGGCCTGGGCGTCACGGCCCAGCTCGGTGTTGATGCGGGCCAGATCCAGAGCGGGGGCGAGCTGGCTCATGCTTGCTCCTCGGCGAAATGGGGCTTGGTGTGCACGGCATCGGCCTGGTAGTAGCCGCCAAAGCGCTCGAACTGGCGCTGGGCATCGGCCGCATCCACGTCTGCACGCAGCACGGCAGAGCTGAAGCCGGTGCGCTCCATCTGCACCAGCTGGTCGATCAGCACATCGCCGGTGGCGCGGATGTCGCCGGAAAAGCCACGGCGGCGGCGCAGCAGATAGGCCTGGCTGAAGGCGCGGCCATCGGTGAAGTTGGGGAAATGCAGGTCAACCTGGGTGATGCCGTCCAGATTGGCTTCCAGGGCATTCGCATCATTGGCCAGCACCAGCACGCTGGTGTCGCCTTCGGCGGGGCCGGCGTAGGCGGAGTGGGTCAGGATTTGCATAGGGGTTCCTTGTTCTTGTTCTGGCGCTCAGGCTGCCGCTTCTTCCTCTTCGGCAGCGGGGTGGCGCGCGGCCTTGCCGGCTTCCTTGAACGGGTCCAGGCCAATGCGGCGCACGGCATCGATGAAATGCTCGCCGGGCTGGCGCAGGTTGCGGTAGGTGGTCAGGACAGCTTCCAGCACGTCGGGCACCTCGGCGGCACTGAACGAGGGGCCGATCACCTTGCCGGCCACGGCTTCGCCCGACAGGCTGGAGCCGTCCGAGCCGCCCAGCGTGACCTGGTACCACTCCTTGCCATCCTTGTCGACGCCCAGAATGCCGATGTGGCCGCTGTGGTGGTGGCCGCAGCTGTTGATGCAGCCGCTGATGTGCAGGTCGATCTCGCCGATGTCGTCCAGCTCGTCGAGGTCCTGGTAGCGCTGTGTGATGGCTTCGGCAATCGGCAGGCTGCGGGCATTGGCCAGAGCGCAGAAGTCGCCGCCGGGGCAGGCGATCATGTCGGTCAGCAGCGCCACGTTGGTGCTGGCCAGACCCAGGGAGCGGGCCGCCTGCCACAGCGCGTGCAGCTGGCTGACCTGGACCCAGGGCAGCATCACGTTCTGGTCGTGGGTCACGCGGGCTTCGCCGGCAGAGAAGCGGTCCACCAGCTGGGCCAGGGCATCCAGCTGGTCGCTGGTGGCATCGCCGGGGGCCTGGCCGGTGCGCTTGAAGGACAGCGTCACGGCGCGCAGGCCGGCCAGCTTGTGGGCGTGGACGTTGCGGCTGATCCAGCGCGCAAAAGCGGGCTCCTGCGCGGCCTGGGCAATCAGGGTCTGTTCATCGGCTGCCGCGTCGGCCACGGCGGGCAGTGCGGGCGTGGTGAACATGGCAGCCACGCGGTCGAATTCGGCCTGGGGCACGGTGTGGGGGCCACCGTCGACTTCCACGATCTGGCGGAATTCCTCTTCCACCGCATCGATATAAGCCTGGCCTTCGGCCTTGACCAGAATCTTGATGCGGGCCTTGTACTTGTTGTCACGGCGTCCCAGCTCGTTGTAGACGCGGACGATGGCCTCGATGTAGTTCATGATCTGGTTCCAGGGCAGGAACTCACGGATCACCGTGCCGATCACCGGCGTGCGGCCCATGCCGCCACCCACAAAGACCCGGAAGCCCACTTCGCCGGCTGCGTTCTTGAGCACATGCAGGCCCACATCGTGCCAGCCGGTGGCAGCACGGTCTTCGGCGGCTCCGGTGATGGCGATCTTGAACTTGCGCGGCAGGAAGGCGAACTCCGGATGCAGCGTGGTCCACTGGCGCAGAATTTCTGCGTAGGGGCGGGGGTCGACCACCTCGTCGGGCGCAATGCCGGCCAGCGCATCGGTGGTGGTGTTGCGGATGCAGTTGCCGCTGGTCTGGATGCCGTGCAGGTTCACGGAAGCCAGCAGGTCCATCACATCGGCGGCCTTGGACAGCGGAATCCAGTTGAACTGCACATTGGTGCGCGTGGTGAAGTGGGCGCAGTGCGTGGGCAGGAAGGTCGTGCCCAGCTTGCCCTGGCCTTCCATGGCGGCCTTGAACACGGCGGCTTCGGGTTCGTCGTACTCGCGGGCGACGCGGGCCAGCACGCGGATCTGGTCGGAATTGATTTCCCCATAGGGCACGGCCACACGCAGCATGGGGGCGTAGCGCTGCACGTACCAGCCGTTTTGCAGGCGCAGCGGGCGGAAGTCATCTTCCGGGAGCTTGCCGCTTTGCCAGCGCTCCAGCTGGTCTCGGAACTGGTCAGCGCGCTGCTGGACGAAGGCTTTGTCGAAGTCGGTGTATTGGTACATGGCTACGGTGCTTGCGTGGGGGGCACGGGCCGTGCATGCGATGCCGGCCTGACTCTATGGGGCCGCACTGTAGAGAAAGCTTATATGGAAACAAACTATTGTTTTTTCCTTCATGTATATCTGTTTGTGTATATAGAACTGTCATGCACGCTGACTAGCGCTGACAGGCGGTGCAAAAAAGCCCGCGCAAGGCGGGCTGGATGGGCCAAGTAGGGCTTCAGGCGGCCTGCATGTGCCAGCCAACTGGATACGGACGGTCAAGACGACCGGACAAGGCGAAAGCCCGGCGTGCCGATTGGTGCCGGCCGGCGCTCAGAACGGCTTGGCGCCCATGATGGCGGCCGTGGCCAGCAGAAACACCAGTTGCAGCACCAGCACCAGGCGGCGTGTGCTGGGGTTGGGCGCCGTCAGCAGCCGCTTGGCAACGCCGCAGCACACGCCGTGCACCACGTACAGGATCAGGCCGATGTAGGGATACATCATCTGCTGCCAGGGGCCGACAAAGGTG
Organism: Comamonas terrigena NBRC 13299; assembly: GCF_006740045.1. NCBI lineage: Bacteria > Pseudomonadati > Pseudomonadota > Betaproteobacteria > Burkholderiales > Comamonadaceae > Comamonas > Comamonas terrigena. The sequence goes on from NZ_AP019749.1 coordinate 1,679,082, forward strand.
ACGGCCAGGCCGGTGAGCGCAGCCAGGCCGCCAAAGACCCGGGTGAAGCCATAGCTGAGCGTGGCCTTGCGTGCGGGCAGTGCCTTCCAGGCCAGTGCAGTGAACAGCAGGGCGCACAGCAGGGTCAGCACGGCCAGCAGCATGTGGGAATGTTTGAGAGCGATGTACATGGGGTGATACGGTGTGGAAGTTCTTATGAAAACAGGAGCTTGCTGTGCACTGTTGGTATGGTTCTGCAGACTATTTTGCGTGGAAAAAATGCTTGCAGCTGCCAGTCAGCTATCTGTGGGCGGTGCTGCGGCGGCGCTGGCCGTGGTGCGCAGCGTCTCCAGGTGGATGCTGGTTTCGGAGTGGCTGATGCCCTTGATCAGGCGGATGCGCTCCAGCGCCCGCGCCAGTTCGGGCAGGGTGGCCACCTGCAGCTCGGCCAGCAGGTCCCACTGGCCGTTGGTGGCGTGCAGGGCCTGCACGGCGGGTTCGCCCAGCAAGGTGGCGGTCACCCTGCGTGCGTCATTGCCTTCGATGGCAATGCTCATCCAGGCCTGCAGTCCGCCGGTCTCGGCTTCGGGTTTGAGGCGCAGCGTGTAGCCCACGATCACGCCTTCGTCTTCCAGGCGGCGCAAACGGTTGGTCACGGTGCCGCGCGACACCTGCAGCCGCGCGGCCAAGGTGGCCACGCTTTCACGGGCGTTGTGGCGCAGCAGGGCAATCAGGCGCTGGTCGATCTGATCCAGATTGAACATAGTGGCAACGATGGCTGTCGATATGGCAGATTTTTGCCGATTTTGAACAGTTTTTGGCGATATGAATTGCCGCTGGCCTGTGTCACGCTCATGCCATCTCTTCCGCGCACCCTGGGTGCTGCTTTGCCGGAGGCAATTTTCATGACTGCACTGACCGCTGTACACCGCCTGCCGAGCGCCCAGGTACACACCGACTTCCTGAGCGCCACCGATGCCGCGCGCCTGGTGGCGCGCGTCGGCGTGGTCGAATGCGTGCGCCGCATCACCCAAGCGCTGGAGGCCGACTTCGGCCGCTGGAACGACTTTGACAAGACCGCACGCACGGCAGCCCATTCCGCGCAGGGTGTGATCGAACTCATGCCCGTGGCCGATGCGCACGATTACGCCTTCAAATACGTCAACGGCCACCCCGTCAACACCCAGCACGGCCTGCCCACGGTGATGGCTTTTGGCGCGCTGGCCGATGTGGCCACCGGCATGCCGCGCTTTGTCAGCGAACTGACGCTGACCACGGCCTTGCGCACCGCCGCCACCTCGGTCATGGTAGCGCGCACGCTGGCCCGGCCTGGCAGCCACCGCATGGCATTGATCGGCAACGGCGCCCAAAGCGAATTCCAGGCCTTGGCGTTTATCGATCAATTGGGGGTGCGTGAACTGCGGCTGTTCGATGTGGACCGTGCCGCCAGCGCCAAGCTGCAGCGCAACCTGGCACCGTTTGCGGCCCTGTATGGGGTCGAGGTGCAGATGGTGGACAGCGTGCATGCGGCCGTGCAGGGCGCCGATGTGGTCACCACCGTCACCGCCGACAAGCGCAATGCCGTGGTGCTGGACGCCAGCGCACTGGCGCCGGGCATGCACATCAACGCCGTGGGCGGGGACTGCCCCGGCAAGACCGAGCTGGATGCCGAGGTGCTGGCACGCAGCAGCGTCTTTGTCGAATATGAACCCCAGACCCGGCTGGAGGGTGAGCTGCAGCAGATGCCGGCCGACTTTGCCGTGACCGAGTTCTGGCGGGTGCTGAGCGGCGCGGCGCCCGGCCGGGTGTCGGATGCCCAGATCACCCTGTTTGATTCCGTGGGCTTTGCGCTGGAAGATTATTCCGCCCTGCGCACCATGCAGGCGCTGGGCCGGGAGGCGGGGCTGCTGTCGCGCATCGAGCTGGTGCCCACGCTGGCAGATCCCAAGGATTTGTTTGCCCTGCTGCACCAGGGTGAGGATATGCACCAGGCAACGCTGCCCTCCGTGGAGCGCGCGGCCTGGCACAAAGTGGCGTGAGGATGGAAATGCTTCAGAAAGACGAGTTGGCCGTGCAGGTGCACCAGGCCGTGACGCTGATCGGTGTGCCCACGGACGTGGGCGCGGGGCGCCTGGGTGCTGCCATGGGGCCGGATGCCCTGCGCGTGGCCCAGCTGGGCCCGGCCTTGGCGCATTTTGGCGTGGATGTGCAGGACATCGGCAACCTGGCCGGCCCGCCCAATCCGCGCGGTGCACGCGATGCGCAAGGCCTGCGCAACTATGCCGAATGCCAGGCCTGGAACCAGGCCACGCACGACACCGTGCTGGCGCAGCTGCAGGCTGGGCGCATGCCCATCATGCTGGGCGGCGACCACACGCTGGCCACCGGTTCCATCAGCGCCGTGGCGCGCTACTGCCGTATGGCGGGCAAGCGCCTGCGCGTGCTGTGGCTGGATGCCCATGCCGACTGCAACCTGCCCGACATCAGCCCTACCGGCAATCTGCACGGCATGCCCGTGGCCAGCCTGTGCGGTCACGGTCCGGCTCCGCTGGCCGGCATGGCCGGCTTCACGCCCGCGCTGCAGGGGCCAGACATCTGCCAGATCGGCCTGCGCAGCGTGGACGAGGTGGAAAAACGCATGATCCAGCGCCTGGGTCTGGAAGTGTTCGATATGCGTGCCATTGACGAGCAAGGCATGCGTGCCGTGATGCAGCAGGCCCTGGCCGGGCTGGAAGGGCCTGAAGGCGACGATGTGCACCTGCACCTGAGCTTTGATGTGGACTTTCTGGACCCCGATATCGCTCCCGGCACCGGCACCACCGTGCGCGGCGGGCCGAACTACCGCGAAGCCCAGCTGTGCATGGAAATGATTGCCGACACCGGCCGCCTGGCATCGCTGGACATTGTGGAGTTGAACCCGGCTCTGGACATCCGCAACCAGACGGCCGAGCTGGTGGTGGATCTGGTGGAAAGCCTGTTCGGCAAGAGCACGCTGGTGCGCTAGTGCGAAGCAGCCCGGGCTGACGTGGTTCCGCTCCGTCGCCCCATCCCGTCTCACCATCTGCGTTCCGGCATTCCCGGTGCGCTGCCGCAGGACGCCGTAGCGGCGTCCTTGCATCTGTGCTGCTCAGCCGCGCCGCTGCAGCCGTTCCGTTCCCAGGTGCAGCGCCAGCTTGGCGTCCAGCGGCAGTGGTTCACCGTGCAGGCGCGCGGCCAGCAGCTCGCCGCAGAGGATGGACAGCGTCAGCCCGCGCGCGCCCAGGGCGGTGAGGGCCCACAGGCCTGCCAGGTTCTCCCCGGTGTCGTCTGAGCCAGCCCCCGGGGCTGCAGAGCCCACCGCGTGCGCAGTTGCCGCCGGCCCCACCGGCCCCACGATCGGCAGCCGGTCGTGGCTGGCCACCCGCACCCGGCCCCAGGTCGGGCTGCAGCGGGCATCTTGCGGGTCAAACCAGGGGGCCATGGCTGCGCCGCTGGCGGGCAGCAGTGTGGACAGCTTGCCGTGGTTCACCGCGTGGGCGGCCGCCTGGTCGGCTGCGGAGATGGGCATGGCGGTCACATCGCGCTCGAAGGTGGAGCCCATGACCCAGATTTCACCATGCTGCGGGTCTTGCGGCTGTGGAATATGGGTGACCAGATTGCCATTGCCGTTGACCGGGAAGGGCGGCAGGGCGCTGGCGTTGTCTGCGGTGTGCAGCCCCCAGCTGATCTGCCCGCGGATGGGTTGCAGCGGCCACGGTTGCCGGTGCGGCAGCAAGTCAGCCGTGGCGGGGCCGCAGGCCAGTACCGCCAGGTCGGCCTCGGCCAGGATGCGGTCGTCTGCGTCCAGCGCCTGCCAGCGGCCATCTGCGCTGCGCTGCAGGCGGGCCACCACGGCATGCGCCTGCACACGGATCTGCGGGTGATGCAACTGGGCCTGCACCAGCTGGGCCGGGCGCACCCAGCCGGCTTGCTGGTGCCAGCAGGCCACGGTGTCCGGTGGGAGGCCGGCCCGGGACAGCTGGGTGGCGCTGGCGCTGTGGCTCCAATCGTCCCCCGGGCCGCCGGCCCAACTGGCCGGAAGGCCGGTGCCGCCATCGGTGCAATGCTCCAGCACGCCGCTGTGGCCCCAGTCCGTGCCTTCCTGGCACAGGTCGCGCAGGCGCTGCAGCGTCTGGCGCACCCCGTTGCGTGACAGGCGCGAGAGCACACTGTCATCGGGCGATACATGCGGGCAGAACAGGCCGGCAGGCAGGCCGGAGGCGCCGTCCGCCGGGCCGTCACCGGCTACCAGCACCTGCACCTGCCAGCCACGCAGCGCCAGGCTGTGGGCGGCGGCACTGCCGGCCAGGCCGGCACCCACCACCAGGGCCGTGCCGGCTTGGGCCACCGGGGATGGACCCGTCTGGGCGCGCACGCGCGGTTCCCAGGCCGGGTTGAAGCAGGCCTGCAGGTTGTCGCGCTTGGGGGGCACGCCAGGCACCTTGCGCACTTCAAAGCCGCATTGCGCCAGCTGGTCGCGCACCGCGCGCGCAATGGTCCAGGTGGCCAGTTGCGTGCCGCGCCGGCAGTGGCGGGCCAGGGCTTTCAGGGTGTGGGCATCCCAGATGCCGGGGTTGGCGCTGGGGCTGAAACCGTCCAGGTAGATGCTGTCGGCCACCGTGGTCTGCTGGCGCAGCATGGCCTGGGCATCGCCAATCCACAGCGTCAGCTGCACGCGGCCGTCTTCAAAGCCCAGGCGGTGCACACCGGGCAGCAGACCATGAAAGCGCGCGGCCAGCTGTTCGGCCAGCGGGCGCAGCAGGGGATCGGTGGGGGCAGCGCGCAGCAGGTCGGCGGCGCTGACCGGGTAGGCCTCGACCGAGGTGAAATGCAGCATGCGCGGGCGCTGCGGATCGGCCTTCCAGGCCGCCCAGGTCACCAGAAAGTTCAGGCCCATGCCAAAGCCGGTCTCCAGCACGCGCCACTGTGCCTGGTCGGCCCAAGCCGCAGGCAGGCCACAGCCTGCCAGAAACACCTGGCGCGCCTGGTTCAGTCCCCCGAGTTCGCTGTGGTAGCGGTCCTCAAAACGGGGGCTGTAAGGAGTGCCATCGGGCAGCCAGGCAATCGGTTCGGACATGGGGGCAGGGTTCAGAGGAGTAAGACTAGGGGGCACCCGGGCCGACGCCGCAGCGGCGGTACGCCGCGCCACAGGGATCCGCTCAGTCCCAGCGTTGCTGGTAGGAAAACGTGGGCAGCCGCCAGTGAAAGCGGATGGCGGCCAGCCGGAACAGCAGCCCGCCCGCAAAGCACACCAGGGTGCTGATGTTGGGGCCGACATCCAGCGCGCGCAGGCCCAGGAACAGCAGGCAGACGGCCAGGGACACGCTGGCATACAGCTCGCGGCGGAAGACCACCGGCACCTGGTTGCACAGCACGTCGCGCAGAATGCCGCCGCTGATGCCGGTGATCATACCGGCCATCACCACCACCACGCCGGGGTAGCCCAGCTCCAGCGCCACATTGCAGCCGATCAGCGAGAAGGCGATCAGGCCCATGGCGTCCAGCAGCAGGAACACCTGCTTGAGGTGGATCATGTAGCGTGCCACCACCGTGGTCAGCAGGCCGGCGGAAATCACCAGGTACACATATTCGGGGTGCTGCGTCCAGCCAATGGGGTAGTGGCCCAGCACCATGTCGCGGATGGTGCCGCCGCCCAGTGCGGTGACGAAGGCGATCACGACCACACCAAAGATGTCCATGTTGCGGCGGCCTGCCGCCAGTGCGCCGGACATGGCTTCGGCCGTGATGGCGATCAGGTAGATCACCAGCATGACGGTGAGATTGGACAGCTGGAACGATTCCAGCAGGGAAACAGATGGAAGCATGGCGGACCCATACGTGAAAAAACCAGGCATGGATGCTGTCCATGGCCTGGTGCGCCTCTCCCGCTGTCCTTTGTACCTGAGAGTTGCGTGCGCGCAGCCCGGTGCTGCGGCACTTGCCCCTTCGGTGAGCCGGGCCGGGTGGCACGGGCTGCTCTCCAGTTGGCGAATCTTTGCTGCGGTACGTCGGCCTGAGCGATTATGGGAGTTTGCGCCTTCGGCGGAGGCCGGCTGTGCAGCTGCCTCGCTCTCCCGCAGAAAGCGGCGATTCTAGGCGCTTTTGTGCAGCGCAGAGGCTGCAGGGGCGTTGGTGCGGGGGAAGCGGCTTGCAGGCTGCGGGCAAAAGAAAGCCCCAGGGCCTGAAGCGCTGGGGCGGGTCTTCACGCAGTGCCCACCGCACTGCGTTGGGCACGCTGCAATTACTGCGCGCTGGGGGGCGGCACAAAGCCGGCTGCGGCATCGGCGCCAGCGCCGAAGAAATGGTTTTCCATCTGGCGGGCCAGGTACTGGCGGGCGCGGGCATCGGCCAGGTTCAGGCGGTTTTCGTTGACCAGCATGGTCTGGTGCTTGAGCCAGTCGGCCCAGGCTTGCTTGCTCACGCTTTCGAAAATGCGCTTGCCCAGCTCGCCGGGGTAGGGCGGAAAGTCCAGGCCTTCAGCGTCTTGGCCGAGCTTGATGCAGTGAACGGTACGTGCCATAGGGGAAATCCTGTCTACGGATGTTTTGGTAATAACAAACTGAAATCTTATTGGTTTCAGTTTTGAGGGTGGCATTCCAGAATGCACAGCAACGGAGCGAGAAGCCGTTTGACAACGCAACCAGAATCACCGAGACCCTCAATGACAAATCGCCGCCACTTTATCAAGTTTCCCCTGCTTGCCAGCCTTTTGACCGGCTTGACCCTCGGCGCTCTGCCGGCTCTCCCCGCACTGGCCCAGCAGCAGGTGACGCTGCTGAATGTCTCCTACGACCCGACGCGCGAGCTGTATGTGCAATACAATCAGGCCTTCGCCAAGTACTGGAAGGCCAAGGCCGGTCAGGATGTGACGATCAAGCAGTCGCATGGCGGCTCGGGCAAGCAGGCCCGCTCGGTGATCGACGGCCTGGATGCCGACGTGGTGACCCTGGGTCTGGCTCCGGACGTGGATGCCCTGGTCAAGCACGGCGGTCTGGTGGCGGCCGACTGGCAAAAGCGCCTGCCGCACAACTCGGCACCTTACACCTCGACCATCATCTTCCTGGTCAAGAAGGGGAACCCCAAGGGCATCAAGGACTGGGATGACCTGATCAAGCCCGGCGTGTCGGTGATCACCCCCAACCCCAAGACATCGGCTGGCGCCCAGTGGAACTACCTGGCTGCCTGGGAATACGGCAAGCGCAAGTTCGGCGGCGAAGCCGGCGCCAAGGACTATGTGAAGAAGGTCTACGGCAATGTGCCCGTGCTGGACACCGGCGCGCGCGGCTCCACCATCACCTTTGCCCAGCGCAATGTGGGCGATGTGCTGCTGGCCTGGGAAAACGAAGCCTTCCTGGTACTCAAGGAGTTTGGTGCCGAGAAGTTCCAGATCGTGGTGCCTTCCGTCAGCATCGTGGCCGAACCCACCGTCTCCGTGGTGGACAAGAACGCCGACAAGAAGGGCACCCGCGCCGTGGCCGAGGAGTACCTGAAGTACCTGTACTCGGACGAAGGCCAGGACATCGCCGGCAAGAACTACTACCGTCCCACCTCGGAAAAGGCGCGGGCCAAATACGCAGCCCAGTTCCCCAAGCTGGATCTGTTCACCATCGACCAGGCCTTTGGCGGCTGGGCCAATGCCGGCAAGCACTTTGTGGATGGCGGCAGCTTCGATCAGATCTACACCAAGAAGTAAGCACCACGCGGCGGGGTGGCGCACGTCACCCCGCTGCACTCAACCAAGGAGCATGCCATGCAAGCACAGCCTGCCTACCAGCCTTATTTGAAAAGCAATCTCGCCCCGCGCGGCAAGGCACCCCAGGAGCAGGTGCGCCAGCTCCTGCTGGTCACCGCCCGGCAATGGGGGGTGCGGGCCATGGCACAGCAGGCGGCATCAGTGGCACGGCCCTGCTGGCAGGCAGGTTGAGCCTGCCCGCTCCCACATCGCGTTCGTAGGGGTTGATGCCTTGTTCTTCCGAAAGGAAGGCAAGGCTTTTTTGCATGGGACCTGCAGACAGGCGGTTGCACAGGCATTTTGTGTGCGCCTTCTATTGCACTGCAGCAGAGTTTGGTGGCGCAGAAAGCGTGAGGGCTGGAAACACCTTGCACTGCACAGTTCTGTAAACGAAAAAATACGAACCGGAGCGCGGCAGATGCGTGAAAACGGCGTGCCAAAAAATAAAGCCTGCAGCGCAAACTGCAGGCTTTTAAAAAAGAAACTGATTGAAGTTGAACTCGCTTTGAATAAGCTTGGTGATGGCCATCCAAGCTTGTTCTCGCATAGGTTCCAAACCGCAGGGCCTGCACGGTCTACCAATCGGACTCTCCCCCCTCTCGGAATCCCATGAATATTGCACACTGCGATTTGGAGCCTGAATATTAACCGATTTCTTCCCATAGGATTTCTATATGTCAGGGGAATGAAAAATCTCTGATGAAAAGCAACAAACCGTACCGAGTTAAGCAAGCCGTCAGTTTGGCGTGAGCGCGGTGTGCAATATGCACTGCGCCAATGCCGGGGTGTGAAACCGTCGGCGCATTATCGGCGCGGCCCGGGTTGGCCGTGCCTGTGCACACCCAGGAGCAGCCCCGTGGCGCCGGGGCTGCTCCTGGCCGTTGAGGCGGCCTGACCCCCGCGCTTGACACCTTGGAAGGCGCCAGGGCGCGAAGGGCAGGGGATGCCGGTTACGCCATGGTCATCAGGCTGGCATTGCCGCCAGCGGCGGCGGTGTTCACACTGACGGCACGCTCCAGCAGCAGGCGTTCCAGCGGTACCGGCGCCGTGGCGTCGGCCAGGTGGCAGCAGCCCACCAGCGGTCCGCTGCGCTGGGCCAGAGCCTGCAGCAGGCTTTGCAGGCTGGCGGCGCTGCCTTGGTGCAAGACCACATCCACTTCGGTCTGGGCCAGGGCGCCGTCGTCCACCAGTTGCACGCGGGTTTGCACGGCTTCCGGCAGGCGGCTGTGCAGCAGCGCATGCTGGCTGCTCCACAGCGCCTGGCTGCCCACGGCCAGCACCGCGGCCAGCTGGCGCAGCAAGGCGATGTCGCTGTCCGCCTGGCACAGCACCTGGGCACGCGGCAGCAACTGGTAGGTGTTGCGTTCACCGGTGGGGCCGGGCAGGGCATAGCGCAGGCCTGCAGGGGACTGGGCGGGCAGTTCCTGACCATAGGCGTGCACGGCTTCCAGTGCCGGCTGCAATGCCGACCAGCGGGACAGGGCATGCAGGGCTTCGGGTTGCTGGACGCTGTCGATAGCCGGGCTGCAGGCGCGCTCCAGCAGGGGGCGCAGCCGGCCGGGATGGCGGGCCAGCAGGCGCAGAAGGTACAGCGGGCCACCGGCCTTGGGGCCCGTGCCCGACAGGCCTTCGCCTCCAAAGGGCTGCACGCCCACCACGGCCCCCACCATATTGCGGTTCACATACAGATTGCCGGCGTGGGCGCGCGCCAGCACCGCCTCCACGGTTTCGTCGATGCGGGTGTGCAGGCCCTGGGTCAGGCCATAGCCGGTGGCGGTGATCTGGTCCAGCAACTGGGGCAGCCGGTCACGGCGGTAGCGCAGCACATGCAGCACGGGGCCGAAGACTTCGCGCTGCAGCTCACTGATGGCGTCAATCTCGATCAGCGTAGGTGCCACGAACGTACCGTTGCCATCCACCGCCGGAGACAGCGGTGCCTGCGTGGTGCGGTGGCCCTTGGCCTGCATGGCGGCAATATGCTGGCGGATGCCGGCTTGCGCTTCGGCGTCGATCACCGGCCCCACATCGGTGGACAGGGCGGCGGGGTTGCCGCTGGCCAGCTCCTGCATGGCGCCGCGCAGCATTTCCAGCACGCGGGGCGCGGCGTCTTCCTGCACGCACAGCACGCGCAGGGCCGAGCAGCGCTGGCCGGCACTGTCAAACGCGCTGCTCAGCACATCGCCCACCACCTGTTCGACCAGCGCGGAAGAGTCCACGATCATGGCGTTCTGGCCGCCGGTTTCGGCAATCAGCACCACCGGTTGGCCGTCCGGGCGCAGGCGCTGGGCCACGCTGCGCTGCAGCAGGCGCGCCACCTCGGTGGAGCCGGTGAACAGCACACCTTGCACGCGGGCATCGGCCACCAGGGTGGCGCCCACGGTGTCGCCCGCGCCGGGCAGCAGTTGCAGTGCCGGTGCAGGGATGCCGGATTGCAGCATCAGCTGCGTGGCCAGGTGGGCGACCAGCGGGGTCTGTTCGGCCGGCTTGGCCAGCACGGTGTTGCCAGCGGCCAGGGCCGCGGCAATCTGGCCAGTGAAGATGGCCAGCGGAAAGTTCCAGGGGCTGATGCACACCACCGGGCCCAGCGGAATGTGGGTGGCGTTGGAGAAGTCACGCTGGACCTGGGCGGCGTAGTAGCGCAGAAAGTCCACGGCCTCGCGCACTTCGGCCACGGCATTGGCCGAGGTCTTGCCGGCCTCGCGCTGCAGCAGGGCGATGAACTGGGGCAGCTGTGCCTCATAGGCGTCGGCGCAGGCCTGCAGCAGGCGGGCACGCTCGGTGGTGGACGTGCGTGCCCAGTCGGCGGCGCCGGCATGGGCGGACTGCAGTGCCTGCTCCACTTCCGCCAGCGTGGCATCGCGCACTGTCCCCAGCGGGTCGCCGTGGTCGGCGGGGTTGCGCACGGCCACGGGCAGGGGGGCGGACGGCGCTGTGTCGGCAGGCAGGGCCAGCAGCGGCTGGGCATGCCAGCTGGCGCCCAGTGCCTGCTCCATGGCGGCTTGCAGCTCGGGCAGCACGGTGTCGCTGCTCAGATCCAGGCCTTGCGAATTGGCGCGTTGCGGGCCGTAGAGCTGGCCGGGCAGGGGAATGCGCGGGTGGTGTGCGCCCACGCTGCCTTCGTGGATGGTGGACTGGTCCACGACGGTGACGGGGGAAACCGCCAGTTCGTGCAGGGACAGCAGGGGGTCGGCAATGCGGTGCACGAACGAGCTGTTCGCGCCGTTTTCCAGCAGGCGGCGCACCAGGTAGGCCAGCAGCGTTTCGTGTGTGCCAACCGGGGCGTAGATGCGGCAGGGGCGGCCCAGCGGGCCCACCACCTGTTCGTACAGTGATTCGCCCATGCCGTGCAGGCACTGGAATTCATACTGGCCGCGCTGGTAGCTGGCGGGTTCGGCCATCTGGTAGATGCTGGCCAGGGTCTGCGCGTTGTGGGTGGCGAACTGGGGGTAGACCGCGTCCGGTGCTGCCAGCAGCTTGCGTGCGCATGCCAGGTAGGACACGTCGGTGTGCACCTTGCGGGTGTAGACCGGGTAGTCGGTCAGGCCGTCGATCTGGGCGCGCTTGATCTCGCTGTCCCAGTAGGCGCCCTTGACCAGGCGGACCATCAGCCGGTGGCCGGTGCGGCGTGCCAGATCGACCACATGGTCGATCACGAACGGGCAGCGCTTCTGGTAGGCCTGAATGACAAAGCCCAGGCCGTTCCAGCCCGCCAGCGATGGGGCCAGGCACAGGGCCTCCAGCAGGTCGAGGGAAATCTCCAGACGGTCGGCCTCTTCCGCATCGATGTTCATGCCGATGTCGTACTGCCGGGCCAGTTCGGCCAGCTGCAGCACGCGTGGCAGCAGCTCGGTCATCACACGGGCGTACTGTGCGCGGCTGTAGCGCGGATGCAGGGCGCTGAGCTTGATGGAGATGCCCGGCCCTTCATAGATGCCGCGCCCGGCCGATGCCTTGCCGATGGCGTGTATGGCATCCACGTAGGACTGCATATAGCGCGCTGCATCGTCCTCGGTCAGTGCGGCTTCGCCCAGCATGTCATAGGAATAGCGAAAGCCCTGCGCTTCCAGGCGGCGGGCGTTGTTCAGTGCCTCGCCAATGGTCTCGCCGGTCACAAACTGCTCGCCCATCATGCGCATGGCCATGTCCACGCCTTTGCGTACCAGGGGTTCGCCGCCCTTGGAGGTGAGCTTGGCCAGTGCCGTGCCCAGGCTGCCTTCGCTGTGCGTGGCCACCAGCTTGCCCGTCAGCAGCAGGCCCCAGGCCGCGGCATTGACGAACAGCGAGGGGCTTTTGCCCAGGTGGCTTTGCCAGTCGCCGTCGCGGATCTTGTCGCGGATCAGGGCATCGCGGGTGGCGCTGTCGGGAATGCGCAGCAGCGCTTCGGCCAGGCACATCAGTGCAATGCCTTCCTGGCTGGAGAGCGAGAATTCCTGCAGCAAGCCCTGCACCAGCCCGCTTTTGCCGCTGCCGGCCTTGCGTGCGCGCAGCTGCTGGGCCAGTTGCAGTGCCATGTCCTGCACCGCCTGGGCGGTGGCAGCGGGCAGACGGGCCTGCTCCAGCAGCGGGGCCACCGCCTGGGGCTCGGGAATGCGGCAGGCGGCGGTGATGGCGGCACGCAAAGGCGTGGCGGGGGCCGGACCGGTCGCAAAATGGCGAACCGCATCGACGGTAGTCATGGCAGAAACAGCGCCGGCAGGCAGGGGGCTGGACATGGAAGGCTCCCAGAGAACTGGATGGTTAATGAATTGCGCGATGATTTCCGAAAATGTGACGAATAAAATTCTGAAAAATGACAGACGCAACGAACAATTCACCAAGCGATGCCGATGAAGGCCTGCAGCAGGACAGCGGCCTGGACCGCATCGACCGGCGCATTCTTGCCATCCTGCAGGACGATGGCCGCATCTCCAACCTGAAATTGGCCGAACGCGTGGCCCTGTCGCCCACCGCCGTGCTGGCCCGCGTGCAGCGCCTGACGCGCGAAAAGTTCATCCTGGGCTACGAAGCCCGGCTGAACCCCCAGAAGCTGGGGGTCGGCATGCTGGTGTTTGTGGAAGTGCTGCTGGACCGCACCACGCCCAATGTGTTCGATGAATTCAAAGCCGCCGTGCAGGTGCATCCCGAGGTGATGGAATGCCATATGGTGGCCGGCGGCTTTGACTATCTGCTCAAGACCCGCATGGCCGACATGCACGCCTACCGCGCGTTCGCAGGCCGCGTGCTGTGGCAACTGCCCGGCGTTCGCGAGACGCGCACCTATGCGGTGATGGAAGAGGTCAAGGACGAGGCACGGCTGCCGATGCGCTGAGCAGCGGCAGGCCCCGACCTGTCCGGCCCGTCGCACCATGGCTTGTGCGGGCTCTTCAGGCCGCCGTCGAGCGACGAAGGCCGCGAAGGCACCGGCAGTCTCCCTGCCCGAGGTTGGAATGGATCGGCGGGTGATCCGTTTCAGTGCAGTCCGGCTTTGTCCAGCCCGAACATCTGGTCCTTCGAGCCCGGCAGGTTGCGAAAGGCCACATTGAGGCGGTTCCAGCCGTTGATGGCCACCACGCGGAAGGTGAGCTCGGAGAGCTCGGTGTCCTCGAAGTGCTCGCGGGCGGCGGCATAGAGTTCGTCCGGGACCCCTTCGCCCTGGATTCTCGTCAGCGCTTCGGTCCAGGCCAGGGCCATGCGCTCTTGCGGCGTGAACAGCGTGGACTCCCGCCAGATGGTGAGGTGGTGCAGGCGCAGCTCGCGCTCACCGTGGAGCCTGGCCTGCTTGACGTGCATGTCGAGGCAGAAGGCACATCCGTTCAGTTGCGAAGCACGAATGTCCACCAGCAGGGCGAGGCTCTGGTCCAGCTTGCCGGCCATGCCGAACGCGAGATATTTCCTGAACAGGTCGGGCGAGGTTTGCATGTAGTCGAGGCGTGGCGAATGTGCAGTCATGGTCATTTCCTTGGTACAGGTTGGCGTACCGGGCTTGCAGCAAGCGCGGGACATGAACAAGACGACAGGGCCGGGTGCTTTGTGACATGCGCACCGGATTTTTCTAATCCTGCACCGCCTGCTTCTGCACGATCCCGGCCAGCTTGTCCGGGTTGCGCTGTATGTAGAGTGCGCCGATGCGGCTTTCTGCCCCGGTGGCAGGGGTGAGAGTGATGGTCTGCACCGGTGCGCCATGGTTGTGATCGTCCACGATCAGGCAGCCAGGCAGACCATTGACCACGGTCGGCACAATGCGCCAGCCACGGTTGTGCTCCAGCTTCGCCCAGCCGATCAGGGCCTTGGCAATGCCGACGCTGCCGCACAGCGGCCTGGTGATTGCGCTGACCTTGCCGCCGCCATCGGCCACCATCACCGCGTCGCTTGCCAGCACCTGCGCCAATGCGTGGATGTCCCGGGTGCGTATGGCCTGGGCAAAGGCTGCGGCCAGGCGCTGGCGCTCCTCGTCGGCAACTTCGCAGCGTGCGTAGCCCGCCTTGATGTGCCGGCGTGCCCGGCTGACCAGCTGGCGGCAGGCGTCGGTGCCGCGGTCGAGATGGCGGCCGATCTCTTCGTACTCCAAATCGAACACGTCGTGCAGCAGGAAGGCTGCACGCTCCAGCGGTGACAGGCGCTCCAGCGCCAGCATGAAGGCCACCGAGACGTCCTGGGCAAATTCCGTCTGCCGCTCGGGACTGGGGGCCCAGCCAAACAGCAGGTCGTCCTCGAGCAGCGGCTCGGGCAGCCAGATGCCTATGTACTGTTCGCGCCGCACCGCTGCCGACCCCAGCTTGTCGAGGCACAGATTGGTGGTCAGGCGTGACAGGTAGGCGCCCGGATTGTCGATCCCGCTCTCGTCCACCTCGACCCAGCGCAGCCAGGTGTCCTGCACGATGTCTTCTGCCTCCGCGCGCGAGCCCAGCATGCGATAGGCCAGCGCCCGCAGCCTGCGTGCATGTTCGGCGTCATAGCGGCGTGCGCGTTCGTCGGGAGAGTAGGGATTTTTCTGGATCACGGGTGCGGTCTCTCGGCTCGCCCCAAGCGGGCGCACCAGTATGACGACATAGCCTTCATGGGTGTGACATGAACGGCCGCGCTGTGGCTCCGGCGGCCGGGAACAGCTGGCGCATGGCCCTGCGGGGTCAGCAGGCGGAATGCCGACCGGCTGGTGCAGGCTCTTGTCCTGTCCCTCTTTCCCAGAAGCCGTCGCAGGGGCAGGCGAATAGGTACCACATGAGACAATCGCGCCACCATGAGTGACCAGAACGACAAGATTTCCCCCGATACCGAGTACGCCGCCATGCCCGCCGCCGACCCCAACCTGCCCGAGGGCTGGCTGGAGGTGGTGTCCATGGACATGGAGGCCAAGGGTGTGGCCCGCAAGCCCGACGGCAAGGTGGTGTTCATTGACGGCGCCCTGCCGACCGAGCTGGTCACGGCCAATGTGCACCGCAAGAAGAACAACTGGGAAGCCGCCAGCCTGCGCGAGATCCACCGCGAATCCGCGCAGCGGGTGAAGCCCGGCTGCCCCAACGCCGGCCTGCACGAAGGTGCCTGCGGCGGCTGCAAGATGCAGCACATGCATGTCGCAGCCCAGGTGGCCGTCAAGCAGCGCGTGCTGGAAGACAATCTGTGGCACCTGGGCAAGGTGAAGCCTGAAACCCTGTTGCGCCCCATCGAAGGCCCGACCTGGGGCTACCGCTACCGCGCCCGCCTGTCGGTGCGCTATGTGATCAAGAAGGGCAAGGTGCTGGTGGGCTTCCATGAGCGCAAGAGCCGCTATATTGCCGACATGGAAACCTGCAAGGTGCTGCCGCCCCATGTGGATGCCATGCTGATGCCCATGCGGGCACTGATTGCCAGCCTGGATGCGCGCGAGACCTGCCCGCAGATCGAAGTAGCCTGCGGCGACGACGTGACGGCCCTGGTGCTGCGCCACCTGGAGCCCTTGAGCGACGCCGACCTGCAGCGTTTGCGTGACTTCGGCACGCAGTACGACGTGCAGTGGTGGCTGCAGCCCAAGGGGCCGGACACCGTGCACCTGATGGAGCAGGGCGGTACCCAGCTGGCGTATTCCCTGCCGGACTTCGGCATCACCATGCCGTTCAAGCCAACCGACTTCACCCAGGTGAATCCGCACATCAACCGCGTGCTGGTGACGCGTTCGCTGCGCCTGCTGGCGGCGCAGAAGACCGATCGCGTGATTGACTGGTTCTGCGGTCTGGGCAACTTCACATTGCCGCTGGCGACGATGGCGGGCGAGGTGCTGGGCATTGAAGGCTCGGACGCGCTGGTGCAGCGCTCGCACGAAAACCTGGCGGCCAACAATGCGGCCCGCGCCGACGGCGACAAGCTGGCGCCCACCACGTTCGTGGCCCGCAACCTGTTCAATATGACGCCCGCCATCCTGATGGCCGACGGCAATGCCGACAAATGGCTGGTGGATCCTCCCCGCGAAGGTGCGTTTGCGCTGGCCAAGGCGCTGGCCGACATCCACCAGATCCGCATTGGAGCCAAGCAGACCGGTGTGGCCACCGAGGAGCAGCCCGATCTGCTGCCGCCGCTGCCCGAAGGCCATGAGAACTGGACGTTCCCCGAGCGCATCGTGTATGTGAGCTGCAGCCCCGCCACGCTGGCGCGCGATGCCGGCCTGCTGGTGCATCAGGCGGGTTACCGCTGCGTGACGGCGGGCGTGGTGAACATGTTCCCGCACACGGCCCACGTGGAATCGATGGCGGTGTTCGAGCGCGCTTGAGCTTGAGACCGGGCGGGGGCCGGATCGTGTTCCCCGGCACAGGACAGCGCCAGCCACAAAAAAAGCCCCGGTAACGGGGCTTTTTTGCGTCTGCGGCCGTGCGGCAGGCCATGGGTGACGCCGACAGGATCCCGGCAGGCCGCACGGCGGAAGGTGGCCGCCAGCGTCCGCGGGCTTCAGCTGCGGTCGCGGCTTTCGGTTTCGACGCCGTCGTTGTCCGAGCGGTTGCGGCGTTGCACGGGTTTCTGCGTGAAGACCGAGGGTGTGCCTTCGATCTTGAATTCGCGCATGTAGCTGTCCATGTCCTTCCAGCCTTCAAACACCAGACCCTTGGGGGACTTGGGGTTCAGGGCGTAGCAGTCTTCCAGTCCGCGCATGGCGTGGCGGCATGCACCGCCAATGGCGCGGGCTTCGCTTTCCTTGGCGACGGTGCGCGGATCCGGGCCGAGGCCGGGGATTTCATTGCAACCGGCCAGCAGCGCGCTGAACGCGCACATTGCCAGCAGGGTCGGGCGAAAGGAGTGGTGGATTTGGGGCATCTTGTCCCCATTATCGGCAGCTGCACCGGAATATTGAGTGCTTTTTACATGCTGCAGAGATGGCGCATCAGCAGGTGGCCTGACGGCGATGGAGCCAGCTGACACAGCGGTCAAAAAAAGAGCCACCGGCCAAGCTGGCCTGGGGATCTTGATCCGGGTGCAGGCCCTGGCGGGTGGCGCTCAGGCGGGGCGGCAGGGCAGGCTGCGTTCAACAGCCTGCCGCAGCAGACCGATTTACCAGCCCCACAGCAGGCTGCGTGCCACCCAGCCCTGGGTGCCGCTGGGGCTGCGCACCTTGGCCCAGCCGGCACGCTTTTCCAGCGTGCGCACCACTTCATGCTGTTCCAGCTTGCCGATCACGCGGTGGTTGGCGCCCGGGCCGTTGCGCAGATTGGCGGTACGGGCCTTGACCACATGGTGGGCCTGCGTGCTGGTGTTGGGGCGGTAGACCCAGCCCAGGGCGGATTCGTAGTCCCGCACTTTCAGCCAGTTGCCCTGGCGCGCAGTGACCTGCAGCGGGTAGCCCTTGGACAGCTCCCATTGGACCTGGGCGCGCGCCTGGGGTTGGGCGCGCACATTGGCGCTGTTGCCCTTGACGCTGACAAACTCCGGTGCCCGGGCGGCACTGGGCAGGGCGGTCCAGCTGGCGGCCAGGGTGGCAGCCACCAGCAGGGCGTGGGGAAGTGATGAACGGATGGAACGGTGAACGCGGTGTAGGGCGGCGGTGAACACGCGGCAAAGACTCCTGTGCGGGTGGTGCGCGGTGCCGCTGTCTGCCCTCAAGCCAGCCAATCGGGCGCCGCGCTGTGGATGGATGCTGCACCCGCCGGGGCCATGCCTGCCGGGGTGCATCTCTGGCTGGAGTGCCGCGCTGCGCCGAAAGTTCCCGGAAATTCAGGCGCTGTGGCGCTCTGCGGGGGTGGAGCCTGCTATGGAAGTTGTTGCGCGTGTGGTCCAGGCCAGTACAAAGCACAGCGCCAGCGTGGGCAGGGCTGCACCGGTCTGTGGCAGCCAGTGGGCAATGGCGTGGTAGCAGGCAATGCCGGCCAGCCACAGTCCGATCGACACCGGGTGCAGCGGGCGGGCGCCGGCCATCCAGTGGGCGGCGGCCTGGGCGCGGTCGGCGGCAGACTGGAACGCCAGGCGCCCGAGAATGACGCCGAACATGGGCACAAAGATGGAGCTGAGCGTCAGCAGGAACGGCTCGATGCTGTGCATGGGCAGCACCAGGGCCAGGGCGGTGCACAGGGCGATGAGCAGCAGACCCCAGCGGCGCACGCTCCAGGCCGGCAGCAGGCTGTGCAGCGCCAGGCTGCCGGAATAGGTGTCGCCATAGGCGTTGTCCACCTCGTCGATCAGGATCAGTGTCAGCGCAATCAGGCCGCCCTGGGCCAGCAGCAAGGCGGTGAGCAAGTCCTGCGACGGCAGGGTCAGCGCCACCAGCACGCCCAGGCCATAGCACCAGCAGTTGGCCACGGCAAAGCCCAGCCAGGTGCCGCGCAGCGCGCTGCCGCCGCTTTTGCCATGGCGGGCGTAGTCGGCCACCAGTGGCAGCCAGGAGATGGGCATGGCAATCACCAGGTCCATGGCCGACAGCCAGGACATGCCGCCTTCGCCCCGGCGTTGCCACAGGCTGTCCCAGCCGATGGCGCTGGCGCGCTCGGCAAAATGCCAGCTCAGCCACAGCAGCGAGAGCACGACCAGGGGCAGTGCGATGCGTGCAATCAGTTTGCGCACCAGCTGGATCATGGAGCCGCTGATCATCAGCGCCACCACCGCACCCCACAGGGCCGTGGCGCCCAGCATCCAGCCCAGGCCGGACTGGCCGCTGATGGCCAGCGTGGCGTCGCGCATCACCACCAGCTCGAACGTGCCCCAGCCCATCAGCTGGACCAGGTTCAGCGCGATCGGCAGCTTGGCAAAGTGGCTGCCATAGACATGGTGCATCAGCGCCGCACTGCCCAGGCCGGTATCGCAGCCGATCTTGGCGACCCAGGCCAGCAGGCCGGCGCCGACGATGGAGCCCAGCACAATGGTCCACAGGGCTTCGCGCAGGCCCAGGGCCGGCACCAGATAGGCGCCCACCTGCATCACCAGCAGGCCCACCCCCAGGCTGAACCACAGGGAGGCGTGGTCGTGGGTGGCGAATACCCGTTCGCTGGCGGCCACCTGCGTGAGTGCCTGGTTGTGCGCCGGACTGTGCCCGGCAGCGTTGGAAGAGGGAGAAGAAGACATGGATGCTCCGTATCGATACGAAGCAGGGCGCGTGGCCAGCGTGGTGCGCGGGCGGGCTGCGCAGGGGAGTCCCTGGCGGCTGGCTGGCACCGAGATGGTTCGGCTTCCCTGCGCGAGGATGATCTCGATGCGCACCATCGATCCTCTCGGACCGGTGGTGCGCGAAACAGGTTCAAAGGGTGTGATCTCAGCCCATGCCCTGCGGCACGGACACCCCTAGCGGTTGCAGTCCGCCAAGACTGCGGCGGCGATTGTACGGGAGCACCCGCGCCGCCCATATATATGGCAACAGGCGCCGCAGGGGCAGGCCTGGGGAGGATGGGCCTGGCAAGGGCGGGGAGTGCGAGAACAGGCCGCGCAAGCGCATGAACGCAAAAAACAGCGCGCAATTGCAGCGCGAACCGATTCGGGTCGGAAAACTTGGCTACAATCACGGCTTCGCTTCTGAAGTGTTTCACCCAGTCCCTTGTGCCCTGGGACACCAGGAAAAGACTTCAAAAGCGGCTTCAAAAAAAGTTGCTGATTTTGTTTTTAGCACTCATTTTTGTAGCGTACAATCTAGTTTCTGTCGGAATGTAGCGCAGCCTGGTAGCGCACTTGCATGGGGTGCAAGGGGTCGCGAGTTCGAATCCCGCCATTCCGACCATTTATAAAAGCAAAAGGGCTAGCAACAATGTTGCTGGCCCTTTTGGCGTCTGAGACTTGATTTTTTTGTATTGACAACATGGCCAGCAACCGGCCCGTGCCGACCGCTACGCCAACACCCGACGGGTAGTGCATATTTATGATCGAAGGTTTGATTGCAGGTCGCCTGACGGGTACGCCCGAAGAGCGCACCGACCGTTTTGGCAAGCTGTTCATGGTGGCGCGCATGCGCGCCACAGCCAATGACGGCAGCAGTCTGTTTGTGAACGTGGTGGCGTTCGATCCCGTGCCGTGCAACCAGCTGCGTGAACTGGAAGAGGGCGACGCCGTGAGCCTGACCGGCCCCATGACCCCGAAGGTGTGGACCGACCGCCAGGGTGTGAACCACGCCGCGCTGGACGTGGTGGCCTACCGGGTGCTGGCCCTGCCGGTCAAGCAAGCGGTCCAAGACTACAACTGAGCGCTCTGCGCTGCGGCGGGCATGGTCCCGCCATGCCAGCGCCGGCATTTTTGCAGGGCATGCAGCACATGCCTGCCGCCGGCAGGCCGCAGGCGGTTGGCGCAGCCGCAGCGGCCTGTGCTGATGCCTGGGGTGTTCCGGCGCTTTATGCCTTTTATCGATATGCATCGGAAAAAGCATTCTGAGCTGCGGGCCTGGAAGCGGGGTACATTGCTGGTTTTTCCCAAGCTCTGAGAGATACCCGTGAACAAGCGCCATTTCTTCCGCAATGCCCTGGCCGTGGCCGCTGTCGCCACCCTGTCGCTGGTGGCCCAGGCCCAAGACAAAGTGATCAAGATCGGCGTCACCGCCGGCCCCCATGCCCAGCTGATGGAGCAGGTCAAGAAAGTGGCCGAGCGCGACGGTCTGAAGCTGCAGGTGGTGGAGTTCAGCGATTACGTGCAGCCCAACGCGGCCCTGGTCTCTGGTGATCTGGATGCCAACAGCTACCAGCACAAGCCATATCTGGATGCCCAGATCAAGGACCGTGGCTACAAGCTGGTGAGCGTGGCACCCACGGTCAACTTCCCGATCGGCCTGTATTCCAAGAAGGTCAAGCGCCTGGAAGACCTGAAGTCCGGCGCCAAGTTCGGCATTCCCAACGATCCTACCAACGGCGGCCGCGTGCTGCTGCTGCTGCAGGACAAGGGCCTGATCAAGCTCAAGCCCAACGTCGGCCTGAAGGCCACGCCGCTGGACGTGGTGGAAAATCCCAAGAAGCTGCGCTTTGTGGAACTGGATGCGGCCCAGCTGGCGCGTTCGCTGGACGATCTGGATGCCTCGGCCATCAACACCAACTTCGCCATCGCCGCCGGCATGAGCCCGAAGAAGGATGCCATCACGCTGGAGCGCGCAGACAATCCCTATGTGAACATCATCGTGGTGCGTGAAGCCGACAAGGCCCAGCCCTGGGTGGCCAAGCTGGTCAAGGCCTACCACTCGGATGAAATCCGCCAGTTCATCGACAAGGAGTTCAAGGGCTCCGTGGCTGCAGGCTTCTGATCGCGGTCAAGGCCTTCGACGTTCCACTGCCGAATCCCCCCGTCCGCAGCCGGTCTGCGGCCGAGGAATGAAAAAGCTGCCAGGTGCATACCGGGCAGCTTTTTTGTGTCTGCGCGCAGCAGCGTGCCTGTGCGTGCGTGAGTGTGTGGGTGCGTGCGTGCAGGTGGTCGGTGTCTACAGTTTGGTGCTCGTATCCGGCGCTGCCGGTGTGCTCAGGGGTTCAGCGCGCGCTGCGTTCCTGGGCGGTGTCGATGGCATCGACGATGGCTGCACCGGTGGACTGCACGCCGGGGCGGTCAAAGCCGGGGCCGGGAGTCACGTTGGGATTGGCCAGCAGGCGGGCGCGCACCTCCTGGGCTTTCTGCATGTCGGCCGGCAGGGGCGGACTGGTGGGGCGGGCCGCCGCCGGGGGGGCTGTGGCGCGGCGGTAGGCATCGAACTGTTGCTGCTGCTGGCGCTGTTCCTGCGCTTCCTGGCGCCAGTGGTTGCTGAGGAAATAGCCCAGCGCAAACATGCACAGCACGGCCACCAGGCTGATGGAGACCGCGGTCAGTACCCAGTTCTCATCACTGGCGCGGCGGGGTTTGTGGGCGATGTACTGCGGCATGGCGATCTCGGGAAAAGCAACTGGTGCGCAACGCGGGCGTGGCACGCAACCTAATGTAATTCGAGTTGGAACTGGATTGAATGCCTGGGGTTTGTGCGGCGGATGGGTTGAGGTGGCGTGAGATGGCGCTTGTCTGTGGAAAAAGCCTGCCACAGGACTGGAAGCGCCGCCTTGATGCATGCCAAGTGGTGGCTTGTGTCATCGCGAACGGCGATGGGTGGGGTGGCCGTGCCGGCGCCGGTGACCCCATGGAGATGGGGTGCAGGATCTCTGATGTGTGAGGGTTGTGCCTTCTGTGGCTTCTTTTGTGCGCAAAGATCTATTTCTGCGCGCAAAAAGTGCGTGGGGTGGCAGCGTGGCGGCAGGAGGCGCGGGCGGAGCCGCTCTGCAGAATTTCCGACGGGTGGCATGAGGCCCGCGTTTGGAGGCCGGCCCCAGGCAAGACGCCATCGCGGGTGCAGCGGGCGCTGTCTAGAATTTGCCGCTTCGTATCTGGAGACATACAAGGATTCCCCCCATGAGCATGTTCCGCCGTTCCTTTATCGCCACCTGCGCGGGTACCGCCCTCGCGCTGTCTGCCGGGGCCGTCATGGCTGCAGGCAAGGAAGTGAAGCTGGGTTACGCCCTGCCGCAAACCTCGCACTATGGCGCCGGCGCCAATGGCTGGTCGCAGGCCATCGAGAAGTCGCTGGGCGGCAAGTTCAGCTTCAAGCAGTTCCCCGCCAGCGCCCTGGGTGGCGAGCGTGAGCTGATCGAAGGCCTGCAGCTGGGCACCGTGGAGGCGGCCATCGTCTCCACCGGCGCCTTGAGCAACTTCGTCAACGAAGTGGGCGTGGTGGACATTCCCTTCCTGTTCCGTGACACGGCCCATGCCCGTGCGGTGCTGGACGGCAAGTTCGGCCAGGACCTGCTGGCCAAGTTCCAGCAGCGCGGCCTGGTGGCGCTGGCCTGGGGTGAGCAGGGCTTCCGCCATCTGACCAACAACAAGCACGCCGTCAAGAGCGTGGCGGACATGAAGGGCCTGAAGATCCGCGTGACGGAGAACCCGGTGCACATCACCGCTTTCCGCACCCTGGGTGCATCGCCTACGCCCATGAGCTGGCCTGAAGTGATCAGCGCGCTGCAGCAAGGCACCATCGACGGCCAGGAGAACCCGATCTCGGTGCTGGCCTCCACCAAGCTGTGGGAGGTGCAAAAGCACCTTACACTGACGGCTCACGTGTACGCACCGGTCGTATTCATCATGTCGCCCAGCTTCTGGGGCGGCCTGAGCGATGCGGAAAAAGCCGCCTTTACCCAAGGAGCGAAGTCCGGTGCTGCAGCCTCCCGCGCCTTTGTGGACGCTGTGGAGAAAAAGGGTGTGGAAGAGGCCAAGAGCCATGGCATGCAGGTCGTCGACAAGGTGGACCAGGCTGCTTTCCGCACCGCCCTGGAGCCTGCCTACCAGCAGTACGCCAAGAAGTTCGGTCAAAAGACGCTGGACACCATCGCGAACGTGAAGTAAGTAGCACGCGCAGTTTGCGACTGCACTGCAGGCCTGCGTCCTCTGGAAAGAGGGCCGCGGGCTGCATGCGTTGTGGGCTGTGTGTGCAGCGCCGCGGGGCAGGAATGGTCCTGATCCTCCGGCAGTGTTGGACTCCTTACGGAACGATGGGACCGGGCGGGCAGCGCAGGCAGCTGGCCGGTTCGTCGTGACTGCATATGCTCGATCGCATCGAAAAAGGCCTGGTGGCAATCAACCGCTGGGTACTGATCTTTTTGTTGCTGGCCATGGCCATCATCATTTTCTCCAACGTGGTGCTGCGCTACACCACGGGTGACTCCATTGTCTGGGCCGAAGAAGTAGCCCGCCACATGATGATCTGGGTGGCGTTCCTGGGCGCAGGCCTGGCGCTGCGTTTTGGTGGCCATGTGGCCATCGACAATCTGCACCGCTCGGTCAGCACACGCACGGCACAGTTGCTGCGCGCGCTGGTGCTGCTCTGCCTGGCGCTGTTCTTCATCTTCATGACCATCTCGTCCAGCGACTATGTCTGGCGCACGCGCTTTCAAAGCACGGCGGCCACGGACATTCCGATTTCCTTTGTCTACGCCGCCATGCCGGTAGGCTTTGTGCTGATGCTGGTGCATCTGCTGTTCATTGCACGCGGCTATATCGCCGACGGTTCCTACAAGGAATCCAACGAGATCGACGGCGAAGCCGCCGGCTCGCTGTAAACAGGGCTGAGAGAAAGAAAACACACCATGGCTTTGACCCTGTTTGTTTGTATCGTGCTGCTGATGGTCCTGGGCGTGCCCGTCGCCTTTGCACTCGCCATTTCTTCCGCTGTCGCCATCTTCGTGGGCGGCAAGTACCCCCAACTGGTGGTGTTCAAGGAAATGTTCACCGGCATCGACAGCTTTCCGCTGATGGCGGTGCCGTTCTTCATCTTCGCGGCCGAGCTGATGTCCGGCGGCGCGCTCACCCATGTGCTGCTGCGCTTTGCTGCGCAGTTTGTCGGCCATCTGCGTGGCGGTCTGGGCTATGCCAATGTGGGCTCGTCCATGCTGTTCTCGGGCATCTCCGGCTCGGCCCTGGCCGATGCGGCCGGTCCTGGCGCGATGATGGTCAAGATGATGCAAAAGGCCGGCTACGACCGCCCTTATGCGGCAGCCCTGTCGGCCAACGCCGCCATCATGGGGCCCATCATCCCGCCGTCGATCAGCATGATCATTTACGCGCTGCAGGATGAGAACGTGTCGGTGGGCGGGCTGTTCATTGCCGGCTTCATTCCCGGCCTGTTGATCGCTGCCGCGCTGTGCGTGGTGAACTGGTATGTCAGCAAGAAGCGCGACTACCGCTCCACCGATGCACGCCCCTCGGGCCGCGAAATGCTGGTCAACACCATCAAGGCGCTGCCGGCTCTGGGCCTGGTGGTGCTTATCATCGTGGGCATTCGTTTTGGCATCTTCACCCCCACCGAAGCTTCGGTGGTGGCCGTGGTCTATGCCTTCGTCTGCGGCAAGTGGGTCTACCGCACGCTGCGCTGGGATGCCATTCCGGCGCTGACCTCGCGCTCGGCGCTGCTCACCGCTTCGGTGCTGCTGGTGATGGCGGCGTCCCAGCCATTCGCCTGGATTCTGACGGTGGAGGGCATTCCACAGTACCTGTCCGAGCTGATCATCAGCTGGGAGCTGTCGCCCATCATGTTCCTGATTGCGGTGAATGTGCTGCTGCTGCTGTTCGGCATCTTCATGGAGCCGCTGCCGGGCATCATGATTCTGGTGCCTATCCTGGCGCCCATTGCCAATGCCCTGGGCATTGATCCCATCCAGTTTGCGATGGTGGTGGTGGTCAATCTGACGCTGGGCATGATCACGCCACCGGTCGGTGGCCTGCTGTTTGTGACCTGTGTGGCCACCAAGACCACGCTGAGCGAGCTGAACAAGGAACTGCCGCTGTTCCTGCTGGCGCAGTTTGTAGTGCTGATGCTACTGACCTTCATTCCCGCACTGTCCACCTGGCTGCCGCATGCACTGGGCTTCTGAGCGCCGTGAAAACTGCGCTGCAGCACCGTTTGGTGCAGCGGATGTGCTGCCTGCAGCGCACATCCTGCCTCGGGGCAGTTAACCGGCGATTTGCTGGGCCTGTCAGAGGCCATCAAGGCGGAGGGGAGCCAGCCTAAGAGGGCGAACTTCCTCCACGTAATAAAGCCCGCGATGTCGTTCGGGGGCTTTATTTATTTTGGGAATGAAGATTTTTTCTTTTATTTCCTGTGGTACTATACGTCTGTCGGGAAATGATTGACTCCACGAAGTAGGAGTTGGTCCCCGACGCGAAATACCGCGAGGTGGAGCAGTCTGGTAGCTCGTCGGGCTCATAACCCGAAGGTCGTTGGTTCAAATCCAGCCTTCGCAACCAAAGACAAAGCCCTGGTCAGCAATGACCGGGGCTTTTGTTTTTCTGCACTGCATGGCAACTCTGCCATGAAATTGTCACACCGCAGTGGCAGGATACATGGTGCTGGGAACCGGTGAAGCCGTTGGAACACTGCTTTGCCCCTGGCGCTAATTTCGAAGCTTGCGAAGCCCCGGCCTGCACCGCCGGGGCTTTTTTGTATGGAAAGTTAAACAAGCCCTTGCCTGACGGCAGCACGCTGGGGCAGACGATGGCCATTGCGTGGCATCCGCTGAAGACTGGAGGCAGCCAGGGCATTGGTGCCCTGGCACATGTTTCCAAGGAGAGGCAGATGAACACCAACAAAGCAGACCACTTCGCACACACGCCGACCGACCCCGATCTGCGCGAGCAGGCGCAACCCGGGCACGGCGTTCCTTCGCAAGACCCCGAGGACGCGGCCCAGGTGGGCCTGACGCCGGAGGAGGCTGCGCGGGAAACCAAGTCCTCCTGGGTCGGCGGCGGGGTGATTGCCGGAGTGGCCGCGGGCGCGGCAACGGGCGCTGCCGTGGGTGGGCCGGTCGGGGTGGTGGTGGGCAGTGCCGTCGGTGCGGTGGCCGGGGCCCTGGGAGGATCGGCTGCGGGCGCGGCGGTCAAGCCCGATCAGGCCCAGGCAGACGCCGACTCAGAGACCCGGCAGGGCCCGAAGTGAGCCCTTTGCGGCGGGCTGTCCACGGGGCATTAGGCCGGAACGGGCTGCAGACATCCGATGCGTTGCCAGCCATGTAGCCAGTCAACCAGACATCCCGGCAACTAGAGCGGTCCTGGTCCAGGGCTAGGGCTAGGGGTTATCTGGTGGGAATCTTGCTTCCCAGCGGCTTTCCGTCCGCACCGCGGGCATCCGCATCCTTGAGGCCGCGCTTCAGATCCTGATGTGCCTGCTTCATTTCCGGGGGGCGCTTTGCCATCCGTCATGTCCACCGACTGGTCGCGCTCATGCGGCAGCTTGGCGGCGGCTCCCGGGTCGGAAGGCTGCTGCTTGCGTGTGGTGTTGATCGTGGTTTCCGCGGGGGTGCCCTGGGGGGCTTTGGGTTGAGGTGTCATGTGTCACTCCTGTATCGGATCAGTGTGGATGGACACCGCAGGAGGGTGTGTAGGCCAGTTGCCTGCTTCTGAATTGTGTAGAAATGCATGTGGGGGCTTGTCTCACAGACAGGGGGCGCTGGGCGGCCTATGTTGGGGAGGTCTCGCACACGGTGTGCAGACACCAGACACCTGCCCACAGCAGGTGCCCATAAAGGAACCCACGATGACGGAAGCAAAAACGACCAAGTTGGCCCTGGATCAAAAGCGCCTGAATGCTGCCAAGCGCAGCCTGGACAAAGGCGCGGTGGTGCCGGACTTCAGTCCCTACCGTGAAGACATCATCAAGTTGCTGAACGATGCGCTGGCCACGGAATGGGTGTGCATCCTGCGTTACAAGCGCCACCATTTCACGGCTTCGGGCCTGGAGTCTCCCGCCATAGCCGAGGAATTTCTGGTGCACGCCAATGAGGAGCAGGCCCACGCCGACCGCATTGCCACACGCATCGTGCAACTGGGTGGCGAGCCCAACCTGGACCCCGACACCCTGACCCGGCGCAGCCATGCCGATTACAACGCGGATCTGGATCTGCACGCCATGATCCGCGCCAACCTGGTGGCCGAGCGCGTGGCCATTGAGGCCTATACCCAGATGGTCGACTTGATCGGCGACAAGGACCACACCACGCGCCGCATGATCGAACAGATTCTGGAGCAGGAGCAGGAGCATGCCGACGAACTGTCGGACTGGATGAAAAAGGCCCGATAAGCCGCGCCAGGCGATCACGTCCACCGTGCTGCGGTGGCTCACCCGTCTGTGCCGACGGGCGCGGATCGGGTGATTTTTGTGCGCAAGGCCTTCAGAATCGCTCCAGGCTGCCGATAACAGGCAGAGAGGCCGCATGGTTGCAGCCTGTAGCAAGGAGCGAAACTGGCTGTGAGCACTATTTCTGCAATCCGAACCGGCGTGTTGGCGGGGGACGTCAACCAGGGTGTGACGGTTTCGCCCAGCACTGCGGCAGTGAAAAGCGTGGCCGTTAGCACCACACCGGCGCGCTCTACCGTGGTGAGCGTGGATACGCGCGTCGCCTCGGACGTCACCTATGCCAAGTCGGCCTCCCTGTCCCAGAACCGGCAGGCATGGTCCAACCCGGTACAGGACGATGTGAGCGCCATCATGGTCCGCAACAGTGCGCGCCGCCAGTCCGACGGCCTGGCAGCGCAGTGGCGCGGGCTTGGCAGTGCCGTGCTCAGCCAGTTTGCGGCCACCGGCACGGCCTACCGGCAGACGCTGGTGAACTACGACGCCGCGGGCATGGGCGCCGGATCTGCGAAAGAGCTGGATCAGGCGGCGCTGGACAGTTTCAGCAGCACGGTGGCAAAGGCCAGCCTCACGGTCCAGACGCGCTCGGGCACGACGGTCGAGCTCACCCTGGCGGTGGACCGGGGCGGCGTTCTGGGCCGCAATGGTTTGCAGGTGGAGATCAAGGCTTCCGGTTCGCTGAGCAGTGCGGAAAAGCGGGCGCTGGCCCAGCTGGCGCAGGGTTTTGACAAGGCGCTGGAAGGCTTGGGGCAAGCCGACCAGCCCCGCATGGACATTGCGGACCTGGCCAATTTCGACCGGAACGTGCTCAAAAGCGTGGACCTTTCGGTCAAGAACCCGGGCGAGGGCGAGCTGCTTTCCTCCTTCGACCTGCACCTGGGCGCAGACCGCAATGCGATTGCCTATGCCGGCGCGCTGGGCAAGGTCGACGTGGATGTGAACGCACAGATGCCGCTGGGACGGACGGACGACAAGCAGCGGCAAGCGTCCATCACCGAACTGCTGCGCCAAGTGGATGCCGCAGCGCAGCGCAGCCATGCAGACAGCCGTCTGGTGACGCTGTTCAAGGACGCATTCAGCCAGTTGCACAGCGCCACGGGCGCCACGGGCGCACGGATTGCGGCATTGTCTGGCAACCCGCTGTCGGGCCGTATCGATCCGATGCTCAGCGGCCTGGCGGACTTCAACGCCAGCTTCAGCGGCGCCTTTGAGCGCACGGGGCGCTTCGGGGCCGTGGTGGAAACAGGCACGGCCTCCTACCTGCTCAGCCAGGAGACGACCTTGGTGCCCAGTGCCCAGGCCGATACCTGGAAACTCGACCAAAAGCAAAGCGAGAGCCTGGTGGCCCAGTACGTGAAGTCGCGCGGCGACGTCATGCTGGACATGAGTTCCGGGAACTACGATGTCTTTACCGTGAACGACAGCACCGAGAAGCGGACCACGGTCTCCGTGGTGGAGGGCCGGGTGAGCGATGCCCAGCGGACCACCGAGCAGAACCTGCTGCAGACCATGAAGAAGCTGGTCAACTTCAAGGTGGAAGAAGAGCAAGAAACCCCGGTGAACCGCAGCCAGCTGGAAATCCTGCAGCCCAACGCCTGAAGCCGCCGGGCGCAGCGTGCCTGCTGCGCGCAGCGCCAAAGGGAACCCGAAGAAGCCTGCCTGGCCATTGCACGGTGGGCTTTTTTGCATCGTCTGGCGTGGCCCGGTAGGGCGTGATGCCAGGGCGGTCCAGCCGTGTCGGCCTGTCGCCTCTACGTTGGGCGCCAAAAGCTTGGCGCGTGAAGTCGCCCGCCACACAATTTCGCCATGACCTCCCTCGCTCTTGCGGCGTTCATCGCCCAGGCCACCAGCCGCAGTCGCCTGCAGCCGGATGCTGCCGACTGCGTGCTAGCCCTTGCACCGCTGATGCTGGACCTGATCGATCAGGCGGGCTCCTTTCTGGAGCCGCAGCACTACCGCAGCAATGCCGCGGGCTACACCCGCAACCTCATCTTTGATGCGCCGGATGCCAGCCTCTCGCTGTATGCCATTGTCTGGCTTCCAGGCCAGTGGACCCCGGTGCACGACCATGGCAGCTGGGGCGTGGTCGGCGTGGTCGAGGGCGTGCTGGAAGAGCGCAGCTATGTGCGGCTGTCACCGGATCGCGGGGCGAATGCCGGGATTGATCTGGCACGCGGCGGCACGGTGCTGCTGCGGCATGGTGCGGTCACCAGCTTTGTGCCCAATCCGGCTCACATCCATGTGACGGGCGTGCCCGCAGAGCGTTCCCGTGCCGTCAGCCTGCACCTGTACGGCAGGACCATGAGCAACTTCAACATCTACGATGTGGCGGCCCGCACCCGGCAGCGGATCGAGGTTGTCCACAACGAAAGCTGAGCGGGGCCTTAGGCAACCGCCGCCACCGTCCGTTGCCGAAGCTGCGCCCGCACCATGGTGGCTTCACTCCTGTGTGCAAGACCCCCACACCAAAAACAACAAAGCCCGCGCGGCGTGGGCCGGGCTGGCTGAGGATGCGGCTGGGCGGAATCTATTTGGGAATATGCTGGATATTCTTGGAATATCTGTCGAGGTGCTCCAGCAGGCGTTCGTACAGCTCGTCGGTGGCCATGGAGTTCAGCAGCTCGGTTTTGGCTTCTTCTGCATGGTGTTCGAACCGCTCCAGCAGGCCACTGCGTTGCACCGGCTCCAGCGTTTCGATGACGGAGAACAACAGCGCTTCCTGCGCCAGGAGCTGGCTTTTCATTTTTCTCAGCTCAGTGGGCTGGTTTCCGAGGAAATCCATATATCTCCGTTTTCTTTTCCATGCGGATTATGAGCTTCCAAATACGCATGCATTGGCGTTCGGAGAAATAAATCAGCACCCGGCTACTCCCTTAGACTTACGCCATGGCCAACATCTACGATGCAATGGTCGCCGCGCTGCGCGAGCACTGGGATGCCCATGCAGGTGCATCGCCGCGACGGTTCGAACTGACTCAGAAAGCGTTCAATGCGTTGACGGATGCCCGCAAGGCGGTGATGTCCGTCGGAAGCTACTGTCCCCCTCCGGGGTGGGAGGCGGTTTTCCACGGCATTCCGGTATCGGTGGTGGAAGGTGCCGACTGCCATGTGGTGGACAAGAATGGCCAGCGCACCTCCCTGGGCATAGCGCCGCTGTACTGGGATGCGGATGGCCGGCAGGACCGCCGCCACACGCCCAAAAGCCAGGGTTCCTGAAAGCGGGCCTGACCAGGCTGGCGCCACGCGCTGCGGCGCGATTCTGCTTGTTTGATAGCACCAAACAATTGGAATCAAATCGTCAATAAAAATTTATCGTAGCGTCAATTACACTCTTTGACATTGCTGCAGCGGATCATTTCTTGCTCAGTGAAATCGCCCAAATCTTGCCCGGGTATCACGTTCAGCCTGTCTGGTGGGTGCCTGGGTGACAAGTTGGTGGCCGGAGGTGCTGCATGAATGATGTTTCCGCATGGGGTCAGAGTGATGCTGTCTACAAAACACTGTTGGAATCCACCAAGGCCATACCGTGGAAGATTGACTGGGCGACCAAGAAGTTTGCCTATATAGGCCCCCAGATAGAGCCTTTGCTGGGCTGGCCCCAGGACAGCTGGCAGACGGTAGAGGACTGGGTCATGCGCATGCACCCGGATGACCGGGATTACGTGGTGAATTTCTGCGTGTCGCAATCCCAGGCCGGCATTGACCATGAGGCGGATTACCGGGCACTGACGGCCGAAAACGGCTATGTCTGGATCCGGGATGTGGTGCATGTGATGCGCTTTCCGGACGGCAGCCCCGAGGCCCTGGTCGGGTTCATGTTCGACATCACCGAGCGCAAGAAAACCGAGGAAAAGCTCCTGGTCCTGCAGCGTGAGCTGGAAGCGCTTTCGTTCAAGGATGGGCTGACCGGCATTGCCAACCGGCGCCGGTTCGATGCGTGCTTTGCCATGGAATGGGACCGGGCACTCAGCGATGGCGCACCGCTGTCCGTGCTCTTGTTCGACATCGACTGCTTCAAGCAGTACAACGACGAGTATGGGCATATCCAGGGGGACAAATGCCTGGTGGATATCGCCAGCACCCTGAGTCTGGCCGTGGACGGCCCCCATGACCTGGTGGCCCGCTATGGCGGGGAGGAGTTCGTCATCCTGCTGCCGCGCACCGATGCCGCGACGGCGCTGAAAGTGGCCAACCGCTGCCAGCGGCTGATCCAGAAGCGGTCGATTCCGCACGCGCAGTCTCCGATCCGGGAGCATGTGACGGTCAGCATTGGTGCGGGGACCATCACTCCGGATGCAGACGTCGAGCCTTCGGCGTTTCTGGACGATGTGGACAAGCAGCTGTACGCCGCCAAGAAGAGCGGAAAAAACCGCATCGTGGCCATGCACAGCGCCCCCAGTCTGGCCCCCAGTCCGCTGGACGCCAAATAGACGCCAAATAGCTTCCGTCGCGTGGGATCTTTGCGGCGGAGGTGGTTGCGGCCGCGCCAGCCCGCCAGCCCTCTAGCAGGGTTGGCCAGGGCAGCGTGCCAGCGCCGCTGCTGACACCGCTTTCCATGCCGTGGCTTCGCCGGGCATGCCCAGGGAGCCGTAGCCGTGTGTATGCAGCGTGCAGCAACGCCCCAGCGGTTGCCGGGGTGGCGCATGCAGCACGCAGCGGCGCTCAAGCGCTCAGAAGGTGTTCACGCGGTAGCTGCAGCCCACCAGCACCTTGCCGGGGTGGGTGACCACGGTGGACACCTCATGGCTGATGACCGTGTTGATGGTGCTGCTGCCCACTTTTTCCTGGGTGTGGTGGGCCACGCGCATGGCCATGTATTTGAAGCTGTCATCGCGCAGAGCTTCTTCGATGCCGAGCTTGTGGGCCACTTCCTGCGGCTTCACGTTGTCCAGCACCGCCATCAGCGCGCCGGAAGCCAGCGCCACGCGCTGCGTGCGGTAGCCCAGTACCTCCACCGGTGCGGCCAGGTCGTACTCGTGCATGAAGGGGTTGGATTCATCCGCAATCCGTGTCAGCCCCATTCCAGCAGCCCCTTCACCCGCGGTGCCCAGGGCCATGGCGTATTCGTTGTAGGTGGGCACGTCGTACCTGCAGGCCAGCATGGTGGCCACATCCACCTTCTGGGGATCGGACTGCCGCTGCTGGCGCTCTGCGGCGCCAGCCACCAGGGCAGCACCCGCTGCCATCACCACCACTGAACGCACCGCCGTCGAAAAACAAAATCGCATTACTGGTATCTCAGCCAAAACGGTCATCCTATTTCAGCGGTGCGGCGCTTCTGGAGTCGCTTTTTGACGTGGATCACCGGGCCAGATGCCAGTGCAGGCCACCCAGGCCGAATGTTCTGGCGACACAACGGAGTGGCTTTCTGCCCCCACTGGCATGGGTAATGGGGATATCTCATGCAAGGCAGGCACAAAAAAATCCCCAGCAATGCCGGGGGAAGTCCTCTCATTCACGTGTGAGAGGAGGGAGATTTGATGCTCTCATTATGGGAGCGGCTGCCTGCTATTGCCCCACGCCCTCGGATGAATGGCATGCACGCTGGACAAAAGGCGCATACCCTTCACACAGGTAAAGCAATGCGGGTGGGAGCAGGAGCAGCCATGGGTTGCTGGATAAATACCAGCCACTTCATCCATCAGGCTGCCGGGCTTGCGGCATAACCCGACTTGTCCCGCGCCAGAAGGTGCGTGCGGGCCGCCAGCAGGCGGCGGTCTTTCTGTATCTCCCCCAAACCATATTGGCCCAGGTTTTTCCCGCGGCACCGGCATAAAAAAGCCCGCATGCAGCGGGCTCATTGGGGCGGGTGCGCATTCACTCAGATGGCATATGCGGCACGGTCTTTGCCCTTGATCCAGACGGGTTCCCGGCCACGACCAGTCCAGGTGGCGCCGGTGGCCGGATCCCGGTACTTGGGCGCCACCGTCGCGCGCGCGCCTGCAGTGCGGGCGCCCGTAGTGTTCTTTTTGCCAAACACATCGTCGACATTCAGACCATATTGGTCGACCAGCGCGCGTGCCTGCGCCACAGCCTGGGACTTTTCACGGTGCTGGGCCTCGGCGATCAGGGTGTCCAGTTCGGATTTCTGTTGAAGCAGACTTTGGTAGGTACTCATGGTGCAGATCCCTTCAGTGTGATGGTGCAGTGGCCGTGGATGGACTGCGGATATGGCGTTTACGAAGGTTTTACCCCGGGTACCAATACCTGGTAATCAGTGCCCGTTGATTGATTGTCAATGGTATGGAGATATTTTTGATTGCTGGAATGTAAATCAATTTATATGGTGGCCATTTTCTACCACAGCGCATTCATATTGCGTGCTGATCAGGTGTGGGTTGCCTGCACAGATCCAGGGGCAGGGCCGCCACGGGCTGTACACCGTTTTACCGTTTTGGGCCAATGTGGCGGAGGGCGGCGACAGGGCGTTAGGATGCAGTGCCCAACTTGGAGCAAGCATGGAAAAGTACCGGTTCAATGTGTTTGGCGACATCCTGGCCATAGAGCGCCATGGCCCGGCCTGGCGCTGTTTTGCCATCGGGGGTGATGGAAAGCGTGGCCCGGTGGATCTGGCCATTCCGCCGGAGGTCAGCCATGCCGAGCTGCCCCAGTACCTCTACGACATCTACCACGAGCAGGCGGTGATGTCGGATGTGGACATCTTCGAGATCCGCTAAGCCGCTCCTGCGCACCGCCGCCCCAGTCGCCCATATCTGCAGCGCCGGTCTGCGCGCCATTGGAGGCATGGGGGGGCGCTGTTTTCGAATGGTGCCAGCCTGCAGCTGTACAGGGCTCAGCCTTCAGGCTGTACCCAGTTGATGCTAAACCGCCCGGTTTTGAATATCTTGATGTCGACGGCCTTCCATTGCTGTGCATTTTCAGGAAGGGTGGCGCTGAGTTTTTCGACCAACATCGCAGGAATCAGGGGTCTGCACGGCTCCAGCCTGTTCGTCACACCGCCGGCACTCACGCGGTGGGTCACCGACACTTGATTGAGGCCTTTGTCATCCTTTCCATTGCGGGCGTAATGCACAGAAAGTTCATCCCAATTGCCTGGTGCATTTTCCACCAGGCAAGAGGCCAGGACCTGCACGATGTCCTTTTCGGCGTCGGCCCAGGCAGGGCTTGTAAAGCCCATGGCAATCAAGGCAGGCAAGAGAAGTTTCTTCATCTGTTTTTCAGAAGCTATTGGGTTTATGGCGAGCTGCAAAGCAGCAAGGGGTCTGAAGTTCACCGACTGTAAAAGAGGCAGAGCTATTTGCAGTGAAGGTCTGCTTCAGCGTTGCAAACGCGATTCTCAATATGTCGTTACTCAGTCAAGCCTGGGTGGCGAGCGGGGAGGGCGCAGCCCAGTCAGGCGTGGTTCGCTAATTTCCCGTTGCAGGCCGCTGTGATGGCTGCGCGAACACACTGCCTGTGCCCGCCACGGTGACGTCCGCCTGGGGCGGGATTGGTTCACCGCACGATCAGGACCGGCATCTTGGCCAGGCGCAGCACCTTGCAGGCCACGGAGCCCAGCAGCACGGCTTCGGCGGCCGTCCACCCGTGGGAGCCGATGCAGATACCCAGGCTGTCCAGTGATTCGGCCAGTTCCACGATGGCGGCGGCATCCTCTCCCATCAGCACATGCAGTTGCCAGGGCGTGGCGGATGCTTGCAGCAACTGGCGCGCCTGGGCGGTGGCGGCCCAGCCGCGCCGTGCCAGTTCGCACTCTGCGGCTTCCTTGCTCAGCCAGGGCTGGACGTTCACCAGATCCAGCACATCCCCTTGCCCCATCGCCACCAGGTGCGCGGCGGCGGTCACCGCGCGCAGAGAGCACGCGGAACCGTCCACGGCCACCAGCCAGCGCGTGCT
The DNA here is from genome assembly GCF_006740045.1 of Comamonas terrigena NBRC 13299. Classification (NCBI taxonomy): domain Bacteria; kingdom Pseudomonadati; phylum Pseudomonadota; class Betaproteobacteria; order Burkholderiales; family Comamonadaceae; genus Comamonas; species Comamonas terrigena. Next base: position 1,714,694 of record NZ_AP019749.1, read on the forward strand.
GGTGGTGGCGGCGCGGGTCTGGCCGCCGAACCAGGCCAGGGATGTCAGCCTGCCCAGGTTGTCGCGCCGCTCCAGATCCGGTGCCGGCATACAGGACGGGACAGAGGCCGAGATGGTGGCCGGTGTGGCTGCATCGCTCATACAAGCCCCTTGGACGGTTTGCGGGCGGAGAGCTTCACGCTGAGCCACACGGAGACCAGCACGATCGATCCCACAATCGCCAGCGACCAGTGCGCCGGCATATGGAACCAGGGCATGGCCAGCATCTTGCCCCCGATGTAGATCAGCACCAGGGCCAGGCCGTACTTCAGCAGATAAAAGCGCTCCGCCATGTCTGCCAGCAGAAAGTACAAGGCCCGCAAACCCAGTATCGCGAAGATGTTGGAGGTGAAGACAATGAAGGGGTCGGTGGTCACCGCAAAGATGGCCGGGATGCTGTCGACGGCAAAGACCAGATCACTGGCCTCGATCATCAGCAGCACCAGGAACATGGGCGTTGCATGGCGCACCCCGTCGATACGCACGAAGAACGCCTGGCCGTGAAAGCCCGTAGCCACCCGCATGTGGCTGCGCAACCAGCGCAGCAGGGGGTTCTGTTCCAGATCGGGCTGGTGCCCGTGCATGAACAGCATCTTGCCCCCGGTGACGACCAGCAGCAGCCCGAACAGATAGAGCACCCAGGCAAACTCGGATACCAGCCAGATGCCTCCCAGAATCATGATGGCGCGCATGGCGATGGCGCCCACCACGCCGTACAGCAGCACCCGGCGCTGCAGCTCCGCCGGGACGGCGAAGTAGGTGAAGATCATCACGAATACAAACATGTTGTCGACCGACAGCGCCTGTTCGATCAGGTAGCCGGTAAAGAACTCCAGCGCCTTGCGGTTGGCGATGTCGCGGCCGGCCGTGGCATCCAGATACCACCACAGCAGAACGCCGAATGTGGTGGCCAGCGTCATCCAGGTGACGGTCCAGCCTGCGGCCTCCCGCACCGACACCTTGTGTGCCTTGTTGCCGCCCAGCACGAACAGGTCCAGGGCCAGCATGGCGCACACAAAGGTGATGAAGCCGATCCACATCGGGCCGGTGGCCAGGGTGTCAATGGTGTGCATGCCAAGGCTCCAGGCGGGGTGTGCCGTTTATGCGGTGTATGTCGTCAGGGCCGCTTTGGCCGGGATGCCCGGGCGGGCCGGGTGCGCTCATGGCGGTCGCGCCCCGGCCGCAGGCGCGGACAGGGTCAGCTGGAGGCCATCCACAAGGCGACCAGGCCCGCGCCGGCGCCAACGCCTGCGGGAATGCCAAAGCGTTCCAGCCTGGTGGCAGCTTCCCCCGCAATCACCTCCACGGGCACGCTGGTGCGCGCCAGCACCTGGTTGGTCACCGAGTTTTCGACCAGGCGCACCAGCGCGCTCTTGCGCGCCGTGCTCATCACAATGCCGTCACAGCCCAGCCGGCGCGCGGTGTCCACAATGCAGTCCACGGTGTTGCCGACTTCCGTGTGCACGGTGTAGGGAATGGCCGCCGCATCCAGCAGCTGCCGGGTGCCGGCCAGCGCGGATGCGGCCTGCTCCTGGTGGAACTCCATCAGGTCGCCCCTGCTGGCGTAATCGGTGAAAAGCTGCGGAAAGGGTGGCTGCACGTTCAGCAGGTGGATGTCCAGGCTGGGCTGCGTCTGGTACTGCTGGATCACATGGCGCACGGCGTAGTGCGCATTGGCGGAGCCATCGGACGGGACAAGAACTTTCAGCATGGTCTTTCTCCTGGCAGTTGCACGGTGTGTGCCACAGCGGATGGCGGTGCATGCCTGCGCCATGGCCGCATGGGTCCTGGGTTCGCAGCGGGTGGGGCGGGCCGCTGCCCGGCATCCTTCCCAGGTATCCCTCCCCGTTCTTCCCCTTGGTGTTTCCCTGCATGCGATGTCCCCAACGATAGCCATGCAGCCGGTTTGTAGAAGCAGATAATCAGGAAGCCACAGCTCTGAAAAACCGAACCATGGGTCCAGGCTTCAGTTACCGGCACCTCTACTATTTCTGGGTAGTCGCCAAGGAAGGCGGCATGGCCCGTGCTGCGGAACGCCTGGGCATGGCGGTGCAGACCGTCAGCACCCAGGTGCGCGAGCTGGAACGGTCCCTGGGCTATGCCCTGCTCAAGCCCGCCGGGCGGGGGCTGGTGCTGACGGATGCGGGGCTGGCCGCGATGCGGCAGGCCGAGCAGATCTTTCAGCTGGGCGAGCAACTGCCTGCGGTGGTGCACGATGCCGTGGGTACGCCGACGGTGCGCCTGGTGGTAGGCATTGCCGACGAACTGCCCAAGCTGGCGGTGCGCAGCCTGATGCAGCCCGTGATGCAGGAACCCCATCTGCGGCTGCTGTGCCTGGTGGACGAGTTTGCGGATCTGCTGGGGGACCTGGCGCTGCACCGGCTGGATGTGGTGTTGGCAGACCGCGCTGCCCCGCCCAACCCCAATCTAAAGGTTTACAGCCACCTGCTGTGCGCGTCACCCATCTCTTGGTATGCGCCGGCCTCGCTCTACGCCGCAGCCCGGCGGGGCTTTCCGCAGTCGCTGGCCAAGGTGCCGGTGCTGCTGCCCACCACCCACGCCGCGGTGCGCGCCAGGCTGGACCAGTGGTTTGAGCGCGAAGGCATACAGCCCCATGTGACCGGAGAGTTCGAGGACAGCGCCTTGCTCAAGACCTTTGGCGCGGCGGGCATGGGCGTCTTTCCCATGGCAAGCCTGGTGCACGACGAACTGACGACCCGCTACGGCGTGAAGCGCCTGGGCGATTGCGCGGGGGTGGAGGAGCAGTTCTTTGCGATCGGCGCCAGCCGCAAGCTGCTGCACCCGCTGGTGCAAAAGCTGTTTCCCGCTGGGGGTTAGCTCGGCCTTGCCAGTGGCTCAAGCCACTGGCCGTGAGCCACTCCCACCGCGTGCCTCAATGTGCAGAGGGCGTGCCCCAGTTCAGTTCCATGGCCTGCGCCACCAAGGCAGAGCCTGCGCGCAGCGGCTCCGGCTGTCCCACCGGGGCAAAACCATGTGATCGGTACAACTGCATGGCCGGGGAGTCTGCGACCGTTACCCCCAGTCGGACACGCTGTGCTCCCCGGCTTTTGGCCCAGGCCAGAGCATGGTCCAGCAAGGCCCGTCCGGCTCCCAGGCCACGGGCAGTGGGCGCCACCCACATCTGGTAGATATCGGCCACGCCAGGCTCTGCGACGGACAGCTTGCACCAGACCAGGCCACACACCGTCCCCCCATTGACGGCAAAAAGTGCCCGGTCCGTATCGCTTGCGGCTGCCGCTGCCATCCGCGTGGACCAATGCTCATCCGCCTGCGTTGCTTCCGCCGCCCAGCTGCTGCCAAAGGCATCGGGGGCATCCTGCAGCGCTTGCAGACGGATATCCCGGTACTTCTGCCATTCATGCGGGGCGATGGGACGAACGGAAATCAAGGTGCATCCTTGGCTGCTGGTGGTCGGCAGCCATTCTCACATCTCATTGCAGCGGGTTCAAACGGCAGGGGGCGAAAGTCGGGAAGCTTTGTATCCGGTTACCTCAAAACGTGCATTGATGGGAGCAATGACTGCAAAGCAGCGGGTGCCGCCATCCGCGGTCGAAAGCCGGGATCACGGTCTGGGACATGAAGCCGACATCGGTACGCCTGTTGCAGCGCCGAGAACGATGACCGCTGACCAGGGTGAAGCAGTCATTCAGCCGGTCTGGCCGGTACTCGGCGCACCAACCCCCTAGGAATGTCTGTTGCCCGTGCGGCCGAAATGGCGCTCTCGGCCAGAAGCGGAATTTCGAACTACTTGTTTCACTCTAAGTGAGATAGTTCCTCTTCAATATCCCTTTGCAACTGGCGCGGTGAAACGATTACCCCCTGCATTGTTGGCGTTGGGAATACTGCCGCAAGCATGCCGTCCTTTTCCATACCGGGAAGCCAACGACTCAAGAAATGGTGAATCTCAATGCTCGCTGGGGAATTTCCTGCCCACTCGCTACCTGCGCAAGCAGTTGCATAATCGGGATGTGGCCAAAAAGGGGACACAAGATTTCCACTGTTGTCTGAGGCTGTCACCCATCCATCTTCATTTCTCAGTCCCCACACAAATTCCCAGTCGGATACTCGACCGATGAAATGTCGATAACGCTGATGACTAGCAAGTGCCGATATAGCTTGGAACTGTTGCCGATTGAGTGAATAAGACTTTTCCATATGGGAATTGGCGCTGGATTAGTGAGGCATTCTGTCACCAAGTTACAGCCGGAGGTCTAGTCGTTCTAGAAATGATGAATTGACGGTAGCACCGATGCGTAGGACTGCTGTGGGTCGATCAAGGTCATCGGAGAGTGTTGGCCGACCGGCCGGGGGGCATCCCTTATAGTGCCGCCGATGACGAATCGACTGCAAGACGAAGTACTCCGACTGTTCCCGCCGCCGCTGCCGGACGGGAGCGTGCGGGCGCTTTGCATCGAGCTGGCCGGCCCGGCCGACTGGAGTTCGCTCGGGGCGCTGTGGCGCGGCGTTCAGGCCGAGCTGGACCTGCCGGCGCCGGGCATTGCCATCAATGGACGCCACGGCTATCAGCTGTGGTTCTCTACGGCCGTGCCAGTTGCTGCGACCGAGGCCGAGTCCTTCGCCGCGGCGCTACGCCGGCGCTGGCTGGCTCAAGCGGCCCCGCAACGCGTCCGCGTGCTGACGGCCAATCTCGAGGTCATCCTGCCCCCGCAGCAGGTGGCCGTCGAGCAATGGGCCGCCTTCGTGGCCCCAGACCTCGCCCCGGTGTTCGAGGACACGCCCTGGCTCGATGTGGAGCCCGGCGCGGAAGGACAGGCGGATCTGCTGGCCCGGCAGCAGACGATCCTGCTCGATGCCTGGCAGGAGGCGATGCGACGGCTCGGCGCGGCGCCTGTACCCGCGCAGCCCGGCGCGCCTGCTGTGACAACCGCACCGCTCGTCAGCCAAGAGAGCGATCCGCACGCCTTCCTGCTGCGTGTGATGAATGATCCGCATGTGGATATGTCGCTGCGCATCGAGGCCGCCAAGGCGTTGCTCTCAAATTGAAATGTGCCTCTGGGGGCGATGCTCCAGAACCCGCCGGAGCAGTTTCCAGCCCGACTGACCAGTAATTCGCCCGCGCACCACCAGCCACTGATCGCCGTGCACCCGCTCTCGGAAGCAAACCAGTCATAGGAGCAGCCAGCCGTCGAATGCCCGGTGACAGCCTCCGCAGTCGTTCAGCGGGTCACCCGCGTCTGACTCAGACCAGCCTAAGCCCGCCGCTAGCGCGGATGCTTTAGACAGCTGCAGGCAGGCAACTGTTTTCCGTTGATGCATGCCCGCCTATACCCATAATCACGGCATGACTGCAATACGAATGTCCCGGCCAAATGACGGCGCGCGCGCCGTGGAAATTTGGCGTGATGCTGTGGATGCGACCCATGACTTTTTGACCCGCGAAGACCGGGTGGCGCTGGATGCCATGGTCTGCGGTTTTCTGCTCAGCGCCCCGCTGTGGCTGGCGGTGGACGGGAACGACCGGCCGCTGGCGTTCATGCTGATCGACAACGGCCACATGGAAGCGTTGTTTGTGGACCCTGCTGTCAGAGGCCAAGGCATTGGCGCAGCGCTGGTGCGCCACGGGCTGGCGCTGCATGCCGGCATGACCACTGATGTCAACGAGCAGAACGCTCAGGCGGTAGGCTTTTACGAAAGCATGGGTTTTCAGCGCACAGGCCGTTCTGCGCTGGATGGGCAAGGGCGTCCTTACCCGCTGATCCATCTGCAACACGGTACGCCGGGGGCTGAAGGGCGGTAAGGGCCGCCAGGGGGCGGGCGGCGCACAGCGCCCGACTGCTGCCCCTTTGTCTCACCAACAGACTCTGCATTCAGACGCGCCGAGAGCACGCATCGACCGGGTGGCTCGCCATGGGGTGGTCCGCTGTTTACCTGCTTTGAAAGTTGCCGGCAGCCCTGGCACACGGGCCGCTACGCCGGTCAGCCGGGCTTGGCTCCCGGGAAGTGCTCTGCGTCACTTGTCGGCAAAGACAAACACCGGTTCGTAGGTGATGGGGAAGTTCACCGAGCGGGCGATGAAGCAGACTTCGTGAATGCGGCCATGGATGGCGTGGGCCACGTCCACATTGCTGCCTGGTTGCAGCGTGATCTTTGGGTGCAGCGTGGCACTGGCAAACCTGCCGGCACCGCCTGGGCCCAGTTCTGCGATCCCCACCGGCGTGTCCTGGTAGTCCAGCACCACCACCCCGTCCACGGCGGCATAGTGCAGGTACCACAGCATGTGGCAGGCGGCCAGCGCAGACAGCAACAGATCTTCGGGGTTCATCTTGGCGGGATCGCCGCCCAGCAGGGGGTCGTTGGAGCAATGGATGACCGGCTTGCCTTCGATCGCGATGTCCCAGGTGCGGTCATAGGAGCGGTAGCCGGAGGTGCCTTCTCCACGGTTGCCGGTCCACACAATGTGCGATTGGTACTGGTGCGTCATGGTTTTTTTGCTGCTGAGTTCTTGCTGCTGAAGAGGGCTTGTATTTTGCCCATGCTGCAAGACGGTTCCCGAAGGTCCGCCGCCCAGGGCTTCCACGGTCGGCATGGTGGCCTGTGGCGGCGGAGGGGCGAGCCAGTGAGAGGTGAGACCACGCTGTCCCTGCATGGCTCGCCTGCTCGCCAACTGCCGGCCACCGTCACACCAGCACCGCTGCTTACGCCGCCTGTGCGGCCAACCGGGGATCGGAGCGCAGGCTGCGGGCGGCGGCCACCATGTGCTGCAGTGCCGGAATCACTTCGGCCCACTGGCGCGTTTTCAGCCCGCAGTCGGGGTTGACCCACAGGCGCTCGGCGGGGATGCGCTCTGCCGCCTTGTGCATCAGGCTGACGATGTGCTGCTGGGTGGGGATGTTGGGCGAGTGGATGTCATACACCCCGGGGCCGATCTCGTTGGGGTACTGGAAGTGTTCGAAGGCGTCCAGCAGTTCCATGTCCGAGCGTGAGGTCTCGATGGTGATCACGTCCGCATCCATGTCCGCAATCGAGGCCATGATGTCGTTGAACTCCGAATAGCACATGTGGGTGTGGATCTGGGTGGTATCCGCCACGCCGTTGGCCGTGATGCGGAAGGACTCCACCGCCCAGTGCAGATAGTGCTGCCACTGGGATTTGCGCAGCGGCAGGCCTTCGCGCAGTGCGGCCTCGTCGATCTGGATGATCTGCACGCCGGCCCGCTCCAGGTCCAGCACTTCCTCGCGGATGGCCAGGGCCAGCTGGTAGCAGGAATCGGCGCGGGGCTGGTCATCCCGGACAAAGGACCAGTTCAGGATGGTGACCGGGCCGGTCAGCATGCCTTTCATGGGGCGCGCGGTGAGCGACTGGGCATAGCGTATCCATTCCACCGTCATGGCGCGGGGGCGGCTGATGTCGCCAAACAGAATGGGCGGCTTGACGCAGCGCGAGCCATAGGACTGCACCCAGCCGAACTGGCTGAAGGCATAGCCGTCAAGCTGTTCACCGAAGTATTCGACCATGTCGTTGCGTTCGGCCTCGCCGTGCACCAGCACGTCCAGACCCAGGGCCTCCTGTTCACGGACGCTGCGTTCGATCTCGGCGCGCATCGCCGCCTGGTAGCTGGCGCTGTCCAGCCGTCCGGCCTTGAAGGCGCTGCGGGCCTGGCGGATTTCTGCCGTCTGCGGGAAGGAACCGATGGTGGTGGTGGGGAAGGCCGGCAGCTTCAGCAGCGCCGCCTGCTTGGCGGCACGCACGCTGTAGGCACTTTGGCGTTGGCCCAGTTGGGCGCTGATGCGGGCCACGGCGGCACGCACGGCCGGGTTGTGCACGCGCGGCGAGGTGCGGCGGGCGGCCAGTGCGGCGGCGTTGTCTGCCAGTTCGGCACTGACGGCAGCGCGGCCTTGCGTGAGCGCCTGGCCCAGCACGCGCAATTCGCCCAGCTTCTGCAGCGCATAGGCCAGCCAGGATTTGACGTCGGCATCCAGCTTGTGCTCGCTGTTCAGGTCCACGGGCACATGCAGCAGGGAGCAGCTGGGGGCAATCCACAGGCGATCGCCCAGGCGTTCGGCCAATGGCTCCAGCCAGTCCAGTACCGACGCCAGGTCCGTCTTCCAGATGTTGCGGCCATTGATCACGCCCAGCGACAGCACCTTGTGCGGGGGCAGCAGGCCCAGCAGTTGCTGTACATCGTCGCGGCCGGTGGTGACATCGATGTGCAGGCCGGCCACGGGCAGGTTGGCGGCCAGGTATTTGTTGTCGCCCAGTTCGCCAAAATAGGTGGCCAGCAGAATCTTGAGGCGGCTGGCCTTCAGGTGGTGGTAGGCCAGGTTGAAGGCGTGCTGCCAGTCGGCGTCCAGCTCGGTCACCAGCACGGGCTCGTCGATCTGCACCCATTGCACGCCCTGTGCAGCCAGCGTCTCCAGCAGCTCGGCATAGACCGGAAGCAGGCGCTGCAGCAGGTCCAGCTTGTTGCTGTTGTCCTTGGCCTTGCCGATGGACAGGTAGGTGATGGGGCCGATGATGACGGGCTTGGCGTTCACGTTCTGTGCCCGGGCTTCGGCAAGCTGTTCCAGCAGGCGCCAGGCGTCCAGCTGAAAGGTGGTGGCGGCCGTGAACTCCGGCACGATGTAGTGGTAGTTGGTGTCGAACCACTTGGTCATCTCTCCGGCGGCCACGCCGCCGCAGCACAGGGCATGCGCTTCCATACCCTGGACGGAACGGCCCCGGGCCACGCGGAAGTAGTTGTCCAGCGGGTCGCCATGGAAGTCCTGCACCCGCTCGGGCAGGTTGCCCAGGGTGAAGCTCATGTCCAGCACCTGGTCGTAGAAGGCGAAGTCGCCCACGGGGACCAGGTCCAGGCCTTGCTGGCCCAGTGGCGTGCGCGCAGTTCGGCGCCCAGCTGTTTCAGTGCATCGCGGGAGGATTCGCCTTTCCAGTAGGACTCCAGCGCGAACTTGAGTTCACGCTGGGCGCCGATGCGCGGAAAGCCGAGGTTGTGGATGGTGGTCATGGAATGCTGCTCCTGTCGTCAAGCGTTGTGCGTTCAAGCAATGGGGCGAATGCTAGAGACCGATATCCATGAAGTAAAATGGTTAAATCTCACATATCCATGAGTTGTATTCATTCATGCTGGAGCGCATCCATCTCGCCATCCTCCAAGAGGTTGAAAAACAAGGCTCTTTGACCGCAGCGGCCGATGTGCTGTGCGTCACGCAGTCGGCGCTGAGCCACAGTATGAAAAAGCTCGAAGGCCAGCTGGGCACCGATATCTGGCTGCGCGAAGGCCGCAGCCTGCGGCTGACGCAGGCCGGGCAGTACCTGCTGGCCGTGGCCAATCGCGTGCTGCCGCAGCTGGACCTGGCCGAAGCCCGGCTCAAGCAGTTCGCCCAGGGAGAGCGGGGGGCGCTGCGCATCGGTATGGAATGCCACCCCTGCTACCAGTGGCTGCTGAAGATCGCCTCGCCCTATCTGGCGGCCTGGCCCGATGTGGAAGTGGACGTGAAACAGAAGTTCCAGTTTGGCGGCATTGGCGCGCTGTTCGGCTACGAGATCGACCTGCTGGTCACGCCGGACCCGCTGTACAAGCCGGGCCTGGAGTTTGTGCCGGTGTTCGATTACGAGCAGGTGCTGGTGGTCTCCAGCCAGCACCCGCTGGCGCAGGCGGACTATGTGCTGCCCCGGCAACTGGGCAGCGAGGTGCTGATCACCTACCCGGTGGCCACCGACCGGCTGGACATCTACAACCAGTTTCTGCTGCCCGCAGGCATTGCGCCGCGCCGGCACAAGACCATTGAGACCACCGACATCATGCTGCAGATGGTGGCCAGCGGCCGGGGCGTGGCGGCGCTGCCGCGCTGGCTGGCGCTGGAGTACGCCGGCAAGATGCCGGTGGTGCCCGTGCGCCTGGGCAAGAAAGGCATTGCCAAGCAGATCCACCTGGGCGCGCGCGAGGCGGACATGGACATCGACTACCTGCAGGCCTTTATTGCGCTGGCGCGCGAGCCGTTCAGCGCGGTCTGAGCGTCAGCGGTGCCTTACTGGTATTTCTGCTCCAGCCCGTCCCAGAAGTCCTTGTTCACCAGACGCTGGCGTTCCAGGAAGGGGGCCACGATGGCGGGGTCTTCATCCACCTGGTGCGCATCGCGCAGCACGGTCAGGCATTTCTGCATGCCGGCCACGGCGCCTTGCAGGGCGGCGTTGGCGTAGAGCACAAAGCCAAAGCCCAGCTGGCCCAGCGCATCGGCATTGAACAGCGGGGTCTTGCCGCCGATGACCATGTTCATCAGCTGCGGGGCGTGCAGGCGCTGGGGCAGGGCGCGCACTTCTTCGGCGCGGGTGACGGCTTCGACAAACAGGATGTCGGCACCGGCTTCCTCAAACGCCTGGGCGCGTTCGATGGCAGCTTCAAAGCCGTGCACGGCTGCGGCGTCGGTGCGGGCCATGATGAGGGTGCCGCTGTCGCGGCGGGCGTCGACGGCGGCCTTGATCTTGCCCAGCATCTCGCTGGTCTCGATCACCTGCTTGCCGTTGAAGTGGCCGCAGCGCTTGGGCGAGACCTGGTCTTCCAGCTGGATGCAGTCGGCCCCGGCACGCTCCAGGGTGCGCACGGCGTGGTAGGTGTTGACGGCATTGCCAAAGCCGGTGTCGGCGTCCACCAGCAGCGGCACTTCCACCGCGTCGCGGATGCGGGCGGTGTGGTCGGCAATGTCGCTCAGGCCCATGAAGCCCTGGTCGGGCATGCCGAACCACATATTGGTGACACCGGCGCCCGTGACGTAAATGGCTTCAAAGCCCAGGTCGGCAATGAGCCGGGCCGACAGGGCGTTGAAGGCGCCGGGCACCAGGACGCCGCGGCGGGCCAGGGCCAGGGCTGCGAGTTGTTGCTTGGGGTTCATGTGTATATGGGTTCCGGTGGTTGCTTCGGCGCCCGCTTTGTCCGGGGTTGTTGCGGTTGCTTCTGCGTTGACTGGGTACGGTGGGGTGTGCCGGTCCGGGCCGCCGGGCCGGTGGCGCGAGGGATCTTGGGATCGGTTGTGCAGCGCGGTTTCAGCGGGCGTTCAGTACGTCACCCGGCACGCGCACCCAGCCTTCCATCAGGATGCGGGCGCTGCGGCTCATCAAGGCCTTGGTGACCTGCCAGCTGCCGTTGGTGCATTGCGCCTCGGCGCCCACGCGCAGCGTGCCGCTGGGGTGGCCAAAGCGCACGGCGTTGCGTGCGCCGCCGCCTGCCGCCTGGTTGACCAGGGTGCCGGGCACGGCGGCGGCCGTGGCAATGGCAACGGCTGCGGTGCCCATCATGGCGTGGTGCAGCTTGCCCATGGACAGGGCGCGTACGAGCAGGTTGATGTCGCTGGCGGCAATGGCTTTGCCGCTGGATGCCGTGTAGCTTTGTGCAGGGGCCACCAGCGCAATCTTGGGGGTGTGCTGGCGCGTGGCGGCGTCTTCCAGGCGCTGGATCAGGCCCATGCGCAGGGCGCCGTGGGCACGGATGGTCTCAAACCGGGCCAGTGCGGCGGGGTCGTTGTTGATGGCGTCCTGCAGCTCGCAGCCGGTGTAGCCCAGGTCTGCGGCGTTGAGAAAGATGGTGGGGATGCCGGCGTTGATCAGGGTGGCGGCCAGGCGGCCCACGCCGGGGACATCCAGGCTGTCGACCAGATGGCCGGTGGGGAACATGGCGCCGCCGCTGTCTGCGCCATCGTTCGCACCTTCATCCGCAGGGTCCAGAAACTCCAGCGCCACCTCGGCCGCGGGGAAGGTCACCCCGTCCAGGGTAAAGCCGCCGGTTTCCTGCACCTGGCCGTCCGTGATGGGCACATAGGCCACGATGGTCTTGCCGATGTTCGCCTGCCAGATGCGGATGGTGGCCATGCCCTGGTGCGGAATCCGGGCCTGGTCGATCAGGCCCATGTGGATGGCGCAGGGGCCGACGGCGGCGCTCAGGTTGCCGCAGTTGCCGCTCCAGTCCACAAAGGCCTGGTCGATGGCCACCTGGCCAAACAGATAGTCCACATCGTGGTCCGGGTGGCTGCTGGGGCTGAGGATCACGGCCTTGCTGGTGGAGGAGGAGGCATTGCCCATGCCATCGATCTGTTTGCCATAGGGGTCGGGGCTGCCCAGCGTGCGCAGCAGGATGGCATCGCGCACGGGGCCGGGTTGTTGGGCGGCTTCGGGCAGGTCCTGCAGGCGGAAGAACACGCCCTTGCTGGTGCCGCCGCGCAGGTAGGTGGCGGGAATACGGATCTGCGGCGCAAACCGCTGTGGGTCACGGGGACTGTCCGGCAGGGTGCCGCTGGTGCTGTCGTTCATGCTGTGGTTCATGGTGTCTCTGGCGCGGTGTCTCGGTAGTGCTGTGCTTATACGGCGGCGGCAGCTTCCCGTTGGCGGGTGTTTTCGGCAAGGAAGTCCTGGGCAAAGCGCTGCAGCACCCCGCCGGCTTCGTAGATGCTGACTTCTTCTGCTGTATCGAGGCGGCAGGTCACCGGTACCTCGGTGCGTGCGCCGGTGGTGCGGTGGATGTGCAGTGTCAGCTGCGCACGCGGCTGGCGCTGGCCCAGCACATCAAAGGTCTCCGTACCGTCCAGCCCCAGGGTGTGGCGGGTGGTGCCGGGCAGGAACTCCAGCGGCAGCACCCCCATGCCGATCAGGTTGGTGCGGTGGATGCGCTCAAAGCCTTCGGCCACGATCGCTTCCACCCCTGCCAGGCGCACGCCCTTGGCGGCCCAGTCGCGGCTGGAGCCCTGGCCGTAGTCGGCCCCCGCAATGATGAGCAGCGGTTGCCGGCGCTGCATATAGGTTTCGATCGCCTCCCACATGCGCATGGTTGTGCCCTCGGGCTCGACCCGCGCGAGCGACCCCTGGCGGACCTTGCCCGCCGCGTCCAGCACCATTTCGTTGAACAGCTTGGGGTTGGCGAAGGTGGCGCGCTGGGCCGTCAGGTGGTCGCCACGGTGGGTGGCATAGGAGTTGAAGTCTTCCTCGGGCAGGCCCATGGCGTGCAGGTACTCCCCGGCGGCCGAGTCCAGCAGGATGGCGTTGGAGGGCGAGAGGTGGTCGGTGGTGATGTTGTCCGGCAGGATGGCCAGCGGCCGCATGCCACGCAGCGTGCGCGCACCGGCCAGCGCGCCTTCCCAGTACGGCGGGCGGCGGATGTAGGTGGATTGCGGGCGCCAGTTATAGAGCGCTGCTTCCCGGGCCCCGTGATCGGGCTGGATGGCAAACATGGGTTCGTACACCGCACGGAACTGCTCGGGCCGGACGGCGGCCTTGGCCACGGCGTCGATTTCGGCATCGCTGGGCCAGATGTCCTTGAGGCGGATCTCGCGCCCCTGGAACACGCCGAGCACATCGTTTTCGATATCGAAGCGGATGGTGCCCGCAATGGCATAGGCCACCACCAGCGGGGGCGACGCCAGAAAGGCCTGCCGTGCTTGGGGGTGGATGCGGCCGTCGAAGTTGCGGTTGCCCGAGAGCACGGCGGTGGTGTAGAGGTCGCGGTCGATGATCTCCTGCTGGATGGCGGGTTCCAGCGCGCCGCTCATGCCGTTGCAGGTGGTGCAGGCAAACGCCACCACGCCGAAGCCCAGCGCTTCCAGGTCATGCAGCAGGCCGGCCTGCTGCAGGTACAGCGGCACGGTCTTGGAGCCAGGGGCCAGCGAGGTCTTGACCCAGGGCTTGCGTGCCAGCCCCAGATTGCGCGCATTGCGCGCCAGCAGGCCGGCGGCGATCACATTGCGCGGGTTGCTGGTGTTGGTGCAGCTGGTGATGGCGGCAATGATGACCGCGCCGTCGGGCATCTGGCCTTCGGTCTGCGTCCAGGGCCCGGCAATGCCTTGGGCCGCCAGGTCGGTGGTGGCCAGGCGCGCATGCGGGTTGGACGGGCCGGCGATGTTGCGCACCACGCTGGACAGGTCAAAGTGCAGGGTGCGTTCGTATTCGGCGTGCGCCAGGGTATCGGCCCAGAGGCCGGCCTGCCTGGCATAGGTTTCGACCAGCTGCACCTGGGCCGGTTCGCGGCCGGTCAGGCGCAGGTAGTCGATGGTCTGCTCGTCGATGGCGAACATGGCGGCGGTGGCTCCGTACTCGGGCGCCATGTTGGAGATGGTGGCGCGGTCGCCAATGGTCAGGCTGCGTGCGCCTGCGCCAAAGAATTCCAGGTAGGCGCCCACCACTTTCTGCTGGCGCAGGAACTGCGTCAGGGCCAGCACCACGTCGGTGGCGGTGACGCCGCCGGGGCGCTGGCCGGTGAGTTGCACGCCAACGATCTCGGGCAGGCGCATCCAGGAGGCGCGGCCCAGCATCACGTTCTCTGCCTCCAGCCCGCCCACGCCCACGGCGATCACGCCCAGGGCATCCACATGGGGGGTGTGGCTGTCGGTGCCCACCAGGGTGTCGGGGTAGGCTTCGCCATTGACGGCGTGGACCACGGGGCTCATCCGCTCCAGATTGATCTGGTGCATGATGCCGTTGCCCGGGGGGATCACTTCGACGTTCTGGAACGCGCGCTTGCACCAGTCGATGAAGTGAAAGCGGTCCTCGTTGCGGCGGTCTTCGATGGCGCGGTTTCTGGCGAAGGCCTGCGGGTCATCGCCCCCGCATTCCACGGCCAGCGAGTGGTCCACGATGAGCTGCACGGGCACCACCGGATTCACGGCCGCCGGATCACCCCCTTGCGCCGCAATCGCGTCGCGCAGACCGGCCAGGTCCACCAGCGCGGTCTGGCCCAGGATGTCATGGCAGACCACACGGGCCGGGAACCAGGGAAAGTCGCGCTGGCGCTGGCGGTGGACGATCTGTCCCAGGCATTCGGTGAGGATGGCCGGGTCGCAGCGGCGCACCAGATTTTCGGCATGCACGCGGCTGGTGTAGGGCAGGGTGGCCCAGGCGCCGGGGCGGATGGCTTCCACGGCGGCCTGCGCGTCAAAGTAATGCAGTGCGGTGCCGGGCAGCGGTTGGCGGTAGGGGTTGGGGCTTTGGGGCGTGCTCATTTTTTTGGGTCTGGTGGCAGCGTTCACAGCGCGGTACTCGGGAGCGGCTGCGGCTCTGGTTGTTGCTGCGTGGGTGGCTGTGGCGGCAGCTGTGGGGTGGGGATGTGCGGAAAGACCGAAGCCGGGAGCGGCGCAGTGCCGGGTGGCCGACCGAAGGCCTGGCCCCATGGCGCACCACCTGCGTGACCTTGCGCCAGCCGCAGCCGGGCTTGCGCCACGGCGTGCAGCTGGCGGGTCAGCACGGTGCTGGCGGCATGGGGCTGGCGCTCCAGCTGGGCCAGGTGAGCGGCCAGCAGGCTGCACAGCTGCTGGGCTTCCAGCACCTGGGCGGGCGTGAGCTGTGTCACGCGCATGCCGCGCCGGGGCACGGCAGTCAGCAGGCCTTCCTGGCACAGCAGCTTCATGGCTTCCCGCACGGGGGTGCGGCTCACACCAAACTCCTGGGCCAGCGCGCCGTCGTTGATGTCGCTGCCGGGCGGGATCTGGTGGCTCAGAATGCGCTCGCGCAGTTTGCCGGCAATGGCGATGCACAACGAATGGGGCTGGATGGTCTGGGAGGTCATGGTGTGCGCGCAGGGTGCAGGGCTTATCGTCGTTCGTCGATGGGGACAAACTGCAGATCGTCCGGGCCGGTGTAGTGGGCGCTGGGGCGGATGATCTTGTTGTCCTGGCGCTGCTCGATGATGTGGGCCGCCCAGCCGCTGGTGCGGGCAATCACGAACAGCGGGGTGAACATGGCGGTGGGCACTCCCATCATGTGGTAGCTGACGGCGCTGAACCAGTCGAGGTTGGGGAACATGTTCTTCACCTCCCACATCACCGATTCCAGGCGCGCGGCGATGTCGTACATCTTGGTGCTGCCCGCTTCTTCGGAGAGCCGTTGGGCCACGCCCTTGATGACCACATTGCGCGGGTCGCTCACGGTGTAGACGGGGTGGCCGAAGCCGATCACCACTTCCTTGGCTTCCACGCGGCGGCGGATGTCGCCTTCGGCTTCATCGGCGTTGTCGTAGCGCTTCTGGATTTCAAAGGCGACTTCGTTCGCTCCGCCATGTTTGGGGCCGCGCAGCGCGCCGATGGCGCCGGTGATGGCCGAATACATGTCACTGCCGGTGCCTGCCACCACGCGGGCCGTGAAGGTGGAGGCATTGAATTCATGCTCGGCATACAGATTGAGCGAGGTGTGCATGGCGCGCACCCAGCTCTCGGAAGGGCTGGTGCCGTGCAGCAGGTGCAGGAAGTGGCCGCCGATGGAGTCGTCGTCGGTCTCCACCTCGATGCGGCGGCCCGAATTGCTGAAGTGGTACCAGTACAACAGCATGCTGCCCAGTGAGGCCATCAGGCGGTCGGCAATGTCGCGTGCGCCGGGCAGGTTGTGGTCGTCCTTCTCGGGCAGGGCGCAGCCCAGCGCCGAGACACCGGTGCGCATCACATCCATGGGGTGGCTGGCGGCGGGCAATTGCTCCAGTGCCAGTTTCACGCTGGTGGGCAGGCCGCGCAGTGCCTTGAGCCGGGTCTTGTAGGCCTTGAGTTCGGAGCGCGTGGGCAGCTTGCCGTGCACCAGCAGGTGGGCGATTTCCTCAAACTCGCAGACTTCGGCAATGTCCAGAATGTCATAGCCACGGTAGTGCAGATCGTTGCCGGTCTTGCCCACCGTGCACAGCGCCGTGTTGCCGGCGGTCACGCCGGCGAGGGCCACGGACTTCTTGGGTTTGAACGCGGCTGGGGCAGCCGCAGCGGCGGGTGGGGTGGGGATGGGGGCCACGGTGCTCATGCAGGTCTCCTGAAATATGGGGCAGGCAGATCCAGTGCTGGGGGCCGGCTGTGATCTGCCATACTTCGCAATCTACGCATTTGCTTGACACGGTGGTAGGCCTGAATTGGCGAATCATTGCGAAGCAAAGTGCGAAATTTTGCGAATCTTGCGAAGTCCACGAAGTTAGACCATCTGCCAAGGCCGATGGACTGCAGGACCAGCACACGGAGACAGGAACCATGGCCAAGACCTTCATGGGCGTGCGGCTGCGCAGCCTGCGCGCCGAACGCGGCATGACGCAGGCGGCGCTGGCCCAGGCGCTGGGGCTGTCGCCGAGCTATCTGAACCAGATCGAACAGGATCAGCGACCGCTGACGGTGGCCGTGCTGCTGAAGATCCACAAGGTGCTGGGGGTGGATATCCAGCAGTTCTCGGAAGACGAAGAAGCCCGGTTGCTGGCCCAGCTGCGCGATGCGTTGGCGGCCATGCCCCAGCCCACGGTGGCTGTGCCCCTGCCCGAGCTGCGCGAAGTCGCCACCCGGCTGCCACAGCTGGCGCAGGCGCTGCTGGCCATGCACCAGCGCCATGTGGCTGATGTCGAGCGGTTGGAAGCGCTGACGGCCCGCCTGGGCGATGGTCGCGCCGAATTAGCAGAAGGGGGCGGCAGCACCAGCGCGCTGCTGGCCGAGCCGCCACGCCAGATGCCGTTTGAAGCGGTGCGTGATTTCTTCTTTGCCCACCGTAACCACTTTGATGCGCTGGACCGTGCGGCCGAAACCCTGGCCACCCAGGCCAGGGAGCAGACCAGCGCGCAGGGCGGCAGCCTGCAGGAATGGCTGCAGTTCCGGCTGCAGGCCAGGCACCAGGTGCTGGTGCTGCGCGGCAGCCAGGGCGGGGCGCACAGCCACCGCCGCTTTGATGCCGCCACACGCACCCTCTACGTTGCGCCGCAGCTGCGCCCGGCCCAGCAGGCTTTTCAGCTGGCCACGCAACTGGCGCTGCTGGAGTTTGATGCGCTGATCGAGGACGCGCTGAAGTCCACCCTCTGGCAGGACGATGCCACGCGGCGCCTGGCCCGCATGGGCCTGGCCAACTATGTGGCCGGAGCCTTTGTGCTGCCGTATGGCGAATTTCTGCAGGCTGCCGAAAGCCTGCAGTACGACGTGGACCTGCTGGCCCGCCGCTTTGGGGTGGGGTTCGAGACGGTGTGCCACCGGCTTTCCACCTTGCAGCGGGCGGAGGCGCCGGGTGTGCCGTTCTTCTTCATCCGGGTGGACCGGGCCGGCAATATCAGCAAGCGCCAGTCGGCCACGCATTTCCACTTCTCCAAGACTGGGGGCACCTGCCCGTTGTGGGTGGTGTACGAGGCCTTCACCCAGCCGGGCCGCATCGTGCCCCAGCTGGCCAGCATGCCCGACGGGCGGGTCTACCTCTGGATTGCCCGCACCATCAGCCGGGCAGGGCACGGCTGGGGGGCGCCAGGCAAGACCTTTTCCATCGGCATGGGCTGCGACCTGCAGCATGCGGCGCGGCTGGTGTATTCCAAGGGCCTGGATCTGCGCAATCTGGACGCGGCGACCCCCATCGGCATGGGCTGCAAGGTCTGCGAGCGCAATGCCTGCCCGCAACGGGCCTTCCCCTTTGTGGGCAAGCCGCTGCGCGTGAACGAACATGAAAGCGGGTTTGTGCCGTACGGCTGACCCGCGACCAGCTATTCCCGGGGCCGTTGTTGGCGGTGCGACGCAGCGATAGCAGGACGATGGCGGCGGCGGAGGCAGGGTTACTGCCGGTTGCGCGCATCTGCACTGCTGCCGTGATCGCAGCCCAGCTTGCAAAGAGGTCGCAGGGAGGCCGTAGGCGCGGCCTCTTTATCATCGGCCTGCCGCCAGTTTTTTTGGCGATGGAAATGCCTGATGTCACGACTGCTGCGGCTGACCACAGCCTTGTTCTCCACCACCATGTTGCTGCCCTGGGGCGCGCACGCCGAGGAGTTCCCGGCCGACTGGCACGCCGCCACCTTGCGCGGCACCCTGCAATTCGAGATGGCTTCGCGCCACACCGGCGCCCGCTATGTCATTCAGGTGGGTTTGCCGCACGCACCGGCACCTGTCGGCGGCTATCCGGTGCTGTGGATGCTGGACGGCAATGCAAGCTATCCGCTGACCAGCTTTGTCCGGCCCCATGCGGATGACACCCGCCAGGGAAGCCGCCGCGAAGCGCCGCGCACATCCCGTCCGGCCGGTGTGATTGTGGCCATTGCCTCCGCAAACGACAGCCCTTTCGATGTCGACGGCCGTGCCCGCGACTACACCCCGGTGCCCGATGCGGCAACCGGCGATCGCCTGTCCCCCCGCTTTGGCGGCGCTGCCGCATTCCGCCAGTTCCTGGTTGAAGAACTGCGCCCACGGATCGCCCAGCAATTTCCTCTGAACTCACTGGCGAACACGCTGTTCGGGTTCTCGTACGGCGGGCTCTTCACGGTCGATACCTTGCTCACGGATTCCCGCCATTTCCAGCGCTACTGGGCGGCCAGCCCTTCACTCTGGTTCAGCGATGCACTGCTGGCACGCAGACTGGCAAGCAGCGCGCAGATCAACGCCGGGGCTGGGACCAAGGTGGTGCTGACGGTCGGGGAGGACGAGCAATACCCTGCGACTCCGGTGCCCGCCGCACGCCAGGAGCACCTGAACCAGCGCGCCATCGTCGACCATGTGCGCAGGGCTGGGGCCGCACTGGCTGCCGCCAACCCGGATGCCAGCGTGACCACCGTGGTGGCGCGCGACCACGACCATTTCGACATGCTGATGCACGGGACCCGCAGGGTGGTGGAGTTCGCTTTTGCGTCCTGAAGGGGGAGTGGTTCTCCAATCCCGCTTTTCAGCAAGGCTGGGTGGGATCAGCTGAACACAAACACCCGGGCGCACAGGTAATCCACCAGGGCCCGGACCTTGGGGGCGACATGCCTGCCCGCAGGCCACAGGATGTGGAAGACCCCTTCGCGCTGCGCCTGCCCGGGCATGACGCGCACCAGCCGGCCGTCGGCCAGCGGTTCGCGGATGGCAAAGTCCGGAAGGCAGGCAATGCCGCGCCCCTGCAGGGCGAAGCAGGCGCGGGTCTCGATGTTGTTGCAGACCATGGAGACCGGGACCGTGGGGGGCTCGCCGTCCGCCCCCGGCGGAAGCGGCCACGCCTCCAGCTTGCCGCTGTGGGGCCAGCGGAAATGCAGGCAGCGGTGGGACTGCAGGTCCTGCACATTGCGCGGCGTGCCGTGTGCGGCCAGGTACTCCGGCGACGCGACCAGCACCATCTGGAAATGGCCGAGCTTGCGTGCCGTCAGCCGGGAATCGGCAGGCTCGCCGGTGCGGACCACGGCATCGAAACCTTCATCGATCACGTCGACCAGGCGGTCTGAAAAATCCAGGTCCAGCTGGATCTCCGGATACTCCCGCATGAAATCGGCTAGCACTGGCAGAACCAGGGTGCTGACCAGCGGCAGGCTGACACGCAGCCGCCCCCGTGGGGCCGACGAGGCCTGGGACAGTTCCGTCTGGGCCGCTTCGATCTCGGCCAGGATGCGCCGGCTGCGCTCCAGCAGCAGCAGGCCTTCGGCCGTGGGGGTGATGCTGCGGGTGCTGCGATGGAACAGGCGCACGCCCAGCTTCTCTTCCAAGCGTGCCACGCTTTTGCCCACGGCGGAAGCGGAGACCCCCAGCAGGCGGCCGGCCGCGACGAAGCTGCGGGTTTCGGCGACCTGGACAAACACCACGAATGCGTTGAGGCTGTCCATGTGTTCCGGCCTTCGTCTCTGGGTGCATCTATCGATGCGTTGCTGCGAGTGCCGCTGCATGCACTGCTGGATTGCGGACATATATGTCCTGGAAGTGCGGAACTCTATCCTACTTTTTCTCGGATGGCAGGCCCCATAAGGTCACGGTGTCTGAGCAAAGAGAGCAGCGATCCGATGACTTTTTCACTTTCTTGCCCGCCCGCCACCGGCGCGCGGCATTCTATTTCCGGGCTAGAGGCGCAGGTGGCACACGCCGTGCACAGCGCCCTGGCAGACCAGCGCCTGGTGGGCGCGGTGGTACTGGTCTACCAGCACGGTCAGGCGCTGTGCCGCATGGCCGCAGGCTGGGCCGACCGTGAAGCCCGCAGTGCGATGGAAGAGGACACGGTGCTCCGCTGGGCTTCGGCCAGCAAGCCGGTGGTCAGCGCCGCCGTGCTGCGGCTGGTGGCCCAGGGGCGGGTGGCCCTGGACGACCCCATCACGGCCTGGCTGCCGGACTTTCGCCCGCGCTTGCCGGATGGCCGCGAAGCGTGCATCACGGTGCGCCAGTTGCTGAGCCACACTGCAGGCCTGGGCTACCGTTTTCTGGAGCCCGACGGGCAGGGCGCGTACGCCCAAGCCGGGGTGTCCGATGGCATGGATGCCAGCGGGATCGACCTGGGAGAAAACCTGCGCCGCATTGCCAGCGTGCCGCTGCTGTATGCGCCGGGCACGGCTTGGGGCTATTCCCTGGCGGTGGATGTGCTGGGTGGCGTGGTGGAGGCGTTGTGCGGCATGGCCTTGCCACAGGCCGTGGAGGCACTGGTGACGCGCCCCCTGGGCATGGCCGATGCCGGCTTTGTCTGCCGGGATGCGGCGCGCCTGGCGACGGCCTATGTCAACGGCAGTCCAGCACCCCACCGCTTGCAGGAGGGCGAGGTGGTGGCGCCGTTCGAGGGGACCGTGGGCATTCCCTACAGCCCGGCGCGCGCCTTGGATGCCGGCGCGTATCCTTCCGGCGGCGCCGGCATGGTGGGTACGGCCGATGATTTGCGGCACCTGCTGGAGGCCTTGCGCACCGGCCAGGGCGGCTGGATGCCCGAGCACCTGATTGCCGAAATGGGACGGGACCAGACACCAGGGCAGGAGCTGGCAGCCGGCCCCGGCCTGGGGTTTGGCCTGGGCTTTTCCGTGTTGCGTGACCCGGCACTGGCCCGGTCACCTGAATCCCCAGGCACCTGGCGCTGGGGCGGCGCCTACGGCCATGCCTGGTGGGTGGACCGGGCCCGGGGGTTGACGGTGGTGGCCATGACCAACACCTTGTATGAGGGCATGTCGGGGCGCTTTGTCACCGATCTGCGGGATGCGGTGTACCAGGGCCTGCAAGCATGACGTCTTCAGCCTTGGAAAATCGTCTGCCCTGGACCAGCCTGCTGGCCTTGAGCATGGGCGCGTTCATCACCATCCTGACCGAAGCCTTGCCTGCCGCGCTGCTGCCGCAGATGGCGGGGGATCTGGGGGTGTCGCAAGCCTGGATCGGCCAGACCGTGACTGCATACGCCGTGGGCTCGCTGGTGGCAGCCATCCCGTTGGTGACGGCAACGCGCAGCATGCGCCGGCGCCCGCTGCTGATGGCGGCGGTGCTGGGGTTTGCGGTGGCCAACAGCGTGACCGCGCTGTCGGGCAATTTCACCCTCACCATGGCCGCACGCGTGGTGGCCGGCATGGCCGCCGGGCTGCTGTGGGCGCTGCTGGCGGGCTATGCCACGCGTCTGGTGGCGCCGCAGCTTCATGGCCGCGCCATCGCCGTGGCCATGGTCGGCACGCCGCTGGCATTGTCCCTGGGCGTGCCGGCCGGAGGGTGGCTGGGCTTGGCCCTGGGCTGGCGCTGGTGCTTTGGCCTGGCCAGCGTGTTGGCGCTGCTGCTGTGGGTCTGGATGGGGCTGCGGCTGCCGGATTTCCCGGGGCAGGCCCAGCGCCAGCGCATGCCCATGGCCGCGGTGCTGCGCACGCCCGGGGTGAGATCAGTGCTGATGGTGGTGCTGTTCTATGTACTGGCCCACAACATTCTGTATACCTACATCGCGCCGTTTCTGGCGGCCAACGGGGTGCATGTCCGCATCGACCTGGCGTTGCTGGTTTTCGGTGTTGCGGCGCTGCCGGGCATCTGGTTGACGGGGTTGTTCGTGGATCGGCATCTGTACCGCATGTCGATGGCCAGCATCCTGCTGTTCTGCGGTGCCGTCCTGATGCTGGGGGCGAGCTGGGGCGGCCCCCCCCTGGCCCTGGCGGCATTGGCCGTCTGGGGATTTGCCTTCGGCGGCTCCGCCACCTTGTTCCAGACAGCGCTGGCGCAGGTGGCCGGGGAGCAGGTCGACATGGCCCAGTCCCTGCTGGTGACGACGTGGAACACCGCCATCGCCGGTGGCGGCCTGGTGGGCGGGCTGCTGATCGTGAGCTGGGGGGGCTGGGGTCTTTGCGCCGGTGCTGCTGGTGTTGCTGGGCGTGGCGGTGGTCTGTCAGCGGCAGCTTGCGGGGCCAGGCAGCAGCAGCCTTGCGGTACCGCAGCCGGATGGCAAGTGCTGAAGTCTGCAGCGGGCCGAACTGCGGTTGTCGCAGTTCGGCCAGACTTTGACCTATTCTAGGAGCGGAGGGGGTTCGTTCTGGGGGCACCACGGAGACAGCCATGGGACCAGCGGCGCTGCTGAAGGTTAACGCCCGCTGGCCCGCGACGCCAGCGCCCGCCAAGCGCTAGGGGGTCATTACGGGGACTGCCCGGACGAGCTCCATCCGGTCTCGTCCCTTGCGCTTCGATGCGTATAGGGCTTGGTCGGCCCGCTTGAGCCAGTGCGACAGCTCCTTGTCGGGCTGCTCGAACAAGGTGGCACCGATGCTCAGGGACACGGGTTCCGGTGTCTCAAACATGGTGCGCGCTTGTTGCGCGAACGATTCGCGCAGGCCCTGGCCCAGCGCCTGTGCGGCTGGGCCGGAGACGTTGCGCAGCAGAATCACGAACTCGTCCCCGCCCAGCCGTGCGGCCAGTGCGCCGTGGGGCAACACGATGCGGATGAGGTCGCTCAGGGTCATCAGCAGGCGGTCGCCGGCATCGTGACCGTGCAGGTCGTTGACCTGCTTGAAGTGGTCGATGTCAATCAACAGCAGCGCGCCCGGGCTGGCCGGCGACGCTTTCGCCAGCAACTCCGGCGCACGCAGATAGAGTGCGCGGCGGTTGTCCAGGGCGGTCAGGGGGTCGCGGGCGGCAATTTCCGCGATACGCTCCTCGCGGCGATGGCGTTCGGTGCCGGTCATGGACATCGCAAGCAGCATGATGGCCATCACGCCTTCCACCAGCGAGACCACAATCACCTCGCCCCGGAAATTGTTCAGGTTGATGAAGGCGTCCGGCGCTACGACCGACCCGGCCTTGGCGAGGTAGAACAGACCGTGCGCCAGCAGGACGAAGCGCAGCTGTGCGGCGCCCACGCTCAGCGTGCCGCCCTGCGGGCGCAGCAGCAGGCCGGCGCGCAAGCTGATGACGGCGATGAGCGGCGACTGGGTCCCCATCATCGCCTTGGACCACCACGGCCGGTCGGGCAGAAACAGCATGGCCAGCCAGACGACGACCACAAGCCACCAGGCGCGCGACAGCCGGGTGCGTGTGCAGCTGGCAACGCCGGCCAGGAACAGCCAGTGGGCGGAGATCAGCAGGCCATTGGGGAACCAGATGCCGAACAGCACATAGCCACGGGAGCGCAGCAGGGCCAGCACGCAGCCCACGGAGATGATGGCAAACCCCCCGCTCCAGAGCAGCAGCGAGCGTTCGCGCACGCTGCTCCATTCCGCGGCCAGGTACATCGCCGAGGCGGCTGCCATGGCCGAAGTGAGGACGAGCAGGGTGAAGGGGTCGAGAACCATGGACGAGATGGATGTGTCAGCGCGGGCGGGCTTCGCGCGAGGCGGATTGTCGCAGGATGCGGGTGCTCAGGCATGTCGTGTGGGGCGGTCTGCCGGGAGAAAGTAAGGGATTGAGCTATTCGCGAGGAGAGGATGCCCGGCGCCGCTCCGGCGGCGATCTGCAGACGGTCCTTGTTGACCCGCCGCTGCCGTGGCCTTCACTACGTGACCTTGCCGGCACGGCTGCGGAGTCACGCAGCAAAAAACACGCCTGTGACCCACTCGGTGGTGGCAGGTGTGCGCCGATCCATTGCCGCAGCGAGCGACTTGCACGCCGTTTGTCGCTGGTTGCGGGCGTTCGTGGCCAAAGTTGGCCGCGGAGAGGCCACTTTCGCGGCAGCGCAGGCAGCCGCCATGCGGCCCGAGCTTGCGCTGTGGAAGGTGGGCAGCAGAAAGTTGGCCTTGGGCGGCCGTTCGCGGGGGCTGTCCTCGGCCCGCCGCAGCCATGTGATGCACGCGCATGTGCATGCATCACATGGCGGGAGCGTGCGTCACGCGTCGGTGTGTACGTTGCGTCCCGCAAAGATACCCACCACGGCGGCGGTGAAGGCCAGAGCGGCACAACCGAGCAAGGGGATCTGCCACCCACCGAGCAGGTCGTGGAGCCAACCCGCGGCCATAGGCCCCACGGCGGCCAGCAGATAGCCCACGCACTGCGCCATGCCTGACAGCGAAGCTGCCTGGTGGGCGTTCTGCGTGCGCATGCCGATAAAGGCCAGCCCGAGGATGAAATGCGCCCCTGCGCCCAGCCCGAACAGCGTGGCCCAGGCGAAGGCGAGCTGCGGCGCAAGCTGGAATCCCATCAGCGCCACGCCAGACAGCGCGGCGACGCTGGCCGCCGCCCAGCGCTGGTCCTGGAGCCGTCGCAGAACAGGGCCGAGCAGCAGGCCCGGGACGGCCGTAGCCAGTTGCATCACCCCGTGCAGCGAACCTGCCTGTTCGGCGGACAAGCCGGCATCAGTCAGGATCAGGGGCAACCAGCCGATGACGATGTAGTAGATGGTCGAGTTCAGGCCCAGGTACAGCGTCACCTGCCAGGCCAGGGCTGAGTGCCATATTTTTTTGCCTTGGGGCGGGGTGGCGGTAGTGGCGGCCGGCTGCGTGCGGGAACGAAGCTGGGGCAGCCACATCGCCAGTGCCGCCAGGGGCAGCACAAGAAAGGCAAGCAGCGCCGGTTGCCAGCCCCACACGGTTGTCAACGGCACCACCGCAATGGAGGCCAGCGCTGCCACCACACCCATGGCCAGCGCAAAGGCACCGGTGACGCTGGCTATGCTGCTTGGGAAATCCCGCTTCACCAGGCTGGGTAGGAGGACGTTGCTCACCGCAATGCCCATGCCGATGACGGCGGTTCCCACATACAGCGTCCACACCGTGCCCGTGGAGCGCAGCGCAATCCCCGCGGCAATGGCGAGCAAGGCAGCGAACAAGGTCCGCTCCAGCCCGTATGACTGGGCAAAACGCGCGCTGAACGGGGACAGCAGTGCAAAAGCCAGCAAAGGCAGAGTCGTCAGGGCGCCAGCCGCCGTGGTGCTGAGCGCAAAGCTGTCCCGGACCAGGCCGAGAACGGGCGGCAGGCCGGTGACCGGCGCGCGGAGGTTGGCCGCGATGAGAAGAATGCCGATAAGCAGCGCTGCGCGGGTGCCGGCGCGCTGGTGAGTCAGTGAAGTCATGCAATGTCCTTGGGAATGACCTCGACTCTAAAAAGCTGGCGTTTGACTTGATATGGAAGCAGTGACAATCTATCTCTAAATCATGCCAATTTCCTCCAAACTCACCCAGGCCCTGTGCGGCTTCGATCCGGACACCGACGCGCGCCCGGCGAACGCCCTGCTGCTGGAGGTGGAAGACCACGATGCCGAGCAGCCGGTGCATTTCCATCGAAAGGGGCAGCTGGTGCTGGCTGCACGGGGAGGGGTGACCTGTGAGGTGCCCAAGGCCCTGTGGATGGTCCCGCCGCAGCATGCGGTCTGGATACCAGGTGGCATGCCGCACAGCAACCGCGCCACCGAGAATGCGCAGATCTACTTTCTGTTCATCGAGCCCGGCGCAGTTGCCATGCCGTCGGAATGCTGCACGCTGGCCGTGAGTCCTGTCGTGCGCGAGATGATCCGGCTGCTTGCCGCACAAGGGGGCGCATACGAACCCGACGATGCGACGGGCCGCCTGGTCTCGGTACTGCTGGAGCAGGTCGCACTCTCCCCGGTCGAGCAGCTGCATTTGCCGATTTCCGGGCACCCCAAGCTGCGGCACATCGCGGATGCACTTTCCGTGGACCCTGCCGACCGCACCACACTGCCGGAGTGGGCGGCGCGCCTGGCCATGAGCGAACGGTCGCTTGCCCGGCTGGTGGTGCGGGAGACCGGGCTGACCTTTGGCCGCTGGCGGCAGCAGTTCCACCTCATCGTGGCGGTGCGCAGCCTTTCCTCAGGATTGGCGGTTCAGGACGTCGCGAGCACGCTGGGCTACGACTCCGTCACTGCGTTCATCACCATGTTCAAGAAAGCGCTGGGCCAGTCGCCGGCCCGCTACATCTCACAGCTGCGGTAGAACACCAGGGCCTGGCCCCGGTGGCACCGCGCTGTGTCTTCAGGGGAGGTTCAAGTCCATACCCAGCTTGCTGGCCAGGGTGAAGGTCAGGAACAGCACCGTCAGCAGCGCCAGCATGAACAGGGCTGCCACCTTGCCGCACGTGCGCAGCAGCGTGCGCCGGTCCGTCTTGTTGCCCCCTTTCTTGCCCTGGTCGTAGTGCCACTTGATGGCGAAGAACATGCAGGTGCCGAAGATGAGCACCTTGAACGTGACGAAGACTATGGGGGTCCAATCGGTCATTTGAGAATTTCCAGCCTGTAACTTGACTTGCCTCCAAGGAGAGAGAGGCAAAAACGCCAGCGACATCCATACAAGAATGGAGGCTGCTACACGTTCGGGGGCATACTACTTAAAAGCAATTTCCATACATCGGGCGCAGACGCCGCCGTTGAAAACCATGCAAGACGACAATGCGCCCCTCTGGTTGCCGCGATTGGCCAGGCAGGGCGGACCACGCTTTTTGCAGATCGCCGATGCCTTGCAGGCGGCGGTGGCAGACGGATCGCTGAAGCCGGGTGACCGCCTGCCGCCGCAGCGCCACCTGGCGGCGCTGCTGGACGTCGACCTGACGACGGTCACGCGCGCCTACGATGAAGCCCGACGCCGCCACCTGCTGGAGGGCCGCGGCGCGCGCGGCACGTATGTGGCGGCGCCGAAGGTCGAACTGACCTCGGTCCTCGATTTGAGCATGAATACCCCGCCACCGCCGGAGGGGGTGGATTTTGACGACTTGCTGAAGCAAGGCTTGTCCCAGGTATTGATGCGGGCCGATGCGGAATTGCTGATGACCTACCACCTGGGCGGAGGCAGCGACTCCGACCGCAAGGCCGGAGCCCACTGGCTGGCGCCGATGTTTGGAGCGCTGGATGCAGGGCAGATGGTGGTCTGTCCGGGGGCACAGGCGGCGATTGCCGCGTTGATTCTTGCACTGACGGAGCCGGGCGATGTGATCCTGGCCGAGCCCGTCAGCTACCCCGGTTTGCGTGCCGCAGCGACCCAGTTTGGTCGGCGCATCATTGCGGTGGAAGCGGACCAGCACGGGATGGTGCCCGAGAGGCTGGAGCAGGCGTGCCGCCAGCACCAGCCCGGGTTGGTCTACCTCAACCCGACCTTGCAGAACCCGACCGCCATCACCATGGGCGAACGCCGGCGCAAGGAGATCGCCAGCATCGCCAGGCGCTGCCGTGTGCGCATTGTCGAGGACGATCCCTACTGGCTGCTGGCCGATGCCCCGCCGCCACCGATTGCGACCTGGGCCCCGGAACAGGTGTACTACATCTCCACCCTGTCGAAGTGCCTGACACCCGGCTTGCGCGTGGCCTTTGTGCTCATCCGTGACCCGCATGAACGGGAGCGCTTTCTGGTGGCGCTGCGCTCCTTTGCGCTGATGGTTGCGCCCTTGACGGCCGCACTGGCCACGCAGTGGATTCTGGACGGCTCGGCTGATGGATTGATGGAAGGCGTGCGCAAGGAGGCGCGCCTGCGCCACCGGATGGCCAGGGATATTCTGGCGGGGCGGTACAGCGGCGCCGGAGACGGCCTGCATGTCTGGCTGGAGTTGCCGGGGTATTGGAGCTCCGCCCAGCTTGCGCGTGCAGCCGGCAGCGAGGGCATCGCCGTCACCCCGGCGGAGGCATTTTCCACGGGCAGCGAATCCGTGAATGCCATCCGGATCTCTTTGGGCAGCATCAAGGACCGTTCACGTCTGAAGGCGGGTCTGCAACGCCTGTCCCATCTGCTTGCGCGTCGGCCCGAGCCGTTCAGTGCTGCGGTGGTGTAGTGGTGCAGAACCCAGGGCGCGGCATGCCGGCGTTTTCTCCAAGTGGTGGGGCACGAAGTGGCAGCTTGGTGTTTATGCCGCGTGAGATCAGGGCCCCTTGATACCCATTGCTTGGGCTCTTCGCTGCCTGTCGAGTCCGGAGCAATGGGAGTCCGTTGGCGAGCACTGGCCCGTCTGTGGTTCCCGTGTGGACCATATCAATGAATGCCATGCCATGGTTCTCGGGGAAGGTAGGCACAAATTCCTTGCCAGGAGCCGCGATATGTCAAAGGCGCAATTGATAGTGCCATCAATGAATGGAGCGATTCCTGCTGTGCTTGTCTTGATCTTGCGCATCAAATGCGTACATCAGGCTGAGCAGGATCGCTGCACACGCATTCTGTGGCGCGAGCGCAGTGTGTTACTGGCTCCATTTTTCCGTGCTGCCGTGCTGTCATGAGGCGATAGGTGTGGGGTGGAATAACCTATCGACGCCGCGCGATGGCTGAGTGTTATTTGTGCAACAAAAACGGAGTGGCCCGCAGGAGGTGACAACGCCAACTGTAAAAATATAGAATCACGAAAATTTTAGCCATGCCTATACACATTTTGGCATGTGCGTTTTTTACTGAATAACTGATTCTTGGTGGTTGCATGAATATTTTTGGTGTTTCATCTCATTCATCTATTGGCTATCGTGTAGAAGATAGAGGCGCCAAGTCTTCGGCGAAGGCTCCAGATGCTGAGGCTGGAACATCAAATGCTGCAGTTTCTGTGAATATCAGTGGCAAGGCTTTGCTGTACTCTCGTATCTTCAGGACGACAGACCTGTCGAAAGAGCTTCATGTTGAGACGGAAGTGGGGACTACCAAAAGCCTGACTACCAGTAAATATGATTATTTATCGAGAGATGACCGGGAGCTGTTGGCGTCTATTTATGACTACGCATCTGACAATAACATTGATCTCAGGCATGTAGATATTTTCGCTGATGAATTGGCTGGTTTTCGTCAGTCGGGCTGGGTGCCTGCTGGAGATCTATATACATTGGATGGAAGAAAAATCACTGCCGATTTCAATTCAGCAGACAAAGAGGTGGCCAATAGAATAAAAGATTCCAAAGAATTTTCATCTACCAAGATTGATAAGGCCTTTCTCAATAGAATTCTGGACAGCAGCAGACCAGTCCATGCGGTGGATTTTGAATTTTTAGAGCATCTGGTTTCTGCTTTTTCAGCTGATGGAGTGCCCAGTAATTCTGCTGAAAAGTTCGCCACTTATGACAACAAGCCTGGCTCGTGGGTGACGCATATTTCCGATGAAGTGGATGCAAGATTTATCCCGGAGGAGCCTGACCTGATCAGTATCAATGGTGGGCCATACTTCAAAAATCCGAAGAAAGACACATTGTCTAATGACGAATTTTTGAAAAGCATTGATGTGAATCTGGTATCAAAATACTTGTCCGAGTTTGTCGATTCATCGTTTAAAAAAACAGATTCTGCCAAGGCAACCTCGGAAGACAATAATTGGATCGGAGGCCTTTACCAAGGCGTAAAGAAGATGATTGGCGGGTGATGCACCGCCTTAGTCGCGATATCCGTTCTCAACTCATTGTTTGTCGCCGACCGTGTGATGGCGACTCGCCTCTGCACTGAGCCGCGCTGCCCTCCGTCGTATCACACAGCCGCCAAAGCGGCCAGGTGACTGTCCGCATTGCTTCCAGTGCTGGCGGCATTCACGTGGTCGAAATAGCCGTACCAGCCGCTGGCCTGGATGCCGGCCAGCAAGGCGTCCCGCGCGGCCAAGGTAGGGAAGCGCCAGATGCCAAGAAATCGGTGTGCGCTGCCCTGGTCGATGCCGGGATCGGTTTCTGCCAGTGAGAGGACTTCGACCCCCACGCTGGACAGCTGGGCAAGGGCACTTCCGATGTGGCCCAGAAACTGCTGGCGCTGTGTGGCGGGCAGTGCGTGCCAGGCGGCGTTGGGCGTATAGAGTTCCACGAGGTAATGGGACATGGTGCTTCCTTGGTATCGGTGTTGTTCAGCGGAGATTGCGCAGGGCGCGTTGGCAGATGCGCTGTGTGGCGCCGGTGGGGGCGTGTTCCAGCCATTGGGCGCAGGTGGCGCGCACCCAGTCGGGCTGATCCTTGGCTGCGTCATTGAGCCAGTTGGCGACCGAGTCCTGCACATAGGCGGATGGGTCGGCACGCAGCGCAGACAGCAACGGCAGCGCTTGGCCGGGCATCTTTTTGAGCGCGTCGATGTGGGTGCTCCACACGCCGCGGGGGCGCAGCACCTCGCACGCGAAACGCCGGATGCGCTCCGACGGGGCCTGCGTCCATGGCATCAGATGGGCCAGGGCTGTAGGTAACTCTGCCACCAGGTACGGCCGCACGGCCATCCAGGCCCATTCGCGCACCCCAAAATGCGCGTCATCTGCCAGCGGGCGGATGGCGGCTAGCCGAGCTTTCACATCCAGTCCGGGCTGAGCGCCGATCATGAAGCACGCCCAGCCGCGCACCATGTCCGCGCCGTGTGCCTGGCACTGGGTGAGACCCTCTGTGCCCAGCGCCTCCAGCAGGATTGCACCGATGCGGGCCATGCGCTTGAGCACGCCCAGTTGGCAGGCGGCATCAATGGCGTGCAGCGCAGAAGGCGCCAGCCCCGGAAAGACCGCCCGTGCCAGCACGGCCTGATCGATGGCCAGGCATTCCGCCAAGGTGGCGCTTTCCAATTCCCCATGCGAGAGCGCATGCAGCATATCCCGGGGAATGTCGGCCGCGCGCGTTGCGCCGGTTCGGATGGTCTGGCTCATGGTGCGGTACTCGCCAGACGGCCCGCCACCTTGCCCAGCAAGCTGGTCAGCTGCTGGCGTTCGGTGGTGGACAGGTGGCCGAACAGGCTGGCGATCCATTGGCCATGCTGGGCGATGACGGTGCTGGCCAGCTGCTTGCCTTTGGGAGTCAGCCGGATGCACAGTGCGCGGCGGTCCTTGGCATTGGCGTGGCGTGCAACCAGTTGCTCGCGCTCCAGCCCGTCGAGCAGGCCGGTCACGGTGGCACGGGTGACCCCGGCGCGTTCGGCCAGCACGTTGGGTGCGAGCCCGTCAGGTGCCGCATCCAGCAGGAACAGCAGCACAAACCGCCCCTCGGACAGGCCATGGGGGGCGAGCAGGGTTGCACAGTCCCGGTCGATATGGGCCGACAGCGACAGCACCTGGAAGCACAGCTGGATGCCATCCACATCCGGCAGCTTGCGCCTTTGCGCTTCGTCGATGAGTGCCAGGTACTTCTGCTCCAGCTGCATGGTTAGTCTGTAAATAATAAGGTGACTAATTATATGCATGAAGCACGCTATGTGATCCAGTGGTTGACTGCCACAAGTGCCTGAAGGCGAAGCGGGGATTTCGTCTCCAAGCCTTCGGAGTGCCGCAAGTGCCGCGAGAATCTGCCGAATGTCCGACGTCCATCTCTTCGCACCCTATCTCCAACGTTGGAGCGTAGAGGTGGCTGGTGATCCTTTCTCCACCCACACCAGTGATCTGCTGCCGGTGCGTCTCACAGGGGCGGGGCCAGGACGGCCTGCGATGATCAAAATCACGCGCAGCCTGGACGAGCAGATCGGCGGCCAAGTGCTGCAATGGTGGGGCGGTGAAGGCGCGGCGCGGGTCTATGCCCGTGACGAAGACACGGGAACGCTGCTGATGGAGCGTGCCATCGGCTCCAGGCATTTGCTGCGCATGGCTTTGGAAGGCGAGGATGATGCCGCGACGGCCAACATCTGTTACGTCATAGGCCAGTTGCATGCCCAGAGATGCTCAGCACCGACGGACCAGCTGCAGTCGCTGGGACAGTTCTTCAGATCGCTGGCACCGATGGCACAGCAGGAGGGGGGCCTGATGGCCGAATGTGCCATGGTGGCCGATGCGCTGCTGAGTGAACCACGGGAGCAGGTTGTGCTGCACGGCGATGCGCACCACAGCAACATCCTCGATTTTGGCGGGCGTGGATGGCTGGCGATAGATCCCAAGTGCGTCATTGGGGAGCGGTACTACGACTACGCCAATGTGCTGTGCAACCCGGATCTCAAGACTTGTACCGACCCGCTGCGCTTTGCCCGGCAGCTCGATTTAGTCACCGGTGTCGGTGGTTTGGAATGCCAGCGCTTGCTCAGATGGGTGATGGCCCAGGCCGCGCTGTCGGCAGCCTGGTTCCTGGAAGACGGAGGGCGCCCCCAGGGCGAAAAGCAGTTGGCCGTTGCACGTCTGGCTCAATTGGCCCTGCGCTGAGTCCCCTGTTCTGCCAACTGCATGGCCCTTTGTGGCTCTACACGGCGGGTGTTGCGCGTGCAGTAGTGGCGCAGACCCTGAAGGCGGCCAAGAAATGTCGTCATAAAGGCCGCCATAGAGGCCTGCGTTGGGTGGCTGTGAGCCATGGCTTCGGCAGGCTGTGGCTGGCGCGGCCCGTTGAAAATTTGGACCGCGACCAAGAAGGGGGCGGCACCTCTTTACTTGATCTGCACCACGACTTTGCCTTTGGCGCGGCCTTGCGCAAGATACGCCAAGGCCTGCTGGGCCTGCTCCCATGGAAACACCTTGTCGATGACCGGGCTGATATGCCCGGCGCTGAGCAGTTCCCCAATCCTGTCCAGTTGCTCACCGTCCGGCCGCACAAACAGGAAGGAGTAGCCCACGCCATGCGCAGATGCCTTGCGGATGATCTTCCGGCTCATCAGGCCAAAAATCAGCCGGAGCACAAAGTTCAACTCCCGGGTGCGCGCAAAGGCGGCGTCCAGAGGGCCGATGAGCGAGATGATTTGCCCGCCCGGCTTCAGGATGCCGACCGATTTTTCCAGCGCATCCCCGCGGATGGTTCCCAGGACCACGTGGTATCCGCGCAGTACTTGCTCGAACGCCTGGTTTGTGTAGTCAACCACTTCGTCTGCGCCCAGGTGCGTGACCAGGGGGACGTTTCCGGTGCTGGTGGTGGTGCCCACGTGGGCGCCCAGGTGCTTGGCCAGCTGAATCGCAAACGTACCAATGCCGCCGGAGCCGGCAGGAATAAACACCTTCTGACCTTGCTTCAGCTGGGCGCGCTCTTTCAGCGCTTGCCAGGAGGTTAGCCCCACCATCGGAACCGATGCGGCCTGCACGAAATCGAGATTGGCAGGTTTGGGTGCGGCCAGGTTTTGGGGGACCACCGCAAATTCGGCGAGCGATCCGGTTCCCTGGTCAAAGATGCTGGCAAACACTGCATCGCCGGGCTTGAAGCGCGTGACGTCGCGGCCCACTTCCACCACCACGCCCGCCAGATCGCTGCCCATGGTAGCGGGCAGCTGGAATGGGAGTACGGCTTTGAAGATGCCGGTCGTAATCATGTTGTCGATGGGGTTCAGTCCGGCTGCATGTACTTGGACCAGCAGCTCGTCGGGCTGTAGCGTGGGGCGGGGCAGCTCGGTGATGCCGATCTCTGGCGACTTGCCATAGCGTTGGAAGGTGAGGGCTTTCATGGTGTTCCAGCAGGTGGGTTGCAGAGGCTGCAGATGGGGAGGCACATGTGCGGCCTCCTACTTGGGCCGGTCTTCGGCGCCCTGGTGTTCCGGTTGGGGGCATCGGAGGGTTGTCACCGCACGAGGAGGGCGAGCACTTTCGGGACGAAGTCCTTGTGGCACGGGAAGATCACTCGGTGGTCTGTATCGGGATAAAACTGTCGCTGGCGCTGGGCAGGCGTTTGGCCGGTTTGTACGGCGTACCCCTTGGCCAGGGCACGGGCCGCATCAGGCACACACAGCGCTGCGTGCTGCGTGCTGCGCGCGCCCATGGCACGGTTGCCGCCCACACGCCCACACGCCCACACGCCCACACGCCCACACGCCCACACGCCCACACGCCCACACGCCCACACGCCCACACGCCCGCAGCATGGCAAGCTGTTGCGGCGCGGGGCGGTGGAGAGCAGGATCAGGCCTGTGGCTGGTAACGCTCTGCGGCATGGGCCTGGCGGATGTCGGACATCAGGCCCTGGCGCGCCTGGTTCAGTCCATCCCAGCGCTGCGCGACATGCAGTGGTGGAATGGTCACCAGTTCCTTGCGGTCAAAGCCCACGAGTGCTGCGTCCACAAGCTCACCGACTTCCATCACCTCCGGCAGGGTGTTGATGTCAACGCCGGAGCGGCTCCAGATTTCCGTGCGGGTGGCGGCCGGCAGCACCGCCTGCACGTAGACGCCCTTGGCGCCCAGTTCCACATGCAACCCCTGTGACAGGAACAGCACAAAGGCCTTGGTGGCGCCGTAGATGGTCATGCCCAGCTCCGGCGCGAAGCCCACGACCGATCCGATGTTGACGATGGCGCCCTGGCCCGCTTGTGCAAAACGCGGCGCGACAGCGGCCGCCAGCCGGGTTGGCACGGTGGTGTTGAGCATCACCAGGCGGTCGATGCTGTCGGGGCTTTGCTGGACGAAGGCGCCGGATTGCCCCATGCCCGCGTTGTTGACCAGGATGCCGATGGAGGCGTCTTCGCGCAGGCGCGCCTCCACCCTGGCCAGGTCGGCTTGCTGGGTGAGGTCGGCGGGCAGCACATCGACCGCGACCTGGGCTTCTGCGCGCAGGCGGGTGGCCAGCAGTTCCATGCGGGCCTGGTCGCGGGCCACCAGCACAAGCGGATGGCCGCGGCGGGCAAAGCGTTCTGCGTAGGTGGCGCCGATGCCGGAGGATGCGCCGGTGATGAGGACGGTAGGCAGGGTGGTCATGGTGGGATACCTGAGTGGGAGGGAAAGGACAAAGAACAGACCGGCTATCAGGTGCTTGTGCGATCAGACGGTCTGCTGGCGGCGAAGAAGTACGGTGGGCGGGCAGCACCCTTCCGCGCCACAGCGGCGGGCGCTGTAGCGGAGGGTGCTCCTGCGAGCGTTGCTGTAGTGGAGAGGGGCGTAGCGGGCAGGGACCCGGAGGCGGGTTCCTGCCGTGTGCTGCGTCGTACTGCCTGGGCCTGGGATCAGGCCGTGGCTGTGGCTGTGTGTGCGGGGTAGTCGGTGTAGCCTGCCGCGCCGCCGCCGTAGAGCGTGGCCATGTGCATCGGGGCCAGGGGGGCGCCAGACTGCAGGCGCTCCACCAGATCCGGGTTGGCAATGTAGTCATGGCCGAATGCGACCAGGTCCAGCTTGCCTTGCTGCAGCCGGGCTTCGGCCAGATCGCGGGTGTAGCCGTTGTTGGCCATGTAGGTGTGCTTGAAGCGTGTGCGCAGAGCGTCGTAGTCGAACGGGGCGACATCGCGCGGACCGCCGGTGGCACCTTCGATCACATGCAAGTAGACGATGCCCAGTGCGCTGAGCTGTTCCACGATGTAGTTGTACTGGGGCTGCGGGTCGCTGATGGAGATGCCATTGGCCGGTGACACCGGCGAGATACGCACGCCGGTGCGCTGGGGGCCGATTTCCTTGGCCACGGCAGCCGTCACTTCCAGCAGCAGCCGGGCGCGGTTTTCCACGGTGCCGCCATAGGCGTCGGTACGGTGGTTGGCGCCGTCCTTGACGAATTGCTCCAGCAGGTAGCCGTTGGCACCATGCACTTCCACACCATCAAAGCCTGCGGCCATGGCGTTGGCGGCGGCCTGGCGGAAGCTTTCCACAATGCCGGGGATTTCATCCAGTGCCAGTGCGCGGGGTTCGGACACTTCCACGAAGCCATTGTTCACAAAGGTCTTGGTCTGGGCACGGATGGCGGAGGGCGCCACGGGCGCAGCGCCGGCGGGCTGCACGGACACGTGGGACACGCGGCCCACATGCCACAGCTGCACAAAGATCTTGCCGCCCTGGGCGTGCACCGCATCGGTGACGGCGCGCCAGCCGGCGATCTGCGCGGGCGTGTACAGACCGGGGGTGTCCTGGTAGCCCTGGGCCTGGGCCGAGACCTGGGTGGCTTCCGCAATGATCAGGCCTGCCGAGGCGCGCTGCGCGTAGTAGGTGGCCGCCAGCGGGCTGGGTACCAGGCCTTCGCCAGCGCGGTTGCGGGTCAGCGGGGCCATCACGATGCGGTTGGCCAGCGCCAGATCGCCCAGAACATACGGTTGGAAAAGCGATTTCTCAGTCATGTTGCATCTGCTCCAGGGGTGAAGAAGTTGTAATGATGATGAGCATAATCTAAATTGTCAAGACTTTGATGATGGTCATCATCTATGTATAGTCAAGGCATTTCCTGCAGGTGTACACCTTAGGGCAAAGCCATGAAAACCAGCAAGGCACAGGCACAGGACAACCGGGCGCATGTCGTGCAGACAGCGTCCGCGTTGTTTCGCGAACGCGGCTACGACGGCGTGAGTGTGGCCGAGCTGATGGCGGCCGCAGGCTTTACCCATGGGGGCTTCTACAAGCAGTTCCGCTCCAAGGCGGATCTGATGGCCGAATCTGCGGCCTGTGGCATGGCACAGACCGCTGCACTGGCGGCGGGCATGGACCGGCCGGCCTTTGTGCGCAGCTACCTGTCGCGTGCGCACCGCGACACGCGTGCAGCGGGTTGCACCATGGCCGCCCTGGGGGCGGATGCGGCACGCCAGCCCAAAGCAGTCAGAGCCGCATTTGCCGAGGGCATCG
Organism: Comamonas terrigena NBRC 13299; assembly: GCF_006740045.1. Taxonomy (NCBI): domain Bacteria; kingdom Pseudomonadati; phylum Pseudomonadota; class Betaproteobacteria; order Burkholderiales; family Comamonadaceae; genus Comamonas; species Comamonas terrigena. The sequence goes on from NZ_AP019749.1 coordinate 1,752,109, forward strand.
AGCACCTGCTGCAGGCCCTGGAGAAAGAGGTTTCTGCGCCGGAGCAGACCGGGCCGGGCGTGGCGGGCGAAATGGGCGAGGTGCGTGCCCATGCCATCGACACCCTGGCACACGCGGTCGGGGCTCTGGTCCTGTCGCGGGCCTGCCCGGATGATTCGCCTTTGGCCGACGAGATCCTGTCGGTGTGCCGGGACCGGATGCTGCAGAGGCTGGCTGCGGCACCCTAAAAACCACCCAAGCCGCCATTCAAGACAAGGTCTGCGGCAGTGCGCGCCTCGGAGCCTCGCTGAGCACCTGCCGGGCGGGGTAGCTACCGCCTGCGGTCAGGCGGCTGGCGCATCGTCCAACGCTTCATCGTCACCCAGCAGTTCGATGCAGGAGTCCAGCAGCGCATGCAGCGCCACCACGCGTTCGCTGCCCAGTTGTTCGTTCAGCGCCAGCTGGGCGGCCTTCCAGGTCTGCTGCGCCTGGGTCTGCTTGGCGATGCCGGCTTCTGTGGCGCTGACCAGGCGGCTGCGTGCGTCCGCGCCGGCTCCCACGGTCAGCAAGCCAAGGGCCGCCAGCGGCTGGAGGTTGCGCGTCAGCGTGGAGGCATCCATCTGCATGCGCCGGGCCAGATCCCCCGGGCGTATAGGCCCGAGTTTGACCACATGGGACAGCAGCGAGTACTGCGTGATCTTCAAGCCCACGTCGGCGACAAAGCTGTCGTAGTGGCGCGTCACGATGCGGCTGAGCTGGCGCAGCTTGAGGTTGGTGCATCCCTGGGGCTTGATGGCGTTCTTCATTTGATATATTGTAGATACAACAGTTGCAATTGCAAGTTTAAGCAATCAAGGAGACCGTCATGACCATGGAACAGGTGATCGAACGCTGGCAGGTGGAGGAAGCTGCGGTACGCGCGCGTCTGGGGGAGGTGGGGACAGCGGCCCCCAGCGATGTGGCCCAGCGCTCAGGTATGGAAGTATTTGACGCCATCTTTGCCGGGGAACTGCCTCCGCCGCCCATTGGATTGACGCTGGATTTTGTGCCCATCCATGTGGCGCCAGGGGAGGCCGTGTTTCAGGGTAGCCCCAAGCGCCGCCACTACAACCCGCTGGGCACGGTGCATGGCGGTTGGTTTGCCACCTTGCTGGATTCTGCCGTGGGCTGCGCCATCCACGCGAGTTTGCCCGCAGGCAAGGCCTTCACCACGCTGGAGCTGAAGGTGAACATGGTGCGCGCACTGACCGATGGCGTGCCGCTGGTGCGGGCAGAAGGAAAGGTGATCCATGTGGGCCGCCAGGTGGCCACCGCAGAAGGGCGCATCGTGGGGCCCGATGGCAAGCTGTACGCGCATGCGACCACGACCTGCCTGATCTTTGACCATCCGGTTGGCAAGCAGCCGTCCTGAACTGCGCTCCAAGAGGGGGCTGCTGAAGGTGTGGACTAGAAAAAGCTGCCCGCCCAGTGGCACAAACGGCCTTGCGAGCCCGTACGCCGCGAAACGCGCCATCGACCGCTCCATGCTTATGGGGGGCGCCTGTTCAGGGCAGGCAACGTTCCACGCTGGTGTTGGTCGCTGCTGTTGTTGCTGCTCAGGCGCTGGAGCGGGAAGGACTCTGCCCAGCCAGCAGCCACCATCTACAGAACCCGCTGCTAGCACGGCTTGTGGACGGATGCAGCCGACGCCGTCGGCGGCCACCAGCGGACTGGGCGGCGATCGCCGGCGCAGGCGTGCACTCCACCAAAATGCGCAGCGGGCACTCTGCAGGCTGGCTACAGCGCGAGCAGATGCTCGCAATCCATCTCTGATTGGCTTGCTCCATAGCCTGCAACCCTGCCTGCCCTAGGCTTGGGGGAAGGATATGGGGGGCGTGGCGCTATGGCAATCTGCACTGCTCGCGCGTGCGGTTGCCCGTGGATAATGGAAACTCGAATAGAGCGGGTTGGACAGCGCGGGCAGCCTGGGGAACGACTCTGGGTGCAGAGGCCTTTTCAGTGGTCTGGACCCGGGCAGCTTGTTGTTTCTTTCCTGTATGCAAGAGATCATCTAGCCATCCATGAAATTCAGCCGCTTTCCCCTGACCTTGTGCCTGCTGGTGATGGCGGCGTCGCCAGCCAAGTCACAGACGGTTCACAACGCGATGAGCTTCGAGCAGGCCAGGGCGGCGTTCCTGGAACGGTCGGAGCAATTGGCTGCATCGATCAAGTCGGTGGACAGTGCCCGTTTGCGCCGGGAAGGCATGGAGGGGCTTGGCGGACCTTCGGTCTCCATCACCGGCATGGCGTATCGCTATTCGGCCAATGTCGACGTGGATCTGGATCCCGCACGGCGTGCGCTCGGTAACGGTATCTCGCTTTTGCCGCCCCAACTGGGCGGCGCGGTCGCGCAATTGCCCAGCCTGCCGAGCAACTACGATCTGCAGCGCAAGAGCAATGTAGGCTCGGCCAGCCTGGCCGCCGTCTGGCCTGTCTATATAGGGGGACTGGGCGACGCCGTACGCGGCGAACTGGATGCCATGACCGACGAAGCGGTTGCCGATGCGGCCAGCAGTCGTGCGCAGCTTCAGACCCTGCTGGTGCAGCGTTACTTCACGGCGCAACTGGCCGATCGGAATGCGTCTTTGCGCCGCCGCGCCCTGGAAGGCGTTCGGGCGCATGATGACGCGGCCCAGCGCATGCTCAAGGCCGGCGTTATTTCCCAGGTCGAACGCCTGCAAGCCAGTGCAGCCCTGGCCGACGCCCAGCAGCAGTCGCGCAAGGCCGATGACGATGCCCGGCTGGCACACAGTGCGCTGGCGCGGACGGTGCATGCCGGCGCTGCGGTGCGCCCCAGCTCCCCTTTGTTTGTCAGCAGTGAAGCCTTGCCGCCGCTGCTGCAGTTTCTGGATTCCGCACTGAACCATCACCCTGGGCTCAGCCAGGTCGCGGCCAAGCAGCGTCAGGCCGCTTCGCTGCACGATGCATCCGAGGCGCTGCGCAAGCCGCAGGTTCTGGCCTTTGGCCTGCGCGAGGTGAATACCACGGGCAAGCCCAGCTGGGTCGCGGGTGTGGCGGTGCGCTGGACGCTGTGGGACAGCATTGACCGCGACAAGCTTTCGGCGGCAGGCCTGCGCAAGGTGGAGCAGGCCGAGCTGATGGATGCCCAGGTGCGCTCCGACATCGGATTGCTGGTCGAGAAGAACTGGCTTGCCGTGGAACAGTCGCGCACCCAGTACCTGGCAGGACAGGCCCAGGAAAATCTGGCGCGTGAACTGCTTCGCCTGCGCCAGGCGGGCCTGAAAGAGGGCACCAGCACCACACTCGACCTGATTGATGCGCAGCTCAATCTTGCCAAGGTGCAGACGGAACGCGCCTTGGTGGCCAACCAGTATGTGCAGGCTCTGGCCGCCCTGCTGGAGAGCACGGGGCAGAGCGACGAATTCAGCCGCTACATGGCACGTGCCGACATTCAGATCACCGCAGACACACCATGAACACACCTGAACCTGCCTCTTCTGCCGCAAGCCCTGGCCCCATGGTCAGAAAGCCCAAGCGGCCGCCTGTTGCGGCGCTGCTTGCCGTGGCTGCGGTGCTGATCTTCATCGTCTGGGGGTTCTGGCAGTCTGCCCAGCCTGCTGCTCCATTCTTCCAGGGACAGATGGAGGCGCGTGAATCCGATATTGCAGCCAAGGTCACCGCGCGTATCTCCAAGGTGCATGTGACCGAGGGGCAGCGTATCCAGCCTGGCGATCTGCTGGTGGAAATGGACAGCCCGGAGGTGCAGGCCAAGCTGGCACAGGCCCAGGCTGCGCGTGATGCGGCCCAGGCCGTGGCCACCAAGGCCAGCAACGGTGCGCGTCCAGAGGAAGTGCAGATGGCGCGCCTGGGCTGGGAGCGTGCCCAGGCGGCGGCGAGTCTGGCCAAGACTTCGTACGACCGGGTGCAGAGCCTGTTCAACCAAGGCCTGGTTTCCGCCCAGAAACGCGACGAAGCGCTGACGAACTGGCGTGCTTCGGATGCGCAGGCACGCGCCGCCAAGGCCCAATACGACATGGCGGCCAGCGGCGCGCGTGCGGAAGACAAAAGCGCAGCGGCCGCGCAGGTGCGCCAGGTCGATGGTGTCATCGCGGAAGCCAAGGCCGCTGAAGCTGAAACCCAGTTGCGCAGCCCGGTGGGCGGAGAGGTGGCGAATGTGCTGGCCAAGCAGGGCGAGCTTTCGCCCCAGGGCGTTGCGGTGGTGACGGTGGTGGACCTGAGCGACCAGTGGCTGGTGCTCCATGTGCGGGAGGACCAGCTGCAGCGCTTTGCCATGAAAAGCCGCTTTACCGGTCGGTTGCCGGCGCTGGGAAACCGGCAGGCCGAGTTCGAGGTGAGCTTTCTCGGCGTACTGCCGGACTTTGCCACCTGGCGCACCACGCGTGGCAGCCAGGGTTTTGATGCGCGTACCTTCGAAGTGAGAGCCAAGCCGGTTCAGGTGATCGACGGTGCGCGCCCAGGCATGAGCGTGATCGTCGAAGGGGCTGCCGGAGCGGGTGCATGAGTGTGCTGACCGCCAGCTTGCGCCGTGAATGGGGCCGGCTGCGGGCGAGTCCCTGGGACTGGGCCATGGTCAGCTGGGTGCCCATGCTGGTGCTTGCGCTGATGTGCTGGATTTTTTCGGCGGGCCAGCCATATCGCCTGCCCATTGCCGTCTGGAGCGAAGACAGCTCTGCGCTGTCGCGCCAGCTGGTGCGCATGCTGCAGGCCACTCCCGGGCTGGAAGTGCGCCAGACCGTGCTCAACCGGGAAGAGGCAGCGGATGCGTTGCTACGCAGGGAGGTCTACGGGGTGGTCCATATTCCTCTGGATCTGGAGACCCATGTCAAGCAGGGGCGTGGCGGCGCGGTGACCTTGCTGCACAACGCACAGTTGGCCACGGCATCCAGTCTGCTGCAGCGTGACCTGAAGCAGGTGGTGGGCACGCTGTCGGCCGCTGTGGAGATGCAGACTTCGGCCAAGCGTGGAACGCCGCACCAGGTGCTGCAGGTGCAGATGGAGCCGATCAAGACCCAGTTGGTGGCGCTGTTCAATGTGTCCACCAATTACGAACAGTTTCTGGCTGCCGCCTTGATTCCTGCGCTCATCCATATTCTGGCGATGACGGCAGGCGCGTGGTCCGTGGGGCGGGAGCTGCGGGACCGTACGCTGGGGGACTGGCTGAGCCCGGATGGCCAACCTGCAAACGTCGCATCGGTGGCGGCCGCGCTGTTTGGAAAGCTGTTGCCGCCTGCGGTGCTGCTGTGGGGCAGCGGCATGGCGGCTTTGCTGTATCTGGCGCTGTTGAGAGGCTGGACCGTTGCCGGCAGCATGGCCTGGATTGCAGTGGGTCTTGCCGCGCTGGTTGCGGTGAGCCTGGCGTGTGGCGCGGCGTTGGCGGCCATCACCTTGTCGTTGCGTACGGCGCTTTCGGGGGCCGGCCTGTTGTCGGCGCCCGCATTCGCCTTCAGTGGCATGGGCTTTCCCTTGCTGGCGATGACGGGCAGTGCCCAAAGCTGGGCGCTGGCCATGCCCTACACCCATTACGCAAGGTTGCAGGTCGAGCAGTGGCAGATGGGCACGCCCGTGGTCCAGACGCTGCCCGTAGTGGCAGGCCTGCTGCTGGCGACGCTGCTGCTGTTTGCACTGGCCTCGGCGGGTTTGTCGCGCGGGCTGTGCAGGCCCGAGAAATGGGGAGGGCGCTGAGCCATGCCCCATCCCGATGTCGGTTTTCCCCGGTTGTGGCTGGACAGCCTGGTCCTCATGCTGCGCGACAAGGGCGCGCTTTTGCTGCTGGTGGGCGCGCCGATACTCTATGGTTTTTTCTATCCCTGGTTCTACAGCACCCAGGTGGTGCAGCAGGTGCCGGTCGCTCTGGTGGTGCATGACAACTCCGGCCTTGCCCGGCAAATGCTGCGGTTTGCCCAGGCCAGTCCACGGATTGATCTGAAACTGGTGACCTCCGATGAGGGCGAGGCCCGCGAGGCGGTGCTGCGCGGTGAGGTCATGGGCTATGCACTGCTGCCGCGTGATCTCAAACGCGATGTGCTGCGCCGCACGGATGTGGTGGTGCCGGTCTATGCCAACGGCGCTTATCCGCTGGTCAGCAAACAGGTGCAATACGGTTTTGCCGAGGCGTTTGGCACGGTGTCTGCCGGTGTCGAGATCAAGCGCTTGCAGGCTGGCGGTCAAAGCGCACCACAGGCGGCGGTGGGCCGCTCGCCGGTGAACTTGCAGACCGTGGCCCTGTTCAATCCCACAGAAGGCTATGGCAGCTTTGTTGTGGCAGCCGTGGCGGTGCTGATCCTGCAGCAGACGCTGCTGATGGGCAGTGCGCTGCTGGCAGGAACCTGGCGGGAGCAGGCGCTAGCGCATGTAGGCGCTCGCCAGTGGCTCGCACGGCTTCTGGCGCTGTGCGTGCCAGGCTGGCTGGCGGGGCTTTTCTATTTTGGCTGGATCTTTGTCTGGCAGGACTTCCCGCATGGCGGCAACCCATGGGGCGCTCTGGCGCTGCTGGCCTGTTTTGTGCCGGCGGTGGTGGGATGCGGCTGCCTGCTCGGCTGGTGGCTGGCGAACCGTGAGCGGGCGTTACAGGTGGTTCTTTTTACCTCGATTCCACTGGCTTTTCTGGGGGGCTTCACCTGGCCGGCCGAGGCCTTGCCTGAGCCGCTGCAGTGGTTGCGCTGGCTCTCGCCCAGCACGGCGGGAATTGAGGCCTCGCTGCGCTTCAATCAACTAGGTGCGCCGCTGCTTTCCGGCGTGGCACAGCTGGCCTGGCTGTCCAGCATGGCGTTGCTGTCCTGGCTGACCGTGCTCTGGCTGGGTGCACGGCGGCGCAAAGCCGCGGTGTGAGCCAGATCGGGCACTGTGATTCGACCCGCTGATGCAGCAGGCCTTGCCGAAATCCCCGTGGGTGTCCTTGTCCGGTCATGCAGCGGGAGCCAGGGGGCAGAAAGCGGACATCCTAATCATCCGAGATAGCCATACGCCCATGGCGCGACGGACCACACTATCCTCCAAGCAAACGGCAGTAGTCCTTTACTCTCCGGTCGCGCAGAAGGACTACCTACGCGCATCATGAAGATGGCCTGCTCATGGCATGGTGTTTGGTTAGATGTAGGGAGCCTTGCACAGATCGAGTCTATTGCTTTGCATCCATATATTGCGATAATAAATTTTAATTGACTTCGTGAAATTATTCGTATTAATGAAAATACTGGGAAAAACAGTGGTCTGGGATGAGAAGCATTGATTTAATTCAATAATGTAGATTGAAGTTATTAGATTTTTAGGGTGATTTCATTTTTTTGTAATTTTTGGACCAGTATAGACTATGTGGAGTGGCTGATCGTAGGCAACAGGCCATGAAAAATGTATTCGATATTGAGGAGGTAATTTAATTTTCCCATGCCATGGGCAAGATATTTTTCCACCATTGTTTGCAGGGTGGTTGAAATTCAATTCATTCTTAAAAACTATTTTTTCGGTGTCAGAAGAGTCAGAGAACCAGCCTTTATCTCCAGTGAAATATTCTTGATATAAAAAATGTCCACGAGGTGTTCTTTGGCCATTCAAGTCGAAACAAGTCTTAAATTCATTTAGCACTGAAAGCCGGTCAATGATTGAAATGGCTGCTGACTGGCTAAATGGAAGTCCATCTAAAGGCTCGAAGCAATCTTCAGAAAACGACAATTCAACAAAGCGTAGTCGGCATTGACCAGCCAATGCATTCCAAGTCAAAGGACTTGGCGCGCTAGCCTTCAGCTCGTCCTCTAGTAACTTCGATGAGTAATAGTTTTTTACATCAATAGGGTACGGATTTTGATTATTTAGATGAAAATTTACTTTCAGTGGATCCGACAAAAATGTAGAAGGCGAAGTGCTAGCAGTTCTACGATCAATTCCTAAATGAATGCAATAGGCAGCCTCGCCTAATGACGATTCAGTTATCACGTCCCCATTGTGCTCTAGGTAATCATCGGCTGAATGCTGTCGGCCATCTTCCCAAAAGGGGCCGCGACGATTAAACCATTCAATAAGTGCTCGTTGCTCATTTAAAGTTAGCGCCCCAATTATTTGGTGTAAATTTTTGTTATGGGTGATTTTTACTTCACTAATATTTTTTCGGCAATGAATCTCTCTCCCAAATCTTCTCGCCGTTAGACGCATTTCCATCATCAAATCAAGTGCATTCTTAAATTCGGAAATTTCTTGAAATTGACCATGGAAAGATAATTCGTTAAGATAAATTTCCACTTTAAGAACCCCAGCCTGCAAAAAATGATGAGTCTTTGTCGAATTGATCAAAAAAACCTTCGGGCCAAAAATCTATGTCGCCATCCTTGCTGATTGAAGGCGAAAGAACCTGTTGATCTGAAAGCGAGCGATCATGAAAAAAATGTAATGAAACCTGTTCGGGAGTTAAAGTCTCAGCCTTAACCGCTCGCCTTATGCCATTCAATATGTGGTCACTATGAGTTTCGATTAGGACCTGAACGCCGCTGCGTGCAACCTCAGCTAGAAAAATACCCATCTTAACTTGTCCGGAAGGGTGCAAGTGGACTTCAGGATTTTCAATCATTAATAAGTCATTTTTCGATGCAGAGAGCGCTGCGACAACTAATGGGAAAACTTGAGTAATACCAAATCCAACATTTATCGGCCGATGGAAATCAGTTCCATCTGAAGTTCTGATACCAAGAGATACAGCGTTTGCATTTGCAATTTGTTGTACATCAATCCCGCAACCGGGGAAAAATGTACGCATCCTAGCCTCTACCTGTCTAAGACGGGTGGGTGGGACATCAGGCAATGCTATCGCGGCTGAAACCGGCAGATCTCGCCCTATATGTAAGACCCCCGCCGCGTGCTCACCGGCAGAGCCCACAACCGCTGCAGATTGTGGATCACTTAGTTCGTAAAATTCTCTTGGACCAATACGTTCCGCTGTTATGTACGTGAGGTTCTTTAACTTGGTTCCAATCTGATGTGTAAGTGTAGTGGTATTAAAATATGGCATCATGTACTGCATATGCACCGGCTTATTTAAGATTCCAGCGCCTCCATCGAATAGCTCAATGCTCATCGACATTTCGGACCGATCACCAGAGAATTCCCAGCGAACATACCCGTCACTTCCTTCAATTCCGATGCCAATATTTCGTCGGCCATTCAGCTTATCAACTACATCAGCTACCGTGCCCAAGGAAACGGACTTACCGTTTAGCATTAACCGAGTGGACCATTCATGCTCACGCATGGTCTGACTGAGTAATGCAAGTGCTTGAAGAACTGATGATTTACCTGATGCGTTAGTGCCTGACAGAAGTGTTAGATTAGAGAGTGGTAGCTTTAAGATCTCAAAGCATTTGAAAAAAGATAGATCAATTCGTTTAATCATTAATAATTTCTTCCAGCATAGCTTCAAACATGGCAAAACGTGTTAAAACCCGATTGGGCTGGTTTGTTCCCAATGTTATTGAATCATTAAAATCAGAATTTAAAAGCAATTCATAAAAACAGTCTTTTATGGCTTCTGCATGGGCTTCCAAAACAGACTCAGGGTATCTGCAGAAAGTTGTAGTCATTACATCCCACAACGAGGCATTAAATACACTTCTGGCTTGGTCCTCGCTGTAGTGCTTTCTGAAAGCATGTTTTCCAAAAATAAAGATGGAACTCCTTAGGCTGGATCTAAATGCATTTGATAAACGAGCAAAGTGCATCTCTGGCATTGTATTCATATATACCAGTGCTTCAGCTAGGAATATATCCATGTCCCCTTTATAGTATTGATAGCCGTATAAAGCGAATGCACAAAATCTATTAATTAACTCACGATCCCGCATGGTTTCATGCTTTAGGCTACCTCCCGTTGCTTTTTTGAATAATTCTGATGCAGCTTCATCGCGTAAAAATTTTGTGGCAGGCCCCGTGTAGAGACTGTTTCTCATTTGTTGTCGGGTTAATGGTATTCCACTGTTAACTCGATCAAATATATCTAGCAATGCCTTTGCTGGCACTTTTGCATCAATGACATATAAAATTAATCCGCAGTCTTCAATTCTATTCTGTAGTTTAGGGGATAAATCACTGAAATATTTGCCGTGCAATTCTATTTGGTCAGGGAGCTTTAATGGGAAATTATTATTTGCAAATCTTTGGAATGTCGAAAGACGTTGTAGTCCATCCACAACAATCATTTGGCCACGGTTATTCTCTGCCAAGTAAAAAACAGGTAGGGGAATTCTCATTAAAACCGATTCGATCAGCTTACTTTGCTTGTCAATAGGCCAAATGAAATCTCTCTGGAAATCTGGATCCATGACAAATGAGCCTTTTTCAATCCGGCGCAAAACGTCATGTACTGTGCGGTTCTCATTTCTGATGAGCACTGTATCAATCGGGTAATCACCCCAAGATGCATCTTCATCCTTAGCGATACCTTCGATTTCTTCATTCATTTTATTAAATTCCTGATTCATTTAGCCATAAATATTATATTAGTTCACTAAATGTCATGTATAATATTTATTTAATCAAATAGGTGAAATAAAAACACCGTAGCTCTGCTACGGTACCCTAGCATTGACCTAATAGGTAGTATGGTACACGTTGACTGTTGATCCAAGCTTCAAAGCGATGTAAGGAGATAGACACAGAGCGCTCTTAAGCCAAGTTGCTTCCCGCTGTCGATGAAAAGCTAGTCAATGGATTTTTCGAATGCTGCCTGTTGATAGGTCATAGTTCTGCTTTGGGTGAAATCAGTTGTTGCCCCAAGTAGTCAGCGAATCCAAATATGGTCTGAGACTACTGAGGAGTCGCTGTACGACGGCCAAAAATTGACTCAAAGCAGCAGCTGATGGCACTTCAGGCACTTACGATGGAGGTTTGACATTGTGGAGGCCGAGCCGTGCCGGAGAGCTATCTGGGAAGCTGTTTATGTGCAAAGGTCAGCTACCGTCTGCTGACACCACCCAAGGCGGTGACCCATTGCCATTGCTCGCAGTGCCGCAAAAGCCATGGCGCGGCGTTTGCCACATACGGTGCGGTGCCGCGCCAGGAGGTGTGCATCGTTTCGGGGGAAGCGGACATCACGTCCTATGCCTCGTCGGAATCCGTGCTGCGGCAGTTTTGCCGGCACTGCGGTTCGTCCTTGTTCTGGTCCAGAAAAGCCGGGGATTGGAGCGACTGGGTCTGCGTGGCGCTGGGCACGCTGGATACGCCTTTTGAGGCGACCAAGCAAAAGCATGTGCACCTGGATGCGCAGCCTGCATGGTCCCCCTTCCCTGGACCGTGCGTGCAGCAGGGCTGAGCGCTCAGGCCCTGCGCTGCCATGGAGTTCGGCCAGGCATGGTGATCGCCAGGCCTGCGTCCCCATCCTGTGCCGTTGCTCAGCCGTTGCGTGGCCTGGCCGTGGTGCCATGGGCCTGCCCACGTAGCTGTTGGCTGGTGGACAGCACCAGCCGCCGGTAGCCCAGCAAGGTGCCTGTGGCGGCCAGGGCCAGCGCGCCCATGCTCAACAGCACCAGAACGATGTCACGCGGCCAGGCGTGCTGCAGCATCCACGACAGGTCCCAGCTGTGCAGAAAGTTGAACAGCCAGCGGTTGGCACGCTGTGCGCGGTCCAGGCTGAGCACCACCTCCCCGGATGCGGGGCTGAGGTAGACGACTGTGCGGCCCGGGTCCTGGAACTGCACCCGCAGCACGGGCAGGTCGCGGGCGGCGGCGGCGTACATGGATGCCTGTCCGCGCCGGTAGTAGTAGGCGTCGTAGCGGTCCAGAACGGTGGCGGAATGGATGGCGAAGGGCAGCAGCAGGGGGGCGGCGCGTTCCAGCTGTGCAGGCTCCAGCGCGCGCTGGACCTGGTAGCTGCCTGTTGCGCCGGACAGCACGCGGCTTGCGCCCGCTGCATCCAGGGCCAGCAGGTAGGGTTGGCCGGCCAGCACTTTCCATTCGATCTCGCGGGTGTCGAATCCGTCGGCCTGCAGCAGTTGCAGCGCATCCTGCACGGCCAGCGCGGGCCGGGTGGTGCCCGGAAGGCCTTGCTGGTAAGCCCGCAGGTCCGGGCGCGCACCCGTGGGGCTGAAGATGCCCAGCGGGTTCATGGACATCAGGCCGCTGAAGATCCACAACACCATCACCAGCCCGAACACCAGGCCGGTGATGTGGTGCCAGCGCATCTGGAATTCGCGGTACGGGGTTTTGGCGCCTGACTTGTAGCGCCCGCTGAAGCGCCAGCGCCAGATCCCTACCAGGGCCCCGGCCAGGGCCGAGAGGGTGCCCAGCGCAGACAGGCCAATGACCAGCCAGCTCCAGACCGGGTCTTTGGCGCCGTCGCGGAACATATAGACCCAGTGCAGCCAGGCGCCCACGTAGTTCCAGTAGCCCTGGTAGCGCGGCACATCCACCAGCACTTCGCCCGTGGTGGAGGAGATGTACAGCAGGGTCTGTGCAGCATCGTGCATCTGGACCTGGTAGAGCGGGCGGTGCGCATCCAGCATGCCCGCGTGGGACCAGCGGTCACCCTGGGTGCGCCCCAGCACCTGGCCGGAGGCACCGGGCAGGAAGGCCTGGGCGCTGCGCAGTGCGGTGGCCGCATCGACCGGAGGGGCGGCGGCCCCGGTGGTGGCATCCACCACGCGCCATGTGCCGTCGCCTTCCTTGAGCCGGTAGCTGGGCCGCCCGGCGATGGTGGTGAGCGTGATCTGCTGCACGGCCTGCGGCGCGGGGCTGCGCAGCAGGGCCGCTTCCACCGGCACGCAGCACTGCGCGGCGGCCAGGGGGAGCGGGGGCAGCGCGCCCAGCCGCTCTGCGGGCTGCAGCTTGGGATAGCCCACAAAGAGCATCACCATGCCGCTGAGCACCCACAGGGCCATCAGCACGCAAGCGGCCACCCCGGTCCAGCGGTGCACCAGAAACACCAGGCGTTTGGCGTGGGAAATAGACCACATACGCAGCCCGATCAGAAGCGGTGGTTCACCGTCAGCTCGACACGCCGGCCTTCACCGACGAACCACTGGTTGGTGGTGTAGTAGGCGGTGGTGAAGTAGTGCTTGTCGAAGACGTTGAAGCCGCGCAGCGTCAGCGTGGTGTCCGCCGTGGCCTGCCATTGCAGGGCCAGGTCGGTGGTGGTGTACGCCGGCAGCCGGAGCGTATTGGCCGCATCCGCATAGCGCTGGCCGACATGGCGCAGCCCGCCCGACAGCGTCCAGCCGGGTGTGAACTTCCAGCCTACCCAGACATTGGCCACGCGCTCGGGCACATCGGTGGGCACATTGCCGTTGCGTGATACGGCGACACCGCCCACGGATTCGCGGAAGTCGTCATAGCGGGCCTTGAGCAGTGCCACGTTGGCGTCGACCTGCACGGACGGGGTGATCTGCAGTGACAGCGTGCCCTCGAGTCCCTTGGATGAACGCTCGCCGACCTGGATACGCAGCGCGGGATTGCTGGGGTCGCGTGTGAGCAGATTGTTCTTGGTGATGGTGTAGGCAGCCAGGGTCCAGTCACCCTTGCCTTCCCAGAACGACTGCTTGAGGCCGACTTCGAACTGCTTGCCGGTGGACACATCGAAAGCCGCGTTCGCTGCCGACAGCATGAGCAGGCCGCTCACCGGGTCGGCCGCCTTGGCGGCCTGGGCGTAGAGCGACAGATCCGGCTGGAGCTTGTAGACCGTGCCCAGGCGCCAGCCGGTGTTGGAGTAGCTGCGCTGGAAGGCCTGGCTGCCCGCCACCAGGTCCTGGCGGGTGAGGTCGGCGTGGTCAAACCGGGTGCCTGCCACGATGGACCAGCGCCCGGTCAGCTCCAGCCGGTCTTCGGCGAACGGCGCATACTGGTCGGCCTGGTTGCGGTAGCGCGGAATGTAGGGCACCGCGCTGGTGTAATAGCCCGGGTCGGGGTGGTAGGGGTCCACGGAGCCGGAGCTGCCGGTGTAGGTGTTGTTGCTGTGCTGGAACGTGGCACGGTTCACATCGAAGCCCACGGACACCTGGTTGGGGCGGCCGAACAGGCTGCCGGTGAAGGTGATGTCGGTGGTGTTGCCGGTCTGCGTCTGGTCGTGGCCGATTTCGGTGTTGCCCGAACGGTCGATCAGGCCTGTGCTGGCGTTGTAGGCATAGGTTTCGGCGTTGCGCCAGTAGCGGTCGCTGCGGATGTGGTAGAGCTTGCTGCGCACCACGGTGCTGCTGCTGGGGGCCCACTGGGCCGTCAGTTCGGTCCAGCGGTCCTGGTAGCGTATGCGGCTGTCGGCCACGTTGTAGTTGCGCTCGCGCAGGGCCGGGTCCTGCCCGCCGTTGACCAGGGGCGTGCCAAAGTAGCGCATGGGTTTTTGCCGGCCTTGCGCGTGCGAGAGCTGGAGACTGAAGTCCGGCGTCAGGTCCCAGCGCAGCGCGCCGCTTACGGTGCGGTTGCTGGAATCACCGCGGTCCACCCAGCCGTCCGACTGGTCGCCGCTGACATCCAGGCGGTAAGACCATTGGTCATTGATGGCGCCACCGCTGCCAAAGGCCAGGGCGCGCTTGCCGTCCGTTCCGATGGTGGCCTGGACTTCGTTGCGCACCGGGCCGCGCGTGGGTTTCTTGGGGATCACGTTGACCACGCCGCCAATGGCGCCGTCGCCATAGATGACCGAGGCAGGGCCGCGTAGCACTTCGATGCGGTCGATGGACCAGGTGTCGAACGGAAAGCTGACGCCCACGCCGCCGTACTGGCGGGTGCCGTCATACAGGCGCATGACGGAGGTGGTGTCCGTGAAGCCGCGCGCGGACAGGGAGCTGCCGCTGTTGCCGGGGTGGCCCAGGCTGGTGATGCCGGTGGAGCGGGTGATGGCATCGACCAGCGTGCTGTCGCCCTTGGCCTCCAGCTGTTCGCGGGTGGTGACTTCCACGCTGGCCGGTGTGTCGCGCAGGCTCAGGTCCAGGCGGCTGCCGGTGCTGACCGGGCGTTCCAGGGCGGTGCTGCCGGACGAGTGGACGGTGACGGTGTCCAGCGTGGCAGCGGGTGCGGTGGCGGTAGCGGTGGCGATTTGGGCCCAGCCGGGAGAAGCCGCCCATGCCAGTGACAGCAGCCAGGGCAGCCGGGCCATGGCCAGGGCTGTGCGCGGGCGTTGCAGGGCGAGGGACGAGCGAAAACGGGCAGCGCCTTGGGGCGCTGCAGCAAAAATGGGACGGGTCATGAACGATCTGCGTGCAAGTGGAACCAGCCGCGCAGGACCAAGCCCGGCGGCGATGGCGTGCGCCGACAGTCATGCCGGTCGCACGGGGCTTACACGAGAGCGGGAGGGCCCCGGGGCGGGAGCGGCGCCCCCACCAGCGCGGCAATGCGCGCGGCGACAATGGGTTGCAGCGCCAGCCCCAGGGGCTGCGGCTGCGCTATATGCTGGTACTCATACACCGGCGGCGTGGTGATGGCCAGGCACAAGGGGCAGTCCAGAGAATGGTGCGGGCCGGGGACGGCCTGACCGTCCTCATCCAGCATGATCACCTGCATGCTGCCACCTGCCGTGCAGACCACTTCCATGGCGCGGGGGTGCACGATGGGCGAGGCCACTGCGATGCCCAAGGTCAGCATGAACCACGCCAGAACCAGGCGGGTCAGTGACAGGGAGGAGCGCAGCGCTTGCATGGCCTGCATTATGCAAGCCAGTGCAGCCAAACCGGAAACGGTGGCCGGAAAAATCCGGCCCGGTGCCGTGCTGTGTGCCATTCACCACGGGCTTGCGCCAGGTCCGCAACGCTGGCGTTGCAGGGCCGGGTTTGCAGCGTTGGTACGTTCAATTGCCCTTCCACACACGCATGCACCAGTGCCGCGCACGGCGGGTTGCAGCGGTGTGCAGGGCGGTATGCCAGAGCGGGTGTGGACACGCGTTCTGGCCATGCAAACACCGCCACCACGGTGGCCGCAGGGCGCTGCAGGTGACTGCAGGCCACTGGCAGCTACCGCCATGGGCGGGTCAGCCGACATCAGACCGGCTTACCAGGTGTGTGCGTAGCTGATGCGCAGCACCGTGCCTGCTGCGGGCAGGCGGCTGGTGTTGTTGTTGCTTCGCAGCAGCTGGCTGTACAGCGGGTAGTAGTTGCGGTTGAGCAGGTTCTCCACACCCAGGGAGATGCGGTTCTTGGGGTCGATCTTCCACTGGCTGATCAGGTCCAGCGTGGTGTAGCCCTTGGTGTTGTAGCGGCCGAAGCTGGTCTTGCCATCCAGGCGGTAGTCCTTGGAGGAATAGGAGCTGGCCTGCAGGCGGTGGCTCCAGCTGGCGCTGGGGCGGTACTCCACATAGGCCGTCAGCTTGAGGGGTGGAATGCGGTAGCCCGTCATGTCCTGGTACTGGGCCGCATTCTGGGGAAGTTCACGCCCCTTCATCCAGGTGAAGCTGCCGCCGGTGCTCCAGTGGTCGTCGTCGCTGAAGTAATCCAGGCTGCCTTCCAGCCCATGGATTTTTTCCTTGGTGCGCAGCAGGGTCAGGCCGTTGTTGAAGCTTTGCACAGCCCCCAGATCCGACTCGGACTGGAAGGCACCCAGGTTGGCGATGACGTTGGCGAACTTGCCGCGCCAGCCGATTTCGACGGTGTTGGTCTTGACCGCCTGCAGGTTGGAGTTGCCGATGTTGAAGGCTGGTGTGGCATTGCGCACCACCACGCCGATATCGGGCAGCTCGAAGCCCTGGCTGTAGGAGGCATAGAGTTCATGCCCCTTGGTGGGCGCGAACACCGTGCCCAGGTTGTAGGTCCAGGCGTTGTACTTGACGGTGCCGCCCGCCACCGGCTGGGGGGTGGACAGCTTGGACTGCGACAGCGGCGTGAAGTCGTTGAAGCTGGCCTGGGCGCGGTCGTAGCGCGCACCGCCTTCCACCGACCATTGTTCGTTGAACTTGTGCTGCAGTTGGGCAAAGCCGCCGAGGCTGCGCGTGGTGACCGGGGGCATGTACATCAGGCGCCCGGTCTTGTTGAACACCAGGCCGCCGCTGGCGTCATAGGCGGCGGGATCGAAAATGTCGATCGGCATGTCGGTGCGCTCGTGGTTGAAGTCTGCGCCCCAGATCAGCAGGGTGTTCTTTTCGGCCCCCAGCGGGGTCTTGACGGTCAGGCGGCCGCCGAACACATCGGAGTTCTGCATGGATTGGTCGACGTTGGCGCCCCGCACGGGCACGGCCCGCGCGTCGAACGGGGCAAAGCGCGTGTAGAAATCCCGGTAGTAGAACTGCGCCGCCACGATGCTGCCCGCAAGGTCACGGTTCTCGTAGTCCAGGCCCAGCATGGTGTTCTTGATCTGGTTCTGGTCGGCCAGCACCAGGCCGCGGATGGGCCTGGCCGCTGCCGTGCCTGCAGGCAGGCGGGCCACGGACGGATCGGACGCATAGTCCGTGTCCTGGTTGGCGTTGTAGTGGCTGGCGGAGAGCTGCAGGCGCTGGTTGGCATCCAGCTTGAAGCCGATCTTGGCCGATGCGTTGTAGATGTTGGAGTCGAACAGGTCGCCCTGGCTGGGTTCGGGGGCGATGCGTTTGCCCTTGGCATCGTAGGAGCCGCCGACATGCTTGGCACCCAGGCTGACCGAGTAGTCCACCACGTCGCCGCCGCCAGACAGGTAATGCTGGATTTCACCCCCCAGCCCCGCGCCCTGCAGTTGCGAGAGGGGGGCTGATCCCGTCACGACGGTCTCTGCCTTGGCTTCGCCCGAAGGGCGCTTGGTGCGCACGGAGACGATGCCGCCGGCCGCGCCGCTGCCGTAGATGGCGCTGCTGCCGCGCAGCACTTCGATCTGTTCGATGTCCGCGGGGTTGATGTTGGCCAGGTTGCGGGAGGAGTCGCGGTTGGTGTTCAGCGGAACCCCGTCCACTAGCACCAGCATGTTGCGGCCGCGCAGTGTCTGTCCGTAGTCGGTGATGGTGTGGCTGGAGTCCGCCATGCCGGGAACCACCTTGCTGAGCATGGTGGCCAGGCTGTCGGAGCCTTGGCGCAGCTGCTGGACTTCTTCCCCTTCCAGAATGGTCACCTGGCGCGACGGGGCCACCAGATTGTTCTGGGTGCGTGCGGACACGGTGACGGCGGCCAGTTCCGCTGCAGCTTGTCCATCTGCCGATGCGGCGGCGCCGGTCTTGGACGCGGCAGGGGCTGCGGGCGTTTGGGTGGCCGGCGCAGCTTCCAGCGCGTAGTTGCCTGCGCCCAGGCGGCGGGCATGCAGCCCCGAGTGTTCCAGCAAGCGTGCCAAGCCGCTGTCGACGGTGTGGGGGCCGGACAGGCCGGGGGTGCGCAGGTCCTTGAGCTGGGCCAGGTCCATGCTGAGGTTGATGCCGGCTTGGCCGGCAAAGTCCATCAGCGCGGGGCCCAGCGGGCCGGCGTTGATCTGGTAGGCCTTCTGTGCGGACTGGGCAGCAGGCTCTGCCGCGTGCACCGCCATGGGCAGGGCCAGTGTGGCGCTGCCGACGATGGCCACAAACGCGGCTCGGACGGCCAGGGTGAGCGGGTGCAGTGGCACCGCAGGGGAGTGGGGGGCGGTGGGCCGTGAGCGCGTGGCGGGCATGGTGTTCAGTCCTCGTTGTCTGTCAATGAATGGGTCTTGATGTGCTTGACAGGCGAAATCGAAAAACCGGACAGCAATGGACAAAAAAATTGGTATTCCTGCCTGCAAGCCAGGAATGGTCAGTGGCGAAAGATGACAGGCAAGGGCGGTGGAAAGAGCAAGCGGAGGGCAGCCGGAGAGGAATAGCGCAGTCCCATCAGCATCAGGCGGGGATGAGCGTCACCCAATAGCGGGTGCGTGCTTGCGTGCGCACGCGCAAGGTCTGCGTCAGCAGTTCCAGAATGCGGTCCGTGTCGCGTAGCTGGAACACGCCGGAGACGCGCAGGTCGGCCACACCGGGGGCGCACTGCAGCACCCCGGGGCGGTAGCGCTGCAGCTCGGCCAGGAAGTCGTCCAGGCGCATGTCCTGGGCATACAGCGTGCCCCGCACCCAGGCATCGGTATGGGGGGGCAGTGGTGTGACGGCACCAGTCTGGTGGCTGTTGAAGCTGACCTGTTCGCCTGCCTGCACCACCAGGGACTGGCCGGACTGCGCGGGCGTGACTTGCACGGCTCCCTGCAGCACGGCCAGCGTGGTGCCGTGCGCATGCTTGCGAACGGTGAACCGGGTGCCCAGGGCGCGCAACAGGCCATCGTCCGTCTGCACCACGAAGGGCAGGGCCTGGTAGACGCTGTCGTGCGCAGTCTCCACCAGGATCTCGCCCGCATGGTGGCGGACCCGGCGCGCTTCGCTGTCGAAACGGGTGCTGATGGCGGAGGCCGTGTTCAGCAGCACGTGGCTGTGGTCCGCCAGCGTCACATCGCGCGTTTCGCCCGTGGCGGTGCTGAAGTCTGCACTCCAGACCTGCCACGGCAGGTGGCGGTAGGACAGCCAGCCCAGCATGGGGGTGGCCAGGACCAGCGCCGTGGCCCGCAGCACGTGCCGGCGGCTGCCTGCCCGTGAACGGTTCAGCACGGCCATGCCCATGGATGGGGGGACGCCATCCATGCGCAATTGCAGCTGTTCTATGCGCTGCCAGACGGCTTCATGGGTGGCACTCCGGCTACGCCACTGGGCCAGCTCGGCCTGCTGCGCAGCGCCGAAGCCGGTGGCATGCCGGCGCGCCATCCATTGGGCCGCCTCGTCGAGAATGTGTGCATCCATGGTGTGGCCTTCACGCATCCCACATCACGCGCAGGCATTGCCGGAAGCCTTGTGCCATATAGCGCGTGACGGTGCGCACGCTCAGCTGCATCTGCTCGGCAATCTCCTCGTAAGCCAGACCTTCAAGCTGAGAGAGCAGAAATGCCGTGCGCACCTTGGCCGGCAGTTCGCCCAGCAAGGCATCCAGCTCTTCCAGCGTCTCCAGCAGGATGGCCCGGTCTTCGGCAGACAGGGTGGTGGCTTCAGGCAGCAGCTGCAAGGAGGTGAGATAGGCCTGTTCCAGCGAGCGGCGTTCCAGGTGGTTGATCATCAGCCGCCGGGCGACGGTGGTGAGATAGGCCCTGGGCTCGCGAATGTCTTCAATGGCCTGGGTCCTGGCCGTGCTCCAGATGCGCGTGAAGGTGTCCTGTGCAATGTCCGCTGCGTCGTGGCGGTCACCCAGCTTGCGTTGCAGCCAGGCAATCAACCAGCGGTTGTGCAGTGTGTACATGCCGCCAAGTGCTTCACTGGCGATGCTGTGGGCGGGGGTGGACACGGGAGGTTCAGGTGCATTGGAAATGCGGCGATTCTACATAAATGATACCTATTCTCAATTTGTACAAAGCCTCACCTCAAGATGCAGATTGGGGGCAGGTTGCGAATCGCAGAGAGCTTGTGTGGAGATGTGAGCCTGGACATTGGTGCGACGTGGGCAATGCCGCTGTGCGGTCTGTGCCCTCCGCCTCACCAGGCTGTGGGCTGTATAGAGAAACAGTAAACTTTGGACTTGATAGCTCCCAAAAAAGAAGCCAAGCATGTCCGTAGAACCCGAACAGGAAGACGTCTCCATCTTCGAAGACCGCCTTTGGCACCACAAGGGCTGGGAAGCCCGTGTCATCAAAAATGAAGACGACGATGGCTGGGCTGTGTCAATGACCCAGGACGGCCAATCGGAGCCCGCCCTGGTCGGCCCATGGACCATGGGCCGCGACAAGAAGAATCCCAAGCCACTTGATGTGTCGGCCTTCAATACCTTGGTGAAGACGGCCCACGAGGTCATCCGTCGGCATGAGCAGCACCTGGCAGCGCTGTTGCACCAGGCCATACAGATTGACGTGCACGGGTTGCGCGTGACGGTGGCTCTCGATATCGAGCCCGATGAGGAGAACCCCACTGCCACGCTCAGCGCGACGGCGGCGGACGGCAGCCAATTGGCCCAGGTACGGGCCCGCCCCGACTACAGGCTCACCCGCGCTGCTGCGCAGCAGTGGGCAGACGCCGGCTACCCGCGCACGAGCGAGGACTGAACGTCAGGGCAAGGCGGCTGCCTTGGCCTGGGGAGCGGCTTGAACATCACGCAACGCTGATTGCCCAGGAGTGCGGTGCGGCTGCAACGGGTGGATCTCCTGCGGTCGCCCGCCAGTTGCAGACGCTGCCCTCAACGCGTTGGGTTGAGGGTGGTGACCGAAAGCAGCTGCTCGGACATTTGGCTGCGGGCCCGCAAGCCTGCATTGGGGGATTGCACTTTTTCATCTTGAATAAGGCGGACAAACACCATGGCTTGCGCGCCTTTCCTGGCCCACCCGACATACCAGCCATAGGCTTGATCAGCTTGGTACTTGTGGTCCTGCCCCGGTGACCCGGTGCCTGTTTTCCCGTAGATCCGCCAACCGTTCAGATCTTCCTGTCGGGTGATCTCTTCCGTCATCCCATAAGCACCAGCGCTCACGGGGAGCTGGCGATTGACCAGCTTTCTCAGGAATGCAGCCTGCTCGATGGGGGAAATCTGGAGCGACGACATGACCCAGACACCCTGGTTTTCAGGGTGTTGCACCTGGACAGCTGAGGTGTCTTGGTTTCCGTAGTTGAAGGAGGCCACATAGGAATCGAAGCGAGTCTGGCCGAGTTGTTTCACCACCTGTTGGGAGTACCAGAAGACGGATTTCTTCATCCAACCGGCTGGATCAATATCTCCCTTCCATGCATCCCCTGCCCAGTCGGGGTAACCAGCTCGATAGGGCCATGCTGGGCGGTGACTGCTTTGGAGCACGCCAGAGTCAAACCCCATCAAGCTGATGGCGACTTTGAACGTGGATGCCGGCGTGATGCGCTGTGCGCAACTGGCACCACTGCGGACAACGGTATCGCCTGTTGTTGCATCCACAACCAGGGTGGGGTGCACAACTCGCCTGCGTGCGAGAGGGGCGCCGAAAACACCTAAAAAGCAGAAAATGCGGTGATGAGGCAGGCGGAGGCTTTGGGCATTTGGACGCTTGAATGGAAAGCTGTAGTGTCGCCCGAAACACCACTGCCCACGTGAAGCGCCCAGGGGCGATCGCTATGGTTCACCAGCTCCTGTTCGCCGCACACCTGAAACCCGTCATGGGGCCGTCGACCGCATCGTTGCTCAAATGACCGATAGGGGACCGTGAGGATGCATTGCTGCTTCATGCCACGGGGCAGGCTGGCAGCTGGCGCCCCGCCAGCAATGCCCCTCTCACCCTAGCCCCGGACATCCAGGTTCATCAGACGCACCACCAGCTTTTCCACTTCCAGCAGCACCAGCAGCAGCACGCCCAGCCCGATGGAAAGCAGGCCTGCGGTCATGTCGACGGGGCGGCTGTCGAACAGCGCCTGCATGGGCGGGGTGTAGGTGAACAGCAGCTGTGCCAGGATGACGCCGCCCACGCCCAGCAGCACGGCCGGGGTGCCCAGCACGCCGCGCAGGCTGAGCGAGGTGCCTTGTATGTAGCGCACGCTGAACAGGTAGAAGATTTCCATGATCACCAGGGCATTGACGACGATGGTGCGTGCCAGCTCGACCGAGTCACCACGTTGCAGCGACCATTCGAACATGCCGAAGCAGCCTATGGCGAACAGCACCGACACCAGGGCAACGCGCCACAGCAGATAGGGCTGCAGCAGCTGTTCGTCGGGGGAGCGGGGCTTGCGCTGCATCAGCGTGGGCTCCGGCGGCTCGAACGCCAGTGTCAGGCCCAGCGCCACGGCAGTGATCAGATTGACCCAGAGAATCTGCACCGGCGTGACCGGCAGCGACAGGCCCAGCAGGATGGCCGAGACGATGACAATGGCCTGGCCGCCGTTGGTGGGCAGGGTCCAGGCAATGACCTTGCGCAGGTTTTCGTAGACGGTGCGCCCTTCCTTGACGGCAGCGACGATGGTGGCGAAGTTGTCGTCGGCCAGCACCATGCCTGCGGCTTCCTTGGCAGCAGCGGTACCGGTGATGCCCATGGCCACGCCGATGTCGGCGCGCTTGAGTGCCGGGGCGTCGTTGACGCCGTCGCCGGTCATGGCAATGACGCTGCGGTCTGCCTGCAGGGCCTGCACCAGCCGCAGCTTGTGTTCGGGGCTGGTGCGGGCAAAGACCGTGGAGGCCCTGGCTACGTCGATCAGCTGGGCGTCGTTGAGGCCGTCCAGCTCATGGCCCGAAGTAACGCGGATGGTGTCGGCCAGGGCCAGCTCCTTGGCAATGGCGGCGGCGGTGGTGGCATGGTCGCCGGTGATCATCTTCACGGCGATGCCAGCGCTGCGGCACTCGCGCACGGCTTGCTTGGCGGTGTCGCGCGGCGGGTCGATCATGCCCAGCACACCCAGCAGGGTGAGGTCTTTCACATCGTCCATGTCCACGCTGTCTGCGCCGCGTGCCGGGGCGCGGCTGGCCAGGCCCAGTACGCGGTAGCCCCGGGCGGCCAGGGCGTCGATCTGCTGCAGCCAGTAGGGGGCGTCCAGCGGCTGCAAGCCTTCGGGGCCCTGCTGGTCCACGCACATGGTCAGCACCTGCTCGGGTGCGCCTTTGACAAAAACCACTGCCAGGGCGTCGGCAGGCCGGTGCAGGGTGGCCATGAAGCGGTGGACGGCATCGAACGGCACTTCATCCAGGCGGTGCCAGTCCAGACGCAAGGCCTCCACGTCCAGGCCGGCGCGGCTGGCCAATGCCACCAGGGCGCCCTCCATGGCGTCGCCTTCCACGGTCCAGGTGCCGTCGTCGGCCTGTCGCACGTGGGCGTCGTTGCACAGGGCTGCTCCCCGGGCGAACTGCAGCAGCGCCGGGTGGGCTGCGGGGTCCACCTGCTGGCCCGCCAGACTGAAGCGGCCCTGGGGGGCATAGCCTTCACCTTCTATGTCAAAGCTGGCGCCGGGCAGCACCACGGCGCGCACGCTCATTTCGTTGCGGGTGAGGGTGCCGGTCTTGTCGGAGCAGATGACCGAGACTGCGCCCAGCGTTTCCACCGCCGGCAGATTGCGCACGATGGCATAGCGCGCAGCCATGCGTTGCACGCCAATGGCCAGTGCAATGGTCATGACCACGGGCAGGCCTTCGGGGATGGCCGACACCGCAATGCCCACGACGGCGATGAATGCATCGGCCAGGTCGTAATGGCGCACCCACAGCGCAAAGCAGAACATCAGGGCGGACAGGCTCAGCACCGTGATGGTGAGCTGGCGTGCAAAGCGGTCCATCAACCGGGTCAGCGGGGTGGCCAGGGTCTCCACCGTGCTCAGCATGGTGCTGATGCGGCCCAGCTCGGTACGCGGGCCGGTGGCCACCACCACGCCCAGGCCTTGCCCTGCGGCGACCAGGGTGCCGGAGTAGGCCATGCAGAAGCGGTCACCCAGGGCGGCATCGGCAGCCACGGGGTCGACCGATTTGTCGACGGCGACCGATTCGCCGGTCAGCATGGCTTCATCCAGCTTCAGGCTGCTGGCGCGCAGCAGGCGCACATCGGCTGGGACGCGGTCTCCGGCTTCCAGCAGCACGCAGTCGCCTGCCACCAGCTCTTCGGCAGGCACGGAGCTGCGCAGGCCGTCGCGCAGCACATTGGCGCGGCTGGAGACCATGGCCTTCACCGCATCCAGCGCTTTTTCCGCGCGGCCTTCCTGCACAAAGCCAAAGATGGCATTGATCAATACCACCGCCAGGATGACCCCAGTATCGACCCAGTGCTGCAGCAATGCCGTGACCACGGCCGAGCCCAGCAGCACATAGATCAGCAGGTTGTTGAATTGCGACAGAAAGCGCACCAGCATGCTGCGTGACGCGGCAGCGGGCAGGGCATTGGGCCCTTGCTGCTGCAAGCGCTCACCGGCCTGGCCGGAGTCCAGTCCGGCGGCGGTCGTGTGCAATTGGGTGAGTACGGCATCGGCCGGCAACGCGTGCCAATCGGCAACGCGGCTCTGTTTCTGCATCTGAGACTCCCTGACGATTCAACTGAAACTGAAACGTGTGTGAGCCGGATCTGTGCCCGGTTGGATAGCTACCGTGGAGAACGCTGCGGCAAATGATAGGCGCTCAGCAAGCTTTGCCACTGACCATGGGCAGAACGGCGGCCATCGGCATGACAGCAATGTGGCGGCCCGATGGCGTTTTTTGCCTCTGGAGTCGCCGTTGCATTGCCGCAGTGCATTCTTTCGCCCGCTGCTTACTTCCTGCTGTGGACGTCGCCTATTTCGACTGCCACGGGCAGGCGTTCGCTCCACATTTCCACGGTGAATTTGTCACCAGCGTGAATACCCAAAGGTACGAACGCATCCGGCTGGACCGCACATCGCTGGAAGCGGGAGGGCGCGGGGTGGTGCGGTACCACCCAGACCCGGTGCAGTGTTCCTGAGCTATCAGCGCATGCTGGCAGTTCCTGAGCTTGTATGCCTGGCGGGCTTCCTGGCGGCTCCGTGCTGTGGTGCTTTGTCTGCGCGGGGCGGATGGCCTTGCGCCGCCGCTTGATGGGGCCGCGTACCTGTAGCATGCATGGGCGGCTGTCTACTTGGAGATAGTCCGATCAAAGCAATTCAGAGGAGTGCATAGAGATGGAGCAGCGCAAACTGGGAGACAAGGGAAAGCTCTCTTCAGCCATAGGCCTGGGCTGCATGGGAATGAGCGAGTTCTATGGAGAAAGCAACGACGCAGATTCGCTTCGAGTCCTGGCGCGAGCACTGGAGGTCGGCGTCACCCACTTCGACA
The DNA here is from genome assembly GCF_006740045.1 of Comamonas terrigena NBRC 13299. Lineage (NCBI taxonomy): Bacteria > Pseudomonadati > Pseudomonadota > Betaproteobacteria > Burkholderiales > Comamonadaceae > Comamonas > Comamonas terrigena. Next base: position 1,777,707 of record NZ_AP019749.1, read on the forward strand.
CCGCAGACACCTACGGCTTTGGCCGCAACGAACAACTCCTCGGTCAGTTTGTTGCTCACCTTGGCAAAGCACAGCGCGACCAAATAGTCCTTGCCACCAAATTCGGGATTGTTCGCTCTGAAGGGAAGTATGAGCGCCGCATCGACAACTCGCCTGCATACATTCGGCAGGCCTGTGAAGCGTCGCTGAAGCGGCTCGGCGTCGAAAGAATCGACCTGTACTACTGCCATCGGCGAGACCTCTCTGTTCCCATTGAGGAAGTCGTGTCCTCCATGGCCGCCCTGGTCGCCGCAGGAAAGGTCGCTGCAATCGGCCTGTCGGAAGTTTCCCCGCAAACGCTCAGGCGGGCCCATGCCATCCACCCCATTGCAGCCATTCAGAGTGAATACTCTCTCTGGAGCCGAGAGCCTGAGCACGCGATGCTGGACACCTGCGCCGAATTAGGAACGACCTTTGTTGCCTATAGTCCCCTTGGCCGCTCTTTTCTTGCCGGACCAGTCAATGTGGACGAACTGGCGTCGAATGATTTCAGGCGTTCCAACCCGAAATTCAACGGCGATGCTGGGGCACAGAACCAGCAACTCGTCAGCGAGCTGACGGAGTTCTCTTCACGCTATGGGCTGAAAAACTCCCAAGTTGCCTTGGCGTGGATTTTGAACAAGCACCAGAACGTCATTCCAATTCCTGGTACGCGACGGGTGAGCTATCTGGAGAGCAATGTCAGCGCTTCCAGCGTGACACTCACCTCAAAGCAAATTCAAGAACTCGATGAGATGTTCGCACCAGGGCGTGTGGCTGGCGAACGCTACCCTGAGGCGGGCTTCACCGGAATCGAAAGCGAGTGACCGTTCGGCCATGCAAAGCGAGTGGGCATAAGCCTCTCTCCTTGCCGCGCCATGGATTGACCCGGTTTCACGAGACACTTTTGAGCCCTTGGGTGGACGGTGCTCCTATGCGTGTGATCCCTCTGCAGGACTCTTGGGCGAGACGCCAGTTTGTGGTGTGCCTCAAGCAGGACGAGCAGCTTTCCCCGACGGCCAAATTACCGGAGAATTGTGCGAGTCCGTTGCGTTAGCCCAGTTAGGCAAAGGGTCGCTAAACGCTGCTTTTGGCCGATCTACGACTGTTGCAGTCCGACCGAGGATTTAGATGTTGTTGCTGCCAGATCGCGGAGACCTACCGCTTCAAGATGCTGGACCAATAACTGCGAAGCAGGACTTAGCTCCTGGGGGGGGCGCGAGCAGACTACGAGCTGGCGCCGTGCCCAGGAGTCGATCAATGGCAAGTAGCGCAGGCCATCGCTTACGTTTCGCAGCAGGCTGTCGGGTACAACGGCCAAGCCCAAACCTGCACGCACGCCGCGCAGGACACTGTCGATTGTGGTGACATTCATGCGGTAGCGGATCACCCGCCCCAGATGTACGGCAGCTTGGTCAAGGCTCTGCCGTAGCGCTGTGGAAGCTGGCATGCCGATATGGTCGAAGTCCAGCGTGTCCTCAAAGCTGCATTGGCTACGGTGTGCCAGCACGCTGTGAGGAGCTACCACGGCTACCAGCCGATCCTGCATGTAGGGCCGGACATGCAAGCCATCCAGCGCCTCTCGATCCCAGCAAAGGCCCACTGCAGTTTGTCCGCTACGCAGGCTGCGCACGATCTCGCGACCATTGCATTCAGTCACGCTGACATCTATTTGTCGATGGGTCGGATCGGCCAGAAAGTCGGCAATGTCGTCTGGAAGTTGCCCCAGGATCGCCGATAAAGTGGCCATTATCCGAACCTCGCCTTTGATGCCGGATGACAGACCGGAAAGCTCCTGCACAGCACTGTCTGCACGTTCCAGTATGGCCTTGGCATGGCCCAGGAGGACCTCGCCTGCAGCGGTAGGCAGCACGCCCCGCCGATGACGTGCCAGCAGTACCGAACCAAGTTGAGCTTCGAGCTGTTGCATACGTTTGCTCACGGCCGATCCCACAAGGTGGTGTTGTGCCCCTGCCTGTGCCAGGCTGCGAGTGGCACATACGGTCACAAACAGGCGCAAGTTACTTAAATCCAGGTCCCGCATAGACAAGAAAAGGTAGAGAAGAGAGTTCTGAAAGTTCTGAAATGGAATGGCTGGTGATCAATTATTACCGCTTCAGATTCCAATTTGGAACACGTAAAGTCGGCACCCCGCCTGCAGAGCCACGCGCTCTTTAAGTTGCTCTTGCGCTCATGTGCAGCGTTGCCCTGCCTTCCACTGTCTTTGCCAGACCATTTATGACTTCTTCGGATTCTCTAACGCCGCCAGCCCGTGTTGGGCGAGGCGGCCTTGTCGTGTTCATCCTGCTTGCCGCGGCCATGATCGTGCTAGGTGCGGCCCTGCTGTTTGCCGGCGTGCGCCTGCTGGCCGTGGGAGGCTCTTTCGTCTATGCCTTGACCGGAGTCCTGCTCATGGCTTCAGGTGTTCTACATCTGCAGCGAAAGCAATTGGGCTTCTGGCTTTTTGCCTTGCTTTCGGTGGCGACTTATGTATGGTCGATCTGGGAGTCGGGCAGCAACGGCTGGGCCTACATCCCGCGTCTGGCCTGGCTGATAGCAGTCAGCTTCCTGTGGCTGGCATGCTGGTCTGTAGTGCTGCGTATGCTGCCCAACATACGTCCACGCACATATGCTGCCGTGCATGGGGCCTTGCCTCTGGTCATGTTGCTGACCATTCTTGTGCCCATCCAGTTTCCCTCCGCAGTGCAGCTGGCCGACACAAGTTTGGCTCAACAACGCCCGGCCGCACCCTTCAGCCGTTCCCAAATGACCTCGCCCGACGGCAACATCGCTGCAAGCCATGACGAGACCAATTGGACAGCCTATGCCGGCTCCAATATGGGGAACCACTATTCCGCAGCAGCTCAGATCACGCCGACCAACATCGGCCAGCTGGAAAAAGTCTGGGAGTACCACCATGGTGACGTCAAGCCCGCAGGCAGCAAGGTCGCTTACCTGAATGAGTCCACGCCGCTCAAGATTGGGGATTTGCTCTACACCTGCACTCCTACGCAGGTAATTGTGGCGGTGGAAGCCACTACGGGTAAGGAGCGTTGGCGTTTCGATTCCAAGGTGGATCCGGTTTACCTGAAGGGTGGCGGCGCCAATTGCCGTGGTGTTGCTTATTTTGAGGTACCTGGCGCACAGCCGGACTCAGCTTGCGCGCGGCGCGTGATCTGGGGCACAACCGACGTGCGCTTGGGGGCGGTAGACGCCACCACGGGCCAGCCTTGCGAAAGTTTCGGCCAGGGGGGATTTGTGGATCTCAAACAAGGCTTGGGCAAATTCCGCCCAGGATCAACGGCCATCACCTCTGCGCCCACCATTATTCGCGGCACCATCGTCACAGGAGGGCAAGTCATCGACTCTGATGTGCGCCCAGCTCCGTCAGGTGTAGTGCGCGGCTATGACGCAATCACTGGTCAGCAGCGTTGGGCGTGGGATTTGGGCCGCCCGGGCGTGAACACACCTGCGCCGGCAGGTGAGACCTATACGCTGAGCACACCCAACTCCTGGGCTCCGCTGTCTGCGGACGACGAATTGGGTCTGGTCTATGTGACCACGGGTAATGCGGCCGGCGACTTCTACGGCGGCACCCGCACTGAGCAGGAGGGCAAGTACAGCTCTGCCCTGGTTGCGCTGGATGCGTCCACTGGCCAGCCGCGCTGGCATTTTCAAACCGTGCACCACGACGTCTGGGATTACGACCTCAGTCCACAGCCCAACCTCGTGGATTTCCCCACGCCCGACGGCGTACGCCCGGCTGTGATCCAAGCCACCAAGTCGGCACAGATCTTTGTGTTGGATCGCGTCACCGGTCAGCCTCTGGTGCCCGTGACCGAAGTGCCCGTGCCTCAGACCGATGTCCCAGGGGAGCGCACAGCCGCTACCCAGCCCATGTCACTGGATATGCCCAATACCATGGGCCGCCCGGGCAAGGCACATGAGCTCCTGACCGAAGCCAGCACCTGGGGGCTGACGCCGTTTGACCACATCCAGTGCCGCATCGACTTCCGTCAGGCCCACTATGAAGGCCAGTGGACGCCTGCGCGTGTAGACCAGCAAACGCTGGTCTACCCGGGCCACCATGGTGGTCTGAACTGGGGCGGGGTCATGGTGGATCTGCAACGTGGCCTGCTGCTTTTGAACAACCAGCGTCTGCCTTATATGCAAAGCCTGGTATCGCGCGAAAAGCTCGATGCTATGGGGGCGAAGTCTTTCCAGCAGGCCCCAGGTAAAAGTAAGGGCTTCCGTGTACAGGAAGGCCAGGCTTACGGCGCCTCCAAAGGTCCGTGGATGTCGTCGCTGAACCAGCCCTGCATCGCGCCACCCTGGGGCTTCCTGTCGGCCATCGACCTGCGCACGCGTGAAGTGGTCTGGAGTCGCCCTTTCGGTACTGGCTACGACAGCGGCCCTTGGGGGATTCCTTCGCGCACCAAGTGGGAGATCGGTACACCCAGCGATGGCACTGGCGTGACCACTGCTGGCGGTGTCACCATCATCGGTGCAGCCCTGGACCAGTTTATCCGTGGCTACAACAGCGAGACTGGCGAGCTGCTTTGGGAACAGCGTTTGCCCGCAGGCAATCAGGCATCACCCCTGACCTTCATGGCTAATGGACGTCAGTACGTGGTAGCCGTGGTGGGCGGACATGAACGTATCCCAACAAAGCTGGGTGACAGCATCATTGCTTGGGCTCTGCCGCAGAAATAACTGAATCCACGGACGACAGGATCTGCACAGAAAAAGCCACCTTGGGTGGCTTTTTTGTGTCCCGATGACCCTGGTGCCGCTTCTTCATGCACCACGCCTGGGCTCGATACATCGGGTTTATCAACGAGCCAGGCGGGTTCACCATGCCAGGGCGTTCGGAAACCTGTCCTGGCTTGTGATCTCCGTACTCCGATACGGCCCGCGTTTTCGCAGGCTCGACAGCGCGTCAGGTTGAGGCGACTTGGTTTAGCCAGGCTGTGTTGAGGGAATCCAGAGCCAGATGGTCGAACGCATCCTGCGCGAGACTGGGGCATCTGCGGCCATGGCGCACAGCATGAGTGCGGTGCACCTTGTGAAGGCGTACTTCACCTGAACTGCTTGGCAAGGTGCGCAGCGGCCTTTCTCAGCTGTCACGCTCCGGTCATGCGGTGCAGCGGTGTTTCAGGCGCCGCAGCGCTTCCGCTTTCGACACCAGCGCCTGCTGCCCGGCCTTCGATGCCGGCATGTGCCCGACATGTGCGGCTTCGATCGGCACGCGGCAGACTAGGTTATCGAGACAACTGCAGGAGCTTGGAGGATTGGCTGGAATCCTCTGTGGACAGCGTGAACCGGCTCACCGCATCGGACAAGTGGTGGGCCTGTTCGTTGAGCACGCCCGAGGCGGCCGTGGACTGCTCGACCAGGGCGGCGTTTTGCTGGGTGGATCGATCCATTTCTGCCACGGCCTGGTTGATCTGATCAATGCCCGTGCTCTGCTCTGCCATGGAGCCGTGGATCTCATTGATGATGCGGGCCACCCGCTGGATGCTGTCCACAATCTCTCCCATGGTGGCGCCCGAGGCGCGCACGCGCTCCGTGCCTGTGCGTACGCTGGCTCCCGAGGCGTCAATCAGGGCCTTGATCTCCTTGGCGGCGGTGGCACTGCGGTGGGCGAGAGAGCGAACCTCGCTGGCGACCACGGCAAAACCGCGGCCCTGCTCGCCCGCGCGGGCGGCCTCGACGGCGGCGTTGAGTGCCAGGATATTGGTCTGGAAGGCAATGGCATCGATCACGTTGATGATTTCGCCAATGCGGGTCGAGGACTGGGCGATCTCATCCATGGTGGCGACCGCACTGCTCACGGTGGCACCGCCACGGTTGGCCGATTCACTGGCGGCATCGGCCAGGCGCGTGGCCTGCGCTGCGGCGTCGGCGGACTGGCGCACATGGACCGTGAGCTGGGACAGGGCGGCCGAGGTTTCCTGCAGGCTGCTGGCCGAGTCCTCGGTGCGGGTGGACAGGTCCACGTTGCCGGCCTTGATCTCGTCGGTGGCGGTGGTCATGGAGTCCACGCGATTGCGCACGTCCTGCAACACGACACCGATCTGCTGCACAAAGCTGTTGAAGGCCACGGCAATCTGTGCCACCTCGTCCCGGCCGGTCACGGGCAGGCGCTGGGTAAGGTCTCCGCCGCCCGAGCCGATCCGGTTCATGGCGTCGCGCACCTGAGACAGGCGGCGGAAGGATGTCGCCGTGAGCGCGGCAGCCACCGCGGCGGCCACCAGGGCCAGGATCACGATGGCGGCGATAAGTGTATGCAACAGGCTGGACAGGCCGGCCGTGGCTTCCGCCTCGTCCAGGGCAACGACCAGCAGCCAGTCGGTTCCGGCCACCGTCTGGGCCTTGAGCAACTGGGGGCGGCCGCCCAGGTCCAACCGCATGGGCGCCTGGGCGCTGGCCAGCGCAGCCAGCGCTGCAGGCGTCAGCTCGGTAGAGAGCGAGGTGGCAGGCTTGAGCGCGTACTCCGCGTTGGCATGCGCCAAGATCAGGCCTTCGGTGTTGACCACCCAGCCGCTGCTGCTGGGCGTGGGGTGGATGGCTGCCACTACGGCGCGTACGCCATCCAGGGGCACGGCGCCGCTGAGCACGCCGCGCACACCGGCGGCCTGCAAGGGCGCCACAAAGGCCACATAGGGTATGCCGGTGCTGGAGTCGCCATAAGGCTTGGTCACCGTCAGCTTGCCGGCCTGTACGGCGGCCTTGTACCAGGGCCGGGCTGTAGGGTCGTAGTCAGCGGCGGTCTGGGTGGTGGACTTGAAGCTCTTGTCTTCCCAGCCCACGGTGGTGATGGGGAAACCGCTGGCCTGGCCCATGTGGGCCGCCAGGTCGCGCGGGTCACCGTGTTCGATGGCAGCTGCGGCGGCGGTCACGGCTTGCGCCTTGGCGGCCACCCACTGGTCGACAGCCATGGTGTTGCCCGCCGTGATGGCATTGAGGTCCTGCGCCAGCGTCTGGAAACTGCTGGTGCGGGCGATGGTGTAGCTGGCAGCACCGGTGATCGCCAGTGCGCCCACCACGGTGGCCGTGCTGATGGCCAGGATTTTTGAACGAAGGGTATGGAACATACGGAATCCGAGGCACTCAACAGGGGGTGAAACAAGATGCACAACTACCCTTGTTCTCGGAAATGCACGAGAAAACTTGAGAGATGTGAAAAATGAAATCTTTTTCATATCTCTGGCGGCACTTGTCGTGGTGAACGTGACAGCGGTCGGCGTCTCGCGGTCCCATGTTGTTGCGTCCCATCAGGTCCGTTGCGGCCCGGCTTGCTTTGCCGGTGTCGCTTGTGGTGTGCACCACCTGTGCCCGGGCCGGGCCATTGGGCGAGAAGCGCCCCGGTACGCTGGGATGGGTCTTATTTTCAGAACTGGCGTTGCTGCCAACGCGGTGGAAGGGAGCCATGGTCATGCCCTGCCGCCCTTGCTGGGCAGTGCTGGCCGCCATGGTCTTTCCAGCGCAGGCAGGAGCCGCTGCTGGAACGGTCGCCTGGTTCGGTTACCGGATGCCGCAGACCACGGGCCGCGGGCCGCGTCGCGTCGCGTCGTGTGGCGTGGCGGCCAGCGTCGTCAGCGCACCGGGTAGGGAACTCCCAGCTTCCAGCGGGACTGCCAATGCTGGAGGTACTGCTGGGTCACTTCCGGCATGCCGCGAATCACCACCACGTTTTCCGAGTTGGCGGTCTCGGCCGACGGGGCGTAGTTGAAGGAACCGGTTTCCACGGCATCACCGTCCACGATCATGGCCTTGTCGTGGTGGATGTGAAAGCGGTCGTTGGTGCGCAGTTCAATGCCGTTGCGCACCACCAGATCCATTGCGGCCTGGCTGGCTTTGCCGGTGTTGCGTTTCTTGTCCACCACGATGCGCACCAGCACGCCGCGTTGCCGGGCATCGACCAGGGCCTGGGCTATGTCCGGCGCCTGGAAGGCATAGGCGAGGATCTGGATGCTGGTCCGGGCGCTGGTGATGGTGTCCAGCACCAGTTGCCGGGCCGACCCTTCGGGTGAGAAGCCCACCTGTACGCTGGGTGCGGCACTGGAAAGGATGGGCAGTCCCAGCAGGCCTGCCAGAGCGATGGCGGGGATGGGGTTCCGGTTCATGTGGGCGAGCCTCTGCGCAGCAATGGTGGATGTGGACTGGTGATCCTGATGGCAGGGAGTAGAACGCAGAAACCGGAAACCGGCCACCATGATGGTGGCGCGGTGCTACTTGTGCATGACAGCGGCCATTTCTTGTTGCTTGAGCTTCATCGCCATGGCGCTCAGAAAGACCCTGAACAGCAGGCCGCACACCAGGGCGGCGATCGTGATGGTGAAGAAGATCGACACGATGAGGTCGACGGCCAGCATGTTGCTGTGTATCAGGCGCGGCTGGTAGACCAGCACGGCTGCGATGACGACCCAGTGGCTCATGCAATAAAAGCAGGTGAACAGATAGCCCACCATGTGGCCCAGCTTCTGGCTCCAGGAACGCAGTGGTGCAAACAGCTCCGTCATGGTGACGGTGTAGGAAATGCTGGCGGCAGCTACCGCGATGACCACGCACATCCACAGCGCTGCGGCACTGTGGGCCCAAATGATTTCCATGAAGCGTGCTGGCGCAATTCGCGGACATTGCCAAGACGCTGGGCAACCCGCAGCGGCTGGCGCTGTTGGAGCAGCTGTCACAGGCGGAGATGGCGGTGGAGCGGCTGGCGGAGCTTGCGCAACTGAGCGTTGCCAATGCTTCGCAGCACCTGCAGACGCTCAAGCGCGGCGGTTTTGTGACGGCACGCAGGCAGGGCAAGCAGATGCTCTACCGACTGGGCGCAGGCCCGTTGACCGAAGTGCTGGCGGCCTTGCGCAACTATGCGGAGTTTCAGCGCAGAGCGCTGCAGCAGACGCTGGCGCTGGATTTCCAGTCGCTCAAGCTGGAGGCCATCACGGTGGCCGAGCTGCGCCGCAGAATGGCAGAGCAGAGCATTACGCTGGTGGATGTGCGGTCCGAGACCGAGTTTGCGCAAGCCCATATCCCGGGCTCGGTGAACATTCCGATTGCCAAGCTGCAGTCACGGATGCGGAAATTGCCCAAGACGGACATCGTGGCCTACTGCCGCGATCCCTACTGCATCTCGTCCACGAAGGCGGTGGAGCTGCTGGTCAGCCACGGCTACCAGGCCCAGCGCTTGGTGGGGGGCGTGCCGGAATGGGAGCAGGCCGGAATGGTCAGCGAGAAGGGCGGGGCCTGAGCCCGCGCACTATCCCTTTGCGCCAGGGGCGTCTGCAGGAGGGAAGCCCATGGCGAGCCGCTTTCGTCGCTGGCGCCAAGCCTTCAGCGGCGCGGAGCAACTGGTAGGCTGCTCCGTTGCCTGTGGCTCACTGCTCCTTGGCGGGCTTGCGCATCAGCTTGGATGCCCGAACAGAACGACGCCTACGCAGAACAGCGATGTGCCGGGCAGCCACAGCCCAGGACGGTCGCCTGCAATGCCGGCTGCCAGCATGCCTATGCCAGCACCTGCGGCGAGGGTCGAGAATCGGGTGAGAATTTTCATGGCTTGATCTGCGTGGTTGGGTTGGCACACCCTGTGGCGGCAGATGGCTGGAGCCGGCTGTGTGCGAGAGGGCGGTGTCGTTGCTTGCTGTAGGGCCTGTTCCTGCTGGCTGGCGTGCTTCCGATGGTGCAGCAAACGATGGGGAGGATGGGGCCGGGCGGCGAAATCTGCTGCTGCCTGCGGGCGACGCTCTTGTTGGGATGGCACTTTTTGCACTGGTGCGCGCTGCCGAGGGCCATGTGGAGCGAAGATGGGTGGCGCGAGCTGATGCTGGTTGTGAGAGGGCGCGGGACAATGAGAAAAGCCCCAGCTACTTGCGTAACTGGGGCTTGGGGTTCAATGTGGCGGAGCAGGCGGGATTCGAACCCGCGGTGGGCTATTAACCCACACACGCTTTCCAGGCGTGCGACTTAAACCACTCATCCACCGCTCCACATTGATAACCGGCGTTGTTTCCCTGGAGGGAAACAAAAAACCAAGCTCTACTGGCAGCTTGGTTTTGAAAATTCATTTGGCGGAGCAGGCGGGATTCGAACCCGCGGTGGGCTATTAACCCACACACGCTTTCCAGGCGTGCGACTTAAACCACTCATCCACCGCTCCGTGTGATGAAGCCGCAATTCTAGCCTGAAATTCCGCCGCTCCCGGCGAAGTGCCTGTTTTTTTGTGCAGGCACGCGGGAGCGGGGTCGCAAATCAGACGCTCTTGCCGACCTGCACCATCTTCATGGCGGAGGTGATCAGGCCCGAGACTTCGGTCATGTTGCTGGGCACCACCAGGGTGGTGTTGGAGTCCGCTGCCACCTGGCTGTAGGCTTCCACGGCCTTTTCTGCCACCTTCAGCTGCACGGCCTGTTCGCCGCCGGGCTGGCGGATGGCAGTGGCCACGCGTTCGATGGCGGTGGCAGTGGCTTCGGCCACGGCCTTGATGGATTCGGCCTCACCCTGGGCCTTGTTGATGACGGCCTGCTTTTCACCTTCGGAGCGTGCAATGAAGGCTTCGCGTTCGCCGGTGGCGATGTTGATCTGTTCCTGGCGGCGGCCTTCGGAGGCAGCGATCAGCGCGCGCTTTTCGCGTTCGGCGGTGATCTGGGCCTGCATGGAGCGCAGGATTTCAGCGGGCGGCGTCAGATCCTTGATCTCGTAGCGCAGCACCTTCACGCCCCAGTTCAACGCAGCCTCATCGATGGCGGACACCACTTGGGCGTTGATCATGTCGCGCTCTTCAAAGGTCTTGTCCAGTTCCAGCTTGCCGATCACGCTGCGCAGCGAGGTCTGTGCCAGCTGGGTTACGGCCATGATGTAGTTGGACGAGCCATAGCTGGCACGCATGGGGTCGGTCACCTGGAAGTACAGGATGCCGTCGACTTGCAACTGGGTGTTGTCGCGCGTGATACAGACCTGGCTGGGCACATCCAGCGGGATTTCCTTGAGGCTGTGCTTGTAAGCCACGCGGTCGACAAAGGGCACCAGAAAGTTCAGGCCGGGCGTGAGGGTGCCGGCGTACTTGCCCAGGCGCTCCTTGACCCAGGCGTGCTGCTGGGGGACGACCTTGACGGATTGCGCCACAAAGATGATGGCGATGACGAACAGGACGATGGCAATTTCCATGGATGCTCCTTCAGCATGAAAGGGGAGTTGCAAAAAAGTGGGCTGCCCGCGCTGCAGCAGCGCTGGATGGGCAGCCAATAGGGATCAGGATATCGAGGGCAAGAGGTCTGTAAGCGGCAAGCCTGGATCAGGCCTTGTCCACCACCAGGCGGTTGCCTTGCAGCTCGACCACGCGGTATTGGCCGGGTGCCGGCATGGAGCCGGCGCGCAGCACGGCTGTCCATTGTGCGCCGCGGTAGGCGACACGGGCCGTGCCATCGGCTTCCCATTGGTTGACGGTGACGGTTTCACCTATGTCCAGGTTCATGGCCGGATCGGCCGAAGCCGGCAGACCAGAGCTGCGGACGCGGCGGATGCGGCGCGCCACCAGCACGCACAGCACGCCCACCACGGCGGCCACCACGATTTGCAGTGGCATGCCCAGACCCAGGTGGGCCGATACCGCGCCGGCTGCCAGGCCCAGGCAGATCATCAGCAGATAAATGGTGCCCGTCAGCAGTTCGGCCACTACGGCCATGCCCGCCAGAATCCACCACCAGGTGCTTGCCTCCATTGTCTGCAGTCCTTTCGGCGCCGTCGTGCGGCGCAGTATGTTGGTAACAAAACCCCGTTTTGCCATGAATTGCGGGCAAACCGCAGGGAATGCCCTCGATATTACTTACACTTCGCGCCTGTTTCGTTATTTATGAGGCCCGGTTGCACGGGGCTGCGCATGAAATTTCGTTTTCCCATCGTCATCATCGACGAGGACTATCGTTCCGAGAACACCTCGGGTCTGGGTATCCGCGCCCTGGCGCATGCGATCGAGGAAGAGGGCTTCGAAGTGCTGGGCGTTACCAGCTACGGCGACCTGAGCCAGTTCGCGCAGCAGCAAAGCCGGGCCAGCGCCTTCATTCTGTCGATCGACGATGAAGAGTTCACGCTGGGCAGCGACAAGGACCCCATCATTCACAGCCTGCGCAACTTCATCGGTGAAGTGCGGCGCAAGAATGAAGAGGTGCCGATCTACATCTACGGCGAGACCAAGACCAGCCGCCACCTGCCCAACGACATCCTGCGCGAGCTGCACGGCTTCATCCACATGTTCGAGGACACCCCCGAATTCGTGGCCAAGCACATCATCCGCGAAGCCAAGAGCTACCTGGAAAGCGTGCAGCCCCCGTTCTTCAAGGCGCTGCTGGACTACGCAGAAGACGGTTCGTACAGCTGGCACTGCCCCGGTCACTCGGGTGGCGTGGCGTTCCTGAAGAGCCCCGTGGGCCAGATGTACCACCAGTTCTACGGTGAGAACATGCTGCGCGCTGACGTCTGCAATGCCGTGGAAGAGCTGGGCCAGCTGCTGGACCACAACGGCGCCATCGGCGAGTCCGAACGCAATGCCGCGCGCATCTTCAATGCCGATCATTGCTACTTCGTGACCAACGGCACGTCGACTTCCAACAAGATCGTCTGGCACCACACCGTGGCCCCCGGCGATGTGGTGGTGGTGGACCGCAATTGCCACAAGTCCATCCTGCACTCCATCATCATGACGGGTGCGATTCCGGTGTTCCTGAAGCCCACGCGCAACCACTTCGGCATCATTGGGCCGATCCCGCAGAGCGAGTTCAGCGTGGAGTCGATCCAGGCCAAGATTGCGGCCAATCCGCTGCTCAAGGGCGTGGATGCCAAGGCCGTCAAGCCGCGCGTGTTGACCTTGACGCAGTCCACCTACGACGGCGTGCTGTACAACACCGAAACCATCAAGGGCATGCTGGACGGCTATGTGGCCAACCTGCATTTCGACGAAGCCTGGCTGCCCCACGCCGCTTTCCATCCCTTCTATGGCAGCTACCACGCCATGGGCAAGAAGCGTGCGCGTCCCAAGCATTCCGTGGTGTATGCCACCCAGTCCATCCACAAGCTGCTGGCCGGTATCAGCCAGGCATCGCATGTGCTGGTGCAGGACAGCCAGACCGAAAAGCTGGACCACCCGCTGTTCAACGAGGCGTACCTGATGCACACCTCGACCAGCCCGCAGTACAGCATCATCGCCAGCTGCGACGTGGCGGCCGCCATGATGGAGCCGCCCGGAGGCACTGCGCTGGTGGAAGAGTCCATCCTGGAAGCGCTGGACTTCCGCCGTGCCATGCGCAAGGTGGACGACGAGTTCGGTGACGACGACTGGTGGTTCGAAGTCTGGGGCCCAGAAGCCCTGGCCGAAGAAGGCGTAGGCTCGGCCCAGGACTGGATCATCCGTGGCCCCGATGCCTCGCGCAAGCACAAGGCCAAGGGCAAGAGCGGCAAGGAATTCGACAACTGGCACGGCTTTGGCGACCTGGCTGACGGCTTCAACATGCTGGACCCGATCAAGTCCACCATCGTCACGCCGGGCCTGGATCTGGATGGCGACTTTGCCGACACCGGCATTCCCGCGTCCATCGTCACCAAGTACCTGGCCGAGCACGGCGTGGTGGTGGAAAAGACCGGCCTGTATTCCTTCTTCATCATGTTCACCATCGGCATTACCAAGGGCCGCTGGAACACCATGCTGACTGCGCTGCAGCAGTTCAAGGACGATTACGACCGCAACCAGCCGCTGGCGCGCATCCTGCCCGAGTTCGTGCAGCAGCACCGCCGCTACGAGCGCATGGGTCTGAAGGATCTGTGCCAGCACGTGCACGAGCTGTACGCCAAGTACGACATCGCCCGCCTGACGACGGAGATGTACCTGTCCGATCTGAAGCCGGCAATGAAACCTTCGGATGCCTACGCCCACATTGCCCAGCGCAAGACCGAGCGTGTGGAGATCGATCACTTGGTGGGCCGCACCACCGTGGGTCTGGTCACGCCGTACCCACCCGGCATTCCGCTGTTGATTCCCGGAGAAGTCTTCAACAAGAAGATTGTGGATTACCTGGTGTTCGCCCGCGAATTTGCCAAGGAATGCCCAGGCTTCGAGACCGATATCCACGGCCTGGTGGAACTGGAAGACGAGAACGGCAACATCCGCTACTACGCCGACTGCGTGGCAGAACCCGTGGCCAAGCCGGCGGCCGCGCCGCGCAGCCGCACGGCCAGTGCCAAACCGGCGGCCAAGCCTGCCGTGAAGGCGGCTGCGGTCAAGAAGGTGGCAGCCAAGCCAGCGGCCAAGCCCGCCGCCAAGAAGCCTGCCGCAGCGGCGAAGAAGCCCGCTGTGAAGACCGCCAAGGCAACGAAGGCATGAGCTTCAGGTGCCGTGCTCAGGGTATGCCCTGACAGGCCGATAGCTGCTATCGCCAAGCCCGCTCCGCAAGGTGCGGGCTTGTTTCATGTGCGGGTCATGGCCCAGCGGTTGTGGCGCCCGACTGCTGTGCGAGGTTGGCGCACCCGCAGTGCCAGGCCGCGCGCAATGACTGCTCCCATGCGGGCACCGAAAGCACCCGCATCTCAGGCCCGCGTAAAGCGGCGCACGGCCGAGAAATACCAGGCGTCGGGCAGGCAGCGCAGCAAGCGCATCCAGCGCGTGAAGCGGCGCGGAAAATTCATCTCGAAGCGCCCCTGTGCCCAGCCGTGCAGCATGTGCCGGGCGGCCTCGTCGGCGCTGATCAGAGCCGGCATGCTGAAGCGGTTCTGGGCCGTCAGCGGCGTATCGACAAAGCCGGGGTTGATGATGGACACGCCCAGGCCTGCGCCGTGCAGGTCCAGGTAGAGGTTTTCTGCCAGGTTGTTGAGTGCCGCCTTGGTCGGGCCGTAGGCCAGAGACATGGGGAGCCCTCGGTAGCCGGCCACCGATCCGACCAGGGCCAGATGCCCCTGTCCTGTGGCCAGCAGCATGGGCAGCACGGCATCGAGCAGGTGTAGCGCCCCGCCATAGTTCACGGCGAGGTGGCGCTGCATCTCGGGCAGGTCGAAGGCCGTGGCGCGCTGGGGCAGGTAGTGGCCTGCGCAGTAGAGCACCAGATCGGGCGCCTTACCCGCATGGACCTGCACGGCCTGAGCGGCTGCGGCCACGGCGGGGGCATCGGTCACGTCCAGCGGCAGGGCCAGGCAGCCCGGATGGCCCTGCACGAAGTCCTGAAGCGCATCGCCCTGCCGCGCAGAGACGATCACGCCTGCTCCCTGTTTGTACAGTGCTTCGGCCGTGGCCCGGCCTATGCCCGAAGAGGCTCCCAGAATCCATGCAGTGCGGCCCTGCCAGTCGCGCAGCGGTGGGTTCAGACGGTGGGAGAACAGTGGCATGGCAGTCACTCCTTTGTGATGGCCAGCGTCACATCACCCAGGTGCAGGCCGAACTTGCTCATGGCGGTCCGATTGAGCAGGGTGCGCCCGTCCATCAGGTACATCCAGTCGTCCATGCGGACGTTCCAGACCCGACCGTCCACGGGCAAGGCCAGCACATAGCTCCAGCGGATAGCATTGCCTGCACTCTGGCCCTGTGCCTCGCCCACCACGTCGTCGGCCCGGCCGCTGTAGCGTCCGTTGCCCAGGTGGCGGAGATGCCAGGTTCGCTGCTGCGTGCTGCCATCGCTGTAGACGAACTGTTCTTCCAGCGTGCCTTCGTCGCCATTCCACCGGCCTGTCATGCGCACGGTGAAGCGCTTGACCACCTTGTCCGAGCGGTCCGTGAACATGCCATGCGCTGTCAGCGGTCCGTTGAAGTACTGGCGCAGATCCAACTGCGGTTGCTCCTTGGCGTAGTCCTGTACCGAAGGCCCGGCACAGCCTGCCACAGACAGTGCCAATGCTGCCCCCAGGCAGATGCGCCGCAGTGGCGAAAACGAAATGGAGTGGGAGATGTGGCTCATGTGTGCCTCCAGGAAGAATGCAGTTGCTCGGCGCGCCAGAGCAGCGCCGCCGCTGCCAGCTTGAGCAGGCAGGGCAGCCCGCCATAGGCCCAGGCCAGTGCCTGCAGGCCGTTCGGATCGGTGCCGCCGCTGCGGTAGCCCGCCAGTGACAGCAGCGGCAAAGCCAGGCCTGCCGCCAGGGCGAGGTTGAGTTTGGTGGCGCAGGTCCACCAGCCCAGGTAGCGGCCTTCACCCCGACCGCCTTCACCGGAGTTGTGGATCACGCCCGTGAGCAGGGCGCCTGGCAAGGCCAGGTCTGCTCCCAGGGCCAACCCGCTGGCCAGGCAGATCGCTGCGAAGGCCATGCCATCGCCAGCTCCCAGCCAGGGCGTGCAACCAAAGACCAGCACGCTGGCCAGCATGCCCGCGCGCCAGCTGGGCGCCAGACCCCAGCGGGAAACGGCCTTCACCCACAGCGGCAGGCCCATAGCCGCCGCGCCGAAAAAGCACAACAGCAGTACCGGCTGCAATGCGGGTGACTGCAACCTGTCGGCCACGAAAAAGGGCAGCAAGGTGGCTGGGATGGCGGCGGCTACCCCGTTGAGCATGAAGATGGACAGCAGCCTGCGAAAGCCGGCATCCGCCCACGGTGAAGCGGCAGGGCCGTCGGCGGGCTGTTGCTGCGCCACGGGCGCCTGCAGCCGGTACAGCCCGGTCAGGCCCAGCACCAGGCCCAGGGCCAGCACGGCAGTGGTCGCATCCAGTCCCAGCCAGGAAGGCAGCACACTGGCCAGCAGCACGCCCACCAGGGTGGCTCCCTCACGCCAGGCGGTGACGCGTGCACGCCATGCGGGGGCTCCGCCCCAGCGGGTGCCCCACGCCTGGTGGAGGATGGTGAGGAAGCTATAGGCCAGCGTGCACACCAGCAGGCTGCAGGCCAGCCATCCCAGCAGCCCCACCTGTGTTTGCGCACCGAACGGCGGACGCCAGAGGGCCCCGAAGCCCAGCACCATCAGCAGGCCTGCCAGCGCGGCCGCAGCTGCGGCGCTGGCCGTGCCCCGGCGCAGCAGCCGGTCGGCCTGGCGGCCGATGGCGGGGTCGACCAGGGCATCCAATGCGCGCGTGGCCAGCAGCACGGCGCCCAGGCCGGCCAGCGGTGCACCTGCGACGCTGGCGTAGTGGTAGGGCAGGTTCACATACAGCGGCAGGGACACGAAGGCCAGCGGCGCCGCCAGGCCGCCATAGGCCAGCCCTGTGCGCCAGGGCAGTTGGGGGGCGGCGGCGGGGTGCGAATCCATGGCCTGGTTCCGTGGTGCTTAGCCCAGGCCCAGCAGGGCGGTGCGCATGGCGGGCGCCGAGGTCTGCGGGGCCAGCCAGATACCGAAGAACAGGCGTGCGTACTCGGCATCGCGTATCTGCGCAGTCGGGCGGCTGTTGTGGAAGAAGCGCACCTCGCCCTGGCCGTCGTTCAGGCCCAGCAGCCGGTCCCGGGGCTGAACGTCGGGGAATGCCTGCTGCATCAGCTCCAGCCATTGCCGGGACTGCGCTTCGGTGAAGCTGCCCACCCGGCGCATCTCGGCAATGGAGCGCTCGGCAATGGCCGCGCCTTCCAGCTTGCGGTCATAGACCAGTTCCAGCGCAAACGGGTGGCGGGCGTAGTCCTCGGGCAGGAACCCGGGTGCCGCCCACAGCCGTGCTTCGTAGACACGCAGGCCGAAGAAGCGCAGCACCCCGGTACCCACCAGGCGGCTGGCAGGCTGGGCACTGCGCAGTTCGGTCGGCAGGTCTGCAGCGTGGGCTGCCGCCGGGGTCATGGCATGGAGGGCGTTGGACATGGCGATCAGAGAGGGGGCAAGCGCAGAGGCAGCGCCCCAGGCCAGGGCCTGGCGGCGGCGCGCGCGGGGTTGTAAGGGCGGGAGGGGCTTCATGGCAGGGGCCTGCGCAGCGTGAACTGGACGACATCGGTGTTGCCTGTGTCGAAGGCCGCCTCGCAGTAGGCGAGGTAGAAGGTCCAGATGCGTATGAATCGCTCGTCAAAACCCTGGGCGCGCACGGCCTCGAGCTGGGCTGCGAAGGACTGGTGCCAGCGCCGCAGCGTTTCTGCATAGTCGCGGCCGAAGGCCATGCGGCCTTCCACCACCAGGCCTGCGCGCCTCGCCTCCTGCTCGAATGCGGAAATGCTGGGCAGCAGGCCGCCCGGGAAGATGTATTGCTGGATGAAGTCGGTCGAGCGCAGATAGCGTGCGAACAGGTCCTCGCGCAGCGTGATGGTCTGTATGCAGGCCAGACCGCCGGGTTTGAGGCAGGCGCGCAGTGTCTCGAAATAGCCGCGCCAGTACGCGTGGCCCACGGCCTCGAACATCTCGATGGAGACGATGGCATCGAAGGGCTGGCCCGTATGCAGGGCAGGCAGGTCGCGGTAGTCCTGGTAACGCAGGTCCACGGTGTCGGCCAGGCCGGACTGCAGCATGCGCTGCTGTCCCCAGACCAGTTGCTCGCGCGACAGCGTCACGCCTGTGACCCGGGCGCCGAACTCGTGCGCCGCTGTTTCGGCCAGTCCACCCCAGCCGCAGCCGATCTCCAGCAGGCGCTGGCCGGGCTGCAGCTGGACCTCGTTCAAGGTGCGCCTGAGCTTGGCCTGCTGGGCATCGTGCAGGTCGGCCTGGTGCAGTGCATCGCCGGTGCGCCCCTCGAACCAGGCGGCGCTGTAGCTCATGCCAGGGTCCAGCCACAGGCGGTAGAAGTCATTGCCCAGGTCGTAGTGGGCATGGATGTTCCGGGCGCTGCCGGCCCGCGTATTGCGCTGCAGCAGGTGGCGCAGGCGGTAGCCCAGCCGGCCCCACCAGCTGCCGTAGACCAGGCGCTGCACATGGTCGCGGTTGGTCATGCACAGGCGCAGCAGGGCTGCCAGATCGGGGCTGTCCCATTCGCCAGCGATATAGCCTTCCGCCAGCCCGATATCGCCCGACTTGAGGGTACGCTCCAGCGCCTGCCAGTGGTGCAGCACGCAATGCGCGTCGGCGGGGCCAGGGCCGGGTTGGGGGCGGGGCAGGTGCAGCAGGCGGCCGTCGGGCTGTTCCAGATCCAGCTGCCCGTGCGGCAGGCGTTCGAGCAGGTTCAGCACACGGCGTGCCCGTACAGGCATGCGGTGCGGTGCGGCGGCGGAGGGGCTCAGCAGGGGGGCGGCGGTGGTATTCATCGTGTGACAAAGCGCTTGGGCTCGGAAGGTTTGCCATGGAAAGGCACACGCTTGGCCCAAAGGCGCAGCGCCTGCCAGTGGATGCGGAAAATGACGCCCAGGGTCATCAGCGGTGTGCCGAAGAAGGCCCGGCGCACGGTGGGCGCATCCAGCGGATGCAGCACGCCGCCCACGCTGGTCTGCAGCAGTGGGCCGTCCTCGTCATGCAGGTCCACACGCGCCAGGGTGCGGTTGCCGCTGCGCTCGAAGCGGAAGCGGTACTCGCCCCGCACCTCGCAGAACGGCGAGACATGGAATTGCTTGTGCGCCACCTGTTCACGGCCCCAGGCCAGGTCCGGTCCGGCCAGCAGATAGGCATGGCGCTCGCCAAAGGTGTTGTTGACCTCGGCCAGCACGGTGGCGAGCGAGCCATCGGCGCGGTGGGCGTACCAGAAGCTCACGGGCTTGAACACATAGCCCAGCACGCGCGGAAAGGTGTGCAGCCAGATTTCGCCATCGGCGTCGTCAATGCCTTCGCTGTGCAACAACTGCTCGAACCAGGCCAGCGCATCGGGCCCGCCCTCGCCGTGGTCGCGGTCATGAAAGCTCAGCCAGCCGAGCCGGTTGCGGCGCAGCACGGGGTCCGGCTGCGTGCGCAGGCTGCGCAGCGGCAGCAGCAGGAAGTAGCCCGGATAGCGAAAAGCATGCTCCACCGGCCGCAGGCGGCGGTGCCAGACATGGCCAAAGCCGATAAGGGGCAGGGCGTTCATGCGGCCCCCTCGATGGCGGGGCTGGACGGCAAGGTCTGCAAGGTGTGCAGCAGGCTGTCGGCGGCGTCCAGGCCCGAGCGCAGGCCATCTTCATGGAAGCCGTAGCCACACCACGCGCCGCAGAACCAGGTCCGGCGCTGGCCTTGCAGGGCACCCACCTGGGCCTGGGCCTCGATGGCGGCCAGGTCAAACACCGGGTGGCTGTATGCGATGCGCGCATGGACCCGGCTGTCATCAATGGGGCGCACCGGATTCAGCGAGACCATCACCGGCTGCTGCCACGGCAAGGGCTGCAGGCGATTGAGCAGGTAGTGCAGGCAGACGCCGGCCTGGTCGCGCCCCGCATCGGCTGCGCGTTCATAGTTCCATGCAGCCCAGGCCGCTTCGCAGTGCGGCAGCACGCTGGTATCGGTGTGCAGCACGGCCTGGTTGGGCTGGTAGCGGATAGCGCCCAGCACGCTGTGCTCTTGCGGCGTGGCATCGGTGCCCAGCAGGCGCAGGGATTGGTCGCTGTGGCAGGCCAGCACCACGGCGTCGAACTGCTCCGTGCCGTGCGCCGTTTGCAGCAGCACGCCATGCGCCATGCGGCGCAGGCCCAGCACCGGGGTGTTCAGGCGTGCCTCGTGGCGGCCATCCTGCTGCAGCGCGGCCACGATGCGCCGTACATAGTGGCGCGAGCCACCACGCACCGTGTACCACTGCGGACGGTCTGTGACCTGGATCAGGCCGTGGTTGTGGCAAAAGCGGATCAGTGTGGCCACGGGAAAGCGCAGCATCTGGTCTGTGGGGCAGGACCAGATGCAGCCCATCATGGGCAGCAGATAGTCCTGGCGAAAGGCCGGTCCAAAGCCGTGGCCGTCCAGAAAAACCTCGATGGAGCTGTGCAGCCGTGCTTCGTTGCCTTCCTGGGCGATGCGCGTGGCCAGGCGGTTGAAGCGCAGGATCTCCGCCAGCATCTTCAGAAAGCGCGGCCGCAGCAGATTGCGGCGCTGGGCGAACACGCCGCGCAGCGAGCTGCCGCTCCACTCCAGGCCCGCGCGGCCATCGGCCTGTGGCACCTGTACAGAAAACGACATCTCGGCCGCCGCCGTAGGCACCTGCAGTTCTTCGAACAGACGCTTCAGCAGCGGATAGGTGCGGTGGTTGAACACCAGAAAGCCTGTGTCCACGCCCTGGCTCACGCCTTCCAGCGTCATGTCGACGGTGTTGGCGTGGCCGCCGAAATGGCTGCCCGCTTCCAGCAGGGTTACGCCATGCCCGCCCGGCGCGCTGGCCAGCCGCCGCGCTGCGGCCAGCCCCGCAATCCCAGACCCGATGACTGCAATGCGATGCATGGAATGCCTTTCCTGGTTGTACGGTACAGTTTGTACCTTCAAGGTCAAACTGTGAACTAATGAGTTCAAACTATAAACCAATAACTCCAAATTTGCACTATTTAGTATTGGCTATGGTCTGTGAGGTCTAAAATATGCCCATGACTAGCCGTTCCTCCATCAAACAGCAGATACAGCGCGTGCGTGAGCAAGCCATCGTGGCGGCCGTCAATCGGCTGCTGGCCACCAAGGGCTATGACGCGATGACGGTGGACGAGGTCGCTGCCGAAGCCGGCATGGCCAAGGCCAGCCTGTACAAGCTGTTCACTTCCAAGGAAGAACTGGCGGGCGCCGCCATGGTCGGTGTGCTGGACCGTGCCCTGGCTTTTGTGGACGGCCTGCGCGACGAAGCGGCCCAGGCGGCGGAAGCCGGCATACCCATCCGCCCGCTGAACCAGCTCAAGGCCGTGACGCGGTGGGCCATGCAGACCCAGCTGGAGGGAGAAATGCCTTCTCTGCCGGCGCAAAACTCCAACCTCAGCGCCTCGCTGCAATCCAACGACGCCTACATGGACCGGTTGATTGCGCTGAGCAACCGCCTCAGCATCTGGATCACCGAGGCCCAGACCAGCGGCCAGTTGCAGGCCGCGCTGCCTGCTGAGCTCGTGCTGTACACGCTGTTCGCGCGGGCCTGCGATCCCGTGGTGGCCCTGCTCAAGGAATCGGGCCAGTACACGCACACGCAAATCATCGACTGGGTGACGAGCACCACGTTCGACGGGCTGGCAGACGTCAAGTCAATGGCCCATTAAGTGGCGCAGTGAGTGGCCTGCGTGGGCCCATGCACTGCGCCCTGGCAGAGTCGTCGCCTGCAAGCAAAGGGCGACGACCCGTTTTCAGGCGTCTACATGACTGCTTGGGGGAAGTGCTGGTTTCACCAGGCGCACACGCTTCGGGTTCAGGAGGACATTACCACCGGCCCGCCCTTGCTCAAGGCCCGTTGGTAAGCGGGGCGCGCCTGCATGCGTTGGCGATAGGCGGTCAGGTGGGGCCACATGGCCTCGTTTCCTCCGCGCACCAAAGCAGCTTCGACGGCAAAGCTCATCTGGAAGTCGGCCATCGTCAAATGCTCGCCCGCAAACCAGCGGTGGCTGGCCAAATGGTCGTTCATAAAGCCCAAGGCGGTCTGAACATTGGGGGCCACGAGGTTTTGCTGCACCTTGCCGCAAAGGGCGCGTGCGATCGGGCGCACGAAAAATGGCATGGGCTGGCGCGGGATGGTGTCGAAAACCAGCTTCATCAGCAACCAGTTCATCAGCGAGCCCTCGGCGTAGTGCATCCAGAAACGGCACTGGCGGTGCTCGGCAGTGCCCCGCAGTGGCTCCAGATGCGCAAGCTCCGCAGGCGCCTGGTTGCCATAGCACTCCACCAGATATTCGATGATTGCCCCGGATTCGGCGACCACGGTGTCTCCATCGGTAATCACGGGCGATTTGCCCAGTGGGTGCACACGCTTGAGCTCGGGCGGGGCCAGACGGGTACGCGGGTCCCGCTTGTAAAGGCGCAATTCGTAAGGCACACCCAGCTCTTCCAGCAGCCAGAGAATGCGCTGCGAGCGCGAGGTATCAAGGTGGTGAACGGTCAGCATCGATGGTCTTCCCAGAAGCGGAGCCCGCTTTGCGCAGCCAACGCATCAGGGGTCCAAGCAGAGGTAATTTTGCATACAGCTCTTCAGCCGTATCCCAGTAGTCGCGGTGCATGCTAACGCGGCCTTGGGCATCAAAGGTCAGCCATGTGGCGCCGTTGATGCATTGCGCGGTATCGGGTCGCCAGCTTCGCAGCCGAAAATGAAACTCCCATGCCAGAAAAGCCTGCTGGCCTTGCACCAGCCTTTGGGTGACCACGAAACGCGGATCCTGCAACGACGCGAACATGTGCTCGAAGATGCGGGTAATGGCCGGCACCCCGGATACATCGTTGAAGGGGTCCTTGAAGTGCGCATCCGGTGCATAGCACGTACCCAGCAGCCGGATATCGGCCTGGGTCAGCGTTTCATACAGCTGCACCAGCCGCTGCACTGCGGCATCCATATTGGCTAAGGAATCGGGCGAATTGGCAGACATGGATCACCGCTCTCTCATTTATCAGCGCGCACATGCGAAGCCACGAGCATAGGGCAAGGACTGGCCACGGAATACATGAAAGACTGCTGGTGACCGTTCAACTGCTGTCACAGGTCGGCGGGAAAGCCAATGGAGAGGGAGAACAAGGTAAACAGGAAGGCCTGTCCCTTTTTATTTAGTCCGCGGCTCTGGGGTATGGCATGGCCGGTGGCTTACACCACAAAGACCTCTCTGCAAAAAGAATCGCTTGTTGTGCAGGTTATAGTGCCATTGTGTAAAAAACATCTGTAAAACGTACATCACCAGGGAGTAAGCATGGATTGGTTTTTGAAGGCGCTGAAGAAATATTCCACTTTCTCAGGCCGTGCACAACGTGCTGAGTACTGGTATTTCGTACTCTTTTACCTTCTTATTATCTTGTGCGCATCCGTTGTCGATGGAGTGACGGGTCTGTACCAAGCGGATATTGGAGCGGGGCTGTTCGGGTCTTTGGCATTTTGGGGATTGCTGATCCCGTCCATTTCCGTTGGCGTGCGCCGGCTCCATGACACAGGGCGCAGTGGCTGGTGGATGCTCTTATGGGTGGTACCGCTCGTCGGGACCATCGCCTGGCTTGTTTTCACGCTGCAAGACAGCACCCCTGGCGCCAATGAATATGGCCCGAACCCCAAAGAAACTCCCATCTAACGATTCACATATGCAGGCCAGTGGCCTCTGCGCTATCAAGGTATAGAGGGTCTGCTGAGCCTGGTCGTTACACCTTACCGCCACAGACGGCCCATATCGCCAAGCCCGCTTCGCAAGCTAGCGGGCTTTTTTATGTGTGCTTGTGTGGGCGGGTTTTCCAACATTTTTCCAGACCAGGTGAGACCGCCGGCACCAGACAGTAGCTGCGGTGTGCGGCGGTCTGCACCGCTTCAGGCATGTCCAAACCCGCCATCGCCAGCTTGCTGACCGTTTTTGCCATGGCCCTGGGCTACTGGCTGGGTGAGCACCATTTTTCGGCCCTGCCTGTGTGGCAGCTGTTGCCGGTGTGCGCGCCTGCTGCTGTGTCGTTTTTTCTGCTGCGGGGGGCGGGCGTTCGCACCGGTGCCTTGGTTGCGGGCTGCTGTCTGGCGGCAACGGTCTTTGCCTGGCTCATCGGCAGCCGTTCCGCCACAGCCGCATTCAATCAGTGCGTGGCGGATGGAGAGGGCATACGGGTGCAACTGGCGGCATACCGGCAACAGCACGGCCACTATCCCTCCCAGCTGAGGCAGTTGGATTCGGATCTGCCGTGCCAGCTTTTCTTTCCGCCGCAGTTTTTGCACTACAGCGCCCATGCAAACGGCTATGTGTTGTCGTTCTCGGATGCTTTTGTGGTGCACAGAGCGACAGACACGGAAGCCTTTTGGGCATCCAAATAAACAGCGCATGCTTGCGCTTGCATGCAGGCGCACGGGCTGTGCCCGCCGCTGAACCTGGCGTTGAGCGGCTGCCTATCGACGGTCGCAAGCCGGTGAACATCTGATGCACCGGCGAGGGGGAGGGCCTTTGGCCAGGAACGTCACCCTGCAGGCGGCCCGTTCAGCGCTGCTTCGAACAGCGCCAGTTCTTCATCCAGCGTGCCGCGTTGCCGGAACCGCCGGCCGGCGCGCTCGTACCAGTTCTCGGCATCTTCCAGATCCCCTTCCTGCCAATGCAGCAGGCCATGGAGCCAGGCGGCATGCAGACCTTCGTACTGCTGCACACGGTCGTGCGCCGCATTCCAGTGGCCGGCACGCAGGAGCGCCAGCACGTCGCGCAGTTCGGTGGTGGTGTCGCGCATAGCCGGCCTTGTCAGGGCTGCATGGCTTGTTGCACCAGGTGGCTGTCCACATACTGCTCCATGCGGATGATTTTCCCGTTCTGCAGGTGGTACAGGTGGGCGAAGGTCGCGGTCATGGCCTTGCCCGTCTTGCGGTAGGTGCCCGAATAGACACCGAAGGCTGCCACCCGGTCTCCGTCCGCCAGATAGGTGTGGGCCTTGGCGCTGTAGCCCTCCCACTCGGTGCCCAGGCGCTGCAACACGCCCGCCACAATCTGCTCGGCCCCCACATAGGTGCCGGCATAAGGAAAGCCCGCGGCCTCGGTCCATGTGGCATCGGGGGCCAGCACGGCCAGCAGGTGCTTGCCGTTTTCTTCCGACGTGCCTTCGTAGGTCGCGCGGATGATGTCCAGGTTGGTGGTCATGGTGCTCCTCTGGTTGAACGGTGAAAACTAAGCTGTCTGCAGCTCTTGGGCAAACGCTTGCGGGTCGGCGAACGCGGAGCCCGCATGCAACAACTTGCGTTGACCTTCGGTTTCCAGAATGAAGGTGGGTACACCGCGGGCACCGAATGCCTGCAAGAGGCGCTGGGCTTGATCCATCCGTGCCCGGTTGGTGTCCAGCAACTCGGCCTCCGGGGTCTGCAGTCGCAGTGCCGCCTGTGCCAGCCCCAGGGTCTCCAGTATCGACACCAGCGTGTCGGTCCGCGTGATGTCCTTGCCGTCCACGTAGCGGGCCTGCTGCATGGCCTTGAGTGCGTCCAGCTCTTTGTCCGGGGCGGTCAGTGCTACGGCGGACAAGGCCAGGGTGGCAAGGGCGCTGTCGAAGCGCTGCTGGCGGTTGCCCAGCACCTCTGCGCGGTAGCGCTCGGTAAAGCGCTGGCCGGTCAGGCGTTCGATGCGCTGGTCGTTGCTCCAGGCATAGGCCGCAAAATCGTCGTCCATCTTTCGGGCTCCTTCCTCTGCAAACAGGCCGCTGGGCAGCAGGTTCAGGTGCACTCCTGCCCTGTCGGCAACCGCTGCCAATGCGGCACTGGCGCCGTAGCACCAGCCACACAGCGGATCGAAGATGTAGTGCAAGGTCTTGTCCATGGAGGGGTCCTGTGAATGCAATGCCCCGATGGTAGAAACTGTGGATTGAAAGATAAATAGAAGTAAATGGATTGGTTTGTATGGAAAAAGCAAACAATCCAGCGGTCGCCACCACGCTGCTGCCCAGATGCCCTGATTGGGGGCAACTCCCGTGGAGGCGTGACCTGCACGGGAAGGCTGCGTGCGGTGGTGGTCACCGGCTTGGGGTGGGCCAAAGGGCTGGGTGCATGGCCGTGCCCTCAACAAGCAGGGACTGCCTGCCTGGGATGGAAAGGCGCCGGAAACCAGCCACTGACGGAAAGCAAGGGGCGAAAAGGCGTGGGCCCTTGCGTTGGAGCAAGGCGCGGATCACTCCGTCTGCGCATCATCCCTGGGAAGGTAGGCGCCGGACCGGAAGGCGTGGGCCCGCCGGACCAGGCTGTTCATCTCGGCGGCGGCGTGTATGGTCACCGGATGGGTGGTGAAGCCTGGCCTCGGAGAGATGTGGTCCGCCATTTCGCGTGCCAGTTCCAACTGGCGCTCGGACGATTGGGCCAGCAGCGCGATGACGATGTTCTCCAGGGCGATGACACGCACACGCAGTTGCACCAGTTCGGCATCGCTCAAAGGCGGGCTGCTGTCGGCCCGCTGGCCTGTCGGCTGAGCCGTCTGGCCGCTGGCTGCCGGTTCGCCGCCGTCCTTGTCCTTGTCCGGGGAGGCCGTGTGGCCTTGACTTTGAATGGGATTGGCACGAACTCTGGAGTCTGGTGTGGTGTCTGGCATGGTGAACTCTTGTGTGGGGCCATGGTTGCTCCAGTCTGACCCAGCGCGCACCGCTTGTGCAATGGGTGCCCCGCGAGATCCGTCGGCCTTTGCACCATGGCCGCTGCTGGCCATGGATGCCAGGCCGGGAATGCGGGCCTTGCGGCGACCGTGCCGCCAGAGGTCCGGCGGCCAGTCTGCGATGGACCTCCAAGCCTGCCCCTGTGCGAAAACCCTGATGGAACCACCCCATGGCCTTGCTGCAACACCTTGAAGAACCATCTGCTCCGCAACCCAAGGGCTTTGCGCTGTTCGCACTTGGCTTTCGGCCTTTCTATCTGCTGGCCAGCATTTTTGCCGCCTTGTCGGTGCCGTTGTGGGCGCTGCAGTTCGCTGGCCTGCTGCCGCGTCCGTATCTCAGTGGAGTGGTCTGGCATGCCCATGAAATGCTTTTGGGTTTCACCTTGGCCGTTATCGTCGGCTTTCTGCTGACTGCCGGTCGCAACTGGACCAATCTGCCTACGCCCACCGGCGCAAAGCTGTGCGCTCTGGTGGCTCTGTGGTTGCTGGCGCGGGTCCTGGTGCTGACGCCTTACGCGCTCGCCGCAGCCGTGGCCAATGTGGCGTTTCCCCTGGCGGCAGCCGCCGGGCTGGCGGTGCCGTTCTTCCAGGCGCGCAACCGCCGCAACTACTTTTTCGTGGCGCTGCTTGTGCTACTGGCTGCAGTGGCGGCACTCTTCCACCTGACGGCTTTGGGTGCGCTGGCCACGCCGCCGTGGGCAGGCTTGCAGATCGCACTGGATACGGTGCTGTTCATTGTGGTGGTCATGGGCGGGCGGGTCATTCCGATGTTCACCAACAACGGGGTGCCCGGTGCGTCTGCGGCCAAGCGGCCCTGGGTCGAAAAGGTGGCGCTGGGCTTTGTGCTGGTGCTGCTGCTTGCCGATGCTTTCGGCCTGCAGGGCTGGCCCGTGGCAGCGGTGGCCGCAGTGGCCTGCGTGGCGCACCTGTGCCGGTGGCTGCTGTGGCAGCCGTGGAAGACGCTGGGCACGCCGCTGGTATGGGTGCTGCACCTGGCCTATGTGTGGGTGCCTATCCATCTGTTTCTGCGCGCATTCAGCGCCTTCGGGTGGGTGAGCCCGTCGCTGTCGGTCCATGCGCTGACGGTGGGGGCCGCAGGCGGCCTCATGATCGGCATGATGACCCGGACCGCCAAGGGCCATACCGGGCGCCCGCTGCAAGCCAGCCGGGCGGACACGGCAGCCTATGTGCTGGTGCTGCTGGCTGCGGTGGTGCGTGTGGCCCTGCCGCTCATTGCCCCCAGCCAGACGCTGCACGCCATCCTGGTGTCGGCGGTGCTGTGGTCGGCAGGCTTTGGCCTGTATGCCTGGTGCTATGGGCCGTTGCTTACCCGGCCGCGCATGGACGGGCGTCCCGGGTAAACCGCGGACCTGGTTGCGGCGCTGCCGGGGTGAGGCCGGGAGTTGCCTGCTTCTGGCTGCTCAGCGATGGCGGCCGGTTGGGTCGCAGGCAGGTTCTTGGCATACCATGCACCATGGCTGCCGCCAGGAAGGGACGAAGCCGAAGGCGCAGGCCATGCACACCAGAATCGGCGGCTGATTGTGCGGACACCGCTCCGCTCTCTGACGCCAGCCAAAATCCCGGGCACCGCCTCGCCTTGGCCTCCGCGTCACCCAGTTGGAGCGCGACATGCCATCTACTGTCTTCCCTTCCCATGCGGTTCGCTTTGGCCGATTGGCCCCGACGATTTCGGTGTCCGATATCGATCAGGCGATGCACTTCTACACCGGCATTCTTGGGTTCACCAAGGTCTTCGAGAATGGGAGCCCGGTCGGCTTCGCCATACTCAAGAAGGAAGATGCCGAGCTGCATTTTTCCCTGCACAAAGGCCACAAGGCGACGGTCCAGAACGTGGCCCACCTTCTGGTGCACGATGCAGAGGCTCTGTACCAACATCTGCAGGCGCACAGGGTCAAGATCATCAAAGCCATTCGCGATGCAGATTTTGGGCTGAGGTGCTTTGTCTTTGTGGACCCGGACGGGAACCGCATCGACGTGGGCCAGACCCTGTAACGGGCGAGTGCCTTGGGCGCGGCGTGGGCCGGCGCACCACGGTGCGGGTGAACGTGCGCTCTCGCCCTTCAGTTCCCCTTGCATGCCGACTTAGTGCCGCCGATTTGTATTCGCAAAATCAGTCACTAGCCCGAAGGCGAAATGGTGATGGATCACCTTGATTGAGTAGTCGGTTATTGCATCGAAGTAGATGTTCACCTAGATGTGACGAGCCTTCTCCGGCACTGGTTTGACAGTTAGGGGTGCTTGGTTCCACTCCTGATCCGGTTGGCTGCTTCCCCATGCGAAGGGGCCCGTCATTCAATTTTGGCCTGTGTATCACACCATAAGGACACACGGAAGGCGGGCGAGTCTTTCAGGAGGGAGGCGTGATCCAGGGTAGAAAAAATGCCTGAGCTACATTACTGTTTGTAACGGTTTGCTGGGGGGAGAAGCAGGCCGACCGCGCAATCCACATTAATGAGGTTGTGCTGTCTCGAACAGGGAGTGACATGGCCGAACGACCGTTGAATACGTGCAGCTTATGTGGAAATACGTGGTATCCAAGGGGCAAAGACCTCTCCACCAAATGCCCTGGCTGTGGAAGTGCAGATGTTCATATCGTCGTGCCAACCTTCGTACCCACACCGAAAAAGCGTGGCGGTGGTCTGTACGTTTGGCTCATTATTGTGGCTGTCGTCTTCTTTCTTGCCTCCAAAGACAACCCCAAGAGCGCTCCGCCGTATGCACCTGCGCAGGAAAGCAATGCGAAAGCGGAAGAGTTTGTTGAGCCAATTACGTATGTGCAATCGGCACCCACCCCAACTCCTGAGGTCCAGCCCTCAAGCTTAGAAGTCGTGCGAAGCAGCGATTCTTCCGCATGGTTTGATGGGAAGTTCCCCGACCCAGATTCCGCAGCGCGTGCGCAACCAACTTCCACGTCTACTTCCTCTGTGCGTGCGTCACTAACTCCCACTTCAATTTGTGCCCACGAAGGGAGCATCTTCAGTCGGAACAACTGCGAATGGCGGGAGTGTGAAAAGCCCGAGTTCACTGACCTAGAGGAGTGCAGGCATAAGCGGCGAAAAGAGGACAGCTTTGGGGGTTAGGAAACTGGGAGGGAGGCGGAATGTTTGCCAGAAAAATTTCTGAGCCCCTTTAATAGGGTCAGCCCCGGCGCACTATCCCCCGTGCCGGTAGCGTCGCCAATTGCTTTCCCCGGTTTTCCGGACGACCATAAACACAACCTCACTCGTGCAAGGCTCGCCTATGAACGGACAGACTCCCAATCCCAACTGGCCCAGCAAGACTGGCGAACCATCAGGAAAAGGCAGGGGAAACAACCCGCCCGGAGGTGGCGGGAAGAAGTGAAGCCATAGACCTATCAACCATGAAGCCCCTTGCGAGGGGCTTTGCTGTCTCTGGCTTGAGGGATGCAGGTCTCGATGCTATTCATGTGCTTCAATTCATTCAAAAGGAGAGGGCATGTTGAATGAATTGAGTTGTTGGAAAGTCGATTGGACTGCTATTGGAAGTCTGGCTACAGCCTTCGCCGCTGGGGTTGCGCTCTATATCGGTTGGTGGGAGCCACGACGAATTCAAAGCGTGCGTGAAAAACGCCTCGCATCTGTCATGGCGAGTGTTTTACAGCGGGAGGTCGGAGTATTGCGGAGCACTGGCTCCTTGGTTGCTAGCGCGGACGATGAAACAGCCCAGCTAGCGCAGGAGGATGCAAAGAGCCGCATCTTGAACTCGTGCAGTGCCCATTGCTGCATGGATGTGTCGATAAAGCCTATGAGTTTCCTGAAGAGTTGGCTTACGAAATGGGCGACCTTTATGGAGTTGCGTCGGTTTTTGAACTGCGAGTAAATGGCTTTGGTCGGCAGGGGGCTCAAGATGACATTCCCCAACTTGAGCAACTGGCCTCTGTCCTTGCCAGTTGCGCGGAGCGGCTTCAAGGAAGTCTGGTTTCCTATACCCCTGCAAGAAATCGTTGGTTTGCTGACAGCGCTTAAAAATCAATGCTCGCTTTGGTTGGGCAGTGCCGCGAGATGATGACACCGCCATTTAGTGGCAGCTGCACAGGCCAGCCAACTCGCGACTGATATTCAAATCAGAGCTTGTTCATGAAGGCTGACACATTAAAGCCTTCAACTATTGCCAGCACAGGGCCTGTTAGCTCTCGAAGTCACCGTGTGCGCTCTGGCAGGCTGTACTCGAACCGGTAGGCATGCTGCCCGTCGGTGATGGTGATGACCAGGCTTCCAGACAGTCCGGCCAGCGCCTCTGTGCCGGAATCCGGCACGACGGTGATGGACTGGGTGGGCGCCCCCTGGTTCATGGTGGAGCTGTGCTGGAGCACAAAACTCCCTTGGCGGCCATGCAGGCTGCCTCGGACGACCTCCATGGCCACATAGCCCGCAGAACCTGGGACACCGCTGCGAAATGCCAGCATCTCGCCTTGGCTGACAGCTTCCAGGTCGCCCTGGAATTTTTTATCCAGCGACATGCGGGCCAGACCGGTGCTTGCGGCAACGCCGCTCAAGGGCTGGCTGTCGAGGGCGATCTCAAACTGACCGATTGCGACATGGTTCATAAGAGTGCCTTGGGTAATGAGTTATGTATAAATATACAGTTATTTATGGTGGCGGCGCTTTTGGCGCATCCACTGGCATAGGTCCCAGGCGTGCTGCGTTCCCGTAAGTGGGGCAGCACAGGCTCGGTGCGGAAGGGGCTGCCGCAGGAGGGTGTCTGAAACAGCGGACTGTCCACGCCACCAGGGAAGGCCAGGGCATGCGGATCGGCCAGTTTTCGAATTCCAAAGCAAGACACGGAGTGCCTGAAAATCGCGTGCGACCTACAGTTTGGGCATGCAATCCTTGATGAGAGGTTCAACCATGTCGAAGCAAACTGAAACCTGCGCACAGGCGGTGCTGACCGATCCCCGTTGGGCGGCGGTCGTGGCGCACGACGCGCAGGCCGATGGGCAGTTCTGGTATGCGGTGAAGACGACCGGGGTGTATTGCCGCCCTTCGTGCGGAGCCCGCACGCCGCGTCCCGAGAATGTGTGGTTCTTTACGGCGCAGGCGGCGGCACAGCAGGCGGGCTTTCGCCCATGCAAGCGCTGCAAGCCGGACCAGCCCCCACGGCTGGAGCAGCATGCCGAACTGGTGGCAAAGCTGTGCCGCTTCATTGCCTCCGCCGAAACCCCGCCCAGCCTGGAAGCGCTGGCCGAAGTGGCACAGATGAGCACTTTCCACGTGCACCGGGTGTTCAAGGCCGTGACCGGGGTCACGCCCAAGGCCTACGCCGCGGCCCACCGTGCCAACAAGGTCCGAGAGGAACTGGCGCGGGGCGGCTCGGTCACGGAGGCGATCTATGGGGCGGGCTACAACTCCCACGGTCGTTTCTACGAGCAATCGGACCAGTTGCTGGGGATGACACCGTCCACCTACCGCACAGGCGGGGAGCAGGTCTCCATCCGTTTTGCGGTCGGCCAGTGTTCCCTGGGGGCGATCCTGGTGGCGGCCAGCGCACGAGGTATCTGCGCCATCCTGCTGGGGGACGATCCCGATGCGCTGGTACGCGATGTGCAGGACCGCTTCCCGAAGGCCGTGCTGATTGGCGGGGACGCCGGGTTCGAGCAGTTGGTGGCCCAGGTGGTCGGTCTGGTGGAGATGCCGAAACAGGGCCTGGATCTGCCGCTGGATGTGCGTGGAACCGCCTTTCAGCAGCGCGTCTGGCAGGCGCTGCGCGATGTGCCGGCGGGGCAGACCGTCAGCTACACGGAGATTGCCCGGCGCATCGGTGCGCCCAAGGCGGTGCGTGCGGTCGCGGGGGCCTGCGCCGCGAATGCACTGGCGGTGGCGATTCCCTGCCACCGCGTGGTCCGGACCGACGGCAATCTGTCCGGCTACCGCTGGGGGGTGGAGCGCAAGCGTGCCTTGCTGGAGCGGGAGGCCCAGGCATGAGCGGGCGGGGCGATGGCGGGCTGGCACAGCGCCTGGTGGCGGTAGATTGGCAGGAGGTCAGCGACGGCCTGAACTACAGCGGCTGCGCCGTGATTCCGCAACTGCTGATGCCGCAGGACTGCCAGGCCCTGGCGGCACTCTACGCCCAGCCTGAGGTGTTCCGCAGCCGCATCGTCATGCAGCGCCATGGCTTTGGCAACGGCGAGTACCAGTATTTCGGCTACCCCTTGCCCGACCTGGTGCAGGGGCTGCGCACCAGCGTCTATCCCCACCTGGCACCGATGGCCAACCGCTGGTACGAGCAGATGGGCCTGCAGCCGCGTTTTCCGGCGGAGCATGCCGACTTTGTGGCGCGCTGCCATGCCGCAGGGCAGCAGCGCCCGACCCCGCTGCTGGTGCAGTACGAGGCAGGTGACTACAACTGCCTGCACCAGGACTTGTATGGCGAGCATGTGTTTCCCTTGCAGATGGTGGTGCTGCTGGCGCAGCCGGGGCAGGACTTCACGGGCGGGGAATTGGTACTGACCGAACAGCGGCCGCGCATGCAGTCGCGTGTCGAGGTGCTGGCGCTGCGCCAGGGCGATGCCGCCGTGTTTGCGGTGCAGCAGCGGCCCGTTCAGGGGAGCCGGGGCAGTTACCGGGTCACCATGCGGCATGGGGTGTCCCGCATCCGCTCCGGCCGGCGGCATACGCTGGGCATCATCTTTCACGACGCGACCTAACACCCGCAGGGTAGCGGGAGGTGTACGGGCGCGCGCGACTGCGGCGAAGGACTGTCGGGAAGCGGGAGCACCGGGGCGGCATGCACCCCGGCGTGTCCTGGTCGTGCGGGGCTGGTTCAGCCCAGGGCGGTGTCCAGCACCATCATCAGCACAAAGCCCAGCATCAGCCCACCGGTGGCAAAGGCTTCGTGCCCCTTGCGGTGGGATTCGGGGATGATTTCGTGGCTGATGACAAACAGCATGGCGCCTGCGGCAAAGCCCAGGCCCCAGGGCAGCAGCACGGCCGAGCTGCTGACCACGGCGGCGCCGATGACGGCGCCCACCGGTTCCACCAGGCCGCTGGCCATGCCCAGCAGCACGGCAAAGCGGCGGCGGTAGCCGGCGGCCAGCAGGGCCACGGCCACGACCAGACCTTCGGGCACATCCTGGATGGCAATGCCGGTGGCCAGCGCGTTGGCACGCAGGCCGTCGTTGCCGGCATAGCCCACGCCGATGGCCAGGCCTTCGGGCAGGTTGTGCAGGGCAATGGCAATCACGAACAACCAGGTGCGCTGCAGCTTGCGGGCGGCGTCGCCGTCCAGCCCTTCACGGCCTTTGATGAAATGCTCGTGCGGCAGCAGCTTGTCCATGGCCATCAGTGCCGCAGCGCCCAGCAGGATGGAGGTGCCCATCACCCCACCAGCGCCCCAGCCGCCACCGCCCCACAGCGACTGGGCCTTGGCGGCTTCCAGCCCGGGCAGGATCAGCGAGAAGGCACAGGCCGCCAGCATGACGCCGGCGCCAAAGCCGAACAGCGTGTCCTGGGTGCGCTCGGACATGCGCTGGGACAGCATGACGGGCAGGGTGCCCAGTGCCGTGGCCAGCGCCGCCATGCTGCCGCCCAGCAGGGCCTGCCACACCACCGGGTGGTGCTGGGCGTACAGCCAGAACTGGCTGCACAGGGCCCAGACACCGGCCATGGTGATGGTCAGCCCCAGCCACAGCCGGGCGCTGTGGCGCACACCGGTGGCGGCGTGCAGGCGGGAGGCCGGTGAAGGTGCCGGGGACAGGCTGGCACTGGCTTTTTTCATGGAGAGGTCCTGGTGCGGGGGCAAAGCCATAGAGCGGTGCGCTGGCGGGAATCAGCCCAGCGCCTGCTGGTAGCGGCGGGCCACTTCGTCCCAGTGGATGACGTGGAAGAAGGCGGCGATGTATTCCGGGCGGCGGTTCTGGTACTGCAGGTAGTAGGCGTGCTCCCACACGTCCAGCCCCAGGATGGGGGTGCTGCCCGAGCCGATGCCGGCCATCAGCGGGCTGTCCTGGTTGGCGCTGCTTTCCACTGCCAGCTGGCCCTGGGCGTTGACCACCAGCCAGGCCCAGCCGCTGCCAAAGCGTGTCAGCGCGGCCTGGGTGAAGGCTTTCTGGAAGGCTTCCATGCCGCCCAGATCGCGCTCAATGGCATGGGCCAGGGCGCCACCGGGGGCGCCGCCGCCACCGTGACCGGCCGGTGCCATCACGGTCCAGAACAGGCTGTGGTTGGCGTGGCCGCCGCCGTTGTTGCGCACGGCAGGGCGAATGGCTTCGGGCAGGCGGTCCAGGTCGGCAATCAGCTGCTCCACCGGCACCTCGGCAAACGGCGTGCCTTGCACGGCGGCGTTGAGGTTGTTCACATAAGTCTGGTGGTGCTTGCTGTGGTGGATTTCCATGGTGTGCGCATCGATGTGCGGAGCCAGGGCGTCATAGGCATAGGGCAGGGGGGGCAGCGTGTGTTGGGTCATTCCGTTTTTTCCAATCACGGGTGGCAAAAAGGCAGGTGCGCGGGGGCCGATCAGTGCAGCCGGTCGGCGGGCAGGGGGCAGCGTTCCAGCGGTTCGGGCTGCAGCGCTGCGGTGGCTGGGGCGGTGGGCGGCGGTGCGGCCGGGGGCGCGCAGTGCGTGGCCTGCAGCAGCTGCGTCACACGGGCGCTGGGGCCGTGCTGGCGCTGCCACTGCAGCAGGGCCTGCACCGTCTCGCGCTGGTGGCGCCAGGCGGCTTGCTGCAGCAGGGTCACTTCGGTGCTGTGGCCCAGGCCTAGCAAGGCGGTGTGGGCATCGCACAGGTAGTCCAGCGCGGCCGGCAGTTGCTGGCGTTCGGCCAGCAGCTCGGCAATCCACAGGTGGGTCACCACCCAGGCGGCCAGGTAGTCGTCGGGCTGTACGGTCAGATAGGGGCTGCGCAGCAACTGGTGGGCCAGCGGAATGGCCTGCACCAGCTGGGCCAGGGCAAATTCCTGTTCACCGTTCTGCCACAGCGCTTGCGCGCGCTGCATGCGCTGTTCCCAGGCCTGCAAGGGCGTAGGAGGGGCGGGGGGCGCGTTGGGATCCGCATCGCCGTGGTGCTCCGGGGCCATGGGAGATACTCCAAAAACAATTTGATTGAGAATTATTCTCATTCAAATTGATGCGTATCACCAGTCATTCACTCCAATATCCACATTCAGCGAAAGGGTTACCTGCAGCGCGACGGACACGAAAAAGCCCCGCAGGCGGTGAACCTGCGGGGCTCGGCGGTGCGGGCAGAAAGTGCTGCTTACACCTGGTCGGCCGACAGGCCAGCGGTCTGGCTGAAGCCACCGTCCACGTAGGTGATCTCGGCGGTCACGCCCGAAGCCAGGTTGGACAGCAGGAAGGCGGCGACATTGCCCACGTCTTCGATGGTCACGTTGCGGCGCAGGGGGGACGCATCGGCCACGCGGCCCAGCAGCTTGCCGAAGTCCTTGATGCCGGAGGCAGCCAGGGTCTTGATGGGACCGGCGGAAATGCCGTTGGCACGGATGGCGCGGCCGTCGGCGGTGCGGCCCACGGCTTCGGCCAGGTAGCGCACGGAAGCTTCCAGCGATGCCTTGGCCAGGCCCATGGTGTTGTAGTTGGGGATGGAGCGCAGTGCGCCCAGGTAGGACAGGGTCAGCAGCGAGGACTTGTCGTTCAGGTAAGGCAGGGCAGCCTTGGCCATGGCGGGGAAGCTGTAGGCGCTGATGTCGTGGGCGATCTGGAAGGATTCGCGCGACAGACCGTCCAGGAAGTTGCCCGCAATGGCTTCACGGGGTGCAAAACCGATGGAGTGCACAAAGCCGTCGAACTTGCCCCAGACGGCGCCCAGGTCGGCGAACATCTTGTCGATCTGGGCGTCGTCGGCGACGTCGCAGTCGAACACCAGCGTGGAATTGAATTCGGCGGCGAATTCGGTGATGCGGTCCTTGAAACGCTCACCGACGTAGCTGAATGCCAGCTCGGCACCTTGTTCGTGGCAGGCCTTGGCGATGCCGTAGGCGATGGAGCGGTTGGACAGCACGCCCGTGATGAGCAGCTTCTTGCCGGTCAGAAAACCCATTGTTCTTCTCCTGAGGGGTAAAGGGTGGAAGCGGCTGGTGCAGGCCATGCATCTACAGGAGGCATTGCCGGGCCGGGGCCGCTGTGGTGCAGAATTGTCGCATGCGCCTTTGGAAGTTTTGCCTGTTGCTTGCAGGAGCCACTGCGGCCCTGCCGTCTTGGTCCGCCCACGCCTATGCGTTATGGGGGGAGCCCAAGTACCCGTCCGGCTTTGACCACTTCGCCTATGTGAACCCGCAGGCCCCCAAGGGCGGGGAGCTGCGGCTGGTCAGCAATCTGCGCACTTCCACCTTCGACAAGTACAACCCGTTCACCATCAAGGGCTCGGCGCCGGCCTATCTGTCGTCGCTGATGTTCGACACCCTGCTGCTGGGCAGCATGGACGAGACGTCGACCGGCTACGGCCTGCTGGCCGAGGATGTGAGCGTGGCAGCGGACGGACTGTCGGCCACCTTCCGCCTGCGGCCGCAGGCGCGCTTTCACAATGGCAAACCGGTCACGGCCCAGGATGTGAAGCACAGCTACGACACGCTGATCGGTCCTTATGTGTCGCCTGGCTACAAGACGCTGCTGGCCGAGGTGGCAGGCTGCGAGGTGCTGGATGCGCGCACCGTGCGCTTTGTCTTCAAGGTGCCCAACCGCGAGCTGCCGCTGACCGTGGGCGGCCTGCCCATCTTCAGCCGCGACTGGGGCCTGGACGAGGACGGCAAGCCCAAACCTTTCGACCAGGTGGTGATGGACACCCCCATTGGCAGTGGCGCCTACCGGATCGGGCCGGTGCGCTTTGGCAAGGACATCACCTATGTGCGCGACCCGCAGTACTGGGCGCGCGACTTGCCGGTGCGCAAGGGTGCGGCCAATTTCGACCGCATCAGCGTCAAGATCTACAAGGACAACACGGCCAAGCTCGAAGCGCTGAAGGCCGGTGAGTTCGATCTGATGCGCTTTTTCAGCGCCGGCGACTGGGCGCGGCGGGTGAATGGGCGCAAGTTCACCAGCGGCGAGCTGGTCAAGGGCGAGTTCGCGCACAAGCTGCCCACGGGCTTTCAGAGTTCGGTGCTCAACACCCGTCGCCCGCTGCTGCAGGATGCGCGGGTGCGCGAGGCCCTGGGGCTGGCGGTGGACTTCGACTGGATGAGCCGACAGATGTTCTATGGTGCCTACCAGCGGGTCAACGGCATTTTTGGCAACACCTTGTGTGAAACCCATGGCAGCCCCACGCCGGCCGAGCTGGCGCTGATGGAGCCCTGGCGCAAGCAGCTGCCTGCAGCCGCCTTCGGGCCCATGACGGTGCCGCCCAGCACCTTGCCGCCCAGCAGCCTGCGTGACAATCTGCGCCGCGCCAAGCAACTGCTGGCGGATGCGGGCTGGACGGTGCAGGACGGCGTGCTGCGCAATGCCAAGGGCCAGGCCATGGAGCTGGAGTACCTGGACAGCGGCGATGGCGGCATCCGCACCGTGGCGCCCTGGCAGCGCAACCTGGAGAAACTGGGCATCCGCCTGAACTTCCGTGCGGTGGACTTCGCCCTCTACCAGCAGCGCCTGCAGAAGTTCGACTTTGACATCACCACCATTGCCTACCAGGGCACGAACAACCCGGGCCAGGAATTTGCGGACCTGTTCGGCAGCGCAGCGGCGGACCAGGAAGACTCTGGCAATTTCCCCGGGGTGAAGAGCCCGGCCGTGGATGCCTTCATCAAGGCCATGACCAGCGCCAAGACGCAGGAACAGCTGCTGCCCGCCTGCCATGCGCTGGAACGCGCCATTGCGCACGGTCACTACCTGATTCCGCAGTGGTCGGCCGGCACCCACCGCATGGCCTACAACGCCTGGCGCCTGGCGGTGCCCAGCGTGGTGCCGCCGTATTCCAGCGGCGAAGGCTGGGTGATGGACACCTGGTGGGCCCGGTCGCCCGCAGGCAAGCCGGCCCCCTGAGCCGTTTTTCCGGGCCGTTCCCCGCCATCGGGGCGGAAGGCGTGCCAGGAATTCAGCGCGGCAGGCGCTTGGCCAGTTTGGCAGCGTACATGGCCTGGTCGGCACGCACCAGCAGTTCGGCGCTGCTGCGGCCTGCTTCCGGAAAGCGCGCGGCACCGATGCTGGCGCCCACCTGCAGCGCCTGGCCCAGGTAGTCCACCGGGGCTTCCACGGCGGCCGTCACCTTGGCCAGCAACTGGTCCAGCTGGAATTGCGGACCCTTGCCCTGGGCCACGATGACGAATTCATCCCCGCCCAGCCGGGTCACGGTGTCCGTGCTGCGCAGGCAGGCCTGCAGCCGCTGTGCGACGGTCTGCAGCAGCACATCGCCGGCCGCGTGGCCGTGGGTGTCGTTGACGGGTTTGAAACCGTCCAGGTCCAGCAGCAGCACATAGCCGTGCAGGTCTTCCCCGGCCTGGGCATGTGCCAGCGCATGGCCCAGGGCTTCTTCCAGCACCACGCGGTTGCCCAGCCCGGTCAGCGGATCGTGGCGGGCGCGGTGCTGCAGCGCGCGTTCGCTGTCGCGCAACTGCACGATGGCGCGGTCCAGGGTGCGGGTGTGCTGCCGGCTTTCCAGGAAGGCGCCGATCATGTCGGCCACGGTGTGCAGAAACACCCGCTCGCTGTCCGACCAGCGGCGCTGCTGCTGCAGGTCCTGCACGCACAGATAGCCGAACCACTGGCCCTGGCCCCACACCGGCAGGGCGGCCACGCTGCGCACCCCGGCGGCGATCAGCTGCTGGCGTTCGGGCTCGGGCAGGTCCTCTACGGTGCCCAGCAACCCGGAGCGTTCCTCAAAGCAGCTGCGCCAGCGGGCCGGCACCAGGGCCTGTGCTGCGTCCGGCCAGGGGGCTCCGGCCACCACGCGGGCCTGGGCCTGCCAGGTGGTGGCGGTGGTCTGCAGGTTCTCGGCCAGGTAGATGCGGTCCGCACCGGTGG
Organism: Comamonas terrigena NBRC 13299; assembly: GCF_006740045.1. Lineage (NCBI taxonomy): Bacteria > Pseudomonadati > Pseudomonadota > Betaproteobacteria > Burkholderiales > Comamonadaceae > Comamonas > Comamonas terrigena. The sequence continues at coordinate 1,817,667 of NZ_AP019749.1, forward strand.
TGCGCAGCACCTGGGCCAGCACCTCGGGCAGTGGACTTTGCTGGCCGGCGGCGGTGGCCAGCAGGCTGCGGGCGCAATGGGCCAGGGTGGACTGGCGGGCAAAACGGGAGTCCAACTCTTCGAGCAGGGCGTCATAGGCCTGGACCACGTCGGACAGTTCGTCGTTGCGCAGCCCCTCCCCGGCATCCGCCGGGCCGGCGTGGCTGCGCACGGTGCGCTGGTCGCTGATGGCCTGGCGAAAGCGTGCCAGCGGGCGGCCGATGAGGTGGCGGAACACCAGGGCAGCCCCCAGCAGCACCACCACCAGCATGGCGGCGAACACGGCCAGTTGTTGGCCCAGGTTCTGCATGGCGGCCTGGGCCATGGAGAAAGGGGTGAACTGCACGCTCAGGTGGCCCACCTGGTGGTCGCGCCCTTGTTCGTCGCGGTGGTGCAGCGGCATGGCCAACTGGTTGGTGTGTGCGGGGTCCTGGGCTGGGAGGATGGTGTCGAGGGCGGATTCGGAGGCGATGACGTTGTCGCCGCAGCTGTCGTGCAGGCGCACGGCCTGCACCAGGGGCTGCTGGGCCAGGGTGTCCACGATCCCGCGTGCGGTGGCGCCATCGCAGTCCCACAGCGGCTTGATCAGGGTGCGCGCAAAAATGCGCAAGGTCTGTTCGCGCAGTGCGGTGTGCTGCGCTTTTTCGCTGTGGTAGTTGACGGTGGCCGTGGTGCCTGCGGCCAGCACAAAGGCCAGCACCAGCGGCCACAGCAGCCGCTGCACGAACTGCCCGTGCAGCGTGCGGCGGCGGGGCAGCGGAGGCGCGGATGTGGCGGGAGAAGGGGGCATGCGGGCCTCAGGGCTGGAACAGCAGATGGCGGTAGCGCGGCGGCACCAGACGCTGGTCGTAGAAAGGGTTGGCAATGTCGATGGTGGTGCGCTCGCGGAAGAAGCGCGCGTCGGGCGGGTGGCGGTACTGGTTCCATACGCGCATGAACTGGCCGTTGGCCACGATGCGGTCAAAGCCGGTCTGCAGCGCCTGGTACAGCGCCTCGGTATCTGGTCCCGGGGCCACCCAGACAAAGCGGAACCAGGGGTAGCGCACCAGGAGGTAGGGGTCGACGGTGAGTTGGGGGTAGTACTTCTGGAAGTGGGGCAGGAAGTAGTTCAGCGTCTCTTCCAGGCCCAGCGGGAACAGGTCCAGAAAGCCTGCCTCCATCTGTTCGGCGAATTCCCCGTTGCTCCAGTGCTTGATTTCCTTGGTGGGGATGCCGGCCGCGCGGTAGATCTCCACATCCATCCAGCCCACGTTCTGCCCCATGGAGAACTGCGCCAGGTCGGCGGCCGTGCGCACCTGGGCCAGCTTGTCGCGCTGCGAGGCCAGCAGCAGGTTGATGCGCCAGCCCAGCAGCCCCCGGTCCAAGGGGATGGGCACCATGCGCAGCTTGCCTTGCTCCACCAGTCGCAGCCGTGCCGGGGTGGCGGGCATCATGTCGATGTGGGTGTGGCCGTGGCTGATCTGGTAGAGGTTGCGGCGTTCGTTGCCCTGCGGGGCGTCGGTGAAGGTGGCCTGCATGCCGGCGGCATCCAGCGCGGCGCGCACCAGGGCGCGGGCATGGGCCAGGTGGGGCTCGTTCTGCACCACGAAAACGGGTGCAGCCGCCTGGCATGCCGGGCCACCCAGCCCGCAGGCGAGTGCCAGAATGCGCAGAGCGGATCGAATGCGGAGGAGCCAGACCATGGTGTCCATGCAGCGGATAAACGGGCAAGATGTAAGCAAAAGCTGCAAAGCTTAGCCGATTCCGCGCGACATAATGCATGTTCTATGCTGGCCTATATCCTCAAACGCTTTCTGTTGATGGTGCCCACCTTGCTGGGTGTGTTGCTGCTGACTTTTGTGGTGATCCAGTTCGTTCCCGGCGGCCCGGTGGAGCAGTACCTGGCAGAGGCCAAGGCCGGTATCGGCGGGGGCGGTGCCGAAGGTGGGGGCATGGCCTACCGCGGGGCGCAGGGGGTGGACCCGCAGCGGCTGGAGCAGATCAAGGCCCTGTACGGCTTTGACAAGCCGGCGCACGAGCGCTTTTTCCAGATGCTGGGCCAGTTCGCACGGTTTGACCTGGGGCGCAGCTTTTTCCAGAACAAGGATGTTTGGACGCTGATTGCCGAAAAGCTGCCGGTCTCCATCAGCCTGGGGTTGTGGACGTTTTTCATCAGCTATCTGGTGGCCGTGCCGCTGGGCGTGGCCAAGGCGGTGCGCGCGGGCAGCCGCTTCGATCTGCTGACCACGCTGCTGATTCTGGTTGGCTATGCCATCCCCGGCTTTGTGCTGGGCGTGGCCTTGCTGGTGATTTTCGGGGGGCAGCTGCAGTGGTTCCCGCTGCGCGGGCTGACATCGGCCAACTGGGACGAGTTGAGCACCCTGGGCAAGGTGGCCGACTACCTGTGGCATATCGCACTGCCGGTGACGGCCATGGTGGCGGGCAGCTTTGCCGTCACGGCCATGCTGACCAAGAACGCATTTCTGGAAGAGATCCGCAAACAGTACGTGCTGACGGCCCGGGCCAAGGGCCTCTCGGAGCGGCAGGTGCTGTGGAAGCATGTGTTCCGCAACGCGCTGATTCCCATCATCACCGGCTTTCCGGCGGCGTTCGTGGGAGCGTTCTTCACGGGTTCGCTGCTGATCGAGACCCTGTTTTCGCTGGACGGGCTGGGCCTGCTCAGCTATGAGAGCGTGATCCGCCGCGACTACCCGGTGGTGCTGGGTTCGCTGTTCTTTTTCACGCTGATCGGTCTGGTGACCAAGCTGATCAGCGACCTGTGCTACGTGTGGGTGGACCCCCGCGTGAAATTCGATTGAAAGCGCACTCGGTGCACACTTCAGGGCCCTTCCACACGCACAGGCTCCCGGCGGCGTTCGCGCAGGCGCAACGCCAGCACGGCCAGCAGCGCCAGATTGATGAGCAATACCGCGGCGCCTTGCCAATGGGGGGCGTGCAGCAGGTGCTGCACCTCCAGGGGCACATAGATGCTGCAGGACAGCACGCCCAGCCATTCACCCCAGGCCCGGTCCTGCCACAGGCCCCAGGCTTCAACCCAGCGCACGGTGATGTACAGCCCACCCAGCCACACCAGCGTGTGCACGGGTGTGGCATTGACGCGGTCGACCGCCTGCATCAGCAAGGCCGGGTAGTGCTGCTGGGGACTCAGGCCGATATGCCCCATCCATTCCAGCGCCAGATGGTGCAGATCGTGGTGCAACAGTTCCAGCAGTCCCAGCAGGCCGACCAAGGCGGTCACCCCTTTCAGGGCCTCGAAAATCGCCACGCCGCGCACGGCGTGGCGCAGACCGGCTGGGGGAGAAGCAGTGGGGGGAGAGGGCATGAGCGCGAGGGAATGGGAAGGCGGGCGGTGTGCTGTCGCCGCAGTATGGGTGCGCAGCTGCGTGCCTGGCAATGGATGCACCGTCGGCAGCAGTCGCTGCTGACAGTACAAGGAGTGTTTGCATGACGGTGGAGACAGCGCGTTCGCCAGCCGCCCGCGCGTGGGCGCGGTTTCGGCGCAATCGCCTGGGCTTTTGGAGCCTGGTGCTGTTTGTGGTGCTGGTGGTCATCAGCCTGGGGGCGGAGCTGGTCAGCAACGACAAGCCGCTGGCCGTGCGCTATGAGGGGCAGATGTACTGGCCGCTGTGGCACAGCTATCCCGAAAAGGTGTTTGGTGGCGACTTTGACACCGCCACCGACTACCTGGACCCCTTCATCCAGGCGCAGCTGTCCAAGGGCAGCAACTGGGCGGTGTTTCCGCCCAACCCCTATGGCGCCAACACCATCAACTACTTTGCCCAGTCGCCCAACCCGGCGCCGCCCACCACGGCCAACTGGCTGGGCACGGACGACCGGGGCCGCGACATGCTGGCCCAGCTGCTGTACGGTTTTCGCGTCAGCGTGCTGTTTGCGCTGGCGCTGACAGCCACCGGCGTGCTGCTGGGCGTGGTGACCGGCGCCATCCAGGGCTTTTTCGGCGGCAAGACAGACTTGGTGTTCCAGCGCTTCATCGAAATCTGGGGCTCCATGCCTGAGCTCTACCTGCTGATCATCTTCTCTGCCGTGTTTGCGCCCAGCATCACCTTGCTGCTGGTGCTGCTCAGCCTGTTTGGCTGGATGGGGCTGTCCGACTATGTGCGGGCCGAGTTCCTGCGCAACCGCCAGCTGGATTATGTGAAGGCGGCGCGGGCGCTGGGGGTGTCCAACGGCCAGATCATCGGTCGCCACATCCTGCCCAACAGCATGACGCCGGTGGTCACCTTTCTGCCCTTTCGCATGAGTGCGGCCATTCTGGCGCTGACGTCGCTGGACTTTCTGGGCCTGGGGGTGCCGCCCGGCACCCCCAGCCTGGGCGAGCTGCTGAGCCAGGGCAAGAACAATATCGACGCCTGGTGGATTTCGCTGTCCACCTTTGGCGTGCTGGTTACCACGCTGCTGCTGCTGACCTTCATGGGGGATGCGCTGCGCGATGCGCTGGACCCGCGCAAGGCGATGGAAACACCGGCGGCACCTGCCGCCCCCGCCGGTGCGGGCAAGGGGGGCGCATGAGCGAGTCCACATCGATGAATCCGGTCCCTCTGCTGTCGGTACGCGATCTGCGCGTGGCCTTTGGCAGCAAAGAGGTGGTGCACGGCACCAGCTTTGAGCTGCATGCCGGTGAAAAACTGGCCCTGGTGGGTGAATCCGGCTCGGGCAAGACGGTGACGGCGCTGGGTCTGCTGCGCCTGCTGGGCGATGCCCGCATCAGCGGCCAGGCCCTGCTGGATGGGCGCGACCTGCTGACTTTGCCGGAGCGGCAGATGCAGACCGTGCGCGGCGGTGATGTGGCCATGATCTTTCAGGAGCCGATGACGGCATTGAACCCGCTGATGACCGTGGGCGACCAGGTGGCGGAGGTGCTGCTGATCAAGCAGGCGCTCAGCAAGGCCCAGGCCTGGAAGCAGGCCGTGGAGCTGCTGGCCACCACCGGTATTCCGGAGCCCGAGCGCCGCAGCGCCGCCTATCCGCACCAGCTCAGCGGTGGCCAGCGCCAGCGCGCCATGATTGCCATGGCCCTGGCGTCCCAGCCGCGCCTGCTGCTGGCCGATGAGCCCACCACCGCGCTGGATGTGACGCTGCGCACGCAGATTCTGGAGCTGCTGGGCGACCTGCAGCGCCAGACCGGCATGGCTATGGTGTTGATCACCCATGACCTGCACCTGGTGCGCCGCTTTGCCGACCGTGCCGTGGTGATGGAGCATGGCCATCTGGTGGAGCAGGGCCCGGTGGCGCAGCTGTTTGCAGCGCCGCAGCACCCCTACACCCGCAAACTGCTGTCCAGTGCGCCCCGGCGCCAGGTGGTGGAAGTGGCGGACGGCGCCGTGCCCCAGCCCCCTGTGCTGCATACCCAGGATCTGCGCGTGGCCTATGCCACGCCGCTGCCGGGCATCAAGGGGTGGTTCCGCCATGGCGAATTCGTGGCTGTGCAGGGCGCCAGCCTGGCGCTGCAGCCAGGCCAGACCCTGGGTGTGGTGGGCGAGTCGGGTTCGGGCAAGTCCACCCTGGCGCAGGCCATCCTGGGGTTGCTGCCGTCCAAAGGGGTTTTGGACGTGGGCGGTCAGCCTTGGCAGCAGCCGGCCATCCGCAACAGCCCCCACAACCAGCGGCTGCGCCGCCAGGTGCAGGTGGTGTTCCAGGACCCGTTCTCGTCGCTGTCGCCGCGCATGACGGTGGGCGAGATCGTGGGGGAAGGCCTGCGGGTGCATGCGTCCGCGCTGTCGGCCGGGCAGGTGCGCCAGCAGGTGCTGGCCATGCTGGAGGAGGTTGGCCTGAGCGAAGCCCAGTTCCCCGGCCTGCTGGAGCGCTACCCGCATGAATTTTCCGGCGGCCAGCGCCAGCGCATTGCCGTGGCCCGCGCCCTGGTGCTGGAGCCGCAGCTGCTGGTGCTGGACGAGCCCACCAGCGCGCTGGATGTGACCATTCAGCAACAGGTGCTGGCCTTGCTGCAGCGCCTGCAGCGCGAGCGCGGTCTGGCGTATCTGCTGATCACCCACGATATGGACGTGATCCGTGCCATGGCCCACCAGGTGCTGGTGATGAAGGATGGCGCCATCGTGGAGCAAGGCCCGGCCCTGGAGTTGCTGGCCCAGCCCCGCCATCCCTATACCCAGAAGCTGGTGGCGGCCACGCAATAGGGCAGGCACCCCGGAAGGGGCATGCGCCACCCATGGCCTGCCGGGGCGGAGTGTCGGCGCCTTTGCTCCGCACGGGTGGGCGCATGGCCGCCGCCTTGCCGCAGCAAGCTGTGTGGGTGCTAGTAGCTGCCGGTGGGGTTGACGCCGTCCTGGTGCACCCAGATCACGCGGTCCACCGGTACGCCCATCTCGCGCGCCTGGCGCAGCAGGCGCTCTTCCACCCCCATGGGCAAAAAAGGTGTGCGCGACAGAATCCAGAAGCGGTCCAGCTGCGAGCCCACCACCATGGCCCAGCGGTATTTGGGGTCCAGCGCCACCACGTTGTAGCCGTCGTAGAACGGCCCGAAAAACGCCACTTTCAACGCACCCACATCCGGCCCCAGCACGGTCTTGGCTTTGCCGGTGGCGATATGCCATTCGCGCTTGCGTGGGTCGTAGCCGCGGTTTTCCACGCGGATACCGCCATTGGGCAGGCGGCTGTATTCGGCCTGGGTGCGCTGCAGGCCTTTTTCAAAACGGTTGTCGATGCGCGCGACCTCGTACCACTTGCCCAGGTAGCGGCCTAGTTCAAAGTCGGACACCGGTATGGCCGTGGGGGGAATCGGCGGGCGGCGCAGCGCATACCAGGCAATCGCGCCCACGGTGGTCAGCGCCAGGGTGGCCAGCACGGGGATGTTGCGTTCCAGCACCTGCGAAACCGGCAGATGGCCGCGTGCTTCTGTGGGGTCCTGGCGGAGCGGATCGGGGAGGCGGAGCATGGCAGGTTCCTTTGGCTGCAAACAGGGAAGTCGGGCGGCGCAAACGGGTGCGGTTACCAGCTTAGGCATATCCGCAGGCGCTTGCTATAGGTTCTGACTGTAGGTGTGGCGTAGTTGCAGCGCTTGTAGTCCATTTCTGGCAAAACGCGTGCGCAGGTGCAGGGCTTGCGGTCCTGTCAGCGTACCGGCAGCGGTGTGCCAGAGGGTGGCTTGTGCAGGAAAGCGGATGCAGTACAAAGCTGTGCATTGCGGGTTTTTACGGAGCCGGCGGAGGGGCGCCCCGGCCGCACCGCAGGGAAATTCCATGCTGCATGGCGCGGAACGCGGGCCCTTGCGGCCTTGGTCGAGGGCGCAGCAGTGTTTTTGAATGACCGCTGAAACCGGCCTGCAACGCAGGTGGCACTAGCACAGTTGGCTATGTATTTGTGACTTTGTGCAGGGATTTGCACGCGCACTGTTCAAGCCGGGCGCTGGATGTGGAAGAATCCTGCCCTTTACCGTTGTTCGCAAAAGGAGTCCATCATGGGCAACAAAATCGTGACCGAAGCCGATCGCAAGTTCACCCCCCAACCCGCAGTGCCTAACGGCGTGACCCTGCCCACCGGTGGCCGTGGCCAGCGCGTGAGCCTGGAACGTGGTTCGCACACCCGCAGCAAGAAGAACCCTGGCAAGCGCCACGGTTGATTCCCGGACCTGCAGGCGCCTTGCCTGCGGATCTGCTGCACAACAGCCCGCCTTGGCGGGCTGTTGTCGTTTTGGGGTCGTCCACCGTGTGCAGAGGCACATGCCATGGGCGCACAGGGAGGCCGTCACGACCGTATGCGGCGATCTGGCTGCTGGCCAGGGGGTGTTCTCCCGGATGGTGGAGCCGGACGGCTCTGGCTAGCGTGTGGGCATGCACCACAGGCTTTGCGCATTGGGGGATGGACGGATTTCACCACGGTATGAAGCACCGGGAGTTTCCGGTGCGTGGCGCAGGCATCAGCACGGACTGGCGCGGGTCGCTGCTGCGCTATGGGTGGCACTGTGCGCCGTGACTGGTGCAGCGGGTATAGCAGGTGCGGCAGGTGCAGCGCAGGCCATGCCTTCTGTTGCGCCGCAGCCATCCCCTTTATCTCCGTTGTCGCCAGCTCTGTCAGCGCCTTCTCCCTGGGCAGGCCAGGGCGCCGTGCCCTCGCTGCAAGCCAGCCATGTGGCGGCCTGCACCGCCTGCCATGGGCCGCAGGGGCGGGCCACGCCGTCCGGTTACTTTCCACGCATTGCGGGCAAGCCCGAGGAATACCTCTACCAGCAACTGCTGAACTTCCGCGATGGCCGGCGCAGCTACCCCTTGATGGGCCATCTGCTGCAGCACCTGGATGACGGCATGCTGCGGGGCATGGCGCGTTATTTTGCGGCGCTGGATGTGCCGTATCCGCCGCCGGAGCCCCCGGCTTCCACGGCGGCCCGCCTGGTGCGTGGCGCACAGCTGGTGCGCCAGGGCGATGCCGCACGCGGCATTCCTGCCTGCACCCAATGCCATGGAGCGCAGCTGACGGGCAGTCTGCCGGCGGTGCCCGGGCTGCTGGGTCTCTCGCGCGACTATCTGAACAGCCAGCTGGGAGCCTGGCGTGCCGGGCGGCGCGCCGCCCGCGCGCCGGACTGCATGGCCCAGGTGGCCAAGGGGCTGGCGCTGGAGGATGTGGCCGATCTGAGCGCCTGGCTGGCCACACAGCCCGTGCCCGTGCACTCCAAGCCATCCGCCTCTGCGGCCGTGCGCTGGCCGCTGCCTTGCGGTGCGGCGCCGCAACCCGGGGAGGGGCGGCCATGAGTGCGCCACGGATGCCGCGCGCCATGGCGCAGCCCATGCCGGTCGGCCTGGGGGCGCGGGGGCGGCGCCGGTGGATGCGGGTTGTGGTTCTGTGCGCCTTGCTGGCTGTGGCCGCGCTGGCCTGGCTGCTGTGGCGTGGCAGTGCGGCGGGCACGCCGTCGGAGACGAAGGGTGCGGAGTCGTCGGCGCCGCCTTCTGCCGCGGTGCTGGAGCGCGGGGCCTATCTGGTGCGGGTCGGCGCCTGCATGGGCTGCCACACCGCCCAGGGCGGTGTGGTGCTGGCGGGGGGAGGCGAGGTGCGCACGCCGTTTGGCGTGTTCCATGCGCCGAATCTGACCCCCGATGCCGAGACCGGTCTGGGCCGCTGGAGCCTGGCCGATTTTCGTCGCGCCATGCGCCACGGCGTGGCGCCCGGCGGGCGCTTGCTGTACCCCGCATTCCCTTACGAGCAGTACACGGCCTTGCGTACGGATGACGTGGATGCCCTCTACCACTACCTGCGCAGCCTGCCGCCGGTGGCGCAGCCGGCCCAGCCGCATGTGCTGGCGTTTCCCTATGGGTCCCAATGGGCGCTGGCCCTGTGGCGCGGGCTGTACTTCCGCCCGGCCGCTGCTGTGGCGCAGGAAGGGGAGGCTGGGCCACTGGAAGCGGGGCGGTATCTGGTGCAGGCTGTGGCACATTGCGCGGCCTGCCATTCCCCGCGCAATGGCCTGGGGGCGCTGGGGGGCGGCCAGCGGCTGGAAGGGGGGCTGATGCCCACCGAGGGCTGGCAGGCGCCGTCGTTGCTGGACAGCCGCGAGGCCGGCGTGCAGCGCTGGACGCCGCAGGCCGTGGTGCAGCTGCTGCGCACCGGGCGCACCGATGAAGGGGCCACGGCCAGTGGCCCCATGGCGGATGCGGTGTTCTGGAGCACCCGGTATCTGACGGACGGCGATGCCCGGGCCGTGGCAGCCTATCTGCAGCGTCTGCCGGATGCGGCGGCGGGTACAGGAGCCAGTGGGGGAGAGGCCGCGGTGCCGCCGCCCGCCGCAGGGGGCGGCCAACGCTATGACAGCGGCGCCCAGGCCAATTTCCGTCACTATTGTGCGGACTGCCATGGTGCCCAGGGCCAGGGGGGCGGCCCTGGCGGGGCGTTTCCCCCGCTGGCGGGCAACCGGGCAGTGCTGCGCAGCGACCCCGGCAATATGCTGCGCAGCATATTGCAGGGCGGCTATGCCCCCGCGACGGCGGGGAACCCGGCGCCGCACGGCATGCCTCCGTTCATGCAGACCCTGGGCGATGCGGAAATCGCAGCGCTGGCCACGTATATCCGCCAGTCCTGGGGCAACCAGGCTGCGACAGTCGCTACCATGGAGGTTTTTCGCGCCCGGCAGGGCCGTCCGTGACGGCGGCTGGCGGGCCAGGAGTGCAATGCAAATGAAGGATGCGGCTGTGCCGACCGCGGCGCCCGAGGTGTCTGCCGACCCCTGGTGGGTGGTGTGCCTGTGCGCTGGCTGGTGCGGGGTGTGCCGGGATTACCGCAGCGGATTCGATGCCGTGGCCCAGCGCTGGCCGGACGTGCGCTGGGAATGGCTGGATGTGGAGGATCGGGAAGACCTTGTGGACGATGTGGATGTGGAAACTTTTCCCACGCTGCTGATCGGCCAGGGGGCGCGTGCGTTCTTCCTGGGGCCGCTGCTGCCGCAGCATGCGGTGCTGGAGCGGCTGGTGGCCTCTTTTATCGATGGCGCGCCGGCCACGCCCCAGTTGCCGCCCGAGGCCACACCGCTTTTTCAGCGGGTGACAGCCGCACTGGCGTAAGGCGGTCTGGAGGCTTCCATCCGGCTTGTGGGCTGTCTTTGCGAATCAACGCTTTAGCGGCTACAATACGGGCTTCACGACCAAACGGGCGGGTAACAACCGCCCGTTTTTTTTGGTCGGTAGGATTTGGAGCTCGAAGCTGCCGCCCTATCAGAGCGGTGGTTATCGGGTTTTTTGTACTTCCGGGATTGAACTGAATACACGTGGCATTACAGCAAATCGTTGAAGAAACCGTGACAGGTCTGGGCTACGACCTGGTCGAGATCGAACGCACCGCAGGCGGGCTGTTGCGTATTACGATCGATTTGCCTTGGGCGCCGCCGGCCGAGGGCCAGCCTGCGCCGCTGCTGGAGCAGTTCATCACCGTCGAAGACTGCGAACGTGTGACACGCCAACTGCAGTTTGCGCTGGAAGTCGATGGCGCCGATTACAAGCGCCTGGAAGTTTCGTCGCCCGGCATCGACCGTTTGCTGCGCCACGAGCAGGACTTCATCCGTTTTGAAGGCCAGGAGGTGGACTTGACGCTCAAGGAAGCCATTGGCGAGGCGGCGACCGGCAGCATCAATGCCAATCGCAAGAAATTCCGCGGCACGCTGGAGCGCGCCGAAGGCGGTGGGTGGCAGATCGTCTGGAGCGATGCCCCTCCCATCAAGCCTGGGGTACGAGTGAGTAAAAAGCGTGAAGCGCCGCCACTGCAGGCGCTGGGCTTCACGTTCGACGAGTTGCGTGAAGCGCGGCTGGCGCCCATCGTCAATTTCAAAGGGCGCGCGGCCAAGCCGGAGTAAGGCTGGATCGTCATCGTTTGGGCAAGGAAGGCGCTGTGGGTGCCTCCTCTTGGAAAGAAAATAGGAGAGTCGTCGCATGAATCGCGAACTGTTGATGTTGGTGGAAGCCATTTCGCGTGAAAAGAATGTCGAGCACGATGTGGTTTTCGGCGCGGTGGAACAAGCGCTGGCGCAAGCCACAAAGAAGCTGTACGAAGGTGAAGTGGACATTCGTGTGGCGATCGACCGCGACAGCGGCGACTACGACACTTTCCGCCGCTGGGTGGTGGTGCCGGATGACGCCGGTCTGCAAAACCCCGATGCCGAAGAAATGCTGATGGACGCGGAAGATCGCGTGCCCGGCATCCAGGTGGGCGAGTTCATTGAAGAGCAGATCGAATCGCTGCCCATCGGCCGTATCGGTGCGATGGCCGCCAAGCAGGTCATCCTGCAGAAGATCCGTGACGCCGAGCGCGAAATGCTGCTCAACGAATTCATGGCCCGTGGCGAAAAGATCTTCACCGGCACGGTCAAGCGCATGGACAAGGGCGACATCATTGTCGAATCCGGCCGTGTGGAAGGCCGTCTGCGCCGTGGGGAAATGATCCCCAAGGAAAACCTGCGCAACGGCGACCGCGTGCGCGCCATGATCATGGAAGTGGACCTGACGCTGCGTGGCGCTCCCATCATCCTGTCGCGTTCCGCACCGGAGTTCATGATCGAGCTGTTCCGCAACGAAGTGCCGGAAATCGAGCAAGGTCTGCTGGAAATCAAGAGCTGCGCACGCGATGCGGGCAGCCGTGCGAAAATCGCCGTGATCTCCCATGACAAGCGCGTGGATCCCATCGGTACCTGCGTGGGCGTGCGTGGTTCGCGCGTCAATGCCGTGACCAATGAGCTGGCCGGCGAGCGCGTGGACATCGTGCTGTGGTCGGAAGACCCTGCGCAGTTCGTGATCGGCGCCCTGGCGCCTGCGAACGTGTCGTCCATCGTGGTGGATGAAGAAAAGCACGCCATGGACGTGGTGGTGGACGAGGAAAACCTGGCCATCGCCATCGGCCGTGGTGGTCAGAACGTGCGTCTGGCCTCCGACCTGACAGGTTGGAAGATCAACATCATGGATGCCGCCGAGTCTGCCCAGAAGCAGGCTGTGGAAACCGACTCCGCCCGCAAGCTGTTCATGGAAAAGCTGGACGTGGATGAGGAATTCGCCGGCATCCTGATTGACGAAGGTTTCAGCAGCCTGGAAGAGGTGGCCTATGTGCCCATCGCCGAAATGCTGGAAATCGAGGCGTTCGACGAGGAAACCGTCAACGAACTGCGTGCACGTGCCAAGGATGCACTCCTGACGATGGAAATCGCCAAGGAAGAGAGCGTGGCCCATGTCTCCCAGGATCTCCGTGATCTGGAAGGCCTGACACCGGATCTGGTGGCCAAGCTGGCTGCTGGTGGTGTGCAAACCCGTGATGATCTGGCTGACCTGGCCATCGACGAGCTGACCGAACTGACCGGTCAGACCGCTGATGAAGCCAAGGCGCTGATCATGAAGGCGCGCGAGCACTGGTTCACGCAGGGTGAAGAGTAAGGGTACGGAGGTAAGTAGGAAATATGTCGTTGAATACAGTCGCCGAGTTTGCCGCCGAACTCAAGAAAACCCCCGAGACCCTGCTCGAACAACTGAAGTCCGCAGGTGTGGCCAAAGCCACGTCTGCAGATCCTTTGACCGAATCGGACAAGCAAAAACTACTCAGCTTCCTGAAGGCCAGCCATGGCGCGGAAGGTGCTGACCGCAAGAAGATTACGTTGACCAAAAAATCGACGAGTGAGATCAAGCAGGCCGATGCCACTGGCAAGGCCCGCACCATTCAGGTGGAAGTGCGCAAGAAGCGCACCTTCATCCAACGCGACGAAACCCCGGCCGAAGCTGCCGCCCAGGCTGCACGCCCTGCGGCCGAACTGGCCCGCCGTGAGGAAGAGGCACGCCTGCAAGTGGAAGACCTGCGCAAGCAGGAAGAAGCACTGGTGACCGAACGCAAGGAACGCGAAGAGCGCGAAGAGCTGGTGCGCCGCGAGCGCGAAGCCGAAGAGCGCGCCCGTGCCTATGCCGAAGCCGAAGCTGCCAAGGTGCGCCAGGAAAAGGAAGCCAAGAAGGAAGCCGCTGCAGAAGCTGTGGCCGCCCAGGAAGCTCGCGTTTCGGCACAGGCCGAAGCCCGTGCCAAGGCCGACGAGGAATCCCGCCAGCGCGCTGCGGAAGAAGCCGCACGTGCCAAGGATCTGGACGAGCGCCGCCGCAAGGCCCTGGCAGAAGCCGAAGCCATCCGTGCCATGATGGCCGCTCCCAAGAAGGTGCTGGTCGCCAAGAAGCCGGAAGAGCCCAAGAAGCCTGCAGCAACCACGGCCGATGCCAAGAAGGCCGCGCCTGCAGCCAAGGATGGCAAGCCTGCCGCCGGCGGTGCGACCGCCAACGCGGGTGCCGGCAACCGCAACGGCGGTGGCAAGGAAGTCAAGTCGGCCAAGCTGTCCTCCAGCTGGGCCAATGACGCCAACGGCAAGAAGAAGGAAATCAAGACCCGTGGCGACAGCTCGGGCGGCGTGGGCCGTTCGAACTGGCGCGGTGGTCCGCGTGGTGGCCGTCGCGGCAATGACCGCAACGACCAGCAACAACAGCAGAGCCAGGAATTCCGCCAGCTGGAGATTTCGGTGCCCGAAACCATCACTGTGGCCGAACTGGCGCACAAGATGGCCATCAAGGCTTCCGAAGTGATCAAGTCGCTGATGAAGATGGGCCAGATGGTCACCATCAACCAGCCGCTGGACCAGGACACCGCCATGATCGTGGTGGAAGAAATGGGCCACGTGGCCAAGGTGGCTGCACTGGACGATCCGGAAGCGTTCACCGCCGAGGAAGTGTCCAACTCCGAAGCCGAGATGATCTCCCGCGCTCCTGTGGTGACCGTCATGGGCCACGTGGACCACGGCAAGACCTCGCTGCTGGACTACATCCGCCGCACCAAGGTGGCGTCGGGCGAAGCCGGTGGCATTACCCAGCACATCGGTGCCTACCACGTGCAGACGCCACGCGGCATGATCACCTTCCTGGACACCCCGGGTCACGAGGCCTTCACGGCCATGCGTGCCCGCGGCGCCAAGTCCACCGACATCGTGATTCTGGTGGCCGCTGCCGACGACGGCGTGATGCCCCAGACCAAGGAAGCCATCAAGCACGCCAAGGCGGCTGGTGTTCCTATCGTGGTGGCCATCACCAAGTCGGACAAGCCCGATGCCAACCCCGACCGCGTCAAGCAGGAGCTGGTGGTGGAAGAGGTGCTGCCCGAAGAGTACGGTGGTGACTCGCCTTTCGTGTCCGTGTCGTCCAAGACCGGCCAGGGCATCGACGAGCTGCTGGAGCAGGTGCTTCTGCAGGCCGAAGTGCTGGAACTGAAGGCGCCAGTGGATGCCGCTGCCAAGGGTCTCGTGATCGAAGCACAGCTGGACAAGGGCCGCGGTACCGTGGCCACCGTGCTGGTGCAGTCCGGTACGCTGAAGGTGGGCGACATCGTGCTGGCAGGCCAGACCTATGGCCGCGTGCGTGCCATGCTGGACGAAGACGGCAAGCAGACCAAGGAAGCCGGTCCGTCGATTCCGGTCGAAATCCAGGGTCTGAACGAAGTGCCCATGGCCGGTGATGACTTCATGGTGCTGAGCGACGAACGCCGTGCCCGTGAAATCGCCACCTACCGCGCTGGCAAGTTCCGCAACACCAAGCTGGCCAAGCAACAAGCCGCCAAGCTGGAAAACATGTTCGCCGAAATGTCCGCTGGCGATGTGCAGACGCTGCCCATCATCATCAAGGCCGACATGCAGGGTTCGCAGGAAGCACTGGCTGCCTCGCTGCTCAAGCTGTCGACCGAGGAAATCAAGGTCCAGCTGGTGTACTCCGGCGTGGGCGGTATCTCGGAATCCGACGTCAACCTGGCGCTGGCTTCCAAGGCCATCATCATCGGTTTCAACGTGCGTGCAGACGCCCAGGCCCGCAAGACGGCCGAAGGCAACGACGTGGACATCCGCTACTACAACATCATCTACGACGCCGTGGATGAAGTGAAGTCGGCCATGTCGGGCATGCTGGCCCCCGAGAAGCGCGAAGAGATCATCGGTATGGCCGAGATCCGCACCGTGTTCGTGGCAACGAAGATCGGCACCATTGCCGGTTCGTACATCACGCAAGGTCACGTCACCCGCAATGCACACTTCCGTCTGCTGCGCGACAACGTGGTCATCTACACGGGCGAGATCGAGTCGCTGCGCCGTATGAAGGACGACGTCAAGGAAGTCAAGGAAGGCTTCGAGTGCGGTATCAAGCTCAAGAACTACAACGACATTCGTGAGAACGACATGCTCGAAGTGTTCGAGATCAAGGAAATCGCGCGTACGCTGTAATCACTGATGGCAACACGCAAGAAGTCCGCTGCGCCCAATCGCAGCTTCAAAGTCTCCGACCAGATCCAGCGCGATCTGTCGGAGCTGATCGCCCGCGAGTTGAAGGACCCGCGCGTTGGCATGGTCACGCTGCAAAGCGTGGAGGTGACGCCCGACTATGCCCACGCCAAGGTCTACTTCAGCCTGCTGGTGGGTGATCCTGAACAAACCGAAATGGCACTGAACCAGGCCGCAGGCTTTCTGCGCAACGGCCTGTTCAAGCGCCTGCACATCCATACCGTGCCCACGCTGCACTTCCATTTCGACCGCACCACCGAGCGTGCGGCCGACATGAACGCCTTGATTGCCAAGGCTGTGGCGTCGCGCGGACCTGAAGAAGGCTAAGCATATGAACGCCCCTCGCACACGGGTGCAGCGGCGCCCTGTGCATGGGGTGTTGCTGCTTGACAAGCCGCTGGGCCTTTCCAGCAATGACGCTTTGCAGAAGGTGAAGTGGTTGTTGCGCGCGGAAAAGGCCGGCCATACCGGAACCCTGGACCCCCTGGCCAGTGGCGTGCTGCCGCTGTGCTTTGGTGCGGCCACCAAGTTCAGCCAGCTGCAGCTGGAAGCACCCAAGACCTATACCGCCATTGCCCGCCTGGGGCAGACCACGACCACGGCCGATGCCGAGGGCGCGGTGCTGCGCGAGCGTCCGGTGGACCTGGTGTCCATCACGCCCGAGCGTCTGGCTGCCGTGCAGGCCCAGTTCACTGGCGACATCCAGCAGGTGCCGCCGATGTACAGCGCCCTGAAGAAAGACGGCAAGGCCTTGTATGAGTACGCTCGCGCGGGTGTGGAGATCGAGCGCCCGGCGCGCGCGGTCACGATCCACGCACTGAAGCTGGCGCTGACGCAGGACGAGGACGGCCAGCCGGCCATTGAAATGGTGGTGACCTGCAGCAAGGGCACGTACATCCGTACGCTGGCCGAGGATGTAGGCGAGGCCCTGGGCTGTGGTGCGCATCTGCGCGCGCTGCGCCGTACCGATACCGGTGGCATCGATCTTGCACGCTGCGTGACGCTGCAGGCGCTGATCGATATGCCGGAGGCCGAACGCATGCAGCATGTGCTGCCTGCGGACACATTGCTGCATGCCCATGTGCCTGTCACATTGGGCGAGCAAGATGCCGGACGTTTCCTGTCCGGCTTGCGCCGCCGTGGCGACTGGCCCGATGCCAGTGCCGTGGCGGTGTATGGAGACCAACCCCGTGCCCTGTTGGGTGTGGGGCATGTCACAAGCGGGGAGCTGATTCCTGACCGCCTGCTCAGTCCCCTGGAAATTCAACAGATTTTGGAAGGCACGCCGCTGCACACAGAGCGCGGCAGTTTGGAAACTTTATGAGCAAACAAATCCGCAACATCGCCATCATTGCGCACGTTGACCATGGCAAGACCACCATGGTTGACCAGCTGCTGCGCCAATCCGGTACCTTTGCCGAACACGAAAAAGTCGTGGACACGGTGATGGACAACCACGCCATCGAACGTGAACGTGGCATCACGATTCTGGCCAAGAACTGCGCCGTGTCCTGGAAGGACACCCACATCAACATTCTCGACACCCCCGGTCACGCGGACTTCGGTGGCGAAGTGGAACGTGCCCTGTCCATGGTGGACGGTGTGGTGCTGCTGATCGACGCGCAAGAAGGCCCCATGCCCCAGACGCGTTTCGTGACCAAGAAGGCGCTGGCCCTGGGCCTGCGTCCCATCGTGGTCGTGAACAAGGTGGACAAGCCAGGTGCCAACCCCGACAAGGTCGTCAACGCTGCGTTCGACCTGTTCGACAAGCTGGGCGCCACTGATGAACAGCTGGACTTCCCCGTGGTGTATGCCTCGGGCATCAACGGCTGGTCTTCGAAGGAAGAGGGCGAGCCCGGCGCACAATGGGGTACCGACATGTCGGCCCTGTTCGACACCATTCTGGAGCACGTGCCTTCGGTGCAAGGCGATGCTTCGGCACCCCTGCAGATGCAGATCTCGGCGCTGGACTACTCCACGTTCGTGGGCCGTATCGGCGTGGGCCGCATCACCCAAGGTACGCTGAAGGTGAACCAGAGCGTGACGGTCATGGCCGGTCCGGAAGGCAAGCCTTACAACGGCAAGATCAACCAGATCCACCAGTTCCAGGGTATCGATCGCGTGCAAGTGACCGAAGCCGGTCCTTCGGACATCGTGCTGATCAGCGGTATCGAAAACATCGGTATCGGCGAAACCATCACCGATCCCGCCAATCCCCAGCCTCTGCCGATGCTGAAGATTGACGAGCCCACGCTGACCATGAACTTCTGCGTGAACACCTCGCCTCTGGCAGGTCGTGAAGGCAAGTTCGTGACCAGCCGCCAGATCTGGGACCGTCTGCAAAAGGAACTGCGTTCCAACGTGGCGCTGCGCGTCAAGGAAACCGACGAAGACGGTATCTTTGAAGTCTCCGGCCGTGGTGAACTGCACCTGACCATTCTGCTGGAAGAAATGCGTCGCGAAGGCTATGAGCTGGCTGTGTCCAAGCCCCGCGTGGTGATGCAGATGATCGACGGTGTCCGCCACGAGCCTATCGAGCTGGTGACGGCCGACATCGAAGAAGGTCACCAAGGCGGCGTGATGCAGGCCCTGGGCGAGCGCAAGGGCGAGCTGGTGAACATGGAGCCCGATGGCCGCGGTCGCGTCCGTCTGGAATACCGCATCCCGGCCCGTGGCCTGATCGGTTTCACCAACGAATTCCTGAACCTGACCCGTGGTTCCGGCCTGATCGCCAACATCTTCGACAGCTACGAACCCCATAAGGGCGACATCGGCGGCCGCAAGAACGGCGTGCTGATTTCCATGGACGACGGTGAAATCTTCACCTACGCCCTGGGCAAGCTGGACGACCGTGGTCGCATGTTCGTCAAGCCCAACGACCCCGTGTATGAAGGCATGATCGTCGGTATCCACAGCCGTGACAACGATCTGGTGGTGAACGCCACCCGTACCAAGCAGCTGACCAACTTCCGCGTGAGCGGCAAGGAAGACGCGATCAAGATCACGCCTCCCATCGAGCTGTCGCTGGAATACGGCGTGGAATTCATCGAAGACGACGAGCTGCTGGAAATCACCCCCACCAGCCTGCGCGTGCGCAAGCGCCACCTGAAGGAGCACGACCGCAAGCGTGCTTCGCGCGAAAACGCGTAAGCCAGCGGCTGCTTCGGCAGCTGTTGCACACAAAGGCCGCCCTGTGCGGCCTTTTTCTTTGGGCATTGCGGTTGCAATAGCTGCCGCCGCAGGGCCAGATCGCGCAATACGCTGGCGGTGGTGCGCGCGGGGGACAGAAATCGGCACCATCCTCGGTTATCGTGCCGGTTTGACCGGGCGCAGCCGTAGTACTCGTGGCGTGCGCCGGATCCGCGAACCCCTACGGAGAGATTTCCCCCATGACAGAGACAACCGCAGACGTTCTGGCCGAAGTGCGTGGCCAGGTCGGCTTTATCACCCTGAACCGCCCCAAGGCCATCAATGCCCTGTCGCTGGGCATGGTGCGTGCGTTGCTGGCCCAGCTGCTGGCCTGGCAGCATGACGACAAGGTGCTGGCCGTGGCGATCCGCGGCAGCCACAAGGAAGGCGTGTTCGGCCACTTCTGCGCGGGCGGGGACATCCGCTTTCTGCATGCGGCAGGCAGCACGGGCAACCCCGAGCTGGAGGACTTCTTCACCGAGGAATACGCCCTCAACCACCTGATCTTCAACTATCCCAAGCCCTATATTGCCTTCATGGACGGCATCGTCATGGGCGGCGGCATGGGCATCAGCCAGGGCGCCAGCCTGCGCATCGTGACCGAGAAGACCAAGATGGCCATGCCCGAGACCGTCATCGGTCTGTTCCCCGATGTGGGCGGCGGCTACTTCCTGTCGCGCTGCCCCGGTCATGTGGGGGAGTGGCTGGCGTTGACCGGTGACACCATCACCGCGGCCGATGCCATCGCCTTCAAGCTGGCCGATGCCTACCTGCCCACGGCAGAGCAGGGCGCGCTGTGGGAGGCGCTGGCCACCCAGTCCTTTGCCGACGGGCAGGCGGTGCAGGCTTTTGCACAGGCACGCACGCAGGCGCAGGCACCGGGCACGGTGCGCAGCACGGCCGATATCGACCGCGTGTTTGCCCTGCCCACGGTGCAGGCCATCATCGACACGCTGGAAGCCGATGGCAGCGAATGGGCCCAGAGCACGGCGGCGGCGCTGCGCAAGCGTTCGCCCCTGATGCTGCATGTGGTGCTGGAGCAGATTCGCCGCGCGCGCGGCATGGATGTGGCCAGCGATCTGCGCATGGAGCGCGACATGGTGCGCCACTGCTTCTATCTGCGCCCCGGCCAGAGTGAGACCGTGGAGGGTGTGCGTGCGCTGGCGGTGGACAAGGACCACAACCCGCAATGGAATCCGCCACGCATTGAAGAGGTGAGCGAGGAGCTGTGGCGCGCCTTCTTTGTTAGCCCCTGGCCAGCGCACTCCCACCCGCTGGCCATGCTGAAAGACGCGTAAGCCGGCACGGCAGGCGCTGCGGGCGCCGCTGCGCCGCAGACCGAGGCCGCACCCAGGTGCGGCTTTTTTCTGCCTGATTGGTGGCTGGATGCTGCGCAGCCACCAGCAGCAGTTGGACCATGCCCGATGCGGCGCCGGCAGCCCGCGCGCCATGCACGGCCACGTTGTCACACAGGCGCAAAAAAAGCCGCGCAAGGCGGCCTGTGGCGGGGTGAGTGTGCGCCTTAGCGGTTGCGGCTTTTCAGGGCGCGTTCCACTTCGCGCTTGCCTTCGCGGTCCTTGATGACATCGCGCTTGTCGTGCTCGGCCTTGCCCTTGGCCAGTGCGATGTCGCACTTCACGAAGCCGTTCTTCCAGTGCAGGTTGATGGGCACCAGGGTGTAGCCTTTTTGTTCGACTTTGGTCGTCAGGCGCTCGATGTCGTTCTTCTTGAGCAGCAGCTTCTTGATGCGCGCGGCGTCGGGGTTGACGTGGGTGGAGGCGGTCTTGAGTGGGTTGATCTGGCAGCCCAGCAGGAACATCTCGCCCTCCTTGATGAGGACGTAGCCATCGGTCAGCTGCACCTTGCCTTCGCGCAGGGCCTTGACCTCCCAGCCGTGCAGCACCACGCCGGCTTCGTAGCGCTCTTCGAAGAAGTAATTGAAAGCCGCTTTCTTGTTGTCTGCAATGCGCGAGGGTGTTTCGGTTTTTTTCGTTGCCATGGGTCTTTGATACGGTGCGCCCCGTGCCAGCAGGGCTCTCTCTACAATGGGCGCTTTGCCGCAAGATGCAATTCTAGTTTCGCACGGTCTGTCGTGCCGCCAGGGAAATCATTCCCGGTGGGCGCCAGGGCCCTGCAGCGCTCTGATGAAAAACGTCCACAAATCCGTCCTGATCTGGTACAGCCCTGCTGAAATGTACGCCCTCGTTACCGATGTGGCGCGCTATCCGGAGTTTTTGCCATGGTGCTCCCACACCCAGGTGCTGGAGCAGGACGCCACGGGCATGACGGCCGAGGTGGGCATGTCCCTGGGCGGACTCAAGAAGTCCTTCATCACCCGCAACACACACGAAGCAGGCCACAGCGTGGCCATGCGGCTGATCAAAGGGCCGTTCTCGCGGCTGGAAGGGCGCTGGATCTTCCACCCCGTAGGTGATGGCAGCCAGCGCGCTTGCAAGGTCGAGCTGCAACTGGATTACGGTTTTGACTCCGCGCCGCTGGCGGCGCTGGTCGGGCCGGTGTTCGACCGCATCGCCAATTCCATGGTGGATGCCTTCATCAAGCGTGCCGAAGCCGTGTATGGCTGAGCATTCCCCATCTGAGGCGGTCGCGCCGCCCCCGGCGGAGCTGGCGGTGTGGGTATGCCATTCGCCCGCGCCGGGCGAAGTGCAGGAGCACTGCCTGCAACTGCCTGCGCCCGCCACCGTGGCCGACGCCCTGCAGGCGGCTGGCCTGGCTTGGCAGGAAGGGCAGGCTTGCGGCATCTGGGGGCGGGTGTGCGATGCCGCCACCCTGCTGCATTCCGGGGACCGGGTGGAGCTCTACCGCCCCTTGACAGTGGACCCCAAGGTGGCGCGCCGCGAACGCTTTGCCCAGCAGGGCGCACGCCGCTCCGGGCTGTTTGCCAAGCGCCGGGCGAACAGCAAGGCAGGCTACTGATCGCTTGATGAGGCCGTGCGCCAGGTGCGCGCCGTGCCTGATTCTTGTAGGCGGGTGGCATGGCCTTCCACGATCTCTTGAGCCATCCTTCAACTTTAGAACGGCACGTCCCCAGGCTTCGGTGTGGCCCCGCATCGGGCCGGGTGCATGGTGTGTTCTTGCATAAGTCATGTGGACGTGCTGTGTCGTAATGGGCGCCGCGCCGCACTAGCAGAAGTCGGCCGCGGGCGTGTAGGGCAGGGCAGTTCAGGGTGTGCCATGCATGGGGACTGGGGCCATCCGTTGGCAAAGGGAATCGAAGGGCAGGTACAATCTTTCTTTTGGAGCTTTCACATGCGCCTTCTCGGTAAAGCACTGACGTTCGACGACGTTCTGCTGGTTCCCGCATTCTCTGAAGTCCTGCCCAAGGACGTTTCCCTCTCCACCCAATTCACGCGCAACATCACGCTGAACCTGCCCCTGGTTTCGGCCGCGATGGACACTGTGACAGAAGCGCGTCTGGCGATTGCCATTGCCCAGGAAGGCGGCATTGGCGTGATCCACAAGAACATGACGGCCGAGCAGCAAGCCGCCGAAGTGTCCAAGGTCAAACGCCACGAATCCGGTGTGGTGCACGATCCCGTGGTGATCACCCCCAATCACACCGTGCTGCAAGTGCTGCAGCTGTCGGAAGAGCGCGGTATCTCCGGTTTCCCCGTGTGCGACGGCGGCAAGGTGGTCGGCATTGTGACCAGCCGCGATGTGCGTTTCGAAACGCGCTACGACGTCAAGGTCCGCGAGATCATGACGCCGCGTGAAAAGCTCATCACCGTCAATGAAAAAGACGGCACCACCCCGGCTCAGGCCAAGGCGCTGCTGAACAAGCACAAGCTCGAGCGTATCCTGGTGGTGAACGATGCCTTTGAGCTCAAGGGTCTGATCACGGTCAAGGACATCAACAAGCAGACCACCTTCCCCAATGCGGCGCGTGACTCCGCCGGCCGCCTGCGTGTGGCCGCTGCCGTGGGCGTGGGTGCTGGCACCGAAGAGCGCGTGGAACTGCTGGTCAAGGCCGGTGTGGATGCGCTGGTGGTAGACACGGCACACGGCCACTCCAAGGGCGTGATTGACCGCGTGCGCTGGGTCAAGCAGCACTACCCTCAGGTGGACGTGATCGGCGGCAATATTGCCACCGGCGCGGCTGCGCTGGCACTGGTGGAAGCCGGTGCCGATGGCGTGAAGGTTGGTATCGGCCCAGGCTCCATCTGCACCACCCGTATCGTGGCAGGTGTGGGTGTGCCCCAGATCATGGCCATCGACAACGTGGCCCAGGCCCTGAAGGGCACGGGCGTGCCGCTGATCGGTGACGGTGGTATCCGTTTCTCGGGTGACATCGCCAAGGCGCTGGCTGCTGGTGCCTCCACCATCATGATGGGCGGCATGTTCGCCGGTACCGAAGAGGCTCCAGGCGAAGTGATCCTGTACCAGGGCCGCTCGTACAAGAGCTACCGTGGCATGGGCTCGATCGGTGCCATGCAGCAAGGCTCGGCCGACCGCTACTTCCAGGAATCCTCCACCGGCAACCCCAATGCCGACAAGCTGGTACCCGAGGGCATCGAAGGCCGCGTGCCCTACAAGGGCTCCATGGTTTCCATCGTCTACCAGATGGCCGGCGGCGTGCGCGCCTCCATGGGCTACTGCGGTTGCGCCACGATTGCCGAGATGAACGAACGCGCCGAGTTTGTGGAAATCACGGCGGCCGGCATCCGTGAATCCCATGTGCACGATGTGCAGATCACCAAGGAAGCGCCGAACTACCGCGCGGACTGAGTTCTGCCCAATCTGACCAGATTGCAAATTCTGGTCTGAATGCTAAAATCTGGTCTGACTCCAACGTCAGGCCAGATTTTTCTTTTTGCGCAACCACTTTTATGCAATCCGTCGGCATCTACGAAGCCAAGACCCGTTTCTCTGCCTTGATCGAACTGGTCGAGCAGGGCGAGGAAGTGCGCATCACGCGCCACGGCAAGGAAGTGGTGCGCATGCTGCCGGTGCGCCGCAAGCCGGTGATCACCGATGAGCAGATCGCCCGCGAGCTGGAGCAGATCCAGGCGCTGCAGCGCTCCATCCGCCCAGCCACGGCGGCGGATGAAGCTGCCCCTCTGCGCCAGACCGGACGGAGCGTGGCATGAGTGCTTTCATTCTGGATGCCTCCGTTACCGCCGCCTGGCTGCTGCCCGAGCATGCCAGCCGCCACACCGAGCGCCTGTACACCCGCATCCGCCGCGATGAGGTCGATCCGCAAGCCCCCAACCTCTGGCAGTGGGAATGCGGCAATCTGATCGCCTCGGGTGTGAATAATGGCCGCATTCCGCATGGGTCTGTCGAAGGCCTATGGGGCGTGCTGGAAGCCATACGCCACCGGGTGGAGCTGCACGAGTTGGCGCCCGCCCAGCACAAAGCCGTGCTGGATGTGGCGCTGGACACGGGCTTGCCCACCTACGATGCCGCCTATCTGTGGCTGGCGCAGTCGCTGCGCCTGCCACTTGCCACATTAGATGCCGCCCAGATGGCTGCCGCCCGCAAAAGCGGCGTCACGCTGCTGGCGCCCGAAGATTTCTAGCCCCTTTTTGTCACCCTCTTGCCCTTGATCACCATGCAACACGACAAGATCCTCATTCTGGACTTCGGCTCTCAGGTCACGCAGCTGATTGCTCGCCGCGTGCGCGAAGCCCATGTCTACTGCGAAGTCCACCCCTGCGATGTGAGCAGCGACTGGGTGCGCGAATTCGCCGCCGACGGCAAGCTCAAGGGCATCATCCTGTCCGGCAGCCATGCTTCCGTGTACGAAGTGGACGACCGCGCACCGGACGCCGTGTTCGAGCTGGGCCTGCCCGTGCTGGGCATTTGCTACGGCATGCAGACCATGGCCACCCAGCTGGGCGGCAAGGTCGAAGGCAGCAACAGCCGCGAATTCGGTTACGCCGAAGTGCGCGCCCATGGCCACACCGAACTGCTCAAGGGCATCGAAGACTTCGTCACGCCCGAAGGCCACGGCATGCTCAAGGTCTGGATGAGCCACGGCGACAAGGTCACCGAGCTGCCTCCCGGCTTCAAGGTCATGGCCTCGACCCCCAGCTGCCCCATCGCCGGCATGGCCGACGAAGCACGCCGTTACTACGCCGTGCAGTTCCACCCCGAAGTCACGCACACCGTGCAAGGCCAGGCGCTGCTCAATCGCTTTGTGCTGGACATCTGCGGCACGCAGGCTGACTGGATCATGGGCGACTACATCGAAGAAGCGGTGGCCAAGATCCGTGAACAGGTGGGTGACGAGGAAGTGATTCTGGGTCTGTCCGGCGGCGTGGATTCGTCGGTGGCTGCGGCGCTGATCCACCGCGCCATCGGCGACCAGCTGACCTGCGTGTTCGTGGACCACGGCCTGCTGCGCCTGAACGAAGGCGATATGGTCATGGACATGTTCGAAGGCAAGCTGCACGCCAAGGTGGTGCGTGTCGATGCTTCCGATCTGTTCCTGGGCGAGCTGGCCGGTGTGTCCGAGCCCGAGCAAAAGCGCAAGATCATCGGCCGCCTGTTCGTGGATGTGTTCAAGGCTGAAGCCTCCAAACTCAAGGCGGCCAACGCCGGCAGCAAGGGCGCAACCTTCCTGGCCCAGGGCACGATCTATCCCGATGTGATCGAGTCCGGCGGCGCCAAGAGCAAGAAGGCTGTCACCATCAAGAGCCACCACAATGTGGGCGGCCTGCCGGAACAGCTGGGTCTGAAGCTGCTGGAGCCGCTGCGCGACCTGTTCAAGGACGAAGTGCGCGAACTGGGTGTGGCCCTGGGCCTGCCGCGCGGCATGGTCTACCGCCATCCCTTCCCCGGCCCGGGTCTGGGTGTGCGCATCCTGGGCGAGGTGAAGAAGGAATACGCGGACCTGCTGCGCCGCGCCGATGCCATCTTCATCGAAGAGCTGAACAACTGGATCGACGAAAAGACCGGCAAGAGCTGGTACGACCTGACCAGCCAGGCTTTCACCGTCTTCCTGCCCGTGAAGAGCGTGGGCGTGATGGGCGACGGCCGCACCTACGACTACGTGGTGGCCCTGCGTGCGGTGCAGACCAGCGACTTCATGACGGCCGACTGGGCTGAACTGCCTTATGGCCTGCTGAAGAAGGTGTCCGGCCGCATCATCAATGAGGTGCGTGGCATCAACCGCGTGACCTATGACGTGAGCACCAAGCCGCCTGCAACTATCGAGTGGGAATAATCCCGCTGGCTGGTGGAGCCTGGCGTTCCACTGCAGATTAAAAAGCCCGCAATTGCGGGCTTTTTTTTATGGAGCCCTTGGTAGGGCATGCATCAAAAGCAGTTTGTCCATGGAGTTTTGGACGCGTTGCCGGACCTGTTGCTCGCCGTTGTCGGAGAGGCGTAGAGCAATATAGTCAGTTATCTGGAATCGAACCTACAACAATCACTGCAAGAAAAACGATAAAAAGAGCAACCACGAGCAGGCTGCGCCCTGTCCCAATCCGCCCGTGGGATACCTTGAATCCTTCTTCCGCATCCCAGGTGGTCCGACCGTTCGCGCGAAGCATCCTATAGGCGTAAATCAATGTACCCAAGTTGATAAAAGGGAATCCTGCGGCCAAGCCTCGCCACCAGACTTTGACGCTGCGTTTCAACGCCTGACCGTAGGTAAGGGCATGGGGGCCGTTGTAGATCAACCGGGTCTTGAGCAGGAACTTGCCTGGCGTGGTGCCAAATGTGGACAGGCAGAACGGTTCTACAAAAACCCACGTGAATAGTGCAAGCAGACCAATTGCGTATTCATTTTCCTTTGTGATAGGTAGTTGGGGAGAAAATATCCCCCATAGAACTCCGATAGTAAATGACCATAACCATATGTCGAAGATCCGCGCAAAGAACCGAACCCATGGTCGCACTTGATTGACGTCTGTTTCCTCGGTTGTTGGGATCTTTGAAGAAGAAAAAGATTCAGGCGTACTGAAGGTGGTGGGCTTGTTTACCTGTGCATCTAGCCAATTCGGCGAGGCTGCCGAAGCGGCCACTGCCTTGCCGCAGGCTTGGCAGAATTGCGCTTGCGCAGGCAGTGCGGTGCCGCAGTGGGTGCAAAACATTTTATTTCCTCCCTGATTGAAACATTTTGTTTTATCTTACCTGCACAGCACGCCGGTTCTCTTGTCTGCTCGCGGCCCGATCAGAGCATTCGGATCGACATGAATCGAATGGTTTGTCCGCAGTTCAGGATGGATTAGCGTTTTGCGGTTGACCGGCGTGGCTGGGATTTTGCTTGGCCACGGACGTACCGTTTGCCATGCATGCGCCTCCAGGGCTGCTGCTTGCGGGCAGCCCTCATGGCGGCATGCCGTCGCTGCGCTGGATTCAACAAAGGTAGAAGAGCCTCCGCCATCGACCAGCGCAGAACGTAGCCACCATACGGGTCAGCGGCACGCAGTTGTGTAGGGCTGACCTGGTGCGCACAAGGATGCCGACTTCGGGTTGCACAGGCTCAGGCTGCCTGCGTCAGCGCCTGGTCGATCACATCGCGCAGACGGCGCAGTTCTGCGGTGGTCAGGTCGCTGCTGTAGCGAACCTGGTGTTCCGGACGCCGCGCGCTGGGGATGACGCTGGTGATCAGCAGGTGGTGCTGGTCTGCCCCCAAAGACTGGATGGTGGCATCCAGTTGCGCGCATACGGTGGTTGGGGTGATTGCCATGTGGACTCCTGTTTCCCCGCAGACTGTTGAAACGTCTGCTACGTGCGGGGAGGAGTGCGCGGCTCAACGTTTTAGCAGTTGGTAACGCCCCTGCAATAGTCATAACTCGGGCGACCAGCGCTTGAAGCTGGTGTGCAAATTCTAGCAGCTGCTGCTAGGTGGTGTGGCGGAACTGCGCCAGCGGAGGGTTCAGAACGCGTCCACGCTGTGTTCGCCCAGCGGGGACTGCTGGGCCAGCAACTGCAGCACCTCTTCCGGCGGCAGCGGTTCCGGCAAGGGCGCCAGGACGGGTGGTGGTGCATGGGATTCCAGGCGTGCAGCATCAGCGTCGGTCATGGGCGGTCTCCTGGCTGGGGAAGGCACGGTGGGTTCGTCTGTTCACTATCGGTGGCGGCGGAAGGCGTCATGTGAGGTAGACAGGGTGTCTGCTTGTCAGCAGGGAGCTGATTGGCATTTCAGCGTGCTGGCGGCGGTGTGCCAACCGAGTGGGCATGCAAGGCGTGCAGGTGCTGCGGGCTATGGGGCAGGGCGGTGCGGCGGACAATTTCTTACAGAACTTTCCATTGCTGGCGGTGCAAACTTTCTAGACTTCCCACGCTTTGCGAAGGAGCTGTGCGATGAAAAAATGGTGTGCGATGTTGTCTGTGGTGGCCCTGTTGTCGGGCTGTGTGGTGTACCCGGGCTATGGCCATGACCATGGCCGTGGAAACGACCGGGACTTCTGCCCGCCCGGTCAGGCCAAGAAGGGCAACTGCTGAGCTGCGGCCGAGGTGCTGTGATGATTGGAAACACCTGATCGGGTGGCATTCCAGTAGGCTTGCGCGTTCTGTTTTTCTGGTTCCGAACAATGATTTTTTCTCTGGCTCCCCGCTGGCTGTTGCCGGCCTTGTTGTGTGCGCTCCCGTTGTCGGTGCTGGCGGACCATGACGACCATGGCCACCGCCACAAGCACAAAGGCGGCAGCTACAGGGAAGAATTCTGGGACGGCCACTGCAAGGTGGAGCGCAAGTGGAAGCGCAACGGCGAGTTCAAGGAAAAGCGCAAGTGCCAGGCGCAGCCCATGGTCTACCACCGCCCGCCGCCGCCCGTCATGGTGTATCCGGCAGCGCCACCCGGTGCGATCGTGATCAGTCCGCAGGTCGTGATCCGTCCCTAAGGCCCGGAGTCCCCTGCGGCGGTGCATGCGCACCGCTGACACCACACCCCGCTTCTGGCGGGGTGTTTCGTTTGCTGCCATCCCATGCCACGCAGCCAGTGGCGGTCGAAGGGCGCACAGCGGTGGATGGCGGCGACAGGGCGGGGTTTTGCCGGTTATGCCAGGCATGGCACAGGTGAGATTAGGCAAAATGTGAGCAACTTGTGCCCTTGCAGCTGTGATTCTGGCGGTTTTGCCGGTGAAAGCCTGGATGGATGGCACAGGCCGCTTTATTTTCAGGGGCGTGCGACCAGCCGTGGGGTTTGGGCAGGCGGGGCGTGCCGCACGCCAGCAGCCGGTCATGCGCTCCACCTGATGGTGACCCATGCGCTGGCTGGATTTTCTGATCGACTTTTTCCACGATAAATACCCCTCGGCCGAGCGCCTGGGGGTGCCGGTAGCGCGCTGGCGCCAGAGCATCTACCGCACGGTATTCGAGACCAACACGCCCATGGGCAAACGCTTTGAAAAGCGGCTGACCGTGGCCATTGTGCTAAGCCTGTGCGTGGTGATTGCGCACAGCATTCCGTCGATTGCCCAGGGCTGGGTGGTGTACGGGCTGCGCACGCTGGAGTGGCTGTTCACGCTGGCGTTCACGGTGGAATACGGGCTGCGGCTGATTTCCGTGCGCCGGCCATGGCGCTATGTGCTGAGCTTCTACGGGCTGGTGGACCTGCTGGCCATCATTCCCGGCTACCTGTCGCTGTTCCATCCGGAATACCAGTTCCTGGGCGCCATCCGGGCGCTGCGGCTGGTGCGCACCTTCCATGTGTTTCCCATCCTGCGCGGCTTTCTGGAGGACTACTTCATGCTGGGCCGGGCGCTGAAGCACAGCGCACGCAAGATCTTTGTGTTCCTCAGCGTGGTGGCGGTGATCGTGTTCGTGATGGGCGCGCTGATCTTTGTGATCGAAGGTCCCGAGCATGGCTTTACCAGCATGCCCATGGGCATGTACTGGGCCATTTCCACCGTGACCACCGTGGGCTATGGCGATGTCACGCCGTCCACGCCGCTGGGCAAGATCTTTGCCTCCGCGATGATGCTGGTGGGCTGGAGCATTCTGGCCGTACCCACCGGCATTGTGGGCGTGGAGCTGTCGCGCGGCTTCGGCACCAAGCCCTGCCGCCGGCCGCTGCACTGCGAGACCTGCGGTGAGGCGCGCCATGAGGACGATGCCCGCTTTTGCCGGCGTTGCGGCACCCGGCTGACGGAGGAGCGTAACGAGGCCGAAGCAGGCACGGTGCGGGCGGCGGCGCCGGATGTGGGCGCTGACGGTGCTGGTGGCAGCACTGCCAGCACCGCGAGGACGGCAACGATGGCTGGCACCGCCCCTGCCGATCCCGCCGCGGCTCCTGCAAAGCCGCCTGCCAACGACGGCAGGCGAACAGATGGGGCGCAGGCTGCTTGATAAGCCTTACGGCTTGCGTTTGACGGCCAGGGGGGCAGGCACGGCCCCCGGGAGCTGCAAGGCCGCGCGGGCCAGGGCATCGGCTTGCTGGTTGCGGTGGCGCGGCACCCAGTGCAAGGTCACGCCCGCAAACTGCCGCACGGCGGCACGTGCCTGGTCATACAGCGGTGTCAGGCGCACCACGGGTTTGGGCTTGGCCAGGGTGAGCTGTTCTACCAGGATGCTGCTGTCGCTGTAGACACGCGCATGCTGGGCCTGCTGGGTGCGCAGCACTGCCAGTGCGGCCAGCAGGGCCAGTACCTCGGCCTCGTTGTTGCAGCCGGTGCGGTGGGTGTCCTGGGACACGGTGTGGCAGGCCCCGGCAGGGCTGACCAAGACCGCTCCCAGCGCCATGCGGCCAGGGTTGGGCAGGGCGCTGCCATCGATGTGGACAGTCCACCAGGGCGTGGAGGGCGCGGCCGAATCAGGCGATCCAGCGGAAGTGGAAGCGGAGGAGGCAGGGGAAACAGGGATGGCAGCGGTCTCAGGCATGGCTGCACTGTAGCGCCGATGGCGTTAGCTGGCTGCGGTATGGCGCGAGTGGGCGCGTGGCGGGCCAGTTGCCGGGTGGAAATGCTTCGAATTGGTGCGAAATGCGGCAGGGCAACACCAAGATGGTGCATGGCGTTTGATTTTCATCAAGTACTTGGCGTACCATCAAAAATAATATGGGCGCATGAATAAAAACCCGTTGCGCTGAACTGCTGACCCCGCCCGTAAGGGCTGGCACGCATTTGGCGCGACCTACAAGGCACCTCGGTGCCATACCCACGGGAGTCCTTATGGCCGACCCTCAATCCCCCTCTACCCGCCAAGAGGAACTGCGCAGTTTTGCGTTCCTGACCGTGGTCATGGCCCCCGTCATTACGGGTGCCATCATCGTGACCTACGGTTTTCTCGTCTGGTTCTACCAAATGTTCGCCGGCCCTCCCCACGCCTGATGGGGAGTGATGCATGAGCGATGAACTGCATATCGCCAGCCTGGTCGTGCATGTGGCGCCCGCGTCGTTGACGGGGGTGGCGCAGGCGGTGACCGGTGTCGACGGGCTGGTGCTTCACGGCACCCACCCCAGCGGCAAGCTGGTCGTCACCCTGGAAGGGCCCAGCGCCGCTTCCGTCCTAGACCGTGTTTCCACCATCCAACACCTGGAGGGCGTGATCAACGTCTCTCTGGTCTACCAGCATGCCGAGGCATGGCAATCACTCCATCAAGAGGTAAAGCATGAGCAGCACAAGGCGTGACTTCGTTCGTCAATCTGCCGCCGCGGCCGCAGGTGCCGTGGCCGGCATTCCCATTCAAGCCATTTCGCAGGGAACCGTGCCGCAGGCCGGTGGCGCGCAGCTGACATGGTCCAAGGCCCCATGCCGCTTCTGCGGCACAGGCTGCGGTGTGATGGTGGCCGTCAAGGACAACCGCGTGGTGGCCACGCAGGGCGACCCGGAAGCCGAGGTGAACCGGGGGCTCAACTGTGTCAAGGGTTACTTCCTGTCCAAGATCATGTACGGCGAAGACCGGCTGACCAAGCCGCTGCTGCGCATGAAAAATGGCGTGTATGCCAAGGACGGCGAATTCCAGCCCGTGTCCTGGGACAAGGCCTTCGACGTGATGGCCGAGCAGTTCAAGAAGGCGCTGAAGAAGCAGGGTCCTTCGGGGGTGGGCATGTTCGGCTCGGGCCAGTGGACGGTGTGGGAAGGCTATGCCGCCTCCAAGCTGTTCAAGGCGGGTTTCCGCTCCAACAATATCGACCCCAATGCGCGCCACTGCATGGCGTCCGCGGTGGCGGGCTTCATGCGCACCTTCGGCATGGACGAGCCCATGGGCTGCTATGACGATATCGAGCAGGCCACGGCCTTTGTGCTGTGGGGCTCGAACATGGCGGAAATGCACCCGGTGCTCTGGACCCGCGTGACCGACCGCCGCCTGAGCAGCCCGGACGTCAAGGTGGCCGTGCTGTCGACCTTCGAGCACCGCTCTTACGAGCTGGCCGATATCGAGCTGACGTTCAAGCCCCAGACCGATCTGGCGATCCTGAACTACATCGCCAACCACATCATCGCCACCGGGCGTGTGAACCAGGATTTCGTCTCCAAGCACTGCAATTTCAAGCTGGGCAATACCGACATCGGCTATGGCCTGCGTCCCGAGCATCCGCTGCAGAAAGCGGCCAAGAACGCGGACGATCCGAATGGCGCCAAGCCGATGACCTATGAGGAGTACGCGAAGTACGTCTCCAAGTACACGCTGGAGTACACGACCGAGCTGACCGGCGTGCCCGCGAACCGGCTGAAAGCGCTGGCCGAGTTGTACGCAGACCCCAAGACCAAGGTGGTGTCCTTCTGGACCATGGGTTTCAACCAGCACACCCGCGGTGTCTGGGCCAACAACATGGTCTACAACATCCACCTGCTGACCGGCAAGATCGCCACGCCCGGCAACAGCCCGTTCTCGCTGACGGGCCAGCCTTCGGCCTGCGGCACCGCACGGGAAGTGGGCACGTTCTCGCACCGTCTGCCGGCGGACATGGTGGTGACCAACCCCAAGCACCGCGCCATGGCCGAAGCGATGTGGAAGCTGCCGGAAGGCACCATCCCGGGCAAGCCGGGCTACCACGCCGTGCTGCAAAACCGCATGCTCAAGGACGGCAAGCTCAATGCCTACTGGGTGATGGTGAACAACAACATCCAGGCCGGTGCCAACCTGGCCCAGGAAGGCTACCCCGGCTACCGCAACCCCGAGAACTTCATTGTGGTCTCGGATGCCTATCCCACGGTGACAGCCGTGGCCGCCGACCTGATTCTGCCTACCGCCATGTGGGTGGAAAAAGAGGGTGCCTACGGCAATGCCGAGCGCCGCACCCACTTCTGGCACCAGCTGGTGAAGGCGCCGGGGGAAGCCCATTCGGACCTGTGGCAGCTGATGGAGTTCTCCAAGCGCTTCAAGATCGAGGAAGTCTGGCCCGAGGAGCTGCTGGCCAAGAAGCCCGCCTACCGCGGCAAGACCATGTACGAAGTGCTGTTCCGCAATGGCCAGGTGGACAAGTTCCCGCTCACGGACATGGACAAGGCCTACGACAACGAAGAATCGGCCCACTTCGGCTTCTATGTGCAAAAAGGCCTGTTCGAAGAGTACGCGGCCTTTGGCCGTGGACATGGCCATGATCTGGCGCCGTTTGACGAGTACCACAAGGTGCGCGGCCTGCGCTGGCCTGTGGTGGATGGCAAGGAAACCCGCTGGCGCTACCGCGAAGGCTCCGATCCCTATGTGAAGGCCGGCACGGGCTACCAGTTCTACGGCAACGTGGACAACAAGGCCAATATCTTTGCCCTGCCGTACGAGCCGGCCGCCGAGTCACCGGACAAGGAGTTCCCGTTCTGGCTGTCGACCGGCCGTGTGCTGGAGCACTGGCATTCGGGTTCGATGACCCGCCGCGTGCCCGAGCTGCACCGTGCCGTGCCCAATGCCCTGTGCTACATGCATCCCGAGGATGCGAAGGCGCTGGGCCTGCGCCGGGGCAGCGAGGTGGAGATCGCATCGCGCCGTGGCGCCATGCGCTCGCGGGTGGAAACCCGTGGCCGCAACAAGCCGCCGCGCGGGCTGGTCTATGTGCCCTGGTTTGATGCCAGCCAGCTGATCAACAAGGTGACGCTGGATGCGACGGACCCGATCTCGCTGCAGACGGACTTCAAAAAATGTGCCGTCAAGATCACCAAGGTTTGATGGCAGGAGTGTGGATCATGAACTTCATTCGTACTCTTTTTCTGATGCTGTGCATGGGAGCCGCCCTGGCACAGCCAGTGGCACGCCCTTTCACGGACGCTGCACGCGGCCCCGCGCCCATCATGGAGACCACCAAGCCTCCGGTGCTGGGCAATGCCATCAATGACGATGTGCGCCGCACGCGCAACTACACCTGGCAGCCGCCGACCATTCCGCACCGGGTGGATGGCTACCAGGTGGACAAGAACTTCAACAAGTGCATGGACTGCCATTCGCGCACCAAGGCGGAAGTCTCGCAGGCGGTGCCGGTGTCGGTGACGCACTACATGGACCGCGACGGCCACATGCTGGGCCAGGTCTCCACGCGCCGCTACTTCTGCATGCAGTGCCATGTGAGCCAGGATGCAGTCCGCCCGCTGGTGAACAACACCTTCATGGATGTGGACGCCCTGATCCTGAAGTCCATGCGGTCGCAGTCGGGCGCACAGGCCACCCAGAAAAACTGACGCTGCCTTGTGCAGCACAAGAGAACCATCATGTTGACACTTCTCAAGCGCTACTGGGCGGTCATCCGCCGCCCCAGCGTGCACTTCAGCCTGGGGTTTCTGACCATCGGGGGCTTTATTGGCGGCATCCTGTTCTGGGGTGCCTTCAATACCGCCATGGAGTTCACCAACACCGAGAAATTCTGTACCAGCTGCCATGAAATGCGCGACAACGTGTATGCCGAGCTGAAGAGCACCATCCACTACACCAACCGCTCCGG
Organism: Comamonas terrigena NBRC 13299; assembly: GCF_006740045.1. Taxonomy (NCBI): domain Bacteria; kingdom Pseudomonadati; phylum Pseudomonadota; class Betaproteobacteria; order Burkholderiales; family Comamonadaceae; genus Comamonas; species Comamonas terrigena. Next base: position 1,852,464 of record NZ_AP019749.1, read on the forward strand.
TGTGCGGGCCGTGTGTTCCAACTGCCATGTGCCGCATGACTGGACCGACAAGATGGCCCGCAAGATGCAGGCGTCCAAGGAAGTCTGGGGCAAGATCTTCGGCACCATCGACACGCCGGAAAAATTCCAGGAAAAGCGCCTGGAGCTGGCGCAGCATGAATGGGCGCGTCTGAAGGCCAATGATTCACTGGAGTGCCGCAACTGCCACAACTACGACTCCATGGACTTCACCCGCCAGAGCCTGCGCGCGCAGAACATGCACGCGACCTACCTGGCGAGCAAGGAAAAGACCTGCATCGACTGCCACAAGGGTATTGCCCACAAGCTGCCGCACATTCCACCGGGGCAGGGACCGGGCAACGACACCCCGGGCCAGGTGGTTCCCATGGCCGCCACACCGGTGGCGCAAGCGAAGTAGTGGGGATGGCAGGAGACGGCGCCGCAGCCCCGGATCGACCGGTATCGCTGGCGGTCTCGGGTCTGGGGTGTCTGCGCGGCGGCAAGGTGCTGTTCCGCGACCTCGGCTTTGTGCTGGAGCGCGGGCAGGCCCTGGTGGTGAATGGCGCCAATGGAGCGGGCAAGAGCAGCCTGCTGCGCAGCCTGGCAGGACTGCTGCCCTGGCGGGCCGGGCAGCTGCAGTGGTGTGGGCACACCTTGAAACCCACCGATGCGGCGTATGCGCAGCGTCTGGCCTATCTGGGCCACCACAGCGGCATGAGCGACACCTTGACCGGGCTGGAGAATCTGCGCTTTGCGCTGACCCTGGCGGAGGTCCCTTGGGATACCGGTCAGGTGCAGCAGGTGCTGCAGCAGCTGGCTCTGCAGGATATGGTGTCGCGCCCCCTGGGCCGGCTGTCCCAGGGGCAGCGGCGCAGGCTGGCACTGGCCCGCGTCTGGCTCAGCCAGCGGCCGCTGTGGCTGCTGGACGAACCGGACAATTCCCTGGATGGCGAAGGCTGCCAGCGTCTGGTGCAGATGCTGGACCAGCATCTGGATGCCGGAGGGCTGGCGGTGGTGGTCTGCCACCGCGGCCTGGCGCTGCCGCCGCAGCACACCCAGACCCTCTCGCTGTCTGCGGCAGCAGAGCGTGCCCCGGCTCTGGTGCAGGAGGCAGTGCCATGCTAGCCGCGGTTTTGGGGCGCGAGCTGCGCCTGGCCTCCCGGCGCCCGGCCGATGCGCTGGGCGGACTGCTGTTCTTTGTGCTGGTGGGCAGCCTTTTTCCGCTGGCGCTGGGGCCGGACGCCAACTTGCTGCAGCAGATTGCGCCTGGTGTGATGTGGGTGGCCGCCTTGCTGGCCGTGCTGTTGGGCCAGCACCGGTTGTTTGAAGGCGACTGGGCCGATGGCTCGCTGGAGCAGTGGCTGCTGGCGCCCCAGCCGCTGCCACTGCTGGTGCTGGCCAAGGTGGCGGCGCATTGGCTGCTGGGCGTAGCCCCCTTGCTGTTGGTGGCGCCGCTGCTGGGCTGGCAGTACGGGCTCGACGGCGCGGTGATCGCTGTGCTGCTGGCGTCCCTGGCGCTGGGCACCCCCAGCCTGTACCTGCTGGCGGCCTTGGGCGCTGCACTGACCTTGGGGTTGCGCGGGCAGTTGCTGCTGGTGCTGGTGGTGCTGCCGCTGTCCATCCCCGTTCTGATTTTTGGCAGCCATGCGGTGGCCCAGGCCCAGCAGGGGCTGAGTGCGGCGCCTGCGCTGAACCTGCTGGGCGCTTTTCTGTGCCTGGCCCTGCTGGCAGGGCCGTGGGCCATTGGTGCGGCGCTGCGCCTTGCCTTGGAGTGACATGAAAACCCTGAACCCCGTTTCCTCCCAGACGGTGGCAACTTCGGCTCGCACCGTGCCCCGACGCTGGCGCCAGCTGGCATCACCCCCCGTCTTCTATCACTGGGCTGGCCGGGTCTGGCCCTGGATGGCGGTGCTGGCGGTGGTGCTGGCGGTGGCCGGTCTGTGGCTGGGGTTTGCGGTGGCCCCCACCGACCACCAGCAGGGCGAGGTGTACCGCATCATCTTCCTGCATGTGCCTGCGGCCTGGATGTCGATGTTCATCTACCTGGTGGCCGCCCTGCATGCGGCCCTGGGTCTGGTCTATGGCACCCGCCTGTCGCCGCTGCTGGCACGGGCCCTGGCGCCGACGGGCGCGGTGTTCACGGTCATCGCACTGTGGACCGGAGCAGCCTGGGGCAAGCCCACCTGGGGAGCCTGGTGGGTGTGGGATGCCCGGCTCACGTCGGAGCTGATCCTGCTGTTCCTGTACCTGGGCTATCTGGGCGTGGTGTCCGCCATCGAGGACCCGCGCCGCGCGGACAGCGCCGGCGCCATCGTGCTGCTGGCGGGCGTGGTCAACGTTCCCATCATCTATTTTTCGGTGCAGTGGTGGAGCACGCTGCACCAGGGCGCCACCATCCGCATGGATGCCGCGCCCAGCATGACGCACACCATGCTGGCCGGCATGCTGCTGATGGCGCTGGCCTGCTGGGCCTACACCCTGGCCATGGCGCTGGTGCGCACCCGTTGCCTGATTGTGGAACGCGCAGGCGAGGAGCAACTGTGATGCAGGACCATGCTTTTTTTATTGCCCTGGCCTACGGCGTGAGTGCCATGCTGCTGGTGGCTGAAGTCTGGTCGCTGTGGCGGCGCTGCCGCAGGCAGGCCGCACACACCGAAGGGGAGTTGCCGGAATGAAGCCACGTCAAAGAAGGCTGCTGTGGGTGCTGGCGGGTCTGGTGCTGGTGGCCACTGCGGTGACCCTGGTGTTGCGGGCACTGAATGCCAATGTGATGTTCTTCTACAGCCCCACGCAGGTACTGGCCGGGGAGGCGCCGCCGTCTGCCGCCTTTCGCCTGGGCGGGCTGGTGGAGTCCGGCTCGCTGCAGCGCAGCCCCGATGGGCTGCAGGTGCGGTTCATGGTGACGGATGGCGCACAGCGCGTGCCGGTGCAGTACCGTGGCCTGCTGCCGGACCTGTTCCGGGAGGGCAAGGGGGTGGTGGTGTCCGGCAAGCTGCAGGCGGGTGGCGGGTTTCAGGCCCGCGAAGTGCTGGCCAAGCACGATGAGAACTACATGCCTCCCGAAGCCGCGCACGCGTTGAAACAGGCCCAGCCTGCCAAGGAGCTGCCATGATTCCGGAGCTGGGACTGTTCGCACTGGTGCTGGCGTTGATAGTGGCCGCGGTCCAGGCCGTGGTGCCGTTGGCCGGTGCGCACTGGGGCGTGGTGGGCTGGGTGCGCCTGGCGCGGCCCGCTGCCATGCTGCTTGCCGTGCTGAGCCTGCTGTCGGCCGGCTGCCTGGTCTGGTCTTTCTGGCGGGATGACTTTTCCGTGCTGTATGTGGCGGGCAATTCGCACAGCGCGCTGCCTGCCGTCTACAAGCTGACCGCGATGTGGGGCGGCCACGAGGGCTCCATGCTGCTGTGGCAGGTGCTGCTGGCCTGCTGGAGCTGGGTGGTGGCGTGGCGCAGCCGCCATCTGCCCCCGGCGTTCGTGGCCCGGGTCCTGGCGGTGCTGGCCTGGATCGGCGTGGGCCTGCTGCTGTTTCTGCTGTTTCTCTCCAACCCCTTTACCCGGCTGGTGCCTGGCGCACCCGAAGGCAAGGACCTGAATCCGCTGCTGCAGGACCCCGGCATGGTGTTGCATCCGCCGCTGCTGTACATGGGCTATGTGGGCTTTGCCGTGCCTTTCGCCTTTGCGCTGGCGGCGCTGATTTCGGGAGAGCTGGGCGCTGCCTGGGCGCGCTGGTCCCGCTCGTGGACGCTGGCCGCCTGGGGCTTTCTCACCGTGGGCATTCTGCTGGGCAGCGCCTGGGCGTACTACGTGCTGGGCTGGGGCGGCTGGTGGTTCTGGGACCCGGTGGAAAACGCTTCCTTCATGCCCTGGCTGGTGGGCACCGCGCTGCTGCATTCGCTGATAGTGACGGACCAGCGCGGCGCATTCCGCAGCTGGTCGGCCTTGTTGGCTATTTCGGCGTTCTCGTTGAGCCTGCTGGGCACGTTCCTGGTGCGCTCGGGGGTGCTGACCTCGGTGCACGCCTTTGCCGTCGATCCCGGGCGCGGGCTGTACATCCTGTGCTTCATCGTGGCCGTGGTGGGGACTTCGCTGTGGCTGTTTGCCTGGCGGGCCCAGGCGCTGGGGCAGGGTGAAGGCCGGTTCGCCATGCTGTCGCGCGAGTCGCTGCTGCTGGTGAACAACGTGCTGTTCAGCGCGGCCGCGCTGGCGGTGCTGATCGGCACGCTGTATCCGCTGGCCCTGGATGTGCTCAGCGGCGAGAAGATTTCGGTGGGCCCGCCGTACTTTGAAGCCGTGTTCGTGCCCCTGGTGCTGCCGGCCCTGCTGTTGATGGCCGTGGGCACGGTGGCGCGCTGGAAGCACAGCACCGAGCGGGAGCTGTGGGTCCGCCTGCGCATGCCTGTGCTGTGGACCGGGGTCTGCACCACAGTGCTGGTGCTGGCCGAAGGCTGGCTGGGTGCGCAGGTCTCCGCCGCCACGCTGCTGGGCATGGCCCTGGGGCTGTGGTGCATTCTGGGCACCGCGGGCCATGCGGTGCAGCGCCTGCGCCAAGGGGTGGACAGCGGCCAGGGGTGGCAGCGTGTGCTGCGCCAGCCTTGGGGCTGGTGGGGCATGCTGGCGGCGCACACCGGGGTGGGCGTTTTCATTCTGGCGGTGAGCCTGGCCAACGGCATGGAGCGCAAGCTGGAAACCACACTGGCGCAGGGCGAGTCGGTGGAGCTGGCGGGCTACCACTTCCGCTTCGACAGCCTGGCAGCTGTCGAAGGACCGAACTACGACGCACAGCGTGCGCAGTTCAGTGTGCACACCGAGGGACAGACGCCGTGGCGGATGTTCCCGGAAAAGCGTGTGTTCCGCGTCCAGAGCATGCCGCTGAGCCAGGCGGCCATCGACAGCAGCTGGACGCGAGACGTGTTCCTGGCCCTGGGGGAACCGCTGGACCCCGAAGGCCGCGCCTGGACGGTGCGCCTGCAGATCAAGCCGTTCATGGACTGGATCTGGGTGGGCACCCTGATGATGGCGCTGGGCGCCGGCCTGAGCCTGCTGGACCGGCGCTTCCGCCTGGCCCCGCGCCGTGAGCCACGGGCTGCGCTGCAGCCTCTGCAGGAAAGGAGCGCCTGATGCGGTTCATCTTGCCCTTGGCGGCCTTCCTGGCCTTGGCGGTGATGCTGGGCCTGGGGCTGCAGCGCAATCCGCGCGATGTGCCGTCTGCGCTGGTGGAGCGGGCGGCGCCGGCCATTGAACGCCCCCTGCTGGACAAGCCGGAGCAGTTGCTGAGCGTGCAGGCGCTGCACGGGCAGGCCTGGGTGCTGAATGTGTGGGCCTCGTGGTGTGCGCCGTGCCGGCAGGAGCTGCCGGTGCTGCAGGCCATGTCACAGGCTGACCAGGTGCCGGTGTATGGCCTGAACTACAAGGACCAGTCGGCCAAGGCCCAGGCGCTGTTGCGCGTGGCGGGCAATCCCTACCAGGCATCGGCCGTGGATGCGGACGGGCGCGTGGGCATGGACTGGGGCATACAGGGAGTGCCCGAGACGTTTGTGATCGATGGACAGGGGCGGGTGCGCTATCGCCATGCCGGGCCGGTGACGGCCGAGGTCTGGCGTGACCGCATCCGACCGGTATTGGAGGCCGTGCGATGAAGCTCCACACAGTGCTGGGTGGTGGCCTGTTGCTGGTGGCCCTGGGGGGACATGCCAACCCGGCCGAGCCCTTGCAGGCCAGGGAAATGGCGCTGGCGGCGCAGCTGCGCTGCGTGGTCTGCCAGAACCAGACCGTGGCCGAATCGCATGCCCCGATGGCGGCCGACATGCGGCGTGAAATCCGCGCACAGATGGAGCAGGGCCGCAGCGATGCCGAGGTGGTGGCCTTCTTCGAGCAGCGCTACGGCGCTTTCGTGCGCTACAACCCGCCCTGGAAGCCGTCCACCTGGCTGCTATGGGGCGGTCCCTTTGTGGTGGTGATTGCGGGGCTGCTGCTGCTGCGCCGCACGTTGCGGCGGCGCCAGACGCCACCGTCCACGCTGTCGGCCGCACAGCGCCAGCAGGTGCAGACGTGGCTGCACCAGTCCGACGGGAAGGAGCAGCCATGAACGATGTGCAACTGCTGTGGGTGGGCGTGCTGGCCCTGATCCTGCTGAGTTTGGGGGTGTTGCTGCCAGCCTTGCTGGTGGAGGTGGCACCGGAATCGCTGCCACGCAGCGACGATGCGCTGCGCGGCCTGTACCAGACCCAGCTGGCCGAGCTGGAGCGCGAACGGGCGGGGGAGCGCCTGAGTGCGGCAGACCATGCCCAGGCGGTGGATGAGTTGCAGGCGCGCCTGCTGGCCGAGCTAGAGCGGCGCACCCCGGCTGGCCTGCGCCGGCACAGTGTGTGGCTGCAGCGCGGCAGCGGCCTGCTGCTGGCGGTGCTGGTGCCTGTGGGCGCGATGCTGCTCTATACGCAGGTGGGCGATCCGCAGGCGGTGGTGCGCCTGGGCCAGGTGCAGGAAAGCGACCACATGGCCCGGGAGGGGCAGGTGCAGGCCATGGTGGCCAGCCTGGCCCACAAGCTGCAGGAGGAGCCGCAGAATCTGCCCGGCTGGCTGATGCTGGCGCGTTCCTACGAAACCCTGGAGCGCTACGGCGATGCCGCCCAGGCCTACCAGCAGGCCTTGGAGGAAGCACGCCGCAGCGGTCTGGATACCGACACCCAGGCGCGGCTGCTGGCAGACCAGGCCGATGCCTTGGCTTCGGCGGCCGGCGGCAGCCTGGAAGGGGAGGCGGGGGCTGCCATTGCGCAGGCCCTGCGTCTGCAGCCGACCCAGGCCAAGGCCCTGGCCCTGGCCGGCAGTGCCGCGGTGCGGCGTGGGGACATCGCCCTGGCCCGCCAGCATTGGCAGGCGTTGCTGGCGCAGATGGAGCCCGGGTCGGACATGGCGCTGCGGGTGCAGGATGATCTGCTGAAGCTGGAGGCCTTGCAGGCTGGCCCCGACAAGTGAGCAACCCCGGAGGCTGGTTGCCGGTGGCGGTGTGACCACGGACTACGGCGACAGCGGCGGCTGCGGGTCGGTGGGCCGGCCTCCATACTGCGGGTCGCCCGCCATGACAAAGGCCCTGGCTGCGGACACAGCCAGGGCCTTTTTCGCGGTGTTCACCCGCTTCACCGTGGGGGCGGCGCAGCCGCCCGGGGTTGCTTGCGTGTGCAGAGCGCTGCACCGTGCCAGGTAACACTACATCACACAGAGCCTGCTGAACAAGGTTCAGTAGGCGCTGGGCTTGGCTGTCTTGTCCAGCAGGGCAAATTGCGCCGGGTAGAACTTCTCCGCCACATCCAGGTGGGAGCGCACCCGGCCCTTGAGTGCATTGGTGCCGATGTGGCTGAACAAGGGGTTCAGCGGGTCGCTCTCAGGGCCACGTGCCTGCTGCGCCAGATGGGAGGGCAGGTCCAGCAGCGGCACTTCCTGGGCGTGCAGGCTGGGCGAGAAGAAATACGCGATCGAGTAGCGGCTGACGCCCGAGCGGGGAGACAGCACGCGGTGCACATTGGCGCGCAGATAGCCGTTGGTGGCCAGCTCCAGCATTTCGCCGATGTTCACCACAAAGGCGTTCTTGCGGGGCGGCACATCCAGCCAGCCTTGCGGGGTCTGCACCTGCAGCCCGCCCACCTGGTCCTGCAGCAGCAGGGTGAGCAGGCCTCCATCCTTGTGGGCTCCGACGCCCTGGTCGGACTGGCCCTGGGCCTGGCCGGGGTAGTGGATGATCTTCAGGCGGTTGTTGTGCGGCGGTGCCACCAGGGCGTTCAGGGCCGTGGCGGGCTGCTCCAGTGCCACCAGAAAGGCCTGCAGCAGGCGCTTGGCCACATCGCGCGTGGTGTCCAGCCAGGCCAGGATATCGCTTTGCAGCTGCGGCAGCTCGGCAGGCCACTGGTTGGGGCCTTGCAGGCCCCACCAGGCGGGCGTGTCGGCGGCTTGTGCCACGGGCTCCAGCTCTTCGCCGAAGTCGATCTGTTCGCGCAGGTCGGGCTGCAGGCGGGTGATTTCACCGCCCACACCGGTGTAGCCCCGGAAATGGCGGGAGTGGTGGATGGCAATGCGCTGCTTCACCTCGGGGGGCAGGGCGAAGAACTGGCGGGCCACGGCTTCCAGCCGCTCGATCTGCTCGGGCGCAATGCCATGCCCTTCCAGATAGAAGAAACCGATGTCGCGTGCAATCCGAGCCAGCCGGGCGTGGGCGGGCGTGTGCCGGGTGGAGTCGCCCAGCTCGGCCAGGTTGATGACCGGCAGGGAGTCCAGCGGGGTGTCCAGGGCGGAAAGGGCCTGGGCAGCATTCAGGGATGTGGTGGCGGGGCGAAGGGCTTGTGCAACGGTGCTCATGAAGGCTCCTGGAGAAGTTCAAGGTCGGGTGTGGAGGCGGGCAAGGCCGTGGCGGTCTGCGCATGGCCCAAGGCCTGGCCCAGGTCGGCCAGCAGGTCGTGCGGGTGTTCGATGCCGATGGACAGGCGCACCAGCCCCGGGGCAATGCCCACCCGTGCCAGCTCGGCATCGGGCAGCAGGTGGTGGGTGGTTTCCGCCGGGATGGCGGCCAGGGATTTGCTGTCGCCGATGTTGACCAGGCGCAGAAACAGCTGCAGCGCGTCATAGAAGCGCTGGGCGGCGGGGCGGCCGCCGTGCAGCTCCAGGGACAGCAGCCCGGGCACGAGGCTGCCGCGCAGGTACTGCGTGGCATGGCCGTGGTCGGGATGGCCGGGGTGGGCCACGTGGTGGATGCGCGCCACCTGGGGTTGGGTCTGCAGAAAGTCCAGCACGGCCCGGGTGTTGCTGCTGATGCGTTCCATGCGCAGCGCCAGCGTTTCCAGCCCTTGCAGCAGCAAGAAAGCCGAATGCGCCGCCAGCGTGGCGCCGGCATTGCGCAGCATGACGGTGCGTGCACGGGCGACCAGGGGGGCATCGGGATAGCGTTCGGTGAACACCACCTGGTGAAAGGCCGGATCGGGGTGGGTCAGCTGGGGGTAGCGGTCGGACCGGGCCTGCCAGTCGAAGCGGCCGCCATCCACAATCAGCCCGCCCATGGCCGTACCGTGGCCGCCGATGTACTTGGTGGCCGAGTGCACCACCACATCGGCGCCATGCTCCAGCGGGCGGATCAGCAGGGGCGTGGCGCTGGTGTTGTCCACCACTACGGCCACGCCCTGGGCATGGGCCAGCGCGGCAATGGCGGCGATGTCGGCGACATCGCCGGAAGGGTTGCCCACGGATTCCAGAAACACTGCCTTGGTCTGCGGCGTGAAGGCCGCGCGCAGGGCGTCGTGGTCGCCCCGGCCCACCACGGTGCTGGCAATGCCGCGGCCTTGCAGCACATGCACGACCAGGTTGTGGGAGCCGCCATACAGGGCCGAGGCCAGGATCACATGGTCCCCGGCCCGGGCCAGCGTGGCCAGGGTGATGTCGATGGCAGCCATGCCGGAGGCCACGGCCAGTGCGGCCGTGCCGCCTTCGAGCCGGGCGATGCGCTGCTCCAGCACGGTTTGCGTGGGGTTGCCGGTACGGGCGTAGATATGGCCTTCCTGCACCAGGTCGAACAGTTCGGCGCCGTGTTGCGCATCCTCAAACAGAAAGGATGTGGTCTGGTAGATGGGCACGGCCGCGCTGCGCTGGTGCTGCAACCCGTCATAGCCGGCGTGCAGCACGACGGTGTCGGGCTGCCATGCGGGTGTGGGCGCTGGCACAGGCGCTGGCGGCTGCCGGCCCTGGGCAGGTGCGGTGCTCATGCGGGCTGCGCCTCCTTGGCGGCAGGGGCTGCGGCCTGGGGGGCCGGCTGGGCGCGCACCAGCGTGCCCACGACCTGCTGCGGGTTGCGCAGCAGGTTCAGAATGGGGCAGTTCTTCTCGACCGCCGCGAACAGCTCGTTCAGCTGCGCATCCGAGGCGCTGGAGGCGACCTGGACTTCGTACTGGATGTTGTGCGGCCAGATGGGGGTGGCCTCGTGGCCGGGGTGGCCGCCGCGCGGATCGATGGTGCCGCGCACATCCACTTCGATGCTGTCCAGCGGCACCTGCAGCAGCGCAGCCTGGATTTCAAAGATGTGCGTCACGCAGGTGCCCAGCACGCCCAGTTGCAGCTCGGGCGAGGAGGGGCCCAGGTTGAAGCCGGCAAAGTCGTAGGGGCTGTCGCTGATGACCTGGTGCTCGCGGATGCGCAGGCGGCGGATGCCGCTGCGGCCTTCGGCCGAGACATGGGCGTGCAAGGACGTGGCCTGGGCACTGCCGTCGGCAATGCGTTGCTGGCGAGCCAGTACGGCGCGGCGTTTGTGGGACAGATAGTCGTTCAGGCTCATGGTGTGCTCCGTTGGAATGCCGCCATGGTCTGCCAAGCCTGCACCGCAAGGCTACGAAGCTTTTTGTGTTTGCATATGCGCTTTTTGCTGTGCGGCCGTCGCCTGGGCGCGGCGGTGTTTTGCGCATATGGATACACGCTTTCGTTCGTTGCCGCAGCGCGGTCTGGCGTCCTATCGTGCTGCCACTTTTCACAGTTTCCTGGAGGGAGCACATGGACGAATTTCTGCCCACGGCGCACGGCACGCCCTGGAACCGCCGCCATTTCCTGGGAGCGGCTGCGGCCGCTGGTGCAGCCGGTGCCGCAGGCCTGCTGCCGCTGGCGGTGCATTCGCAGCCGCGCAAGATCACCCTGGCCTGGAGCCAGGCCAGCTTCTGCCAGGTGCCGGTGCCGATTGCGCTGGAGCGCGGCCTGTTCGAGAAGAACGGCCTGCAGGTGGAGGTGCTGAACTGGGGCGGTTCTGCCGACCAGTTACTGGAGGCGCTGGCAACCGGCAAGGCCGAAGTGGGGGTGGGCCTGATCCACCGCTGGGTCAAGCCGCTGGAAGCCGGGCTGGACGTGAAGATCGTGGGCAGCGTGCACGGCGGCTGCCTGCGCCTGGTGGGGGTCAATGCGGCCGGGGTGACGCGCGATGTGAAGTCGCTCAAGGGCAAGGTGATCGGAGTGGCCGACCTGAACAGTCCGGCCAAGCAGTTCTACGGCATCCACCTGGCCAAGCTGGGGCTGGACATCGACAAGGATGTGGAGTGGCGGGTCTACCCTGCCGACCTGCTGGATGTGGCGGTGAAGAAGGGCGAGGTCCACGCCATTGCCGATGGCGACCCGAATCTCTACCTGATCGAAAAGCGCAACCCCGGCGTGTTCACCGAACTGGGCAACAGCGCCACCGGGGAATATGCCGAGAAGATCTGCTGCGTGCTGGGCGCGGGCGCCAAGTTCGTGCGCGACGACCGCAAGAGCGCTGCCGCGGTGGTGCGTGCATTGGCGCAGGCATCGGACTATGTGGCCGAGAACCCCAACGAGTCTGCCAAGATCTTCGCCAAGTACACGCCCAAGTTCGAGGTGCCTGATCTGCAGCGCCTGATTGCGGAGCTGACGTACAAGCACCATCCGCACAACAGCCGTCTGCAGGATGAGGTGCGTGAATTCGCAGCCGATTTCCGTTCGGCCGGCATTCTGAAGAAGAGCACCGACCCGGCACGCTTTGCGCGCCATATTACCCAGGATGTGCTGTCATGAGTGACGCCACCGTACTTCTGGAGCTGGCGCCGCAGGCCGGCGCGCCGATCCTGCAGCCCGCCACGCCCACGGCCGCACCTTCGACCACGGCCACCGCCGTGGCTGCGGATCCGGCACCTTCTTCGGCGGAGCAGGGTGTCTGGCGCCAGGGGCTGGTGGCGGCCCTGGCCTGGCTGCTGCTGGGCGCGCTGACCTGGTGGTGGCCCAACAAGGAAATCGGCTTCAGCGACTGGGCATACACCACGGAGTTTGCCGTGCTCACGGCCGCGCTGGCTGTGCTGCTGGCCGCGCTGGCCCTGGCGGGCGAGCGCGCGGGCCGGGTGCTGCGCTGGCTGCGGCCGGCGGGTGCCTGGCTGATCGCTGCGCCGGCGCTGCTGGCAGTGTGGGAGGTGCTGACGGCCAAGCTGGGCGTGCTGCCGCCGCCATTCTTTGCGCCGCCGCAAAGCCTGCTGGAGGTCTACCTGGACGATTCCGCCCGGCTGGGGCTGTCGGTGGCGCATTCGCTGCGGCTGCTGGTGCACGGCATCGTGATCGGCAGCCTGGTGGGTTTTGTCACCGGCGTGTGGGTGGGCTGGTCGCGCGTTGCGGGCTACTGGGTCCATCCCTTGCTGCGCTTTCTGGGACCGGTTCCGGCATCGGCACTGCTGCCACTGGCATTCTTCTTTGCCCCCAGCAGCTACAGTGCCGCGGTGTTCCTAGTGGCATTGGCCACCTTCTTCCCGGTGGCGGTGCTGACCTGGTCCGGGGTGGCCAATGTCAGCAAGAGCTATTACGACGTCGCCCGCACCCTGGGTGCATCGGAATGGTTTCTGGTGCTACGCGTGGCGATTCCGGCAGCGCTGCCCCAGGTGTTTGTGGGACTGTTCATGGGGCTGGGCGCGTCGTTCTCGGTGCTGATCACGGCGGAGATGATGGGCGTGAAAGCGGGCCTGGGCTGGTACCTGCAGTGGGCCCAGGGCTGGGCGGCCTACGCCAATATGTACGGCGCGCTGCTGGTGATGGCGGTGTTGTGCTCGGGCTTGATCACCCTGCTGTTCACCGTGCGTGACCGGCTGCTGGGCTGGCAGAAAGGAACCGTGAAATGGTGAGCGCTGCAAATGCAAGTGCCAGCAATGCGCAAGCGCTGGAGAACCCGGAGTCCCAGACCGGGGCACGCATCGATATCGCCCAGGTGTCGCACCAGTTTGCCCAGCTGCCGGTGCTGAGCGATGTCAGCCTGCAGGTGCAGCCGGGCGAGTTCGTGGCCCTGCTGGGGCCCAGCGGTTGCGGCAAGTCCACGCTGCTGCGCCTGGTGGCCGGGCTGGAGCCACCGCGCAGCGGCCACATCACGCAGGATGGCCAGCCCATCACGCGGCCCGATCCTTCGCGCATCGTGGTCTTCCAGGACCCGACCTTGTTTCCCTGGCGCACGGTGCGCGACAACGTGGCCCTGGGGCTGCAGGCGCGCAAAGTGCCCAAGGCACAGCATGCCCGGGTGGACGAGGCGCTGGCACTGGTGGGGCTGTCCGAGTTTGCGGACAGCTACCCGCACCAGCTCTCGGGCGGCATGGCCCAGCGTGCCGCACTGGCGCGTGCCCTGGTGAATGAGCCGCAACTGCTGATCCTGGATGAGCCGCTGGGCAAGCTCGATTCGCTGACCCGGCTGACCATGCAGGCCGAGCTGCTGAAACTATGGCAGCGCGCAGGCTTTTCGGTGCTGCTGGTGACACACGATGTGGAAGAGGCCTTGTTCCTGGCCAACCGGGTGGTGGTCTTCTCCGACCGTCCGGCCCGCACCGTGGCCGAGCTGGCCGTGGATCTGCCCTATCCGCGCCACCGCACGCAGCCACGCTTTGTGGAGCTGCGCCAGCAGGCGCTGCGCCATCTGGGACTGGGTGATGCGACCTGATGCCTGAGCGGATTGCAGACGCACCCTGGCTGTTCTGGCTGTTGGAAGCGGTGCACCGGTGCCAGGTGGGCCTGCTGCAGCTGTGGCATGCGCTGGGCCTGAGCGGCGAGGTGGACGGCCAGCCTGCCTGGCCCTGGGCACAGCGCATGGCGGGCGAGCGCCTGCTGCAGGACCTGGGCCAGGCACGCCAGCTGGTCTGGAGTCTGGCGGCCGTGGCCGCCGTGCTGGTGCTGGTGGGCGTCGCGGTACTGTGGCGGCGCGGCCGGCCCTGGCTGCTGGCCGGCGCCTTGCTGGCCCTGGTGCTGGCGCCCTGGCCGGAACGCCAGGTGGTGCTGGCATCGGCGGTGCCCACCAGTTTTCACCGCAACCCTCTGCCTTTTACCGATGCGGCGATCGTCCAGGGCGCGGCGCTCTACCAGCGGCAGTGCCTGCGCTGCCATGGCGAAGCGGGCAACGGGCAGGGCCCGGATGCGGCAGACCAGCCGGTCTGGCCGCCCAGTTTTTCCGGCCCGCTGCTGTGGCGCCGTGCGGAAGGAGAGCTGCTGCAGGCGGTGCGCCATGGCATGCAGGATGCGCAGGGGCGCACGACCATGCCTGGCTTTGCCGCGCAGCTGTCGGTTCCCGAGAGCTGGGCGTTGCTGCATTTTCTGCGTGCCCAGGCGGCGGGACAACTGCTGCGTGCCACGGGCAGTTGGGCCCAGCCCATTGCCTTGCCCGACATGCCGTTGCGCTGCCACCGCCCGGACAAGCTGCAGGTGCGCGACTGGCAGGGCCAGCGCCTGCGGGTGGTCAGCAGCGCCCGCGTGCAGGATGTGGCGCCGGACCCGCGCATGGTGACGCTGTGGCTGCCCCAGCCGGGGCAGGATGCTGCGCACCTTCCAGACCATGTGGATTGCGCCGTTACCTCGGGGGCGACCGCGTTGCAGGCACTGGGCTGGATCAATGCGGGCGAATCCGTGCGCGAGGTGCAGTTGCTGGCGGACAAGGCCGGTTGGCTGCGGGCGCGCAACGGCCGGGGCACGGAAAGTTGGAGCGATGACGATCTGCTGTGCCGCACCACGGATGCGCCGGCCGCTGCCCGGGGGCAGACCGAAGAGGACGGCTTGACCCGTATTCTGCGGCGCATGGATGCCGAGCCGCTGGGCTATGTCCAGGGTGGGCGGGTGCACGGCGGGCGCTGAACGCGGCCCACGTACCGCAACCACGGTCGCATTGACTGCGGATGAAAAAAAGCAGTCCTGCCGCGGTGCAGGACTGCTTTTTTGAGGAGGGAGGGACAGGGTTTCAGCCGTCGCTGTCTTCGTTCAGCTTCTGGCGCACCACATCCGGCGTCAGCGTGGGCACAAAGCTTTCGATGAAGTGGTAGGCATAGTCGCGCAGCCAGATGCCCCGGCGCACGGCAATGCGGGTGAGGTTGATCTCGAACAGGTGGCGGGCATCGATGGCGCGCAGCAGCCGGTCCCGTTCGGGGTCGAATGCGATGGAAGCCACGATGCCGATGCCCATGCCCAGCTCCACATAGGTCTTGATCACGTCGGCATCCATGGCAGTCAACACCACCTCCGGCGCCAGGCCTTCGCGTGCAAAGGCCTCGTCAATGTGGGCGCGCCCGGTGAAGCCATGCTCGTAGGTGATGATGGGGTGGCGGGCCAGATCCTCCAGCGAAATCGGCGTGCTCTGCTGCAGCAAAGGGTGATCGGGCGGGACGATCACGCTGTGGGACCAGCGGTAGCCGGGTAGGGTGACCAGTTGCTCGTAATCGGCCAGGGCTTCGGTGGCCACGCCGATGTCGGCTTCCCCGGTCAGCAGCATGTCGGCAATCTGCTGGGGAGAGCCCTGGCGCAGGTGCAGCGTGACGCCGGGGTAGATCTGGCGGAAGTCCCGCACCACGGCAGGCAGGGCATAGCGGGCCTGGGAGTGGGTGGCCGCGACGTAGAAGACGCCGGTGTCCTTTTCCTTGAAGTCCTTGCCCGCGTTCTTGAGGTTGCCGGCCTCCAGCAGCAGGCGGTCGATGATGGGCAGCAGGGTCTTGCCGGGCGTGGTCAGCCCGGTCAGCCGTTTTCCGGCGCGGGTGAATATCTCGACCCCGAGCTCTTCTTCCAGTTCACGGATCTGCCGGCTGATGGCCGGCTGGGAGGTGAACAGCACGGATGCCACTTCCGTCAGGTTGTAGTTGTTGCGGGCGGCTTCACGGATGGAGCGCAGTTGCTGGAAATTCATGGTGAGGGCTCCACGGTCTGTAATGGTTTCTCAGTGGGCGGGTTCCAGAAACTCCAGCTGGTTGCCGGCTGGGTCTTTGATGTAGATCTGCTGCGCCGGCTGGTCGGGGTGGCTTTCGATGAAGGCCAGGTCAAAGGCATGCAGGCGCTGCTTCAGATCGCCAATGCCTTGCACGTTGAACGCCACATGCTGCGAGGGTTTGCGGCCCGTGGCCCCGGTTTCCGGTGTGAAGCACAGGCGCTGCTCGCCCATCTCGAACTGCAGCAGCTGCTTGGTTTCGGGGGAATGCAGTTCGTGGGCGCCCAGCACCGTGGCATAGAAAAAGCGGATGGCTTCCTTCGAATGGGCCGGAAACTGAAAATGGATATGGTTGACCGAGGTGATGATCATGTGCGTGCGAAGCCCTTGCGGCCCGGGACGATCTGCCGGGTTGCAACAAGCCTGGTGTATTCAAAGGGAAGGGGAAGCGGGGCCAGCGTTTGCTGGGCCTACCGATGGCAGAAACCCGTGGGGTCTGACGGGGCGGTCAAGGAGCCCGTCAGGGACAGGGAAATACCGTGCGCTGGAGTAGGTCAGTGGCGCTCATCAATGCCTCGCCCGGGAAGAAAGTGGGTATGGCATTCACTATAAAAAAAGACTCTTATAAATACAATAAATGTTTTATTACTTTTTAATTACCTAAAGATATTTAGATTACTGAATATGCCTGCAGTGCTGTTTGTGCTGGGTGCTCTGTCGTGGGTGATTGGCAATGCAGCGCCTGAGGATGGGGCCGTGTGCAGGACAAGGCCGGTCGTGCGGGCGCCCATGTGAAACCGCCAGCGACCCGTGCCACAAATGGCCGGGGTCGCTGGCGGTGGGATGTCGGGCCGCCTCGGCGGCCGCGGTGTCAATGCCGGTGGTTGACCTTGCGCGACAGGGTTTCGCCGGCGAACTGCACGATGGACACCAGGGCCACCAGGATCACGATGACTTCGAACATCACCCGGGTTTCATAGCGTTCGTAGCCGTAGCGGATGGCCAGGTCGCCCAGGCCGCCCGCGCCCACGGCGCCGGCCATGGCCGAGGCGTTGACCATGGCGATCACGCTCACCGTCATCCCTCCGATGATGCCGGGCAGGGCTTCGGGCAGCAGCACATGGCGCACGATGTGCCAGCGCTTGCAGCCCATGGCGCGTGCGGCTTCCACCAGACCTGGATCCACATCGTTCAGGCTGACCTGGGCGATGCGGGCATAGAAGGGGATCAGGTTGACCGACAGCGGCACCACGGCCGCCCAGGTGCCCAGGGTGGTGCCGACGATGCTGCGGGTGACCGGCAGCAAGGCCACCAGCAGAATGATGAAGGGAATGGCACGGAAGATGTTCACCGTCACCGACAGCCCTTTGTAAAAGCGCGGCCGGGTGTACAGGCCACGCGGGCCGGTGATGGTGAGCACGATGGCCAGCAGCAGCCCCAGGCCGATGGCGATCAGCGAGGAGGTGGCCACCATCAACAGGGTTTCGGCAAAAGCCTGCAGGTATTTGTCAATCGGCGCGGACATAGCCCAGCAGCTCCAGGTGGTCGGCGCCGGTGGAGTGGCGCAATGCATCAAGGGAAGGCAGGCCGGTGGCTGGTGTGGACACCAGCAACTGGCCCAGTGAATGGCCGCGCAACCGGTCCAGCCCGCCATGCAGCAAGGTGGCCTGGCTGCCCAATGCGGCCAGGGCCTGCAGCGGCAGGCCTTGGGGGCGCTGTGCACCGGCAAAGCGCAGGCTGAGCACGGCGCGGTCGGCGCTGCTGCTGGGTTGGGGCAGCAGCTGGCGGGCCAGATCGGGGGGCAGGCCTTGCTGCAGCGGCTGCAGCAGCGCTTGCGTGGCGGCGGCCTGCGGTGCGCCGAAGACGCGCCAGACCTCGCCGATTTCCTGCACCTGGCCCTGGTCCAGCACCAGCACACGGTCGCAGATGGCGCGGATCACCGCCATGTCGTGGGTGATCAGCACCACCGTCAGGCGCAGCTGGCGGTTGATGTCGCGCAGCAGGGACAGGATGGACTGTGTGGTTTCCGGGTCCAGCGCGCTGGTGGCTTCGTCGCACAGCAGCACTTCGGGCCCGTGCACCAGGGCACGGGCAATGCCGACACGCTGCTTCTGGCCGCCGGACAGCTGTGCCGGGTAGGCCTGGCCCTTGTCCGACAGGCCGACCAGGGCCAGCAGTTCGTCCACCCGGGCCTTGATGATGGCCGGGCGTTCACCGGCCACACGCAGCGGCAGGGCCACGTTTTCGCGCACGGTCTTGGCGGACAGCAGGTTGAAGTGCTGAAAGATCATGCCGATGCGCCGGCGCAGCGCGACCAGGGCGTTTTCGTCCAGCTGCGCCGGGTCCACGCCGTGGATCTGCACCCGGCCTTCGGAAGGGGTCTCGAGCGCATTGATGGTGCGCAGCAGCGTGGATTTGCCGGCGCCGCTGCGGCCGATGATGCCGAAGACCTCGCCATGGTGGATGTCAAAGTTCACCGCCGACAGCGCCTGGACCTGGCTGCTGCGGCCGGCGTAGGACTTGCCCACGCCGTCGAACACGATGTGCGGTGCCAGTTGCACCGGAGGAGGGAGGGTGGTCATGCAGTCGCTCAGAACGCCGGAATCAGCGTGCCTTCGTACTTGGTTTCGATGAAGCGGCGGATGGCTTCGGTCTGGAAGGATGCCACCAGGGCCTTGACCCAGGGCGCGTCCTGGTCCTTGCTGCGCACGGCAATGATGTTGACGTAGGGGTTGTGCTCGCGCTTTTCCACAGCGATGCCGTCGCGGGTGGCGATCAGGCCGACCTGGTAGGCAAAGGTGTTGATGACGGCGGCGGCGTCCAGATCGGGCACCGAGCGGGCCAGGACGTTGGAGGCGGCTTCCACCAGCTGCAGCTGGCGAGGGTTGGCGGTGACGTCTGCCAGCCCTGCGGTGCCGGAGAAGGGGTCGAACCCGTCGCGCAGCTTGATCAGCCCCTGGTCGCGCAGGATGACCAGGGCGCGGGTCTGGTTGCTGGGGTCATTGGGAATGCCCACCCGGGCCTTGGCCGGCAGATCCTGCAGGCGCTTGTGCTTGTTGGAGTAGAAGGCGATCGGGGCAATCAGCGTGTTGCCTGCGGAGACGATCTGGTAGCCGCGCTGGCGCACCTGGTCTTGCAGAAAGGGCAGGTGCTGGAAGGCGTTGGCTTCCAGGTCGCCGTTGTTCAGCGCCTCGTTGGGGCTGACCGCGCCGCCCAGAACGACCAGCTGCACATCAAGGCCCTTGGCCTTGGCGGCCTTGGCCACTTCGGCCCACAGCTCTTCACCGATGCCGCCACGGATGCCCACGCGCACGCGCTGGGCCGCCTGGGCGGAAGGGAGTTGCAGCAAGGCAGCGGCGCCTGTGCCCAGCAGGGCGGCCAGTGCGCCGCGGCGCGAAGTTGGGGAAAAATGAATCATGGATGGCTCTCTCAGAACGCGGGAATCACCGAGCCCTGGTATTTCTGCAGGATGAACTGGCGCACCGGTTCGGACTGGTAGGCGGCCACCAGCTGTTTGGCCCAGGGGGTGTCCTGGTCCTTGGCGCGCACGGCAATGAGGTTGGTGTAGGGGTTGCGCTCGCGCTTTTCCACGGCAATGCCGTCGCGGGTGGCGACCAACCCCGCCTGGTAGGCAAAGCTGTTGACGATGGCGGCGGCGGCCAGGTCATCCAGCGAACGGGCCAGCACCACCGAGGCCACTTCCACCAGCTCCACCTTCTGGCGCAGCGCGGTCACGTCGGCCAGGGAGGCGGTGCCGGTGAAAGGGTCGAAGCCAGGCTTGAGGTCCAGCACGCCCTGGTCGCGCAGCACCACCAGGGCGCGGGTCTGGTTACTCGGGTCGTTGGGGATGCCCACGCGCGCGCCGGCAGGCAGGTCGGCTAGGCGCTTGTACTTGCGGGAATAGAAGGCAATGGGGGAGATGTAGGTGTCACCTGCCGATACCAGCTGGTAGCCGCGCTGCTGGTTCTGGTCGCGCAGGAAGGGCTGGTGCTGGAAGGAGTTGGCTTCCAGATCGCCGTTGTGCACGCCTTCGTTGGGGCTGACCGAGCCGCTGAGCACCACGGGCTTGACGTTCAGGCCGCGTTCCTTGGCGACCTTGGTCACCACCTCCCAGATTTCCTCGTCCACACCGCCGCGCACGCCCACGCGGATCAGGGCCGGGGTGGTGGTGGCGGCCGTGGCCAGGGCGGAGAAGGTGCCGGCCGCAGCAGGCAGCAGGAAGGCAGCAGAGGTGCGCAGAAAGTCGCGTTTGTTCATGGTGGATCCGGTCGGTGGGATGGAATGGGAGGCAGTATCCCGAGCCACCGGGGCCCGGGCAACGAAGCTTTGCGGCTATGCAAATGCGCTTTGCGCATGAGCACCGGGGTGCGCGGCGGGATGAGCGGAGGTGCCGGTGCCGGGGTAGGCGATCAGCTCCAGCCGGGTGCCATGGGTGTTGCCATGCACCACGGGCCCCAGAGGGTTGGCCTGCGTGGTGTGCAAGGCGATGGCAAACGGGCCTTCGCCTTGCAGGGCCAGCCGCTGGGCGGCTTCAGGGCTGGCGCTGGCGGATTCCAGCTTCAGCACGGTGCCGCCCAGCTGCAGGCTGGCAGCGCCTTCGGCAGGGACCGGGGCATCCGTCAGGCCCAGCAGGGCACGGTAGCGTTCCAGTGTGGCGGCCACGTCGTGCACGGCCACGTGCAGCTGGGCGACGCCCTGCACGCCATTGGCGTGCTCACGCACCGGGCCTTCAGGCACGCGCAGGGCGCGGGGTGTGACATCGCCGCACAGGAAAGGCAGATCGGGCGTGGCCGGGCGGGCGTTTTGCCAGCGCAGCTCCACCCCGTCGGGGCGCAGCCGCCCGCCATCGACCGGGGGCTGGTAGGCCAGGCCGCGCGACAGCGCCTGTGCCACCACCTGCGGCGTGGTGCCGGGCAGCAAGGCAAAGTCCACGATGCCGGGGCCAAAGCGGCTGAGCTTGGGCCACCAGGGGTGGGCTTCTTCCGGGCCTTTCCAGGCGATCAACTCAAAGTAGGAGCCGTCCTGGAACACCACCAGTGCGTTGTGGGTGGCGCGGCCCGGGTGGTCCCCGCCCGGGGTGACGGTGAATCCCAGATTGCGGTAGTCGTGGATGGCGGTGTGCAGATCGTGCACGGCAATCACGATGTGGTCCAAAGGCAGTGACATGGGAGGCTTTCTCTGAGGTGGGAAAGCGCCATGCTCGCGCGGCTGCGGGCGGGCGGCAAATACGGAATACGGCTTTGGTTATGCGGTTTGTGCCGGGCGCTGCATATCTGCTGGCCGCATATCCAAGTGCGAAAACAGAGGTTCAAAAAGGCGAGCGGAATTCCTAGCATTCAGGCCATCTGGAAGGTTTCCCTTGGAGTCTTCCGACTCTTGCATAACAGCGCCTCAATGGCATGAAGGATGGATGGTCTCGTGCAACTGCAACGCAAAAACAAACGTCAATGGTGGTGGCTGGCAGCCATGGCTGCGGGAGTCTGGGTGGCGGGATGCTCCCAGCAAAGCAGCACTTCGGAAGGCGCATCGGCAGGTGCTGCCGTACAGGGAGGGGAGCTGGTCTATCTGGAGCAGCAGGCCCACACCAATCTGTATCCGCCGGCCGGCGGCTTCTATCCCAACGGCGGTGTGCTCAACCAGATCACCGACAAGCTGACCTACCAGGACCCGAAGACGCTGGAAATCCAGCCCTGGATCGCCGAGTCCTGGGCCATCAATGACCAGGCCACGGAGTTCACGTTCAAGCTGCGTTCCGGCGTGACGTTCTCGGATGGCACGCCGCTGGATGCGGCGGCCGTGGCCAAGAACTTCGACACCTACGGTCTGGGCAACAAGGCGCTGAAGCTGCCGGTGTCCGAAGTGATCAACAACTACCAGCGCAGCGAGGTCGTAGACCCGCTGACGGTGAAGTTCTATTTCAGCAAGCCGTCGCCGGGGTTCCTGCAAGGCACGTCGGTGATCGGCTCGGGCCTGGTGTCGCTGGCCACGCTGGCACGGCCTTTCGAAGAGCTGGGTGATGCCACGCGCATCATCGGCTCCGGCCCCTTTGTGGTGGAGCGGGAGACACTGGGCAAGGAGCTGCTGTTCAAGGCGCGTGCCGACTACAAGTGGGGCCCTGCCAAGCATGCGCACCAGGGCCGTGCGCGCCTGGACAGCATCCGTCTGGTGGTCACGCCCGAGGACAGCGTGCGCATTGGCGCGCTGCTGTCGGGCCAGGCGGGCCTGATCCGCCAGGTGCAGGCCTATGACGAGAAGCGCGTGCAGGAACAGAACTTCCAGATCTACGCGCCTTCCACCCGCGGGGTGAACAACAGCATTGCCCTGCGCCCGGACAACGCCCTGGTGGCCGATCTGCGCGTGCGCCAGGCGCTGCTGCATGGGACGAACACCGCCGAAGTGGTGCAGACCCTGTTCTCGGCCAACTACCCGCAGGCCACTTCGGTGATCGCCAAGTCCGCCGCAGGGTACGTGGACCTTTCTGCCGATCTGAAGTTCGATCCGCAGCAGTCGCAGCGCCTGCTGGACGAAGCCGGCTGGACCTTGGGGGCCAACGGCCTGCGGCAGAAGGACGGTCAGGAGCTGGTGCTGACGGCCTATGAATCCCTGCCGCAGCCGCAGAACAAGGAAACCCTGCAGCTGGTGGCGCAGCAGTGGGGCAAGCTGGGGGTCAAGCTCAATGTGCTGGCCGGTGATGCGGGCAGCAAGACGCTGGACAGCCTGGATCCGGCCAAGACCCCGGTCGCGCCGGGCATGGTGGGGCGCGCAGATCCGGATGTGATCAAGAGCAACTACTACCCCACGAACCGCAATGTGCTGCTGCAAAAAGGCGGTGTGAGCCAGAAGGTCAACAGCTTTGTGGATGACAAGCTCAACGGCCTGCTGGACGCGATTGCGGCCGAGACCGACGCCGCCAAGCGCCTGCAGCTTACCGGGGACGTGCAGCGCTATTTGATTGCCCAGGCCTATGTGATTCCGATCTTCGAGGAGCCCCAGGCCTTTGCCGGTGCCACGACGGTCAAGGATGTCGGGTTCGAGGCCGTGGGCCGACCCAGCTTCTATGCCACCTGGCTGGCCAAGCCCTAAGCGGAGGCGCGCATGACGGCATATCTGTTGCGGCGCACCGGCCAGGCACTGCTGGTGCTGTGGGCAGCGTTCTCGGTCTCGTTCGTGCTGCTGCAGCTGATGCCAGGGGATGCGGTGCTGATCAAGTTCCTGAACCCCGATCTGGGGCTGGGGCCGGAGCAGATTGCCGATATCCAGGCCGCCTATGGCGCGGACCAGCCGGTCTGGCGCCAGTACCTGCACACCTTGGGGCAGTTTCTGACGGGCCATTTCGGCTATTCGCTGCAGGCCGGGGTGCCGGTCAGCGAAGGGCTGGCCACCAACCTGCCGCCCACACTGCGCCTGGCGGCGCTGGGGCTGGCTGCGGCACTGCTGCTGGCCCTGGGCCTGGCGCTGGCCGCCAGCGTGGTGCGGGTGCGGGCCGTGCGTGCGCTGCTGCAGTCGCTGCCCTCGCTGTTCGTATCGATCCCGGTGTTCTGGCTGGGCATCATGCTGATCCAGTGGGTGTCGTTCCGCTGGGGCTGGGTGCCGGTGATCAATCCCGGGCCTTGGCAGGGGCTGATCCTGCCCACGCTGACGCTGGCCGTACCCATTTCTGCGCCGCTGGCGCAGATCCTGATGCGCAATCTGGATGCCGCGCTGGCACAGCCCTATGTAGCCGTGGCGCGCGCCAAAGGTGCCTCGCAGCTGCATGTGCTGCTGCGCCATGCCGCACGCAATGCCTTGCTGCCCGTGCTGACCATGACTGGCGTGCTGTTCGGCGAGCTGCTGGCCGGCGCCGTGGTGACCGAGGCGGTGTTCGGCCTCAACGGACTGGGCAGCCTGACCCAGCAGGCCGTGGGCAACCAGGACACGGCGGTATTGCAGGCCGTGGTCATGGTGTCTGCCGCGGCCTTTGTGACCATCAACCTGATCGTGGACCTGCTTTATCCCTGGCTGGATCCACGGCTTCGCCATGCGGCAGGAGGCTGACGCGATGAATGCATTGACACACAACGAAGGGCTGGCGCTGCGCGCACCGGCAGCGGATCCCTTGCAGGGCACCGTGCCGCAAGTTGCCGTGGCGGCAGCAGCGGCCACAGCGGCTACCGCGCCTGCTGCATCCGCCCGTGCACGTCCATGGGCGCAGGGCCTTGGCCTGGGCTTGCTGCAGCAGCGCGCACGGCAGGTGCCGCCGGGCCTGTGGCTTGCCTGGACGGTGCTGGCCGTGGTGCTGCTGTGGGCCTTGGTGCCCGGCTGGTTCAGCAGCCACGACCCCCTGGTGGGGCTGGCGGGCCAGCAGCTGCGCGCACCGGGTGCCGGCCATTGGCTGGGCACGGATGCGCTGGGGCGCGATGTCTGGGCCCGGGTGGTACATGGTGCCGTGCATTCGCTGTCCGGCGCGCTGGTGGCCGTGGGGGTGGGCCTGGTGGCCGGCACCGCGCTGGGCCTGATCGCGGGCGCCGTGGGCGGCCGCACCGACGAGGCGCTGATGCGGGTGGTGGATGTGCTGCTGGCCGTGCCGTCGCTGCTGCTGTCGCTCACCATCATCATCGTGCTGGGCTTTGGCACGGTGAATGCGGCCATTGCCGTGGGGGTGGCGTCGGTGGCCAGTTTTGCGCGCCTGGTGCGCTCGGAAGTGGTGCGTGTGCGCCGCACGGAATATGTGGAGGCAGCCTTTGGCAGCGGCGGGCGCTTTGGCGCGGTGCTGTGGCGCCATGTGCTGCCCAACTCGCTGACCTCGGTGGTGGCGCTGGCGGCGCTGCAGTTCGGCACGGCGATTCTGGCCATCGCCACCCTGGGCTTTCTGGGCTATGGCGCGCCACCGCCCACGCCGGAATGGGGACTGCTGATCGCCGAAGGGCGCAATTACCTGTCCACGGCCTGGTGGCTGACATCGGCCCCGGGCCTGGTGGTGGTGGCCGTGGTGCTGGCGGTCAACCGCATCAGCGTGTCGCTGTCGGGAGCACGCGCATGAGTGCCTGGCAAATCTGGCGCCAGCGCCTGCTGCGCACGGCAGCGGCAGAGCCTGCCTCCGCCGCCGCGCCGATTCCGGCGGACGGCCCGTTGCTGGAAATCGACAACCTGCAAATCGCCTACCGGGAGGCGGATGGGCTGCGCACGGTGGTGCACGGCGTGTCGTTGAGCGTGCGTGCTGGTGAGGTGGTGGCGCTGGTGGGGGAGTCCGGCTCCGGCAAATCCACCACGTCGCAGGCCGCGATCGGGCTGTTGCCGGACAACGGCCGGGTGGTGGGCGGCAGCATCCGCCTGCTGGGGGAAGATGTGACCCATGCCGGCGAGGCGCAATGGCGCAGCCTGCGCGGCCGGGTGGTCAGCCTGGTACCCCAGGACCCGACGGCTTCGCTCAACCCCGTGCGCACCATCGGTGCGCAGGTGGCCGAAGTGCTGCAACTGCACGGCTGGCGCGATGCCGCTGCCGTGGAGCAGCAGGTGGTGGAGTTGCTGCGCAAGGTGGGTCTGTCGCGGCCGGAGCTGCGCTACCGCCAGTACCCGCACGAGCTGTCGGGTGGCATGAAGCAGCGGGTGCTGATTGCCATGGCCGTGGCGCTGAAGCCTGCGCTGATCATTGCCGATGAGCCCACCAGCGCGCTGGATGTGACCGTGCAGCGGCGCATTCTCGACCTGATCGACACCCTGCGCCGCGAGACCGGCACCGCCGTGCTGCTGGTCACCCACGATCTGGGGGTGGCGGCCGACCGGGCCCACCGCATTGTTGTGCTGCGCCAGGGGCGCGTGCAGGAAGCGGGTGAGACGCTGCAGGTGCTGCGCCAGCCGCAAAGCAGCTATGCGCGCCAGTTGCTGGCCGATGCGCCGGCCCTGTCTACGCCGGTGCTGCGCACGGCAGAGCCGGACGATGCCGCGCCGGTCACCGAATGGGCTGTGCAGGTGCAGGAGGTCGAGCACCACTTTCCCATGCCGGGCCAGCGGGAGCCGTTCAAGGCTGTGGACGGGGTGTCATTCCAGGTGCGGCGCGGCAGCACCCATGCCATTGTGGGAGAGTCCGGATCGGGGAAGACCACCACCATCCGCGCCCTGGTGGGGCTGCTGCGGCCCACGGCGGGGCAGATCCGCATTGCCGGAGAGGACGTGACCGCGCTGCGCGGCGAGGCTCTGCGCCAGTTCCGCCGCAAGGTGCAGCTCGTCTACCAGAACCCCTATGCCTCGCTGGACCCACGCCAGACCGTGTGGAACATTGTGGAGGAGCCGCTGCGCAACTTTGCGCCGCTGCCGGCCGCCGAGCGCCGCCAGCGTGTGCAGGCCACGCTGGAGCGCGTGGGGCTGGCGGCGGAGCTGCACCAGCGCCGCCCGCATGCCCTGTCGGGCGGCCAACGCCAGCGCGTGGCCATTGCCCGTGCCCTGGTGCTGCAGCCCGAGGTGCTGGTGCTGGACGAGGCTGTTTCCGCACTCGATGTGACGGTGCAGGCCCAGATCCTGCGCCTGCTGGAAACGCTGCAGCAGCAGCTGCAGCTGACCTATGTATTTGTCACGCACGACCTGTCGGTGGTGCGTCAGATCGCCCACACCGTCTCCGTGCTACAGCACGGCAAGGTGGTGGAGCAGGGCACGGTGGAGCAGGTGTTCCTGCATCCCCGCAGCCATTACACCCGTGAACTGATCGCCGCCATTCCCGGCACAAGGAGCATTGATTTTGTCCAATCCCACCACCACCCCGAAGAAACGCCTGGGCTACTTCAGCCGATTGCTGGATGACGCCTCTGCCGGCGAACGCTACCGCCTGGTGACCGAGCAGATCGCCCATGCCGAGGCGCTGGGCTTCGAGTCGGCCTGGGTCGCCCAGCACCATTTCCACGAACACGAAGGCGGCTTGCCTTCGCCGCTGGTGTTTCTGGCCCATGTGGCGGCGCGCACGCAGCGTATCCGCCTGGGGACGGGCGTGGTGACGCTGAGCATGGAAAACGCCATCCGGGTGGCGGAAGATGCCGCGGTGCTGGACCTGCTGTCCGGTGGCCGCCTGGAAGTGGGGCTGGGAACGGGCGGTACGGCCGAATCGTTCGAGGCCTTTGGCGTGGGCAGCCAGGAGCGGGGTGCGGTCTATGGCCGCAATCTGGATGTGCTGCGCGCCGCCTGGCGCGGTGATGCCTTGCAGGGTGGCGTGCGGGTCTACCCCGCAGCCCCGCATTTGCTGGGCCGCATCTGGCAGGCCACTTTCTCGGTGGAGGGCGGCCAGCGCGCCGGCGCGGCGGGCGAAGGCCTGATGCTGTCGCGCACCCAGCCCCGCCCTGACCATGCGCCCAAGCTGTCGCTCTCGGAGATCCAGAACCCCATCATCGATGCCTATCTGGCGGCACTGCCGGCCGGGCAGGCTCCGCGCATCCTGGGCTCGCGCACCCTGTTGGTGGCCGACCGCCGTGAAGACGCGCTGCACTGGGCCGAGACCGGTCTGCGCCGTCTGGCGGTGCGCCATGCCCATGCATCGGCCGGTCCATTCCCGCGTGTGGACCCCCAGGCGCCCCTGGAGCGGCTGATCGCAGCCTATGACGTGCACCTGGGCACGCCCGACGAGGTGATCGCCTCGCTGCAGGCCGATACGGCACTGGCGCGCACCACGGACCTGGTGTTCCAGGTGCATTCGATCGACCCGCCGCATGCGGCCATCCTGCGCTCGCTGGAGCTGACGGCCCGCATCGTTGCGCCTGCGCTGGGCTGGAGCGGCACCGCTGGCGCCGCGGCGGCACCGGCTGGCACCGAACGCGAATTGCAAGCGGCTTGAGAAAGGCAGAACCATGACAGAAATCGTGCATGCACCCGAAGCCACAAATGCGGGTACACAGACGGGTACCCATGCAGGCGCACAGACGGCACCGCCCGATGTGATCGACCTGCTGGCCGGTATTGCGCCAGGCGACTGGCTGGACCAGCTGCGCTGGTCGCGCCCGCAGACCCGTGATCAGGCGCAAAAAAGCCATGATGCGCTGTTTTCGCCTGCAGCCCCCGTGGCGGGGCAGGTCAGCGCAGCGGAGCGCCATGCGGTGGCCGCCTTTGTGGCCTTGCTGCACCAGCAGGCGGCGGTGGCGGATTTCCATCTGCAGGCCCTGGAACCCCTGGCGCCCACCTGGGCCCAGGCGGTGCGCCACGCCGCTGCCGTCGGCACGGTGCAAGGCCCGTACGGGCGCTTTCCCGAAGGGCCGCTGACGGTGGAAGACCGCGAAGGGCTGGAACTGCACCTGTCCGATACGCTGCGCACCGTGCTGGGGGGGCGGCTGCATGCCGCCTTGCGGCACGCGCATTTCCTGGTGTTCCATCCGCGGGATGCACAGCCGCAGCGCCTGCGCGCGCTGGAGGCTGCGGGCTGGTCGGCCGACGACATCGTGGTTCTGTCGCAGCTGGTGGCATTTCTCAGCTTTCAGATCCGGGTGGTGGCGGGGCTGGGGGTGCTGTCGGCGCACTGGGACACCACCGCTGCTGCTGCGGCACGCACCGGCGCGTCGCAGCCGGTGGCACCAGTGCACGAAGAGGTGGTGCCGGGCACGGCCCCGGTCGTGTTCACCCAGGCCGAGCTGGACTGGCAGCCCTGGCTGGCGCCGCTGGAAGAGGCTGCACTGACGCACCGCCACTATGACGGACTGGTGGATGCGGTGCGCGCCAAGTCGCCGTATTTCCGCTTGCTGGCACGCGACCCGGACACCTTGGGTGCGCGCACCCGCACCGACAAGGACATCTTCTACAACCCCGAAGCCGGCCTGCCACGGGCCGAGCGGGAGCTGGCTGCGGCGGCCACGTCGCGCCACAACGGCTGCATCTATTGCGCTTCGGTGCATGCCCGGTTCGCCAGCCATTTCGCCCGCCGCCGCGAGGATGTGCAGCGCCTGCTGGATGAAGGCGTGCACGCCGATCTGGGGGCGCGCTGGAATGCCATCGTGGACGCCAGTGTGGCGTTGACGGACACCCCGTCCCGGTACAACGCCTCCCATGTGGCCGCCCTGCGCACGCAGGGTCTGGATGCACAGGCCGCAGCCGATCTGCTGCACGCGGCGGCCTTCTTCAACTGGGCCAACCGGCTCATGCTGTCGCTGGGGGAACCCCGGTACTGAACAGATGGCAGGGGAGCGGGAGAGGGCGCATGCTACCGCACCTTGACTTTCCGCGCCTACTGTAATTTGCCTGTGCCCGCTACCCATGCGGGTGCGCCGGCCCATCCCACACCCCGCTGTGTTCTGCACAGCGGGGTTTTTTTGCTCTGGGCCGGGTTTGTGAGGGCCGGTGGACGGAGCTGCCTGGTGTCACGGTCCGCATGCATCGGGCGGTCCCAGGCCTCCCATTGCAGAAGTGTCAACGGGAGTCCGGCAGTGGCCTGGACCGGAATCTGGTTGCCTGACAGGCCGTGCAGTGTGGGTGGTTTGCACCGTGGGTCCTCCGCAAAAACTGCGCGAAATACCTAAGTTTTGTGATTGCTAGGTTTTTTCGAAACGGGTGAACTCGGGGTGTCTGTAACCAGGAGTTACTTAAGAGCGCACATGGAGCCCACGTGGTGGGGAGACCGGGGGGCCGGGCAGCAGCAGGTGGGCGTATTGCACCAAGGTGGTGCGGCTTGGCATGGGTCATGGGCTGCATGCGCGATGCGAGATGGATGTGGGTAGCTCCTGGATATGGACGACGGACGTACAGAAAAAAGAAATCGTTATCGCGACAGGCACAAGAGGCTCCCTTGCAAGTTCTTCGTTTTATCCAGTGCGGCATGGTCATCACCGCCGCGATGTTGTGCATGCACACGTATGCACAGACCTCTTCGGAATTGCAGCAGGCCACGCAAGATGCACAGCGGCAGCAGCAGTTGCAAGCGCAGCGTCTTCAGGAACAGTTGGCCAGAGATCGACTCAGCGCCTCTCCGCCGGCGCAGATCTCCATCACGCAGCCGGAGTCCGTCAGCAAGGACAACGGTGCATGCCGCGACATTCAGACGGTCCATGTGGACGGTGCCAGCCTGTTTTCACCAGCCGATCTGGACCGCATCACGCAGCCCTATCTGCAGCGTTGTCTGGGCGTCGGGCACATTGAGGCACTGCTGAGTGACATCACCCGTGCGTATGTCCAAAAAGGCTGGGTGGGGGTGAGAGCCTATTTGCCGCAGCAGGACCTGAGCGAGGGGCGGCTGAAGATTCTGGTGGTGGAAGGCAAGCTGTCCAAGATCCGGGTGGAGGATGGCGGCAAAAACAGCATTTCCGTGGGAACCATCGCTCCGGGCCTGGAAGGTGCGCCGCTCAATATCCGTGACCTGGAGCAGGCGCTGGACCAAGCCAATCGCCTGGCATCCAACAATGCCACGCTGGAAATGTTGCCGGGAAATACCCCGGGAGACAGCATTGTGGTGCTGCACAACAAGCCTACTTTTCCCTTGCACGCCTTGGTGAGCCTGGATAACCAAGGCTCCGAAAGTACCGGTGAATCCCAGGCCGGAGTGACAGTGTCGATAGACAATATCCTGGGTTTCAATGATTTTGTCAGCTACACCAAGCGCCGGACATTCCCTTTGGGTGACAAGCAGCGTCTGAGTGAATCAGACTCGATGACGTACATCATTCCATTTGGATATACCACCCTCAGTATCAATGGCAGTGTTTCGCGTTATGCCAGCTCTTTTTCTACCGCCAGTGGCACGCGCCTGAAAAACAGTGGTGACACCGATAGTTATTCGGTTCGGCTGGACCATGTCTTGTCGCGCAACGCGACCACGCGTTGGAATCTGTATTCCAACCTGACCGCCAAAGAATCCAAAAGCTATCTGGAAGACACGCTGTTGGAAGCGGCCAGCCGGAAAATGAGTGTTCTGGACGTGGGCGGTTCCGTCAATACGGTGGTGGCAGGTGGTTTTCTGTATCTGGACCTGGGCGTTTCGCAAGGTCTGAGATCTTTCGGTGCTTTGCGTGATGCCGATGGGCTCACCGCCAGCGATCCGCGTGCGCAGTTCAGGAAGTGGACATTCAGTGGGAATTTCTTCCGCCCATTCAAGGTGGGCGAGCAAGGGTTTGAATTCTCATCGCAATGGTCCTCCCAATATTCACACGATGTCCTGTATGGGACCGAACAGATCATGATCGGCAGCCTGTACTCGGTACGCGGCTTCAATCGAAGCTCACTTTCTGGGGACCATGGCTTTTTTGTCCGCAATGAAGTCGGGATGCGCCGTCCATTCGATCTGGCCGGTGTGACAGGAAGCGTACGCCCCTGGCTGGGTCTGGATTACGGGCGGGTCTACAGCCGCAACGAGGGCGTACCAGAAGGGGCGCTGACTGGCCTGGCGCTGGGTGTGCAATTCAATCTCCGCAACGGGATCAACGCCGACATACAGGCCACCAAGCCTTTATCCAAGCCCAATTTCATGCAGTTTGATCCTTTCAAGGTATGGCTGCGCCTGAGCGCCAGTATCTGAGCCGCATTTTCTGCCGATCAATCCCCAATAAATAGCTCAGGCAGTCTCCGTACTGCGGGCATGGACGTACAAAATGAACAATAAAGCTTACCGCGTGATCTGGAGTGAAGAACTCTGTACCTATGTGGCCGTACCGGAGTTTGCCCGGGCATGCGGAAAACGCAGCAGCTCCGTGGTTTTGGCGGCTGCCAGCAGCCTGGCAGTCTTCTTCATGCAATCTGCAGCTGCCCAGGTGAGCGTGTCGTCAGGGAATACGCAGGCTTATTCGGGGCTCAATGGGGTGACGGTGGTGGATATTGCCACCGCCAATGCCAATGGTCTTTCCCACAACAAGTACAACCAGTTCAATGTGGATGCCAAAGGATTGGTGCTGAACAACAATGCGCTGACCTCACCGATCCAGTCCAATCTGGCGGGGCAGGTCGAGCGGAACATGAACCTCAATGCCGCGGCCAAGGTCATCCTGAATGAAGTGGTGATGCAAAATCGTTCCACGCTGCAAGGCTATATGGAGGTGGCGGGGACGCGTGCGGATGTGATTGTGGCCAACCCCTGGGGTATTACCTGCAGCGGCTGCGGGTTCATCAATACCGACCGGGCCATGCTGACCACAGGCACACCGAATATTGCGCAGGATGGCAGTATTTCCAGTTTCAGAACCAACCAGGGCGATATTCTGATCAATGGCCGTGGTCTGAATGGCAACAGCGTCAATATCCTGGATATCGTGGCGCGCTCGGTGGTGCTGGACGGGCAGGTCAATGCCAACGACCTCAAGCTGGTGGTGGGCAATAACGAATTCAGCTATGCCACCCGCGTGGCCAATGCGGTCACCGCCTCCGGCGCACCGACCGTGGCATATGCCATTGACTCCACCATTCTGGGTGGGGCCTATGCCAACAAGATCGACATCATTGCGACCGAGCAGGGCGTGGGCGTGCGCATGCTGGGGGATGTGGCTGCGACCGGCAGCGATTTCACATTGACCGCGGCAGGCAAGATCGAGCTGCAGTCCAACATCAGCGCAGCGCGCAACGCTGCCATCACCAGCACCGCCAGCGGCACGGATGCCATTCATAGCCAAGGGGCCAGCCTGAGTGCCGGCCAGAACCTGAGTCTCAGCGCCACAGCCGGTCAGGTGCATCTGAGCGAAGGCGCCCTCCATGCGGGACAGGATCTGCAGATCAGCGCCAAGGCGCTGGCTGACACCGCTTCTGCCGAGGCCAAGCGCTTTGCCAGCCGCAACCAGACCTGGCAGATCGAAGACCATGCCGACATCAACGGTGGCCAGATCGGTGCTGGTGCACGCCTGGATGTGACCGTGGGCAGTCTGGCCGTGGGGGACAAAGGCACTTCGCTCTACAGCGGCAGTGACGCTGCCGCTGCAGACCGCAGCCTGCAGCTGACCGCCACGCAGGGGGACCTCCAGCTGGGCTCTGCCTCCCTGGTCTCGCCAGGCGCATTGAGCGTGGAAGCGACTGCCGGCGAGATCAC
The DNA here is from genome assembly GCF_006740045.1 of Comamonas terrigena NBRC 13299. Taxonomy (NCBI): domain Bacteria; kingdom Pseudomonadati; phylum Pseudomonadota; class Betaproteobacteria; order Burkholderiales; family Comamonadaceae; genus Comamonas; species Comamonas terrigena. Next base: position 1,885,076 of record NZ_AP019749.1, read on the forward strand.
CGTTGGCGCAGCAGGCCGCATCCATGCCACCGCGCAACTGGATCTGGGTGCGGGCACGGCCATTCGCAACCAGGGCCAGATACTGGGCGCGACCCAGATCCATGTGCGCGCAACGGACGCCGAGACACTGCTGGACAACAGCGGGACGCTCCAGGCATCTGGTGACCTGGTGTTGGGCAATGCGGGGCAGATCGTTGACTTGAACAACAGCGGTACCTTGCTGACGGGTGCTTCCCTGCAGATTGAGGGCGGCCACCTCAGCAACACCGGCAGGGTGCAGGCGACCGATGCAACCACCATCCGGGCGGTCAGCCTGGACAACAATGCGCCTTCCGCAGCATGGCTGCTCTCGACCGAGAGCGGGCAGGCGGGCAGCATCCATCTCAGTGAAGGGCTGAACAACCAGGGCGCGCTGCAATCCGCGGGGGGACTATCGGTAGTTGCCGATGGTGCGATCCACAACAGCGGCAACCTGTCGGTCGCAGACGATGCGGCCTATGCGCTGACCCTGACGGGGAACTCCCTGCACAACAGCGGCAATATCGTGGGCTCCGGCACCACGACGCTGACAGGCACGGCCACCAGCGGTGCTGCCATTACCAACAGCGGCCAGATCCACACCACGGGTGAGCAACTGTCTCTGGTCACCGGCGGCGGCGCTATCGAGAACACCGGCAGCGGCAAGATTCTGGCCGACCAGGCTCTGACCCTGTCCAATGCAGCTGCCAACGCCGAGCTGACCAATGCAGGCCTGATCCAGAGCCTGGGCGCCATGGCGCTGGGCCAGGCGGGCCACACCTTCAACCTGCACAACAGCGGTGCGGACAGCACGGTGCTGAGCAACAGCACCCTGGCGATCAGCGGCGGCAGCATCACCAACAGCGGCACGCTGCAAGCCAAGAACGGCAGCACCATCACGGCTGCCAGCCTGGTCAACAACGCCGGTTCGGCGCTGACCACCTCCACAGCAGCGGGCGCTGACGGCAGCATCACCCTCGACGGTGACTTCACCAACGCCGGCACGGTGCAGTCCGCAGGAGGGCTGAACGTCAGCGCAGCCGACCACACCATCACCAACAGCGGTACGCTGCTGAGCGCAGGTGCTGCGGACAGCCTGCAACTGACAGGTGCTCAGCTGAACAACAGCGGAGCCATCAAGTCGGCCAATACCGCCACCCTCACCGCCACCCAGGCCAGCGGCAATAGCATCGACAACAGCGGCACCCTCTACAGCGTGGGCGCACTCACGCTGAACACCGGCGCCTCGCTTAACAACGCCGCCAGCGGCAAGATCCTGAGCGACAGCGCGATCAGCCTCGCCACCGCCGCCGCCAGCGCCAACCTCAGCAACGCCGGCCGCATCCAGAGTGGTGGCGCAATGGTGCTGGGCGCGGCGGACCACCGGTTCAATTTGAATAACAGCAATGCCAGCAGCGTCATCCTTGCCGGCTCCACGCTGACGTCCCACGGCGGTTCGCTGACCAACCTCGGCACCGTGCAGGCCACCACCGGCGCCACCGTGACCGCCACCAGCTTCACCAACAGCGGCAGCGACGCGGCCTTCATCGCCTCCACCGTCGACGGCGGCAACGGTACGCTCACCCTCAGTGGCGCTTTCGACAATGAAGGCACCCTGCAGTCGGCCGGTGGACTCACCGTCGCAGCCAGCGGCCAGACGCTGGACAACAGCGGCGTCATCTACGCCTCCGGCACCAGCGGCAGCCTGAGCCTCTCCGGCAGCCAGCTCAGCAACACCAGCACCGGCATCATCCAGGGCAATGGCAGCGTCGCCATCGACACCACGCTCGCCAGCGGCAACGGCCTGGACAACGCCGGCACGGTCTATAGCAAGGGTGCGCTCAACGTCACTGCGGCCGACGACATCGCCAACAGCGGCCAGCTGCTGGCCGATGGCAACCTCACCCTCGCCACCGGCAGCGCCCTGGCCGATCTCGCCAACAGCGGCCGCATCCAGAGCGGCGCTGCAATGGTGCTGGGCGCGGCGGATCACCGGTTCAACCTGAACAACAGCAACGCCAACAGCGTCATCCTTGCCGGCTCCACGCTGACGTCCCACGGCGGTTCGCTGACCAACCTCGGCACCGTGCAGGCCACCACCGGCGCCACCGTGACCGCCACCAGCTTCACCAACAGCGGCAGCGACGCGGCCTTCATCGCCTCCACCGTCGACGGCGGCAACGGTACGCTCACCCTCAGTGGCGCTTTCGACAATGAAGGCACCCTGCAGTCGGCCGGTGGACTCACCGTCGCAGCCAGCGGCCAGACGCTGGACAACAGCGGCGTCATCTACGCCTCCGGCACCAGCGGCAGCCTGAGCCTCTCGGGCAGCCAGCTCAGCAACACCAGCACCGGCATCATCCAGGGCAATGGCAGCGTCGCCATCGACACCACGCTCGCCAGCGGCAACGGCCTGGACAACGCCGGCACGGTCTATAGCAAGGGTGCGCTCAACGTCACTGCGGCCGACGACATCGCCAACAGCGGCCAGCTGCTGGCCGATGGCAACCTCACCCTCGCCACCGGCAGCGCCCTGGCCGATCTCGCCAACAGCGGCCGCATCCAGAGCGGCGCTGCAATGGTGCTGGGCGCGGCGGATCACCGGTTCAACCTGAACAACAGCAACGCCAACAGCGTCATCCTTGCCGGCTCCACGCTGACGTCCCACGGCGGTTCGCTGACCAACCTCGGCACCGTGCAGGCCACCACCGGCGCCACCGTGACCGCCACCAGCTTCACCAACAGCGGCAGCGACGCGGCCTTCATCGCCTCCACCGTCGACGGCGGCAACGGTACGCTCACCCTCAGTGGCGCTTTCGACAATGAAGGCACCCTGCAGTCGGCCGGTGGACTCACCGTCGCAGCCAGCGGCCAGACGCTGGACAACAGCGGCGTCATCTACGCCTCCGGCACCAGCGGCAGCCTGAGCCTCTCGGGCAGCCAGCTCAGCAACACCAGCACCGGCATCATCCAGGGCAATGGCAGCGTCGCCATCGACACCACGCTCGCCAGCGGCAACGGCCTGGACAACGCCGGCACGGTCTATAGCAAGGGTGCGCTCAACGTCACTGCGGCCGACGACATCGCCAACAGCGGCCAGCTGCTGGCCGATGGCAACCTCACCCTCGCCACCGGCAGCGCCCTGGCCGATCTCGCCAACAGCGGCCGCATCCAGAGCGGCGCTGCAATGGTGCTGGGCGCGGCGGATCACCGGTTCAACCTGAACAACAGCAACGCCAACAGCGTCATCCTTGCCGGCTCCACGCTGACGTCCCACGGCGGTTCGCTGACCAACCTCGGCACCGTGCAGGCCACCACCGGCGCCACCGTGACCGCCACCAGCTTCACCAACAGCGGCAGCGACGCGGCCTTCATCGCCTCCACCGTCGACGGCGGCAACGGTACGCTCACCCTCAGTGGCGCTTTCGACAATGAAGGCACCCTGCAGTCGGCCGGTGGACTCACCGTCGCAGCCAGCGGCCAGACGCTGGACAACAGCGGCGTCATCTACGCCTCCGGCACCAGCGGCAGCCTGAGCCTCTCGGGCAGCCAGCTCAGCAACACCAGCACCGGCATCATCCAGGGCAATGGCAGCGTCGCCATCGACACCACGCTCGCCAGCGGCAACGGCCTGGACAACGCCGGCACGGTCTATAGCAAGGGTGCGCTCAACGTCACTGCGGCCGACGACATCGCCAACAGCGGCCAGCTGCTGGCCGATGGCAACCTCACCCTCGCCACCGGCAGCGCCCTGGCCGATCTCGCCAACAGCGGCCGCATCCAGAGCGGCGCTGCAATGGTGCTGGGCGCGGCGGATCACCGGTTCAACCTGAACAACAGCAACGCCAACAGCGTCATCCTTGCCGGCTCCACGCTGACGTCCCACGGCGGTTCGCTGACCAACCTCGGCACCGTGCAGGCCACCACCGGCGCCACCGTGACCGCCACCAGCTTCACCAACAGCGGCAGCGACGCGGCCTTCATCGCCTCCACCGTCGACGGCGGCAACGGTACGCTCACCCTCAGTGGCGCTTTCGACAATGAAGGCACCCTGCAGTCGGCCGGTGGACTCACCGTCGCAGCCAGCGGCCAGACGCTGGACAACAGCGGCGTCATCTACGCCTCCGGCACCAGCGGCAGCCTGAGCCTCTCGGGCAGCCAGCTCAGCAACACCAGCACCGGCATCATCCAGGGCAATGGCAGCGTCGCCATCGACACCACGCTCGCCAGCGGCAACGGCCTGGACAACGCCGGCACGGTCTACAGCAAGGGTGCGCTCAACGTCACTGCGGCCGACGACATCGCCAACAGCGGCCAGCTGCTGGCCGATGGCAACCTCACCCTCGCCACCGGCAGCGCCCTGGCCGATCTCGCCAACAGCGGCCGCATCCAGAGCGGCGCTGCAATGGTGCTGGGCGCGGCGGATCACCGGTTCAACCTGAACAACAGCAACGCCAACAGCGTCATCCTTGCCGGCTCCACGCTGACGTCCCACGGCGGTTCGCTGACCAACCTCGGCACCGTGCAGGCCACCACCGGCGCCACCGTGACCGCCACCAGCTTCACCAACAGCGGTGCCAACTCGGCTTTCATCGTCTCCACGGTCGACGGCGGTGACGGCACGCTCACCCTCGGCGGCAACCTGGACAACTCTGGCAAGCTGCAATCTGCTGGCGGGCTGACGGTCAATGCCGGCAGCAACGGCATCACCAACCGCAGCGGCGCACTGATATCCGCCACCGGTGGTTCGGACACCCTCAGTCTCACCGCCAGCACCATCAGCAACAGCGGCACCATCCAGGGCGGCGGCGCCACCAGCCTGAGCGGCACCAGTACCAGCGCTACCGGCCTCACCAACGCCAGCGGCGCCACCCTCTACAGCGTGGGCACGCTGAACATCCAGTCCGGCAGGGACATCGACAACGCCGGCAGCATCATCGGCAGCGGCACCGTGCAGTTGAAAACCAGCAGCACCGTTTCAGGCACCGGCACCGTGAGCAACAGCGGCACGCTCCAGAGCGGCGGCAACATGAGCCTCATGCGCGATACCAGTGGCGCAATGGATATGACCCTGGCCAATGCCGCGACTGGCGTGATCCGCGCCGGCGGCTGGATGTATTACTACGGCAACAGCATCAACAACCAGGGGGCGATGCAGGCGGCCACCGGCATGAACCTGGAAAGCACTGGCACGCTGGTGAACGGCAGCGCGAGCAACAGCAGTGCTCTCATCCTAGCGGCCACCGGTACCGCCCAGTCCGGCTACCAGCAGATCAAGGCCACCTCGCTGGACAACTATGGCGCCATCCATTCGAACGACAATGTGACATTGCTGAGCACCGGCAGCGGCGGCATCACCAACCGCAATACCGGCGGCCTCTCCTCGCTGCAGACCCTGAGCCTGGACACCAGTGGTGCCGACAACATCAACAACCACGGCGCCCTCTATGGCGGCGCCGGCCTGAAGCTGACGGCCGCCGCGCGCACCATCTACAACCGGGAGGGCGCGACCATAGACAGCAACGGTACGCTCACCACCTCATCGGCCAACTTCTACAACTTCGCCACCGTCCGCGTCGCCGACGCCGGCATCACCACCAGCACCTACTTCTACAACGGCCCGGAGAACATGCCGACGAAGTATGTGGATACCGGCAACGTCATTGCCAAGAGTGGTATCAGCTCCTACTACAACTGGCAGGAAAGCAACTGCATTTATTGCAATGAGCAGTGGCTGAACCAGCAGTTCATCACCTACCGCGAAGTGCAGAGCGGTTCGCTGCCGACGGTTACGCCGCAGATCCTGGCCAGCGGCACGCTGACGGTGAATTACGGCGCCCAGGGGGTGAACCGGGTCGGCATCCTGTCCGGCAACGTGGTGAATCTCAGCGGCACCAACTTCGCCAACGAAGCCTTCTATCTCGACCAGGTGGTCTACGTCCGCCGCCAGAGCCATTACGAGACCGACTGCGTTACCTGCGACAAGAAGCACTACTACGCCTCGGCCTCTACCGAGGCGGACTGGGCGCGGATGGATCCGAGCTCGCCGTCCTACGACCCCGGCTACTACCGCAACTTCCACAACCCAGACCTGCGCTCGGACGAACAGGCGATGGACGCATCCCTGACCAAGGAATCCAGCCGCTCGCTCTACCAGACCGTGGCCAGCGCCTACGTCTATGCCACAACGCTGAACGTGACAGGCGGCTCGGTCACCAACAGCGGCTCGCCCCGTTCGGTGACGACCACCAGCTCCTCGCAGAGCGGCAGCTCCGCCGCCAATGGTGGCCTGGCCAACGGCGCCAGCGGCAGCAGCGCCGCCACCCACAACGGCACCTCCGGTGCCAGCGGCAGCAGCGCCACCACCCACAACGGCACCTCCGGTAGCAACGGCAGCAGCGCCGCCACGGCGGGCGGCACCTCCGGCGCGGCAGGCGTCGGCAGCGCCTCGTCCAGTACTTCCGGAACCAGCGGCACTTCCGCCACGAACACTAACGGAACTGCCGGCGCCAACGCCGCCAGCAGCGACTCGGCGGGGCCGGTGAGCGGCACCACCACCAAGACGGTGGTCGCGGCCGACGTGCTGTCCAAGACCCCGTCGATCGCACTGGGCGGCGTCACCATCAACTTCCCGACCAACCCCAACGGCTATTTCGTTCCAACCAAGAACCCGGAATCTGCCTACCTGATCGAAACCAATCCCCGTTTCTCGGTGGGCACGGCATCGGTGGGGTCGGACTATCTGGAAAAACGCCTGGGTTACAACCCGGATGTCAATATCAAGCGCCTGGGGGATGCCAATTACGAAGCGGAACTGATCCGCCAGCAGCTGATCAATGAGACCGGCCGGAATCTGCTGGCTGGCAACAGCAATGAGGCAGCTCAGATTCAGAGTTTCATGGACCATGCCGCCACCCAGGCAACGGCCCTGGGTCTGGAATATGGCAAGCCGCTCACGGCATCGCAGGTGGCCGGTCTGACCAGTGACATTGTCTGGATGGAAGTGATCGATGTGGGCGGCATCAATGTGCTGGCGCCACGCGTGTACCTGTCTGCCGCCAGCAAGGCGATGATCACCGGCGGCGCGGTGATGGCCGCCGACAATACCACCATGAACGTGAGCTCGCTCACCAACACCGGCGGGACCATCTCCGGCAGCAACAGCCTGAGCATCACCAGCCAGGGCGACATCACCAACACCAGCGGTACCCTCAGCGGCGGCAATGTCAGCCTGACCTCCACCGGCGGCGACATCATCAACCGCACGCTGGTCGAAGTGCATGGCGACAGCGCCGCCATGGCCACCACCATCGGCAAGACGGGGGTGATCTCCGCCACCGGCAACCTCGGCGTGACCGCTGTCAGCGGCAACATCAGCGTGCAGGGCGCCGGCGTGAGCGCCGGCGGCAACGCCACGCTGAAGGCCGGCCAGGCGATCACCTTCGACACCATCGTCGAAAAGGCCTCCAGCACCACCGCCGGCAGCTCGTCCAGCGGCTTCCTGGAAAGCGCCAGCAACACCACCACCACCGCTACCACGCGCAACATCGGCTCCACCGTCACCGTGGGCGGCACCCTGGGCCTGAGCAGCGGCAAAGATACCACCATCGCCGGCAGCACGGTAAGCGCTGGTGCCCTGGCGGTGGATGCCGGAGGAGACTTCAATGTGCTGGCGCGCCAGGATACCTCCACCACCCACAGCGTCAGCACCGCCTCCGGCGTCGGCGTGGGCGGCGGCGTCTACGGTATGGAGACCAAGACCACCGACAGCTTCAAGAGCACGTCGGCGGGCTCTGCGATCGATGTGACGGGCAATGCCACGATCACATCGGCAGGTACCACGACCTTGCAGGGCTCTGCCTTGAATGTGGGCGGTGATGCGAATATCACCAGCAAGCAGGGGATCCAGGTGGTGGATGCGGTGAACATCGACCGCACCAAGACCGTTACCGAAACCACGACGTTCCTGAAGCTCACGGATTCGTCGGATACGAAGACCGAGACAGAAGCCAAGGCGGGTGCTGCGCAGCAGAAAGCCAAGGCTTCGGCGTCTGCAGGTGCCGAAGCGTCGAATGAAAGCAGCCTGAGACTGATGGAGGCGTCGACCACGACCGAGACCAAGTCGGAGACCACCAGTGCCGGCTCCAGCTTGAATGTGGGCGGCAATCTGACGGCCAAGACGGATGGCACCTTGACGATCCAGGGCTCTAAGGTTAGCGCGGGAGGCGATGTGGCCCTGGAGGCCAAGAGCATCGATGTGCTGGCAGGGCGTAACGAGAAGGTGGAGACCTCTGACACCACGCGCACTTCCATCGGCTTTTATTCCGAGAGCAACGCCTCTGCCGAGGCGGAAGCCCAGGCCAGTGCCAAGGCGCGCGGCCTGGCGGCCAATGCGGGGGCATCTGCCGAGGCATCGGCCGGAGCATCGTCCACCTTGACGGTGGGCGCCAAGCATGAGCAGGAGTCCAGCTCGGAGCGCACGGTCACCAACACCTCATCCACCATCCAGAGCGGTGGGAACATGAGCATCACGGCCAAGGGGGATGCGACGTTTGTGGGGGCCACAGTGGAGTCCGGCGGCAATCTGGATGTGAGTGCGAAAAGCATCACCAACAAGGCGGCGCAAGACACCCAGGAAAAGACCACGTCCAGCAGTTCCCACCTGGCCGGGGTCTACATCGGCACCGCAGCGGAGGCCAATGTGGCGGCAGAGGCCAATCTGAGCGCGTCCACCGGCGTTGTGGTTGGAGGCGGGGCAGGCGACAAGGACAAGTCGGACAGCAAGGGCAGCACCAGCACGGCCGCAGGCAGCAAGGCCACAGCCAGCACCGCCAAGACAGGCAGTGACGACAAGACCGCAGCAGCCAAGGACTCCGGTGGTCTGCTGGATGAGACGGGCCTGAAGGCGGACGCGAGTGCCAGTGCCAGTGCCAGCGCGGAAGTGACGGCAGGCGTGCGCTACCAATACAAGCAAGAGAGCGAAACTGAGGGCTCCGTTACCCAGGTCACGAATTCGTTCACCGCCAAGGGCAGTATTACGCGCACCGCCACCGACACCATCACCGACCAGGGAACCCAGATGGAAGCGGGCAAGAACATCAACCAAACGGCGCGCGTGATCAACGATGAAGCGGTAAGCGATTCCACCTACAGCAGCAAGGACGCGCAAAGCCATGATGCCCGCATTGGTGCGTATGCCGGCGCATCTGCCAGTGCGAGCGCCAGCGTGGAGGGTAAGGCCAGCGTGACAGGGAAGGTTGAATCCGAAAAGCCCGAAGTGGAAGCAGGGGCCAGTGCGGGCCTGGGCGTGAAGGCCAGCTACACCGGCAGCATCTCTTCCGAGTCGGAATCTTCCACCACGGCGGTGACGTCCCGCTACAAGGCCGGCGGCGATATATCTTCGACCTCGCAAGAAAAGACCACGCTGAGCGGCACAGCGATAGAGGCCGGCGGTAACGTGAGCCTGGGGGCGGGTTCCTTGGACTACAACGCGGCCAAGGACACCAAGACCTCGAGCAAGAACGAGCACGACATTGCCGGCCAGGCCACGGTGCGTGTCATCGGTACAGCAGGTGCGGATGTGGGGCTGAGCTATGACGGCAGCATCGAAAGCGAAAGCGCAACGACGGCGCGTGCAGGCAGCATCAAATCGGGGGGCGACACCCGCATCACCACCAAGGGGGATGCGAATTTCACCGGTACGGATATCGCCAGCGGGGGCAAGACGGCGGTGAATGCCGGGGGCGATGTCAATTTCAATGCAGCGCAGAGCACCACGGATTCGGCTTCCCATGAGATTGGCGTGAGCGTCAACGTCAGCTCGAGCAAGAAGAGCGACTCCATTGGGGCAGAAGCCAACTACGACATGTCCATTGGATCGAGCAATACGGCCAAGGGATCCAGCATTACTTCGGGAGGCGGGGTGGAGATCAGCTCGGGTAAGAGCGTCACCTTGGAAGGCACGGGCATCGAGTCCAAGGGGGATGTCAGCATCAGCGCGCGTGACAAGGTCGATCTGAAAGCGGCTGTCAGCAGTGAAACCAATGTCGGTTTGGGCATTGGTGTGGCCGTGGAGGCGAAAACCAAGAAGGAGGGCGCCGCCCCGTCCAGCGCGGACAGCAAGTCGGACAACAAGACCGGGACTGACAGCACCAAAAAGGCCGAGCCGGCAAAGCAGGAGCAGACCACCAAGGCGGCAGAAGCCGGCAAAACTGCCGAAGATGGCGCCGAAGAGGACAAAAACAAAAAGAAGGCGGAAACCGGCGTTGGCGTGGACTTCTATTCTGGAACGGAGTCCACCAGCACCTCCATCTCTTCCACCGGCAAGATCAACATCAAGGCGGGCACTGTCGTGAACCAGGAAGCGAAGCTGGAAGGGGCTGAAGGCACGTCGGTGGCAGGCAAGCAGGTGCAGAAATCGGCGGTCAACGGCTCGATCTCGCTGGGGGTCAACGCAGGGGTTTCCACCGGGGATTGACCAACTCCGCGCGCGCTCTGCCGACAAGCCCGCAGCCTCCTGTTTGCCTTGTAGCAGGAGTGCCTGTGGGCTGTCTTCTCTGCCCGGAAGGCATTCCGGGTGGAAATGCCACATCCAAGCCCGGACACGGCCACAACGTGGCCGGTTTCGTGCGCCGTGCGGGGAGGATCGTAGGATGCCGGACACCATCGGATTGATGGTGATGGGGCATCAGCTTGGGCGTTGCACTATGTCTGGCGGATCCGGGCTGCCAGGCCACTGGTGGCGAACTCCTGAACGATGTAATCCACGAACACCCGGACCTTGGCCGGCACGAGCTTGCGGCTGGTGTAGTAGATCGACAGCGGCCGTGATTCGGCATACCAATCGGGCAGCACGCGCTCCAGCGCACCGCTTTCCAGCAGCGGCAACGCATGCGGCAGCGGCAGCAGGGCAATGCCCATGCCGGTGGCTGCAGCACGCGCCATGGCCTCGGGGTCGTCCATGACGATGGACGGGCGCACGCTGGCGACCAGTTCCTGGCCTTCCTTGCTTTTCAGAGCCCAGGGGATCAGGCGCCCGGTGGCCAAAGAGCGGCGCAACAAGCCGTGGTGGCGCGCCAGATCCTGCGGGTGCTGGGGGGCAGGATGGGCCTTGAGGTAAGCGGGCGCGGCCACCAGCACGATACGCAGGCGCGCGAGTTCCCGCGCAATCAGTGCATCGGTCAGCTCGATACCGCCGCCAATCGCGACGTCGAACCCTGCCGCCACGATGTCGACCTGGCGGTTGTCGAAATGCAGATCGGGCAGCACGTCGGGGTAGCGGTGCAGGAATTCGCCCAGCAACGGGACAATGTATTCACGGCCCACCGTGTGGGCCAGTGCCACCTTCAGCGTGCCCGCCGGCTTGCCTGCGCCCTGGCGCAGGTCGGTCAGGGCGTCGTTGATCTCGCTCCAGGGCAGGCGCACCTGGGCATACAGGCGCTCGCCATCGGTGGTGAGTGCAAGGTGGCGGGTGCTGCGCTGGAAAAGCCGCACCCCCAGCCGGACCTCCAACTGACCCACGCTTTTGCTGATGGCGGCGGGCGTCAGCCCCAGCAGGCGTGCGGCGGCCGAGAAACTGCCTTCATCGGCCGAGGTGATGAAGGCGTCGAGGTGGCTGCGCAGTTCGGTCAACATGGCGCAATCTTATACAAATGGTTGAAATTGAATGCTTTGTTTAATGACTACCAGAAATAGGTGAGCCGGCTCACACTGCAGCCATCAACCACTCCCTTTGAAAGGAAACGCCATGAACACCACCTCCAACCCCGCCTCCGCAGCCTCTGCCGCCGTGGGCAAGCCCCTGGCCGGAAAAACGGCCTTCATCCATGGCGGCTCTCGGGGCATCGGCGCCGCCAGCGCCCGCCGCCTGGCCCGTGATGGCGCCCGTGTGGCCATTGGCTATGGAGCTTCTGCCATTGCAGCCGAAGCCCTTGTCGAAGAGATCAAGGCCAGCGGAGGCGACGCCATCGCCATCCATGCCGATGCCACCGATGCCGCTGCGCTGACCCGAGCCATCGACAGCGTTGCCCACCGTTTCGGTCGCCTGGACATTTTGGTCAACAGCGCCGGGGTGCTGGCACTTGCACCGCTGGACCAGTTCACGCTGGAAGACTTTGACCGCACCGTGGCCGTCAACATCCGCTCCGTGTTCGTGGCATCGCAGGCCGCTGCCAAACACATGCAGGAAGGGGGCCGGATCATCAACATCGGCAGCACCAATGCGCAGCGCATGCCGTTTGCGGGCGGGGCCGCCTATGCCATGAGCAAATCGGCCCTGGTGGGACTGGTCAAGGGACTGGCGCGTGACCTGGGGCCGCGCGGCATCACGGTCAACAACGTGGCCCCCGGCCCGGTGGACACGGACATGAACCCCGAAACCGGCGATTTCGCCGCGACGATGCACGGGCTGATGGCCATTCCGCGACATGGCAAAGCCGATGAGATTGCCGGCATGGTGGCCTACCTGGCCGGGCCGGATGCCGCCTTCGTCACGGGCGCGGACTTGCTGATCGACGGCGGTTTCGCCGCCTGAGGCAGGGCGGCAGCACAGCCGTACCTGCACGCCCCGCTGAATGCGTACCTGACGCTGGTCCAAAATACAAAAACCCCGCTATGCAGAACACAGCGGGGTTTCTTTATTTCAATGGTGCCGGAGACATGAATCGAACACGCGACCTTCTCATTACGAATGAGCTGCTCTACCGACTGAGCTACACCGGCAACAAGCCAATATTATAGCGCGTTTTTATCGGCTTCGAGATGGTACCGGGTGATGCGTTCCACTTCGTTCTTGGAGCCCAGCACAACGCTCACGCGCTCGTGCAGCTGGGTGGGCTGGATTTCCAGGATGCGTTCGCGGCCGTTGGTGGCCATGCCGCCGGCTTGCTCGATCAGCCAGCTCATGGGGTTGGCTTCGTACATCAGGCGCAGCTTGCCGGGCTTGAGCGGCTCGCGCTTGTCCCAGGGGTACATGAAGACGCCGCCGCGGCACAGGATGCGGTGCACGTCGGCCACCATGGCTGCCACCCAGCGCATGTTGAAATCCTTGCCGCGCGGGCCTTCCTTGCCGGCCAGCACTTCGTCCACATAGCGCTTCACGGGCTCGTCCCAGTGGCGCATGTTGGACATGTTGATGGCGAATTCCTTGGTGTCTTCGGGGATCTTGACGTTTTCCTCGATGAGCACGAAGGAGCCTTGCTCGCGGTCCAGCGTGAACATGGATACGCCGTCGCCCACGGTCAGCACCAGCGTGGTCTGGGGGCCGTAGATGCAGTAGCCGGCGGCCACTTGCTGGGTGCCGGGCTGGAAGAAGTCGCTGTCGTGCACGCCAGGGTGGCCTTCAGGCTTCTTGAGCACGCTGAAGATGGTGCCGATGGACATGTTGATGTCGATGTTGGACGAGCCGTCCAGCGGGTCGAACATCAGCAGGTATTCGCCCTGGGGGTAACGGTTGGGCACCACGTAGATGCCTTCCATTTCTTCCGAGGCCATGGCGGCCAGGTGGCCGCCCCATTCATTGGCTTCGATCAGGGTTTCGTTGGCGATGATGTCCAGCTTCTTCTGCACTTCGCCTTGCACGTTCTCGCTGCCGGCGGTGCCCATCACGTCGCCCAGCTCACCCTTGTTCACGGCAAAGCTGATGCGCTTGCAGGCGCGGGCAACGACTTCCAGCAGCAGGCGCAGCTGGCCAGGGATAAGGCCGTCCACGCGTTGCTGCTCGACCAGGTAGCGGGTCAGGCTGATGTTTTTCTTCATGGGTTGAACTCCTTAAAAATCCACGGGCCATCCGGCGCAAACCGGATCGCCTGGCGCAAGGGGCGGGCACGGTGCCGGCCTCTTGCGCATGTCAATGTGAGGCCTCAATCGGCCAGTGCGCGGGTGATGACTTCACGCACATCGTTGGACAGATTGGGCTTGGCGGCCACGCGCTCGATGGCGGCCTGGGCGGCTGTGCGGTAAGGCTCGGCCAGCTTTTTCCAGCGGTCCATCACCCGGGCCAGGCGGGCGGCCACCTGGGGGTTGAAGCCGTCGATCTCGATCACGCGGTCGGCCCAGAACACATAGCCCGCCGCATCGGTGCGGTGGAAGGCGCCCGGGTTGTTGCAGAAGCTGAAGATCAGACTGCGTGCGCGGTTGGGGTTCTTGATCTGGAAGTCCGGGTGCTTCATCAGCGTCTTCACGGCCGGCAGCACGTTGCCGCCGCGGTCGCAGGCGCTGCCTTGCAGGGCGAACCACTTGTCCAGCACCAGCGCATCCTGCTGGAACAGGGCGTGGAAGCGCTGCAGCGCTTGCGCCGCCAGGGGACTGGCGCTGTAGATCAGTGCGGACAGCGCACTGGAACGGTCGGTCATGTTGCCGGCGTCCTTGCAGCGCTGGTAGGCCTTGCCGGGCCAGACGGTGTCACCGCTCTGGGCCGATGCCAGGCACAGCATGGTCAAGGCACGGCCCGCCAGGGCACGGCGTCCGGCGCTGACATGGTCGGGGCGATAGGCACCGGTGTCGCTGTGGGCCAGCCACAGGGCTTCCCAGTCGGCTTGCAGTGCGGTGGCCAGCTGCAGCTGCATGGCTTCGCGCACGGCGTGCACGCGCTGCGGGTCGACTTCGGCCAGCTGCTCGGCGATATAGCTTTCCGACGGCAGCGTGAGCACCAGATCCTTGAAGGCCGCATCCAGCTTGTCATTGCCCAGCACTTCGCGCAGTGCCTGCATGAAAGCGGCGGGCAGCAGCTGGGCGCCGGGTTGGCTGTCAGTGTCTGCGGCGTCGGCCGGTGCCGTGATGGCCTTGAGCGCGTAGCGCAGGCCCAGGCGCTGGCTGGCTTCCCATTGGTTGAACGGGTCGCTGTCATGCGCCAGCAGGGTCAGCAGCTCGGCGTCGCTGAAGTCGCATTCCAGCACCACCGGGGCGCTGAAGCTGCGCAGCAGCGATGGCACGGGGGCTTCGGTCACGTTGGTGAAGACAAAGCGCTGTTCGGCTTCGGCCAGCACCAGCATGCGGCTCTTGGCGGCCTGTGCGGTGTCTTCGCCCTGCAGCCGCAGCGCGATTTCCTGGCCGCTGGCCGAGATCAGGCCCATCTGCACGGGAATGACAAAGGGCAGCTTCTCGGGCTGGCCCACGGTGGGGGCGCAGCGTTGCGACAGTGTCAGGGTGTAGGTCTGTGCGGCAGCGTCGTACAGGCCCACGGCTTTGAGGACGGGCGTGCCGGCCTGGCTGTACCAGCGGCGGAACTGCGGCAGATGCTGGGCCAGTGGCGAGTCGGGGTTGGCGTCGGCAATGGCCTGCGAGAAGTCGTCGCAGGTGACAGCGTGGCCGTCGTGGCGCTCGAAGTACAGCTTCATGCCCCGGGCAAAGCCTTCGCGGCCCACCAGGTTGTGCTGCATGCGGACCACTTCCGCGCCCTTTTCGTAGATCGTGACGGTGTAGAAGTTGTTGATCTCGATGTAGCTGTCCGGGCGCACCGGGTGGGCCATGGGGCCGGCATCCTCGGGGAACTGCACGGTGCGCAGCACGCGCACATCGTCAATGCGCTTGACGGCGCGCGCCGATGCGCTGCCCGCCATGTCCATGCTGAATTCCTGGTCGCGGAAAACCGTCAGACCTTCTTTCAGCGACAGCTGGAACCAGTCGCGGCAGGTGACGCGGTCGCCGGTCCAGTTGTGGAAGTATTCATGGCCGACCACGCTCTCGATGTTGAAGTAGTCGGTGTCGGTGGCCGTGGCCTGGTTGGCCAGAACATACTTGGTGTTGAAGATGTTCAGGCCCTTGTTTTCCATGGCGCCCATGTTGAAGTCGCTGGTGGCGACGATCATGAAGCGTTCCAGGTCCAGGCTCAGGCCGAAGCGCGCCTCGTCCCATGCAATGGAGTGCATGAGCGAGTTCATGGCGTGCTCGGTCTTTTCCAGATCGCCGGGGCGCACATAGACCTGCAGCAGGTGTTCGTTGCCTGCACGGCTCTTGATGTGCTGCTCGCGCGCGACCAGCTTGCCGGCCACCAGTGCGAACAGGTAGCAGGGCTTCTTGTGTGGATCGACCCACTTGGCAAAGTGGCGGCCGTCTTCCAGATCACCGGACTCCACCAGATTGCCGTTGGACAGCAGCACCGGATACTGGGCCTTGCTGGCGCGCAGGGTGACGGTGTACATGGCCATCACATCGGGACGGTCCAGGAAGTAGGTGATGCGGCGAAAGCCTTCGGCCTCACACTGCGTGAAAAAGGTGTCCTCGCTCACGTACAAGCCCATGAGCTTGGTGTTCTTGGCGGGCGCGCAGGTGGTGAAGATCTCCAGCTCCACGGGGGCATCGCCCTCGGGCAGGTTCTCCAGCACCAACTGGTCGCCTTCCATCTTGAACGAGGTGCCGCCGCCGTTGACCATCACCCGGGCCAGGTTCAGCTCGTCGCCATCCAGGCGCAGGGCCTGTGCCGGTACATCCGGGTTGCGGCGCACGCGCATGCGGTTGAGCACGCGGGTCTTGGCCGGGTCCAGGTCGAATGTCAGCTCCACCGTGTCGATCCACCAGGCAGGAGCCTGGTAGTCGGCACGGTAGACAGCTGTTGCTTGTCCTTCACGCAGCATGGGGATTCCTTAAACGCCTTGCTTGAGCGAGGCTTCGATGAACACGTCCAGATCGCCGTCCAGCACCTTCTGGGTGGCCGAGACTTCAACATTGGTGCGAAGGTCTTTGATGCGGCTGTTGTCCAGCACGTACGAGCGGATCTGGTGGCCCCAGCCCACGTCGGTTTTGGTGTCTTCCAGCTTTTGCTGCTCTTCCATGCGCTTGCGCATTTCGAAGTCGTACAGGCGCGAACGCAGGCGCTGCCACGCTACGTCACGGTTGCTGTGCTGGCTACGGCCGTCCTGGCACTGCACCACGATACCGGTGGGGATGTGGGTCAGGCGCACCGCCGAGTCGGTCTTGTTGATGTGCTGGCCGCCCGCGCCTGATGCGCGGTAGGTGTCGGTGCGCACGTCGGCCGGGTTGATGTTGATCTCGATGGAGTCATCAATTTCGGGGTAGACGAACAGCGAAGCGAACGAGGTGTGGCGACCGCCGGACGAGTCGAACGGCGACTTGCGCACCAGGCGGTGCACGCCGGTTTCGGTGCGCAGCAGGCCAAAGGCGTATTCGCCTTCGATCTTGATGGTGGCGCTCTTGATACCCGCCACGTCGCCGGGCGTCTCTTCTTCCACCGTGGCCTTGAAGCCCTTGCGTTCGGCGTACTTCAGGTACTGGCGCAGCAGCATGCTGGCCCAGTCGCAGGCTTCGGTACCACCGGCGCCGGCCTGGATGTCGACGAAGCAGTTCAGCGGATCGGCTTCCTGGCTGAACATGCGGCGGAATTCCAGCTCTTCGATCAGCGGGCGCAGCTTGGCGGTTTCGGCCTCAATGGTTTCCAGACCGGCTTCATCGCCTTCTTCCCGGCTCATTTCGTAGAGCTCGGAATTGTCGGCCAGCTCGGTGGTGAGCTTCTGCAGGGTCAGCACGACGGAGTCGAGGGACTTCTTTTCCTTGCCCAGCTCCTGGGCCTTCTTGGGGTCGTTCCAGACCGCGGGGTCCTCGAGCGAGGCGTTTACCGTGCGCAGGCGTTCAAACTTGGCATCGTAGTCAAAGATACCTCCGAAGGTCCTCTGTCCGGGCGGACAGGTCTTCGAGGGCGGCGCCGATTTGGTTGATGCGTTCTGCTTCCATGGTCAATTCCTGTTCTGTTTGTAGAGTGGCAGGCGCAAGCGGCGCCTTAAAAGCGTGATTTTCGCATGGTGCACTCCCTGCTGCTGCAAGACGGCCCCACAAGAATGCGCGATACATGGATTTGCCGCCGCGACAGGGCAGCAAAACGGCCGCAGGAACGACAACAGGCCCCGCAGGGCCTGTGTGCATGGGGCGCACAGCGGCAGGCTGTGCTTTGGCGGTGCTTAGAAGCTTAGAAAGCTTCCCACTCGCCCTCATGCTGGGCGGTAGATGCCGCAGCCGCCGGGCGGCGTGGGGCGGCCGGTGCCAGGGCAGGGCGGGGCGCTGCGGCCACGCTCTTGGCGGGGGTCTTGGCGACGGGACGTGGGGCGGACACGGCGGCCGTGGCACGGGGAGCGGCCACGGGGCGGGTTGCCGTCAGATCCAGGGCGGCAGGGCCGTTGGCCAGCTTGAATACGCGCACGGTCTGGCTCAGTTGCTGGGCCTGCTCCTGCAGGGAGCTGGCGGCGGCAGCGGACTCTTCCACCAGGGCCGCGTTTTGCTGGGTGACCTGGTCCATCTGGGCGACGGCCTGGTTGATCTGCTCGATGCCCGAGGTCTGTTCGTCGCTGGCAGCGGTGATCTCGCCCATGATGTCGGTCACGCGCTTGACGCTGTCGACGATCTCGCTCATGGTCTGCCCGGCCGATGCGACCTGGGAGTTGCCTTCTTCCACCTTGCCGACCGAGTCATCGATCAGGTGCTTGATTTCCTTGGCTGCTTCGGCGCTGCGCTGGGCCAGGGTGCGGACTTCACCCGCCACCACGGCGAAGCCACGGCCCTGTTCTCCGGCGCGGGCAGCTTCCACGGCGGCGTTCAGTGCCAGGATGTTGGTCTGGAAGGCGATGCCATCGATCACGCCAATGATGTCGACGATCTTGCGCGACGAGGTGTTGATGGCGGTCATGGTGTCCACCACCTGGTTGACCACGGCACCGCCGCGTTGCGCCACCTGCGACGCACTGGCCGCCAACTGGTTGGCCTGGCGGGCATTGGCGGCGTTCTGCTTGACGGTGGAGGTCAGCTCTTCCAGCGAGGCTGCAGTCTCTTCCAGCGAGCTGGCCTGCTGTTCCGTGCGCGAGGACAGATCCTGGTTGCCCGTGGCGATCTGCTGGGTGGCGGTGGCGATGGAATCGCTGCCCTGGTGGATCTGGGCCACGATCTGCACCAGGCTGTCGTTCATCTGCTTGAGGGCTTGCAGCAGCTGGCCGGTTTCGTCGGTGGAGGTGGCTTCGATGCGGCGGCTCAGGTCACCGCCAGCCACGGCCTGGGCCAGTTCCACGGCGTGGTTCAGGGGGCGCGAAATCAGACGGGCAATGAAGATGGCCAGCGCCAGGCCAGCGGCCATGCTGATGGCCACGATGGCCCAGATCAGGTTGCGGGATGCGGTGTAGATCTCGTCACCCAGCTTGTCGGCGGTGTCGGCACCTGTATTGATGTGTTCGAACAGGACATCGACCTTGCTGTTGATGCTGCGGCTGATGGTCAGCGCTTCACCACGCAACAGGGCCGTGGCTTCGGCTGTCTGCTGTTCGCGCGACAAACGTATTGCCTTGTCATGCACCTGGTTGTACTGGCCCATGGCCTGCACGATTTCGGCGTGCAGGCGCTTGTCGTCATCGGTGTTCAGAAACTTGTTCAGCAGCTCCACGTTCTGTTGCAGACCGTCCCACAGCTTGGGCATGGTCTGCTCGTAGGTGGCAGCTTCTTCGGGGGAGGCGCTGAGCACATGCTGCTGTTCCTGCGAACGATAGCGCTGCAGCTGGTATTTGACCTCCATGGCCGTGCGGGTGGCCGGCAGCCACTGGCGGGCCAGATCCGTGCCGGTCTGGTTGACGCGGTCGAGCTGCACGATCGACAGCAGGCCGATCAGTGCGGTCAGCACCAAAATCGCAGCAAAAGACAGCAACAGTTTGCTGGAGAGCTTGAGGTTATGAAAAAACTGCATGGTGGGGGTTGCAGCACGGGGCCGCTGAGAGTGCGCGAAGCTTTGTTAGAAACTGGAATGCCAACGCAGGCATGGGGGGACGCCGCCATGACCGCACCACAAAAGCGTGTGTGGTCGGGCTGATTCTAGGGGGGTGCCAGCTTTGTAAAGGTTTGTTTGTAGGCGGCCACTTTGTTGCATGGTGCCGAGGGTGCTTGCTATCAAGTCTGATGATGGCGAGGTGAAGGTGCTTGGGTGCAACTCTTTGATTTGATTGTTTTTGGTCCACCAAATGTGGAAACTACGCCATCAGTGGCGCTGATGGTTGCTGAGGCTGCGGCGCCACAGTCACCCATGCCTAAAGGTTATGACCATTTGGTAAAAATGGTCTATCAATGGGCGATTGCCCCGTTTGCTCTGTTTGATGCCGTCAAGTGCCCAACTTCCGGAGAACACCACGTGCCCTGGGAGTGTTGCTGTGGCAGACCAGGCTGCCCGTGTGCTTCGGGCGTGGCGGCATCTGCACACATGCAGCTTGCGTGTGCAGGCCATAAAAAAGGCCCCGGAACGCGATGTTCCAGGGCCAGCCCCGCACACGGGCGGACAAGTGCAGGGGCAAGGCGCATGGCACGCCTGTCAGTGGTGATCAGCTGCCGCGGGTGATAGGCACGTCGGCGTTTTTGCCATAGGTGCCGTACTTGCCCAGCTCCCACTTGGCAATGGCGTTGCGGTGGACTTCATCCGGGCCGTCGGCAAAGCGCAGCGTGCGTGCGTGGGCGTAGTCAAAGGCCAGCGGGAAGTCCTGGCTCATGCCGCCGCCGCCGTGCACCTGGATGGCCCAGTCGATCACGTCGCAGGCCAGCTTGGGCGCCACCACCTTGATCATGGCGATTTCGGTGCGGGCCACCTTGTTGCCCACGGTGTCCATCATCCACGCGGCCTTGAGCGTCAGCAGACGGGCCATGTCGATGCGGCAGCGCGCCTCGGCAATGCGTTCCTGGGTGACGGTCTGCTGGGCGATGGTCTTGCCGAAGGCCACGCGGCTGCTGGCGCGCTTGCACATCAGTTCCAGGGCGCGCTCGGCCTTGCCGATCAGGCGCATGCAGTGGTGGATGCGGCCGGGGCCGAGGCGACCCTGGGCGATCTCGAAGCCGCGGCCTTCGCCCAGCAGAATGTTGCTGGCGGGCACGCGCACGTTCTCGAAATACATCTCCATGTGGCCGTGGGGCGCATCGTCATAGCCCATCACGGACAGCGGGCGTACCACGCGCACGCCGGGGGTGTCGGCGGCCACCAGAACCATGCTCTGCTGCGAGTGCTTGGGTGCCTCGGGGTCGGACTTGCCCATGGTGATGTAGACGGCGCAGCGGGGGTCGCCTGCGCCGGAGATCCACCACTTGTGGCCGTTGATGATGTATTCGTCGCCCTGGCGTTCGATGCGGGTGCAGATGTTGGTGGCATCGGACGAGGCCACTTCCGGCTCGGTCATGGCAAACGCGGAACGGATGTCGCCGTTGAGCAGGGGCTTGAGCCAGCGCTCATGGTGTTCCTTGGTGCCGTAGCGGGCAATGGTTTCCATGTTGCCGGTGTCGGGCGCAGCGCAGTTGAACACTTCGGAGGCCCAGCCCACGCGGCCCATGATTTCGGCCAGGGGGGCGTATTCCTGGTTGGTCAGGCCGGCGCCGTCCACGCCGGCGATCTCGGCGGTGTCCTTGGGCAGGAACAGGTTCCACAGGCCTTGTTCCTTGGCCTTGTCCTTGAGGGCGTCCAGGAAGTGCAGGTGGCTCCAGCGCTTGCCGGCCTGGGTGTTGGCTTCCAGCTCGCTCCAGTAGGTGGCTTCATTCGGATAGATGTATTCATCCATGAAGCGTTGCAGGCGCGCTTGCAGCTCCTTGGTTTTGGGGGAGTAGTCGAAGTCCATGGTGTCTCCTTGAGGGTGGTGGGCGCACATGGGCGCGCGCTGCCCCCCGGCAGCCGCATGCCGTTTTGCACAGTGGGGGGATGGGAAAACCGTCTGTTGCCAGGCGGAACGGATTAAGCCCGGTGTTTCTGGGCGTAGGACCAGGCCAGCTCCGCCATGGGGCGGGCCGTGTCGCCCGAGGCCTTGGCCTGGGCGCTGGATGCGGTGCCGGCTTCCACCCGCTTGGCAATGCCTTGCAGGATGGCAGCGATACGGAACATGTTGTAGGCGAGGTAGAAGTTCCAGTCGGCCTGCAGCTGTTCGGGTGTGGCCAGGCCGGTGCGCTCGCAATAGCGGCGCTGGTATTCGGCTTCGGAAGGAATGCCCAGTGCGGCCAGATCCAGACCGCCGATGCCACGGCCCAGCGTGCTGGGGATGTGCCAGGCCATGCAGTGGTAGCTGAAGTCGGCCAGGGGATGGCCCAGTGTGGACAGCTCCCAGTCCAGCACGGCCACGGCGCGGGGCTCGGTGGCGTGAAACATCACGTTGTCCAGTCGATAGTCGCCGTGGACGATGGAGACCTTGCTCTCGTCCCTGGCGCTGTCAGGCAGGTTGGCGGGCAGCCAGGCCATCAGCTTGTCCATCTCGGGGATGGGCTGGGTGATGGAGGCCACGTACTGCTTGCTCCAGCGGCCGATCTGGCGCTCGAAATAGTTGCCGCTCTTGCCGTAGTCCGCCAGGCCCTGGGCGGCAAAGTCCACGGTGTGCAGCGCCGCGATCACGCGGTTGAGTTCGTCATAGTAGGCGCCGCGCTGGGTGGGTGTCATTTCCGGCAGCGACTGGTCCCACAGCACGCGGCCTTCCTTGAATTCCATGATGTAGAAGGCGCGGCCGATGACGGATTCATCCTCACACAGGGCATACATGTGGGGTACAGGCACTTGGGTGCCCGCCAGGCCGCGCATGACCTTGAATTCACGCTCGATGGCGTGGGCCGACGGCAGCAGCTTGGCCACCGGGCCGGGCTTGGAGCGCATCACATAGCTGCGCCCCGGCGTGACCAGCTTGTAGGTGGGATTGGACTGTCCGCCCTTGAACATTTCCGCTTGCAGCGGGCCGGCAAAGCCTTCCACATGCTGCTGCATCCAGGCGGTGAGGGCCGCCATGTCGAATGCGTGGGTGTCCGAGACGGGCTTGGTTCCTACAAAGTGGTCAAATTTGCTCATAAGTCCTTACAGGTCGGTTTCCGCAATGCGCAGAAGCGCATTGCGGTCCCGCACCACCAGCCCACCTGGTTCGATGCGGATGCTCCCCTCGCGCTCCATGCCTTTGAGTTCCTGGTTCACACGCTGGCGCGATGCTCCGAGCAGCTGGGCCAGCTCTTCCTGGGCCAGCTGCAGTCCGATGCGGATTTCCTGGTTGTCCGACAGGCTGGGAATGCCATAGCTGCGTGCCAGATGCAGCAGCTGTTTGGCCAGCCTGGCACGCAAGGGCAGGGTGTTCAAGTCCTCGACCAGGCCGTACAGCTGGCGAATGCGCCGCGCCTGCAGCCACAGCATGGCTTCGTAGAACTCCACATGCGAGGCCAGAATGCGCTTGAAATCTGCCTTGGCCACACACACCAGCGTGGTCGCGCCATGGGCGTACACATCGTGCGTGCGCCGGTCCCCGTCGAAAATCGACACATCCCCAAACCAGATGCCCGGTTCCACATAGGTCAGCGTGATCTGCTTGCCCGTGATGGAGGTCGAACTCACGCGCACCGCCCCCTTGGCGCAGGCAATCCATTCCTCGGGCGGCTCGCCGCGGGCGCAGATGAGTGCACCATCCTTGAAACGTTTGACGTATGCGCATCGAAGTATGTCGTGCCGTAATGACGGGGATAGGGATGAAAACCAGCGTCCTGAGTTGATCGCTTCTCTTTCTTCGATAGTAAGAATCGGGTCGTCCATGGCCTGTCGTTTCTGTGACTGAAAACAGCCCCATTGTCGCGTCAGGGACGAGGTCTGATTTGGATCAGCAGGTCACAAACGGATGAAGTTGTCCGATACACGACAGCAGCATGGCGCGGAACGTACAAAACCAAGGGTTAACCCTTTTGATTTGGGGCCGGCTGGCCGCAGCGTGGAGCGCAAAGCCAAGGCGGGTTGTGCTCCGCCCAAGGGCGTGGCCGGTAGACAGAGCTTAGGAGAGGGCGCTGCAGGCACCCTGTAGGCAGTGCGGGATTGATTGCTAGATAAAATGGTTTGAATTGCAAATTATTTAATCTACAAAGCATTGATGCCACGCTCCACTGCCAGCCCTCGTCCCCGTGCCGTCAAAAAGTCGGCGCCCATGCCGCCTGTGGTGGGTTCGACCCAGTCCACCAAGGTGGGCCATACGCTCCCATCGAACCATGCTGAAGCACCGTTGTTCGGCTACACGCTGATGAGCCTGGGCCGCCAGTGGCGCCGTGTGGTCCACCTGCGCCTGGCCGAGCTGGGGCTGACCGACGCCACCTGGGCGCCGCTGTTTCACCTGCATGCCGCAGCGCAAGGCATCAGCCTCAAGGCCCTGGCGCAGCGCGTGGGTCTGGACAGCTCTACCCTGGTGCGGGTGGTCGATCTGCTGGAAAACCGGGGCCTGGTGCGCCGCGAAACCGATGCGCACGACCGCCGCAGCAAGCTGCTGCAGGTGACCGAGTCCGGAAACGCCGCCGTGGCCGATGTGCGCGCCAAGCTGGTGCAGGTGGAAGGACGTCTGCTGGACGGCATGGATGCGGCTACCTCGCAACTGCTGCTGCAGGGCATGCTGCAGCTACAGCAGCGCATGGCGCAGGAGCTGGGCGATGCGGTGGAGGATGCGGACGACACCGAGCCCACGATGGAGCGGGGGCGGTGATGGTGCAGGACGCTCACACATCCAGGTGGCAGCGCGGCATGGCGGCCTGCGGTTTCCACCTGCCCACCCTGGTGTTTGCCTTGCGCACGGCACTGGCCGGTTTTGTGGCGCTGGCCGTGGCCTATGCCCTGGGGCTGGAGCACCCGCACTGGGCGGCCATGTCGGCCTGGGCGTCCAGCCAGCCCATGCGCGAGCATCTGCTGTCGCGCGGCATCTACCGCTTTGCGGGCTCCGTGGTCGGTGTGGCCTTTGCCGTGGCGCTGGTGCTGATGGCGCAGGGCTCGCTCTGGGTGCTGGCCGTGGGGCTGGCCTTGTGGGGAGGGCTGTGCGCTTTTCTGGGCAATCTGCAGCGGGGCTATATGGTCTATGGCTGCATGTTGGCGGGCTATTCGGCCGCCATGGTGGTGCTGCTGCACCACGGCGGGGCCGAAGAGGTCTGGCCGTTCGCCTGGGACCGCATGCTCACGGTGGTGACCGGCGTGCTCGCCGCGCTGTGCATCTCCTGGTGTTTTGCTCCCCGGCGCAAGGCAGCGGTTCTGATCGCCCAGAGTCGCCAGGCCCTGGCCGCCGTGCTGGACGCCTGCGTGGCCCGGTTGCGTGGCCACAGCGCCGCGCCAGGGCTGGACAATGCCAGCCTGCTGGTGCGTCTGGCCGAGGTGGAGGAGTTGCTGGAGCTTTACCCCGAAGGATCGCGCACCGCGCGCAACACCAGCAAGGCCATGCACTGGCAGCAGCACCAGGCGCTGGAGCTGGTCTACCACCTGGGGCAGACGGCGCAGGACAGCACGGCTGTGACTGACGCCCTGGACCCGGTGTGGGCCTTTGCCGCGATACCTGACGACGCTGGCGCTTCGCCTGCGGCCCTAGCCGATGCACTACAGGCTTTGGCCCAGGTGCTGCGCCAGGCGCCGGCGGCCGACAGCGCGGCCGCACACCCGGTGGATGCTGCATTGCGTCAGGCGATTGCCGCTTGTGAAGCGCTGGTAGAGCGTATCCAGGCAGACGGCCATGCGGTGCAACCCGGGCTGAACGCCTTGTACCTACTGATGCAGGAGATGCGCCGCGCCGTGCGTGCCGAGCAGCTGGACCTGGGCGGACCTGCCCGTGCGGGCACGGCATGGGTCGACCGCCGGGTTGATCCCTTGCCACTGCACCGCGACTGGGTGGGCGCCCGCGAAGCCGCGATCCGCGCAGGCGGCACCTTGCTGTTTTTCGGCCTGCTGTGGGCCTGGACGGGCTGGAGCCTGATTGCCTTTGGCATGCTGGGCCTGTCGGTGATGCTGCTGGTGTTCTCGGCCTTCGAGAACCCGAACCGCACCATGGCCTTTGTGCTGCGCGGTCAACTGATAGGTGCAGCGCTGGCCCTGCTGTGCCAGTGGCTGGTGTGGCCCTGGGCACAGTCCGGCTGGCAGATGGTGTGGATGCTGCTGCCTTTTGCCCTGCTGGGCGGGCTGGTGTTTGCCCACAAGCGCACCGCCGCCGGTGCCATGGACACCAATATGGCCATGCTGATCCTGCTGGCGCCGGTCTTTCCGTATACACAGGACATGGGCAAGAGCGCAACCATGGCGCTGGCCGTGGTGTCCGGCCCGGCGTTGGCCTGGCTGGTCTATCGCTGCATCTACCCCACCAATGCCCAGCGCCGCATGCGCACGCTGGCGCAGATGATGGTGGCCGAAGTGCCTGCGCTGGCCCAGCGTATGGTTGAAGAGGGCAAGCCCGGTTTGCTGCCCAGTTTGCCGGCCAGCATGGCCGTGGCGCCCACCGGCTTCTGGCAGGCGCAATTACACCACCGCCTGCTGCGCCTGGTGCGCTGGG
Organism: Comamonas terrigena NBRC 13299; assembly: GCF_006740045.1. Classification (NCBI taxonomy): domain Bacteria; kingdom Pseudomonadati; phylum Pseudomonadota; class Betaproteobacteria; order Burkholderiales; family Comamonadaceae; genus Comamonas; species Comamonas terrigena. The sequence continues at coordinate 1,911,343 of NZ_AP019749.1, forward strand.
CCGACAAGACCCAGCACCCGCGCCGCGCCACCTTGCCGGAGCTGGGCCTGGCCCTGCGCGCCACCCAGAGCACCATGCTGCAACTGCAGCAATGGCGGCGCGGCACCATTCTGGTCACCCCGCAGTTGCGCCGCACCGAGCGCAGGGCCGAACTGGCATTGCGCCGAACGGCCCAGTGGGGTGCCGCCCACAGTCTAGAAGCACAGGCTGCAGCCGGCCAGCAAGCCGCCCAGGCCTGGCAGACCCTGGCGGCGCAACCCGGCCTGCCGTCGCTGCTGGCCGCCGAGGCGCAGCGTGTCGCCCGGCGTTACCTGCCCGAGCTATGTGCGGCACGGCGGGATCTGCAGGTGCAGTAAGGGCTGCGTGAGTTTTGTGCAAAGAAAAAGGGCTTCGCAGGAAGCCCTTTTTTATGGCGTAGTGGTGGATGCGGTGATGCGGTGCATCCAAATCACCGGAGCCGCAGCTACTCATGCTTAGAAACTCTCCCAATCGTCCATGTCCTGGCCCACGGTAGCGGGTTTGGGGGCGGGAGTACTGGCCGCACTCGATGCGCCAGATGCACCAGAGATGGGGCGGCGCAGGGCCGGTGCAGCCGGTGTGCCGGAGCCCGACTGTGCGGGGCGGGAGAAGGGACGGACGGACGGCGTGGCGGACGTGTCCGGGACGGTGGATGGACTTGCTGGCTGGCTGTGGGCCACGGGCGTCGCCATGGCCGCCGGGCTAGGCTGCTCGTAAGCAGACAGCTTGAACACCGCCACGGTTTCCACCAACGACTGGGCCTGGGTGTTCAGGCTGCTGGCGGCGGCGGCCATCTCCTCCACCAGGGCAGCGTTTTGCTGGGTGGCCTGGTCCATCTGGGTCACGGCTTCACCCACCTGGGCCACGCCCTGGCTTTGTTCGGTGCTGGCGGCGCTGATCTCGCCCATGATGTCGGTCACCCGGCGGATGGCGGCCACCACCTCGTTCATGGTGGTGCCGGCTCGGTCCACCAGCAGGGTGCCCTGGCCCACGCGTTCCACGCTGGTGCCGATCAGCTGCTTGATCTGCTTGGCTGCGTCGGCGCTGCGGCCGGCCAGTGCACGGACTTCGCCGGCGACCACGGCAAAGCCCCGGCCTTGCTCTCCGGCGCGGGCGGCTTCGACGGCAGCGTTCAACGCCAGGATATTGGTCTGGAAGGCAATGCCGTCAATCACGCCAATGATGTCGGAGATCTTGTGGCTGCTGTCGTTGATGCTCTTCATGGTCTCCACCACTTCGGCCACGATCTCGCCGCCCTGGGCTGCCACGGTGGAGGCGTTGACCGCCATCTGGTTGGCCTGGCGGGCGTTGTCGGCGTTCTGGCGCACGGTGGAGCTGAGCTCTTCCATGGAAGCGGCCGTTTCTTCCAGTGCGCTGGCCTGCTCCTCCGTGCGGCCCGAGAGATCGTGGTTGCCGGCGGCAATCTGCGCGCTGGCCGAAGCCACGCCCTGGGCATTGCTGCGCACCGTGGAAACGGTCTGAACCAGGCTGTGCTGCATGCGCTGCAATGCCCCCAGCAGCAGACCCATTTCGTCCTTGCGGCCCACATCGATCTGGGTGCTGAGGTCGCCGCCGGCCACGCGGTTGGCTGCTGCCACGGCCTGGCCCAGCGGGCTGGTGATGGAGCGCGTGAGAGCGATGGCAATCCACACGCCCAGTGCCAGGGCCGACAGCACCAGCACGCCGGCCACCAGAATGGCTTGCTGGTAGGTGTGTTGCGCATCCGTCCGCGCGGCGGCAGCGCCTGCGCGGTTGAGCTCGACACTGCCGGAGATGAGGTCGGTGGCCGTTGCAAACGCCTTGGCCGATTCCCCGACGGACAGGGCGCGGGCATCGGCAAAGCGCTCCTCGCCGGCCTCGGCCAGTTCCAGCAGTCGCTTGTCGACCGTCAGGTAGGCGGCCCATGCGGCCTTGATCTTCAGGTTCAGCTCTTGCTCTTCGGGGGAGGAGACCAGCTTGTCATAGGCCAGCATGGTGGTGTCCATCTTGGCGATGGCTTCGTCGTGCAAGGCCCGCTGGGTACGTTTGCCTTCGGGCGTCACTTCCAGCACCGAGCGCAGGGAGGCGCGGCGGGCGCTGTTGGCCAGCGCGCGCGCGTCGCCCAGCGTTTGCACGCTGGGCAGCCAGTTTTCGGCGATTTCCTCGGTGCCATCATAGATCCTGGAGGCCTGGAAATAGGCCGCGGCCCCCATGCTGCATAGCAGCAGCAAGATGATGGCAAATCCCGCACTCAGGCGGGCGCCAATTTTGAAGTTGCCCAGGAAACCAGCCATGTTGAACGCCTCCAGATGAAAAATGCGCAGGCCTTGCTTGCCACGCCTGGCCCGCCAGGGTCGCGATTTTTTCGATTCTTGGGCATTTCCAAGTGGTCAGGCACTCCACTGGGAGGCAGTTGCATGGCCGACTGTCGATCTGGGGAAGGGCGGCCGTACCGTTCGTGCTCCGCCTGTTGCCTTACCGCGTTAAGGCCTTTGCGCGACCGCTAGCAGTGGCCCACTGCGCGCCGTTGGTCCGTTGCCTTCCGTCCGCCGCCCGGGTGCCTGCTGGCGCGCGGAATGCTGGGGTGGGCGTGTTGGGCGGGTTGGCGCTGCCGTTCCGGGCCCGGGGTGGCTGGCGTGCCGTTGCTATCATGGCCCGCATGACGATCGTTCACCGCCGGGTGGCTGCCTGCCTGCTCTTGTGTTGGCTGTGGGTCTGGGGCGTGGCTGGCGCCCAGGCAGCGGAGTTGCGCGTGGGTTCCAAGCGCTTCACGGAGTCTTACATCCTGGCCCAGATCATGGCGCAGACTGTGCAGGCCAGCGGTACGGCGGTACAGGTGCGGCAGGGTCTGGGCAACACCGCTATCGTGTATGAGGCGCTGCGTTCGGGCCAGATCGATGTGTATGCGGAATACACGGGCACGATTGCGCAGGAGATCGTCAAGGACCCGTCCCATACCTCGCTGGCCGATCTGCAGCTTGCCCTGGCGCCGCTGGGGCTGGACGTGGGGGTGCCACTGGGTTTCAACGACGGGTATGCGCTGGCCATGCGCCGTGCCCAGGCAGAGCAGCTGGGCATTCGCACGCTCAGTGACCTGGCCCGCCACCCGGAGTTGCGCTTCGGCCTGTCCAATGAATTCCTGGGCCGGGCTGACGGCTGGCAAGGGCTGGCAGCCCGCTACCAGCTGCGCGCCCGGCCCACGGGGCTGGACCATGGCCTGGCCTATGGGGTGTTGGCCCAGGGGCAGATCGATGTGATGGACATCTACACCACCGATGCCAAGATCGACGCGCTGGGCCTGCTGGTGCTGGAGGACGATCGGCAGTACTTCCCACGTTACGACGCGGTGCTGCTGTTCCGCAAGGATTTTCACCGCCAGCAGCCTGACGCCTGGGCCGCACTGCAGACGCTGCAAGGCCGCATTAGCGAAGCGCAGATGGTCCGCATGAATGCCCAGGCCGAGCTGCAATCCCTGCCGTTTGACGTGATTGCACGCCAGTTTCTGGCCGGCGCGCAGGCGCCGCAAGGCGCGGCCGCAGCCGCGGGCGGCACAGAAAAGGCCGCAGTCAGCGGGGAAGAGGGGGGAAGGGCGGCTGCCAGCGGCGCCGCGGCGTCTGCAGTGCCCGGCGCAGCATCCCCTGGCCTGCTGCAGCGGTTCTGGCAGCGCCTGTGGGCGGACGATCTGTGGACCCTGACCGGCCAGCATCTGCTGCTGGTGCTGCTTTCGGTTGGGGCGGCGGCCCTGATTGCGGTGCCTGCCGGTGTGCTGCTGTTTCCGCATGCCCGGCTGCGGGCGCTGGCCCTGGGACTGTCGGGCGTGGTGCAGACCATCCCGTCGCTGGCGCTGCTGGCCGTGCTGATCGCCCTGCTGGGGGTGATCGGACGGGTGCCGGCGCTGCTGGCGCTGACGGCCTATTCCATCCTGCCGATCCTGAGCAACACCTGCGCCGGACTGGCCGAAGTATCGCCCGGCCTGCGGTTGGCGGGGTCTGCCCTGGGCATGACGCCTGCACAGCGCATGCGTTGGGTGGAGCTGCCGATTGCCCTGCCCATGGTGGTTGCAGGCCTGCGCACCGCCTGTGCCATCGCCATCGGCACGGCCACCATCGCCGCATTCATCGGTGCCGGCGGCCTGGGCGAGCGCATTGTCACCGGCCTGGCACTGAACGACAGCGCGCTGATGCTGGCCGGCGCCGTGCCCGCAGCGGTGCTGGCCCTGGCCAGTGAGCTGCTGTTCGAGCTGCAGCAGCGGTGGTTCCGCAGGGGCCGGAGGGAAAAATAGGGCGATTTGCAGGCCGGTTTCCAGGCCGTGGTGCAGGTGTTGGACCCCCAAGGTGGTTGGTCCAACCACCTTGTCTTCAGGGCCTCAGCCCCGGTACATCTCGCGGCGGGCTTTGCGCTGTTCCGGGGTCTCGTTCAGCAGCTCGTCCAGTACCTGCTGGCGTGTCTTGTTCGACGACTGCTGCGACGGCGAGCTGTCGACCAGTGGGTAGTTGCTGTTGCGGAATACATTGGTGCCGCCATTCTTCAGGAACTCGGCCGTTTCCGCCTGGACCTGGGCCCGTGTCTTGTCGCTGCGGAAATGGTCGGGGTACACCACATATCCCGTCTCCGAATTTTTCGGGTGGATGTAGCTGCTGGCAAAAGCAGTGTTGACGGTGGCCAGTGACAGGGTGGCGAATGCCATGGACAGGAGAATGGGAGTGCGTGTGGTGTGCATGAAGGTGTGCCTTTCAGTCAGGTTGCAATCACCTCGAAGCGATGGCTTGCACCATGGCTTTCGAGAGGGTTTCATTGTGAAAAGCACACGCTGACGGAAGGCACACAGGAAGATGACATTGCGGCAATGAACGCTCTGGGCGGCGTGCGGAAACAGCAAAGCCATGGCGGGTAGGCCATGGCTTTGGGGTCACTCCGGTCCGGTCAGGACACGGACGGTCGGGAGGAGGGTGCCGTCTGCGGCAATTCTTCCTCGGACGGGTCGTGCCGGTGGACCAGGCGGTAGAGCAGCGGAAGCACCAGCAGAGTCAGTACCGTCGAGGACAGAATGCCGCCGATCACCACCGTGGCGAGCGGGCGCTGCACCTCGGCGCCGGTCCCGGTCGCGATGGCCATGGGGACAAAACCCAGAGAGGCCACCAGGGCGGTCATCAGCACCGGGCGCAGGCGCGAGAGTGCGCCCGCATGTACCGCTGCGGGGACGGCCATGCCGGTTTCGCGCAGTGCCCGGATGGACGAGATCATCACCAGCCCGTTCAGCACCGCGACGCCCGACAGTGCGATGAAGCCGATGGCGGCAGAGATGGAGAGCGGGATGTCCCGCAGCCACAAGGCCAGGATGCCCCCGGTCAGTGCGAAGGGAATCCCCGTGAACACGATGAGCCCGTCGCGCACATTGCCGAACATGGCGAACAGCAAGGTGAATACCATCAGCAGGGCCAGGGGCACCACGATCTGCAGCCGCTGCTGCGCCGACTGCATGTTCTCGAACGTACCGCCCCAGCGTGTCCAGTAGCCGCTGGGCATGGGGATGGCGTCCAGCTCACGCTGCGCCTGCTCCACGAAGGAGCCGATATCGCGACCACGCACGTTGGCACTGACGACGATGCGGCGCTTGCCATCCTCGCGGCTGACCTGGTTCGGCCCGGGAGACAGATCAAACGTGGCGACGGTGGAAAGAGGGACAAAGCCTGTCTTGCTGTCCGCCTGTGCAGGCAAGGCGATAGGAAGGCGTTCCAGCGCCGCAAGGTCGCTGCGCACCGATTCCGGCAGGCGCACCTGGATGTCGAAGCGGCGGTCGCCTTCGAACACGGTGCCGGCCTCCTGTCCGCCGATGGCGGTGGCAATGGTCTGTTGCACATCCCCCATGTTCAAGCCATAGCGCGATGCCTTCTCGCGATCGACCTGCACAGTGAGCATGGGCAGTCCGGTGGTCTGCTCGACCTTGACTTCCGAGGCGCCGGGCACCTTCTGCAGCATGGCAGCAATGGCCTGTGCCGTGCGCTCCAGCACCTGGGTGTCGTCACCGAAGACCTTGACGGCCACATCGCTGCGCACACCCGAGATGAGTTCGTTGAAGCGCAGCTGAATCGGCTGGGAGAATTCGTAGTTGCTGCCCGGAATGGCCTCCACCACCTTCTGCACGGCGGCCAGCAGGTCTTCGCGGCTGCGTTGCGGATCGGGCCATTGTTCCCGGGGCTTGAGCATGATGTAGCCGTCCGAGATGTTCGGCGGCATGGGGTCCGAGGCAATTTCCGCGGTGCCGGTGCGCGCGAACACGCGCTCGATCTCCGGGAAAGACTCCTTGAGGGTGCTTTCCAGCTGCATCTGCATGTCCAGCGATTGCGTGAGGCTGGTGCCGGGCACACGCAAGGCCTGGATCGCAAAGTCCCCTTCGTTGAGGTTGGGGGCGAATTCGCTGCCCATGCGCGAGGCGAGCAGCAGGCTGAGCACGACGGCCACGACAGCTGCCGCTATGACCACCACGGGGATGCGCATCACCCGGGTGAGCAGCGGTTCATAGGCTTGGCGGGCCCAGACCATGAGGCGGTTCTCCTTCTCCGCGACGCGTTTGCCGATGCACAGCGCAATCGCCGCAGGGATGAAGGTGATGGACAGCACCATGGCGCCGGCAAGGGCCAGCACCACCGTGAGCGCCATGGGGTGGAACATCTTGCCCTCCACTCCCGTCAACGCAAAGATCGGCAGATACACCACCATGATGATGAGCTGCCCGAACAGCAAAGGCCTGCGGGATTCCCTGGCGGCGGCAAACACTTCGTGAAAGCGTTCACTGCGGGTGAGCAAGCGCCCCTTGAGCTCCTGCGCATGGGCCAGGCGGCGCACGCAGTTCTCCACGATGACCACCGCGCCGTCGATGATGATGCCGAAGTCCAAGGCGCCCAGGCTCATCAGGTTGGCGCTGATGCGGTACTGCACCATTCCGGTGAAGGTGAACAGCATGGACAGCGGGATGATCAGGGCCGTGATCAGGGCCGCGCGGATGTTGCCGAGGAACAGGAACAGCACCACCACGACCAGTGCGGCGCCTTCCACCAGGTTCTTCTTCACCGTGGCAATGGCTTTTTCCACCAAGGTGGTGCGGTCGTAGACCGTCACGATCTTCACCCCCTCGGGCATGCTCTTGCGGATGGAATCCATGCGTGCGTCCACCGCCTTGGAGACCACGCGGCTGTTCTCGCCAATCAGCATGAACACCGTGCCCAGCACGACTTCGCGGCCGTTGTCGGTGGCGGCGCCGGTGCGCAGTTCGCGTCCCAGTTCGACATCGGCCAGATCCCGGATGCGCACCGGCTGGCCCAGGGCCGTGCCCACGATCACCTGCTGGAGGTCCTCGATGCCCTGGACCTGGCCGGGCGCACGGATGAGGTATTGCTCGCCTTCGCGCTCGATATAGCCCGCGCCAACGTTGGTGTTGTTGTTCTGCAGGGCCGTGACCAGCCTGTCCATCGAGATGCCATAGGACGCCAGCTTGTCCGGACGCGGCGCGATCAGGTACTCCTTGGCAAATCCGCCAATCGAGTTGATTTCCGTGACGCCGGGCACGTTGCGCAGCTGGGGTTTGATGACCCAGTCCTGGATCTCGCGCAGGTCCATGGGGGTGTAGGGCGTGCCGTCCGGCTTTTTGGCGCCTTCTTCGGCTTCCACGGTCCAGAGATAGATCTCGCCCAGGCCCGTGGAAATGGGGCCCATGCTGGGGGAGATGCCGGACGGCAGCTTCTCGCGGGCCTCCTGGATGCGCTCATTGACCAGCTGGCGGGCAAAGTAGATGTCGGTGCCATCCTTGAAGATCACGGTGACCTGCGACAGTCCATAGCGCGACAGCGAACGGGTCTGCTCCAGCTGCGGCAGGCCCGCCATGACGGTTTCTATCGGGTAGGTGATGCGCTGCTCGGTCTCCAGGGGCGAATAGCCTGGTGCCTGCGTATTGATCTGGACCTGGACATTGGTGATGTCCGGCACGGCGTCGATGGACAGACGCTGGTAGTTGAAGAGGCCGAGGATGGCCATGGCGGCCACGGCCACGATGACCAGCCAGCGCTGCTCGATGGCGAAACGGATGATGCGCTCAAACATGGGGGACTCCGGCTCAGTGCGTGTGCTCGGCAGACGCCTTGCCCAATTCGGCCTTCAGCAGGAAGGAGCCGTCCTTGACGTAGTCCTGTCCGGCCTGCAGGCCGGCGGTGACTTCGGTGGTCTTCCCGTCCGAGCGCCCCAGTTGAACGCGCTGGGCCTTGTAGCCCCCCTGCGCAGGAACGAAGACCACGTTGTCCTTGCCATTCGGGCGCTGGATGGCCTTGGCGTCGACCGCGACGGGAACCTGTGCGGCATCCGCGAGGACCTTGACCTCCACAAACAGACCGGGTCGCCAGACGCCTTGGGGGTTGGCCAGCGCCACGCGGGCAGGGGCCGTGCGTGTCTGTTCCCCGATCAGTGCGCCGACATAGGCGATCTTGCCTTCTGCGGCCGACTCGAACGCCGTGGCCCGCACCGTCACAGGTGCGCCGACGATCACATAGGGTAGCTGCGGTGCCGCGACATTGATCTCCGCCCAGACGGCGCTGAGGTTCGACACGGTGAAGGAGGCGGTGCTTTCCGTCACCGATTCGCCCACGGTCAGGTGCTTTTCGACCACCACCCCTGCCAGCGGCGCGCGCAGCTCATAGCGGCTGGAGCCGCCCGATCCGCCGGAACCCGCGCCCATGGCTGCGAGCTTCTGCGAGGTGTTGGTCACGGCAATTTCGGCCTCCTGCAGGGCCTGGCGGGCCTGCAGATAGTCTTGCTCCGCCGAAATCTTCTCTTCCCAAAGCTGCTTTTCCCGCTGGAATGTGTTTTGGGCGAGCACCAGACGTTTCTGTGCCGTCTGCAGTTCGCTGCGCTGGTCCGAGACGGTGGCACTGTGGATCACCGCCAGAAGCTGTCCCTTGGCGACCTGTTCACCCAACCGGGCATGGACCGAGGCCACGATGCCGGCCACGCGCGGCACCACGTGTGCGGTGCGGTCTTCATCCAGGCGGATCTCTCCCGGCAGCAGGACTTCCTTGCGGATGGCGGCTGCACCGGCCTGGGCCAGGGTCACGCCCGCTTTCTTCGACTGGGCTTCGCTGAGCGGGACCAGGCCTTCCTCTTCTTCAGGGCCGTGTGCATCCTCCCCATGCGGGTTGGCAGCCGACGCGGTCTTCTCCTTGTCGGCCGTGTCGGTTTTGGCGTCGTGGTGTTCTTCGTCGGAGTGCTTGTCGGCTTCCTGGTGGTCGCCATGCTTTTCAGCTGGCTGGCCATGGTGTTCGCCATCCTGGTGCGCGTCGGCATCCGCGTGGCCGGACGCTGCGGCCGGAGTGGGGGTGCCCGGAGTCCGGAGGATGAGGGCGCCAGCCACCATGCCACAGGCCAGAATCGCTGCGACGGCGATCCAGTGTTTGGGAGCAGAGAGTGATGCGTCGAATTGCTTGGGTTCGGACATGTTCAGATTCCAGTGTGTGTGTCGGCCAGGGATTCCGTGCCCAGGAGGCGGTCTATTTCTGCGCGTGCCTTGTGTGATGCCATCCACTGATCCAGCAACTGGCGCTGGCTTTCGATCAGCGTGCGCTGGGCTTCCAGTACATCCAGGAAGCTGAACTTGCCCAGAGAAAAGCCACGCACGGCGATGTCGTAGGCAGACTGTGCGGTGGGCAGCACCTGGCTCTGGAGCAAGGACAGTTGCTGGTTGCTGCTGATCAGTTGCTGGCGTGCTGTGAACACCTGGGCCTGTAACTGCAGGCGCTGTTCCTGCAATTTCTGTTCGGCCTGGTCCACCTTGCGCAGGGCCTGGAGCTGGTTGCCTGCATTGCTGTCGAACAGCGGCAGCGGGATGCTGATGCCCAGCACCACCTGGTTGCGGCCGACCTCGTTGGCCCGCTTGACGCCCAGGCTCACGGTCGGGTCCTGCAGGCGCCTGGCGCGTTCGATGGCGGAGGCGGCCTGGCTCTGCTCCAGCGCGTGGCGCGCCTGCACCATGGCGGGGGCGGTGTCCAGCAGCGCGTCCAGCTGGTCGGCTGTCGGAGCTTCCGCAGTGGCAGTGAAGTCGCCGATGGCCGTGCCGATGTCCGTCGTCCGGCCGCCCCAGAGGGCGGCCAGATTCTGCTGCGCGACCACTACCGACGACCTGGCCTGCTGCAGTTCCAGGGCAGCATGGGCCTGTGCCACCTGGGCGCGGCTGGCTTCGAGCGGAGGCACTTTGCCAGCCTGGACGCGTTTGCGGGCTGCGTCGCTGGCCTGTGCAGCGAGATCGTGTGTCTTCGACGCGAACTGCACGCGCTGCTGGGCGAGCAGCAGTTCGTTGAAACCATTGACCACCTGGTAGCGGAGCAGGGCCTGCGTTTCGGCCACGGCGGAATGGGCTGCAGCCTTCTCGCTTTCGGCCAGGCGCACGCGCGCTGCACGCTTGCCCCCCAGCTCGATGACCTGGTTGATCTGGACCGTGCTGGAGCGGTTCTCGGAGCGGGTGTCTTCCTGGCTGAACGCCAGTTCGGGATTGGGGCGGGCCTGGCTTTGCAGCAGAGCGCCTTCGGTGGCGGCGGCACCGAAACGGGCCGCTTTCAGACCGGGGTTGGCTGCCAGCGCCCTGTTCCAGGCATCCGCCAGGGTCATGGGTGTGCCGGTTTGCGCCGTGTGCTTGGGGGCTGGCGTCACCAGGGCCGGGGGCAGGTCTGTCGCGCTTGTCGTGGCGGATGCCACGCTGGCAAGCGCCAATGCGATCCATGCCAGGGAAATCTTGCGTTGCGTACGTGCCCCGCCGGGAGCATGGGCCAGGGTTGCCATGTGTGCTTCTCCAGAAAATGGTCGCGCACACGGGCCTTCCTGCGGCCGGTACGGCTGCGGGTTTCCATGTGCGATGGCGCAGACTGTAGAAATCGCCAGCGAACACCAAGCCGTCGGCCAGATGACAAATTTGTAATCAATCGGAGGCGTGCAAATCCGGGAAAATGGGTTAGATGAGACTGCTGTTGATTGAAGACGAAGCCAAGCTGGGCGAGTACCTGCGCAAAGGTCTGGCCGAAGAGGGCTATACCGTGGACGTCGCAGTGAACGGTATTGACGGGCTGCATCTGGCGATGGAGCTGGACTACGACCTCATCGTTCTGGATGGCATGCTGCCGGGCATTGATGGCTTTGCCGTGCTGGCGGCGCTGCGGCAGTCCAAGCCGACGCCGGTGCTGATGCTCACGGCCCGTGCGGATGTCGAAGACCGCGTGCGCGGCCTGCAAAGCGGTGCCGATGACTACATGATCAAGCCGTTCGCCTTCTCCGAGCTGGTGGCGCGGATCCAGGTATTGCTGCGCAGGGCGCATGCCTACCAGCTGGCGCCTGAGCCCACGGCGCTGAAGGAGGGCGATCTGGAGGTTGACCTGATTCGGCGCAAGGCGGTCCGGGCCGGGGTGCGGCTGGACCTGACGGCCAAGGAGTTCAACCTTCTGGCGCTGTTGTTGCGCCGCCAGGGTGAGGTGCTGTCCCGCACGGAGCTGGCCTCGCAGGTCTGGGACATGAACTTCGACAGCGAAACCAATGTGGTCGAAGTGGCGGTGCGGCGCCTGCGCATGAAGGTGGACCAGCCCTTCGAGACGCCGCTCATCCATACGGTGCGGGGCATGGGCTATGTGCTGGAGAGCCGAGCCCAGCCATGAAGCAGACCGCTGGAGTGCAGCACCTCGGCAGGCAGCTTTCACGCTGGATGGCCTTGCTGTCGATGCTGGGGCTGGGGGCGGTCAGCATTGCCGTGTATCTGGTGTTTGACACCACACTGTCGGCGCGGCAGGAGGAAATGCTGGACCAGAAGCAGCAGGCGCTGGCCCATGTACTGGGTGACGACGACGTCGAACACCGGGATAAATCGCTGGCCCATGTGCTGACCGATTTTCTGGCCGGCCATGCCGACTATGCCATCCGCATTGTGGATAGCCAGGGCGCCACGCTGTTCGACAGCCGCATTCCCGGCCTGGGCGCGGAGCATACGCTGCAGCGGACGTTCGCCGTCACCATCCAGTCCCGCACCACAGACCATGCGCAGGCAGCGACTGCCACGCTGGTGATGGACCGGCGTCCCGATGATGCCCTGCTGCGGGCGCTGGCCTGGGCGCTGTTCATTTCCATGATTGCGGGCTCGCTGCTGCTGTCCCTGTTCGGCGGCTTGCTGGTGCGCCGCAGTCTGCGTCCCATCCAGTCGCTGGTCTCGCAGATCGACGAGCTGTCGGCCAAGGACTTCGGCCGCCGCCTGGACGGCAGCGGGCTGCCGCAAGAGTTGCTGCCCATCGTGACGCAGTTCAATGCCTTGCTGGACCGGCTGGCAGACGCGTACCGGCAGCTGGAATCCTTCAATGCCGACGTGGCCCACGAGCTCAACACGCCGCTGTCCACGCTGATTTCCAGCACCGAGGTGGTGTTGCGCAAGCCCCGCACGGTGGAGGAGATGCGCGAGGTGCTGGAGTCCAACCTGGAGGACCTGCGCCGCATTGCCGCGATGGTGGGGGACATGCTGTTTCTCTCCCGGGCAGACCGGGGGGCGGGCACCCGGGAGGCCAAGGTGTTCAGCCTGGCCGCGGTGGCCGCCGATGTGGTGGAGTTCTACGAAGCGGTGGCCTTGGAGGCGGACCTGACGGTGGAAGTGCGCGGCGATGCGCAGCTGCAGTTCGATGCGCCACTGATGCGCAGGGCGCTGTCGAACCTGCTGAGCAATGCCACGCGGTATGCCGCCAGCGGCTCGCGCATCGTGATCCAGATCGGCACCCAGGCGCAGCACGGGCACACGGAAGCCGTCATCTCCGTGACCAACACCGGTGCGGACATCGCCCCCCAGCACCTGCGCCATCTGTTCGACCGCTTCTACCGGGCGGATTCCGCACGTTACAACGCAGACCGCAACCACGGTCTGGGCCTGGCCATCGTGAAGGCGATTGCCAAGATGCATGGTGGAACTGTGTTTGCCCAGTCGGAAGGTGGAACGACCACGTTTGGCCTGGTCCTGCCGGTGGTGCCGGGGGCTTGAGGCCGGCGGGCGGGGGCCTGCCCGGTATCCAGCCATGCCCCGGGAGTGCCTTGCGCTGCAACGGCCTGGACCGGTTTCCCGCATACCATCGTGCCCACCCCGCCCGCTGTGCTGTGCAAGCGGCCGCGTCTTCCTCGTTCCCCCGGCACACACCACCGACTTTCACCATGGCAACCACCAAGCAACTGTTCTATTATCCCAGCAACGCCAGCATGGCTCCTCACATCGTTCTGGAAGAAATCGGGAAGGCGTTCGAACTGGTGAAGGTGAAGCGCGAGGTGAATGCCCACAAATCGGCGGAGTATCTGCGCCTGAATCCCAATGGTCTGATCCCGGTGTATGTGGAAGGCAGCATGGTGCTGTACGAAACCGCCGCCATCTGCCTGCACCTGGCCGATACCCACCCTGAAAGCGGCATGGCACCTCTGCTGGCTACGCCCGAGCGTGCCGCGTTCTACAAGTGGCTGATGTGGCTGAGCAACACCTTGCAGACCGCATTGATTGTCTATTTCTATCCCGAGCGCTGGGTGGATGCGGGCAACGAATCGGGCGCCAGGCAGGTGCAGGCCCATGCGGAATCGAAGATCGCCAGCCTGCTCGAACAGCTGGAAGCGCAGTTGCAACAGAGCGAAGGCCCTTGGCTGCTGGGGGCGCAGTACACGGTGCTGGACCCCTATGCGTTCATGCTGTGCCGCTGGACCCGGGGCTTTGCGAAGCCGGCGCGGACATGGCCGCTGCTCGGTGCCTATCTGCAGCGGATGCTGGCGCGGCCGGCCGTGCAGCGCATGATCGCCACCGAGGGACTGGCCGAGCCCCTGGTCTGACCGGGCCGCTGGGGCTGTTGGCAAGCTGGCCTTGGGCCGGCAGGGTGGCGTTTTGGCATAGTGTAGGGCTGGGAATCGTTTGCGATGAACCCGGTTGTGGCCCTACCATGCACCGCGGGCAGGGCACAGCAAGAAGCCTTGTCCTGGGGTGCGAAGGCTTGTACCTGCGCGCTGCGTTCCGGTTTCGCTTGGTGCTTTTCGTTTGCGCTTCAGGAGGCCTTGATGAACATGAACTTGCCACGCATTCGTCCGCAATGTGCTGCGTTGTTGCTCGGTATGGCGGGGATTGCTGCCGCGTCCAGTGCCTGGGCTTGCACCCGACTGGTGTTTCACGGGGCCAATGGCCAGGTGGTGACCGCCCGCTCCATGGACTGGAAGAACGACATTGTCAGCAACCTCTGGGTGCTGCCGCGGGGCATGGAGCGCAATGGCAAAACAGGGCCCAACACTGTACGCTGGACGTCCAAGTACGGCAGCGTCATCACCTCGGGCTACGATGTTTCGACCACCGACGGCGTGAACGAGGCCGGTCTCAATGCCAATCTGCTGTGGCTGGTGGAATCGGAATACCCCGCATTCGATGGCCGTGGCAAGCCCGGGCTGACGATTGCCGCATGGGCGCAGTATGTGCTGGACAATTTTGCGACGGTGCAGGAAGCGGTGGCGGCACTGCAGAAAGAGCCCTTCACCATCGTGACAGACAATGTGCCGGGTGAGAACCGGCTGACCACGCTGCATCTGTCCATGTCCGACGCCAGTGGTGACAGTGCCATCGTGGAGTACATCGGGGGCAAGCAGGTCATTCACCACAGCCGCACATACCAGGTGATGACCAACTCGCCGATTTTTGAAGAGCAACTGGCGCTGAACACCTATTGGCAGCAGATTGGCGGCACGGTCATGCTGCCGGGCACCAACCGGGCTGCCGACCGTTTTGCACGTGCATCGTTTTATGTGAATGCCATTCCCAAGGACCAGACTCCGAACAAGAACCTGGCCAGCGTGTTCAGCGTGATCCGCAATGCGTCGGTGCCCTACGGCATCAGCACCCCGGGGCAACCCAATATTTCTTCCACCCGCTGGCGTACCGTGTTCGATCACCAGCGCAAGCTGTATTTCTTTGAGTCTGCACTGACGCCCAATACCTTCTGGGTGGATCTGAAGCAACTGGACTTCAGCCCACAAAGCGGCAAGGTGTTGAAGCTGGATCTGGGCCCGGATCAGGACCATACATTCTCGGGCAATGCCACGTCGCAATTCAAGCCATCGGCGCCATTTCAATTCCTGGGCATCTAGGCCTAGGGCACTGAAGCCCCCCAGGGCCGCCGGGTCCGGAGAGGGCGGGCGGCGGCCAAGGTCCTTTGCCCACAGCTTCGGCGGGCGAAGGGCGTGGCTATAGCTTCTTCCAGTCGCTGCAGGCCTGGGCGTCAGCTGACGGCGCCCTGCTGCAGGTCCGCATGCTGGACGATGCGGCCCTTGCCGGCATGCTTGGCGGCGTACATGGCTTCGTCGGCACTTTGCAGCAGCGTGGCCGTGGAACTGCCTGCGGTGCTGACGGAAATGCCGATGCTGATGCCGACCTGGGCCATGATGCCCTCGTGCAGGGCAATGGGCTGGCGCACTGCATCCATGCAGCGTTGCATCACCGAAAGCGCCTCCCCGGGGGTGTGCAGGTTGGCGAGCAGCACCACGAATTCATCACCGCCCAGGCGGGCCACGCAGTCGCCCGCGCGGGCCTGGGCCGTGAGCCGGGCGGAGACCACCCGCAACACTTCATCGCCGGCGTCGTGGCCCTGGGTGTCGTTGACCTGCTTGAAGCCATCCAGGTCCATGAAGCACACCGCCACCATCTGGCCGGACGTCAGCTCCTGGGTCAGGGTGTCTTCCAGCGCCCGGCGATTGGCCAGACCGGTGAGTGCATCGTGGTTGGCCAGGTGGGTGGCGGCCTGCTCGCCTTGCTTGAGGGCGTCGATGTCCACAAAGATCCACAGCGACTCGTCCGCATTCAGCAGGGTGCCGGAAGCGTCCACCCAGAAGCGCTTGCCGTCGGATGCCTGCAGCTGGAACTGCTTGTGAAACTTGCCGCGGGCCAGCAAGGAGGCGTAGGCTTTCTCGCCGATGAGCCGGTAGCTCGCATCGTCCGGATAGAACATGCGTGTGGACGCGCCATGCAGCGCCGAGGCGGGCTGTTTGAGCAGGCGGCGCAGGGCGGGGTTGGTCCACACGATGCGGCGTTCGCGCAGGCGGGCCATGCCGATCAGGTCGTTGTTGATGACCAGCTCCTGTTCTTTGCGGATGCGGTGTTCACGCTGCTGCAGGCGGTACAGGGCGACCGAACCCAAAGCGATCAGCAGAATGCACAGGCCGGTGAGCGCCCAGGCACGCCAGGCGGAGGCGCGCCACATGGCCATATAGGCTTCCGTGCCCAGCCCCGTGAACACCGTCAGAGGGTAGCCTTGCAAGCGCTGGTAGGCGGTGATGCGCTCCACGCCATCCAGCAGGGTGGGCGTGATGTACCAGCCTTCCTCGCGGTCGCGGGCGATGGCGCGGTGGTATTCGGGCGAGACCGTGGCCTTGCCGATACCGGTTTCGGCATCCTGGCTGGCCCCTGGATAGCGCGCGACCAGCAGCGCCTGGTCGGTGCGCAAGGCCATGGCGCTGCTGGAACCAAACGACTGGCGCTGGAACAGATCGTGAAAGTGCTCGGACGCGACTATGGCATACACAATGCCCTGGAAGCTGCCGTCCTCGGACAGCAGGCGCCGCGCCAGCACGATGGACCATTTGCCAAAGGAGTGGCTGACCAGGGGCTCGGACACCACCATCTGGTCGGTTGTTCGAGCCTGGGCGAAATAGTCGCGGTCGCCCACCGAAAAAGGTTCGTCGATCTCGCTGGGGGTGATCAGGACCTCACCCTTGCTGTCGGTGGTGCGCAAGGCCGTGACAAAAGGGATGAGGGCGCGCTGCTCCTGCAGCATCTCGTACAGGGCCAGGTTGGCCGTGGGCAGGCCTTCGAAGCTGCGCGTGCGATAGCGGTTGGCAATGGAGGACAGGGCGTTGTCCACCAGCCGCACCTCGGCTGCCAGCTCCAGGCTCAGACTGCGCGCCTGGTGCCGGGTGACGGCAATGCCCAGGTCCATGTCGGCACGGTAATTGGCATGCATGCTGAACCAGGTGGCAAAGCACAGCAGGGCGGCCACCACCAGGTTGCCGAGCACGATGCGACGCAAAAGCGTGTGGGAGCGGAGGCTTGTCATCTGGATGCGCAAGGTCCCTGGAGGCACGCCGGGAGTCCAAACGTTTCGGGTCCCGGCCATGCTTCCAATCACCGGTTGAGTGGAAAGTCGCGGGCCGCCACTGTGCATTAAGCGGGTCTTCATCCGCAGTGGCTGCGAAGAGTTTATAAGCGAGGATGAGATTCCTTGGAAAGCCCTGTATGGGGGGAAAGCCTGCTTCCAAAATTGATTGCAGACTTTGGCAAGCCGCGGTATATCCGGCGTCTGGCCGATCCCGGCGCAGCAGCAAGGCGGTGGCCGTGTGCATGCCGCTTCCGGTCACGGTCCCGCTCCGGGGTGCGGGGCGACACGGGCGTACAGTGGGTTGCACGCCACAATCCAGGCAAAAAAAAGAGGACTTCAACCGAAGTCCTCTTGTGGCGATGGCGCTCGGGGGGGCACCGCTGCAGGTTCGCAGACCGGCTGGCGGTCAGGACTGGGCGGGCTGCGGCAGCCTTGCCATCAGATCCCGCGCGGCTGCTTGCGGATCGGGCGCATTCACCAGTGCGCGCACCACGGCAATGGAGCCGACACCGGTAGCTGCGATGTCGCCGAACTGTTCCGCGGCAATGCCGCCGATGGCCACCAGCGGGTAGGCCTGCATCAGCCGCACATAGGCTTGCAGACGGGCCACGCCCTGGGGGGCGGTGGCCATTTTCTTGAGCGTGGTGGGGAACACGGCGCCCAGGGCGATGTAGCTGGGCTGCACGGCATGGGCGCGCACCATTTCGGCGTAGCCGTGGGTGCTGACGCCCAGGCGCAGGCCGCTGGCGTGGATGGCGGCCAGGTGCTCGCCGGCCAGCGCGTCCAGGTCTTCCTGGCCGACGTGGATGCCGTAGGCGCCGGCGTCGATGGCTTCGCGCCAGTGGTCGTTGATGAACAGGCGGGCGTTGGTGCCCTGGACAGCTGCAACCGCTGCACGCACTTCGGCACGGATGGCAGCGGCGTTGTCGCTTTTGAAACGCAGTTGCACCGTGGGCACCCCGGCGCGGGCCATGCGGCCCACCCATTCGGCCGTGGGCAGCACGCCGTATAGGCCCAGCTGGCGCGGGCAGGCAGGGAAGGCTTGGGCGGGATCGGCACCGGCCAGGCCGAAGTCCTGGGGATCGTCCGGCCAGTGGGTGACGTCGAAGTGGTTGGTCCGCTCGGCCTGGCGCTGCCAGGCCTGGGCCAGGCATTCGGCATCGACCGCGATGAAGCCCAGGCGGCTGCAGGCCTGCAGGGCCGCCAGATAGGTAGGCTCTGTACGCAGTGCCGGCGGCGTGGGCTGGGGCACCAGTTCTACGGAGTTGGCATCGTGGTGCAGGCGCGCGCCAAAGGTGGCACTGTGGTGGTGGACGATGGCGTCCGCCAGGGCCTGGATCTCTGCAGTGTGCATGGCGTGGTCTTCCAGCGAGGGTCAGGCGTGGTGCCAGAACGGAGTGCCCAGCACCGGGGTGCTGGGCTGGGCGGCACGCTGCTCGGCCATGGCGCCAGCCAGGTAACCGTCGCGGCCGGCCTGTACGGCGTCGGCAAAGGCACCTGCCATGCGCACGGGGTCTTCCGACAGGGCCACGGCTGTGTTCAGCAGCACGCCGTCAAAGCCCCATTCCATGACGGTGCAGGCGTGGGAGGGGCGGCCCAGGCCGGCGTCGACGATCAGCGGCACGTTCAGGCGCTCGCGCAGTGTCTGCATAGCATAGGGGTTGGCGGGACCGCGGCCGGTGCCGATGGGCGCGGCCCAGGGCATGACGGCCTGGCAGCCCACATCGACCAGGCGCTGGCACAGCACCAGATCTTCGGTGCAGTAGGGCAGCACCTGGAAGCCGTCCTTGATCAGGATGGAGGCGGCCTCCACCAGGTTCAGGGTGTCGGGCTGCAGGGTGTAGTCGTCGCCGATCAGCTCCAGCTTGATCCAGGGGGTGTCGAACACCTCGCGCGCCATCTGGGCGGTGGTGACGGCTTCCTGGATGGTCATGCAGCCAGCGGTATTGGGCAGCACGGGCACGTTCAGCTTGCGCAGCAGCTCCCAGAAGCTGGCGCCGGTTTCGGCCACTTCGGCGGCGCTGCTGCCCTGGCGGCGCAGCGAGGCGGTCACCATGGCAGGTTTCGCACGGGCGACCGCCGCTTCCAGCACGGCGGGTGAAGGGTAGCGCGAGGTGCCCAGCAGCAGGCGGCTGTGGAAGGTCTGGCCGTACAGCGTCAGGCTGTCAGCGGAGGATGCGGTGGTGTCGGTCGACATGAAATACTTCTGTGTTGGCGTAGGGCTCCGGCGCCTGCTGGGCGAGGGAGCGGTCCATTGGACGCTGAATGGGGCCCGAGTCTGCGGTCAGCCGCCGGTCACGGGGGCAATGATTTCGACCTGGTCGCCTTCGGCCAGCGCATGGGCCGCATAGCGGCCACGGGGCACAAAGCCGGTGTTCACCGCCACGGCAAAGGGCGGCTTGGCCTGCCACTGGGCCACGGCATCGGCCACGGTGGCGTTGGCAGGCAGTTCCACGGATTGCTGGTTGATGGTGATGTGCATGGGCTCTCAGGTCGGGGTAAAAAGGCAAAAATCTACTACGGGTTAACCCGTGGAGGAGGCGGCGATATCGCTGTAAGGGCTGGATCAGGCCGCCTGGGCAGTGGTCTGGGCAGCGGTGTGCGGCAGGTGCACGGCCACATCGAATTGTCGGGCCAAGTCGGTGGCTCCGCTGCGCAAAACCTGCAATGTGATGTCCAGCATGGCCGGGGAGATCATGAAACCGTGGCGGTACAGGCCGTTGACCTGCAGCACGCGATCATCCAGCCAGCGCAGTGCGGGCAGGTTGTCGGGCAGGGTGGGGCGGCACTGGGTGGCGATCTCCAGAATGCGTGCCTCGGCAAAGCCGGAGTGCACGGTATAGAGGGCGCTGAGCAGTTCCATGGTGGAGCGCACACTGGCCGGTCCCATGTCGTCGGACTCGATCTCGGTGGCACCGATCACAAACACATGGTCCTGCTTGGGGGCGATGTACAGTGGGTAGCGCGGGTGCACCAGGCGCGTGGGGCGCTGTAGCGTGACTTCGGGGGCGTGGACGCGCACGACCTCGCCGCGGATGCCGCGCAGCGCGCTCCACTCTGTGCGGGCGCCCAGGCCGCGGCAGTCCAGCACCAGATCGGGCTGGCCGGCACTGCCCGGGGCAAAGTCCGTGGTTTCACGGGCGGTGTGCCAGTGGAATTGCACGCCCAGGCGGGCCAGGGTGGTTTCCAGTGCGGCCAGCAGCTGGCGGTTGTCCAGCTGGCCCTCGCCGGGCAGGTACACGCCCTGCTGGAAGCGGCCCTGCAGTGCCGGCTCGACGGTGGCCATCTGGGCGTGGCTGACGCTTTCCAGCGCCGGCAGCGTGGGATTGATGCGGCGGTTCTTCTCGAACAGGCTGCACAGGCGGCTGGCATCGGGTGCATCCTGGCGGTGCCAGACCACGAGGGTGCCGTTTTGCTGGAAGTAGACCGGAGCGTCGAGCTGGGCAATCAGCTCGGGCCAACGGGTGAGGGCGTATTGGCCCATGTGCACCACGCCGGGCTCGGTGATGGCCGATTCGGCCAGCGGGGCCAGCATGGCGGCGGCCACGCGGGCGGCGGCGCCGTCGGCTTCGGGGCCCTTGGCCTCGAACACTTCCACGCGGTGCCCTTCGCGCGCCAGCTCCAGGGCCAGCAGGCGGCCCATCAGGCCGGCGCCCAAAATGGCGATATGGGAAGGTGCAGTCAGAGCAAGCATGGCGGTGTCGTTTCGTCCAAGGCGGTTAGAAGGCAATCCAGGGACCAAACGGGGTGGCATAGCCTGCAGAGGGCGGCCACCGGCTGTGAAACTCCCCACGCCAGCATGACCTGGATCGGGTGTCGGGGTCGCCTGCGTGCCGGGTCGGCATCCAGGCGGCCCCAGGGTCTGTTCTCAGTCGCATGCGGCCCGTGCCGCTGTGCGGCGGGCCGATGGACACCCCTGTTTCGTCCGTGAGCAGGAATTACAGCACAAGCCGCATACCTGGGATGGCCTTGTCGGCACAAGCCTTGGCTTGGGTCATAATTTTTGCCCTATGACCCCTCAGACATCCTCTGCGCCGCACCCAACTTCGCGTTATGTGCGTGTGCTGTCCATTGCCGGCTCCGACAGCGGCGGTGGCGCCGGCATCCAGGCCGACCTCAAGACTTTCAGTGCCCTGGGCTGCTATGGCATGACGGCCATCACGGCCATTACCGTGCAGAACACGCTGGGCGTGACCGGCATCCACAGCATTCCGGTGGATATTCTGCGCGGCCAGATCGACGCCGTGGTGGAAGACATCGGTGTGGATGCCGTCAAGATCGGCATGCTGGCCACGCCGGAAGTGGTGCGCACGGTGGCTGACGCCCTGCGCCGCCACGGCCTGCAACAGGTGGTGCTGGACCCGGTGATGGTGGCCACCAGCGGCGACCGCCTGATTGCCGAAGAAACCAAGGACGTGCTGGTGCGCGAGCTGTTCCCGCTGGCCACGGTGGTGACACCCAATCTGGACGAGGCCAGCCTGCTGATCGGCCGCCCCATCGATGGCATCGACGCGCTGGAGGCTGCTGCCAGCGACTTGCTGGCGCTGGGCGCGCCGGCCGTGGTGGTCAAGGGCGGACATTTGCCCGGTGACTGGGTGGTGGACCTGCTGGCTGCGCAGGACGGTCTGCGCCGCACGCTGGAGTCGCCACGCATTGCCACGCACAACGGCCATGGCACGGGCTGCACGCTGTCGTCGGCCATCGCGGCCCATCTGGCCCTGGGCCTGCCGCTGGCCGATGCCGTGGCGCACGCGCGTAGCTACATCCTGGAGGCGATCCGCGCCGGTGCGGCCGTGCGTACCGGCCATGGCCATGGGCCGCTGAACCACGGCCACGCGCCCGTGGCCCAGATCATTCGCGCCAACTGAAAGCGTGCAGCGGCGCAGGGCGCCGGCGAGTCCCGCTGTGGCGGACACGTAAAAACACCCCGCAGGCTGCGCGCCATGCGGGGTGTTTTTTTGGTGGCCTGCCCAGGCCCAGGGGCAGGTGGGCTTATTTTGTGACAGGGTCGGTCACAAAACCGATCTTGCGCACGCCCGCAGTTTGTGCGGCAGCCATGGCCTGTGCCACGCGCTCGTAGCGCACTTCCTTGTCGCCGTGGATGTGCAGGTCGGGCTGCGGATCCTTGGCGGCTTCGGCCTGCAGGCGGGTTACCAGTTCCTCGTCGGAGATGGCTTCCTTGTTCCAGTGGTACTTGCCATCGGCAGTGATGGACAGGCTCACGTTCTGCGGTTTGACCTTCTCGGGCTCGTTACTGGCGCGGGGCAGGTCGACGTTGATCGAGTGCTTCATCACCGGGATGGTGATGATGAAGACGATGAGCAGCACCAGCATGACGTCCACCAGGGGCGTCATGTTGATTTCGTTCATGACTTCATCGCTGTCGTCTTGGGTGCCGAAAGCCATGGCTTACGCGCCTTTCTTGATGGGAGAGACGTTGTGGTGGCCTTGGCCGCTGTCCACGCGGGCGCCGGTCACGAAGTAGGCGTGCAGGTCGTGGGCGAAGGTGTTCAGGCCGTTGAGCACGTTCTTGTTGCCGCGCACCAGGGCGTTATAGCCCAGCACGGCGGGGATGGCCACAGCCAGACCGAAGGCGGTCATGATCAGTGCTTCGCCGATGGGGCCGGCCACCTTGTCGATGGAAGCCTGGCCCGAGGTGCCGATGGCCACCAGGGCGTGGTAGATGCCCCAGACGGTGCCGAACAGACCCACGAAGGGGGCGGTGGAGCCCACTGATGCCAGGATGGCCAGGCCGGCTTGCAGGCGGGCGGTGAACTCATCCACGCAGTAGCGCAGCGAGCGGGTCATCCAGTCGCTGATGTCCAGCGCGTCGTGCAGGTGGGCGCTGGTCTTGCGGTGGTGGGACTGGGCTTCACGGCCTTCCAGGGCCATGTAGCGGAAGGGGTTGGAGGGGTCGGTGTCCAGCTTGCTCAGACCGGCGCTGAAGTCTTCGCTGTGCCAGAAGTCCTTGGCCTGGCGGGCTTGCTTCTTGTACTTCACCAAGGCCAGGGTCTTGATGATGATGACCGCCCAGGAGGCGACCGACATGATCAGCAGCAGGATGGCCACGCTGCGCATGACGAAGTCACCTTGTGCCCAGACGTGGGCAATGCCGAATTGGGATTCCATGAAAACTCCTGAGATGAATGTTTATTCGAGAACGAAATTGATGGGGACGATGTTCCACATGCCTTCGGGGACGCCGTTGCGCTTGCCGGGCACGAATTTCCATCGTTTGACGGCTTCCAGGGCCGCCTTGTCCAGGCGTTCGAAGCCGCTGGACTTGTTGATTTCGAGCTGCTGGGGCTGGCCTTGCTCGTCAATGAAGACGCGCAGCACCACCTTGCCCTGTTCGTTCATGCGGCGGCTGATCGCCGGATAGGACGGACGGGGATTGTTCAGGTAAGCGGCGTTGCTGGACGGCAGCTGGATGGCTGGCGGCGCGGGCGGTGCCGGTGGTGCGGGCGGAGCCGGGGGGGCAGCCGGTGCGGCCGGCACGGGTTTGCTGGGCTCGCTGTCCAGCGTGCCGGTGGGCGCGTTGGGGGAGGGTGTGGGGTCCGCGATGGCCTTGGGCAGCGGCTGCTTTTGCACCGGCTTGGGGACCGGTGCCGGCTTGGGTGTGGGCTTGGGTGGTTGGGGTGTCGGGGGAGCCGGTGGTGGAGGGGCCGGAGGCTGTGGCTCGGGGGCGGGCGGCGCAATGAACTCGGCAATCACCTCGGCGGGCACGATCAGCGGCTCGGGAGTGTGGGTCAGTGCATGTTGCAGCGCCCAGATGCCGGCCACGTGCAGTGCTAGCACCGAGCCGGTGATGACCGCATTGCGGTGCATATTGCCGGTCGGCGCGAAACGTTCAGATGAAGACATAGGGATCAAAAAGCCGGCCACGAGGCCGGCACTTGCACAGGGTCTGGTTCACGACCCCTCGAAGACTAGCGGATTGCGGACCCATTCAGGTCAACATGGCGCAACCCGAGGAGATGGGCTAGCGCCGGAAAATCCACAGGGAGCACCCCAGGACCAGGATCAGACTGCCAGTGACGGTTGCGAGGAAGGCCATGCTTTGCTCTCCAAAATAGAGGTGGCAAGCTGAACCGGCTTGGCAGATTCATTGTGAATCGCAGCATGCGTGCCGCTGGAGCAGCATTTGTCCACCACGTCACGGGCACAGCTTTCGCAGCGTCCGCACTGGGTGGCCACGCCGAGTTCGAACTGAATCTCGTCGAAAGACATGCCCGCATGTGCGTGGCGTGCGATTTCGCGGTCAGAAACCCGGCGGCAAACACAAACAATCATGGTCTCAAGCAGATGTGGCTGGCTGTTAAAAGATGGGAATGATTATAAATAGGAATCTATCGCATTTGCAATGTCTATCTTGTTCATAGTCGTTGCAGAGGTTCCTGAAAGTGGAAAAGCGGGGGGAGGTGCCGCCCCCAGTGGGTGCGGTGCTCCTCTCTTCTATATAGGTAAGGGGCTGGAATGGCCCTGTACGTCCCAGGGGCGGGGCTATGGGGGGGGCCGGGGTCTGCGTAAATCTTAGGTAAATGAGAGCTATTTTTATTTGTTGGCCCTAGAATCGAGGGCTTCGTGGCGCAGGGCAGGGTCCGTGCGCACGCCATCTTTTTGTGTATGCAAGCCTCCCCTTCTTCCCAACGTGCCTACTGGTTGAAAACCCTGCATGAATGGCACTGGGTCAGCTCCGCCATCTGTCTGGTGGGCATGCTGCTGTTTGCCGTGACGGGCTTCACCCTCAACCATGCCGGCCAGATCGAGGCCAAGCCCCGCGTGGTCTCCCGCCAGGACCGGTTGCCTGACTCTCTGCTGCCGGTGCTGCAGCAGGCGGCCGAGGCACAGAAAGCCCAGCCGCAGGAAGGCGCCAGCCTGCCGGTCACCGTGCAGACCTGGGCGCGCGAGGTGCTGGGGGCAGAGACCCGCCAGCGCGCTGTGGAGTGGAGCGAGGACGAGGCGTATGTGCCACTGCCCCAGCCGGGCGGCGATGCCTGGCTGCGCATCGGCCTGCAGGACGGCGAGGCCGAGTACGAGCACACCGACCGGGGCTGGATCTCTTATTTCAATGACCTGCACAAGGGCCGCCACACCGGCACCGCGTGGAGCTGGTTCATTGACGTGTTTGCCGTGGCCTGCTTGGTGTTCTGCATCACCGGCCTGTTTATCTTGCAGATGCATGCGGGCCGCCGGCCCATGACCTGGCCCATGGTGGGGCTGGGACTGCTGATTCCCGCCTTGCTGGCCATGCTGCTGGTGCACTGAACATTGACCGAATCACTTGAGAGGGACATTCCATGACAACAAAAATCTTGCGATTCACGGCCGCGCTGAGCGCCGTGGCTGGCCTGCCCGCCATTGCCGGCAGCATGAATGTGGGCGTGGAAGTGCCGCGCCTGGACGTGGCCGAATACCACCGCCCCTATGTGGCCGTGTGGGTGGAGCGCGCCGACAACTCGGTGGCCGCCACGCTGTCCGTGTGGTACGACACCAAGATGCGCGATGCCGAAGGCATCAAGTGGCTCAAGGACATGCGCCAGTGGTGGCGCCGCACCGGCCGTGAACTGACCATGCCCATCGACGGCGTGACCCAGCCCACCAAGCCCGCCGGCAAGCACGCGCTGTCGTTTACCGAAGGCCGCAACCCGCTGCCCAAGCTGGCTCCCGGTCAGTACAAGCTGCAGGTGGAAGCGGCCCGCGAAGTGGGCGGCCGTGAACTGGTGACCATTCCGTTCGAATGGCCCGTCAAGCAGGCCACCAACCTGAACGTCAAGGGCAAGAGCGAGCTGGGCGACATTACGCTCGAACTCAAGCCCTGATCGGCCTGATCCGCTGTCTTTCCGCGCTGCTACCCAGCCTTGCTTCCCGGGTTTCCCGCTTTCTCTGTTTCGACCATCTATTCCAAGGAGTCACCATGTTTTCTGCTTCCCGCCTTGCCCTTGCGCTGTCGTTGGCCTGCGCTGCCGTGGGCGCCCAGGCGCACAATCTGTGGCTCAAGCCGTCGAGCACCGTGCTGTCCAAGGCCGACTGGGTGACGGTGGATGCGGCCGTCTCCAACGACATCTTCTTCTTCAACCACCGCCCCCTGGCCGTGGACAAGCTGACCATCACCGCACCCGACGGCAGCACCGTGCAGCCCCAGAACGTGGCCAAGGGTGAACTGCGCAGTGTGTTCGACCTCAAGCCGGAAAAAGCCGGCACCTACCAACTGAGCATCGTCAACCAGGGTGCCATGGGTTCGTACAAGGATGCCGCCGGCCAGATGAAGCGCCTGCGTGGATCGGTGGAAGACATCGTCAAGCAGATCCCTGCCGACGCCAAGGAGGTGATGGTGGCCGAAAGCGCCAGCCGCATCGAAACCTTTGTGACCATGGGCAAGCCTTCGGCACTGCGCCTGAGCGGCAAGGGCCTGGAGCTGGCCCCGGTGACCCACCCCAACGATCTGGTGGTGGGTGAGGAAGCCACATTCGCCTTCCATGTGGACGGCAAGCCTGCTGCCAACGTGGAAGTGGTGCTGGTGCCCGAAGGCAAGCGCTACCGCGATGCAGTGAACGAGATCAAGCTGGTGACCGACGCCAAGGGCCAGTTCAAGGTGAAGTTCCCCGTGGCTGGCATGTACTGGCTGGATGCCGACGTCAAGGACAACAAGACTTCGGTGCCCCAGGCCAAGGAACGCCGTCTGGCCTATGTGGCCACGCTGGAAGTGATGCCCTGATGGCGGGTTGCCATCTGCTCACGTGACAGTGGGCAGATGGCCCTTGTCTTGTGCAGCCCGCATGAAGTCCCCCGCACGCGCTCTGCCGGATCCTGTGAAGCCCGGCGTTCGCCAGGTGCCGCGCGTGCATTTCGGCAGCGGCATCTGGCAGCGCCCGGCACCGGCGGTGGCTGCTGTGCCTGCTGCCACAGCGGTGCCTGCGTCGTTTGCCACTGTTGGCTGGCAGGCCGCCGGAGCGCAGCGCATGCAGCTGCAGCAGGACCGCAGCCTGCAGACCCAGGGCGGTGCCACCATGGGCACCACCTGGTCGCTTCGGCTGGTCAACCCCGACTATGCACCGTTGGCGCCCGTACACGCCCTGGTCCAGTCCACCCTGGACGAAGTCATTGCGCAGATGAGCAACTGGGAGGCGGATTCCCGGCTGTCGCGCTTCAATGCGGCCGCACCCGGCAGCTGGCACGAGCTGCCAGCGGAGCTGGCCCAGGTCATCGATGCGGCCCTGCACTGGGCACAGGTATGTGATGGCGCCTGGGACCCGACGGTGGGCGCTCTGGTGGCGCTGTGGGGCTATGGCCCGCGAGCGCAGCCGCAGCAAGCGCACAGCGGGCAGCTGCCTTCGGAGGCCGAGGTCGCCCAGGCCCTGCGCCACTGTGGCTACCAGCGGTTGCAATGGGAACCTGCGCAGCGGCGCGTGCTGCAGCCGGGTGGCCTGCAACTGGATTTGAGCGGCATTGCCAAGGGCTTTGCCGTGGACTGGGTGGCTCAGCGCCTGCAAGCCGCCGGCTGGCAGCATGGGCTGCTGGAGATTGGGGGCGAGATCCTGGGCTGGGGCCAGCGCCCCGATGGGCAGCCATGGCGCGTGGCCGTGGCCGGTCTGCCGCCCGAAGCGCAGGGTAGTGCCACCCCGGAAGCCGTGCCCTTGCAAGGCGGTGCCCTGGCCACCTCCGGAGACCACTGGCATGTGTTCACCCAGGGCGGGCGGCGTTACTCGCACACTATAGACCCGCGTACCGGCCAGCCGGTGGCGCACGCCCTGACCAGCATCACCGTCTTTCATGCGGCCTGCATGCACGCCGATGCCCTGGCCACGGTGCTCACCGTGCTGGGGCCGCAGGCGGGCTGGGATTTCGCGCTGGCACAGCATGTGGCTGCCGTGTTCCACACCCACCCTGATGCAGCGCATCCCCAGGGGCAGCGGCGCAGCACGCCGGCATGGGATGCGCGTTTTGCCTCCGCTGGAGGCCTTGGACAATAAGAGTCGCCTGCGCGCTGTGAAATGCCATACCCGGTGGCTAATGGATGGGGTTCTCTGCGGCAGGTGTACACACAGCTATGGTTTTGAGATCAGCATGATGGATTGGATTGTGACCCCGGCGCGTCTGGGTGGTGCGCTGGCGCTGGTGCTGGGCTATGCGGGTCTGTGCTCGGGTGTGGCCTGGCGGCTGCGACAACAGCGCCATGCGCTGCAGCGTGAGCGCCATAGCCTGCAACAAGGGGACGGCGCTGATGGTGCGGCCATGCTGGTGGTCTACGCCAGCCAGACTGGTCAGGCCGAGGCCCTGGCCCACGATACCGCACGCACCCTGCACGCTGGCGGCTGCCCGGTGCAGCTGGTGCCCGTGCAGGAGCTGACGCTGGCGCAGCTGCAATCCTGCCGCCACAGCCTGTGGCTGTTGTCCACCACGGGCGAGGGCGATGCGCCCGACCAGGCACTGCCTTTTGTGCAGCAGTTGCTGCCCCAGTCTGCGGCGCTGCGGGGGCACGATGCCCGCATTCTGGCGCTGGGTGACCGTGAATATGAGCAGTTCTGTGCCTTTGGCCTGCGGGTGCAGGCCTGGCTGCAGGGCCAGGGTGCCCAGACCCAGGTGGTGTGCATGGACAGCGGCCATGCGCCGGCCCAGGCCCGTGCGCTGGCGGACTGGCAGGACGGCGTAGGTGCGCTGCTGCACGCTGTCACGGGCCAGGCGGCGGCCGGTTGGCAGTCGGCAGACAGCAGCCAGCATTGGGTGCTGCGCAGCCGCACGCATTTGAACCCGGGCAGCCAGGGCGGGGCGGTGTACCTGCTGGAATGGGCGCCCGAGAACGGCCAGCTGCCGCAGTGGGAGTCGGGGGATCTGGTGTCGCTCTGCCCCCCGGGCGAACCGGATGCGCCGCGCGACTACACCATTGCGTCGGTGCCAGCCGATGGTTGCCTGCAGCTGCTGGTGCGCCAGAGCGTGCGGGACGATGGCGAGCTGGGCGTGGCATCCCGCTGGCTGTGCGAGGAGATGGCGCTTGGCGCCACGCTGGCATTGCGCATCCGCGCGCACAGCGGCTTCCGGCTGGAAGGCAATATGGACCGCCCGGTGGTGTTGATTGGCAACGGCACCGGTCTGGCGGGGCTGTACAGCCATATCAAGGCGCGGGTGCAGCAGCAGCAGTTTGACCACTGGCTGCTGTTTGGCGAGCGCAGCCCCGAACACGACAAACTGCTGGATGCACAGCTGCAGCAATGGGTGGCGCAGGGGCAACTGGCTCGGCTGGACCGTGCCTGGTCGCGCGATGTCGCGCAGCCCGGCTATGTGCAGCAACTGCTGGCCCAGCAGGCCGACCGCCTGCGCCACTGGGTGGAGCGTGGTGCCGCCATCTATGTGTGCGGCAGCCTGCAAGGCATGGCCAAGGGGGTGGACGATATGCTGCGTGAGCTGCTGGGCAGCGAACAGCTGCAGGCCCTGGCCGCCAGCGGCCGCTACCGGCGGGACGTGTACTGACGGGCCAGGCCTACGCCTGCACCCTGGTACGGTTCAACGCGGCTGCCACAACAGGTCGGCGCCGATCTGCCGCAGCTGGGCGCACCCGGTCTGGGCCATGGCCAGCTCCAGTTCGGAGCGCAGCAGGTACAGCATGTGCGCCGTACCCAGCGTACCGGCCACCGCCAGGCTGTGCAGTTGCGGCCGGCCGATCAGCACGGCATTGGCGCCCAGTGCCAGGGCCTTGAGCACGTCGGTGCCCTGGCGGATGCCGCTGTCCAGCAGCAGCGGCAATTGCGGGCCGACGGCCTGGCGTACATCGGCCAGCACATCGATCGGGGAGACCGCCGCATCCAATACGCGTCCACCGTGGTTGGACACCACGATGGCATCGGCTCCCAGTGCCGCCGCCTGGCGTGCTGCGCGTGGCGACAGAATGCCTTTGACGATCAGCGGCAGATGGGTGTGTGTGCGCAGCCATTCCAGATCGCTCCAGCGGGGTGCGCCGGTGGCCAGCGGTGTGCCAAACAGGATGTGATCGTCCATCAGGTCGCCGGTCTGCTGTGGCTGTGGCATGCCGCGCAGATTGACGGCTTCCACGCCGGGGGGCAAGGGGTAGCCCGAGCGTTTGATGTTGGCGTCCACCGTCCACACCAGGGCCTGGTAGCCGGCTGCTTCTGCGCGGCGTACCAGGGACAGCGTGTGCTGGCGGTCGGGCTGGCTGTAGAGCTGGAACCACAGCGGGGCCGTGCGGCCCAGTTCCTGGGAAGCGGCGTTGGCCGCCTGGGCGATTTCTTCCAGCGTGTAGCTCGACAGGGTGCTGACCACCATGCCGGTGCGCATGGCCATGGCTGCGCGCACGCTGGCAATTTCGCCTTCTGGGTGGGCCAGGCGGTGGTAGGCCACCGGAGCCAGCAGCACCGGCCAGTCGAAAGCCTGGCCCAGCAGTTGCAGGTGGGTATGGGCCTGAGACAGGTCCGGCAAAGGCTCGGGCAGCAGGCGGATGCGATCCAGTGCCTGGCGGTTGTGTGCCAGGGCCTGGGCCTGGTCGCAGCCGCTTTCGATGTGCGCCCAGGCATGGGCTTCGATATGGTGGCGTGCCTGGCGCGCATAGTCGGCAAGGGCCCCGATACCGGAGGGGATGCGCGACAGCGCCGGCTGCACTGCCTGGCCCAGCGCGTTGAGCACGGGCGCTGCGGAAGGCGTGTCTGTCATGCTTCGGACCACATGCGCAGCAGGTTGTGGTAGGTGCCGGAAAGCGTGGACAGACGGGGGTGCGCAGGCAGTTCGCTGCTGAGCTGCTGGATGGACTGGTCCAGATCGAACAGCAGGCGGCGCTGTTCGGCCGACTTGATCAGGCTCTGGGTCCAGAAGAACGAGGCATAGCGCGTGCCGCGCGTGACCGGGTTCACGCGGTGCAGACTGGTGCCGGGGTAGACGATGGCGTCACCTGCAGCGAGCTTGACGGTCTGCTGGCCGAAGGTGTCTTCCACGACCAGCTCGCCGCCTTCATATTCCTCCGGCTCGCTGAAGAACACGGTGGTTGACACATCGGTGCGCACCTTGATGGCCGTGCCGGGGATGGTGAACAGGGCATTGTCGATGTGGTTGCCGTAGGTGCCGCCGCCTTCATAGCGGTTGAAGCGCGGCGGCAGCACCTTGCTGGGCAGGGCGGCGGACAGATACAGCGGATGGTGGCCCAGGCGGTCCAGGATCAGACTGCCCAGGGTCTTGCCCGTGGCACTGTCCAGCGGCAGCTGCAGATTGTTTTTGACTTGGGCGGCCAGGAAGCCGGCGGTGGTGCGGCCATCCTGCCAATCGGCTTGTTCAAGCGCTTGGCGGCATTGGCGCACATCTTCGGCGGACAGCAGGGCGGGAATACGCAGCAGCATGGCAGGAATAATCCTTCAAGACGGGACAGGGTACAGGCCGTAAGTGTGAATGCAAAAAGCCCCGTGGGCATGGTGGTCCACGGGGCTGTGACGCTGGCCTGCGCTACATCAAGTGCGCAGGCGGGTCAGGGGGCTCAGTACGTGAACTTGAGCGAAGCCACGGCAGAGCGGCCAGCCGCAATGTTGGCGTAGTGGGGCGAGCGCACGCCGCTGTAGTACACCTTGTCGCCCAGGTTGTACAGGTTCAGCTGGAATGCCAGGTTGCGGTTGATCTGGTAGCCCAGCATGGCGTCATAACGCGAGTAGCCGCTGACGCCCTTGGTCACGATGCCGCCACCAGGAGCGGTCGACAGGGCATAGCTGGCGTTGACGCTGCTTTGTGCATACACACCCAGACCCAGGGTCAGCTTGTCCGTGGGCTTGTAGCTGGTCCACAGGCTGAAGCTGTGCTTGGGGGTGTTGGGGAAGGCTTGGCCGTTGGCGGCATTGCCTGCACCCATGTCCTTTTGTTCGCTATCCATGTAGGTATAGCCGCCAAAGACGCTCAGGTTGCGCAGGATCTGGCCGGTAAAGCCCAGTTCAATGCCGTTGACCACCTTGCTGCCGGCCATGTAGTCCACGCCACCTTCGGTGATGCGAGCATTGGTCACTTCATTGCGGAAGACTGCGGCGGTCAGGCCCAGCTTCTTGTCCAGCAGATCCCACTTGGTACCCAGTTCCATGGAACGGGTCTTTTCGGGCTTCATGTCGGCTGCCCTGGCAGTCGTCATGACCATGTCTTCATTGGCATTGCCCAGAGCATTGCCCACAGGGCGGGTGGAAGTGCCGATGTTGGCGTAGATGCTGCCATTGGGTGCCGGCTTGTAGACCAGGCCCAACTGGTAGTTGAACAGGGTGTCGGAACGCGAGATGTCGTAGGCCGGGTAGGTGTTCGGCGCACGGCCACCGGCAGGGCCCGAAGCCGAGGTCTTGTAGTGGTCGGCACGCAGGCCCAGGTTCAGCAGCCACTGCTCATTGAACTTCAGCGTGTCGAAGCCATACAGGGCGATGGTGTCGACCTGGTTGGTCGTGGCTTGTGCTGGCAGGCTCCAGGCGAATGTCCAGGGGGCATTGGCACCGCTGGGGTTGCTCAAGGTGGTGCACCATGGGGCGACCGCCGAGGTGCAGGTACCGCCGCTTTGGATGGCGGCAGAACGGACTTCGGCTTTTTCCTTGGACAGTTCCAGGCCCAGTGCAAAGCTGTGGCCCACGGAGCCCGTCTGGGCTTTGCCCGTCAGCTCGGTCACGTTCTGCAGGGTAGTGGTTTCCGAAACGCGTGCGTTGCCGCGGCGCCAGACATAGCCATTGATGGCATTGCCCTTGCTGTCGTCGGGCTGCGTCCAGATGTAGTCCTGGTCGGTCTTGCTGTAGCGCAGGCTGTTGCGGATCTTGTTGGTGTCGGTGAACTTGTGTTCCACGGTGGCCGTGAACAGGTCGCTCGTTTCTTTTTCGTAGTCACGGTGGGTCAGGCCGTACCAGTTGGCGCGGTCATTGCCATAGGTGGGGCGCACCGTGCTGCCACCAGGCAGTTTGGCCATGGCCGTGTTGCTGTAGAGGTAAGGCACGCCACCGTCGGGAATATTGTCTGTCTTGAGGTGTTGCCAGGACAGCGTGACTTCGGTGGGCGTGCCCATGCCGAAGGTCACGGTAGGAGCAATGCCCCAGCGCTTGTTTTGAGGACCATCGCGGCCGGGAATGTCGGCGTCATGGGCCATGGCGTTCAGGCGGAAACCGGTGGTTTCACCCAACTTGCGGTTCAGGTCCAGCGTGGCGCGCTTGTAGTTGTCGGTGCCCAGGCCCACATCGCCAGCGACGAAGTTGTCGTTCTTGGCTTTCTTGGTGGTCAGGTTGATGGAGCCACCCGCACCGCCACGACCGGCGTAGGCCGAGTCAGCGCCCTTGATGACTTCCACCGATTCCAGGTTGAACACTTCGCGGGTGCCGGCGGCGATGTCACGCATGCCGTCCACGAAGGTGCTGGCCTGGGAGTCCATGCCGCGGATGAAGGGCTGGTCACCGGAGGGGTTGCCGCCTTCGCCATTGCCGAAGGTGATGCCGGGGGTGGACTTCAGCGCATCTTTCAGGCTGGTGGCGCCGGTTTGCTTGATGATCTCTTCGCCGATCACCTGCACGGTCTTGGGGGTGTCCACCAAGGGGGCCGTGAACTTGCCCTGGGGCGAAGTCTGGGGGTTGAAGGGAGCGTCGGCCGTGGCGTTCACCTGCACGGAAGGCAGGGTGACTTCTTGCTGGGCCAGCGCGTTGCCGCCCATCAGGCACAGGCCAGCAGCGACCACGATCTGCGTGAGCTCGCAGTGCAGTGCGTTGATGTCTGTAGGTGTGTTTTTGAGTGTAGACATGTGAGCAAAGGTAGAGAAAATCCGGTCTCGGGTCGGCCCGAGGACGCTGGATTTTAGACACTACTGATAATTGTTCTCACTACTATTGCTGGGTTTGGAATGTAAACCTGATGTTTGTTGCCACTCTGCAACAAATGGCGGAAAAGCAGACTGCGATCCGGCTGGGGTTGGTGCTTGCTTTCTTTGTGAGTTAAGTCACACGGCGCTGCATGGAGCAGCGGCTGAGTACGCCGCATGACACGGTATGACAGACAGGGGTAAAACCATCACAGATCGCTGGGCACGGACGGGCCGGTGGGCGGTGGACGCACGGGGGCGCGCCAGACGCAAAAAAGCCGGCACAAGGCCGGCTTTTCGAATCCAGTGAAGGACGCTTTATTTGACGTGCTTGCCGATCAGGCCTGCCATCTCGAACATGGAGACTTGGGGCTTGCCGAAGACTTCCTTGAGCTTGGCGTCGGCGTTGATCATGCGCTTGTTGGCAGCGTCTTGCAGGTTGTTGGCCTTGATGTAGACCCACAGCTTGCTGATGATTTCGGTGCGTGGCAGGGGAGTGGAACCGACCACGGCAGCCAGAGCGGCGCTGGGGGTCAGGGGTTTCATGAAGGCTGCGTTAGGGGTGCGCTTTTTTGCAGGTGCTGCCGGTGCAGCGGTTGCCTTCTTTGCAGTTGCCATGGTTGCTTGTCCTTGTTGAGGAAGTGTGGTTCTCTTCGCCACGCTGCGGTCTTGCAGCAAGGCATCAGCAAATCCTACTGGGAAAATTTGCCCATTCCAAGCTGACTGGCCCCTTTTTTTGCCTCGAATTGTTGTGCAACGTCACTTTTGGCGGGTTTCCGGCACTGGCGGCACGCCCGAATGGTTGTTCAGGACGCCATGGCGACAAAAAAGCGGTGGCGGCTGCGCTAGCTTACGGAGGCAATTTCCAGGGGCGAAGGGCAGCGCTGGCGGCCCAGGAAGAGGTGGCTGGCGGACATCTGTGGAAGACTGTGGCCTGTGTTGTCGGGAGCCTGTCAGCGGCTGCCGGGATGATAGGGCTGCCCCTCCCGGTGGCTTGCACGTGCTGCCTGCGATCTGCCGTCGGCTGTCGTTTGCCGGCTTGCGTGTGGTCGCATGCTGCCCCTCTGTCAAGGGCCTCGGCGCCAACGCCGGGATCCGCCATCACGGGCGGCCCTACGGGTGATGACTATTGTTTTGGAGCTTTTTTCATGCGCAC
The DNA here is from genome assembly GCF_006740045.1 of Comamonas terrigena NBRC 13299. NCBI lineage: Bacteria > Pseudomonadati > Pseudomonadota > Betaproteobacteria > Burkholderiales > Comamonadaceae > Comamonas > Comamonas terrigena. The sequence continues at coordinate 1,946,450 of NZ_AP019749.1, forward strand.
TGCCTCTGCCCACGGTCCTCAGGTTGCCACCTGCGATCTGTGCGATGTGTACAAGAACGACGAATCCGGCCAGTTCCGGGTGCTGCCGCCGGTCTTCCCCAGCTTTGGCGGGGTGGAGTCCTTTGCCGGCCCGGCCTTCACGGTGAAGTGCTTTGAAGACAACAGCCTGGTCAAGGCGGCGGTCGACTCCCCGGGCCAGGGCCGGGTGTTGGTGGTGGATGGAGGCGGCTCGGTGCGCCGTGCGCTGGTGGGCGGCAATCTGGCAGCAGCAGCCGCCCGCAACGGCTGGGCGGGGGTGGTGGTGTATGGTGCCGTGCGTGATGTGGCCGAGTTGCGTGCCGCCGCCGTGGGCATACGCGCGCTGGCGCTGATGCCGCTGCCCACGGAAAAGCGCAACGAAGGCCAGTCCGGCGTGGCCGTGCAACTGGCCGGGGTGACGGTGCGTCCCGGGGACTGGGTGTATGCCGATGCCGATGGCGTGGTAGTGGCCGACCGGGCAATTCACCCCGGAGCCTGAGCGTTCCGTCGCGGCGGCGTCCTGCGGGGCGCATGACGCTGGCGGTTGCTGGCGTCTCCTGCAAAGATGCCGAAGAGGTATCTGGGGGCGCCAGAGTGACAGATATTGCCCCTGGCGCTTCAGGCCGCGCGGTGTGCCACCCGCTGCAGCGGCAGCGACAAGGTCGCGACCAATCCCGGTGCGTCCGGAGCCAGGTGCAACTGGCCGCCAACGCTTTCGGCGATGCGCTGCACGATGGTCAGGCCCAGGCCGCTGCCCTGGGTGGCTGATGTCTTGCGCCAAAAGCGCTGCAGGGCCTGGGCGCATTCCTCGGCGCTCAATCCAGGGCCATGGTCCCGCACCTGGATCTGCAAGGTGGCGGTGGCCGTGCTGGCACAGGCCTCCACCCCTGTCGTGCCCGCCGTTCCGTGGCTTGTTGTGCCATGGGCCGGGTCGAGCCCTTCATCAACGCCATCGGTATCGCCAGCTGTACCCGTGCCGGCAGGCTGCAGGCTCAGTTGCAGGGTGATGGGTTGCTCGCCCAGGTGGTGGCGCAGGGCGTTGTCTACCAGGTTGGTGACGGCGCAGGTCAGCAGGGCGGGGGCCAGCGGCAGCTCCCAGTCGTGCAGTGCGGCGGGTTCCAGGTCGGTCTGCAGCCTGGGCGTGGGGGTGTCGCCCTTGTTGGCGCGCTGCAGCGATTGGCGGCAGGCCAGGTGCAGGGCCTCGGCGATGGCAGTACCCTCCGTGCTGGGGGGCGTGCCGGTGCTGGCGCTTTCCACGCGGGCCAGTTGCAGCAGCTGTTCCAGTGTGGCGTGCATGTGGTCAATGCCTTCACTGGCCTGCTTCAGAGCCTGGCTGGCGGGGTTGCCCGGGCTGCCTGGGCCGGGTGGTGCGTGGCGTTCCAGCACCAGCTGTGCCACCTGCACATGGGTTTTGATGGCGGTCAGCGGGGTGCGCAGCTCGTGGGCGGCGTCGGCCGTCCAGCGGCGCTCGTGCTCGATGGCGCGGTTCATGCGGCCCAGCAATTGGTTCAGGCTGCCCACCAGCGGGGCCAGCTCGGCCGTGTCCTGGCCGGTCTGCACGGGCGAAGGGTCCTGGGGTGGGCGGTGCTGCAGCTCTTCCCCCAGGCGGTGCAGCGGCTCCAGACCCAGGGTGCAGATCCACCAGGTCAGCAGCACCACGCCGGCCAGGGCCAGCACAAAGGGCACCACCAGGGTATAGACAAAGGATTGCACCAGCTGTTCGCGCACGTCCAGCCGGTCGGCGGTGGCAATGCGGATGCCGTTTTCCTCCAGCACATAGGTGCGCCAGGATTTACCGCCTTTTTCAATGCTGCCAAAGCCGGAGCGGGTGAGCGGGGTGAAGTCGGGGCTGTTGCTGGTCTTGGCCAGCGGCAGGATGTCCACCTCGCTGCGCACCAGGCTGACCTCGCAGGCCACGCCGTCGCGGGCAATTACCGACAGCAGGGCGTTGTTAGCGGGTGTGATGGCATCCACCTGCGCCGGCTGGAACTGGTGGACGATGCCCGACACCATGCGGGCGCTGGCGATCAGCCGGTCGTCCAGCATGGTGCGCAGCTCACGCTGCATGGTGGGAAACATCCAGGCCGCCACGCTGCCCCACAGCACGCACAGCGTCAGGCTCAGTCCCAGCACCAGGCGCAGGCGCAGGCTGGTGGGGGCCGGGGAGCGGCGCAACAGTTTCATGCCGGATCTTCAGAGACCGGGCTGGCAGTAGCGCGCGCCCAGCCGAAAGCCGATGCCGCGCACGGTGTCGATGATGTCGCTGCCCAGTTTCTTGCGCAGATGGTGCACATGCACATTCACCGTGTTGCTGCCCACATCCAGGTCAAAGCCGTACAGGCTGTCGTGCAGCTGGGCCAGGTTCAGAACCCGGCCTCGGGATTGCAGCAGCGCCGCCAGCAGCGCCCATTCGCGGCGGGACAGCTCCACCAGCTGACCGTTGCGCCAGACCTCTCCGGTGCCGGTGTTGACCTGGCAGTCGCCCAGCGCCATCAGATCGGTGGCACGGCCGCCGGCCCGGCGCAGCAGGGCGTGCAGTCGCAGCACCAGCTCCTGCAGGTCGAAGGGCTTGGTCAGGTAGTCGTCGGTGCCGGTCTGAAAGCCGGCCACCTTGTCTTCGATGGTGCCGCGCGCAGTCAGTATCAGCACCGGCAGCTGCAGGCCGGCGGCGCGCCAGCTGCGCAGCAGGGCCAGGCCGTCACCGTCGGGAAGGCCCAGGTCCAGCACGCAGGCGTCGAAATGGCCGGCGGTCAGATGGCGGTCGGCCAGGGCCAGATTGAGGGCAATGTCGCAGGCAAAGCCGTGCAGCTCCAATCCGGCCTTGATGCCACTGGCCACCAGGCTGTTGTCTTCCACGATCAGTATGTGCATGCCGCTGCCCCTGCGCGCCCGCGCGCACAAAAAAACCAGTGATTCTATAAATGCAGGGTTATCGCAGTATTAAGGGCGGGGTGCGGGGGCGGGATGTGGAAGCGAGTTAAGTGGCCGGTGCGGTGGCGCCCTTGCTGCTACACCCTGCAGCAATTGCAGGCGGCGGCAGCCTTGTCATCTTCCAAACTGTCCGCATGTGAAGGACGGGTTGCGTGGCATGTCGCTGCGGGACCGTCTGCCGGGGGAAAGAAAGGTCTGCCATGTGGAAGCTGGGTCGTCTGCTGTCGGTGTTTCGCAAGGAGCTGCGGCTCGCCTGGGCGGTGCTGCGGGATCCGCGTGCGCCCAAGGCTGCCAAGCTGGCCACGGTGCTGGCAGCGTTGTACGTGGTCAGTCCTGTGGATTTTGTATCGGACTTCATCCCCGTCCTAGGCTGGCTGGATGACGGTGTGATCGCCTATCTGCTGCTGCAGCTGGCCTTCAAGTTCCTGCCGCCCGAGCTGCTGGCCACGCTGCGGGCCCGGGTGGGGCAGCGCAGCCCCGGCAAGGCCACGCCCTGAGGCCAGGCGGCGCGTGCCTGCGCCCCCCTGGTGTTCCGCTTTATCGACGTGATCAGCCCACGGCGCGCGCCAGGATGGCTTTGGTCTGCTGTGCCAGCGGTGCCTGGTACTGTAGTGTCAGCTCGGGGCCGGGTTGGATCCGTCCGGGTTGGGGGGCCGTGGCAGGCGCGCCCGGCAGAGCCCCCAGCTGAAACAGCGCTGGCCGGTCCAACTGCTCTGCCCAGGCGCTGTAGGTGCGCCGCGCCGTGGCGTGCAGCAGCGCCAGGTGCTGGGGGAGCTGGGCCAGAATCTGCGGTGCGCGCTGCACGGCGGGGCCGGGGGCGCGGCGCAGTTCGTCCTGGCCTTCGCTGCACCAGGCGCGGACACTGTCCTCCGTGACTTCCAGGTGGCCCTGGAACGCCCAGTGGCGGCCATGCACAAAGCCCTTGTTCAGACAGAACGCGCCGTACATGCTGCGCGAGGCGCCTTGGGGCAGCTCGAACGTGTCGTAGTGCCAGTTGAACAGCGTGATCCGGGGCGGCAGCTGCATCAGGTCCTGCGCCTGGCGCGTGACCCATACGTTGCTCCAGCCGATGTTGGGGCAGGGATTGCGCCACACCCGCGCACCCATGGCGCGTGCCAGCATCTGTGCGCCAAAGCAGTGGCCCAGCACGGGCACATCGTGCGCCAGCGCGTTCTGCAGCAGGCAGCGCTCCTGTTCGATCCAGCGCAGCTGTTCGTTGGCACAGTGGTTGCTGCCCAGCACCACCACCCCGCGGTAATCCGCCGCCCGCACCGGCGCGTGGCCTTCCTGGCAGGGACTGATCAGTTCACAGGCAATGCCTTGCTGTTGCAAATGTTCCCAAAGCACCCCGGGGCCTTGTGCGGCTTCGTGCTGGAGGATGGCGACTGGTTTCATACGTCAATTGGCTGGGTGCTCCAGCCTGTGGTGGCGATGGCTGAAATCTAGGCATTCGGGCATCAAGCCCGTGTCGGGATTGCGCAGTAGGCCATCAAGATGGTGTCAAGCTGGCGCGGCCAGGCAGAGGGGCCGCAGGCCTTGCGCCAGGCCTGTCTTGCCCATGGCCCTGCTGGCGCGGTAGGCATTGGCCGGGCAGAGGTGATGAATCTGTATAAAAATACAGTTGCCTAACCGTTCCCGCCACTTTCTGTCATTTCCCGCCCGTGACTGCGCCGCAGCCTGCTGCCTTCCCGCCCCATCGCCTGTATTACCTGCACAACTTTCAGCGTGCGCTGAACTGGTTGGGGCAGCGCTATGGGGACCTGCTGGGTGAAGAGGAGGCCGGCTTTCTGGCTGGATTTGCCCTGCTGCCGGAGCCCACGCAGGCTCTGCTGGTGCGCATGGTGATGCGCAAGGGGCCGTGGTTTCGGGCCAGCAAGCTGGTGTATGCGGAAATCGGCGACAGTGCCCAGGCGGCCGTACCGCTGCTGCAGATGGGCTGGCTCAGCACTTCTGAGCCCATGGCGCTAGGTGAACTGTTTGGCCTGCACACCAAGTCCGAGCTGCTGGACATCTTGAAAGGCGCCGGGTTGGCGGCCACGTTGCGCAAGGCCGACATGCTGGCCGCGCTGGACGGGCAGACTGACCCTCAGCCCTATGCCGCCTGGCACCCCCAGGCCACGGACCCCGTTTGGCGCGTGATGGTGGGTGAGGTGTGTGAGCGGCTGCGGCTGATGTTCTTTGGCAACCTCCACCAGGACTGGTCGGAGTTTGTGCTGTCCGATCTGGGCATCTTCCGCTATGAAGCTGTGGCGCTGGATGCCGCCTCACGCGCTTTCCAGAGCCGTGCCGATGTGGACTTCTACCTGGCCATTTCCACCAGCCGCCAGGCACTGGATGCAGGGGGCGATGCCGGGGCGCTGCTGCAGTCGCTTGGGCAGCTTGAAAGCCCCCACCGCTGGCTGAACCAGCGCCGCGCCAAGCTGCTGCTGCGCCTGGGGCAGGCATGCGAGCGGGCGCAGGACTGGGAAAACGCTGCCCAGGCCTACACCGCCAGCGCCTACCCCGGCGCCCGCCACCGGCATATCCGCGTGCTGGAGCATATGCAGTGCTTCGGACAGGCCCTGGACCTGGCGGCCCAGGCCCAGACGGAACCTGAAAGTGAAGAGGAATCCCAGCGCGTGGCCCGCATGCTGCCGCGCTTGCGCCGCAACGCGGGCCTGGGCGGAGCCCCCCGCCAGGCTGCGTTGGCTCCGGCCGTGGCGGCGCTGTGCAGCGAGGTGGTGCTGGCGCGGCCAGCCCAGCCGGTGGCCGTGGAGTACGCATTGCGCGACCACTGGCACCGCGGCGAGGCACCGGTGTTCTATGTGGAGAATGCGCTTATCAACTCGCTGTTCGGCCTGCTGTGCTGGCCGGCGATTTTCGCGCCGCTGCCGGGCGCGTTCTTTCACCCCTTCCAAAGTGGACCGGCCGATCTGGGAGCCCCCGACTTTGTGGCCCGCCGCCAGCCCCTGTTCGATGCCTGTCTGGCCGAGCTGCAAGATGGCCGTTACCGCAGCACCATCCGCAGTCGTTTTGCCGGCAAGGCGGGCACGCAGTCGCCCTTTGTCTTCTGGGGCACGCTGAGCGACGCGCTGCTGGAGCTGGCGCTGGACTGCATTCCCGCCGCCCACCTGCAGCGGCTGTTTGACCGCCTGCTGCGGGATGTGAAGGCCAACCGCACCGGCTTTCCCGATCTGGTGCGTTTCTGGCCTGACCGCGCAGAGGGCGCAGGACGCTACGAACTGGTGGAAGTCAAAGCGCCGGGCGACAAGCTGCAGGACAACCAGATCCGCTGGCTGGACTATTGCGCCGCCCACGGCATTCCCGCGCGCGTCTGCCATGTGCAGTGGCAGGGGATTGGCGAAGGCGCATGAGCGACGCCGCTGCCCCGCCGACGGTGGCCGTGCGAGCGTTGTGCGAGTTCACAGCCCGCACGGGTGATCTGGATCTGCGCTTCACCCCGGCGCCCAGTGCGCTCGAAGGCATGGAGGGCCATGCCGTGGTGCAGCAACGCCGACAGGTCCAACCGGACAGCAGATATGAAGCCGAGGTCGCGCTCAGTGGCCAGTTTGAAGGCCTGCAGGTGCGCGGCCGGGCCGACGGCTTTGATGCGGCGGCGCAGCAGCTGGAAGAAATCAAGACCTACCGCGGCCCGCTGGACGCGGTGCGCCCCCACCACCGCGCATTGCACTGGGCCCAGGCCAAGGTCTACGGCCATCTGCTGTGCCAGGCACGCGGACTGGCGCGGTTGAACGTGGCGCTGGTGTATGTGCACACGCCCTCTCTGCAGGAAATGGTGCTGGTGCAGGACTGTAGTGCCGACGAGTTGCAGCAGTTTTTTGCCATGCACTGCCGCCGCTACCTGGACTGGGCGCGCAGCGAAGCAGGGCACCGCCAGCAGCGCAATGCGGCGCTGGCGGCAGCGGCCTTTCCCATGGCGGCGTTTCGCACCGGGCAGCGGCAACTGGCGGTGGCGGTCTACCGCACGGCCCGCAGTGCCGGTGGGGGCCGTTGCCTGATGGCCCAGGCCCCCACCGGCATTGGCAAGACGCTGGGCACCATCTTTCCCATGCTCAAGGCCATGGCGGGGCATGGCGCAGCCAGCGCTTCGAGCACTTGCAACGGGTTGGACAAGCTGTTTTTCCTGACCGCCAAAGGCACGGGCCATGGGCTGGCATTGCATGCGCTGGAGCACATGCAGACGGCATTGGCCCAGGGACAGCACGAACCGTTGCGGGTGCTGCAAATGCGTGCGCGCGACACCAGTTGCGAGCACCCGGACAAAGCCTGCCACGGTGAGTCCTGCCCGTTGGCGCAGGGTTTCTTCGATCGACTGCCAGCGGCACGGGCTGAGGCCGTGGCCCTGTCCGCATCTGCGGAGCCGGTGCTCTGGGATGGCTCCACCGTGCGCCAGGTGGCGCTGCAGCATGGCATCTGCCCCTACTACCTGTCGCAAGAGCTGGCACGCTGGGCCGATGTGGTGGTGGCCGACTACCACTACTTCTACGACAGCGCTGCCATGCTGTATGCCCTGGCGCAGCAGCAGGGCTGGCGTGTGGGGGTGCTGGTGGACGAGGCCCACAACCTGCTGGAGCGCGCCCGCAGCATGTACACCGCACCGCTGTCGCAGTTTGATCTGGCGGCCGCCCGCCGCTCGACCACTTCAGCCACGGGGGCCGTCAAGAAAGCGCTGGATGCGCTGCAGCGCCAGTGGAATGCGCTGAACAAGGCGCAAGCCGTCCTGCCGCAGCGGGCAACGGATTCCGAAGCCGATGGGGCGTCCGGTGCACAGAGCCTGCCGCTGTTTGCCCAGGCGGCCGCGCAGACCGTGTCCGGCCTCCGTGAGCCCCGCCACACCGCCAGCCACACGGCCTACCAGAGCTATGCCGCCATCCCCCCCGCGTTGCTGGCGGCCGTGCAGCGTGCCATCGGGGCGATTGCCGATGTGCAGGCTGACCAGGCTTTGCCTGCTGGCGACCCGGTGCTGACGCTGTACTGGGCCTTGCTGCATTTTCAAGCCCTGGCCGAACAGTTTGGTCCGCATGCGCTGTTCGATGTGCAGCTGGCGCCGCCGCTGCTGGCACGCGGCGGGCAGCCACGCACACCGGTTTCCACGCTGTGCATACGCAATGTCGTCCCCGCACCGCACCTGGCTGCGCGCCATGCTGCGGCCCAGGCCACGGTGCTGTTTTCCGGCACGCTCAGTCCGCCGCAGTTCTACCGTGATCTGCTGGGGCTGCCGGCCGACACCGCCTGGCTGGAGGTGGACGCGCCGTTCGCCGCCCACCAGCTGCAGGTGCGCATTGCCCGCCACATCTCCACACGCTGGCGCGACCGCGAGGCATCGCTGGCGCCCCTGGCCGACCTGATCGCCCGGCAGTACGCCGGCCAGCCCGGCAACTATCTGTGCTTTGTCAGCAGCTTCGACTACCTGCAGCGCGTGGCTGCCAGCCTGCAGCGCCTGCACCCGCAGCTGCCGTTGTGGCAGCAGGAGCGCAGCATGGACGAAGCCGGGCGTGCGGCCTTTCTGGAGCGTTTTGTCGAAGGCGGGCAGGGTGTGGGCCTGGCCGTGCTGGGCGGCGCCTTTGCCGAAGGGGTGGACCTGCCTGGCACCCGCCTGATTGGTGCTTTTGTCGCTACGCTGGGGCTGCCCCAGGTCAATCCCGTCAATGAGGCCATGCAGCGCGCCATGGATGCCGCCATGGGTGCCGGGCGGGGCCATGACTACACCTACCTTTACCCCGGCTTGCGCAAGGTGGTGCAAGCCGCTGGCCGCGTGATCCGTACCGAGCAGGACCGGGGCGTGGTGGTGCTGGTGGATGACCGCTTCCAGCGCGCCGAGGTCAGGGCCTTGCTGCCGTCATGGTGGCGGGTGGAGTGAGCCACAGGAGCTCCAGCCCTGGTCAGGAAGTTCTGGGAATACAGCCGACGCGCTTGCGCCATTGCAAGAGATATTTGTTGGCGCGGCTGTTCCCTGGCACGACCTACCTGGCTAATTTTTAGGCGAATCCGGCATCACTGTGCGCTTGGATTCAGGGTCCTGGGGAATGTCTGGTTCGGTGTCTGGCGAGAATGGCGGATGGGGCGGATCATCGCCATCCTTCTCCTGCTCGGGGTATGGCTTGCCAACGGGATCCATTTCTTCGTCCTCGGGAAATGAGGGCTTGCGTGTGCTTGGTGTAGCCATACCTCACTCCTGGTTGTTTTTCCCGGACTTCGGTGCATGCACAGAAGGGGGGCTTCCCTTGGGCACGGATTGGGGGCCGGTATTGGGCTTGCGGTGTTGCTCGGCGATGATGGTCGGTTCGGCCGCTACACCTTCTCCGGGCGCGCGCTTCGGCGAACGATGCTGGCTGGCATCGGTGCTGCTGGTTTTCGTTGACATATTTGCCTCCTTCCTGAGAGCCGCTCACACCACCCCATACCCTGCTTCAGCTTTGTCGTACGAAGTGCGCTGCCAGCGGCTTTGTGCCCCGTCTCGGTTGCAAACCTGCGGTTCGAGGGGGACGTGTTGGCCACTCTGAGACGCCGGCCCGGCCGGCTGCCGGGCAAAAATTAGCGCTGAGGCTGGTTTGGCTGGTCCTGCCCAGGCTGCTGGCGATTCGGGTTTTGCTGCTGCTGTTGGTCAGAGGGCTTTTGTCCAGGCTGTTGCTGACCAGGCTGCTGTTGGTTGGGGTTCTGCTGTTGATGTTGGCCAGGTTGCTGTTGATTGGCATTTTGCTGATGGGGTTGCTGCGACATGTCTTGAGCTCCTTCGGGTGAAACAACAGGTCGGGGTGACCTGCCTGTCCGTCAGCATGGAGCGCTGGCAGCAACTGATCTGTAGTCACAATCTGACAATGCGCTTCAGTTATGTAAGTGGATGCTCTTGGTTTATGCATTGGTATGCCTATAAGGGATTGAGTGCGCTTCTCACAGGTTGAGGTGCTTTGTAGACTTCTCTTACGTCAACGCTTTCATGCTCGGGTTCTAGGTGCCGTTCCTGGTGCGTCGTTGCCCGTCTTACCGTACGGGTTGCAGTGCTTGCGGTCTCAAGCTCCTTGTCTTGATTGAGTCCTGCTGCTCACCGGGCCGTGCTAGCCGTTCTAAGTGGACTGTGAAAAATGGATGACCAATGAAAAAAGCCCGCAAATGCGGGCTTCGGTATTCGGCGTTTCAGATAATTTACAGGTATGGAATTCCGTAATAGTCATTCACACGGCGGCGGTTTTCATCGGTGTAATCCCATTCCATACCGCGCGTATAACTTGGAGCGTCTTCCAGTTGTTCCTTGCTTACAGAGACAACGTAGCCGCCCATATTGGGTTCGTACTTCAGGCTGCTCCAGGGAATAGGGTAATTGTCGGTACCTATTCCCAGGAAGCCGCCAAATTCCATCACGGCGTAACGGACTTGGCCGCTGATCTTGTCGATCATCAGAGAGTCAATCGAGCCGAGCTTTTCGCCATTGGGGTTATAGACATTGGTCCCATTGACCTTGTCGGAGGAAATGATGCTCGATGCAGTATTGGGTGTAACCATGGCTATCTCCTAGAGGGGTTTACACACAAACGCTGAGGAAATGCGATGCCATCAAGGTGGCGATGCGAGGTGCGGACAATGTTGTGGAGAGAGCAATTTCTCTCTATTGATCCGCTTCAGCGCTTGGTACTTGCGAAGCAGAATGGCTTCTGGGTACAGATTAGGTCGCTCGTCGACGATAGGGAGTAGTCGATAGGTGTGCAGGACTGTAGGATCAGCACCTGCTCAAACCTGTCCAATGATATAACCATCTTTCGGCTGTAACTTATTGCATGGAAATGCGTGAAATGATCTCTGTCGTTTGGAAAAATAGTTCTCATACAGAAAAAATGAAGGGCTGTGAGCGCTGCAGCTATTGGGAGAAATGGGAGAAATTAATGCGGAAATTTTTTACAACCATTTTTCTTGCATGGGTCTGTGGAGCATCAGCGCAGGCAGACGGTGAGCCTGCAATCAATGAGGCACTTCTGCGCAATGCGTTGGGCGAAAGACTGAGTGGTACGGAAAGCGCCGAATTGAGGGCGCTGGAAATCATTGAAAGCAAAAAAGAGAAGGGCGATTTTCAGATATGTGGTGAAATCAAGGTGGGTGACAGCGGCACTTACACGCCTTTTCTGGTGTACATCGTCAATATGGAAAAGTACTCTGTGCTGGATATTTCGCCCAATGCGCGCAAACTGTGCACATTGGTCAAGAACGGAGATGTCTAAAGTTGCGCAGCGCTCCTCGCCCAAAGCATTGGCGGGGAGGTGGTGTACTCAGCCACTGTTTCATTTGGCTGCGCTTGTATCAGTCAAGGTTGTGATCGACCTACATCCATGGCGTGGCATTGGACGTACTCTGTACAGACTGTTCACCACACGAAGGAGTACACAATGAAGTTGTTTTCCCCGAATGCATCGACCATTCAGCGCGACCTGACCCGCCTGCTGCAAGACACGGGTGACGTGCTTGCCGCGCGCGCCAAAGAGGAACCCAAGTTGAAGGAGGCGGTGCAGTTCCTGGATCGTGGACTCAGTCGCGCTCGAAATGCGGCCAACGGAGCCGTGGATTATTCGAGGGATGTTGCTCGCAACACCGATGACTATGTCCATGATTCACCATGGCAGGCCATTGGCGGTGCATTGGCCGTTGGGGTTGTCATCGGCATGCTTTTGACCAGACGGTAATCCCACTCTGGTGTTGAATTTTTGTGAATAGAAAAGCCCGCATCATGCGGGCTTTTCTCTATATCGTGACCACAGACCGTATTCAGGTCCATGTGGTGCGAATGTTAATAAAGAATTTTATGGACGTGTGAGATTAAGGGCGAACCACAATGCTGTTCCTCACCCCCATAACACCTTTGGTGTTGCGTGTGATGGATTCTGCTCGATCTTTTTCTGCCTGGCTTTTTGCAAAGCCGGAGAGCTGAACTACACCCTTCATGGTTTCCACGCTGATGGAGGTGGCAGCAACAGTTTTATCCTCTGCAAATTTTGCCTTCACCGCTGTGGTGATGCCAGAGTCATCCATATAGGACCCAACGCTTTGTTGATTGCGGGCCACAGAGCAGCCAGTGACAGCCAAAACACCAGAGCTGAGTGCAATGGCGACAATCAGGGCGCGAGATGTGTTGCTTGCTTTCATGACGATTCCTTTCTGGGTTGGATGTCGGAAGTTATTTCTTGTTGATCAAACTTACGACGAATGTAATTACCGCAATCGCGATAAAGACAAAGAAGAGAATTTTCGCAATATCCACTGCACCTGCTGCGATCCCGCCAAATCCCAAAACGGCAGCGATCAGTGCAATGACCAAGAAAATAACAGCATAACGTAGCATGTTTGCCTCCTGTACTTAATTTTTATGCTGGGACTAAGAAAATATTTGTAAGGTTATTCAATAAATAGATGAAAGATATGGACTACACCATACGGAATTATCAGCCTGAGATCACTGTAAATCAATATTACATTTACGCCTGCATAGTTCTTATAATAGATCTTCAAGTTCAGTATGAAAATAATTGAATTTTCAAAGCAATAGCATTAGTGTGAATTTTATCAACCTTGCTTGGTTAATAGGCGTTGACGCAAAGACATGAAAGGAATCACCGCGATGAAAGACCCAAACAAGTGGAAAAAATCTGAGCGACCTGCCGATGCCGATGCCGCTATGCAACGCCAACAAGTTATTCAGGCGACGCAGGATGCAGATGACCGCCAGGCTCCCACACGTAATGCGCGTGCAAAGCCAAAAGCCAAAGGCGCTCCAGGCCCGGGACATGCCGAGCCAGCGCCCCCTCTGCCGCCGCAGACGCTCGCCAAGCCAGGGTTGCAGGCCGACATGCCACTGCAGCCTCGGAGCCTTGCGAAGGACTATCGTGGCAGCGGCAAATTGGAAGGCAAGGTGGCAATCATTACAGGGGGCGATTCAGGCATCGGTCGGGCGGTCGCGATTCTCTTTGCACGCGAAGGTGCCCGCGTCGCCATTGCTTATCTGAACGAAGACGAGGATACCCAAGAAACCTGCCGCCTGGTGGAAGCCGAAGGTGGCACATGCCTGCCCATCTCGGGGGACGTACAAGATGCCGCATTTTGCGAGGGTATGGTTGCCAAGGCGGTAGCGAAGTTCGGCGCCATCCATGTGCTGGTAAACAACGCGGCCTTTCAGGAGCATGCCGAACACATCGAAGACATCACGGAGCAGCGACTCGAAGAGACTTTCAAGACGAACGTCTTTGGCTACTTTCATATGGTCAAAGCCGTGCTGCCTCATCTTGGTCAGGGCGACTGCATTATCAACACCGGTTCTGTGACAGGCCTTCGCGGCAGTAAGAACCTCTTGGACTATTCGGCCACGAAGGGCGCAATCCATGCGTTCACCAAGGCGCTTGCAAGTAACCTGGCCGAGCGCAATATCCGCGTGAATGCCGTCGCACCAGGTCCTGTCTGGACGCCGCTCAATCCTGCTGACAAAACAGCCGAAGACGTGGTGCAGTTTGGGGCCAAAACCGACATGCGGCGACCCGCACAACCTGAAGAAATCTCGCCGGCCTATGTTTTCCTGGCGTCTCAAGCTTGTTCCAGCTACATCACCGGCGTTGTGCTTCCCATCACAGGAACGGCTGCAGAAGGCTGAAATTGGGCTATCCAGCACTCCAGCCACCGCAAAGGCGCGACCGTCCGTGCCGCATGCCTTTGCGTCGTGTGGTGCTGGCTTAAAGCCGGGCAGCTTGGCCTCAATTGACCATTGCCTGGCAGGCTTTAGCGCAGTGCTTGCATGCGTCAGCACACTGCTGGCAATGGTCATGTGAATGCTGTGAGCATTCGTTCGCACAAGCCAGGCAGACTTCACTGCACACACGGCAAAAATGCCGAGCCATTTCACTGTCGCGGGCCATCGCATGCGCTGCAAGGCTGCAGATGGCTGCGCAATCGGTGTCGAGTGCAATGCAGCGACGCATCATTTTCACGTCGTCTTCCTTGAGGCAAGCAGCCAGGCAGGCATTGCAGGCGGCAGCACAAGCGTTGCATGCGTCGATACAAGCCTGATATCGGGTGTGAATATTCATTGCTCAATCTCCAGTTCTCTGTTGGCGATGCGATCCAGAGCCGCAGAAACTCTGTCCCGTGCGATCTATTCGGCCCTGCCAGCGGTGCGAAGACCGAGCGCACTGTGACTCCGTAACCACTGGTGGAAGGCGCTGGCAGGGCCTGTACATCTCGTTCACGCAAGACTGCGCAATGTGGGCTCACGTTCCCAAATGCGAGATACCGCGGCCTTCACAAACGCTTTGGTGTCACTCGGGTCCACTACGCCGGCGTCGGGCTTTACTCCAGCCGCGTCAAGGATGGCGTGTGTGCCCTTGCAGGCTGCGATAGCTTTAAGGTGGCCAAAGGCATCGCGAAACCAGTTCTGCGCTGCGGCTTGCTTGGCCAGTTTTTTGCCAGACTCCAGCGGGATGATGGAAGCCACCGCATCAAACTGGGCGGAGGGCGATCCGGCCAGTTGGCCATCGATGGCGGCTTCTTTGCCATCACTCAGCCTGATGCCACCCAGGCGCGGGGCAATCAACTTGACGCTGGCCTTGGCCGCTTCCAGCGCCTTGCGCATCGCGGCAACGGACTCGGCATTCGATCCTTCATCCACCAAAATGGCGACGCAGCGGCCTTCCAGCGTGGGCTTCATTCGGTCGATGATGCGGGTGGCCGGGCTGACCGGCAGGTCCTGCACGGGGACGGCGGGCTGCACTGCATCAGGCACCGGCGACAGGCCCAAGCCCTTGGCCACGCGCTGGCCCAGTTCCTCGTCAATCACGCGCAGCTGGCTGACCACCGCGCTGCGCACATGGGGTGTCTGTACCTTTGAAAGCTCAAACACCAAGGCGCTGGTGATGTGGGCCTGCTCCAGGACACTTTGGCTGCGGAAGAACATGCGTGCCTGGCTGTAATGGTCCGCGAACGATTCGGGGCGTACACGGCCTTTGCTGCCTACCGCAGCTTCGGCAAATGAGCGAGAGCCCTGAGCCAGCGAAGCACGCGGGCTGTCGGGTTGCAGGCTGGACGGTTCATAGGCCACGCGACCCTTGGGTACTTGCATTTGCATATGTCCGTCGCGCTGGTGATGGGCGAAGGGACATTTCGGCGCATTGATGGGGATTTGCGCAAAATTGGGCCCACCCAGGCGCGAGAGCTGCGTATCCAGATACGAGAACAAGCGGCCTTGCAACAGCGGGTCGTTGGAGAAATCGATGCCTGGCGGCACGTTGGCTGGGCAGAAGGCCACCTGTTCGGTCTCTGCAAAGAAGTTGTCGGGCCAGCGATTGAGTACAAAACGGCCGATTTTTTGCAGCGGCACAATTTCTTCCGGAATGATTTTGGTGGGGTCAAGGTGGTCATAGGGCAGTTTGCTGGCCTGCTCCTCGGTGAACAGCTGCACGCTCAGCTCCCAGGCAGGCGCTTGGCCGGCCTCCAGGGCTTCAAACAGGTCGCGGCGATGGAAGTCGTTGTCGGCGGCTTGCAGCGCCAGCGCTTCGTCCCACACGGTGGACTGGATGCCCAATTCGGGTCGCCAGTGGAACTTGACAAAGGTGCTGTCGCCCTGGGCGTTGATCAGCCGGAAGCTGTGCACACCAAACCCTTCGATGGTCCGCAGGCTGCGGGGGATGGTGCGGTCGCTCATGATCCACATCACCATGTGCATGGACTCGGGCATCAGCGAGATGAAATCCCAGAACGTATCGTGGGCCGAGGCAGCCTGCGGAAAGCCGCGATCGGGCTCCATCTTCACCGCGTGTACAAGATCTGGAAACTTCATCGCGTCCTGGATGAAGAACACGGGCACGTTGTTTCCGACCAGATCCCAGTTGCCTTCGTCGGTATAGAACTTGATGGCGAAACCACGCACGTCGCGCGGGGTGTCCACGGAGCCAGCACCGCCGGCCACGGTGGAAAAGCGCACGAAGATGGGTACCTTCTTGCCCGTTTCGGTGAGTACTTGAGCCGTGGTGTATTTGGCCAGGGATTGACTCAACTCGAAGTAGCCGTGGGCCCCCGTGCCACGGGCGTGGACGATGCGCTCGGGGATGCGCTCGTGGTCGAAGTGGGTAATCTTCTCGCGAAGGATGAAGTCTTCGAGGAGGCTGGGCCCACGCTCATAGGCCTTGAGAGAGTTCTGGTTGTCGGGGACCGGGATGCCTTGCTGGGTCGTCATCGCCGGGTGGCTGCCCCCGGCTTGCTGCTGCAGCTCGCCGGCATTCCCGCGTAGGTCGGTCACTGACGGCTTGGCACTGCTCTTTTTCGCTGCTGGCTTGGTCATACAAACTCCTTTGCTGGTGGGAGCTGTTAACTATGCAGCGCTGAGCTGTCAGCGGGGTAGGCGTGGGGGAGGCATTGCTGGGGGCGATTGGACTACAAAGGGGCTCCTGGAGTTCTCGTCCCTCAGCGGTCCCTGTGAACCCTCTGCACTGAATTGGCCAGAGTTGTGCAGCTGGTTCAACGCTCCTGTTTCCATCAGCACCGCAGTCTTGATGCTTCGTTGGCGCTACTTCGAACAGATGGCCTCTGGCAAGCCAAGCCAATCCAATCCGGAAAGCGAGCGCGCCGTTGGCAATCGCTGGCCGCATGGCCCGCGCCGGGCATCACTGGGGCGGGTGGTGCCAGTGGATGACCGTTCTCAGCGCGCAGATGCGGTCACCGCTGCCACCATGGTGGCGGGTGGCGGGTGGCGGGTGGCGGGTGGCGTGGAACGCTGGAATGGCCTTCACGGGTCCGCGCTAGAAATCGATCACCACCGATGGTGCGCTGCGCCGGGCCTCGCCGTGGTACACGGCTTCGATGTTGTTGCCATCGGGGTCCAGCACAAAGGCCGCGTAGTACCCGGGGTGGTAGGGCCGCTCGCCTGGAGGGCCGTTGTCGCGTCCCCCATGCGCCAGCGCTGCTCGGTGAAAGGCCTCCACCATGGCCTGGTCTCTGGCCTGGAAAGCCAGGTGGCAGCGGCCTGTCAGCACCCCCAGCGCGGCCGGGCTGCCGGCCGAGGACACCACCAGTTCGTCCGCCCAGAAGAAATCATCACTGGTGCCGATGATGGGGATCTCCAGCACAGCCAGGACGGCGGTGTAGAAGTCCTGGCTGGCTTGGAGGTCGCTCACCACCAACTGGATGTGGTCGATGAGGCGTCCGCGGTGAAGCTGGTTGGTCTCCATGGTCATCCTTTCACATTCAAGGTCAGGGTTGCATGCGCAGTTGCCGGGCCAGCGCCGCCTGGGCGCGCGCACCGGATGCGGCATCGACCTGGCGGGTCATTACCTGCACCACCTGCTGCAGCTGGCTGGGCGTCAGGCCGGTGTTCAGGCTGATGCGCATATGGGCCTGCAATTGGCTGTCGACGCCTGGCAGGGCCGCCAGCTTGCCGACGGTGGCGATTTCGCGGCTTTGCCAGTCCAGGTTGTCGCGCGCAAAGATGTCGCCGAACAGGTGTGATTTTAGGAACACATCGATGGCCGGTGCAAAGTCAAACAGCGGTCCGGTGACCGGGCCCCCGGCAAGCCGGGTCTGGTTGGCGGTGCCCAGTGCCAGCAGGGCGTCGCCCGTGGGGACGGCACCGGGTTCGCGACCCACGGTGTCTTGCACGCCGCGCTGCCTGCGGGCATCGACCAACTGCATCGGCTCACCCAGGGCGTTCAGGCTGCGTGGAAAGCCGGCATAGGCATAGACCTGCACCAGCGGCTCCTTGGCCTCCTGGATCGGCATGTCGGCGTCCAGCGCCTGCTCCAGTGCCGTGCGAAGTCGGGGCATGTCGCCCACCGCTGCCCACGCCGCGACAGGTGCGATGGCCAGTTGCCGGGCCGTGAGGCTGGTGCCAGAGGAGGTGTGGTGTGTAGTGTGTGGTGGGGTGGTGCATGGGCGTTTCCTGCGCGTGTGTGGTGCCGGCCGATAGCGCCACCATCGATGCCGAGCTGGCCGCGCTGGCGGCATGGCGTGACAAGCCGGCGGGCACGGTGCGGATCTCCACCCACAACCACGCCATAACCACCGTGCTCTGGCCCCGGTTGCTGCCGCTGTTGCATGCCTATCCCGACATCCAGGTGGAGTTTGCGGTGGACTACGCCATGACCGATATCGTGGCCGAGCGCTTTGATGCCGGGGTGCGCTCCGGCAACCAGCTGGACAAGGACATGATTGCCGTGCGCATCAGTCCGGACCTGCGCATGGCGGTGGCGGCATCGCCGGCCTATCTGGAGGGCCGCCAACTGCCGCTCAGTCCCGCTGATCTGACCGGGCACCGCTGCATCTATCTGCGCCTGCCCACCTACGGAGGGCTGTACGCCTGGGAGTTTGAAAAAGGGGGCTAGGCACTGAATGTACGGGTGACGGGGCAGGTCACGGTGAACAACATGTTCTGGCTGCTGCGCGCCGCGCTGGATGGCATGGGGCTGGCCTATGTGCCACTGGATCTGCTGCAGTCCCATTTTGAGCAGGATACCCTGGTGCCGGTGCTGCAGGACTGGTGGCCCAGCTTCCCGGGCTACCACCTGTATTACGCCAACCGCAGGCAACCCTCGCCGGCGCTGACGCTGGTGATCGAGGCCCTTCGGATGGAGAGCCGTTGACGCCATCCCGGAGCCAGCTTGGGCACGTCATGGCTTCGGGCTGCCGGGGCATGCCGCCAGCCTTGGCAGGCAGTGCCCTCCAATGGGGGCTCGGCGGGCCCGGCCAGGGCCGTCGCGCTGCGCCGGTTCAGCCCCCGCTGGCAAATCCCTCCCTCACATGGTTGCAGACACAAAACGGCTGGTTGGCGGGATATCTGCCGCGGCACGGCGAAGGTCGCAGGCGCGCGGCCATACGGCGTGTACAGGCGCATCCGAAGGCCTTCAATGCCTTCTCTGCTTCATCCGAGAGCTTCACCCTTTAACGGGTGCTCGGTGGTCGAGCCTCGGGATGCAAGCCCGGATTGTTGCTTTGGCGTTACAGGCGACCTCGATGGGTTATGGCTATGGCACTAGGTAATCGCTGCACTGCCTATGGGCTGCGGTGTATCGCCTTTCCTGAAGCGCCGCAGGCACAGGCTGCCTTCGGGAGCTCCATCTTCCGAAAAGAGCGATAAACAGGCGCTTAGAAACGCTCAGTTTCAATAGTTACTTTTGAAATACTCTTGGAGATGCGTTATGCCAATCGCGCCAGCGACAGCGGGGTTGGATGACTGTGGGGCGGGCCCGATGCTGCCTTACCGCGCCCTTGAATTCTTTACCTAGCCTGCATTTATCTATGAGCAAAACCATCGCCAAGGCCCAATACCATCTGAACACGCGCAAGGCAGCGCTGCCGCTTCAGGCAGGTCAGGCCAACACCTACAAGGCTGTACCCGGTGAGGCCTATCGCGTTCTCAAGCGTGCAGAGGGTGCAGCCGGTGATGAGTTGGCCAGCGACGTGCTGGCTCAGCGCAGTGGTTCCGATCTGCAGTTGGACTACGCAGACGGCACACGGATCACGCTCCAGGACTATTTCACCGAATGCCGGGGCGATGCTGCGTGCAGTGTGACTCTGGCTGGCGACGCCCCAGAGGGCTGGGAACTGACGGCGGGCGCCAAGGATGGTGCCAGCTTGGCGGATGGCAGCAGTTTGTTGTATGCCCATGGCAGTCCTGAAGCCTTGGCCTCGATGGCGGGCAGTCACCCTGGGCTGGAGCAGCCCCTGGCGGGCCTGCAAGGTAATCTTCGGACCTATCTGCCGCAGGAGTCTTCCGGCATGGGGTGGATTGCCGGAGGTACTGGACTGGGCGCATTGATGGCCTCCGGCGGTGGTGGTGGAGGTGGAGGTGGCGCAACGGCTGCCGTTGCCGTGCAGAACTTCGTCAAGCTCAGCTTTGTGGGCGGCCCGGCGCTGGACGGCAACGATCTGAGCGTGGAGGTCTATAGCGCCGACGGCAAGACCTTGCTGGGGACAGGCAAGCTCGCTGCCGATGGCTCTGTGACTGTGAATGTAAAGGACTACCAGGGGGTCGTGGTGGTCAAGCTGCTCAATACTGGCGGTGCAAACGACTATCTGGATGAAGCGACTGGCCTGGGCAAGGACCTGGGTACCCAGCTGTATTCGATGGGGGTGATCAGCGCCCCCAACTCGACGATCAACCTGAACGTCAATGTGCTTACCACCATTGCCTACGTCAAGGCGCAGGAAGGGGTGGGGGGGACGCCGGACAACCCGGCCGTGCTGAGTGCGCAGCAGGTCTCCGACACAGCCAAGGCTATCAGCGCGGTGTTTCAGATCGAAGATGTGCTCCGCACCAGTGCCGTTGCAACCAATGGTGGCAACTACAACGCTGCCGACGGTCTGAGTGCGGGGGAGAAATACGGATCGGTGCTGGCGGCATTCTCCGGCGCAGACAAGCTGGGGGCTGGCAACGTGCAGCAGACCCTGGACAAGGTGCTGGCGGGTATCACTATCAGTGGTGGCCAGGCTGCCATCACCAATGAGAGTCAGGCGCTGCTGGTCGAGGGCGCCAAGGTCGCGAATGTTCCGGGTGGCTCTTCCAATGATCCGTCGGGTGGCGTCAGCGGCATCGTGGATACGTATGCGCCGGTTTTTTCGAGCTCCGGAACGGCCAGTGTCTACGAACACATTGGTGAAGGTAAGGTGGTGTACACGGCGGTGGCTAGCGATCCCAGTGCCTTTGCCTACAGCCTGGCAGGCGACGATGCGAGTGCCTTCCGCATTGACCCCCAGACCGGGGCCGTGACGCTGATTGGCGACCCGGATTTTGCAACCAAGTCGAGCTACAGCTTCAAGGTAGTGGCCACCGATGCGGCGGGCAATACCAGCAGCCAAGACATCGCGCTGGATGTAAAGCTGGCCGAGCCCATCATTCAAAAACTCGTCGTGGAGTCGGGAAGTTTCAATATCGGGGACGTTGTCACTGCCACCATCACCATCAGTGGAGACAGCGGCGTCCCGCTCTCAAGCATCAGTGGCACGGTTAACGGCTTTGCGCTGGGCAATTTGACGCGTGTCAACAGCACCACGTATACGGCGACGTTCACCGTGTCCTCTGGCGGCGTGGATATCGCCGAAGGGGAGAGCATTCCTGTCTCATTCAGTCTGGGTGACGGAGCCAGCCGAAACACACCGGTATACAACCAGTCCAACAAAGAAGCGCAACCCATTGTCGATAACTCGACCACCAGCTACGAGCTCTACGTCGACTCAGATGCCGATGCGGCAGATATCGTGCGCCTGGGCCTGAACGCCACCCATACCTACAAGGGCGATCTGATTATTTTGCTGGTGGCTCCAAACGGTAGTCAGGTCACCTTGTTTAGCCAGCAGGGCGGAGGTGCCGACGACTTTGTCAACACCTACTTCACAACGGGCGGTGCAAACCTTTCGACTGGCGTTGGCGCTTTCACGGGCAGCTTTGCTCCGGAACAAGGCTTTGACGGTCTGAGCGGCGCTGCACGCGGCACCTGGACATTGGTTGTCAAGGATGTGCAAGCCAGCGACGCGGGCGTGCTTTCCAACTGGAGTCTGACGCTGCCCGATTACACCGGCAGCATGATTGCCACCGAAGGCTCTACGGTCATCGATGCCAACGCGCCGCTGCTGCTCTCCAGCTCGCCCCAGGATGATGCCGAGAGTGCCGTTGCAAGCGCCAACCTGACGCTGACATTTGGGGAGAACATCCAGGCCGGCACCGGCTCGATCCGTATCGTCAACAACGACAATCCCGCGGACACGCGCCTTATCGATATCAACGACGGCACGCAGATCAGCATCAACGGCAAGGTGCTGGTGATCAATCCAAGCAATGACCTGCTGGCAGGGGGCAATTACCACATCGAAATTGACGGCAGCGCATTGCATGATGCCGCGGGCAACAACTATGCGGGCATCAGCAGTTCCGACAGCCTGAATTTCACGGTGGCTGCGGCCGCTGCATCGCAGTTGCTGGTGACGGACGGGGGGGTGTTTGTCGACAGCAATGGCGATGGCATGCTGGATGCAGGAGAGGCCCAACTGATCAGACTGGATCAAGGGCAATGGGTCTACACCGCCGCAGCCACTGGCTCGACCGAACAGACGGCTGGCGCATTGGGCGCAGCCATCGGAATCAATGGACTTCAAGATGGTGCAGGCCATGCGATAGCATTTGCTGATGGCGAGTGGACTGTCACTTTCCTGAGTGTCACGGGGCCGAAGCTGGATCTGGCAGGCTTTGGTGCCGATGACAAGATCGTTGTGGATATGAGTGAAGCGACGGTGTCTGGCAATCAGTTTGCAATGGGCCAGGACCTTGGTGTACTCGAAGAGGGGCGCTGGGTAGGCGATCGCTGGGGATGGGATGACTCAGAGCTTCCATCGGACGCTTGGGGGAAAGTCACCCACTACCCATATGACTACTCTGCAGGAGTCGAAGAGGCGTCGCTAGAAGTGAGTTTGGGGGAGAGCATCACGGCACATTACGAAGTGATCAATCGTCCCGGGGACAACCGGTCTGGTGACATCACTCTGGCGATCAACTTGCCAACAAACTACCTCTACGATTTCTTGCTTCCCGCGGCGGATTGATCAGGGTGAAGCGCTGAATCGGGCAGCTTGGCCAGCCAGTACCAAGCTTGCAATTTCGGCCCCTGCGCGCTTTCGGAGATACGCCCTCCGCAGACATTTGTCTGCGGAGGGCGTTGCCATGATCGACCCCGCTGCCTGTTGAACCAGCGAAAAAGTTGCCAGGTCCATTAGCCAGGCGCATGGCTGACATGGGCAAGGGGGAAGGAGCAACGGCAAGCAGGCCATCGGTTTGCGCGAGCAGCGACAATGAAGGAGTCGTGCAGGGGGAGGCGATCCGAAGTGCCTCCCACTCCTCGCACGGTAAGTGGCGTGCCAAAGGTATATGTACGCAAGGTCCTGGCACCGCATCTCAGACGCACAGCTGCGGTGCGGCTTAGGGCTCTCTGGAGTCATACCTGTGCGAACTTCCTATAGGCCGCGTGCGGGGACTTCCACAGGCAGTGAGCAAGCCCCCGTGGTCGCGATGAGGTCAGCCCACAGCACCGTGCGGCGATCTCCGAGATCCCGTCGGTGCGGTGGTGTCAGACTATCGGTGCATGCATGGCGGCACATGCAACTGCCGGGCGTAAACCGCAGGCACGGGTCTTGGCTGATGGCTTGCAAGTGCAAAAAGCAAGGAGCGCCAACGGGGCGGGGCATGGCTGCATTGTCAGAAAATCTGTCCGGCAGCAGGCATATCGGCTGCGCCTGAGCATGGCCGTGGCTGCATGCACGTGCGTGGACATAGCCATTGAAGGCGCCATCGCCGCTTGGCGCGTGAAGTGATGGCTGTACCGGGGTGGGATCTTCAGGACAACTAGGAGGAGCGGAGATGCGTTCTCGCCTGGGTCCCTCCAATCCCCGTCCGGGAGCAGGAGGCAACAGGGTGAGGCTGCAGTTGCCCGGGAGATGCCGCCGCCCAGGTGCGCAACGCCATCGTGCTAGGCGCCAGCCACCAACGGCTTAAACAGCAAGATCAGGCAAGCTTTCGCCCGCACTTGTGTCCCATCGGTTAGCCGGGGAGCCCTCCAGCTCTGGATCCCTGCAGACAGACAGTGCCCGCTAGCTTCTAGCGTTCTTTGAAGGATTCATTGAGCGTCTTGCGCAGCGGTTTCAGCAGGAAATCCATCAAGGTGCGGTCGCCGGTGCGAATGTCGAGTTGCGCAGTCATTCCTGGCAGTACGTCGAGCGCCCGGCGGGTGCTGCTTACCAAGGGTTGGCCCGGTCCCGATGTTTGGGGGCGCACATGGACACGATAGTAAATTTCCTCCCCGCGTGGGGTGCTTTCTTTGAGGGTGTCTGCGCTGACATAGCTCACTTCGCCTTGCACGGAGCCATAGATGGTGTAGTCGAAGGGGTCAAGCCGCACGGTGGCAGGCAGGCCGACAGTCACCCGCGCAATGTCGGCGGGCAGCACCTTGGCTTCGAGAATGAGGGCATCGTCCTGGGGCACGATCTGCATGATTTCTTCACCTGCCCGTAACACCCCGCCCAGGGTGGTGACCCGTACGTTCTTGACGATGCCTGGGCCTGCGGCGGTGAATATGCTGTCATGTACTTCCTGGCGGCGGCGGGTCATCAGTTGGCTGGCCTGGTTCAGCTCGTCCTCGGCTTTGCTTAAATCTGCGCGTGCGTCTTCCATGAATTTGTTGCGGCGGCCAATCAAACGGGCCTCTGCGTCGTTGAGGCCGCGCTGAGCACGCAGCACTTCGGCGGTGCTGACATCGCCCGAGCTTTGCAGGCCTTCAACGAGTGACAACTCTTTGCGGGCCAGGTCGACAGCGGTCTGCAGTGTGCGCAGGTCTTCCTGCAGGCTAAGTCGACGCTGCTGGAACAGCGCCTGTTCGATAGCAGCCTGCTCGCGCAGACCGGCACTGGCCTGCGTCGGGAAGCGGGGTGTGGCCAAACCAGCAGTTTCTGCACGCAGCCGGGCAATTCTTGCTTGCAGCCCCGTGATACGGGCGTCGACTTCACCGGCGGCGGCTTCGAGGCGTGTGGGATCCAGGCGCGCCAGCACTTGGCCGGCGCGCACTTTATCGCCTTCCTTGACATGCAACTCGGCCAGTACACCACCGTCTACGGACTGGATGATCTGTACCCGGCTGCTGGCAATAACTTCACCGCGCGCCTTAACAGCTTCGTCAATCCGGAAGAACATGGCCCAGGCGACGAAACCGCCCAGAGCCAGCGCAATCGCCCAGACCAAGACTGCAGCGGCGCGACTATTGTGGTAGCTCATGAGCCGGCTGGTGCGCGCGATGTCGGCGCGCTCGTCGTCAAACAGTTCGATGGGCATGCTTATTCCTGCGCTTTGGCAGTATCTGGCCGGATGGTCGGGGTCTGGGCGGGGAACGCCGGCAGTGCTTGCCGCGCAGTGGTCACTTGTACCTGTTCCAGACGCACTGTGGTGGCATGCGGTGCTGGAGCTGCATGGGCTGCGCCGGCGGCGCGTGCCATGAGGCCGGGAATGACCTGGTCTGGGCGGCCATCGCGGCTGATTTCACCTTGCTGCAGCACAATGACACGGGTGGCCAAGCCGATGGCGGTCATGGGGCGGTGGGTAGAGACGATCAGAATGTCTTCGGGCTGCAACTGGGCCTTGAGCTGTTGCCATACGCGGGCCTCCGCATCACCATCCAGCGATGCAGTGGGCTCGTCAAGCAGCCATACACGTGGCCTGGCCATCAATACGCGGGCCATTCCCACCAACTGGCGTTGGCCTCCTGAGAGCCCTTCGCCTCCTTCGCTGATCTCCATGTCCATACCCTGCGGGCTGCCGGCTGCAATCTGATCCAAACCCAGTGCGCTGACAGTTTCCAGCATGGTCGAGTCGCTGACAGCTCCGGACAGTGCGAGGTTGCTGCGCAGTGTGCCCTTGAACAGTTGCACATTCTGTGGAAGGTAGCCCACCTGGGCGCTGACAATCTGAGGATCTATCTCCCAGAGGTCCGCATCGCCCAGGCGCACCCTGCCTTCGCTCGGACGGTACAGGCCGGCTAGGACCTTGAGCAAGGTGGATTTGCCGCCGCCCACAGGGCCCAGCAGCAGAACGCGTTCACCGGAGCGAACATGCAGCTTGGGAATGTTAAGCAGTTGCAGCGGAGAGCCCGGGAATGCGAAGCGCAATTGTTCCACTGCTAGCGCATCCGGCAGCCGGTCGGGCATCAGCAAGGTCTGCTCAACGCGTCGCTCAGGGGTCAATGTCAGCAGTCGGTTCACCATCTGCAGTGATTCGCTGACCTGCTGCCAATGGACCAGATATTGCACCCCTTGGGCGATCGGGGCTATGACGCGGCCCCCCAGAATGGAGCAGGCGATCATTCCGCCCATGGTCAGGTTCCCGGCCTCGACTTGCCAGACGCCGACCACGATGGCAGCCACATAGGCCAGTGTTGACAGACTGCCGGTCGTGGTGCCGCTGAAATGGGCCAGTGCTTTTTGCTGGATGCTGTAGCCAGCGATCGACTGGCTCAACGTTTGCCAATCTTGGGCAAAGCGCCAGCCGGCATTGCTTGCTCGGATGGTTTCGGCGCCGCGGATCGTGTCTACCAGCAGGCCCTGGCGCTCGTTGCTGCGTAGCATCTGTTGGTGTGTCAGGCGGCGTAGCCGCAGTCGGGTGTACAGCCCAAGCAGCACTGCCACAGGCAGCAGGGCTGCATAGACCCAGCCTATATGACCGCCAATCACTCCGATCAGTGCAATGAACAGCAGCGCAAATGGCAGGTCCACCAGACCGAAAATGATGGTTGATGAGAAGAACTGACGCACCGAATCCAGCGCGCCTACCTGCGCAGCCAGTGAGCCCAGGCTGCGTGGCTGCTGGTCCAGTTGAAGTCGCAGCAGATGCTCGTAGACTTGCTGGGACAGGCGTTGATCGGCACCACTGGCCACGCTGTCCAGGATATGGGCGCGCAAGGTCTTGAGCAGCCAATCCAGCCCGATCATCAGCAGCATGCCCACGCTGAGCGTGGCCAGTGTGGCGTAAGCCATGGTGGGTATGACGCGGTCATAGACCTGCATGGCAAAGATCGATGTGGGAATCGAAAGCAGATTGACCATCAGTGTGGCCACGACCACACGTGCGATCCAGCCGCGTTCGCGCAGCAGCTCATGCAGCACCAGGCGCAGTGCCGGATTGCCCTGAGGCTGAGACGTATCGCCGGCTTGGGACTGCGGCTGGCCACGCAGCCAGATCACATGTGCGTCATGCAAAGCGTCTTCAGGGCATTCGCGTGCAGTTGTACCGGCACGGCTCAACAGAAGCTGTCCATTGGCCTGGCGCTCGGCAAGCCACCAGTGCTCCTGCTCCCATATCAAGGCCGGAAGTCGGCGTGGATCCAGGCGTCGCCAGGGAAGTATGGTGACCTGGATGTCCTTGAGGCCTGCATCTGCCAGCAGCTTGCGCAACTGGTACAGAGGGCGTGCCTCGGCGGCGGTGTGCAACACGTGCGCGTGGGCTTGTGCCAGCGCTCCCGGGTTGAAGCTGATACGCAGCTTGCCCAACAGGTCCTGCAGTTCGGTCAGGGATACGGGTTTCATCGGACAGTGATTGTGGTTTCTTGCGGCTGCGTCAGGATGGCCGCAGGCTCGTCGAACCATCCCATACGGGTGGCCAGACGCAGGCTGTTGATGCGCCAGTTGGCCTGTACCTGAGCCTGCTGCATTTGCTGCTCGGTCAGCTCGCGCACCGCATTCAGCACATCCAGCCAGCTTTTGTAGCCCGACTCATACTGGCGGCGGAATGAGGTCAGCGTGTTCTCGAGGGTTGCCACCGATTCGGCGTAGCCAGCCAGCAGCGCTTGATCGGAGGCACGTCGGTCCAGCAACTGCTGCAATTGCACCTGCTGTTCGTGGCGCAATTGCGCCAGATCCTGGCGTGCAGCCTCGACGCGTTCCAATGCGGCCCGCTGCTGCGCCTGGTTGGCCAGGCCCATACCTTCCAAGCTGGCCTGCATGACGATGTTGATCGTTGTGCTGCTGGCTTGATTCGGCAGGCGTGCCACGTGATTCCTTGCGGCTTCCAACAGCACGGTTGGCATGTTGGCGGAGCGTTCGCGCTGCACATCGGCCTCGGCCAGGGCGACCACGGCTTCGCGCAGGCGTATGGCAGCGCTTTGGGCCCACACTTGTTCGCTGATGGCCGGGTCGCTGGGCAGATTGAGAGCAGCGTGAGGGATGGGCAGGTCACTGGCGATGAAGACCTGGGTCAACGCAAAGAGTGCCGCTTCGGCATTGCGCAGATCAGTGCCCGTTGACTCTCGTTGAGAACGAGCTTGCAGCCATCGGGCCTGAGCCATGCTGACATCTACTGCGGAGGCCAGACCGCCATTGGCTCGACGTTGAATCTGCTGCTGCAACTCCTGGTGCCGCTGCACACTGCGTTCTGCGACGGCAAGACGTTCCCTGGCTCCCTGCACGCTGGCATAACTGGCAGCAGTCTCTTCCAGCAGTTGACGGCGTGTGGACCAGGCATCGGCCTGCTGCACCTGGATGTCCTGGTCAGCATAGGCAATTGAGCTGTCGATGCGACCAAAGGCCCAGAGAGGTTGCCTGGCGCTTACCGTAGTGGTGCTGGCTCCGCTGTAGCCTGAGCTTTGGCCGGCGCCAGTTGAGGCGCTGATCGAGGGGTAGCGCGCAGCGCGGGCCGCGTCGGCAGCAGACTCCTTAGAACGTACCTGTGCCTGCTTGCCTGCCAGCGCAGGGTGGTTCCTCAACATGCTGTGCAGTGCCTCTTGCAGACCTGCGGGCTTGCCTACGGAGATTTGGGCCGAGGCAGACAAAGCCCCGCAGCAGAAAAAGCCTGCTGTGATGAAAATGAAGAAACGGTTCATGCGAGGGTGTCGACCCACCTTGGGGCAGGCAACACGTTTTGGAGATGCATTTGACGGCACGCACCCGTTGGGCCAGCGCTAGGGGGCAGCAGCGGGCGCATCCTGTCAGGCTGCTGGTTATAAGTGCTAAGAGGAGCGCCAATCTGAGCAATTCTGAGCAGATGTGGCTGGCCTGCGAACCTGTTGCAACGGGCGCAAATGCAGTCAGGAATTGACAAGCGCTTTGGCGTGGAAGCGATAGCCCTGATTGCGCGCCGTGTTGATCGGTAGAGTCAAGCCGCTCAATTCGTCGACTTTGCGGCGCAAGCGCCGCATCTGTGTGTCCAGGCGACGTTGGTCATAGCTGAAAAAGTCCTCGCCCAGGGCTTCGATGATTTGCCTGCGGCTGACAAGACTGCCTGCATTGCACATCAGTTCCTGCAGTACGGTCAGATCCTGTTCGGAAAGGGCAATGGCCCTTCCTCTTGGAGGATGCAGGTTGCGAGGGCCTTGCTCCAGCACCCAGGTGTCGGCCTGGACGGCATTGGGCACCTCCAAGCGCCTGCCTAGGGCTGCCAGCGTTGCTGCAAGCTCGTCCAGGTCCAGCGTTTTGGCCAGGTAATGGTCGGCACCGATATCAAGGCCGCTGATGCGGTCGCGCGCTTCACCACGGGCGGTGAACACAACAATGCCGATGTGTTCGCCGCGTGCGCGCAGCTCTCGAATCAAGGTTAGTCCATCGCCATCGGGAAGGCCGATATCCAGAATCGCAATACTGTGACGGCGTGGATCAAAACGCCGGTGAAAGCCGGCCAGCGTGGACTCTGCGTCAATGCGATAGCCGCAACCTACAAGGAATTCGGTAAGTTCTTCACGCAGTACGGCTTCGTCTTCGAGCAGGATTACATCAAGCATGGATCTAGGGTATGCCCATGAGTGGTGGCGAATCTGAGCAAGTCTGAGCAGTAGGCTGCATTGTCAGTCAAATTGCTGCACAAACCATCCAGTTCACTGCCCACGGCGCTGATAATCAGCGCCGATGCGGTTTTTTTCTTCTCTCTTGCGATGCTCGCGCTCCCTGTTGGGGGTGTTGCTGGCAGTGCTGCTGCAGACCGTTATCAGCACGTCGCTCTGTGCCCAGCCAACGCTGATGCTCGAGGCCAGCCGCAGCATGTCAGCCAGCGGCCATCTGGCACTGCTGCGTGACCCTGGTGGCCAACTGGATGCAGAAGCAGTGGCAACCGCCGCGTCCTGGGAGGTTTTGCCCGGTTCGTTGAAGCTGGGTTTTACCGATGATGCGATCTGGCTGCGTCTGAACGTGCAACGCGGCGCTGCGGAACCTGTGCGTTGGCTGCTGACGTTGAGCAATGCGCTGCTTGACGATGTGCGCTTGTACCAGCGTGATCCGTCGGGGCATTGGCAACTGAGGCAGCACTCCGGTGAGGGGCTGGGCCGCCAGCACTGGCCAGTTGATGCGAGAAGTCCTGTACTGCTGCTGGAGCTTCCAAGTGACGTGCCGGAGTCGTTGTTGCTCCGTGTGCAAACGCGCAATGCGCTGACCACTCGGTTGGAGATTGCTACGCCCGAGTTGCACGGAGCCAAATCCCAGCGCGAGAGCTACTACTATGGATTGGGTCTCGGTTTCGGTTTACTGCTGATTTTGTTTCATGCTTTGTTTTGGCTGAAAACCCGAGAGCGAGTCAACGCCTGGTACGTGGCTTACGTGGGGCTCGCATTGCAAAGCGAGTGGCTCACTTCCGGTCTGGCGCAGCAGATGCTGGACCTGCCGGGGTGGCTTTCGGACCATTGGCTGGCCCTGGTCCTGTGCACGGCTTTGCCAGTCGGCGTGTTTTACAGCGATATGCAACTGGGACTGGCACAGCGCATGCCGCGCTTCAGCCGGTGCTTGATTACGGCCTTCACCGCCATCGGGGTGGTTGCTGCGATGCTGGTTCTCGCTGGCAACAACGGGGCCGGCATGCTGCTGATGCAGCTCAGCGCGCTGGTTGCCATGGTGCTGATGATTGGAACTGCCTTGTGTCTGCTGTCCCGTGACGATGGCCGGGCTCGTGCATTCTTATTGGTTTTTGGTATTTATTACGCAGGCGTGATCATCGCGTTTCTTCGGAACCTGGGCTGGTTGCCAAACACTGCCATCACCCAGAATGCCACGGCATTGGGTACGTTGGTGCACATGGTGGTGATGAGCGTACGGCTCAGCGATGGCTACGACAGAATGCGCCGTGAAAAAGAGGTGGTGCAACAGCGGCTTGTGGAACTCGTAGGGCAGCAAAACGAGTTGCTGGAGCAGGAGGTGTTGCGTCGAACCATCGCTTTGCGGCAAGAAATTGCACAGCGTGAATATCTCGAGGTTGAGCTGCGGTCTGCACTGGAAACGGAACGCCGGACCAGGCAATCCCAGCTAGATTTCATTGCGATGATCTCGCATGAGTTCCGCACGCCGCTGGCAATCATCAACACCACTGCCCAGCAGATTGCGCGCAACCTTGATGCAGCTCGCGAAAAGACGTTGACCCGCTGTACCAATCTGCGCAATGCGGCCAAACGCATGGTGGATCTGGTGGATGAGTATCTGAGCACCGACCGGATGAATACAGAACATGCACCTTTTCAACCGCTAGAGTGTTCTGGCCCGGATCTGTGCAAGCTTTTGGAAGAGCTGGTCACAGACTGGCCTGAGGGGCGGGTGAAACTGCATGGCATGCGTGTGCCAGAGCGGATATGGTGCGATTTGGAGCTGTTGCGTGTGGCATTGCGCAATCTGTTGGTCAATGCCGACCGCCATACCCAGGCGGGATTGCAGCTTGTCCTGGAGATGTCGTCGCACCGTGAGGGTTTTTTTGCATTGAGTGTGAGCAATCCCGGCGTGAAGATACCTTCAGATGAAGTTCCCCATTTATTCGAGAAATATTTTCGAGGCAGGCAGGCACAGCAATCTCCGGGAGCAGGTTTAGGCTTGTATTTGGTTCGCCGAATAGCCGAGCTGCACGGAGGAGAGGTGTATCTGGAAAACCATCAGAACACAAAGCTTGTCCGTTTTATTATCAGAATCCCAACTTCTACTCCTTTGCAGGCGTAAATGGGCTGAGATAATTTTTGTGCTGGGTGGATTTCAGCATGAATTGATTAGTATTTCGTAGGGGATATATTTCCGACTAGCTGGCGTATGTATAAATCTGTTTTATTGATTTTCATGCGGCTTTCCGATGGATGGTGTCGAACATGGTGATAGATCCTGTGTCATCAGGCGTTGCAGAAGTGGCTCCTGTCCGCACCAATACCAGGGTGGGCTGAACTGCAGCATTCACGCATTCCATAAATGACCTTGGCGCGATTGCAGCGTCTGGCCTCATTCCTTAACCAGTGTTGTGCGGTGAAGCTGGAAATAAGCACTAGCCTTCAACACCGCAGCACCGACAGGCTGCAGTAATCTTTTCGCGAAAGGGCTGTTTGCATCCACCGATACAGGCGTGCTCCTCATCAGTCCCCGCTGACAAACCCGGCTTTTACATGACTGCCGTCACAAAACGGCTTGTTGGCGGAGTGCCCGCAGCGGCACAGCCAGGTGTTGGTCACCCGGGTGATGGTGCGCCCGGTGCCGCTGACTACTTCGAGCGGGCCGCTCACATGCAGCGGGCCGCTGGTGGTGGGGTCTATCTGCAACGGACCGTTGCGTCGGGGCAGCGGGTTGGATTCCTGTGTGGACGGCTCCCCCGTGGCGGTGAAGCCGGCGGCAGTGTGGCTGCCGTCACAGTAGGGCTTGAGTTGCGACGCGCCGCAGCGGCACAGTGTGGCGCGCAGGCCGTCGGGTCGGCCGGCCACCACCAGTTCCGCATGGAAGGCCAGCGGCCCGTTCTCGCGCACGCGCACGGTGTTGACCAGCGGCGGCAGCTCCATGGCCGCACCGTCCGGGTGCTGGCACTGGATGGCACCGGAGGGGCAGTTGTGCGCCAGCTCCAGCACTTCATCCGGGGTGGCACGTTCGGGGTGGATCCAGGCGCCCTTGACATTGGGCACAAACACGTCCGGGCGGTCCAGCACGCAGTGGCGCGAGTGGATGCAGCGCTGGCCGTCGAAGGTGACGGTGACGTTGGAGGAGGAAACGGTTTCGCGGCCCATGGTGAGCTCCTGTTCTGGTCGTGGGGTGTGCGCTGCCGGCCCGTCCCGCACCATGTCGCCCGGGCAGGCGCGAGTGCACCTGTCCATCGTAGGCAGGCACGCGCTGCAGCAGGCGTAGGCCTGTGCCGCAGCGTGCAGCCCGATGTGGCACCGGCCTACACCGGCCTACAGCGGTGACAGACGGATGGCGGACGGGAGTGAGGGGAAGTCCCCAAGCTCTGTGGGAGCCCGCCCATGCCAGCATGGCGGCTGTGCGGCAGGTGGGGCCTGTTGTGTTGCGCCCTGTCCCATTTTTTCCTGCTGCCGGTGTGATGGAGGAGCTGCTTCATGTCTGCACTGCAAGTCCCTGTTTCAGCCCATGACCATGTCCATGGCCCGCGTGATGCCGCCGTGGTGCTGGTGGTCTATGGCGATTACCAGTGCCCTTACTGCGGTATGGCGGAGCCGACCTTGCAGCGCATTCGCCAGGAGCTGGGCGATCGGGTGGCGGTGGTGTTCCGCAACTTTCCACTGCCCATGCATGCCCAGGCGCTGCCGGCGGCCTTGGTGGTGGAGTTCGCGGGCCAGTACGGCCGTTTCTGGAAGGCGCACGACTGGCTCTACAGCCACCAGGCGACCCTGGGACCACCGCTGTACGGGCGCTTGCTGCAGATGCTGCAACTGAACGCGGAGGAACTGGGGCCGGCCATGGCCGGTGGGCACCTGGAAGCCCGCATCCGTGCCGATATCGACGGCGGGGAGCGCAGCGGGGTGGATGGTACGCCAGCCTTTTTTCTGAACGGCGAAGCCATCCATATCCAGCACAGCCATGACGAGCTGTATGAGCTGGTCTTGCGCGCGCTGCGCTAGGTGAGCCCGATACGCACGCAACCGGATGTCAGGGCTGACCGTGTGCAGGGTGCTGTGGGCGGAAGATGGCTTCGTCTCAGGCGCCCTACATGGTTCGATTCCAAGGTCAAGACGCCTGCCGTGGACAGGGCTGCACTGCGGCTTTTGCCCTGGGGGCGGTCAGGCATGGCACCATGCGGGTTTTGGATCTGGAGTGAGCGATATGAAGTTCTGGCTGGCAGGGGTGCTGGGTGCCCTGGTGGTGGCAGGGTGTGCAAGCAAGCAGGCACTGGTGCCGCAGGTGCAGCAAGGTGTGGATGCCAAGGGCGTCAAGACCGTGACCGTGGCTCCCGAGAGGGTGCAATGCAGCCGCCCGCAATGCCCCACGCTGGCGGCATCCTGGACCGCCGCGAAGAAGGGGCAGGCCGTGCTGAGCATTGGCTTGCCCAACCAGCAGGCTGCAGTGACGGGGGCGGATTTCCACTTTGGCAGTGGCGAAGTGCTGCGCGTGCGTTCGCGCTCGCAGACTGCAGCCATGCAGCAAGGCTATCCGGCCACGGCGTTTGACGTACCGCTGCGCACCATGGAGCGCCTGGCCTATTCGCCACGTACCTGGGTGCGCGTCTACACCGAAGGTGGCAATGTGGATGAAACCATCAACAGCGGCGAAGAAACCAGCCGCGCCTTCACGGCCATGAACTATTTCATGGGCGGCGTGGAGGCCGCTACCGGCCAGGGCCCCAGCGCCGATGTGAACACGGGAGGGCTGATGGACCGTCTGGGCCTGGGTGAAGACAAGGACAAAGAGCGCAACCGCTGAGCGGTGCCGCCTTCCGCTGCGGTACAAAAACATGGCGGCCTGTGTGGGCGCTGTGTGTTTCTGGAGGGGGGGCCAACTGAAGCGATTGCCCTCACTTCAACGGCCATGACAATGGCAATGGCACCGGGGAAGCCACTGCGCATGGCCCGCAGGGGCGACCCGCAGCCGCCGCTGCTTACTCTGGCATGCTGCTGGGCAGTTGCAGGCTGTCGCCGGTGACATAGAACTGGCCGCCCGCCACATAGTGCAGGGTGCGCAGGTCGTCTGGCGCGGCATCGAATTTCCAGCGGCCGTGCTGGAACACGCGTTCGTCGGCCCAGGCGGCCGTCACTTCGCCAATGAACAGGTCGTAGGCCTGCTGGTTGTGCGGCTCGGGGATAAGG
Source organism: Comamonas terrigena NBRC 13299 (assembly GCF_006740045.1). Taxonomy (NCBI): domain Bacteria; kingdom Pseudomonadati; phylum Pseudomonadota; class Betaproteobacteria; order Burkholderiales; family Comamonadaceae; genus Comamonas; species Comamonas terrigena. The sequence goes on from NZ_AP019749.1 coordinate 1,980,907, forward strand.
CAGCACACCAGCCAGCCGGCGCAGCCGGCCACCAGCGGGGCGCCGGGTGCTGCGGGCGGGCGGAACAGCTCCACGCCGTGGCGCTGCAGCTTGTCCGGGTGCTGCACGGCGCTGTCGGTGCCCACATCCAGTGTCAGCCGGGCCTGGGCGCGGGTGGGCAGCTGCAGCACGAACTGGCCGCTGGCCTCCACCAAGGCCCGGGTGCGGGTCTGTTTGTCCAGCACCACCGTCACCTTGGGCGGTGCAAAGTCCAGTGCGCAGGCCCAGGCAGCGGCCATCACGTTGGCCTCGCCCGCGTGTGCGGCCGACACCAGCACCGTGGGTCCGTGGTTCAGCAGGCGGTAGCACTTGTCCAGTGGCACGCTCTGGCAGTAGGCGGGCAGGTGCAGCGGGAGATCGTCAAAGGAAGTCATGGCGGTGCAGGAAAGGGCGACAAAGCAAGCAGTGTAGGCGGCTGCCAGTGGTGTGCCGTGGGTGGCGGGCAGGTGCTTGAAAAAGCCGGTCTGTCAGACCGGCAGCGCAGCGCCCGGGTGCATGGAGCGCAATGGCAGGCACCATGCGGAAATGCTCCACGGTGGCGTAGCCAATTCGGAGCAGGTATAGCGCATATTCAGGAGACGCAGGACATGGTGCGATTATGGTGGTGCCCATATTCGTAGGGCTGCGCGGCGCCTTATCACCTGCGGGTTCTTATGCACCACGAGAATCGGTATCGAGCTGCGGAATTTTCCGGGAAATACCGAAAACCGTACCGTTTCGCCACACCCAGATACCTTGCGCTCCACTCCAAGTTGCGCACGTTATAGTGCTTTAACTGGTTTAGTCTCGGTCCTGCTTCTTCCTTGCGGTGTGCCATATAGGAGAACGGATAGGTCGTCAGCTTGAAAATAGCCCTATATGGGGTGTTGTGCCTGGCATTGCAGACAGGTAGCGAAACCAGGCAGTCAGCCCGTTGCGGTATCTGGAAGGCGCACAGGACGAGTTTGAGCATGGCATAATTTCATGGTGCTAGATTTTTGATTTTGAAACCCCATAATCAAGGACAAGTATTTTGGATACATCCATTTTGCACACACTCACCAGCCTGATTCCCATGATGCTGATTCAGGGGATTTATGCCATCTTTGCAGCACAAGTTGCAAAAAGAACCCAAAGAAGCGTACCGCTGTTTGTCATTCTCACCCTGATTCCCTTTTTGGGCATGCTCCTGTTTGTTTACGTCATCTGGTCTACGACTTTGTACGTACTGGATTCAATCAACGAGCTCAAAGAAAAATCGTGAATGCGCTGGCATGCGGTCTTGGAGGGTCCAAGATCGCATGCCTTGGCAGAACCGGGGTGCTCACAGGTGCTCATGGCTGCCCGGCCTGCCGGTGCAGGCGGTGCTTGCTGCGCCCGATTCGCTGCGCCTGGTAGATGCCGGCATGCCCGGAACACAGATAGGCGCTCACACAGGCAATGGCGGCAAATGGACCGATCTGCGCGCCGAACAGCTCCAGCGCCATCAGGATGGTGGTGATGGGGGTGTTTGCAGCCCCCGCAAACACGGCGACAAAACCGAGGCCGGCCATCATCGCAAGCGGCATGTGCAGCAACGGGGCCAGCGCATTCCCCAGCGTGGCACCAATGTAGAACAGCGGCGTGACTTCACCGCCCTTGAACCCGCTGCCGACCGACGTGGCCGTGAACAGCAGCTTGCCCAGGAAGTCCCATGGCCGGACGGGGGCGTGGAATGCCCGCAGGATGTCGGGGATGCCCAGACCGATGTAGCGGTAGGCATCGAGCCCCCACACGGCCGTTGCAATGGCGATGCCGCCGATGAAGGGGCGCAGCGGCGCACAGGGCACGCGGTGTTTCATGAAGGCGCCGATGGCACGGGTGGTCTTTGCAAACAGCATGCCGACCAGCCCGAAGAGGATGCCGGCGATGGCAACTGCCAGCACACTCCACCAGTCCACAGGAGGCACTTCCACCGCTGCATAGTGGGTGTGGTGGATGCCCCAGGCAAGCCCCACCTGGTCGGCCAGAATGGCAGCGACAACGCACGGGAACAGCGCGTCGTAACGCATGCGCCCCATCGCCAGCACCTCCAGGCCAAAGACGGCGCCCGCCAGCGGCGTGCCGAAGACCGAGGCAAAGCCGGCGCTCAGCCCTGTCATGAGCAGGATGCGCCGGTCGTGCGGTGCCAGCCGGAAGACAGCGGTTAGCTGGTCGGCGAGGGCAGCGCCCATCTGGACGGCGGTTCCCTCGCGGCCTACTGAGGCGCCGAACCCATGGGACACCACCGTGCTGGCCAGCACCAATGGCACTATGCGCAGCGGCACCACTTTTTTCGGCGTGTGGATCTCATTGAGGATGAGGTTGAGGCCGCCATCGACCGACTGGCCCACCTGGCGGTAGAGCATGCCTACCGCCAGGCCGGCGAATGGCAGCAGCCATACCACCCCATGGTGGGCATCACGCCAGGTGGTGGCATGGTCGAGTGCAAAAAGAAAAAAGGCGGAGGCGGTGCCGGCAAGTGCGGCCACCACACTGGCCAGGGCGAGCCACATCCCCATGCGGGGCAGCAGTGCGAAGGAGACGGGTGGGAAGAGTTTGGGCATTGGTCAACAAGGCGAAGGAATCGGCCTGACCAATGGGGGGACGTATACGCGAGCGCCTACAGCCCCGACCCAGGTCAGGTTCTGTAGACGTCATCAGCTGCATGCCGCAGCGGTTGAGGAGGAACGTCATCTCCTTGGCCGCCAGTATAGCGGCGCCAGCGGTGTGTGCTGGCTGTCGTTTTTTTGATGCCACTGGCTCACAGCCAGCGGCGCACCTGCTGGCAATAGCGATCGAACGCGGCCCCGAAACGCGTGCGCAGTGCGGCTTCTTCAGGGCGAATCTGGAAATGCTGCAGGTAGGCCATGAACACCATGACCGCGAGCAGCCCGGACAGCTTGCCCAGCCCTAGGGCAAAAGCCAGCAGCAGCAACGCAAAGCCCAGGTACATGGGGTTGCGTGTCAGGCGGTAGACCCCGCGCACCACCAGCGCCGAAGATGCGGCAGGGTTGACCGGGTTGACGGTGGTGCGTGCACGGCGGAATTCCAGCACGCCAGCCAGGCAGAAGCCTCCGCCCAAGACGGCCAGCACGGTGGCGGCCACCCCGGCGCCAGGCCGCCGGATGGGCAGCAGGTCAGGCAGCAGCCAGATGGCAGCGGCGAACAGTGCAAACAGTGCCAAAGGGGGTACGCGCAGAGAGAGCCAGGAGGACGGCTGCTGGGAGGAAGGGCGGGTGGGCATGGGCGAGTCGATGAAGTGGTGGTGAAATCTTTGTGCTGCAAGCATAAAGATTGAAGTTACTTCAATGTCAACGGCTGTGATGAAGTTGCAAACCTGCCGGGCGCCAATGGAAGGTGCATGATCGCCAGAGCAAGCCCCGCTGGGGCCGGTGTGCTGGGCATGCAAACCTTCTCCAGGACGCAGCAAGGCGCATGGGAGTGCCGTCGTGAACTTTGGCTGCAGCCCGCGCCCTGTTGTGCTTCAATGCTCAGCCCAGCTTTTGTTTTCTTCTGCCATGGCGAATTCCTGCGCCCTGGTGTGGCTGCGGCGCGATCTGCGCTGCGATGACCATGCCGCGCTCTATCACGCGTTGCGCCGCTTCGAGCGGGTGTATTGCGCCTTTGTCTTCGACACCGACATCCTGGACGCGCTCCCCCGCAAGCAGGACCGGCGCGTGGAATTCATCCACGCCAGCGTGCTGCAGTTGCACGGCGCGCTGCAGGCCTTGTCTGCCAGTGCGGGCGTTCCGGGTGGCGGGCTGATCGTGCGGCATGGCAGCGCTGCTCAATGCATTGTGCAACTGGCCCGCAGCCTGGGCGTGCAGGAAGTGCTGACCAACCGCGACTACGAGCCTGAGGCCATTGCACGGGACCAGCGGGTGGCCCAGGACCTGAGCGGGCTGGGCATCGCTTTCAGCGACTACAAGGACCAGGTGCTGCTGGACCGGGACGAGGTGCTGACGCAGCAAGGCCAGCCCTACAGCGTGTTCACGCCCTACAAGCGGGCATGGCTGCAAAAGCTGGACGCCTTTCAGCTCAAGCCCTACCCGGTGGCGCTCTACGCCCGCCATCTGGCCCCGATCCCTGTGGAGGAACGCTTGCCGGCGCTGGAGCAGCTGGGGTTTGAACGCACCAACCTGCAGGCCTTGCCCATGCCGGCGGGCATGGACGGCGCGCAGCAGCTGTTGCAGGACTTCCTGCCGCGCATGCATGCCTACCAGGAGGCGCGGGACTTTCCTGGGCGCAAGGGTGTGTCCTATCTATCCGTGCACCTGCGCTTTGGCACGGTGTCCATCCGGGCGCTGGCAGGTCTGGCCCTGCAGCGTGCCGTACAAGGGGATGAGGGCGCACAGACCTGGCTGTCCGAGCTGGCCTGGCGTGATTTCTACTTCATGATTCTGTGGCACCACCCGCATGTGGTCACCCAGTCCTTCCGCCCGGAATACGAGCGCGTGCTGTGGGACGACGCGCCGCAGCTGTGGCAGGCCTGGTGCGAGGCCCGCACCGGCTACCCCTTGGTGGATGCTGCCATGCGCCAGCTGCACCAGACCGGCTATATGCACAACCGCTTGCGCATGGTGGTGGCCAGCTTTCTGACCAAGGACCTGGGCATCGATTGGCGCCGGGGCGAGCGGCACTTTGCCGAGCACCTGAACGACTATGACCTGTCGGCCAACAACGGCGGCTGGCAGTGGGCGGCGTCCACGGGTTGCGATGCGCAGCCCTGGTTCCGCATCTTCAACCCCGTCACGCAGTCACAGCGGTTTGACCCGGATGGCCGCTTCATCCGCCGCTATGTGCCGGAGCTGGCCAGGCTGCCGGACAAGCACATCCATTTCCCGGCGGGAATGAAGCCGCTGGAGCTCCAGGCCTGCGGCGTGCAACTGGGCGTGGACTATCCGCACCCTGTGGTGGACCACGCCAGCGCCCGGCAGCGGACGCTGATGCGCTTTCATTTTCTGCAAAGCGACCGGTAAGGCGAACGCGAACCCTGCGCAGAGCGAACGGCAGGGCGCTGCGGCGGTGAAACAAGATGCAAAACAAATCTTATACAATGAGATTAATTCTCATTAACGATTTGTACGCTGCGGATCTTGGGCCACAGCTACGCGAAGGGCATTGTGGGCACCGCAGAGTTCACGCTTCAAGGACAGGTCAAGACCTTGTACACCAACCACCATGGTTGGTTGCACGGCTGGCTGCGCTATAGCCTGAATGATGCGACAGGTGCCGCAGACCTGGCGCACGACACCTGTGTACGGCTGATCGCCCGTCCCCGCAGTTTCACTACCGGCCCGGAAGCACCGGCCTATCTCCGCACCGTGGCCAACGGCCTGTGCATTGACATGTGGCGCCATCGCGAGATCGAGCGGGCCTGGCATAAAACCTGGTCACCCGGCCAGCGGGGCATGCACCGTCCGCCGAAGTGCATGTCGCTTGACACACCAGGAAGCCGCCCGCGAATGGGGCGTGTCTTCTCGCATGGAACCATTTTGATATGAAGTCCACTTTGACATCTCGCACTCCTTGGCATGCCGTGCTGCGCATCGCCGCTGCGGTCCTGGGAGGCTACATGCTGACCTGGGGCTTTATCGCGTTGGCGACGGCCGGCATGTTCGCGCTGGGCATGGAATTTCACGATGCAGAGCACCTCAGCTACCTGCTGGGGATGCTGCTGTATCTGACCGTCTTTCTCTGGGCGTTCGCAGCACCACGGCTGTCGCGCGTGTGGTTGGTTCTTGCTGGTGGTGGCGCACTCATGGCCGTGCTGGCTTCGCTGCTGCAATCGCAGTTGACTTAGGAGTGGAGCTGATGTTTCAAAGTTTTCGCCATGCCATGACCTGGCTGCACACATGGTTTGGTCTGGCCCTCGGATTTGTGCTGATGGCGTGTTTCTTTTTCGGATCGCTGTCGGTGTTCGACCGGGAAATTGACCGCTGGGCCATTCCGGCCTCGCGTTTCGCACCGCAGCCCATGCCGTCTTTTGACAAGGTGCTGCGACCGGTATTCGAGGATATGAAGCCCAGCCAGCAAAGCATCGAGTTCATGCGGGACAAGGTGAACGGGCCCATGCCCGAGCGTTTCGATACCGTGCGCAACTGGGGGGCTTACACCACGCACCGGGACCCGATGCTGAGCCTGTTTGCGGGCTATGTGGTGCCCAATGCCAAGAATCCCGATGACGGGGTCCGGGGCAACCGCACCATCGACCCACGCAGCGGCGGGGCTTTGCCGGATGACCAGCTCAAGGTCGGCAGCGGTTTCCTCTATCCCTTGCACTATAGCCTGACCTTCTACTGGAAGGGGCTGGGTTTCTGGATTGTCGGATTCGCGGCCCTGATGATGCTGGTGGCACTGGTGACCGGCGTGGTCATGCACCGCAAGTTCTTCCGAGAGTTCTTCACTTTCCGCCCCAAGAAGGCGGTGCAGCGCAGCGTGCTGGACCTGCACAACATGATGGGCGTGCTGGCGCTGCCGTTTCACTTCTTCTTCGCCTTCACCGGGCTGGTGATCTTCGCAGGGATCTATTTCCCGGTGTCGCATACCCAACTGGAGCCGCTGCATGAGTTGCACGAGCAGCATGAGGCGCAGACCACAGGGCTGCCGCATGACCGTGCCGGCGTGGCGGCGCCGCTGGCGTCGGTGGATGACATGGTGCGTGAAGCCCAGCGGCGGTGGGCCGCCAAGGGCATGGCCGGCGAGGTGGGGCTGCTCTCGCTGCGCCACGTGGGGGATGCCAATGGCTATGTCAGCGTCTTCCGTGCCGGAACGGACCGCATTGCGCTGGTGGGCGACGGCATCCATTTCAAGGCCAGCACCGGGGAGGTGCTGCGTGAAGACCCGCCCCGTACCGCGGTGGACAGCCTCAACACCTTTCTGACGGGGCTGCACCTGCAGCACTTCCGCCACTGGCTGCTTCGCTGTCTGTACGTGCTGGGTGGGCTGATGGGCTGCGTCTGCATTGCCACGGGTTTCATTTTCTTTGTCGAAAAGCGCAAGAAGCAGCATGCCAAGCAAGGTCGGCAGGGCAGCCGCATTGTGGATGCCCTGGCGGTGACCACCGTCACGGGCATGCTGATTGCCACCTGCACCATCCTGATTGCCAACCGCCTGCTGCCCGCGTCACTGCCCAGCGGATGGCCGCCCCGAGGCGATCTGGAACAATACCTGTTCTGGGCCGGATGGGTGGCAGCGATGGCGCACGCCTTCTGGCGCAGCGCACCCGTTGCCAGCGGACAGCCGAACCCTGCCTGGCGTGAGCAATGCTGGGCCGTTGCCGCCATGGCGGCAACGGCCGTGGGACTTAACTGGATCACGACGGGAGACCACCTGTTGAAGACCGTGGGCGAAGCCTACTGGCCGGTGGCGGGCGTGGACCTGAGCCTGCTGGTCTGCGCGGCCTTGGCCGTGGTGGCTGCCCGCAAGCTGGCGCTGCGTGCAGCGGCCGTGGGTTCGGTGAACCGTCTGGAGGCCGCCCATGCTTGAAGGGCCGACGGCTGCGCTGTTTTTGCTGGCAGCCTGCCTGGCCTGCTGGGCGGGCATGGGCTGGTTGGCCCTGGCGATGGACGGGCATTGGGAGCAGGTTTTCCAGGCAGAGCAGCCACAGAGCGTGGTGTGGCGGCTGCGGGCACAGGGCGCGGCTGGGCTGGCGCTGGGCTTGGTGCTGTGCCTGCAGGCCGACCATGCATCGATGGCCGCATTGGTGTGGGTGATGATGCTGGCCGCTGCTGCCTTGTCTGTGGCCATGACGCTGTCATGGCGTCCGGGCTGGCTGGCATGGCTGGCCTGGGGGGCGCGCAGAGCCTAGAGGCTGCAAGCGGCTGGATCGGCCGCAGGCCCGCATGCGGGCGATTCCGGGTGTGAGAAGGGATGGTTCTCCCATCCAGCCAGGCATTGCTGCGGCCTGGCGAGGTAGCCAGCAATGGAAAGGCCGGTGGTGCGCGCCATCCGTGCCGTTAGCAGCCATGCGCGCTTTGCTCCGATGTGATCAGGGCATTCACCCCTGCGCATGGCCTCAGCTCACTTTGCGCACCTCGGTGGCGGCAGGTTGCAGCACCGTGCCATCTGGGGCGTGCGGTGCCATGGGGGGCACCGGCTGGCCCGTGCGCTTGTCGATCAGCACCGAATGGCGTTCGCTGGGCGCAAACAGGTGCTGTTCGCCCCATTGGCGCAGCGCCACCACCACGGGGAACAGGTTTTCGCCCTGCGGTGTCAGCACGTATTCCTGGTAGGCCGAGCCATCCGAGGCGTCCTGCATGGCCAGGATGCCGGCATCGACCAGCTTGCGCAGCCGGTCGGACAGGATGTTTTTGGCCATGCCCAGGCTGCGCTGGAAGTCGCTGAAGCGGCGCATGCCGTCGAAGGCATCGCGCACGATGAGCAGGGACCAGCGATCCCCGATCAGGTCAACGGAGCGCGCAACGGGACAAGGTTGCTCGTTCAAAAATTTACGGGCTGGCATGGGGTCTACGGCAGGGTGGGCGGCAGCGGGTTGTTTGGTTGCATTTTAAAACTACATGTCTTAGCATCGTTCTGGTTTTGTTTTAAAACTAGTTTGAGTGAGCTTGGAACCATGAAAGCCTGCACCGCACCACCATCACCCCCGCCGTTGCCGCAGCGCTGTGCACCGGCGCAGTCTGTAGACATGCCCCGCAGCCTGGTCTGGCTGTTCGCCGTGGCCAGCGGCCTGAGCGTGGCCAATGTCTATTACGCGCAGCCCTTGCTGGACGCGTTGGCGCAGGACTTTGGCATCAGCCATGCGGCGGTGGGCGGTGTGGTCACGGCCACACAAGCCGGATGTGCGATGGCGTTGCTGCTGCTGGTGCCCCTGGGCGACCGGGTGGAACGCCGCCGCCTGATGGCCCTGCAGTTGCTGGCACTGGCCGCGGCGTTGGTGGCCGTGGCCATGGCCCAGTCGGTTCCCGCATTGCTGGCGGGCGTGCTGGCCGTAGGTTTGCTGGGGACGGCAATGACGCAGGGGTTGATCGCTTATGCCGCCAGCGCGGCAGCGCCCCAGGTGCAGGGGCGTGTGGTCGGCGCGGCACAGGGCGGGGTGTTCATCGGTCTGCTGCTGGCCCGGGTGTTTGCCGGGGGCATCAGCGATGTGGCGGGTTGGCGCGGCGTGTATCTGTGTGCTGCGGTGCTGATGCTGCTCGTTGCCTTGCCGCTCTGGAGACGGCTGCCTGTGTTGCCCGCATCGCCCGATGCGATGGGCTACTGGCGCCTGATTGTGTCCATGCTGACGCTGCTGCGGGAAGAGAAGGTGCTGCAGGTGCGCGGGGTACTGGCGCTGCTGATGTTTGCGGCCTTCAACATCTTCTGGAGTGCGCTGGTGTTCCCGTTGAGTGCGCCGCCCCATGGCTTCTCCCACACCGCCATCGGCGCGTTGGGCCTGGTCGGTGCGGTGGGGGCGCTGGCCGCTGCGCGCGCCGGGCAATGGGCGGACCACGGCCATGCGCAGCGCACCAGTGCGGCAGCGCTGGTGCTGTTGCTGCTGGCCTGGTGGCCGCTGTCGTTGATGGAGCGCTCGCTGGGCGCGTTGGTGGTGGGCATCGTGCTGCTCGATATGGGAGGGCAGGCACTGCACGTGACCAACCAGAGCATGATTTTCCGCACCCGGCCCGAGGCCCACAGCCGGCTGGTCGGCCTCTACATGCTGTTCTATGCGATTGGCAGCGGACTGGGGGCGATTGGCACGACGGCGATCTATGCCCGCGCGGGCTGGCAGGGCGTGTGTCTGCTTGGCGCTGCGGTCAGTGTGCTGGCACTGCTGTTCTGGTGGGGGACGCGGCCGACCACGAAGCAGGCATGAAGCAGGCATGAAACAGGCATGAAACAGGAAAGGGAGATGCTCCAATGAACGAACTGGAACTTTTGGCCCATGCCGATGTGCGCGGGCGCCGCTACACCGAAGCCAACGGCCAGCGCCGCGTGTTTCCGTTGGAGGAAGCGATTGCCGCATTGGCGGCCTTCGATGAGTCGCTGCCCGCCCTGGGTTTGCCGGCGGAGGCCACGCTGGCGCTGCTGGACGATGTGGGGTCCCCTGCAACCACGGCATCCAATGGGCCACGCTATTTCGGGTTTGTGATCGGCGCGGCATTGCCGGTCGCCGCGGCGGCGGAACGCTTGATGCTGGCGTGGGACCAGTGTGCCTCGACCTTCGACAATTCCCCGGTATCGGCCACGGTGGAGCGTGTGGCCGCCCGCTGGGTGCTGGACGCCCTGGATCTGCCGCGGGACAGCGCCGTCGGCTTTGGCACCAGCGCCACTGCCTGTACCTTGACCGCTCTGGCTGCAGCGCGGCGCGAGCTGCTGGCACGGCAGGGCTGGGATTTCGACGGCCAAGGGCTGCATGGTGCGCCGGAGATACGGGTGGTGGTGTCCGCGCTGGTGCACACCACGGTCAAGAAGGCATTGCGCGTGCTGGGCTTCGGGCTGAACCAGATCGTTCATGCGCCGGTCGATGGCCAGGGGCGGGTGGACGTGACGCAACTGCCGGCTCTGGATGCACGCACCATCCTCTGCCTGCAGGCCGGCGAGGTGAATACCGGCGCCTTTGATCCCTTTGCGCAGATCCTGCCGCATGCCAGAGCGGCCGGGGCATGGGTGCATGTGGATGGCGCTTTCGGCCTGTGGGCCCGGGCTTCCTCGCTGGCCCACCTGACCCAGGGCATCGAGCTGGCCGACAGCTGGACGACCGATGCGCACAAATGGCTCAACACCCCTTACGACTGCGCCATGGCCATTTGCCGTGATGCGCGGGTGCTGGCCGAGGCCATGAACAGTGATGCGGCCTATTCCAGCGCCAGCCTGGATGCCCAGAAGAATCTGACGCTGGAGTTTTCACGTCGGCCCCGCGGGATTCCGGTGTGGGCGGCATTGCGCAGTCTGGGCCGCCAGGGCATTGCCGAGCTGGTGGAGCGGCATTGTGCGCAGGCGCGCCGTATCGGGGAAGGTCTGGCGCAGGCCGGGTTCGAGGTGCTCAACACCGTGACGCTCAACCAGGTGCTGTTCCGCTGCGCCAGTGACGCACACACCCATGCGGTGCGCGTTGCAGTGCAGGCCTCTGGCGAGGCATGGTTCGGCGGCACCCTGTGGCAGGGACGGCCTGCCATGCGCATCAGCGTGTCGTCCTGGCGCACGCGGGACGAAGATGTGGAGGCGCTACTGGCCTTGCTGGAGATGGCGGGGCGGAAAAGCGCTGTGGGTCGGTGAGCGGCCATGGTGTGCCGCCCTGCCGGTCAGGTCCAGGCGCTCCGGCAGGAGCAGGCCGGAGCGGTGTGCTCCGGCTGTGCCTTTGTTACTCCGCCAGTGCGTTCACCAGATCGGTTTCCAGCTCCAGCTGGGCGGTGTTGTTGCCCAGTGTGGGGCCCTGGATCAGAAAGCTGTCCTCCACCCGTTCGCCCAAGGTGCTCACCTTGGCCAGCTGCACGCTAACTCTGTGTTCGGCCAGCACACGGGCCACGGTGTAGAGCAGACCGGCGCGGTCGCTGGCGGAGATTTCCAGCAGCCAGTGCTGTGATTTTTCGTCCGGCTGCAGCACCACGCGCGGCGGCATGGGGAAGCTGCGCACCCGGCGCGAGACGCGGCGGCGTGCCGGCGGGGGCAGGGGGCCTTCGGCCTCGATGGCATGGGGCAGACCTTCCTCGATCAGCGCGGTCAACTCGCGCCAGTGCACTTCCAGCGGCTCACTGGTGATGACCTGGAAGGTGTCCAGCGCGTAGCCGTTGCGTGCGGTGTGGATGCGTGCGTCCAGAATGGAGAAGCCCGAGCGGTCGAAGTAGCCGCAGATGCGGGCAAACAGGTCGCTGCGGTCGGGCGTGTAGACCATGACCTGCACGCCTTCGCCGGCCAGCGACTGGCGCGCCCGCACGATGGGGGTGGGCGTGCCCACATAGCGGCCCAGGTGGCGGGCGTGCCAGGCGATGTCGGCGGCCTCGTGGCGCATGAAGTAGCTCACGTCCAGCGTGTTCCACAGCAGCTTGTGCGATTCGTGTGGCTGTGCGCTGAGTGCCAGCTGCACCAGGGCTTCGCGCTTGCGCGCCTCGACCAGGGCCGCGGCGTCGGGCGCCCGGCCGCCCAGCATGCGCACGGTGGCGTGGTACAGGTCTTCCAGAAGCTTGCCCTTCCACGCGTTCCAGACCTTGGGGCTGGTGCCGCGGATATCGGCCACGGTCAGCAGGTACAGGGCGGTGAGGTGGCGTACCGAACCCACGCGGGCGGCAAAGGCGCGGATCACGTCGGGATCGGTGGTGTCCTGCTTTTGCGCCACCTGGCTCATGGTCAGGTGTTCGCGCACCAGGAATTCGACCATCTGCGCGTCGTCCGCGTCCACGCCATGCTGGCGGCAGAAACGCTTCACCTCGATGGCGCCGATCTGCGAATGGTCGCCGCCCCGGCCCTTGCCGATGTCGTGAAACAGGGCGGCGAGGTACAGCAGCCAGGGCTTGTCCCAGCCGCTGGCCAGCTGGGAGCAGAAGGGGTATTCGTGCACATGCTCGGCCATGAAGAAGCGCCGCATATTGCGCAGCACCATCAGCGTGTGCTGGTCCACCGTGTAGACGTGGAACAGGTCGTGCTGCATCTGGCCGACGATGCGGCGGAAGGCCCACAGGTAGCGCCCCAGCACCGAGGTCTGGTTCATCAGCCGCATGGCGTGGGTGATGCCGCTGGGTTGCTGCAGGATCTGCATGAAGGTGGCGCGGTTGACGGGATCGCGGCGGAAGGCGCCGTCCATCATGCCGCGCGCCGAGTACAGCGCGCGCAGCGTGCGCGCAGACAGGTCGCGCAGGCCGGGAGAGGTCTCGTAGGTCAGAAAGGTGGCCAGGATGGCCTGGGGATCGCGGCGGTACAGGTCGTCGCTGGCGACTTCGATCAGGCCGTCCTTGTCATAGAAGCGGTCGTCGATTCGCACCATGGCGCCCTGGCTGGCGGGGTACAGGCGCTCTTCGATGTTCAGCAGCAGGATCTGGCTGAGCTGGGTGACGGCCTTGGCCGCCCAGTAGTAGCGGCGCATCAGCCCTTCGCTGGCGCGCACCGGCATGCGCTGGCCGGTGCGCTGGTGGCTGTGAAAGCCCAGCTGTTCGGCCACGGTGGTCTGCAGGTCGAACAGCAGGCGGTCTTCATGCCGCCCGGTGGCCGCGTGCAGGCGGGCGCGGATGTGGCTGATCAGCGCTTCGTTGCGTTCCAGCTGCTGGGCTTCGAAATGCGTGGCAATGCCGCTTTGGGCCAGTTCCTTCCAGCTGCTGCCCAGGCCGGCGGCCTTGGCGACCCAGAGGATGGTGTGCAGATCGCGCAGGCCACCGGGCGATTCCTTGCAGTTGGGCTCCAGCGCGTAGGCGGTGTTCTCGAACTTGTTGTGGCGCTGGCGCATCTCCAGCATCTTGGCGGTGAAGAAGGCGCGTGGATTGAGCAGCGCACGAAAGCGCTGCTGCATCTGGGCGAACAGTGCCAGATCGCCGTCGATCAGGCGCGACTCCAGCAGCGCGGTCTGGATGGTGACGTCGGCTGCGGCTTCGTCCACGCATTCCTCCACGGTCCGCACACTGGAGCCGATTTCCAGCCCGGTGTCCCAGCAGGCTCCGATGAATTGCTCGAGCTGGGCCTTGAAAGGGCTGTCCTCGCCGGCGGGGTGTTCGGGCACCAGCACCAGCACGTCCACGTCGGAGGCGGGAAACAGCTGGGCACGGCCATAGCCGCCCACGGCGATCAGGGCCACGCAGTCCGGCAGGCCGGTCAATTGGCGCAGCGCCTGCAGGTGCTGGTCGGTGCGCTCGGACAGCTTGTGCAGCAGCGGCCGCACGCTGCGTTTGGCGGGGGCGGGCTGCTTGAACTGCTCCACCAGCGCGGCCTTGTCCTGGCGGTAGGCGTTGCGCAAAGCGGTCAGATCGGAGAGGGCGGGGGCGAGCGTGGTCATGTTGGCAATGCAAGCAAAAAACGTGCGCAAATGGTGCGGAACTGGGCAGGCGTGCACCGCACACGTGCACTGTAGCGGCTCTGCGGGGCGACGGGTCTTTGGCGCAGGCGCTGGCCGGTCTGGTGGCGCAAAAAAAGCCGCTGGACCCCCAAAGGGTGCAGCGGCGGGCGGGCAGCGCAGCAGGGGCCTGCGCGGAACCGTGCTGGATCAGGTGCGCAGCGCGGTGATGAAATCCGGCGGGGTGGGCGAGCCGTCCGACCAGGTCAGGATGTCGTAGCCGGTCTTGGTGACGGCCAGCATCAGTTCCCACTGGGCGGTCAGGCTGTGGTCCTTGGTGATCACGGTCCAGCCGTCGGGCATGGCCTTGATGTCCCTCTTGCCCAGGTTGAGCATGGGCTCGATGGTGAAGACCATGCCTTCTTCCAGCACCACACCGGTGCCGGGGCGGCCGTAGTGCAGCACCTGGGGCTCGTCGTGGAACACCTTGCCGATGCCGTGGCCGCAGTATTCACGCACCACCGACAGGTTGTGGCCTTCGGCGAAGGACTGGATGGCGTGGCCGATATCGCCCAGGGTGGCGCCGGCCTTGACCTGCTGGATGCCCTTCCACATGGCTTCAAACGTCAGCTGGCATAGGCGCTTGCCGGCAATCGTTCCGTCGCCCACGATGAACATGCGGCTGTTGTCGCCAAACCAGCCGTCGTCGGTGATGATGGTCACGTCCACATTGACGATGTCGCCCTTCTTGAGCGGCTTGTCGTTGGGGATGCCATGGCAGACCACGTGGTTGACCGAGGTGCAGACATAGGCCGGGTAGGGCGTCATGCCCGGCGGCTGGTAGCCCAGGCAGGCGGTCTTGGTGCCTTGCTGGGCCATGCGTTCGGCGCACAGATCGTCGATCTGCTGGGTGGTGATGCCGGGCTTGATGTGGGGGGTGATGTAGTCCAGCACATCCGAAGCAAAGCGGCCTGCGACGCGCATGCGCTCGATGTCTTCGGGGGTCTTCAGTGTGATGCTCATGCTGCCAATTATCCCATTGCGGGCTTGAACCTGCAGGGGCAAGGGGCGGGAGTGCTTCGGGTTAGTGCTAGGCACGGTAAAATCAGAGGCTCACCGATTCAGCGCTTTGGTCGGCCCCCTCGCAACAGGGGGCGGGCCAGGGTGCCCTTCACCAGCCTTCACATAAACAGGCCGCCACGTGACATTGCATCTGACACAGTTTGAGGGTGGAAACGCCCTGAGCTCGTTCCGCGCCCAACAGCTTCTGACCGACCTGGTCGCCATCCACCCCAAGATCACAGGCGTGTCCGCACGTTTTGTGCATTTGGTGGCTACCGAGGGGACGCCTGTGCCCGCATTGCAAGAGCGCCTGTCGGCGCTCTTGACATATGGCGAGCCCTTTGAAGGCAGCGCCGATGGCGTGCCCTTCATCGTCACTCCCCGCATGGGCACGATCTCGCCCTGGGCTTCCAAGGCCACCGACATTGCCCGCAACTGCGGCCTGGAAGTGTTCCGCGTGGAGCGCGCCACCGAATACCGCGTGACCTTGAAGTCGGGTCTGCTGGGCGGCACGCCCGAGCTGAGCGCCGAGCAGACGGCCCAGATCGCTGCGCTGCTGCACGACCGCATGACCGAGTCGGTGTTTGCCACGCGTGCCGAGGCCGAAAAGCTGTTCTCTGCCCTGCAGGCTGCTCCGATGGAGTTTGTCGATGTGCTGGGTGGCGGTCATGCCGCGCTGGAGACCGCCAACAAGCAGTGGGGCCTGGCCCTGGCCGATGACGAGATCGAGTACCTGGTCAACGCCTTCAACGGCCTGAAGCGCAACCCCACGGACGTGGAACTGATGATGTTCGCCCAGGCGAACTCCGAGCACTGCCGCCACAAGATCTTCAACGCCAACTTCACCATCGACGGTGTGGCGCAGGAGAAGTCGCTGTTCGGCATGATCCGCAACACCGAAGCCGTGTCGCCCCAGCACACGGTGGTGGCGTACTCGGACAACGCCTCCATCATGGAAGGCCACCAGGTCGAGCGCTTCATCGCCAAGTTCGATGCCGCTACCGGCACGGCACAGGCCCCCAGCTACCAGAAGCACAGTGCCACCAACCATGTGCTGATGAAGGTGGAAACGCACAACCACCCCACGGCCATTTCGCCCTTCCCCGGCGCATCGACCGGCAACGGCGGTGAAATCCGTGACGAAGGCGCGACCGGCCGTGGCTCCAAGCCCAAGGCCGGCCTGACCGGTTTCACGGTCTCCAAGCTGTGGGGCAGCGAAGTGGGCAAGCCCGAGCACATTGCCAGCCCGCTGCAGATCATGATCGAAGGCCCGCTGGGTGGCGCGGCTTTCAACAACGAATTCGGCCGCCCCAGCCTGACCGGGTACTTCCGTGAGTACGAGCAGCAGGTCGGCGATGTGACCCGTGGCTACCACAAGCCCATCATGATTGCCGGTGGTCTGGGTGTGATCGACGCCGAGCTGACCCAGAAGATTCTGTTCCCCGCCGGCACGCTGCTGATCCAGCTCGGCGGCCCCGGCATGCGCATCGGCATGGGCGGCGGTGCGGCCAGCTCCATGGCGTCGGGAACCAATGCCGCCGAGCTGGACTTCGATTCGGTGCAGCGCGGCAATCCCGAGATCGAGCGCCGTGCGCAGGAAGTCATCAACCACTGCTGGCAGCAGGGCGCGCAGAACCCCATCCTGGCCATCCACGACGTGGGTGCCGGTGGCCTGTCCAATGCCTTCCCCGAGCTGACCAATGACGCGGGCCGTGGCGCGCGCTTTGATCTGCGTGCGGTGAACCTGGAGGAATCCGGTCTGGCGCCCAAGGAAATATGGTCCAACGAATCGCAGGAGCGCTATGTGCTGGCGATTGCCCCCGAGTCGCTGGCCCAGTTCACCGCTTTCTGCGAACGCGAACGCTGCCCGTTTGCCGTCATTGGCACGGCCACCGAAGAGCGCGAGCTGGTGCTGGAAGACACGGCCGTCAAGTCGGGCGACCAGAAGTTCCCCGTGAACATGCCCATGAACGTGCTGCTGGGCAAACCGCCCAAGATGCACAAGGACGTGAAGACGGTGGAGCGCGAGCTGCCCGCCATCGACCTGACCGGCGTTCCGCTGGAAAAGGCCGTCATCGAAGTGCTGGCCCACCCGACGGTGGCATCCAAGCGTTTCCTGATCACCATCGGCGACCGCGCTGTGGGCGGCATGACCCACCGCGACCAGATGGTGGGCCCCTGGCAGGTGCCTGTGGCCGACGTGGCCGTGACGCTGGCGGACTTCCAGGGTTTCAAGGGCGAAGCCATGGCTATGGGCGAGCGCACCCCGCTGGCGGCCATCAATGCGCCCGCATCGGGCCGCATGGCCGTGGCCGAAGCCATCACCAACATGCTGGCGGCGCCGATCGAGCTGTCCAAGATCAAGATGTCGGCCAACTGGATGGCCGCCTGCGGCGAAGCCGGCGAGGATGCCGCCCTGTACGCCACGGTCAAGGCCGTGGGCATGGAACTGTGCCCGGCGCTGAACATTTCCATTCCCGTGGGCAAGGACAGCCTGTCCATGCGTACGCAGTGGAACGACAACGGCGTGACCAAGAAGGTTACTTCGCCTGTCAGCCTGATCATCACCGGCTTTGCATCGATCGACGATGTGCGCAGCACGCTGACTCCGCAGCTGGACGCCACCGAAGACGACACCACCCTGGTGCTGATCGATCTGTCGCGCGGCAAGATGCGCATGGGCGGCTCCATCCTGGGCCAGGTGCTGAACCAGTCCGGCAACGAAACGCCCGATCTGGACCAGCCCAAGGACCTGATCGGCATGGTCGATGCCGTGAACGCCCTGCGCGCCAAGGGCCAGATTCTGGCTTACCACGACAAGGGTGACGGCGGCCTGCTGGCGACCGTGGCCGAAATGGCCTTTGCCGGCCATGTGGGCGTGGCACTGAATGTGGACATGCTGATCACCGAAGGCGACGGCATCAGCGACAGCCGCATGGACAGCGGCGAAGGCAAGAACTGGGGCAACCAGGTGTCCGGCCGCCGCGAAGACCTGACGCTGCGCGCGCTGTTCAATGAAGAACTGGGTGCGGTGCTGCAGATCAAGACGGCAGACCGTGCCGAAGTGCTGCAAACCCTGCGCGAGCATGGCCTGGCCACCTGCAGCCACATCATCGGCAAGACCCGCCCTGTGTCGTCTGCCGTCGACATGGGCAAGGGCGAGCTGCAGGTCTGGCGCGATGCCAAGAAGGTGTTTGGCGCCACGCTGAGCGATCTGCACCAGGTCTGGGATGCCGTGAGCTGGAAGATTGCCCAGCAGCGCGACAACCCCGCCTGCGCCGACAGCGAACACGCTGCGGCGGGTGTACCTGCAGACCCCGGCATGCATGTGCACCTGACGTTCGATCCGCGGGCCAACGTGGCGGCGCCGTTCATCAACGTGGCGGCCAAGCCCCGCGTGGCAGTGCTGCGCGAGCAGGGCGTGAACTCCCATGTGGAAATGGCCTATGCCTTCACCGAAGCCGGTTTCGACGCGGTGGACGTGCACATGACGGACCTGCAGACCGGCCGTGCCCAGCTCAAGGACTTTGCGGGCGTGGTGGCCTGCGGCGGCTTCAGCTATGGCGACACCCTGGGTGCCGGCATTGGCTGGGCACGCTCCATCACCTTCAATGACCGCCTGTCGGCCGAGTTCCAGCAGTTCTTTGGCCGCACCGACACCTTTGGCCTGGGCGTGTGCAACGGCTGCCAGATGTTTGCCGAACTGGCCGACATCATTCCTGGCGCACAGGACTGGCCGCGTTTCACGCAGAACCTGAGCAACCGCTTTGAAGCGCGCCTGTCGATGGTCGAGGTGCTGGAGTCGCCCAGCCTGTTCCTGCAAGGGATGGCGGGTTCGCGCCTGCCGATCGCCGTGGCACACGGTGAGGGCTATGCCAACTTCAAGTTCCGCGGCAACCAAGCCCAGGTGCTGAAGGCCATGCGCTACGTGGACAACCACGGCCAGGCGACCGAACAGTACCCGTTCAACCCCAACGGCTCGGCCGGTGGTCTGACGGCAGTGACCACGGCCGATGGCCGCTTCACCGCCATGATGCCCCACCCCGAGCGCGTGTTCCGCAATGTGCAGATGAGCTGGACGTCGGGCGACAAGGCCGAATTCAGCCCCTGGATGCGTGTGTGGCGCAATGCGCGCAAATGGCTGGGCTGATCTGATCAGCGCCTGTCCATGAGAAAGCCCCGCAGTGTGAAAGCTGCGGGGCTTTTTTGTTGCCGCCAGCATGCGGCGAAGCATGCTGTGTTTGGGACGTGCAGTGTTAGTTGGATGAGCACGAGTGGCTATTGCATTGGGCGTGGTGGTTTGGCATACACCAGCAAACGCCCCTTGTAGCCTGCTTGCAGTTCGGTCTCCGTGCGGTCCAGCCGGGTTTCCGTCACGCCATAGCCGCGTTCGGCCATCTGGCGGCTGAAGGCGGCGCGGTTGCCACGGTCAGGGTCGATGATCCAGATCTGCGCGCTGGCGCTGGCATGCTCGCAGATGTAGTTGGGCAGGCGCGCAAACTGATCCCGTTCGTACAGTAGGTCGCTGCCGATGATGAGATCGAACACCCCACGCACTGGAAGATCTGCCACGGGTGCAACAAAGCCGCCCGGCAAGCTACCCGCCAAAGCGGTGGTCTGGGCAGCTGCATCGAAATGGGCGGTGGCTTCGGCTGCTGCGGCAATCGATTCCAGCGCCCCCCATTGGCCCGCGCGGTATTTCATGGGCGGCAGGTCGTTCAGGCGCAGGTTCTCTTTCAGAAAGTCGCCTGCCAGCGGGTGGCAATCGCTGGCCGTGATGTCCGCCCCCATACGGTGGCACACTAGGCTGGCCAGACCCAGTCCACAGCCCAGCTCCAGAATGCGCCGGCCTTGTATCACGGGCTGCTGTGCCATGTGGTTGGCCAGCTCGCTGCCGGAGGGCCATAGCAGACCGAACAGCGGCCAGATGGCATCCGAGATGCCCAGGCGCAGTGCGGCGCCGTCGGGGTCGAAGAATTGTTGCCGGTCCAGCAGGGAGCGAATTTGCATGTCCTGCGCGCCATCGATGCGAATGGACTCTTGTTTGGTCAGATACCCGGGCATGGGGTGCGGCGCGTCAAAACGGCAGCCGCTCAAGTGAAGGTGTCTGCAGTATGCGGTGTGAATGGCAAAACCGGACACCTGGCAGCGAATGTCCTTGGTGTGGGGAAAGCACGTTGCGGAACATGTCCCGAGTTCCACCACCGGCAGTCGCCTTGAAAAGACACGCCATGGCCGGGCTGGGCTTGCCCATGCTGTTCGGCGGTGTGGCGGACTTGGGGGACGATATTGCACGGATGACCAAAACGGAGGCTGGCAAAAGCACGTCCGTCCTGGACGATGCGGCCACTCAGACCCGGGTGGCCATGCCAAAGATGGCAGGATTGCCGGCAGGCGTGTATGGCGCAATGCGCGCAAGTGGCTGGGGTGATCCGGCATCCGGGATGCGTCGCAGGCAAAAGCCCCGCAGTGTGAAAGCTGCGGGGCTTTTCATCGGGGCACGGCGGGCTTTGTGCCAGCGGCCCTGCCCATGGCTGGCGGTCATGCGTCGCGCACGCGCAGTGCGGGACTGTGCCGGACCGGGTCTAGTCCGCCAGCACCACCCCGAGCTTGGCGAGTTTGGCTGCCAGCACATCACGGCGGCGGGCTGCTTTGGCCGCGGTTTCGCTGACGGTGGCGATGGTTCTGGGGCCTTTGGAGGCCGCGGCTTTCACCAGTTCCGCCTTTCGAGCGGCTTCGGCCGCGACTTTGCGGTAGCTGGCGATCAGTTCTGCGTGTGCAATGGGTTGGGTCACAGGATGTCTCGTTCAATGGGGCGCCCATTGTCACGGCAAAACGCTGCAAGCGTGCGGGGGCGGGTTGCCTGGCGGCGTTCAGCCGCCGCAGCAGCGCCGTTTGAAGGCATGATGGCGGATATCGAAACCAACGGGGGCGTGTGATGGCGGGTGCAGGTCTGTTGATGTTGCTGGACGATATCGCCACGCTGCTGGATGACGTGGCGCTGATGAGCAAGACGGCGGCGGGCAAGAGCACGGCCATCCTGGACGACGTGGCCACACAGAGCAAGGTGGCCATGCAGAAGACGGCCGGGGTGCTGGGCGACGATCTGGCGTTGAATGCCGAGCAGGTGACGGGCGTGCGTGCCAACCGCGAATTGCCGGTGGTCTGGGCCGTGGCCAAGGGTTCGCTGCTGAACAAGGCCATTCTGGTGCCTGCGGCACTGCTGATCAGCGCGTTTGTACCCTGGCTGATCACGCCGCTGCTGATGGTGGGCGGCGCCTTTCTGTGCTTCGAAGGTGTGGAGAAAGTGCTGCAGATGCTGCACAAGCGCCAGCAGCATGGTGTGCAGGAGGCGGTGCACGACGCCCAGGAGGCGGCTGAGAAGGGGGTAGCTCCGTCATCGGTGCATGCTGCCCGCGCAAAAGCCATGGATCCGGTGGCCTATGAAAAGGAAAAAGTCGCAGGCGCCGTGCGCACGGACTTCATTCTGTCTGCCGAAATCATGGCCATTGCGCTGGGCACGGTGTCGGCCAAGCCGCTGTGGGAACAGTTCACGGTGCTGGTGGCCGTGGCGCTGGCGATCACGGTGTTTGTCTACGGCATCGTGGCCTGTATTGTGCGGATGGACGATGTGGGCGAATGGCTGATGCGCAAGCCCGGTGCGGCTCTGCAAGGACTGGGCCGGGGGCTGATCGCTTCCACGCCCTGGCTGATGCGCGGCCTGTCCATTGTGGGCACGGTGGCCATGTTCCTGGTGGGCGGCAGTCTGCTGGTGCATGGCATGGCACCCATTGAGCACTGGCTGCACACCCATATCGAACCTTTGGGCGGCGCGGCGGCGGCCATCATCCCTTTGCTGGTGCATGTGGGGGTGGGGGCCGTGATCGGCGGCCTGGTGGTGGTGGTGGTGCACCTGTGGCACCGGCTGCGCGGTACGCAGCCTGCACACTGAACCCGGGCCTGTGGCGTGGCCCTGCTGTGGGAGGCTGGGGCCGCTTGGGTGTTGCACTGTCTTGGAGTGTTGCGGCTGTGCAACGCACTGTGCGGGTGCCGCACAGGGCTGGAAAAAGCTTGAGCTAGGGCAAATGCCAGTTGTCAGCACTTTGTTTCAATCAAGTCCAAGGGGAAACCACCCCGATTCAGTGACCCAAAGGAAACACCAAGATGAAGAAGACTCTGCTGGCAATTGCCGCTCTGACTGCCCTGACCTCCGGTGCTGCAATGGCGCAGCAGCAAGACGGCAACTGGATGGTGCGCGTGCGCGCCGTTCACCTGGACAGCGCTAACAAGGACTCCACCGGTCTGGGCTTGTCGATCAACAACAAGACGATGCCCGAGTTCGACATCTCTTACTTCTTCACGCCGAACATCGCTGCCGAGCTGATCCTGACCTACCCCCAGAAGCATGACGTGCGTTCCAGCGCACTGGGCGGCAAGATCGGTACCCTGAAGCACCTGCCTCCCACCCTGCTGGCCCAGTACCACTTCACCAACTTCGGTGCCTTCAAGCCTTATGTGGGCGCTGGTATCAACTACACCCGCTTCTCCAGCGTGGACATTGCTGACGGCGCTGCCGACGTGAAGCGCAACAGCTGGGGTGGTGCCCTGCAAGTGGGTTTCGACTATGCGCTGGACAAGAACTGGTCCATCAACTTTGACGTGAAGAAGCTCTACCTCAAGACCGACGTGAGCCTGGCTGGTTCGAAGATCGGCACCCTGAAGGTCGACCCCGTGCTGGTCGGCGTGGGCGTGGGCTACCGCTTCTAAGCTGTACGCTGGATCCTTCCAAAAACCGCTGCCTTGGCAGCGGTTTTTTTATGCCTGCGCTGCCTCTCGCGGTCGGAATGCCCTGAGCCCGTAGAAATGGGTCGTCACGGTTTGGCGAGCAGTCGAAGTGCCGGTGATGGATTGGGGAAAGGCTGGTGGCGTGGGGATCAGGCGGTTGCTTTGGGCAAGGTTGCCAGGCACACCGCCGACTTCAAACGCCCAGTGCCTGACCGACCAGACACAGCCCGCTGACCACCAGCAGTCCGCAGATCACCCGGCGCAATGCGCCAGGGGAAACACAGCGTGCTAAGCGATTGCCCAGCAGCACGCCGGCGACGGCCACACCCATCAGCAGCAACCACCGCTGCCACAGTTCGGCCTGTGACAGGCGCCCGGATGCGCCCATGGTCAGCAGCACGGTGCAGGCGCTGGCGGCAATCACCACCGGTGTGGTGGCACGCAAGGCCTGCATGTCGGGCAGTCGGCGGCTGAGCCAGGCGACGACCAAGGGGCCGGCCGTGCCAAACAGCATTTCCACCAGGCCGATGGCGCCACCCATGGCCGCAGCCCAAGGGGTGGAGGCTGCGCTGCCCGTACGCAGAGGGGCCGGAGCGGCGCGCAGTGCGTGCAGACCCACGGCGGCCACATAAGCCCCCAGCACCAGCAAAGGCCAGCGTGCCGACAGCACCTGGCTGAGCCACAGGCCGGCCAGGGCGCCGGCGACCAGGCCCGGCAGCAGGCGGCGCAGTTCGGTCATGTTCACCTGGCGCAGATTCAGCCCACCGTGCAACAGGGATGCAGGCACATCCAGCAGCAGGGTCAGGGCCACTACCTCCGGCAGCGGCCAATGCCAGGCCAGTAAAGGCACGATCACCAGAGCCGAGCCAAAGCCGGTGATGCCCAGCACCACATAACCCGCCAGCACGACGGCGGCGGGGTAGAGCAGCTCGGGCATCAGGCCACAGCGCCAGAGGTCATGGGCGGCATTGCAGCGGGCCAGCTCTCTGTCTGCTCCAGCCCGACATCGGCATCCAGCGGGTACATCGGACGGGGCAACTGCTGGAAGGGGAACAGGCTGTAGTCCGAGCTGCAGACACCCAGACCGCTGACCAGCACGATGTGCCTGGCAAACGGCTCAAAGCCGGCGCGGAAATGCTGGCGCGACTTGAGCAGCACGTACCTGGCCTGGGCTGGATCCACGCCGGCATGGGTAAAGACGCCGGTGTCGTAGGGCTCCTGCGGGCGCTCGGAGATGAAGATGCGCACCGTGCCTACACGCAGCACGGCCGTGCGGCCCAGGCTCAGGCGCATGCCGGTGTACATGGGGCCGGTGACGGTGTAGTCGCCATCGGTCAGCCGCTCCACCACTCCGCACAGCCGCAGTGGCTGGCCCTGCAATTGCAAGGCAGGCATATCGGTCTTGCCGCCCACGTCCAGCGTCACTTCGGCACCCACGCCGGCGTCAAACAGTGTGGCCACGCTGGCCGGGTCACAGAACGGGCCCGCCACCACATCTTCCAGGCCCTGTGCCAGCACTTCCTGCAGCACCGCCATGATGTCGGTGGTACCGCCGGCGCCGCAGTTGTCGCCGTGGTCCACCAGGATCACCGGGCCCTGCGGCAGGCGCTTGGCCTGGGCAATCGATTCGGCCACTGGCGCGGCGGGAAAGACAAAGTCCGCGCGGCGCGCCCAGGCCAGGGTGCACAGCTCGTCCAGCAGTTGCTGGCCTTGCGCCAGGCGATCGCGCTCGGTCACGATGACCACGGAGAAGCCGGCGCAGGGAATGTCGGACAGCGGAAAACCGCCAAACACCGAGGCGTTGCAGACCTCGCCGTCACGCTCCGCCTGCATGGCGCGGTCCATGATGTCTTTCATGGGCTGCATGGCCGGTGTCTGGCGCAGCATATGGGTCAGCATGGGCAGGCGGCGCCACAGCAGCACCGGGGCGCTGCGGCGCTCCAGCAGCGCGCGGATGCTGCGGCCCACGCGGGCCCCGGTTTCGTACACATCCACATGTGGGTAGGTGCAGTAGCCGGCGATGGCCGTGGCGTGGCGGATGAGTTCGCGGCTGAAGTTGGCATGGAAGTCCAGCGCCACGCCGATGGGCAGGCCTGCCGGGGTGCAGGCGCGCAGGCGGCGCAGCAACTCGCCTTC
This sequence comes from Comamonas terrigena NBRC 13299, assembly GCF_006740045.1. Classification (NCBI taxonomy): domain Bacteria; kingdom Pseudomonadati; phylum Pseudomonadota; class Betaproteobacteria; order Burkholderiales; family Comamonadaceae; genus Comamonas; species Comamonas terrigena. The sequence goes on from NZ_AP019749.1 coordinate 2,005,844, forward strand.
GGCGTCGGCATAGCCGTCCACCACCATGGCGCCATGCAGGTCCAGCAAGATGGCATCGCAGCCTTGCTTGGCGCTGTGCACCACGGTGTCGCACAGGTGCTCGAAGGCTTCGCGTGTCACCAGGCCGCTGGGCACAGCGTTGGCGCAGACGGCAAAGTCCACGTCAGCGCCCATGTCGCGGGCCAGATCGAGGTAGGCGGCGGCAGCGCTGTTGGTGCCCTCGCAGGCCATGCGGGCGGCATCGCCGTAGGCGGGGCCGTTCAAGGTGGTACCGCGGCGAAAGTCGCTCAGCTGCGTGGGTACGGGCGAGAAGGTGTTGGTTTCGTGGCGAATCAGTGCAATGACGAATTTCATGTGTCAGCCCGTTGCTTATTGTTTTTCCAGACCCGATTTCTCGACCAGCGCGCCGTAGCGCCGGGTTTCCTGCTGCAAGAAGGCCTTGGCCTTGGCGGGCTCCAGCAGCACGGTGTCCAGGCAGAGCATGTCCATGGTCCTGGTGAAGTCCTCCTCTTTGGCGCCGGCCTTGAGGATGTCGTAGAGCTTGTCGATGACGGGCTGGGGCGTGCCGCTGCGCATGACCACGGACAGGTTGGACTGCACGTTCAGTGCCTTGGGGTTCTGCTCACTTTGGGCTGTGGCCTTGGGAAATTCCTTGAGTGTGCGGCTTTGCAGCACGGCCACGGGCAGCACGCGGCCGCTGCGGGCGTGGGCGACGGAGGAGCCGACCACGTCCACATGCGCATCGGTGTGGCCGCCGATCAGGTCGGCCACGGCAGGGGGCGATCCGCGGTAGGGCACGATTTCGAACTTCAGTCCGTTTTCGCGGCGCCAGCTGTCCAGGGCCAGATAGGCGGCTCCGCCAATGGTGTTGACGCTGATGGACACCTTGCCAGGCCGGGCCTGGATGGCCTGCACCAGGTCGTCCAGGCTCTTGTAAGGCCCCTGTCCATTGACGATCAGCCAGTGCGGGTAGGTATTGAGCACGGTCACCGGGGTGAAGTCGCGGTCGCCGTCGTAGCGCGCGTCCTTGAGCAACCAGCGGTTGATGTTCAGCGTGTTGTCGCTGGCCAGGAACACGGTGTGGCCGTCGGCCGGCTCGCGCATCACGGCCAGGGCGCCGGGTACGGTGGCACCACCGGTGACGTTCTCCACCACCACGCTCACCTTGGGGAAGGCTTTGCCCAGCTTGTGGGCCACCAGGCGGCCCATGACGTCGGCCGTGCCGCCTGGCGGGTAGGGCACTACCACCTTGATGGTGCGGCGGGGCCAGTCGGTTTGCGCGTGGGCAGCGGACATGCCCAGCACGGGGGGGAGGCAGGTGGTGAGGGCCAGGCCAACAATCTGGCGGCGAGAGGGGTGCATGCGTGTCTCCTTGTTATCTATTGCCGGTATGCGAGGTAGGCAACGCGGCGGAGTATAGAAACGCATGTCGATAAGGTCTAATATATATAAGGTCTATTGTTTATATAAAAACTATATGGATGAGCACCGTCTGAAATGCTTTGTCGCGGTTTACGAGCAAGGCAGTGTGTCGGCTGCGGCCGAGCGCCTGCACATGACCCAGCCGCCTTTGAGCATCTTGCTGCGCAAGCTCGAGGAAGAGCTGAAAGTGAGTCTGTTCGACCGTAGCGGCCATCGCCTGGTGCCGACCGCCACGGGAGAGCTGTTCTATCTGCGTGCCAAGGCATTGCAGGCCAGTTTGCAGGCCGTGCGGCGTGAGCTGCGCGAGGCAGAACAGGGATCGCGCGGCACCGTGCACGTAGGCTGTGCCACGGCGGCCAGCCTGTTTCTGATGCCCCGGGTGATGGAGCAGCTGATGGCGTGTGATCTGAAGATCACCGTGCATGTGCACGAGGGCGAGACAGGCTACATGCTGCAGCGTTTGCGGGAGCGCAGCCTGGATCTGATCATCTGCCGCAGCCAGTACACGGCGCCGGAGCTGCAGAACCTGGAGATCATGAACGAGCCGCTGCGGGTGGCGCTGCCTCCACAGCACCCGCTGTGCGAACACGCGCAGGTGCCGCTGGCGGCGCTGCGCCATGAACGCTTTCTGCTGCACAGCTCACTGCTGGGCACGGGCATTTCGGACATGTTGCTGCGCGCCTGCCAGCAGGCCGGATTCACCCCGGAAGTGGCATATTGGGGCGTGGAGACCCTGCCCATGCTGTTGATGGTGCAAAAAGGATTGGGCGTGGCGTTTGCCCCCGAAAGCTTTGCCCAACTGGGTATGCAGGGTCTGCCCGCGCTGGTGCCGCTGCAGGATGCCGGGCTGCGCACGCACCTGAACCTGATCTGGCAGCGCGCGCATGCGCTGCCCCCCGCGGCCGAGCGGCTCAAGGCGCTGATTCTGGCGCAATGCGGGGTGCAGCCGGCAGGGTGAGGGGCGTGTTGCTCGGACTGCCGGCGCAGGGTGCGCGCCCATGAAAAAGGCACGCCGTAGCGTGCCTGGGTGTGGGTCCCTCTGCGCATGCAGAGGGTGGCCGGTGTGCCGCTTACTCGCGTTCGCCGCCCATGATGCCCAGCAGGGCAAGCAGGCTCTGGAACACATTGAAGATGTCCAGGTACAGCGACAGCGTGGCGCTGATGTAGTTGGTTTCGCCGCCGTCGATGATCTGCTTGAGGTCATACAGCATGTAGGCGGAAAAGATGCCGATGGCCAGCATCGAGATGGCCATCATGCCGGCGGTGGAGCCCACGAACACGTTGATGACCGAGCCCACCAGCAGCACCATGGCGCCGACGAACAGCCATTTGCCCATGCCCGACAGGTCGCGCTTGATCACAGTGGCCAGCGAGGCCATCACGAAGAACACGCCGGCCGTGCCCGCAAAGGCGGTCATGATCAGCTCGGAGCCGTTCTTGAAGCCCAGCACCATGGCAATCATGCGCGAGAGCATCAGGCCCATGAAGAAGGTGAAGGCCAGCAGCACGGGCACGCCGGCGGCGGAGTTCTTGGTCTTTTCGATCGCGAACATGAAGCCGAAGGCACCGACCATGAACACGATCAGGCCCAGGCCGCCGGAGAGCGAGCGGGTGATGCCGGTGGACACGCCGATCCAGGCGCCCAGCACGGTGGGCAGCAGGCTCAGCGCCAGCAGCCAGTAGGTGTTGCGCAGCACCTTGTGGCGCTGCTGCTGCGAGATGGCAACGCCAGCAGTGTCCCAAGAGGTGACGTGATCATTCATGGATAGGTTTCTCCTGTGTGTGGCTGCCGTTCAGGCAGTCCAGTGAATATGAGGGTGGAGGAAGGAAAGCGCAAGGGCCATGCGCTGGCACCCGTGGATGGACCTGGGCATTTTTAGGTTGTAATGTTTTGCGCTCAGGGTCGCTTTCGGTCCGGGTTTGCACATTATGCTGGTTGCTTCCTACTCAGCGCAAATTTCTGCCTTACAGACCATGAAGACCAAGCACGAACTCGAACTGTCCGACGTCAAGAAGATCGCCGCCGCCGCCGAGGCCGAGGCCCTCAAGAACAAGTGGGCTGTGACCATCTCCATCGTCGACGATGGCGGCCACCTGCTGTGGCTGCAGCGCATGGACGGCGCCGCGCCCATCTCCTCGCACATCTCGCCTGCCAAGGCCCGCACGGCCGCCGTGGGTCGCAAGGACACCAAGGCGTTTGAAGACATGATCAACAATGGCCGCACCGCTTTCCTGAGCGCGCCGTTTGTCGACGGCCTGCTGGAAGGTGGCGTGGCCATCGTCAAGGACGGCCAGGTGCTGGGCGCCGTGGGCGTGTCCGGTGTGAAGGCCAGCGAAGATGCACAGGTGGCCAGCGCCGGTATTGCGGCCCTGGGGCTGTAAGCAGCCAGGCTTTCCGCCTCGCCGGCTGCTGTGCGCTTTCAAGCGCACCGGCGGCCACCAACAAAAAGAGCGCTTCGGCGCTCTTTTTGTTGGTGGAGGCATCTGGGAGGCGGCGGTCATGGCCGGAAGGCCGCCCGATGCGCACTACATACCATACCGCGTAACGGCAGCTTTATCCCGCAGTCCGCAGGCGTGCCTGACTGGCGTGGTTGACGTAGCTGGCGCGGCGGGTGCAGCCGTGAAGCATGGTCAAGCATGAAAAAAGAGCGCCGAAGCGCTCCTTATGGGGAGGGCGGGCAGGGCGCTCTCAGACCTGGGCCAAGGCCTGCTCCAGATCGGCCAGCAGGTCGTCGATGTGCTCAATGCCCACGGACAGGCGCACCATGCCTTCGGTGACGCCGGCCTTGGCCAGCTCGGCGGGGTCCAGCTGGCGGTGGGTGGTCGAGGCCGGGTGGGTGGCCAGCGACTTGGCATCGCCAATGTTCACCAGGCGCGTGAACAGCTGCAGGGCATCGAGGAAGCGCGCTCCGGCGGCGCGGCCTTCGCTGCCCTTGAGGCTGAACGACATAATGCCCGAGGCGCGGCCGCCCGACTGCTTTTGCACGATGGCATGGTCGGGATGGTCTTTCAGGCCGGCATAGCGCACCCATTCCACCTTGGGGTGGTTTTGCAGTGTTTCTGCAATCTTCTGCGTGTTTTCGCAGATGCGGTCCATGCGCAGGGCCAGGGTTTCAATGCCTTGCAGGATCTGGAAGGCGTTTTGGGGCGAGATGGCGGCGCCCATGTTGCGCAGCGGCACCACGCGGGCACGGCCGATGAAGGCGGCGGGGCCTAGCGCCTCGGTATAGACCACGCCGTGGTAGCTCACGTCGGGCTCGTTCAGGCGCTTGAAGCGGGCCTTGTGCTCGGCCCAGGGGAATTTGCCGCTGTCCACGATGGCGCCGCCCACGCTGGTGCCGTGGCCGCCCAGGTATTTGGTCAGCGAGTGCACGACGATGTCGGCGCCATGCTCAAACGGACGCAGCAGATAGGGCGAGGGCACGGTGTTGTCCACGATCAGCGGCACGCCATGCTGGTGGGCCACATCGGCCAGTGCACGGATGTCGGTCACGTTGCCCAGCGGATTGCCGATGGATTCGATGAACACGGCCTTGGTCTTGCCGTCGATCAGCTTGCCGAAGCTGGCCGGATCGCGCGGATCGGCGAAGCGCACCTCGATGCCTTGCTGCGGAAAGGTGTGGGCAAACAGGTTGTAGGTGCCGCCATAGAGCGTGCTGGCGGACACGATGTTGTCGCCGGCTTCGGCCAGGGTCTGGATGGCGGCAGTGATGGCGGCCATGCCCGATGCCACGGCCAATGCGGCAATGCCGCCTTCCAGGGCCGCAACGCGCTTTTCCAGCACGTCGGTGGTGGGATTCATGATGCGGGTATAGATATTGCCCGGCACCTTCAGGTCGAACAGATCAGCGCCATGCTGGGCGCTGTCGAATGCGTAGGCCACCGTCTGGTAGATGGGCACAGCCACGGCCTTGGTGGTGGGGTCGGGGGCGTAACCGGCGTGAACGGCAAGGGTCTCGAGGCGCATGGATGTCTCTTTCTGGTGGTCTGCGAAAAAGGAGTGGAGCCAGGTATCGCACCGGCCGCGAGGGCCTGCTGTGACCGCTGGTCCGGCATAGCTGCGGCGATTATGCAAGGGGCCCTGCGCAGAACGAACCAAGCTTTAGCTATGTGCTTATGGGGCTGGCCCCACGGTCTTTCCGGATGGGTGGCAGCACTTGGATACACTTGTTTACCTTCTTCCTTCTGTGCAGGCCCTGCATCGGTGTTCTCTCTGCCCGACCGCTATTTCGCACTCCTGGTACCGCTGTGCGTGCTGCTGCTGGCAGCGGCACTGGTGGTGTGCTGGGGAGTACTGCGCCAGCAACGCCAGCAGCGCTATCTGCTGTGGCTTGCTGCGGGCTATGCGCTTAGCGCCATTGGCCTGGGCTGGCAGAGCCTGCTGGACAGCGCGCAGTTCGCCTTCTGGGCCCCCGTGACCGGGGTGCTGTACCTGGGGGGCGCGTGGTCGCTGGCGCGTGGCATTGCCGGGCGCTATGGGAAATCGGCCCACCCGCGCACGGCGCTGCTGATCGCCATGGTGGTGCTGGCCGCTTTGTACTACTACGGCCATGTGCAGGACAGGCTGCTGGTGCGCATGCACTGGCTCAATGCCGGCCTGGGTCTGATGCAGATTCTGCCCATGCGCGGCATTTTGCGCAGCCAGCTGCCGGGCAACCGGCTGGAGCGGGCTCTGCGCATGTCCTTTCTGCTGTTTGCCTGCTACACCATGGTGCGGCCCTTGCTGATCATGTTGCTGGTGCCGGGATTGCAGGGCAACGACATTCCGCGCTCGGGCTATTGGCTGATCACGCTGGCGGGGACACTGTTGTTTGCGCTGTGGTTCACCATGCTGGTGGTGGCCTGCACGGTGCGCGATGTGTTTGCCCAGCTGCATGAAGAGCGCAGCCGTGACCCGCTGACCAGGCTGCTCAACCGCCGGGCGTTCATGGAGACCGCCGAGGGAGTGCTCCGCGACCGCCGCAGCGGCCCCTGGGCCGTGGTGGTGGGCGATATCGACCACTTCAAGCAGGTCAACGACAACTGGGGCCATGCCTGCGGTGACCGGGTGCTGCAGCAAATCAGCCTGGTGCTGCAGCAGCAAGTGCGCCAAGGCGATCTGGTGGCGCGCTTTGGCGGTGAGGAGTTTGTGTTGCTGCTGCAGCGTGCCAGCCTGCTGGATGCCGAAAGCGTGGTGCAGCGCGTGCGCCAGCAACTGGACTCCTCCGATGTGCCTGGCCTGCCCAATGGCCGGCGGGTGACGGTCAGCTTTGGCATTGCTCCGGTACAGAGCCTGGAGCACCTGAGCAAGGCCTTGTCGCGTGCCGATGCCCTGTTGTATGAGGCCAAGCAGGCCGGTCGCAACCGGGTGCGGGTGGACGCCGAAGCCCAGGCTGCCGGCATGGTGGCGCCATAATCGGACTGACGGTGGAGCAATGAATGGCCGTGGCGATCGCTCTTGAAACAAGAGCTGCTTGTGCTTTGCTGCAGGGCGCTGAGGGGTCCAAAGCCTGCAGATTCTTGGCGCGCTGACAGGGGCTGCGACCGCGCCAGGACTTGCACGGGGAATGGGCGCCGACGCCAATGTGCACTTGTACAAGATCAAAGGCAGATGCGGTAGGGCACTCTTGCGCAAAGATACACTCAGATACATAGGGCTTACAAAGCCTGCGCCCCTTTTTCCACCGCCCGCATTGCCTGTGAATCTGCCTGCTGACCAGTACTTTGCCTTGATTGCACCCGCTTGCGTGATCTTGCTGGGCGGCGTGCTGCTGGCCTGCTGGTGGGTGCAACGCAACCAGACCCGTGCGCGGTTTCTGCTGTGGATGGCGGCCGGCTATGTGCTGCCGGCGCTGGCGCTGGGCGCGCAAAGCCTGATGACCAATGCCCAGCTGGGCCGGTGGTCGCTGGCCACCGCTGTGCTGTACCTGGCAGGGGCCTGGGGGCTGGCGCAGGGCATGGCGTTGCGCTGTGGCCAGGCGCACATCAACCGCTGGGTGGGGGGGCTGGCCGTGGTGGGTACGCTGGCCGTGCTGTATTACTTCTCCTACGTCGATGACGACCTGTGGGCACGGGTGCAGTGGCTGAACGTGGGGGTGGGTGTGCTGCAGTTCCTGCCCACACACAGCCTGCTGCGTGGACCGCGCGCTCGGGACCGGCTGGAAACCGCGTTGCGCTGGACCTATTTCTTCTTTGCTTCCTATACGCTGCTGCGCCCGTTGGGGGTGTGGCTGGTGGTACCCGTCGAGCATGTGGGTGAACTCACCCGCTCGGGCTACTGGCTGCTGACGTTGGCGGGCACCTTGCTGTTCACGTTGTGGTTTTCGCTGGTGCTGCTGGCCTGCGTGGTGCGTGATGTGTTCACCACGCTGCGCGAGGAGCGCAACCGCGATCCGCTGACCCGCCTGCTCAACCGCCGCGCTTTCATGGAGGCTGCCGAAGGCGTGCTGAACGACCGCCGTGTGGCACCCTGGGCGGTGGTGGCGGGGGATATCGACCATTTCAAACGGGTGAACGACAGCTGGGGCCATGCCTGTGGTGACCAGGTGTTGCAGTCCGTCAGCCAGGTGATGTTGCAGCAGGTGCGTGCGGGCGATCTGGTTTCACGCTTTGGCGGCGAAGAATTTGTGCTGCTGCTGCAGCGGGCCAGCCTGGACGACGCGGAAGGTGTGGTGGAGCGCATCCGCCAGCAGATGGCGTCGCCCCAGGGACCCTGTCTGCCCAATGGCCAGCAGGTGACGCTCAGCTTTGGCATTGCCCCTGTCCATAGCCTGCTGCACCTGACCAAGGCATTGTCCCGCGCCGATGCCTTGCTGTACGAGGCCAAACAGGCTGGTCGCAACCGCGTGCATGTGGACCGTCTGCTGCCGCCTTCGGTGCTGAACGATTTTCAGGCGCTGAAACGCTGACACCACAGCGCGGATCGCTGTCCCTACCGCGGCTCAAAGGCCGGCAGGGCTTGCAATCCTCAGGAGCCGGTCCGGCTCAGCCTCGGCGGGGCTGGAAAAGCGCTGCAATGCGGCTGCGGACGGGAGCTGCACCTTGCATGCTTTGCGGGCCTTGTGTGCCAGATGGCAGTGCCGGGGCGGTGGGCTGTGGCACGGGCGACGGCTGCGGTGTGGGCGCCGGTGGGGCGGACTGGATGAGGTCCGACCCGGGTGCACGGGGTGCGCGAGGGGGCCGGGGCGGGCGGGCTGTTGCAGGCGCGGGCTGGCGGGACTGCCAGGCGGGCAGGGCGGCATGGACCACGGCCGGCCCGTGGGCATCGTTGGCCGCATAGCGCAACTGGCCGGGGCTGTACTGGCGCGCCGCCCAGTTGGAGGTGGACATCTTCTTGGACTTGTGGAAGTTCTGCCCCAGTACCAGCGCCACGGCCGCACGCACACCGGTGCTGTTGCCGTAACCGTACTGTTTGAACACCCGGTCCAGGTCCACCACGTTGTGCAGTTCACAGCCCAGGCGGCGCGGCAGGGTGGCTTTGTCGTTGTCCAGGCCAAAACCCACTTTGCAGATGCCGGGGTGGGCCAGCAGTTCGCGGGCCAGCTCCAGCGCCTGTGGATGGTGCAGCTGCAGCAGCCAGGCTGCATCCGTGGTCGCCAGTTGCACCAGGTGCGGGCCGGTGTCGACCTGCTGGGTGCTGAATATGGGCTTGCTTTCCGTATCAAAACCCAGCGCGCTCTGGGCCAGCAGGGCCGTGCGGGCGGCGGCAAACTCGGCCTCGGTGGCGGGCAGGTGAATGGCGCTGTCCGGCAGGGCTGCAAACGCAGGCAGCAGCAGGCTTTCTTCTTTGGAGGGCGGTTTGAGGCGAGGCATGGTGCGCAATTGTCGCAGCTGCACCGGGCCGGCGCCGCGCAGATGCGCGGGCGGCCGGGCAGCCTGGGTTGGTGGCGTTGTCGCCCGCAGAGCTGCTTGCGCGCTTCGCTGTGGCGCGCGTACGGCCTTCACCGGGAGAGGCTAGTCAAACCTGGGGCTTGGGCAGCGACGTGGGGCGGGTGCGGTAGAACTGCATGGGGTGTTCCTGCATTTCCTTGGCATGCTGGTTCAGCACCGATTTCTTCATCTTGCCCACCACGTGCATCTCGCAGGGTTTGCAGTCGAAGCGCAGTGTGAGCTTTTCCTTGCCGTTGATCAGCTGCAGCGGCTCAGCCTTGATGGTGCCCTTGACGCCGATCACGCCCTTGGCCTGCTTGGGGCACAGGCTCATGGAGAAGCGCACGCAGTGCTTGGTGATCATCAGCGAGACTTCGCCTTCTTCTTCCTTGCTTTCATAGGCGGCGTCCACCACCTTCACGCCATGCTTCACATAGAAGTCATGCGCCTTCTGGTTGAACACATTGGCCAGATAGCTCAGCGTGTCCTCGGGGAACGGGGTGGGCGGCTCCACCGGCTTGGCGCGCGGCAGGCGGATCAGGCCGTCGGCGCGGGCCTGTTCCAGCCCGGCCAGCGCATCGCGGCGCAACTGGTTCAGGGCCGAAGCGGGCACAAACCAGGGCTGGCTGACGCTCAGCGCGATGTCGTTGACCGCGAAGATGCTGGCGCCAAAGCGGCCCAGCTGTTCGCGCAGCGTGGCTTCGGCCTTGGCCGTGTCTGTGGCGGCCTGGTGGGCCTGTTCGATGCCGGCGGTGGCGGTGAAACCGTCTTCGTCGGTCAGGGTCAGCGCAAAGCCCGCAGCAGTTTCCTTGAACTCGGCCCACAGGCCGATGCGGCGTTCGCTGGACTTCTTCTCCAGTGTGCGCACCCAGTCCATATCGCGGTTGCGGTTGATTTCCAGGCCCTTGCGCAGGTCCTTGAACTCGGCAATCTCGTTTTTGGGAAAGACCCGCCAGATGCCTTTCTTGGCATGCACGCATTCGGCACGGTTGATGTGCACGCCCACCAGTTCCTTTTGCAGGTCGTAATAGCACAGGCCGTCGCCGTTGTGCAGCTCGGTGGCCTTGTCGCTGGCTTCGATTTCGAACCACTTGTCGCCCACCTGGGTGACCCAGCCAATGGCACGGCCGGGGGTCTTGGGGGTGTCGAAGGCGCCGATGTCGTCCTTGCGGCCATTGACAAAGTAGTCGGTGAACTCGCGGTTGAAGTTCTGGTCGGGATCGGGCTCGAACGTGAACGTGGTGCGCCCGGAGGAGGAGCGCGCCAGCGGCTGGTCGGAGAATTCGCGCTCTTCGATGATCTCGTCCAGCAGCTTGCGGTAGTGGGCCGTGATGTTCTTCACATAGCCCATGTCCTTGTAGCGGCCCTCGATCTTGAAGCTGCGCACGCCGGCGTCGATCAGGGCGCGCAGGTTGTCGCTCTGGTTGTTGTCCTTCATGGACAGCACATGCTTTTCGTGCGCAATGATGCGGCCGCCTGCATCCGTCACCTCATAGGGCAGACGGCAGGCCTGGTTGCAGTCGCCACGGTTGGCGCTGCGGCCTGTGTGGGCGTGGCTGATGAAGCACTGGCCGGAATAGGCCACGCACAGCGCACCGTGCACAAAGAATTCGATGGTGGTGCGTGCCGGGTCGGTGGCGGCGCGCACGGCGGCAATCTGCTGCAAGTCCAGCTCGCGCGCAATCACGATCTGGGACAGGCCTGCATCCTGCAGAAACCGCGCTTTTTCGGGGGTGCGGATATCGGTCTGGGTGGAGGCGTGCAGCTGGATGGGGGGCAGGTCCAGCTCCAGCAGGCCCATGTCCTGGATGATCAGCGCGTCGGCCCCTGCGTTGTAGATCTGCCAGGCCATGTCGCGCGCGCCCTGCAGTTCATCGTCGCGCAGGATGGTGTTGAGCGTGATGAAGATGCGGCTGCCAAAACGGTGGGCATGCCGGATGAGCCGCTCCAGGTCGCGGATGTCATTGCCTGCCGTGGCGCGTGCGCCAAAGGCCGGGCCGCCGATGTAGACAGCATCCGCGCCATGGTTGATGGCTTCAATGCCGATATCGGCGTCGCGGGCCGGGGACAGGAGTTCGAGCTGGTGGGGCAGGAGGGACATAGGGCGCGGATTATCCCAGGGCCATGCCGGAAGCGGGTGAAAACGGGGAATTGACCGTTCATCGGCAAAAATACCAAAAACCAGGGATGTGCAGGTGTACGAGATTTACCTACAGTGGCATTGCCACCTTCGCGGGTGGAGTGGTGCCGGCCGCAGCCGCTGACAGGCGGCGCCCGGTGCGTCCAAGAGAGCCCATTGCGGTGTTGACGGTCTGCTTGCCTGGTCTGTAGACGGTCACTGTCCAGGGGGAGGGGAGGCGCGCTGAGGACATTGCCTGTCGGGGGCCGCGGCTGGACCACTGTCTCTTTCAATAAGCTTGACGGGCGCCTTCGGGCGCCCTTTTTTTGTGCCCCCCGGCACATGCAGGCTCCAGGCCGGGCGGGGATAATCGCCGGCACATGCCTGCTTCGCCTCCGCTCCCCCCCGACGCTTCCGACGCCGCCGTCGATCACGCCCACTGGATGCGCCATGCCCTGCGCCTGGCGCAGCAGGCTGCGGAGGCGGGCGAGGTGCCTGTGGGCGCCGTGGTCGTGTACCAGGGCCAGATCGTGGGGGAAGGCCGCAATGCCCCGATTGCCAGTGGCGACCCCACGGCCCATGCCGAGGTGCAGGCGCTGCGCGATGCGGCACGCCGCCTGGGCAATTACCGGCTGGAAGGCTGTACCCTGTATGTCACGCTGGAGCCATGCACCATGTGCAGTGGCGCCATGCTGCATGCGCGCGTGGGTCGGCTGGTCTATGGCGCAGCCGAGCCCAAGACCGGTGCGGCGGGTTCGGTGCTGAATGTGTTCGGCTACCCCGCCATCAACCACCAGACCCAGGTGCTGCGCGGTGTGCTGGCCGAGGAATGCGCCGCCTTGCTGGCCCGTTTCTTCCAGCAGCGGCGCCAGGCACACCGGGCGGCGGCCGTGCACCCGCTGCCGGATACCGCGCTGCGCGTGCCCGACCGTGCGTTTGCCGATCTGCCCGACTGGCCCTGGCAGCCCCGCTACCGCAGCGACCTGCCCAGTGGGCAGGGACTGCGTCTGGCCGCCGTGGACGAGGGGCCGCAAGGTGCCACGCTGACCTGGCTGTGCCTGGCCGCCAGCCCGGGCTGGGGCTGGGCCTTTCGCCACCTGATTCCCGTTTTTCTGGCTGCCGGCCACCGTGTGGTCGTGCCGGATCTGCCGGGCTGGGGCCGCAGTGACCAGCCCAAAAAGCCCCAGGCCCACAGCGCCGCCTGGCACCAGCAGCTGTTGCAGGAATGGGTGGAAGCACTGGATGTGCGCCACGCCATGCTGCTGGGGCAGGGCGATGCCGCCCGGCTGGGGCTGGCCGTGGCCAGCCAGCAGCCGCAGCGCTTTGTAGGCGCCTGGCTGCACGATGCATGGCCTACAGATGCCTTGCCCCCGGCCTGGTCGGACTGGCAGTTGCAGGCGGCCCGCAAACCCCGGTGGCCGGTGGGAGCGCAGCTGCAGCAGGCGTGGGGGCTGGCCCCCTCGGCGGTGGAACAGGCCGCATTCGATGCCCCGTTTGCGGCGGCCGGCCACCGTGCGGCACTGCAGGCTGCTCCACAATGCCGCGCCGCCTTGCCCGCTGTGCCGGCCGGGCTGCTGCACGACTGGCTGGCGCAGGGCCGCTGCTGGGTCACCCGCACGCCGCAGGCCGCGATGCAGCACCCGGTGTGCAGCGCATCCGAATACGAGGCCGCCTGGAAGCAGGTGCTGCCTGCGCTGGCCGGGTACCCGCAGGCCATGCCGTCCAACCCCGGTCTGGACTGGGGCCGGTCGCAGGCAGACGGCGGCGCACGCCGCGCTGTGGAATACTTCCGTCCGTAGCCCGCAGGCCGTGCCTGTGCGGCGTGGGTGCCTTGCTGTTGTGGCAAGACCCTCTCTCGCATTCCCCTTTTTCACGGAGCGCGCCGCCTGCTTGCGGTGCGGACAAGCTTTGGCGACCACCCGCAAATCCACCGGAACCTCTCCCAGCCCATCCACCCGCAAGACCCCGGCCACGGTGGCTCCGGCCGCTGCTGCTGCACCTGCCTATACCGCGGTGCAGACACCGGCACAGGGCCTGGGCATGGGGCATGCCTGCGGTGCAGACTGCGGGCATGACGGCCATCACGACCACGGTCACGATCATGGCCATGCCGACCATGTGCATGCGGCCGACGGCAGCTGCTGCGGCCACGACCACAGCCACGGTCCCAAACATATCTATGTGTACTCGCCCTCGGGCGCGGTGCGCGACAAGGCCGCATTCAAGCGCGGTATCCGGCAGCTGGAAGCCATGGGGCACCAGGTGGAAGTGGATGCCGATGCCCTGGCCAGCAGCCAGCGCTTTGCCGGTGACGATGCCACCCGCCTGGCCGCCATCCACCGCGCGGCCGCCAGCGGCGCCGATGTGGCACTGATCTCGCGTGGCGGCTACGGCCTCACGCGCATCCTGCCGGGCATCAAGTACAAGACCGTGGCCAAGGCCATTGCCAATGGCACGCAATTTGTGGGGCTGAGCGATTTCACCGCCTTCCAGTTGGCCATGCTGGCCCAGACCGGCGCCACGACCTGGGCGGGCCCGGTGGTCAACGCCGACTTCGGCGTGGACACCCGCGATGGCGGCGAGGTGGATGACATCATGCTCGACTGTTTTGCCGATCTGCTCAGCGGCCAGGGTGAGGGGGCCGGCTGGCAGATGCCCAAGGTGGGCGAGCTGCCCAACGGCAAGCCCCAGCTCAAGGACTTCTATGTGTCCGGCGGCGCCACGCTGTGGGGCGGCAACCTGGCGGTGCTGGTGTCCCTGCTGGGCACGCCGTATTTTCCGCAGGTTGAAGGCGGGGTGCTGTTCCTGGAGGATGTGGGCGAGCACCCCTACAAGATCGAGCGCATGCTGAACCAGCTGCTGCTGGCCGGGGTGCTGCAAAAGCAGAAGGCCATCGTGCTGGGGCAGTTCACTGAATTCAAGCTCAACACCCATGACAAGGGCTTCAAGCTGCAGACCGTGATTGACTGGCTGCGCATGCGGCTCAAGCGCCCGGTGCTGCAAGGCCTGCCGTTTGGCCATGTGCCCACCAAGGTGCTGCTGCCGGTCGGGGCGCAGGTGTCGCTGTCGGTGGAAGGGCGCGATGCCCTGATCTACTGGGGGCATACCCACTGAATTGCTTCCGGGGCCGGCGTACGCGCGGCCCCAAGCAGAGTACCCGTTGGCGGGTGTGGGGTGATGGATGGTTCAGAGGGGGCAATCGATGTGGGAATTTGCGGCCTATCCGCTGCTGGCGCTGGTGTTCGTGGGAATCTTCAGCCGGGAAGTGATTGCCCCGGCATCGCGCAACCACTGTGACCGGCGCTGGCTGCTGATGTCCAGCGCGCTGGCCTGCAGCACACTGCTGGTGACCTTGCTGGTGGGACATTGGTTCTCGGACAGCATCCGCGCCGTGGCGCTGTTCGATGTGGGCCAGCGCTGGCCCGCGCCGCTGGTGGGCCTGGCCAGCTTCGGGCTGACCAGCTTTGTCTTTTACTGGTGGCACCGTGCCACGCACCGCTGGGATCTGCTGTGGCGGGTGTTCCACCAGCTGCACCACAGCGCCCCCCGGGTGGAGGCCTTGACCGCTTTCTACGCCCATCCCATGGACACGGCAGCAGCGGTGCTGCTGAGTGCGCTGTCCAGCTACTGGGTGCTGGGCGCCAGCCCGCTGGCGGCGGCGTTCGCCATCGGCCTGACCGGTGCCTTTGACCTGTTTCTGCACGCGGACATCCGCACGCCGCGCTGGGTGGGTTACCTGGTGCAGCGCCCGGAGATGCACACCGTGCACCACCAACATGGCCACCATGCGCAGAACTACGGCCTGCCGATCTGGGACCTGCTGTTCGGCACCTGGGCCAACCCGCCCGAGCGCGTGCAGCGCCTGGGCTTTGACGACGAAAAGGCCGCGCGCATCAGCGACATGCTGCGCTGGCAGGATGTGCACAAAAACCGCTGAGGGGTGCTGGCGCGTAGCGCGCCGTCCCTTTCGCTTTCCATTTTTCCAACCAGGACAGACACCGCATGGGCAAAGCCGCACTGCAATGGACTGACGCGATGCTGGCCCAGCTGGGTCAGGAAAAAGACGCCGTGCTGGCCGAGCGCTGGGGTACATCGGCCAAGACGGTCAACCTCAAGCGCAATGCGCTGGGGATTCCCGCTGCGGGGCATTTCCAGTGGACGCCCGCAGCCCTGGCGCTGCTGGGTCAGCAGCCGGATGCGGCCGTGGCACAGCAACTGGGCATCAGCAAGGCCAGCGTGGTCGCCAAGCGCACGGAGCTGGTGATTGCCCCGGCCTCTGGCGCCACGGCTGCTACTGCTGCCTACGACTGGACACCCGAGGCCGTGGCCCTGCTGGGCACAGCGTCTGACGCCAAGGTGGCGGCCCAGTTGGGAATCAGCCGGCTGACGGTCTACCACGCCCGCGTGCAACGAGGCATTGCGGCAAGCCAAGGAAGCCGCAAGCCGGCGGATGCCAGCTGATACCTGCCTGATTTCTGCTGGGTGCGTGTCGGATGCCGCTGGAAGCGGTGCGGTGGCGTGCCGCACCAGGCTCCCTGCTGGAGATAAGGGCTAGCGCGCGGCCTGCCGTTCGGCCCAGACCACGGCGCAGGCGATGATGCCCAGGCCCAGCCATTGCCCGCCATCCAGGCGCTGGCCCAGCAGCAGCCCTCGATCAGCAGTGCCACGCGGCTGGTGGGCAGGCGGGCCATGCCGGCGTAGATCAGCATATAGGCCAGGGCCGTGTGGGCCAGTCCCAGGCCGGCCAGCCACAGCCAGCTGGTGCCCGATGCGGGCCAGCCGTGCTGCAGCGGCCAGACCCACAGCAGCACGGTGCCCAGCAGGCACTGCCACCAGGCCAAGGTGCTGGCGGTGACCGGCTGGTGCCGCTGCAGCCCCTGGGCGATCAGCGTGACGGCGGCGGTGCACAGTGCGCCCAGCAGGCACAGGGCTACGCCCAGCAGGTAAGCGGGGCGGGTGGCGTGGGCCTGGTCCTGCCACAGTGCCGACAGCGTGCCTGTGGCCAGCACCAGCCACAGCGGCTGTACATGGAACAGCACCACTGCCATGCCGGTGGATGTGGCGGGAATGGCGGCAAAGAACAGGACCCAGGCCAGCACCATCAAGGAGCCTGCGGCCAGCACCCCGGGGGCGGTCTGGCGCGTCAGCCGCAGCTGGCCGCCCTGGCGACGCCACAGCAGCCACAGTGTCAGCCCCAGCAGGCCGAAGGCGCTGCGTGCCCAGGTGGCGGTCAGCGCACCGGCCTGGGCCTGGTGCAGGAACAGCCCGATGCTGCCCAGCAGGGCGTTGCCCCACAGAAAAGGTGCCACCCCCGAGGCGCGGTGGACGCCGGACGGGGTGGAGGCGGCAGGGGCCGTGGTGCAGGCCGAAGAAGGGGAGGAAGGTGACGACATGCCGCGCAGTGTGCGGTGCTGCATGCATGCCGAAAAGCGCATAATATTGGCAATAATTATTCGATAAACGAATGTAAGGAGGCGTCTGTGGCCCTGCGGGATCTGCAAATCGACTGGCTGCACTGCCTGGTGGCCGTGGTGGATGCCGGTTCGCTGTCGGCTGCGACGGTGCAGCTGCACCGTTCCCAGTCGGCAGTGAGCATGCAGCTCAAGAAGCTGGAGGATGCCGTGGGCCACCGTCTGCTGGAGCGCGGGGCGCGCAGGCTGGAGCTGACGGAGCAGGGCCGGACCTTGCTGGGCTATGCCCGCCGCATGCTGGACCTGCAGGCCGAGGCCCAGGCCGCGCTGCAGCCTGCGGTGCTGAGCGGCCGTGTGCGCCTCGGCGTGCCGGATGACTATGCGGCCACCTACCTGACCCCGGTGCTGCGCCGCTTTGCGCCCCGGCACAGCGGCGTGGAGATCGAGCTGAACTGCGAGCAGTCCACCGCGCTGATTCCGCGGGTGGAGCGGGGAGAGCTGGATCTGGCGCTCATCTCGCGCGACCACGCGCGGCGCGGGCGCTTGCTGTTCCATGAGCCCATGGTCTGGGTGGGCTCCCCCCAGCTGGAGTTGTGGCGGCGCGATCCGCTGCCGATTGCGGTCTACGAAGACATCAGCCTGGCGCGGCGGGGTGCCATCCATGCGCTGGCGTTGCAGGGGCGGCGCTGCAAGGTGGTCTACCACAGCTCCAGCCTGGCAGGGCAGCTGGCGGCGGTGGAAAGCGGCCTGGCCGTGGCGGCCCTCACGCAGTGCAGCGCGCCCGCGCAGCTGCAGGTGCTGGGGCGCGAACAGGGTCTGGGGCCGCTGGCGCCGATGCAGGTGGCGGCCTACCGCAGCAAGGCATCGCGGGGGAACGCGGCCGTGGACGAACTGGAGCGCCTGCTGGTGCAGACGCTGCGCATGGCGCGCGGTGTAGGCTGAGGTGTTCAGCCCCCCTCGGCGTGGCAGTGACTAGGGCCCTGATGGGGGCGTGGCGGCACCAGCGCCACCCACGGCATCTGCTTGCCAGCCGCCACCCAGGGCTTTGTACAGCTGCACGCGGTTGTCCAGTTCGGCCTGGTGCAGGCGCACCACCTCCAGCTCGGCCGCATAGAGGTTGCGCTGCGCGTCCAGCTCCTCCAGGTAGCTGGCATAGCCGGCTTCATAGCGGTCATGGGCATAGCCCAGGGTCTGGTGCAGCACATCACGGCGCTGTGTGGCGTGCAGTGTCTGCTGGGCCAGGCGCTGGGTGCCGGTCAGCGCCGATTCCACATCGGCAAATGCGGCCAGCACGGCGCCGCGGTAGGCGTAGGCCGCCTGGTCGCGCTGTGCGGTTGCGGCATCCAGCTGTGCCTGCAGACGGCCGCCGTTGAACAGCGGGGCCAGCAGGCTGCCGCCCAGGCTCCACACGGTCAGCGGGTTGTAGTTGAGCGAGTTGACCAGCAGGCTGCCCACGCTGGCGCTGAGGTTCACCTGTGGCAGAAAGGCGGCGCGCTGGGCCTGCAGCTGGTGGTCGCTGGCGGCCAGCAGGGCGGCGGTGCGGGCGATGTCGGGGCGGCGTTCCAGCAGCTGCGATGGCAGGCTGGACGGCACGGCGGGCAGCTGCAGATCCTGCAGGCGCTGCGTGGGTGCTGCGGCCAGCGCGGCGTTGCCGCCGGCCTGGCCGAGCAGCAGATTCAAGGTGGCCAGCTGTTTGTCGACCTGCCATTGCAGCTGCTGCACCTGCTGCTGCACGCTTTCATGCTCGGCCTGGGCCTGGGTGACCTGCAGCTGCGAGATATAGCCCACGCGCTGCTGGTCCTGGGCCAGCTGCAGTGCTTTTTCGCGTGAGGCGACGGTGGCCTGGCTGATGGCCAGTTGCTGCTGCAGCGCGCGCAGGCCCACATAGGTCTGCACCGTGGTGGCGGCCACCGTCAGCTGCACCGCAGCGCGGTCGGCCTGGCTGGCCTGCAGCCGGGCGGCTGCGGCCTGGCTCTGCTGGGACAGCCGCCCCCACAGGTCCAGTTCCCAGCTGGCCTGCAGGCCGGGTTGCACATTGCGCGACTGGCTGGGGCCCAGCACCGTCAGGCTGCGGCCGGCCTGGGCACCCAGTGTGGCGTTGAGCTGCGGGCTGCGCGCGGCGTCGGTGGCGGCCAGGTTGGCCTGGGCTTCCTGCACGCGGGCCGCGGCGGTCAGCACATCGGTGTTGTTCGCCAGCGCCAGCTGTACCAGGGCGTCGAGTTGGGTATCGCCCAGCTGCTGCCACCACTGGGCCGCGATGGGGGCGGTGCCGGCTTCGGCCGCTGTACTCCACTGCGCAGGCAGCTGCGGCCGGGCGTTGTCGGGCGCGGCGGGAGGCAGAGGGGCGCAGGCGGACAGCAGGGCGGCGGCCAGCACCGCCGCCAGCGTGGCTGTGGCTGGGGTGGAGCGGCGCATCATGGCTGCGGACCCTCTGCGGCGGGGACCGCCGGGGCCTGGGGCGCGGCAGCAGTATCCACATGGGCGATCACGGACATGCCGGGGCGCAGGCGCGCCGCGTCGGGCTGGCCGGCATCGATGGCGATCTTCACCGGCAGGCGCTGCACCACCTTGGTGAAGTTGCCGGTGGCGTTGTCGGCCTTGAGCACGGAGAACTCCGAGCCGGTGGCGGGCGCAATCTCCAGCACGGTGCCGGTCAGCTGTGCGCCTTCCAGGCCGTCCACGGTGAAGCGGGCGGGCTGGCCGATGCGCACATGGGCGGTCTGGGTTTCCTTGAAATTGGCCACCACCCATAGCTGGGGCGGCACCACGTACAGCAGCTGGCTGCCGGCGGCCACGTACTGGCCCTTGCGCACCGTCACTTCGCTCACCTGCCCGTCACTGGGGGCGTGCACCGTGGTGTTGTCCAGGTTGATGCGGGCCTGCTGCACCTGGGCTTCGGCCATCTGCACGGCGGCCTGCAGGGCATCGCGGTTCACGGTGGTGGCCTTGATGGCTTCGTTGCCGATGGCGATGTCGGCCCGGGCCTTGTCCACATTGCTGGCGGCCAGGCGGGCGGTGGCGCGCACCTTGTCGCGCTCGTTCAGCGACACCGAGCCGCGGTTGGCCAGGTCTTCCACGCGGCGCAGTTCGGCCTGGGCACGTTCGGATTCAGCCTGGGCGGCCGACAGGGTGGCTTGCTTGGCCCCCAGTCCGGCGTGGTTCTGCGATTGGGTCTGGGCCGAATTTGCCAGCTGCGCCTTGGCATTGGCCAACTGGGCCTGGGCCTGGGCCAGCGCGGCTTCATAGCTGCGGGTGTCGATCTTGACCAGCGGCTGGCCGGCAGTGACACGTTCGTAGTCCTTGACCAGTACTTCCGTCACATAGCCGTTGACCTGGGGCGCCAGCACCGTGACCTGGCCGCGCACATAGGCGTTGTCGGTGGAGATGTCGGCCGTCTGGAACGGGCCCACATTCCAGGCGCGCAGCACCAGCGTGATGCCGAGCACGCCGATCACCACGGCCATCAGCGCGCTGCGCAGCGTGGGGCGCTCCTTCTTGGGAGTGGGGGACGGGCCCGGGGCCGCGGCAGCAGGGGCTGCGGGCGGCGTGGGGGCAGAGGTCGGTGCGGAAGTGGGGGCGGTGCTCATGTTGTTGGGTTCGGTTATGGGGAGCAAAAGGGGGCCGGCGCAAGGCGCCGCTGGCATCAGCGGGCGTCTGCGGTGGCGGGTGGCGGCCGGGTCGCAGAGGCCGGTGCGGCAGCGGATGCGGGGACGTCGTCGGTATCGTCACCGTCATCGTCCGGTGTGGCATTGGCGGCGTCGGTGCCGACTTCGCTGGCGTTGTCCTGGAGGCTGCGGGCATGGCGTGCCGCCCGCGCGGCGGCGCGCCGTGCCTGGCCGATTTCCAGCAGACACCAGGCCAGGTAGACAAAAGCCACCAGGGCCACGACGTGGAACACATCGTTGTAGGCCAGCACATTGGCCTCGCGCCGCACGGTGGCGGCCAGTTGGGCCGTGCCCTGGGCGGAGCGCAGCACGGGGTCGGTGATGGTGGGGGCCAGGGCCTGCTGCTGCAACTGCAGGCGTTGCGCCACCAGCGGGTTGGCCGGGTTGATCTGCTGCACCAGATCCACTGAGTAGGACTGTTCGCGGTAGGTCTGGTAGGTGCCCAGCAGCGAAGAGCCGATCAGTCCGCCCAGCGCCTGGGTCATGGAGATGGTCAGAATGGCCGTCAGCATGTGGCTGGGTCCGTTTTTCAGGCCCTGCACCACGCCCAGCAGCATCAGCGGGCCCATGAAGATGCCCGAGCCCACGGCCAGCAGGAGCTGGCTGAGATAGAAGTCGGCCGGGCGGTCCAGGCTGGTGCGGTGAAAGTCCAGGAAGGCGCCTGCCGCCAGCAGCACCAGGGCGGCCAGCAACTGCTTGGCAGCGTTGTCCAGGCCGAAGGTGGCCGACGACAGCACAATGCCCAGCAGCGTGCCGAAGAAGATCACCACGAACAGCGGCTGCATCTGGTCGGGCGTCATGCCCAGCGTGCGCATCAGGCCCACCACGCCATAGCTTTGCTCGGTGGTCAGAAAGCGCAGCACGATGGCACCGATCACAAAGCGGATGGTGGCGCTTTGTGTGAACCAGCGGGTGTAGAGCAGCGGGTTGGGGCGGTGGTGTTCCAGATAGAGGCCGGCAAAGAGCAGGACGATGGCACCGCACAGCAGCCAGGCCAGCTCGGGCGCATTGAACCACCAGCGGGTGGTGCCTTGCACCAGCACGGCCACCAGCAGGCCCACGCCGTGAATCAGCAGTGCCATGCTCAGAAAATCGCGCTTGCCGAAGACCTGGATGTGCACCCCCGCCGGCAGCTTGAGCAGCACCACGGCGGCAAACGACAGCAGCGCCAGACCGGCTTCCAGCATGTACAGGTTGTGCCACTGGCCGTGGTTGAGCAGACTGGGCGAGAGCATCCAGGCCAGGGGCGTGGCCAGCTGGCTCACGCCCACGCCCAGCACCAGCAGCTTGAGCACATAGGTGCGCGGCAGCGCCTGCAGCATGTACAGCGTGCCCAGTGAGGTGCAGGCCGCTGCCGCCAGGCCGCTGGCACCGCGCAGCCAGAGCAGGCTTTGCGGGCTGCCCAGCAGCAGGTGCAGCACGCACAGCAGGGCGTACAGGCCCAGGCCGATCTCGGCAAACAGGCGCATGCCGTACTGCTGGCGGAATTTGTAGACCAGCATGTTGGCGGTCACATTGAAGGTGACGTAGGCACCGGACAGCCAGGCGGCCTCGCTGGGTGTGAGCCCCATCTGCCCCTGGATGGTGGGCAGGTTGGCGGTGAACAAGGCATTGCCCAGGCCCCCGGTCAGCCCCACCAGCACGGCCACCAGGGCGTAGCAGACTCGCTCCCATGGCGCATGCCAGGGCATGGCGGGCGAACCGGGCAGGGCCGGTTTTTCGTGCTCCTCCCAGTCGGGGGGACGGCGCAGGTAGACGGTTTCGGTCATGCGGCAGAAACGGCTGAAGCGGCAGAATCCACCGAAGCGGCCGTTGACGCGGCAGAGGCGGCCGCGGTGTCGGCATCCGGCTGCAGGCCGCGGCGCACAATGCCCAGCGCCTGGCGGGCCAGGCGGCGGCGTTCGGCGTCGGTGTTGCCCCGCAATGCTGCCCCCAGCATGCTGGACAGCAGGGAAATGTCCTGTGCCTGGATATCGGCGCGGATCAGACCGCTTTGCTTGCCGCGTTCCAGGGCCGGGCCGAACGCTGACCAGACACGCTGGCGCAGGGCGTTGACGCGCGGGTCGTCCAGCTTGGCGGTGCGCCAGTAATCCGACAGCGCGGGCGAACCCACGATGCGGGCGGACAGGTATTCCAGCAGGGCGAAGAAGGCGTCCGGTCGGTCCTTCAGCCGATCGGCCTGGTCATGCAGGCGCTGGGCCGAACGTTCCATCAGGGCCAGCAAGATGGCGTGGCGATCGGGGAACTGGCGGTACAGCGTGGCGCGGCCCACACCGGCCTGTTCCACCACCAGTTCCAGCGGAGCATTCACGCCGTGTTGGGTGAACACGGTGTCCGCAGCATCCAGCAACTGGGCGCGGCGGGTGGCGGCATCGGGGCGTTTGGTGGGGCAGGAGGTCATGGGGGTGAATTTTCGGACAATTTTGTCCGTTTTGTTTTAGCGCCTGAGCAGCCATGGCGCGAAGCGGGTTATTGCCGGACCTGCCTGGTCCGAGGTGGATCTGCCCAGGGTGGTGGGCTACTGGGCTACTGGGCTACAGGGCTACAGGGCTACCGGGGCCAGTGCGGCCAGCGCGCCACAGCGGCGCAGAAAGTCGCCGCAGCGGTTGCTGCGCGGGCACCGTGGGTCCTGCCGGAGCGCCGCCGAATCACTCCTGCAGCTGCTGCAGTTCCGTGCGTCCAGGGCGTGCCACCAGTCGGCACCCGTGCGTGCGAGTCGGATGGGGCCGGGGTAGGGCGCGGTCAGCACACGCTGCACCGCGTGCAGATGCAGTGCAGCAGTGGCTTACGGCTGCAGGTCGCTCTCGGGCACCCGGGCGCAGCGCCGGACCAAAGCCAGCAGCTCGTTCGGCGCGTAGGGCTTGGTCAGGAAGGCCTGGGCCCCGGCGTCGATGGCTTTCTGGCTCACCGGACCGGCTTCGTGGGCGGTGAGCATCACCACCGGCAGCTGCTTGCAGCGGGCGTCGGCGCGCACGCGGCGCAGCAGTTCCAGGCCGTCCATCTCGGGCATTTCGATATCGGCCAGCAGCAGGGCCGGCAGCTCGCCGTCTTCCAGCAGCTGCCAGGCCAGCAGGCCGTCGGCGGCGGTGGCCACGCGGTAGCCCTGGGTCTGCAACAGGTGCTGGGCCAGGCGGCGCACGCTCATGGAGTCGTCGGCGATCAGCACCAGAGGCGGTGGCACTTCCGGGGCGCTGGCATCGTCGCTGGCGGCCACCGGCTGGGCGGACTGCAGCAGGCGGCGCGCCTCGTGCGCTGCCAGGGCTGCATAGGGGTCGTACACCTGCAGCACCTGGCCGCTGGGCTGGGCAGCGGTGCCCAGCAGGCCGGGCAGGGGCACGGCCACCTCGGCGGGGGGCTGCAGCGCCACTTCCTGTGTGCCCAGGACTTCATCCACCTGCAGTGCCCAGCGCGAGGTGTCGCTGCGCACCACCAGGGCAATGGACTGGCCGTCCACCGGCGGGGCACTGCTGCGGGCGGATTGCTGCCACACGGCACCGGCCCAGTACAGGGGCATGGGGCCGGTCACGTCGTCGGGCAGCATGCCCTGGGCGACCGCCTCGTCCATCTGTGCGGCGGGGATGCGGCGCACGGCTTCGATGCTGCGGGCCGGCAGGGCAATGCTCCAGCTGCCGGCCCGCAGGGCCACGACCTGCTCCACCTGCGGCGGCGCGGGCAGGGTGATGGTGAAGGTGCAGCCCAGGCCGGGCTGGCTGTCGATGTGCAACTGGCCGCCGAGCTGCTGCACACCGGCCTGCACGGCGTCCATGCCAATGCCGCGGCCGGAGAGTTCGGTGATCTGCGCGGCGGTGCTCAGGCCCGGATGCAGGATGAGTTCGGCTGCACGCCGGGCGTCCACGGTCTCGTCCGGCTGCAGCAGACCCAGGGCGACGGCCTTGGTCTGGACGCGCCCCACCTGCAGGCCGGCACCGTCATCCTGCACGGTCAAGGTCTGGACCGGGCCCTGGGTGTGCAGGCGCACCGTGATCTGGCCTGTGGCGGGCTTTCCTGCGGCCTGGCGGCGGGTCGCAGGTTCGATGCCATGGTCTACACAGTTGCGCAGCAGATGCTCCAGTGCCGGCGCCAACTGGTCGGCGACATTGCGCTCCAGCAACTGGTCGCCGCCTTCCAGCAGCAGCTGGGTGGGCTTGCCAGTGTCGCTGGCGGCCAATTGCACGGTGGCCAGCAGGCGTTCGTGCAGCTGGGCCAGCGGAGTCAGGCGCGCGTACAGCAGCGTGTGCTGCAGCGCGCGCAGGTGGCCGGCCTGGGTGGTGAGGGCGGTGTCCGCCGTCGCCAGGCCGTGCTGCAGCTGGCGCTGCACGGTGCCGATGTCGTCCACTCCGTCGCTGAGGCCGCGGATCAGATCGTGCAGCTCTTCATGCCATTCATAGGACAGATCCATATCGCCGTGCAGCACCAGGGTGTCGGCCCAGGCGGCGCAGTCCTTGAGCTGGGCGCGCAGGCGCTGCAGGCAGCTTTCCATCTCGGTCAGCATCTGGTGGTTGTCGGCCACGGACTGCTGGGTTTGCTCGTGGGTGCCCCACAGCGCTTGGGCGTGGCGGCCCACGGTGTCGATGGGGCTGGCGCCCCAGTGCTGCAGCGAGCGCTCGGGGTGGCGCGCGGCCAGCTCTTGCTGCAGGGCGACGAAGGCGATGCGCAGCACTTCCAGGGGCTGTTGCAGGGCACTGGGGCCCAGCGGCCCGTCATTGGGTTGCGCCAGCAGGGCCAGGTCTTCCAGGGCATGCACCTGGCTGGCCCAGGCGGCGGCACCGGCCAGGCGGGCGCTGCCCTTCAAGGTGTGCAGGCTGCGCAGCAGGGTCTGGCGGGGCGTGCCCTGCTCGGCAGGTCGCTCCATCCATTGGTGCAGCGCGGTCTGCAGCGCAGGCCAGACGGCAAGCACCTCTTCCTCGAACACGGCAAAGCGCACGGGTTCGAGCTGGTCCACGCTGGGCAGGACCGGGACCGGGACCGGGACCGAGGCCGGGACTGGCACGGCGGCAGGCACTTCTTCGTGCCCGATGGCCTGGTGGGTGGCCGTGCCGTCTATGAAAGTGGTGTGGCGGTCGGGGGCTGCCCCGTCGGCGTCGGTTTCGTCTTGGGCCGGACGGGTTTCGCTGTCCGGCGCTGGTGGTGTGGATACCGTATCTGCCAGGATGTGGTTCAAGGCTTCCAGCACCTGGGGGTGGGGGCGGCGCATGAAACCGGCGGCAAACTGGTGCAGCAGGCGCAGCACTTCGTCGGCGGCATGCACACAGGCCTGGCGCTGTGCAGCCGTGGCGTTGCGGCGCAGGCGCTCCAGCACCATCTGCAGGGTGTGGGTGAGCAGCGAGATCTCGGTGCAGCCAGCGCCCCAGGCGCTGCGGGTCAGCGCGCGCGCCTGCTCTGCGGCCGTGGCGGGCAGGGGCGTGTCGCTTTCTGCCGCCCACGCGGCGATCTCTGTCTGCAGCTGCTGGCTGAGGCCATCGGCTTCGGTCAAAAAGCCCTGGTTGGGTTCTGCCCGGGGCTGGCCGGCCGCACCTTGCAGCAGGGCGGCACCGGGTTGCAGCTCGGGCACGGCGGCTGCGGCCAGGCGTGTGGCCAGAGCGGTGCGCTCGTCCATGGGGGCGGCAGCCTGTGCCGCAGCGTCCTGCGGCGGTGGCACATCGGCGCGGGTACTGACGGCGTCTGCGGTGTCGGCTGTGGTTGCCAGTTCCGTGGGGAATGCTGTGTTTCCATCGTCTGCCGGGCGTTCTGCCTGAGCACTGTCCGTCACTGGTTCGGAACGCTCCTGAGCGGCTTCCACTGGGGGAGCATCGGTGTCGGTGTCGGTGTCGGTGTCGGTGTCGGTGTCGGTGTCGGGTGCGCTGTGCTCGCCGCTGGCGGCTTCGGCTGTCGTGGTGCTCCCAACGCTGTCTGCAGGAGCGGCGGATGTGGCGTGCTCCTGCTCGGCAAGGGTTGCATCGACAACGCCTTCCGGCATGCTGGCGGGGTGCGGTGTGGTGGCCTCGGCGAGCAGAACAGGCTCAGTGAGAGGCTCTGCTGCCGCTGGCGTGTTCGCTGCAGACACGGCCGCCACGGAGGTGATCTCGCTTGGCCCGGCTGCGTGGGGTACTACGGAAGATGCTGCCGCCGCAGGGGCCGCTGTGTTGTCCAGGGCGGTCGCACTGTGCGGTACCGCCGAAGTGTCCATCGCTTCGACGACGCCTGCGGTGGCGGGCAGAGCAGCATCGTGCGCTGCGCTGGTGGCAGCCGAGGCCGGGGTGGCGATGGAGAGGTCCCCGGTGGTTTGCGCCACCGGCTGTGGTATCGGTGCCCGCGCGGCGGGCGGGGCAGACGGTTCAGCGACTTCGACCGGTACCTCGGGCGCTTCGGGCTCGTCGCCGAACACCAGGTGCGAAAGGTTCAGGCCTGCATCGTCTGATGTGGCAGATGGGCCGGCTGCAGGCGTGGTGGAGCGGGGCTCTGCCAGTGTATCGTGCAGCGGCGCAGCCACAGTGGTGGGGACGGCCAGGGCTTCGGCTCCGCGGCCCAGGTCCAGGGTCAGTGTGGTGTCACCGGGGGGCGTGACAGCCTGTGCGACCCGTGCCGGAGCGTCTGCGGGCAGCAGCTGGCAGCTATGGCAGATGGCCTGCAGCACGGGCGGCAGGCCGTCCATCACCATGGCGGCGGTGTCGGCGGCCTGGGCGCAGTAATACAGCAGATCGCGCACCAGGGTGTCGGGCGGCGGGGTGAAGGCGGAGTCGCCGGCCTTGGCCACGCTGGCGTAGTGCATCAGCACGCGCGAGGCCAGGCGCTTGGTGTAGAGGTCTTGCTCCAGCAGGCCATGGGCCGTGGCGTCAAAGCAGCCGGCCGCTGCCTGCCAGAAGGCAGTGTCGGCCGGTGCCGCGCAGGTCTGGGCCAGGCCCAGGCACAGGTCGCGCAGGCGGGCGGCAGCTGGGGCGTCGGCGTTCTTGACCACGGCCAGCACCTGCTGGTCCAGCAGAGTGCGGGTGGACGGGGCTACCCTGTGGGGCGGTACCTGCAGCGCGGCGGGCAGCGGCGCGGGAACGGGAGCCAGTTGCCAGAGCAGCTCCCACAGGTCGGCCGGGTGGGCGCTGTCCTTGCCGCCGAGCTTGCAGACGGCGCGGTAGGCCGGGAAAAGGTGGGCCACCTGTGCGTTGCGGCCGGCCTGCAGAGTCTGCAGGTGGGCCTGGGCGTCCTTGGCGGCCAGCAGCAGTACATCGCGGGGGAGTGGGCTGCCTGGCGCCGTGCCGGTCGGTGCGACGGGCTGGCGCAGCGCGGTTTCCATGGCCCGCAGCAGCCGGGCCAGGCCGGGTTGCTGCACCACGTCCAGTGCGCGGGCGGTCTGGTGCAGCAACTGGGCGGCCTGGGACGGCGCCAGGGGATCGGTCGATTGCAGCAGGGCCGGCAGCTCCTGCAGCATGGCGCCCAGCGAGGGCGGCACCTGAACACGGGCTCCTGCCAGGTTGGCAGAGGCCGGGGTGGGTGCAGCCGGGGGCGTCAGGAGATCGGTCATGGCAGTGGGGAGGCAGGCCTGGCGGCATGCAGCACAAAGTCGGGGGAAGGCAGGCGGCAGCTATGGTACGCGCCTGCGGGCAGCACGCAGGCAAATCCATGCAAGCTGCAAGCGTAGCGCGAGATGGGCGTGTAGACCGCTTCCTCCGAGCAATTCGCTGCGCCACTGCAGACCGTGGGCAGGGAAGTCAGGTCGCTGGCCGGCCCGGCATGGGCATCCGCGCGACCTGTTGGGGCCGTCAACCCGGGGTTGACCGGGGTGTAGCGGCCGCGCCGGGGCGGCTTATTCCGCGTACTTGCCGTTTTCCTTGCGCCGCTCGCGCATACCTTTGCGGATGAACAGGTTCACACCGGGCAATGCCAGAAAGGGCTGGCCCATGCCGCCGGCCACATGGGCGGCCAGGCGTTGGGGCAGATCGGCCAGCGTGGCCTGGATGGCGGGGACTTCGCTGGCATGCGGGTGTTCGTCCACAAATTCCTGCAGGTACTGCCGGACTTCGCGTTCCAGCCATTCCAGGTTGGAAGGCAGGGCGATGTAGGTAGGCTGCTGCTCGCCTTCGGCCTCGAAGCCGAACAGGTAACAACCGATGAAGTGGCGGAAGGTTTCGCCCACATCGGGGCCGCGGGAGAGCTTGCGCAGCAGATCAAAAGGCCACATGGCAGGAGGGTGTCCGTGGTGGGGCGCTGGCAGCATGGCTGCAGGGCCTGCAAAAACAGGAGCGCACGGGGCGCGCCGGATGGGAAAAATGGATGCCCAATGTAGCGCAAATGCCGCGTGCGCAAACACAAGCCGCGGCATGGGGCATAGGGCGGTATGAGACAGGCGCCGCGTTCAGGGCTGGCGCACCAGACGGCTGAGCTGGTCGAGCAACAGGTGCAGGTGGCGTGTGCGCAGGGTGTCGCCTAGCAGATCCACCTGCAGCAGGCTGTTCCAGGTGGCGGCGTGGTCGACACGAAAGCTCGACAGGGCGGAAATCAGGTAGTGGACGTCGACCGCCGTCACATCGGCGCGGAACACGCCTTGTGCCACGCCGCGCTGCAGAATGCGCTCCACAGGCTCCAGTGCGGCCTTGCGCAGCAGTTCGGTGTTGGAAACCTGGCCCAGCAGCTGCGCGCCCTGAAAGTTCTCCTGCAGCACCAGGCGGGTGAATTCCTGGTTCTGTTCGTGGTACTCGAAGCTTTTCTGCGCCAGGGCGTGCAGGGCCTGCAACGGCGGCAGGGCGTCGAGGTTGAGCTGTTCTTCCGAGGCCCGGATATCGCTGTAGCACTGGGCGATAACGGCCAGGTACACATCCTTTTTGTTGCCAAAGTAGTAGTACAGCATGCGCTTGGCGCAGCCCACCTTGGCCACGATGCGTTCCAGCCGGGCGCCGTCAAAACCGTAGTTGGCGAACTCGGTGCGGCCCGCTTCCAGCAGGGCTCGGCGCATGTCGGCGGCGGAGTCCACAGCTGCATTCGGGAGTGGACGGCCAGTGTCGCTGAGGTCGCTGGCATGGCCGGGTGCAGCCTGGGGTGTGGCCGGCACCATGCCGTAAGCCTTGTCACTGTTGTGCTGCGCGTTCACCACCATCTCTCTTTGCAAGCTGTCGTCCACCAAAGCCTGCCAGCGTAGCATGCGCAGCGGCGGCGGGCGCCAGAGACAAAAAAAGCCATGGCCCTTGCAGACCATGGCGTTGGGGAGCTGGCGCTGCGCGCATTCCGTGGAACAGAAAGTGCGCGCAGGGCCGGGGCTTACCTGGCGGTGCCGTCTGGCAGCGCGTAGGCGATCACATAGTCGCCGCGGTCGGGCGACTGGCGGGCACCGCCGGCCGAGATCACCACATACTGCTTGCCGGTCTTGGGCGACTTGTAGCTCATGGGGCCGCCCTGGCTGCCCACGGGCAGGCGGCTCTTCCAGATTTCCTTGCCGGTGGCCGTATCCCAGGCGCGCAGGTAGTAGTCCTGTGTGCCGGCAAAGAACACTAGGCCGCCCTGCGTGGCCAGGGTGCCGCCCAGTGTGGGCAGGCCCACAGGCAGCGGCAGGCGCATCTTGATGCCCATGGGGCCGGTGTCCTGCACCGTGCCCACAGGCACTTGCCAGGCCACTTGCTGGGTCTTCATGTCGA
The DNA here is from genome assembly GCF_006740045.1 of Comamonas terrigena NBRC 13299. NCBI lineage: Bacteria > Pseudomonadati > Pseudomonadota > Betaproteobacteria > Burkholderiales > Comamonadaceae > Comamonas > Comamonas terrigena. The sequence goes on from NZ_AP019749.1 coordinate 2,035,905, forward strand.
TGGCGGTCAGCGTGCCGAACGGCGGCTTCTGGCAGGGAATGCCCAGCGGCGACATGAAGCGGTCCTTCATCACCGCGTAGGGCGTGCCGCCCAGCGGCACCTGGCCCATGCCGGTGTTGGGTGCTTCGCCGCCGTCGGACAGCGCGGCATCCTTCTTCTGCGGCACCATCTGCACCCACAGGCCCAGGCGCATGTCGTTCACGAACAGCAGCTGGTTGGTCGGGTCGGCCGACAGGCCGCCCCAGTTCATGCCGCCCAGCGAGCCGGGGAAGCTCAGCGAGACATCGGTATCCGGCACGGTGAACAGGCCGTCATAGCGCATGGACTTGAACTTGATGCGGCACATCAGCTGGTCCAGCGGTGTGGCGCCCCACATATCGGCTTCGGTCAGTGTCTGCGTGCCGATCTGCGGCATGCCGACGGACAGCGGCTGGGTGGGTGCATATTTCTCGCCCGGGATGCTGCCGGGCTTGACGGCCACGTCTTCCACCTTGGTCAGGGGCTGGCCGGTCTTGCGGTCCAGCACAAAGATCTGTCCGGCCTTGGTGCCGACGACCAGTGCGGGCGTGGTGGCACCGTCGGGGTGGGGAAAGTCGATCAGCGTGGGGGCCATGGGAATGTCGAAGTCCCACAGATCGTTGTGCACGGTCTGGTAGACCCATTTTTCCTTGCCGGTCGCGGCGTCCAGCGCCAGAACGGAGGCGCCGTATTTCAGGTCGGCTGCCGAACGGGTGGCGCCATACAGATCGACCGAGGGCGAGCCCATGGGCAGGTACACGGTGTTGGAGCTGGGGTCGTAGGTGGTGCCCGCCCACACGTTGGCGGACGAGCGGGTGTAGGTCTGGCCGGGGCTGAGCAGCGCGTTCGGCGTGGCCGAGCCGGCGTCAAATGCCCAGCGCTGGGCACCGGTCACCACGTCGAAGCCGCGGATCACGCCGCCGGGCATGTCCACCTGCACGTTGTCGGCTACACGGCCGCCGATGACGATGGTGGTGCCTGCCACGGTAGGGGCCGAGGTCAGGGTGTAGTAGGCGGGGTTGGCAATGTTGCCCAGGCCCTGCTTGAGATCGACCACGCCATGGGTGCCAAAGTCATCGCACAGCGCGCCGGTGTCGGCGTTCAGGGCAAACAGGCGCGCGTCGATGGTGTTCATCAGAATACGGCGCTTGCAGCTGCCGGTGGCGGGCAGAGCCACCGCCTGCACCGGTGTCGAGCCCGGGACGCTGGGCTGGGCCAGGGGGGCTTCGGCATCGAAATAGGCCAAGCCGCGGCAGCGTTCCCACACGCCGCCCACATGGGAGTTGGTGTCATGGCGCCACAGCTGCTGACCGGTGTCGGCATCGAGTGCGATCACATTGTTGCTGGGCGTGCAGAGGAAGACCTTGTCGCCCACCTGCAGCGGCGTCAGCTGGTCTTCGGCGCCTGCGCCGGTAGATTTGGGTACATCACCGGTGTGGAAGGTCCAGGCCACCTGCAGCTGGTTCACGTTGTCCACATTGATCTGGTCCAGCGCGGCAAAGCGGTCGTTGTTGCTGCTGTTGCCGTAGTGGTTCCAGTCCTTTTGTTCGCTGGCGGCATCCACGGGCTTGCGCGTGGCTGCAGCGGCCTGGGGGCTGACCTCGGGATGGATCTGGAACATGGAGGCAAAAGCGGCCAGACCCGCGATCAGCAGCACGCCGGCCGTGGCCAGGGGCGCTTTGGCGCGGGAGCCGGCAGGCACACCGCCCTGGCGCAGCAGCGGCATGCTGGCCAGCACCACCACGGCGCCAAAGGTCAGCGCCAGCAGGCGGGAGATCAGGCTCCAGTAATCCAGACCCACTTCGCACAGTGCCCAGACCACGGTCGCAGCAAAGGTCAGCAGGTACAGCCATGCTCCGCTGCGGTGGCTGCGAACGGTCTGCAAGCCGGAGGCCAGCAGGCCGATGCCCGCCAGCGCAAAGTACCAGCTGCCTCCCAGACTGATGAGCTTGGCACCGCCAACCAGGAAGGCCAGGCCGGCCACGGCCAGCACTGCCCCCAGGATCCAGAGCCAAACACGCGCCGCCACCGGCTGCGCCTGCGCTTGATGAGTCATATCGAACCTCGCATGAAAACGGGCCTGGGCATGGAACCATGCAGGCCATTATTGTTGTGAGAAAAAAAGTCCATTCTTCATGGGAAATAAAGTCCATGTCGTGCTGGCGTGTACCGGATATTTCAGAAATTTGTGAAATTCAATAGCGGCGACCGCTGCTGGCGCATGTGCGCGGTGGGCTGTCACGGGTTGGGGGGCATGCTTGCGTTTGCGCGGCGCTTCGCTGGCGCCATGGGCGGACGCGCACCCTGTGATGCCGCTAGCCGGGCCGTCTGGCTGCTGATACTGGCATGGGGACGCGTTTGGGAGGCAGGCTGTGCGTCAGTTCGTCAGTTGCCGGGCTGGAAATGCTGCTCGATGGCCCAGGCGCTGCGCAGCAGCAGCGCGCGCACGGTGTGCTCGACAAACTGCGGCGTCATGGTGCGGATGTCGCCCGAGGCGCTGAGAACCATCATGGGCATGCCCTTGCCCACGCGCAGCGGGGTGGCGATGGCACCGACCTCGCCCCGCCATTCCGAGTACGAGGTGCAGCAGTCGGTGGCTTCGTACTCTTCGCCGGCGCGGGTGATGGCGCGCTCGATGTCGGCATAGCCCTCGGGGTTGAGGTTTTTGACCCGCTCCATCACCGATCTGCGGGCTGCCGGGCGCGAACCGGCCAGGTAGGCGCGGCCCATGGCGGTGGTGTGCAGCGGAATGCGCGAGCCCAGGTTCAGCCGGATTGTGATAACCGAGGCATCGCTGCGTGCCGTTTCCAGATAGAGCATCGACATGCCTTCGCGCATGCCCAGGGCGATCAGGCAGCCGGTCTGGTTGGCCAACTCCTGCATGATGGGTCGGCTGATTTCGCGCGCGTCCAGCCTCAGGAGCGTGGTGCCGCCCAGGGACAGCGTGGCCATGCCCAGCCGGTAGCGGTTTTGCACGCTGTCGTGGTGCAGAAAGTCCAGCAGCGTCAGGGTGTGCGTGAGCCGGGTGACGGTGGATTTGGGCAGGCGGCAACGCTGGGCGATTTCCTGGTTGCCCAGATGCTCCTCGCCCGAGGTGAAGCATTTGAGCACCTGCAGCCCCCGCGCCAGCGCAGTGACGAACTGGCGGTCTTCCTTGTGGTCGTCAATGGGCATCGGCAGTTTTCCGATGTCGCGGGAGGGCGTGGGAGGGCGCATGGGCAGGAGAGGAAATGCCATGTCCCTGGCTCCTGGCTGAAAGGCGTGGGCTGGGACATGGCTGGGCAAGCGGGCAATGCCGCGATTTTCAGGCGGATGTGCCGGCGTCCACCATGGCACGCAGGCGGCCGTTGATCAGCTCGTCGGTGGCTTCGCGCATGATGCGCTCGATCAGCTCGGCCACGCTGGGGATGTCGTGGATCAGGCCGGCCACCATGCCGCAGCTCCAGGCGCCGGCATCGACATCGCCCTGCACCATGGCCTTGGGGTAGATGCCGCCCACCAGCTCGCGGATGTCCTCGATGGTGGTGCTGGCGCCCTTGGCGGCTTCGATCTCCAGCAGCTTCTGCACGCCGGGGTTGTTCAGCACGCGTTCGGTGTTGCGCAGCGGGCGCATGACCAGGCGGGTGTCCAGCTCGCTGGCGGCAACGATGGCGTTCTTCACGTTCTGGTGGACCGGGGCTTCCTGGGTGCACAGAAAGCGTGTGCCCATGTTCATGCCATCGGCGCCCAGCGCGAGTGCCGCCACCAGGCTGCGGCCGTCGGCCATGCCGCCGGAGGCGACAAACGGGATCTTCAGCGCACGGGCGGCTGCGGGCAGCAGAATCATATTGGGCACGTCGTCCTCGCCGGGGTGGCCGCCGCATTCAAAACCGTCCACACTGACGGCGTCGCAGCCAATGCGTTCGGCCTTGAGCGCATGGCGCACGGCGGTGCATTTGTGGATCACCTTGATGCCGGCGGCTTTCAGGGCGGGCATATAGGCCTCGGGGCTGCGGCCGGCGGTTTCCACCACCGTGATGCCGCCTTCGCGGATGGCGGCGATGTATTCCTCGTACGGAGGCTGGGTGAAGGAGGGTAGAAAGGTGAGGTTGACGCCGAACGGCTGGTCCGTCATGTCCCGGGTCTTGGCGATTTCCTGGGTCAGCTTCTCGGGCGTGCCCAGCGTGAGGGCGGTGATCATGCCCAGACCGCCGGCGTTGGAGACGGCTGCCGCCAGCGGCGCCAGGCCCACATAGTGCATGCCGCCCTGGATGATGGGGTGGCGGATGTTGAACAGTTCGGTGATGCGTGTCTTCATGGTGTGTGAGGGCGTGGAAAGGGTGTTGCAGGTGCGCCCCGTCAGGGCCGAGGCAGCGATGGTGCAGCGGGTGGAGCAGGGCGTCAGCTGCCGGAACGCTGGGCCAGGATTTCTTCTTCCACCTCGCGCAGGCGGTCCTTGCCGAAGAACATCTCGCCGCCGACAAAGAAGGTGGGACTGCCAAAACAGCCGCGCTCATAGGCCTGCTGGGTGTTGGCCAGCAACCGGTTCTTGACCTCGGGTGTGGCAATGGCGGCGGTGATGGCTGCTGCGTCCAGCCCGGCCTGCTGCAGCACGCTCTGGAACAGCTCGGGCTCGGCCATGTTCAAGGCACGTTCCCACATGGCGGCAAACATGGCGTCCACATAGGGGTCCAGGCAGCCCATCTGCTGGGCGGCGATGGCGCCGCGCATCATCATCAGCGTGTTGACCGGGAAATGCGGGTTGCGCTGGTAGCGGTGCAGGTCGTGCTTGCGGATGAAACGCTGGATCTCCAGCTGGTCGTAGGCGCGCTTGGTGGGGATGTCGGCAAACGCCTCCATGGGCGAGCGGTTGTTGGCCAGCTTGAAGATGCCGCCCAGCAGAATGGGCACATAGGTCACGGGCTGGCCGGTGCGCGCGGCGATGGCGGGCAGCACCTGGTGGCAGAAATAGGCATTGGGGCTGCCAAAGTCGAACAGGAATTCCACGGTCGGTTGGTGCATGGTGCAAGCTCCGGTCTGGGGATGGTGGTGACGGGGGGCGGCGGTTTACCAGCTCTCCAGCCAAGGGCGCAGTTCGGTCTCGTGCGTCCAGGCGTTGCGCGGCTGCTGGTGGATGGCCCAGTAGGCGTCGGCAATGGCTTCGGGGCTGACGATGCCGTCCTGCTTCTTGAGCGCATAGCGTTCGGGGAAGTTGCTGCGGATGAAATCGGTGTCGATGGCGCCATCGATGATGGGATGGGCTACATGGATGCCCTGGGGCCACAGCTCGCGTGCCATGCTCTGGGCCAGGGCGCGCAGGCCGTGCTTGGCGCCGGCGAAGGCGGCAAAGCCGTCGCGCCCACGCAGGCTGGCGGTGGCGCCAGTGAACAAAATTGTGCCCCGCCCGCGCGGCAGCATGCGTTTGGCGGTCTCGCGCCCCATCAGAAAGCCGGCAAAGCAGGCCATTTCCCAGACCTTGAAATAGACGCGTGCCGTGGTCTCGGTGATGCCAAAGCGCACATTGGCCCCGATGTTGAACACCGCCACTTCGATGGGAGCGATCTGGCTTTCGATGTGCTCGATCAGGCTGACCATCTCGTCTTCCTTGCGCGCATCGCTGCCAAAGCCGTGGGCTTCACCACCTGCGGCGCGGATCTCCTGGACCAGCGGCTCCAGCTTGTCGGCGCTGCGGCGGGTGACGCAGGCGATATAGCCCTCACGGGCAAAACGCTTGGCAATCGCGCCACCCGTGGCGTCTCCGGCGCCAATCACGAGGATGGCTTTCTTGTCACTCATGGCTTGTCTCCTGTGTGTGCAGATGCAGTGCAGCCGGTGGGGCATGCATGTGCCGCCATCCTTGCCACTGGGATCGATTGTGGAGGGCGTGGACCGTTTGCAACCGCCGGCGGCACAGATCAAGTTCCGCACAGCGGTTTTGCAGCGGCATGGACAGCTGCAGTCTGCCGCCCCATGAACCGGTCTGCGGCACAAGATGGTGCCTGTGCCATTAGCGCAGCGATGGCCAAATGACAAGGGTGTCTTTCTGGAGGTGATGTTCCGCATGGCGGTTTTGGAAAAGAGCCCACCGGGCCGGGGGCGCTCCTACACTTTTCCAGCGCAGCAGCCATGTCGGACCGCTGTGACCCCCACCAGACAGGAGACACCATGCCCGCAGACACTGTGGAGGCCGGCTTGACGGCCCCGACCCTTTCTTCAGCGCCGCGCCGCATCCATGAGGCGATTGCCCCCTGGGTGCAGCGTCAGCCCAGCCATCTGGCCGTGCAGGATGCCCAGCACTGCCTGAGCTACCAGCAACTGTGGGCGGCGAGCGATACACTGGCCCAGCAGCTGCAGCAGGCCGGGGTGGGCCCCGGCGACCGCCTGCTGGTGGTGGGCGAGAACTGCGTGGCCGCCTGCGCACTGTTTGTGGCTGCCAGCAAGTTGGATGCCTGGGCGAGCATCGTCAACGCGCGCTTGTCGGAGCGGGAAATTGCCCAGTTCAAGGAGCATTCCGGTGCCCGCCGTGTGGTCTACCTGACCCATGTCTCGCCCGAAGCTGTGGTCCATGCCCGCCATGCGGAGGCGGTAGGCTGGGACACCCCGGTGGGGGCACTGGGTCTGGGCCCGCTGAACGCACAGGCCCAGGCGGAGCCTTGCAGCGCCGACCCGGCCGAGCAGGTGGCGGCCCTGGTCTACACCTCAGGCACCACGGGCCACCCCAAGGGGGTGATGCTGACGCACGCCAACCTGCTCTTTGTGGCGCAGTCGGCGCGCGAGATCCGCGAGATCGGCCCGCGCGACCGGGTCTATGGCGTGTTGCCCATGGCCCATGTGGTGGGGCTGTCGACCCAGTTTCTGGGCAGTCTGTGCGCCGGCGCCAGCCTGCTGCTGGAAGCCCGCTTCACGCCGGAGGCCGCTGCCCGGGCGCTGGGGGAGCAGGACGTTACCCTGTTCGTGGGCGTGCCGGCGCTGTTTGCCCGGCTGCTGGAATGGAGCCGCTCGCAGCAGCAGACGTTGCGAGCACCGGCACTGCGCCTGATCGGGGTGGCCGGTTCACCGCTGACGCCCAGCCTCAAGGCCCAGGTCGAGCAGGCGCTGGGCCAGACGCTGCACAACGGCTATGGCCTGACCGAAACCGGCCCCACCATCGCCCAGACGCGCGGTGCGCCGCGTGCGGACTGTGCCGTGGGCCAGCCGATTCCGGGCGTGGAGGCCAGCCTGCGTGGCCCCGGCGGCCTGCCGGTGGCGGCCGGGCAGGTGGGCGAACTCTGGGTGCGCAGCCCGGGACGCATGCGCGGCTACTACCGCGACGCCGCCACCACGGCCCAGGTGCTGGATGCCGCGGGCTGGTTCAACACCGGCGACATGGCGCGCCAGGGGGCGGATGGTGCGCTGGAGGTGGTGGGGCGCAGCAAGGAGCTGATCATCCGCTCGGGCTTCAATGTCTACCCGGTGGAAGTGGAGCAGGTGCTCAACAGCCATGCGGCCATCGTGCAGTCGGCTGTGGTGGGGCGCGAGGTGGCGGACAACGAAGAGGTGGTGGCCTTTGTCGAGGTGAAGGCCGGCATGGACCCCGACCTGCAGGAGCTGCGCCAGTGGCTGCGCGCACAGCTGTCGCCCTACAAGGTGCCCAGCGAGATCCGCATTGTGCCGGCGCTGCCGGCCGCGCCCACCGGCAAGATCCTCAAGCATGTGCTGAAACACTGGGCCGGCAGCCCGGCGGTGTGATACCGGCGCCCGCAAACGGAAGAGACACACCACACCGAGACGCGCTGAACAGGCCTGCACACCTGGGCGGCGCATCTGGCGCACATTGAGCACATCCCTTTCATAACTGGAGACCTTCCATGACCGATTCCCGCATGAGGCAGGGTCGCCGCCGCATGGCCGCTGCACTGGTACTGAGCCCTTTGCCGGCCCCGCTGGCCGGGCTGCAGCCCGTCCGCAGCTGGGCTGCTGACCGCCGCAGGCTTCAAGCGGCGGCGGTGCAGAAATCCTCGATCAGCCGCGCCACGGCAGCAGGTTGGTCGTGGTGCAGCATGTGGCCGGCGTCTTCGACGCGCGCCAGCCGGCAGTCGGGCACGGCCTGCAGGCGCTGGTGGTATTCGGCCAGCGTGTAGCGCTCTTTCCACCAGCCGGCCAGGCTGTCGTCGCTGGCTTCCACCGCCAGCAGGGGCGCGGTGATGGCCGCGTAGTGGGCCAGGGCTTCGTCCACACGGAACAGCTGGGGGTTGACAATCTTGTGTGCAGCGTCGCCCAGGATGGCCCAGCTGCCGTCGGCCTGCGGGGCCGACCAGTGCTGGGCCAGCCACAGGGCTTTGTCTGCAGGTAGGCGCGGGTTGGTCTTGCGCAGGCGCTGGGCCACTTCGTCCACGCTGGCATAGGTTTTGAGGGCGATGGCGCCGCTCTCGAGCTTCCGCAGCTCGTCCAGCCACTGGGCTGTGCGCCTGGGGGCCTGGGCGGGGCGGCTGGCAGGCATGCCGAAGCCTTCCAGATTCACCAGGCGGCGAATGCGTGCCGGACGGGCGCCCGCATAGAACATGGCCACATTGCCGCCCATGCTGTGGCCCACCAGATCGATGGCACCGTCTCCCGGCACACAGTGGCGCAGCAGTGCGTCCAGATCGCCCAGGTAGTCGGCGTAGTGGTAGTTGTCGCAGGGCGCAGGCATGGGGCTGAGTCCGAAGCCGCGCCAGTCCGGAGCGATGATCTGCCGCCCCTGCGCAAACGCCTGGCTGAAGGCATCCACCACAAACTGCCAGGAGGCGGAGACATCCATCCAGCCATGCACCAGTACCAGGGGGACGCTATCGGGTTGGGGCTGACCCCAGGTGCGCACATGGTAGGAGAGGGTGCGCACCGGAAGGTGCTGGCTGGTGGCGGCGCGTTGGGGCTGGTACATGTCGGTATGTCAGTGCAAAGGCGGTACGGCTGTCAGATAAATGCCCGTGGAAGGGGTGAACGGTGCACGCACCGGCAGTTGCGCGCACTACAGTAGCTGCAGCAAATCCTATAGCAACCGATGCGGCACGGGTGGGCGGGACTGTCCGGCGCGTGACGCACTGCGTGACATGGGGGACCGGAGTGGAGAGACCAGTCAAGCTTGCCAGTTTTCGATGGGCTGCTGCCCTTTTTCTGTGCCTGTGCAGCGGCTGGCCGCCGGCATTGGCGCAGGCCGGTACGGTGACGGTGGTGACCTCGCTGTCGCAGGAAATGATGCGGGCCTACCGCCTGGCGTTCGAACGCCAGCATCCGGGCATCCGCCTGGAGATCGTGGCCAAGAGCACCGCAGAGCTGTTGCGCGAGGTGGAGCAGCGCCCGGCGGGCAAGCGGCCGGATGTTGTCTGGGCCTCGTCCATCGAAGCCTTTGTGCTGCTGGCGCGCAAAGGGCTGCTGCAGCCTGCGCCCGAGCTGCGCAACCCCCAGGTGCCGGCCAAGGTGGGGCCGCATGCGCTCAACGATGCGAGCGGGCGCTATTTTGGCCAGTCGCTGTCGGGCTACGGCATCATGTGGAACAGTGACTATCTGCGCCAGCGCCAGATCCGGGAGCCCCAGGAGTGGCAGGATCTGGCCCAGCCCGCCTATGCCGGCCATGTGGTGCTGAGCGCGCCTTCGCGCTCCGGCACCACCCACCTGATGGTGGAAAGCATGCTGCAGGGCCTGGGCTGGGAACAGGGCTGGGCGCTGCTGCTGCAACTGGCGGGCAATGCGGCGGAGATATCTCCCGACAGCTATGCCGTGCCCCGGGGCATTGCGCGTGGCAGCTATGGCGCCGGTCTGGTGATCGACGCGTTCGGCCTGGCGGCCAAGTACTCCGGCATGCCGGTGGATTTCGCCTACGCCACCATGGCCCCTGTGCTGCCGGCCAGCATCGGCCTGGTCGCCGGGGCGCACAACCCGGACGGTGCCAAGCGCTTCATGGCCTTCACCCTGTCGCCGCCGGGGCAGCAGCTGTTGCTGGACCCCCGGATCAACCGCCTGCCGGTGCTGCCGGCCGCGGTGCTGCACATGCCTGCGGGCTACCCGGACCCCTACCTGCAGGCCCAGCGCTCGCGCCTGCAGTTTGATGTGGAGCTCTCCAGCACGCGCTACCAGCTGGTGAGCCGGCTGTTTGACCTGGTGGTGACGGAACCCCTGGTCGAGCTGCAGGCGGCGACCCGCGCCATCCATGCCGCAGACCGGGCATTGCGCAGCCGGTCCAGCCGGCAGGGTGCGGCGTTGCTGGCATCGGCCCGCAAAGTGGCTTATACGCCGGTGCTGCCGGCCATGGAGGCGAGCAGCCGGCAATGGCTGGCGGCGGCGGGTGCCCCGGCTGATGCCCAGTGGGAGCGGCTGCAGGCCATCTGGAGCGAGACGGCACGCAACAACTATCGGCGTGCGCGCCAGCTCGCGGAGCAGGCCCTGGCACAGGCCCAGGCTGCCCCCTGAAGCCATCCCGTGGTACGGATTCCGCCCGGTTTGTCTGCAACCGGGCTGCCAGCTCCTTACACTTGAACACTATTGTGAAGAGCAGGAAAGCAAGCATGCAGCATGTCGAACTGGGCCGCAGCGGCCTGAAAGTCAGCCCCATCTGCCTGGGCACCATGACCTTTGGAGAGCAGGTGAACGAGGTGGACGCCCACCGCATCCTCAGCCGTGCGCTGGAGCGTGGCGTGTATTTCTGGGACACGGCCGAGATGTATGCCGTGCCGGCGCGCGAAGCCACCTACGGTGCGACCGAGACCATTCTGGGCAACTGGTTCAAGGCCAACCCCGGCCAGCGCGACAAGGTGGTGCTGGCCAGCAAGGTGGCCGGGCCCTCGCGCGGCATGCCCTGGATCCGCGAAGGCACGGGCCTGAGCAGTGCCGACATCGTGGCCTCCTGCGAGGGCAGTCTGCGTCGTCTGCAGACCGATGTGATCGACCTCTACCAGATCCACTGGCCGGAGCGCCATGTGCCTGCCTTCGGCGCGCTGTACTACGAACCGGCCAAGGACAACTCCGCGACCCCGATCCGCGAACAGCTGGAGACACTGGCCAAGCTGGTGCAGCAGGGCAAGATCCGCCATGTGGGGCTGTCCAACGAAACGCCTTATGGCGTGCACGAGTTTGTGCGCCTGGCCGAGGAATATGGCCTGCCGCGCGTCGCCAGCGTGCAGAACCCCTACAGCCTGCTGAACCGCAGCTGGGAAAACGGCATGGACGAGAGCTGCCACCGCCTGGGCGTGGGCCTGCTGGCCTATTCGCCGCTGGGCGTGGGCCTGCTGTCCGGCAAGTACGACGCCATGGGTACGCAGGCGCCGGATTCCCCGCAGGGCCGCATTGCCAAGTACGAATCGGTACGCAAGCAGCGCTGGGGCCGCCCCGAGGTACTGCCCGTGGCCCGCCTGTACAACGCGCTGGCGCGCCAGCACGGCCTGATGCCGTCGCAGATGGCCCTGGCGTTCTGCTACACCAAGTGGCAGGTGGCCAGCACCATCATTGGCGTGACCAGCCTGGCGCAGCTCGACGAAGATCTGGCGATCTGGGGCACGCAGCTGTCTGCGGAACTGCTGGCGCAGATCGACGCCATCCGCTGGCAGCACCGCGACCCGGCGCAGTGACAGGGCGGCACGCCCGCTAAAGCGGCGCTGCTTGCCTTGCGCACCTGCGCTGCAAGGGAACGGCTGTGTACCGGGCGGTGCCTGCAGGGCCAGGCTACCCTGGTTCCATCGGTCTTCCACGCGCTTGTCAGGCGTGTGGGAGGCGAGGCTATCCATTCAGAGAATATGGCAAAAAAAGACAAAGCCCATGTGAGCGAGACCCCGGCCACCCAGCTGCTCAAGGCGCACAAGGTGGAGTTCACCGAGCACCCGTATGAGTACGTGGAGCATGGTGGCACCAGCGAATCGGCACGCCAGCTGGGGCTGGACGAGCACGCGGTGGTCAAGACCCTGGTGATGCAGGACCAGGATGCCAGACCGCTGCTGGTGCTGATGCATGGTGATTGCACCGTGTCCACCAAGAATCTGGCGCGCCAGATCGGCGCCAAGAGTGTCGAGCCCTGCAAGCCCGAAGTGGCCAACCGCCACAGCGGCTATCTGGTGGGCGGGACGTCGCCGTTTGGCACGCGCAAGGAGATGCCGGTCTATATCGAGTCCAGCATCCTGGATTTGCCGCGCATCGCCATCAACGGTGGGCGCCGTGGTTTCCTGGTGCAGATCGCCCCCCGGGTTTGTGTGGAGCTGCTGAACGCCAAGCCGGTGCAGTGCGCGCTGGCACAATAAGCGCTTCGGGGCGGCCCTGGCCGGCCCCTCCAAAACCGGAAAAACAACAAATACCAGCCGCCTGCCTTGGAGGGCAGGCAAGGATTTCTCTCTTGAACGCATTGCTTCCTTCCCTGGCCACCGTGCTCGCCTACCTGATCGGTTCGCTGTCGTTTGCCGTCATCGTCAGCCGCGCTTTCGGCCTCAGTGACCCGCGCACCTATGGCAGCGGCAACCCCGGCGCTACCAATGTGCTGCGCTCGGGCAGCAAGAAGGCGGCGGCCGTGACGCTGCTGCTGGACGCGCTCAAGGGCTTTGTGCCCGTGGTGCTGGTGAAATATGCCGGCCCCCAGTTCGGGCTGGAAGAGGGCACGCTGGCGCTGGTGGCCATTGCGGCCTTCCTGGGCCATCTGTTCCCGGTGTTCTTCCAGTTCAAGGGCGGCAAGGGCGTGGCCACGGCGCTGGGCGTGCTGCTGGGCATCAGCGGCTGGCTGGGTCTGCTGGTGCTGCTGACCTGGCTGGCGGTGGCGGTCATCAGCCGCTACTCCTCGCTGTCGGCCCTGATTGCCTCCATTGCCGCACCGGTGTACTACGTGCTGCTGGACGGTAGCCTGTGGTCGGCAGAAAAGCCGCTGCTGGCCGCCATCATCGCCATGTCGGCCCTGCTGCTGTGGCGCCATGCGCAGAACATCGGCCGCCTGCTCAAGGGCCAGGAAAGCAAGATCGGCAGCAAGAAAGACAAGGCCGCTGCCGCCAAGGGCAAGGCCGCCAAGCACTGAGTCAGGCCTTTCGTCCCCCCACACCGAAGCCCTGCAGCCCACGCTGCGGGGCTTTTTGCTGGTGGGGGCATCGCGGGAATGCCGCGGTGCAGGCGGAGGGCGGTGGGCCAAACCTATAATCAAAGGTTGTTCCGTGCCGTAGCAAGCAATTCGGCTCCTGGCACACCGAAACCCCCATATCCATGAGCACTCCCACTTTCTCCGTTGCCGACATCCGGAAGACGTTTCTGGACTTTTTCGCATCCAAGGGCCACACCATCGTGGAATCGAGCCCGCTGGTGCCGGGCAACGACCCCACCTTGATGTTCACCAACTCCGGGATGGTCCAGTTCAAGGACGTGTTCCTGGGCACGGACAAGCGCCCCTACAACCGTGCGACCAGCGTGCAGACCTGCCTGCGCGCCGGCGGCAAGCACAACGACCTGGAGAACGTGGGCTACACCGCCCGCCACCACACCTTCTTCGAGATGCTGGGCAACTGGTCGTTCGGTGATTACTTCAAGCGCGAGTCGCTGAAGTGGGCGTGGGAGCTGCTGACCGAGGTCTACAAGCTGCCGGCCGACAAGCTGCTGGCCACCGTGTACGCCGAGGACGACGAGGCCTACGACATCTGGACCAAGGAAATCGGCCTGCCGCCCGAGCGCGTGATCCGCATCGGCGACAACAAGGGCGGTCGCTACAAGTCCGACAACTTCTGGATGATGGCCGACACCGGCCCCTGCGGCCCCTGCTCGGAAATCTTCTACGACCACGGTGCACACATTGCCGGCGGTCCTCCCGGCTCGCCCGATGAAGACGGCGACCGTTTCATCGAAATCTGGAACAACGTGTTCATGCAGTTCGACATGGACGAGCAGGGCAACGTCAAGCCGCTGCCTGCGCCCTGCGTGGACACCGGCATGGGCCTGGAGCGTCTGGCGGCCATCCTGCAGCATGTGCACAGCAACTACGAGATCGACCTGTTCCAGCACCTGATCAAGGCGGCTGGCCGCGAGACCCATACCGCCGATCTGGAAAATCCCTCGCTGAAGGTGATTGCCGACCACATCCGTGCGACCGCCTTCCTGGTGGCCGACGGTGTGATCCCTTCCAACGAAGGCCGTGGCTATGTGCAGCGCCGCATCGTGCGCCGCGCCATCCGCCACGGGTACAAGCTGGGCCAGAAGACCCCGTTCTTCCATAAGCTGGTCAAGGATCTGGTCGCCACCATGGGCGATGCCTATCCCAAGATCCGCGAGCAGGAAGCCCGCATCACCGAGGTGTTGAAGGTCGAGGAAGAGCGCTTCTTCGAGACCCTGGCCCACGGCATGGAAATCCTGGACAGCGCACTGGCTGGCGGCACCCAGGTGCTGCCCGGTGATGTGGCCTTCAAGCTGCACGACACCTATGGCTTCCCGCTGGACCTGTCCAACGACGTGGCGCGCGAGCGTGGTCTGTCGGTGGACGAGGCCGGCTTCCATGCAGCCATGGAACAGCAGAAGAACCAGGCCCGTGCGGCCGGCAAATTCAAGATGGACCGTGCGCTGGAGTACACCGGCGCTGCCAACACCTTCACCGGCTATGAGAAGCTGGCCGAGCCGGCCACGATCGTGGCGCTCTACGCCGATGGCGTCAGCGTGAGCGAGCTCCAGGCCGGCCAGTCCGGCGTGGTGGTGCTGGACACCACCCCGTTCTACGCCGAATCCGGCGGCCAGGTGGGCGACCAGGGCGTGATCGCCGCTGGCGACGCACGCTTTGCCGTGGAAGACACGCAAAAGATCAAGGCCGATGTGTTCGGCCACCATGGCCAGCTGGCAGCCGGCAGCCTGAAGGTGGGCGACGCCGTGCAGGCACAGGTGGACACCCAGCTGCGCGCAGCCACCGTGCGCAACCACTCGGCCACCCACCTCATGCACAAGGCCCTGCGCGAAGTGCTGGGCAGCCATGTGCAGCAAAAGGGCTCGCTGGTCAACGCCGAGCGCACCCGTTTCGACTTTGCGCACAACGCGCCGGTGACGGCCGAGCAGATCCGCGAGATCGAAGCCCGCGTGAATGCCGAAGTGCTGGCCAACAGTGCCACCGATGCCCGCGTGATGGACATCGAAAGCGCCCAGAAGACCGGCGCCATGATGCTGTTTGGCGAGAAGTATGGTGAAACCGTGCGCGTGCTGGACATCGGCACCAGCCGCGAGCTGTGCGGCGGCACCCACGTGCACCGCACGGGCGACATCGGCCTGTTCAAGGTGGTGGGCGAATCGGGTGTGGCCGCTGGCGTGCGCCGCATCGAAGCGGTGACGGGCGAGAATGCGCTGGCCTATCTGCAGTCGCTGGAATCCACGGTGGATCAGGCTGCGGCGGCCTTCAAGGCGCCTGCTGCCGAGCTGACCCACCGCATCGGCGGTGCGCTGGAGCAGATCAAGGCACTGGAAAAGGAAATCGCCGCCCTCAAGGGCAAGCTGGCTTCCAGCCAGGGCGATGAACTGGCCACGCAGGCCGTCGAAGTCAACGGCGTGAAGGTGCTGGCGGCCAAGCTCGATGGCGCCGACGCCAAGACCCTGCGCGACACCATGGACAAGCTCAAGGACAAGCTGGGCGCGGCCGTGATCGTGCTGGCGGCCGTGGACGGCGACAAGGTGCAGCTGGCTGCCGGTGTGACCAAGGCCGAAACTGCCAAGGTCAAGGCTGGCGAGCTGGTGAACTTTGTGGCCCAGCAAGTGGGCGGCAAGGGTGGCGGCAAGCCCGACATGGCGATGGCCGGTGGCTCGGATGCAGCGGCAGTGCCGGCCGCTCTGGCATCGGTGCAGGCCTGGGTGTCCGAGCGTCTGTAAAACATCGTCGCTGCGGCAGCGGAAAACCCTGTTTTCCGGCCATGCATGAAAAAGCCCGCCATGCGCGGGCTTTTTTTCGTTATCGTTCTGGGTTTTTGCTGTGATGGCCCGGGGTGGGGCTGCACGCGCCAGGAAACTCCACGATGCCATTGATTGCCCGCCTTGCGCTGGGATGTAGGAAGACACAGGACTGTCTGCGCCAGTGCGGGAGCAGGGCCGCTTGGCGTGCCCTGGCGGCATGCATGGCGCTGCTGCTGGGCGTTGCGACGGGGGCGGCGGCGCAGCGCGTGACCTTCATCAACCCGGGAAAGAGCAGCGAGGGCTACTGGGTGACGGTGTCGCAGGTGATGCAACAGTCGGCACGCAGCCTGGGCATGGAGCTGGAGATCCTCTATGCCGAGCGCAATCGCCTGATGCCTATCACGCTGGCCAAGGAAATCGCACAGCGGCCGGCGCGCAGCAAGCCGGACTACCTGGTGGTCACCAACGACTACAGCGTGGGCCCGGAAATCCTGCGCTCGCTGGAAGGCGCCGGGATTCCGGTGTTCATGGTGTTCAGCGGCATCCCGGAGGATCTGCATGCCCAGACCGGCCGCCCGCGCGAGCGCTATCCGTTCTGGCTGGGCAGCATGGAGCCGCGTGCGGAAGATGCGGGCTACATGACCGCCCGGGCGCTGATCCAGAAAGCGCGCGCCATGCCGCAGCTGCGCGGCGCTGACGGCAAGCTGCACTTCATGGCAGTGGCCGGGGATCGCTCCACCACCGCCTCGGCGGCACGGAACAGGGGCATGCTGCGTGCGGTGCAGGAAGCCAAGGAGGTGGTGTTCACCCAGCAGGTCTATGGCGAGTGGCTGCGCGAGCGGGCGCACGAGCAGGCCAAGGTGCTGTACCAGCGCTATCCCGATGCCCGCCTGGTCTGGGCTGGCAGCGACCAGATGGCTTTTGGTGCCATGGAGGCCTGGAGACAACAAGGCGGCGTGCCGGGCAAGGATGCCTTGTTCAGCGCCATCAACACCTCCCAGGAGGCCCTGGATGCCCGCAGGCGTGGGGAGTTGACGGCGCTTGCCGGAGGCCACTTCCTGGCGGGTGCCTGGGCGTTGGTGATGCTCTACGACCACTTCCGGGGCATCGACTTCGCCTCCGAGGGGCTGGAGCTGCATTACCCCATGTTCATGCTGCTGAATGAAACCAATATTCCGGCCTTCGAGTCACGTTTTGCACAGGTGCAGACGCGTGTGGACTTCAAGGCCTTCAGCAAGTTCCACCAGCCGAAGTTGAAGCGCTACGACTTCGACATCGGCCGTTTGCTGCGCTAGCCCGCGGCCTATTCATGTCGTCTGCAGACACCACGCGCTTCCGTTCCATTTCCACGCTGCTGATCCAGCGCATTGTCTGGCTGTCGTTGGGCTGCATGCTGGCGTTGGGCGGGTTGCATGCCTGGATCGAGTTCCGGCATGAACAGGCCAGCTTCGAGCGGTCCATGCGCCTGCTGGCGGACAACAGCATGCGCAACCTGTCGATGGCACTGTGGGACATCGATCCCAGGGCCGTGCGCGAACAGGTCGACTGGATGGGCGCACTGCCGGAGGTGGCCCAGGTGCAGGTGCAGGCGCTGGCCACGGGCGAGACGTTCAGCAGCGGTCGGAATGTGCGGGACGTGCCGGCCACCGTGACGGTGCAGATCATGCCGCCGGACGGACAGGCGATTGCACTGGGTGTGCTGGAGATCTGGGCCGACCCGCAGTACTTTCTCTCCACCATGGCGCAGTCCACGCTGCGCGTGACCTTTGGCTATGCGCTTTTCACGCTGCTGATCTGCGTGATGGTGGCCTGGGTGCTGGGGCGCGAACTGCGCCAGCCGCTGTCCCAGATTGCGCACTTTGCCGCCGGGCTCAAGCCCAACGCGTTGAGCAAGCCGCTGCAGCTGCAGCGCCCGCAGCGCGCGCAGTCCGATGAGATTGACCTGGTGGTGCAGGGCTTTTTGCAGCTGCAGGGCGATGTGCGCAGCCACATCGACAATTTGGATGGGTTGGTGGCCGACCGCACCCAAAAGCTGGAAGTGCTGGTGGATGAGGTCAAGCGCCTGTCGCTGACCGATGCCTTGACAGGCTGTTTCAACCGCCGCGCACTGGATGAGCGCCTGCCGTCCGAGCTGGAGCGCAGCCTGCGCTATGGCCGGCCGCTGTCGCTGGTGTTTGTGGACATCGACCATTTCAAAGCCATCAACGACCAGCATGGCCACGGCGTGGGGGACATCGTGCTGCGGGAAGTGGCGTTGCGCCTGCAGACGCATCTGCGCAGCCAGGTGGACTGGGTGGCGCGCTACGGGGGCGAGGAGTTTCTGCTGGTGATGCCGGAAACCACGGCCCGCGAGGCGCTGGAATCGGCGCAGCGGCTGGCCGATTTCGTGCGTACCGGCCCGGTGCTGGCGCAGGGCGTGGCGCTGCAGGTGACGGCCAGCTTCGGCATTGCCCAGCTGCGCGGGCGCGAGACACTGTGCAGCTTGCTGGAGCGGGCCGACAGCATGCTCTACCAGGCCAAGGCCGATGGCCGCAACTGCATCCGCATGGCGTTGTAAGTTGTTGCCCGGCACTGGTGCTGCTGGAAAAGCAGCAGATTGAAAGCAGTGGATGGGCGGTCCAGGAGGCTGCGGGGCGAGCCTAGAAAAGCTCGACGTCGTCGTGGGCGACCTGATGGCCCAGGGCACCTTCGGCCACCAGGCTCTCGTAGTGGCAGACCTGGTTGCGGCCGTGCTGCTTGGCGTAGTACAGGGCCTGGTCGGACTGGCCCAGGATTTCCACCGGCGAGCACAGGCGCGTGCTGGTAAAACCCAGGCTGACGGTGATCTGGCCCAACTGCGGGAAGGCGTGGGATTCCACGGTCTTGCGAAAACGCTCGAACACCTGGTGCGCTTCCTTCAGCGAGGCGGCGCGCAGCAGGATCACGAACTCCTCCCCGCCAAAGCGAAAGATGCGGTCCTGGGTACGGAACGAGGCGCGCAGCAGATTGGCCACCAGAATCAGCACCTCGTCACCAAACAGGTGGCCGAAGCGGTCGTTGACCTGTTTGAAGTGGTCGATGTCCACCACCGCCAGCCACTGCTGGGGGACTTCGTCGCTCAGGCTGTGCGGCGCCGCGGCGACGCTGGCATTGGCTTCCAGGCTGGCAAAGCGGATGAACTGCTCGTCAAAGGTCTTGCGGTTGAGCAGGCCCGTCAGGGCATCGCGTTCGCTGTAGTCCAGCAGGCTCTGGTAGTTCTGGTAGACGCGGAAGATGCCTTGCAGCACCTCGATGCGCTGGGTGCTGAAAGGGCGGGACTGGGTGATCTCGAGGCAGGTGCGCGCCTTGTTGTGCATCCACACCGGCAGCCACAGCACATGGTGGTGGGGACCATCGCTGTGGCGGGCACTGCTGCGGGCCTGCTGGATACACTCGGCCAGCGGTGGCAGCGTGTGCAGGGGCTGGCCACGCTGGTCGCTGGAGGCCTCGCAGTCGGAAGACAGGATCTCGCCGTCCTGCAGCCAGGTGCGGGGACGGATCAGGGTGCCTTCGGCCTGCTCGGACAGCTCCAGCGCGCGCACATTGGTCACATGGGGCAGCTGCTGCATGGTGGAGAGTACCGACACTTCCAACCGCACGTGATCGCGGTGGCCGGTCATCTCAACCAGGTTCTGAAGAATTTGCATGCTGCCTTGTCGGACTCAATGAACTGGGGGTGCTATACGCGGCGGAAAACGACGTCCCACACGCCATGGCCGAGACGCAGGCCGCGGTTTTCGAACTTGGTCAGCGGGCGGTAGTCGGGTTGCGGCGCATAGCCTTCGGCAGTGTTGCGCAGCAAAGGTTCGGCGTCCAGCACTTCCAGCATCTGTTCCGCATAAGGCTGCCAGTCTGTGGCGCAATGGATATAGCCACCGACTTTCAGACGAGCGGTCAACTTGGCCACAAAAGCGCTCTGGATCAGACGCCGCTTGTTGTGTTTCTTCTTGTGCCAGGGGTCCGGGAAAAAGATGTGGATGCCGTCCAGGCTGCCTTCGGGCAGCATCTGCTCCAGCACTTCCACCGCGTCGTGCTGGAGGATGCGGATGTTGGTGATGTCGTGCTCGCCAATGCGCTTGAGCAAGGCGCCCACGCCGGGCTCGTGCACTTCGCAGCACAGGAAGTTGTCATCCGGGCGGACACGGGCAATGTGTGCCGTGGCTTCGCCCATGCCAAAGCCGATTTCCAGAATCAGTGGCGCGGTGCGGCCAAAGGCGGCCTGCGCGTCCAGCGGAGCGTTCTGGTAGTTCAGCAGATAGCGGGGGCCCAGGTCTTCAAACGCCTTGGCCTGGCCGGTGGTCACACGGCCGGTGCGGCGCACGAAGCTGCGGATGGTCTTGGGGTGGAGCACACCGGCAGGCGCCTGGCCTTGCGGGGTGGGGGCTGCATCAGGGGCAGCGGGGGTATGAGGAGTATCGGTCACGGGCCGCATTGTAAAAGCCCTGCCAATTCAGGACCCATGTGTGCAAGGCGTCCGGGATTGTCGCGGGGCTCTCCACGGGCGGCAAGCCCAGTACAGAGGCGGCTTGATATAGCGCAAACAATGGGTCGCTGAGATCCAGTGGTGTGGCGCCATGCTGCTTGGAGAGCTTTTCTCCATCGGGCATCAGCACCAGCGGCGTGTGCAGATAGGCCGGTGTCGGCACGCCCAGAGCATGCTGCAGCAGCATCTGGCGGGGGGTGTTGTCGGTCAGGTCTTCGCCGCGCACCACATGGGTGATGCCCTGCAGCGCATCGTCCACCACCACGGCCAGCTGGTAGGCATACAGGCCGTCGGCGCGCTGCAGGATGAAGTCGCCCACGGCCTCGACGGGGCGCTGGGTTTGGGGCCCCAGGCGCCGGTCCTGCCATTGCAGGCAGCCATCTTCCAGTACAAAGCCGGCCGGTGTCGCCCCGGCCGCCTGCCTGGCAGGCCAGTCCCGCACATATTCATCGAGCCGGAAACGCCAGCTGCGCGCCGGTTTGCCGTGCAGGCCGTGGCGGCAGGTGCCGGGGTAGGGACGCTCCACATGGCGCACATGGACCACGCCCTGGGCCGCCCAGGCGGCTTCCAGGTCACGGCGTCCGCAGCCGCAGGGGTAGGCCAGGTCGCTGTGCCGCAGCTGCTCCAGCGCGGCGGCGTAGTGCGCCTGGCGCTGCGATTGCCAGACCGGAGGTGCGTCGGGATGCAGACCGCATTGGGCCAGCTGCTGCAGGATGTACTGGTCGGCGCCGGGTTGGCAGCGCGGTGGATCGATGTCTTCGATGCGCACCAGCCAGGTGCCGCCATGGGCGCGGGCATCCAGCCAGCTGGCCAGGGCGGCGACCAGCGAGCCCGCGTGCAGCGGGCCGGTGGGGGAGGGGGCAAAACGGCCGCAGTAGGGAGCGGCCGTGGCGGGCAAGGTGACCGCAGCAGCGGCCGAAGGTGGGCAGGCAGAGTCAGGCATGTGCGGGCACAGGCCTGGCAGGCGGCACCATCACAGGGTGCCGGCCCGCAGGCCGCAGGAGATCAGGCTGGATTGTCCACCTGATCGGCAATGGCCAGCGCCAGATCCAGGCCGGAGAGGAATGCGTCTTCGACCCGCATGCCCACGCACCAGTCGCCGCAGACGCCGAACTGCTCGTGCGAGTCCCAGGCAAACGACTGGCCCAGCGGGGTGCTGGTGCGGGCGTGGGGCCACAGACGCACATCCATGTGGCTGGGCTGCACGCGGATGCCCGTCACTTCGGTGAAAGCCTTGTGCAGCTTGGCGAGCACGCGGGCCGGGCTGTCATTCTGGTGCTTGTGCGACCATTCGGCACTGGCGTGCACCGTCCAGCGTTCCTTGAGCGAGCGGCCGGGCTTGGACGATTCGCGCGCCAGCCAGGCAATGCGGTGGTGGGTGCTGCTGGCCACGTTCCAGTCCGGGCCCAGTGTGGTCACGCCGGGCTGCATGGCCTGGGGGAAGGACAGCATCATGGTCCAGCAGGGTTCCATTTCCACTTCCGACAGCGGCAGGGTCAGCGGGCTTTGCACGCCGCTGCCGCGCAGCAGCAGGGTGGCTGCCGGAGCGGGGATGGCCAGCACCACGGCGTCAAAGCCAGCATAGACATTGGGGGCGTCATCCGGGCTGGAGACGCGCAGCTGCCATTGGTCCGGGTGCAGGCGGTCGCGTTCCAGGGCCTGGACCTGGGTGCGGGTGTGCAGCATGCCATGGCGCTCCAGCGGGGCGGCCCAGGTGCGCACCAGATCGCCCATGCCGGGGCAGGCCACCCAGTGGTGTTCCTTGCCATTGGGGCGAGCGACTTTCTTGCCGGTTTCGTCCAGCACCACGATGGTGGTGGCGCTCCAGGGGCGGCACAGACCCGGTACGGTCACGTCCAGCGCCTGGGCAAAGCGCGGGTCGCGCACGGTGAAGAACTGCACGCCGGCATCGAAGCTGCCGTTGGCGGTGTCGACATGACCCATGCGGCCGCCGGCCTGGGCTTCTTGTTCGAAGACCGACACGCGAAAGCCGGCCTGCACCAGGGTGCGGGCGCAGGCGGTGCCGGCCATGCCGGCGCCGATGATGGCGATGTGATAGGGGCGGGAGGGAGCGGGCAGAGGGGTGTCGTAGGCTGCGTTGCGCGGCATGGAGAGTCTCCGTTATGGGTATGGGGTGCGCGGCGCTGGGCGTGCACTCCGGTTCACACTCTACACTGCATCCGACCCGCCGCCGGGCAGGTGGGGGTGCCGTGAATGGGCCAGCAGGGCGTTGCGGGTGGTGGGGCTTTCCAGCTGTTCCAGCCACCACTGCAGGGCCCGGCCGGGGCGGGTGTGCGCCGAAGGTGTCCACGCATAGCGCAGCCGCATATTACGCGTGGGGCGGGCGACGTCCTTGACGCGGAGCAAGCCGGCTGCAACATAGGGAGCGACCATGCTGTCGGGCAGAAAGCCGCAGCCCAGGCCACGGATCTGGGCCTCGATCTTGGCGGGCATGCTGCCCACCGTGAGGGTGTCCTGCCCGCCGAGCAGGCCCACGCTGGCAGCGTCGCGCACGCCGGAGTCCGCCACCACGATCAGCCGGTGGGCCAGCAGGGTCTCGTCGTCGATGGGTTCGGCGGCATTGGCCAGCGGATGGTGGGGCGCCACGGCAAAGCGGAAGATCATGTCGCCCAGATCGCGGGTCTGCAGACTCGCTGTGTCGCTGGACTGCACGCTCACGCCGATTGCCAGGTCGGCGCGGCCGGAGGTGAGGGTCTCCAGCGTACCGGACAGAATGCCTTCCACCAGCTTCAGGCGGGTCGGAGGGTGCAAGGCGTAAAAGGCTTCGACCAGATCCAGCAGGGTGGCACGGTGGATCACGCCGTCGACCACGATGGTCAGCTGCGGCTCCCAGCCGGTGGCCACGCGCTTGACGCGGTGGGCCACGGCGTCCATGTCCTGCAGCAGACGGTCGGCTTCCTGCAGCAGGGCCTGGCCGGCTTCGGTGGGCTGGGCCTGGCGCGAGCGGCGGTCGAACAGCAGCACATCCAGCGCCTCTTCCATCTGGCGCACGCGGTAGGTCAGGGCGCTGGGGACCAGGCCCAGGGTGCGCGCGGCGGCGGCAAAGCTGCCGGTGTCGGCGATCACCTGCAGCATGGACAGACTGTCGGGGGTGAGCACGTCGCGGGGTTGGGGCATGGCAGTGCAGGATGCAAAAGATTTGAATGATGCCATCAAACCCATGTTGCCCCCTGCAACAGCCCCCGCCCTACAGTACATCCATGGGTTGCACAACAGCGCGCAGCCCGCCATTCACACAAGGAGCACCGCGATGATCCGCATCCACAAATCCGCCGACCGGGGCCACGCCGACCATGGCTGGCTGGTGTCCCAGCACAGCTTTTCCTTCGCCAGCTACTACGATCCGGCCCATATGGGCTGGGGCAATCTGCGCGTCATCAATGAAGACCGCATCGCCCCCGGCACCGGCTTCGGCTCCCATGGTCACCGGGATATGGAGATCGTCAGCTATGTGATGTCGGGCCAGCTCTCGCACAAGGACAGCATGGGCAACGAGCAGGTGATTGCACCGGGCGAGGTCCAGCGCATGACCGCCGGTAGTGGTGTGGTGCACAGCGAGCACAACCACGCCGCCGGTCAGACCACGCATTTCCTGCAGATCTGGCTGCTGCCGCTGCGCCAGGGCATGGAGCCCGGCTACGAGCAAAAGCGCTTCACCAATGCAGAGAAAACCAATATCCTGCGCCTGGTGGCATCGCCGGATGGCGCGGAGAACTCCGTGCAGCTCAATGCCGATGCCCGCATCTACGCCACGCTGATGGACGGTTCCACCGCACTGCACCAGGCCCTGGATGCACAGCGCAAGGCCTATGTGTTTGTCGTTTCGGGCGCGGTGTCCATCAATGGACAAAAGCTGACAAGTGGGGATGCTGCGCTTATCGAGAATGAATCCAGTCTCACGCTGGACCAGGCCAGCCAGGCCGAGGTCTTGGTGTTTGATCTGGCCGCCTGATTGGTACAACTAGGAGCACGCAACATGATGTGGAATTCTTCTCAGAACGTCTTTGCGCTGGTCGGGCGCATCCTGATGGCTTTTCTGTTCATCCCTGCCGGGTTCGGCAAGATCAGCGGCTTTGCCGGAGCTGTGGGCTATGCCGGGGCGATGGGTATGCCCATGCCCACCGTGGCCGTCGGCATCGGTCTGCTGATTGAGCTGGTGGGGGGCGTCGCCCTGCTGCTGGGCTGGGGCACACGCTGGGCGGCCCTGGTGCTGGCGTTCTTTACGCTGGTGGCCAGCTTTTTCTTCCATGCCTACTGGGGGCTGCCGGCCGATCAGGCGGGCATGCAACAACTGCTGTTCAACAAGAACGTGGCAGTGGTGGGTGGGCTGCTGGCCTTTGCCGCCTTCGGTGCGGGCGCCTTCAGTGTGGATGGCCGTCGCCGTACCCTGTAAGCTGTGCTGCGCAATGCCGCCGTGCGGCGGTGTTGACTACCTTCCAAAGGCGCCCTCTGGGCGCCTTTTTGGTTGTGTGGGCGGCAGCACCCAAGGCGTGCTGATGGGTGATGGACTGGAGGCTTGGGCGCATGGTCTGCCGCGGAGATGCCATGCAGAACCCAGAGCCGGCCTGCACGCGATTTCGGGCGGTGGTGCCGGCGCCACCGGGGGGCAGTTTGGCATGCCGCGCCGCGCAAGGGTTGTCAGCCTGCTGCAATAAAAAAACGGTGCAGATGACTGCACCGTTGTTCTTGAGCGCTGGGGCTGGAGGCCGCTCAGGCGTACTCCACCGGGGTCAGCATGGTCTTGATCTTGTTGGCCAACTGGGCCACGGCCAGGGCTGCCGGGCAGCCAGGCATGCTGTGCAGCAGCAACTGGCGGCGCATCACCGATTCACGCACGGCCTTGTCGGCGGGAATGTCGCCCATGTGGATCAGGCGCATGGGGTTGCCGGATTCCGTGCTGACAAAGCGGTTGAGCACCTGTTGCAGCTGGCCGGTGATGGCGCGGCCGTCACCGGGGCGTGCGGCTTGGTTGATCACCAGGCGCATGTTGTGGCGCTTTTGCTGGGTGGTCAGCACCTTGATGGCGGCGTAGGCATCGGTCAACGAGGTGGGTTCGGGCGTGGCCACGATCAGCACTTCGGAGGCCAGCGACACGGAGAACAGCACCACGTCGGAAATGCCGGCGCCGGTGTCGAGCAGCACCACGTCGTAGCGGGGCGCCAGTGTGTCGATCACATGCATCAGCTGGTTGCGGATTTCCGGGGTCAGGCGGGAATATTCCACCATGCCGGAGCCAGCCAGCAGCACCGAGAAGCCACCGGGCGCGGTGATCACCGCTTCGTCCAGCGTGGCCTTGCCGGTGAACACATCGTGCAGCGTGACCTTGGGGTAGAGGTTCAGCACCACGTCCAGATTGGCCAGACCGAGGTCGGCATCCAGCACCAGCACGCGCAGGCCGTGGCGGGTGAGGGCTGCCGCCAGGTTGGCGGAGACAAAGGTTTTCCCGACGCCACCCTTGCCACTGGTGATGGCAATGATGTGCGCACGCGAACCACGCGAAGAAGGTACATGCGTGGACTGGGCAGTGGCTAACGGGGAAGGGGGGGGCAGCACGTCGCTCATCTTATTGCTTTCAGTTGACGCTGCCGGCAGGCTCATCCACGGCGTTCCACGCCGCGGCATCTTCGGAAACATCCGCCCAGGTGGACGGCATGTGGGTCAAAGGCCCAAATAGTAAGCTTTTTTCTTCTGCAGAAACGGTACTGTCCGGTTGTTCTTCGATATGCACGCAGTTGCGACCGCTACTTTTGGAGCGGTAGAGCTGTTGGTCCGCACGCTCCAGCCACAGTTTGCGGGTGCTGCGGATCCATTGGAGCGCGAAGGCGCCGCCGACGCTCACAGTCACCTGCAGCTCCTGGGTGGGGGAAATGGGCACGCGCACGGCTTCGACCGCACGGCGGATGCGCTCGGCCACCGA
Source organism: Comamonas terrigena NBRC 13299 (assembly GCF_006740045.1). Lineage (NCBI taxonomy): Bacteria > Pseudomonadati > Pseudomonadota > Betaproteobacteria > Burkholderiales > Comamonadaceae > Comamonas > Comamonas terrigena. Next base: position 2,062,172 of record NZ_AP019749.1, read on the forward strand.
TTTGCCGAATGCAGCATGGCAGGCTGGCAGGCTGGCAGGACGATGGCGAATTCCTCGCCACCAAAGCGCACCAGGGTGTCCATGGGGCGCACACTGTCGGCCAGCACGCGGCTCACGGCCTGCAGCACCTGGTCGCCAGCCACGTGGCCATGGGCGTCGTTGATGTGTTTGAAGTGGTCGATGTCCAGCATCAGCAGCAGGGCTGCTTCGCCCGAACGGGCCACACGGTCTAGTTCACAGTCGATGACCGTGAAAAGCTGGCGGCGGTTGGACAGACCGGTGAGTGGATCTTTGAGCGACAGCTCGCACAGACCGTCAATGAGGGCCTGCAGATAGCGAGCAGGCTCAGCGTCTGCAGGCAGCTGGCCGGCACCTACCAGTGCGCGCGCAGCTTCCAGTTGCAGATCCTGCAGGGACACCATGGGGAAAGCCTTAGATCCAGTCACGAAAATTGTTCGAAAGTGTGACGGAAGTGTATCAGCCTCGCGCATACCCTGGCGGCACCGACGATTTTGGCGTCGGAGTTGAAGGGGCCAGGGACGAGAGAGCTTGGGCATCGGTTCGGTACAGCACCAGGTCATCGCCGGGCACCAGTGCGCCGGCACGTACCAGTATCTGTTCCACGGGGAGTTTCATTCCCCCGATATGCAGGGCAATTCCCTGCTTTTGCAAGGATCGCCGCAGCCGCACGAACATTTCGACGCCTGTTACGTCGATGCGGTTGATGGGCAACGCGGCCAGATACAGGATGCGGATGTCCGGGCGCTGTGCCAGCTGGTCGGTGATGTGGCGCTCCAGCGACTGTGCGGAGGCAAAATCCAGTTCGGCATCCATGCGCAGGGCCAGCACCTCCGGGGCGATGGCGGGCAATTGCCACAGGTGGCGGTCGCGCAGGCTGCCGTCGGGATGGGGCGCCACTTCGATGATGCGGGGGTGCAGGCGCTGGTACAGAAAATAGCCCAGGCTCAGCACAATGCCGGCAAACACCCCCCAGTACATCTGCGGCGCGGTCAGCAGCGTCAGCAGCAGGGTGGCCAGGGCAATGCAGCCTTCCACCCTGGAGATCTGGAACAGGTAGAGGATGGCCCGGGGCTTGATCAGGTTGACCACGGCCGTGATGACGATGGCCGCCAGCGCGGCCTGCGGCACATGGTAGAGCGCGGGAATGAACCACAGCACCACCACCACCACCAGCAGGATGGCAAAGAGGTTGGAGTACCCGGTCTTGGCGCCGGCCAGCAGATTGACGGCCGAGCGCGAGAACGATGCGCTGGTGGCAAAGCTGCCGAACAGGCCGGCGCTGATCTTGGACAGGCCCTGGGCGATCAGGTCCTGGTTCTCGTTCCAGCGGGTGCCTGCCTGCTGGTGCTCGACCTGGGCGCTGGATGCGGTTTCCAGGAAGCTGACCAGCGAGATCACCAGCACCGGCAGGATCAGCGCGCTGAATTCCTCCCAACTGAGCATGCCGGGCCATGTGAGGTGCGGCAGGCCGCTGGGCAGATGGCCCACCACATCGCCACCGGCATCGGCATACCCCGTGGCCCAGCTGACGATGCCGGTGAGGGCGATGATGACAATCGCCGACGGAAAGGCCGCGCGCCAGCGCTTGGCCAGCACCAGCAGCGCAATGCTGCCCACGCCGTAGGCAATGGCATGTCCGTCAAAGTGCTGGAGCGAGGGCGTGTTCCAGACGGCACTCCAGGTGCTGCGCAGGCCCAGCACCGCTGGCAGCTGGGAAGCCAGGATCAGCAGCGCGGCCGCCTGGGTGAAGCCGGTCAGCACCGGGGCGGTGACCAGGTTGAGCAGCCAGCCGGCACGCACCAGCCCCAGTACGGCCTGCACCAGACCGGCCAGAATGGCCATCCAGGCTGCCAGCAGCACCCAGTGGGCGGACCCGGGCTCGGCCAGCCCCGTCAGCGAAGCACCGATCAACAGCGCACTCAGGGCGGTGGGGCCGACGCCCAGCCGGGGAGAGCCGCTGAACAACACCGCGATCAGGGCCGGGACAATGGAGGCATAAATGCCGGTGATCAGCGGCATGCCAGCCAACGCAGCGTAGGCCACGCCCTGGGGAAGCAGCATCAGCCCGACCGTCAGACCGGCCCAGAACTCCCCTTGCAGCAATGCGGCGGTGGGCCGGGGCCAGGCCAGAAAAGGGAAGTAACGGGCGAGAGAGGTCAGCATGGCCCGATTGTGCGTGGTTTCACACCAAAGCGCTGAGGCGCGCTCGACAGGAGTGCAGTTGCTGCTATGGAATTGAATAGCACCGCCTATCGGTCGTGCAGGGGTTTGTCCTACGCTCCGCTGAGAGGGCGCCTCACTCCGTGCCATGTGGGAACCACGTAGAGTCGGCTGGCATGGCCTTGCGCCATTCCGATGAACTGTCAGAACGAAGGAGCAGACACCGTGAGTAAATCGACCCAACGCATTGTGCAGATCATTGCCGTTTCGGCTCTGGCCTTTGGCCTGGCGGCCTGCAACAAGGCTGCTGACGAGGGACAGACCGCAGGCCAGAAGCTCGACAGCGCCATCGCCAACACCGAAAAGGCAGCGGACAACGCGGCGGCCAATGCCTCCGCTGCCGCCACCAATGCCGCTGATGCAGCCAAGGACGCCGCCAAGGAAGCTGGCAATGCCATGGTCTCGGCAGCCGACTCGGCCTCGATCACGGCCGCAGTGAATGCGGGCCTGATCAAGGACTCCGAGCTGAGCGCCATCAAGATCAATGTGGACACCAAGGACGGTGTGGTCACGCTGACGGGTGAAGCACCCAACCAGGCGGCCAAGGACCGCGCCGGTGATATCGCCAAGGCGGTGCAGGGGGTGAGTTCGGTGGCCAACAACCTGACCGTGAAGGCCGGCTGAGCCGGCTTTGCCTTGCCCCTGCTGTACCGGCATGCTGGTGCAGCCGCAAAAAAAGCTGCGATGCGTCGCAGCTTTTTTTTTATGGTCCAGTCCAGCCCTGCCGCCTTGGGCGGGCGGCTGGCAAGGGGTTATAGCTCCTCGACGCGGCGTGCGGGGTAGCTGTCCCAGCTCTGGCAGCCGGGGCAATGCCAGAAATGGGTGCGGGCTTCAAAGCCGCAGGCGGCACAGCGGTAACGCAGCAGCGGTTTGCTGGCATGGTCCAGCGCTTTTTGCACGGCGGGGTGGAACTGTTCCTGCTCCAGCTTTTCGCCTGCCAGCCACTTGGTGGCCGCGACCAGCGAGGGTTCCCGGGAGAGGTGCTGCACATACCAGCTGCGGGCGTCGGCCTGGGCTTCGCTGTCTTGGGGCGATGCGGGGGCTGCCCCCAGCGCGACCAAGGCGTCCAGCAGGTCCAGCGAAGGTGTCTGCTGGTAGTGCTGGCGCAGCAGGGCTGCGGCATCAGTGGTGTGGTTGCTGGCGGCCGCCACTTCCAGCAGCAGCGGTGCGGCCAGTGGCAGGCCCTGCGGTGTTTCGCGCGACAGCGTGACCAGGGACTGGAAGGCGTCCTCGGAGCGTTGCAGGCGGTGCAGCACCTTGGCCAGTTCGATGCGTGGGCGGATGGACTGGGGGGCGATGGCCACGGCTTCATGGAGCAGGTCCATGGCGGGCTCCAGCTGGGCGTGGGCGGCTTTTTCGCTGGCTTGCTCGCACAGGTAATGGGCCAGGCGGGCGCTGAAGTCGCCTTGGTTGGCAGTCTGCATGCGGCGGGCAATGTCCGCAGCCAGCGGCCAGTCGCGTGAGCGTTCGTAGATGGCCAGCAGTGCCAGGCGGGATTCGGTCTCGTAGGGCGTGCCTTCCAGGCGGCGCAGGGCTTCTTCGGCACGGTCCAGCAGGCCGGCTTTCAGAAAGTCCTGGGCCAGACCGTGCTGGGCACGTTCGCGGTCGGAGGCGCTCAGGTCTGCCCGTGACAGCAGGTGCTCGTGCACGCGCACGGCGCGGTTGTATTCGCCACGGCGACGGAACAGATTGCCCAGTGCAAAGTGCAGCTCGGTGGTGTCGGGGTCGTTCTGCACGGCCTCGATGAAGGCGTCAATGGCTTTGTCCTGCTGCTCGTTGAGCAGGAAGTTCAGGCCTTTGAAATAGGCCTTGGGTGCCTGGCGGTTTTCCGCGCGGATCTGGCGCAGGTCCAGGCGCGAAGCCAGCCAGCCCAGGATGAAGGCCAGCGGCAGGCCCAGCAGGATCCAGCTGAGGTCAAATTCCATGGATGCTCGAGGAAATGGTGTCGGAAGAGGTCACAGGTGCCGGCGTCTCGGCATTGGCGGGCGCCGGGGCTGGTTTCTGGGCGTGGGCTGCAGCCTTGCGGTGCTTCCACCAGCGCGGCACCATGCCGAGCACCCCGGCAATCAGGCCCATGCCGAAGGCAGACAGTACCACCAGGACCAGAGGGGCCCGCCATTGCGTGCCAAAGAAGAAATGCACCGTGACTTCTTGCTGGTTGTTCAGCGCGAAGGCGAAGAGGGTGAAAAAAATGGCTGCCTTGAGCAGCCACAACAGGTATTTCATGCGCGCCCTTGTAGTGACGCTCTGATTCTAGAACCTTCGCTGTGCTTTTTGAGCCAGCACAGCATGCGGATGCAAGGGCTCAGGCCTTGCGTTGCAGAAGGGTGGTGGTGTCGCTGGTGGCCGCGGGCACGGGGTGGTCTACATCTTCGCGCAGCGCCTTGCCGGGCTTGAAATGGGGAACGCGCTTGGCGGGAATCTGCACGGCTTCGCCGCTGCGGGGATTGCGGCCCAGACGGGGGGGGCGGCGGGTGACAGAAAAGCTGCCAAAACCGCGGATCTCAATGCGCTGGCCACGCACCAGGGCGTCGCTCACGGCGTCCAGGATGGTTTTCACGGCCAGTTCGGCGTCGCGCTGAGTCAGCTGATCGAAGCGGGCGGCCAGTTCCTCGACGAGGTCAGATCGGGTCATCGCACAAAAGTGAGGCTAGGGTGAAAAGCGCAGCGGGCGCCGAGAGAGCGCCCGCTGCTTGCGAATCCTCAGTGTTAGCGCAGGGCTAACACTGTGGGATTACTTGTCGGCGTCCAGCTTGGCGCGCAGCAGAGCGCCCAGGCTGGTGGTGCCGGCGTTTTCCTTGGAGGATTGGGCCGACAGGGAAGCCATGGCTTCTTGCTGTTCAGCTTGGTCCTTTTGCTTGATGGACAGCTGGATGTTGCGGGTCTTGCGATCCACGTTCACCACCACAGCAGTCACTTCGTCGCCTTCCTTCAGCACGGAACGGGCATCTTCCACGCGATCGCGGGAGAGTTCGGACACGCGCAGGTAGCCGATGATGTCTTCGCCCAGATCGATTTCAGCGCCACGTTGGTCCACGGTTTTGACCTTGCCGGTCACGATCTGGCCCTTGTCGTTCACGGTCACGAAGGTCGTGAAAGGATCGCTGTCCAGTTGCTTGATGCCCAGGGAGATGCGCTCGCGCTCCACGTCCACGGCCAGCACGATGGCTTCGACTTCCTGGCCCTTCTTGTAGTTACGAACAGCGGCTTCGCCGGTTTCGTTCCAGGACAGGTCGGACAGGTGCACCAGACCGTCGATACCGGCAGCCAGACCCACGAACACGCCGAAGTCGGTGATGGACTTGATGGGGCCCTTCACGCGGTCGCCGCGCTTGGTGTTCTGAGCAAATTCTTGCCAGGGGTTGGCCTTGCATTGCTTCATGCCCAGGGAGATGCGACGCTTGTCTTCGTCGATTTCCAGAACCATGACTTCCACTTCGTCACCCAGGGTGACCAGCTTGGAAGGAGCAATGTTCTTGTTGGTCCAGTCCATTTCGGACACGTGCACCAGACCTTCGATACCGGGTTCCAGTTCCACGAACGCGCCGTAGTCGGCAATGTTCGTGACCTTGCCGAACAGACGGGTGGCCGAAGGATAACGGCGCGACACGCCCATCCAAGGATCGTCGCCCATTTGCTTCAGGCCCAGGGACACGCGGTTCTTTTCGGTGTCGAACTTCAGGATCTTGGCAGTGATTTCCTGGCCGGCAGTCACCACTTCCGAAGGGTGACGCACGCGGCGCCATGCCATGTCGGTGATGTGCAGCAGACCGTCGATGCCGCCCAGGTCAACGAACGCACCGTATTCGGTGATGTTCTTGACCACGCCTTGCACGATGGCGCCTTCCTTCAGGGTTTCCATCAGCTTGGCGCGCTCTTCGCCCATGGAGGCTTCGACCACAGCGCGGCGCGACAGCACCACGTTGTTGCGCTTGCGATCCAGCTTGATGACCTTGAATTCCAGGGTCTTGTTTTCGTAGGGGGTCAGGTCCTTGATGGGACGGGTGTCGATCAGCGAACCGGGCAGGAAAGCGCGGATGCCGTTGACCAGAACGGTCAGGCCGCCCTTGACCTTGCCGGAGGTGGTGCCGGTCACGAATTCGCCGGATTCCAGCGCCTTTTCCAGCGACAGCCAGGAAGCCAGACGCTTGGCGGTGTCGCGCGACAGGATGGTGTCGCCGTAGCCGTTTTCGATGGAGCCGATGGCCACGGACACGAAGTCACCCACTTGGACTTCGACTTCGCCCTGGTCGTTCTTGAACTCGTCCAGAGGCACGTAGGCTTCCGACTTCAGGCCAGCGTTCACCACCACGAAATTGTGCTCAACGCGCACGACTTCAGCGGTAATGACTTCGCCAGGACGCATTTCGGTGCGTGTCAACGACTCTTCAAAAAGGGCTGCAAAAGATTCAGACATGTAGTTCCTTGACTGCAGACAGGTTTCCGACGGCACCATTGCCGGCGTTTTTATGGCTGTAAGCAGAGGCTTGCAGGTGTCACCCTGCGGGTTAAAAGGTTGCAAACCGCAGCACCAGTGCGCATGAAAAAGGCGCGAATGTGGTGTGCGGACCCAGTGCTCAGCCTTGTGCGGCGGGCGCAAAAGGCTGGCGCGCTGCCCACCAGTCCATCACCTGTTGTACGGCTTCTTCGGCCGTGCCGGTGGAATTGTCCAGTTGCAGCGCGTCTTCTGCGGGCTTGAGGGGGGCGGCTGCGCGATGCATGTCGCGCGCATCCCGGGCTTCAAGGTCCGCAAAAAGCGCCTGCATATTAGCAGGAAGTCCCTTGGAAATCAACTGCTTATACCTACGCTCGGCGCGGCATTGCACGCTGGCCGTGAGGTAGACCTTCAGCGGTGCGTGCGGGAAGATCACGGTGCCCATGTCGCGGCCGTCGGCCACCAGTCCGGGCAGGGCGCGAAAGGCGTGCTGCACGCCCACGAGGGCGCTGCGCACGGCCGGGAAGGCCGAGACCTTGGAGGCGTTCATGCCGGCTTCCTCGGTGCGGATGGCCAGCGAGACATCTTCACCGTTGACCAGCACGCGCTGGTCGGAGGTGAATTCCAGCTGCTGCGCGGCAATCAGTGCGGCAATGCGTTCGGCGTTGGTGGCTTCCAGTGCCATGCCGGCGCGGGTGGCCACCAGACCGGTGATGCGGTAGAGCGCGCCGGAATCCAGCAGCCGGTAGCCCAGGCGTTCTGCCACCTGGGCCGCCACCGTGCCTTTGCCGGAGCCGGAAGGGCCGTCTATGCAGATCACCGGAATCTGCTGTGCCGGGGTGTCGCACACGGCAAACAGCGATTCAAAGAAATCCGGGAAGGTCTTGCCCACGCACTGCGGGTCTTCGATGCGCACCGGCAGGCCGGCCGGATTGAAGGCGGCCAGTGCGAAGCACATGGCCACGCGGTGGTCGTCATAGGTGTGGATGCTGGCGGCTTTCCAACCGGTGGCACTGGCGGGCGGGGTGATGCGGATGTAGTCCGCGCCTTCCTCCACCGTGGCGCCCAGCTTGCGCAGCTCGCAGGCCATGGCGGCGATGCGGTCGGTTTCCTTGACGCGCCAGCTGGCGATATTGCGCAGCGTGGTCGTGCCATCGGCATACAGCGCCATCACGCCCAGCGTCATGGCGGCGTCGGGAATGTGGTTGCAGTCCAGATCGATGGCCTTCAGCGGCCAGGTGCCACGGCCGACCTGCAGCCAGTTGGGGCCGCTTTCCACCTGCGCGCCCATGGCCTGGGCGGCCTCCACAAAACGGATGTCGCCCTGGATGGAATCCTTGCCCACGCCCAGAATCCGCACGCCCGTTTGGCCTGGCGTGGCGGCTGCCAGGGCGCCGAGTGCGATGAAGTAGCTGGCGGACGAGGCGTCGGCCTCCACATGGATGGCGCCCGGCGACTGGTAGCGGCTGCCGGCGGGAATCACAAAGCGCTGCCAGTTCTCGTTGTGCACCTGGATGCCAAAACGCGCCAGCAGCTCCAGCGTGATGTGGATGTAGGGCTTGGAGATCAGTTCCCCCACCACCTCGATGGTGATGGCCTTGTCTGCAGCCTGCAGGGGCAGGGCCATCAGCAGCGCGGTCAGGAACTGGCTGGACACGTCACCGCGCACCTGGATGGGGGCATCACTCCAGGCGCTGAAATCCGGTTGGCCGATTTTCAGCGGCGGGAAGCCTGCGTCCTTGAGGTAGTCGATCTGGCAGCCCAGCTGGCGCAGCGCATCGACCAGGTCGCCGATCGGGCGCTCGTACATGCGGGGCACGCCCGTCATTTCAAAGTTGCCACCCAATACGGCCAGGGCCGCAGTCAGCGGGCGCATGGCGGTGCCGGCATTGCCCAGGAACAGGGTGGCCGCCGTGCCGGCGGGCAGCCGGCCGCCAATGCCGGTCACGGCAATTGGCTGGCCGGGGGTGACGGCATCGGGTGTGATGGTGCAGCCCAACTGCTTGAGTCCGGCCAGCATCACGCGGGTGTCGTCGGAATCCAGCAGGTCTTGGATAGTGGTTGTTCCCTGGCTCAGCGCGGCCAGCAGCAGTACGCGGTTGGAAATGCTTTTGGAGCCGGGCAGGCTGACGGTGCCGCCGGCCGTGGCCAGCGCGGGAAGGTCCAGGAATGCGGTGCGGTACATGCAGGAGGAATTATCAAAAATACAGTCAGGCCGGCGTGCGGGCCGCCGGGGGCTGACCCATGGTCCAGTGCAGGCGGGCATCGCTGGCGTGGGTCAGCAGGGCTTGCAGCGCCTGGTCGTCATCGGCCAGCATGGCCTGCTCCAACTGCTGCAGCGCCTGCTGGAAGTGGCGGGACTGGGCCAGCACTTCTTTTTTGTTGGCCAGCAGCACATCGCGCCACAGGCGGGGCTCGCCGCCAGCAATGCGGGTGAAGTCCCGAAAGCCGGGGCCGGCCAGCGACAGGAAGTGGGCCGCTTCCGGCTGGGCCAGCACGCCGTTCATCATGGCAAAGGCCAGCAGGTGCGGCAGGTGGCTGACGGCTGCGAACGCGGTGTCGTGTGTTTCCGGTGCCATGCGGGTCACGCGGCAACCCAGTGCCTTCCACAGTGCTTCGGCATGCTGCAACTGGGGCGCCAGGGTGTGCTCGGTGGGGGTCAGCACCACCAGGGCATTGCGGTACAGGTGGACGTCGGCGTGTTCGACGCCGGCCACTTCCTTGCCGGTAATGGGGTGGGCTGGCACAAAGCTGCCGAAGCTGTTGCCCAGTGCACTGCGCGCTGCGTGCACCACATCGGTCTTGGTGGAGCCCACGTCCATTACCAGCGTGCGGTGGGTGACCTGCTGCTGGATGGATTGGAGCGTGGCTTCGGTGGCAGCCACCGGCATGGCCAGCAGCACCAGATCGGCACCGGAGGCAGCCATGGCTGCGGTGGGGGCGATGTCATCGATCACGCCCATCTGGCGGGCGCGTTCGGTGGTGGAGGGGGATTTGCTGTAGCCGACTACGCGCTTCACCAGACCGGCTTCTTTCAGTGCCAGCGCAAACGAGCCGCCCATCAGGCCGCAGCCGATCAATCCCAGTTGTTCAAACATGCGGGCGTGTCCTCAGGCTGCAGCCACCGGGTAGGTGCCCAGCACCTTGTAGAAGGCGCTCAGGCTCTGCAGCTCGGCCAAGGCCTTGGCCATGTTGGGCTGGGCGGGGTGGCCTTCCAGGTCGATGTAGAAGTAGTACTCCCACTGGCCGGTGCGGGCCGGGCGCGATTCAAAACGCGTCATGGAGACGCCGTGCGTCTTCAGCGGAACCAGCAGATCGTGCACGGCGCCGGGGCGGTTGGGCACGGAAATCACGAGGCTGGTGCAGTCCTTGCCCGTGGGGGCCGGGGTGGCCAGGGTGTGTGGCAGGCAGATGACGGCAAAGCGCGTGCGGTTGTAGGCGTCGTCCTGGATGGCGTGGCTGACGATGTGCAGGCCAAACTGCTGTGCGGCGCGTTCGCTGCTGATGCCGGCCCAGCCGGGGTTCAGCGCCGCGAGCCGGGCGCCTTCGGCGTTGCTGTCGACCGGGCGGCGTTCGGCGTGGGGCAGGTGCTTGGATAGCCAGGCGTGGCACTGTGCCAGGGCCTGGGGGTGGGCCGCCACCACCTCGATGCCGTCGAGCGTGTTGCTGGAGCGCAGCAGGTTGTGGCGGATCAGCATGCTCACTTCGCCCACGATGTGGCAAGGCGAGTTGCGGAACATGTCCAGGGTGCGGTTGACCACGCCCTCGGTTGAGTTTTCCACGCCCACCACGCCGTACTGGGCGCTGCCGGCGGCGGTGGCATGGAACACTTCTTCAAAGGTGTTGCAGTACAGGAAGTCGGCGGCGCCGCCAAAGTACTGCACCGCGGCCTCTTCGCAGAAGGTGCCTTCGGGGCCGAGCACGGCCACACGCTGGGGCGATTCCAGCGCCAGGCAGGCGGACATGATTTCGCGCCAGATGGCGGCCACATGCGCACCCTTCAGCGGGCCGGGGTTGTGGGTCTTGATCTTTTCAATGACTTGGGCCACGCGGTCGGGGCGGAAGAAGGTGGAGCCTTCCAGCTTCTTCAGGTCACCCACTTGCTCGGCCACGCGCGCGCGCTGGTTGACCAGCTCCAGCAATTGCTTGTCCAGGCTGTCGATTTCGTTGCGCAGCTTCAGCAGCTCGGGGCTGGCTTGGGGTTCTGTGCTCATGGCATCCTCAAAATGCAAAAGCCGCCTGTACGCATGCAGGGAACAAACGTTTGCCGCAGAGTGTTGCGGCAAATCGTGGTGCTGCACGCACCGGCGGCTTGTTTCTTATCTGTGCTGGGTGGTGGAGGTCAGGCGTCAGGCGCTGGTGCGCTCGAATTCACGCATGTAGTCGACCAGTGCCTGCACGCCCGCCAGCGGCATGGCGTTGTAGATGCTGGCGCGCATGCCGCCCACGGACTTGTGGCCCTTGAGCTGGAGCAGGCCGCGTGCCTTGGCGCCGGCCAGGAAGGCGTCGTTGCGGCTTTCGTCACGCAGCAGGAACGGCACATTCATGCGCGAGCGGTAGGCCTTGTCGACCTTGTTCACGTACAGCTGCGAGGCATCGATGTAACCGTACAGCAACTCGGCCTTGGCGATGTTGCGCGCCTCCATGGCGGCCACGCCGGTCAGGCTGCCTTCGGTCTGGCGCTGGAGCCATTGGAAGGTGAGACCTGCCATATAGATGCCCCAAGTGGGCGGCGTGTTGAACATGCTTTGGTTGTCCGCTACGGTCTTGTAGTCGAACGCCGTGGGGCAGACCGGCAGGGCGCGGCCCAGCAGGTCTTCGCGCACGATGACGATGGTCAGGCCGGCCGGGCCGATGTTCTTTTGCGCGCCGCCAAAAGCCAGGCCCACGCGGCTCCAGTCCACCGGGCGCGAGGCCACGTGCGAGGAGAAGTCGATCACCAGCGGGGCGTTGCAGCCCAGGGCTTTCAGGTCGGGCAGTTGCTGGAACTCCACGCCGTGGATGGTTTCGTTGCTGCACAGGTGCACATAGGCTGCATCGCTGCCCAGCTTCCAGCTGGCGGCGTCCGGCACGCTGGTGAAGTTGCTGGCTTCGCCGCTGGCGGCCAGGCGGTTGCTGGCGTACTTGCCGGCTTCCTTGAAAGACTTCTGGCTCCAGCTGCCGGTGACCACGAAGTCCACCGCACCGCCTTGCGACAGGTTCAGCGGAACGATGGCGTTTTCGGCCAGGCCGCCGCCTTGCATGAACAGGATTTTGAAGTTGGCGGGCACGGCCAGCAGACTGCGCAGGTCGGCTTCTGCCGCTTCGTAGATGCTGATGAATTCCTTGCCGCGGTGGCTCATTTCCATCACGCCCATGCCGGAGCCTTGCCAGTCCAGCATCTCGGCAGCGGCTTGCTGCAGGACTTCTTCGGGGATGGCGGCGGGGCCGGCGGAAAAGTTGTAAGGGCGCGTCATGGTCGGCTATCAAATCGGGCTGCAGCGCCACGGTAGTCGGCGCAGTCAGCTATCAAAAATGCAATGTTAGGCGAAAAAACACCCCACAGCTTGCGCAGTGGGGTGTGGGGCTTATTCCGCCGAGGGGGCCTCGGGGGTGTCATCGCCTTCGGTGGCTTCCCCGGGGGTGGCTTCCGGGTCGCCTTCGGCGTCGCTGTTGGCGTCGTTTTCGGCAATCCGCTGCAGGCCGCTGAGCTTGGCGCCTTCGTCCAGTGCAATCAGTGTGACGCCCTGGGTGGCGCGGCCCATTTCGCGGATCTCCGCCACCCGGGTGCGCACCAGCACGCCGGTGTCGGTGATCAGCATGATCTCGTCTTCGGTGCCGACCAGGGTGGCGGCCACGACCTTGCCGTTGCGTTCGGACTGCTGGATGGCAATCATGCCCTTGGTGCCGCGGCCGTGGCGGGTGTACTCACCGATGTGGGTGCGCTTGCCGTAGCCGTTTTCGGTGGCGGTCAGCACGCTTTGCGAGCCTTCGGCCACGTTGCCGGTGCCGTCGTCGGCTTCGGCCACCAGCATGGCGATCACGTTTTGCGTGTCGTCGATGTTCATGCCGCGCACGCCACGGGCATTGCGGCCCATGGGGCGGACATCGTTTTCGTCAAAGCGCACCGCCTTGCCGCCGTCAGAGAACAGCATCACGTCGTGCTTGCCATCGGTGAGTGCGGCGCCAATCAGGAAGTCGCCTTCGTCCAGGCCCACGGCAATGATGCCGGCCTTGCGCGGGTTGCTGAACTCTGTCAGCGGCGTCTTCTTGACGGTGCCCATGCTGGTGGCCATGAAGACGTAGTGGTCTTCGGGGAAGCTGCGGTTTTCACCGGTGAGCGGCAGCACCACGTTGATCTTCTCGCCTTCCTGCAGCGGGAACATGTTGACGATGGGGCGTCCGCGCGAGCCGCGCGAGCCTGCAGGCACTTCCCAGACCTTGAGCCAGTACAGGCGGCCACGGTTGGAGAAGCACAGCAGGTAGTCGTGCGTGTTGGCGATGAAGAGCTGGTCGATCCAGTCGTCTTCCTTGGTAGAGGTGGCCTGCTTGCCGCGGCCGCCGCGCTTTTGCGAGCGGTATTCGGACAGCGGCTGGCTCTTGATGTAGCCGGTGTGCGAGAGCGTCACCACCATGTCGGTGGGGGTGATCAGGTCTTCGGTGGACAGGTCTTGCGCGCTGTACTCGATGGTGGAGCGGCGCATGCCCTTCTTGGATTGGCCGAATTCGGTCTTCAGCGTGGTCAGTTCGTCACCGATGATGGTGGACACGCGGGCGGGCTTGGCCAGGATGTCCAGCAGGTCTTCGATGGCGGCCATGATCTCGCGGTATTCGGCGACGATCTTGTCCTGCTCCAGGCCGGTCAGGCGCTGCAGGCGCATTTGCAGGATTTCCTGCGCTTGCGTGTCGGACAGGCGGTACAGACCGTCCTGGCCCAGGCCGAATTCGCGTTCCAGCGATTCCGGGCGGTAGTCGTCGGCATTGACCACCCCGCCGTCTTCGCGGGTGCGGGTGAGCATTTCGCGCACCAGCTTGCTGTCCCAGCTCTTGGCCATCAGCTCGGCTTTGGCCACCGGTGGGGTGGGGGCGTTGCGGATGATGGCAATGAAGTCATCGATATTGGCCAGCGCGACGGCCAGGCCTTCCAGCACGTGGCCCCGGTCGCGCGCCTTGCGCAGCTCGAACACGGTGCGTCGGGTCACCACTTCGCGGCGGTGCTGCAGGAAGACCTGTACCAGATCCTTCAGATTGCACAGCTTGGGCTGGCCGTCGACCAGCGCGACCATATTGACGCCGAAGGTGTCCTGCAGCTGGGTCTGCTTGTACAGATTGTTCAGCACCACTTCGGGCACTTCGCCGCGCTTGAGTTCGATCACCAGGCGCATGCCGGATTTGTCCGACTCGTCCTGGATGTGGCTGATGCCTTCGATCTTCTTTTCGTGCACCAGTTCGGCCATGCGCTCTTGCAGGGTCTTCTTGTTCACCTGGTAGGGGAGCTCATCCACGATGATGGACTGGCGCTGGCCCCGGTCGATGTCTTCAAAGTGCACCTTGGCGCGCATCACCACACGGCCGCGGCCGGTGCGGTAGGCTTCCTTGACACCATTGATGCCGTAGATGATGCCGGCGGTGGGGAAGTCGGGCGCGGGCACGATTTCCATCAGGTCGTCCACGCTGGCTTCCGGATTGCGCAGCAGGTGCAGGCAGGCGTCCACCACCTCGTTGAGGTTGTGCGGCGGAATATTGGTAGCCATGCCCACGGCAATACCGGCCGAGCCGTTCACCAGCAGATTGGGCAGGCGGGCGGGCAGGGTCAGCGGCTCGCTTTCGGAGCCGTCGTAGTTGGGGCCGAAATCAACAGTTTCCTTGTCGATGTCGCCCAGCATTTCGTGTGCGATCTTGGAGAGGCGGATTTCCGTGTAGCGCATGGCAGCGGCGCTGTCGCCGTCCACCGATCCGAAGTTGCCCTGGCCATCGACCAGCATGTGGCGCAGGGAAAAATCCTGGGCCATACGCACGATGGTGTCGTACACGGCGCTGTCGCCGTGGGGGTGATATTTACCAATCACGTCCCCGACGATACGCGCCGATTTTTTGTAGGGGCGGTTCCAGTCGTTATTGAGCTCGTGCATGGCATAGAGCACACGACGATGCACGGGCTTCAGGCCATCGCGCGCATCAGGGAGTGCGCGGCCCACGATCACGCTCATTGCGTAATCGAGGTAACTGCGGCGCATCTCTTCTTCTAGGCTGATGGGAAGTGTTTCTTTGGCAAACTGGGTCATGTACTCTTATACGGTGACGGCGAGGAGCGGTCATTTTAGGGTGAATGGCGTGTTGCTGCCAGGCAACACATGTCCGGTATTAGGCTTTTGTCCTACTGTTGGTGCCCAAGGGCCTTGGCTTTTGCTCTGTTACGTATGGCACAATCAAAACCAGCGTTCTTGGTGATGGTCACTAATGACGTCCTCAATTCCGTGGTCCGGCCACGGCTCAATCCCCAAGAGGAGAACCATGAAGAAACTGAACAAAGTAGCGATGCTGTTCGCAACCGCCGCCCTGGCAACTGCCGCTGGCGCTCAAGTCAAGGCAGCTAACGGTGGCAATGTCATCGACAACTGGCAGAACGGCACGGGCGAACACGTCTGGAAGAACGGCACGAACGAACTGTGCTGGCGCGATGCCAACTGGACGCCTGCTACTGCTGCTGTGGGTTGCGACGGTGCTCTGCAACCCGCTCCTGCTGTGGCTCCTGCTCCCGCTGCTGTTGCTCCCGCTCCCGCTCCCGCTCCCGCCGTGGCTTCGAAGGTGACCTTCGCTGCTGACGCTTTCTTTGACTTCGATAAGGCTGTTCTGAAGCCCGAAGGCAAGGCCAAGCTGGATGACGTGGCCTCCAAGGTCAAGGACATCAACCTGGAAGTCGTGATTGCTGTGGGTCACACCGACTCCATCGGCTCTGACGCTTACAACCAGAAGCTGTCGGTGCGTCGCGCTGAAGCCGTGAAGGCTTACCTGGTGTCCAAGGGCATCGCCAAGGACCGCGTGTACACCGAAGGCAAGGGCGAAAAGCAACCTGTGGCCGACAACAAGACCAAGGAAGGCCGCGCCAAGAACCGTCGCGTGGAAATCGAAGTGGTCGGTACCCGCGCCGCTCAGTAATCTTCGGATTGCCTCTAAAAAGCCCCGGCAACGGGGCTTTTTTTATTCCTGCTGATATGCCCGTGGATGGGTGACAATCTTTCACTATGAGCCAAAGTACCAATGTGGATCCAGCCGAGCTGGAGAAATTTGCCAGCCTGGCCCACCACTGGTGGGATACAGAGAGTGAATTCAAGCCTTTGCACCAGATCAATCCGCTGCGCCTGGCGTGGATTGACGGTCTTGCCTCGCTGAAGGGCAAGCAGGTGCTGGATGTAGGCTGTGGTGGTGGCATCCTGGCCGACTCCATGGCGCGCAAGGAGGCGCAGGTGCTGGGGATCGATCTGGCTACCAAGTCACTGCGCGTGGCGCAGTTGCATGCGTTGGAAGCCGGCACCACGGGCGTGCAATACCGCGAGGTGCCGGTGGAGGTGCTGGCGGAAGAGAAGCCGGGCGCCTTTGATGTGGTGACCTGCATGGAGATGCTGGAGCATGTGCCGGATCCGGCCTCGGTGGTGCGGGCTTGCGGTCAGTTGGTCAAGCCGGGTGGCTGGGTGTTTTTCTCCACCATCAACCGCAATCCCAAGGCGTATGCCTTGGCCATTGTGGCGGCGGAGTATGTGCTCAAGATGCTGCCGCAGGGTACCCATGAATTCGACAAGTTCATCCGCCCCAGCGAGCTGGCGCAATTTGCCATGGATGCGGGCTTGGTCGTTGATTCGGCCAAGGGGATGGAGCACAACCCTTTGACGGGGCGTTACTGGTTGAGTGGCGACACCAGCGTGAACTACCTGCTGGCGACACGCCGGCCCGTCCTGTGATGGCTGTGTCCTGGAATGGCGTGCGCGCCGTGCTGTTTGACCTGGACGGCACGTTGCTGGACAGTGCCCCGGATCTGGCTGCCGCAGCGAATGTATTGCGTCGCGATGCGGGCCTGGATGATTTGCCGCTGTCGCATTACCGGCCTTTTGTGGGCACGGGCGCACGCGGAATGCTGCGCATTGCGCTGGGTCTGCAGCCGGATATGCCAGAGTTCGAGCTGCGCCGCGAAGAGTTCTTTCAAGCCTATGAGGGTTTGCTGATGCAGCATTCGGGCCTGTTTGCCGGAGTGCCGCAGCTGGTGCAGGGGTTGGAGCAGCAAGGCCGTCCCTGGGGCATCGTGACCAACAAGTCCGAGCGCTTTACGCTGCCGATCGCCCGCCGGGAGGCGACGCTGGGTCGGGCGGCAGTGGTGGTCTGTGGTGATACCACCCCACATGCCAAGCCGCATCCGGCACCTTTGCTGCATGCATGTGAGCGTCTGGGCATCTTGCCGGAGCACGCCATCTACGTGGGGGACGATGAGCGGGACATGCAGGCGGCGCGTGCCGCAGGGATGCGCGGTGTGGCTGCGGATTACGGCTATCTGGGCGGCGTGGACAGTACAGCCGGCTGGAATCCGGATGCTGCAATTAAAAATCCCCTGGAGCTCTTGAAGTTGCTGGGTATGGACTAAGATACGGTCTATGGGGCTGTCCTGGTTTCGACGTGGGTTCGGGATCAGCGCGGTGCATGCCGAGCTTGAGTGACGCTCGTAAATCTCCATTCAAAAAACTAACTGCAAACGACGAACGTTTCGCACTCGCCGCTTAATCCGGTGAGCCTTGCAACAGCACGTTGATGGGCTGGGCAAGGGGGTAGAAATACCTCCAGGCTGCAAGGGAATTTACATCAGCTGGTTCTGCGCCGGGTACCTTGGTGTGGAACAAGAAAATAGGGTACTGGCCTTGTTTGCAGCGTGCGCCTGCGCGGCAAACCGGGTGAGATTCAAAACAGAACGCTAAGCATGTAGATCTGTCTGACGAAGGCTTGCGGACGCGGGTTCAATTCCCGCCAGCTCCACCATACAAGACACCGCCACACACTGGAAAGCCTAGTGTGTGGCGGTTTTTTCTTGTCCCATAGGGTCGTGTGGTGTCGCCAAATTCGCACCGATTTCGCACGGGATTCGCACCGATCACTCCCCGCTGACCAGGCGAAGTTCAGCCTTGGGCTTCTGGTGAACTTGTCGTAGGCGCGGACCTCCATCGCTACGACCCCATAGCCTAGGTGCCGGGCCGCCTGCCAACGGTTGGCTCCAGGGGCGATGCAGGGTTGCATCAGATCTGGCATGAGTTCCGGTGCGCAATTGCCGGCCGCTTTGCGATCGCGGCGGCCATGCCGACTTCAGTGTCCGAGCAGCATCGCTTGCTCAGGGCCCAGGCGTATAGAACAACCCCGTTGCTGCGCTAATGAAGCATCTCGGAGCCAAGCTGATTCGGGCGCAAGGGTAGCGTGGGAAAGTGGCATCAAAGACGGATGTCTTTGGCGGGGCTGGATTTTTGCTTTTTTAAAAGTTGATCTTTAGCCCATCCAGCTGACTGATTGCCTTGGTTGGCCCGGTCAAGTCAAAACGCATCACGGTAAAAGATCCACTTTGCACCGGCATGGTGAAATAGAGGATCCCAGATGACAATGCGTTATCCGTTCAAGATAAAGATGACTTCATCTTCTCTGTGACTTCTGGCGCTGGTTTGGGGTGACCAAACAGGAAACCTTGGAACTGAGAGTATCCGATATCAATGAGCATTTCGTGCTGGCTGTGCTCTTCCACGCCCTCAACAATAGCTTCCATTTCTAACAGTTCGGATATTTCAAAAATCTTCTTCAGCAGATTTTTGGAAGATTCATTGGACTTGGCATCTCGAATAAATTGCTTGTCTATCTTTATTTTCTGCACCGGCAATGTCTTGATGATAGAAAGCGATGAGAATCCAGATCCGAAGTCATCAAGAGCCCATTGGACGCCGAAATCTTTAAGTTGCTGGATTTTTAATATCGCTTGCTCGGCATCGATGATCAAGGCTGACTCCGTCAGCTCAAGTTCAATCAGCTCAGGCCTGACCCCGAAATTTTGAACCACTTCGATGACGGTAGCGACGAAATCTTCATCAGCAAGCTGCACCGGACTCACATTGACCGCTATATATTTGTCTTTGAGCGAAGAATCATTTGACCATTCTGCAAGCAAACGACAGGATTGACGTAAAACCTCAAGCCCAATATCACGGATGACAAGGCTCTCTTCGGCCAATGGAATAAATTTATCAGGAGATAAAAGGCCTCGTTCTGGGTGGTTCCATCTTACCAATGCCTCAGCTCCCAAAGGCTTGCCTTTCGCATCCACTTGAACTTGGTAGTGAACCACTATTTCATTTTTTACCACGGCTTGAGCCAGGCTGAATGCGAGATCAACTTTCTCGTTTAAATTTTTGATGTAGATTCTTATTATGGATGCCAGTATCAACGTGGAAAATGTGTAGTTGCTGACGCAACCTATCATTCTAATATTTTCTGGCGGAGAGAAATTGGAAGAATCTATATCAAAAAGTCCTACTCCGAAAGCGGCAAAAAATACCAAACAAAGTCTGGGGAAAATAATTCCCATGTATTTGTCTTTGGGGTTGAATATAAATACAACTCCAATGGCGAGAGGGAGGAAATATACATGGGCAGAGCGCGGAATGTTTTCAAGAGGGCTGTCTATCAAAGATATCAATGTCACTATCAGCAAGAGTGCATGCGCCATTCCTGCAAGATATGCATAACTGAAATTTCTCGCGGAATAATATGAACATATTCCCACAAGAAAAAGCCCAACAAAAATCAGCGCAAGGTCATTTCTGGAATACAAAAAATAACATGCAGCCCAGAATATACCCAAAACCGTACAAGCGATGGTATTGAGCTGCAAAAGGAGCTTGATTTTTATGACTTTATCACTTTGGGGAAATTTTTTCCCCAACCACTCTACCTCTCGGTAGTGGGAGGCTTTTGTATTATATTTATTAGTCAACGTACTTGCGCCTTGTAAATTTAAAGCAGTTGATATTTATTTTTAACAATGAGCGGCGCATTGTAAATTACAATTTGTTTCAATGCATTTGTTTTTGACTATAATTATAGTTGTTTTGATAGTTTGTAATTTTTATAGAAAAATAATTCTATTAATTACTAGCCCGGTGAAGCAGTGGTGGTTCTGATCGGCCGATAAGGCGCACAGTCATTCTGTGGGAGGACTTCATGGGTTTCAACCCATCGCACCAGCATCAAAAAAAAGCCACGCAGCGGTTATGCTGTGTGGCTTGATTTATTGCTCAAACGTTCCAGATGGCTATCAGAGTCAGCTTGTCTTTGGCAGTGCTTTCGGGTGCTGGTAATCCTCGCGGATGAATTTGCCGTAGGTGCGGAACACCATTTCCACGTCCTCGTGCCCCAACTGCTGTGCCACGTACCAGGGGTTGGCGCCGGCAGTCAGCAGCGTTGAGGCGTAGGTGTGCCGGATCTGGTACGGATTGCGGTAGGTTATGCCGGCCCTGGCCATCAGCGGCAGCCAGGCGGTTTTGCGCACCTGAGCATCCGTGGTCCAGGGGAGTAACGTCACTGTGTTGAGCCACACCCGCTTGCCGCGGGCGCCGCTGATGGGCAACTGGCCGCGGAGGGCCTGCATGGCCTCGTCGTTCAAATCCATCTCCCGCTTGCCGGCGGCTGTCTTCGGACCCTTGATGACACCCGCCACTTGGTTCTGGACGATGCGCGCGACGCGCCGCTCCCAGTCAATGTGCTCCCACTCCAGCGCCTGTAACTCTCCAGGCCGAAGGCCCGTGTTGAACCAGAACTGGAAGGTCGGGCGCTCATCGTTTCGGCAAGCGTCGAGGATAGTCATACGCTCGGCGTAGGTGAATGGCCGAACGACGTAGTCACTGGCTTTGGCTGTTTGCCGGATCAGCTTTGCCAATGCAATGCGTTCAAACGGGTTGAATTCGATCACGCCGTCATTCAGTGCATCTTCGAAAACGGAACGCAGAGGGATGAGCGTGTTTCGGATGGCCTTTGAAGTGCAGTCCATCTCGCCAATCTATTCGCGCAGCATGCCGGGGGTGATCTCGGACGCCTGCACATTGTCCCAGTGCCGCATCCGGTCGCCGTTTATCACCTTGGCATAGCCGTTATAGGTGGATTTCGACATCTGCCCGTTTTTGACTTGGCGCTCGTAGGTCTCCAGCTGGTTTTGCAAGAGCGTTCTCATCAGTCCGGCGTTTTTCCTACTGACACCGGCCTTCGGGCTGTCGGGAAAGAATGCGGCGTAGTCGAAGTCACCGGCCTTGATTTTGTCGCGGATGTCTTCTCGCAGAACTGCTGCTCGTTGAATGCTGGACTTGTTGATAGGCCCAGGCGGTAGCATCTCGCGGCACTCTTTGCCCTCGAATGAAAACGCAATTTGAATGCGGTCACCGGTGACAAATCTGCGGATGGTTACGCCGGGTGGTGTTTCGAGCTTTGGTCTTTTATCCATTGGTCTGCTGCTTTGATGTTGACGTAGAGGCGACGGGAAACGACAGCAACCTGCTGGCCGATCTTCCAAGTGCCGGTCTTCTTCCGCTGCTTGACGGTCTCGCGGGTGACGCCTGTCAGCTCTTCGTACTTGCTCGCCAGCACCCATTCGGGGGCACTAGCGGCGGCGGGATTCTCGTGGGTGACCACGGTTGCCTGGTGGGTTGCTCTGTCTCTCATTGACTGCTCCAGAAAAGACAAAGCCCGCCGGGCATGGGCCGGGCGGGCTGGGGTTCAGGGAAATCAGGACAGGCGCAAGTCCTGTGCTCATGCCCCTGGTGGGGCGAGTGTCGCCCCGGCCGAAGCCAGGGCGGCTGGTTTACGGCTTGAATTCCAAGCCGTTGCGCACAGCATCACGCATACGCTGGTCCCGCACATCACCGGGAACCGGCTTGCTGTTGCGATCCTCGATGCTGGTGCTGGACTCCGTGAAGGCTGGGACCTGGCTGCGCTGCACCGTGCCCTTGGGGGCATACGACGGCTGGGCCATGTTGTAGATGGCCGCCAGGGCCAAGGCGGCCAGGAAGATCCAAACCTTGCGCAGCTTGATGCCCAGCAACAGGCCGGCGGCCACCACAAGGTAGGGCAGAAGGTTCAGCAGCAGGATCATTTCAGCTTGACCATTGGGGTGGAGTCGCCCAGGGTGGTGGTGGGCAACTGACCATTCCACTTATCGATCCAGGCGCGCTGATTCTCCAGCTTGCGCAGCTCCAGCACGCGGCCGTCCACCGACTGGGCCAGGACGGCTTGAGCCATGGCTTCAGTTTCCGCCTTCTCTTTTTCGATGGCGCGGTTCAGGCGGGCTTCCTGCAGCTCGCGCTCTAATTGGGCCTTGCTGATGGCCAGCTGAGCCTCTTCCTTCTGGATGGCTTCGCGACGCTCGGCTGCAGAATCCTGGGCGTCGGTGATGATCTTGGGGTACTTGAAGTTCGTGATGCCCACATAGCGCACTGAGAACGGGGTGCGCGCCTCGATCACTTTGCCCAGTTGCAGGCGCAGGTCAGCGTTGATCTTCTCGTTGCTCGAGGCAATTTCGCTGATGCTGAACTTGCTCAGGTACTCGCGCACCTCGGCCTGGATGATCTGGCTGGCGTAGGTGCGGTACACCTGCTCATTGCCAATCACAGAGATATCGCCATCATTGCCTTCAGGGCTGATCGCGTTGAACAGCTCGCCCGTCTTGGCCGGGTTGATGCTCAGCGTGGCGCGCACCGCGACTTCCAGGTTCAACTTGTCCTCGGGAATGAAGATGGACAGAGCTTCCTGGTAGGCCTTGTCCGAGACGTCCAGTAGGACGAGGCGGTCGCAGTAGGCCCAGCACGCGGAGAGGCGGAATTTGGACGTGGGGATCAGGGCCTCCTGGTAGCCGTCCTTGGTCATGATTTTGCCCACATGGGCGGGCGGCACTTCGACCTTGCTGCCGCAGGCGGCCAGGGTCGCCAGGGCAGCAACAGCCAAGAACAGTTTGAGCTTGCGCATAGTTCGCCGCCTCCTTCGCGGCATGAAAAAACCCGCTCGCTGCGGGTGATAAGGGGAAAGGCGGCCGGTGTTATGCGGCCGGGGTGATCAGATAGGCCTCACGGTCCTGACCACGAATCCACACTGGCTCCTTGCCGCGCCCGGTCCAAGTATCACCGGTTTCCGGGTTGCGGTACTTGGCCGGCACAGTGCTGGTGATGCGTGGCTCGGCCTGGCTGGCGTTCGGGCGCGAGAGGGCGGAGGTCAGGCCGTGGCCATCACTCCTTGCAGGTGCTTGATCATCGCCCCCAGGATGTGCGGCACGCTGCCAGCAGGGTAGTGCTTGGCGGCCTTGATCGTCGTGGCCACAAAGCCGAGTTCAGCCAGGCCGGCGGCGTCAACTTTGATGGGCGCAATCAAGGCGTTGATTTGACCCAACGTCATCGTCCGGCCATCGTCGCTCGCTGCTGCAGCAGCACTGGTTTGCGCCGCAGCGATGGCATGCCGCGTGTCGATCTCGGCCACGCCGCTGTCTCGCAGGCCTTTGGCCAGTGAGCTTAGGTCATCCAACAGCGGGCCTGGCAGTTCATCGGCAGAACGTGCTTCATCAATACCGGCCTGCGCCTGAGCTTCGGCCTGAATGAGCTTCTCCCGCATTTCTGCATCGGCGCGCTGCTGCTCCTCCTGGCGAATGATCTCGCGTTCAGCCTCTATCCGCTTGGCCTCGGCCGAGCGATGGTTTCCGATGCGCAGCGCGGCCAGGGCATGGAAGTCCTCTGCGGCTTTGGTGCCCACGGCGGCGAAGTCGGCAAACAGGGCGATCCAGTCGCCGTCCTGTTGCACCAGGTGTGCGCGGTTGGCCACCAAGCGCTGAGCCAGGCCGTTGGCCTGTGCCTTGGCGTTGGTCAGCGCCACAGCTACGGCGTCCTGCATGTTGGCCAGGGACTTTTTGCCCTTGATGGTTTCCGCAAATCCACCTGCCATGCGGGGCAGCCAGTCGGCGCCCAGGCGCTTGTTGAGCGCGGCCACGTGCTGGTCCAGGTCCTGCTGGGCATCGGTCACCACGGCCAGGCGGCGGGCGTCTTTCTCGGCTGCTACCAGCTTCTCGCGTGCCAAGCGGGTGGTGCGCATCAGGTTGGCCAAGTCGCTTGCGGTGCGCGTGAAGGCCTCCACATCGCTGACCTGAGCCAGTGCACCGGTCACGGCCGCCTTCATGGCTTCCTCACCAGACTTCAGGGCTTTGCATTCGGCCTCGGCGTCAGCGAATTCCTGATCGGTGGAGGGCTTTGCCACCATGCCATCGATAAAAGCGCGCACGGCCACAGCCACTTTGTCCAGGTTGGACACTACGACCAGGCTGCCCTGGAGCTGCACTGCCACGGCCGGCAGGCTCTCCACTGGCTCGGCCACCGTAGGGGCCTGGCGCGCGGTGGTGGGGTCAAAGGCCACCACATCCCGCTCCAGCTGTTCCCAGCCGGCCACGATCTGGGCGCGCAGCTGCAGATTGGGTACATACCAGCAGTGGCGTTCCTCAACCAAGGTGCCATCGCTACTCCATGCGCTGGCCATGAACAGGATTCGCTCACAGCCCGAGACCATGGCCTGCTGCTCTATCTGCACCTGGTACTGCTGTGGCAGGTCGACACCGGTGCAGCCTTGGACCATGGCTTCGCGCAGCGTGTTGTTGAGCGTCTTGTGTTCGAACGCCACATCGTTCATGAAGGTGAGGCCATCAAACCATGCGCTGTACTTACCCTCGGTGCCAACACAGGGCGACAGTTCATCCCCGATGATTTCCTCTGCCAGCGGCCGCACCATGGCTTCGAACTGGTGGCCGGCATCAAAGCGCCGCTGGGTGGCTGCGTCCACTTCCTCGCTGATACCGGTGGCGAGCTCTTTGATGATCTGGGCCCGGGTCTTGTGCGGGCTGCAGGCCATCATGGCCGGGGCATCGCTGGCGTTGAAGTGCGCACGGCGGTGGGCGTGCCATTCAGGGGTGCCCTGCACCAGATTCACAATTCGCATGCTCATGGCTGCTCCAGTTGCGCCACGCGGGCATCAAAGATTTCGGTCATGCGCAGACGCTGCGCTTCGTCGGTGATGGCATCGAGCAGGCCGCCCAGCTCGTAGAGCTTGTCCAGGTCGGCACAGGCCTGCAGATCTGCGGCCAGCTTGTCGGGGGCCACCGCAGGGGCGCCGGGCGCGCCCGCTTGCGTGGTGGTGGGCTGCTGGAGCCTGGCCGTCTTGTCGCGCAGCTCTTTCTCCTGCTCAGCTGTGACCTTGCCCTTGCTGCCCAGCCAGGCCAGCGCGTCATCGACGGTTTTGCCCTGGGCGATGCCATCGAGAATCTGCGGCAAGCGCGCAGCCCACTTGTCGGTCGGCCATTCAGCCTGTACCACCTCGGCGGGGCCCATGTGCTTCTGAACTGGCAAAGGGTTGGCCGCCATGTCCTGCAGTTCCTCTGCCACGGGCATGCCGCGCAAAACGTCAGGAAACACGTCGCGCAGCGCAAAGGCACGCGCACGCATCTGGCGCATGCGCTTTGGGTACTGCGTCCACGGGCCTTGCTTGTTGGTCAGCCCAGCCTTTTGCGCATCAGCCATGCTGAAGCTGCGTACCTGCTCAGGCCCACCCTTGCGCTTCACGCGGCAATAGGCTGTATTGCCATCGTCATCTTCGGTGACGTACTCGCAGACGGGGCTGGCCAGGACCAAGGCAATGACCGCATCACCCCACAGTGCCGGCCGGCCGTTGATTACAGCCAGGTTCTGCAGCGACTGCAGAGGCTTGAGCCCCAGCTCAGCACCCCACTGCATGGCGATCAAGCAATTACCCGGTTTGCCCTTGAAGTCCTTGGGCACCAGGTCGCTCTCAGCCAGGTAGTTGGAGAACGTCAGGGCCTGCTCAAAGTTTTGCGGGCTCAGGTCGAACTGTGCGGCAGGGCGAAGGCTGCCTGCAGCCTGCTGGGGGGCGAGCGCATTGCTCATGGGATACCTCGATTCGTGGTGATGGTCAAAAGACGATGGCGGCGGCAGCGGCCAGCGCGAGGGCGCTGATCCCCAGCCACTTGAGCAGGTCCAGAAAATAAGAAGCCCGCAACGAGGCGGGCTGGTGGAGAGGAGCGGTGGTGTTCACGCAGAACCTCGCACACCGGCGGTGGTAATGCCCGCGATGACGCTGCCGGCGCGCAGCAGGCCGGCGGTGTAGGCCGCGTCGCGGGTACTGAAGGTGCCAGCACTAGGCTGCCCGTTCACGATGTAGATGAAGCGCACGGGATCTCCTAAAACTGTGTGGCCGCCAGGGCGGCGACGATGGCCAGGGCCAGAATGAACAAAGCCCGCTTGATGGCGGGCTTCTTCTTGCGGCGCGGCAGGCGCTGGAGTTGGATGGTCGGGCGCATGCTGACTTTCAATCAGAGAAGCCGGCCCGGCGCTCCACCTGGGCGTCGTTGCGTAGGGCCTGGCGGTGCGTGTCGTAGGCGCTAAGGATGGCCTCGTCGATGCTCGGCTCCAGCAGCGGGGCGATGTTCACGCCGCGGTGCCAGATGGCCGAGACAGACAGGTCAAAGTCATCGCCGTAGTGGATCAGTGTGTCCAGCGTGACGCCCTCGACCGTGACCTGAAAGCGTGCAGTGTCGGGCTCATAGGGCGGCAGGCCATTTGCGTCGGAGGGTATGGCGCGCAGTGGGAGTCGAGCGTTCATGCAACCTCCGTTTTGATCTCTTGGACACGGACATCAATCCATCCAGCTTTGGTGGCCAGCTCGGCACATTGCAGAGCTGCATCATTCAAGGTGTATGGCTTGCTACGAACAGGGGAGCGCTTCGCGCTGCGCAGCCAAGCCATCTCGTCAAAGTCTTTGATGTCTTGCCCTCCAACCTTCCGCGCTGATGCCTGCAGGCTTGCATGCGCACCGCGTGCTTCCTCAAGCAGGCCGGGCTTCACGCCGGTCACCCGCCATCCTTTGTGGACAGCTGCGACTTCGCCTTTTGCAGCAGCGCGGCGCAGGCGCTCTTGCTCTTGGCCGTGAGTGCGCATCGCGGCCATTTGGCTTTCAGTGATCTTTTTGCCGAAGCAATTCACAAATGTCAGGCTCATGACGCCTCCAAAAGAAAAGGCCCGTCGAAGCGAGCCGTAGAAATGGAAAAGCCCGCTCTAGGCGGGCAGGGGGAGCTACTATCGGGAGGGGCTACGAATAAATGATAGTAACTATTGAGAAATATAAAAAAATAAATAAACAGAATAAACCCATTGGTGTAATTTTTATTATTTTTTTGGGAGGTATAGATTTGGCGACCGTTTTAGGTATTTTAGATTCCAGTGGCGCAGGCCACGTGTATGCGACTGTTGGGTCGATTGGCGGCCAGGTCTGGAAAGGATAAGCATCTGCGTCGAACTCTAAATCAGCGTCCTGCCTGAGCTCCGTAAGGATTTGCTCTAAGCCAGAATCTCCTGAAACAATATCCCCGTGTCCTTCTGCATAAAACTGACCACCAGTGATCTTCGACAAAATCGCAACTGTTAACGCTTGAGCATAGAAGCTAGAAGGTGACCGGCCGGATGACGTTCTAGTGCAAACTTGGTAGGTGTAGTTATCAACGCTAACTAGCCTGTTCTTGTCATCTGGATTCGCGCCTCCTGGATTCAGAGACACATAGTATCCACACCCAGCTAGTAGCGGAACTCCAGGGTAAGAGCGCTTAATATAAGCTGGGGTCTCTAGGAAATTTAAATACAGCGATTCATCATCATTTTGCTGCAGTAAATTTATATCGGGATGAATTTCTACCTTGAACCCAAGCTCCGAAAATTCTTGAACGACTCTCTTCTCAAGGTCCTGCGTCTCATGCCCGAGAAAACCACATATAACTATGCTCATTTCGACCCTAAGGAGCTTTTGGTCGCCAATTTGAGGAACGAAATATAGCAGCAGATGCTGCTGCCTCCCAAAATGCAGGCACCTCGTGGAAACAAAAGAGAGGGAGGGAGGAGACTCCCCAGGCCCGGCTGTAAACGGGTGATGGCTGCCGTGTGCGCCCCGGCTTTTTCCAACATCTCTGCGGACATGTTGCAGGGAGGGTGCGGACTTTCACCGCGTGCTGGTGGGCAACTACCAGTCACACCATCAAGAAAGCCCCGGGGCTTGCTTCATGGCCTTGCAGTGGCCCTGCGAGAGAGTGGCGGTGCTCAGTTCACTGGCTTGAACAGATGCGCTGAATCAGTCTCAAGCGTGACCTCCGGACAACATTTGCGCTTGTCTTGCCGCACGTCAAGTCGGACCATTGCGGCCGCTGATAGCGGGATCACAATCGAGGATAGAGGCTTGATAGGCAGTGGATATCTCTTGTCGTACGCTTGCCTCACATCAACAACAGCAAACTGACGGGACCCATCTTGAGCAATCATGGTTCGCATATGAAGAGCATCCGTTTTGTTGACCGTCTGATAGATGGAGTGGTAACAAGTCTCATTCGGTCTAGGCAGCTTTTGCTTAAAACTGTTGTCGGCGTTTTTCTAATTGCTTCCATACTTATAGCGTCCACTTGGCATAACCTGCGCGAGTCGCGTGATTACCACGTTCAACGTGGCGTGGACGCCTCCATCAATCAGGCCCGCTTGTTGAGCTACGAGCTCAACACCGAGATGCGGCTGATCGATAACGCACTATCGACTATTGCGCACGAATTCCATCAGGCCGGGGCAACTGCACAAACATTTGAATCGGCCATGACCAACCAGGCTGCTTTGCTTCCCTTCTCCAAAGCAGTGCGTGTGGCCGATGCCAATGGCATGGTGCGCCTGGGCCTTTTGCCAAATGAGCAGCCTTTTTCGATTGCGGACCGGGCCTACTTTGAAGAGGTCAAACGCTCTGACAAGATGGTCATCTCAGAGCCTTTGGTCAGCCACTCGTTTAAAGAATGGAGCGTGGTTCTTAGCCGAAGGCTGGAGGGTGAAAACGGTACCTTCAAGGGTGCTGTGTTCGTCGTCCTGGATGTAGAGCATTTCCGCAAACTTTTCCAGAAACTGACCCCTGGCGAAGACAGCGCAACCACTCTACGCTCGGCCGAAGGCCGTTTGGTGGCCCGTTACTCGCAAGCAGATCCAACCTCGCATATTGGCGTTGGAGGCACGCTGACCTCTACCGCGCTGAAGCAAACGGTGCGCCGTAACCCAGATCATGGCTGGTTCATTACGCCAACTGCGCTGGACGGCATTGAACGCATAACGGCTTACCAACGTCTTTCCTCCCCGTATTCGCTGACGGTCTACACCGGCATCAGCACCGAAAGCTACCTGCGACCTTGGCGAAGCGAAGCTGTACGGGTCTGGAGCCTGACGGGGCTTTGCGTGCTGCTCATGGCGCTTGGTGCAGGGAGCCTGTTTCTGCATCAGCAGCGAGAGCTGACTGACAAGTTGCGCAATGCAGAGTTGCTGAAAGAGCAGAACTTCTTTGTCGAAAATGACTTGATCGGCATGATCAAAGTGCGCGACCGGAAAATACTCTGGGCCAACAAGGCCATGGCACGCATGCTGGGAAAGCACGTGTCTGATTTGAACCAGCAATCCAAGCTTTGCATCTATCCAGACAAAGAAACATATGA
This sequence comes from Comamonas terrigena NBRC 13299, assembly GCF_006740045.1. NCBI lineage: Bacteria > Pseudomonadati > Pseudomonadota > Betaproteobacteria > Burkholderiales > Comamonadaceae > Comamonas > Comamonas terrigena. Next base: position 2,091,436 of record NZ_AP019749.1, read on the forward strand.
GCAAATCGGGCGACTGTCCAGCGAAGCGCTAAGTCATAACAAGCACTTCCGCACAGAGGTGCAGTTGAAAAAAAGCAATGGTCAAACCTTCTGGGTGGACGCCAATGCCGCGCAAATCACGGAAACGGATACTGTGTGGATTTTTGTGGATGTTGACGCCCACAAAAAGCTCCAGCAAGAGACCGAGCACCAAGCCACCCACGATGCGTTGACGGGCCTGGCCAACCGTCGGCTTATGGTCATGCAGATGGAGCGCTTCATTGCACTTGCCAACCGCCACCTGAGCTCAGTTGCCGTTTGCTTTATCGATCTGGACGGGTTCAAGGCTGTCAACGACACCTACGGGCACGATGCCGGCGATATCGTTTTGCAGACCGTAGCCAAACGATTGAAGGGGGCAGTGCGTGAATACGATTGTGTTGCACGCCTTGGAGGCGACGAGTTTGTCGTTGTGCTGACTGGGCGTAACGATCGCGAAAGCGTTGTACACACTATGCAGCGCTGCCTGCAGGAGGTACTGGTTCCTATTGTGGTGGAAGACATTCATACAACCAAAGTGGGATGCAGCATCGGTATTGCCTACTATGAATTTGATAACGAGTCATGCGATTCGTTAATTGAGCGCGCTGATGAAGCCATGTATGTGGCAAAGCACGCAGGCAAAGGGCGCGTCATCGAATCGAACAGACGGCCGCTTGGTGAGAACCCAAATGAGAATTCGACAGCTGCCACATAGCGCTGCAAAAGGGTGATGGCTGCCGTGTACGCCCCGGTTCTTTTTGCACTCAGCCACGAGAGACGCTGACTTCCACGGCTTGCTGGTGGGCAACTACCAGTCACGCCATCAAGGAAGCCACTGGGCTTGCTTCATGGCCCTGCATGCGCTCCAGGAGGCGGCGTTTAATGCCCGCATGGCTACTGAGTTACGATTTCTTTTTAATTACCGCTAGCCGCAGCTTTAAGCCCGATTTTTGAGGCTCTGGCAAAGGGGGGGCACCAGCAATCATCGGTCTTGGCGGTAGCTCGGAAATTGGCCGAGTAAATATTAGCCCAATATCACGCCAAAATTCAATATTTAACTTATATGCAAGTAGTGAGAACATATAGACCTCCGGTCTATTTCGGCTGCAATTTGGGGACCGCCTTGTCCCCACCTTATTTTCTAGTCAAATGTGCAGCCGACTATTTTGAACACATCTACTTTTCGCGTTTTCACTGTTTGCCGTAAATGGAGCCATTTTGTGGGAATTAGCCCCCTAGGTCGTCGGCTTCAAAAAAGTGAGAGTCCGACTTGGAATCACAACTTAGCGCAGAGGCTGGTCAGGTTGTTCTTGCCCTGGCTGCGGCTGGTTGGGGTTCGTTTGCTGCTGATCGGGTTGCTGCTGCCCGGGCTGGATCTGGTTGGGATTTTTTTGTTGTTCACCCGGATTCGGTTGATTCAATTGCTCACTCATTACCGCTGCTCCTATTAAGGCCAATCGAAGGATTGACCTAACCTATTATGGCCATTTAAAGAGTGAGGTGATGTAGGACAAGTAGTAGAGTAAAGCACTATATCGTAAGTAGACGCTACCAAAAATTAATTTAGGGATGCGCGAATTCGCTGCATGCAGTCCACTAATGGATCATTTCTTTGAAGTTCAACGGACGTGTTGGCATGCACTTGCAAGTCGGTAATTATCTGATCAATTTGTAAGAGTGCTAGTGCCATGTCGGGATGGCCATCTAAAACACAATCGAGAATCAGCCTTAACGAATTGGCTTCTAGCTGCAGGGGAGCAGATATCGCAATGCTGACGCTAGACATGGTTCCTACCTTAGCATTCAAAGTATTTAGCAGATGCTGGCTTATAACTAACTTTGTTGTTTTTCTTTCACGCCAGGCTCTTTCTCTCTGTCCCCTTGCTGGCGCTCTACTTTTTCATGTGGCTCCGGTGCGTCCTGTCTTACAGGCGCAGGCGAAGTAGGCGGAGCGACAGGCTCGGATTTCACCGGTGTTTTCGTCTCAATCATGGTTTTGCCTCCACGCTTTCCAAGAAGATCAAAAGCCCGCTTAAAGCGGGCTCATTAACTGCTGACCCTGAAGGCCGTGCAGTGCCCCCGAAAACCGAGGCGTTAGCAACTTGATTGCTTATTTGTGCTGCCCACTTGGCTTTTGGGCTGGCTGGCCTTGTTGAGGGGTCTTGGGGGAGGACTGTTCGGCTTGGCCGGGTTTTTTGCTCGGGGTCTGGCCGGGTTGTTGGTTGGACTGAGTCATTTGGATATTCCTTAACCATTTGCAGCGCATCGGGATGACTTGCTGCATCTTCACAATGAGGCTTTAGGGATAACCACGCTGTACCAATGCGTTACGGCCTAAGCCTTCGAGGATCAATAGTCCTCTTCTGCAGTTTTCTCGCGCTGCAGTTTGCGGACCTTTTTTATGGTTACTTTGGGTTGTTTGCTCGGGTCGACAAGCATGGTCAGTACATGCCAGTTCGGCTCGAACACATAGTCGTCACTCGAAGCTGTGTGACTGTCAAAGTCTGGTAGTTGGGGCAATCTGTCGCCTAAATAGGCTGCAGATTTCGAGGGGGGTGACATTTAGACCTCCGGTCTATCAAGGCGGATCAGGGCTGATCGCCTTTCTTCAGGGTACTCTCTTTCAGGAGCAAAAACCGTTCTGAGAGAATACTTACATTGTTCACCCCCAGGGCCCGTAGCGCCTTTGGTGAGCGGGCCCTGGTCTTCGCCCTGGTGTTGCTAAGGGTAAGGCGTTGCACCAGATGGCTTTTTCCCCTTTTTCCGCGCTGTGTCGACCATGCTTGGTGCTCCCCAGGAGGGAGGGGCGCGCGGACCACCTCGATCGCGACCAGTGGCAGTTGCCCCTTGACTTCCAGCACCACAGACTGCACCGCTTATCTGAGGAGTTGCCATGCGCACAGGACATGACAAGGTGGATTGGTCCAAAGCCCCAAGGCTTGCGCGTTGGTGGGCTATCAACCAGGACGGGGTTGCACACTGGTACTGCGCGCCAGACATTGCTTGTTACTCGAGCTTCTGGTTCTCTGATGCGGTGCCAGCTCCCGCATTCAATTTCCGTGGCGACTACAAGAAGTCTCTGACTTCGCGGCCAGAACGGCGTACTTATTTTTGAAAATTTGCCTTGGGATTTTTGCCCGCTTCACCTTCTAGCGCACGGCTGCAGAAAACGATGCAGGCAAACGCTCAGGCCACAGCAAGGCATAAAAAAGCCCGCGACTTGCGGGCTATGCAGGAAGTGTGTGAACTTTAAATAGCGAACGATGCGCGGTCTTTGTCGGCAATCCACTTCGGGGGTTTGCCGCGGCCAGTCCAGGTCGCACCGGTAGCTGGGTCGCGGTACTTGGGGGCCACAGTTCCACGGGGGCCGGTTGCGGCTTTCTTGCCACCAAACACATCGTCAGCAGTCAAGCCGTATTGCGCCACCAGTTCACGCGCTTGCTTCACCGCGTGGGCCAGTTCGGTTTTACGCGCCTCGGCGATCTTGGCTTCCAGTTCGGCTTTTTGTTGAAGCAGGCTTTTGTAGGTGCTCATGTTGGAGATCCCCTTGTTTGAGAGTTTGCAGTTGCCGTTAGAGAGCTGCGCGTATTGCTCGCGCTTGGGCTTTGCCTTGTGTGCCTTCACCTAAGAAGCAGTGCCCATTCAGTGATTCTTAATATTATTAAAAATTCTTTAACTTGTGAAATGTAGGGCATTCCATAACAAATCGTTCACCAAACCAGAGTATTTGCTTGACAAGTGCTCTGGTTTGGCCCGGGTCACCCCGGGCGGACGGTTGCTGGAATTAGGCCGGAGTGCACAAAGCAGGGTGCGTTTTGAACGGCTTCGCGTCCTTGGCATCCGGCTGTACGGTCACCCACAAGCCCTTGGTGGTTTCGATGATCTCCTGCACTTAGCCGGCAATCGTGGCGGTGCCACGGATAGTACGAGCTTTCACAGATTGGCCTTTTTTCAGTTGAGTCACGGTTGAGTTTCAAATTGCAGGGGAGGGCCGCCCTGCTATCGGCGTAAAAAAGCCAAGCGCTCTCTGGTGAAAGGGCTTGGCTTTTCCCCGGTGGCCCGGGTGAATGGGCTACCGCGCGTCCTTGGCTATCGATACCTGCTGTCCCAGGTGCAGGCGTGCGCGGCGGCTGGCATATCCCGAAGAGGGCCGGTACCAGCGTCCTGATTAACCGCTCAAGCGGGCGAGGGGCATGCTGTTTTAATCTGGCCCAGCTGGGCCTGGCTCGCGAGTGTTGGTTCTCGCGCCACCTGTCTTTTGCTTTCTGCCGACAGATCACAGGGGCAGGGCCTTTGGGCCTGTTCATCCGGCTCGGCTGATGTGATTGAGAGAGCGGGCAGGACGGCCATTCCCTGCTATGACACTGATTGCCGTGCCTCACAAGTCCATGAGCCCGCGCAATTGCGCCGCCTGGTCATGTCCTTAAGTCTTCCCCCGGTCTTTTCATCCCCGGGCATTTCGGCTGTGGTGCACCCCGTTGCATGTTTCCAGTACTTCGGTGCCGCCGCCTCTCTCAATCACACCAGCTGCTTTTTAAAGACCCGAGGTGCTGGCTCGATCACTTGGCACCCATCGCGTCTGCAACTCCTGTCTGCACTCCCTTGGGAGCTAACCCCGCCTTTGCGTCCTGTCGGCTTCGGCCCCGTATCGCTGGGCCTGGGGTGTCTCGCGGTGTGTTGCTGCGATGGGTGTATTAAACAATACGTTTAATTCGTCGTCAAACAAAATGTTTAAGACCTTTGTGATGGGCTGAAAAAACCGCCTCGGAGGGCGGTTTGTAGCGCTGAACGCAGAGATGGTTCGACGGGAGTCTCTCTAGAGGCTTCTGTCTTTGGTGGAGCTGTTTTGAACGCGCTTGATGAATGAGTCGAAAAGCTTGTCGAACTTCTTGAGGGCGGCTCGCGAGCCTGAGAGGTCGAAGCGCAGAACGGAGAACAGACCGCTTTCGAGTGGGATGGCAAACCCGATCAGACCGGAGGAGTCCTGAACGATCGTGGTCATTTGCTTATGGGTTGAGAGGATGTACCGGTGATAGTTAGTTCCACTAAGGTTGACGACACCAGAGCAGTGAGATGAAATTGCAAAAGATCCGCTAGATGCATTCACGAGGATAGGCGTCTCCGTGCCAGATTCGCATGCGGTCTTTGAAGTCAGAATGACCCAGAAGCAGTCCTGCATCTCGTCTGAGCAGACTTGCCCGAAACCGTTTCCGCTGTCATTAATGGTCATGGTGACCGGTGCATCAATCAAGTCATAAACTTCCCATTTCTGAAAGGTTTGTGCAGACACTCCGACACATGCAAGAGCGAAACACGCAGCAAGTGCGACTTTTCCCAGCGATTTCAACGGCGTCCCTCTTTCGATAATTAATGATTTTGGGTGATTAAAGTTTTCGACCATTCCATGCCCAAACCACACGGCCCAGCACTCGCACCTCGTGGTCTCCATTCAGCTCATCCACCGTTTTAATTGTTGGGTTATCCGAGCTGACCTCCAGCATGCCTGACATGCGCATGCGCACGCGCTTGATGTAGGTCTTGCCATGCAACTCCAGCACATAGACGCCCTCGTGGGCGGCCGGATCGCGTGAACCAGCATCCACCAGTAGTACGTCGCCATCGCTGAAAGTGGGAGCCATGCTCTCGCCGTGGGCGTGGATGAATCTCAACTCACGGATGTTGCCTGGCTTAATGTATTGGTTGATCCAGTGCGAGGACAGCGACAAGTCGCCGACCACGTAGTCAGAGTCCAGCACCTCATTGCCTGGACCCATGCTACCCGAATTGGCGAGCAAGGGGATTCGGACCAGGTCTGTTGCGGTCGGCGTTGCAGGCAGAAATTCTTCTCGCGGAGCAATAACGGATCCGCTTGTCATGTCGCCTTCGCCAGTGATGAGCCAGTTGGCTCGTACACCCAGCACATTCTCGGCCTTCATCGCTCCAGAGCGCGAAACACCACGCGTCTCCCAATTTTTCACTGTCTGGGGTGATTCATTGAGCAGGCGGGCAACAGCCGACTGACCCGAGATGTCTCGGAGTAGCTTGGCGGCTTGATAGAGGCGATCTGCAGAGGTGTGCATCTAGAAATTCTCCGTTTGCTAAACAAAATGTTGTTAAACGATGTGTTTGACTTTTGTTTAAACAATGTGTTTAATTTTGGCATGCACCAAGACGCAGGACTCATATCTCACATGGGCGGAGCCACCAAGCTCGCTGCCCGCTTAGGTTACGACCTAAAAAATGGCGGTATCCAGCGCATCCAGAACTGGAAAAGGCGTGGCATCCTTCGGGTGTTGAGCGTGACAACCCATGGATCACGCGCATCCGGCGCAACCTACTGAGAAAGCCAACTCCTACAACCACCCAGGAGGTGGCGTGATGTGCGGCCGGCTTCCTCTTTCTGCGGCGTACTTCGATCCGGCCTTCATCAACTGCCTGTCCAGTGCGATTGCTGAGCCAGAGCTGGCGGAGCAGTTCTGCCGGATCTACGGCTCGAAGCTGAACACCTCGCAGCGCAGCGAGGACGACATGCGCGCCTTCAGCAAGTTCGTTCACGACTCGATCTACACGTGCTTGCCCGACGAGGCGATCCATTCTTTGCGAGCGAATGCGCTGGCTGGCGAAGCGGGGGAGGTGAGCCATGGCTAGCCACAAGCTTCCCGCAGTGGATATGGCCGCAGTGCGAGCAGGAGAGCAGGGTGCTCTAGCCGCGGCTGTTGCTGCTTGTGCTGCGCGCTGGTTCAGCATGGCCGATTCCCACATCGCATTTCGGCACCACGCATCTCATGTTGCTCGCGAGGCAGGCTCACCCAAGGCAGGCCTTCTGGCTGCGGCCATGGATCTGAGTGAGCTACTGGCCCAAAGCCCGGATGGTCGGCAAGCCCTGCGTGATTTCGGTTTTGAGCCAGTCGAGAGCCGAGATAGCGCAGTTCCCATTTCAAGCCAAATGCCGAGGAGGTAAGTCATGGTTGAGTTGCAGACCTTCATATTGCCTGCCGGCACCGTGTACAAGCGAAACGGCATTCCTTTTGCGTTGGCGTACGCAACGCAGATTTGGTGCCACCCGGACAACTGGGAGCTGATCCGGGATGGCTTTACACCGCAGACCGATGGTCAGGCGTTGGCATGCAGCCAATCTGAGCATGGTTTGGATAGTCCCCAGGATGCCCAGCCGTGTTTGACCAGTGCAACTACAAGCAACTCGTCGTTGGAGTCCAGCTTGGATTTCAGCAAGTCTCGTACCTGAGCTGGCGTCCAGTTTGTGTTGACTATGAAAGTTGACTCCAAGCAGTTCCAGCTGCCCGGAAACGTTTCAATGATGAGTTTTCGCAACTCGGTGTACCGCTGCCCCAATTTGTGCAAGTCATATGCGATTAGCACTGCGCTCATGTCCGCCCTCCCTGGCGTTGGTTGTGTAGGAGCTTCCATCGTAGCCCGGGGCAGGGCGGGCACCCCTTCCAAGCCCAGCCCCGAGGAGGTGAGCCATGGGTGACATGTACGCCGCTACTACAGCTTCTCGCGCCGCGCAATCTCGTTGTCCACCCGCTGAATGCCATCGAGAAGCATGAAGTACGCCTCTTCGAACGCGGCCGCAACGATGGCTGGTGTGAATTCGCTGTGCTCGTCTTCGAGGTTCGACAGCAGCGCTGCAGCGAGCGTTGCAGTTGGACCTATCAATTCCTGTTTCATGTCCGCTCTCTTTGGTGTTGGTTGTGTAGGAACTTCCATCGTAGCCCAGGGCAGGGCGGGCACCCATTCCATGCCAAACGCAGAGGAGACCCCCCATGGCTGACCCGTACCGCTTTGGCGGCTCCATTTTTGAGTCTGTGCGGCGGCTGAAGAAGTGCCGCGAGAGGCATGGCTCCAGCCTGTTCGCTAGGGTGACGCGTGGTCGGAAGGCGGCTGCTGCAGTGATGTCTTCGCACTTGCACTCTGCTGCCCCCGAAGCGTCTCGAGCATGTGAAGGGCGCGGTCCTTCTCGGTCTGCATCAGATCCAGATACGAATTGCTGACTCCGGTGGGTATGTGCATGTTCTCCCAGGATTCGAATCTGATCTCTACGTCCTTGCGGAGCTCTTCCGCAGGGATTCGGGCCAAGAGGCTCATCACCAATAGCCGCAATCCATCGATCTGCGCTTGCAGTTCTTCTGGTTTTGTCATGTCCGCTCTCCCTGGGGTTGGTTGTGTAAGCCGCACCAGCATAGACCAGCGCAGGGCGGCCACCCCTACACATCGCGTAGCCCCAGCGCGATCGCACGCAGTGCGCGTGCCTCAATCCTTCCAAGCCACTTCTCGGCCCGTTCAATGGCTGCTTACACCTGCTCTGGTGTCAGCGCTTCGGGCTTGGGTGGTTGTGGCTTGGGTTCCATCTCTCTCTTTCTTCGTTGGGCCAAGTGTCGGATCTACCCCGAGCGGCTGCAACGTCCGTTTTTCTGGAGCCCGGACATGAACTCCCTTGATGCATTGCGGCGCATGGTTGCCAACTACCCGGGAGGCCGGGCAGCCCTACAGCATCCGCTGGACCCTGGCCGATAACACCACGGTGGAGCTGGGCGCCGAAGGCGTGATTGCGGTGGGCTTTGCCTTGCTGGCCCACACCGACGGCATCCACCAGCGCAGCCGGCAGATCTACGCCCAGATCCAGGCGGCACAGACGGCGGAGGAGGTGGCGGGCATCAGCTGGACGCAAGAGCCCGCAGAGATCGAAACCGCCGCTTGAGCACGAACAGGAGCCACACATGGACAACGACAACGCAATCAACCCGCGCCTGGCCGAAGTGCTGAACGCCAATGTGGGCAACAAGATCACGCCGGAGCTGTCGGCGGGCCTGCAGGGAACGCTGCAGCAGCTGATGAACACCATTGCGCTGGAGGCCTACGAGGCTGGGCTAGCGGCCCCCCGCGACGGCGGCCGCGCTGCAGGTGAGGTGACGGATGTGGAGCCCAAGTGCTGACGGCAGTCGGCGTAAGGCAATCCAGAGGGTAGGTTTTTGAGGACTCCTTCCAGGAATTTGGCTGGGGGGTAAGGGGGGGGTATGCAGGATGAGTGGGAAACGAGCTGCCGGTGCGCACGATGCAGCAGGTGAATGGCCGGTTCGATGCGGGCAGCGCACGCATGGCCGAAATCGAGCGTGGGCAGGGTTCGATCCCGCGCGAGCTGGAGCAGACGCGCAAAGAGCTGCATGAGCTCAAGCAGCAGTTGGCTGATCTGCTGGAATTCTTCACTGCCATGAAGGGCGCTTTCAAGGTGCTCAACTGGCTGGGCAAGCTGGCTCGGCCCACGGCCGCCATCGTGGCGTTGGGGGTCGCACTGACCGCGGCATGGAATGCGGCCCGGGGGATCTACCCGAAATGAACTACAAGCAGAAATTGATTGCCGCCATCGGCGCGGCGGCTGCGGCGTCCGTGGTGCCGCTCGTGGCCACGTATGAAGGGACTGTGCACCGCACGTACCGCGATCCCATCGGCATCGTGACGGCGTGCACCGGCCACACCGGCCCGGAGCTGCGCATTGGGCAGACCTTCACGCGCGAGCAGTGCGAGGCCATGCTGTACCAGGACCTGGCCCAGCATGCAGACGCGCTGGCTTGCATCCGCCAGCCGCTGACCGATGGCCAGCGCGCAGCCTTCCTGTCGTTCGCCTTCAATGTGGGGGAGGGCGCTTTCTGCGGCTCAACCCTGGTGCGCAAGGCCAATGCCGGGGACATGGATGGTGCGTGCGCCGAGCTGAGTCGCTGGACCTATGCCGGCGACAAGCAGCTGCCCGGCCTGGTGCGCCGCCGGGCGGCCGAGCGCCAGCTGTGTGAAGGTGGCCTGGCATGACGGGCCGAGGCAAAACCATCCTGGCCACCCTGGCGCTGGCCGGGGCCTTTGCTGCGGGGTGGACCGCCCAGGGCTGGCGTGCGGATACCGCGCTGGCCCGGGTGCAGGCCGAGCAGTCAGGAAAAGAGATGATGCAGGCGCAGCAATCGCAGACAGCCACGGAAAACAAAGCAGGCGCGCTGCTGCAGCATGCCCGCGATCAAAAGGAAAACACCCATGACTACACGCAAAAACTGGCGCAGTTGGAGGCTGGCCGTGCTGCTGACACTGCCCGTATTGCAGGCCTGCAGCACGCCGTCAGCGCTGCCGCCACCCGCAGCGCCCAAGCTGCAAGTGACGCCGCTGCCTGCCGAGATCTGGCAGATCAACACCAGCGACTCGCTGCCTTGGCTGGAGAGGGCGGAGCAGTGGTTGCAGGCCTGGTCCGGCAGCTGGATGCAGAAATAGGGCTGCTTGCGGGGCAGATCCGGGTCGATAGAGGGCTGGCTGACCAGCAGTAGTTCAACTCCACTGTCACTAAAGACAAAGCCAAGCTCAAGCACCTCCAGCGGCGCGCTCAGCCATGCTTCCATTGCATAGTCTTAACTCACTGGATCCTATAAGCAAGTTAATTGAATTTGGCAATAGGTAAATACCGATACTTATTGTGTTTATTTTTTGTGACAATAGTTAATAAGAATTATATTAAAAATGATTTAAGAATTTTTGCCTTATTTTAGGCAAATTCTCATGTATCAAGCATCATGCAAATTAATGAATTGTTTGCATGTCTTGCAATTTACTAAACACATATTAGGACTGCGCTATGCCAAGCCATATTAAATCATCTAGTAGCGGCTTTATTGGGGTGCTGCAAAAAAAGCCAATGAGATTTTTTAAAATAACTGATTTTGATGGCGCGCTTGCTAAGTCATTTATGATTATGGCGCTAAGTTTTTCTGGTGGAGTAGGGTGGGCAGCGGAATACGTTGATAATGAATACCGACCAATATCAGGAGGACAGTGGAATATTGTAGGTGATCTGGTTGTAGGTGATTCTGGTTTGGGATATTTATTTGTTGATAATCAAGCTAAAATAAAAAATGAGAATGGCTATCTTGGCTATGCGCCTCTTAGCGTTGGTCAAGTTATTTTGACAGGGAATAACACTAGCTGGACAAATACAGGTTTTTTGAGTATTGGCGTGGATGGAGATGCTGTTCTCTGGATTGAAGATGGCGCTACTGTGATCAGTAGTGACACTCTTATCGCGGGTTCTGGCGGGAGCACTTCTCAGCTTAATTTGAATGGCACCTCCCTTGCACGCGGAAAGCTCTCGACGGGCTACTTGATGAAGGGCGCGGGTATTGCATTATTCCAGTGGGATGGCGGTATATTGCAGGCGCGCAATAATGAGGCGGATTTCTTTCTTAATTTTTCTCGTTACGAAATCGAGATAGGTAATGAAGGGGCTTTTTTTGACACCAATGGCTACGATGTTGGAATCAGCACCGACCTGATCGCCACTGGAAGCGGCGGCTTCACAAAGATTGGCTCGGGTTCTTTAACTCTTAGCGGTAATAATGATTACTCGGGCGGAACATTCATTAGTGGTGGTACGCTGGTGGCAGACAATAACAGTGCTTTAGGGTCTGGTGCTGTGACGGTTGGCGGCGCTGGGACAACTGGCACCCTGAAGGTCAATGCAGGAATTACGCTTGCTAATAGTGTTACGCTTAATAATGGCGGCACCTTGTCCGGATTTGGCGCGGTGGGTAATACGGTTGTAGAAAGCGGTGGTGTTATTTCTCCAGGGCAATCAGGGTCCATTGGTACGTTGACTGTCAACGGTAACTTGGAGATGAAAACTGGTGCTGTCTACCACGTGCAAGCCGCCCCCAATAGCAGCGTGAGCAGCCTCATTAATGTGACAGGCATAGCCACATTGGCCGGAAATGTGCTGCATGTAGGCAATGAATCTAATGCAAGCACAGATTTCCAAGTGGGCAAGACTTACACCATTTTGCACGCAAGCCAGATCAACGGCGTTTTTAGCGGCGCATCGTCTAACTACGCTTACCTGGATGCGACCCTGGGCTACCTGCAAACCAACAGCGTGACCACAGACGTAACACTGCAACTGCAGCGCAAGACCAGCAATACGGGCGGTGGCAATATGGGCTTTGCTGAGCTAGCTGAAACACGCAACCAGTCGTCAGTTGCCAATGCGATCAACAGCCTGCCCAGCAGCAGCGCGCTTTACCAGTTTGTGGAAACGTTACCAGCAGGTACACCAGCCACAGTGCTGGCCAGCCTGTCCGGCGATGCGCAGGCCAGCGTAGGCAGCAGCTTGGTGGGCCTGGGCGCCTATGCTCCTAGCGTCAGCAGCCAGCATCTGCGCAACAACATGACCGCCGGTTTCCGTACCGGTGCCCCGGTAGCGCAAAGCGATGGCCCGCTGCCCGCATCGGCCTGGCCATCGTCCAAGGCCCTGCCGGCCTGGGCCGAGGTGGTGGGTCACTGGCAGCGTTATGACGGTGATGGCAATGCCGCCCAGCTGAAGCAGCGCACCACGGGCCTGTTCCTGGGCATGGACGAGGAAGTGGGCACCAGCGGCTGGCGCCTGGGCGGTTCGCTGGGTTACACCAATGCCAGCGGCAAGGTGGCAGACCGTTCCTCCGAGTCGGACGTGAACAGTTACAGCGCGGCCGTCTACGGCGGCAAGAGCTTTGGCACCGGCACGGGCCCGCGCATCAATGTGCTGGGTGGTCTGGCCTATACCTGGCACGACATCGAGACCACACGCCGTGTGACCAGCCTGGGCCAGACCCTGAAGGCCGACTACAGCGCTCACACGGCGCAGCTGTTTGCCGAGGTGGGTTATGCCATCGGCCAGTACGACAAGGTGGGGTTTGAGCCCTTCGCGGGCGTAAGCCTGGGCCAGCAGCGCACCGGCAGCTTCCAGGAACGCGGCGGTTTTGCCGCGCTGCAGGGCCGCAGCAGCACCGACGACCTGGCCAGCACCACCTTGGGTCTGCGTGTGCACAGCGACTTCCAACTGGCCGGCAAGGAAGGCCGCCTGCGCGCCACCGTAGGCTGGCGCCATGCGTTTGGCGATGTGACAGCCAAGAAGACCATGGCGTTTGAAGGCAGCCAGAACTTCACCGTGGCCGGCACGCCGCTGGCGCGCAATACGGCCGTGCTGGGCCTGGAGGCCGATGTGGCACTCAGCCGCAGCGCCGCGCTGGTGCTGGGCTATCAGGGCGAGATGGGTAGCGGCCAGCGTGACCACTCTGCCAGTGTGAAGCTGCGCTGGGCGTTCTAAAGCGCAGGCACATCACTTCAACCCCTGCCAGTGCAAGCCGGCAGGGGTTTTTGATTGGCGGGGAGGCGGTTGTTGTAGCGGCTCAGGCTACGGGTGCCCGTCTGCATTGATCATCGACCGCAGGGTCGACTGATCTTCGCACCGGCCGGCGGTGAGCAGGTGGGGGTGCCAGCTGCGCATGAACGAGTAGAACGTGCAGAAGTCGGTCTCCGTGCTTGGGAAGCCGGAGGGGTGGTCCTTCTCTGTTGTCCACAGCAGCCATTGACTAAGCACCGCCGACCTGGCTGCCTCGCGCCTGGAGAGAGATGTTTCGCTTCGCATTGCGATACTGTAAATTTATACAGTATTGTTGTGTCAAGGCCAGGGAATAACGATGTAGGCCTGCAAAGGCAAAGCGCCCCGGCAACTTGGTTGTTGCTGAGGCTCCTTTCGCTTTTGGTGTCAGTAGGTGTCGTGTGTTTTCCTAGATTCGCACGGCTTTCGCACCGATTGAGCGCAGGCCCGCATGCCGCCTAGTGCGGACGCGGGTTCAATTTCCGCCAGCTGGGGCCATAACGTTCAAGGGCGTTCACTGATTTCCAGTGAACGCCCTTTGTCTTGGGTCAACCAACGTGCAACCCTCAGCATCCGTTGGCGTTGGTACCCGTGGTGCCGATCAAAGCGGATCGGCATCAAGCGCCAGGTGCACGGGGGCTTCTGGCGGATCTCAAAACACTGCGGTGGTGCTTAGAAGCTTTCCCACTTGTCGGTGGCGTCTGCGGTCTTGGTCAATGCCGCAGGCTTGGCGGGCGCTGGGGGCGCAGTTGGTGAGCTGCCCTCGATCTTGAAGGGGGCAGGGCGCGCTGAAGGTGCCGGCTTGCGGGCCTGTGGGGCCGAGCGTGGTGCTGCGGTGGATGGCGTGGTAGTCGCCGAAGCCTTGGTGGCCTGGGCTTCGCTGGGGTGGAGTTTGAAAACGGCCACGGCCTGCACCAGGTCCTGCGCCTGGCCATGCAGGCTGTTGGCGGCGGCCGACATTTCTTCCACCAGGGCGGCATTTTGCTGCGTGGCATGGTCCATCTGGGTGACCGCATCGCCCACCTGGATGACGCCGGCGCTTTGTTCCGAGCTGGCGGCGCTGATCTCGCCCATGATGTCCGTGACGCGGCGGATGCTGCTCACCACCTCGTTCATGGTGGAGCCAGCCTGATCGACCAGGGCCGTGCCTTGTTCCACGCGCTGCACGCTGGCGGTGATGAGTTCCTTGATCTCCTTGGCGGCTTCGGCGCTGCGGCCGGCCAGAGTGCGCACTTCACCTGCCACCACGGCAAAACCCCGGCCTTGCTCGCCTGCGCGGGCCGCTTCGACGGCGGCATTGAGGGCCAGGATATTGGTCTGGAAAGCGATGCCGTCGATCACGCTGATGATGTCGGCAATCTTGGTGCTGGATTGGCTGATGCCCTTCATGGTGTCCACCACCTGGGCCACCACCTGACCGCCTTGCACCGCCACGCTGGACGCGCTTTGGGCCAGCTGGTTGGCCTGGCGGGTATTGTCAGCGTTCTGCTTGACGGTGGAGCCCAGTTGTTCCATGGATGCCGCCGTTTCCTCCAGGGCACTGGCCTGGCTTTCGGTGCGGGCTGACAGGTCGAGGTTGCCCTGGGCAATTTCGGAGCTGGCCGTGGCCACGCTGTCCGAGCCCTGGCGGACGGTGCGCACCACGCCCGACAGGTTGTTTTGCATGTCGCGCAAGGCTGCCATCAACTGGCCGATTTCATCGCTGCTGGTGATGTGCACTTCTTGGCTCAGGTCGCCTGCGCCAATGCGCTGAGCGGTAGCGCGCGCGTTGTCGATGCCAGAGGCAATGCCACGCGACAGGCGCCGGCTGATGAAGACCGCAATGGCGATGGCCAGCACCACCAGGGCAGCACCCACCTGATAGAGCTGCAGGAACATGGCCTTGACCTCCGCCTCGGCGGTGGAGACGTTGCTGACTTCCGCATCGACCAAGACCTGGATGGCATCCACATAGGCATTGGTGGCGGGAATGAAGCGGTTTTGGACGAATGCCTGAATCGTCTGGTTGTCGACGGAGGCTTTCATCTGGTTCACCTCATCGCGGGTGCTCAACCAGACCTTGCGGACATCCACGACCTTGTCGGCAAGCTGTTTGGATTGTGGGTTTCGGACTTTTTCGAAGAATGCGCTTTGCTTGGCATTGGTCTCGCGGGTGGTGGCGGCCATGGACTCCTTGAAGAAGTCCAGCATGGCCGTGCCATCAGAATAGGCGACAGCCAGAGAGCGTGCCGAGTTCTGGCGCACGTCGCCCTGCCAGGCACTGGCGATCTTTAGCAGTTCGGCCGAGCGCTCCATGCGCACGGTGGCCTGGGAAATCATTTCCACACGCCAGGCCGTGGCGGCGGACAGCAGCAGCAAGATGGCAATCACGAGCGTAAAGCCCAGATTGAGCTGGCTGGAAATCTTGAGATTTTTCATGGTGTGGCAGCGAGTCTGTTCTTGTAGTTATGCGTTGGCTGGCGTCAGGCTGCTCAAGCCCATGTCCGCGCTGGTGACGAGTTTCTCGATGTCCATGAGAATCAGCATGCGGGTCTGATCGGCCTGCTCCACCGTGGCAATACCCATGATGTGCTGCGAGGACACGGCGCCATTGAACTCCGGTGCAGGCTTGATGTCTTGCGCTTGCAAAGCCACAACGTCCTGCACCGCATCCACGACCATGCCAATCACCCGGTTCGCCACATTCAAAACGATGGTGACGGTTTGGCTGCCGTAGTGCACATCGGTCATGCCGAATTTGATGCGCATATCCAGCACTGGAACAATCACACCCCGCAAATTCAATACGCCCAGAATGAAGGCGGGGGCATTGGCCAGTCGGGTGGAAGGCTCATAGCCGCGAATTTCCTGGACTTTCAGGATATCGATGCCGTACTGCTCTTCTCCCAGCTGGAAGCTTAAAAATTCATTGTTGTTGGATTTCATGTCTCTGTGTGGTTGGGTTTATTGATTGCACGCAGAAGTATCCACGCACCGGGTGGTGTGAGAGCGGCGGATCAAAGAAGAAAAGGCGGCCCAATATGGCCCATGTGTGCTGCATGCACGGACCGCCTCTCACCGCCACCATGGCCATGGATGGTGTCTCCACCATGAAAAAGCTTTACTGATCCACAGCGCCGAATGACACGGGGCACCAGGTTTTGCTTCTGCGTGTAAAAGCCGAGAGGCTACGGTATCCATGGAGCGCATTGCGCATATTCCAGATGAATAAACTGTAACTTTCAGGCGATCAATTTTTGGCTATTGCCACAGGCCCTGGCGATGCCATTTTCTAAGAACAGTTCCCTGAATGGCTGCGTAGCGCCGCCATGGAATCTGGTGTGTGCGCTTTGCTTCGATATGGTTACTCTCCCGGCTGGCTGCCGCCGCCAACTACTTGGCCGGGCTGCGGCCGCAAGGGACGCATGAACCAGGATGGCAGGATCAGCACTCCGGGGCGCGACGACTGGGGTCAAGGAGGCCGGTCTGACCGTGTGGATAAGCCCCCGGCCCCCGGGGTATAGGGCCTTGCCTGCAGAGTGTGCGAAATCACATTAAAATCCTAGCAGTGGTCGCAGGTTTGCACGCTTGGCTGTGCAGACGTGGGTTGATTCCCGTTTGCGCCACCATTTCACAAAGCGCCACACAGCGTATTCGCTGGCGTGGCGTTTTTCATTGGCTGCTGCGCTGTCTGTGCCAACAGTACGGGCACCGGCCAAGGCAGTGGCCATGTATGTAGGGTGTGATACACCCACAGCAGCTATGGCAGCTGTTGATACGTACACTGTCAGGCTACGCGCCTGCTCCCCCACGGATTCGCACCATGAACGCCCCCATCGACGTCTCATTTTTTGAACGCGCAGCCAAGCCGCTGACCAGCTACAAACCGTACTGGGCCAAACGCTTTGGTCCGGCGCCGTTTCTGCCCATGAGTCGTGCGGAAATGGACCAGCTCGGCTGGGACAGCTGCGACGTGATTCTGGTCACGGGCGATGCCTATGTGGACCATCCCAGCTTTGGCATGGCCGTCATCGGCCGTGTGCTGGAGGCGCAAGGCTTTCGTGTGGGCATCATTGCCCAGCCGGACTGGACCAGTGCCGAGGCGTTCAAGGCCCTGGGCAAGCCCAATCTGTTCTGGGGCGTGACAGCGGGCAATATGGATTCGATGATCAACCGTTACACGGCTGATCGCAAAATTCGCAGCGACGATGCCTACACCCCTGGTGATGTGGCCGGCAAGCGCCCGGACCGGGCCGCCATCGTCTACTGCCAGCGCTGCCGCGAAGCCTACAAGGATGTGCCCGTCGTGTTGGGCGGCATTGAAGGGTCGCTGCGCCGTATTGCCCACTACGACTACTGGAGTGACAAGGTTCGCCGCTCCATCGTGGTGGACAGCAAGTGCGACATCCTGCTCTACGGCAATGCCGAGCGCGCGCTGGTGGAAGTGGCGCACCGCATTGCCGCGCGGGAGCCGGTGGAGCAGATCACCGATGTGCGTGGGACCTCGTTCTTCCGCCGCGCGTCAGAAGCGGGCTGGTTCGAGGTGGATTCGACCACGGTGGACGAGCCGGGCGAGGTCGAGCCTCATATCAATCCCTACATGACGACCAGTGAGCAGGCCGAGGCGCAAGGCCAGAGCTGCTCCAAGGAAGAGGTTGCGGCCGGAAATGCCGCAGGCAGCGGGGCTTCTGCCTGCGCCAGCGGTACCAGCGGTGCCGGCGATGCTCCCTCGGTCGCCAGCGTGCAGCCGATCCAGTTCGTTCCCAATCTGTCGCTGCGCAGCAAGTCCAAGCTGCCTCCGCGTGACCGTACTGTGCTGCGTCTGCCCAGCTACGAAGAGGTCAAGAGCGACCCGATTCTGTATGCCCACGCCAACCGTGTGCTGCATCTGGAGACCAACCCCGGCAACGCCCGCGCGCTGGTCCAAGCCCATGGTGAGGGCACGACGGCCCGCGATGTGTGGATGAACCCGCCTCCGATTCCGCTGACCACGGCCGAGATGGACTGGGTCTTCGGTCTGCCCTATGCACGCAGCCCGCATCCGGCCTATGCCGATGAAAAAGGCAGCCACGAAGGTGCCACCAAGATTCCGGCTTGGGAGATGATCCGCACCTCGGTGAACATCATGCGCGGCTGCTTTGGCGGCTGTACCTTCTGCTCGATCACCGAGCACGAAGGCCGCATCATCCAGAGCCGTTCGGAAGACTCCATCATCCAGGAGCTCGAGGAGATCCGCGACAAGGTCAAGGGCTTCACGGGCACCATTTCGGATCTGGGCGGGCCCACTGCCAATATGTACCGCCTGGGCTGCCGCGATCCCAAGATCGAGGCGGCCTGCCGCAAGCCCAGCTGCGTGTTCCCGGGTATCTGCCCGAACCTGCACACCGACCATGGCCCGCTGATCAAGATCTACCGCCGCGCGCGCAAGCTGCCCGGCATCAAGAAGATCCTGATCGGCTCCGGCTTGCGCTACGACCTGGCCGTCAAGTCGCCCGAGTACGTCAAGGAACTGGTGCAGCACCATGTGGGCGGCTATCTGAAGATCGCGCCCGAGCACACGGAGCAGGGGCCGCTGGGCAAGATGATGAAGCCCGGCATTGGCAGCTATGACAAGTTCAAGCAGCTGTTTGAAAAGTACAGCGAAGAGGCCGGCAAAAAGCAGTTCCTGATTCCCTATTTCATTGCGGCCCACCCGGGCACCAGCGATGAAGACATGATGAATCTGGCCATCTGGCTCAAAAAGAATGGTTTCCGCGCCGACCAGGTGCAGACCTTCTATCCCAGCCCCATGGCCACGGCCACGGCCATGTACCACAGTGGCCGCAATACCTTGACCCGTGTGCGTCGCCAGATGCGGGACGAGGCAGAAGAGCGCGTGGACATCGTGCGCGGTGAAAAACGCCGCCGCCTGCACAAGGCCTTTTTGTGCTACCACGATCCGAACAACTGGCCGCTGCTGCGCGAGGCGCTCAAGACCATGGGCCGTGCCGACCTGATCGGCAACGGCAAGCAGCACCTGATCCCGACCTTCCAGCCGCTGGTGGATGGCAGCTACCAGAGTGCGCGCAAGAAAAACAGCACAGCCACCAAGAGCGGTGGCACCGGTCTGGGCTACACCACCAACAAGGATGGCAAGGTCGTGGCCGTGCGCCAGCGTGTGCACAATGCGCAGGAGCCGCAGGGCGATGTGCGCTTCCGCCGTGCCGAGCCCAAGCCGGGTCGCATGCTCACCCAGCACACCGGGCTGCCACCGCGCCCGGGCGTGGGAAAATCGCTGGGCGGCAAGAAACGCTGAGTGACCGAGAAGCCGCTTTTCTGCAAAGAGAACGCGGCTTTTTTGTGGGGAAGGGGCTGGTCGGATGCGGCAGCGGGCGGTGATGCAGCCGCCGCCCCAGCACAGCGCGTGAACAGCGTTTTATGGCGTGTCCTGGGACGCTGTGCCGAAACGCTTGGCTCCTTGCGTGCTGGCGGCCGCAAAATATTCGTAGTTCCACGGCATGGGCTTGGCGATGCAGAAACCTTGTCCGTAATCGACCCCCATTTTGCGCAGCGCATCGATGGTGGCCTCGTTTTCCACAAACTCGGCCACCGTGCGCTTGCCCATCATGTGGCCGATCTGGTTGATCATCTCCACCATCGCGAAATTGGAGGGGTTTTCCAGCATGTCGTGTACAAAGCCGCCATCGATCTTCAGGTAGTCCACGGGCAGGCGCTTGAGGTAGTTGAAGCTGGACATGCCGGCGCCAAAATCGTCCAGCGAGAAACGGCAGCCCAGGGCCTTCAACTCGGTAATCAGGCGGATGGCATTGTCCAGGTTGGCAATGGCGCTGGTTTCGGTGATTTCAAAGCACAGAATCTGCGGCGGAACGTGGAATTCCTCAATCTGCTGCTGGAGAAAGCCCAGCAGGGATTCATCGCCCAAGCTCATGCCGGACAGG
Source organism: Comamonas terrigena NBRC 13299 (assembly GCF_006740045.1). Classification (NCBI taxonomy): domain Bacteria; kingdom Pseudomonadati; phylum Pseudomonadota; class Betaproteobacteria; order Burkholderiales; family Comamonadaceae; genus Comamonas; species Comamonas terrigena. The sequence goes on from NZ_AP019749.1 coordinate 2,111,554, forward strand.
TTGATGGCGCAGGTGTGTATCTCGCGCAGCTGTTTGGGGTAGCGTGCCAGGGTGTGCAGCGCATGGGTGACCACCCAGCGGTCCAGCGCCGGCATCAGGCCGTAACGTTCGGCTGCGGGGATGAAGTTGCCGGGCGGAATGATCTGCCCGTGTTCATCGGTCATGCGCAGCAACACTTCAAAGTGCAGGCCGTGCTCGGCCCGGGTCTGGAGAGGCGCCAGGGTCTGGGCAAACAGGCAAAAGCGGTTCTGGTCCAGCGCGGTACGGATGCGCTCCACCCAGTCCATCTCGCCCATGTAGCGCTTGAAGGCATGGTCTTCGTGCTCGTAGGCCAGGACTTTGTTGCGGCCGCTTTCCTTGGCGCGCAGACAGGCCATATCGGCCATGCGCAGCAGATCCTGGGCGCAGGCATCCACACCGCTGATATGCACCATGCCAATGCTGACGCCGGTGCGCAGAATGCGCGTGCCCCACTGCAGGTGCAGGCTCTGGATGGCATGGCGCAATTTCTCTGCCACCACACTGGCCTGCTCCGGCGTGTAGTCGTGCAGCAGCACGGCAAATTCATCGCCGCCCAGCCGGGCCACGGAGTCGCTGTCGCGCGTCAGGCGGCTGATGCAGTGGCAGACTTCGCGCAGCACTTCGTCGCCCGCCGTATAGCCGGAGGTATCGTTGATCAGCTTGAACTGGTCCAGGTCCAGGTGCAGCAGGGTGGCCGGGCGCGACTGGTTGCGTGGCACGCTGAGCAGGCGTTCCAGGCGGGTGCGGAATTCGCTGCGGTTCTCCAGTCCGGTCAGCGTGTCGTGGCGGGACTGCCAGTTGAGCTGGTGCATGAAGTTCTGTTCGCGCGTGACGTCGTGCAGTACCAGCACGGCGCCGGCCAGCTGGCCTTCCTGCTGTATGGGAGAGCCCATCAGCTTGACGGCCAGTTGCTGCTGGTCGTTGCTGCGGCGTATCCAGCGTACGGCCTCATCGCGGAAGGGGTGGGGGGACTCCATCAGGCGCACAAACACCGGATCGCGGCCTTCCAGCTCGGTGCGCTCGAACACCAGCACCTTCTCCAGGGCCTGCCCGAGCAGGATGTCGGCGGGCTGGCCCAGAAGGATTTCTGCCGCAGGATTGGCATAGACGATCAGCCCCTGGTCGTTCAGCGTGAGCACGCCATCGCCCAGTGCCGCCAGCGTGGTGTAGCCGCGCTCGCGTTCGGAATGCAAGGCGTTTTCCACCGTGTGGCTTTGCGTCAGCAGCTTGTTCACAAACCACAGAATGGCCGAAATCAGCAGCAGCGCCGTGCCGAAGTTGATGGCCAGCAGCACCTGGGTGATCCTGCGGGAATTCATCCCCAGTGAGTCGCTGAAGGCCTGACTCAAGGGCGCAATGCTGGCGTCGATGTGGCTGATTTCCAGGTGCCATGCCCTGCGCTGCAGCAGATCGATATTGCGTGGGTTGGTGGTGCGGGCAGTGCGGATTTCCATCGACAGCGTGACCAGCTGGTCCAGATAGGTGTCCGCAGCGCGCCACAGGCCTATCGTCTTGCGCATCCATTCCATGTCCCAGGTGAGCCGCAGAATGTCTGTGGCGGTGCCGATGTCGTCGCTGTGGACTTCTCCGCGCAGCAGTCCTTCACGCACCTGCTGGGTGTTGGTGGGAGAACGGTCCAGAGCCAGCCTGGCCAGCCGGTCCCCGAGGGGAATCTCCAGCGCCTGGCGGAATTGCTGGTACGCCTCTTCATCGCCCTGGGCGGCGTAGCGATCCAGGTAGAGGATGGCGTCTTTCTGGGCCTTGGACCAGGTGCTCTCGCCTGCCACGATGATGCGCGTGCCCGACAGCAGGTAAATGCTCGCGGTTGCCAGCAGCAATTGCAGGCAAATGGCCAGCACAAAAGGCCAGGTGCGGGCCAGGAGACTGCGTGCTTGGCTCCGGATGATCATGGGTGGGTGCGGAGGAATGGGCAGTGAATGGACATGGGCGTGCTTACCTCAATGACAATGCGGCGCACTCGGTCGCTTGGCTGCTGTTTTGCAGGGTGTTGTCGGTCTGGAAACCCGCCACCAGATGGCTAAGCCGCTGCGCCTGCTGTGCCAGTGCCTGTGCGGCGTGGCTGGATTGCTCTACCAGAGCCGCATTCTCCTGGGTCAGCGTGTCCACCTGCTGTACCGCCGAGCTGGCATGCTGCAGCTGGGTGGCCTGTTGCTGTGCGGTCTGACTGATGGCCTCGATCAGTGTGGCGACCTGCTGGGAGTGGCTGACCAGTTGGTCCATGCTGTGGCCTGCCTGGCCCACCAGATTGGCTCCATGGTCGGCGTGGCCCATCGATTGTTCGATCAACTGGCGCACATCCCGGGCGGCACTGGCGCTGCGCTGGGCCAGGGCCCGTACTTCGCTGGCCACCATGGCAAAGCCCCTGCCTTGTTCCCCTGCGCGTGCGGCTTCCACGGCGGCATTCAGTGCCAGGATATTGGTCTGGAAGGCAATGGAGTCGATCAGCCCCACGATGTCACCGATCTTGCGCGCACTGCTGTGAATGGCTTCCATGGTGCTCACGACATTGCGCACCACGCTGCCGCAGGCATGTGCGCTGCTGCGGATGGCGTCCATGCTGGCAGCCGTCTGCTGCAACTGGCTCACCGCGGATTCAGCACGCTGGCCCAGGTGCTGGTTGCCTTGGGCGATGGTGTTGCTGGTCTGCAGCACCAGTGCGGCGGCGGCATGGGTTTCGGCCACCACCTCGTGCATGCGCGCCAGCGCATGGCGCACGGATTGCGCCGTGGGGCTGGTGACGGGCTTGTGCTGCACGTTCAGCGACAGCTCGCCGCTGGCGGAAGGCTGGCACAGGCTGCGCAGCTCGGCCGATTCCACTGCGTCGGTGCGCATGCGCAGCGCAATGCCCACTTCCACCGCTGTCTGTACCACCACAAACACTGCGTGCAGGACCACGCGCCCCACATCCGGCTGGGTCAGGCAGAACACGGGCAGGCCCAGCCACTGCAGGTGGTCGAAGGCCACATGGTGCACGGCAATGGCGGCGGCTGCCACCACGATGGGGCGCCAGTCACGGTAGACCAGCAAAAATGCCAGAAAAACGAACACACCGAAGTGCAGCTCGGTTTGCCCCATCGACAGCTGGATGTGCAGGGCCACCATGCCCATGCCGCACACTGCCAGCGTGCACCGGGACAGCATGGAACCGGGTGCCAGACGGTAGGTCACGGCAGCGATGGCCAGCAGAAGCAGGGCGGCGGTACTGCCGGCGCCCAGGGCGCCATAGATGCCACCCAGCGCTGCCGCGGCCACCGCCCCCAGACTCAGAATGCCCAGCACGGTTACATCCGCGCGGCATGCCATGGCATGCATGCTGGCATGCACTTCGTCCCGGGCTGGCTGCGTGACAGTCTTCATGGATGTCCCTTGTAGAGTTCCCTGCACCGCATGGAATGGGCGAGGGAGCCAGGACATTCACTGGTGCATGCTGTGGTGCACCGGCGCAACCCTCATCCAAGAGCAGGGCGGAATACGCCCCCCATGCAGCCCAGGGGCCGCTTGATTGGTACCGGCTGTGCGCAACTAACGCACGGCTTCAGTCCATTATTTGTTTCTATCTGCAAGGACATGTAGGGGAATGTCCTTTTCTACGGACAAGCGTTCTAAATCTGTACCAGCGGTGGTCTGCAGGAAGCGGGCGATTTGGTCGTGCACCGCCGGTGTGCGCATGGCCTGCACGCTGCCGTCGCACTCCACGCCTGCCAGGGCGCAGAGCTGGCGGGCAAAGTGGGGCTCCAGGGCGGCTACGGCTACATGCCCGTCGGCCGTGGCGTAGACACGATAGCCGGCATGGGCCCCGCCCACATCGCCGTTGGGAGTGGTCAGGCCCCAGTGCAGGGGCTGGGCCAGCCAGTGGGCCGCCTGGGCCAGGCCCACGTCGCGCACCACGCCGGTGCCGCTGCGTTCACGCTCCAGCAGGGCTTGCAGCAGGGCTTCGGCCGCGCTCAGGGCGCCGGCCATGTCGGCGTGCAGGCTGGTGGGCATGTGGCCGGGGCTGACCAGGCCGGCTTCGGCCTGGTAGGTCAGGTCGTGGCCGGGTTGGCTGGCTGCTTCGGCATTCAGATCCCCCTGAATGCGCACCATGCACAGCTGGGGGTAACGGGCGTGCAGGTGCTCCCAGTCCACTCCCAGCTTGATCAGGGCGCCCGGGCGGAAGGAGGTGATGAGCACATCGGTGACCAGCAGCTCCTGCTGCAGCAGCAGTTGGCCTTCCTCTGTTTTGAGATTGGCGTGCAGCACGCGCACACCCTGGTGCAGCTCGCGGTAGGCAGCAGGGCTGTACTGGGCCATGGGGTCGGCGCTGCTGCTGCCCTCGGGCGGTGGAGGCTCGAGCTTGGTGCAGATGGCGCCCATCTGGTGGCAGCGCAGCAGGGCGGCCGGCCCCGGCAGATTCAGCGCCAGGCTGAGGACGCGGATGCCTTGAAGTGTGGGGTGGTGTCTCATGGTGATCTTGTGGTTTTGATAAGGGCGGCAACGCTGCTGCGGATGGCTATCCGTCTTTATAGCCGGTATGCTGGCGCTGGCGTTCAGCCGCAGCGACAGCGTTTGCTCTGAAAATATGAGCCGGCTGTGCCCTGTGCAAGGGCTGTACAGGGCAAAAAACACATGGATTTCCCTGAGGCCGGCGCGGCACAGAGAGGTCTGCCTGCGCAATGCCGGGGGCGCAGGCATAAAAAAGCCGCCCGAAGGCGGCTTGGCAGAACACGACCGGCTGCAGCGCAGTGCGCCGCAGCCGTCGCATCTTCAGATCACGGCAGCAATGGACTTGCAGACGTGGTCGATGTTCTTGCTGTTCAGTGCGGCCACGCACATGCGGCCGGTGTCGGTGCCGTACACGCCGAATTCATTGCGCAGGCGCACCATCTGGTCCTTGGACAGGCCGGAGTAGCTGAACATGCCGATCTGGGTGGTGATGAAGCTCATGTCTTGCTGCACGCCGGCAGCCTTCAGGCCGTCCACCAGCTTCTGGCGCATGGCCTTGATGCGCACGCGCATCTCGCCCAGCTCGGCTTCCCACTGGGCACGCAGCTCGGGGTTGTTCAGCACGGCGGCCACCACAGCGCCACCGTGGGTGGGTGGGTTGGAGTAGTTGGTGCGGATGACGATCTTCAGCTGCGACAGCACGCGGGCTGCTTCTTCCTTGTCGTTGGCCACCACGGACAGGGCGCCCACGCGCTCGCCGTACAGGCTGAAGCTCTTGGAGAAGGAGGTGGAGACGAAGATGTTCAGGCCAGCGGCCACGAACTTGGCGATCACGGCGCCGTCCTCGGCCAGGCCGTAGCCAAAGCCTTGGTAGGCCATGTCCAGGAAGGCGACCAGGCCCTTGGCCTTGACCACTTCGATCACTTTGTCCCACTGGGCGGGGGTGATGTCATAGCCGGTGGGGTTGTGGCAGCAGGCGTGCAGCACCACCACAGTGCCGGGGGCTGCTGCGCTCAGGTCGGCGATCATGCCTTCGAAGTTGATGGCGCGGTTGGCGGCATCGTAGTACTTGTAGCTGTCCACTTCAAAACCGGCGTTCTGGAAGATGGCGCGGTGGTTTTCCCAGCTGGGGTCGGAGATCAGCACCTTGGCGTTGGGGTTGAGCTTCTTCAGGAAGTCTGCGCCGATCTTCAGGCCGCCCGTACCGCCCACGGCCTGCACGGTGGACACGCGGCCGGACTTGACCACGTCGGACTCGGCGCCGAACACCAGGGCCTTCACGCCGTTGTCGTAGGCAGCGATGCCGTCGATGGGCAGGTAGCCGCGGGCGGTGGGCTTGTCCATCATGGCCTTTTCAGCAGCCTGCACGCACTGCAGCAGGGGCAGCTTGCCGTTATCGTCGAAATACACGCCCACGCCCAGGTTCACTTTGTTGGGGTTGTTGTCGGCGGCGAATTGATCATTCAGGCCCAGGATCGGATCGCGGGGAGCCATCTCGACGGCGGTAAACAGAGACATGAAAAGTCCTTGATGGTGGAAATAAAGCGGGGAGCCCCCAAGTACTGCGGTAGTCTTGAGAGTTGCCCCGTTATTTTAGCCCCGGGCAGCGTCATGCGTTGAGCACATAACACCATGCAAGAAGCTATTGATACCGCGCCAGAAGGCACTTTTGTGCATTTCCCCGATTCGCCCTTCGAGCTGTTCCAGCCGTACCCGCCGGCAGGAGACCAGCCTGCGGCCATTGCCAAGCTGGTGGAAGGCATTGAGGACGGTGAGGCTTTTCAGACCTTGCTGGGGGTGACAGGTTCGGGCAAGACCTTCACCATGGCCAATGTGATTGCCCGCATGGGGCGGCCGGCCATTGTGTTTGCGCCCAACAAGACGCTGGCTGCACAGCTGTACAGCGAGTTCCGCGAGTTCTTCCCGAACAACGCGGTGGAATACTTTGTCAGCTACTACGATTATTACCAGCCCGAAGCCTATGTGCCGCAGCGCGACCTGTTCATTGAAAAGGACAGCGCCATCAACGAGCACATCGAGCAGATGCGGCTGTCGTGTACCAAAAGCCTGATGGAGCGGCGCGATGTGGTGATCGTGGCCACCGTCTCGGCGATCTACGGTATCGGCGAGCCGGAGAGCTACCACCGCATGGTGATGACACTGCGCACCGGCGATACGCTGAGCCAGCGCGATGCGATCGCCCAGCTGATCCGCATGCAGTACCAGCGCAACGACCAGGAGTTCACGCGCGGCAAGTTCCGCGTGCGCGGGGACACCATCGATGTGTTCCCGTCGGAAAACTCGGAGCTGGCGCTGCGCATCGAACTGTTTGACGATGAGGTGGACAGCCTGCAACTGTTCGATCCGCTGACCGGGCGCGTCAAGCAAAGCATCCCGCGCTTTACCGTCTACCCCAGCAGCCACTATGTGACGCCGCGCGACAAGGTGCTGGCGGCGGTGGAGACCATCAAGCTGGAGCTGGCCGAACGCCTGAAGCAATTGGTGGGCGACGGCAAACTGGTGGAAGCCCAGCGCCTGGAGCAGCGCACGCGCTTCGATCTGGAAATGCTGTCCGAAGTGGGGCACTGCAAGGGCATCGAGAACTACACGCGCCACCTGTCGGGCTCGAACCCGGGCGATCCGCCCAGCACGCTGACCGACTACATGCCCAAGGACTCGCTGATGTTCCTGGATGAGAGCCACCAGATGATCGGCCAGCTCAACGCCATGTACAACGGTGACAAGGCGCGCAAGACCACGCTGGTGGAATATGGCTTCCGCCTGCCGTCGGCGCTGGACAACCGTCCACTGAAATTCGAGGAGTTCGAGCAGCGCATGCGCCAGGTGGTGTTTGTCTCTGCCACGCCGGCGGACTACGAAAAGACGCACTCCGGCCAGGTGGTGGACCAGGTGGTGCGGCCCACCGGACTGGTCGATCCGGAAATTGAAGTGCGTCCTGCCACCCACCAGGTGGACGATGTGCTGCAGGAAATTCGCAAGCGGTCGGACGTGGGGGAGCGGGTGCTGATCACCACGCTGACCAAGCGCATGGCCGAGCAGCTGACCGACTACCTGACGGACAACGGAGTGAAGGTGCGCTATCTGCACTCGGATGTGGACACGGTGGAGCGTGTGGAAATCATCCGCGACCTGCGCCTGGGGGCTTTTGACGTGCTGGTGGGCATCAATCTGCTGCGCGAAGGCCTGGACATTCCCGAGGTGTCGCTGGTGGCCATCCTGGATGCGGACAAGGAAGGCTTTCTGCGTGCCGAGCGCAGCCTGATCCAGACCATCGGCCGCGCGGCGCGCAATCTCCACGGCAAGGCCATTCTGTATGCGGACCGGATCACGGATTCGATGCGCAAGGCCATCGACGAAACCGAACGCCGTCGCGTCAAGCAGATGGCGTACAACGAAGCGAATGGAGTGGTTCCGCAGGCTATTGTCAAGAGGGTGAAAGACCTGATTGATGGGGTCTACAGCGAAAAGAGCGGAAAAGAGGCCAAGCAACTCGAAGTACGCCAGCGTCAGGTCGAGGAAGTGCAGGAACTTTCCGAAAAGGAAATGGCCAAAGAAATCAAGCGTCTCGAGAAGGAGATGCTGGAGTTCGCGCGCAACCTGGAATTCGAGCAGGCCGCCCGTGCGCGCGATCAGTTGGCTGCGTTGAAGACGCGGATGTTGGGTGTCTAGGCATGCCGCCTGTCGGGGGAAACCGCGGGGCCGAGAAGGTCTCGCTATGCCCGCAAGCGACAAAAACCATGGTATCCGACAAATTTGATGGGGTTTATGCTATACTCCTGTCAATAACTCAACAACAACACACTTCGAAACAAAGAAGGGCTCTGGACCTTTTATAGGGCGGAGTAAGGGCGGAGACGGTGTCGGTACCAGGCATCCACTTGGCCGACGTTTCTGTAACCACAAGCCTGATTGAAGGAGCTCGCGATGCGTCTCACTACCAAAGGCCGCTTTGCGGTCACTGCCATGATCGACTTGGCCCTGCGCCAGAACAACGGTCCTGTCACCCTGGCGGCCATCAGCCAACGCCAGCAAATTTCGCTCTCTTATCTGGAGCAGTTGTTCGGCAAGCTGCGCCGCCATGAACTGGTGGAGTCGACCCGTGGTCCTGGTGGTGGATACACCCTGGCACGCAAGGCGGCCGACATCACCGTGGCCGACATCATTGTGTCGGTGGACGAGCCCATTGACGCCACCCAGTGTGGCGGCAAGGAAAACTGCATGGGCGAAGCCGGCCGTTGCATGACCCACGAGCTGTGGGCCGCACTGAACCAGCGCATGGTCGAGTTTCTGGACTCCGTCACCCTGCAAAAGCTGGTGGACGAGCAGATCGCCAAGGGCGTTCAGATCGAGGACAAGCCGGTCGTGCGCCGTGCGATCTCGACCGCGCCGGTGGTCAAGCCCATCCGCGTGAACGCCCCGAATTCGGTTTTTGCCCTGGGCAACGCCTTCGCAAAATCCTGATTCGGCGGGTGCGTGCTGGTCCCTCGGGAGCGGCGCCCACCCGGACAACGGCCAATTATTTCGGCACATTCATTTCGGCATATTCAATTGCCAGCCTGATTTCATAGAGCCAGCCATGGACATGACCCCGCACTTCCCCATCTACCTTGACTACGGCGCCACCACGCCTGTGGATCCCCGCGTCGTGGACGCCATGATCCCGTGGCTGCGCGAGCATTTCGGCAACGCTGCCTCGCGCAGCCATGCCTGGGGTTGGGAGGCGGAGGAAGCCATCGAGAAGGCGCGCCAGCAAGTTGCAGACCTGATTGGCGCCGATCCGCGTGAAATCGTCTGGACCAGCGGTGCCACGGAATCCGACAACCTGGCCATCAAGGGCGCGGCCCAGTTCTACAAGGGCAAGGGCAAGCACCTGATCACCGTGAAGACCGAGCACAAGGCTGTGCTGGACACCATGCGTGAGCTGGAGCGCCAGGGCTTTGAAGTGACCTACCTGGATGTACAGGAAAACGGTCTGCTGGATCTGGAAGTCTTCAAGGCCGCCATCCGCCCCGACACCATCCTGGTGAGCGTGATGGCCGTGAACAACGAGATCGGCGTGATCCAGGACCTGAACACCATTGGCGGGATCTGCCGTGAGAAGGGCATCATCTTCCACGTGGATGCTGCACAGGCCACGGGCAAGATGCCGCTGGACATGCAGACCATGCCCATCGACCTGATGAGCCTGGCTTCGCACAAGACCTACGGCCCCAAGGGCATCGGCGCTCTGTATGTGCGCCGCAAGCCGCGCATCCGCCTGGAAGCGCAGATGCATGGTGGTGGCCATGAGCGCGGCATGCGCTCGGGCACGCTGCCCACCCACCAGATCGTGGGCATGGGCGAGGCCTTCCGCATCGCCAAGGACGAAATGGCACAGGACCTGGAGCACGCCAAGCGCCTGCAGCAGCGTCTGCTCGACGGCCTCAAGGATGTGGAGCAGGTCTTCGTGAACGGCGATCTGGAGCACCGCGTGCCCCACAACATGAACATCAGCTTCAACTACGTCGAAGGCGAGTCGCTGATCATGGGGATCAAGGGCCTGGCGGTGTCGTCGGGTTCGGCCTGCACCTCTGCCAGCCTGGAGCCCAGCTACGTGCTGCGTGCCCTGGGTCGCAGCGATGAACTGGCGCACAGCAGCCTGCGTATGACGATCGGCCGTTTCACCACGGAAGAGGAGATCGACTATGCCATCAGCACCATCCGCATCAACGTGGAAAAGCTGCGTGAACTCAGCCCCCTGTGGGAAATGTTCAAGGATGGCGTCGATCTGAGCACCATCCAGTGGGCCGCGCACTGAAGCGTCGCCAGCAGCACAGCACATACTGAAAATTCAAGAGGTAGACACCATGGCTTACTCTGACAAAGTTATTGACCACTATGAAAATCCCCGCAACGTGGGCTCCTTCGACAAGGGCGACGATTCGGTGGGTACCGGCATGGTGGGCGCTCCGGCCTGCGGCGACGTGATGAAGCTGCAGATCAAGGTCAATCCTTCGACCGGCGTGATCGAAGACGCACGCTTCAAGACCTACGGCTGCGGCTCGGCGATTGCCTCGTCGTCGCTGGTGACCGAATGGGTCAAGGGCAAGACGCTGGACGAAGCGGCTGCGCTGAAGAACAGCCAGATCGCTGAAGAACTGGCACTGCCGCCCGTGAAGGTGCACTGCTCCATCCTGGCAGAAGACGCCATCAAGGCAGCGGTCAACGACTACCGCACCAAGCACACTGCCACTGCGGAAGCCTGAAATGGCCATCACGCTGACAGAAGCGGCCGCACGCCATGTGGGGCGTTATCTGACGCGCCGCGGCAAGGGCATCGGCGTCCGCCTGGGGGTCAAGACCACGGGCTGCTCCGGCTTGGCCTACAAGCTGGAGTATGTGGACGGCGTGGAGGCCGAGGACATCGTGTTCGAAAGCCACGGCGTCAAGGTGCTGATCGATCCCAAGAGTCTGGCGTACATCGACGGAACCGAGCTGGATTTCGTGCGCGAAGGTCTGAACGAAGGCTTCAAGTTCCACAACCCCAACGAACGTGATCGTTGCGGCTGTGGCGAGAGCTTCCGCATCTGACGCGCTGTGAACGGCCTGCAGGCAGGCCGCCCATTCCTCCAAACCGCCACCGCAGCCGTGCTGGCGGTTTTTTATCGACATGAATCTGCAGTCTGACGATTTTGAACTGATGGGCCTGCCGCGCCAGTTTGCCCTGGATCGTGCACAACTGGATGCGCGCTGGAAGGAACTGCAAAAGCAGGCACACCCGGACCGCTTTGCGGCCGAGGGCGCGGTGGCGCAGCGCGTGGCCATGCAATGGTCGGTGCGCATCAACGAGGCCTACCAACGCCTGAAGCAGCCACTCAAGCGTGCGGCCTATCTGTGCGAGTTGCTGGGCGCGCCGGTGCGTGCGGAAGACAACACCGCCATGCCGACGGCTTTTCTGATGCAGCAGATGGAATGGCGTGAAGCTCTGGATGATGCGGCCACGGAGGCGGACATCGACCGCCTGGAGCAGGAAGTGGCCGACTCCAAACGCGCCATGCTCCAGCGGTGCGAGCAATTGCTGGTGTCTCCCGAGGGAGCACAAAAAGCCGTGCAGGAGGTGAGATCCCTCATGTTCGTTGAGCGCTTTGCCCAGGACATCGATCGCCGCCGCGATCAACTGGGACAATAGGCTTCCTTCTTTTGTCGCAGCGCTGCAAGCGCGCTGCACATCTCTGTGGGGCAAGGGGGCACGCCGTGCCTGCCTTCCCTTGTGATTGCGAAGAATCCATGGCGTTACTGCAAATTTCTGAACCCGGCCAGTCTCCTGATCCGCACCAGCGGCGCATCGCCGTGGGCATTGACCTGGGAACCACCCATTCGCTGGTGGCTTCGGTGCGCAATGGCGTGGCCGAATGCCTGCCGGATATGCAGGGTCGTGTGCTGCTGCCTTCGGTGGTGCGCTATGCGCCCGAAGGCAAACGCCAGATCGGTTATGAGGCCCGGGGCCATGAGGTGGAAGACGCTGCCAACACCATCGTGTCGGTCAAGCGCTTCATGGGCCGCGGCCTGGCGGACATCGCCAACGCCGCACAGCTGCCCTATGTGCTGGAGCAGCCCGAAGACCAGGGCATGGTGGCCCTGTCGACACGGGCAGGCCGCAAGAGCCCGGTGGAGATCAGTGCCGAGATACTGGCCACCTTGCGCTACCGTGCCGAAGACAGTTTTGACAACGATCTGTACGGCGCGGTGATCACCGTGCCGGCCTATTTTGACGATGCCCAGCGCCAGGCGACCAAGGATGCCGCCCAACTGGCAGGCATCAACCTGCTGCGCCTGATCAACGAACCCACGGCGGCGGCCATTGCCTATGGCCTGGACAATGCCAGCGAAGGCGTTTACGCCGTCTACGACCTGGGGGGCGGCACGTTCGACATTTCCGTGCTGCGTCTGACGCAAGGGGTGTTCGAGGTGATTGCCACCGGTGGCGATTCTGCCTTGGGCGGTGACGACTACGACGCTGCGCTGGTGCAGTGGGTGCTGGAACGTACCCCGGTGCAGCCCGCCCACGGCGAAGACCGTGCAGCCCTGCGTGTGGCAGCCCGGGCGTGCAAGGAAGCCCTGACAGACGCAGACAGCGCCGCATTTGCAGCCACGCTGTCGGGGGGGGCGCAGATCGCCTTGGAGGTGACACGCGCCGATTTCGATGCCGCCACTGCACACCTGACCAAGCGTTCGCTGGCCGCCGTGCGCCGCGCCTTGAAGGACGCGGAACTGGTGGTCGAGGATGTCCAGGGGGTGGTGATGGTGGGGGGCTCCACCCGCATGCCCCAGGTGCAGCAGGCGGTGGGCGCTTATTTCAACCAGACGCCGCTGACCAACCTGAATCCGGATGAGGTGGTGGCGCTGGGCGCCGCCATCCAGGCCAACCAGCTGGCAGGCAACAACAGTGCCGGCGATCTGCTGCTGCTGGACGTGATTCCGCTGTCGCTGGGGGTGGAAACCATGGGCGGGCTGGTGGAGCGCATCGTGGCGCGCAACGAAACCATTCCCTCGGCCCGTGCGCAGGACTTCACCACCTACAAGGATGGTCAGACCGCCATGGCCATCCATGTGGTGCAAGGGGAGCGCGATCTGGTGGCCGACTGCCGCAGCCTGGCGCGTTTCGAGCTGCGTGGCATTCCGCCGATGGCGGCCGGTGCGGCGCGCATCCGCGTGACGTTCACGGTGGATGCCGATGGTCTGCTGTCGGTCAGCGCCAAGGAACAGCTCAGTGGTGTGGAAGCGCACATCGACGTCAAGCCGTCCTACGGCCTGTCGGATGCCCAGGTGGCCCAGATGCTGCAGGATGGCTTCAACACTGCTCAGGAAGACATGAAGGCCCGTGCGCTGGTGGAAGCCCGCGTGGACGCCGACCGCATGCTGCTGGCCACGCACAGTGCGCTGGCCGCCGATGGCGATGTGCTCAGCGCTGCCCAGCGTGCCGAGATCGACCAGTTGATGGACGCTTTGAGCCAGGCCAAGGGCTCGGACGATGTGGCCGTGGTGGAAGCCGCCACGCAGGCGCTGGCCAAGGGCACGGAAGCCTTTGCCGCCGAGCGCATGAACCGTGGCATCCGCGAAGCCCTGGCTGGCAAGAACGTGCAATCCATTTCCTAAAATCTGACCCCATGCCTGTTATCAAAATTCTTCCCCATCCCGAATACTGTCCTCAAGGCGCCCAGGTGGAGGCGCCTGCTGGTACCTCCATCTGCGAAGCCCTGCTGGACAACGGCATCAAGATCGAGCATGCCTGCGACATGAGCTGCGCCTGCACCACCTGCCACGTGATCGTGCGTGCGGGTGGGGCGTCGCTGAATGAAGCCGAGGAGGAAGAGGAAGACCTGCTGGACCGCGCCTGGGGCCTGGAGCCACAATCACGCCTGTCCTGCCAGGCCATCCTGGCGCAGCAGGACGTGACGGTGGAGATTCCCAAGTACTCCATCAACCACGCCAAGGAAAACCACTGATATGTCACGGCTGATCGTTCTCGATACGGAAACCACGGGTCTGTCGGCCGTCGACGGCGACCGCATCGTGGAGCTGGGGTGCGTGGAGCTGGTGAACCGCAAGCTCACCGGCAACAACCTGCACCTGTACTTCAATCCCGAGCGCGACAGCCATGAGGAGGCCTTGCGCGTTCACGGCCTGACCACCGAGTTCCTGCGTGACAAGCCCAAGTTCGCCGAGAAGGCGCAGGACATCCTGGCCTATCTGCAGGACGCCGAGCTCATCATCCACAACGCGCCGTTCGACGTCGGTTTCCTGAACAAGGAGTTCGATCGCCTGGGGCTGAAGCCGCTCAAGAGCTATGTCAGCGCCGTCACCGACACGCTGGCGATGGCCAAGGAGCTGTTCCCCGGCAAGCGCAATTCGCTGGATGCGCTGTGCGACCGCCTGGAAGTGGACAACAGCGGACGCACCTTGCACGGCGCCTTGCTGGATGCGGAGTTGCTGGCCGACGTCTACATCAACATGACCCGCGGGCAGGATGCGCTGCTGATCATGGAAGACGAGGCCCCTTCGGCTTCCCAGGTGAATACAGAGCTTGGCAGCCAGCAGCGTGTGGACCTGTCCCGCATTGCGCTGCAGGTGCTGCGCGCCAATGAGCAGGAGCTGGCCAGCCATGAGGCGGTGCTGGCCGAGTTGGACAAGTCCAGCGACGGCAAGACCATCTGGCGCACTGCGGAGCAGGCCGCCGCCTGATGCACACTGCGGTGTGCTGCCCGCGCGGGGTAGCATGCCGTGCCGCCATCGGCGTCAAATACCGCTGCTGCGCGTAGGCGTTCGCGGCAAAGCGTCCCAGGCAGGCTAGGATGCGGGGCTTATGACCGATACCCGCTCCCGCGATCTCATCACCCAGATCGTTCACCACCCCTACGTTCCCCCGGCCGATTTTGTCGCCCCCCAGCCGCCGGTGCACAAAGGCTCCACGGTGCTGTTCCCCAATGTGGCGGCCATGCGCGAGCGCCGCTGGCTGGACAAGAGCAGCTACACCTACGGCCTGCACGGCACACCCACCACCTACCAGCTGGAAGAGCGCCTGTGCGCACTGGAAGGCGGCTTGCAGTGTCTGTTGGTGCCCAGCGGCCTGTCGGCGCTGACCACGGTGTCGCTCGCGTTGCTGAATGCTGGCGATGAAGTGCTGGTGCCTGACAACGCCTACGGTCCCAACAAGGATTTCACCGAGATCGAGCTCAAGCGCCTGGGCATAGCCCATGCGTTCTACGATGCCATGAACCTGGCCGATCTGGAGGCCAAGATCACGCCCGCCACCAAGCTGGTGTGGCTGGAAGCACCCGGCTCGGTGAGCATGGAATTTCCGGATCTGGCGGCCTTGGTGCGCCTGTGCCGCGAACGCGGCGTGAAGACGGTGCTGGACAACACCTGGGGTGCGGGCCTGGCCTTCCGGCCCTTCGACCTGCTGGCCGACGGCGGCAGCCTGGGGGTGGACATCACGGCCCATGCGCTGACCAAATACCCCAGCGGCGGAGGCGATGTGCTGATGGGCAGCATCATCACCCGCGATGCCAATCTGCACATGCGCATCAAGCTCACCCATATGCGTCTGGGCATTGGCATTGGTGCCAACGATGCGGAACTGCTGCTGCGCTCTCTGCCCAGCGTGGGTCTGCGTTACCAGGCCCACGATGTGGCGGCGCGCGATCTGGCGCGGTGGCTGGGCCAGCAGCCGGCCGTGGTGCAGGTGCTGCACCCGGCGCTGGAAGAGGCTCCGGGCCATGTGCACTGGAAGGCGCTGTGCGGAGCCGCCCACGGCGGCCAAGGTGCCGCAGCAGGCCTGTTCAGCGTGGTGATCGACCCCAAGTACGGGCAGGACGCCGTGGACCGTTTCTGCGACAGCCTGCAGCTTTTCAAG
This sequence comes from Comamonas terrigena NBRC 13299, assembly GCF_006740045.1. Lineage (NCBI taxonomy): Bacteria > Pseudomonadati > Pseudomonadota > Betaproteobacteria > Burkholderiales > Comamonadaceae > Comamonas > Comamonas terrigena. Next base: position 2,127,431 of record NZ_AP019749.1, read on the forward strand.
CTGGGTTACAGCTGGGGCGGCCCCATCAGTCTGGTGGTGCCCTATGACATCGAGCGCATGCGCAGCCAGCCGCATGCGCAGCTCAAGACCGGGACCGTCGTGCGCTTTTCGATCGGTCTGGAGCAGGTCGACGACCTGCGTGCCGACCTGGCGCAGGCGCTGTCTCAGGCGTTTGCCTGATTGCACTGAGCGTGCGCCGCAAAAAAAGCCGGGCATTGCCCGGCTTTTTTGTGGTCGCTGTCCGTGCCGTGTTCAGCGGCTGCCGGAGAGGTCCATTTCTTCGTAGCGCACGATGCGGGTGCCTTTGGCCCATTTGTAGCCGAACCAGATCAGCAGAAACAGCGGCAGGCCGATGTAGGTAGCGATGACGCCGGTCCAGTCGATGCTGTCCTTGGTGAAGGCTTCGTAGTTCTGGCCCAGGGTGATGACCAGGCACAGCACAAAGGCAAAGATGGGGCCGAAGGGAAAGGCTGCTGCGCGGTAGGGTAGCTGGTCCAGCTGGTAGCCCTGTGCTTCGCAGCCTTTGCGGAAGCGGTAATGGCTGATGGCAATGCCCAGCCAGGCCACAAAACCGCACATGCCCGACAGGTTCAGCAGCCAGATGTAGACCGCTTGCGGGCTGAAGATATTGGTCAGAAAGCACAGCGCGGCGACCACGGTGGTGGCGACCAGGGCCATGATCGGCACACCGCGGGCATTGACGTGGGCAAACAAGCGGGGCGCCATGCCTTGCTGGGCCAGCGCATACAGCATGCGGGTGGAGGCATACATGCCCGAGTTGCCGGCCGACAGCACCGATGTCAGCACCACGGCATTCATCACGGCCGCGGCACCCAGCAGGCCGGCGCGTTCAAACACCAGGGTGAAGGGGCTGACGCTGATGTCGCCCACATCGTTCTTCAGCAGTTGCGGATCGGTATAGGGGATCAGCAGGCCGATGATCAGGATGGAGAACACATAGAACAGCAGGATCCGCCAGAACACCTTGCGCACGGCGCGGGGCACGTTCCTGGCCGGGTCTTCGGATTCGCCGGCGGCAATGCCGATCAGCTCCGTCCCCTGGAAGGAAAAGCCCACAATCATGGCCACACCGATCAGCGCGGCAAAACCGCCGGCGAACGGCGCATCTCCGGCGCTGAAGTTGGCGATATTGCCCCACAGGCCTTCGGGCGCACCGCCTTGCAGGATGCCCAGGATCATCAGCAGGCCCACCGCAATGAAGACCAGCACCGTGGTCACCTTGATGGCGGCAAACCAGAATTCCGACTCGCCGAAGCCCTTGGCCGACAGGGCGTTGAGCCCCACCATCAGGGCCAGAAACAGTGCGCTCCACAGCACGCCGTTGCTCTCCGGGAACCAGTAGGCCATCACCAGCTGGGCGGCCACCAGGTCCACGGCAATCGTCACGGCCCAGTTGTACCAGTAGTTCCAGCCCAGGGCGAAGCCAAAGCCTTCGTCCACATACTTGGCGCCATAGGTGGCGAACGAGCCGGAGACTGGCAGGTGCGAGGCCATCTCGCCCAGGCTGGTCATCAGGAAGTAGACCATCAGACCGACGACCATATAGGCCAGCAGTGCGCCGCCGGGGCCTGCTTGCGAGATGGTGGCGCCCGAGGCGACAAACAGGCCGGTGCCGATGGAGCCGCCGATGGCAATCATCGACATATGGCGCGGCTTGAGGCTGCGGTGCAGCGCGGAAGGCTGGCCGGAAGAGGAGGAATCTGCTGCCATGGGTGATGCAGTCGTATCGTCAAAAAAGCAAGATCCCAGGCGGTGGCCTGGTTGCCCGCACCAAAGACAAAGGCCGCAGACAATGCGGCCTTGAAAGCTGGAACGGGGGCGTTCGGAGGCAGATTGTGCGCGATGGGGTGCATCGCCGGAGACGATGGGGTTAATGACCCTACAGGCAGTTTAGAGCTGCTAATGCCCGTCGTGTGTGGGCTGCCAGGGGCACCGGGACGTGGGCACCACGCAGCGCTGTGCGTGATCCTGCTGGTTGCGGGCCGTGCTCTGCGCCGGCCATGAACGTTGCGGCCCCTGGATGGCTGCCGCAGGGACCCAAACGCGGTTTAATCGCTGCATTGGCAATGCCCCCTGGGCTGGAGTTTTGCATGACCGATCACACGGCTTTGGAGATTCAACGCATCGCACCCCGCAGCAGCGACCTGGGCGAAGGCCTGATGGTGGCGCGCACCTTGCCCAGCCGGGCACGCCGCATGGTGGGGGCCTGGTGCTTTCTGGACCATATCGGCCCGACGCATTTTGCGGACGGCCAGGGCCTGCACGTGGGCGCGCATCCGCACACGCGTCTGCAGACCTTCACCTGGATGATCGAGGGTGAAATTCTGCACCGCGACAGCCTGGGCAACGAGCAGGTGATCCGACCCGGACAGGTCAATCTGATGACGGCGGGCCATGGCATTTCCCATACGGAGGATTCGGCGCAGCCCGGTCAGCGCCTGCATGCGGCCCAGCTGTGGATTGCCTTGCCCGATGCAGTGGCCGAATGCCCGCCGGACTTTGCCCATTACCCGGATCTGCCCCAATGGAACGACGCCCAGGCACCCGCGGTGCGCTGCGCGCTGATGGCCGGTCAGTACGCCGGCCATACTGCGCCCACGGCGGTGCATTCCCCGTTGCTGGGGCTGGAGTTGCGCAACACCGGCAGCACGCCGGTCACGGTGGCACTGGCATTGGCACCGGGTTTCGAGCATGGGCTGATGGCGCTGGAAGGCGGCTTCACTCTGGCAGGTCAGGACTTTGCCATGGACGAGCTGGCCTATGTGGCCCCCGGGCCTGACCAGGCTGCGCTGCAGCTGGCGCCGGGCGCGCGCGTGCTGCTGCTGGGCGGCACGCCGCTGGGCGAGGCCGTGACCATGTGGTGGAATTTTGTCGGTCCGGACCTGGCCAGTATCCGGGGTTACCGCGCCGAATGGGAAGCGGCCAGCCCGCGCTTTGGCAGTGTGCCCGGCGGGGAAGGGCGGCGCATTGCGGCCCCTGCCTTGCCGTGAGCCCCCCTGACGCCACACAGCAGGGGGGACGCCGTGCCCTGTGGCGCACCCAGCTGGGCATGGCGCTGTTCTGGCTGGCGGCGCTGGGTGCGCTTTACCTGGCCATGGACCGCTGGCTGCAGCCCGCTGTGATCACCGTGCAGGCCGATGGCAGCGTGCAGCTGCAGCGCCACCGGAACGGGCATTTCTATGCCGCTGGGCATGTCAATGGCCAACCGGTGCAGTTCATGGTGGACACCGGCGCGACGGCGGTGGCGGTGACCGATGCCCTGGCCGAAGCCGCCGGGCTGCGTGGCGGGCGGTCCGCCACTTTTTCCACCGCCAACGGCGACCGCCAGGGCCGGCTGGTGCGTGCCGACACGGTGGCCGTGGGGCCGCTCACGGTGCACCAGCTGACGGTGGGCACGGGCTACACCGGTGCCACACCGCAGTCCGCGCTGCTGGGGCAGAATTTCCTGCGGCACTTCGACGTGCGCATGCAGGGCGATGTGATGGAGCTGCGCCCACGCTGAGCCCACATTGAGTCCACATTGAGCCTGCGCTCGCCGTGCGGCGGCGCTGTGAGGCCTGGCCGAGGATGGGGCTGCAGGGGCGGGCGCCCGGCTGAATGCGGGCCGCTGGCATCCATGCCCGTGGGGTCTGCGCGTGGGGGCGGACATGCCCGCGCCATCATCACCCACCCTGCCACTTGCCATTAGCGGCATGAAAAAAGCAGCCCGCAGGCTGCTTGGGAAGGGGGCGCAGGGGACGGATCAGCCCAGCAGCAGGGCGTCGTCCGCCAGTTTTTCGCCGCGCACCTTCTCGAACATGTGCAGCAGATCGGGTACGTCCATCTGGGCGCGCTCTTCGCCGCTGACGTCCAGCACCACGTTGCCCTGGTGCAGCATCACGGTGCGCTCGCCCACGTCCAGGGCCTGGCGCATGCTGTGCGTCACCATCATGGTGGTCAGCTTGCTCTCGGCCACGATGCGGGCGGTGAGTTGCAGCACGAAGTCGGCGGTGCGGGGGTCCAGCGCGGCGGTGTGTTCGTCCAGCAGCAGGATGCGCGAGGGCTGCAGTGCCGCCATCAGCAGGCTCACGGCCTGGCGCTGGCCGCCCGACAGCAGACCGATGCGGTCTGTGAGGCGGTTTTCCAGGCCCAGGCCCAGCGTGGCCAGACGTTCGCGGTACAGCTCGCGGTTCTGGGCCTTGACGGCACTGCTCAGACCGCGCGATGTGCCGCGGCGGTGGGCCAGGGCCATGTTTTCTTCGATGGTCAGGTCCTCGCAGGTGCCGGCCATCGGATCCTGAAAGACGCGGGCCACCCGGTGGGCACGGTCCCAGACGGGGCGGCGTGTCATGTCTTCGCCGGCAATGTGGATGCTGCCCTTGTCCACGCTCTGGTCGCCGGAGATGGCGTTCAGGAAGGTGGACTTGCCGGCCCCGTTGGAGCCGATGACGGTGACAAACTGGCCGTCCGGAATGTCCAGCGACAGGCCGCGCAGCGCGCGGGTTTCGATGGGCGTGCCGGGGTTGAAGGTGAGTTCGAGTTTTTTGGCGCTCAGCATGGGTTCACAACTTTCTTCAATGGTGGGCGCATCAGGGCTTGCGGCTCCACTTGCGCTTGAGCTGGGGAATCACCAGCGCCACGGTCACGAGCAGGGCGGTCACCAGGTTCAGATCCTGGGCCTTGAGGCCTATGAAGTCGCTGTTCAGCGCTGCTGCAATGAAGAAACGGTAGACGATGGCACCCACCACCACGGCCAGCGTGCACCAGACGATCTTGCGCGAAGGCAGGATGGATTCACCCACGATCACGGCGGCCAGGCCGATCACGATGGTGCCGATACCCATGGAGATATCGGAGCCGCCCTGGGTCTGTACGAACATGGCGCCGGCCAGGCCCACCAGGGCGTTCGAGATGGCCATGCCCAGCAGGATCATGCCGCCGGTGTTCACGCCCTGGGAGCGGGCCATGCGGGCGTTGGAGCCGGTGGCACGAATGGCCAGGCCGCGTTCGGTGGCGAAGAACCAGTCCAGTGCCAGCTTGGCCGCGACCACGATCGCCAGCAGCAGCAGCGGGCGGAAGATGTAGTCGTCAATGCCCTCGGGCTGGAGCATGTTGAAGATGGTGGGGTCGTTGATCAGCGGGATGTTGGGGCCGCCCATGACGCGCAGGTTCACGGAGTACAGCGCAATCATCATCAGGATGGAGGCCAGCAGGTCCATGATCTTCAGACGCACATTCAGCCAGCCGGTGATCAGCCCGGCCACGGCGCCGGCCGCGGTGGCGGCCAATGTGGCCAGCCAGGGATTGATGCCGGCGGCAATCAGCACGGCGCAGACCGCGCCACCCAGAGGGAAGCTGCCGTCCACGGTCAGGTCGGGAAAGCGCAGCAGGCGGAACGAAATGAAGACACCGAGCGCCACGAGGGCGAAGATCAGGCCGATTTCGATGGCGCCGAAAAATGAGAACAGGGACATGGACGGGGGCAGGCGCCGGGCGCCACACTTGGGGGGGAATGAACAAAGGCAGGGCCAAGTGTACTTGGCGCCTGCCTTGGGTCTGCCCGGCAAGGGCAGACAACACTCAGGGGATGGAAGGGCCCGAAAGGGCTTACTTCACCACCTCAGCGGCGGACTTCACCAGTTCGTCGCTCAGCTTGATGCCTTGCTTCTCGGCAGCGCCGGGGTTCACGAACAGTTCCATCTTGGTGCTGACTTCAGGCTTGATGGCGCCGGGCTTTTCACCCTTGAGGATGCGCACCACCATGCGGCCGGTCTGCTCGCCCAGATCGCGGTAGTTGATGCCATAGGCAGCCACAGCGCCGCGCTTGACGGAGTCGGTGTCCGAAGCCACCAGCGGGATCTTGGCGTCCTGGCCGACCTTGACCAGCGATTCGTAGGCCGACACCACGTTGTTGTCGGTGTTGGTGTAGATCACGTCCACTTTGCCGATCAGCGAACGGGCGGCGCTGCCCACGTCCACGGAACGGGGGGCGGCGGCTTCCACCAGGGTCAGGCCCAGGGTGGGCAGCAGCTTCTGCAGTTCCTTGACCACGACCACCGAGTTGGCTTCGCCGGGGTTGTAGACCATGCCGATGCGCTTGGCGTTCGGTGCGACCTTCTTGACCAGCTCCATCTGCTTGTCCAGGGCCAGCAGGTCGGACACGCCGGTCACGTTGGTCTTGGACGGTTCCCAGCTGGGCACCAGCTTGGCGGCCACGGGGTCGGTCACGGCGGAGAACACCACGGGCACGGTCTTGCTGGCGGCGACCACGGCCTGGGCCGAGGGGGTGGCGATGGCGACGATGGCATCGGGCTTGTCACCCACGAACTTGCGGGCGATCTGGGCGGCGGTGCCGGTGTTGCCCTGGGCGCTTTGGTACTGCCACTTCAGGCTCTTGCCTTCTTCGTAGCCGGCGGCCTTCAGCGCGTCCTTGACGCCGTCACGCACGGCGTCCAGGGCCGGGTGTTCGACGATGGCAGTCACCGCCACGGACTTTTGCTCGGCCGCTTGTGCGGGGGCGATGGCAGCGATGGCCAGTGCCATTGCACCCAGCGGTGCCCAGGTCAGATGCTTCATGTAGCTATCTCCAGCTTTTGTTGGTTTGGAATGCCTGCTGTGTTTGCGAGAAGGGGCTGCGCAGGACCTTGCTGCTCCTCGGCGGGCAAGTCTAAAGCACGACCGTGCCGAATGGAGTGCGGCGAAACACTGGTTTGTGACGCTTTTCTGACGGCGTGCAGTTTTCCTGCAGGCCACGCTGCGGGTTTGCACTTAGATACAAGGGCTGCGCAAAAAAACACACGAAAAAATGCCCGTGCAGCCATATCTATGCTGTGTCAGAAGCTATGGTTTTTTCTGGTGCAGCCCGGGGTGTGCGGTGCACCAATCTGCTGCAATTTCCCGCAGTTCACGCACTCTTTGATGCCAGGCGCAGCGCGCGTGAGCGATGGTGGTGCGCGCGGAGCCGACCGCTGCTGGAGAAGATGGTCGCCGTGTCCGCCCCGGCTTTTTTGCACTCAGACAAATGAGACGCTGACTTTCACTGCTTGCTGGTGGGCAAATACCAGTCACCCCATCAGCAAAGGCCGCAGGGCATGCGCAGGGAAACAGGCATGGAACGGTGGCCTTTGCTGATGCGCCGCCTGTCCATCCGGGACTTGATGGCAGGCAGCATATTGTGTAGGTGGCGTTCGGGGGCATCGAGTTCCCCGGGCGCGATGATAAACGGCCGCCATGGGCTGGCCGCCGCAGCCGTGCGCCGCTTCAGCGGTGCAGCTCGTATTCCAGCGCCCAGAAGTAGTCCCAGACATGGTGTTGACTGCGGTAGGCCCAGGGGGCCACGGCGGCCAGCAACTGCTCGCGGCTGGGGAAGTTCTTCAGCACCCGGTGCACCGATCCATCGGCCAGCGGGCGCAGCTGGTAGCTGTTGCCGGCTGCGTCGCGCTCGGCAATCGGGGTGTTGCTGCCGGGCACATACCGGTTGTCCATGAAGACCACGCGCGCGCCGGGTTGCAGCACCGCGTGCAGGCTCTGCAAAAAGGCGGGAATGCGCTCCAGCGGAATGTGCGACCACCAGAAACCGGCCAAGGCCGCCTCAAAGGGCAGGCCGCTGGCATCGTGCGCGGGTGGCTGGTAGGCATCGCCGATCTGCAGCTGCACCTGCGGAAAGCGTGCCGCTGGCATGCGCGTGCGGGCGATCTGCAGGGTCTCGGTGGCGCTGTCGATGCCCAGCACACGGGTGGCGTGGGGCGCGTAGAACGGTGTCCAGTAACCGGTGCCGCAGGCGATCTCCAGCACCGAGCGGCCGCTGAACACGCCGGGCAGCCAGGCTTCCATCTGGCGCAGATCGGCCTGGCGCTCAGGCTTGCGGTAGATCTGGTCGTATTCGCCGGCGCGGGCGGCGTAGTAGTCCTGCATGCCTTCCTCCTTCTGGTTGATTCTGGTGCATCCCTCCCGCACGCGCCACCCAGCGTGTTGCGTTGCGGTGGATGCCTGATTTCGGGCGAAAAAAAGGCCTGCAGAGCAGGCCGGGTGTGCACAGAGTGCCTGGGGTTTACATCCCCGAGTAGTTGGGGCCGCCGCCGCCTTCGGGCGTGACCCAGACGATGTTCTGTGTCGGGTCCTTGATGTCGCAGGTCTTGCAGTGCACGCAGTTCTGGGCGTTGATCTGCAGGCGCTGGGCATCGCCGCCCTTGTCGGTGTCGGCCACGAATTCGTAGACGCCGGCCGGGCAGTAGCGCGCCTCGGGGCCGGCAAACTTGGCCAGGTTGACGTTGACGGGCACCGAAGCGTCCTTGAGCGTCAGGTGGGCCGGCTGGTCTTCGCTGTGGTTGGTGTTGCTGATGAACACGCTGGACAGGCGGTCAAACGTCAGCTTGCCATCGGGCTTGGGATAGTCGATGGGGGTGCACTCTGCCGCGGGCTTCAGGTACACATGGTCGGGCTTGTCGCGGTGCAGCGTCCAGGGGATGTTGCCCTTCAGGACGAACTGCTCCAGGCCGTTCATGATGGTGGCAGTGGACAGGCCCTTCTTGAACCAGGTCTTGAAGTTGCGGGCCTTCCACAGTTCGTCGTACAGCCAGCTGTTTTCGAAGGCGGTTTCGTAGGCGCTCAGCACATCGCCCTGGCGGCCGGCGGTCACGGCGTCATAGATGGCGTCGGCCGCCATCATGCCGGTCTTGATCGCGGCGTGGCTGCCCTTGATACGGGACACGTTCAGGAAGCCGGCGTCGCAGCCCACCAGCGCGCCACCGGGGAACACGAACTTGGGCAGGCTCAGAATGCCGCCGGCCGTGATGGCGCGGGCGCCATAGGAAATGCGCTTGGCCGGCTTGATGCCCTTGGCCTCATCGCCTTCCAGGTAGTAGCGGATGTTGGGATGGGTCTTCCAGCGCTGCATCTCCTCGAACGGAGACAGGTAGGGGTTGGCATAGTCCAGACCCACCACATAGCCCAGCGTGACCAGGTTGTCTTCCAGGTGGTAGAGGAAGCCGCCGCCATAGGTCTTGTTGTCCATGGGCCAGCCGCCGGTGTGCAGCACCATGCCGGCCTGGTGGCGGGCAGGGTCGATTTCCCACAGTTCCTTGATGCCGATACCGTAGGTTTGCGGGTCCTTGTCGGCATCCAGCTGGTACTTGGCAATCAGTTGCTTGCCCAGGTGGCCGCGTGCGCCTTCGGCGAACACGGTGTACTTGCCGTGCAGCTCCATGCCCAGCTGGAATTCACCAGTGGGCTCGCCATCCTTGCCCACGCCCATGTTGCCGGTGGCCACGCCCTTGATGGAGCCGTCTTCGTTGAACAGCACTTCGGCCGCGGCAAAGCCCGGGAAAATTTCCACGCCCAGGGCCTCGGCCTGGTCGGCCAGCCACTTGCTGAAGAAGCCCAGGCGCACGATGTAGTTGCCTTCGTTGTGGAAGCACTGGGGCAGCAGGAAGTTGGGGGTGCGCAGCGAGCCCTTCTCGCTCAGGAACACCATGGCGTCGGTGGTGACGGGCTGGTTCAGCGGTGCGCCTTTTTCCTTCCAGTCGGGGATCAGCTCGTTCAGTGCCTTGGGGTCCATGATGGCGCCGGACAGCGTGTGCGCACCAGGTTCGGAGCCTTTTTCCAGCACCACGACAGAAATGTCCTGGCCTTTTTCGGCGGCCAGCTGCTTGAGGCGGATGGCGGTCGACAGGCCTGCAGGGCCGCCACCGACCACCACCACGTCGTATTCCATGGCCTCGCGTGGTCCGTACTGGGCCAAGATTTCTTCGTTTGTCATCGGGGTGTCTCGCTTATAAATAGTGAAAATCCGGAGGGCCTGAAGCCGGTGCTGCAGCGCCGCAAATTGCGGCTGATTCTATGCGTGCTGAAGGCATCTCCCAATAACTTGCGCGGCACTTACGGGGAGTCAACCCTGAAATATGACGGCTTGTCGGCATTTTTCTGACACCTTGGTGACGCATGGCGGTGGCAGCCTTGCCGCATTGCGAGGGGTTGCCTGCGCAGGATGCGAAGGTGGCGGGCCGGGGCAGGGGCTGTCCACCGGCTGGCTCAGGGCATGCCGCCATGGGACAAGGTAGCGTCATGCGCGGTGTCCGAAGCCGCACCGCACACCGTGTCGCACGCCGTGGCAGGTTCCCCTCACAAAGAACGGGGAAGGCGAAGACCATTCATTGTCGGCAGTGACTGCAATAGAATGAATAAGAACCATTCTTGTTTGATTTGCAGCGGACCGACCGGCTCCTATATGCCTTCCAGCCTCCCATCTTCTTCGCGGGACATCGCCACCCTGTATCTGGACCACCACAGCTGGTTGCTGGCCTGGCTGCGCCGGAGGCTGTCGAACGCCTGCGACGCCGCGGATCTGACCCAGGACACTTTTGTGCGCATCCTGGGAGCCAGGGAGGTGGCTGCGATCGAGACGCCGCGTGCCTACCTGACGACCGTGGCCAAGGGCGTGCTGGTGAACTGGTACCGGCGCCAGGCACTGGAGCAGGCGTACCTGGAGGCCCTGGCGCTGTTGCCCGAGCCGCAGGCCCCTTCACCTGAGCAACGCGCGCTGGTGCTGGAGACGCTGCAGGAGATCGATGCCATGCTGGACACGCTGGCGCCCGTGGTGCGCCGCACCTTCCTGCTGTCGCAGCTGGAGGGTATGAAATACGAAGACATTGCCCTGCAGCTGGGGGTGTCGCTGACCAGCGTCAAACGCTATATGGCCCAGGCGTTCCGCCAATGCCTGCAACTGGTGGAGTGAACAGGTTCATGGCCGGTGATGCAATGGATGCGCGCATTCTGGACGAGGCGGCCGATTGGCTGGTGCTGTGGCACGACCAGGGAATGACGGAGGCGGAATGCGCGGACTTCGAGCGCTGGCGCGCCCGCAGTCCCGCCCACCGCCAGGCGTGGGCCCGCGCAGAGCTGCTGATGGGGCGGCTGGGTGATCTGCCCCGTGACTGGGCCATGCCGGTTCTGGACCGCCCGGTACGCCATGCCCGCACTTCACGCCGTCAGGTGGTGGCCAAACTGGCAGCCTTGCTGGCCGTGGCACCAACGGCCTGGCTGGGCTGGCAATGGGCGGGGGAGCAGGGCTGGACGGCCGATGTGCGCACCGCCACGGGCGAGCAGCGCCGCGTGACCCTGGCCGATGGCAGCCAGCTGCTGCTGGATACCCATAGCGCCGTGGACATTGTGTTCGATGGCCTCCAGCGTACGGTGCATCTGCGCACAGGGGCGATTGCGGTGGAAACCGCGCCGGACGCCACCGGCCTGCAGCGTCCTTTTGCTGTGCACACCGCCCTGGGGCGGCTGCGGGCATTGGGGACACGTTTCACGGTGCGCCAGGAGGATGCGGTGGTGCACCTGGCGGTGACCGAGGGCGCGGTGGAGGTCACGCTGCACGGAGTGACGGTCCCCCGCACTGTGGTGCCGGTGGGACAGCAGACAGAGCTGACGAAGCAGGGCGTCAGCGCACTGGCGCCGGTGTCGGTACAGCAGCAGTCCTGGGTGCACGGCATGTTGATGGCCGATGCCATGGCGTTGAGCGATGTCTGCGCCGAGCTGTCACGCTACCGCAGCGGCATTTTGCAATGCGCGCCGGAGGTGGCGGGCCTGCGGGTGTCCGGAGCCTATCCACTGACGGATACCGACCGTGCGCTGGCCATGCTGCAAGCAACGTACCCCATCCAGGCGCACCAGCGCTGGCGTGGGCACTGGGTCACGCTGCTGGCGCGTTAGGGCGCGCGGCTTGCAGGGCTGCAGCGGCCTGCACGCCCTGGACAAAAAAATCTGCCCGTCCCCTGAGACTTTTTTTCGGCTCGCTTGGCAAGGGAAGTGAAACCGCTTTTTGCCCTTCACTTTTTTGCCAAGGACCGCTTTTCATGCCCGCATTTCAGGCTTCACGCCCTGTCTTCCACCCTGTTGCCCACGCCGTACGGCTGGTCTTGCTGGGCTGTGCCCTGGCGGCCAGCGCGGCCCAGGCGGCGGCCCCCGTGCCTGCGACCACGCCCATGGCTGCCCAGAGCTACGAGATCCCCGCAGGCCCGCTGGGCCGTGCGCTGGCCGAGGTGGCTGCCGCAGCGGGCGTGGCGCTGTCTTTCGACCCGGCATTGACCCAGGGACTGAGCAGTCCGGGCGTGGCGGGCAGTTTCACGCCCCAGGCGGCTTTGCAGCGCCTGCTGGCGGGCAGCGGCCTGGAGCTGGTGCCGCGCCCTGGCGGCAGCTATACCCTGCAAAAACAGCCGCAGCCGCGCAGCCGCAACCAGGAGGGGGCCACGCTGGCCGAAGTGCGCGTGACGGCGAATGCCGAGCCCAGCGACGCCACGGAAGGCACTGGCAGCTACACCGCCCGGCGGATGCGTACCGCCACGCCCCTGGCGCTGTCGCCGCGCGAGACCCCGCAGGCCGTGTCCGTGGTCACCAGCCAGCAGATTGAAGACCGGGGGCTGGTGTCGCTGGCCGACGCCGTGCAGGCCACCCCCGGCCTGACGGTGAGCAAGTGGGGCGGCGAGCGCTACCGTTTTTCCTCGCGCGGCTTCCAGATCAACAACCTGATGGTCGACGGCTTGCCCATGGAATATGAGGAGGCGGCGCTGTCCACGGGCGCGCTGTCCATGTACGACCGCCTGGAAGCCATGCGCGGCGCGGCCGGCCTGAGCGAGGGGGCGGGGACGCCGGGCGGCTCCATCAACTTGGTGCGCAAACGCCCGACACGCGAATTCCAGGGTTCGGCCACGGTCAGTGCCGGCAGCTGGGATGATTACACCGGTTCGGTGGACCTGGGGGGGCCGTTGAACGAAGCCGGCACGCTGCGCGGGCGTGCCGTGGTCAGCCGCCAGGATCGGCATTCCTTCATTGATGACTACCAGAACCGGCGCACCCTGGCCTACGGCATTCTGGAGGCGGATCTGGCGCCTTCCACCACCGTGAGCCTGGGCGCTTCGTACAGCAACGAGGACAATCCCGGGGTGGACTGGAACGGTCTGGGCACCATGCCCGACGGCAGCTTTCTGCCGATCCGTCGTTCCACGCGCATGAGTCCCAGCTGGTCTTTCTGGGACAAACGCAGCACCACGGTGTTCGCCGATGTGGAGCACCGCCTGGGCAACGGCTGGAAGGCCAAGTTCGCGGCATCGGCCATCGACAGCGAGATGCACATGCTGGGGTCCTATCTGCGTTCGGCCACCATCGACGCCGGCGGCCAGCCGCTGTTCAGTCTGGGTGGTGGCGGTTACGACTATGAGCGCACGCAGCGCAGCTTCGATGCCCAGCTTTCGGGCGCAGTCACCGCCTGGGGCCGCAGCCACGATGTGGTGGTGGGCGCCAGCCACCGGCGCAGCCGCTGGGATGATGTGGGTGGTGGCGCCACCATCGACGGCAGTTTCACCCTGGCGACCTTCAATCCGCTGAACTGGGACCCGCGCAGCGTGTCCCTGCCCACGGTGGGTGCGTACGGCCTGTGGCGGCGCAAGGCCGACATGGAGCAGACCAGCGTCTACGGCATGACCCGCCTGGCCGTGACCGATGCGACCAAGCTGATCCTGGGGTCGCGCCTGGACTGGTATGAGCGCAACCAGGTGCAGTTCGACGGCGACTATCCCTATGGAGAAACGCACCAGAAGGCCAGCCACAAGTTCACGCCGTATGCCGGGGTGGTGCATGCGCTGAGCCCGACCCATGCCGTGTATGGCAGCTGGACACGCATCTTCAATCCGCAAAGCTACAACACGGCCGATGGCGGCACGCTGGCGCCCGAGCAGGGCCGCAATCTGGAGCTGGGCATCAAGGGCGAATACCTGGGCGGCCGCCTGAATGCCAGCGCGGCGCTGTTCCAGATCGATCTGGAAAACCTGCCCGACGCGCTGCCCAGCTCCGCATGCACGGGACAGCTGACCACCTGCTACCAGCCTGCGGGCAAGGTGCGCAGCCGGGGTGTGGAGTTCGAGGTGGCGGGCGAGCTGGCGCGTGGCTGGCAGATGTCTGCCAGCTATACCTATGCTTCGGCCGAGCGGGTGGCCGCCGCCTCGGGCTACGACCCCACGGGAAGCTACAGCGTCGGGTCGCGTTACGCCACCAATATGCCGCGCCATCTGTTCAAGCTGGCCACGAGCTACCAGCTGCCGGGGGCGTTGCACCGTTGGAAGGTTGGTGGTTCGGTCCATGTTCAGGACAGCATCTCCAGCACCTGGAATGTGCGCCAAGGAGGCTATGCCCTGGTCGGCCTGCACGCGGCTTATGCACTCAGCCGCCAGCTGGACCTGAGCCTGAATGTCAACAACCTGTTCGACCGCAGCTATTACTCGGGCATTGGTGCGGACAACGGGCCGAACTTCTTTGGCGACCCGCGCAATGTGATGTTGACGGCACGCTACCGCTTCTGAGCGCGCTGGCTGCGCCGCAGGATCACCTGCTGTGGGTGGTTCTCGGTACTTTGCTGGTTTCAGCAGCCGATGGGGCGTGCGGGCATTCCCTGGGCAGGATGGGGCGGTAAGCGCCTGCGCGGCAGGGGGCGTTGCCGGTTCCGGCGCCAGCGGGCCAGCGCGCAGGGGCCAGGCCCGTCCCGGACAACCCCCTTGGCCACAATAAGATGGCCCTTTTTTCGATCTCGCGTGTCATAGCCTGAGAAGGGGGTATTTGCGCCCCCGTTTTTTCTGTCTGTTTCTCGCTGAGGGATTGCTGCGCCATGTCGCTTGCTTTGACCGCCCGTCCGGGCTTTTCCATGCTCTCGCGCGTGCTGGCCGCCGCGCTGGGGGGCTATGCCGTAGCCAGTGCCGTCGCCGTGCTGTTGGCTGCGGTTTTGCCCGTGGCGCGCGCGGAAGCGGTGCTGGCCGGCATACAGTGGAGTTTTGTTGTCTATGTGGTGGCGGCGATCTGGGCGTTCTCGCCCGTGTCGCTGGCCCGTGTCTGGGGTGTGCTGCTGGCCACCGTGGCACTGCTGGTGCTGGTCAGCTGGGTCTGCGCCCGTGCCGGGACAGGGGGCTGAGATGGCCAAATCACCTTCTACCAGCGGCGTGGGCCGTGGCAGCTTTCGCCAGGCCCAGGCCTGGCTGCACACCTGG
Source organism: Comamonas terrigena NBRC 13299 (assembly GCF_006740045.1). NCBI lineage: Bacteria > Pseudomonadati > Pseudomonadota > Betaproteobacteria > Burkholderiales > Comamonadaceae > Comamonas > Comamonas terrigena. The sequence continues at coordinate 2,142,463 of NZ_AP019749.1, forward strand.
TGCGGGCTGTGGGTGTCATGGCTGCTGTTCGCGGTGTTTCTGACCGGCACGCTGGCCGTGTTCGAGGAGCCGATCACCCACTGGATGACCCCCGAGCACCACGCTGAGGAGGCCGCGCAGGCGGCGGATCCGGCGGCTGAAGCCGGGGGCAACCTGTCCCAGCGCCTGGCCTGGGGGCTGGCCTATATGGAACAGCACCATCCCGACGCGGAGATGTGGGAACTGTGGCCGGCCGATGCCGAGGGCGCAGGGCGCCTGAACGTGTACTGGTTCGATGCCGCGCGTGCTTATGCAGAGGCCAGGCTGAACCCTGCCACCGGGGAGCCGCTGGGTGCCGTCGCGCGCACGGCCCGTGACACCCTGGGCGGGCACCATTTTGTGGACTTCCATTACCAGCTGCACGCTGGCAGGGCGGGGCTGTGGGCCGTGGGCATTGCGGCCATGGTGATGCTGGTGGCGCTGGTCAGCGGGGTCATCACGCACCGGCGCATTTTTCAGGATTTCTTCACCTTTCGCCCCCGCAAAGGTCAGCGCAGCTGGCTGGATGCGCACAACGCCACAGGCGTGCTGACGCTGCCGTTCCAACTGATGATTGCCTATACCGGGATCGTGATTTCGGGTCTGAGCTTCATGCCGGCCGGCGTGGTGACCTTCTACGGGGCGGGCAGTGAGGGGGTGCGGGCGCACATGGCGGCGCTGGAGGAGGGGGGCAAGCCCCCACGTTCCGGCCAGGCCATGGCGGTACCCGATCTGGAGCCGTTTGCCCTGCGCGGCCAGCAACTGATGGGCCAGCCGGTGCGGGCCGTGGTGATCAGCCATCCGGGCGATGCCGCAGCGCGCATTGGCGTGTATGGCTGGAACCAGGAGGACAGCATGCGCCAGCGCCTGAGTGCCACCAGCGGCATGGTGATGTTCTCGGCCGCGACGGGCGAGGTGCTGCAGGTGCGGCTGCCCGGTGGGGTGGACGGTGGCGGTGCTTCGCTGGCGCAGTCGGTGCTGGGCGGCCTGCACCGGGTGGAGTTTGGGGGGCTGGCGCTCAAGTGGCTGTACTTTCTGTGTGGCCTGGCGGGCAGCGCCATGGTGGCCACCGGCGCCGTGCTGTTCATGGTCAAGCGCCGTACCAAGCACCTGGGCGAGTTTGGCCGCGCCACCGCCCGCGTGTATGGGCTGATTGAAGGCCTGAATGTGGCGGCCATTGCCGGGCTGGCGCTGGCCTGCATCGGCTACCTGTGGGCGAACCGGCTGGTGCCCGTGGAGCTGGCCCACCGCCATGACTGGGAACTGGCCACGTTCTTTGGCCTGTGGCTGCTGGCGCTGGTGCACGCGCTGTACCGCCCGCCCGCCAGGGCCTGGAACGAGCAATTGGGCGCGCTGGCCGCGCTGTGTCTGCTGCTGCCGCTGCTGAACTGGATGACGGTGGGCGACCAGCTGTGGGCCCAGTTCCTGCGCGCAGACTGGGAAAGCATGGGCGTGGAGCTGGTGGCACTGGCCTGTGGTGGTGTGGCCCTGCTGGCACTGCGCAGGCGCACCCAGCACCGGCCGGTCGCCACAACTCGCAAGGCGGCAGGGGGGGGCGTTGCCGCGGCTGACGTGTCCGTACCTGCATCGGCTACCCGTGCCAAGGAGGCCGCATGAATACCGGACTGGCTTTTCTTCTGTCCTGGGCGCTTGCGCTGGCCGGCATGGCGGCACTGGCGCTGGCGATCGACCGCCACCACGGGCAGCTCCACGGCGACGGAGAGTTGTCCCGCCGGCGTGCCGTGCTGCTGCAGGTGGCGGGGGTGTTGCTGCTGGCAGCTGCCGTGGTGCCTTGTGTGCAAGCCTGGGGCGGCACGGTGGGGACGGTGGCCTGGTTGGGCTGCCTGTCAGCCGGCGCTTTGACGGTGGCCTGGGGGCTGAGCGTGTCCCCGCGCACCGTGGCCTGGCTGGCCCTGTTGGCGGCACCTGTGGCGCTGGCGGTGTGGCTCGGGTGCGGTGGATGGGCGGCGTGAAGGTGTCAACGCGTAAAAAGCTGCAGCCAGGGCCGCAGCGGTGGCTATACCGTCTGTAATCCTGGCGACTGCCGGCTAGGGTATGCACGCCTGAAAGCGCAGCGCCCGCTTTCTACACTGGCTTCTCATCCATCTGGAGGAGGCAAGTGCATGAAGCAATCTCGGCGTGGAGTTCTGGGCTGGGCCTTGGCGGCCTGCGGGGCGACGGTTGCGTCCGGGCCTCTGGCGGCTTGGGCACAAGGGGCGTATCCGAACCGGCCCATCAAATTCATCGTGCCCTGGCCGGCCGGCGGCAGCGCCGATATTGCCGGGCGCCTGTATGCCGACTTTCTGTCCAAAGAACTGGGCCAGCCCGTGGTGGTGGAAAACCGGCCCGGCGCCGGTGCCAATCTGGGGGTGGGTGTGCTGGCCAAGTCGCCGGCCGATGGGTACACGCTGGGCCAGGTGTCCATCGGCACCCAGAGCATCAACCAGTTCGTCTATCCGGCCCTGGGCTTCGATCCGGTGGGCAGTTTCGAGCACATCGGTCTGCAGACCAAGCAGCCCAATATCCTGCTGGTGAAAAAAGACTCGCCTTTCAAGACGCTGCAGGAGCTGGTGGCCTATGCGAAAAGCAACCCGGGAAAGCTGAACTATGCATCGCCCGGGATTGGCTCGTCGCTGCACCTGAGCGGGGCGTACCTGGCTTCGCAGGGCGACTTCCAGTGGACCCATGTGCCGTTCAAGGGCAGCGCGGAATCGATCCCGGCACTGATCGGCGGGCAGGTGGATGCGGTGTTCGACAACCTCTCGTCCTCGCTGCCCCATGTCAAGGACGGCAGCAAGGTGCGGGCACTGGTGGTGACTTCGCAGCAGCGCGTGGCTGACATTTCCCAGGTGCCCAGCGTGCTGGAAACTGGGATTCTGAAAGACCCCATTTATTCGTGGTTCGGCATTGCCGGACCCAAGGGCCTGCCGCCCGAGGCGCTGCAGCGGCTGGTGGCCGCATCGGCCAGGATCTTTCAGCACCCGGATTACATCCACAAGCTCAAGGCCATCGGTGCCGAGCCGGGCGGGCTGCAGGGGGCGGATTACCTGAAGTTCCAGGTGGCTGAGCGCGCGCGCTGGAGCAAGGTGGTCAAGGACAACCAGATCAGCATCCAGAACTGAGCGTGCGCACATGTTCCGAGATGCCGCCGTGCGCCAGCTGCGCGGGCCATTGACGCCCGGGCGACAGACGGACTAGTCTGTCCCCAGGCACGCTTCAGGCATTGGAGGAATGTCCTCCCGCGCTTGCTGCATGTGCGCAAGCAGCTATGGATTTGAAAGGAAACAAAAGATGAACGGTGCCGATCAGCTGTGTGACACCTTGCTGGCCAACGGGGTGGATGTGTGCTTTGCCAACCCCGGTACGTCGGAAATGCACTTTGTGGCCGCGCTGGACCGCAAGCCGCAGATGCGCTGCGTGCTCGGTCTGTTTGAAGGCGTGGTCACCGGCGCAGCCGACGGCTACGCGCGCATCACCGGCAAGCCGGCTGCCACGCTGCTGCACCTGGGCCCGGGCCTGGCCAATGGCCTGGCCAATCTGCACAACGCGCGCCGTGCACGTTCGCCCATCGTCAATGTGGTGGGCGAACATGCCACCTACCACCAGCAGTACGATGCGCCGCTGACCTCCGACATCGAATCGCTGGCACGCCCTATGTCGCACTGGGTGCACCGCATTGCAGCGCCGCAGGCGGTGGGCAAGGACACGGCCCGCGCCGTGGGCGAGGCACTGCGCAAGCCCGGCCAGGTGGCCACGCTGATCCTGCCGGCCGACTGTGCCTGGGGCGAGCTGCCCAAGGACACCCGGCCGGTACAGGCTCGCCTGCTGGCTGCACCCGCACCGGATGTGCAGCACATCGAACATGTGGCCCGTGCCATGCTGCGCGCCATCCAGGCTGAAGAGCAAGTGGTGCTGTTCCTGGGGCCACAGGCGCTGGAGCCCGAAGCGCTGCAGATTGCCGGCCGCATTGCCCAGGCCACCGGCGCGCGGTTGATGACGCCCACGGCATTTCGCCGCATGCAGCGCGGCCGCGGCGCCGTGGCGGTGGAGCGCCTGCCCTATGTGGTGGATGCCGGTCTGCAGGCCCTGGCCGAAGTGCAACAACTGGTGTTGCTGGGCGCGCCCCAGCCGGTGGCCTTCTTTGCCTACCCCGGCAAGCCCAGCACGCTGGCGCCGGCGGGCTGTGCCATCCACACGGCGTGCAGCCCGGAAGAGGATGTGCTGCTGGCGCTGCAGGCGCTGGCCACTGCGCTGGGCGTGGACCGCAAGGCGCCATTGGCCGTGCAGGCTGCCGGTCACATCCATGCGCCCACCAGCGGGCCGCTGACCGCCAGCGCTGTCAATCTGGTGGCGCTGCAGGCCTTGCCTGAAGGCGCCATCGTGGTGGATGAATCCATCACCTCCGGCCGCGACATTGCGGCGCACAACATGCAGGCCGTGCCCCATGACTGGCTGGTGATCACCGGTGGCGCCATCGGCCAGGGCATCCCCACGGCGGTGGGGGCGGCCATTGGCGCACCCAGCCGCCAAGTGGTGGCTTTCCAGGCCGACGGCAGCGCCATGTACACCTGCCAGGGCCTGTGGACCCAGGCGCGTGAAAAGCTCAAGTGCCTGACCATCATCTACGCCAACCGCAGCTATGCCATCCTGCATGGCGAGATGAAGGCCGTGGGCACCCAAACCCCCGGTGAGAACGCACAGCGCATGCTGACGCTGGACCAGCCCGCCATCCGCTGGACCCAGCTGGCCGAATCCATGGGTGTGCCGGCGGTGCGCTGCGAGACGGTCGAAGAATTCAGGAAGGCCCTGCAGGCCGGGCTGGCGGAAAACGGCCCGTTCCTGATTGAGGCCGTGATCTAAGCTGGAGGGGGCTGTCGTCTGGAAGACGGCGGCAGTGCCTAGGGCCGGCGGCTCGCGCCTGGAGCCGCCTCGCATAAGGCGATCTCTCAACCCTTGGGGTCAGCCCGGAGGCCGGGAACCGCCTGGCGGGCTCGCCCGGAATTCGTCAAGGGCCGATGAATTCGCAACCCCCAGGGGTGGGCACACGGCCAGCAGCCGGTGCGCGGCTCTGCAGGTTGCAGGCAAGCCAACCAGGAAGCTCCGATGGATGGAGGGGCTTTGCAAACAGAAACCCCTGGGCTGCCGGATAGCCCAGGTCCTTGAGCAGGTTGCGCTGCGCATCGGTTTCCACCCCTTCCGCCACCACAGACAGGTGCAGGCTTTTGCCCACGCCCAAAATGGCGCTGCTCAGCGAGCGTGCCGCTTCGTCATGCTGCAGGTCGGCAACAAAGCTGGGGTCCAGTTTCAGTTCGCTGACGGGCAGGCGGCGCAGGTAGCTCAGGCTGGAATATCCGGCGCCAAAGTCCTTCATGGAAAGCCGCACCCCCTGCCTGTGGATGTCGTGCAGTGTTTTCAGCGTGGCGGGGTTGGCATCCTGCAGAATGCTTTCCGTCAGTTCCAGGGTGAGGTCCTGCGGTTGCAGGCCATGGCGGTGCAGCGTATCGGCAGTCATCTGTGCCAGATCGAGGTGCTGAAAATCCGTCGGCGAGAGATTGACCGACACAGCCGGCACGCCGACGCCTTCCCGGCGCCATTGCGCCAGCTGGCGACAGGCTTCATCCAGGGCCCAGCGGCCCAGCTCGGCCGTCAGACCGTGTTCCTGTGCCAGCGCGATGAACTGCGCAGGAGGAATTTCGCCGATCTCCGCATGCGTCCAGCGCGCGAGTGCCTCCACGCCGTAGAGTTCGCCGGTCGCCAGATCGATTTGCGGCTGGTACTGCAACCGCAGGCGCAGTTGCCGGCCTTGCAGGGCGCTGCGCAGTTCCATCTCCAGCATCAGCTTCTGCTGTGCCACACGGTTCATTTCGTGGCTGAAAAAACAGAACCTGCCCCTGCCCGTGCTTTTGGCTTGGTACATGGCCATGTCGGCATGCTGCAGCAGTGTCTCCAGATCCTGTCCATCGGCGGGAAAGAGGGAAATTCCGATGCTGGCAGAGATGGTCAGGCTGGTTTTCTTGATGGTCAGCGGTTCTGCCAGCAGCACCTGCAGGCGCTCGATCGTGCTGGTGGCATGGTCCGCATCGCATTGCGTCAGCACTGCGGCAAATTCATCGCCGGACAGGCGACCGACGATGTCGTTGGCGCGCAGCACCTGTTGCAACCGGGCCGCCATGGTGCGCAGCAACTCGTCACCGGCTCCATGGCCCAGGGAGTCGTTCACCTGCTTGAAGCGGTCCAGGTCAATAAACAGCACGGCCAGTTGCTCGTGGTTGCGCGCAGCCGAGGCGATGGCCTGGTCTGCCTTGGCGCGCAGCAAGGCCCGGTTGGGCATGCCAGTCAGCCCATCGTAGAACGCCAGCTGGCGAATGCGGTGCCGGTCCGATTCGCGCTCCAGTGCCAGGGCGCACAAATGCGTACAGGCGTCGATCAGCTTCTGGTGAAAGTCCTGCGAAGCCTCGGCCCGTGGTTCCCGAAAATAGAAGGCAAACGTGCCAATGGGCTGGTGCTGGCTGTTGCGGATAGGCGTCGACCAGCAGGCCTGGTAGCCCAGCGGCAGCACCAGATGCCGGTACTCCTTCCAGAGCGGGTCCTGGGCGATGTGGTCCACGATGACCGGTGCATTGCGCCAGGCCGCCGTGCCGCAGGAGCCGGCGGCAGGACCGATGGACTGTCCGTCCAGAAGCTGCGAATACGATTGGGGCAAGCTCGCGCCCGCCAAGGGGTGCAGCAGTCCCTGGGCGTCCACTTCCAGAACCGAGGCCGTCACTTCCGGCGCAATCCGCTCGACTTCCTGGCAGACCAGTTCCAGAACCTCCGTCAACGGACGCTCGCGTGCCAAGGCCTCCAGGACGCGGTGCTGCAACGCCTCGTGCATCTTGGAGCGGGTGATGTCCGTGAGCATGGAGACGGTGTATATCCATGCACCCTGCGCATCCTGGATGGGGTTGCTGATGACCTTGACCCAGTAGCGCTGACCGCTTTTGCCCACCACAATTTCTTCCCGCTCCACGGACGTCCCGGCACGCAATGCGCCGTGGTAGTTTTCTGAAAATTCGGGCGGCAGGTGCGGTGCCAGCAGGCCGATGGGGGCCTTTCCCAGCGCTTCTTCGTTCTGCCAGCCAAACAGACGGGTGAAACCGCGGTTCACATGCAGGATGCGGGAGTCCTTGTCGCTGATGATCAAAGCCGCATCCGAGGTGTCCGCGATCAGCGTCAACCGCGTGAGATGCTCCTGCTGTGCCTGCTCTTTGACGTAGCGGTCCGTGATGTCGGTCGCAATCTTGAGAATATGCTGCACCTGACCCTGTGCGTTGAATACGGGGGAATAAGTGGCGTCCAGCCAGCAACTGCGGCCATCGTCGCGTATGCGCTCCACGGGACCGGAGAAGGGGTTTCCGGCACACAGATTCGACCAGATGGTGCTGTAGCGTCCGCTGTTGAGCAGGGCTTGCGGGCAGAAGCTGCGGTGCTTTCTGCCCCGCGCCATGTCATGCGACAGGCCAAACAGCTGCAGGTAATTGGCATTGGCATGGCGCAGCGTGCCATCGAGCTCGAACTCTGCAATGGCCATGACCCTGTCGAGTGCCATCAACTGCTCCGCGCCCAGATTGCGAGGAAAGTCATCCAATGGGGTTTCACCTTTCATGCGCTCCTCCGACCGAACCTTCTGGTGCCGACAACACACGCCACATGCACGAACTCCGCGTAAGTGGGCATTCATGTTAGGAGGGTTGTCAGAGCAGCAAATACCATTTAGCCATGGATAGGAAACGGGTATCTACGTGAAGAGCCCCATAGCCTGTGCGCGGCACAGACCGCAGGATGTGGAATGCATATGACTCTGATCGGCCTTCTCAGGCAGTGCTCCATCCGGCCAGGCTATGGGGAGACATGGGCACTGTGGACAGCATAAAAAATCCCGGACTCTCCGGGATTTGCTCTGGATACCTTTGGCGTGTGAGGATCGCTCCAGTGAGTGCCGTGCGCGGCGCGCAGTGTGCCGACGCTGATATGGGTCTATTCTGTTTCCAGCGCTCCAAACTGCCGGTACCCGCCGGTTTCCGGAAAGCTTCCCGCACGCTTTTGCTGGCCGGCCTGGAGGGCTTCCATCACATGGCGGTTGCTCCAGATGCCGGACTGCAGCCAGCCCATCTGGCGCAGGCTGTCCTGCACGCTGTGGTCGCGTGCGTAATGCAGGGCCTGCTTGGTGCCCCAGATGGTCACGGGTGGGTGCCGGGCAATCTCCCGGGCGCAGGCCATGGCGGCTTGCAGTGCGGCGTCAGGGGTGTCGAGCACGGCATTGACAAAGCCCTGTTGCAGGGCCTGGGCTGCGGGCCAGCGGCGACCGGTGTAGGCCAGCTCCTTGACAAGCCCCATGGGCAGCAGCTTGGGCAAGCGCTGCAGGCTGCCGATGTCGGCCACCATGCCGATGTTGATTTCCTGTACGCAGAAGAAGGCATCGTGTGTGGCGTAGCGGATGCAGGCACAGGCCACCATGTCCAGCGCGCCGCCAATGACGCCGCCTTGCAGCACGGCAATCACCGGCAGGCGCAGCTCTTCAATGCGGGTGAGTGTGGCCTGCATGTCCCACAGCATTTCGGCGAGTGCGGCGCGGCCTTCGGGTGTGCGGTCGTCCGGGGCGAAGCCGGGGTTGGCAAAGGTCTCCAGGGCCATGCCGGCCGAGAAGTGCTTGCCGGTGCTGCTGATGACCAGGGCGCGGGCCGTTTGGGCTTCCGGGCTGTGTTGCAGGTGGTGGAGCACGGCATCCAGCTCGCGCCAGAAGCCGGGGCTCATGGTGTTGAGGCTGTCCGGGCAGTTGAGCTGCAGGTGGGCAATATGGTCCTGCAGCGTCCAGCGAAAGTGGCGGAGAGCGGGAAGGGGTGAGGCAGTGGCGCCGGCTGCGGCGGTTGCTGCGGTGTTGGAGGCGGTCGATGTGGTCATGCGCTGCACTCTAGGCGGCGCTGCGGCAGTACACCACTGGCGTAAACACCGGATGTGCACCGGCCGTGCCAACCGCTGTGGTGCGGAAGACGCGCCTGCCGGTTGCGGCCCTCCGGCAGGCGCGTGGGCGACAGGCTGGCAGCAGCCTGTCTGCTGCGCAATCAGGCCGGGTCGATCTGCACGGTGAAGCCCTTGCCGGTGGCAATCACCTCGAGCAGGCGGTCGATATTGGGGTGCGCGCCGGGGCGGGCCTTGGCGTCTTCGGTGTGCTCGGCAAAGATCTGCAGGCCTTCTTCGGCCGCTGCCACATTGATGCTGCCGTGCTTGGCCGCCAGGGCGTTGTACACGGTGACCGAACCAGCCTTGCCCGGGGCGTTGGGGATGGTGGCGACCACGGCGCCGCTGTCGTCCAGCAGGTGCAGGGCGGCAATGTGGGTGATGGCGGGCAGCTGGCGCAGGTTGTCGGCAAAGGCCATGGTCAGGGCTTTCAATTCAAGAGGTCTGGAAAAACGCAGCCGCTGGAATCCAGGGCTGCGGCCGCTATTGTGGCCCGGAGTGGGGCAGCGGTTGGCGAAGCCCGGGGTCGTCTGGGTATATGCCGTTCATGAACCAGATCGTGGGGCTCTCGGAGAGGGAGACTTCGCTGGGTGGGCTGCTGGCTGCGGCCTCAAGACACCAAGACATAGCCCAGGCCTGCAGCCAGCAGCACCACCGCCACGGGCGGCACACGGGCCACGGCCAACAGCGCCAGGTACAGCAGGGCCAATGCGCAGTCCTGCCGGCTGTGGATGGCGCTGGTCCACACCGGGTCGTACAGGGCCGCCAGCAGCAGGCCTACCACCGCGGCGTTCACCCCCGCCAGCACGCGCTGGGCCACAGGGTGGGCGCGCAGCGCTGCCCAGAACGGCAGCGCGCCCAGCACCAGCAAGGCGGCGGGCAGAAAAATGGCCACCAGGGCCAGCAGGCCACCCAGCCAGGCCGACCATGCCCCCGATCCCAAGCCGAGCGGCAGCAGCGCACCCAGATAGCTCGCCAGCGTGAACAGCGGCCCCGGTACGGCCTGGGCGGCGGCGTAGCCGGCCAGAAACTGCTCGCTGCTCAGCCAGCCGGGCTGCACCACGCCGCCTTGCAGCAGCGGCAGCACCACATGGCCGCCGCCAAACACCAAGGCGCCAGCCTGGTAGAACACGCTGACGGCCTGCCACAGCGGTGACCGGGTGCCGTGGGCCAGCAGCGGCAGAACCAGACCCAGCAGCAGGCACAGCAGCAGCAAGGCCGCGCCGGTGCGGCGGGAGATACCAGTGTCGGGAGCGAGGTCGGTGACCACCGACGCGGGCAAGGCCGGCCGTACCCAGCGCCAGCCGATCAGCGCGCCCAGTGCAATCAGCAGCAGTTGCACGCTGGCGCCTAGGTGGGCGGACAGCCCCAAGGTCAGCACTGCCGCGCCGAACGCCAGGGTGGCGCGCAGCCGGTCCGGGCACAGGCTGCGGGCCATGCCCCAGACGGCCTGGGCCACCACCGCCACGGCCACCAGTTTGAGTCCGTGCAGCACGCCGTGGAACGCGCCCTCCTGCCCTACTGCGTGCGACAGGCCCAGGGCCAGGGCGATCAGCAGCAGAGCCGAGGGCAGCGTGAAACCCAGCCAGGCCGCCAGCGCGCCCCAGCCACCGGCACGCAACTGGCCCAGGGCCATGCCTACCTGGCTGCTGGCCGGGCCGGGCAGGAACTGGCACAACGCCACCAAGTCTGCATATTGCGCGTCGCTGAGCCATTGGCGCCGCTGCACGAACGCTGTGCGGAAATAGCCCAGATGTGCCGCTGGCCCACCAAACGAGGTCAGGCCCAATTGCAGAAAGACGACGAACACTTCCAGCACCTGGCGCCAGCGTGCGGGCGGCCGCGAGGTGGAGGCTGCGGGAGGAGATGGCATGCCATCGCCTGGAGTGTTGGGGTCTTGGGGCCCGGCTGTGCGGTCAGGATGCAGCGGCATTGCGAAGGTGACCGGGGCCACGGCGCGTGGGGGAGTAGAGGGGTAGGGCATGGCGGCACGAGAGAAGACGGCACCAGCATAGCGCCGACATATGAAAGTCCAGGGTCCGCTGTGCGGACGCGACCGCGGCGGCTGTGCCGGGGGGCATGGTCTTGCAGCAGCTTCTTTCCGGCACGGCCCTCGCTGGCCGCGCTGGCCACCGGGTGTGCGCACAGAGGTCGCATGCGGCGTGGCGCGGGTCACTCTGTTTCGGAACCGCTTTCTTTGCGCAGGCCTCCCAGCCCCATGCCGACGCCCATGCCTCCCATGCCACCGGCAGCCGCACCGCCACCACCACCTGCGCGGCCCCCGCCGGTTGCCGCGCCCGTGCCGCCTGCAGCACCGGTTGCGCGCCGGGCGTTGCCACCACTGGTGCTGCTGCGCGTGGGGCCCTGGTTGGGAATGGTGATGTGGGCGGGAATCGGCTCCAGGTCCAGTGCCGCACGGATGAACTGGCGCAGCGAGGCCACCAGCGGCGCGGTTTCGATGGCGCGGCCGGCCACCATGTCCTGCGCCGCCTGGGCGGCCAGACGCACCTGCTCTTCGGTGCCCAGCAGGATCACATCGGACAGGGCCGCTTCCACGCTATCGCGCGTGCGGCGCTGGCGTTCGCTACTGCTCAAGGTCGGGATGTCCTCACTGTCTTCGCCGCTGCCGTCTTCCGCTTCGGCGGCATCTGCCATGGTTTCCGCCCGGCGTGCGGCAGCGTGCACCTCACGCAGATGCACGGGGCTGACGGCCAGTTGCCCGGTGAAGCTACCACCCAGTGTCTTGTAGGCGGCCATCAGGGTTTTGAGCCGCTCGTTGATCTGGCGGTTTTCGCGTTCACGGCGCTTCTGGATGGTCTGCATGAAGACCAAGCGTATGCCCACCATCAGCAAGGTGATCAGCAGCAGGCTGGCCACGGTGGTGAGGATGGAGGACCAGGAACTGAAATCGATCATGCCGCCGCGCATGGTGTCTCCTCAGGTTGCAGACTGCAGCGGCACGCGCTGGATGTAATCCCATTCTGCCGGGGTGACTTCAGTGATGGACAGACGATTGCCCCGTTGCAGCACACGCATGCCCTGCAGCGCGGCATGTTCGCGCAACTCGGGGATCAGGATGGGACGGGTCTTGCGCAGGGCCTGCACATCCAGCAGCAGCCAGCGGGGCCGGTCGGGGCTGCTCTTGGGGTCGTAATAGGGTGAGGCTGGGTCGAACTGGCTGTCGTCCACGCGCAGACCGCCGGCGATGCGGGCCAGGCCGTAGATGCCGGGTTCGGCGCAGCTGGAATGCCAGTACAGCACACCGTCGCCCACGCGCATCTGGTCGCGCATGTAGTTGCGCGCCTGGTAGTTGCGCACACCATCCCAGGCAATGGTCTGCCCGGGGGCTGCGAGGGCGTGGTCGATGGAGTAGGCATCAGGCTCGTTCTTCATGAGCCAGTAGCGGGGCGTGGAGGCATCGGTCATGGCTGCAATGATCGCCGATTTGGTGCCGCAGGGGTGGGTTGGTGCCGCACGCGCCATGGGCGAAAAAAAGCAGGTGTACCGGGGTACACCTGCTGTGGGGGCAATGACTACCGGGCCGCAGCGCCGGCGGCGGCCGTTGGTCGGCTCAGCGGGCCTTGCTGCGGACCAGGTTGTAGATGAACAGCAGGACGACTGCGCCGATGACGGAGGCAATCCAGCCGGCGGCTTCACCCTGGGCGTACAAGCCCATGGCTGCACCCAGATAGCTGGCCAGGAACGAGCCGGCAATGCCCAGCAGGATGGTCATGATCCAGCCCATGCCATCGTCGCCCGGTTTGAGCGCGCGTGCGATCAGGCCCACGATCAAACCCACAATCAAGGTTCCAATTAGCGACATCATCTTTGATCTCCAAAAGCAATAGGGGCCACTCTAAAGAGCGCGCGCAGCGTGGGTTGTCGGACAGGGGCTTTTTGATGGTGGGGCGCACCGCGCGTGTGCATTGTGACAAGGCCGGAGTAGGGACAGGCCGCCCAGTATGTCAAGAAACGTCCTGAGACCCTGGTCCCTATGGAGCGGATTGCTATCGAACAGGATAGAGGCGGGATGGACAGGCCGTCCGGCGCAGCGGGCGCAGGCCCGCTGCCTGGCTGCTGCTGTGCGCGTGCTCAGGCCGTGCAGGACTGCGGGGCGGTGTCGGTGAGCAGTTGCTGGTGGGCGTAGTGCGCAAAGCGCGGCAGCAGGCGTGCGGCCCAGGGCGTGCTGCACACGGGCCACTCGCTGGTGTCGGCGCTGGATAGCGCGTGGCTGTGCAGGCTGTGGCGCACATGGTCCACATAGGCTTGCATCACCAGCGCATCGAATTCCGGGTGGAATTGCACACCCCAGGCATGGGCCCCCCAGCGAAAGCCGTGGTGGGGTTCGTGCGGGTTGGCTGCCAGCACCTGGGCACCAGCAGGCAGGCGGCGTACCGACTGGTAGTGCACGGCATGGGCCTGAAAGCGGGCGGGGAGGTCGTGCCACAACGGATCCAGCGCGGCGGCGCGCTGCGCGTCAACGGGTACGGTGCCCAGCTCCAGGCCGGCGGGGTGCGGGGCGACCTGCCCACCCAGGGCCTGGGCCAGCAACTGGTGGCCAAAGCAGATGCCCAGCAGGGGCAGATCCTGCTCGGCCAGGCTGCGCAGCCAGTCCTCGCAGCGCAAGCACCAGTCGGCACCGTCGGTGACCATGTCGTGCGAACCCGTGATGACCAGGCCGGCCATGGCGCTGCGCTCCGGCCATTGCCAATTGGCTGCGGTGCAGGCGTGGGCATCCAGCACGCGGATGTCCAGCGGTGTGCCGGCCAGACCCTGGGTGATCCAGTCTTCAAAATCGCCATGCGCTGCCGCGAGCGCGGGCAGGGTGGACCCGGTTTTGAGGATGTACAGAGCTGGTGTGGCGGATATGGCAGGCATGAAGCATTCCCAGAACGTGTCAGATATGCATTTTTTGCATGCAAGAATCATGCCGTTTGTCTGCATGCCAGATGTCCGCACGCACTGGGGCAAGGGGTCAGTCGACCGGCAAAGAGAGCAGCCACTGCGCCAGTGCATCGCGCCAGACGGCGGGCTGACCCAGAAAGCTGGCGGTGTCCACGCGTTGCAGCTGTACCGGGGCATCCGGCGCGGTCTGCCATTCCAGCACCCAGGTGGGAAAGCCCTGGCCACCGGCGCGCTGCAGCCACTGGCGGCTGTCCAGAATGTGGTCGATCGTGCGGTCGCCCAACTGCATCACATAGGCCGCTGCAAATTGCTGGGGGTCCAGCCCGGCCTCGGCGGCGATCTGCTGCAAGGTGTCGGCATCGCTGATGGTGCGGCCTTCCACGTAGTGCGCGTGCTGGATGCGGTGCAGCAGATCCAGGGCGTGGACTTGTGGCTGGTCGCTGGCTTGGTCCATGGCCTGCACGGCCAGCAGGGCGGTGATGGGTGGACCGGAGTCCAGCGGCGTGCCCACCTGGTTCAGCAGGACGTCGGTGTAGGCCGAGCCAAAGGGTTGGCCGGTCAGCTGGGCAATGCGTTGGTCGTGCGGTAGCACGTGGTCGCGCCAGTCGGCCGTGATGCGCCGTGCGTGCGGGCCTGCCAGCATGCCGCCGGCATGCCACTGCACGACCAGGCCGGGCAATTGGCGTGCGGCATCCACCAGCGGTGCGGCGCCATAGCACCAGCCGCACAGTGGATCAAAGATGTAGTGCAGGGTGAGGGCGGTTCGGGCGGAGGTTATTCAGCTATGGGCGAGGGGTGGAGATTGCCCGCAGTATGGCCCAGCAGACATCACCCGCCACAGCGCAGCCTGCATGGGGCTGCACCGGCGGGGTGACATAGCCGATGCCCTGGATGCAATCGCTGCCACGCAAAGCCCACTCCGCAGGCAGCCCGAAGCGGCAGGCAGTGCGCAAGCATGCAAGCAGACGGGATGGCCTGTCGGCGCATCCGCTTGGCTGCGCGCACCGCCACTTTGCACCGCTTTCGGGCGACTGGTATGGACATTGTGTTGCACCTGCTGGGCCGTGTGTCCAGCTTTTTGCTGCGCTTGCAGGGGTTTCAACTGCTCTTTATTTGGCCCGGCTGGCTGGTGCTCAGGTTGCTCACACTGGGACGCTATCCGCAATTTCTGGGTCCGCGGCGCAATGCCACGGCATGTGAAGACGTGGAGCTGGTCAGCTGCACAGGGCTGGTTACCAGTGCAGCTGGCCCTGGTGTGGTGGACGCACTCTGGGGCCGGGTAGCGCCGTTGGCTGCAGCGCTGCCAGCCTGTCGGGGTCTGGTTGGTGAGGGCCTGCGCCGAGGTAGATCGGCCTGGTGGGGCAAGGGCCTGCACAGGCCCTTTTTGGTACTTACAGCTTGCGCAGCCGTTCCAGTGCAGCACGCAGGGTGTCGTCCTGCTTGGCAAAGCAAAAGCGCACCACCTTCTGGTCGAAGCCGTCGCCGTAGAAGGCCGACATTGGAATGGCAGCCACGCCCACTTCCTTGACCAGCCACTGGCAGAACTCGGCCTCGTTCAGATCGCTGATGGCGGAGATGTCTGCACACTGGAAGTAGGTGCCGGCCGTGGGCAGCAGCTTGAAACGGGTCTGGCTCAGACCTTCGGCAAACAGATCGCGCTTGCGTTGGTAGAACGCAGGCAGTTCCAGGTACGGGGCCGGGTTCTGCATATAGGTGGCCAGGCCGACCTGCATGGGGGTGTTCACGGTGAACACATTGAACTGGTGCACCTTGCGGAATTCGGCCGTCAGTGCGGCGGGAGCGGCCACGGTGCCGACCTTCCAGCCTGTCACGTGGTAGGTCTTGCCAAAGCTGGAGACGATGAAGGTGCGTGCAGCCAGGCCCGGGTAGCGCGCCGCGCTTTCGTGCTGGGCACCGTCAAACACCATGTGCTCGTACACCTCGTCGCTGATCAGCAGCACATTGGTGGGAGCCAGCAGGTCTTCGAGCTGCTGCATTTCTGCCGCCGTCCACACCGTGGCGCTGGGGTTGTGCGGGGTGTTGACGATCATCAGCCGCGTTCTGGGCGTGATGGCGGCGGAAATCTTGGCAAAGTCCGGACGGAAGGTGCCGGGCGTCAGCGGCACCCGCACGATGGTGCCGCCGGCCATCTCGATATTGGGGGCGTAGCTGTCGTAGCAGGGGTCCAGCACGATCACTTCATCACCGGCCTGCACGGTGGCCAGGATGGCGGTCAGGATGGCCTGGGTGGCACCTGCGGTGATGGTGATCTCGGTCGCCGCGTTGTACTGGCGGCCATGGAGGGTGTGGATTTTCGCGGCCACCGCTTCGCGCAGCTGGGGCATGCCGGCCATGGGCGGGTACTGGTTGTGGCCGGCGCGCATGGCATCGTTGACGGCGTCCAGCAGCGTGGGGTCGCAGTCAAAGTCCGGAAAGCCCTGGCCGAGGTTGACGGCCTGGTGTTCGGCGGCCAGGGCCGACATCACGGTGAAGATGGTGGTGCCCACATGGGGCAGGCGGCTGGGAAAACTGGGGGTGTGCGCGGTGGTCATCGCTCAATCGCAAAAAGGCAAAAACCCGGGGGCTAGGGGTCTAGCGCCGGGCTGGGGAAGGTCTCTGAGTGAACTGTACGCTCACAGTTCGTAATCGTTGACGTGGCCGGTCATTGCCCGCGCGATCAGGTCGCGGCTGAGGCGGTCGCTCAGGGTTTCGGCAAACTTATAGACGAAGTTGCGCAGGTAGGCGCCGCGCTTGAAGGCCACACGCGCCACGCTCTGACCGAACAGATGGCCGACGGGGCGGGAGACCAGGTCCACGCCCGGATCGTCACGCATGGCCATTTCGGCCACGATGCCGATGCCAAGGCCCAGGCGCACATAGGTCTTGATCACGTCCGAATCAATGGCTTCCAGCACGATGCGCGGGGTGATCTTGCGCGTGGCAAAGGCGGTGTCGATCTTGTTGCGACCGGTGAACGAGGGGTGGTAGGTGATCAGCGCTTCCAGACCGATGTCTTCCAGACCGATGCGTTCCTTGGTGGCCAACGGGTGGCCCTTGGGCACCACCAGCACGTGCTGCCATTCGTAGCAGGGCAGGGTGACCAGGTCGGGGTAATCGGCCAGCGATTCGGTGGCCATGCCAATTTCGGCCACTTCGTCCAGCACCATGCGCGCCACTTCATGGGGCGTGGCCTGGTGCAGGCTGATGGTGACCTTGGGGTAGGCGTCGCGCAGCTTGGCCACCGCATTGGGCAGCACGTAGCGCGCCTGGGTATGGGTAGTGGCAATGCTGAGGGTGCCGCTGTCCTGGGCACTGAATTGCTCGCCGATGCGCTTGAGGTTGTCGACTTCGCGCATGATCAGCTCGATGCTTTTGAGCACATGCTGGCCGGGCTCGGTGATGCGCTTGAGGCGCTTGCCGTGGCGGGCGAAGATGTCCACGCCCAGTTCTTCCTCCAGCTCGATGATTGCTTTGGAGACGCCGGGCTGCGAGGTGTGCAGCGCTTTGGCGGCCTCGGTGAGGTTGAGGTTGCGGCGGGCGGCCTCTTGAACGAAGCGGAATTGGTGCAGATTCATAAGCGGATGTCGGCTGGCGTGGACATCATTATGAATGATTTATCTAAAGTTTTGGTTCTTTATATATGTGCTGCTGTGCGATTTGCGCCAACAGGCCGATGACCCGGGGGTCTTCGCCCACGGGGGTGGCGCTGTCCAGCTGCACGCCGGGGTGCTGCTGGCGGGCTTGCTCCAGCAGCAGGGGCAGGTCTTCGCGCGCGTGGCGGCCGGTGCCCAGAAATAGCGGCAGCACCGTAATGCGGGTGCAGCCCTGGGCGACCAGTTGCGCAATGGCGGCGGGCAGCGAAGGGCTGCTGATCTCCAGGTAGGCGCACAGGCAGAGCGCGCCCGGCTGTTCTGCCAGCAGTTGATCGCGCACGGCCTGCATGGGGCGGTGCCACAGGGGGTCGCGCGAGCCATGTGCGAACAGCACCAGGCCCGTTGCCGGAGCGGCAGGGCCGGGGCCGGGGCCGCTGTGGGTGGATGGGTTCATCGCCGCAGCACCAGCCAGGTGAAAGCACCCAGAGACAGCAATGAATAGATCACCCCGGGGGCCGCTGCGGTCAGCATGGGCTGCCAGTTATTCAGATTGCCGGCGTAGCCAAAGACGTTGTTGAGCAGGAAGAAGCTGATGCCGGCCATCACACCGCCGAACACATAGCCTGCCAGCCCGCCGGAGCGGAAATGCAGATAGGCAAAAGGCAGGGCCAGCACCACCATCACCAGGCAGCTGAGCGGGTAGAACAGCTTGCGCCAGAACTCGATCTCGTACTTCTGCGCCGACTGGTCGTTGCTCTGCAAATGCTGGATGAAGCGGAACAGCTCGATGGTGGGCATGCGATCGGGCTTGTGCACGGCCGCGGCCACCATGTTGGAGGTGAGGTTGGTGGCGAAGTCGTATTCGGCTTCGGTGTAGCGCTGCAGGCGCGCCTGTGTGGGTTCGGGGTAGCTGAACTCGGAGCGGCGCACCTGGCTGAGCTTCCACAGGTCGTTGTCCTTCACCTCGGCTTTTTCGGCATGGATCTGGCGCAGCATGCGGCCATCGGCATCGAACTCGAAAATACGCACGCCCAGCAACTCGTCGTCACGGATGTTGCGCACATTGATGGCCAGGGTCCTGCCGTCCTTGCGTTCCTTCAGCCAGGCTCCTGTCGCCCCGGAGGTGACGGTGCCGCCCTGGAACTTGGCCTGGGTGGCCGATGCGGCGCGTTCGGACAGCGGAGCGATGTAGTCCCCTATCAGAAAGGTAAGCACCACAAAGCCGGCGCCAATGGTGACCAGGGTGCGCAACGCCAGCCAGGGGCCCAGGCCGCTGGTGCGCATGATGGTGAATTCCGAGCTTTGCGCCAGGCGGGCCATCACGTAGATGGTGCCGATCAGCACGGTGATGGGCAGCAGCTCGTACAGGTGATTGGGCACTTCCAGCAGCACCACCAGCATGGCCTGGGGGACGCCGTACTGCTCGTAGCGGCCCACATAGCGCATTTCGTCGAGCAGGTCGAAGAAGAAGAACAGCGCCAGGAAGGCCAGGGTCACAAACGCCACCGTGGTGATGACGTCCTTGAAGATCATTTTGCGCAGTGTCTTCATGCCGAAGCTCCTTGCGGTACTTGGGCGCGGCGTTGCAGCAGTTGTCGGGGCGACCAGCGGTGGTGGCGAGTCATCAGGGTGGCCAGGGCGATCCCCAGGACCGCGCCGTGCAGGCCGAGCAGGAAGCCCAGCATGGACATGCGGCCGGAGACGACCCAGCTTTGGCCCACGGTCATCAGGTTGTAGTAGACCACGAATGCCAGCAGCGCGACGGCCAAGCTGGTGCTTTTGGCGGCACGCGGGTTGGCGTTGGTGATGGCCAGGGCCAGCAGCACAAAGTTGAGCGCTGCCAGGGGCAGGCCCAGGCGCCAGCCCAGCTCGGCCCGGTCCTTGGGCTCGTCAGAGGCCAGCAGCGCCGCCGTGGGCTGGGATTTGGTGGCCAGGGCTTCGGCGCTGGCGCTGCTGCCGTCCGACAGGCGCAGTGCGTATTCCTGAAACTGGCTGATGCGCAGCCCCGCGCCGTCGGGCTTGGTCTCGATGCGTTGGCCATCGGTCAGCACCGCCATTCTCACGCCTTGCTGCACGCGCAGATGGGCGCTCTTGGCAGAGGTCACAACCTCTTTGCCATTGCTGTTGTCGACGATGAAGACATTGCTCGCAGATTCGGAGGACACGGATTCCTTGTCGATGAAGAAGACCCGCTGGCCGTCCGAGGATTCCTGGAACTCTCCGGGGGCGATGCGGTCCACATCGCTGCGCTGCTCGAATTGCTCACGCATCTGCTGCACCTGCTGGTTGCTCCAGGGCCAGACCCATACGCCCAGCACGGCAACGATCAGCAGCACCGGCCAGGCAAAGCGCAGCAGCGGCTTGACCAGACTGGCCAGGCCGCGGCCGCTGGCAAACCAGATCACCATTTCGCTGTCACGGTACATGCGGGTGAGCGTGCCGACAATGGAGACAAACAGGCTCAGCATCAGGATGGTGGACAAATGGCTGAGCACGGTGAAGCCCATGACCAGCAGCACGTCGGATGGGCTGACATTGCCTTTGGCGGCCTGGCCTAATGTGCGGATCAGCATCATGGTCATGACCACGGTAATCAACACCACCAGGGTTGCGCCAAAGCTGCGGGCCAGCTCCTTGCGTATGGATGAATCGAATAACATCGGCGTTAAAGGAAAACACCGATTATGAACTTTGATCTCAAGGCCTTGAACTTGGCGGGTGCTGCCGCTGAAAAATGTGATGCGCTGGTGCTGCTGGTGCCCGACGCTTTCAAGCCCGGCAAGGACGCGCTGTCGCAGTGCGTGGCGCAGGCGCGCAAGGCAGGGGATCTGGACAATGGTGCCGGCAAGCAACTGGCGCTGTACCAGCCCGCGGGCGTGGCTGCGCGCCGCGTGCTGCTGCTGAGCGCGGGTACGGCCTCCGCCAAGGAAGTACGCACCGCGCTGACAGCGGCTGCCAGCACCCTCAAGGCCACGGGCTGCAAGCGTGCGGTGGTGTGCCTGTCGGCCCTGCCGGACGCGGCGGCGGTGACGGCCGCTGCCGTGCAGACGCTGGCCGATATCAGCTATGTGTACACAGCGACCAAGCCCGAAGCCAAGGCCCTGGCCTGGACACGTACCACCGTGGCCGTGCCCGACAAGGCTGCGGCTGCACCGACATTTGCCCTGGGCGAGGCCTTGGCCTCTGGCGTGGGCATGGCCCGCGAATGGGCCAACCGCCCCGCCAACCATGCCACGCCCACCATGCTGGCGGCGGCGGCCAAGGCCTTGGCCAAGCACGGCGGTATCCAGTGCAAGGTGCATGGCCCCAAGGAAGTGGCCAAGCTGGGCATGGGCGCTTTCATGGCGGTGGCCCAGGGCTCGGCCCAGCCGCTGCAGTTCATTGAACTGCACTACAACGGCGCAGCCAAGTCGCAGGCGCCGGTGGTGCTGGTGGGCAAGGGAATCACGTTCGACACCGGAGGCATCTCGCTCAAGCCGGCAGCGGGGATGGACGAGATGAAGTTCGACATGGGCGGCGCCGCCAGCGTGCTGGGCGTGTTCCGCGCGCTGGCCGAGCTGCGCCCCGCCATCAATGTGGTCGGCCTGATCCCGGCCTGTGAGAACATGCCTGACGGCACTGCCGTCAAGCCCGGGGATGTGGTCACCAGCATGAGCGGCCAGACCATCGAGATCCTGAACACCGACGCTGAAGGCCGTCTGGTGCTGTGCGATGCGCTGACCTATGCCGCACGTTTCAAGCCTGCCGCACTGGTGGACGTGGCAACGCTCACCGGTGCGTGCGTGATTGCCCTGGGCGGCATCCGCAGCGGCATGTACGCGACCAGCGATGCGCTGGCCGATGCCTTGCAGAAGGCGGGCGATGCCGCGCAGGACCTGTGCTGGCGCATGCCGCTGGACGACGACTACGCCGAAGGTCTGAAGACGACGTTTGCCGATGTGGCCAATGTGGCAGGCCGTGCAGCGGGCTCGGTGACCGCCGCCAAGTTCCTGCAGCGCTTTGTGGGCGACATTCCCTGGGCGCACCTGGACATCGCTGGCACCGCATGGAAAGAAGGCGCTGCCAAGGGCGGCACCGGCCGCCCTGTGGGGTTGCTGGTGCACTATCTGCTGGGCCAGGTGGCCACGGCAGCCAAAACAGCCAAGCCGGTGAAGGCCAAGGCGCCCCAGGCGGTGGTTGCGGACAAGGTTGTCAAGAGCGCTAAGCCGGTGAAAGCCGCCAAGGCAGTCAAAACCGTCAAGGCCGTCAAGGTGGCGCAGCCTGCTGCGGCATCCGACACGGCGCCGACGGCCAAGGCCGCGCTGACGCCAGTGGAAGCTGCGCGCGATTGAGAAGGCGGGTGCTGTGATGACCGAGGTGGCTTTTCACTTCAACGCGCCGGACAAGTTGGGCTATGTCTGCCGGTTTGTGCGCAAGGCACTGCGCCATGGGGCGCAGGTGACTGTCACCGCCCAGCCGGGCGTGCTGGCCCATCTGTCGGCACGGCTGTGGAAAAGCGCACCCAGCGATTTTCTGGCCCATGCCGGCCCTGGCGCTGATCCGCAGGTGCAGGCCTTGTCGCCGGTGGTGCTGGTGCAGCAGGCTGAGGCCTCGCCGCACCGCGACATCCTGCTGAATCTGGGCGAAACCGTGCCCGAAGGGCTGGAAGGTTTTGCGCGGGTGGTGGAGGTGGTGTCGCTGGACGATATGGACCGCGCCATGGCCCGCAATCGCTGGAAAGACTATGCCGCACGTGGTCTCGCCATCCAGCGGCATGATCTGGTGCTGAAAGGAATGTGATGGAGCCGTTTGGCCGCCAACCGCCGCGCTTTGTGCCGACGCTGACCGATGTGGTGCCGGAAGGCCTGCCGCTGGCGAAACCTGCGCAGCAGGAGCCGGTGCAGGAAGACCGCCTGGACACGCCGGGATTGTCGTCGGAGTCTGCCGCCGGCATGCCTGCGGGATCGGAGGACGTACCGCAGGCGGGTGCTCAGCCAGCAGCAGGCTCCGTGTCAGAACCCGTGCTGACGTCATTCGCGCCAGCTGGTACGGCAGGCATGTCCGTGCCTGCACAGAGGGACCCGGTGCTGGTGGAGCCGCCTGCGGACTGGCTTGGTGGGGAAGCGGATGCTGTGGCGGGTGGGTATGCCGATATGCCTTTGGTGCTGGATCTGCCCGAGCCCGCGACGGAGCCTGCATCCGTGCCAGCGTGGGATGCTGCAGCCCTGCACGAGATGCTGGTGGAGCGCATTCTGGCGCGGGTCCAGCCCCAGCTGGAGGCGCATCTGCGCGAAGTGGTGGCCGATGTGGTGTCCATGCATGCCCAGGCCATGTCGCGCAGCCTGCATGCTGCCGTCGAAGATGTGGTGCAGCACGCCGTGGCCGATGCGATCACTCAGGAGCAGATCCAGGCCCAACTGGGGATTCAGCCCCCTCTGTAGCGCCGAAGGTGTGCTGGTGGTGGGTGGTTCGTTGCTGCTCCGAAAAACAAAAAAGGCCTGCTGATGCAGGCCTTTTTGATAGGGACGTGGTCCCGTGGAATGGCTCAGCGCGGACCAAGCACCTCGGGGTTGACGATGTTGGTCGGCTTGCCTTGGACGAAATTCACCACATTGTCAAAAGCCGCGCCAAAGTACAGTTCGTAGTTGTCCTGCTCCACATAGCCGATGTGCGGCGTGCAGATGCAGTTCTCCATGCGCAGCAGCGCGTGGCCTTGCAGGATGGGCTCGGACTCGAACACATCCACTGCGCCCATGCCGGGGCGGCCGTGCTGCAAGGCCGTGGCCAGTGCGTCTGGCTCCACCAGCTCGGCCCGCGAGGTGTTGACGAACAGGGCCGTGGGCTTCATCAGCGACAGGTCGCGCAAGGTGATGCAGTGCTGCGTGTCGGGCGTGAGCTTGAGGTGCACGGACAGAATGTCGCAGGTGGAGAAAAAGTCTTCGCGCGAATGGGCCACCTGGTAGCCATCGGTCAGTGCCTTGGCTCGGGAGGTCTCGCGCCCCCAGACCTTGACGCCCATGCCAAAGGCCTTGGCGTAGCCGGCCACGATCTGGCCGATGCGGCCATAACCCCAGATGCCCAGGGTGCGACCGCGCAGCACGGTGCCCAGGCCGAAGTTGGAAGGCATCGAGGCCGCCTTGAATCCGGACTGCTGCCAGGCGCCATGTTTGAGGTTGGCGATGTACTGCGGCAGGCGGCGGCTGGCCGCCATGATCAGTGCCCAGGTCAGCTCGGCAGGTGCAACCGGGGAACCCACGCCTTCTGCCACGGCAATGCCGCGCTCGCTGCACGCCTGCAGATCAATGTGCGGGCCCACGCGGCTGGTTTGTGAAATCATCTTCAGCCGGGGCAGCTTCTCCAGCAGAGCGCGGGTGATGGGCGTGCGTTCGCGGATCAGCACAATGATGTCGGCATCACGCAGGCGCACAGCCAACTGGCCCACGCCTTTGACCGTGTTGGTGAAAACCTTGGCGTTGAAAGCGTCCAGACGGCTGGCGCAGTGGAGCTTGCGAACTGCGTCTTGGTAGTCGTCCAGGATCACGATATTCATGGGAGCGTGGCCTTATCAAACCGGGAGAAGTGAAACGCGTGGCAGGCAGCCGCAGTAGCGAATCTGCCGCACAAATGTGTATTCTCTTCCGAAACGTGCGTTAAAACCATGTGAAACCGGTGTGTGCACGTAAAACCGTGCGCCATGGATGCGGTGGATGTCAGCCGGGTGACAGCGGCGTGCACCGGCTGGGCTACAGAAGGCCGCAGAAAAGCTGTGCCCTTGGCAGCACAAATGCGCTGTTGGCTGGCAGCGGGCGGCGAGCTGGCCTGCTACGTTGGGCGGATGCAAAGTTGGAATCGATCGCAATGGCGCGCTGCCGCGCTGCAATGTCTGGCAGGCGTGCTGCTGGGCGGCTGCGTCAGTGCACCGGCGCCGCTTGGAGCGGTGCAAGGGGAGTAATTCTCGGCTGAAGAGATATGGCAGTCCGACAGCAACCGCATGGTGACGCTGGCGATGCGCGACAACCTGGAAAGCCTGTGGCTGCTGGCGGACAAGCTCTATCAGCGGAACCCAAGGGAGTGGAAAAAGAGTGCCTCCAGCCGCGAAGCGGCAGTGGCGCAATTGCGCAAGGCGGTGCTGGAGCGTCAGCCATGGCCCGATCTGCAAGGCCAGCGTGATATCGCGGCCTTGTCGCTGGCGCTGCAGCCGCAATTTGCTGGGGACCGCGTGGCGGGCTTTGTCTATGCGGCAGCAGATACGGTGATCACCGCACATGGCAACAAGACCCGTTTCACTCTGGTTGATGGCCTGGATGCACAGCATGTCTTCAATGCCGCGCGCAATCTGGAAGCGGCCAACTGGATCCTCAACAGCCGGCGCAATGCCGATGGTTCATCGTTGCTGCTGTCCAACCACATCGACGACAGTCAACGCAATCTGAGCTTCGAGCGGGAGATGGGCAAGATCATCGGCAGGCTGGATCTGGTGGCCAGCTATGCCACGGAGCGTTACCGCCGCTCGGTCATCGGGTATGGGCAGGGGCTGGTGGCCGGGCCGTTTCTGCAGTTTCTGCCGGTGCGCTGAATGCGTGGCATACCAGTGGGTGCGCCGTTCGGTGGCAGAGACCGGCTGGCAGGCGTGCCACAATCGCTGCATTGCAAGGACAGACCGGTGCAGCCATTGCCCGGTTCTGGCGTTTGTATCGAGGCTCGATCGACTCCCTTGCGCCATGCCGGCTTGCCGGGGCGCAACACCGCTGCTGCATTGCTGCACCGGGTCGATCGTTCCGGGGCCGGGCGCCTGCTGTTGTTCTAACGCTTTGTCCCGTGTCACACCGCCAACCCATACGCGTCGCTGATATTGCGCAGTTTGACGCCATCATCGACGCCCGCACCCCGGCCGAGTTCGCGCTGGACCGCATTCCGGGCGCCATCAATTGCCCCGTGCTCAGCAACGAAGAGCGCGTGACCATCGGCACCATCTACAAGCAGGTCAGCCCTTTCGAGGCCAAGCGGCTGGGCGCCGCCATGGTTGCCGCCAATCTGGCGGGCCATCTGCGTGAGACCTTCGCCAATCAGCCGGCACACTGGAAGCCGCTGGTGTACTGCTGGCGCGGCGGGCTGCGCAGTGGCTCCATGGTGACCTGGCTGAGGCTGGTGGGCTGGGACGCGCAGCAGCTGGCCGGCGGCTACAAGGCGTTTCGCGGCCATGTGATTGCGCAGCTGGAGCAGCAGGTGCCCCGCTTGCATCTGCGGGTGCTGTGTGGTGCCACCGGCAGTGCCAAGACCCGCGTGCTGCATGCCCTGCAGGCGCAGGGCGCGCAGGTCCTGGACCTGGAGGGCATGGCCAGCCACAAAGGATCGCTGCTGGGAGGCCTGCCTGGCGTCGAGCAGCCCAGCCAAAAGCATTTCGACACCTTGCTGTACACCCAGCTGGCACAGCTGGATCTGACGCGCCCGGTGTTTGTGGAAGGAGAAAGTCCCAAGATCGGTCGCGTGGCCCTGCCGCTGGCGCTGGTGGAGCAGATGCGCCAGGCACCGGTGGTGGAGGTACGTGCCACACCAGAGGCGCGGCTGGCCTTTTTGCTGCGTGATTACGTCTATCTGGGCGACGACGCCGCGGGTCTGGCCTTCAAGCTGGGATTTTTGAAGGAGCTGCAAGGCCGGGAACGCGTGACGCGCTGGCAAGGCTGGGCACAGCAGGGCGATCTGCCTGCACTGTTTGCCGAGTTGATGGCGCTGCACTACGACCCGCAGTATGAGCGTTCCCAGTCCAAGCATTTTGTGCAGTGGGCGCAGCGGCAGGTGCTGGAAACAAACGATCTGACCGCACAGGGCATTGCTGCGCTGGCGGGTCAGATGTATGCCGGTCAGGAGTGAAGCGCAGCGAGGACGTTGCTGACGACACGCTGCCGCTGGCGCAGGGCCACGCGCAGCAGGTTTGGGGCGATGGCAATGGACAGCGGCGGGTGGCATGCAGCCACCGCCACTGGCCAGGAGCTCCTGGCATGAACAGCGCCGTGCGCGGGAGTAGGAGCGGGGCTGGTCTTGCGTTCCGTGTTCAATCGCGCTTGGCGCGGATCACCCGGCCGTCGGCCGCATCCACCTTGACCTCCATCAGCACGCCATCGGCCTGCAGCACGTTGACCTGGTAGCTGGTCGTGCCCCAGTGGTTGTCCAGTTCGGCACTGACTGCGGTGCCGGGGGTATGTGTGGTGGCAGACTGGATGGCTTGGGGCAGGCTGGCTTTGGCACTTTCCAGGCGCTGCAGGTCTTTGCGTTTGGCCTTGCCGTCGTTCTTGTACGGGGTGGCCTGGCCGGTCACGGCATTCACCCAGACCTCGACGCTCTCGCCATTGGGGGTGATGACTTCCAGCTCGTAACGGGCTCCTGCCTGATCGCCTTTGTCCAGTTCGGCTTCGATCACTGAGCCCGGCACGGCGCGGGTGGCGTTGTCGATGGCCTGGATCAGGCTGAGCTTGGATTGCGCCGTGAGCTGAAGCCATTCCGCGCCCGATTTGGCGCTGGCCAGGGTGCAGAACGCCGCCGTGGCAAGGGCAAGAGCGGAAATACGAGGTGAAAAGCGCATGCGGGGACTCCTTGTGCAGTGCAAAAAGAAAGGACAAGCTTAGGCGTCGCTGGCGGCCGGGGTGTGTCAGCCTAGACCGGCAATTGGCTCGCTGCAGGCGGGCAAGCAGTGCTGCAGCCGCATCCTCGCCTCGGAAATGCGTGCATCAGCGTGCCGGCGCAGGCGTTCGATGGTGTGGCGCTGACTTCAGTACAGCGCAACGGCCAGGATGTCGTGCGCCCTGGCCGTGCAATGGTCCGAAGAATGGCGGCGCCGTGCTTACAGCCCCAGCGCCTTGGCCACGTAGTCCGCGTCCTTGTCGCCGCGGCCCGACAGATTGACCAGGATATGCTGATCGGCGCCCAATTGCGGCGCCTGGCGCATGGCCCAGGCCACGGCGTGGGCACTTTCCAGTGCAGGAATGATGCCTTCCACGCGCGACAGCGTCATGAAGGCGTTCAGGCATTCCTTGTCGGTGACCGACTGGTACTGCACGCGCCCCAGGTCTTTCAGATAGCTGTGCTGCGGGCCCACGCCAGGGTAATCCAGGCCGGAGGCGATGCTGTGCACGGCGGCAGGGGTACCGTCGGCATTTTCCAGCACATAGCACTTCATGCCGTGGATTTCGCCGGGCTTGCCCACTGACAGGGTGGCCGCGTGGCGGCCGGGCTGGTCTACCCCTTCTCCGGCAGGCTCTACGCCCACCAGTTGCACGCCGGCATCGTTCAAGAAGGCGGTGAACATGCCCATGGCATTGCTGCCGCCGCCCACGCAGGCGCTGACGTAGTCGGGCAGGCGACCATGCTTGGCCAGGAACTGCTCGCGCGCTTCACGGCCGATGATGCTCTGGAAGTCGCGCACCATCATCGGAAAGGGGTGGGGCCCGACCACCGAGCCAATGGCGTACAGGTAGTCGGTGGGGTTGGTCAGGTACTCGTCGAACGCGCTGTCCACGGCTTCCTTGAGGGTGGCCGCGCCGCGCGTGACGGGCACCAGCTTGCAGCCCAGGATGCGCATCTTGGTGACGTTGGGGTGTTCCTTTTCGATATCGACCTGGCCCATGTGGATTTCGCAGGGAATGCCCACCAGCGCACAGGCCGTGGCCAGGGCCACACCGTGCTGGCCGGCTCCGGTTTCGGCAATCACTTTCTTCTTGCCCATGAACCTGGCCAGCAGTGCCTCGCCCAGGCAGTGGTTGATCTTGTGGGCGCCGGTGTGGTTCAGGTCTTCGCGCTTGAGGTGGATCTGTGCGCCGCCCAACTGGGCCGACAGGCGTTTGGCATGAAAGATGGGGCTGGGGCGGCCCACATAGTCGGCAAACAGGTCAGCCAGCTCATCCTGGAAGTCCTGGCGCTGGGTGATCTGCGCATAGGCGACGTTGATGTCGTCCATGGCCTGCTTCAGGTGCGGGGGCACCAGTTGGCCGCCATAGGGACCGAAGAAGCCCTGTTCGTCGGGCATGGAAGAAAAAGCGGGCAGAGCGTTCATGAAGTGACAGCAAGAGTGGGTGAAAAGATCCCCATCTTGATAGCACGCCATGCTTACAGCAAGCCATGCGAGCTTGCCCGGCTTGTCAACGTGTGGCGATATCGGGTGATCAAGCCATCGTGGATTCGGGCGGAATCTCAGCTTCCACCAGCAACGCCAGCAGTTGCAGCGACTGTTGCCAGCCCAGGTAGCAGGCTTCTGCAGGAATCACCTCGGGCACCCCTTCCTGCACGATGTGGACCTCGGTGCCGCAGACCACGGCACGCAGGTCGACCGTGGTGGTCATGGAGCCGGGCAGGCTGGGGTCGTCAAACTGGTCGCTGTTGCGGATGCGGGTGTTGGGTACCAGCTCCAGATAGGTGCCGCCAAAGCTGCTGCGCTCGCCGGTGCCCAGGTTGACGAAGGCCATCCGAAAGCGCCCACCCGTGCGGGCATCCATTTCCAGCACCTCGCAGACGAAGCCATGGGGCGGCATCCATTTGGCCAGGGCCGCAGGGCTGGTGAAGGCGCGGTAGATGCGCTCCGGCGGAGCCTGGAGCACGCGGTGCAAGCGGATGGTGTGGGCCATGTCCAGCTCCTGTGGGCGGTGTGAAGGCGCTCAGCCTAGCGCTTTGTCGCAGGTGTGGCGAGCCAAAGCCCTGGCTGTGCCGTGGCAAAGCGCACCGGCGGCCCAGGTGGGTGATGCTGGGCGGTGCGCCGGGAGCTGTCGCCTGCAGGACGGAAGGGCAGGGTTGCTGCCAGGGTTGAGGGGCGGGGCGCGCTCCTACAGTGTCCAGAACGTGCCGGCGATGGCTGCATTTGCGCGGCGGAGAGAACAGCGCCTGCACGTTGCAAAGGGGTAGTCCGCCAGCGGTGGCGGGGCCCATGTGAAAGGCAAGAGCATGCAACGCAGAACCCTGATCGCCCTGTGCGCTTCCCTGGCCGCAGTGGCCACCATGCCCCAAGCGGGCGCACAAGGCGCATACCCCAACCGGCCCATTACACTGATCGTGCCCTATGGCGCGGGCGGGGTGACCGATGTGATCGCCCGTGCGCTGGCACAGGGCATGTCCAAGCCGCTGGGTCAAACCATCGTGATCGAGAACAAGCCTGGCGCCGGTGCCTCCATGGGCGTGGTCGACATGAAGAACGCCAAGCCCGACGGCTACCGCCTGACGCTCACGCCGGTGGGCATCTTCCGCCAGCCCCATATACAGAAAGTGAATTTCGACCCTGTGGCCGATGTCAGCTATGTGGCGGCCTTCATGACCTATGACTTCATTCTGGCTGTGCCGGCCAATTCGCCCTTCAAGAGCGTGAAGGATGTGGTGGATGCTGCCAAGCGCGACCCAGGCAGCGTTGACTACGGGACCCCTGGCAAGTTCTCGGCCAACCACGTGACCATGGCGCAGCTGGAGCAAAAGACCGGAGCCAAGTTCACCCATGTGCCGTTCAAGGGAGATGCGGATTCCATCAACTCCCTGCTGGCCGGCCACACCAAGACGGCCGTGTTTGCCAACAGCGTGCAGCCGTACCTGACCAGCGGCAAGATGCGGGCGCTGGCCATTGCCTCCGACAAGCGCACCGAAGCCTTTGCCGATGTGCCCACCTTCCGCGAGCTGGGCTATGCATTTGACGTACCGTCGCCGCTGGGCATTGCAGGTCCCAAAGCTCTGCCCGCCGAGATCACGCAAAAGCTCGAAGCGGCCATCCAGTCCGCCATGCAGGAGCCCGCCTTCAAGCAGGTGGCTGCCAACTACGGCATCCGCCTGGAATACCGCAATGCCCAGGAGTACAGTGCCTTTGCCAAGAAGGCCTTTGCCGAGGAGAAGGACATCGTCAAAGCGATCGGACTGGACTGATGATTCCTGTGGGCTGCTGGGTGGTGCGTTCTGCACTGCCCGGCGGGCGCCGGGTCGGCATCCGCTGTCGGATCGCGAGGCCTTGCAGTGAAGGCCTTCCAAATCCCCAGGACATTGCTTGCTGCTATAGTGTGGCGCACTGCAGCAAGGTCCATGGACTGCTGGCAGCACATTCTGGCCTTCCGCTGGCACCGTACGGCAAGCGCTCCAAGGCCCATCGCATCAGACGATGACTGTACTTTCTGTCCTGCGGCTTCTGATCCGCTGGTCTTCCCGCCCTGAACCTTCCAGGGGCCGGAAAAATTTCTCCCTCGCACCCCAACGCGTTGAGCGGGCTTGCTTTTGAGTCCTTCCTTTTTGTACCGGTGTTCTTGCACCACGTTCTGTTGTTGAACCACTCCTTCTCTCTTTCCCAGGTCGTCGGTAAATACCTTCTGTCTCCTGGTTCGGTGCCCATGCCCGACGGGCACTACACCGCCTCCCTTTCGATTCGCAGCGGCCACGGCACGGCCACCCATGACCGGGTGTTCCGCTTTGTGCCGCAATTCCGCTCCGCCCAAGCTGCCGTGGCCTACGCCATGGAGCAGGGGATGTGTTTGCTGCGCCAGCCTGGTCTGCCGGCCTGAGCGCACAACACCTTCGGGATAGATCCCCCCAGTTTCATTCAGTCAGAGCCCTCATGTCGAAAGAAGATCTCATTGAAATGCACGGACAGGTGATGGAAGTGCTGCCGGACTCACGTTTTCGCGTGACGCTGGACAACGGCCATTCCCTGGTTGCCTACACCGGTGGCAAGATGCGCAAGTTCCGCATCCGCATCCTGGCGGGTGACAAGGTTTCGCTGGAGATGTCGCCCTACGACCTCACCAAGGGCCGCATCACTTTCCGCCATATCGAAACACGCTCCGGCGGCGCTCCTTCGGGACCGCGGCGCCGCTAAGTTCCGGGCGGTGCGTTCCTGTAGGGCGCGCCGCCCACCCTATGTCCATTGCAGCATCTGCTGCACGGTCATTTTTCCCCTGAAAGTTCAACCATGAACAACAAACTCTACGTCGGTAACCTCTCTTACTCCATTCGCGACAACGATCTGGAACAACAATTCGCCCAGTTCGGCAACGTGGCTTCCGCCAAGGTCATGATGGACCGCGACACCGGTCGCTCCAAGGGCTTCGGCTTTGTGGAAATGGCTTCGGAAGCCGAAGCACAAGCTGCCATCGAAGGTCTGCACGAGCAGTCCTGGGACGGTCGCAACATGATCGTCAACGTGGCCCGTCCTCGTGAAGAGCGTCCTGCCGGCTTCGGCGGCGGCGGCTTCCGTGGCAACAACGGCGGCGGCGGTTTCCGCGGCGGCAATGGCGGTGGTTACGGCGGCGGCCGTGGCAACGGCGGCGGCTACGGCTACTGAGCGAAGCGCTGATTGAGCGCCTGCAACACACAGAGAGATCTGGAATACCTGGTACTCCGACCTCTGTGCAGGCGCCAATGGGCCCGCAAAAAAGCTCCCCTGGTGGGAGCTTTTTTCATGGGTGCGTGGCAGGCGGCGCCATCTGAGATGTCGGTCGCAGCGGTGCACAGAAAGTCATTTCAGCGCCGTGCCGAGCCGCGTGTGGCGGCTCGCATGCCCGTGAGCCCGGGCATGGCGGCACGCATGGCATCCAGAAAGCAGCGCAGCCGTGCAGGGTAGAAAGCGGCCTGCGGGTAGACCAGGGAGACGGGCAGTGGCGCGGCCTCCCAGCCCTCTACCAGGTGCTGCAGCCGGCCGGCGCGCAGATCGTCCTGGACCATCCAGGCCGAGGCAATGCCGACCCCCAGACCGGCCAGTGCGGCGCTGCGCAGGGCATACAGGCTGTCGGTGGACAGCCGGGGCTGGATGGCAAAGCGCTGCATGCCGTGCTGGGCATGGGTCAGACACACTTCGCGCTGGTAGAAGGTGTTGAGTGCCATCCACGGCCAGTCTGCCAGGTCCTGTGCGGCAGTGGCTGGCGGGTGCTGGGCGACCAGGGGCGGGGCTGCCACCACGATGCGGGGGACTTCGGCCAGACGCAGGGCGATGGCTGCAGGGTCCAGCACCTGGCCAACCTGGATGGCGCAGTCAATGCCTTCGGCAATAAAGTCGGCCCGGCGGTCATGCAGCAGCCATTCCACCTGCACCTCGGGGTAGCGGCGCAGGTAATCTAGCAGCGGCGCCATGAGCTGGTCCTGGCCAAAGGCGTGGGGCACCAGCACGCGCAACTGGCCGCGCGGTACATCCTGCACGCCACGCAGATCGGCCTCCATGGCCTCCCATTCATGCACCAGCGACTTGGCATGGGCGTAGCAGCGTTCGCCGTCCACGGTCAGCTTCATGCCGTGGGTGGAGCGTTGCAGCAGACGCAGGCCCAGCGTGCGCTCCAGTTGCTGCAGGCGGCGGCTGACGGTGGGTTGGGTGGTGCCCAGCTGCAAGGCTGCGGCCGAGAGGCTACCTGCTTCCACGATACGCACCAGCGTGTGCATCAGCGCAATGCGGTCGCTGCCGGCAGAGAGAGTTGTTTCCATACGTAAAGCGTATAGCAGATCTGCATGCCAGACCACTACACAAGCGCCTGCTGACTCCAGATACTACGCAGCATTCGAAACAAAACCACAGATGGACACCATGTCATCCATTCAATCTACGTATGAAGAGCGTCCTGCCGGCGCTACCGCGGCACCTGCTGCAGCTGTGCCAATCCCTGCACCACAGGCCATTGGCGCGCCGTTGCTGCTGTTGCTGGCCGCGGCCGCTGGCGTCAGCGTGGCGTCGCTGTACTACAGCCAGCCCATGCTGGGCCTGCTGGGGGCCGATATGCAGGCGTCCGCGAGCACTGCCGGCTGGGTGCCCACGCTGACGCAGCTGGGCTATGCGCTGGGCATTCTGCTGCTGGCCCCGCTGGGGGACCGATATGACCGCCGCCGCATCATTCTGGTCAAGGCCGTGGCCCTGGTAGGGGTGCTGCTGGCCAGCGGACTGGCGCCCGGCATGGGCAGCCTGCTGGCAGCCAGCCTGGGCGTTGGCCTGGCCGCCACGATGGCGCAGGATGTGGTGCCTGCTGCAGCCACACTGGCCCCTGCCGCCCAGCGTGGCCGCATGGTGGGCACGGTGATGACCGGGCTGCTGCTGGGCATCTTGCTGTCCCGTGTGGTCAGCGGCCTGGTGGCCCAGCTCTGGGGCTGGCGCAATATGTACCTGCTGGCGGCATCGGCCATCGCCGTGCTGGTTGTGGCGGTGTGGCGCGGCCTGCCGCACTTTGCGCCCACCACCCAGCTGGGCTGGCTGGCGCTGATGCGTTCCATGTGGGAACTGTGGCGCCAGCATGCTGCCTTGCGCCGCGCGGCCCTGGCACAAGGCCTGCTGGCGGTGGGGTTCAGCGCCTTCTGGTCCACGCTGGCGGTGATGCTGCACAGCCAGTTCCAGCTGGGTGCCGCCGCTGCCGGTGCGCTGGGACTGGCCGGCGCGGCGGGCGCCCTGGCCGCGCCACTGGCCGGGCGCATGGCCGACCGCCGTGGCCCCGAACTG
Organism: Comamonas terrigena NBRC 13299; assembly: GCF_006740045.1. Taxonomy (NCBI): domain Bacteria; kingdom Pseudomonadati; phylum Pseudomonadota; class Betaproteobacteria; order Burkholderiales; family Comamonadaceae; genus Comamonas; species Comamonas terrigena. The sequence continues at coordinate 2,176,378 of NZ_AP019749.1, forward strand.
GTGACGCGCGCAGGCGCTGCACTGGCAGCGGCAGCCTTCGCCAGCATGGCCACCGCGCCCTGGCTGGGCGCGCAGGGCCAATTGCTGCTGATCGTGGCGGCGGCCGTGGTGTTTGACTTTGGTGTGCAGGCCGTGCTGGTGGCCCACCAGACGATTGTCTATGGCATTGCGCCCGAGGCGCGCAGCCGCCTGAATGCGCTGCTGTTTACCGGCATGTTCGTGGGCATGGCCAGTGGTGCAGCCCTGGGCAGCTGGGTGCTGGACCATGCGGGTTGGCTGGGCGTGGTGGCGCTGGCCACGGTGTCTGCCCTGGCCGCCCTGGCGGTGCGCTGCTGGCCCCATGCCCGTTGAGTGCTGGGGAAACCCTCGGCATGCGCCGTGAGGCCGCCCCGGGCGCATGGCGTGTGCCTTGTTCTCACGGGGCAGTGTGCGACCCTGCACCAAGGGTGCTATCGGTCTCAGGCCGGGCGGGGTAAGGTGCGCAGCACCTCGGCCAGCCGGCGCACGCCGGCTTCGAGCTCCATGGGGCTGTGGGCTGCAAAGCCCATCAGCACGCCCTGGTGGCGCGGTGTGCCGCTGTAGAGCGCAGACAGTCCTGCCAGGGTGATGCCGGCACGCGCTGCGGCAGCCACCAGCTGCGCTTCCGGCAGCCCGCCGCGCAGGTGGCAGGCCATTTGCATGCCACCTGCGGGCACCTGGGGCTCCAGCCAGTCGGCCAGATGCGTGCGCAGCAACCGGGCCAGCACATCGCGCCGGTGGGCGTAAACGGTGCGCATGGTGCGGATGTGGGCACCCAGGTGACCGCCTTCGATGAAGCGCGCCAAGGTCAGCTGGGCCAGGGGAGCGCTGTGCCCGTCCTGCAAGGAGCGGGCCACGGTCATGGGGGCCACCAGCGCGGGCGGCAGCACCATATAGCCCAGGCGCAGGCCTGGAAACAGCGATTTGCTGAATGTGCCGATATAGAGCGTGCGCCCGTGGGCATCCAGCCCCTGCACACAGGCCGTGGGCTTGCCCGCGTAGTGGAATTCACTGTCGTAATCGTCCTCGAGGATCCAGGTCTGGTGTTCCCGGGCCCAGGCGATGGCGGCCAGCCGCCGCTCCAGCGACAGCGTGGCACCGGTGGGGTACTGGTGCGACGGGGTCAGAAACATGGCCTGGGCGGAGGGTGCGGCAGCAAGGTGCTGCATCTGCATCCCATCGGCATCCAGCGGGACGGGTTGGCAGACCAAGCCGGCAGCATCAAAGGCCCTGCGTGCACCGTGGTAGACCGGGTCTTCGATCAGGATGCGGTCACCCGGGTCCAGCAGTACCTGAGCGCACAGGCCCAGCGCCTGCTGTGAGCTGGTGAGGACCAGCACCTGTTCGGGTGTGGCGCGGGCTCCGCGCTCCAGATTCACATAGTCGGCAATGGCCTGCCGCAGGGGCAGCATGCCCTGCGCCGGGCTGTGCTGCAGGGCGCGGTGGCCGTACTCCTTGAGCACCTGGCGCTGCAGCCGTTCCCAGGCTGGCAATGGAAAGTTGCGGGTCTCGGGCACGCCGGGCACAAAGGCATGGGGCGCCGGAAAGTCGCTGACGCCACCGGCGGCCAGCATGGCCTGGCCGCGCCGGCTCAGCTGTGGTGCTGTGGCGGTGGGGGGCACTGCGGGGCGGACAGGCAGGCTCCGCGCCTGCTGGGACACCCGGCTACCGCTGCCCACGCGCCGGGTAATGAAACCTTCGGCGTGCAGCTGGCTGTAGGCCGTTTCCACCGTATCGCGCGAAACCGCCAGCGATTGCGCCAGCGCGCGGGAGGCCGGCAGGGGGCGCCCTGCTGCCAGCTGGCCATCGAGGATCAACTGTCGCAGGCCGCGCTGCAGGCGGGCGTGCAAGGGCAGGGCCTGGTGGACCGGATCGGCCATCCAGGCTTTGACTGATTCAAGCAAGGCGTGTTTGAACAATTGGTCTGGCTATTTGTGAAAAAGTGGTTGGAATCATCATGCCATTGGGATTTTATAAACGGCGCATGCCCAGGCCACCGTCCAGCCCGGTTCCAGCTGCCGCACAGGCCAGGGCGCATTCGATCTGTTGGAAAGTTGTTCAGGCATGCCCCATACCCCGGCTCCCGTTTCTGTGTCCACGCGGCTGCGTCTGCGCGATGTGTTCCACCCTGCCGTGGCGGGGCTGGTATCGGTCATCGTCAACTACGGCGGTACCTTCATTCTGGTGTTTCAGGCGGCCCGGGTGGCCGGGCTGGATGCCGCGCACACGGCTTCCTGGGTGTGGTCGCTCTCCATTGGCGTGGGTCTGACGGGCCTGCTGCTGAGCTGGATGACACGTGCCCCCATCATCACGGCCTGGTCTACGCCGGCGGCGGCGTTTTTGGTGACGGCATTGGCCAGCACGCCCTATGCCGAAGCCGTGGGCGCTTACCTCGTATCGGCTGCGGCCTTTGTGGTGCTGGGGCTGTCGGGGGGCTTTGAGCGTGTCATCCGGCTGATTCCTCCGGGTGTGGCCACGGGGCTGCTGGCGGGGATTCTGCTGCCCTTCGGCATGCGGGCCTTTGGCGGCATGGCGGTGGAGGCGACACTGGCGCTGCTGCTGATCGTGGCCTATGTGGTGCTCAAGCGCATTGCCGCGCGCTATGCAGTGGTGGGCATTCTGCTGCTGGGGCTGGCGTTCCTGGTGCTGCAACAACGCGTGGACCTGGCGGGGCTGTCGCTGCAGTTGGCGGCACCGGTGTATACCGCACCGGCCTGGTCGCTGGACAGCCTGCTGAGCGTGGCCCTGCCATTGTTTCTGATCACCCTGACGGGGCAGTACATGCCGGGCATGCTGGTGTTGCGCAACGATGGCTTTGCCACCAGTGCCAACCCGATCGTGACTGTGACCGGTCTGGGCTCTTTGCTGATGGCTCCGTTTGGTGCGCATGCCTTCAATCTGGCGGCCATCACGGCAGCCATTGCCACGGGGCGCGAAGCCCATGAAGACCCGTCCAAGCGGTGGATTGCGGGAGTGACCGCAGGCCTGGCTTACTGTCTGGTGGGGGTGTTCGGGGTAACGCTGGCTGCCGTCTTCATGGCCCTGCCGGCTGCGTTCACCACCACGCTGGCGGGACTGGCCCTGCTGGGCACCCTGGGCGGCAGTCTGGCGGCCGCCCTGGCCGATGCCCGTACCCGCGAGGCGGCGCTGATCACCTTTCTGGCTGCAGCGGCCAACATCCAGTGGCTGGGCGTTGGCGGCGCGTTCTGGGGCCTGGTGATCGGTCTGCTGGCCCATGCCGTGCTGCATGGCCGCATGCCCTGGCGCCCGGGGAGTGCTGCACCGCTGGCAGCGACCTCCTCTGTCACCAAGGCCTGAACCTATGTCGGCTCCAAATTTCTTTCCCCCTGCGACCCGCACCGGCCATGACCAGCATGGTCGCTATCCCCAGGCCCTGACTCTGGCGGACTTTCAACACAATCTGGCTGCGGTCCAGGCCCGCATGGCGGCGGCCTGCCAACGCGCTGGGCGGGATGCGGCCAGCGTGCGGCTACTGCCGGTGAGCAAGACCAAACCCGAAGCCAGCCTGCGCCTGGCCCATGCGGCGGGTTGCCGGATGCTTGGCGAAAACAAGGTGCAGGAGGCCTGGGGCAAATGGGAGTCTTTGCAGGACCTGACCGATCTGCGCTGGTCGGTCATCGGCCATCTGCAAACCAACAAGGCCAAGCTGGTGGCGCGCTTTGCCAGCGAATTCCAGGCCCTGGACAGCCTGCGCCTGGCCGAGGCCCTGGACCGCCGCCTGCAGGTAGAAGGGCGCGCGCTGGATGTCTTTGTCCAGGTCAATACCTCGGGCGAGGCCAGCAAATACGGGCTGGCACCCGAGGCGGTGCCAGCGTTTCTGCGCGCCTTGCCCGCCATGTCTGCGCTGCGGGTGCGCGGCCTGATGACGCTGGCGCTGTTCTCCCGTGACAGCGCGCGGGTTCGCCAGTGTTTTGTGTGCCTGCGCGGGCTGCAGGACCAGTTGCGGCACAGTGCACCGGCGGGCATGTACCTGGACGAGCTGTCCATGGGGATGTCAGGTGACTTTGAAATAGCGATCGAGGAGGGCGCTACCGTGGTGCGCGTGGGCCAAGCCATTTTCGGTGCCCGGGCGGTGCCGGACCAGCACTATTGGCCTGGACTTGCCGGTCCGGTGGAGGTGGAGGGGGGGGCAGGGCAGCCGCTTCACCCGAACTGAATGCCCTGGGCCAGAGGCAGCTCGCGCGAGTAGTTGATGGTGTTGGTGGTGCGGCGCATGTACTGTTTCCAGGCGTCGGAGCCGCTTTCGCGGTCGCCACCGGTTTCCTTCTCGCCGCCAAAGGCGCCACCAATCTCGGCCCCGCTGGGGCCGATGTTGACGTTGGCAATGCCGCAGTCCGAGCCGGCGGCCCCGAGAAACGTCTCCACCTCACGCAGATCGTTGGAGAAGATGCAGGAGGACAGGCCCTGGGGCACGCCGTTGTTCCAGTCGATGGCCTGCTCCAGCGTGTCGTAGGTCAGCACATAGAGCAGGGGCGCAAAGGTCTCGTGCTGCACGATGGGGGTTTGCGCCGGCATGTCCACCATGGCCGGGGCCACGTAATATCCGTGGGGGAACTGCTCTGCCAGCACGCGCTGGCCGCCGGTCAGCACGGTTCCGCCTTGGGTCTGTGCCTGGGCAAGGGAATGCTGCATCGCATCCCAAGCGGCACGGTCGATCAGCGGGCCCACCAGTGTGCCGGCCTGTAGCGGGTCGCCGATGCGCAGGCTGACATAGGCTTTCAGCAGCTTTTCCAGCAGCGCGGCCTTGGCACTGCGGTGCACGATCAGTCGGCGCAGCGAGGTGCAGCGCTGGCCTGCCGTGCCCACGGCGCTGAAGACGATGGCACGCACCGCCAGATCCAGATCGGCCGCGGGTGTGACCACCATGGCATTGTTGCCCCCCAGCTCCAGAATGCGCTTGCCAAAGCGGGCTGCCACCTTGGGGCCCACGGCGCGGCCCATGCGGCTCGAACCCGTGGCGGACACCAGGGCGATCTGCGGGCTGTCCACCAGGGCCTCGGCCACATCGCTGTGGCCGAACACGATCTGCGCCAGACCCGGCGGAGCACGGTCACCAAAACGGGCGATCGCCTGCTCCAGGGCCTTGAAGGTGGCCAAGCCCGACAACGGGGCTTTCTCCGAGGGCTTGAAGACCACCGGATCACCACAGACCAGTGCCAGTGCCGCATTCCAGGCAAATACTGCGCTGGGAAAATTGAAGGCGGTGATCACGGCCACCGGCCCCAGCGGGTGGTACTGTTCCATCATGCGGTGGCCGGGGCGTTCGGACACGATGGTCTTGCCATGCAGCTGGCGGGACAGGCCGACGGCAAACTCGCAGATGTCCACGCCTTCCTGTACTTCCCCCAGGCCTTCCTGCAGGATCTTGCCCACCTCGCGCGAGACCACCTGACCGATATCGGCCTTGCTGCGGCGCAGCTCCTCGCCCCATAGCCGCACCAGCTCGCCGCGCACTGGGGCGGGCACCAGGCGCCATTGCTGAAAGGCCTGGGCCGCGCGATCGATCACGGCCGGCATGGCTGCCACGGGCAGTGCGGCCAACTGGGCCAGCGTTGCGCCGTCGATTGGGGAGCGCACGGTGATGTCATCGCCCTGGTGGGCGGCCAGATCGATGCCGCAGTGCGACAGTACGGTGGAAAAGTCGGTGGCAGAAAGCGTGGTCATGGGTGTTCCGTGGAAGAGGGGTGGGTGGGCATGTGTGGTGGCACGGGTTTCAGCCCGTGGTAGAAGGTCCAGGCCGCTGCGAGATAGACCAGGGGGTAGGTCAGCGCGTAGGCCGCCAGTTCCAGGTAGGCGGGCAGGCTGTCTGCTGCAAAAAGCAAGGTGTGTACCAGTGCCGCCAGCAATGCGACCGTGTATGCCAGCAGCGCCAGATAGGCTGCGGCCGTGGCCGCCAGCAGCATGGCGCGCCGTCGTACCGGGACCTGCAGGGCACCGGCACGCAACTGCCGGGGGATGTGCAGCAGGCGGTAGACCGCCAGCATGAGCAGAAATGGCAGGGCGATGGCGGGCAGAACAAACATGGCAGCGGGCAGAAAGAGGCAGACCCCGGCAGGGTGATCAGGCGACGGTGTTGCCGGGCGGCGCGGAAGCGGGCAGCAGGGCTTCAACGTAGCGCCCCACACGGGTGTTGCGCAAGGCGGAAAGCGTGCATTGCTCCTGTCGCACAAAGCCTTGTTGCGGCAGCAGGCCCTGGGCACACAATTCCACTGCAGCCAGCGCGCCAGCGGCTGTGGTCAGTTCGATGGCGGTGCGCTGCTGCCCGCGCAGCGGTGCGCCGTAGAGCCGGGTGTTGTGCGTGAGCTGTTCCAGCCGACCGCTGCGCATGCCCGTGGCCGTGGCGGCCATCACCACCATGTCGTCGCGGCTGTGGGGGACAGCACCATCCAGCACCTGGCGCAGCAGATCGCGCCGCTCGATCAGGCGCAGACCGTGCAGCAGCAGGTGCATGGCGTCGCGGTGGCCCGGGTGGCGAATGGTCTTGTAATTCAGATTGCGCACGCGGCCGGCCAGTGTTTCGCACAGCGTGCCCAGGCCGCCAGAGGTGTTGAAGGCCTCGAACACCTGCCCGTCGAGGCTGAGGTTTTCCAGGCCTTCCAGGGGTTGCAGATTGGCGAGCTGGCCGCCCACGATGGCGTCACAGGGGTTGCAGTATTCGTTGATGACGCCGTCCACGCTCCAGGTGAAGTGGTAGCGCAGCGCATTCAGGGCGTGCAGCGTGATCGCGCCCACGCGCAGTTGCAGGTCATAGAGCTCGTCAAACTGCCCGGCCAGATGGCCACCCAGCATGCCGATCAGCCCCGGTGCCAGCCCGCACTGCGGCATCAGCACTGCCCGTGCCTGGGGTGCCAATGCGCGGATGGTGCGGGTGGCCGCCACATCCTCGGTCAGATCAAAGTAGTGCACGCCCCGCTGCGCTGCAGCCGTGGCCACGCGTGCTGCGCAGAAAAATGGCAGGGCATTGATCACCAGAGGGTGCTGGTTCAGCACCGAAGCGAGCGCCGCATCATCCTGCACATCCAGCTGCAGAGGATGCAGCTGAGGATCACCATGGGTCGAGGGGGGATGCATATCGGCCAGCGTGACCTGCGTGCCATACAACTCCACCAGCATGTCGGCGAGGGTGGCGCCGATCTTGCCGGCACCGAGGATCAACACCTTGTCCAGAGCAAACTGCATAGCAACTCCTTGTCCAAGCCACCCACCATCCCGGCGGTGGGGTGACGGCGCGCATGCCGTGCGTGTCAGCCCAATGTAGCGAGGGCCACGAAAAATGCAGACAGGGTCGTGGGGATAAATTTTCTAATGGGGTGTGAGAGCCGCTAATTGAATGAATTTGAATGGATGCTTGAAAGGGAACGCCAGAGAACAGGTGCCGCCGCACCGGTGCACAACGAAAAATGCCACCCAATGCAGATTGGGTGGCATCGGCAGGCAAGCAAAGCCGACGGCTACGCCATCATTTCTTTTGCAGCATCTTGATCACGCTGGAGAAGTCCTCCCCTCCATGCCCCGCAATGCTGTGTGCGGCGTAAATGGCGCGGGCCATGCCGCCCAGTGGGGTGCTGGATTTGGTAGTGATGGCGTTTTCCTGGGCCAGCCCCAGGTCCTTCAGCATCAGATCCGTGCCAAAGCCGCCTGCATAGCCTTTGCTGGCGGGCGCGTTTTCGTGCACGCCGGGAAAGGGGTTGTATTTCTCCAGTGCCCAGTTGCCGCCGGAGCTGCGGCGCATGATTTCGCTCAGGACCTTGGGGTCCAGGCCATTGGCTACGCCCAGGGCAATGGCTTCGCTGGTGCCCACCATCAGAATGCCCAGCAGCATGTTGTTGCAGATCTTGGCAGTCTGGCCCGCACCCACGGCTCCGGCGTGGAAGATGTTGGCGCCCATTTTTTCCAGCAGGGGGCGGGCGCGGTCCAGCTGGGCGTCGCTGCCGCCGACCATGAAGGTCAGGGTGCCGGCAATGGCACCGCCAGTGCCGCCGGAGACCGGGGCGTCGATGAAGTCAATGCCCGCTGCTTCAGCGGCCTTGGCCACTTTCTGGCTGGTGGCAGCGGCTATGGTTGAACTGTCGATCACCAGCGCGCCCTTGGCGATGTGCTGCAGCAGGCCGGGGGCGTTGCCGTTGCCCAGGAACAGCGCTTCCACATGCTGGCTGGCGGGCAACATGGTGACGATGGCCTCTGCGCCCTGCACGGCGTCCTGCGCGCTGGTGGCGACATGGCCGCCGGCCGCCACCACCTTGGCGATGGCGTCCTGGCTCAGGTCAAAGGCTTTGACACTGTGGCCGGCCTTGACCAGGTTGATGGCCATGGGGGCGCCCATATTGCCGAGGCCGATGAATGCGATTTGCATGGTGCTGTCTCCTTGGGTGTGTAGGTATGGAAAAGGTTGGCGGTCGGTTCAGTGGTGGCTCACGTGCGGTGGCGTGCTGCCGCCTGAGGGGGTGGGAGTGCGGGATGGAATGCTTTCGCCATCTGGGGTCAGTCCGCGGCGATGGCCGCGCCCTTGTCGGCCAACAGCGCGCGCAGGATGCTGCGGTGGCAGCGGGTTTCGTCGTCGCAATAGCAGCCAATGGCAAAGCTGGCCTGTTGCGACAGCGCGGCGAGCAGTTGCAGTGTGCGGTCAGCGCCGGCCTCGGCCATTTCCTTGCGGAAGGCTTTGTTGAACTGCTGCCAAGCCTTGAGATCACCACTCTTTTGCGCGGCCTGGCCCAGGGCCATGGTGTCGGCGCTGGGGGACAGCTCGGGGTACCAGCAGTCGTAGTAGTCGCGGCTGGCAAATTCCGCCTTGGGCACGCCCCGTGGCGGGCGTCGCACGGTACCAATGCGCAGACCTTCGCCCGGGGTGCGGGGGGTGCCGAGTTGGACGATGCGAAGGGGCATGGCGGGGTTCCTGGGGCTTGGCGGGTGAAAGTCTGGGATCGGCTGAACGCGGTGGGCGGGATGGCGGCGGCTTACATGTCGTCGTCATCAAACACCGAATGCTTGCGCGGCGTCACCGTTTTTCGGCTGCCGGTTATTGCAGGTGTTTTGGGCTGCTCAATCGCTTCTGGTGCTCTGGAGGTGCTCTTTTTTATAGAGCGCTTGCGTGCTGCGGCACCGCTTGTCTCTGCGGTGTTCCCCGCAGCGGTTTTCGGTTTGGCCTTCTTGGGGGTGGCCTTGGCCAGCGGGTTGAAGGCCAGGGCCGCGTCAATCCAGTGCTGCCACTGGGCGCGCGTGGCGTAGGCGGCGGGGCCCACCAGAAAATAGCCATCCATCAGCCCGCGGCTCGACAGTGGCCGCACACCCGGTGTCTCTGCGACTTCGGCGTGGGTTATGGGGGGCAGGCGCACCAGCAGCTCGTCATGCTCCACGCCCAGGCACATCTTGCCGTCCACCATGAACACATGGCAGCCGAACATGCGCTTTTCCTCCACATCGCTGCCTTGCTCGGCCAGGGCCTCGCGCACGGCGTCAATCAGTTGCAGCGTATCGTCGGACAGGGGGCGGGCGGGCATGGTAGGGGGGAACGGCTTCTACGGTATGGAAAGTGCGCAGGCGCAAGCTACAGAAGGCTGCAGCGCAGCGCTTCAGCGGATGGCCTCGCAGGCATCGCCATCCAGCATGCGCCGGGCAATGATCACACGCATGATTTCGTTCGTGCCTTCCAGGATCTGGTGTACGCGGGCATCGCGCATCAAGCGCTCCAGCGGGTATTCGCGGATATAACCGTAACCGCCGTGCAGTTGCAGCGCTTCGTTGCAGACCATGAAGCCGGCGTCCGTGGCAAAGCGCTTGGCCATGGCGCAGTAGGTCGATGCGTCGCGCGCGCCGGCATCCAGCTTGGATGCGGCCAGTCGCACCATTTGCCGTGCGGCGACCAGTTCGGTCGCCATGTCGGCCAGCTTGAACTGCAGGGCCTGAAAGCTGGCAATGGGTTTGCCGAACTGCTTGCGCTCCTGCATATAGGCTTGTGCCTGGGTGAGGGCGCCTTGGGCGGCTCCGACCGAGCAGGTGGCGATATTGATGCGGCCGCCATCCAGCCCCTTCATCGCGATCTTGAAACCTTCGCCCTCGCGGCCCAGCAGGTTCTGGGCAGGAATGCGCACATTGTCGAAGCTGATCACGCGGGTGGGCTGGCTGTTCCAGCCCATTTTTTCTTCCTTCTTGCCGTAGCTCACGCCGTCGGCATGGGCGGGGACGACAAAGGCGGAGATGCCAGAGGCGCCGGAGCTTGCGTCACCGGTGCGGGCCATCAGGACCAGCACGTCGGTGGCGCCGGCGCCGCTGATGAAGGCCTTGCTGCCATTGATGATGTATTCGTTGCCCACCAGCTCGGCCCGGGTCTTGAGCGAGGCGGCATCAGAACCGGCCCCGGGTTCTGTCAGGCAGTAGCTGGCCAGTTTGTGTCCGCTGGTAAGCGCCTCGCCCCATTCGCTGCGCACGGCATCGGTGGCCCAGGTGCCTAGCATCCAGGTGGCCATGTTGTGGATGGTGATGAAGGCGGTGGTGGAGGGGTCCACGGCAGCCAGCTCTTCGAACACCAGCGTGGCATCCAGCCGGGGCAGGGCCAGGCCGCCGGCATTTTCGGGCGCATACAGACCGCAGAAACCCAGCTCGCCTGCCTTGGCAATGGCTTCGCGCGGGAAGGTGGCTTCGCGGTCCCACTCGGCCGCATGGGGGGCCAGTTCGCTTTGGGCGAAGGCTCGGGCGGTGTCGGCAAAGGCGCGTTGGTCTTCGGTGAGTTCAAAGTCCATGGCGGGTGTCTCCGTTTCGTTGTTGTTCTGGGGGCGTGGCCAACGGATCAAAAGTCCGTGGGTCGCAGTTGGTCGCGCTGCCTGGATCCGTTCATTGCGGCGGCCTTTCGCCATGGTGCAGCCAGTGTTTCAGCGCGGTATGGCGTGCTTCGGTGGCAGCCGTCAGGCAGCGGTGGTAGCGCGCCGGCCAGTCGGCCCGGTCTTCGTCGGCCGCATGGCGGGCCTTGCAGTCGCGCGTGCGCTGCCGGCTCCAGGCGGCTTGGTCCTGGCGCAGGGCAGGGCGTTCATGGGCGGAGAGGGCGCGCATCACGTCGGCATAAAGGATGTTCTGGGCCGTGTCCACTTCCTGAAAGTGCTGCACGGCGCAGGCGTTCAGGCTGGCAACGGCGGTGGATTGCGGGTCGCAGGCCGCACCGGCCTGGGCCCGTGCAGTGCCAGGGCACAGCGCAGAAACGGTCAGCAGGCTGGCGGCACACAGGCTGGCGAAGGACTGCAGCGGCTGGCCCGTGCTGGGAAATGCAGGCAGAGACATGTCTGCATCATCCCAGATTCCATGTGGCCAGCCGGACTTGCATGCCCGGCCCATGGACTGCAGTTGCTATCGTTTCTGCTGCTGCCGGCTTACTTCAGGCTGATGGTGGTGTTCACCCCGTGGCTGGTCGTGCTGTCGTCGAACCAGCGTGCGGTCACGGTCTTGGTCTGGGTGTAGAACATCACCACCTGCTTGCCATAGGGGCCCAGGTCGCCCAGCTTGGAGGCGCGGCTGCCGGTGAACGAGAACAGTGGCACGGGCACGGGGATGGGCACGTTGATGCCGACCTGGCCCACGTCGATTTCCTCCTGGAACTTGCGCGCAGCGGCGCCGCTCTGGGTGAAGATGGCCGTTCCGTTGCCATTGGGGTTGGCGTTGATGAAAGCGATGGCTTCATCGATGTCCGCCGCTTCGGCAATGCACAGCACGGGGCCAAAGATTTCCTGGTCATACACGCTCATGCCGGGCTTGACGCCGCTGAAGACGGTCGGGCCAACGAAGTTGCCTTTTTCATAGCCCTTGACACTGGGCTTGCGACCGTCCAGCTCTAGCTTCGCGCCATCGGCAATGCCGCGCTCGATCAGGCCTTCGACGCGCGACAGGGCGGCGCAGCTGACCACCGGGCCCACATCGGTGCCGGCTTCGGTGCCGCCCGAGACCTTGAGCGTCTTGGCCTTTTCCACCAGTTCGGGGATCCATTTCTGGGCGTCACCGACCAGCACCACCACCGACAGCGCCATGCAGCGCTGGCCTGCGGCACCGAAAGCGGCACCGGCCAGGGCGTTGAGCGACTGCTCCTTGTTGGCATCGGGCATGACGATGGCGTGGTTCTTGGCGCCCATCATGCATTGCACGCGCTTGCCGTTCAGGCTGGCGCGGTTGTAGACATGGGTGCCCACCTTGGTGGAACCCACGAAACTGATGGCCTTGATGTCGGGGTGGTCGCAGATGGCGTTCACCGCGTCTTCACCGCCGTGGATCACGTTCAGCACGCCAGGGGGAACGCCGGCTTCCAGCGCCAGTTCGCACAGGCGCATGGTGACCATGGGGTCTTGCTCGGAAGGCTTGAGCACAAAGGTGTTGCCGGTGGCAATGGCCATGGGGAACATCCACAGCGGAATCATGGCCGGGAAGTTGAACGGCGTGATGCCGGCGCACACGCCCAGTGGCTGGTTCAGTGTGTAGGTGTCGACGCCATTGGCCACGTTGTTGGCCAGTTCGCCCAGTTGCAGATTGCCGATGTTGGCGGCGTGCTCCACCACTTCCAGGCCACGGAAGACATCGCCTTCCGCATCCGGCAGGGTCTTGCCCTGTTCGGCGGTCAGGATGGCCGCCAGTTCCTTCATGTTTTCGCGGATCAGTTGCTGCAGCTTCAGGAAGATGCGGGCACGCGTGCCGATGGGGGTCTTCTTCCAGGTCTTGAACGCTTCCTTGGCATTGCTCACCGCCAGGTTGATTTCCTCGGGTGTGGCGAAGGGCACCCGGGCCAGCACTTCCTGGGTGGCGGGGTTGACCACATTGCGCCACTGCGTGGTCTTGGATTCGACCAACTGGCCGTTGATCAGTAGCTTGACGGTGGGGGCCAGCACGGCGGACTTGTCAGGGGCGTTCATGGGTGTCTCCTGGAATGGGTGTGAAGCCGAAGCCTGCCGTCCATGTCGGACAAGCCCCGAGGTGGATCCCATGTTAGATGTGCAAAATACTGCAAACAAGTGCTATTCATGCACTTAGGGTTTGCGTTTTTGCACAGGCTTTTCGAGAGAGATATCCGCTGTATGGCGCACAGGTCATGGCAGTGTGAGTTGATGCCTTAGGAGGGGACATGGATTGGGAGCAACTGCGCCACTTTGGCGCCTTGGCCCGGGCGGGCACGCTGGCGGGCGCGGCCCGCAGCCTGGGGGTGGAGCACACCACGGTGGCGCGGCGCGTGCAGGCCCTGGAAAAAGCGCTGGGCAAAAGCCTGTTTGCCCGGGGGGCAGACGGTCACCAGCTGACCGAAGCCGGCCGGCAGCTGTTGCCGGCCATCGAAGCCATGACCCAGGCGGCCCGCCAACTGGAGCATGCGGCCGAACTGGCCGTGGATGATGCGGAGGCACCCAGCGGCCTGGTGCGTGTGGGCACCACCGAGGGCCTGGGCACGCAACTGCTGGCGCCAGCCCTGGCCAGGCTCACGCTGCAGTGGCCGCAGCTGTCGGTGGATTTGCTGGCGCTGCCACGCCTGCTGCACCTGTCGCGGCGCGAGGCAGACATCGTGATTTCCCTGGAGCGGCCCAAGCGCGGGACGGTGGTGGTCAGCAAGCTGGCGGACTACCGCCTGTACCTGTATGGCGAGCGTGAGTACCTGGCCCGCCGCCCGCTGGTGGCCCAGCGCGAGGATCTGCGCCACCACCGCTTCATCCATTACGTGGACGACCTGCTATTTTCCAAAGAGCTGCAGTTGCTGGACCAGCTGTACCGGCCGGAGCGCTTTGCCTTTCGCTCCACCAGCATCACCGCACAGTACGAGGCGGTACGGGCTGGCGCCGGGTTGGCGGTGCTGCCCGCGTTTCTGGCGGACCGGGACCCGACCCTGAGCCGTGTGCTGCCGCAGCAAGCCTGCTTTACCCGCACCTTCTGGATGAGCATGCCGGAAGAGCTCAAAGGCCTGCCGCGCATCCAGACGGTGTGGCGTTTCTTGAAGGAGGCGGTGCAGCAGAAGCAGACCTGGCTGGGCTGAGGGTGGTCCGTTGGGGTGTTTTTCACCCGGGTGACCGCCCATCCGCACAACACCTAGGTTGATTCAGGTCATTTCTGTTTCAAAGTGTTGACGTTTTAGATAGAAAAGTCATCAATTCCGCCGTTCAACAACATAGAAAGGCACTATGCTTTTAAGTGGTCCACAGTTTTAGCCGCCTATCGTCTTATTCGTCTGTGTGATCTTCTCCTCCCCCTTCATGGCAGTTGCTCCTTCTTCGCGCACGTGGGTATCGGTCTGGCTGTTGCCAGGGGCTGTGCTATGCGGTGGTGGCTTGCTGAGCCTGGTGCTGGCGTGGATGCTGCAGCGCACGGTGCAGACCATGGCGCACGAGCGTGCGGTACACCGCATCGATACCCTGGTGCAGGGGCTGGAACACAGCGTCAACTCGTACGGCGAAATCGTCAAAGGCCTGCAGGCGCGCTTTTCGGTCAAGCCGTATCTGAGCCGTCAGGAGTTCGACGCCACCATGGTGGAGATGGATGTGCCGCGCCGTTACCCCGGCCTGCGCGCACTGACCTTCACCCGCATCCTGGCCCCGACCGAACTGGCCCACTTTGAAGCCAGCCTGCGCGCCGATGGCCAGGTGGCGCGCCAGGATCTGCGCATCCGCTTTGCGGCCGACCGCTCGGAGTACGCCGTGGTCGACTATGTCTGGCCGCTGCGTGGCAACGCTGCGTTGGCCGGACTTGATGTGTATCTGCAGCCCGAAAGCCTCTCGAGCCTGTTGCAGTCGCGTGCCACGGGCAAGGTGTCCATGACAGCGCCGTTCACTCTGTTGCAGGACGACAAGGATCCCACCGGGGTGCTGATCCGTGCACCGGTGTTTGTCACGCCTGCAGGCCAGGGTGAGCCGGTGTTCCAGGGGGCTGTCAACATCAGTCTGCAGACGCGCGAGCTGCTGCTGCATGCGCTGGACGCGGTGCAGCTCGATGGCGTGGCGGTAACGGTGGAGGACCTGGGGCGTGCCGATCAGCAGCCTGGCGGGGAAAACCTGCGCCGCACCATTTACCGTACACCCAATTGGGAGGTCTCCAACGCCACGCTGGCCCCGGTGTTGCGTGACATTGCCCTGCACGACCGTATCTGGCGGGTGCAGTTGCTGCCGCGCAGTGCGTTGCTGTCCCAGGTGGAGAGTGCCCACCCGTGGCTGATGGGGGCCGGCGGCCTGGGCGCGAGTGCCCTGCTGGCGCTGCTGGTGGCCTTGCTGGCCCGCCAGCGCCAACAGGCCCGCCAGGAGGTGGAACACACCCAGTCGGCATTGCAGGAGAGCATGGACCGCTTTCACGATCTGTTCCACCACTGCGGCATGGGGGTGAGCAAGGTGTGCTCGGAAACCGGGCGCCTGCTGCAGGTGAACCAGCGCTACTGCGAGATTCTGGGTTTCAGCGAAAAAGAGCTGCTGCGCACCAATGTGCTGGAGCTGAGTGCGCCTGAGGATGTGGACGACACGCGCCGGCTGCTGAGCGAGCTGCGCCAGGGCCTGATCTCCAACTATCTGCAGTCCAAGCGCATGCGCCGCAGCGATGGACAGCTGATCTGGGTGGAGGTGGCGGCTTCTCCGTTGTTGGATGGCCAGCAGGAGCTGCTGGGTCAGCATATTTCGGTGGTGCAGGACGTGTCCGAGCGCCGCCAGCTGCAGGCCGCACTGGAGCAGCGCGAGGCGCGGCTCAGCGCCATGCTGCAGGCGCTGCCAGTAGGCATGCTGATGGTGGATGCGCAGCAGCGCATTCTCTCCATCAACGACCGTTTCACCGCGCTGACCGGCTATGGACAGCAGGACTTGCAGACATTGGATGACTGGTGGAAGGTGATCCAACCCGATGCATCGCAGCGCCAGACCAGCCGGGCCTGGGTGGAGTCTGCCCGGCGCGAGGCCATGGTGCAGGGGGTGATGCCCTGCTGCGAGCTGGCCGTGCATTGCAAGGACGGCAAGATCCGGGCCCTGGAGCTGTCTGGCAGCCCGGTGCAGAGCGATTTTGTCTTTACGCTGATGGACCTGAGCCAGCGCAAGCAGGCCGAAGAGAAGATCCGCAACTTGGCGTTGTTCGACATGCTGACCCAGCTGCCCAACCGCCGCCAGTTGCTGGAGCGGGTGCATGACGCGCTCCAGCACTGTCCGCGCCAGAACTCTGCTGGGGCCTTGCTGCTGCTGGACATCGACAATTTCAAGACCCTGAATGAAACCCAGGGCCATGACCAGGGCGATGCGCTGCTGCTGCAGGTGGCGCAGCGCCTGTCGCACTGTCTGGCCCAGGGCCCGCATACGGGTTACACCCTGGCCCGCCAGGGCGGGGACGAATTTGCCGTGGTGCTGGAGAATCTGCCGGCCGATCCGCTGCAGGCCGCCCAGCAGACCGAAAAACTGGGGCGCCGCATGATGGAAGCGCTGCGCGAGCCTTTCATCCTGGGTACTGCGCCTTGCCACGTCACTGTCAGCATGGGGGCCACCACGTTCCATGGCACGGGCGAGACGGTGGAAGAGTTGCTCAAGCGGGCAGACCTGGCGATGTACGAGGCCAAAAGTGCCGGACGCAACGCGCTGCACTTCTTCGACCCCAGCATGCAGTCCGCGATCCGCGCCCGTGCGGAGATGGAAGCCGATCTGCGCAACGCGATCGAGCAAAGCCAGTTCGATCTGTATTACCAGCCCCAGGTGATGCACGAGCAGGTGGTGGGTGCTGAGGCACTGCTGCGCTGGCGGCACCCGGTCAAGGGTTTCATCTCGCCTGCACTGTTCATTCCGCTGGCCGAGGACAACGGCATGGTGCTGCAGCTGGGCCGCTGGGTGCTGCACACGGCCTGCCGCCAGCTGGCGCAGTGGGCGCAGCGCCCGGGCCTGGCGGAGTTGGCGCTGTCGGTCAATGTCAGCCCGCTGCAGTTCCAGCAGCCGCAGTTTGTGCAGGATGTGGAGCAGGCACTGGCCTCGCACGGCGTGCGCCCTGACCGCCTGAAGCTGGAGCTGACCGAAGGCATGCTCCTGTCCGATGTGGAGGACACCATCCGCAAGATGGAGCAACTGCGCGGCCTGGGCGTGGCCTTCTCGCTGGACGACTTTGGTACCGGCTATTCCTCGCTGTCGTATCTGAAGCGTTTGCCGCTGGAGCAGCTCAAGATCGACCAGAGCTTTGTGCGGGAAGTGCTGACCAATGCCAACGACCAGGCGATTGCCAAGACCATCGTCGCCCTGGCCAGTTCGCTGGGGCTGCGGGTGATTGCGGAAGGCGTGGAAACCGCAGCACAGCGCGATTTTCTGGATGCCAACGGCTGCCATGCCTGGCAGGGCTATCTGTTCAGCCCGGCCGTGCCGGTGGCGCAGTTCGAAGCCTGGGTGGCCCAGTTCAGCGAGGTGGGGCACAGCGCCATCGCCTGAGTGGCGTGTTGGCAAAGGGGACGGTGACTCGTGGTTGACGTCCTGCTACTGGCTGCGTCCGGGCCTGCGCTGCACCGCCAGGCTGCGCAGCGGTTGTGTGATCACCTGCATGTGCTCCTAGGGAAATCAGTTCCAGCGGCTCTTTCCATCAGCACTGCATGCTATGGTTTGTGCATTCCTTTTACACCGGACGCCACCATGTCGTGGCGGTTCTGCCTTTCCCATGCGCACATTTGCCCTGTACCTGCTGACGGCCCTGGCCGAAATCGTGGGCTGCTATCTGCCATGGCTGTGGCTGCGCCAGGGAGGCAGCGCCTGGCTGCTGTTGCCGGCGGCTGCCAGCCTGGGCCTGTTCGCCTGGCTGCTCACCTTGCATCCCGACGCCAGCGGGCGGGTGTACGCCGCCTACGGCGGGGTGTATGTGACGGCAGCACTGCTGTGGCTGTGGGCCGTGGACGGTGTGCGGCCCAGCGCCTGGGATGTGGTGGGTGGTCTGGTCTGCCTGGGCGGCATGACCATCATTGCCTTTGGGCCGCGCAGCGCCTGATCAGCAATCCTTCTTGCACACTGCGTGCCTGTCCTTGGCGGTCGATGCATGGCCGCGTGCAGGGCGGATCCTTGCCAGGGGAGCGCGATGCGGCGCGCGGCGACCAGGCATGGACGCAGAAAAGTCCCGCCCAACGTGCAGTGGCGTTGCTTCTGAATTCATAGCTGCTTACCTTTTATTGAAAAAGGTGAAACGCCAATTTGGCATGAAGTCTGCTGGCGTTGCCCATACCGTTGGCCTGCAGCCAAGCGCGGTATCATGCGGGCCTGTTTCCGCTTCGTACTCTCCCATACCATTTCTCTGCCGCTGATCTGACCCGTGCGCCTTAATTCCATCAAGCTTGCTGGCTTCAAATCCTTTGCCGAACCTACCAACTTTCTGCTGCCTGGGCAACTGGTGGGCGTGGTGGGGCCGAACGGCTGCGGCAAGTCCAACATCATGGATGCGGTGCGCTGGGTGCTGGGGGAGTCCAAGGCCAGTGAGCTGCGTGGCGAGTCCATGCAGGATGTGATCTTCAACGGCACCACCCACCGCAAGCCGGCCAGCCGCTCCAGCGTGGAGCTGGTGTTCGACAACGCCGACCACCGTGCTGGCGGTCAGTGGGGACAGTACACCGAAATCGCCGTCAAGCGTGTGCTCACGCGTGACGGCAACAGCAGCTATTTCATCAACAACCAGCCGGTGCGTCGCCGTGACGTGCAGGACGTGTTCCTGGGCACCGGTCTGGGCCCGCGCGCCTACGCCATCATTGGCCAGGGCACCATCAGCCGGATCATTGAATCCCGCCCCGAAGAGCTGCGCCTGTTTCTGGAAGAAGCGGCGGGCGTGTCCAAGTACAAGGAGCGCCGTCGCGAGACCGAAAACCGCCTGTCCGACACGCGCGAGAACCTGACCCGCGTGGAAGACATTCTGCGCGAGCTGAACGCCAACCTCGAAAAACTGGAAAAGCAGGCCGAAGTGGCCGCCCAGTACAACGCGCTGCAAGGCAGCGTGACGCTCAAGCAGCAGCAGCTGTGGTTCCTCAAGCGTGCCGACGCCGAGGCCGACATGGCCAAGATCCGTACCGAAGGGCTGGAAGCAGTCAACGAGGTGGAATCGCGCATGGCCGAGCTGCGCAACATCGAGGCCGATCTGGAGACCATCCGCCAGGCCCACTATGCGGCCGGCGACACCGTCAACCAGGCCCAGGGTAAGCTGTACGAAGCCACGGCGGAAGTGGGGCGGCTGGAAGCCGAGATCCGCTATGTGGTGGAAGGCCGCCAGCGCGTGGAGCAGCGCCTGCAGCAGCTGGGCGAGCAGATTGCCGCCTGGGGCACGCGCCGCGAAGAGGCCGAGATCGAACTGGAAACCTTGGCCGGCCAGGGCATGGATGCCGAAGAGCAGGCCGAGATGCTGGCAGCCCAGCTCGAAGAGCAATCGATGCAGCTGCCCGATCTGGAGGATGCGCACCGCACTGCCCAGACCAAGGCCAACGAGCAACGCCAGCTGGTCACCCAGGTACAGCAGCAAATCCAGGTGCTGGCTGCCGAGCAGCGCAGCACCAGCGAACAGTCTCGCCAGCTGGAGACCCGGCACGAACGCCTGCGTGCCGACCGCAATGCGCTGGCTGCACCGGACGAAACCCGCGTCACCAACCTTCGCCAGCAGTATGAAGAAGCGGCCGAGCTGGCCGAAATGGCCGAAGCGGCGCTGGTGGAGCTGCAGGACAGCGTGCCTCAGCTCGACGATGAGCGCCGCCAGCGCCAACAGGCGCTGAACCAGGAAGGCGCCCGCCAGGCCGATCTGGCTGCGCGCATGGAGGCCCTCAAGGCGTTGCAGGAAAAGGTCAAGACCGATGGCAAGCTCCAGCCCTGGTTGGCCAAGCACGGGCTGGACAGCCTGCAGGGGTTGTGGAGCCGCCTGCATGTGGAGCCCGGCTGGGAAAACGCCCTGGAAGCGGCTCTGCGTGAACGCATGGGCGCACTGGAAGTGGGGCGCCTGGACATGGTGCGCGGCTTTCTGGGCGCCGGCGGGCACGATGCGCCGCCCGCCCGGCTGGCCTTCTACAACAAACCATCGGATACCGCTGCGCAGAACGGACAAGGCGCCAACCGCCTGTCGGACCTGCTGCGCATCAGCGATGCCGGTCTGCAGGCCGTGCTGGTCGATTGGTTGACCGATTGCTACACCGCCCCCACGCTGGACGAGGCGCTGACCTGTCGCGCCAGCCTGCAGCCCGGTGAAACCATTTACGTGCCCACCGGCCACGCCGTGACGGCACACAGTGTGAGTTTTTACGCCCAGGATTCCGAGCAATCCGGTCTGCTGGCCCGGGCGCAGGAAATTGAGCATCTGGAAAAAGAGCTCCGCGCGCAGACACTGATCCACGAAGAATCCCGCATGGCCCTGGCCCGCGCAGAAAGCGCGTATGCCGATGCGTCGCAGCGCCTGGTGACGGCACGGCGCGAAGCCTCGGAGGCCAAGCAAAGCGCGCACGAGTTGCAGGTGGAATCGCTGCGACTGAGCCAGCTGGCCGAGCAGGCGCGCGCCCGCACAGCCCAGCTGGACGCGGACCTGGGGGAAGTGGCGGCCCAGCTCGAAGAATTGCAGGAGCGCGCCGTGGCGGCCGAGGCCCGGTTTGAAGAGCTGGACATGCAACTGGCCGACAGCCAGGAGCGCCATGCCCAGCTGGACGAACGCGTGATCGAGTGCGAACGCAAAGTGGCCGAATGCCGCGAGCAGCAGCGCACGCTGGAACGCCGTGCGCAGGAAGCCACCTTCAGCCAGCGCAGCGTGGAAGCGCGCAAGGGCGAGTTGCAGCGCACCATGGAAACGGCAATGCAGCAAAGCAAGGCCCTGGCCGAGGAGCGTGAGCGTGCCGTGGCCGAACAAGGGCGATTGAACGATGCGGCAGCCCAAGGCGGTCTGCAGGATGCATTGAATCTGAAGATGGAGCGCGAGCAGGCCCTGGCTGCCTGCCGCAGCGAATACGACGACCTGACCAACAAGCTGCGAGCCAGCGACGAGCGCCGCACCCAGCTGGAGCGCAGCATGGATCCGCTGCGCCAGCGCATCACGGAATTCCAGCTCAAGGAGCAGGCCGCGCGCCTGGGTGTGGAGCAGTTCGAAGGCCTGTTGACCGAGGCCAATGCCGATCTGGCTGCCGTGGCCCAGTCCATTGCGGAAGGCAATGTGCGCCTGCATGGCCTGCAAGGCGATATCGACCGCCTGCACCGCGAGATTGCCGCCCTGGGGGCCGTCAATCTGGCCGCACTGGAAGAGCTGCAGATCGCCCGGGAGCGCAAGACCTTCCTGGATGCGCAGATGGACGACCTGACCCGTGCCATGACGACGCTGGAAGACGCGATCAAGAAGATCGATGGCGAAACGCGCGAGCTGCTGTCGGGCACGTTCGACACGGTGAACCGCCACTTCGGCCGGATGTTTCCGGAGCTGTTCGGCGGTGGCAATGCCAAGCTGATCATCACCGGCGACGAAATCCTGGATTCGGGCGTGCAGGTCATGGCCCAGCCACCAGGCAAGAAGAACCAGACCATCCACCTGTTGTCGGGCGGTGAGAAGGCGCTCACCGCGATTGCGCTGGTGTTCGCCATCTTCCAGTTGAACCCGGCGCCGTTCTGTTTGCTCGACGAGGTGGATGCCCCCCTGGACGATGCGAATACTGAGCGCTATGCCAAACTGGTGGCCAGCATGAGCAAGGGCACCCAGTTCCTGTTCATCAGTCACAACAAGATCGCCATGGAAATGGCGCAACAGCTGATCGGCGTGACCATGCAGGAGCAAGGTGTCTCCCGCATCGTGGCCGTGGACATGGAGTCCGCGCTGTCCATGGCCGAGGCTTGAAAACGAAACAGACCCATTCATGAGCACCCTGCAAATCAGTCTGGCCGTCGTGGGCGTTGTCCTGCTCGGCCTGATCGTGGCCTACAACGCATGGAACACCCGCCGTCACGCCCCCAAACGTGCGGACCGGGACGAACAAGCCCGCCAGGGCGCCGAAGATGCGGCCCGCTTCGAGCCTGCGCTGGACGGTGTGGATGTGACGGATCTGCCCCCCCATATGCGCCCGGCCGCCACCCAGCCGCTGAGCACTCCGCTGCACGATCCGCTGCTGGATGCCATGCCGGACAAGCCGGAGTTCGAGGCCCCCATCGCTGCGCCGCAGCCGGACAAGGCCGTGGCCCCGGTGGCCCATGGTGCAGGGGTGGAGGAGCCATCTCCGACACAGACTGCAGCTGCGGCGCCGGTGCACCAGCCATTGCCGGCCGAACGCAAGCTGGCGCTTGATGGCCTGATCGATGCCATCGCGCCCATCCAGATGGAGCAAAGCGTCTCCGGCGAGGCGGCACTGCAGGTGCAGCCCACCACGCGCCGGGCGGGCAGCAAGCCTTTCCGTATCGAAGGCTTCAACGAAGCCACGCGCGACTGGGAAAGCGTGCGTGCCGGCCAGCGCTACAACGCCTTCCAGGCGGGCGTGCAACTGGCCAACCGCACCGGTGCACTCAACGAGATCGAGTTCTCCGAATTTGCCGCCAAGGCCCAGACCTTTGCCGATGCCCTGAACGGCGCGCTGGAGCTGCCCGACATGCTGCACGAGGTGGGCCGGGCGCGCGAGCTGGATCAGTTCGCCAGCGAGCACGATGCGCAACTGAGCTTCATGCTGCGCGCACGTACCGCTGCCTGGAGCCCGGGCTATGTGCGCCAGCATGCCGGTCAGCTGGGCTTTGTGATGACCAATATGCCGGGCCGCATGATGCTGCCGTCGCCGGTGCCCGGCAATTACCCGCTGCTGGTGCTGGCGTTCGATGCCCAGGCCGCCCAGGCCGCCGATTTGGACCGCACTGCCTTCCATGAGGTGATGCTGAGTCTGGACGTCCCCCAGGTGCCGCGCACCGAGCAACCGTTTGCCAAGCTGCGCGAAGTGGCGCAGGCACTGTGCGAGGCCATGGATGGCGTGCTGTGCGACCAGAACGGCCAGCCGCTGCACCCCCAGGTGCTGGAGCCCATTGCCGGCGATCTGGAACTGTTGTACGACCAGTTGGACCAGCGCGAACTGTCGGCCGGCTCCATGCTGGCACGCCGTTTGTTTAATTAAGGCACTTCCCCAGAGTCGCCCGACGCGGCCTGCTCAACGCGATTGCGCCGCGTGGCGATGTGGGACGAAACGGCCGCGCCGTTGCTGGGCGGCCCTTGCGTGCATCCCTGCCTCTGACGAGGCTGCGTTGCTTGCGCAGGTCTGGCCTGGGCTTTACGCCACCGCTCTTTCGGGCGAGGATGGGGGAGCCCGCATGCCTGACGCGCGCAGCGTATTGAACCATTGAAGTCTGATGACCGAAAATTTTGACCTTTTTTCGGGTGAAACGCCCAGTGCAAGCGCTACGCCGGCTCCCAATGCGGTGGTGGCCAAGGTGCAGGCGCTGCGTGCCCAGTTGCAGCAGTGGGCGCATGAATACTATGTGCAGGATGCACCCACCGTGCCCGATGGCGAGTACGACCGCGTGTTCCAGCAGCTGCAGGGCCTGGAAGGGGCGTATCCGCAGCTCATCACCCCGGATTCCCCCACGCAGCGCGTGATCGGTGCCGTGCTCGACGGCTTGACGCCGGTGCGCCACGTGGTGCCCATGCTGTCCATCCGCACCGAGACCGATACCGAAGCCACAGGCGCCGAAGCCTTTGATGCCCGCATTCGCCGCGAACTGGAGCTGGACGACAGCGCGCCGGCGGTGGAATATGTGTGCGAGCCCAAGTTCGACGGCCTGGCCATGAGCCTGCGCTACGAGCAGGGCCGCCTGGTCCATGCCGTCACGCGCGGGGACGGCGAGGTGGGCGAGGAGGTGACGCACAACATCCGCACCATCCGCCAGATTCCGTTGACCTTGCCGACAGGTGTGGGCGGCGTACCGCCGGTACTGGAAGTGCGCGGCGAGGTGTATATGCGCCGCGCCGACCTGGAAAAGCTCAATGCCCGCCAGGAGGCCGCAGGTGCCAAGCTGTTTGCCAACCCGCGCAACGCCGCGGCCGGTGCCGTGCGCCAGCTTGACAGCAATATCGCCGCCCAGCGCCCGCTGTCCTTTTTTGCCTACGGCATGGGGGATGTCACGCCGGTGGCGGAAGGGGGGCCACAGTTTGGCACCCATTACGCCCTGCTGCAGCAGCTCAAGGCCTGGGGATTCCCGGTGGCGCCGCAGGTGCAGATCGCCCATGGTGCTGCCGAACTGGTGGCGTTTCATGCCCGCATGGGGGCCGAGCGCGCCACGCTGCCGTACGAGATCGATGGTGTGGTCTACAAGGTCAACAGTCTGGCCCTGCAGCGCCAGTTGGGCTTTGTCACGCGCGAGCCGCGCTGGGCCGTGGCCCACAAATACCCGGCGGAAGAGATGCCCACCGTGATGGAAGGCATCGATGTGCAGGTGGGGCGTACCGGCAAGCTCACCCCTGTGGCGCGTCTGGCGCCGGTGGCGGTCGGTGGGGTGGTGGTGACCAATGCCACCTTGCACAACCTGTTCGAGACGCGCAAGAAAGGCGTGCGCGTGGGGGACACGGTGATCGTGCGCCGCGCGGGGGACGTGATTCCCGAGGTCGTCGGCAGGGTGCCCGGTACGCGGGCCGCCTATGTGCCCAATTTCCGCATGCCCGCTGCGTGCCCTATCTGCGGCAGTGCCGTGGTGCGCGAAAAAGGCGAGGCCAACCACCGCTGCACCGGCGGGCTGTTCTGTGCTGCCCAGCGCAAGGAAGCGCTGCTGCATTTTGCCGCCCGCCGTGCCATGGACATTGAAGGTCTGGGCGACAAGCTGGTGGACCAGCTGGTGGATGGCAATGTGGTGCGCACGCTGCCCGATCTGTACAAGCTGGGTTTGACATCGCTGGTGGCACTGGACCGCATGGCCGAAAAGTCGGCGCAGAACGTGCTAGATGCGCTGGAGAAGTCCAAGTCCACCACGCTGCCGCGTTTTCTGTTCGGGCTGGGCATCCGCAATGTGGGGGAGGCCACGGCCAAGGATCTGGCGCGGCACTTCGGCCTGCTGGACGCCATCATGGACGCCAGCGTGGAACAACTGCTGGAAGTGCGTGACGTGGGTCCCATCGTGGCGGACAGCATCCACACCTTTTTTGCGCAGCCCCACAACCGTGAGGTGGTGGAGCAGCTGCGTGCCTGCGGGGTGCACTGGGAAGAGGGCGCACCGGCCGAAAAGCCGGCCCAGATCCTGGCTGGCATGACGGTGGTGCTGACTGGCACCCTGCCCACGCTGACGCGCGATGCTGCCAAGGACATGCTGGAAGCCGCTGGCGCCAAGGTGGCCGGCTCGGTCAGCAAGAAGACCAGCTATGTGGTGGCCGGGGCAGACGCCGGCAGCAAGCTGGCCAAGGCCGAGGAACTGGGTGTGAAGGTGCTGGACGAGGCGGGCATGCTGGCCTTGCTGCAAGGCGGCAACGTGGACGGAGGCGCCTGATGGCACTGAGCCGGCGTACCCCCAAACTGGGCCTGGCGCTGGGCAGCGGCTCGGCCCGTGGCTGGTCGCACATTGGCGTGCTGCGGGCGCTTCGGGATGCGGGCATACAGCCCGATGTGGTCTGCGGCAGCTCCATCGGTGCGCTGGTGGGTGCCGCCTATGCCGGTGGCGAACTGGAGCGCTTTGCCGACTGGGTGCAGGGCCTGGGCATGCGCGATGTGTTTGGCTTCATGGACTTCAATCTGGCCGGAGGCATGCTCAAGGGGGAGAAGCTGATCAGCTTCTGGCGCCGCAATTTCGCCGATTTCGATATCGAGAACTCTCCCATTCCGTTCGGGGCCGTGGCCACCGACCTGCATTCGGGTGCCGAGGTGTGGATGCGCCAGGGCTCGATCGCCGATGCGGTGCGTGCCTCGATCGCCCTGCCCGGTCTGTTCACACCAGTGCTGCGCGAAGGGCGCTTGCTGGTGGACGGTGGTCTGGTCAATCCGGTGCCGGCTTCGCTGGCGCGGGCCATGGGTGCGGACATTGTGATCGCCGTGGATCTGAATGTTGACCTGATGCAACGCCACATGCAGCCGCTGGCGGTGCAGGAGGCGCCGCCACCGATTCCATCACCACGCCACCAGCAGGCAGAGGATGGTGACGAGGAGGAGGGTGACATGTTGAACAGGACGCCGCCTTACCCTGTGCCACCAGCCGGTGGCACAGCGGTGGAGGAAGCAGGTGCTGCCGTGCCGCCCCCTGGCAAGCCCTGGTCCCGGCGGCTGACCTCCTGGATCCCTGGCGTGGGTGCGCCGCCGGCCGCCGCCAACAGCCCGCTGGTGGATGGCATGCGCATTCCGTCGGTGCTGGATGTGGTGATGACCAGCGTCAACATCATGCAGATGCGCATCACGCGCAGCCGCATGGCCGGTGACCCGCCCGAGCTGGTGATTGCCCCGCGTCTGGCGCATCTGGGTCTGCTGGACTTTCACCGCGCCAAGGAGGCGATGGATGCCGGCTATGCCGCAACGCAGGCCGCGCTGCCGGGCTTGGCCCACTGGCTGCGGCAATAAAAGGCATGAGCAGGGCGTCTAGGGCACTGTCCTGAGCCGAAGGTTGGGCCCCAGCAGGGCAGCGCGCACCGCGTGGGTGCGCTGGCGGTGCATCAGGCCAGAACCTGGCGACGGGCGCGGACTTGCTGCGTGGCCGCACCGATGGGCTGGCCCGATGCCGGAACGGCGCGCTCCCGTCCCCAGGCCCGGATGCTTTCGATCTGCTCCGGTGCGGTCTTGGACAAGGGCACCAGATTGGTGAAGCTGCGGCGGAAAAGCTCCGCCGTCACGACCTCGTCACCGCGCAGGTAGGCTTCCTTGACCACTTCGCGCACGGCCGACTCCAGATCGGAACCGGCAAAGCCGTCGGACAGTTCCACCATTTCGTCCAGCAGCGCAGCCGGAACCTCCTGCCGCAGACCGCGCTGGGTATAGATGGCGATGATTTCGCGGCGCTCTGCCGGGGTGGGCAAATCGACAAAGAACAGCTCGTCAAACCGGCCACGGCGTAGCAGTTCCGGTGGCAGCTTGGACACGTCGTTGGCGGTGGCAACGACAAAGACGCGGGCCAGGGATTCTTGCAGCCAGTATAGGAATTGACCGACCAGGCGGGTGGCGGTGCCGCCATCGCCGCTGCCTCCGGCGCCTGCCAGACCTTTTTCAATTTCGTCGATCCACAGCACGCAGGGGGCCACATGGTCGGCGGTGCTCAGTGCATCCTTCAGGCGGCTTTCACTTTGTCCCAGGTACTGACCATGGATGGTAGACAGGTCCAGGCGGTACAGCGGCAGCCCCCAGTTGGCTGCAATCGCTTTGGCAGACAGTGATTTGCCACAGCCGGGAACACCCACCAGCAGCACGCCGCGGGGAGGGCGGATGCCGCGCTCACGCAGATCTGCGGTGAGCAGGGGCTGCTCCTTGTCCAGCCAGGCTTTCAGGCCTCCCAATCCCCCCACGTTCAGGCTGCTGCTGCGCACATTGACACGCTCGATGCCGGAGATGTCGGCAAAGATGCGGTCCTTGGCATGCATCACCTCGACCATGTCTGCCTTGGTGATGCGGCCATTGGCCAGCAAGGTCGCAACGATGTTCTCCGCTTCGATGCGCGACACGCCTGCGAGTGCGGCAGCGGCACGGCGCTCGTCGGCGTCATCCCACTCAATGGGGAAATGCTCGCGGTAGGCGTTGAGGTTGTCACGAATGATGCCGAGCATCTCATCTTCGGTGGGGGCGGAGAGCACCAGCGACATGCCCGCACGCTGCAACTGGCCCCAGACCGGTTTGGTGGTGATCACGATGACCGAGCCACTGTTCTCGGCCGCCAGCATCACGACATCCAGCAGGTGACGCGCCGCGGGCGTGTCGTCTTCAATGTCCGAGACCTCGGTCAGGATCACGGTGAGATTCTGGCGTTGGGCGAACTGCTGGCTGGCGAAGTCCACGGCACCCGTCACGGAACGGTCATCGTTGACGGAGCGGTTGCTGCCGAGCTCGCGCGTACCTTGCGACAGCGTGTGCACATAGACCGGTGCCTGCAGTGCGGAGCCTACGTCGCGCAGCAATTCCAGGACCCGGCTGCGCTCGGCGCTGCGAATGGAGATGAAGGGAATGCGCGCCTTGAGATAACGCGTCAGCGTGGCTTTGAATTCAGCGGTGTCACTCATGGAAACAGTGGTCAGTTCAGGATATTGCGCCTGCGGGGTGCAGCCGCTGTGGCCGGGGACAGGGTGGCTGCTGTCAGCGGCGCGTTATGAAGGGGGCCGGAGGACGCTGGCGTGCGGTCGTAGCCCGTCAACGGGTTGTTGCGCAACAGGGTGGCCAGTTGTCCGCTGCGGTCGGCCTTGGCCGTGTCTTCTAGCGATTTCTGTGCGCGCTCGGCAAATCTGAGAATTTCGCTTTGCAGGTGCTGTTGGGTGGCCGCGGGCAGTACCGGCAGCTGGCACAGCCGGTGCACAAAACACAGTTGCACGCGCCCCTGGAGCACGGCACGCACGATCAGGGTTTCCTGCGCCCCCATTCGCAGATCACGTGCCAACCGGTCGGAGCAGCGTTGCAGCCGGCGCTGGACTTCTTCGCTGATGCGTTTGCCCAGCATGGGCGCCACCCCCGCAGTCCATTCCAACTGGCCATTCTCGAGCTGCTGCAGGCAGGCTGCATCGTTGTCCTCTTTCGCCAGGGCATCCAGGCACTGGCTCCATTGGGCATAGGACTGCGGGGCATCGCCCGCAGCCGGTTCTGCCGCAGACGATGCCGTATCAGCAGGGCGGGAGAACCAGCCCCGCATCACTTGATGCGGCGCACAAAGGGCGAGCCTGGCAGGAGATCCCAGTCAGGCAGCGCTCCCGCCAGTGCGTCGCGATCGGTTTGTGGTTCGACGGGCTGCGGTGCGGGCGCTGGGTGTGTGGAAGGGGCCGCGCGGGGAGCACTGGAGGCGTTTGGCACATCGGGTGTCACGGTGGACAAAAGGTCTCGGGGCATAGGGAATCCTGGTGTGATTAGGCGGCCATGACGCGGCGCACGTTGTCGTGACCGGACAGCAGGTGCTGCGCGGGGCTGATGCTTTCCAGCAGGGCTGTCACATTCGCAGAAACGCCATCGCGCTGTGCCAGGTCGCGGCGCAGCTCCACAGTCTCTGCCATGCAAGCGCGCAGTGCCTGCGCCGACTGGGTTTTCAGGCGCGCGAAATCCTCACGGATCTTGATGCGCAGCTTCTGCACGGTGCGGTGGCCCAGATAAGCCCAGCCCAGTGCTGCCAACCCCAGCACCAGCGAGACCATGCCGTAGGACACGCTCATCAGTACCAGAACGGCACCGATGGCAACGGCGCCCCAGTGCTTGAGTCCCAGCTTGGCGCCTGCCAGCGCCTCGGCTTCGCGTTGGTCCAGATGCGAGGCCAGGCTGGCCAGCAGCTCGGCCTCGTTTTCTCCGGCACTGGTCTGGCCGCTCCAGTCTTCAAGCTGCAGCTCAATGCGTTGTGGCACTCTCTGCCGCGCCTTGGCCGTGACATCGCTGTGGGCATCCAGAATCCAGTCGCGCGAGTGTGCAATCGCAAAGCGTTGCGTGGCCCGCGTGACATGCGAGGTTTCGGGGTGCATAGCTGCATTGGTCAGCAACTGGGTGAAGTCCACCTGCGTGTCCAGCGTTTTGCTTTGCAGGTCGTAGCGGCTCTGGGCGGCACGCTTGTCGCCGCTTTCCTCAATGATCAGCCGGCACAGCTCTTCCTGGCGGCGCAGTGGAAGCTCCTCATCGTCAAAGCGGGTGACCAGCTTGGTCAGCAGGTCGTCCACTGCCACCAGCACGCTGCTGGCAGGCTTGATCTCCCCTTGGAAGACCTGTTCGAAATGCTGCAGCACCGCCGATTGCATGGAGGCTTCGTTGAGCGACGTGCCCAGCGCACCCCAGGTAGGACTGAAGCGCGACAGATGGGGATAGTCGTCCGCATGGTCTGCATGGGGGGTCTTGGAGCGCAAGGCGTCGCTCCACTGGCTGCGCTGCGCCTCGGCAAATCCCGCCTGCTGCGACAGTTCTTCGATCCAGGCGGTGATGCGCTTGGAGCACAGCTGTGTGGTGTCGGCGTTGAAGACACCATTGGCCATGGCGTCGACCATCACCACGGTCTGGCGGTCGAGCTGGTGTGGATTCTGGAGTCCGAAGTAGCGGTCCAGCCAGGTCCGGTTGGCTTCGCTGCGGCCGGCACGGCGGGAGATCAGGGCAAAGAACAGCGAGGTCTTTTCGTCGTCACGGCGCACCGCTTCGGCCAGTGCACGCTGGGCCAGGTCGCGATTGTCTCCCAGCCAGGCGGCCAAGGCCACCAGGGCCGGTGCCAGCCAGTAGCGGGGGGTGGAGAGCATCAGCTCTTCCGTCGCACCCCGGATGGTTTTCTGGCGCACCAACTGAATGTCGGAGGCTTGCAGGATGCCGGTGGCCTGGCGGCGCACCACGGCGTTCTGCCCGAAGGTGTTTTCGATTTCCTGGCGGATCTTCACCTGGCGGGTTTCGGCCAGCGACAGTTCCTTGGCCTTGAGGTCGGCTTCGACGAAGTCCGCGAAAGCCTGCTCCAGGCGCGACAGTTCGGCACGGGTCTGCGACAGGTCGTGGCCGACGTTGTCCACCTGGTTGGAGACGGTGCCGATATCGCTTTGCAGGGAGCGAAGCGACCCGAGAATCAAGGACAGGTCTGCAACCTGGATGATGCGTTCAGAACTCATAGGGCAAGCAGGAGGAGGTCAAAGGTCAATGAGCGCGGTCTGCCCGGACGAGCTGACCGCGATAAGGCGGGATCCATACACTTCAATGAAGGCGTAAGCCGGGTGCTGGGCCAGGCTGCGCGCCCGCTCCAGCGTAGCGGGCAGGCTTTCATGGGTCTTGTAGTGCTGGATGATGCTGCCGCTGCAGTCCAGGGTATGCACCTCATAAGGTGCGCCCAGATAGCAGCGGGACACGATGCCAAAGGGCAGGGCATCGATCGAGACATCGGGCAATTCATTGCGGATGGCATCGATCAACGCCTGGGTGGCGGCTGGGCTGTGCACATGGCCGCCGGCATCGAGCTGCGTCACGGCCTGCACATAGGCCGAGGAACGCTTTTGCCGCAAGCGGGCCTGCAGCGCGGCACCGTTCAGGGGAGTCTGTAGCGGGGTGGTGGTGGACAGCTCCAGCGGGGTCTGGGAGGCTGCAGGGCGAAGTCCGAGCAGTGAACGGGCCATTGGGCAAACATCAGCCGTGCCAACAGCGGCACGGCCTAGTTTGTAACATAACGTGCTTACCGAATCGTGTCGAAACGGGGTTTCAGGCGTTTTCTTCCCTGCCTGGATGGCGATGTGCGTCTGCAGCAGCCGTTGCACTCGCCTGCCCCTGCAGCGTGTGCAGCAGGGCCGCTGCACTCAGGCACTGGATCAGCAGGCTGCCGCCGTTGGCCTTGACCAGGGCATCCACCAGCCGGTGCTGGGAGGGGGCCATGGCGGGCGCAGGGATGACCTGGCTGTCGGCAAAGCGGGCCACGCCCTGCAGGTCGCTGACCAGCAGGCCCAGGCGGCGCCCGGCATGCTCCAGCACGACGACCTGGCTTTGCGCGGTGACGCGGGTGGGTTTGCCGTGCAGCAGGGCGTTCAGGTCGAACACCCAGACATAGCCGGTCAGCGCACCGCGGCTGCGGCGGGCCATGGTGCCCACACAGTGGGGAATGCGGCCGGCCGACACCGGGGCGATGGCGGCGGCGGGCAGGGCTTCGAGCACGCAGGCGGCGTCCAGTGCCATCAGGCTGCTGCCGACGAAGAAGGTGGCCATCTCCCGCAGCTGCTGGCCTCCTTGGGCAGGCGCCATGGAATCGATGCAGGTGCTGCGGCGGCGCACGGCGGCAATGGCATCTTCCTGTTCGGCCCCGAAAGGCTGGACGGCCACGGCCAGCACCTCTTCGCGGTAGCCGTCGCTGCGCTTGAATTCACGGTAACCGCTGCCTGCCGTGGCGGCCACGATGCAGTACTGGCCGGCGTGCACCATGGCGCGTGCGGCGCTCTGGCCGGCAGGCAGCTGCAGCAGGTCGACTGGCAGGGGCATGCGGCTGCCCACAGGCTGGGCCGTGTCGGTGGAGGCCAGCACCTGACCCAGGCGATCCAGGTAGAGCACGCGGGTGGCGCTGTCAGCAGTCGCTGCGTTGTGCGGCGCGGCACTGTCCAGCATGGACTGCAGCTCGCGTTCGGCATTGAAGACCAGACCGATGCCGCCCAGCACCTGCCCGTCGTCGCTGCGCAAGGCCGCGTGGTAGGCGTAGGTGGGGGCCTGGCTGCTTTCGAGGGCGCTCGGCCGCCAGGGGCTGACGTGGTAGGCCTGCGGGCTAGACAGGGCCAGTACCTGGGTGAGTGTGTCGGCCTCGATGCTCTGGCCCAGCAGTGGATGCTGCAGGACGTCGTCGGTGGTGTTCTGCCAGCCGGCAGGTGCTCCTGCGGGTGTTTCGCCCCGCAAGCTGGTGGCCACGATGCGGCCGCTGCGGTCATACACCACCAGCTGGCTGTAGACGGTGTAGAGGCTATGGATGTGGCTGAGCTGGGCACAGACTTGCTGCACCTGGGTGTCCGTGGCCTGGTCGCGTTGCACGGCCAGCAGCAGCGCAGGCAACTGGGGCGTCAGCGCCCACCAGCGGCAATCGTTGGCGCGCTCGTACAGGTTGCGGTCCAGCAGGTCCACCAGCAGGCGGCTGAGCAGGGTGTTGTCGCGCAGAGCTGCATTCAGCACCGTGTCGTACAGCGCGCGGATGGACTGGGTGAACACCTCGTTGGTGCGTGCCCCGGTCTCGCCGATCTGCTCCAGCACGGCCTGCAGACGGGTGCCGTCGCTGCCGTTGTCGGGCGTGTCGCCGGCGGTCATCACCTGGCCATTCCAGACCACGCGGCGGATGGTGTCCGCCGCCGTGATGATGGCATGCAGCGGCGGGCAAAAACGGTGGGCATGGGCCAGCAGACCCTGAGCCACATAAGGGTCCAGCTGTTCCAGCAGATGCTGGCTCTGGTTAGCAAAGGCCTGCTCCACTGGAATCATGATCTGGCCTTGCCAGCCGTCAGGGCCAGGGTAGCCCTGGTAGCCGGCCGATGCGGCGGTCTGCACCAGGTAGGTGCGTCCAGCATGGATGTGCAGACTTGGCGCACTGTTGTGGTACGTCGGGACAGGGCTGTCGGCACCAATCCAGTGCGGATCGCTGCTGGCCAGCACCTGCCCGCTCCCATTGACCAGCAGGCCCACGCTGCGCACGCCATTGTTGCTGCCTTGCAGACCAGCGGCGCGTGCACCGAAGATGCCGCGCATTTCGCCATCGAAATCAAAGCTGAGGCACAGCACGCCAATGGGTTCACCCGTCTGCGGGTGCAGCATGCGCTGGGAATAGATCAGCGCGTGGGTCTGGTGGGGACGCAGGTCGGTGGCGCGGAAGGTTTCCACATAGCTGCTGCTTTGCAGCGTGTGCGCCAGCAGCGGGTCCTGGCTGCCTTCCACGGGCGAGTCGCCATCGGTCTGGGCCAGCACCGTACCGTCCAGGCCTACGAGCAAGATCTCGTTATAGACCGTGTACTTGCTGCGGTAAGCGCGCAGGCGCTCCTGCACGCCCACACCGTCGGCCAGCCCGGCCACGTAGCGGCAGAGCATGCTGTCGGTGGCCAGAAAGCCCACGTCGGCCGTGCGTTCGTACAGGTTGCGCACCAGGGTATCGATCACGTTCTGGGCCTGTGTGGCCAGGGCGGCCATCACCCCGGTGACGGACTGGTGCACCATGGAGTGCACCAGATCCTGTTCCAGCTGCTCAAAGCCGGCACGCGTGGCGGCCATCATCGGAAGGATCGCATGGGCTTCCTGCGGGCAGTTCATCTTGGCAGATGACTCGATCAGCCGCCACATCAGGTTCAGCTCGCGCAGCGAAGCCTCGCAGCGCGTGACATTCCGCATATATGGGATGAAGGCATCGGTGTGCAGCTGGGGGACTGCAGAAGATGCGGCGGCATTGTGGCTGGAGGTCGTCATACGGGTCCTTGTCTCTTGTTGGTGTGTGCCTCGGTACGCGTGATCTGCATCAGCAAAAGCCGGGCCCGGGGTAAACCCATGTCAAGAAACTGCCAGCAATGTCAGCAGCAGGTGGTGGGCGATATCGCGGGTTTTGTGGCCGTGCCGTGTTCGGGTGCCGCCAAGCCCCTTACCATCGGCGCCTATGAGTTCCCAGTACGAAAACCTGCCCCAGCCGGGCGATTACGCCGCCTTCTTCAAAGTGAGTCCTGCGGAGGTGCCTGCGGAGCGCCTGGTCCGTGCCAACCGTCTCAGCGGCATGGTCCGTGCCGTGGCACAGCCCGTGTCGTCGGACGCCACGGTGGCCGATGTAGTGTCGGTGGCAGGTGGTGCAGCCGAGGCCGCGCCCCTTCCGAAGTCGACCGTGGCTGTTGCCTCCGATGCGGTGCCTGCGGCCAAGCCCAAGGCCCCTCCCGTGCAGCGCGAATGGGTGCCGGCACAGTTCGGTTTTGTGGCGCACTGGGTCAAATCCGCATCAGATGCCCGACTGCGCGCGCCCAAGCAACTGGTGGCGCGCAACGACACGGTATCCACTGTGCAGGCCTACCGTGACGCATGGTTGGCCGGGCAGCGCTGCATCATTCCGATGCAGGCGTTCTTCGAGGACGATCTGCGCAGCGGAAAACCGGTGTCCACCCGCATCTCGCGCGTGGATGGCGAGCCCATGGGCGTGGCCGGAGTGTGGTCCCGTTGGCAGGATCCGGACAGCGGCGCGGAACTGATCAGCTACGCCATACTGACCGTGAACGCCAATAGCCATGCACTGATGCACCGCTACCAGCACCCGGGAAGCGAAAAGCGCATGCCGGCGATTCTGAACGAAGGCTCGTACGATGCCTGGCTGACTGCCCGCCAGGACAAGGCGCGCGAGTTTTTGCGTGCCTATCCTTCCAACTGGTTGACGGCCAACCCGGTGGAGCGCAAGCAGGACAAAAAGCCCAAGGGCTGGTTGGGCTGAAGAGGCCGTTCAACGCGGTACGGGGCCCGCACATGGACCCTGTACTGCGGCCGTTCCCGCCAGATTGCGAAGTTCCTACGACGGTGTACCCAGGGCAATGCCCGCCGTTGGGTGGCCGGACATGAAAAAGCCCGCTGCATTCCAGCGGGCTTGCACAGGCAGCAGTGAGGGGGAGGGCGGTCAGACCAGATCGATGGCGTGTACCTGGTCGCTCATGCCGTTGTCGCGGTCGGCAAACCAGCGCTGCAGCGTGGTGCTCACGGTGCGAAAAGCAATTTCGTCCCAGGGAATATCTTCTTCGCGGAAGAACCGTGCCTCAATGGTTTCCGGCCCTGGGTTGAGTGCTTCGCTCAGCACTTCGGCGGTGTAAAACAGGTGCACCTGGCCTACGCGCGGCACATTGATGACCGAGAACAGCCGCCCCATGCGGATCTGGGCGCCGGCTTCCTCATCCGTCTCGCGTGCTGCGCCCTGGCTGGTGGTTTCATCCAGTTCCATGAAGCCGGCCGGCAGCGTCCATTTGCCCCAGCGTGGCTCGATGTTGCGCTTGCACAGCAGCACGCGGCCATCGGCCAGCACGGGAATGGTGCCTACCACGTTCAGCGGGTTCTCGTAGTGGATGGTGGCGCATTGCGGGCACACGGCGCGGGCACGCGTGTCGCCGTCGTCGGGCACGCGGTAGGTCACGGCATGGCCGCATTCACGGCAGAACTTGATGGGGCTGCGCAAGGTCATGTCTGGAATATAGGGGAAGTGTGGCTGTGATGCTTGCTGCGTGAACGTTGGTAGCTATGAAAACATGAGTTCTCGGCTGCGCTGACGTGCCCAAATGGACCGCAGGGCCCGGCAGATCGCCGGGATCGCCGGTGCACCATGAAGACGCCGCGCGAAGCCGCAGACGTACGGGACGGTACGCTCAGCTTCGCAACCACGTCTTCAGTGTGTGCCGCTTTTACGCCACGCGCACGCGGATGGACTCCAGGCCGTCCACGCCGCCGGCCATCACATCGCCACGCACCACGGCGCCCACGCCTTCGGGCGTGCCGGTCATGATCAGGTCGCCGGGTTGCAGCTCCCAGGCTTGCGACAGGATGGCCACGGTCTCGGCAATGTTCCAGATCAACTGGTCCACATTGCTGCGCTGGCGGTCGACGTCGTTCACCTGCAGCCAGATGCCGGCCGTGGCCACGTCACCCGCCTGGGCGACAGGCGTGATGGGGCCGATGGGGGCGCTGTAGTCGAAGCCCTTGCCGATGCACCAGGGACGGCCCTGCTTCTTCATCTCGCCTTGCAGGTCGCGGCGCGTCATGTCCAGGCCCACGGCGTAGCCGTAGATATGCTCCAGGGCCTGGGCCACGGGAATGTCCTTGCCACCCTTGCCAATGGCCACCACCAGTTCGATCTCGTGGTGCAGGTTGTCGGTCAGCGTGGGGTAGGGCATGTCCACCGTTTGGCCGGCGGGCACGGGCAGCACGGCGTCGGCCGGCTTCATGAAGAAGAACGGCGCCTCGCGGCCGGTAAAGCCCATTTCCTTGGCGTGTTCGGCGTAGTTGCGGCCCACGCAGTAGACGCGGTGCACGGGAAAGAGCGCGTCGCTGCCGGTTACGGGCAGGCTGGCAACAGGAGCAGGGGGGAGAACGTACTGTTGGGACATGGTTGTTGGTCAATCTAACGTGTTGTCTCGGGGCACGGGCAAAGTGGCGCTGCGGCCTTTCTACCCTGCTTGCAGTGTGCCACGGCGCCAGCATGGTGCAGCCCAAAAGGCGACACGGCCTGCGCTATGCTGCGGCCCATGCAGCTCTACAACTACTTCCGCTCCTCGGCCTCGTTCCGTGTGCGCATTGCTCTGGCACACAAGGGGCTGCCGTATGACTACCACGCCGTGCACCTGGTGCACGGCGCACAGCGGGCGCCGGATTACCTGGCGCACATGGGGGACAGTCTGGTGCCGGCCCTGGACATCGGCGGCGGTGCCGTCTGGTTGAACCAGTCCATGGCCATCATCGAGTACCTGGACGAGACCCATCCCCAGCCCAGCCTGCTGCCAGGCGATGCGCTGGCCCGTGCCCGCATCCGCGGCCTGGCGCAGATGGTGGCTTGCGATATCCATCCTTTGAACAATCTGCGGGTGCTGCGGTGGCTGGTGCACGAAGGCGGTTTGAGCGACGACACCAAGAACCTGTGGTACCACCACTGGGTGCGTCAGGGCCTGGACGCTTTCGAGCGCGAGCTGGCGCTGCTGGCGGGCGAGCGTGCGCGCCTGGGTATGGCGCCGTCCACGCTGTGCTGGGGCGACCGCCTGACCTTGGCAGATTGCTGTCTGGTGCCGCAGATCTTCAATGCCCAGCGCTTTGGCGTCCCCCTGGACGGCCTGCCTGCCACCCTGGCCGCCTATGAAGCCGCGCTGGCGCAGTCCGCCGTGCAAGCGGCGCAGCCCTCGGCCTGCCCGGATGCGCAGCCTTGAACGGCGGTGTTGCGCCGAATGTGGAGCTTGAATGTGGTGTGTGAACGAGAAGATTGACGATGCGTGAGAGTGCAATGATGCCTGTGTCCCACCCCTGGCTGGTGCCCGAATGGCCGCAGATCGCGGGTGTACAAGCCCTGTTCACCACCCGTGCAGGCGGGGTGAGCCAAGCACCGTTTGGCAGCCTGAACCTGGGTGACCATGTGCGCGACGACCCTGCCGCTGTGGCTGCCAACCGCCGCATCCTGACCGAAGCCATCCAGCGCAGCAGCCCTGGAGCACGCCCGGTGTTCTTGCAGCAGGTGCATGGCTGCGATGTGGAGGCATTGCATGCCCATACCACCGACGGAGTAGCAGCAGACGCCTGCGTGAGCGATCAATCGGGCGCGGTGTGCACCATCATGGTGGCCGATTGCCTGCCGGTGCTGCTGGCCCACCGCCATGTGCCGGTGGTGGCCGCAGCCCATGCGGGCTGGCGCGGACTGGTGGGGCAAGACGGTGTGGGCGTATTGGAGACGGTGTTTGCCCGTTTTGCAAGGCAGGTACAGGCACGCCAGGTGCATTCGGCGCCTGCAGCTCTGCCACATGCTGCTGAAGTCATGTCGGTGCAGACGGTGGCTGACATCGCAGCCGATACCCAGGTCTGGCTGGGGCCGTGCATCGGCCCCACGGCGTTCGAGGTGGGCAGCGAAGTCCGCCAGGCGTTCGTCACTGCATCCGCGCAAGCGGCCAGTTGCTTCACCCCTGGCGCGGTGTCGGGCAAATGGTGGGCCAACCTGCCAGGACTGGCCCGCCAGCGCCTGCAGGCGCTGGGTCTGACGGGCATCTACGGAAATGACGGCAGCACGCCCTGGTGCACGGTCACCGACAGCGCCCGCTTTTTCTCTCACCGCCGTGATGCTGCGGTGCTGGGCAGTACGGGAAGGATGGCAGCATGCATCTGGCTGGAAGGGCAAGCGCCTGCAGCGCGAAGCTGACGGCCATCATGCCCAGCCGGCTGGGCTACCCCGGACACCGTGGCGCCCCTTTGGGGCGTGATCGCAGCGATTGATCGACGGCCCTGCGCCGGTGGGTACGCACAGTTTTCAATTGCTTGCAACTTGCCTGGATGGCCCGGGCGCACTGTGGCGTGCGCGCTGCAAGTGGCATGCCGTTGGTCGGCATCCGTCTTGCAGGGACGCTGTTCTGCCGGGGCGGTGGCGTTCGCTGGTCGCACCTCGGCAGGGACAACGGGAGCGGAGTCAATGCCCGTCGTGGCTGGCTCCTCGATCGTTCCGGTCGGTGTGGGCTTGGTGGTGGTTGCAGGTGGCTCCTGGGCAGCATCCCAGGCTTGCTGCTCGGCTTCGCGCCGGGCTTTCAAGCGGCGTTTTCGCTCGGGCGTGGCCATGATGTAGCCCACGATGGCCATCGGTAGCAGGCCATACAGCACAAACGTCACGATGCCGCCCAGGACCGAACCCACGGGGTTGGTGGCTTCGGCAATGGCCATCATCAAGGTGACATAAAACCAGGCAATCAGGATCAGGTACATGGCGCCAAGCATAGGGCAGAGGGCGGTATGCACACCGGAAAACGCCGTGAATCGGGCTTGATGTCTGTCAACGTCTCTCCAAGCAAGGCACAGTGCGGCGCTGGGTTGCGTTGTCAGCGCCTGCCGCCTCGGCAACAATGGATGCAAGCCCGTTGGTGACACATGGCATGCGGGCTGACAGCGACAGCAACACCAAGGGGACAAGGCAGGCATGAATTCTGAACCTATCTGGGGCCAAAGTGCCCAGGCTTTCCAGCAGTTCTTTGGCGAGCATTGGGCCAAGACCCTGCAGTCATTCCAGCAGATCGATCCCAAGGCGCCCGGCACCGTACCGCCGGTGCAGTTCGAGCCGGGCAAGCTGCAGGCGCTGCAGCAGGAATACGTGCGGGAAGCCACGGCCTTGTGGGCTGCCGGCATGAAGGCTCCCGTGCCCAAGGACAAGCGCTTCAGCGCCGCCCCCTGGGAACACAATCCGCTGGCGGCATTCTCGGCTGCCAGCTATGCGCTCAACGCCAAGGTGCTGACCGGCATGGCCGATGCGGTGCAGGCGGACGAAAAGACCCGCCAGCGCATCCGCTTTGCCGTGGAGCAATGGGTGGCGGCCATGGCGCCCAGCAACTTTCTGGCGCTGAACCCCGATGCCCAGCAAAAAGCCATCGAAACGCGTGGAGAGAGCATCGCCAAGGGCGTGCAGAATCTGTTGCACGACATCCAGCAGGGCCATGTGTCCATGACGGACGAAAGCGTGTTCGAGGTGGGCAAGAACGTGGCCACCACCGAAGGCGCGGTGGTGTATGAGAACGAGTACTTTCAGCTGATCGAGTACAAGCCGCTGACGGCGAAGGTGCATGAACGGCCCTTCCTGATGGTGCCTCCCTGCATCAACAAGTACTACATCCTGGACTTGCAGCCCGACAATTCGCTGATCCGCTATGCCGTCAGCGAGGGGCACCGCACCTTCGTGGTCAGCTGGCGCAACCCCGATGCGACCATGGGCGACCGCACCTGGGACAACTACATCGAAGACGCCATCCTGCGCGCCATTGCCGTAGTGCAGGAGATTGCCGGTGCGCCCAAGATCAACGCGCTGGGTTTCTGTGTGGGAGGCACCATGCTGGCTACCGGCCTGGCGGTGCTGGCCGCGCGCGGAGAGCACCCGGTGGCCAGCGCCACCTTCCTGACCACGCTGATCGACTTCCAGGATACCGGCATCCTGGATCTGTTCATCGACGAGAACTTCGTCAAATACCGCGAGATGCAGATGGGGCAGGGCGGGCTGATGGCCGGTCAGGACCTGGCATCCACCTTCAGTTTCCTGCGCCCCAACGACCTGGTCTGGAATTACGTGGTGGGTAACTACCTGAAGGGTGAAACCCCCCCCGCGTTCGATCTGCTGTACTGGAACAGCGATTGCACCAATCTGCCGGGTCCCTGGTACGCCTGGTATCTGCGCAACTTCTATCTGGAGAACAACATGGTGCAGCCGGGCAGGGTGACCGTGTGCGGCGAGCAGATCGATCTGCGCAAGCTCAAGCTGCCAGTGTATGTCTACGGTTCACGCGAAGACCATATCGTGCCCATCACCGCGTCCTATGCGTCCACCCAGGTCCTGCCCGGCCCCAAGCGCTTTGTGATGGGAGCCTCCGGTCACATTGCGGGGGTGATCAACCCTCCTGCCAAGAAGAAGCGCAGTCACTGGATTCGGGAGGACGGTGCACTGCCGCCCACCCATGCTCAGTGGCTGGAAGGGGCGCAAGAGCAGCCCGGCAGCTGGTGGGAAGACTGGGCCGGCTGGCTCAAAGGGCAGGCTGGCAAGCAAATTGCTGCGCCCAAGCGCTACGGTCAAGGCACCAAATACAAGGAACGCATGCCAGCACCCGGCAGCTACGTGCTGCAAAAAGCCTGAGGTTTCGCTGCCGCAGCCCTGGAGGACAGGGCAAAATGCTGCGGTGCAATATCTGAAGCAGCCGCTGCACGGCCCTCGGGCTGTCGTCGGCTGCGGAGCTCAACCACCCCGATACGGAAAAACACAAGAGGAAGACCATGGAAGACATCGTTATCGTTTCTGCTGTCCGCACCCCCGTTGCCAAGTTTGGTGGCGCCCTGGCCAAGGTGCCCGCCACCGAGTTGGGCGCTATCGTCATCAAGGAGGCTCTGGCCCGTGCCCAGGTGGGCGCTGACCAGGTGGGCGAAGTGATCATGGGTCAGGTGCTGACCGCAGGCGTGGGCCAGAATCCCGCTCGCCAGGCCATGATGAAGGCCGGTGTGGCGAAGGAAACCCCGGCGCTGACCATCAACGCCGTCTGTGGATCCGGTCTCAAGGCCGTGATGCTGGCCGCCCAGGCCGTAGCCACGGGTGACAGCGAGATCGTGGTGGCCGGTGGCCAGGAAAGCATGAGCCTGTCGCCCCACGTGCTCAATGGTTCGCGCGACGGCCAGCGCATGGGTGACTGGAAGATGAGCGACACCATGATCGTGGATGGCCTGTGGGATGTGTACAACCAGTACCACATGGGCATTACGGCCGAGAACGTGGCCAAGGAAAACAGCATCAGCCGCGAGCAGCAGGACGCGCTGGCGCTGGCCAGCCAGCAAAAGGCGGCCGCAGCACAGGACGCCGGCAAGTTCAAGGACGAAATCGTTCCCGTGGTGATCCCGCAGCGCAAGGGCGACCCCGTGGTGTTTGCGGCCGATGAGTACATCAACCGCAAGACCAATGCCGAAGCCCTGGGCGGCCTCAAGCCTGCTTTCGACAAGGCCGGTACGGTGACCGCGGGCAACGCCTCGGGCCTGAACGACGGCGCTGCCGCCGTGGTGGTGATGAGTGCCAGCAAGGCCAAGGCCCTGGGCCTGAAGCCACTGGCCACCATCAAATCCTACGCCACCAGCGGCCTGGATCCCGCCACCATGGGCATGGGCCCGGTGTTTGCCACCCGCAAGGCGCTGGACCGCGCCGGCTGGTCTGTGGGGGACGTGGATGTGTTCGAGCTGAACGAAGCCTTCGCAGCCCAGGCCTGTGCCGTCAACCAGGTGCTGGGCATTGATGCCGCCAAGGTCAACGTCAACGGTGGCGCCATCGCCATCGGGCACCCCATTGGTGCGTCCGGCTGCCGCGTGCTGGTGACCTTGCTGCACGAAATGCAGCGCAGCGGCGCCAAGAAGGGCGTGGCTGCGCTGTGTATCGGCGGCGGCATGGGTGTGGCCATGGCGCTGGAGCGTTAAAAGCCCGGCGGCACACGCGGCGATGCGCTGTCGCTGCGGCCTGGCAGCAGCCAGGCCGTGGTCCCGTACCACAGGGTATGCCCCGGTGGGCAAACGGGTGGGCTTCGGCTTGCCGTTTGCTCCGGTGTTGATAGCGCGAAATCCAATCTAATTGCCGCGATTGGTACTTACCTCAGGGTTTCCCTGCGCCAAAGCAGGTAGAGTGTTAGTGGAAAACTATCGATTAACAGGAGAATATGTATGAGCCAGAAAGTAGCGTATGTGACCGGGGGGATGGGTGGCATTGGTACGGCCATCTGCCAGCGCCTGCATCGTGAAGGTTTCAAGGTCATTGCCGGCTGCGGCCCGACACGCGACTTTCAAAAGTGGTTGGATGAGCAAAAGGCACTGGGCTACAACTTCCACGCGTCGGTTGGCAATGTGGGCAACTGGGAGTCGACGGTCGAGGCCTTTGGCAACGCCAAGGCCGAGCACGGCAGCATCGATGTTCTGGTGAACAACGCCGGTATCACCCGCGACCGCATGTTCCTGAAGATGACACCCGATGACTGGCAGGCGGTGATCGAAACCAATCTGAACTCCATGTTCAACGTGACCAAGCAGGTCGTGGGTGACATGGTGGAAAAGGGCTGGGGTCGCATCATCAACATCAGCTCGGTCAACGGTGCGAAGGGCCAGGCCGGCCAGACCAATTATTCGGCCGCCAAGGCCGGCATGCATGGTTTCACCATGGCCCTGGCGCAAGAGCTGGCCAACAAAGGCGTGACGGTGAATACCGTGAGCCCGGGTTACATCGGCACCGACATGGTCAAGGCCATCCGCCCTGACGTGCTGGAGAAGATCGTGGGCACCATCCCCGTGAAGCGCCTGGGTGAACCCGGCGAAATTGCCTCCATCATCGCCTGGCTGGCATCGGACGAGGGCGGTTATTCCACCGGTGCCGACTTCTCGGTCAACGGCGGTCTGCACATGCACTGAGCAACTGGCGGTCTTTCCGGGCCGCTTGTATGCGTGGGGGAGTTGGACATGTCCAGCTCCTTTTTTTATTTCTGTGTGGATGGTCCTGGCTTGCAACATGACATCCTGCGCGGTGTGCAGCAGATGACCTGGCCAGCAGGACACACATGAAAAAAGCCCACGCAAGTGGGCTTTTTTACAGGTGGAACAACGTTGAAGACGGCGCAACACTCAAAGAACAGATCCAGGGCATCCGATGGGCGAATTGGGCTCCCAAGATCGGGCCAGCGTCATGGCCGCTCAGCCTGCAATCGGATTACAGGCGTGCGGGTGCGCGCTTGCGGTCACGTTCGTCTTCAGGCCATGCGGACAGGATGTCGGTCAGGTTCATACGGTTTTCACTCCTTGTGCATCTTCAACGCGTGGCCCGCAGCACGGGTTGACGGTCAGGATGCAAGCAGGTGCATGCAAAAGTGAACGAGTGTGTAAACGCCCCAGGTTGGAGGATGCCGTGCACCACGATGGTGCCATTGGCATTGGCATCGGCATCGGCATCGGCATTGCCGCGCGACGGTGATGACGTTGAAGTTTTGTGGTCAGCGGTGTGTACTACGCTTGGTAGCGACAACAAAAAACCCGCCAGAGGCGGGTTTCAGAGTGGGTAATGTCGTATCTCAGCGCACAAACTGTGCAGCGGCAGCGGCAGCGGTCGGCAAGTGCCGGCACGGCATTTGCTTACAGACGTGCAGGTGCGCGCTTGCGATCACGTTCGTCGTCAGGCCAGGCAGACAGAATGGCGGGGGTTTGCATACGAATTCACTCCTTGTGCTGCTTTAACGTCCGTTATGCAGGCCGGGTTGACACACTGCGCGCAAAAGAGCGTCGAAAATGACAGGGGAAAGGTGAGTAGATCTGGCTTTCAGGGCCGGCATCGCCCGCATCTTGCTCTGGCGCCGGTGGATGGCGTTGTGTGTTGCACCAGCTCGGCACACTGGCAGGCTCCATGAAGCACAAAGCCCGCCGAAAGCAGGTTCAGGCGGGCTGGGTTGTGTAGCAAGGTGCGCGTAGAAAGTGGTGTGCCGGGCAGGGAACGCGCTCCCTGGTAAGCAGCCAGCATGCACGTGCTGGCGCGGTGCCTGTGGCAGGCTGTCAGAAGCGGGCTGGTGCGCGCTTGCGATCGCGTTCGTCGTCAGGCCAGGCGGACAGGATGGCGGTGGTATGCATCTGGGTATTACTCCTTGTGCACCTCACAACGCGGCCCCGATCACCCCGGTTGACACATTTTGGAAATATTTCGTTGCCGATATAAAAATTTTTAAACTGTATACAAATACAGTTCGCTGCAAAGCATTGGAACAGGCCGCCGCCTACAATCCACGGCTGTAGCTGGATAGGCATTTCCATGCGCTGCTGTCAGCGTGTTGCTTGATGCGCCTATCCGTCCCCTGTGTTCTGCCAGGCGGGTGCCGCCTTGCATGGCGCGCTGCGCTGGCGGTTGGAAGTTTCCATGTCTTTGCATACCTGGTTGTTGTTTGTTTCTCTGGCAGGCGCCGTGATTGCGGCGCCCGGCCCGTCGGCGTTGCTGTGCGTGACGCATGCGGCACGCCATGGGGTGCGTCCGGCACTGGCCACCATCGTGGGCGGGAT
Organism: Comamonas terrigena NBRC 13299; assembly: GCF_006740045.1. Lineage (NCBI taxonomy): Bacteria > Pseudomonadati > Pseudomonadota > Betaproteobacteria > Burkholderiales > Comamonadaceae > Comamonas > Comamonas terrigena. The sequence goes on from NZ_AP019749.1 coordinate 2,221,151, forward strand.
GACGGCGTCGATGACGCTGATGGGCCTGTCCGCGCTGGGTCTGGGGGCGGTGATTGCCGCATCGGACACGCTGTTTCACATCATCAAATGGGCAGGGGCCGCCTATCTGCTGTATCTGGGAATTGCCACTTGGCGCAGCCATGGTAGCGGCGCAGCGGATGATGCCGCTGTGCAGACGGCCGCCAACGCCAGTCCTGGCGCTCAAGATCACCAGCAGGCCGACCGGTCCATGTGGCGCACCTGGCGACCCCTGTACCGCAAAGGCCTGATCGTGGGCATTGGCAATCCGAAGGACCTGCTGTTCTTCAGTGCGCTGTTTCCGCAGTTCATGGACGCCAGTCTTCCCATTGCAGGGCAATTGGGCGTGCTGGCGTTGACCTGGCTGGTGCTGGACGGCGCCATCATGCTGGGCTATGTGCTGTGTGGTGCCACGTTGCTGGCGCGCCTGCAGCAGGGCAGCGCGGGCCGCTGGTTCCAGCGTGTGACCGGCGGCGCTTTCATTGCAGCCGGTGGGGTGCTGGCTGCGTCCCACCGCTGAAGGCGTTGGAGAGGTGGCGCTGAGCGAACTGGCAGCGCCTGTCAGGGGATTGCCACCGGGCGATGGCAACAGGCCAGCAGCCCGGAACTGGACATCTAACCAGTCCCGGCTGCAGGCCTCGTGCCTCAGGCCAGACCCGCGGCCTGGGTCAGCCCTTCGATTTCTTCGGTCAACTCCAGCCAGCGCTCTTCCAGCGCGTCCAGCTCGCTGTTGATGCTGCTGAGCTGCTTGCCTGCTTCCACAATGTCGGCACCGGACCGCCCGGGCATGGCCAACTCGGCTTCCAGCGCGTCGCGCTGGGCCGTCAGCTGGGGCATTTTCTTATCGATCTGCTCCAGCTCTTTCTTGAAAGGCTTGGTCTTTTCCGACAGCTGCTGGCGTGCGGCGGCAGCCAGCTTGCGCTGCTCCCGCTGGTCGCCTTGCGGGGCAGGCGCCGCAGATGGTGCCGCGGCGATTTCCACAGGTGCTGCCACCGGAGCCACCACGGCAGCGGCTGGAGCCGGTGCCGCAGCTGCCTGCTGCGCCTGGGCTTCTGCATGCTTGGCTTCTTCGCGCAGGCGCTTGGATTCTTCCAGCAGGTAGCGCTGGTAATCGTCCAGATCGCCGTCGAAGGGGCCGACCACGCCGCGGCCCACCATCCAGAAGTCTTCGCAGACGGCACGCAGCAGGTGACGGTCGTGGGACACCAGCATCACCGTGCCGTCGAAGTCGTTCAACGCCATGGCTAGGGCTTCGCGGGTTGCCAGATCCAGGTGGTTGGTAGGTTCGTCCAGCAGCAGCAGGTTGGGGCGCTGCCAGACGATCATGGCCAGCACCAGGCGGGCTTTTTCACCGCCGCTCATGGTCCCCACGGTCTGCTTGACCATGTCGCCGCTGAAGTTGAATGTGCCCAGGAAGTTGCGCAGATCCTGCTCGCGGCTGGGTTGCTTGGCATCCGGACCCAGATCGCGTGCCAGGCGGATCATGTGCTCCAGCGGGTTATCGCTGGGGCGCAGCACGTCCAGCTCCTGCTGGGCAAAGTAACCGATGTTCAGGCCCTTGCCTTCCGTCACTGAGCCGGCCAGCGGCTTCATGGTGCGGGCAATGGTCTTGACCAGGGTGGATTTACCCTGACCATTGGCCCCCAGAATACCGATGCGCTGACCTGCCAGCACCGAGCGGTTCACGCCGGTCAGGATGGTGGTGGTCTGGCCCTCGTCGTCGGTATAGCCAAAGGCCGCATCGCTGATGGCCAGCATGGGGTTGGGCAGGTTGGCGGGCTCCTTGAATTCGAAGGTGAATTCGGCCTCGGCCAGCACCGGGGCAATCTTTTCCATGCGTTCGAGCTGCTTGACCCTGCTTTGTGCCTGCTTGGCCTTGCTGGCCTTGGCCTTGAAGCGGTCGATGAAATGCTGCAGGTGGGCCATCTTTTCCTGCTGCTTGGCAAAGCTGGCAGCCTGCAGTTCCAGCTGCTGCGCGCGCAGTTCTTCGAACTTGCTGTAGTTGCCGCCGTAGCGCGTGAGCTGGCCCTGCTGGATCTGCAGCGTGACGTTGGTGATCGCGTCCAGGAACTCGCGGTCGTGGCTGATCACGATCATGGTGCCCGGGTAGCGCTTGAGCCAGGCTTCCAGCCAGACCAGGGCGTCCAGGTCCAAGTGGTTGGTGGGTTCGTCCAGCAGCAGCAGATCCGACGGGCACATCAGGGCGCGCGCCAGCTGCAGGCGCATGCGCCAGCCGCCGGAAAAGCTGTCCACAGGCTGGTCCAGCTCGCTGGTCCTGAAGCCCAGACCCAGGATCAAGGCCTGGGCCCGTGCCTCCGCGTCGTGGGCGCCGGCATCATGCAGGTCGGAATAGGCCTGGGCAATGGCCATGCCGTCGTCGCTGGCCTCGGCTTCTGCCAGCTGGCGCTGCACTTCGGTCAGGCGGGTGTCGCCCTCCAGCACAAAGGCGGTGGCGCTCTGGTCGGTTTCTGGCATGTGCTGGGCGACTTCGGCCATGCGCCAGCTCGACGGAATGTGGAAGTCACCGCTGTCCTCGTGCAGCTTGCCGCTGAGCAGCGCAAACAGGGACGATTTGCCGGCCCCATTGCGGCCAACCAGACCCACGCTTTCGCCGGGGTTGATGGTGGCCGAGATGTTGTCCAGCACCACTTTGGTGCCGCGGCGCAGGGTGACGTTGCGAAGGGTAATCATCAGCGAGTACGAAAAAACGCACCCGCCGGCGAGCTGTGCTCACGGCGGGTGGAGGGGTTGTGCGATGGGGCGCAGGCCTGGCAGTGGCTGCGCCGGGCTTTCCGGCAGGCCAGCCGATCGGGGATCCAGCGGGGCTGCGCGGTAGAGCGATAGCCTCTATTGTGCCAAGAGCTTGGCCTGGGCGAGCAACGCGGCGCGGGTAACCAGCAGAACCTGGTCCTCGCCAGCGCTGGTGTCCAGCCAGAACACCGGCAGCAGCGGGAAAGCCGCTTCAAAAAATGCGCGTTCGTTGCCGATTTCCAGCACCAGCACCGCGTCTTCCGTCATGGCGGCGGGCGCCGCGGCAAACAGGTCCCGGATGAAATCCATGCCGTCGGTGCCTCCGGCCAGGGCCAGTTCGGGCTCGGCACGGTACTCGGCGGGCAGCTTGGACATGCTGTCCGCATTCACATAGGGCGGGTTGCACAGGATCAGATCCCAGGGGCCGGGGACTCGGGACAGGCCGTCGGTTTCCACCAGCGTCACGCGCTCCTGCAGTCCGTGTTTGTCGACATTGATGCGGGCCACGGCCAGTGCATCGGTGGACAGGTCGGCGCCAGTCACTTCGACTTCGGGGTAAGCCATGGCCGCCAGACAGGCCAGTGAGCCGTTGCCGGTGCACAGGTCCAGGACCTTGCGCGTCTTGTCAGAGAGGAAGTGGTCGATGCTGCCGTCGGCCAGCAGCTCGGCAATAAAGCTGCGCGGAACGATGGAACGCTCGTCGATGTAGAAAGGCACACCCACCAGCCAGGCTTCTTGCGTCAGGTACGCGGCGGGCTTGCGGCTGGTGATGCGCTTGTCAAACAGCTCGGCAACCTGTGCGCTCTGCTCGGCTGTAACAGCTTGGTTGTCGATGGCGTCCTGCTCGTCTTCCAAAGGACTGTCGATGGGCAGGCCCAGCTGCCACAGCACCAGCCACGTCGCTTCGTCGTGTGCATTGGCTGTGCCGTGGCCAAAGCCTACGCCGGCCTGGGTCAGACAGCTGGTGCCGCTGGCAATCAATTCACCCACGGTGGTGCCGTGGGGCAGGGTATAGGAAGTCGTCATGTCAGAAAGTAAGGTGCGCGCAGCTTATTCGGAGGCTGGCGCGAAGGCTTTTTCAGCGGTGTGGGCTGCCAGTGCCTGGGCATGCAGGTTTTCCAGCGTGCGGCGGTAGATGTTGGTCAGCGGCTGCACATCGGCGATGGCAATGTGTTCGTCAATCTTGTGGATGCTGGCATTGGGCGGGCCCAGCTCGATCACCTGGGGGCAGATCTGGGCGATAAAACGCCCATCGCTGGTGCCGCCGGTGGTGGAGAGTTCGGTGGTCATGCCGGTTTCGGCGTGGATGGCGGCCTGCACGGCGCCGACCAGATCGCCCGGGGTGGTCAGAAAGGGCTCGCCGCCCAGGGTCCATCCCAGGTCGTATTCCAGTCCATGGCGGTCGAGCACTGTCTTGACGCGCTGCTTGAGGGATTCGGCCGTGCTTTCGGTGCAGAAACGGAAATTGAAATCCACCACCACTTCACCCGGGATCACATTGCTGGCACCGGTGCCGCCGTGGATGTTGCTGATTTGCCAGCTGGTGGGCGGGAAGAAGGCATTGCCCTGGTCCCAGGTGGTGGCGGCCAGTTCGGTCAGTGCCGGCAGCGCCTGGTGGATGGGGTTGCGTGCCAGCTGTGGGTAGGCAATGTGACCCTGGATGCCGTGCACGGCCAGACGTCCGCTGAGCGTGCCACGGCGTCCGTTCTTGATCATGTCACCGGTCTGGTGGACGGCAGTGGGTTCGCCCACGATGCAGTAGTCCAGCTTTTCGCCGCGCTGCTTGAAAATCTCGACCACGGCCTTGGTGCCATCGATGGAGGGGCCTTCCTCGTCGCTGGTGAGCAGGAAAGCGATGTCCAGCAGGGGCTCTGGGGTGGCCGTCAAAAACTCCTCCACTGCCACTACGAAGGCGGCGATGGAGGTCTTCATGTCGCTGGCGCCGCGTCCGTAGAGCTTGCCGTCGCGGTAGCTGGGAATGAAGGGCTGGCTGCTCCACTGGGATTCCGGTCCTGTGGGCACCACATCGGTGTGGCCGGCAAACACCAAGGTCTTGACCGCCGCTTGGCCGCCTGCCGCGGGCTTGGCCGACCGTTTGGCCCACAGATTGTGGACACGGAACGTGTCCGGGCCACTGTCCAGGCGCTCGCAGGCAAAGCCCAGTGGCGCCAGGCGTTCGGCCAGCAGTTCCAGGCAACCGAGGTCTTGGGGGGTGACAGAGGGTCGGCTGATCAGGGCTTCAGCCAGCTGCAGGGTGGGGGACATGTCGAAAACGCTTCCTCGAAGCCCAGGCCCCGGGCGCACGCACTCAAGGTCTGGGCATATGGGTATCCAGCACGATGTCGCTGACCGGGGCCGCAGGGGCGGCGTCGGCGGCAGGGGGCTGGAAGCTCGGTACGGCCTGCTGCACAGAGGCCGCGGCAGCCGTTGGGGGGTCATTTTGCAGGCGCCACATCAAGTTGGTGTGCGAATCTGCATTGGACAGACCTTCCTTACGGTCTATTTTGCCGCTCAAAACGAGCTGTGCGAGGCTATCTTCAAAGGTTTGCGAGCCTTCGTCCATGGATTGATCCATCGCATCCTTGATTCCGGTGAAGTCGCCTTTCTCGATCATGGTGCGCACCTGGGGGGTGTTCACCATGATTTCGGCGGCCGGAATGCGGTGTCCATCGGGCTGGCGCACCAGGCGCTGCGTGACCACGGCGCGCAGCGCCGAGCCCAGATCGCCCAGCAGGGAGGCGCGCTCCTCCACGGGGTAGAAACCCAGAATACGTTGGAGCGCGTGGTAGCTGCTGTTGCCATGCAGCGTGGCCAGGCACAGGTGGCCGGACTGTGCGTAGGCAATGGCGGCGGACATGGTCTCGCGGTCGCGGATTTCACCGATCAGGATCACATCCGGGGCCTGGCGCAGCGCATTCTTCAGCGCAATCTGCTGGCTTTGGGTGTCGGTGCCCACCTCACGCTGGTTGACGATGGATTTCTTGTTGCGCAGCTGGTATTCGATGGGGTCTTCAATGGTCAGGATGTGGCCGGAGCACAGCTCGTTGCGCCGGTCGATCATGGCCGCCAGCGTGGTGCTCTTGCCCGATCCGGACGCGCCGGCAATGAGGATCAGGCCATGCTTTTCCATGACCAGATCGCCCAGGGCAGGCGGCATGTGCAGGCTGTCGAGCGAAGGCACCTGCTGGGCCAGAAACCGCACCACCACCGCCACCGAGCCGCGCTGGTGCATGGCGCTGATGCGAAAGCGGCCCACGCCCTGCAGCGGCACGGCCAGGTTCAGCTCGCCGGTGTTGGCCAGCACATCCATGTCCTGGGGGGTAACGATTTCAGCCAGCAGTGTGCGGGGCGCCTCGGGGGTGAGGATCTGGCTGTTGACGGGCATGCATTCGCCGTCAATCTTGATCAGGGCCGGGGAATTGGCGGACAGATAAACGTCCGATGCCTGTTTGTCGGCCATCACGCGAAGAATGCGCTCCATCATGCTCATGGGGTGAACCTCGGAATCCGGTGGTCTGCACCGTGCATCGCTGTCGTGGCGTGCACGCTCCCTTGCATGTGAAGCCCCGGTACGGTCGCAGCGTCAGCGCACGACCGGGAGAGTCAGGCATGCCCTCCTATGGTGCCTGAACACCATGGAAGGCAGCAGCGCGGCGATCAGTCGCGCAGCAGATCGTTCAGGCTGGTCGTGGAACGGGTCTTGGCGTCCACCGTCTTGACGATGATGGCGGCGTACATGGAATAGTCCTTGCCGTCCTTGGTCTTCTTGGGCAGGTTGCCCGACACCACCACGGAGCCCGCAGGCACGCGGCCGAAGGTGGTTTCGCCGGTTTCGCGGTTGAAGATGGGGGTGGACTGGCCGATGTACACGCCCATGGAGATCACGGAGTTCTCTTCTACGATCACGCCCTCCACCACTTCGGAGCGGGCGCCGATGAAGCAGTTGTCTTCAATGATGGTGGGGTTGGCTTGCAGGGGTTCCAGCACACCACCCAGGCCCACGCCACCCGACAAGTGGACGTTCTTGCCCACTTGGGCGCAGGAGCCGACGGTGGCCCAGGTGTCAACCATGGTGCCTTCGTCCACGTAGGCGCCGATGTTCACGTAGGAAGGCATCAGGATCGCGCCCTTGGCGATGAAGGAGCCGCGGCGGGCGACGGCAGGGGGCACCACACGCACGCCGGTGGCGGCGATTTCGGCTTCCGACAGACCTTGGTACTTGGTGGGAACCTTGTCGAAGAAGTTCAGCGCGCCCGACTGGATCAGGGCGTTGTCCTTCAGACGGAACGACAGCAGCACGGCTTTCTTGAGCCACTGGTGCACGGTCCACTGGCCCACGCCTTCACGGGTGGCTACGCGCATGCGGCCTGCATCCAGTTCGGCGATCACATGTTCGACCGCGTCCACCACTTCCTTGGGGGCAGAGGCGGCCGAGATGGAAGCACGGTTTTCCCAGGCGGAATCAATGATTTGTTGGAGTTGTTGCGTCATAGCTTGTGCTTAGTTGGAATGGGAGTGGATGAATTGGACGATGCGGCGTGCAGCGTCCACGCATTCGGCGGTTTCGGCCACCAGGGCCATGCGTACGCGGCCGGCGCCGGGATTGTGTCCCTGGGCGTCGCGGGCCAGGTAGCTGCCGGGCAGCACGGTCACATGCTGCTCGGCAAACAGGGCACGGGCGAATTCGGTGTCGCTCATGCCCAGCTGGGCAGGCACGCCGGCCCACAGGTAGAAGCTGGCGTCAGGCAGACGCACGTCCATCACATCGGCCAGCAGCGGGGTCACGGCCGCGAACTTCTCGCGGTACATGCGGCGATTGTCTTCGACATGGGCCTCGTCACCCCAGGCGGCAATGCTCGCCATTTGCACGGTGGGGCTCATGGCCCCGCCGTGGTAGGTGCGATACAGCAGGAAGGACTTGAGCAGTTGCGCATCACCGGCCACAAAGCCGCTGCGCAGGCCCGGCACATTGCTGCGCTTGGAGAGGCTGGTGAAAGCCACCAGGTTGCGGAAGTCGCTGCGGCCCAGCTGCTTGGCCGCTTCCAGGCCACCCAGGGGTGCGTCATCGCGGAAATAGATCTCGCTGTAGCACTCGTCCGAAGCAATCACAAAACCATAGCGGTCGGACAGCTCGAACAGCTTTTTCCATTCGTCCAGCGGCATCACCGCGCCGGTGGGGTTGCCGGGGGAGCAGACAAAGATCAGCTGCGTTTGGGCCCAGACCCCGTCCGGCACCGCATCCCAGTTGACCGCGAAGTTGCGGCCGGCCTCGCTGGCGGCGTAGTAGGGCGTGGCCCCGGCCAGCAGGGTGGCGCCTTCGTAGATTTGGTAGAAAGGGTTGGGGCAGATCACGGTGGCGCCGGCACGCGTAGGGTCGATCACGGTCTGCGCAAACGAGAACAGTGCCTCGCGCGAGCCGTTGACTGGCAGCACCTGGGTGGCTGCATCCAGCTGCACGCCATAGCGGCGGCCCATCCAGTCCGCACAAGCCTGGCGCAGGCGGATATCGCCCGCCGTGGCCGGATAGTTGGCCAGACCACCCAGGTTGGCCGTCATGGCTTCCTGGATGAAAGCCGGTGTGGGGTGGCGGGGCTCGCCCATGCCCAGGCTGATGTGGGGGAGGGAGGCGGGCGGGGTCACGCCCGCGAACAGTTGGCGCAGCCGCTCGAATGGGTAGGGCTGCAGTGTGGAGAGCAGGGGGTTCATGATCGAAGCATTATCGGGTGCCCTCCGGCGGGGCGCGGAGACTTTTCCCGACACTAACGACGTTTTTTATCGCCATTACGACAGTGCTATTGCGGAAAACCCCTGCGCCCAGGGGTTTGCGCCGCTGTGCACAGTCGCGTACAAACAGGCGCACACGATACAAGAAACATAAAGAAACATCCAAGGGGGACACCATGGCTCGGCTTTTCTTTGCACCCGCTTTGTGGCTGCTGCGACGCATGGGGTTGCGGGCCAAGTTTTTTGCGCTGGGGCTGTGCGGGCTGCTGGCGCTGGGCGTGGTGCTGTGGAGCGGCAACATGATAGCCGGGCCGACCGTGCAGTCGTTGCTGGCGGTGGCAGTGATGCTGGTATTCCTGTACGGTGTGGGGGCGCTGTATGTGGACCTTTCCCAGGGCTTGCGCCGACTGTTGCAGGTGACAGCACAGGCCACCGAAGGTGACTTGACCAGCCGAGCCCAGTGTGACGGCCGCGATGAACTGGCGGCCCTGGGCAGCCAACTGGACAAGATGGTGGTGTCGCTGTCGGCCATGGTGGCCGATGTGCGCAGCAACGCCGCACTGGTGGCCCAGGCCGGTCACCACCTGACGCAGGACCAGCATGCGCTGTCGGTGCGTACCGAACAGCAGGCCGCCAGTGTGGCCCAGACCGTGGTCAGCGTGGAGCAGGTCACGGCTGCCGTGCAGAACAATTCCGACGTGGCCAAGACGGCCGACCAGCATACGCTGGAGGTGCGCAAGGCCGTGGAGCAAGGTGCGCAGGCCATGGAGCGTGCGGTGCACTCGGTGGAGGCCATCGAGCAAAGTGCCGGCCGCATGAATGAAATCATTGGTGTGATTGACGGCATCGCCTTTCAGACCAATATCCTGGCACTGAATGCGGCTGTGGAAGCCGCCCGCGCCGGTGAGCAAGGGCGTGGTTTTGCCGTGGTGGCCGCCGAGGTGCGCACCCTGGCGCAGCGCTCGTCCGAAGCGGCCAAGGAAATCAGCCGGCTGATCGGCAATTCCGTCAGCCAGGTGGGTGCCAGCACCACCATGATCCGCCAGGCCGGCAAGGAAATGGGGCACATTGCCGAAGGGGTGCGAAGTGTGGCCGGTCATGTGACTGCCATCACCGAAGCCGGCGCCCACCAGGGGACGGGGCTGGCGCAGATCAGCCAGGCCGTGCATGAGATTGACCAGGTCACCCAGGACAATGCCCAGATGGTCGGCCACGCCGTGCGCCAGGCGCAGTCGCTGGAAGACCGCGCCATGACGCTGACGCGTGCTGTTGCACGCTTTCGCCTGCAGCAGGGCACGGCCGAGGAAGCCGTCACGCTGGTGGAGCGCGCCCAGGCCTTGCGTCGCATGGGCATGCCGCTGGAGCGTTACTGGGCATCGTTGACCGACCCCAAGCAACCGTTCCACGACCGGGACATGTATGTGTTTGTGCTGGATGCCCACGGGAAGTACATGGCCTTCGGTGGCAATCCCGAGCGCGTGGGCACCCGCGTGCAGGATGCCAAGGGGGTGGATGGTCAGCAACTGCTGAACGACATCATCCACCAGGCCGAGCAAGCGCCCGGCTGGGTGGAATACGCCTATGCTCACCCGGTGAGCGGCGCGATCCTGACCAAGATGTCCTTTGTCTGCAAACAGGATGGCGTGTACCTGGGCTGCGGGATCTACAAGGCGTTTACGGGAGCGTGAATGGCCCCTGCCCCTTGGCGTTGCGGCTGGGGCCGGCAGACTGAAATGTGCAGACCGGGCTGAAGAGGCCTGAGACACGTCAACGGCCCGGCGGTTTGGTGCTGTTGGCCTATGGCTTGGATGGTTTCCCTGACACAGCTGTAGCAGCAGGTGCACGCAGTGCCCGTGCCTTGGCCAGTGCCGCGGCGATGGCGGCTTTCTTCGGATCGACCACATGGGCAGAGCTGGTCGCCGTGTCTGAACTACCTACCGCACTGCCTTCCGCATTGACTGCGCCGCTGATGGATCCTGAACTTTCCTCCGGCGTGTCGGGTTGCGCGGTGGTTACGGGAGGCTCCGGGCGTGTGCTCACTGCCGTGGTGGCGCGTTTGGCGGCCAGCCGCGCGCGGTGCACGGCATAGCGTGAGCGGGCATGGTCGGCCTGTGCGGTGGACCAGGCTTGCCATCCCGTGGCCTCCCCGCTGACCACATCCAGCTCGATGCAGTCCACCGGGCACACCGGCAGGCACAACTCGCAACCGGTGCAGTGGGCACTGATGACGGTGTGCATATGCTTGTTGGTCCCCAGGATGGCGTCGGTCGGGCAGGCCTTGATGCACAGCGTGCAGCCGATGCACCAGGCTTCGTCGATGCGGGCCACGGTCAGCGGCCCCTCCACCCCAAAGCTGCGGTTCAGGGGCTGGACGGCCTGGCCGGTGAGGGCGGCCAGGCGCTGCACCCCTTCCATGCCGCCAGGCGCGCATTGGTTGATGGGAGCGCCGTCTGTGGCGATGGCCTGCGCATAGCTGGCGCAGTCCGGGTAGCCGCAGCGGGTGCACTGCGTTTGCGGAAGCGCCTGGTCAATGAAAAAAGCCAGTCCCTGCAGGGCTGGCTGTGGAGGAGAGGGCTCGGCCATGGGCCGGTATTATCGGCGGCTGCGGCGCTTGCTGTGTACAGGCGTGGCGGTGACGTTCAGCGCTGCGGGGGTTTCCGGGGATTCGGCCTTGGTGCGGGCTGGACCTGCAGCCAGCGCGATCTTGGTGGTGGGTGTGCCGGCCTGGTGCTGCAGCACGAAATCGCGCAGTGCCGGGTAGACGTTTTCGCGCCAGCGGCGGCCGCTGAAGATACCGTAGTGGCCGGCGCCAGGCACTTCCAGGTGCTTGCGCTGGTCGGCAGGAATTTGCGTGCACAGGTCGTGTGCGGCACGGGTCTGGCCGGAGCCGGAGATGTCGTCCAGCTCGCCTTCCACCGTCAGCAGGGCGGTGCCGCGGATGTCCTGCGGGCGCACGCGCTCGGTTTCCCCGGCAGGGTTGACCACATCCCAGGTGCCATTGACCAGCTTGAAGTCCTGGAACACGGTGGCAATGGTTTCCAGGTAGTAGTCCGCATCCATGTCGAGCACGGCGTTGTACTCGTCATAGAACTTGCGGTGGTGTTCCACGCTGGCGTCGTCGCCCTTGATCAGGTCCTTGAAGTAGTCATAGTGGCTGGTGGCGTGGCGGTCGGGGTTCATCGCCACAAAACCGGCGTACTGCAGGAAGCCGGGGTAGACGCGGCGGCCTGCGCCCGGGTAGTTGTCGGGCACGCGGTAGATCACATTGTTCTCGAACCACTCGAAGCTGCGCTGCGTGGCCAGGTTGTTCACCGACGTCGGTGAGCGGCGCGCATCGATGGGTCCGCCCATCATGGTCATGGTCAGCGGCGTGGTTTCGCCGCGGCTGGCCATCAGTGACACGGCCGCCAGTACCGGCACGGTGGGCTGGCAGACGCTGACCACATGGCAGTGCCCGTACTTGCCCTGCAGGTGGCGGATGAATTCCTGCACATAGTTGACGTAGTCGTCCAGGTGGAATTCCCCTTCGGACAACGGCACCAGACGGGCATTCTTCCAGTCGGTGATGAAGACCTTGTGGTCACCCAGCATGCTGTTGACGGTGTCGCGCAGCAGGGTGGCGTAGTGGCCCGAGAGTGGGGCCACGATCAGCACGGCGGGCTGCTCCAGCAGCGTATCCAGCGTGGTGGGGTCATCGGAGAAGCGTTTGAAGCGGCGCAGCTCGCAGAACGGCTTGTCGATTTCCACGTGTTCGCGGATGGTCACATCAACGCTGTTGACCTTGACGGAGCGGATGTCGAATTCCGGTTTCTCGTAGTCTTTGCCAAGGCGGTAGAACAGATCGAAGGCCGCCACCATGCGCTGCGAGTACGGCAGCTTGCTGTAAGGCAGCATGGGGTTGCTGTAAAGCTTGGCCGTTGCCTGGGCGAAGTCGGCAAACGGTTCGACAAGGGCCCGCTGGGTTTCGTAGAGCTGGTAGAGCATGGGGCAGTCGCTTTATGGATGTTGCACTGCAATATATCAGTACTTTCAAACGGCGTCAGGCCGTAATTACCCCGTTTTGCCGTCGCGGTAGAGACAAAAGGATTGCCAGAAAACTGCCTGGGGTCTAGAGCAGCTTCCTTGTCAGGGCTTGGTGTTTGCGATAGCAAACACTTCGCGGGCGGAGAGTTGTTTGAGGCGGTGGTCGCTCCACACCTGGCGCCAACGGCGGGCGCCGGGCATGCCGTGGCGCAATCCCAACATGTGGCGGGCGATGGAATACCACCCCGTGCCGTGCTTGGCCGCTTCCTGCTCCATATAGCGCACCATGGCCTCCTCCACTTCCACGTGGGAGAGGGTGCTGGGTGCGGCGCCAAAGTACAACTCGTCCCAGCGGCTGAGCCACCAGGGGTTGTGGTAGGCCTCGCGCCCCACCATCACGCCGTCGACATGCTGCAGCTGCTCTTGCACGACGGCATCGGTGGCAATGCCTCCGTTGATGGCAATGGTGAGCTGCGGGAAGTCGCGCTTGAGCTGGGCCACCACGTCATAGCGCAGCGGCGGGATCTCGCGGTTTTCCTTGGGCGACAGGCCTTTGAGCCAGGCATTGCGCGCGTGGACGATGAAGACATTGCAACCGCCTTCGGCCACGGTCCCGATGAAGTCGCGCACGAAGCCATAGCTCTCGTCCTTGTCGATGCCGATGCGGTGCTTGACGGTGACAGGCACATCCACGACATCCACCATGGCCTTGACGCAGTCGCGCACCAGCGTGGGCTCATGCATCAGACAGGCGCCGAAGGCCCCGCGCTGCACACGTTCGCTGGGGCAGCCACAGTTCAGGTTGATCTCGTCATAGCCCCATTGAGCACCTAGTCTGGCCGCCTGGGCCAGGTCGGCTGGTTCGCTGCCACCCAGCTGCAGGGCGAGCGGATGCTCCTGCTCATGAAAGCGCAGATGGCGCGGCACATCGCCGTGCAGCAGCGCCCCCGTGGTGACCATCTCGGTGTAGAGCAGGGCATTGCGGCTGAGCAGACGGTGCAGGTAGCGGCAATGCCGGTCTGTCCAGTCCAGCATAGGAGCAACACTCATGCGCCATGGCGATGTAACCTGTTGATTTTTATCTGTATTGTTTGTGTTCATTGTGAATTTCGGATGCCGGGCAGCACCGAAGTAGCGCCCCGGAAACCACCCAAGTCCCGATGTCTGGCATGCCGTGCTGCAAAAACGATGGGCAGCACCGGGGCAGTGGGTGCCATCACCGCCTGAAAAAGGGGAACCGCGCAACTGCGTATGCAGCGCAGATCCGTCTCAAGGAGAAGGGCGTTATTGTGCACACCGGGAGGCAGATTTTCATGCGCAAGGCTTTGGGCCGGGAGTGGCCAAAGCGCAGGGGGCGGAGTTGTGGCATGCCCGTGCAATATGAATGCTGCGCCAAGATCACTGTGCGAGAAGGGGCTGCATCCGAGATATGTGGGGTCATCTCCCCAACTTTTCACAGCAAGCTCCAGGCAGGATATCGCCGCCCCCGTATTCGCTAACGTGGATAAGCAGTGCAAGCCTTTGCCATGCCCCAAAAAGAAACCCCGCACGGGTGGCGGGGCTGGAGAGATAGAGGACACGGTCTCAGTGCGCGGACTGGCCCATGCGTGGCGGAGCAGTGGGCAGCCGGGCCAGCTTCTGAGAGCAGTCACCACACACATGGCATGCATGAAAAAGGCGGGCACCAGAAGCCGGTTTCTTTTGGCTGCATTGGATGCAGTCGATGGTGTGGGCTAGGTCTTGAAGCCGCATGGGGGGCTGGCCTTTCTTGGGACTGCGCATGGATCTCCTTTGGCTTGTGCGGCGGCAATGGCGCGTTGAATGCCGCAGTGGCGGGGTTGCTTGTTGCCACGGTGGCGCGGGCTTGTTACATGGCTGTGACTGGCGGGTGTGGGTTGGTATTCGCAGTGCAGCAAAAACAATGCCCGCGCGGCGTGGGCCGGGCGGGCTGGTGGATAAACGCAGAGGTAGTTCTGGTTCCAGCTCTAGCGCTTGTGCTTGATATATGGACTGCGATCTAGGCAACTATCTTGCGGCGGTCCTACCACCACATCACGCGCTGTCATTCAGCTTCGGGGGGCAGGCTGCCGTCTGTGGGCCGCGCTTTCGCGCGTCATCACAGGCATTGCCTGTGATGACGCGGTGAAGCCGGTAAGCCTTTGTGAGCCCTGCGCTTGCCAAATGCTGCAGAGGTCATCAGAACAATGCCCAGTGCCAAAAGGATAGGGCCCAGCGTCCACTGCCCGGCCCATTGCATTGCGCCCAGCCATCGGCATAGGCCGTGCGGTGTCTGGCATTGGGCTTTGCCATGCGGGGCGGCTCGGCAGGGACTCGCACCTCCCGGGCGCAGGGAAGGGGGGAACGCTTCAGTACAAGCGCGGGCCGAAGCAGAGAGGCTGACGACTTCCCCGCAGCCCAAAGCACCCATGTGCGGCGGTGGGCACACATTGACCAAGGAGCGGGAGCGCTGTTCTTCCTATGCAGGGCGAAACCGTGCCATTGCCGTCCAGCTTTTTGCGTCCGGGTCTTTGTGGAAGCCGCTGTGGCCCGGTGAAAGCCTGGCCTGTGGACGCTCGGCAGATGTTTCTGGATTGTGTCCTTTATGTATCAATTTTGATAGCTAAAAATGCAGTCTGAATAAGCTTTTCGGTTCATATAATGAATTGTTTTGTGAGGGAGTGAGGAAGAGAAATGCGTGTGCGATGGTTCCATGTGGGGGTGCTGTCTGCCTGTCTGGCGGCGGCCTTGGGGGCACAGGCCCAGCCCAGCGAGACGGTCAGCGCCGCAGAAGCCGGACAGCCCGTGGCCCAGTTTGAGCTGGGTTCCATCTACTTCAATGGCAAAGGCGCAGAGCGCAACCCCAAGGAGGCATTGCGCTGGTTCCGTCTGGCGGCCGAGCAAAACCATGCCCAAGCCCAGTACATGCTGGGCCTGGTGAAACTGCTGGGCGTGGGAGGGGTGGAGAAAAACCTGAAGGAGGGCATGGCCTGGATTCAGAAATCCGCTGCCAACGACAATGTGGATGCACAGAACATGCTGGCCAGCCTGTATCTGCAGGCCAAGGATGTGCCGCGCGATCCCGCTGCTGGAGTGGCCTGGCTGGAGCGCGCAGCGCAGCAAGGATCGTTGACAGCGCAGAAAAACCTGGGTTTTGTGTACCGCAAGGGGGAACTGATCCCGCAGGACCTAAAGAAGTCTTTCCAGTGGAACATGGCCGCAGCCCAGCAATCCGACATGCTGGCCCAGTTTGTGGTGGGAGAGATGTACTACCTGGGCGAAGGCGTGGAACAAAACCATGCCGAAGCCGCGAAGTGGCTGACACCGCTGGCCGACAAAGGGGCGCAGAACGCCAAGCTGATTCTGGGCAAGATCTACTTTGAAGGGCAGGGCGTGCCCCCGGATTACAAGCGCGCCTTGCTGTTGCTGCACGATGTGGCCATCCGCGGATCGGGCCAGGCCTTTTTTGAACTGGGCCGCCTGTTCGAGCAAGGAGAAGGCGAGTACCGCAACGAAAAAGAAGCGGTGGCCTATTACACCCAGGCGGTCAAGTACAAGCACACCGCGGCCGCGAAACGGCTGGCCGAAATTTCTGCCGAATCACCCAGCTCCGGAGAGATGGTCCAGTCCATGGAATACGTGGAGAACCTGAACTCCGCTGTGCGGGGCAACAAGCTGGCGCAGTACAACATTGGTGTCTTCCAGTATCTGGGCAAGGGCTTTGAACAGCCCAATTACGCCGAGGCGGTGAAATGGTTCACTTTGGCAGCCAACCAGGGATATGCCAAGGCCCAGTACAACCTGGGCACCATGCACGAAAACGGTGAAGGCGTGACCAAGAGTCTGGCCCAGGCCCTGAAGTGGTACCGCTTGGCCGCTGAGCAGGAAGATGCCCCGGCCCAATATGCCCTGGGAACCATGTACCGCGACGGCCTGGGGGTCAAGAAGAATGCCAAGCAGGCGCGGCGCTGGCTGCAGCGCGCCGCAGACCAGGGCTATGGCCCAGCCAAAAGCGCTTTGGCACGCCGTTGAGCACCTGGGAGCGATGCCGCACGGTCCATAGGAAGCAGGGCAGCCGAATCCAGTCGTACTGCCCACGGCATGGAAATGACCGTAGCAGTGAAGAGGGGCTCCGCGTCAGATCATTGCGAGAGATCTTGCCAACCGTGCGGCGCACGCAGGGCTTTGCATGCGCACGTGCACCAGGCCAGGCCAGGCCTGAAATGCGAAGTGGTGGGGGCTGTTGGCAACCGGGTGGAGCCGCACAGCTTGCATCTTCCATGGCTTGCGCTGAGGCTCGCATGCTGCGGGCTCTTCATCCTTGGGTTCTTTCTTTTTATATTGAATACAGCTTACATGAAATGTATCAAAGCACTCAAAACCCACCGAACCTCATTCCAAGTCCACAAACTGCTGCAGGTGGCCTAGAGCATGAGGGGTCTTCAAGCCGGCACGTTGCAGCACCTCCGCCTGGGGCAGGCCGGATTGCAGCCACTGCACGATGACGGTGTTGCGGATCACCTGAGGCCCCATGCGAGGCGGCCGTTCCTGAGAAGAGCAGGCGCTGGCAGCCTTCAAGGTCTTGCTGACCAGATGCAGCACGGTGTGGGTGGAGAGCGCGGGCGCCTTGCGCGTACAAAACAGGGCGGGTTGCTGTGCCATCGGTGAATAGCCTGCCCGGTAGCCCAGCCAGACCCGCAAGGCCTCGTCCAGCTGTGATGGAACCTCGAGCGTGCGGGATTGCATGGCGCGCAGCCCGGTGATGCGCAGACCGTGAATGCGGGCGGAAGACGCCTTGGCGGCTCCTTTGTCCGCATGGTTGGCAGGCTGAGCCAACGTAGCGCCTGCTTTGGCAGAGGCATCCCCCCACAGCACATCCTCCAGCACCAGGGCGCGCACCTCTTCGGAGGAAAGCCCCAAATGCACCAGCACCAGCAACACCGCACGGTCACGGGCGGAAATCAAATCGGTGGCGGCAGGAATCTGGCGCAGCAAAGCATGCCATGTCCGCGGGCTCAGGATCGCACCCTGCGGGTCTTCGCTGGGAGGTTGGTCCAATTCGGACACCGCATCCAACGGATTGTGTGCGATCCAACCGTGCAGCAGCGCATGGTCGTAAATGCGCTCCAGAACACGCCAGTAGCGGCGGCGGGTGATGTCGCTGGGCAGATCCAGTTGCTTTTGGCTGCGCGTGGACTGGTTCAGAAACTGCAGTACCTGTACCGCCTGGGCCTGCTGCCAGGGTTGGAGTGCCTTGCCTTCGGCTGGCCGTGTGGCATCGGCCGATGCTGCCAGCAGTTTGAGCCACGCGCCCCAGATAAAGCGGTAGGGCGCAGCCGCCGCCTCGCTCAACGGTGCCCAGGGGTCGGCGCTGCAGGCTGACAGCCAGTGCTGAAACAGCGCATCGCCAGTCGGCGCGTCAAAGGCTGGAAGGAGCTTGCGGGGCTGCATTCCTCTATTTTAGGAGCGCGTAATTCAAAGTATGCATAAGCTGGAGCCCGATTTCACGGAAATTTCTGAAAGCAAGTGCCACCTTGGGCAGCTTAGCTTACCCAGAGATAGGTATGCCATCGCCTGCACGCCCTTGCGGGCGTTCAGCGCCGTGTTGCCCACCAGTGTTGCAGCAGCATGCCGGCCAGCATGGCAGCCACAAAAAGCCAGACTTCAGACTGCAGCGTAGCCAGGTTCATCACGGCGGGTCCGGGGCAAAAACCTGCCAACCCCCAGCCGGTGCCAAACAGCGCCGCGCCAGTCAGCAGGCGACGGTCCACGGCCGAGGCTGTGGGCAGCTGCATGGGCTCGCCCAGCAGGCTGGTCTTGCGGTGCTTGGCCCAGGTGAATGCAACCAGGCCCACGGCAATGGCGCCGCCCATGACCAGGGCCAGCGATGGATCCCAGGTGCCGAAAAAGTCCAGAAAGTTCTGAACCTTGGCTGGATTGCCCATGCCTGACAGGATCAGTCCCAGGCCAAACACCAGGCCTGCGGCCAGGGCTACCAAAGAACTGGTGATGTTTCGCATGGCAGGTTGGAATTGCTGTGATGGCATAGCAGTCTTTTAGGCGATGTGGAGTACATGGCGCAGCACAAACACCGTCAGCGCACCGGTGACCATGAAGGTCAGCGTGGCGGCCAGTGAACGTTGCGACAGGCGAGACAGCCCGCACACGCCGTGGCCGCTGGTGCAGCCTGACCCCAGGCGCGTGCCAAAACCCACCAACAGGCCGGCCAGCACGATCAGCAACGGGTTGCGTGGCAGTTCCATGGCGGGCAGGGGGGCAAACCACTGCCACACCAGCGGTGAGCCGATCAGACCCAGCACAAAAGCCAGGCGCCAGCCCCAGTTGCTGGTTTGCCGCCAGGTAGTCCATTGCAACAAGCCGCCCACAATGCCGCTGATACCGGCAATACGGCCCAGCAACACCACCATCAACGCGGCGGCCACACCGATAAGCACGCCTCCGGCCAGCGAGGATCCGGGCGTGAATGCGTTCCACAGAATTGTCATGCCTGCTCTCCAGGGGCGCAGAAAAGTTGGTGAATGGCCTGCATCAGCTGCAGAGCCCGTTTGTCGGCCAGTTGGTAGCAGATGAATTTGCCTTCGCGCCGCGTGCTGACCAGGCCTTCGCGGCGGAGCACTCCAAGCTGCTGGGACAGCGTGGGCTGGCTGATGCCGGTCAACTGCTCCAGCTCGCCCACCGTGCGCTCCTGCTGTGACAACTGGCACAGCAGCATCAGCCGGTCTACGTTGCCCAGTACCTTGAGCATTGCCACTGCTTCATCGGCATGGGCGCGCAAAGCATCCTGATCCAGCGTGGCAGTGACAGACAGCTCAGATACAGCAGGAGGGGGTGAGGCTTCGTTCAAGGACATGGTCGGCAGCAGGGCAACATGCGATGGATCAATACTATATAAAAAAGTAAATTGTCATGGCCCGCCAGGCGATAGCCGCCTGGCAACGCCGCGTGTCCGAAGGCGGTGTCCATGGGAACCCGCCGTTGGATCGCATCCGCACCAGCCCCAGACAATGATTTGGACTGGCGCGCTGCGCCCTTATGGATGCATGGCCGGGATGACCCCCAACCCCCTGCATCGACCACGGACTGCCTCCGGATTGGCAGGGAACGCGGTCCATCGCTTCCATCAGTTCACAGCCTTTTGAAGCGCGCCGCAATGGAGGCAATCAGTCATACACCGTCGTGCATGACACCACTTTGTGCAAGGGCCCTGTATATGGCTACGTTGCGCCCGCGCTCAACGCTTGCAACTGCTGATGCCTAGCAGCGGGTACGCCGGGCAGAAGCGAAAGATTCCGGTCAACAATGGCAGTATGCCCAGCCAGCCCCACCATCCCACCGTGCCAGTGGCAGCCAGGGCAATCAGTACCAGGCCGATGGCGATGCGCAGAATGCGGTCCAGGCCGCCTACATTGAACTTCATGGTCTTTTCCTTTCAAGGGTGGGCTACAAAAAGGGGTGGACGCAGGCCATGGCCTTGACAGCACGGAGGTCCCAGCGGCATCGCCAAACAATATGTTTTTGTATATTATATAAAAATATAAATTAATCAAGCGATCGCTGATCTCGGCGCTGCCGCCCACTACCATGCTGGCATGCAGTGCGCGCAGAGCACCGCTCCCCAGCCAAACCCAGAGCTGCCCATGACCACTGAACGCATGCATATCCAAGGCTTCTATGACCCTGCCACAGGGACCATCAGCTATGTACTGGCCGATCCCCAGGCCCGCCAGGCCGCGGTGATTGATGCCGTGCTGGACCTGGATCCCAAGTCTGGCCAGCTCTCCACCACTTCGGCCGATCGCATTGCCGCTTACCTGCATGCCCAAGGTTGGCAGTTGCAGTGGATTCTGGAAACTCATGCCCATGCTGACCACCTCTCGGCTGCGCAGTACCTGCGCCACCAACTGGGAGGCCAGGTGGCCATGGGTGAACGGATACGCGATGTGCAACGGGTGTTCCGCAGCGTGTTCCACTTCGAGCCAGGCTTTGTGCCCGATGGCCGCCAGTTCGACCGCTTGTTTGCGGCCGACGAGGTCTTTCAAGTGGGGCAACTGTCTGTGACAGCGCTGTGGGTGCCCGGCCATACGCCGGCAGACATGGCTTACCAGGTACAGGATGGTCCGGGAGAGGCCGGCGCCGTATTTGTGGGGGACACATTGTTCATGCCGGACGTGGGCACTGCAAGGGCCGACTTTCCTGGCGGCGATGCGGCTCAGCTGTACCGCTCCATCCACCAGTTGCTGGCTTTACCTGGCGATACGCGCTTGTTCATGTGCCATGACTACCCGCCTGCAGGTCGGGAGCCGGCCTGGGAGTGCACGGTGGCGGATCAGCGCCGCAGCAACATCCATGTGCACGACGGTGTGCGCGAGGCCGACTTTGTGCATATGCGCCAGGCACGGGACGCCACGCTGGCCATGCCCACGCTGATCCTGCCTTCTGTGCAGATAAACGTGCGTGCCGGCAAGCTACCGCCCGCACAGGACGATGGGCGCATCTACATCCAGCTACCCGTCAATGCGCTGGGTGCCGGGGCCGGTCAGCCGTTGCCTCCAGGCCTGGGGCAGGGCCCCGGAGCAGACAGTTGAAGCAGGTCAGCGGCAGCGCTCCAGCGATCGGCCAGCGTGCTTTCCACTTTGGAAGGCGCCGTCAGCGCCAAACACAAAGAGTTCGTTGCTCTGGCCATTCGCGTCACGCAGTGCTGCCCGGGCTGCATGCGCTTTCACTTCAAAAGACTACGTCTCCCGCCTGAAGCTGGAGGCAATGCTGGCGGTTGGCATCTACAGAGGCGCGTCCCTGAGCGGAGACATGCCACCGAGGCCGGGAATGCCAGGGAGAGGATGCCCGGCCGATCACCGCCTGAACATAGCCTGGAAGCAGAAAGAGAGCAGCCCCAGCACGCCATGCGCTCTGGGGCTGTTCTTTGGCTGGTCCACGTGCTCAGCGCTTGGCCTTGCGCGTATCCGGCAGCAATGCAGTAGCCAGGCCCAGCAGCGGCAGGAACGACACCAGGCCATAGACCCAGACAATGCCATGCGTGTCGGCCAGCTCGCCCAGGCCTGCGGCGCCGATGCCGCTGATACCAAACATCAGCCCGAACATCAGGCCAGAGACCATGCCCACGCGGCCGGGCACCGCTCCTGCGCATAGACCACCAGTGCGGCAAAGGCGGATGACATCACCAGGCCGATCAGAATGGCCAGCACCGCTGTCAACACCAGACCTACATGGGGCAGGGCCAGCGCAAACGGTGCCACACCCAGGAACGATATCCAGATCACTGCCTTGCGGCCGATGCGATCGCCCACCGGGCCGCCAGCAAAGGTGCCAGCAGCCACGGCCGCCAGAAAGACAAACAGATAGAGCTGGCTGTGCTGCACGCTCAGTCCAAAGCGCTCCATCAGATAGAAGGTGAAATAGTTGGTGAAGGCGGCAATGTAGACGAACTTGGCAAACATCAGCAGGCAGATCACCACCATGGCGCGCACCACGGCAGCGCGGCCCAGGCCCTGCTGGGCACCTTGCCTGGCCAGGCCTTTGGCAGTGGCTGTACCGTGCTGCAGCACCCAGCGGGTGAGGCGGTACAGCACATAGATGGCTGCCAGTGCCACCAGCATGAACCAGGCCACTGCACCCTGACCGTAGGGGATGACAATGGCCGCGGTCAGCAGCGGGCCTATGGCCGAGCCGGTGTTGCCCCCCACCTGGAAAGTGGACTGCGCCGTGCCAAAGCGCCCGCCAGAGGCCAGCCGCGCAATGCGCGAGGCCTCGGGGTGAAAAGTGGCCGACCCCACCCCCACCACAGCGGCGGCCGTCAGCAGCATCGCGTAGCTGCCTGCAGTGGCCAGCAGGGCAATGCCGATCAATGTCATCACCATGCCGCAGGGCAGCAAATAGGGCTGGGGGTGCTTGTCGGTATACAGGCCGATCCAGGGCTGCAGCAACGAGGCGGTGACCTGGTAGACCAGGGCGATTAGGCCGATCTGTCCAAAGCTCAGCGCGAAACTGGTTTTCAGCAGCGGGAAGATGGCCGGCAGCATGGCCTGAATCAGGTCGTTGAGCAAATGGGCCAGCGCGGCGCCGCCTACGATGGGCAGTAGAAAGCCCTGCGTGCGCGGGAGCGCGGCAGAGGCTGGGTTTGCCTGGGGTGATTCAGCAAGGGTGGCGGAAGGGGGAGTCATGGCGCAAACAGCTTGGGACATGCAGGGGCCAGGATGGCTTGGCCCGCACGGCCCGGGGTTCCAAAAACCGTGTCTGCCGGCATGGCAGCCCACGGAACCGCCAGCGTAGTGCGCTGCAGCGTGGCTGTCGCACGCTTATCTGCCAATTTCTGTAGAGTTTCTGCCATGAGCGCAGATCCATCGCACCACTACCTCGCCTATGACCAGCTGCCCCAGCCGGTGGTGGCCATGGAAAGCCGCTGGCGCCACGGCATGTCCACAGGCTGGCACAGCCATCCCCGGGGGCAACTGCTGTACGCCACGGAAGGCGTGATGGTCATCCACACCGACGCCGGCTCCTGGGTCATTCCGCCCAACCGGGTGCTGTGGATGGTGACTGGCCTGCGCCACTGCGTCACCATGTCCGGTGATGTGGTCATGCGCACGGCCTACATCAATGTGGATCAGGTATCTGCCATGCCGGCGCAAAGCTGCGCCATCAACGTGTCACCGCTGCTGCGTGAACTGCTGGTAGAAGCGGTACGCATTGCCCCCGGTGCTGCGCTGTCGGCACGCCATGCCCGTGTGCTGGAGTTGCTGATCGACGAGATACAGGTCTCGCCCACCTTGCCTCTGCATTTGCCGCTGCCCCAGGACAAACGACTGCACCACATCTGCACGGCATTGATAGCGCACCCGGCCGATGCCGCCAGTGCCGCGCAATGGGCCGCCAGTATCCAGGTGGCAGAGCGCACGTTGCACCGTCTTTTTGCGCAGGAAACCGGCATGACCTTCGCCCAGTGGCGCGAACAGGCCCGGCTGCTGCACGCGCTGCGCCGTATCGCTTGCGGAGACAAAGTGATCGACATCGCGCTGGACTGCGGCTACGCCAGCCCCAGTGCGTTCACCGCCATGTTCCGCCGGCACTTTGGGGTGACGCCTTCCGGCTTCTACCGCTAAGCAGCAGTTGTGCGCTGAGTGCAACCAGAAAAAGTTGCACTCAGGCTTTAGGGAATGAATGGCTCTGGAGAACCATTTTTTTATTTCTGAATTCTTCCATGCAAAGTGAATAGTTTTTTCACTTCCAAGACATGGCGTTTCTGTATCTTTTACATCCACGCCAATATTCTTCCTCGGCCAATGCAGTAGCAGCTGCATGGGATGTTTTATAAAGAAAATTTATCAAAATATAAAATTTAATTGGAGGAATCATTAATTGTAAGTGATTTTGATTTAAGTCAAGATATCTTCTTGTGTTGTAAATAATCTCTTCCGCGCATCATGAAGTAAAAATTGAATTTCAGAGAAAAATGAGTCAAAATGAAAATTGTAATTAAAGTTTAGGCGTATCTGTTTCGGTTTTTTGTTTTTATTGCTTGTTCGGTACACGAACCGTTATCTGAAATACGCTACGTTGTAGTAGTCAATATTCCTCACAGCCTTATGCATATACAGTCTATCCCATCAATCATAAAACAGCAGGAGTAAAAAAATGACTGTTCGTCATTGGGGTGGATATGTCTCAGTAGATTTTGACTGCGATGGAAATAACATTGAACCGTTACTATGGTGCTTGAGGTTTTTGATTGTAGACCACTTGCCTTTAGATTATTGGTTGAGCCGAATTTTTCCTGCAATCGAGAAGCGCTATGCAGGAGGAGATCCAGGTTGGGAAATTACTAATGTCCAATTAGATACGGGGGATGCGCTATGTGATTCGATGGGTAAAATAATTTATCGTGTATGGATTGATGAAGATATTAGCTATCTTGAGTCAGGAGTTGGATTTTATGAAGAGGCGATCGTCAAACATCATGTACGCCGCACACTAGAAAATTTCCGTGCTGTGCATCCTGCTTATTCAATCGAAATTGATGCACTAGTGCAAAAGTATGAAATTTATTAATCTGAGAGTCAGGCCTATATTAAAACACTTGATACACAGATATTCAAAGATAACAGTACAGCTATTAATCTCGCAGTCTTAATAAATCAAGTTGGCGCTATAGGGACTGCGGCAACTAGAGTTGATGGTACTGCATCTCTCAGACTTCTTTTCACTGATAGTAATTATTTTGACGAGCACCTAAATTTGGGTTCTCAAAAAGTAGCTGAAAAGTTGTTTACTGATGTTCTTGGCAACACACCTTCAATTGCTGGAAGAGCTATAGCGATGATTGATTTGGCTGGAGGGTGGGATGCATTCGTTGAACGTATAAAAATTGATCTCTTTGGAATGTCTAAAGACAGTAAAGATAAA
Source organism: Comamonas terrigena NBRC 13299 (assembly GCF_006740045.1). Classification (NCBI taxonomy): domain Bacteria; kingdom Pseudomonadati; phylum Pseudomonadota; class Betaproteobacteria; order Burkholderiales; family Comamonadaceae; genus Comamonas; species Comamonas terrigena. The sequence goes on from NZ_AP019749.1 coordinate 2,246,102, forward strand.
AAATGAAGAAACAGATACATTGGGTTTTCTTATTAATAGATGGTATTATTTCCATGTACTTTTTTAATGGATGGGGAATTTTTTTTGGATACTTGGGGCTATTATTATTTTCCGTATGGAATATTTATGCATATACAAACGTAAAAAATATGATTTCATTGCCAATGATGGCTGAAAATGTCAAGATAAATGGAAAATCGAGCGTTAGATTTTTTTGTTCTTATACTCATTAATTACGCCGTTAATTCTATTTTTTGCATATATATACAAAAGTATTGATGCATAGTTAATTACTCAATATATATCGTCGCTTAGTTATGTAAAGCATATGCGATTTTTTGAGATGCTGAATTTTATAAGTCTGCGCCAGACAGAACAAAGCATGGTACAAACACGACACTCCAGCAGCAATGGGATCGCGCAATGAATGGCGTAAATCCTCAAGCAGGTGGATCTGGATCTAAATCAGATACATTAAATTTTTTTAATGACACTGACATGAATGACGCCATCGAAAAGGCGGAAAATGTATGCTGATAATCCTGATTATTACCCTTAAAAATTTAAACGTTGGTTATGTCAGGCCTGATCTCTTGAAAATTGGTGTTAACAGATGATTGATATCAGTTTGAAGCACGCTGCTTCTATTGTTCGGCCTCTAGATGAAGAAGTTTCATTAAATTATGGATATTATGATGAGCTTTCATCACTAAATTTAAGCATAAAAGATGAAGCTGAGTATGCAATTAAAAAATGGCTTGTCCCCAGCTACTTAAATCCTGAAAATTACAGAGAGACGGAGCATGGTCTTTTTTTGAGAAAAGAGGCATGTCGATTTAAAATTACTTTAAACCATCCATTTGGAGCAGCGTGGCTTCCAGGAATTGACATTGCTGGAGATGTTTATGTAAAAGATGTTTGCGCACGAAGAAAATATCAAAGTGATTTAATGAAATTTCAATTGCTTCTATGGGAGCATAGATTTCCAAATGAGTCATTCAAAACTGCAGACTTGGAAAATTATCGCAATCGCATAGACTCAGGATTTAAAGATTTTCCAGATTATCCTGAAAAATGGGGAGAGCCTGAGTATGCGGCTTGGCCGTGGAAAGATCTGGTTGCTTGGATACAAGATGACAATTGATGTTGTTTTTCTTTGATTAGATCGCCTCTAAGGATTCAAAGAGATATGCATGTTAATTATGAGTTAAATTATTAAAAATTATAGATTTTGTAATTCATAATGAACGATTATGGTTTTAAAAGAGTAATCAGAATAGCGTTATGACTGTAATTAATTTGTTTCGCTGAATCCTTCGGACGAAAATATGATAAACAGAATATTAATTATTGACAAGTATCATAACATTGGTAGATATATGGCGTATTTCTTGCATGTACTCATATAATATTGTTATATATTATGATGATTACAAAAAATATAGCACACTCTCTTCAAGATGCATTGTATGTGACGAGTTTAGATGGCTACTGCCCAGATTTGTTTGTAGGCGGTCGTCCCGATAGAAGACCAGATAATTCCAACGATATATGGGAGTCTAGTGTCGAGTTGATTTATCGTTGCTTGAAATCTGACCTTCTGCATGTCGACTCGGGTTGGATGAAAGCAATGGAATTTGGTGACTTTAACTTTTTTTGTCAAGAAACTTGCGCAACATGATCCATTTGATTTTGCAGATTTCAATGAAAATGGAGCGACGTACTGGTTAGACCCTCTTTTATATGCAACGGAAAGATCTAAAGTATTGCTTTCAAGATATCATATAAATGATTTAGGGAAATATTTGTGCTCCAATTTTATTGCAGAGATAGAAGATATTTTTCTAGAAAATAACGTTCCCTGGGGACGTAATTTTGTATTTAATAGCTACAGATAACTTATATAAATTCATGAAGAAAATAGTATTCTCTTTTTTCCTCGCTGCACTCATAAGTGCTTGTGCCAGCAACCCTCCTGCCAGTCAAACCGACTACAACCCCAAAGAGCAGTCTCGCATTCGTCTTTATGGTCAAAATGGGAAACCAACGCTGATGCGCTATAGCCACAATGGCCAAGAAACCAAAGTCAATGTGGGCGGTGGTATGGGGGATGCTTTCAGTTCTTTTGTCGGCACCGCAAAAAATCAAAGCATTGGTATTCCATCAACGCGTATCAGCAATAATGTGGGAGATCAGAATGGAATTCTGGCCAAAGCTTTTTACAAGGAGTTTGCCGTGCCCAGCACCAGCGCGCTGCGGATTCAAAGCAATTTGATTGGTATGGCCAACTTCAGTCCAAGCGGACAGGCCGTGTCCTACAGCCCCCGCTGCAGCAGCAAGGAGTTCTCCTTCCAGCCAGAAGCGGGTAAAGATTACGAAGTGGCTTCCATCGTGAACCAGCAAGGCTGTGCTGTGGTGGTTTTTGAAGTGCAGGCGAATGGGGAAATCAAGCCAATCACCCGGTAGGACTTAAGAGGTGCAAAGTCTCGCTTAAAGGGCTGTGGTGGTTGCCAATAGCCCTTCTTTGGCAAGTTTTCTGAAGCACAGGCGCTGCTCCCGCTGGCGGCATGGCACATGGGTGCTCGCCCAATTCAACGGAATCCGGGACTTCAGGGAGAAGGCCTCGCCGCTATTCTGGTGGAGGAGCGCTCGAGGTGATCGCCGCCTGTGTCGCTGCAGCCATACGCAATCAGCAGCAGGCTTCAATGCAACAGGTGAATCAGCCATTCACCGGCTGCGCCGGTGTGTCCAACAGCAGAGAACACCAGGTCAGCCAGCCGCCAAATTTGAAAGCCACCTGTGGCAGGTTGCCCACCAGGGCAAAGCCCAGCTTTTCATGCAGCGCACGGCGACCTGTGTTGGCGGCCTTGATGGCGCCAATCTGCGCCTGTATGAGGTCAGCCCTGACCAAGCCCAGTTTGGATAACCGCATGTTCTACCGTGTACTTTGTGGGTCAATTGGGAGTATCGGCCTGTAACATGCAATGCTAAAAAGGCCATTGCAACATCTACCAGGATGTTGGGCAAGTTCGACATCAATCTAGTTATGAAATTATTTCCGGTTTGAGATCGGTACCGTATATTATCTTTGGATTATTAACCGAGAGTTGAGAAAATTATTCATGACCAAGTGAAAGCAAAAGACAGTATCAGATATGGCGTGACTCACAATATACCAGGAATTTATTGATGAAATTAACATTTACATGGGAAAAAATAGCAGGTGGCATCACTCCCTTCTGTGAGTCTTCCGATCAAAATGAAGACGGAATCAGCCTTCTTGCATGTTTGCTAATGGATGATGGAGGGCGAAGATATATAGAAACACTATCATGGATCCATGATGGACTTTTAAGGGTTGACTCTGTCATGCGTGGGTGTTTATCAAATTCAGATTGGGATCGCGAGGCATGGGGGGCAAAAATAGATGGTAATGAAGTAAAAATTTATTCTTTGCATAATGAATATTATTGCGAATTAATTGCTGTTTCTACATTTCGCATGGCATTAGAAGCTTGGGAAAATTTCATTCAATCTGCCCCTGATATGGCGGTAAAAAAAGAAATTTCATTATAATCATTATTTGATAATCGTATTAATGGCCGGCATATAAATAATTTGATTGGGGTGAATAAAATCAGGCAACGCTGAAATGAATTTTAATGAAAATATACTGCCGTAGTCAGGATTTTATGTTATGACTGAAAACTAGTAAATAGTATAAGACTGCATCCATTACCACCCATTACGGTCGTGCTATTGTTTTTAAAAGCTCAGAGAGGTGGCAATTGCTAGAGGTGTGAGGACCAAAATGAAGTGCTATGGTTGTTGTTGCAAACTTCCTCTGACCGTTTCTTTGAAGCACTGATTTTATGCTAGCCTATATAGTTGCAAGCAACATAGGCCGTCCGGAGAGCTGCGAGATACTTGGCTTGAGGGCAAAGTTATACGTAAATTAGGCGTTTTTTAAAAATTTCAACTAAGAGGCGGTGGATATGAATATTTTTGTTGGGGAAAGATGCATGTTTCAAATACACATGAGAGATATGAGGGCTGATGGATATGGATGTTTTACATACAGTGCATCCAATAAGGTTATATTGCAGAGCAATAATATTGTCAATGCATATGATGAAATATACTCTCAAATGGATGTAAATCTTATTCGATATGGTCAAGAAGATTTTTCATCTCTTGCAAATGAGATTATAAAAAATACTCCTCTTATTGTGTATTCAGGTAGTGATAGATCATTTGAAAATTTATCAGTGCAAGACAAATTATTTATGATAGATGCGATATATGGCGCAAAACAAAACAATCCTTTATTTAATTTGGAGTTAGAAGACGCATCATATGAAATAAGGTCTTTGAATGATAAATGTTTTCCTGCTGCTATCTTTGATTTATCGTCTTCAAAATATAATATATTAGGACCTTTTATATATAAATTAGGAGGGGTGGGAAAAATTATATGGGGTTGCTTTGGCGAGTTTTTTGAAGTGGATATTAATCTTTCCTATTTTTACGCTGTTTATTATAAGGCAGCAGAGATAATTAATTTGAAGATGAATACTTGGAAGTTTTCAAAAGATTTCTATGAAAACTCAATAGAAAATGTGAAATGTATTCCTGTGGAGATTGATGGGGATATATTCAATTAAGGGTTGTCGGACGGTTTGCTGCATAAAAATTGATTTTTGCTAAATGAAACAAAAAACGGTCTTCGAGTTGGTTAGGTTAGGCCATCTCATTGCTATATTTTTACTTAGCACAATTTGCATTGTTTTTATTATTGAATTGATAGTAGATCCTTTTATTAAGATCATATTTTTTAATGAGTCATATCATCTTCCATCTTTAAAAATATTTTTTAGATCAGTATTATTTATTGCATTTACAAGTGTTTCTTTTGGATTGCTTTGTTGGATTTATGAAAAATTTTATTTAAGAAGATAAAATCAGAAACATTAATGCAGGTGTTAGCTACGCGACTTTGGCAATTCCGGGAGGTGTTGTAGGGGTGGATTATAGGTACTGGATTAGTAGCATCAGCTGGAAGCGCATTAACCAGTAGATCAGCCATGGATGAGATTATTAAAGTTTGTTCTCAGGAGACTGCATAAAAATTTATCGCAAATGTTTTTTGCATTCTTTTAATACTGAGATCAGAATTAATTCTCTTGTCGATCTTTCTGCTGATTGGGATGCATTTGTGAACATGGTAAATAAGACCTATTAGGTGAAAAGATGAAAAAAATAAAAAATAAAAAATATTTTTTATATATAACTATCGCAATGGGGGTGTTTTTATTATTTGTTTTTTTGCTTGCGAAGTTTAATTTCGGCGAGTATATATTGCTGATATACTGGTTTTATATTTGTGGTAAGAATATTCACGGTTATTTTTATGATGGAAGGATGTTCGCATTTGGGGGGCTGATGTTTCAAAGGGTGAAAATAATGATGAAGCAAGAGTATTTTTTCTCTATATGACATTGATATTGTATTTTGTTCTTTTATCGATTATACTGTTCACGTATTGGCGAATATAATTTTCAGTGGCGTTGTTGCATAAATCGCCTGCTAGGGTTAGGTAGCCTCGGGCGATGAGTCAGTCCCGCAGTCCAAGCCTCGCTACCGCACCACCAACTGGAAGCAATACAACACAGCGCTCAAAGCTCGTGATTCCCTGACCATCTGCCTGGATAAAACCATTTTCTAGTTTGCCGCTGCCAGCGGAAAATGCGGACGCAGCCCGCAGTTCTCGGATACAGCGATTCAGTTCTGTCTGACCATCAAGCAATCTCTTTGGATTGGCCTTGCGCCAGACCACAGGCTTTGTGCAGTCACTACTAACTTTGTCTGGACTGCCGTGGCCACTTCCCGACTTCAGCACGCTGTGTCGTCGTCAGCGCAGCCTGGATGCGCAAGTTACATACCGACCGAGCTTGGCAGGTCTGTTCCTGCTGGTCGACTCCACAGGCATCAAGTTCTAGGCGAAGGCGACTGAAAATTCAAAAAGCATGGGCCGGAGCGTCGCCGCCAGTGGCGCAAGTTGCACATCGGCATCGATGCCCAGACCTTGCAGGTGCGGGCCATCTGCGTCACCTCCAACAACGTCACTGACGCTGCAGTGCCGCCACAGTTGCTGGAGCAAATTCCGGGTGATGAGCCACTTCTGACGGCGACAGGTGATGGCGCCTATGACACCCAGCCCGTACAAGCGACGGTCATTCAGCGCAATGCCACGCCCATCATTGTTCCGAGAAAGAATGCCAGGATGCGCAAAGGCGATTGCCGCATGCAGGTGCTTCGGTCGCGAGCGCTGGAAAAACTGGCGTTATTACCACCGACGCAGCCCGGTGGAGACCAAGATGAATTGCATCAAACGGCTGGGCAAATGTCACGCTCGATTGAGCGCCAGGTCAACGCGCTGCACATCCGCGCAGCCATCCTCAATCGGTTTATTGAACTGGGCTGCCCGCAGACGGTGGCTGTTGTAAGCCATGGTTGGGGAAAGTCTGGCCTGAGGCTGATTTATGCAACAGCGCCCGCTGACTCCATGGCAGGCAGGTAGCAATCAGCAGCAGGCTTCCTGAGCACCAGGTAAATCAGCCATCCACCGGCTGCAACGGTGTTTCCAGCAGCAACTGGTAGAACACCAGATCCAGCCAGCCGCCAAATTTGAAAGCCACCTGCGGCAGACTGCCCACCAGGGCAAAGCCCAGTTTTTCATGCAGGGCACGGCTGCCGGTATTGGCGGCGTCGATAGCGCCAACCAGTGCGTGCACATTGCCGCGCTTGCGGGCCTCGGCGATCAGCGCGTGCATCAGTTGAAGGCCCAGGCCACGCCCGCGCTGGGTGTGGTGTACGTAGACCGAATGTTCCATGGTGTATTTGTAGGCCGGTTGTGGGCGAAACGGCCCGTAGCTGGCGAAGCCCAGCAGGGTTCCGGCAGCGTCTTCCAGACCCAGCACGGGCAGGTTGCCGATGAGCTTGCTGGCAAACCAGGCGGCCATTTGCTCGGGTGGGCGCGGGTGGTAGTCATACAGCGCAGTGGAAGTGGCGATGGCGTGGTTGAAAATGTCCAGAATCGCGCCAGCGTGGCGTTCGGGGGTGCAGGGCACCAGGTGCAGATCGTTCATCGCAAGGTCCTGGCAGCCAGGGCTGCCGTGAAAGAAGGGGATGCCACCGTCGATGCCAGCACATAGCGGGCAGGGCGGTCGCCGGGGTTGGCAAAGACGATGGGCTGGTTGACCACCATGGCCAGGCAGTCGCCGGCCGCCAGTGCCCAGGTCTGGTGGCCTACGGTCAGTGTCATCCTGCCTTCCAGCAGCCACAGTTGCTGCTGGGGCGCGAGGTGTGCGGGCAGGTGGGTGGCGTTGTCAAAGGTCACGCTCTGGCCGGCAGGGAAGGTCACTTCCACCAATTCCAGCGGTGCCCCCAGGCCGGGCGGCGTGAGGTGGCGGCGTTGGTAGCCGCTGCCAGGGTCGGTCCAGCAAGCCTGTTCGGCATGGCGGGCCAGCGGTGAGGGGGGGGTGTCGGCGGGCACGGCATCGAATAGCGTAGCCAACGGCACATCCAGTGCAGAGGCCAGCTTGCTCAGCACTGCTGCCGTAGGGCTGGTTTCGCCGCGCTCGATCAGCGAGATCATGGAGCGGCTCACGCCGCTGCGCTGTGCCAACAGATCCAGTGTGGCGCCCCGTGCCTTGCGCAAGCCACGCACACGGGCAGCGAGAAGGGTGTCGATGTCCATGCATCCATTATGCAAGAAATAAATTCCAGCATCATGGAATTTGCCGCTCTATGGCTTGACTGCGCGTACCGGGGTTGCAGAGAGCTTGGCGGGCAGGCAACCGTTGACCGCGCCTGCGTGAAAAGTTGCGCAGGCCTGGCTCGCAGGCATCGCTGTGCTGTCGCTCCTGCAGTGTGTGGCAGTGGTGGTGCCTGCGCCTTGCAAGGTTGCAGACCATGCTGGAGCCGCTGTCTCGCTCAGCTTCTTGGAGCCCCAATCTCCAGGGCTGGGCATGGCAAAACCTCTGCCTGGCGCATTTCCCGATTTCCAGCCGCATCTGTCACCAGCAAGACAAAGCCGTCGCACAACAGATAATGCGCTGCACCAGCCTGGTGCTACGATTTATCGTGAATATGCGCAGACATATTCATTCAAAAATAATCGGATTGGAGACAAATCACCATGCTTTTGCGCCACACCCTGAATGCCGTCTCTCTGGCCTTGATTTCCATTTTCTGTACAGCTGCCATGGCCGACGGCCTGCCCAATGTGCACAGCAAGGAACGTATCGGTACCGTACAGCAGGTTTACGACGGTGCACTGCTGCCGGATGTGCAGGCCAACACCTTCCGCAATATCGACCGTTTGTTTTCGACCCGCACCATCCACAAGGGGAAGACAGTTTATCCGTTGCCAAAATCCGATGTGCAGCTGAAGAATTTCAGCTTTGCATCCAATGGCAAGAACTACGACTTGTACGATTATGTTTCGATCAACCGCGTCAGCGGCTTGCTGGTGATCAAGAGCGGAAAAATTGCATTTGAAGACTATGAGCTGGGCAACAGCGATCAAACCCGCTGGATGTCCATGTCGGTGGTCAAGTCCATCACCGCAACGTTGGTGGGTATTGCCATTCAAGACGGGTTCATCAAGAGCATCGACGATCCGGTGACCCGGTACCTGCCCGAACTCAAGGGCAGTGCCTACGATGGTGTGTCGGTGCGCAATCTGCTGCAAATGGCTTCCGGCGTGCAGTGGAACGAAACCTATACCGACCCGGCTTCCGACCGCCGCAAGATGCTGGAAGTGCAGAACGCCCAGACGCCCGGGGCCGTGCTCAAGCTGATGGCCCAGTTGCCCCGCGCAGCCGCCCCCGGCACGCGCTGGAACTACAGCACGGGCGAAACCCATGTGGCCGGCGCCCTGGTGCGCGCAGCCGTAGGCAAGCCTGTGGCGCAGTATTTGTCCGAGCGTGTGTGGGCCAAGTTTGGCATGGAGTCCGACGCTACCTGGTGGCTGGAATCTCCCAATGGCCTGGAAGTGGGGGGCAGCGGCCTGTCGGCCACGTTGCGCGACTATGGGCGTTTTGGCCTGTTCCTGATGGGGGGCGGTAAAGTGGGCAATGAGCAGTTGTTGCCTGCCGGCTGGGTGGCCGATGCAGGCAGCCCCAAGATGGTGGACGGCAAACCGGTGGACTACGGCTACATGCTGTGGCCCATTCCCAAGTCCCAGGGCACGCCCAACGAAGGTGCCTTTGAAGCACGCGGCATTTTTGGCCAGCATGTCTACATGAACCCGCGCGAAAACACAGTGATCGTGGTGTGGGGGGCCTTGCCCAAGCCCACGGGCAAGAACACCATCAATGACAATGATTTCTTTGCTGCAGCGGTGCAGGCCTTGCGGTAAGGCATGGGTGAACCATGAAAAGCGCTCGAAAGGGCGCTTTTCTGTTTTGAAGATCATTATTGTTGATCTCTTGTAAAGATAAATATTAATCTTCAGAGAGGATATGGGAAATTCGTTTTATAACACATGAAAACAGAATATTATCTAATTATTTAATAGGGAAATATTCAATAAACTATTTATTGCAATGCGATTGCGCTACATTAATTCATGTTTCACGGTTAGAAAATTATAATTCACGGCTTTGTTCTTCATTGTCCGTTCATGGATTAATGCAAGCAGGTATTAAGAATATAAATGCAGCATCTGGGTTTGCTCATGCACTGAATAATCCGATACCTGTTGCATTGAAAATGCAGCCACCAACGCCTCAAGCGCGCGTGCCAGGGGCACCTGTGGATTCATGGCCTGGTCCGATGGCTGGTGCACTGGCCGACAGCAAGCATCTGTGTACGGCGAATCAACAGCCGCCCAGACCGTCAAAGGCTTGCTATTTACCGCCAGGTCTTACACTCTGATCGTTTATTACGCTGAGCGACTGCGCCGCGATGGGCCGGCGCAGCTTTCCTGATCCACATGTGAGCAAAGTGCTGTCCTGCGGGCCGGGGCGCTTTGCGGCGGCAGTTCTGTACAGGCCCTACTTGGTACCCCTTCACTTTTCCATGGTTGCAACCATTCTTGTTGGCATGCTGTGCGCACACCTGCTGTGCTTTGCAGCGATGTTCCTGCTCATCAGCAAGCGCCTGCATGGCAAGAAGATGGGACTGGACTTTTTTGCCGTGGGCAATCTGCTGTTGGGGCTGGCCTATGTGCTGCAACTGGTGGAAGGCGGGCCGGCCTGGAGTGTGATGAGCGTGGTCAACCACACGCTGACACTGGCGTCCCCGGTGGCCTTTTGGCTGGGGGCCATGCGTTTTTTTGGGCGGCCCGTACCGTTGCTGCGGCCGCTGCTGGTGTTTGCGGCCGTCTACAGCATGGCCCAGGTGCTGGTGCAGTGGAGCCTGGGGCCGGTGGCGCGCTACGCCATGCTGTCGGGCGTTTCGGCGCTGATGTTCCTGCTGATGGCCGGCACGGTGGTCTATGGGGTGCGCACCTTTGCCAAGGACTTGTACGGCGAGATGGTGTTTTTTGCGGCCCTGATCTTTGGCATCTGCGTGCTCAATGCAGTCAAATTCGTCAAATTGCTGAGTGGCGGGCTGGCAGCGCTGCAGATGGATGCCGATTTCCAGCTGGTGTTCTATATCTACATGTCTTTCCTCGCGACGGTGCTGCCGCCATCCATCATCTGGCTGGTGCTGCGCAGGCTGACGGATGAGCTGCGCAATCTGGCAGCGCGTGACCCGATGACGCAACTGCTCAACCGCCGTGGGCTGAACGATGCGCTGCAGCTGTATTTCAACTCCCGCAAGGCCGTGCCGGCGCATGCGCTCATGGTGGACGTGGACCACTTCAAGCGCATCAATGACCGCTACGGCCACCAGGCGGGTGACACGGTGCTGTGCCATGTGGCGCAGGTGTTGCACCACACGGTGCGCCGCGGCGATCTGACCGGACGCATCGGGGGGGAAGAATTTGTCGCCATCTGCCTGGACAGCGATGTGGATGGCGTGATGCAACTGGCAGAACGCCTGCGGGCCGCCATCGAAAGCCAGGCCGTTGCCATGGCGGGCGGGGGGCAGATGCTGCACTGTACGGTCACCGTGGGTGTGTCGCACCACTTTATGGGCGCGCAAGGTCTGGAGGCGGCCATGCAGGAGGCCGATGCCGCCTTGTACCGCGGCAAGGCTGCCGGGCGCAACCGGGTGGAGCTGGCCGCCTGCGCCCAGAATGGCTTGCCCGTCCAGCGCACAGACTGCCCATCCGACACGACCAAGACGGCGATGTAGCCTGCGTGGTGCACGTCCTACGGTGCGGACGGCGCAGGTGTTATCGGGCCACAGGCTCTTGCAGAGCGGGCGAGGCAGCGGAAGGCGCGTCGGTGTCAGGCCCCGTTGGCTTCAGCAATGGCTGCAGATGCTGTGCCAGTGTCGCGGTAGAGAGCTCGCCCACGCGCAACGCGCTCTGGCGACCTTGGGCATCGACAAACACCGTGGTGGGCAGCGCACTGCTGCGCAGCAAGCGGCCCAGTTCCTGGCGTTCATCCAGCAACACCTGGGCGGGAGGCAGCCGCTGCTGGGCCGCGTACTGCAGCACGGTTTCCGGCGACTCTCCCTGGTTGACCCAGAGAAAGCGCACGTCCGGGTGCTCACGCTGGGCTTGCAGCAGGGCGGGCATCTCGCGGCGGCATGGCGGGCACCAGGTGGCCCAGAGGTTGATGACCAGGGGTTGGCCTTGCTGCTGGGCCAGTTGATCCAGCTGCACGGTGCGTGCATCCAGCGCCACGGCGGAGAAGGTGGGCAGTGGTGCCTGACCGGGCGCCATGGCTTGGCGAAGCCCTTGCGCACCCAACCACAGCGCCAGAGCACCGGCAATGCCCACCATGGCGGCGGGGGCCAGCGGATGGCGCCTCAGCCACAGCGTTGCCCCATATAGCAGTACGGCGATCGTGCCCACGCTGGCGGTCCATCCTCCGTCACGGATGTCGAATGCCGCCCAGGCAGGCTGGGCGTAGTGGGGCGCGAACTCCAACACAAAGGCGGCGCGCGCCGCCAGCAAGCCGCAGACCAGTAACAGCCAGCCATGCCAGCCCCAAATCTGCTGGCTGCGCGCGGCCCGGCGCTGGGCCAGGGCATCGCCCAGCCACCAGGCGGCAAACAGTTGCAAGGGGGCAAGGGGCAGGGCCAGAGGGCCGATGCGCAAGACTTCTTCCATCACATATCCGGGTCAAGAGGGAGGGGCGGGCAAGGAGCCCAGTCGCACAGCCTACCGTAGCGCGCCAAGCAGGGTGCTGCGGCATGGATAGCAGCGCACCCGCAGCCAGTCGGCAAAGGGCGCAGAGCTTCAGCGGCGGTCGTGGCATCAGGCGGCAGCTGGCGTGGGAATGCAGCTGGCGCGGCGGCCGTGCCGAAGTGCATCGCAGACCAGCGGGCCAAAAAAATCCCCCGGCCCAAGGCGACCGGGGGGAAGCACAAGCGTCAGCCTGGACGTTGCCCACCGTGGGCGCGCAACAGGCTGACGGTCAGATTGGGCCCTGCTTGCGTTAGGAGGGGATTAAGTACCGATCGCACAAGCCTCGCTACGCCTTTGCCCTGCCTAGTTCAGGACCCAACCAAAGCTGGAATGCAGCGCGTGCCAGCAGCTCCAAAGCATGGGGTGCAGCCTGCGCTCCGGGCGTGTCTGCTGGCCCGATTCGGGCAGCCCCGCGCCAACCACCTGTGCCGAGGCGAGCGATGAGGGCCGAGCACCTGCCAGCCCACACCAATACAGGCCAGTCGTTCAGACGCCCTTGCCCAGCAGCCTTCCGTTGACTTCCACGCCGTACAAGGAGTTGGGGCTGTTGTGAAAGACCTCGCGCGTGCGGGCGATATCCCCATTGAAGCGCGGATCCTGCGGGCGCTCGAAGCTGTTGATGAAAGTGGCCACCTCCCAGGCTTCCTGGTCGCTCAGGTCGTTGTGCAGACCATATGGCATATTGGATTTGATGAAGCTGGCCGCCTTGTCGATCTCGTGCATGCCGGCTCCCCAGTTGTAGGAGTCCTTGCCCCAGAGGGCCGGAAATACCGTCACGCCGTCTTTCTTCTGGCCCTGGCCGCTGTCGCCGTGGCACAGCGCGCACTTGGCCGCATAGACCTTCTGGCCCGCTTCAAAGGTGGGCGCCACCTCGGCTTGGGACAATTTCTGGAAGCCGGCGCCGGGCAATTTTTCGCCAAGGGGGGCTTTTTGCGCCATCCAATAGGCATAGGCTTCCACCGCTACCAAAATGTCGTGGCCATCGTCCGGTGCCTTGCCGTTCATGGAATACATGAAGCAACCACGCACGCGTTCGGCAAAGGTGTCGACATGGTCCGTCTTTTTGCGATAGGCCGGGTACAGCGGGTAGGCCCCCCACATGGGCGCCGCGTTCTTCAGGCGACCGGCGTCCAGGTGGCAGTTCACGCAGTTGAGCGAATTGCCGGAAAAGCCTTTGGCATTCTCGGGCGTGCGCAGGAAGATGGCTTCACCGCGCTGGATCCACTCTCCCATCTTGCTGTCCGGAATCGCGCGCGCATCGGGCACGCTGTATGCCGCCGGTTGCAATACGGCTTGCGCGGTCTGGGCCTGCTTGGCGGCCTGGGCGGCTTTCTCGGCCGCAGCGCGTTGTGCCTTGGGGGTGTCGGGGAGGCTGTAGGCAATGCCGCCGATGGCGGCCACCAGCGGGATGGCGCAAAAAGCCACTGCCAAAGCAGCGCCCAGCGTACCGCTGGCGTGCTGGCGGTCTGCCGTGGTGTGCACAGAAGAGTCCGTGGTCATATCCGGGGTCTGCCTTTCAGTGGGAAGCGGCAGCGCTGCCGTGCTGTTGTTGGTAATAGGCCGCAACGTCCTGGATATCCTGGGGGCTGAGCTTCTGGGCAATGGAGCCCATCAGGCCCAGCGGACCGGCCTGGCGGCTTTTGTTCTTCCAGGCATCCACCTGGGTTTGCATATAGGCCGCGCTCAGATGGCCGATGGCGGGGAAATCCACACCCACGCCAGTGCCGCCCGGTCCATGGCATTTGGCGCAGGCAGGAATGCCGTCTTCCCAACGGCCGCGCTCCACCAGCCAGGCGCCATTGCCATCCTTGGCTTTGGGCAGGGGACCCACTTTGCTCTGGATGGGGAGTTTCAGACTGGCGTAATAGGCCGCGACGTCGGCTTTTTCCGCGTCGGTCAGCGCACGGGCATTGGGCTCCATGGTGGGTGCCTTGCGTCGGCCGGCCGCAAAGTCGTGCAACTGGCGTTCCAGATAGCCTGCAGACTGACCAGCCAGCGGCGGGAAGGAGGCCGTGCCTTCACCGTTGCTGCCGTGGCAGGACGCGCAGGCGGCAGCCCCCTGGGAGCCACCGTTGGCAGCAATCTTGGCGCCGGCGTTGACATCGGCAGCCCATGCGGGAAAGTGGCAGGCTGCGAGCAGGGCGAGGCAGGCCAGCCCGTGGGGAGGGGCCTTGGGGACAGACATAGGGATGACAGAATGGAGAGAGGGCAGAAAAGCTGGGGCCAGCCGCGTGGCGGGAGCCCCAGGCGTGTGCATGCCCCGCAGGCGCACAGACACCCGACAGGCATTGACCCGTTGAAGGTTAGGGGCAAGGGATTAAGTGCGGATTAAGGGCCGTGCACTCGGTCCGAATGTGCCGCTCACCTCGCCGGGCCGGACACAAGGATGGTCCTGGCTGTACACATCAGCGTGCAGCTGGCCGGGCGGATGGTCCCCATGCTTCCAGGATGCATGGTCCGGCCGGTGCCGGGTGCCATCGTCCCGCGCATCACCGGCCGGGGCTGTATAGGCCTGCGCGCCATGGCGGCAGGCAGGAAGTGGCACTATTTGGCGGCCGGCACACTGGCCGCGCGCCCGGGTACGGGCACCGTGGCCACCAACACGCTGGCCAGTGCAATACCCAGGGCCAACAACTGCAGCGGCTGCAGCGATTCACCCAGCAGCAGCACCCCGGTGAGGGCGGCACTCACCGGCAGCAGCACGGTGAAAATACCGCTTTGCGAGGCGGGCACGGTGCGCAGCCCCGTCATCCACAGCCACACGGTCCACATGCTGGCAGCCAGCGCGTACAGCAGCAACAGCCACCACATGCCGCTGGCCACGGCAGCAAAGTCAAACTGCAGCGCCATATAGATGCCCATGGGCGTGGACAGCGCCAGACCCCACAGATTGATGATGGCCGTGATGCGCTTGGGTGGTAGTGCCGCCGTGAGTTTTTTGCCGATGACGGCATATGAGGCCTCGCACAGCACCGCGGCAACCAGCAGCAGATGCCCGATCAGGCTGCGGCTGCCTTCCGTGGACAGGCTGCTGCTATCAGCGTCCGCGCCATGTGCACCCGGGTGGCCGGGTGCAAGTGCCAGCAAGGCAATGCCGGCCACCGCCAGTGCAATTGCCCACCAGGTGCGGGCGTTGGCTTTTTCCTTCAGAAAGATCCAGCTGAACACGGCCACAGCTGCCGGGATGGCCGCCATGATGACGCCGGCCGACACGGCACTGGTCAGGCTGACGCCGGTGATCATGCACAGCGTGAACAAAAAATTGCCGAAAAAAGACTCCAGGAACAGCAGTCCGCGCGTCTGGCGGGTCATCGGCACTTCCACCCCGGTCTTGCGCAGCCACGGCGCCATGGCCACGGCGGCAATCCCGAAACGCAGCCAGGCCAGCAAGAACACAGGGATGGCTGCCACCAGCGGTTTGGTCAGTGCCACATAGCAGCCCACCATGGTCATGCTCAGGCCCAGACAGAAATAGGCCACAGGTTTGGAAGGCGGATGGGACATGGTGCAACGGGGCGAAGGCAAGGGAGAGAGACCGTAAGAGGGCGCCAGAAGGCGGTGCCGGGCGAAAAGCGGATCCCTGGTGTAGGGAACAAGCCGGACTGTTGCCATCAGGCGCAAGCAAAACGCCTGCCATCATGCCGCAAGCGGTCAGGGCCGTGGGTCTCCTGCGTGCGTGTGCGCCTTGCGTATGGGTGGCTTGGTGTCTGGTTCAGCGCATGCGATCGTCCGACTGCGCCGTCGGCAGCCGTTGCAGCCCGTGCTGGAACCAGCCAATGCGTTCGGTATGGCGCACATCCAAAGCCGGCACGTAGGGTTTGATGTCCAGCACCGGCGTGCCATCCAGCATGTCGTTGCCGGTGAAATGTAGGCAGCCTTGCTGCACGCGTTCCAGGCGCACGATGGACAGTCCCAGCCGGTTGGGGCGTGCCGGCGCCCGTGTGGCAAAGACGCCGTGGCTGTGGTCATCCATGAAAGGCACGACCTCTAGTTTTTCGACTGCCTGGTGCAGATGGGTGATGAGCATCAGGAACTCAAAGCCTTCGATGTCGCGCAGGCCGGGCTGGTAGTGCGCCAGCAGCTCCAGTTGCCCTGGGACATTGGCCGCCACCACGGTCTGGATGGGCATGCCCTGAGGGCTGTGAAAGGGGCTGCGCACAAAGCCGATGGGCTGCAGAGTGATGGGGTAGGAAAGCGTGTCAGGAGCGGTCATCGATGGCAGAGGTAGTTTGCGCAGCGTGTGGTGTACGGACCGACGATGCAGTGGCGGCGCGCTTTGGTCGAGTGAAATGCAGCGGATTATTTCGCTATTCTTATTTTGAATAGCGAGGGGTATTATCGTCCTCTATCAAAGGAATAGGGGACATAGCAGGACATGTGTCACACGGCCCGCCGAGCCCCTTGGAACGCCCAGAACCTGCGCTGCAGCATGTGCGCGCGTATTTTTTGCATGACCGATATCCACCGCAAGCCACGCAAACCTGGAAGCGGCCGCAAGGCCATCTACGATGCGCCCATGGGTCGCGTCAATCTGCCGATGACCGCTGTGCAGCGGGCCAAGCTAATGCGCCTGGGCGGGGCCGCCTGGGTGCGCCAGCAGATCGATGTATCACCCGAGCCGCCGCGCCAGGAAGCTGCAGGCTGAACGCATGCCATGCGTTCGGAATGACGCCCCGCCATGGCGTGGTATGCCGGATGCTTGGGGCTTGTGCCACCAGAGGAGATGCAGAGGGAGAGCGGCTGCATCGCAGCCTACCCGACCCAGGCGGCCTCGGGTGCGCATGGTCCCCAGCGACGCAGGTGCCCGGAGCTCTCGCTCTAGCTTTTCAGAAAGTCCAGTAGCACCTGGTTGAATTCCTTGGCGTGTGAGAGGTTGCAGCCATGCGGCCCGCCCTGGATCACATGCAGCTTGCTGCCTGGGATGGCCTGATGCGTGCGTGCACCGCTGGCTTCCAGCGGAACGATCTGGTCGCTGTCTCCGTGCAGTACCAGCGTGGGAATGCGGAACTGGGCTAGATCGTCCCGAAAATCGGTGCGCGAGAAGGCGCCAATGCAGTCGTGCGTGGCCTTGGGCGAAGCCATGGCGGCAATCAGTTTGGCGTATTGGCGCTGGGCTTCGCTGACCAGCAACTCACCGCCCTTGGGGGTGAAGAATTTCTGCGTGAATTCATCCAGAAACGCCAGGCGGTCGGCGCGCACGGTGCGCTCGCGGTCAGCAATGTCCTTGTCGGTGCGCAGGCCGTCGGGGTTGTCGGCCTTCTTGAACAGGCAGGGCGGCACGGCCGCCGCAAACACGGCCTTCGCCACCTGTGCCGTACCATAGGTGGCCACGTAGCGGGCCACTTCGCCGCCGCCCATGGAAAAGCCCACCAGCGTGGCGCCCTTGAGCTCCAGTGCGGTGATCAGCGTGTGCAGGTCCTGGGCCAGCGTGTCGTAGTCATAGCCTTCCCAGGGCTGGCCCGAAGCGCCGAAGCCGCGCCGGTCATAGCTGATGACACGGTAGCCGGCCTCGACCAGCGGCATCACCTGGGCTTCCCAACTGCGGCTGCTCAGTGGCCAGCCGTGGATCAGCACCACAGGCGGGCCATCACCGACATCCTGGTAGTACAGGTGCAAGCCGGGCTGGTTGGAAGCGGTAAGAGGCAGATACGGCATGGCGAACTCCTTGCGGGCGGAAAGGAACGCACAGCGTTGCAAACCACGGGCCGATCGTCTGTAGGCCATTCCTGACAGTGCGCTGCAGCAAGGCGGTGCGCTCGACCATTGGACGTATTTCCCAGGTTGCGGCCCAGGTCAGTCTGCGCTGTGTTGTGCGATTTTTTCTGCACCCCTCCTTAGGTGGTCTGCCGCGCCTGCGCATGGTTGTGCAGCACGCCGCCTGAGCAGGGAGGCCGCGTCTGCATGGCGTGGTGCCGAACAGCGGCGCTCAGTAGCCGCCTTCCTGTACATACGCACGGTTGGCCCGTTCCCAGGCCGCGCGGATGGGGTGCTCGGCATCCGGCCATTTCAGCCGGCTGTGGGCATGCTCGGCATCCCAGCGGCGCTCCCATTCCTGGCGGGTGTAGCTCCATTCCTCATGGCCCTGGCCGCTCTTGCGGCTGTGGTACCCGGCGCGATAGGCCGGAGCGTAGTCATCGTAGGTGTAGGCGTCCGAGTAGTACGGTTCATGCTGGTAGGCATCGCGCCAGTAGGTCTCCTCGGCATCTGGCACCAGGGCCTGGGCCACGGTGTTGCCCGCCAGTCCGCCCACGACGGCCCCCACCACGGATGCCACTGCCGCCGCCCACGGGCCGCCAGCCAGGCCCACTGCGGCGCCCAGAGCCGCGCCACCCGCCACGCCCAGTCCAGTGCCGACGGGGTGATCGCGGCTGGGCTCATCGGTGACCAGATCCACGGGGCGGCGGTGCGAAGTATGGAGATATGTCATGACAGCCTCCTTGCCGGGCCCTGCACGCACGCTGTGTGGCAGTGTCCTGGCTCCATGCTACGCCTGAGGCGCCGCCATGGCACAGCTCCCTTGTTAGGTGAGGTTGCTTGTGTGGCCGCTTCCGGGCCATGTTCCTGTATCGGTGTATCTTTGCTCGTCGGACTACAGCTTGTCCGCTGCGGCATGGAGAGGTAAGAGCGCCGGCCTACATGCCGGGCGCAGGCACAAAAAAGCCCGCCAAGGGCGGGCTGTGGAGATGGCATGCAGCCTGTGCTGCCAGGTGCATGGCCTCTCTCAGGCGTGTTTCAGGCGGAACACGCTGACCATCTGCGACAGATCGCCGGTCTGCTGCTGCATGGACTGCGCGGCTGCGGTGGACTCTTCCACCAGGGCCGCGTTCTGCTGGGTCACCAGATCCATTTCGGCCACGGCGCGGTTGATCTGCTCGATACCGGAGGTCTGCTCCTGGCTGGCCGCAGTGATCTCGCCCATGATGTCGGTCACGCGCTGCACGCTGCTGACGATCTCGTCCATGGTCTGGCCGGCCTGGCTGACCTGCAGGCTGCCTTCCTCGACCTTGTCCACCGAGGCCTGGATCAGTTGCTTGATTTCCTTGGCCGCTTCGGCACTGCGCCCGGCCAGCGAGCGCACTTCGGATGCCACCACCGCAAAGCCACGGCCTTGCTCGCCCGCACGGGCCGCTTCCACGGCGGCGTTCAGGGCCAGGATATTGGTCTGGAAAGCAATGCCATCGATCACGCCGATGATGTCGGCAATCTTCTTGGACGAGGTGCTGATGGCACCCATGGTCTCCACCACCTGCGACACCACCAGACCGCCCTTGACGGCCACGTCCGAGGCGGACAGGGCCAGCTGGTTGGCCTGGCTGGCGTTGTCGGCGTTTTGCTTGACGGTCGACGTCAGCTGCTCCATCGAGGCGGCCGTCTGCTGCAGCGAGCTGGCTTGTTCTTCGGTGCGCGAAGACAGATCGTGGTTGCCCGAAGCAATCTGGCTGGATGCGGTGGCAATGCTGTCGGTGCCCTGGCGCACCTGGCCGACCAGGCGGCCCAGGCTGGCGTTCATGTCGTGCAGGGCCTGCAGCAGCTGGCCGGTCTCATCGGTGCCGGTCACGCGGATGTCGGTGCTCAGGTCGCCATCGGCCACACGGCGGGCCACGGTGACGGCATTGCGCAGCGGGGCGGTGATGCCCTGCGTCAGGCGCCAGGCGCTCACGGCGCCAATGGCCAGGGCCAGCACGGCCAGAATCACGAAATAGGTCTGGCTGGTGTTTTCAATGGCCTGCACTTCGGCGGCCTTGGCGTCCAGACCGGAGCGCTGCAGACTCAGCAACTCGCTCAGCAGCTTCAGATAGCCTTGTGCAGCAGGCACAAAGGCATTGACCAGCGTGGCTTCGGCTTCCTCCGACAGCCCCTCGGCCTTGAGCTGGCTGACCTTGTCGCGGCTGGCGATATAGGTTTTGCGGATGGCCATGATCTTGTCCATGATCTCGCGCTCGGCCGGCAGGGAGATCAAAGGCTCGATCTGCTTGAGCACGTCGGCCGTACCCTTGGCCGTGGCGGCGGCATCGGCAGCCAGGAAGGGCACCAGGCTGGCATCGCTGCTCTTGGCAATGGCCGTGGTGCGGGCCACCGCCACGCTGACATTGCTGTTCCAGTCACTGATCAGGCGCTCCTTGGTCAGCGGCTCCTGCATCATCTGCTGCGTGGCTTTGCCCACGGAGTGCAACTGCCACATGCCGATGGCCGTGATCACCACGGCAAATGCCAGCACCACGGCAAAGCCCAGGCCCAGGCGGGCACCGATATTGAACTTGGAAAAATTCATCGCTTCCATCCATTCCAGAAAAGAAGTCCGCGCAGCCTGAAAGAACACCGTTACGTTGACGGTAGTGGCTGTGGAGCGGAGGGGGAAAAGTTATGCGGAATGGCAGACGCCTACCGCAAAAGTAACAGAACGTTATAGGGATTATCCCGTGAATTGCTTGTGGTGCGATGAAATTTTGCGCTGCATCAAAAATCACTATGGATCACGCAGAGGCCCATAGAAAAGCACAAAGCAGTTGAAAGCCATGCAGGTACAGCATTTGTTTCCGCCTATTCAACCCGGGCAGTTCAAAAACGTCATGAAACACCGATGCGGCGGCGTGGAGAAAAAGAGCCCCCTAGAGCACTCCCCTGCCTTCATGCGAGGCACTGGCATAAAAAAGCCCGCCAAAGGCGGGCTGTGGAGATGGCATGCAGCCTGTGCTGCCAGGTGCAGGGCCTCTCTCAGGCGTGTTTCAGGCGGAACACGCTGACCATCTGCGACAGATCGCCGGTCTGCTGCTGCATGGACTGCGCAGCTGCGGTGGACTCCTCCACCAGGGCCGCGTTCTGCTGGGTCACCAGATCCATTTCGGCTACGGCGCGGTTGATCTGCTCGATACCGGAGGTCTGCTCCTGGCTGGCCGCAGTGATCTCGCCCATGATGTCGGTCACACGCTGCACGCTGCTGACGATCTCGTCCATGGTCTGGCCGGCCTGGCTGACCTGCAGGCTGCCTTCCTCGACCTTGTCCACCGAAGCCTGTATCAGTTGCTTGATTTCCTTGGCCGCTTCGGCACTGCGCCCGGCCAGCGAGCGCACTTCGGATGCCACCACCGCAAAGCCACGGCCTTGCTCACCCGCACGGGCTGCTTCCACGGCGGCGTTCAGGGCCAGGATATTGGTCTGGAAGGCAATGCCATCGATCACGCCGATGATGTCGGCAATCTTCTTGGACGAGGTGCTGATGGCGCCCATGGTCTCCACCACCTGCGACACCACCAGACCGCCCTTGACGGCCACGTCCGAGGCGGACAGGGCCAGCTGGTTGGCCTGGCTGGCGTTGTCGGCGTTTTGCTTGACGGTCGACGTCAGTTGCTCCATCGAGGCGGCCGTCTGCTGCAGCGAACTGGCTTGCTCTTCGGTGCGCGAAGACAGATCGTGGTTGCCCGAAGCAATCTGGCTGGATGCGGTGGCAATGCTGTCGGTGCCCTGGCGCACCTGGCCGACCAGACGGCCCAGGCTGGCATTCATGTCGTGCAGGGCCTGCAGCAGTTGGCCGGTCTCATCGGTGCCAGTCACGCGGATGTCGGTGCTCAGGTCGCCATCGGCCACACGGCGGGCCACGGTGACGGCATTGCGCAGCGGGGCGGTGATGCCCTGCGTCAGGCGCCAGGCGCTCACGGCGCCAATGGCCAGGGCCAGCACGGCCAGAATCACGAAATAGGTCTGGCTGGTGTTTTCAATGGCCTGCACTTCGGCCGCATTGGCGTCCAGGCTGGAGCGCTGCAGGCTCAGCAGCTTTTCGAGCTGCTGCAGATAGGCCTGGGCCACCGGCGCGTAGTCATTCGCCAAAGCTGCATCCGCCTCGCTGGTCAGGCCTTCGGCCTTGAGCTTGCCCACTTTGTCGCGCGTGGCCAGATAGGCTTTGCGGATCTCCAGAATCTTGTCCAGGATCTCTCGCTCGGCCGGCATGGAGATGCGCTTTTCAAACTGATTCAGCAGCTCCACCGCGTTCTTGGAGGAGGCAGCGGCCTCCGCCGCAAAGAAAGGCACCAGGCTGGCGTCGCTGCTCTTGGCGATGGCCGTGGTGCGCGTCACCCCCACCGTGACAAATTTGCTCCAGTCGCTGATCAGGCGTTCCTTGGTCAAGGACTCTTCCAGCATCCGCTGCGTGGCTTTGCCCACGGAGTGCATCTGCCACATGCCGATGCCGGTGATTACCACGGCAAACGCCAGCACCACGGCAAAGCCCAGGCCCAGACGGGCACCAATGTTGAGCTTGGAAAACTTCATCGCATTCATCCATTCCACAGAAGACGTTCACGCAGCCGGAACGGGAACCATGCCATCGGCGCAGGAAAGAGCAGGAAAGCGCAGCAAGCTGTGAATTACCGCAAAAAGTAACTGAAAGTAATACCGATTATCAGAGAATTGCGTAAAGAATGGCGATGAATGGTGTCGCGCAGGCGTAAGCCTGTCTGCTTGCGCTGTGGAATGGCATTGCGTGTCCGCAGGCGGAGCTTGCCCAGGAACACAGTCCAGCGATGCGGCCACTGCGCCAGTCCGGTAAACGCACTGCCCCCGAGTGCTTCCGCCATAGCATATCTGTGCGCGGCAGGCCTGGCGTTGCACGGTGCAAGACAGGGGGCCAACTTCGCCGTGTGCCGCTGCGATCAGACAAAAAACGGCCCCCGGCACCAGATGGCGGCGGGGGCAGAGTAGGTGTGGAGGCGCTGCCGGCTGTTCGCTCAGTATTGCTGCGCCATCGGTAGAGCCACACCGTCTGGTCCGGCCCTCAGAACAGATCAGCGCAGGCCGGTGCCCTCGCCTTGGTCGTCCTTGCGCTCGATCAGTTCGATCTTGTAGCCATCGGGATCCGTCACAAAGGCAATCACGGTGCTGCCGCCCTTGACCGGGCCTGCTTCACGTGTCACGTTACCACCGGCAGCCTTGATCTTTTCGCAGGCGGCATAGGCGTCGGGCACGCCCAGCGCGATGTGACCGTAGGCATTGCCATGGTCGTAGCTTTCGGTGCCCCAGTTGTAGGTCAGCTCGATCTCGGCCTGACCCGGGTTGCCGCCTTCAAAGCCCAGAAAGGCCAGCGAATACTTGTACTCGGGGTTTTCCGAGGTGCGGATCAGCTGCATGCCGATCACGTTGGTGTAGAAGTCAATCGAGCGCTGGAGGTTGCCCACGCGCAGCATCGTGTGGAGGAATCGCATAGTCATGCTGCACATTGTGCCTGCAGTCGTCTCATCCATGCTGCGCCAGGGCTCCGTCCAAACAAGCAGGCCGCGGCACCGGGGATAAGGTGTCGCGGCCTGATTCAGGTGCTTCGGCGGGGAAGTACTTCACATCTCCATATGCCGACGGTTTATCAGCGCTGTCATGTGACTGGTGTTGCGGCCATCGTCAGCGCCGCTCCCATGGCTTTCAGTGTGCGCCGGATGCTACAGAAAATGTTGCTTCAAATTTGCAGATTGCCGACCGCTACAGAATTTTGTTTTGTATATTTAAGATAAGCCGTAAACTTTTCTGATGGATGCTTTGGATCGAAAAATTCTGGCGGTATTGCAAACCAATGCACGCGCGAGCCTGCAGGAGGTGGGGCAGGCCGTCGGGCTGAGCGCTTCGCCATGCTGGAGCCGCATCAAGCGCATGGAGGAGGCTGGCGTGATCGAGGGCTACACCGTGCGCCTGAACCCCCAGGCGCTGGGTCTGGCCGACACGGTGCTGGTGATGGTCACGCTGGACAGCCATTCCGACAATACGCTGGAAAAATTTGGCGAAGTGCTGGCAACCATTCCCGAAGTGGTGGAAGCGCACCTGGTGTCTGGTGAGTACGACTATCTGCTGCGCGTTGTGGTCAAGGACACCCGCGATTACGAGCGTCTGCTGCGCGAAAAGCTCTACAAGATCAAAGGCATACGCCACAGCCAGTCCAGCTTTGTGCTGCGTACGCTCAAGCGCTCCGACCTGCCCTTGGGCGTGTGAAGGGCGGGGCGTGGGAGGCGGCTGCGCAGGCTTCAAGCCCAATCGGTTGCCAGCACCATCGGAGCTTGCCAGGCATGCTCACAAAAATTTGCAGAAACCGTTCGGCTTGTCATTGCTGGAGGGTGGGGGCTGTGCTGAAATGGCTGCGCGCCGGTCATCGGCGTGATTGCACACAACACACACCATGAAAAACTGCATCGTTCTGTCCGCACTGGTTCTGGCTGCTTCGCTGGCATCTGCTGCCGACAAGGCTCCCACAGCCCAGCAAAACCTGATGGGCACCTGCAATACCGAAGCCGCTGGCAAGAAGGGTGATGAACGCAAGGAGTTCATGAAGTCCTGCCTGTCCGACGGCAAGAAGCGCCAGCAGGAACGCATGAAGTCCTGCAATGCCGACGCCACCGGCAAGAAGGGCGACGAACGCAAGGCCTTCATGAGCGAATGCCTGAAGAAGTAAGCGGCGCAGTCGGCGCCTCTACGCCCCCCCACCGTATCAGCGGTTTTTCAGGGGGCGGCTATTCTGTCGCCGGGGCGGGCGTGATGCCACTGCCCGCGGGCCTGACCGGGTGTTGTGCGAGGCGGGCAGCAGCCAGCAGAGTGGCCGCCGTGTGCCCCTGGCGCGGGTAAAGCGCCCAGCCACAGCTGGCGGACACCTGGATCACGATGGACGACAGTTCCACAGGCAGCTGCAGTGCACCGATCAGGCGGTTGCACATGATGTGCAGCCCTTCCTCATCCTTCAGCCCTGCCAGCACCACGACCAGCTCATCACTGCGCCCCCGTGCCAGCGTGTCTTCGCCACGCAGGTAGCCGCGGATGCGGTAGGCCACCTTTTCCAGCAGCTCGTCCCCCACACTGCGCCCATGAATTTCATTGATGCGGTGGAAATGGTCGAAATCGATGCTGATCACTGCCAGCTGCGTGCTATTGCGTTTGGCCGAAGGGATGGCGTGGGCGATGTGCTCGATCAGCAGCAATTCATTGGGCAGACCGGTCACGCTGTCATAAAGGGCTTTGTGTTCCAGCGCCAGCTGGGCGCGGGGGTGGAGGCTGACATCGCTGATCACCGCCACATAGTGTGTCAGGCGCTTGTGCTCATTGAGCACCGCGGTCAAGGACAGGCGCTGCGTCCAGTCACTGCCATCGGCGCGGGGCAGAACGACTTCACCTTGCCAGTTGCCATTGGCTGTGACCGCCTGCCAGATGGCCGGCATATTAATGGCCGGCTTGGCACCCTGGTACAGCGCATCGAACGGCGTGTGTACACATTCTGCGCGCGACAAGCCGGTCAGATGGACAAAGGCCGGATTGGTTTCCACTACCAGGTGGTTGGCGTCAATGATGGCAATGCCTTCGCAGGTGTGGTCAAACACGCTGGCGGCAATGCGCAGCTGTGCCTCGGTGCGTTTGCGCTCGGTCAGGTCATAGGCAAAGCCCACAAAGACCGGCCCGTCCGGGGTATCGGCCTGGCCGATGGACAGGCGCAGCGGGATATGGCGTCCATCCTTGTGCATGCCCAGCACTTCGCGGCCGGTGCCGACGATGCGCCGCTCACCGTTCTGGTGATAGCGTTCCAGATAGCCATCGTGTTGTTCCGCCAGAGCGGAGGGCATCAGCAGCTTCAGATTGCGGCCGATGATGTCGCTGGCTTTCCAGCCGAAGATCCGTTCGGCAGCGGGGTTGAAGCTTTGCACCAGACCCTGGCCATCGATGGTGATGACGGCATCCACTGCGGTGCTGGCCATGGTCTGCAGACGTGACTCGCTGCGCTGCACCTGCAGCCACAGACCGCGGTAACGCAATGCAGCACTGGCCAGTGCCATCAGGCCGAACATCACTGCGCAGATACCGATGACCAGCAAGGCCAGGCCATGGCTGAAGCTGGTATCGTCCAGGCCCGGCTGCACGGTGTTCCCCACAAAGCGGGCTGCCGACATGGAGATGTAGTGCATGCCCGTGATGGCCCCCCCCAGCACCACCGACGGCAGGACCAGCCGCTGCAAGATGGGGCTGTGGCTGCGATGGACCATGCGGTTCCATAGCACCAGTGCACTCACTGCCATGAGTATGGCAACGGCCAGCGAAGCGGCGAACAGCCAGGGGTCGTAGCGCAGATCGGCGGACATGTGCATGGCCGACATGCCGCTGTAGTGCATCAGCGCAATGCCCATCCCAACCACCACGCCGGCCGCCAGCAGCCGGAGCAGGCTGGACTGCGGGGCCAGCAGGTGGCGCAGCGCCAGCCAGGACGCAAACAGCCCGGGGAGCATGGATGCCAGGGTCACGCCCAGGTGGTAGTGCACATCCACCGGCAGCTCCAGGGCCAGCATGCCGATGAAATGCATGGACCAGATGCCCAGGCCCAGCGTGCCGCAGCCGCACAGCAGTGCCACCTGCCGTTGGAAGCGACCCGGAGCATGCATGCCGGCCTGCACCAAGTACAGCGCCAGCACCGAGGCGGCAATCGCCACGGCAATCGACAGAATCACCAGCAAAGAGTCATGCCGCACATGCAGCAAATGCTCCGGCTGGCCTTGCAGCAAAAAGAAATTCGAAAGCAACGTGACTCCTTGGTGCAGTGGCATGTATGCGGCACGTGCAACGTGGCGTCCAGGTCCTGCAGCGCCGCACACAGCATGGCCCACACAGTGTCCACATGGCGGTGCGTGCGCGGGGCGCAGGACGGGACGTCGCTCGGCAGCAGCAGTGCCAGCTTAGGGCTGGGCAAGAAGGGCGCCAATCCCGCCGGGCCGAATGGATGCCCGAGATGACAATTGGTGGCATTTACCGCGGGACGATGCAGCCCACAGGCAAAAAGCAGTCTGTCAGGCGGCGGCGCGCAGACCGTTGCGGAAATGCAGCTGCATGGCCCGGCGCGCACCTTCGCTGTCGCGTTGGTGCAAGGCCTGGAGAATGTTGCGGTGCTCCTGCAGGCTGTCGTGGATGCGGCCGGTCTTAAACAGGGACTGGTGGCGGTTGAGTTTCATCACCTTGCGCAGGTCATCCACCACCTGGTTGCGCCAGCGGTTGTTGGCCACAGTGAGCAAGGCCATATGAAAACGCTCGTTGACGGCAAAGAAGTGCTCCGCATCGTCGACAGCGGCCTCCAGCTCATCGTGCAAGGCCTGCAGCTCTGCCAGCTGGGCAGGGGTGGCCAGGGTCGCAACCACGCCGGCCGCATCGCTCTCCAACAAGGAGAGCAGGTGGTACACGTCCTTGAGATCGGTCTCCGAGACCTCGGTCACATAGGCGCCGCGGCGAGGCTTCATGGTCACCAGGCCTTCGGCGGCCAGCACTTTCAACGCTTCGCGCAGCGGCGTGCGGCTGATGCCGAATTCCTCGGCGATCTTGAGCTCATCGATCCAGCTGCCGGGTTCCAGCGCACGTTGAAAAATGCGCTGCCGCAATTGTTCGGCAACTTCAACATACAGAGCACGGGGAGTAAACAGGGCAGGGGAATGGGACATGGGCCGCTAATTGTAAAGGCTCGTCAGTTTCGGTTCGGGTTGTGCATTCATAATTATGAATAATGTACACTCTCGCGCATTGAGCGATTCACTGCAACCTTTTTTGGATCATCGTTTCCCATGAGCCACGATTCCCAAGCCGCGCAGGGCGCAGCCCAGCCTGACGATTTCACCCAATCCAGCCTGAAAGACTGGGCCAAGGCCGCTGCCAAGGCGGCTCCTGGCGGCGATGTGGAAGCCCTGAACTGGGTGACGCCGGATGGCATCACGGTCAAGCCCTTGTATACGGCCGAGGACACGGCGGCCTTGCCCTATACCAATACGCTGCCGGGTTTCGAGCCCTATATCCGCGGCCCCCAGGCCACCATGTATGCCGGCCGCCCCTGGACGATCCGCCAGTACGCAGGCTTTTCTACCGCCGAAGAGTCCAACGCCTTCTACCGCAAGGCACTGGCAGCCGGTGGTCAAGGCGTGTCGGTGGCTTTCGATCTGGCCACGCACCGCGGCTACGACTCCGACCATCCCCGCGTGACCGGAGATGTGGGCAAGGCCGGGGTGGCGATTGATTCGGTCGAGGACATGAAGGTGCTGTTCGACCAGATCCCCCTGGACAAGGTGTCCGTCTCCATGACCATGAACGGTGCCGTGCTGCCGGTGCTGGCCGGCTACGTGGTGGCGGCAGAAGAGCAGGGCGTGAGCCAGGACCAGCTGGCCGGAACGATTCAGAACGACATTCTGAAAGAGTTCATGGTGCGCAACACCTATATCTACCCGCCCAAGCCTTCGATGAAGATCATCGGCGACATCATCGAGTACACGAGCCAGAACATGCCCAAGTTCAACTCGATCTCGATTTCGGGTTACCACATGCAGGAAGCCGGCGCCAACCAGGCGCTGGAGATGGCCTTCACGCTGGCAGACGGCAAGGAATATGTGAAAACAGCCATTGCCAAGGGCATGGACGTGGATGCGTTTGCTGGTCGCCTGTCCTTCTTCTGGGCCGTGGGCATGAACTTCTACCTGGAAGTAGCCAAGATGCGTGCCGCGCGCCTGCTGTGGTGCCGCATCATGAAGGGCTTCGATGCCAAGAATCCCAAGAGCCTGATGCTGCGCACACACAGCCAGACCTCGGGCTGGTCGCTGACGGAGCAGGACCCCTACAACAACGTGGTGCGCACCACGATCGAAGCCATGGCCGCCGTGTTTGGTGGCACCCAGTCCCTGCACACCAATGCACTGGACGAGGCGATTGCCTTGCCCACGGAATTTTCTGCCCGCATTGCCCGCAACACCCAGCTGATCATCCAGGAAGAAACCCACATCACCAATGTGATCGACCCCTGGGCGGGTTCTTACATGATGGAAAAGCTGACCCAGGAAATGGCTGACAAGGCCTGGGCCATCATCGAGGAAGTGGACGCCATGGGCGGCATGACGGCCGCCGTGGATTCCGGTTGGGCCAAGCTCAAGATCGAAGCCGCGGCAGCCGAAAAACAGGCCCGCATCGACTCCGGCAAGGAAGTCATTGTCGGCGTCAACAAGTACAAGCTGGCCAAGGAAGATCCGGTCGACATTCTGGAAGTGGACAACGTCAAGGTGCGTGACAGCCAGATTGCCAGCCTGAAGAACATCAAGGCCAAACGCGACCAGCAGGCGGTGGATGCGGCCCTGGCCGCGCTCACGGCAGCAGCAGACACCGGCCACGGCAATCTGCTGGACCTGTCCATCAAGGCCGTGCGCCTGCGCGCCACGGTGGGTGAAATCTCCGACGCGCTGGAAAAGTCCTTTGGCCGCCACCGCGCCGATACGCAAAAGGTGACCGGTGTGTACGCTGCCGCTTACGACTCGGCCGAAGGCTGGGACAAGCTCAAGGAAGAGATCAACACCGCTTCCGGCGCCCTGGGCCGCCGTCCCCGCGTGATGATCGCCAAGCTGGGCCAGGACGGCCATGACCGTGGGGCCAAGGTGGTGGCCACCGCCTTTGCCGACCTGGGCTTTGACGTGGACATGGGTCCGCTGTTCCAGACGCCCGAAGAGTGTGCCCGCCAGGCCATCGAAAACGATGTGCACGCCGTGGGTGTGTCCACGCTGGCAGCCGGCCACAAGACCCTGGTGCCGGCCATCATTGCCGAATTGAAAAAGCAGGGCGCGGACGACATCATCGTCTTCGTCGGCGGGGTGATCCCGGCCCAGGACTACGACTACCTGTTCAACGCCGGCGTCAAGGGGGTGTATGGCCCCGGCACGCCAATCCCTGCCAGCGCCAAGCATGTGCTGGAGCAGATCAAGCAGGCCCACAACCTGTAATCTGTCGCTGATACCGAGACAGAGCAAAGGCGATCTGCTGTGACCCCTGAGCAAATGCAAGACGGCATTCTGCGCGGCAATCCTGCCGTGCGGCGCCGCGCCATGGCCAAGGCCATCACCTTGCTGGAATCCTCGCGCCCCGACCACCGGGAGCAGGCCGATGGCTTGCTTACGGCCCTGCTGCCGCACACCGGCAAGGCATTCCGCCTGGGCATCAGCGGTGTGCCCGGCGTGGGCAAGTCCACCTTCATCGAAGCCCTGGGCCTGTACCTGATCGGGCAGGGGCTGAAGGTGGCGGTGCTGGCCATCGACCCGTCGTCCACCGTCTCCGGTGGCTCCATCCTGGGGGACAAGACCCGCATGGAGCAGCTGTCGATGCGGCTGGAAGCCTATATCCGTCCCAGCCCGTCCAGCGGCACCCTGGGGGGGGTGGCAGAGAAGACCCGCGAAGCCATGCTGGTCTGCGAGGCCGCAGGCTACGACGTGGTGATCGTCGAAACCGTGGGCGTGGGCCAGAGCGAGATTGCCGTACACGGCATGACCGACATGTTCTGCG
Source organism: Comamonas terrigena NBRC 13299 (assembly GCF_006740045.1). Taxonomy (NCBI): domain Bacteria; kingdom Pseudomonadati; phylum Pseudomonadota; class Betaproteobacteria; order Burkholderiales; family Comamonadaceae; genus Comamonas; species Comamonas terrigena. The sequence continues at coordinate 2,276,712 of NZ_AP019749.1, forward strand.
TGCTGCAGCTACCCAATGCGGGCGACGATCTGCAGGCGATCAAGAAAGGCGTGATGGAGCTGGCGGACCTGGTGGTCATCAACAAGGCTGATATCGACCCCAACGCCGCAACGCGGGCGCAGGCACAGATCACATCCAGCCTGCGGCTGCTGGGCATGCATGGCAATCCCGACCACGCCAGCACCGGCGCACTGTGGCAGCCGCGGGTGCTGCAGATCAGCGCCTTGCTGGGGCAGGGGGTGGAAGGCTTCTGGGCAGCGGTTTCCAGCTTCCAGGACCTGCAGACCCGCAACGGTCGTCTGGCACAGCGCCGCGAAAAGCAGTCGCTGGCCTGGATGTGGGAGCGCATCGACTTTGGCCTCAAGCAGGCTTTTCGCCAACACCCGCAGGTGCAGGCACTGCTTCCTGCCCTGCAGGCCGATGTGGCCGCGGGGCGCATTGCGGCCAGCACGGCAGCAAGACATCTGCTGTCTGCGCAATCCAGTAGTGCGTAGACAGCCCAACCGAATCGCAGCAGACGCCGCACAGGCCGAGCGAGACACACAACCCAAATCACGTTAGAGGACAAGCATGCAAGAAGACATCCTGAAGCAGCTGGAAGCCAAGCGAGAACTCGCTCGGCTGGGTGGGGGACAAAAGCGCATCGACGCGCAACACAAGAAGGGCAAGCTGACGGCGCGCGAACGCATCGAGCTGCTGCTTGACGACGGAACCTTCGAAGAGTGGGACATGTTCGTGGAGCACCGTTGCACGGACTTCGGCATGGAAAACACCAAGATCCCCGGCGACGGCGTGGTCACCGGCTACGGCATGATCAACGGCCGTCTGGTCTTTGTGTTCAGCCAGGATTTCACGGTCTTCGGCGGTGCACTCTCCGAAACCCATGCCGAGAAGATCTGCAAGGTGATGGACCAGGCCATGAAGGTTGGCGCTCCCGTGATCGGCCTGAACGACTCTGGCGGTGCACGCATCCAGGAGGGCGTGGCCTCTCTGGGCGGCTATGCCGATGTGTTCCAGAAGAACGTGTTGGCGTCGGGCGTGGTGCCCCAGATCTCCATGATCATGGGCCCCAGCGCCGGTGGGGCAGTGTACTCCCCCGCCATGACCGACTTCATCTTCATGGTCAAGGACAGCTCCTATATGTTCGTGACCGGCCCTGAAGTCGTGAAGACCGTGACCCACGAAGAAGTCACGGCCGAAGAACTGGGCGGTGCCATCACCCACACCACCAAGAGCGGTGTGGCCGATATGGCCTTTGACAACGACGTCGAAGCACTGATGATGCTGCGGCGCCTCTACAACTACCTGCCGCTGAACAACCGCGAAAAAGCGCCTGTGCGCATCAGCACCGATCCCGTGAACCGTGCCGAAATGTCGCTGGATACGCTGGTACCGGAGAATCCCAACAAGCCCTACGACATGAAGGAGCTGATTCTCAAGACCGTGGACGATGGCGACTTCTTCGAGCTGCAGCCCGAATATGCCAAGAACATCCTGATCGGTTTTGCCCGCATGGCCGGCCAGACCGTGGGCATTGTGGCCAACCAGCCCCTGGTGCTGGCGGGCTGCCTGGACATCAAGTCCTCCATCAAGGCAGCGCGCTTTGTGCGCTTCTGCGATGCCTTCAACATCCCGGTGGTCACGTTCGTGGACGTGCCCGGCTTCATGCCCGGCACCTCGCAGGAATACGGCGGCATCATCAAGCACGGCGCCAAGCTGCTGTACGCCTATGCGGAAGCCACCGTGCCCAAGATCACCGTCATTACGCGCAAGGCCTATGGCGGCGCGTACGACGTGATGGCCTCCAAGCATCTGCGCGGCGATGTGAACCTGGCCTGGCCCCACGCCGAAATCGCCGTGATGGGCGCCAAGGGCGCAGTGGAAATCATCTTCCGCGAAGACAAGAACGACCCCGAAAAACTCGCTGCACGCGAAGCCGAATACAAGGCCCGTTTTGCCAACCCGTTCGTGGCCGGCGCACGTGGCTTCATCGACGATGTGGTTCAGCCGCACGAGACGCGCAAGCGCATCTGCCGTTCGCTGGAAATGCTCAAGAACAAGCAGCTGGAAAATCCGTGGCGCAAGCACGGAAACATTCCGCTCTAAGAAGAACAAGAACCAGGAGAACTACACACCATGTTTACCAAGATCCTGATTGCCAACCGCGGCGAAATCGCCTGCCGCGTGATCGCCACCGCCCGCAAGATGGGCATCCAGACCGTGGCGGTCTATTCCGACGCCGACAAGGATGCCCGCCATGTGAAGCTGGCCGACGAGGCCGTGCACATTGGCGCCGCGCCCAGCCGGGAGTCCTATCTGCTGGGCGACCGCATCATCGCCGCCTGCAAATCCACCGGTGCCCAGGCCGTGCACCCCGGCTACGGTTTCCTGTCGGAAAACGAAGCCTTTGCCAAGCGCTGCGAAGACGAGGGCATCGCCTTCATCGGCCCCAAGGCGCATTCGATTGCGGCCATGGGAGACAAGATTGCCTCCAAGAAGCTGGCCGGTGAGGCCCAGGTCAATACCATCCCGGGCTACAACGACGCCATCGAGAATGCGGAAAAGGCCGTCGGCATTGCCCAGGGCATCGGCTATCCGGTGATGATCAAGGCTTCCGCTGGCGGCGGTGGCAAGGGCCTGCGCGTGGCCTACAACGACAAGGAGGCACTGGAAGGCTTTACCGCCTGCCAGAACGAAGCCCGCAACAGCTTTGGCGATGACCGCATCTTCATCGAGAAGTTTGTGCAGGAGCCGCGCCACATCGAAATCCAGATCCTGGGCGACAGCCACGGCAATGTGGTGTACCTGAACGAGCGCGAATGCTCCATCCAGCGCCGCCACCAGAAGGTGATCGAAGAGGCGCCCAGCCCCTTCATCAGCGACGCCACCCGCAAGGCGATGGGCGAGCAGGCCGTGGCCCTGGCCAAGGCCGTGAAGTACCAAAGCGCCGGCACCGTGGAGTTTGTGGTCGGCAAGGACCAGGATTTTTACTTCCTGGAAATGAACACCCGCCTGCAGGTGGAACATCCCGTGACCGAATGCATCACCGGCCTGGACCTGGTGGAGCAGATGATCCGCGTGGCCGCCGGTGAAAAGCTGGCTTTTACCCAGACGGACGTGAAGCGCGACGGCTGGGCCATCGAGTGCCGCATCAACGCCGAAGACCCGTTCCGCAACTTCCTGCCTTCGACCGGCCGCCTGGTGCGTTTTCAGCCCCCCGAGCAGACCATGTGGCAGGCCAACACCCAGAGCCTGCAGGGCGTGCGCGTGGACACCGGCGTGTTCGAAGGCGGCGAGATCCCGATGTTCTACGACTCGATGATCGCCAAGCTCATCGTGCACGGCAAGGACCGCAACGACGCCATTGCCAAGATGCGTGAAGCCCTGAACGGCTTTGCCATCCGCGGCATCAGCTCGAACATTCCGTTCCAGGCGGCGCTGCTGGCACACCCGGATTTCGTCTCGGGCAAGTTCAATACTGGCTTCATCGCCCAGCACTATGCCCACGGCTTCCATGCCGAAGACGTGCCGCACGCCGATCCGGACTTCTTGGTCGCACTGGCCATGTTCCGCAACCGCCGCTACCGCGCTCGGGCATCGACCATCACCGGTCAGATGCAGGGCCACCAGGTGCATGTGGGCCACCAGTACACGGCGGTGATACTGGGTGGAGAAGGCAAGCACCAGTACGTGAGCGGAGAGGTGACTGACTTTGACGCAGAAGCCCGTGTATGCAACGTGGTGGTCAACGGCAAGACCTACGAGATGCGCAGCAACGCCGACATCCGTGACTTGGTGGTGCGGGGCAGTTGCAACGGCAAGCCCTTCACCTGCCAGATCGAGCGCGGCACGGCCAAGAACCCGTTGGCTCTGCGTGTGATCCACAACGGCACGCAAGCCGACGTGCTGGTGCTATCGCCCAAGGGCGCCACACTGCACCAGCTCATGCCCTACAAGGCTCCGCCAGATCTGTCCAAGTTCCTGCTCTCGCCCATGCCCGGACTGCTGGTCGACGTGGCAGTGCAACCCGGTCAGAAGGTGCAAGCCGGTGAAAAGCTGGCGGTCATCGAAGCCATGAAGATGGAGAATATCCTGTTTGCCGTACAGGACGGCGTGGTGAGCAAGATCAGCGCCGCCAAGGGCGATTCGCTGGCCGTGGACGACATCATTCTGGAATTCGAATGATGGCGGCAGACGTGGCAGTGCCGACATGGCGTTGCGCCGCCACGCTCTGGTCTGTGTGATGGGCCCGCGTGGTTGGTGCCGCGCGGGCTTTTCATCAGGCACACTCGGAAGGTAACAACTGGTTGCAGTTAAGCTCTGCAATATCCGTCAAAACCACCTTCCGCGCACCCGGTACTTGCGCATGCAGCTATGTATTTGAAAGCCCCTTTGGCCACCTTGTCATCGTCCACCTCCAGCCGCAGCCCTGGTCAACGCCTGCAGCGCACGCTGCTGTCCCTGGTCAGTGCCGTGCTGCTGGCCGATGCCGTGGTGCTGATGATGTGGAACCACTTCAATGTGGGCGTGGTGGTGCCGGGTGCGCTCGGCGCCGTGGGTGCCTTGCTGGCCTGGCTGTGGCCGGAAGTGCAGCGCTGGCGCCACAGCAAGCGCAGCCACGCCGCCTTGTGGAAATGGGGCTGGATCCTGCTGGCACTGTGGGTGCTGAGCGTGCTGATTTTCTGGAGCCGCTTGCTGGGCGTCGGTGTGCCCCCCGTGCAAGTGCCGGCAGTGGAGGCCATTGTGGTGCTGGGCAGTGGCACGCAGGATGGCCGACCGCGCCCGGTCCTGCAGGAACGTCTGGACACGGCGGCCCAGCTGGCGCGCTTACAGCCCATGGCCTTGATCGCCGTGTGCGGCGGCATCGACTGGGGTGAAACCGAAAGCGAAGCCGCCGTGATGGCCCGCTATCTGATAGAGCGCCACAGCATTTCCCCTGAACGCCTGGTGATGGAAGGCGAAAGCACAAGCACCGAATTGAATCTGCAACTCAGCCGCCCGCTGCTGCAAGAGCGCGGCGTGGACGCCACCGCGCCCATGGCCATGGTCAGCAGCGACTTTCATTTGATGCGCGCCATGGGGATTGCCCACCGACAAGGGCTGACCGGCATGGTACCGGTAGCTGCCCCAATCCCTCTGGCCACACGCTACAACGCCTGGCTGCGGGAATACTTTGCCATGCTCAGCAGTTGGGCGCTGGGCGAGGTGTGAAAGCAAGGGCGGGGCGTGTTGCGATTTTTTTTAATCCAATTGGCGGCCTGTACTGAACAGCAAAGCACAGGCCGCTACCCCATAAGGAGTATTTCATGACAGCAAACACCCGCCCTTTCAAAGTACTGGGCATCCAGCAAGTCGCTATCGGTGGCACCGACAAGGGCCGCATGAAGAGGCTGTGGGTAGACATGCTGGGCCTGGAACAGACCGGCACCTTCCAAAGCGAGCGGGAGAACGTGGACGAAGACATTCTCGCCATGGGCAAGGGTGCCATGAAGGTGGAAGTGGACATCATGCAGCCCATGGACATCGAGAAAAAGCCTGCCGTGCACGCCACGCCGCTGAACCACATCGGTCTGTGGATCGACGACCTGCCCAAGGCTGTGGAATGGCTGACCGCCAACGGCGTGCGCTTCGCACCCGGCGGCATCCGCAAGGGTGCTGCGGGCTATGACATCACTTTTCTGCACCCCAAGAGCAACGACGAATTCCCCATTGCCGGAGAGGGCGTGCTGATCGAGCTGGTACAGGCGCCTGCGGACGTGATCGCTGCGCTGAGCTGATAAGCCCAACCAGCTACACGCAGAGCACCGCCATGCGCTGGATTGCCATTTTTACCGACACGCCAGCCATGCTGGCGGTGCGTGCGCAATGGGGCAACGCACATTTGACGTATCTGGACCAGCACCGCGATGAGATCGTGCTGGCTGGAGGTTGCCGCCACAGTCCCGAGGGCGATTACGTTGGCGGCCTGTGGATTCTGGATGTACCCGACCGTGCCCGGGCCGTGCAACTGGTCGAGCAAGACCCGTACTTTATCTACGGCGCACGCCATTACGAACTGCGCACCTGGGGCAAGGCGTTTGCCGACAGGGTGGTGCCACTTTAACCGGGTTCTGCGGCCGCAAGAGTCCTGAGCGGCATGGGATGCCACTGCTGCGGGCGCGGTCCTACCGGCTTGCTTTTCGTCACAGCGCAGACCGCAGCGATGCATTCGTTGCAATGCAATTCCAGCCCCAGCCAGTCGGTAATGCCCCTTTCGCGGCGGCCTATGACACAGATGAACGGCGTGTGTGCAGAGAGACCTCCGATGTCTGTTGACGTTCAGCGATTTCTTGGGATTTCACAGCCGAATCGCCCAAACCGTGTGGTTGCCGTCCGTGCTGCTGCATGTATCTGATCTACCTTGACAGTCGCGTATGATCAGGACGCAAAATTTCAAGCCCACCTGTCTATGCGGTCAGTGCGTGCTTTCTTTATAAGATATTAATTGAGTTGACAACAATATGCCATATGTAGTTTTATTATTAATGAGTATTTCATTATTTTTTATATATGGGAAAAATTGCAATGGAAAAGTGGAATTGTTGACTTCATCAATAATTTCTGCATTGGTTATTATTTGTTTGATACCTATATTTACTCATTTTATTGGGGTTGAATCCAAAATTTTTTATTACTATGTAGTGGCTCCCGTCCTATGTTTTTTTGCCTTCAAACAAAAAAATAAAATTCCATCCTTAAAGATGGAGCGTGCAGATTATGTGATGGTTTTATTTCTGGCTATTATTTTTATAATATTCTTCTTTCACAGTAAAATGGGGAAAGAAGTCCATTTTATATCGGTGGATCCTGTTGGCCATTTCGACATGGCTCTGACGTTTGCAAAGAACAAATATCTGCTCATAGACAAGCAGAGCGAGCTATTCAGTTACACAACCTATCCCCCATTTTTTTACACGGTCGCTGGATTTTTATTTGGCGATGTTCTTAATAAGAATAATATCGATTTTTTACTTCAATTCAATGTTTTTAATTTTTGCTTGCTGACAATTCTGGCTGTGCAAATATTCTGTGTTTGTAAGGCAATCACGCCAAATAATTTGTGGTTGGCATTATTTTTCTCAATCCTTATCATCATTGGTCACCCTCTAGACATATATTTCAGCGGCTACGCTGCGCAGATGCTGGGTTTGATTTTTGTTGTTGGGATCAGTGCATCCCTTATTTCCCCTTATGAAAAATCTCCGCGAATCTTGCAAAATGCATTATTGCTGGGATTGTATCTTTCATACTTTTATTATATCCCATTTGTTGTTCTTGCATTGTTTTTGCATGCATATAAAAATAATAAGGAACTGAAGTTAACTAATTTAATTATTAAATTTGCAGTTTATTTCTTGCCTTCTGCCATTTTAGCGCTGCCGATGATTCCATACTATCTGGAAGCATCGAAAGCGATATCCGTAAGTGGAGCAATGTTCACCGATGTATATTTGAGCTTTCTTATTTTCATACCTGGCATATTCCTTCTGCTAAGCAAGCGTAATTATAAGGATGTTGAGTTCTTTTTGATTTCAGCATTGCTTTTTGCTGTGGTAATGTTTGCATTAAGAGTCGCCAATATATCGTCGGTATACTATTTCTTTAAGATATATTCTGCAATTTATATTTTTATGGGTTTTTGCGCCTTAAAAGCAATTTCTTCGAAAAGCTATCAAAAAATAATATTTTCCTACCTGTTTGCGGCACTTCCGTTATTGGTTTTGGCGCCTAAGATACAGATCGATTTGCTGTCGACAAAAAACTACTTTGTCATGGAATCAAATCTTAAATTTCTTTTTAAGAATAAAATATTTGATACAGAGCAATTGCTTTTGATATCAAATCTGAACAACTTATCTAAGCCAGAAGACAGTGTTTGCATGGCTTCCGAAAGTCCATTGCAGTTGATGTGGTTTGTCGAGTTAACGAATGGGAAATACTTTAGGGGGCATGGCGACACCAAGCATCTTTGGATGAAAGATGCTACCTGGCAGGATATGAATCAAGATGCGCAATGTAAATTGCCGAACTATGATTACATAGTTGATTTTTCTTGCAATGCAAGAGATCTCCATAAATTGGTTGAAAATCCAGCTGGGTGCATATTTAAAAGTCAATCTGCTTCTGGCAGTTGAAGATATAAATGTTTTTTAAACATCTGAGTGATCATGTTTTATATCAAACCATTGTATGCTGGAAAGCACCATGAAAGATAATAATAAGATTGCAGTCGTCATTCCAACATACAAGGCCAAAAGGCATATATTCAATGTGCTTGGAAAAATAGGCCCTGAGGTGGATAAGATCTATGTGGTGGACGATTTCTGCCCAGAGAATACTGGCGATTATGTAAAGGAATTATGCACTGACGATCGCGTTGTGGTCATCAAAAAATCATCCAATCAGGGTGTTGGTGCCGCGGTGATGACCGGCTATCAAGCAGGCATCCAAGATGGAATGGCTATTCTTGTCAAGATAGATAGCGATGACCAGATGGATCCATCTCTAATTCTTAACTTTGTCGCCCCTTTGGTTGAGGGGGAAGCGGACTATACAAAGGGAAATAGGTTTTTTGATCTAAGTAAAATTGGGTCAATGCCTACAGCTCGATTGTTTGGTAACGCTATACTTTCTTTAATGTGCAAGCTTTCATCAGGGTATTGGAATATATTTGACCCTACGAATGGTTATACAGCCATCCATGCTAGCGTTGCAAGCCGTTTGCCATTTGAAAAAATTAGTCATCGCTATTTCTTTGAAACAGATATGCTATTCCGTTTAAATACATTGCGTGCGGTGGTCGTTGATGTACCTATGGACGCGAAATATGGCGATGAGGTGAGTAACCTTAAAATTTCAAAAATCATTGGTGAATTTGCGATCAAGCATATCCGAAATTTCTTCAAACGGATTTTTTATAATTACTATCTACGGGATATGTCGCTTGCATCTATTGAGCTCCCGCTGGGATTGATTTTGCTTGGTTTTGGGGCCATTTATGGGGGTGTACATTGGGCACATTCAGTGCAGGACGGTCAACCGACGCCTGCAGGAACTGTCATGCTAGCGGCTTTGCCTGTTCTTGCAGGCATTCAGTTGCTACTTGGATTCATTGGTCACGATGTCTCTTCTGTCCCCACCAGATCCATCCATCGCTATATTCGAAAAGATACTTGATTTGTAGAGTGAATTAAATGCAGTAATGTGTTAAATTTAAAATTTATTAGATATGATATGTCAATCCTTCAAACAATATTAATTTTTTGTACGGTATTACTTCTATCAATTGGACAAATACTATTTAAATTAGCATCCAATGATATTGAATTGAATTTTGAAAAAATAATACCATCATTATTAAATATAAAACTGGTCATCGCCTTCGTAGTTTATTCTGCTGCCACAATCCTGTGGATGATTGGTATAAAGGGGGTTCCATTGCGCCTAGCATATCCTTTTTCGGCATTGGCTTTCTTTTTTGTGCCCATGATGGCACATCATATTCTCAATGAATCCATTGGATGGAATACCTATGTTGGGGCACTTATTATTGCTCTAGGTGTCTTTATTTCTGTGTACAAATAAAATATACGAAATACAATTACATATTCATTGTGAATAAGATTTAAAATTCACTAAAAATATTCAGAATACCATGAAAAAAGATCCACCCTCATTGTGGGAGAGCGAGTACTCTCAAGCTTATGATGATGCCAATTATGGAAGAAACATGACTGGCTTTGTAATGAATAAAAGTCATCAGTTGATTGAGAAAGATTTCGGGAATAGCACTTATTTCTCCAAGATCATTGAAGTTGGCGCGGGCTCTGGTGCACATCTTCCTTTCGTGAAGCATGCATATGATGAGTATCTCATGACCGATAGCAGTGTTGAGATGCTGAACTTGGCGAAGAAGAAGCACCAAAGTAACGGAAGGGTTAAATTCTCAGTATCCAGTGCAGAAAAACTGGAGTGTGCTAATAATACTTTTGATCGCCTGATTGCATCACATGTGTTGGAACATTTAAAAGAGCCTCATGAAGTATTGAAAGAATGGAACAGGGTTGTGAAACCCGGAGGAATTATCTCCATCATTCTTCCTTGTGATCCAGGTATGCTCTGGCGCCTAGGTCGGAACTTTGGCCCTAGAAGGAATGCGGAATCTGCGGGTATTCCGTATGATTACATCATGGCGAGAGAGCATGTAAACTCCATCACAAATCTAAGAGCACTGATTAACTACTATTTTGACAAGCTCAATGAGAAATGGTGGCCAACACCTATCAGCTTCACTGATATTAATTTGATTTATTGCGTCAATATAGTAAAAACTTGAATCAAAATAATAAGCTTTAAATAAAAACGCTTTATCTGCATTTTGAGTTATCTTGTATACACTTTTGTCGGTGTTTACCTTGCAAATAGGGTCATTTTTATTAAATATTTTATCAATTCTTGACCTTTTCCAGACCCAGCCGCTCGATGATGACCTTCTCGCGCTGGCTCACTTCGCGGGCAAATTGGGTGTACTGCTCGCTGCTCATGTAATTGGGCAGCATGTCGTACTTGGCCAGGGCGTCGATGGAGGACTTGTCCTCCAGCGCCTTTTTGAAGGCATCGTGCAGCTTTTTGACCACCTCGGGTGGTGTGCCCTTGGGGGCCACCAGGCCGTAGGGGGAGGTCTGGACGATATCAATGCCCAGTTCCTTCAGCGTGGGCACATTGGGGAAGCGTTCCATGCGCTTTTCGCCCCAGACATTCAGCAGCTTGGCCTTGCCAGATTCCACATAGGGCACAAAGGCGCTGCTGTCGGCCGCGGCCATCACATGGCCACCCAGCAGGGCCTGGGCCAGATCGGCGCTGCCTTTGAAAGGCACATGGGTCAGCTGGATACCTGCTGCTTCGGCAATGCGCTCCATGGTCAGGTGCGGGCTGGTGAGGTTGCCGCCGGCAGAGCCATAGGTGATCTTGCCGGGGTTGGCCTTGGCATAGGCCACAAAGTCCTGCCAGCTGTTGAACGGGCTGTTGGCGGGCACGGTCAGGCCAAAGGTGTAGCCCGTCAGATTGATGATGTAGCGCAGATCCTTGAGGGGGTCCCAGTTCATCTTCTGTGTGTAACCCATGCGGAAAATGCCTAATGGCGACTGGCCGATGGAGTAGCCATCAGGGGGGGACATCTGTACCGTGGTGGCGGGCAGGGTCCCGCCGGCACCGGGTTTGTTTTCCACCACGATGGGCTGTCCCAGTGTCTTGCTGGCGTGTTCGGCCATCACACGCATGGTGATGTCGGTGGGCCCACCAGCCGGGAAACCCACCTGCAGCTTGATGGGGCGAGATGGAAAATTGTCCGCAGCATGCACTGCAGGCAGGCCCGCACAGGTGGCCAACACACAGACCGACTTCCAAACCCAACGTGGCATACAGATTCCTTGGGTGCCGCAGCACCAGATTCAGTGGAGGAGAAGCATCACTTTGGGTTTGTGCAGCAAAGGCTTTGGCATCACCAGGGTGCGAACCCTAGGGCGCAGATGCGTGCTAGCGCGGATCGGGAATGCATGCATTGGCATGGCTCCCCATCGGCGTGCACCCGTGAAATGCCAGGGCCGTCTGCGACGTGCAGGCGGTGCTTCACCGCAGCAGCAAGGCCGCAAAAGATAGGTGGATGCGGTCTGGGATCCCCCATCACCGGGCTAGTCCTCATCCATCATCCGCGCCGCCTGGTTGTGCAGCGCCGATTCCGCGCGGAAGTAGCCCAGCACCGTGGCCACGCTGTGGTGGCCGGTCAGGGCCATGGTTTCGGGCAGGGGTACATTGCGGCGCCCAGCCTCGGTCACAAAGCCGGAGCGCAGTGAATGCGCGGAAAAATCGCCTTCCACCCCCGCGAGTGCGCACCGCTCCTTGACGATGGTGCGCACGGCCGCAGGCGACAGCGGCTCCGCCACATGGCCGCCTTTGCGTATGCGGCGGAAGATGGCGCCGTCCACGATGCCGCTGGCCGTCAGCCATTCCTGCAGCGCTGCGCCGGCCGCACCCAGCACCGGCTTGTGGTTGTCGGGCACATCCATGCCCGACTGGTTGGTTTTGGAGTGGGCGAGGGTGTAGAGGTATTCCTGTGGTGCCACCCGGCGCAGATGGCGCATTTCGGCCTGCGCGACTTCAGAGCGGCGGCGTCCGCCGCTGGCCCAGGCAAACAGCAGCAACGCCCGGTCGCGCTTGCCGCGCAGGCTGTCGTCACAGGTGGCCAGCAACGCGCTCAGTACTTCCTTGGTGATGGCCGCTTTCTTCTGCGGCATGGCGCCACGTTTGGCGTAGGCCTTGCGCGTGCGCGCCATCAGCTCGCGCACATGCGCGTCCTGGCATGGATTGGGCCAGCCCTGGCTCTGGTGGTATTTGGACAGCACCGCCACACGGTGCACCAGCGTGTTGTGGGAGAGGGCGCCCATGCGGCCCTTGCGTCCCGCCTGCACCAGCGCTCGGTCCACGGTTTCCGGCAGTTCGCAGCGCAGGCCGGTAGGCGTCTGGCGCTCGGCATGGTCCACGATGAACTGGAGCACATGTGCCACATCCGTTGGCCAGACCATTTCTTCGCCATAGCGCAGGCGGTGCCAGGCCTGCCAGTAGCGCAGGGCACTTTGGTAGCTGGCTCGGGTGTTAACGGACTCTCCCTCGGCCAGCAGGTCCTTGATGGCGCTGACGGTGGCGTGGCCCAGTTGCACCGGAGTTTCCACCCCCTTTGTAGTGTCTGAGACGAGATATTGCATATGTATGATGTAGTGCTTGTTATATTTAATACGTCACATGTATGTTGTTATATAATAATATTCAACAAATCACGATAACAATCACTTATCGATGGTAACCGAAAAGGATGTGGGCATGAACACCAGCAAAAGTACGCGAGGAATCCAGGAAGCCGATGTATGGGGTGCCGCAGACGCCCTGATCGCCCAGGGTCTGCGTCCCACGATCGAGCGCGTGCGCCAGCACATTGGCCGTGGCTCGCCCAATACCGTCAGCCCCATGCTGGAAGCCTGGTTTGCCACGCTGGGTGCCCGCCTGGGGGTGGCGGAATCAGCCCAGGAGCCGGCAGACGACGTGCCGGAACCGGTGCGCCAGGCCGCGCAGCTGATGTGGGTGAGCGCACTGGAGCAATCCAGGCAGGCAGCAGAGCAGCTGCTGCAGGAACGCGAATCGACCATTGCTGCGGCCGAGAAGACGGTCGCAGCCAATGAGCAGCACTTGGTTCAGCGCGAAGAGGCCATGCACCAGCAGAAAAAGGCCATGGACGACGCCATGAAACTGGCGCGCAGCCAGGCACAGGAGCTGTCGCGCCGCCAGGACGAGATGCAGCAGCTGCTGCAGGAGCGTGAGGCGCAGATCCAGGCGCTGCGCAACGAAGTGGCCGAGAAGAACCGTCTGCGGGAAGAAGACCACAAGCAGCACGCCGAAGCACTGCAGGCCGCATCCGCCGAGCGCCAGCGCCTGGCCGAACAGTTTGCCGGCAATGAACGCCGCATGCTGGCCGATCTGGACCGCGCACGACAGGATCTGGCCACAGGCAAAAAGCAGCAGGCCGAGGGCGAGCGCCGCCAGCAGGCACGCTACGAAGAACTGCACGAGCGCTTCGTGCGTTCCGAAGAAGAGCTGGTGCAAACGCGCGGAGCACAGCTGTCGGCCGAGCAGGCATTGCGTTCGGCCCTGGAGCGCATTGACGATCTGAAGGCCTTGGCCGCCATGCGCAGCCATGTGACGCAGCAGTCGCAGGCACCCATCCATCCTTTGGCCGATGCGGCTGCCGCGCGGCCACGCCTGGCACGGGCCCCGGCACGCAAAAACCTGCCTGCGCGAGCCCTGCGGAAGAACCGGAAATGAACCACCCTGGGGGCAGAACACCTCTCTGCCTCAAGCCTGATGCACCAGTGTGAGGTGCATCACTGAGAAAACAGCGCCTGAAATTTTCTTCTGCGTCTGGCTTCTGCTAGTTCAGAGCGACAAATCGGCTACCGCAGTCGCCACACACAATATTCAGGTTGGGCCTGCCCCAGACACTCAGCTTCGGACACCCGCCGCATGTGTATTTGATGCGGTTCGACTTGTTGGGTGCGGCCTCGGGGGCGGAGGGCACCTCGCCAACAGCAACTTCTGCGATGGGTTTGCGGCTGGGTCCACCAGGGCGAACCGCGCCGGCCAGGGCAGGGTTGTCTTTGATGGGGGCTGAAGCGCCCATGACACCGACCAACTGCGCAGACACGGTGTTTTGTCCCAGCTGCACGTGCTCTTCGGCAGGAAAGCGGTCGTACCAGCTCAACGAGAAATCACTGGTCAGAAGCGATTCACAAGCCACCAGGAAGCGGCCACCGGCAACAGGGTAGTCGGCCATCATGTCCCCGGTGCGCTTGCCGCCAGGCTGGCCGGTGGAGGAGGGCATCAGGCCGATGGATTCCATCTTCTGTGCCCACTGCTCGTTGTGATAGCGGCCACGACCTGGCTGACCGAAGTGCTGCTGCCAGAGATGGGCCATCTCATGCACCAAGGTCTGCATGGTCTCCACCAGCGGGACAACCGCAAAGTAGGAGGGGTTGATGGCGATCTCGTCGGTCGTGGCCCCTTCGAGCGACGCAAATCGCGCGGCCGAGAAATACCCCACAGTGCGCTTTTCCCGCTGGAGCGTCAGGAGGCAGTGGGGCAACCTGCCATCAAACAACGCTTCATTGAAATGGTCGTAGGCCTGCTGCAACTCGGAGTAGGTCTGGTGTGTCGGAGCAGTACCGGGCATGGTGTTGGACATCAATGGTTTGTATTGTGCAATACAAACTGCCCAAAAACATCTGACTGAACGGGTGGAGGAGGGGCCATCCAGTCGGCGCTTGCAGATGCAAGTCCATCGTGGTGCGGCACGCATTTGGCCTGGGCAAGCGCACGTGGTAACGCGACGATGCGACGGGTCAATCCCGGGACAGCACCGAACACCAGTGCCGTCTTGCAAGCCGAGCCCGAACGCAGCAAGACGGCCTTGACGCCGGAACGCGCACGGCATGCGCGGCGGCAGTGACTTTCACACCACACGAAATGACTGTCACAAACAGTACTTGTGCGTTGCTTAGAGTTTCCGCAGCGGTTGCAGAAAGCCACCGCCACTTCCTTTGATCAGTTCAGTTCGTATCTCGGCAATGAAAACTCAAAAAGCGCGCTCGCGCACCCTGGCACTCGTGATGGGCACGTTTGTCGCATCGACTTCCAGCTTGGCCTTGGCACAATCTTCCGTCACCGTTTTTGGCGTGGTGGACGTCGGCATCACCAGCGCCAAGTCCGGCAGCAACAGACTCAATGCATTGAACTCCAGCCAAGGCAAGACCAGCCTGATTGGTTTCCGCGGCAAGGAAGACCTCGGCGGCGGCAACCAGGCTGAGTTCTGGCTCGAAGGCGGCCTCAACCCCGACGCTGGTACCGGTGGCAGCAGCGGCTCTCTGGCTTTCGAGCGCCGCTCCACCATCGGACTGTCCAACAAGACCTGGGGTGAAATCCGCCTGGGTCGCGACTACACCCCCAGCTACAACATCTTCACCGCCTTCGGTGGCCCTGACACCACCACCGGCGTGCAGGCCAACCTGTTCCAGACCATCCGCCAGACAGCCTACAACGCCGCCAGCCAAAGCGGTACGGTGGATCGCACGCGCATCAGCAACTCCGTGAGCTATTTGCTGCCCCGCGACCTGGGCGGCTTCTACGGCCAGCTGTCGGCATCCTTCGGTGACGAAAATACTTCCGGCTCCGGCGCAAGCAAGGCCCGCAAGTACGTCGGCGGTAGCCTGGGCTACCGCTCCGGCCCGCTGAACATGGGCATCGGCTACGGCAAGATGTCCGGAAACCGTGCGGTGACCACCCCCAGCGCCATTGCCGCAACCAGCGACCTGGACGACTTGGCACTGGGCGCTTCGTACAACTTCGGCAGCTTCGTGCTCAGCGGCGGATACAACCGCCTGAAGTGGGAACCCATTGGCACCGGAACATCCGGCAAGGTCGATGGCTTCTACCTGAGCGGCGCCTTGCCTCTGGGCCCGGGCAATCTCCGCATCAAGTACGCTAGCGCCAAATTCAGCGGAAATGCCACCGCCCTCACGCGCAGCGGCGGCAAGGCCGACAAGTATTCGATCGGATATGTCTACGACCTGTCCAAGCGCACCTCGCTGTACGCTGGTGTGGCGCACGTCAGCAACAAGAACGGTGCCAGCGTCGGCCTGATCGGCGGCCCCGCGGGTGTTGCCAATGCCAGCTCGAGCGGTGTGGACCTGGGCATCAGCCACTCGTTCTGAACGCCGCCAGCGTCTCTTCGTAGCGAACCTCCACCTTGGAACAGGCCCTTGCCCCGCAGGGCCTGTTTTTTTGGCCTTCCATCTTCTTCTCCCGCCATACCCGCGATACCCGCCATGCGCCACCTCAATTCTTCCTTCTGCCTGATGGCAGCGACTGCCGCTGCGGTCGCCTTGCTGAGCGCCTGCGCCGACACCCGTACGCTCCAGGTCACAGGCACCGAGACCGTCACGCAGACGACTGGCGTCGGCAGCATCAGCGCCATCGTCACGCGCCAGGATGTCCAGTTCGACGACAAGTTCTATTTCCCCTATGAAGGCAAACATCCCGCCACCAAGGCCGATTTCCCCCAAGGCTTTCTGCCGGCCTACGGTTCGGGCCTGGCCCTGAAGGGCAGGCGCGCCGACGGCACGCTGGAGTTCTACGCCATCACCGACCGCGGCCCGAACGCCACCACCGGCCCGGTCACGCAGATCACCGACGGCTCCAACCCCACGGGCTTCGCCAGTTCCACGGTGTTTCCATCGCCCAACTTCACGCCGTCCATCGGCGTGATCACGCTCGGCAAGGATGGCGCCAAGCTCGTCTCGACCCTGCCGATCAAGTTCAGCGCCACACAGAACGCCAATGGCCGGGTACAACCGCGCGGCATCACAGGCAACACGGGCGAACAGGTTCTGGACGACTCCTTCACCTATCCTGGCAATGCCAAGGGCTACAGCGAATTCGGCCTGGACACCGAATCCGTGGTGGTGGATGCAGCACGCAATGCGCTGTGGGTGTCCGACGAATACGGCCCCTTCATCGTGAAGATCGACCCGGCCACCGGCATCATCCAGAAGAAATACAAGCCCGGCACCGGCGCAGCCGATCTGGCTGCCATCCTCGCCAAGCGCCGCGCCAACCGTGGCATGGAGGGGCTGAGCATCGATGTGGCCAGCGGCAAGCTCCACGGCTTCCTCCAAAGCCCGCTGGACGATGGCAAGGCCGACTACACCAGCACAGCCGTTCCCGGCGCGACCGGCAAGTCGGAAAACGTGCGCGACTACGCCCGCTTTGTGCGCTGGGTGGAGTTTGACCCCACCACCGAGAAGACCCGCCTGTTTGCGTTGCCAGTAGACAGCAGTTGGTACAGCCAGGGCAAGACCGGCAACGCCAAGCTGGGGGATGTGGTCTCGCTGGGCAAGGGAAAATTCATCGCCATAGAGCAGGGCACGGGCAATGATAAAAAAGTCTTTAACGATCTGGTACTGATCGAGTTTCCGGCTAACGTGACCGACATCACCGCACTGGGCTCCGACCTGGAAAAAAGCAGCCTGACCGGCAAGCCGGTCAACGGCGCGGACTATTCCAAGATTGTGACGCTCAAGAAGACCCGGCTGTTCAACCTGAACGCCACCGGCTGGGTGGCCGAGAAGGCCGAGGGCCTGGCACTGGTCGACGACCACACCTTGGCGCTGACCAACGACACCGACTTCGGTGTTTCGCTGGCGGTGCTGGACGCCAGCGGGAAGGAGATCGAAGGCTCCGACGTCACCAAATGCATGGTGGACGCCGACGGCAAAATCGTGAACGACGGCAAATGCGCCAAGGGCGCGGCGAGCCTGCGCTTTGCCACCAACGACGTCAACGATCGCGCGCAGCGACTGTGGACCTTCCAGTTCAGCAAGAAGCTGAGCGAATACGGCGCTCTCTGAACAACAGCGGCTGCATGAGCACCACCATGCGCCCAGCGGCAACGCCGGGACGCATGGTGGTGTGCTGCAGCTTCGCTCAAAGAGATCCATGAGAAGTGATCGGGTGTTCCGAGTTCATAGCTGGGTATCGGCAGATGTGCGAGGTCACCAAACAACAAGACCGTGGAGGCCGGTGCATAAGCCTCAAGCTGGCGATCTGCTTCTCGTTTTCTGGCATCTCTGAAAAGAATACGATGTGTATTATGTTAAATATCATAGTAACCAACACGTCGTTTACGGCAGATGCGGCCCTCTGTCGCAATCCCGTTCTCCCCAGTTGCTCCATCGGTTCCTTGGCAATCGTGTGATGGATGTGTGATGTACAAGGCTGCAGCCTTGTACACCGACAACACCTCCTCACGCACGCGCTCCCGCGTATGGTCTTTTGTCACGCCGCCGCGGCAGTTCCTGCATCCTGGCGCTGGGATTTCAGCCGCTCCCAGGTGACACGGACGTGGCTGGCCATCAGCGTCTTGGCAAGCTCGGTGTGCTGCCGCTCAATGGCGCGCGTGATGGCCTGGTGGTCTTCCAGGCTCTCGGTGAACTGATCGTCGGAATAAAAGAAGAAGGCACCGGTGACCCGCCGCGTGTTGAGCAGGCCTCCCACCATCTGGACCAGACGCGGTGAACGGGCGGCCTGAACCACGGCTTCATGAAATCGCCGGTTGATGTCCTGGATGTCGGAGCGAAAGTCCTCCGATCGTTGCTGGATCAGGCCCGCCATCTCCGCGTTCAGTGCATGCAGGCGTGCGATATCGCTTTCGCTGCGCCGCTGCGCCGCCAAGGAAGCTCCATGGGATTCCAGTTGGATGCGCAGGTCAAACACCTCATCGTTGTCCAGATCGGTCCAAGGCGCGACGATCACCCCCCGATTGGGTACCGCTTCGATAAAGCCATCCTGCTCCAGGCGCTGGAACGCGGCACGTATCGGGGTGCGGCTGATACCCAGCTCCTCCGACAGCGAAACTTCCTTCAGCCGGTAATTGGGTCCATAAGCGCCCAAGGTGATGCGCTTGCGCAGCAGCGCATACACCTCGTCAGCAGACCCGCGTCGCGTACCCGTGGCCTTCATGGGGCGCCCTTCTCCACCGGTGCACCAGGGCGACGGCTCCAGTCGCTCCAGCTGCCGGCATAGAGGCTGGCTGGGCCCAAACCCGCAAGCTCCAGTGCAAGCACGTTCGGTGTCGCACTCACGCCGCTGCCGCAGTAGTTCACCAAGCCCACGTAGTTGGCGGGCAGCAACGCGGTGAATTCGGTGCGCAGTTCCTGGGCGGACTTGAAGCGCCCGTCCGGGCGGAAATTGAGAGCAAATGGACGGTTCAGCGCACCAGGGATGTGCCCTGCCACCGTGTCAATCGGTTCCACATCCCCCCGATAGCGTTCGGCGGCACGCGCGTCGATCAGGACATGGGCACTGTCACCCAGCAGCTGTTCCACCCGCTCGGCGTCGACCAGGTCCACCAGCGGCGGCTGCACCTCAAACCTAGACGCAGCCGGTCTTGGCGGGGGACCTGAAACCACCTCACCGCCGGTGGCTACCCACGCCTGCAACCCGCCGTCCAGCACGGACACCGCATCGTGGCCCAGCCAACGCAGCATCCACCACAAGCGCACACAGAAATTGCAGCGGTTGCGGTCGTAGACCACGACGTGGGTGCTGTTGGACACCCCCTGGCTTGCCAGCCAGCTCGCAAATTCCGCGCGCTGGGGAAGCGGGTGCCTGCCACCGGAAGCGCCCTGCCCATGGTGCGCACTGAGCACATCGCCCAGGTCCGCGTACAGCGCGCCGGGGATGTGCGTTTCCAGGTAGGCGCGCAGGCCGGAGTCTGGGTCGGGAAGGTCATAGCTCACATCCAGCACGACAACCGGTTTGCCTGCCGCCACGGCGGCCTTCAGTCCCTCGGCAGAGATCAGTGGAGAGTTGCTCATATGAATTTATATTGTCTTTAGATTGTTCTAATTATGTGGAGCACTTGCCAACCTGCAAAGGCAAAATTCGACTAAGAATCTGCAGAAAACATGCTTAGCTTAAAAACAATAAAAAAACACACTGCCATCCTGAACTTTTAAGAAGGACGTTCTCATGGCAGAAGATCAACTGGGCTGGCGCATTGACACCGGCTTCGCTCGTATCCCCGATGCACTTGTGGCCCAGGCCCGCGGCATCCCGGTTGCCGTCATTGGCGATGTCTCGCACCGCCTCTTCAGCTTCCCGGGCGGTTTTCGCAACTACTCCAGCAAGGCCAACCGTGTCGCAGGCCCTGCTTTGACCGTCAAGGTGCGTCCCGGTGACAACCTGTTCCTGCACAAGGCGCTAGACATTGCGCTGCCGGGCGATGTGATTGTGGTTGCCGCGGGCGGTGCGCTGGACAACGCCATCATTGGCGAGATGATGGGCAGGTATGCCGTGTCTCGCGGCATTGCCGGCATCGTGATCGACGGCGCTGTGCGCGACATCGAAGGCCTGGCCGAGCTGCCGATCCCCGTGTATGCCCGTGGCGTGACACCCAATGGCCCCTGGAAATCAGGTCCAGGCGAAATCGGCTACCCGATTGCCGCCGCAAACGTGGTGGTGGCGTCGGGGGACCTGGTCGTCGGTGACCAGGACGGAATCATCGTCCTCCCGCGCGAGGATGCAGTACCCGTGATCGAAAAGGCACTTGCGCACGCGGCAACGGAAGCGCAATGGGCGCAGCAGATCGCATCCCGGTCCTGGCCTCGGACCTGGGTGGACCAGGCCATTGCGCAAGGCAATTGACCCCCTCCTCCATGCATACCGCGGGGCCTGCCTCTTGGCCCCGCCATTTCCGAGTCGAAATCCTATGAAGCCCGTTTCCCTTGGCGTTCAACGCTTTCTTGCTGCCACTCTGGCATCTCTCTTCTCTTTCGGGGCGCTCGCTGCAGCGGATGTGGCGAGCTTCCCCGAAAAGCCCATCGTCCTTGTCGTACCCCAGTCGCCCGGGTCGGTTGCCGACATCATGGCGCGCCTTGTCGGCAAAGCCCTTGGCGAACAGCTTGGCCAGGCGGTCGTGGTCGAGAACCGCGCAGGTGCGAGCGGCATCATTGGCGCCCAGACCGTCGCCCGGGCCAAGCCCGATGGCTACACGCTGCTGATCGGCTCGGTCAGCACCCACGGACTGCTTTCCGGCACCGAGAAGAACCTTGCCTATGACCCCATCAAGGACTTCGCACCGATTTCGCAGCTCAACGACTCGCCCCTCGCGCTGGTGGTCAACCCCGGTTCCGGCATCAACACCCTCTCCGACTTCGTGGAGCGCGCCAAGGCCAGCCCCGGCCGCCTGAGCTATGCATCCGCCGGCAATGGCAGCGGCTCCCGCTTCACCATCGAACTGCTGCGCCTGCACAGCAAGCTCGACATGATCCACGTGCCCTATCGCAGCCCGATGGAAGCCGTGCGGGCCGTTGTGGCCGGCGAAGGCGATATTGCATCCCCCTCCATCCCCAGCGTGCCGGAGCTGATCCGCGCGGGCCGGCTGCGCGCACTGGCGGTCACCGGCGACAAGCGCTCACCGCTGCTGCCCGATGTCCCCACCACCGCCGAAGCCGGTTTCGCCAGTGTCGTGTTCACCAGCTGGACCGGTCTGTTCGCTCCCGCAGGAACCCCGAAACCCATCCTGCTGAAACTCAACCGGGCCGTGGAAAAGGCATTGAAGGATCCTGGCGTGGTCAAGGGGATCGAAGACAGCGGCGCCACGCTGGTCAGCAACTCACCGGAGGCCTTTGCGGCATTTGTCCAGTCGGAAGTCACCAAGTGGAGCAAGGCAGCCCAGGATGCCGGCGTGCGCGCCCAATGATGAGGCGGGGTCCAGGCGCCCTCTTGCCTGGACTTTGGATGCGCCCTGCAGCCGCGGCCACACCGTACTCCCTTATGCACCGCGACCCGTTGGCAATCCACCCACCCTTGTGCAATGGCGCAGTGATGCAGGCAGACAGTCGCGGTCGCTGGCATCACTTTTCCGCAAGGCCCCCGCTTGCCATCGCCCGTAGTTGCAAAGACCGCATCCGGGTACGGTCGCTGGCGATGCTGGTTCAGGACGCGACGCCCAGCCCCGTGGCTTGCCGGACCACGCCACGGGTGGCGGGCTTTTCAAAGCGATAGAACAGATTGGGCTCCGAGACAATGAACATCCGGTCATCCGGTGCCAGGGTGATGCCCTCCGGCTGTGGAATCTTGTGCTCCAGGCCGTGCAGGCCGGACCACAGGGGCAGCAGGCTCACGGGGTCACCCTGCGGGGTGTACTCCACCACCATGGCGGACTCTTCGCTCAGCAGCAGCAGATTGCCTGTCGGCTCATGGGTGGTGACGGAAGCCAGGTCATTGATGAACAGCGCCCCCAGCCCGCGGGCGCTCCACTCCTTCACCGCCAGTTCGGCGGGGCGGGTGACAGCGCCAGAAGCGGCTATCTCGGGACTGCCTTCCACACTCAGCAGGCGCAGAGGCCATTTTTCCTGCCCCACCAGCAAACGCTGGTGGCGTGCGTCCCAGGACACGGCTTCCACTCCAAGGTTGTGGTGCAGCGACGTCAGCGGCATGGGCAACGGCTCGCGCGCCTGCACTGCTTGCGTATCGGGGCCGATGTTCACCGCGTACAAGGTGTTGTTGCGCTCGTCCGAAAGCAGAAAGCGTTCACCGGCAATGTGGGTGATGCCTTCGGTATCTCGTGCACCGTGGATCGGGATGGTGCGCAGCACCTCCCCTTCCGTACTCAACTCCGCGATCTGTGCCGGACGGTTGGTGGTGGCAAACAAGGTGCCGGTGTGGGGGCTGAAGGTCAGTCCCGACAGATTGTCCTCCAGTCCGACGACCTGCCGCGCCTGCACCACCGCCTGGTATTGCGGCAGCCACAGCGCCTGCGGATGCGCGGCATCTGCGCTCCAGGCACTCTGCGCCCAGTAGTACGCGACGGCAGGCACCTGGAAATAGGCACCCATGATCAGCCCCACCGCCAACATCGCCAGTGCCAGACGGCGTAACCAACACCGCGCACGCGCAGCACAAACAACAGACAGCATGACAAGGGCAAGAGCGAAACCAGGGCCTGCATCCTAGCGCCTGGTATTTACCCTTAAATATTCTGCGATCAGTCTCTGTCAGCGCCCTCCCCAGCCGAGGATTGGAGTTGGGCCATGGCTGCAGGAGGCAAAGATGCCGCTCCAACACAGCCGCTGGATACAAAGACGCGGAGCTGACGCGCGTTATCGCCCACCAAGATTTGCTCAAGGAGTCCGCGCTGCCATACTGCCTGGCCATGACCATCGCGCTCGCCACCTTGCTTATTTATGCCAAAGACATGCAGCGCTCAGCGCGCTTTTATGCCGACCACTTCGGCTATGTCACCAGCTATGCCGTGGTCGATGGACTGATTGAGTTGAAACCGCAGGACGGTGGGGCGGAAATTCTGATTCACCAGGCCGCCAAGAGCCTCAAGCTGGGCTCCGCTGCGCTGAAACTGTCGTTCAGCGTGCCCGATGTCGACCGGTTCGTCGCCACGGCTGCCGCTGCCGGGCTCGATTTCGGAACCATCCATCGGGCCAGGGGTTATGCGTTCGCCAATACCAAGGATCCCGACGGCAATTCCATCAGCGTGTCGAGCCGCCAATACCGTGCATGACACCTCGCGTGTCTATACAAGGTATCCGGTCAGGACATTTTCCCTGGGTGGAGCACGGCAGCATATATAGTCGGACTCCTTGCCCGCCCACCATGGCGACAGTTGATGCATTCACCTTCCCACGTTGTAGGCAGGTATTGCTTCCAGGCAGCTATCGCCCACGGTGAAGGCGAAAGCCAAAATTCTTTTGTCTGTCGAGCGGCCTTTGTGGGCTTGGTCGGAAGGAGTCATCCATGCTGGTTCGGCCCCTGCTATCTAAGCCCGCTGATCTGAACGACTGCAGCACATCCAGCCAAACGCCACAGGCATCTGTTCTGCCCAGCGGCTGTCAGCCATCCATGCCGCCCGTTGGTTTCTGGGCAAAAAACCTTCTTTTCAGGAAATCCCGTACCGCAGTGCGTGCAAAGATGCTGCATGTGGATGCTGAAGCGGTAATGTCCTGGATTTTAAATGGACATGGAATCTATCCTCCAAATGGATTCAAGTCTTCAGTTTCCCCAAGCTTATTAATATTAATTAATGTGAAAAACCAAATAAAGGGTATGTACTGCACGTCTCCGCACATCTGCATGCAAGAATGAGACGCACGCTCACTATGGCCCAATGCTCCATGCTTCCCCATCGCCCTCCTCTTCATGCTTGGAGCCGTGGTGGCCGACTGCAACTCTTGATCTGCATGGTGGCTTATATCCTGGGCTTCGCCTGGTGGAGTCCGACCCGGGCGCAGAATGCGGCGCATCAGCGTCCGGACGTTCTGATATTGCTCTCCTACCATCCCGGGCACAGCTGGGAAGACCGAATCCTGGCAGGCATAAACGAATGGCAGGGCAATGGTGAATCCCGGCCCATTTTTCATACGGAATGGCTGGACAGCAAACGTCTTCCTGGCCCGGCCCAATATGACAATGTCCTGAATTACCTCACACAGAAGTACATCGACAAACGTTTCGATCTGGTGCTGACGGTTGACGACAATGCGCTCGCTTTCGTCGCGCGCAATCCCCAGATCTTCGGCAATCCCCCTGTTGTGTTCAGCGGGATCAATGGCAGTCCTGGCGATCTCATCGGCAACATGACCGAAGTGACGGGCATCCTTGAACGTTTTGATCTGTCACGCACGCTGCACACAGCACTGTCACTCCATCCCGGCACTCGGCGTCTTGTCTTCGTCACACCTGAAGATGATGTGGGCGTCAGCATGCGCAACGACATCAATACGGTGATGGCTCTGGAGCCCGCAGGCCCTATCGTGGAGCATTGGATAACGCCTGAGCTTCTGGCCATCAAAGACAGGCTGAAAGAAAAAACGCAGGAGACCTTGCTTTTTGTTTTGGGAGCGATTCCTGCCAGGAAAGGCTTCCCCCCGCTGGAGCCTGAAGAAGCCGTGTCTTTCGTGCGTGCTGCCACCGATTTGCCGGTCTACACCGATTTGGATACCTCGGTGGGAAAAGGTGCGGTCGGCGGATACATGGACAGCGGAATTGAAACCGGCCGACTGCAAGCAGCCATGGCGCAGAAGGTCTTGTCTGGCATTGCCCCTTCCCAGATACCGTACGTTCGAAAAACACCTTTGGCTCTGGTTTTCGATTACCTTGAATTGCAACGCCTGGGCCTGAGCAAACAGGATCTTCCCTCGGGCAGCACTTTCATCAATGAACCCGCTTCGATATTCGATTCAAAATATCGCAAGCCATTGATCATCTTCTCGGTCATCATTGCCACGCTGATCGCCTGTCTCGCCGCCCTGGTCATCCGAAGCCGGGTGCTGGCTGACCGTCAACGCGCCTTGCGCTACCAAGCCACGCACGACGACCTCACCGGACTGCCCAATCGCCACGAATTGCCGCAGTTATTCCGGCAATTCGACCGTACCGCCGAGCGTGAACCAGTCGCGCTGGTGATGCTCGGCCTGAACCGTTTCAAGCTCCTGAACAGCACCTACGGCCATGCTTTTGGCGACACCGTAGTGCGCGCGGTGGCGGATCGCTTGAAGGCCTGGTGCTCCAGGCATGAGGCCTTGTCGCGCTTCGGTGGCGACTCATTCGTCATCGTTTCACGCCTGGGTGACGATGGCGCATTGAATGACTTGTGCACACGTTGCGAGGACTTGTTCAGCACCCCCCTCAGTATCAACGGACAGCATATATCCGTTTCTGCTGCCTTTGGCATCAGCATTGCCAATCCGCCGCAGATCAACCTCGAAAATATGCTGCGCGAAGCAGATACGGCAATGTACGAGGCGAAGCGCAGCGGAAACACGCATGTGGTGACTTTTGACCGCTGCCTGTTCGAGCGTTCTGCACGCCAGTTCCAGATCGAATCGGCTCTTCCCGACGCCATCGCAAAGGGTGATATCGAAATCTATTACCAGCCGATAATAGATACGCAACGCGGTTGCATCGCCGGATTTGAAGCATTATCGCGCTGGAAACATCCTGAACTGGGGATGATTCCTCCCCCCGAATTCATACTTGCTGCCACAGATTCAGGCCATATCTCCAAGCTGACGCAATATGTGTTGCGCCAATCCTGTGAGGCCTTTCGCCCTCATCTCGCCAACCCTGAATGCCCCTACCTGGGCGTTAATATTTCGGTAAGTGATATCTATACGGGGGATCTGCCAAACCGCCTGGCTGAAATATTGAAAGAAACAGGCATGCCCGCCAGCCGTTTGATTCTGGAGGTGACGGAAGACATGCTGCTGCACGATGAAAATTCAGCGATCGAGGTATTGGCGCAAATCCGCTCCCAAGGCGTACGCATCGCCATCGACGACTTTGGTACCGGTTATTCATCGATGGGCTATCTTTCGAAATACCAGGTGCATCTCATCAAGATTGATCGTAGCTTTGTGCAGAATATCGCCACATCCTCTCAAGATCAGAAGATTGTGCGTGCCATTTCCTCCATGGCCAGAGACCTGGAGTTAAGCATCATTACCGAGGGTGTGGAAACCACCGAACAATCCGATCTGCTCCGGAAAATGGGGTGCCTGCTGCAGCAAGGTTATCTGTTTGGCAAGCCACAGCCGGCCGCACAATGGGCGGTGAACGCCAACCGGGCGCCTGCGGGCCGGGCCACCCAATCTGTGCACTGACCTGCCTGGAGCGTCGGTCTGTGCGACATTGGCCTCAAGTCCTCCATGTCCATGGCCACACCTGGCATCGCATGGTGCATGGCCGCCGCCGCAGCAGCAAGACCGGCAAGTGCGCACGGATCATATTTCTTGCTGATTGGCCCTGAAACCTAGAACATCACCCGATAGCATATCGCATTGATTTTTTGCGAAATATTCAAACTGTTCAAGATTGTTTATGTCTTTTATCAAGACCTCCACCTTGAGCATTTTCGCAAGCGCCATGATATTGGAGAATATAAGCTGGTCTGTTTTGTTATGAAAAATAGACTCTATAAACTCCCCGCCAATGGTGATCCTGTCCACCGGGACTTCTTTCAGTCTGTGAAGCGACGAATATTCGGTCCCAAAATTGTTGACTGAAATTTTCACGCCCATGCTGCGCAAGGCTTTGATGCCATTGATCAGCGTGCAATCTATTCTGGGTAAGCTGGCGATTTCATCCACCTCCAGGTATAGTTTGGAAGTGTCAATTTGGCTTTTATTCAGAATGCGTCTCAGAAAATCTATTCCGTAATTTCTGATGACCGCATCAAGATGGAATGCAATGCTCAGCTTCCAGTCCTGCTTCTCTTCTTCTTTTTCCCAGCGAGAAATCTGACTGCATGCCTCAGCAAAGGACCAGGCGCTCTCCAATGCAGATGAGGTGCCGCTGGCTGGCGGAATGAGTAAGTCCTTCACGGAGTTGATGATTCGATTGCATCTGGCGTGGTGCAATTCGGCGGCCATTCCAGTTATGCAGAACCTGCTGTCAACCATGGGTTGAAAATTGAAAAACAATTCTTCTTTATTTATTCTGGAACACTGCCTCTCTTTCGCTGCAAGCACTTCTCTTTTCATCATAAAAACAAATTTTTATTCCGCGCAGAATTGTTATAAATACATTCCAAACTGAGATATTGCCCTGTGGGGTGGTCCAGACTGATAATTTTATATATTTTTTACAATATCCCATTTTGGGATTTGTTAGAATTTGTTTGAAAATTCAGTTATCTTAAAATTTGCAATGACCACCATTGAATCTCTTGCATGTGGATCGCGAAAAAAAGCTTCGTAGTGTATTGCGTGAAGCAAGAGAGCGCCAAAGACTGTCGCAGAAACAACTTGCGGACCGATTGTATAAACCACAGTCTTTTATTTCAAAAATAGAGTCCGGAGAGAGAAACCTGAATGTCGTGGAGTTCCTGGAGCTATGCGATGCAATGAATGTGGATGCGGTTGAAATCATCAGCGAAGTGCGAGAAGCCAAAGATTTGATCTTTCCATGGAAAGAAAAGATCAATTACTATTGAGCGCATCCATGCAAAGCTTCGTTTGTTATATGGAATATATCCCTATAAAATTTCAGATTAATTCAAAAAAACAGGGAAACCAGAGTTAGGTTCAATAACAGTAGCCTGTTCCGCTGCGGCCCTGTGTTGCCACAGCATTCGGAAGGCTGGCGTCTTCTGGATGTGACGCATGCCACGGTGCGGGCGGCTTTTCCCAGAAAATTCTTCCGCAAGCGCACTCTTGCGGCAGCTGCCCTCTCCGGGTATGCATGGCGTGAAGGCGCATGCGGTGGCAAGACATGGTTTTCAGGGCCTAAACCATGGGCGGCTGCACGGCGCTTGGCAGCGCAATGCTTTGCCGCTTGCCGCTTGCCGCTTGCCGCTTCTTGCTGCTCAAGGCGCTTGCGCAATGTCCGCCCCACTTCCCTTCGTTATCCCACTCTTCATCGCACCAAACCAGCCGCGGCGCACCATGACGGCTGCAGCTTGGCCGAAGGGTGATCCAGGCTATGCCGCCTCGCCCTCCTCCCGAGCGCATGGCAGCACAGGACGGCAGCCACCCGGCCTGGCATCTCCATGCATGGAGAAGATGTCTGCTTCCCCAGGGCCGAAGCGTGACAAAGAAAAAAGCCTCTTGAACCGGAGTTCAAGAGGCTTGTGTTGGTGGGTGATACATGGATCGAACATGTGACCCCTGCCGTGTGAAGGCAGTGCTCTACCGCTGAGCTAATCACCCGGTGTGCAGACCCGTACAGGTCTGCACTGAAATTGTGGTGGGTGATACATGGATCGAACATGTGACCCCTGCCGTGTGAAGGCAGTGCTCTACCGCTGAGCTAATCACCCGATGT
The DNA here is from genome assembly GCF_006740045.1 of Comamonas terrigena NBRC 13299. Lineage (NCBI taxonomy): Bacteria > Pseudomonadati > Pseudomonadota > Betaproteobacteria > Burkholderiales > Comamonadaceae > Comamonas > Comamonas terrigena. The sequence continues at coordinate 2,305,689 of NZ_AP019749.1, forward strand.
GCAGACCGGACAGATCTGCACTGAAATTGTGGTGGGTGATACATGGATCGAACATGTGACCCCTGCCGTGTGAAGGCAGTGCTCTACCGCTGAGCTAATCACCCCTTTCGTTCAGATTTACACAGTATTGTGCTGATCCGGCGAAGCTGAGATTCTAGCATCAAGTGCGCACCACTTTTGGAAAGTGCTCAGCTTTTTGCTAGCACCGCTGCCAGTCTGCATGTTTGTGCCCCGCGCATACTGCTGCCCGCACGGCGCAAGGAATCCAATGCTCCGGCGCCATGCATGGGGCAAGAGGAGGCGCCCATGGTGCGCATGCAGCGCACACCGAAAGGCCAAGGCGGCGGCGCCAACAAAAAAGCCTCCTGACCGAAGTCAGGAGGCTTATCGTATGGTCGGAATGGCGGGATTCGAACTCGCGACCCCTTGCACCCCATGCAAGTGCGCTACCAGGCTGCGCTACATTCCGAAGACTTGAATTATATACACATTTTTCGGCCTACAGCGCCAAAAGCGAACGAATCTGCAAAAGCTCGTGGCGGACCTGCTCCAAAGAGGCTGCTGTTGCCCCGCCCTCCTGGCGCAGCAGCTGATCCAGCAGCAGTTGGGTTTGCAGGTTGGCGTCAGCCGGCGCGGCCGCCACGGCATCCACCCGCCCGGATGTCGCCTCCTCGCCAGCGTGCGCACGCAGCTGGTTGCGTGCTCCCTGGATGGTGAACCCCTCGTCGTAGAGCAGATTGCGGATGCGGCGCACCATCAGCAGCTCGTGGTGCTGGTAGTAGCGGCGATTGCCACGCCGCTTCATGGGGCGCAGCTGCACAAACTCCTGCTCCCAGTAGCGCAGCACATGGGGCTTGACATCACACAACAGCGCAACTTCGCTGATCGTGAAATAACGTTTGGCAGGGATGGGAGGAAGGTTGGCCATAAACCGATGGTTGCGAACGCAGGCGTGCCAAACAAAACAAGCGCCCTAGCCTACCGCAGCTTGTGCAATAGACCAAGAGCGCTTGTACAAGGTACCGAGAGCTTTAGAGCTGAACTGGCGTGCCGCCGCCCTCTGCGCCCTGAATCTGTTCCTTGAGCTTGGAACTGGCGTGGAAGGTGACCACGCGGCGAGCGTCGATGGGAATCAGCTCGCCGGTGCGTGGATTGCGTCCCGGGCGCGGCGCCTTGGTGCGGATCTGGAAGTTGCCGAAACCCGACAGCTTCACATCATCGCCATCGACCAGACTTTTGGAGATCAGGTCGAAGAACGCATCCACCATTTCCTTGGATTCGCGCTTGTTCAAGCCGATCTGATCGAACAGCAGTTCGGCCAATTGCGCTTTGGTCAGGGCGGAGGACGCCTCTGCGCCATCATCTGCAAATTCGATCATTTCAGGCTCCTTGGGAAATGACGCGGCACATCAGCCGCGCAGGCGTGCAGCCACACGCTCCACCAGCGATGCAATCGCGCCCTGCATGGCGGCGTCGATTTCGACATCCGTCAGCGCTGCCTCGTCGCGGCCCAGCGTCAGGCGGATGGCCAGGCTCTTTTCGTCCTGGGCCAGGCTGCCCGGCGCAGCTTCTTCGCCGGCCTTGAGCTTCTTGGGGCGGAAGACGTCAAACAGCGCGGCCGAACGCAGGATACCGCCCTGCACCCCTTGCTGCACCGCTTCCATCACCTGGGCATGGGTTACCGCCTCCTTGACCACCACGGCAATGTCGCGCTCCACCGCCTGGTGCTTGGCCACTGGCTTGAACACCGGCACCTGGCGGGCCAGCACGGCATCCAGTTCCAGCTCGAACATCACCGGAGCCTGGGCCAGATCCCATTCCTGGCGCCATTTGGGGTGCAGCTCGCCGACAAAGCCGATGACCTTGCCATCCAGCAGCACGCGGGCGCAACGGCCAGGGTGCATGGCGGGATGTTCTGCAGGCTCGAACACCGGCTTGGCCGGAGCCAGCAGCGCTTCGACATCGCCCTTGACATCGTAGAAGTCAACCTTGGTCTCGGCCCTGCCCCATTGCAGCTGGTCGGCGGCACCATAGGCCAGCCCCGCCACACGCATGGGCTGGTAGAAGCCCTTGACGGTGGTGTCGGACTCGACCACGGATTCATCCTTGAAGAACACGCGACCCAGTTCGAACACGCGCACGCGCTGGGCCTTGCGGTCCACGTTGAACTTCAGCACCTGCAGCAGCGAACCCAGCAGCGACGAACGCATCACGCTCAAATGGCTGGCAATAGGGTTGAGCAGCTTGATGGCATGGTGGTTGCCCGCCAGCTCCTGCTCCCACTTTTCTTCGACAAAGCTGAAGTTGATGGTCTCCTGGTAGCCCAGGCCAGCCAGTTCATGACGCACACCGAACGGGCTGCGCTGGTTTTCAGCGCGCAACTTGGGCGAGATGGGGGCCAGAGGCTTGGTGGTCGGCAGATTCTCGTAGCCGATCATGCGGGCCACTTCTTCGATCAGGTCCTCTTCCAGATTGATGTCGAAGCGGAAGGTCGGCGCCGTGACCGAGATCACCCCCTCGGATGCCAGCGTGGCGGGCAGGCCCAGGCCGTTCAGTGCATCCAGGCACTGCTGCTGGGTCACGGCCATGCCGATCACCTTGGCCGCACGGGCCACGCGCAGTTGCACGGGCTTGGGCTGGGGCATGTTGGGCTTTTGGTCGTCCATGGCCGCCACCTGCGTGTCAGGCGTACCGCAGATTTCCAGCACCAGCGCGGTGATGCGCTCGATATGCTCGATGGTGAACTCGGGGTCCACGCCGCGCTCGAAACGGTGGCCCGCGTCGGTCGAGAAATTGAAGTGGCGCGAGCGCCCGGCCACGGCCTTGGGGAACCAGAACGCAGCTTCGATGTAGATGTTCTTCGTGTCGTCCGATACGGCAGTGGCATCGCCACCCATGATGCCGGCCAGCGACTCCACTTCCTTGTCGTCGGCAATCACGCCCACCTGGATGAAGTCGTCGATCTGGATGGTGTTGCCGTTGAGCAGCTTGAGCGATTCGCCTTGCTTGCCCCAGCGCACGTTCAGACCACCGCTGATCTTGTCCAGGTCGAAAATGTGGGACGGACGGCCCAGCTCGAACATCACATAGTTGGAGATGTCCACCAGGGGCGAGACCGAGCGCTGGCCGCAGCGTGCCAGACGGTCCAGCATCCACTGGGGCGTCTTCACCTGGGTGTTGACGTTGCGCACGATACGGCCCGAGAAACGGCCGCACAGGTCGGTCGCTTCAATCTTGACGGGCAGCTTGTCTTGCGACGCCACGGCTGCAGCGGGGAAAGACAGCGGCTTCAAAGCTGCACCGGTCAATGCCGACAGCTCGCGGGCCACGCCGTATACCGACAGGCAGTGCGCCAGATTGGGCGTGAGCTTCAGCGTGAACAGCGTGTCGTCCAGGTTCAGGTACTCGCGCACATCCTGGCCCAGGGGCGCATCGGACGGAAACTCCAGCAAGCCGCTGGCATCTTCGTCAATGCCCAGCTCCTTGGCCGAGCACAGCATGCCAAAGCTCTGCACGCCGCGCAGCTTGCCGATCTTGATCTTGAAAGGCTTGCCGTCTTCACCCGGCGGCAGCTCGGCGCCCACAGTGGCGCAGGGAATGCGGATGCCCACGCGCGCATTGGGCGCACCGCAGACGATGTTCAGCAGCTCGGGGCCACCCACGTCCACCTGGCAGATGCGCAGGCGGTCGGCATCGGGATGCTGCACGGCTTCCTTGATTTCACCGACAACAATGCCGGTGAAAGGAGGCGCCACAGGATCCAGCTCTTCCACTTCCAGACCGGCCATGGTCAGGGTGTCGGCCAGTTGCTGGGTGGTCAGGTTGGGGTTGCAGTACTCGCGCAACCAGGATTCAGGAAATTGCATAGTCAGACTCTTTGGCGTTCATGCCGGCTGCACCGTAGCGGTCTGCAGCTGGCTGGGCATGCGTACTTTCAAAAGAAGCTGCGGCGCGGGATTCACAAGGACTTCGGCAAAACCATCTGAAGTGCCTGCAACCACAGCGCTGGCAGCCCGCTTCTTCAATTACTGAAACTGCGACAGGAAACGGATGTCGCCGTCGAAGAACAGGCGCAGGTCGTTCACGCCGTAACGCAGCATGGTCAGGCGGTCGGGGCCCATGCCAAAGGCAAAGCCGATGTGCTTTTCGGGATCCAGGCCCATGTTGCGCACCACGTTGGGGTGCACCTGGCCGGAGCCCGCCACTTCCAGCCATTTACCGGCCAGCGGGCCGCTCTGGAACTGGATGTCGATTTCAGCCGAAGGCTCGGTGAATGGGAAGAAGCTGGGGCGGAAACGCAGCACCAGATCATCCTGCTCAAAGAAGGTCTTGCAGAAGTCCGTGAACACGACCTTCAGGTCCTTGAAGCTCACGTTCTCGCCAATCCACAGGCCTTCGCACTGGTGGAACATGGGCGAGTGGGTGGCGTCCGAGTCCACACGGTAGGTGCGGCCGGGGGCAATCACGCGGATCTCGGGCATGGTCTGGCCGGCATCCAGCTGATTGCGGTATTTCTTAACATGCTGCACGGCATGGCGCACCTGCATGGGGCTGGTGTGCGTGCGCAGCAAGTTGGGTGCGTGTTGCGTGCCGCCTTCCACATAGAAGGTGTCATGCATGGAGCGCGCGGGGTGGTCTTCAGGCGTGTTCAGCGCCGTGAAATTGAACCAGTCGGATTCGATCTCGGGGCCCTGGGCCACATCAAAGCCCATGGAGCCAAAAATGCCCTCGATGCGCTCCAGGGTGATGGAGACAGGGTGCAGCCCTCCTGCGCCACGGCGGCGGCCGGGCAAGGTCACATCCAGCACTTCGGCCTTCAGGTGTGCTTCCAGCTCGGCATCGGCCAGGGCCTTGCGGCGCGCGGTCAGGGCCGCTTCGATCGCCTGCTTGGCCACGTTGATGGCAGCGCCGCGCGATTTTTTCTCTTCGACGGAAAGCTGCGCCATGCCCTTCATGAGCTCGGTCATCTTGCCCGACTTGCCCAGAAACTGCGCCTTGGCGTTTTCCAGATCAGCGGGGGTATGGGCCTGCGCAAACAGCTGCTGCGCGCTCTCGACCAGAGAATCCAACTCGTTCATATCGACTCTTTATCGACGTTTGAAAAACCTGCAAGCCCTGCCCTGCCGCACCGCTCCCACGGAGCGCGCCACATGCCAAAGCCCGGCGATAAAAAAACAAGGGCTAGTGCCTTTTCAAGCCCTAGCCCTTGCTGTTTGTGCATCAGTAGCTACTACGTGAGTAGCAACTACTGACCGTGATCTCAAGCAGCCAGCTTGGCCTTGACTTGGTTCACGATGGCGCTGAAAGCAGCCTTGTCGTGCACAGCGATATCGGCCAGCATCTTGCGGTCGATTTCGATGGCAGCCTTCTTCAGGCCGTTGGCGAATTGGCTGTAGGTCAGACCCAGTTCACGTGCAGCGGCGTTGATACGGGCGATCCACAGCTGACGGAACACGCGCTTCTTGTTACGACGGTCACGGTAAGCGTATTGACCGGCCTTCATCACCGCCTGCTTGGCGACGCGGAAGACATTACCGCGGCGGCCGCGGAAACCCTTAGCAAGGGTCAGAACTTTTTTGTGACGGGCACGGGCCGTTACACCACGTTTGACGCGAGGCATGTATTTTCTCCTAGTTCGTCAGTGAATTACAGACCAGCGCCAGGCAACATCTTTGCGATGGAGCCCATGTCGCCTTCATGCACGGAGGTAATGCCACGCAGGTGGCGCTTATTCTTCGTGGTCTTCTTGGTCAAGATGTGACGCTTGAAGGCTTGACCGCGCTTGACGGTACCACCGGGACGAACGCGAAAACGCTTCTTCGCGCTGCTCTTGGTTTTCATTTTGGGCATGTGAATGCTCCTGTTATTTGTGCTCGTGAGGCGGCTGCGCAACCAATACGCGGCACTTGTAGGCACACCGAGACACTTGTTTGCCCCATGTGACTGGGGCCGTGCCTCCCTGAGAAAGCACGATGCGATTGGCGCCCGAAAACGCCAATCGCATATTCTAACCCGATTCGCGGCAAATGCCTATGAATCAGGCGGCAGTCTTGCCTGCTTCTTCTGCCGGTGCTGCAGCGGGCTTGGCCACTGGAGCGGGCTTTTTGTTGCGCGCCGGAGCGATCATCATGATCATCTGGCGGCCTTCCAGCTTGGGGAACTGCTCCACCTGGATGGTGTCGGCCAGATCGTCACGCAGACGGTTCAGCAGATCCAGACCCAGTTGCTGGTGCGTGATTTCACGACCGCGGAAACGCAGCGTGATCTTGCACTTGTCGCCCTCGGCCAGGAAGCGGCGGATATTGCGCAACTTGATGTTGTAGTCGCCATCATCGGTACCAGGACGGAATTTGACTTCCTTGATTTCGATGACGGTTTGCTTCGCCTTGGCCTCGGCCGCGCGCTTTTGCTCTTGGTACTTGAACTTACCGTAGTCCACCAGGCGGCAGACAGGCGGGTTCGCAGTGGAGGCAATCTCCACCAGATCCACGTCCAAGTCGCCAGCCATGCGCAGCGCTTCCGCCAGGCTCACAACCCCGATGGGTTCGTTATCAGGACCGGACAGACGCACTTCAGGCGCCTGGATTTCACGGTTGAGACGGTGTTTGCGTTCCTCGCGGTGGCGACGATCACGAAATTCAGTAGCTATGGCTTTCACCCTAATTTCAAAACGCTACGAAAAGCGTAGCTGCTTGCGCGCAATTGACGCAGTCCAAAGCACAAATTGATGCTCAATCAGGCTTTGGAAGCGATGTCGTTGGCCAACAGTTCAATGAAGGCGTCGACGGACATCACACCCAGGTCCTTATTGCCCCGGGCGCGCACTGCGACAGTTCCTGCGGCCTTCTCCTTGTCGCCGGCGACAAGGATGTAAGGCAGCTTTTGCAACGAATGCTCGCGTATTTTATACGTGATCTTTTCATTGCGCAGGTCAGACACAATCTTAAGACTTTGATTCGGCAATGCTTTTTGCAGCTTTGCCACAACGTCTTGCACGTAGTCGGCCTGGGAGTCGGTGATGTTGAGCACGGCCACTTCCACGGGCGCCAGCCAAACCGGCAGCGCACCGGCGAATTGTTCGATCAAAATGCCGATGAAACGCTCCAGCGAACCGACGATTGCACGGTGCAGCATCACGGGGCGGTGACGGTTGCCATCTTCACCCACGTACTCGGCATCCAGACGCACGGGCATGGAGAAGTCCACCTGGATGGTGCCGCACTGCCACTGGCGACCCAGGGCATCCTTGAGTGTGTATTCGATCTTGGGGCCGTAGAAGGCGCCGTCGCCCACCGCGATCTGATACTCGCAACCCGAAGCCTTGAGCGAGTCGAACAGCGCTTTTTCCGCCTTGTCCCAGACTTCGTCCGAGCCAATCCGCGCTTCCGGACGGGTTGCGACCTTGTAGATGATGTCGGTGAAACCGAAGTCGGCGTAGACCTTTTGCAGCAGCTGCGTGAAGTCAAGCACTTCCTTCTGGATCTGGTCTTCGGTACAGAAGATGTGGCCATCGTCCTGGGTGAAGCCGCGCACGCGCATGATGCCGTGCAGACCGCCCGTGGGTTCGTTGCGGTGGCACTGACCGAATTCACCGTAGCGCAGCGGCAGGTCGCGGTAGCTCTTGATGCCTTGCTTGAAGATCAGGATATGGCCCGGGCAGTTCATGGGCTTCAGCGCGTAGTCGCGCTTTTCCGACTCCGTGATGAACATGTTGTCGCGGTACTTGTCCCAGTGACCGGTTTTTTCCCACAGGGTCTTGTCCAGAATCTGGGGGGCCTTCACTTCTTCGTAGCCGTTTTCACGGTAGACGCGGCGCATGTACTGCTCCACCTCCTGCCACACGCGCCAGCCCTTGGGGTGCCAGAACACGGTGCCGGGCGAGCATTCGTCGATGTGGAACAGGTCCAGCTCGCGACCCAGGCGACGGTGGTCGCGCTTCTCGGCTTCTTCGATGCGGGTGATGTAGGCCTGCAGATCCTTCTTGTCCGCCCAGGCCGTGCCATACACGCGCTGCAGCTGCTCGTTCTTGGCGTCGCCGCGCCAGTAGGCGCCAGCCAGCTTGGTCAGCTTGAAGACCTTCAGGAAGCGGGTATTGGGCACGTGGGGGCCACGGCACATGTCGACATATTCCTGGTGGTAGTACAGGCCCATGGCGGTTTCATTGGGCATGTCTTCGACCAGGCGCAGCTTGTAGTCTTCGCCGCGTTCCTGGAACACCTTGATGACTTCGGCGCGCGGAGTCATCTTCTTGACGACGTCGTAGTCCTGCGCAATCAGCTCCTTCATGCGAGCTTCGATGGCGGCCATGTCTTCGGGCGTGAACGGGCGCTCGTAGGAGATGTCGTAGTAAAAGCCCTCCTCGATCACCGGACCGATCACCATCTTGGCCGTGGGATACAGCTGCTTGACGGCGTGACCGACCAAGTGGGCGGTGGAGTGGCGAATGATCTCCACGCCTTCGTCGTCCTTGGGCGTGATGATCTGCAGCTTGGCGTCTTCGCTGATCAGATCGCAGGCGTCGACCAGACGGCCGTTGACGCGGCCGGCCACCGTGTTCTTGGCCAGACCGGCGCCGATGGACTGGGCCACCTGCATGACGGTGACCGGGCCGTCGAATTCACGTTGCGAACCGTCGGGAAGCGTAATTTTCAGCATGGAAATCCTTGGAAACCTAATGTGGGATACGGGGCCGCGGCCAGTGCTTTGAAAAGCAAAAAGCGCGGAACAGGTCCGCGCTTTGGATAAGAGGGAGAAAAGACTCCGGGCAGGCGCGAACTCGCAGCCTCAACGGCTGCACAACCTTTGCAAGGTACTCGTTCGCGGTGTCATAACCAGACTGCCTTTCTCGCTCTTGTAAATGGATACTGGCAACCATTTTAACGCCGTATGCACAAAAAAGCCCGAAGCAGCAGCGCTTCGGGCCGAAATGGGTGTCCTGGCGACGGTTTTTAGGCTGCCGCACAGGCCCCAGACAACAAGCTTCCGTCCGTTCTACTGTGCCATGTCAGTGGTCCAGCAGAGCCGTGCAGATCAGTGGAACTGCTCTTCTTCGGTGGAACCGGTCAGGGCCTTCACGCTGGAAGAGCCGCCCTGGATCACGGTGGTCACGTCATCGAAGTAACCCGCGCCCACTTCCTGCTGGTGCGACACAAAGGTGTAGCCCAGTTCGCGTGCCGCGAATTCGGGTTCCTGCACCATTTCCACGTAGTGCTTCATGCCTTCGCCGCGTGCATAGGCGTGGGCAAACTTGAAGGTGTTGTACCAGTTGCTGTGGATGCCGGCCAGGGTGATGAACTGGAACTTGTAGCCCAGTGCAGACAGGTCTTCCTGGAAGGACGCGATCTGGCTGTCGTTGAGGTTCTTCTTCCAGTTGAACGAAGGCGAGCAGTTGTAGCTCAGCAGCTTGCCGGGGCAGGCTGCGTGCACGGCCTGTGCGAATTCACGGGCAAAGCCGATGTCGGGCACGCCGGTTTCGCACCACACCAGATCGGCGTAGGGAGCGTAGGCCACGCCGCGGCTGATGGATTGCTCCAGGCCGTTCTTGACACGGTAGAAGCCTTCCTGGGTGCGCTCGCCGGTCAGGAAAGGCTGATCGTTGGCGTCGTGGTTGCTGGTGATCAGGTTGGCTGCCTCGGCGTCGGTACGGGCCAGCACGATGGTGGGCACGCCCATCACGTCCGCAGCAAAGCGGGCGGAAATCAGCTTTTCGCAGGCTTCACGGGTGGGCACCAGCACCTTGCCGCCCATGTGGCCGCACTTCTTCACGGCTGCCAGCTGGTCTTCAAAGTGCACGCCAGCAGCGCCGGCCTGGATCATGTTCTTCATCAGCTCGAAAGCGTTCAGCACGCCGCCGAAACCGGCTTCCGCATCGGCCACGATGGGCAGGAAGTAGTCGATGAACTCCTTGTCGCCGGGATTCACACCCTTGCCCCACTGGATTTCGTCAGCGCGCTTGAAGGTGTTGTTGATGCGGCGCACCATGGTGGGCACCGAGTCATAGGCGTACAGCGACTGGTCGGGGTACATGGTTTCGGACGTGTTGCCGTCGGCAGCGACTTGCCAACCCGACAGGTACACGGCTTCCAGACCGGCCTTGGCTTGCTGCATGGCCTGGCCGGCAGAGATGGCGCCGAAAGCGTTCACGTAGCCCTTCTTGGAGCTGCCGTTGATCTTCTCCCACAGCACTTCGGCGCCACGCTGGGCCAGGGTGTACTCGGGCTGCAGGCTGCCACGCAGGCGCACCACGTCAGCCGCGGAGTAACCGCGCTTGACGCCCTTCCAGCGGGGGTTGGTGGCCCAGTCTTTTTCCAGGGCGGCGATTTGCTGTTCGCGGCTCAGTTGGGTGTTCAGCGCTTTGGTCATCGTGATCTCCTTGAAAGGTAGTGAAACTGGTTTGCCGTGGTGTGCGGCCTTGGAGACAACTGTAGGCAAAGCGACGGCTCCCAACAATCACTTCTATCTTATATAAGACGAAAAAATATTCCTTAAAAATCAAATACTTATTTTTATATTTCTGTATGTGAAATGTTTTTTCTCATATTGAGAAAAAATGCTGCGAAGCAACAAGCATTATTTTCCACATTACGGAAACGCTTTTCTGCAATGCAACATCCCCGCCAGGAAATGATCACGCCGGACAGGAAAGAAGTACCTCGATAGAGGCGGTTGACAGGCGCCACCTCAGGGCTTCCCGCAAGCTGCTCTGCACCGGCATATCCCCTGCAGTCCCATGTCTGCAGATGGCCGTTTTAACAAAATACTGTATTCATGTACAGTTCCGTGCATGTACGCACTTCAGGATGGCAAGCATGTCCCTGTCGCCCGCGAGCGAGGCTTTCCGCCGCGCCTGCAGAGGCAGCGTGCGCTACTGCTCCACCGCAGCGCCTGTCCGCCCCTCACCGGGCTGAAGGCCGGGACAGCGGTCTATCCCATCCGTGATGGCAGCTCTACCGGAGCTTCTCCGCGAAGACGAGCCGTGATGTGCCCTCCTGCACCCCGTGCGCAATCGCTTCGTATTTCCTTGAAGGCTCCTCTTGTGGGAGCTGCAAATGCCATCTTGGCGCCAGAGATCCAGCAGATTCTGGAGATTGCCAAGAGTCCTCTTATCTTGCCGCCTGACGGTTCTTTTTCGGAGCATCTTCCATGAGCACTTTGCGTCTGCCCTATTCCACCCTCTCGCCTGCTGCCTACCAGGGTCTGCTGGCCACCAAGTCCGCACTGGACCACAGCAGCCTGGGCAAGCCTTTGATCGAGCTGGTCTATCTGCGCGTGTCCCAAATCAATGGCTGTGCCTTCTGCCTGGAGATGCATGCCAAGGCCTTGCGCGCCGGAGGCATGGCACAGGCCAAGCTCGACAGCCTGGCCGGCTGGCGGGTCAGCGCCCAGTTCGATGCCCGGGAACGCGCGGCACTGGGCTGGACGGAATCCCTGGTCGATGTGGCCCATACCCACGCACCGGACACCGACTTTGCATCGCTGCAGCCACACTTCAGCGATACCGAAATTTCCGACCTGAGCTTTGCGATTGCGCTGATGAGCGCCTTCAACCGCCTGGCCATCGGCATGCGCCAGTAGCAACTAGTCAACGTACCTTCTTGTCCATGGGTGTGCTGCGGGAGCCCAACCCCGGTCCACGCCGACCGGCACGGAATAGGCCGTGCAATGCACGGTTCGCTCTCCAGCACAAGCGAAAGTGGCTTGCGCGGCGATGGCCCTCTCCACACGGTGGGCCGCATCGTTGCGGCCCATGGCGGCTGCCACCCAAATTCGTGCCCCTGCGCCGTGCGGATTAGGTCTTGTACTTGGCCTTTAATGGACCGTTTTCCAACGACAAGGCCTGGACGAAGGTGACCTACTCCGGCTTTTCACCCTGGTTCAGGCTTGCGGGTTGGGTGACCTGACCAGGGATCGGGACCTGAACCTTTTCCCAGCCAAACAGGCGATATGGGTGCATGGGGCCTCCCTTATTTGAAATCCCGGCTCTCGGTGGCCAGCCGGCCGAGCAAATGCGACAAGTCGGCCATGCGCTCGGCGATCAGATTGCACACCGGTCCCTGGCGCTGCCATGTACCCTCCACCGCCAGCAGGCGTGAGCCCACCAGCACCTGCCGATACGCGTCGCGCACGTCGCGCCAGACGATGACCTGGGTGCAGCCATGCTCGTCCTCCAGCGACACAAAGACGGTCCCGTTGGCGGTCCCCGGCTGCTGCCGCAAAGTCACAATGCCGGCAGTCCGAACCCGCTGGCCGTTGGATAGACGGCGCAGCTCCTGCGAGGTTTTGACCTTCCAGCGGTCGAGCTTGGGGCGCAGCAGCCGCATGGGATGGCTGCGCAGCGTGAGGCCCGTGGAGGCATAGTCCCAGACCACTTCTTCACCCTCGGGCGCTTCAGGCAGCGCCAGCAAGGCTTCATCGAAGCGAGCTTCTTCCAGCAGCTCAGGCGCGGCGTTCAGGGCCGCGGCCTCCCAGACCTGCTGGCGGCGGTGTCCCGACAAGCTGGCCAGGGCCCCTGCTGCGGCCAGGGACTTCATCTCCTGCTGATCCAGGCGCGTGCGCCGGGCCAGTGCTTCGGCGCTGCCGAAAGGAGCCTGGCGGCGGTTCTCCTCGATGCGCCGGGCACTGCTGCGGCCCAGGCCCGAGACCATGCGCAGGCCCAGCCGGACTGCCGGCTGCAGCTTGCCGGTCTCTTCCAGCGTGCAGTCCACATCGCTGTGCATCACATCCACGGGCCGTACTTCGACCCCGTGGCGGCGCGCATCCTGCGTCAATTGGCTGGCGGAATAAAACCCCATCGGCTGGCTGTTGAGAATCGCCGCCAGGAAGACCGCAGGCTCGTGGCGCTTGATCCAGCTGGACGCATAGACCAGCAGAGCAAAGCTGGCCGCGTGACTTTCCGGGAAGCCGTATTCCGAGAAGCCCTTGATCTGCTCGAAGATGGATTCGGCAAAGTCGCGTTCGTAACCGCGCGTGGTCATCCCTTGCACGATCCTGTCGTAGTACTTCTCCAGCCCCCCTTTGCGCTTCCAGGCCGCCATGGCCCGGCGCAGGCCATCAGCCTCGCCGGGGGTGAAACCGGCGGCCAGCATGGCGATCTGCATGACCTGTTCCTGGAACACCGGCACCCCCAGCGTACGGCCCAGTGCCTGTTTCAAGGCCTCGCTCGGGTAGACCACCGGGTCCTTGCCCTGGCGCCGGCGCAGATAGGGGTGGACCATGCCGCCCTGGATGGGGCCCGGCCGCACCAGCGCCACTTCCACCACCAGGTCGTAGAACTTGCGCGGGCGCAACCGGGGCAGCATGGACATCTGCGCCCTGCTCTCGATCTGGAACACACCGATGGTGTCGGCGCGGCAGATCATGTCGTAGGTGGCCGGATCCTCCGGCGGGATGTCCTGCATCGTGAACGCGCAGCCTCGGCGCTGACCGATGAAGTCCAGGGCGCGGCGGATCGCCGACAGCATGCCCAGGGCCAGCACGTCCACTTTGAGCAGCCCTGCCGCGTCCAGATCGTCCTTGTCCCACTCGATGACCGTGCGGTCGTCCATGGACGCGTTCTCCACAGGCACCATGCGGCACAGCAGGCCGCGCGTGAGCACAAAACCGCCGGTGTGCTGGGACAGGTGGCGGGGGAACCCGATCAACTGCTCGGTCAGTGTGGTCAGCTGCTGCACGGCCAGGGAGCCCGCATCCAGCCCCAGCTCTGCAAAACGCTCCTGCCGGATGCTGCGCCCATCGAACCACTGCTGCCCCTTGGCGATGGCGTCCACCACAGCGAGGTCGAAGCCCAGGGCCTTGCCCACATCCCGGATGGCCGAGCGCGGCCGGTAGGAGATCACGGCCGCAGCCAGAGCCGCGCGGTCGCGGCCGTACTTCGCATAGAGGTACTGGATCACCTCTTCGCGGCGCTGGTGCTCGAAGTCGATGTCAATGTCTGGGGGCTCGTTGCGCTCCTTGGAGATAAAGCGCTCGAACAGCACGGCAGTGCGGTCCGGGTCCACCTCGGTCACGCCCAGGCAGTAACACACCGCGCTGTTGGCAGCGGAACCGCGGCCCTGGCACAAAATGCCGCGCGAGCGCGCGAAGACCACAATGTCGTAGACGGTCAGAAAGTACTGCTCGTACTTCAGCTCGCAGATCAGATCCAGCTCGTACGCGATCTGGCGTTGGACTTTCTCGGGGATGCCCGCAGGCCAGCGCCGGTGCGCGCCGTCATAGCTTGCCTGGCGCAGGTAGCTGGCCGCCGTGTGCCCTGCAGGCACCACCTCATCGGGGTACTGGTACTGGAGTTCGTCCAGGCTGAAGCTGCAGCGCGCCACCACGGCCAGGGTCTGGGCCAGCAGCTCCGCAGGAAAGGTCTGGGCCAGGCGCAGGCGGCTGCGCAGGTGGCGCTCGGCGCTGCGCTGCAGGGCGTAGCCGCATTCGGTCAGTGGCTTGCCCATGCGGGTGGCAGTCAGCACGTCCTGCAGCGGTTTGCGCGAGCGCACATGCATGTGCACGTCGCCCACGGCCACCAGGGGCACGGCGGTCAGCGCCGACAGCGCGCGCATGCGGTACAACCACAGCTCATCGTCCAGGCGCCGTACCAGATCCACGCCGATCCAGCAGCGGCCCGTGAAGTGGGTCAGCGTCCAGCGGCCCATGGCCTCCAGCTGCGCATCGGTGGCCTTGCGCTCCGGGCACAGCAGCACCAGACAGTCCTGCAGCTCCTGGCCGGTGATGCAGCCCAAGTCCAGGTGGTAAGTGCCTTTGTCCGAAGCGCGCCGCAGCTTGGTGATGAACTGGCACAGATTGCCGTAGCCGTTCAGATTCTGGGCCAGTACCACCAAAGTGAAAGGTGCTTCGCCGGCATCGCGTGGCTGGATGCAGAACTGGGCGCCCAGCAGCAAGGTCAGGCCCTGCTGCCTGGCGGCCACATGGGCGCGCACAATGCCCGCCAAGGAACATTCGTCGGTGATGGCCAAGGCACTGTAGCCCAGCGCCTTGGCACGCTCCACCAGCTCCTCCGGGCGGCTGGCCCCCCGCAGAAAGGTGAAATTGGAGATGCAGCGCAGCTCGGCGTACGCGGGAAGAAGGTGTTGCATCGCGCCTCAGGCGTAGTGCCCATGCAGAAACCAGGCGGTTTCATCGCCAGCCAGGCGGGCCTGAAAAATCCACAGCAGGCCCGCATGCTCGCTGCGCGCAAGCCAGTAGTCGCGCTGCACATTCAACGGCACCTCCCCGCTGCCCACCTGGTCACGGTGCCACCAGCCGCCTTCCACACGGTCCGGGCCCAGCAGCAGCTGCAGGGCGCCCTGGTAGATGGGCCTGTTGGCGCGTTCGACGAGACGCACAGGTGTGCCCAGCATCCAGGTCGGCTGCGGCAGCTCGCACACCAACTCCGGTTTGCTGGGGCGGTGCTGCCCAGCCGATAGCCACTGCTGCATCCATTCGGGCCTGTGGTCCGCAGAGAGCACGGGCCGGCGCACGGCATCGTTGCCCAGCCGGGCCTGAATGCGCTCCAGAGCCAGCTTGATGGAGGAGCCCTTGCCCGCCAACTCCGGAATCAGGGACCGGCTGTCTTCCACCATGGGCTCCACCTCGGTGGCCAGCAGCTCCAGGTCTCCCACCGGCGCCAGAAGCGCAACCCGGGCCAGATGCTCGGACAGCAGGCGCGAGAAGTGGTCGACATTCTGTGTCGGTTCTGCCGTGCGAATGGTCAGCTCTCCGCTGCTGCCGACATCCCGTGCGCGCATGACATCGTGGCACCAGCGCAGCGTGAAGGCGGTCGCGCCCAGTTGGCGGGCCTTCAGCCAACCCGCCATCTGCACAAGCAGACGCCGCGCCCCGAACAGCATGGCCGGCGCCAGTTCCACCCGGGACATCAGCTCAAGGCGCGCATGGAAAGCATCCGGAGCCTTCACCCACTCGTAGGTTTCAGGGCGCAGACCATAGGCCTGGTCCATGGCTTCCAACAGGACCTTGTCGAACCGGCGCGCAATGCCTGCGCGCGGCAGGGCACGCACCTGGCCCAAGGTCCGGCACCCGACCCGCGCCAATGTCGGTTGGTGGCGCTTCACAGCGGTGATGCATTCCAGCAACAGCCGATCCAGCAGCCGTTCCAAAGGCGCGGAAAATCCGTCGACACCTTTCTGCCGCGCAAAGGCCAGAGCAGCCATGCCGGTGGGAGCCCAGGCCACACGGGCACCGAGATCCCAGGCACCCTCTTCCACCAGGGCGTGCAAGCTTTTTACACCCCCAAACAAACGCAAACTGGCTTCCACTTCGATCAGCACCGCCTCCTCGAACAACGCCACGCGCGGCGTGAACTGGAGGGCCCAGACGGCAAGCTGCACAGAGTCAATGGGTGAGGTGGTGTCCGGAAGCGGTATGGGAATCAGAGCGGCCCAATGCATGCAGCACCTCCTTCTGCAGCCCCCCTGGCGCCTGAAGTTCGCGCATGCGGGGGGTGATCACGGAATTCAAGTTGCCAGGGATCGCCTTCAGGTGCAGCACCTCGGGACACACCGCCCCTCGTCGCTTTCGGATGCACACATCCAGGTCCCAGCCTGTACCCAGGGCCAGCGACACCCGCAGCGGAGCTGCCGAGGCTTCGGACATGGCCGTCTCCGGGCGGACCAGGAACACCGGGGCATCGCAATGGATGGAATGAACTTGCAGGCGGCGGATCTGCTCCGGGCGGGCCTGGGGCAGCCAGGCAATGACCGCACCGGCAGGTTCGGACTTCAGCAGCTGTTCGGTGACCCACAGACGCTCCTGCGCCCCCTTGGCGTCAATCCAGACCAACTGTTCGGGGGGCAGGCCCAGCTGGGCCAATCCCATCGCATGGGGAATCTGGGGCGGTGCGACCAGATAGATACGCGCCGCCTTGTCGGCCAGCAACCCTGGCAAGGCGGGCCCCAGAAGCCGCCATTCAGACACCGCCGCTTGCGGCTGCAGCAGCTCGCACAGGCTCGCTGTGGGCCAGCCCTGCCCTGGCAGGGCCTTGTCCAGGGCTTCGTAGCCTGTGGGCACCGTCCGGCTGGCGCAGGTGCTGACCTCGTTTCCACACCACAGCGCGTGTGCAATATGCGCAGGCAGCTTCCCCCGGTCAAGGCCGGGAGCCAGCGAAAGGCGGGCGTGGTTGGCGTAGGTCATGGCAAATACTGTTTATACATACAGTATATTGAAGTTTGCCTGCGCGCTGAAGGGGGCGTTGAGGGGACATTGAAAGAACTTGGTACTGCTTCGCTTTCCGAAGCAGTCTGTCCTGCCCCAACCGGCCGTACCGGCACGGATGGCAACGTCAGATTGCCCAAACCTGATGTGTTCTCGGGGGCATTGGTTCCTTCGCGGCCGCACACCCGTCCATGAAAAAGGCCGTGCAATGCACGGCCTGATGGCTGCAAAGCAAGGGGCTGCCCCTTGCTGAAGCGACAGAGGCTTACTCGATGATCACCACTTCCACGCGGCGGGCTTCGTCGTTGCTGCCGTCGGCCTGGGTCACTTCGGGCTTGCGCAGCTCCACATTGCCGGCGACCACGCCCTGGGCAATGATGGACTGCTGCACGGCCTGGGCGCGGCGCTTGGCCAGCTCGGCGTTCACTGCGGCGTTGCCGGTGGCGTCGTGGTAGCCGGACACCGCCAGCTTCTTGCCGCGCTGGGCGGCAATGCGCACCACATCGGCCAGGGCTTCGTCGGCACCAGCGGCCAGCTCGGCGCTGCCGGTGGCGAAGTAGAACTTGACCACGCCTTCTTCCACGCGGATGTAGGCGCCATCACCTTGCTGCACGGCACCCGCTGCCAGGGCAGGCGGGGTGCTTTGGCTGGCCACTGCAGAGTCCACCACGGCCGGAGCCGCCGCAGTAGGCGCGCCCTTGGCTCCGGCGACCGAGCGGTACACCACCGCGCCGACGACGGTGCCGACCACCAGAAGCACCAGGGCAAAAATGATGCCGAGGGCAAAGCGCTGTTGGCTGTCGTCGTCCGATGTATTGAAGGCCATGAAATTCTCCAGAGGATGTTGTGTGTGATCGTGCGTTCTTGCAGCCCGAATGCGGGGCATGGCGGAGCCTGTCCAGCCTGCCGCCGCTACGCGGGCCCGCTTGCGGGGGCCCATTCTAGAGGGAGTGCCGCCTGCATATGTAGTGCGCCTGTAGCCGCGTCGTGCCCATCCCATGGGTTTTGCTCTAGCATCACAGCCATGTCCGAAGTCCCTACTCTTCTGCCCGCCGCACCAGGCCGTGATCCACGCACTTTTTTGGAGCAAACGCTGCAGCAATGGGGGGGTGAACAGGATTTGTGGGTATTCGGCTACGGCAGCCTGATCTGGCGGCCCGAATTTGACTTTGCCGAGCGGCGCGATGCCAAGGTGCACGGCTGGCACCGCGCGCTGAAGATGTGGAGCCGCATCAACCGCGGCACGCCCGAACGCCCCGGACTGGTGTTTGCCATGCTGCCCGGAGGCAGTTGCCAGGGCGCAGCGTTCCGCATTCCCGCCCGGCAGGGGCATGAGACCCTGCATGCGCTGTGGCAGCGCGAGATGCCGCTGGCCACCTACGACCCACGCTGGTTGCAGTGCAGCACGCCCGAAGGCCCGGTGCGCGCCCTGGCCTTCACCCTGTCGCGGCACAGCCCCAGCTACTGCGGCACGCTGCCCCCCGAGCAGTACCAGCGCATCTTTGCCGAATCCGCCGGCATCTACGGCACCACGCGCGACTATGCCCTCGCCACCTACGACGGTCTGCAGGCCATGGGCATCCGCGACCGGGCGCTGGAACAGGTGCTGCACTGGGGCAAGGCCTGGGAAGACCGCCAGCCCCCGGCCCCGCCGCAGGCCCGCACAGGGCACCAGCCCCGGGGGCGCTGAACGCCCACGGTTGTCCCATGGCAGGCATGGAGGGCGCTGTAGCGCTCAGCACCCTGACAACCCGCAGCCCACACCGTGGTCAGTGCAGGCCCGGGCACCGCGGCGACGGTCGCACCATCTTGATGCGCATCAAACCCCGGGACATCCCATCGGACAGCGCCCGGCCTGCGGCCGATAATCCGCAGCATGTCTGACACCCCTACTTCCGCTCCCGACGGCGCAGCCGACACCACCCCGGACCACGCCGCAACGGCAGGGGCCGACACGCCCGTGCGCAAGCCACGCCTGGTGCGCTGGCTCATCGGCCTGCCGGTGGCCTTCTTTGCCATCCTGATGGCCATGGGTTATCTGTTCAATACCCCCGAAACCGAAGACCGCTGGGTCGCGCGCGAAACCATCCGCCTGTGCTGGAAGGAAGTGCAGAAGCCGCCCAAAGAAGGCAAGCCCGTGCATTTCACCCAGCAATCCGAATGCGAAAAGCTGGAATTCGACTTCAAAACCCAATATGGGGAAAACCCCTGATTCAGGGGCATGAAATCGGGCGGTCCGCAGGGCGGCATGCCGTGGCCGGCCGGTGGCGAAGTTACAGCTTGTGCATCGCAGCATAAAACACCGTTCCGTAGTGTGGAAGCTGATGCTAAACTCAAGTCTTATACAAGAGTTGGGATTGCGATCGCAGGCCCGCTCTTGTGGTGCGCTACACAGATAGCGAGCCGGGCCTACCCGCCCGGTGCCAATACGCCACGCGCGCAGGCGCGGTTTTTGAACCCTAGACAACAGACCACAACATGTCTTCATCCTCCAAGATCATCTACACACTGACTGATGAAGCACCGATGCTGGCAACGTATTCGTTGCTGCCCATCGTGCAGGCGTTCACGCGCTCCGCTGGCATTGACGTCGAAACCCGCGACATCTCGCTGTCCGGCCGTATCCTGGCCCTGTTCCCCGAGCTGCTCAAGCCCGAGCAACGCATCGCCAACGACCTGGCCGAACTGGGCGAACTGGCCAAGAAGCCCGAAGCCAACATCATCAAGCTGCCGAACATCTCGGCCTCCATTCCCCAGCTCAAGGCTGCCATCAAGGAACTGCAAGGCAAGGGCTACGCCCTGCCCGACTATCCTGATGTGCCCGCCAACGACGTGGAAAAAGACGCCAAGGCCCGCTACGACAAGGTCAAGGGCTCGGCCGTGAATCCCGTGCTGCGTGAAGGCAACTCCGACCGCCGCGCACCGCTGTCGGTCAAGAACTACGCCCGCAAGCACCCCCACAAGATGGGCGCCTGGACGGCCGACAACAAGGCCCACGTGTCCCACATGGATGCTGGCGACTTCTACGGCAGCGAAAAGTCCACCGTCGTGGCCAACGCTGGCAATGTGCGCATCGAACTGGCCACCGCCGCCGGTGCCACCAATGTCCTCAAGGCCACCACCAAGGTGCTGGCCGGTGAAGTGATCGACGCCTCCGTCATCAGCAAGAAGGCCCTGCGCAGCTTCCTGGCCGCACAAGTGCAAGACGCCAAGGACCAGGGCGTGCTGTTCTCCGCCCACCTGAAGGCCACCATGATGAAGGTCTCCGACCCCATCATCTTCGGCCACGTGGTCTACGCCTACTACGGCCCCGTGCTGGACAAGCACGCCGCTGCACTGGCCGAGATCGGCTTCAACGCCAACAACGGCATCGGCGACCTGTACGCCCGCCTGGACAAGCTGCCCGAAGCCAAGCGCGCGGAAATCGAAGCAGACCTGAAGGCCCTGGCCGCCGACCGCCCCGCTCTGGCCATGGTCAACAGCGACAAGGGCATCACCTGCCTGCACGTGCCTTCCGACGTGATCGTTGACGCCTCCATGCCCGCCATGATCCGCGACTCCGGCGGTATGTGGAACGCCGAAGGCAAGCTGCAGGCCGCCAAGGCCGTCATCCCTGACCGCTGCTACGCTGGCGTCTACCAGACCGTCATTGACGACTGCAAGAAGCACGGCGCGCTGGACCCCGTCACCATGGGCACCGTGCCCAACGTGGGCCTGATGGCACAAGCCGCCGAAGAGTACGGCAGCCACGACAAGACCTTTGAAATCGCCGAAGCCGGCACCGTGCGCGTGGTGGACGAAGCCGGCGCCGTGCTGCTGGAACAAGCTGTCGAAGCCGGTGACATCTTCCGCATGTGCCAGGCAAAGGACGCACCCATCCGCGACTGGGTCAAGCTGGCCGTCAGCCGCGCCCGTGCCTCCGGCATGCCCGCCGTGTTCTGGCTGGACGAAAACCGCGCCCACGACGCACAGCTGATCAAGAAGGTCACCACCTACCTGAAGGACCATGACCTGTCCGGCCTGGACATCCAGATCATGTCGCCCGTCAAGGCTACCCAGTTCTCGCTGGACCGCATCCGCAAGGGCCAGGACACCATCTCCGTCACCGGAAACGTGCTGCGTGACTACCTGACCGACCTGTTCCCCATTCTGGAACTGGGCACCTCGGCTAAGATGCTCTCCATCGTGCCCCTGATGAACGGCGGCGGCCTGTTCGAAACAGGTGCCGGCGGCTCTGCCCCCAAGCACGTGCAGCAGTTTGTGGAAGAAGGCTTCCTGCGCTGGGATTCGCTGGGCGAATTCATGGCCCTGGCTGCTTCGCTGGAGCATCTGGCCGGCTTTGCCAAGAACCCCAAGGCCCAAGTGCTGGCCGACGCCCTGGACGCTGCCACCGGCCGCTTCCTGGACGAAAACAAGAGCCCCACGCGCAAGCCTGGTGCCGGCATCGACAACCGCGGCAGCCACTTCTATCTGGCCTCGTTCTGGGCCCAGGAACTGGCCAAGCAAGGCAAGGACGCCGAGCTGCAAGCCGTGTTCAAGCCCGTGGCCGAAGCCATGGTGACCAATGAAGCCAAGATCGTCGAAGAGCTGAACGCCGTGCAAGGCAAGCCTTCGGACATCGACGGCTACTACCGTCCCGATGAAGCCAAGACCGGCACCGCCATGCGCCCCAGCGCCACGCTGAACGCCATCGTCGGCAAGCTGGCCTAAAGCCAGGTCTGTGCCCTGCCTCTGTGAAGGGGCGGTGGCGACGGCTACCAAAAACCGGCCGTCCCTTTGCGGGGCGGCCGGTTTTTTTATGTCCGGGTTATCGCACCGGCCTGGCCTGCGTACAGTGCGGCCATCGTCAGGACTCTCTTGTGACGCGAATGCATGCGCCATGCACATGCACCACCATGAGGCACAGAACTTGCTGCCTGCACGGTAAAGCTCCGCATGCCCCACCATGACTTCTGCCCTGCATTACCTGATTGCCGTCCGCCGCTGTGAAATGGGCGAGCTGGAGCAACTGCTGCACACCAGCACCCTGGTGCGCCAACTGGGTGCGCTGATCCATGCGCTGCAGGCCGAGCGCGGCCTGTCCAACATCGTGCTGGCCAGTGGTGGGCAGCGCGGCACCAGCGTTCGGCTGGCGCAGGTCCAGACAGCGGACCGCTGCACGGCACAGCTGCACCAGGCACTGGCGCAACTCGATCTGAATGCCTTCCAGGGCGGTCACGGTGCGCGGCTGTTCAACCATATCGCCTATGTGTTGCAGGGGCTGGACGCCTTGCCCGCGCTGCGCCAGCAGGTCAGCGCGCTGGCGCTGACACCCGATGCCGCCACAGCGGCCTATATCCGCCTGATCGCTGGCCTGCTGGCCGTGGTCTTCGAGGCGGCCGACAGCGCCACCGAGCCAGGCATTTCCCGCCTGCTGGTGGCCATGTTCCACTTCATGCAAGGCAAGGAGCTGGCCGGCCAGGAGCGAGCCACCGGGGCCGCTGCCTTTGGCAGCGGCCGCAGCCAGGCCGCACGCCAGCAGCACTGGCTGCATCTGATCGACGCGCAGGAGCGCTGCTTTCAGGTGTTTGCCGATTGCGCACCCGCCACGCCATTGGCGCTGTGGGAAAAGACCCAGCACCACAACCCCGAGTTGCTGGTGATCGAGCGCATGCGCCGCATGGGCTGCACCGCCGCCACCGGTCAGGCCCTGGATGCCGAGCTGAGCACACCCTGGTTTGAAGCCTGCACCGCCCGCATGGATGCCTTGTATGCCATCGAGGTGCAGCTGGCTGACGAGCTGCAGCAACGCTGCACCGCCCAGCTGCAGGCGGCCCGACAGGCGCCAGAGCCACGGGCACTGTTGCAGCGCAGCGCCGGTGCGGGTGACGCCCCTGCCCCCGCAGCGCCCGACGGCCTGCCCGATTTCTTCCATGCACCAGCCCCCGAAACCACGCTGCAACTGGGCAACAGCCTGGCACCGCAGCTGGGCCAGTCGGTGCTGAGCCTGGTCCAGGAGCAATCCCAACGGCTGCGGGCCATGCAAGCCGAACTGGAAACCGTGCGCTCCGCCCTGACCGAACGCAAGACGCTGGAGCGCGCCAAGGGTCTGCTGATGGCGCACCGCCAGCTCAGCGAGAGCGAAGCACACAAGCTGCTGCGCCAGACCGCGATGAACCAGAACCGCCGCCTGATCGATGTGGCCGAGGCCGTGCTGGCCATGGCCGATCTGCTGCCGCCGGCGCAGGGCTGACCTTCCCGCACACCATCCGAAACGCACCAACACACAGCAGCACTGGCGCCGGCACCCCTGCTGCAGCGCACCAAAACCGCGCTGCCATCCACCGATATGCGCACTGCAAAGCGCATCACCGCGCTCCATAGGCGGTGCTTCCCTGGGGAAACCCGCCGCTGGCAAGCTGGCACGGTTTCTGCATTCCTTGGCGGTGAATCCCGGCCAACGGCGGTCTGGAATCAGCCCCCACACACAGGACAACGGCGTCCCCATCCCCTGCGCACCGCAGACGGATCGGGACGCCGTTGTGCTTTGCAGCGCTGGAAACAGCCCTGTGGTGGGATCCGTCGTTCCGTTGAAAAAGCATTCGCCCCACGCACTGGAAGGAGCCGAACCATGGCACAGCACACCCCGGATACCGCTTGCACTCCCCCATCCACCCCGGCAGACCCCATGGAAGCGGGCAGCCGCCGCCAGTTTCTGCGCCAGGCTGGCGGCATCGCCGCAGGTGCCGCCCTGTACACCCAGTTGGGACATGGTGGCGTATGGGCCGCCGGATCGGACGCCCCGGAGAAAAAGGAAGTGAAGATCGGCTTCATCCCGCTGACGGATTGCGCCAGCGTGGTCATGGCCTCGGTGCTGGGGCTGGACCAGAAGTACGGCGTCAAGATCATTCCCACCAAGGAAGCCAGCTGGGCCGGCGTGCGTGACAAGCTGGTCAACGGCGAGCTCGACTTCGCCCATGTCCTCTACGGCCTGGTCTACGGGCTGCACCTGGGTGTGAGCGGGCCCAAGAAGGAAATGGCCGTGCTGATGACGCTCAACCAAAACGGCCAGGCCATCACCCTGTCCAAGAAACTGGCGGACAAAGGCGCAGTGGATGCCGCCAGCCTGGCCAAGCTCATGGCCAGCGACAAGCGCGAATACACCTTTGCCCAGACCTTCCCCACCGGCACCCATGCCATGTGGCTCTATTACTGGTTGGCATCGGCCGGGATCGACCCGCTCAAGGACGCCAAGGTCATCACCGTGCCACCGCCGCAAATGGTGGCCAATATGCGCATTGGCAATATGGATGGCTTCTGCGTGGGCGAACCCTGGGGCCACCGCGCCATCATGGACAACATCGGCATCACCGCCGTCACCACGCAGGACATCTGGCAGGGCCACCCCGAAAAAGTGCTGGGCACCACAGCCGAATTCGCACAGAAAAACCCCAACACGGCGCGCGCCGTGATGATGGCCATTCTGGAAGCCGGCCGGTGGATCGACGCCAGCCTGCAGAACAAGCTGAAGATGGCCGAGACCATTGCCGGCAAAGCCTATGTGAACACCAGCGTGGACGCCATCAACCAGCGCATCCTGGGCCGTTACCAGAACGGTCTGGGCAAGACCTGGGACGACCCGAACCACATGAAGTTCTTTGCCGATGGCGCGGTGAACTACCCCTACCTGAGCGACGGCATGTGGTTCCTGACCCAGCACAAGCGCTGGGGCCTGCTCAAGAGCCACCCCGACTACCTGGCAGTGGCCAAGCAGATCAACCGCACCGACCTGTACAGCCAGGCCGCGGCACAGCTGAAGGTGAACGTGCCCAAGGACACCATGCGCAGTAGCAAGCTGATCGACGGCGTGGTGTGGGACGGCAAGGACCCCACCAAGTACGCCGACAGCTTCAAGGTCAAGGCCTGAGCCACTACCGCCCTTCATTGATTTTTCAGGAGAAGCACCATGGTCAGTGCCATCTTTCATTCCCCGCGCGGTGATGCAGCCCCGCCCCAGGGCGCCATCGCCGCCGCGGCCGCCAACGACGCCACCCACAGCGCCCCTGCCACGGCACACAGCAGCACCGCTGCCAGCGCCCATGCACCCACCACTGGCCCCATGCCGACGGCCCCTTCACGCCTGCGCCAGCTGCTGGCGGCACTGGCACAGACCGTGCTGCCCCCCATCATGGGACTGGCACTGCTGGTGGGCCTGTGGTCGCTGGTGTCAGGCAGCACCGGTCAGGCCATTCCAGGGCCGCTGGACACCTGGCAGCAGGCCGTCGAGGTGTTCAGTGACCCGTTCTACCGCAACGGCCCCAACGACCAGGGAGTGGGCTGGAACGTGCTGGCCTCGCTGCAGCGCGTGGGCCTGGGCTTCGGGCTGGCCGCGCTGGTGGGAATTCCGCTGGGATTTGTGATCGGTCGCTTCCGCTTTCTGTCCCGCATGTGCAACCCGCTGATCAGCCTGCTGCGCCCGGTCTCGCCGCTGGCCTGGCTGCCGATTGGCCTGCTGGTGTTCAAGGGCGCCAACCCCGCCGCCATCTGGACCATCTTCATCTGCTCCATCTGGCCCATGGTCATCAACACCGCGGTGGGCGTGCAGCGCGTGCCCCAGGACTATATGAACGTGGCCCGCGTGCTGAACCTGAGCGAATGGAAAATCGCCACCACCATCCTCTTCCCCTCGGTGCTCCCCTATCTGCTGACCGGTGTGCGCCTGGCCGTGGGCACGGCCTGGCTGGTCATCGTGGCCGCCGAGATGCTGACCGGCGGCGTGGGCATCGGCTTCTGGGTCTGGGACGAGTGGAACAACCTGAACGTCAAGAACATCATCATCGCCATCTTTGTGATCGGCATCGTGGGCCTGCTGCTGGAATGGGCACTGGTGAAACTGGCTTCGGCCTTTACGTTTGAAGAGGTGAAAGCATGAACCATCCGACCTTGCACAACCCGTCGCTCTCCACCAAGTTCATCCAGATCCAGGGTGTGGAGCAGACCTTCACCACGACCAAAGGGCTATTCCCTGCACTGCGCGACATCAACCTGAACATTGCCAGGGGCGAGTTCGTGAGCCTGATCGGCCACTCGGGCTGCGGCAAATCCACCCTGCTGAACCTGATTGCCGGGCTGACCACCCCCACCGCCGGCAATCTGCTATGCGCCAACAAGGAAATCAAAGGCCCGGGCCCCGAGCGCGCCGTGGTGTTCCAAAACCATTCCCTGCTGCCCTGGCTGACCTGCCATGCCAACGTCCATCTGGCCGTCGAGCGCGTGTTCGGCAAAAAGGAAACCAAGGCCCAGCTCCAGGCCCGCACTGCGGCTGCCCTGGAACTGGTGGGGCTGAGCCATGCAGCGCACAAGCGGCCGGGCGAAATCTCCGGCGGCATGAAGCAGCGCGTGGGCATTGCCCGGGCACTGTCCATGGAGCCCCAGGTGCTGCTGATGGACGAGCCTTTTGGTGCACTGGACGCCCTCACCCGTGCCAAGCTGCAGGACGAGTTGCTGGAGATCGTGGCACGCACCCGGAGCACCGTGGTCATGGTTACCCATGATGTGGACGAAGCCGTGCTGCTCTCCGACCAGATCGTGATGCTCACCAACGGTCCCGCCGCCACCATTGGCGAGGTGCTGCAGGTGCCGCTGGCGCGCCCGCGCAACCGCGTGGCACTGGCCGAAGACCGGGACTACCAGCGCTGCCGCAAGGCGGTGATCGATTTTCTCTACACCCGCCAGGGCCATGTAGAAAAAGCGGCTTGACCCCGTCCACAGACGCCGGGCACCGCAGGCGTGCACTGCGGTGGGCCACGGCACGCGCTGAACACACCACGAACGCACCACCACGGTGCGTTGCAATACCGGGTGAAGCACCCGCTCCCGGGCAAGTTCCTGGAGCCAACTGGCACAGAAACTGCTTGAAATGAACGAGGCCACCGCTGGCCCGCAGACCTGCTATGCAATGGCGCAAAGCAGGTCGCACAAGACAAAGGCGTCTTTTCCCCGCAGCACACCGCTGCCCGGAAAGGACGCCTTTTTTGTTTTCGAACCTGGAATGAAGCAACCACCCACGGGGGCACGATGAAAAAATCCCAACTGGTTCTGGTAGGCAACGGCATGGCCGGTGTGCGCGCCCTGGAAGAGCTGCTGAAGATTGCACCCGATCTGTACCAGATCACGGTCTTCGGCGCAGAGCCCCACCCCAACTACAACCGCATACTGCTCTCGCCCGTGCTGGCCGGCGAGCAGACGCTCGATGAAATCGTGCTCAACGACTGGTCCTGGTACCAGGACCATGACATCCACCTGCACACCGGCTGCACGGTGACCGAGGTGGACCGGGTGCGCCGCGTGGTGCATGGCGTGGATGCGGCGGGCAACACCATCAGCGCCCCTTATGACCGCCTGGTGCTGGCCACCGGCTCCAACCCCTTCATCCTGCCGCTGCCCGGCCACGATCTGCAGGGCGTACTGGCCTACCGCGACATTGCCGACACCCAGGCCATGATCGACGCGGCCACCCGCTACCGCCATGCCGTGGTCATCGGTGGCGGCCTGCTGGGGCTGGAAGCGGCCAACGGACTGATGAAGCGCGGCATGCAGGTGACGGTGGTGCATGCCAGCGAATGGCTGATGGAGCGCCAGCTCGACGATGTGGCCGGCCGGATGCTGCAGCAGTCGCTGGCCGAGCGCGGCATGCAGTTCCTGATGCAGGCCCAGACCCAGGAGCTGCTGGCCGGCGACACCGGCCGCGTGCGTGCCGTGCGCTTCAAGGACGGCAGCGAAGTCCCGGCCGATCTGGTGGTCATGGCCGTGGGCATCCGCCCCAACACCGCCCTGGCCCAGCGCATGCACCTGCATGTGGACCGTGGCATTGTGGTCAGTGACACGCTGCAGACCGTGACCGATCCGCGTATCTACGCGGTGGGCGAATGCGCCGCCCACCGCGGCGTGGCCTACGGCCTGGTGGCCCCGCTGTTCGAGCAGGGCAAGGTGCTGGCCAACCACCTGGCCGAATGGGGCATCGGGCGTTACCAGGGCTCGCTGACCTCCACCAAGCTCAAGGTCACCGGCATCGACCTGTTTTCGGCCGGCAACTTCCAGGGTGGTGCGGACACGGAAGAAATCGTGCTGCGCGACCCCTATGCCCCCGGCGGCGGCGTCTACAAGAAGCTGGTGATCCAGGGGGACAAGCTGGTGGGCGCCTGCCTGTATGGAGACACCGTGGACGGCAGCTGGTACTTCAAGCTGCTGCGCGAAGGCCGCTCGGTCGCCGACATCCGCGACCGGCTGATGTTTGGCGAGTCGAACATCGGTGACACCGGCCACGAAGGCCACAGCAAGGCCTCGGCCATGGCCGACAGCGACGAGGTCTGCGGCTGCAACGGCGTGACCAAGGGTGCCATCTGCAAGGCAATCAAGGACAAAGGCTTGTTCACGCTGGACGAGGTGCGCAAGCACACCAAGGCCAGTGCCAGCTGCGGCTCCTGCACCGGGCTGGTGGAGCAGATCATCATGTTCACCGCCGGTGGCGACTATTCCAGCACGCCCAAGACCAAGGCGGTGTGCGGCTGTACCGACCATGGCCACCAGGCCGTGCGCGAGGCCATCACCCAGCACCACCTGCTGACCACGGATGCGGTCTTCCGCTTCATGGAATGGCGCACGCCCAATGGCTGCGCCACCTGCCGCCCGGCCGTGAACTACTACCTGATCAGCACCTGGCCCAAGGAGGCGCAGGATGACCCGCAGAGCCGCGCCATCAACGAGCGCAGTCACGCCAACATCCAGAAAGACGGCACCTACAGCGTGATTCCGCGCATGTGGGGTGGCGAGACCACGGCAGACGAGCTCCGCCGCATTGCCGATGCGGTGGACAAATACCAGATCCCCACGGTCAAGGTCACCGGCGGCCAGCGCATCGACCTGCTGGGGGTGAAGAAAGAAGATCTGCAGGCGGTGTGGAACGACATCGGCATGCCCAGCGGGCACGCCTACGCCAAGGCACTGCGCACCGTCAAGACCTGCGTGGGCAGCGAATGGTGCCGCATGGGCACGCAGGACAGCACCCAGCTGGGCAAGGATCTGGAACGGGCCATGTGGCGCATGTATGCGCCGCACAAGGTGAAGTTCGCCGTCAGCGGCTGCCCGCGCAACTGTGCGGAATCGGGCATCAAGGATGTGGGCATCATCGGCGTGGACAGCGGCTGGGAGATGCACATCGCGGGCAACGGCGGCATCAAGACCGAGGTGGCGCATTTCTTCACCAAGCTCAGGACTGCCGAAGAAGTTCTGGAGTACACGGGCGCCTTCATGCAGCTTTACCGCCTGGAAGGCTGGTACCTGGAGCGCACGGTGCACTACGTGAATCGCGTGGGCCTGGACTACGTGAAGCGGCGCATTCTGGAAGACGCCACCGGCCGTAAGGCCCTGTGGGAACAGCTGCAGTTTGCCCTGGATGGCGAACCCGACCCCTGGTTCGAGCTTGACAAGGCCCATGTGGATGCCCGCCAGTTCCAGCGCGTCATCCCCATTCTCCCGGCCATGACACCGCTGGCGGCTCCCACCCAGACCGCCAGCGTGTGATGCACCGCCCCGGCAGGCCTCCATGAATCCCCCATCGATACCAGCAGATCCGAAAGGAATAGCAATGACCACCTGGCAAGCCATCTGCGCCGTCCACGACATCCCCGTGCTGGGCGCCCGCCGCGTCGCCCGCCCCCAGGGGCTGGACGTGGCCTTGTTCCGCAATGCCGAGGACGAAATCTTCGCCCTGCTCGACCGCTGCCCGCACAAAGGGGGGCCGCTGTCGCAGGGCATGGTGTTCGGCCGCAGCGTGGCCTGCCCGCTGCACAACTGGACCCTGGACCTGTGCGACGGCCAGGCCGCTGAGCCCGACGAGGGCTGTACCCCCGCCTTTGCCGTCCAGGTGCGCGACGGCCAGGTGTTCATGGATGCGGCCGAGCTGGCCACCAAGGCCACCGACCTGACCCGCCCCATCGCCGGGCCGGCCCGCCGCTGCGGCCAGGCCGCCAGCAACGCGGCCTGAACGCAGCACCACTCTCAAGCTCAAGCATGGTGGCATGCACAGACCCGTCTGCACACGCCGCTCCCCACCTCGGAAAGCCCACGCCATGGCCGAAACCCCTTCCACCTGCCCGTACTGCGGCGTCGGCTGCGGTGTGATCATCCAGTCCGAAGGGTCGCAGATCACCGGCGTGCGCGGCGACCCCCTGCACCCGGCCAACCACGGCCGCCTGTGCACCAAGGGCAGCACGCTGCACTTGACCGCCGCCCCCGCACTGGCCCAGCAAACCCGGCTGCTGCAACCACTGCTGCGCGCTGGGCGCGGGCAGGCGCCCCAACCCACAGACTGGGACACCGCACTGGACCTGGCCGCCACCCGCATGGCCAATACCGTGCAGCAGCACGGGCCGGATGCCGTGGCCATCTACGCCAGCGGCCAGTTGCTAACGGAAGACTATTACGTCTTCAACAAGCTGGCCAAGGGCCTGCTGGGCACCAACAACCTGGACACCAATTCCCGCCTGTGCATGAGCAGCGCCGTTGCCGGCTACAAAGCCACCCTGGGCGCCGATGCCCCGCCTGCCTGCTATGACGATCTGCAGCATGCCCGTTGTCTGTTCATCGTGGGCAGCAATGCGGCCTGGGCCCACCCCATCCTGTTCCGGCGCATCGAAGACGCCAAGGCCGCCAACCCGCAGCTCAGGATCATCGTGGCCGACCCGCGCCGCACCGAAACGGCCGAGATCGCCGACCTCTTCCTGCCGCTGCAACCCGGCACCGATGTGCAGCTGTTCCACGGCATGCTGCACGCCATGCTGTGGGAAGGCTGGCTGGACACGGACTATATCGCCCGCCACACCAGCGGTTTCGATTCCCTCAAGGCCCTGGTGCGCGAAGCCACCCCCGAGCGCGTGGCACGCGACTGCGGCCTGGACATGCAGGATGTGCTGCAGGCCGCGCGCTGGTTTGCACTGGGTGGCGAAGACGGCAGCACCGCCCAGCGCGCCCCCACGCTCAGCCTGTACTGCCAGGGCCTGAACCAGAGCAGCAGCGGAACGGCCAAGAACGCCGCGCTGATCAATCTGCACCTGGCCACCGGCCAGATCGGCAAGCCGGGTGCCGGCCCGCTGTCGCTGACCGGCCAGCCCAACGCCATGGGCGGCCGCGAAGTGGGAGGCATGGCCAATCTGCTCAGCGGCCACCGCGATCTGGCCAATGCGCAGCACCGTGCCGAAGTGGCTGCCTTCTGGGGCGTGCCCAGCGTGCCGGCCAGTCCCGGCAAGACCGCCATCGAACTGTTTGAAGCTGCCGCCGACGGCCAGATCAAAGCCCTGTGGATCGCCTGCACCAACCCGGCCCACAGCCTGCCGGACCAGGCCACCGTGCGCCGCGCACTGGAGCGTGCAGACTGGGTCGTGCTGCAGGATGCATTCGCCACCACGGCCACCGCCGCCTACGCCGACCTGCTGCTGCCCGCCACCACCTGGGGGGAAAAGCTGGGTACCGTCACCAACAGCGAACGCCGTATCTCCCGCGTGCGCGCCGCCGTGCCGGCGCCAGGCCAGGCCCGGCACGACTGGCAGATTGCCACGCAGATCGCGCAGCGCATCGAGGCCCGCCTGCGCCCCGGCCAGCCCAGCCTGTTCACCTATGACACCGGCAACGCCGCAGCAGGCGCCGAGCGGATCTGGAACGAACACCGCGACAGCACGCGCGGACGGGATCTGGACATCACCGGCCTGTCCTGGCCACTACTGGAATCCGCAGGCCCGCAGCAATGGCCGCTGCCCGCCGGTGCGCAGGCAGGGACGGCACGCCTGTATGCCGACGGCATCTTTCCCACCGCCGACGGCCGCGCCCGCTTTGCCGCCCAGCCCTACCGTCCAGTTGCCGAGCCGCGCAACGCGGGCTTTCCCCTTAGCCTGAACACCGGCCGCCTGCGCGACCAGTGGCATGGCATGAGCCGCACCGGCCAACTGGGCCGCCTGTTCGCCCACCAGAGCGAACCCGTGCTGAACATGCACCCGCAGGACATGGAGCGCAGCCGTCTGCAGCCCGGCCAGCTGGTGGCGGTGCGCAGCCGCCACGGCCAGATCGTGCTGCCGGTGCAGGCCGATGCCGGCCTGGGTCTGTCCCAGGTCTACCTGCCCATGCACTGGGGCAGCGAGTACCTGAGCGGACGCAATGCCCAGGGCCAGGCCGTGGGGGGCGTGAACGCACTGACCACCCCGGCGTTCTGCCCCCAGTCCAAGCAGCCGGAGCTCAAGCATGCCGCCGTCAGCGTGCAGGCCGTGGACCTGCCCTGGAGCTTGCTGGCGCGCGTCTGGCTGCCCCCGGAACGCGTCCTCGCTGCACGCCAGCAACTGGCGGTCTTGCTCCCTGCGTTCGACTTTGCCAGCTGCGTGCCTTTTGGGGAAAACGGTGCCCTGGAGCAAGCCGCCGGCGCCCGCCAGGGCCTGCTGCTGCGCGCAGCATGCGCCACGGCGCCCGATGCGGCCCTGTTGCAGCACGTCCGCCAGTTGCTGCAGCTGGAGGGGCCGGACCTGCTGCATTACGCCGATGCACAGCGCGGCCACAGCCGCACGCTGCGCCTGCGCGCCGGCAGCGCTGACACGGCGGGCCAGACCTGGCTGGACGGCCTGCTGCTGTGCGGCGACACCCGTGCCGGCGGCTGGCTGTCGGCTTTGCTGGAAAGCGATGCCCCGCTGCAACTGAGCAGCCGGACCTTGCTCAGCCCCGGTGCCGAGCCGCCGAGCGGCCTAGCCAGTGCCCGCAGCGCGACCGTGTGCAGCTGCTGGGGCGTGGACGAGCAGGCCATCACCCAGACCCTGCACGACTGCCGCGGCAGCGACGCCCAGCGTCTGGAACAGCTGCAAAGCCAGCTGAAATGCGGCACCCAGTGCGGCTCCTGCCTGCCGCGGCTGCGCCAGCTGGTGCGCGACAGCGCTGCGCACGCCCTGCCCGCCTGACCACGCCTCCCCGATATCCCCTATCCGCCCAGGAGACCCACAATGAACCGCTCCCGCACCACCACCATCGCACCCCGCCCCGCCCTGACTGGCTGCTGCACCCTGGTGGGCGCCGGCCCGGGCGATCCGGAGCTGCTGACCATCAAGGCGCTCAAAGCCATCCAGGCGGCCACCTTGCTGCTGGTGGACGATCTGGTCTCCCCCGCCATCGTGGCCCATGCTGCGCCCTCGGCCCGCGTGGTGCATGTGGGCAAACGCGGCGGCTGCCAGAGCACGCCCCAGGCCTTCATCGAAAAACTGATGCTGATGGCGGTGCAGGAAGGAGAGAACGTGGTGCGGCTCAAAGGCGGCGACCCCTTCATCTTCGGCCGGGGCGGTGAGGAAGTGGAGCATCTGCGCGCCGCAGGCGTGGAGGTGCAGGTCATCAATGGCATCACGGCGGGGCTGGCCGGTCTGACCAGCCTGGGCGCACCGCTGACCCACCGCGACCGGGCCCATGGCGTGGTGTTCATCACCGGCCACGCCAAGCCGGGGGACGCCGGCACCGACTGGCGCCAGCTGGCCGCGACCGTCCAGGCTGCCAAGCTGACCCTGGTGGTCTACATGGGGGTCGCGGCGGCCGGGCAGATTGCGGCCGACCTGTGCGCCGGCGGTCTTGCAGCCGATACCCTGGTGGCGGCCATCCAGCACGCCAGTCTGCCCCAGCAGCGCCACGCCCTGACCTGCCTGGCCGACCTCCCCGCCGCCCTGGCGCGCGAACAGCTGGGCAGCCCCTGTGTGCTGGTGATTGGCGACGTGGTGCGCGGCGTGCAGGAGCTGGCGTTGAACTCGGCCTCGGCCTTGCCGCTGCAGGCCCTGGGCTGACGGAAAGGCAGGGGTATCCCCCTGTTTCGTGGCGGCCCGTGCACACCCCAGCGGCCAGCGCGCCCAGTTCCGCTAATATGGCGTGCTGGCCCGGCCGGTTCCCCTCGTCCACACCGGCATCGGCTGCCTTCGCAGCCCCAGGGCTCTCATTTCATCGACCACCCACTCCCCCCGCAGAATGCCAAGCTACCAAGAGCTGCTCGACCAAAAAGAAGAACTGGACCGCCTGATTGCCCAGGCACAGAAGAAAGAATCCGCCGAAGCCCTGTCCACCGTGCGCCAGCTGATCAAGGAATTCGGCTTTACCGCACAGCAGGTCTTCCCCTGGGCCGAAGAGAAGAAGGCCAAGGTCGCCGTCAAATACTACGATCCCAACACCGGCTCCAAATGGACGGGCCGCGGCAAGCCCCCCAGCTGGATTGCCGGCAAGGATTACAGCCAGTTCCTGCTGCCCACCCAGCAGCCGGCAGAAACCAAGCCGGAAATCCTGCTCTGGTAATCCAGCCCTGCGCCCGATCAAACGGCTGCCTTCCCAGGCAGCCGTTTTTCATGGTGCGGGCCCAGCCTCCAGAGCCTGGGTCGCTTTTAGCCTTACTGCTTTTGCAGCATGTAGTCCACGGTCAGGCTAGCCAGTGCGCGCACGCCGTAGATCAGGCCGGACTCGTCCACATAGAAATGCGGTGAATGGTTGGGGGCCGCCTTGGCCGGCTCGGTCCCCTTCGGGGTCACGCCCAGGTTGAAGAACAGACCCGGTGCCTCCTGCTGGTAGAACGAGAAGTCTTCCGATGCCGACGCCTTGGGCATCACCCCGTAGTTGCCGCTGCCGGCCACACGTTGCAGGGTGGGCGCCATCTGCGCCGTCAGATCGGGTGGATTCACCACGGCGTTGTACAACTCCACCACCTTCACCTTGGCCGTGGTGCCGGCACTTTCGGCAATGTTGGTGGCCGTGGTGCTGATGCGCTGGTGGATGTCTTTCTTCATGCCTTCGTCGTAGGTGCGCACGGTACCGGTCATCGACACCGCATCCGGCACGATGTTCATGCGGTTGCCGCCGTGGAATGTGCCCACGGTGATCACCGCCGGCTCCAGCGCGATATTGGACTGGCGGCTGATGATGGTCTGCAGCCCCATCACGATCTGCGAACCGGTGACGATGGGATCGATCCCCTGCCAGGGGCGGGCACCATGGGTCTGCTTACCCTGCACATCGATCCAGAACTGGTCGGCTGCGGCCATGGCCGGGCCCGGGCGCCAGGCGATCCAGCCGGCCGGGTAGCTGCTCGAGACATGCAGACCGAAGACGGCATCCACCTTGGGGTTCTGCATCACCCCTTCCTTGATCATCTGCTTGGCGCCCCAGATCTTCTGCCCGTCGGGCTCGAAGGTGGCGGGCGTTTCTTCGGCTGGCTGGAAGATGAACTTCACGCTGCCGGGCAACTGCTCCTTCATGCCCGCCAGCACTTCGGCCGTGGCCATCAGGATCGCCACATGCGCGTCATGCCCGCAGGCGTGCATCACGTCCACGTCCTTTCCCAGGAACACGCCCTTGGCCTTGGAGGCGAACGGCACATCCACCTGTTCCTTCACCGGCAGGGCATCCATGTCGGCACGCAGCGCCACCACCGGGCCGGGCTTGCCGCCCTTGAGCAGCCCCACCACACCGGTCACGGCCACGCCGGTCTTCACCTCCATGCCCAGTTTGCGCAGGTGCGCGGCCACCAGCGCAGCGGTGCGGGTTTCCAGGTTGCCCATCTCGGGATGCTGGTGGATGTCGCGGCGCCAGGCGATCAGCTGTTGCTCGATGGTTTTGGCACGGGTGTCGATCTGGGCCTGCAGGGCCTGTGCCGCGGGATGGGAGGTAGCGGGCGCAATAGCCGTGGGGGCCACAGCGGCCGCGTTCTGGGCCTGGGCCAGCGGTGCGGCCGTCCACAGGCAGGCCGCCAGCAGGACGGATGTGGCCGAAGCCACAGCGGTGCGAGGCCATGCCGTAGAGAGGGAAGCAGTCATTGGTGTCTCCTGTTGTTATGCGGTATGTCTGCGTTGACTCGCCGGGCCACAGCAGGCTGCGGCGGCGCAACCACCTCACCATAGCGCGGGACCAGACGCTCCCGCAGCATGCGCTGTCCAACGCGCGACTGCACCGTGCGCTGCGGCCCCCTGGACAACGCAAACCGCCCACCTCCCTCGCGGGCTGACACGCAGACTGGAAAGACGGCAGGGCATGCAAGCTCTCCCGGGCCCGGTGCCTGCGCAAGCTGATGGGCGCCCTCTCCTTGCGCCCACAAAAAAAGGAACGCCGCAGCGTTCCTTTGGGGGTGTGGATGGTCCGGAGGGATTACACGTTCACCATCTGCTCGATGATCTCGTCGCCAAAGCGCGAGCAGCTGACCTGCTGAGCGCCGGCCATCAGGCGGGCAAAGTCATAGGTCACCTTCTTGCTCAGGATGGTGCGTTCCATGCCTTCGACAATCAGGTCGGCTGCCTCGGTCCAGCCCATGTGGCGCAGCATCATTTCGGCGCACAGGATCATGGAGCCGGGGTTCACATAGTCCTTGCCGGCGTAGCGCGGTGCCGTGCCGTGGGTGGCTTCGAACATGGCAATGGTGCCGGACATGTTGGCACCGGGGGCAATGCCGATACCGCCCACCTGCGCTGCCAGCGCGTCGGAGATGTAGTCCCCGTTGAGGTTCATGGTGGCGATCACCGAGTATTCCACCGGCCGCAGCAGCACCTGCTGCAGGAAGGCGTCGGTGATGGAATCCTTGATGACGATGTCGGCGCCGGTGTTCGGGTTCTTCACACGCATCCAGGGGCCGCCATCGATCGGCTCTGCACCGAATTCCTTTTGCGCCACGGCGTAGCCCCAGTCGCGGAAAGCGCCTTCGGTGAACTTCATGATGTTGCCCTTGTGCACCAGGGTCACCGAAGGCTTGTCGTGGTCGATGGCGTACTGGATGGCCTTGCGCACCAGGCGCTCCGTGCCTTCACGCGAAATGGGCTTGATGCCGATGCCCGATGTCTCGGGGAAACGGATCTTCTGCACGCCCAGTTCCTTGCTCAGGAAATCGATCAGGCGCTGTGCGCGGTCGGAACAGGCTTCAAATTCGATCCCGGCATAAATGTCTTCCGAGTTCTCGCGGAAGATGACCATATTGGTTTTCTCGGGCTCGCGCACCGGCGAAGGCACGCCACGGAAATGGCGCACCGGGCGCAGGCAGACATACAGGTCCAGTTCCTGGCGCAGCGTGACGTTCAGCGAACGGATACCGCCACCCACCGGCGTGGTCAGCGGCCCCTTGATGGACACCGGATGGGTGCGCACCGCGTCCATGGTCTCGGCCGGCAGCCACATATCGGGGCCGTACAGGCCCACGGCTTTCTCGCCCGCATAGATTTCCATCCAGTGGATCTGGCGCTTGCCGCCATAGATCTGGGCCACGGCAGCATCCACTACTTTGCGCATCACCGGGCTCACGTCCACCCCCACGCCGTCACCCTGGATGAAGGGGATGATGGGCTGGTCGGGCACATTCAGCGTCTGGTCGGCGTTGACGGTGATGTTCTGGCCAGCGGGTGGCACCTGGATGTGCTGGTAAGCGGTCATGTCGTGAAGGTCTCCGGATAATGTGATGCAGCGATTGCAAACGATTCTATCGACTGCACCCGCGCTTTCGCGCGAACTGCCGACTTTGGCGTGGCACGGGGATGACAGTACGCAAACTGCGCCGGCCGCACACTTGCCGCGCATCCCCTGCACCATGGCGCACAATGTGGCGCATGTTGGCCGCCGCCAGGCGGAGTCCAGACTGTTTTTGACGAGACCCTTGATGCGCCACGCTCCCGTTCCCCTGTTGATGTCCACACTGCGCCGCCTGGGCGCGCTGTGCCTGCTGGTCAACGCCCTGGCCGGCCCGGCCCAGGCCCGCACCGAAGCGCCTACTGCGCCCCAGGGC
Source organism: Comamonas terrigena NBRC 13299 (assembly GCF_006740045.1). NCBI lineage: Bacteria > Pseudomonadati > Pseudomonadota > Betaproteobacteria > Burkholderiales > Comamonadaceae > Comamonas > Comamonas terrigena. Next base: position 2,343,634 of record NZ_AP019749.1, read on the forward strand.
CAGCCCCAGATGAACTTGCCACGCACGGAAATGCACATTGGCATGTACCGCATCGATGCCCAGGTGGCCCATACCTACGACACGCGCCAGACCGGGCTGATGTTCCGCCAGAGCATGCCTTCCCAGGAAGGCATGCTGTTTGTCTTTTCCCAGCCCGGCGTGCAGTGCTTCTGGATGCGCAACACCGTGCTACCGCTGACGGCAGCCTTCGTGGCCGACGACGGCACCATTGTGAATCTGGAAGACATGAAACCCATGACCGAGACCTCGCACTGCTCGGCCCGGCCAGTGCGCTTTGTGCTGGAGATGAACCAGGGCTGGTTTGCCCAGCGCGGCATCAAGGCAGGCACCAAGATTCTGGGCGAGGCCTTCCGCCCCTGACGTTCCGGGGGATGCCCTCTATCCCCTGCCCCTACCTACGCCAGCCAACTTCCGACAACGGCCTGCGCCGACGACGCAGCGCAAACCCAGGCGGACAGGGGCTGCTCCGTGCAGCACGGCGCAAACAGCTGAACAGCCGAACAACCAAACGGTCACCAGGCGCTGTGTGTGCCGCTCAGCACAATGGGACCTTTGGGCATGCGCACGCCGGTGCCTGGGTGCGCGAACAAAATGGTGCTTCCACCCTCGGGCAGCACACGCTCGAACACGATGCTGCCATTGCGGTGCAGATTGACCCACACGCCGGGCTGGTGGTCCGACTCCTTGCGGCACGGGTCGCCGTCCAGGTTCTGCCAGCCATCCTCGGCGCACAGGCTGCGGGTCACCACATGGTGCAGCATGCGCCGCGAGGACTCGTGCTCCTGGTTCACCTGCAACCACGACGTCTGCAGGCATTCATAGGCTCCCTGCAGCGTGCTGCAGCGGGGCAAATGGGCAATGCGGGCAAACAATGCCTGCAACAAGAATTCGTACGAATGCCGCATGACTGACCTCCCTGGGAGGCGGCTGCATCATGGTGCTGCCGCTTTTTTGCAAGCATTCTCTTACGACCACCATGCAACACTCGATGCGCTTGCCCATACCCTTGGTCGCACAGGGATATGGTGCGCGCTCATGCCGATGGCAAAAAGCAAAAAGCCTCCCAAGGGAGGCTTTTCTCGCCATCTTTGCAGCCGGAAAGAAGACCGGGCGCAGCGGCGCCAGGGGCCCGCGGCGATGGGTCTGCCGACAGGCTAGCGCGCCATCAGGCGGCGAAGTTGGCTTCGGCAAACTTCCAGTTCACCAGCTTGTCAAAGAAGGTTTCGACAAACTTGGGACGGGCGTTGCGGTAGTCGATGTAGTACGCGTGTTCCCACACGTCCACCGTCAGCAGTGCCTTGTCGCCGGTGGTCAGGGGGGTGCCGGCAGCGCCCATGTTGACGATGTCCACGGAACCGTCGGCCTTCTTCACCAGCCAGGTCCAGCCAGAACCGAAGTTGCCCACGGCCGAGGCCACGAAAGCCTTCTTGAAGTCGGCGTAAGAGCCCCACTTCTGGTTGATGGCATCCGCCAGAGCGCCGGTGGGTGCAGCACCGCCATTGGGGGTCATGCAGTTCCAGAAGAACGTGTGGTTCCAGATCTGGGCTGCCTGGTTGTAGATGCCGCCCGAAGACTTCTTGATCACGTCTTCCAGCTCCATGTTTTCAAACTCGGTGCCCACTTGCAGTTCGTTGAGCTTGACCACATACGCGTTGTGGTGCTTGCCGTGGTGGTACTCCAGCGTTTCCTGGCTGTAAGCAGGAGCCAGGGCGTCGATCGCGTAAGGCAGTGGGGGCAGAGTGCGTTCCATGGTGGTGTTCCTCGTGGTTGGATGTTGTGGTGTTCTGCAAGCGCTGCCGCACCCAGGTGCATGCCAGCTGCTTGACCGCAGCCGCGGCAAGGCTGGCATGGCTTTGATGCAGCGCAAACCAGCTTCAGCTCACTGCGCATTGTAGAAAGAAGCGCGGGCCTGTTGCGGTATTCGCGCACACACGGTGCGCGTTTTGTGTTGCCGGGATACATGGCATCGCCGGTTTTGCTCTACAGTGCGCGCGCCACCTTGCCCACGCGGTGCCAAAGCACCGAATCACAGCAACTTGGGCTGGGTGACGGTCACATCGACACTGCCATCCGACAGGTGTGCCTTGAGCGCCGCACCCACCGGGGCGTCCACCACCCGGGTGACCGCGCGGCCAGAGCTGTCGGTCAGCAGGCTGTAGCCGCGCTGCAGCACGCGGCGCGGGTCCAGCAATTCCAGGCGGTGTGCCAGCTGCGTCAGGTGCTGGCGGCGTTGCTGCAGCTGGCGCTGCAGCATGGGCATCAGATTGGCCTGCTGTGCCCCAAGCACCTGTGTGTGCTGCTGCACCTGCAACAGCACCGCATGCCGCAGCTGCTGACCCAGGCGCTCGCAGCGCAGGCGCTGCTGGGCCAGATTGCCCGAGGGGCGGCCCAGGCGCTGCGCCGCCAGATCCAGGCGCTGGCCCTGCCGGTCCAGCCAGCGGTCCATGCCGCCCTGCACACGGGATTCCAGCTGGTCCAGCGCAGCCAGCCAGGCATCACGCGGCTGGGCCACCAGCTCGGCAGCCGCCGTGGGCGTAGGGGCCCGCAGGTCGGCACAGAAGTCGGCAATGGTGAAATCGGTCTCGTGCCCCACCCCGCTGACCAGCGGCACCGGACTGCGCACCACGGTGCGGGCCAGCAACTCATCATTGAAAGCCCACAGGTCTTCCATGGAGCCGCCACCGCGCACCAGCAAGATCACATCAATCGGCGGCTCACCGGCACGCGGGTGCAAAGCCCGTGCGTAGAGCTGTTCCAAGGCCGCCACCAGCGAAGCCGGCGCCGCGGCCCCCTGCACCATGGCCGGGGCCAGCACCACCGGGATGTGCGGCACACGCCGCTGCAAGGCCGTCGCCACGTCGTGCAGCGCCGCCGCGCCGGGCGAGGTGACCAGGCCGATGCCGCGCGGCATCACCGGCAGCGGGCGCTTGCGGTCGGCATCGAACAGGCCTTCGCCCTCCAACTGGGCCTTGAGGCGCAGGAACTGCTCGAACAAAGCCCCCTGCCCGGCACGCTGCAGGCTTTCGACGATCAGTTGCAGATCGCCACGCTGCTCGTACACGCCCAGACGCCCGCGCAATTCCACCAGTTCGCCGTCGCGCGGCGTAAAGGCCAGGGAGCTGGCGGCGCGGCGGAACATGGCACAGCGGATCTGGCCCGCCGTGTCCTTGATCGAGAAATAGCAATGCCCGCTGGCAGCACGGGAAAACCCGGTGATCTCTCCGCGCACCGTGACCGGATTGAAACGTGCTTCCAGTGCATCGGCCACCGCACGGCACAGTGCGCCCACGGACCAGACTGTAGGAGAAGCAGAGGACTGATAAGGGTCAAACATGGCGCGGCCTCAACTTGCCAGAGCGGCAGAAAGTCGTGCATATCCACAGCGGAACACATTTACCTTCTGGCTGATGTTTGCACAGAAATCTTCCATGAGCACTTGCAAATACATCTTTAATTTATTGAATTCAAAAGGTTTTTTAAATTTTTCCGCAACGCAGCAGATTCACACAAGGTTCACATTGCCTGCGGCTGGCATTCCGGAGCATTGCTTCCCCACAAAGTTATCCACAGGATTTTTTGTGCTATAGGCGCGCAGGCGAAACCTGCGCGGGCAAAATGCCCCGCTGCGGCGCGTAGGACGGTGCCGCACTGCGCCATAATGGCCCGCTGCTGCCCCATCACGCGGAAAGAAGAAACCTTGCTCTCGATCATACAAGCCGCAGGCTGGCCGATCTGGCCCCTGATTGCCTGCTCCATTCTGGCCCTCGCCCTGATCATTGAACGCTTCCTGGCCTTGCGCGATGCCAAGGTGGCGCCGCCCCAGTTGCTGCAGGAAGCCATCTCCGTCACCCACAACGGCCTGCCCGGTGAGCAGACCGTCACCCAGCTGGCGCAGAACAGTGCCCTGGGCGAAGTGCTGGCCAGCAGCCTGCTACTGCTCACGCGCAACCCCCATGCCAGCGATGAAGACGTGCGCGCCACGCTGGAAAACACCGGCCGTGCCGTGGCCCACCGCCTGGAAAAGTACCTGGGCGCACTGGCCACCATCGCCTCGGCAGCGCCCCTGCTGGGGCTGCTGGGCACCGTGATCGGCATGATCGAGATCTTCGGCTCGCAGTCGGGCGGCGGTGCGGTCGGAGGCGGCAACCCGGCCCAGCTCGCACACGGCATCTCGATCGCGCTGTACAACACGGCGTTCGGTCTGATTGTGGCCATCCCCACCCTGATCTTCTGGCGCTATTTCCGAGCCCGCGTGGACAGCTTCCTGCTGAGCCTGGAGCTGTCGTCCGAACAGTTCGCGCGCCATCTGGCACAGCTGCGCGCTTGAGCCACGCCCTTACCGAAGCAAAGACCGCCCCATGGCACTGAACTTCCGCCCCCGCCGCACCGAAGAGCCGGAGATCAATCTGATCCCCTTCATCGATGTGCTGCTGGTGGTGCTCATCTTTCTGATGCTGTCCACCACCTACAGCCGCTTCACCGAGCTGCAACTGACGCTGCCCGTGGCCGATGTGGAGCAGCAGCGTGACCGCCCGCGCGAGGTGTTGATCGCCGTCACCGCCGAAGGCAACTATGTGATCGGCAAGCAGGCCCTGGCCGATCGCAGCGTGGACGCTGTGGCCGCAGGCCTGCGCGCGGCCGCCAAGGCAGGCAGCGACAGCATCGTCATCATCAACGCCGACGCTGCGGCCCCCCACCAGGCCGTGGTGACAGTGATGGAGGCCGCACGCCGCGCCAGCCTGTCGCAGATCACGTTTGCCACGCAAACGTCTGCCGGAGCGAAGCGCTGAACCTGGCCCACGCCGCCCTGGACGCACCACTGCGCCGCCGCGTCGCCCTGCCATAGCCCTTCACCGATTCACACGCATGGCATCTCCGTCCCCCGCCTCTCCTTCCAATCCCGGCAACAACGCTGGCGGCAGTGCCCGGCGCGCCGCCTGGCTGCGCCGCATCTGGCAGCGCCGCGGTGCGCTGGCCTGGGCGCTGTGGCCGCTGTCGCTGCTGTACGGCACACTGGCCGCCCGCCAGCGCCGCAGCGATGCCGCCCACGCCGGGCATGCCGGCTTGCCCACCATCGTGGTCGGCAATGTGATTGCCGGGGGTGCGGGCAAGACGCCGGTCACCCAGGCCATCGTCGGCCACCTCCAGCGCAGTGGCTGGACGCCCGGCATCATCTCGCGCGGCTATGGCCGCAACACCCAGGATTGCCGTGCAGTGCTGCCCCAGTCCGCTCCCGAGGATGTGGGCGATGAGCCCCTGCTGCTGGCCCGCAGCACTGGCGTGCCGGTGTTCGTGGCCCCACAGCGCCTGGACGCCGCCCGCGCGCTGCGCACGGCCCATCCGGAGGTCGACATCCTGGTGTGCGACGACGGCCTGCAGCACACGGCACTGGCCCGGGATGTGGAAATCTGCGTCTTCCACGATGGCGGTATCGGCAATGGCTGGCAATTGCCGGCCGGGCCGCTGCGCGAGCCCTGGCCCCGCCCCGTGGATGCGGTGTTGCACACCGGCCCGGCGCCGGGGCACACCCCGCCCAGCCAGCCGGTGTTCGCCATGCAACGCCAGCTCGCGCCCTACGCCCTGCGCTCCGACGGCCACCATGTGCCGCTGGCACAGTTGGCAGACCGCCCGCTGCACGCCCTGGCTGCTGTGGCCCGGCCCGAACGTTTCTTTGCCATGCTGCAAGACCAGGGTTTGCAGCTGGCACAGGCCCAGGCCCTGCCCGATCACTACAATTTTGAGAGCTGGCAGCGGCCGGCGGATCCAGACGCGCTACTGATCTGCACCGAAAAAGATGCCGTCAAGCTGTGGCCGCTGCAGCCCGACGCACTGGCCGTGCCGCTGGAGCTGGACATTCCACAGGCTTTTTTTGACCTGCTGGACCAGCGCCTGACCACCGCCCGCCTATCATCGGCAGCTGTCAACAGCCCCCGGCCCGCCACGCCCTGAGCCCTTTGCGGCGCATGGCAACGCACAGCGCCTGCCTTTTTTACCGAATAACGAAAGCACACGCCATGGATCCCAAACTGCTTGAACTGCTGGTCTGCCCCGTCACCAAGGGCCCGCTGCGCTACGACGCCGAGCGCAAGGAACTGGTCTCGCGCAGCGCCCGCCTGGCCTACCCGGTGCGCGACGGCATTCCCGTTCTACTGGAAAACGAAGCCCGCACGCTGAGCGACGAAGAATTGGAAGCCTGAATTTCCCTGGAAAGCCCTGCCGCCATGTCTTCTGCTGCTCCGTTCACCGTCCTGATCCCGGCGCGCCTGGCCTCCAGCCGCCTGCCCAACAAGCCGCTGGCCGACATTGCCGGCCTGCCCATGGTGGTGCGCGTGGCGCGCCAGGCTGCGCAAAGCGGCGCCACCCGCGTCGTGGTGGCCGGTGACAGCCCCGCCATCCTGCAGGCCTGCGCCGAACACGGTGTGCAGGCGGTGCTCACGCGCGAAGACCACCCCAGCGGCAGCGACCGCCTGGCCGAGGCCTGCTCCGCGCTGGGCCTGGATGGCGACGACATCGTGGTCAACGTGCAAGGCGATGAGCCCCTGATCGATCCGGCATTGGTCGGCGCCGTGGCCTGCCTGTTGCAGGACCGCCCGCAGGCCAGCATGTCCACCGCAGCCCACCCCATCGAGACTCTGGTGGACTACCAGAACCCCAATGTGGTGAAAGTGGTGTGCAATGCCGTGGGTCTGGCGCACTACTTCAGCCGCGCTCCCATTCCCCACCACCGTGACCAGAATGGCACCGCCTGGTGGCAGGCCACGCAGACCAGTGCCAGCGCAGGTTATGGCCCACTGCGCCACATTGGAATTTACGCATACCGGGCAGGGTTTTTGCGCCAGTTTCCGCAGCTCACACCCGCGCCGACCGAGCAGGTGGAAGCGCTGGAACAGCTGCGCGCGCTGTGGCACGGCCACCAGATCGCCGTGCATGTGACACAGCATGCGCCCGGCGCTGGCGTGGACACGCCCGAAGACTTGGAGCGCGTGCGCGCGCTGCTGGCCGGTCGCTGAACTGTCACAAAGCGCAAAATGAGAGCGGTTTATGCTCACGTTTCCATGATTTGCATGCAAAAGCCTCTTTAAGTCCTGTAAACATAAGCATGCAAAGCTCTCATTTTTGCTTTTCCCGACAAAAGTCTTCTACAAGATCGCAAGTCACTCTTGCACAAGACCTGCACACAGCCCGGCACCAGCGTGCTGGCGGCACACCGTGCACCGCCTCGGTGCTTGCAGGCACATGGCGTGCCGTCAAGCGGTGCAGGCCCCAGCGCCGTGTAAGCGCCTGTCAGGTGCACGCGTGCTATCCTTGCCCGCGAAAAAACATATGCCGGTCCGCCATCCACCCAGCTTGACGCTGGGTTTCTTGTGTCGGACCGCTGCCACGCTTTCATACATCCCGAGGAATTCCATGAAACTGATCTTGTTGGGCGCACCTGGCGCCGGCAAAGGCACGCAAGCCACTTTCATCTGCCAGAAATACGGCATTCCACAGATCTCCACCGGCGACATGCTGCGCGCCGCTGTCAAGGCCGGCACCCCCCTGGGCCTGGAGGCCAAGGCCGTGATGGACGCAGGCCAGCTGGTCAGCGACGACCTGATCATCAATCTGGTCAAGGAACGCATCGCCCAGGCCGACTGCGCCAACGGTTTCCTGTTTGACGGCTTCCCCCGCACCATCCCCCAGGCCGATGCCATGAAGGCCGCCGGCGTGAAGCTGGACTACGTGCTGGAAATCGACGTGCCCTTCGACGCCATCATCGAGCGCATGAGCGGCCGCCGCAGCCACCCCGCTTCGGGCCGCACCTACCACGTCAAGTTCAACCCGCCCAAGGTTGAAGGCAAGGACGACGTGACTGGCGAACCCCTGGTGCAGCGCGAGGATGACAAGGAAGAAACCGTCAAGAAGCGCCTGGATGTGTACAGCAACCAGACCCGCCCTCTGGTGGACTACTACAGCAACTGGGCCAAGGCCGACGCTGCTGCAGCCCCCAAGTACCGCGCCATCAGCGGCACGGGCACCGTGGAAGAGATCACCGCCCGCGCCCTGGCCGCCCTGGCTTCCTGATCGAATCAGAGCCCTTGCGGCAGTGACGGGCGCTGGCCTGCACTGCCGCCCCATAAAAAAGGCTGGTGACAACACCAGCCTTTTTTATGGGGCGCGGGAACTGACTGCCTGAATTCCGGACGCGCCTGCCTTGCGCCAAAGGCCTCACAGCATGCTGTCGACCCGCCGGTCTTGCGCACGCCCCGCGTAAAAGCGCATCTTCTCGGCATACATGGCCTGGTCGGCCCGGTGCACCACCGCTTCCATGCTGGCCCCCTCCCGCCCGCAGGCATGGCCCATGGCCAGATGGATGGTCTGCCCGGGGTAGAACTGGTTGTTCAGCTCCAGCAGCGACAGAATGCGCTCCTGCATGGCCTGGGCACCGCGCTCGTCGGTGCCGGGCAACAGCACCATGAATTCGTCACCGCCGATGCGCGCCGCGCAGGCCGGCGCATCCACCGCCTTGGTCAGCACCTCGCCAATACGGCGCAGCATGGCATCGCCTGCGGCATGGCCGTGGTCGTCGTTCACGCCCTTGAGACCGTTCATGTCGATGGCAATCACCGACAGCGGCCATGGCCCCTTACGCGACAACCGGTTGAGCTCTTCCGTATAGAAGGCACGGTTGCGCAACTGGGTCAGCACATCGTGCTTACCCAGGTATTCCAGGTAGGACTCGGCCTTTTTGCGGGCCGTGATGTCCACCAGCGACAGCAGCACCAGATCCCAGTTCCGGACATGGCTGTTCATGATGGCGAACTCCATGTGGATGTGCAGCACATCGCCAGTCAGCGAATAGTTCACCACCTCACGCTGCTGCACCAGCTTGCCATCCCACAGATCCTGCAACTGCTCGGCAAAGGAATCGTACATCTCGCCCCGGAACACCTGGGACAGGTTGTGCAGCAGATTGGCCTTGCTGCTGGCGCCGAACATCTCCAGTGTCTGCTGATTGACGTCGATCACGCGGATTTCCTGCATGCAGCGGGTGACGAACTCAGGGTGCACCTTCAAGAACGTACGGAAGTCGCGGATGCCGCGCTCGCGCACCTCGTCCAGCAGTTGCTTGACCGCGCTGAAGTCTTCCACCCACAGCGAGACCGGGGAGTGGGCAAACAAATCCCGCGCGTACTGTTCGCTGGCCTGCAGACGCTGCGTGCTCATCACCTCGGCGGTGATGTCTTCCAGCGACACCAGCACACGGCTCCAGCTGTCTTCATATCCGGGCAGCACGCGAAAACGCACCTGAATGTCCATGCGCCGGCCATCCAGCGCGTAGTTCACCGAGCGGTTGGCGAAGCTCAGCTGCCCGTCCCACAGGGCCAGCAGCTCGGCGACGATGCTGTCGTGCATATCGCCGCGGAACACCTCATCCAGGCGATTTTGCAGCGTGGCCTGGTCAGGGGCCTTGAAAAGCTCCAGCGTGTACTGGTTGACGCGCAGCACCTGGAAGCACTGGCTGCATTGCTGCACGCGCCGGGAGTCCTCGCGGAAAAACTGCTGCAAATCGGTGACGCCTGCTGCGCGCCATTGCGCGAACAACTGCTTGAGCCCGCTGTAATCCTCCATCCACAGGGATATGGGGGCGAGGTCAAACATGTCCTCAAAATCCAGGCCGCTCGCGAGAGAATTGGTCACCACTAACACCTCCGTGCGCGATTATTGCTTACCGCGCTGGGTGCACATTCCTCTTCTCTACCGGTTGTAAGTTTTTGTGAGAATTTCGTGCGCGCCACGCGACAGCTCCGTACAGCTGGCGCTGTGCAGACCCCGGGTTGGCGAGATTTTCCAGCGGACCTCGACTGCAACACGCTATCGCCTGCCTACCTGCGGGTTGGGCTCGCAGGCCTGCACGTATTCACGCCGCGCAACAAGCCCGCCCCCCACCCTATGGCGGCGTGGCCTGCCGCACCGGCACGGATTTCGGGCTAGCGGTCCGTGCGCGGCCAGCCCATCAATTCCAGCATCAGACTGGTGCGCGCCTTCACGGCAGACAAGGCGCTGACACGGCTGTCATCGGCGTCTTCGGCCTGCACAATGCGCCCGCGCTCGCAACGCGTGCTGCGGCGTACCGCCAGGCCCCGGCTTTGCGCCACTTCGAGTGCGGCATCCAACGCCTGGTGGGTGGTGCCGTTGCCTGTGCCGGCCACCACCAGCCCGCGCACGCCAGCGCTGCACAGCGCCTGGACCACCGCCTGCATCACCGGCCCGCTGCAGCCTGCATGACTAACCAGGATTTCCACCTGAGGCCATTCGGCAGGCGGGCGCAGCGCGCCCACCGGCGGAATCTTCGGCGCCGACAGAGCGGCCCCGTCCACGGCGCCGGCCCAGCGTACCCGCCCCTCTTCCACCCAGCCCTGCGGGCCCCTGTCACCGCCGTCAAATGCGTCCACCCGGTAGGGATGCACCTTGCGCACCTGGCGGGCACTGAACACCAGCCCGGCCATCACGGCCAGCACGCCGCGCCCGGCCGCATGGACATCGGCTGTGCAAATCACAGCATCCCGCAGATTGCCAGGCCCATCGGCCGAAATGGCACTGGCCGGACGCATGGCACAGGTCAGCACCACGGGTTTGGCTGGCTGCAGCACACACTGCAAGAACCAGGCGGTTTCTTCCAGGGTATCGGTGCCGTGGGTGATGACAATGCCCCCCACATCGGCACGCTCCAGCAATTGGCTGCAGCGCACTGCCAGCGCATGCCAGGTGGTGTGGTCCATGTCCTTGCTGTCCAGCTGGGCCACTTGTTCGGCCTGCAGTGGTGCTTTTGCAACGCGTTCCAGGTCGGGCACCGCCTGCAGCAGTTGCGCCACACCCAGCTGTGCCGGACGGTAGCCCACATGGGCCCCCGCAGAGTCCGCGACCCCGGCAATCGTGCCGCCGGTCCCCAGAATGACGATGGTTTTGCCACTTTCCACTTGCAGTCCTTTGCAAACTGGTCAAAAATACAGGTACTGGATGAACGCACAGTATTCATCCCCATTGATCGAGGAATGCCCATGGACCACCCCAAGCTCACCCCCCGGCAGCAGCAGATTCTGGATCTGATCCAGTCTGCCATCAGCCGCACTGGCGCGCCCCCAACCCGGGCCGAGATCGCCAGCACGCTGGGTTTCAAGTCGGCCAATGCCTCGGAGGAACACCTCAAGGCCCTGGCCCGCAAGGGCGTGATCGAGCTGGTCAGCGGCACTTCGCGCGGCATCCGCCTGTGCGTGGACACCGTGCGCAGCATCAACGCAGCCCGCGGCAACGTCTTTGCCCTGCCTCTTACCGCCATGCAGCCGCTGCTGCTGCCGCTGGTGGGCCGTGTCGCTGCAGGCTCGCCCATTCTGGCCCAAGAACACATCGACCAGACCTATTCGGTGGAAGCCAGCATGTTCGCCCACAAGCCCGACTACCTGCTGAAGGTGCGCGGCATGTCCATGCGGGACGCCGGCATCCTGGACGGCGACCTGCTGGCCGTGCAGTCCACCCATGAGGCCCGCAACGGCCAGATCGTCGTGGCCCGCCTGGGTGATGACGTCACCGTCAAGCGCCTGCGCCGCACCGGCTCGCAGATCGAACTGCTGCCAGAAAACCCCGACTACCCCGTCATCCAGGTCAATCCCGAGGAGCCCTTCGCCATCGAAGGGCTGGCCGTGGGCCTGATCCGCAACTCGGCGCACATGTAGCGCACGGCCCTTCTACCGGGCTTCCAGTGGCGCGCTCAGCGTTGCCACCCAGGCCCTTGACCGCGGAAGCGCCGCCCAGCCGCTTCCGCCACCACCACGGTTCTGTACTGCGGCCTGCGCGGCCGTGCGGGGCCGTTTTGCCCAGAATTTGTCTCTCCGATCAGGTGTGTGCAGCCTGAGGGAGTAGGTTTGCCCGGAAAACTGCACAACAGAAAGCGAGCTCCCCCATGCGCCTGTTCACCACCTCCAGCACCCCGGTCGGCTTTACCCTCACTGCCCCCTTGTCCATGCCGATCCAGCGCCATCCGGGCCTGCGCGCCCATCGTGCGGCAGCGTCTGCTGGCACAAACGCAGCATCCGCCGCCAGTGCCAACGACAGCCGCTATTTCAGCGTGGCCATGGACGACAAGGTGCGCGTCCTGCGTCGCGACGTGGGCGACCGCGCCCGCATGGTGCTCAGCGGTCGCATGGCCGATGTCTGCGCCGCCCTGGAAAACATGAGCCGCGCCGAAACGGTGTCCTTGGCTGGCTGAGCCATGCCGCCCGGCGCCGCCATACGCGGCCCGTGTGCGGCACCAGATCCTGCGCAGGGAGAATTGCAGCGTCCGAACTTGCCAGGCCTGCGCGCGCAAGGGGCGCAATCCCGGAACATCTGGCAGTCCGGCGGACTGCCCCCGTACTGCAGCGCATGCACCACGGCAACCGGCTTCAGGCTCGCCTACACGCCATCTGCCCCTGGCCGCACCGCCCTGTTCTCGTCTGTCACAGCAGGCAGCACACGGCCTGCACAAATACCGCACTGCTGCACGCAGAGGGCACAATGGCGGCATGAGCCAGATTTCTGCCCACATCGCCGACCTGCGCAAGAGCTACGAGCGCGCAGAACTCAATGAAGACGCATCCAAAGCGGATCCCCTGGCACAGTTCGACCAGTGGCTGCAGGAAGCCGTGAGCGCGCAAGTGGCAGAGCCCAATGCCATGACCGTGGCCACGGTAGGCAACGATCTGCGCCCCAGCACACGCATCGTGCTCATCAAGGGCTATGACGCACGCGGCATCGTCTGGTACACCAATTACGACAGCCGCAAAGGCAACGAGCTGGCGGGCAACCCGTTTGCAGCACTGCAGTTCCACTGGGTAGAGCTGGAGCGCGTGGTCCGCATCGAAGGCCGGGTCGAACGCGTCAGCGACGAGGAAAGCGACACCTACTTCCACAGCCGCCCGCTGGACTCCCGCATCGGCGCCTGGGCCAGCCCGCAAAGCCAGGTCATATCCAGCCGCAGCGTGCTGGTGGCCAACGCCGCCAAATATGGCGCCCAGTTCCTGCTCAAGCCTCCGCGCCCCCCGCACTGGGGCGGCTTCCGTCTGGTGCCCGACCGCTGGGAATTCTGGCAGGGCCGCAAGAGCCGCTTGCACGACCGTCTGCGTTACCGCACCGAAAGCGGGCCAGACGACAGCCAGGTTTGGGTACGTGAACGACTTGCGCCCTGAATAGCGCTTTTTGAACGAAAACCGCTCAAGTCCCCGCAGCGTACGCCGATACAACACATATCGGTGTACGCGCCAAGTCTAGGCGGTGCGCCCAAGCCCCGGCGCTCGCGCAGCCGGGGCTTTTTCTATGTCCCAGACGCGGCCCCTGGGCTGTAGCGCATAGGCATCGCGGGACACTGGGCAGCGTCTCAGCCCCTCCCGCGCCCTTGCACCGCCAGCGGGTGCATTGCCTCGCGCCATGTCCCACGGCCTCGCATCAGTACTGCCTGCAGGCTGTCTGCTGCATACGCCCCATACAACGCAGCAAACCCTGGAAGCCCGCTGCGACCAAGGCCATGGGAGCGAACGCGCCCCCGATATGTGTGCCCCCGATGTGTCGCAGCCTCACCAATAGCACAGCAGCCCCGCTGTGCCGCACGGTGCAGGCTCACCGCGGTGACCTAGGCCCAGCGCTGCAACACCGTCAGCACCACCGGCAGCGTGACCAGGGCCAGCGCGGTGGAAACCGCAATGCTGGCCGTGACTTCGTCCTCCCCCACTTCATAGCGCTGAGTAAACAGAAACACATTGGCGCCCACGGGCAAGGCCGCAGCCAGCGCCATGGCGGCCATCGCCGGGCCGCGCAGACCCAGCAACCAGGCACAGCCCAGGAATACGGCGGGGTGCACCACAGTCTTCACCACGGCAATGCGCAGCGCAGCACTCAGGTTACCCCGTACCCGGCCATAGGCCAGCGTCACCCCCACCAGCAGCAGCGACATGGGGCCCAGCGCCTGCCCCATCAACTGCAGCGGCGTATCCACTACCTCGGGCACAGACAAACCGGTCTGGGCGTAGAGCACCCCGGCAATGATGGGCAGCGGAATCGGGTGCAGGATGCTGTTCTTCACCGCCTGGGCAATCGTGCGGCCCATGCCGCGCGCATCCGCTTGGCCTGCACGGCTGGCCTGGCGCGCGGCGGCCAGTTCAAAAATGATGGTGCCGCTGGTCAGCAGCACCAGGGCGTGCACCGAAATCAGGGTGAACAGCGTGACCAGACCCTGCTCGCCATAGGCCAGGCTCATCAGCGGGATACCGATCATCACCGTGTTGCTGAAGGTATTGGCCAGTGCGCGTGCTGCACCCAGCGTGGTGAAGCCCTGCACCAGCATGGTCACGGCGAACACCAGGGCCACGGCCAGAAAGTACACCCCGATGGGGGCAAAGTCCAGGTCCGTCAGCTTCACCTGCATCATGGTGCGAAACAGCAGCGCCGGCGTCAGCACATAGAACACCAGATTCGACAGATCCCGTACGGCAGCGTGGCGCACCCACTGCAGCTTGGCCAGGCAGATGCCCAGGCCAATCATCAAAATCACAGGCAACAGGGCAGAGAAAGCGGGAGAGTTCACCAAAGATTCCTGAAAAACAACGCAGCAGCGCCCTGCCGAAGACCGCCAGGACCTGCACAGCACCTTCACCGCATCCGCACAAAGCGTGCCGGCCCAGCGTTCCGCAAAGTCGCAGTCTTCCCACGGGGCACGGGGCACGGGGCACGGGGCACGGGGCACGGGGCACGGGCAACGCTACGGGGCTTGTGCTGCGGCCCGCATGATAGGCCACGGCAATCCCCTGCGAAGGCAGGATGCTTCGGGATCTGCAACGTTCTCGGCATCCGGGGGGGCCGCGACTTCCCCGGACAGCCACAGCGACTTTGGCGACCTTACCGCCCAAACTGCGCATCATTCCTATTTATAATCATTGTTGAGTTTTGTCACCAACCCTCTTTCTGCCGTGCCGCCGCCTGCCCTGCTGACCACAGCGGCCTGAACGCAGCCTCTCCCCCTTCTCTTTCATGTCCTCTCCCCAATCCCCCCGCACGGCCGGTGTGCGCTGTGCCGTGGCCGCTGCGGCCGCACTGGCCTGCCTGCCCGCCGCCGTCTACGCCCAATCCGCCGAACCTGTGGTGTCCACGCTGGACTCGGTCACCGTCACCGGCAACTGGCTGGACAACCCCAACCAGGAAAAGGTGCTGGAGCATGCCGGCGCCCGCACCATCGTCGACCAGCAACGCATCGAGGAAAGCGGTTCGGCCAGCGTGCGTGATGTGCTGCGCCTGGTGCCCGGCGTGCAGGTACAGGACAGCAACGGCACGGGTGGCAGCGACGTTTCGCTGAACATCGGCGTGCGCGGCTTGACCTCGCGCCTGTCGCCCCGCTCCTATGTGCTGATGGATGGCGTGCCCGTCTCCTACGCGCCCTATGGCCAGCCCCAGCTGTCGCTGGCACCGGTATCGCTGGGCAACCTCAGCTCCGTGGACGTGATTCGCGGGGCAGGCTCGGTGCGCTTCGGCCCGCAGAATGTGGGCGGCATCATCAACTTCGTCACCCGCGCCATTCCCAAGGAATTCGAGGCCGATGCCAGCGTGGGCGCCGAGTTCTACAGCCACGGCGGCAATGTCAAGACCACGCCCAGTCTGTTTGTGGGCGGCACCAACGCGGCCGGCCTGGGCGGCGCGCTGCTGTACTCGGGCACGCACGGCAGCGGCTGGCGCGCGGGCAATGACAAGACCGACATCGACGATGTGCTGCTCAAGGGCAGCTACCGCCTGACGGGCCAGGACAACCTGAGCGCCTCGCTGCACCACTTTGAAGGCAAGGGCCGCATGCCCGGCGGCCTGACCACGGCGCAGTACGCGGCCGACCCCTTCCAGAGCACGCGCAGCTACGACCAGTTCACCGGCCGCCGTACCGACGGCTCGCTCAAGTACACCCACAACGACGGCCGCAACAACGTCGAAGTGCTGGCCTATTACGTGGATTCCTTCCGCGGCAGCTACATCGAGCAGGAAAGCGGCAGCCAGCGCCGCCTGACCGCAGCCCCCCGCAACTACAACTACCTGGGCCTGGAGCCGCGCTATTCGCGCATCTTTGAAACCGGCTCGGTGGTGCAGGAAGTCAGCGTGGGCTACCGCTACCTGAAGGAAAAGAGCTCCGAAGTGGCGCTGCGCACGGCCTACTACACGCCGGGCACCGAAGGCAATGCCATGGACCTGCCCATGAATGCCTACCAAAACAGCCATGGCGGCACCACGGCGCATGCCTTCTATATCGACGACCGCATCGATATCGGCAACTGGACCATCACGCCCGGTGTGCGCTTCGAGCGCATCCGTTCCTTCAACCACGTGAAAAACCTGGGCGCGGGCGGTGTGGTGACCAGTGCCATCACCCCCGAATCCGAGGCCGACGAATGGCTGCCCACCCTGTCCGTGCTCTACCGCATGAACGACCACTGGTCCGTGTTTGCCAACGCTGGCAAGTCCTTCGGGCCACAGCAGTATGCGCAGCTGGCACAAAGCGACCGCGGCCTGCACCCCGAATCGGCCAAGACCTATGAGATCGGCACACACTTCCAGGGCGAGCAATGGGGCGGCGAGCTGACGCTGTTCAACATCGACTTCGACAAGGAACTGCTGCTGACCCGCGTCGGCGTCGACGGCATCTGGACCGACCTGGGCGCCACCCGCCACCGCGGCCTGGAATCGGCCCTGCGCTATGACTTCGGCAAGGCCTTCCCCGCCCTCAAGGGCCTGTCCGCTGGCATGACCTACACCTACACGCAAGCCTCTTCGCAGGCCGGCGACTTTGCGGGCAAGGATCTGCCGCTGTACTCGCGCCACACGGCGTCGCTGTCGGCACGCTACAGCGTGGACCGCTGGACCTTCAACGCCGACCTGAACGCGCAGTCCAAGCAGCGCTCTCCCGGATCGGGCACGCAGTACGTGACGCAGGAAGACGCCTCCGGCCGCCTGGGCGATGTGCCAGGCTACGCCACCGTCAACCTGCGCACCGGCTACCAGATGGGCAAGGAAGCCCACAACCTGCGCCTGGCCGTGGGGATCAAGAACCTGTTCGACCGCCGCTACTACCTGCGCTCCACCGACAACAACGGTGGCAAGTACGTCGGCATGCCCCGCACGCTGTACGTGCAGGCCACGCTGCCGTTCTAAACCAGGGCCGCTGCAAGCATGACTGCACTGCGTTCTCTGTGGCTGCGGCTGCACCGCTGGCTGGCCCTGGGCCTGGGCTGGGTGCTGGTGCTGGCCGGCCTGACCGGCGCACTGCTGGTGGTGGCCCAGCCGCTGGACCGCCGGCTGCATGCCGAGCTGTTCACCGCCCCGGCACCGTCCGGCGCGGCCACGCCCACCGCCCTGGCGCCGCTGTACGCCCGGTTGCGGCAGGAGTTTGGCGACCAGACCACCGTCAGCTTCCGTCTGCCCCAGCAGCCCGGCGACAGCCTGTGGGCCACGGTGCGCGGCAGCTGGAACGGCACGCTCTACCTCAACCCCTGGACCGGGCAGGAACAAGGCCGGCGCGGCGCCACCGAGGGCTTTACCAACACCCTGTTCAAGCTGCACAGCAGCCTGCTGCTGGAATCCACGGGCAAGGCCATCCTCGCCTGGGTGGCGCTGGCCTATCTGGTGCTGCTGGTCACCGGCCTGGTGCTGTGGTGGCCCCGGCACTGGGCGCAGGCCTGGCGTGTGGAACTGCGCAAGAACCTGGCCCGCTCCCTGTTCGATCTGCACCGCGTGGGCGGCGCCGCACTGGGGCTGCTGCTGGCCGTCTCCGTGGCCACCGGTGCCTACATGGCCTGGCGCCCGCTGGCCGGCGTGATCAATGCGTTCGCTGGAGCCAGCCCCGTGGAGCCCCCCAAACTGCCCAAGCTCCAGACGGCAGCTGGCCCCCTACCCTCCGTGGATGCCCTGCGGGCAACGGCACAGCGCGCCTTGCCCGAAGGCCAGCTGCGCATGCTGCAGCTGCCTGCGGCGCCCACCAAACCGGTGCGCGTGCGCTTTCTGGTGCCGGGTGAACCCCATCCCAATGGCGTGAGTTCCGTCTGGATGGACCCACGCACCGGTCAGGTACTGGCGGTGCGTCGCTGGAACGAGGTGGATCCGGGCGCCGCTGCCGTGGCCGTGATCTACCCGCTGCACACCGGCGAGCTGGGCGGCTGGCTGCTGGAGACCGCCGTCGCCCTGGGCGGACTGGTGCTGGCCGGCCTGGGCATCAGCGGCCTGTGGCTGTGGTGGAAGCGCCGCCAGGCCCGACAGCGGACCCAGAAGACCCTGGCAGCGGCGCAGCGCCTGCGGTCGCAGGGCTGAGCTCACCGAGCTCAGCTCAGCCATCGCCATGGGCAGCCCGCCGCTGCCATGGTCATGCGCCCACCACAGCGACTCCCTGCAGACACGGCCATCCACCTATCCGGATGGCCGTTGTCTTCAGGCCTGCCGGGCACCACCCTGCCCTTGCCCTGTCAGTTGGGCAATCAGCGCCCGCGCAGCGGCAGATTGCCGGCGGTGCGGCGCGTAAACCACCGAAAACGGCCGGCTGCGCCCGCGCAACTGGGGCAGCACTTCCGCCAGACGGCCGTCCGCGATGCGACTGTGCACAATGAAGTCATAGCTCTGGCAGATGCCCATGCCCTGCTCTGCCAGTGAAACCACCCCCAGCACATCGTCCGACACCGTGACGGCGGCCTCGGGCAGCCATTCCACATCCTCGCCCTGGGCACGGAACACCCAGGGCGCCAGCCTGCCGGTACGCGGCATCACAAAAGGCAGACAGCGGTGCTGCGGCAGATCGGCCAGCGTACGTGGCACCCCCATCTGCTGCAGATAGGCCGGCGCCGCCACCAGGCACAGCGGCGCATCCTCCAGCTTGCGCGCCACCAGACCGCTGTCCGGCAGCGGCCCCAGGCGGATCACCAGGTCAAAGCCTTCGGCTGCCAGATCCACATTGCGGTTGGTGATGTTCACCTCGATGCGCACCTGCGGGTACTGGGCCGTGAACGGCTGCAGCAGCGCCGGCAGCCGGTAATGGCCAAAACTGGTGGGCACGCTGATGCGCACGCAGCCGGTCAGTGCCTCGGCGTCGCCCTGGGCGTCGCGCTCTGCATCGTCCAGCAAGGTGAAGGCCGCACGGACCTGTTCCAGATAGAGGCGTCCGGTGTCCGTCAAGCTTAGACGGCGGGTGGTGCGATGCAGCAACTGCTGGCCCAGCCGCGCCTCCAGCCGCCCCACGGCACGGCTGAGCACCGAGGCCGTCGACGCCAGACTCACCGCACCCGCCGTGAACGAGCCCTGCTCGGCCACCGCCACAAAAGCCTCTACATCCGCCACATGATCAAAGCGTCGCGCCATTCATCTTGTCTTTCAAAGAACAAATCAAATTCTTGAAAGCCAGTTTACCTCCTTGAAAGCAATCAATACAGTCCATTCCATCGTTCACCAAGGATCTGTCATGCACACCATCCCCGTCCCCACCGCCACTTCCACAGCAGCCAGCCCGGCCTCGTTCGCCGGCCGCCCGGTGCTGTTCGTGTTGACCAGCCACGCTCGCAAAGGCGA
The DNA here is from genome assembly GCF_006740045.1 of Comamonas terrigena NBRC 13299. NCBI lineage: Bacteria > Pseudomonadati > Pseudomonadota > Betaproteobacteria > Burkholderiales > Comamonadaceae > Comamonas > Comamonas terrigena. The sequence goes on from NZ_AP019749.1 coordinate 2,363,248, forward strand.
CTCGGGCGAGCCCACCGGCTTTTACCTGGCCGAAGTCACCCACCCGCTGCAGCAGCTGGAAACGGCAGGCATCCCGGTGGAATTTGCGTCCATCCAGGGTGGAGAGCCACCGGTGGATGGCCTGGATCTGCAGGACAGCACCAACGCCCACTACTGGGCCGATGCGCAGTTCCGCCAAGCCATCCGCACCACCGCACTCCTGGAGGATGTGGACCCCGCGCGCTATGCGGCCATCTTCTTTGCCGGCGGCCATGGAGCGATGTGGGACTTCGCAGACAGCAGCGCCGTCCAACATGTTGCGCGCGCCATCTACGAAGCCGGCGGCGCCGTGGCCGCCGTGTGCCATGGGCCGGCAGCACTGGTCAACGTCACCCTCAGTGATGGCAGCTATCTGGTGGCCGGCAAGCAACTGGCAGCTTTCACCGACAGCGAAGAGCGCGCCGTGCAGCTCGAACAGGTCGTGCCTTTTCTGCTGGCCAGCACGCTGGTGCAGCGTGGTGCCCGGCACCTGCCTGCCGCCGACTGGCAGCCCCAGGTGGTGACCGACGGCAGCCTGGTAACTGGGCAGAACCCGCAGTCGGCCACCGGCGTGGGCCAGGTCCTGCGCGATCTCATACAGGCGCGCTGACCCCATGTCTGCCACCCACTCTCATCCGGCTCCCCCACCGCCCCGAAAGCCTTTCATGCCCCGCCACTCTCGTCTGTCGAGCACTGCCGCCGTGGCCCTGCTGCTCCACGTGTTTTCCATTGCTTCTGTCGTCCACGCCGCGGCACCGGAGCAACCACCGACCGCCACGCTGGAACGCTGGCGCAGCTACAGCGGCGTGACCTGGGAGGCGCCTGCGACTTCCCGCGCAGATGCTGCGCCCGCACCATCGCCCCATTCCGTCGGCGCACCCATTGCCGGCATCCATTTCGACGGCCAGGGCCAGGCCTTTGTCAGCACACCGCGCCTGGTATCGGCCCAGGCACCGGCCACCCTCAGCCGCCTGGACACCCGTGTCACCAGCGGCCCGGCGCGTCTCACGGCCTTTCCGTCCATCTCCGCCAATGCCGTGCAGGCCGCGCCACAGCAGGCGCTGCGCAATGTGCTGGGCTTTTATGTGGACCAGCGCAACGGCTGGCTGTGGGCCCTGGACATGGGCTTTGTCGCCGGGGAAGCCCAGGCGCCCGAAGGGGCGCAGAAAGTGCTGGTCATCGACCTGGCCAGCGGCCAGACCGTGCGCCGCATTGCCCTGGATGGCGTGGCCGACCGCAGCGGCAGTTTCTTGAACGACATCGTGGTGGATGAAGCCCGGCGCGTGGCCTATATCTCCGACAGCGGGCTGCGCAGCGCGCCCCAAAACCAGGCCGCGCTGATCGTGGTGGACTTTGCCAGCGGCCAGGCCCGGCGCGTGCTGCACCGCCACCCTGCGCTGCTGCCCGAGCCCGGTGTACAGGTGTTTTCCCATGGCGAAGAAGTCTGGCCCGGCAATCCACTGCAGTTGGGCATCAACGGCATTGCGCTGTCGCCCGACCGAGCCACACTGTACTGGACCGTGACCACCGGCCGCCACGCCTACGCCATTCCCACCGCCGTGCTGCACGACACCGCCGCCACCGATGCGCAGCGCGCCGCACAGATCCAGAACCTGGGCGATGTGGGTGGCAATACCGACGGCATTGCCACCGACGCCCAGGGACTGCTCTACATCACCGATGTGACACGCAACGGCATTGTGCGCTACAACCCGCACCGCCGCAGCATGTCGCTGCTGGCGGCCGACGACGGCATCCGCTGGCCGGATACCGCCACCTTCACGCCGGGTGGCGACCTGCTCTTCACCGCCAGCAATCTGAACCAGCATTTCGCAGGCGCTGTGCAGCCCGGGCAGGAACGCTATGAGCTGTGGCGGCTGAAACTCTCGCCCCACCGTTGAACGCAAACCGCCACAGCGGCTTCTCGATCAGCCTGGCCATAAAAAAAAGCGGCGCCCAGCGCCGCTTTTTACACAAGGTGATCACTTCACCATTTATCGTCTTTCTCAGCTGCCGCAGGCGCAGCGCTTGGCTTTACAGGCGGTGCTTTCGCCGGGGCAGACTGTGACTTGGTTGCCGAGGAAGATGCTGCAGCAGGTGCTGCGCTGGCAGAAACAACAGCTTGCTTGAGTTCATTGCGCACCTGCAAACCACCTTCCGGAATGCCATCCAGATCGGTACGCATATTCTCCAAATGCCCATAGGAGAGGTTTGGAGTCACACGATCAATGACCAACTCGCAGCAAGGCGACTCCATGCGTCCCAGACTTTGGCCGGTTTGCGGGTCTTTCATTTCCTTGCCTATTGCGGCCATCGCGTAGCGAGATCCTTCGCGGATGGATTGCCCGCCTTGGCTCAATACGACGTTGGTGCCGTCGCGTGCCACCACCATGACGGGGAAAGTCCGCTGCAAAATGGAGCCGACTATGGCGTTTGCGGCTTCATCGGTCATGTCTGCAAGCATCTTGTCGCCATCCACGCCGGTTCCCAAGGTGGTTGCCGCACGGTCTGGCGCAGCACCCCGCAGCGAGTCGGAGACAGTGACCTGGCGTGTGGCCACATTCACCATCTTCTGCGACAAGGACCAACCGCCCGAATAGCTCACCAACTCACGGTCGCTGGTGCGCAACTGGCGAGCGTGGCGGTTGTAGGCAAAGGTGTTGACACGGGCACTCCATACCAGATCAGCACTGGCAGCCTGGGACAGCTTCGCCAGTTCGGCGCTGGGCGCTTGTCCGCTCGCAATCATGTCCAGCTCTTGCTCGATTTCGGGGCTGAACTCACGGTCCAGCACCGCAAAGCGGCCTGTCTGCATCAAAGCATCACTGACGCGCTGGCGCAATGCGGCCGCCACCTGGGCCGATGGCACGGAACGATCCCCCATCGCCAGATGCTGCTGGCCAAATGTCACGGGACCGATCACCACCTTCAGCTTCTGCATGTCTGCAGAAGGCTTGAATTTGGCGATGCTGGCCTCGATCGTCGCCTTGTAGAGTTTGGGAGGCAGCAACGATGGCTCTTCCAGACTGACCACCTTCAGGTTCTGGATCACGCCGCCTGATTTTTGCTGAACCAGTTCTGCGAATGCATTTGCGCGCAGCGAAGCACTGTCCTGGTTCAGACTGACATCCAGGCCATATTTGGCCGTGACACTCTCTGTTTGTACAACGGCACCGTTGACTTGCAGCAAAGCCATCTTCATGGCCTCAGCCATTGCTTCGCCCGCCGTTTTGCCAAGACCCGTGGCCGTGGTACTCACACTCTCGAGTTTGCCTACATCAGGAACAGCAGGGGCAACCGAGCTGCTGGCGGGGGTGTTGGCAGAGGCCGCTGTGGCATTTGTCTCTTCAGACTTGGGGCCACAGCCGGCCACCACCATCAGGGCCGACAAGGCCCCGATGAGGTAGTAACGCATAGCTGCTTTCTTCGGGTTCCGTCGTCAGTCAATCACAGCAGGCTGGTGGCTTCTGCCGGCACTTCAATGCCATTGCTCTTGGCAAAGTCCACCGCGTTCTTCAGCGCTTTCAAGACCTCGGTCGTCGAAGTGGGGAACTTGGTCACCACGTAGCTGGCAGCGCCCAGGGAAGGCAGCTGGGTCAGAGGAGCACTCTTGAGGCCATCGCCCATGGCAGAGACATCCTTGCCCAGACCGGTGTAGCGCACCACACCCTTGGCCAGGCTCAACAGGCCCTGGGTATAAGTGGCCTTGGCTGCTGCATCCAGTGCAGGCTTTTCCGCCAGCTTGGCAGCGATGGCACCGCCGGTATCTCCCACGGCTGTGGCTGCCTTGGAAGCAGCATCCTTGTCAAAGGTCGAGCCAGACGACAGCTGTTGCGCAACGGCTTCGGCATCGGCGGCGGTGGCCTTCAGGCCCAGAGCTTCGCCCATCTTGGAGTTGGCTTTGAGCACATCCACGTTGGCTGCCACGAAATTCTTCACCAGAGTGGTTTGCTGGCCACCCAGGTCAGCAGCCGGGGCGCTGGACTTGCTGCCGCCGAAGCTGGGAATATTGAATTGTGCCGAGGCGGTGTAAGGGGTGGCCATGCCTGCGCACACCACAGCAATAGCAGTCAAGATCTTCTTCATTGCAATCTATCTCCTGAATCAAGAATCAAACAAAAATCGGGGAAAACAGAAATCAGCGCACACCCAGATTGGTGAGCTGACTGGTCAGTTCGCGCGCTGCATTGTTGGCAGCAAGCTTGAGGGCGTTGTTGCGGGCTTCGTCCTCTGTAGGGCCCACACCGGCGTACTGCACGGGGCCCACAGAAGCCAGGGTGTCGGGAATGGTCTGGCTGATATCCAGCAACTTGGCGTTGACGGTGACCGCCACACGCATCAAACCGGTGTTGCCGTCGGTGTCGGCAAGTCCAACATCCAACGTACCCAGTGCCACATAGGGAATCTGTGCGGCACGCATGCCACTGACCAGCGATGCCAAAGTGGCAGGCTTCAGATCCATGCCGGACTTGTAGTCGTTTTCCACGGTGGCCACTTTGAACTTGCCGTCCGTATATGGCTCCACCATGGCAGCTTCAGACACCTTGAATCCCGCACGGGTGAAGTTGGAGGTGAAAACCTGCGTCAAATTGGCACTGGGCAACAAACGGAAGGTCGATTCGCTGGCGCGCCGCGTCGTGCTACCGCCCGTTTCGATCGACGCTGAACGCTGAAGAGAGCCGTTCACGGAAGTCGATGTGGACGCATTGGTCTGGATCTGGCCGCGACCAAAGGACTCCCCTTCCGAGCCCTTTTCGGAAACCTGGACGTTGCCCTTCACATCGGTCTTCTGGTCTACACGCTTGTACACACGGTCGTCAAAGCTGCGGGTACTGTCCACCTGACGGGACACAAACATGAACGCCAGTGGCGACCGCGCTGCAGTGCCACCTTTGACCACGGCCGAATTCGATTTCACTGCATTGCGCAGGTTCGCCACGTTGAGCGCCACGCGCACGGCAACCGTGTATTGTTTCTTGTCCTTGTTTTCTTCTTCTGCCAACACCGTCGTGTCGAGAATGTAGCGATCTGGCGCAGCCAGAATTTTGTCGCGAATCGCATCGAAGTTCTCGGCCTCGGACTGACCCGCTTCCGCGTAATAGAACTCCACCGCTTTCAGCTGTGCTGCCGAAGTGGCACGCGCTTTATCGTCTGCAGACGCCGACCACCCTTGGTAGCTCACGGTGGCTTTCCCCTTGGCCTGCTGAACCTGGGCCCAGGAACTTCCAGCAAACAAGGCAATAGATGACCAGACCAATAATTTTTTGATTACTTGCATAAATTCATCAACTTGATAGTTTTCTCGATTTGGCTGTCAATATCAGAGGCAGAAGCAGCCGTCTTTATCCATGGATTGCTTTTCCCGGCAATGGCTTCCGAAAGCTTGACAAACATTCCATTGGCAGAATCATAGTACGCGGGGAAATCGTCGACATAGGTTTGCGAAGCCGGTACCACTTTGGTTTCACCATTCTTCAACGAAGTCTGCAAGTACACGGCACCGGAAACTGGCTCATGGATCCGAATATCAGCGTACGTGCCATAGACGTAGGAAGTTCCGCCAGCACTTTGGCTGAATTTTATTTTCTTGACGTTTTTAAAATCAACTTCGATTTCGTAATCCGGCTTCGGTAGCGTGAGATTGAAAACTTCTCCGTCCATGACTTGCATGGACATTACATTCCCTACGGCATAGCCTTTGGTATATGGAACCATGGGCACGCCCACACGGGTGGAAATGGCCTCTGACACCAAATCAGCAGCCCAGGTTTCCTTGGCTCCGGGTGTCGACTTCAAGTAATCAGGCAGAACTGCGGCCATTTCGGCAGAGAGGCTGGCGCGGCTCACCTGCACATAGCGGCTCACTTGCTCTGGCAGTGTGGCGCCAGCCATTGCGCTGGCGTAACGGCCGTAGATACCGGGCTTGTTGTCACTGCCCTCATAAACCAAACGCACGCGTTCCAGAATTTCCTGAGGACTGGGGTCGTGCTGGAAGTTGTCTACATAACCAAAGCTGATTGGATATGCGCGCACCACATTCATCGACTTGAAGTCGAAGAACAAGGCCTGACCACGCAGCAGAATGAAAAGCTTGCGAATATTTCCAAAATGCTCCACCGAAACAGTTTCGGAGCTCATGACCAAAGAGGCGACCAGCGCTTGATCACTTCCCTTCAAATCACCAACAGGCTGGATGGATAAATTGAAATTCTTTGGCTTATTCACTGCAACGTACTCATACGTTCTTTTGAACAAGCTGCTTTTCGCCGCCTTCAATTGCTTGTCGTATTGCAACGAATAGGGAAACCGCTGCGCCAAACCTGCAGCCTCCCCAGCAAAAGCAACCCCTGCAAAAGCGACATCTTTTGTTTGGCCGATGGAGCTTTGCACCATGACCACCAATCCAAGTGCTACTCCCCAGCACTTGAACATCTTCAAAGCTTCCATTGATACCCCGCACTTATTTTTAGCAGCGAAGTATACATGCCCAGCTTCTCTCATACCCAATTTGGTGCAAGGAGCACGGCACCGAAAAAAGACTTCTCCCAAAAATCACATGTTTGTTAGTATTTACACTCGTTAAAATGTTTGGTGAAATTAGGCTAAAAATAAATTTAATTTATTCGCATGGATTGTCGCCTCCAAATCACCTCGCGGTACAACACAGCAAAACGTCCGCCGCGCTGATTCAGAAGCAGAGCGATGTCGGCGTCCATACCCACAGCATTGCCACCAGCACCCTGCGCAGGTGCTCCACATGATCGATATGACCTCAACGACATCGTTCGATACGGCCTGCACCGCTGCAGCGCATCTTTGCGGACTGCCTGCAATCTGAACCCGCATTTCGCAGGCATCGCGCAGCCCGGGCAGGAGCACTACGAACGGTGGCGCTTGCGCCTGCCAAAGGCACTGCCTGCAGGCCCCGGAACGGCCAGCCGCACCACGGCCCGGGCGCGCAGGCTGGTTCGCCACACTCACCACTCGTGACCACGGCCGCCGGCATGTGTGGCGGCCGTGGTCAGCAACAGGCTCAGAAGTCCATCTTCACGCCCAGGGTGATGTTGCGCCCCATCAGCGGCGCTGCGTCCTTGATGAAGCTGGTGTGCGCATAGGCCAGGCGGTTGGTCAGGTTGCGCCCCTGCACGAACAGCTCCAGCGGCTGGCCCTGGGGCGTGCGCAAGGTGTAGCTGATGCCCGCATGCAGCAGGCCGTAGCCCGGTGTGGGCGACTCCAGCGGCGCCACGCGCGACTGGCGGGCCGCCTGCACCCACTCCACATTGCCCTTCCAGTCTTGCCAGCTGGCCTGCAACTGGGCCCCCAGGCGGGCCGGCGGAATGCGCGGCAGGCGGGTGCCATCGGAGCGCTCGGCCCGCACGGCATCGCCCCACAGACGCAGCGCCCAGTTGGCATTGAAGCGGTGGCGCATCTCGGCCTCCAACCCCGTGAAGCGCGCATCGGCCTGGCTGTATTCCAGCAACTGGAAGCCGTCGTGCACGTCCAGCGTGCGGCCGTAGATATAGCCATCCACCTGGTGGCGGTACAGGCTCACGCCCCAGGTGGTGTCACCCGCCGTCTTGCGCAGGCCCAGATCCCAGGCGCGGGAATTTTCCCTGCCCAGCTGGCTGTTGCCGCGTTCATAGGCGTTGGTGGCCAGGTGCACGCCGTCCGAGAACAGCTCCTCGGCCGTTGGCATGCGGCTGGCATGGGTGTAGCTCAGGCTGGCCTGCCAGCCGGGCTGGAAACGCCATACCGTACCCAGCGAGGCAGAGCTTCCGCTGTGCTCGCGCTCCTCCCCGGTTTCCAGTGCGCGGATGCGCTGGCGGTCATGGCGCAGCGCGCCCTGCAGCGTCCAGTCGCCCACCTGGTAGCGCTCCAGCCAGAACATGCCCCAGCTGCGCGTGTCCGTGGGCTGGACCGTGGCCTCTTCCCCTTCGGTGCTGAAGCGGCGCTGGGCACTTTGCACCCCGAACACGCCGCTCAACCCGGCCAGGCCCGGGATGGGCTGGTGCTCCACCTCCAGTCGCAGATCGTGGGCCCGGTTGCGGAACTTGGTGGCGACTTCGCCTTCGTCCAGTTCTTCATGGCCATAGCGGGTCTTGCTGGCCGTCAGTCGCACCGCCGCAATCCCGGCCACCGGGTTGCGCCAGGCACCGCGCAGGTCCCAGCGGTTGCTGCGCATGTCCACCGTGGGAATGTCGGCCCCCTCACCGTGGTCATGGTCGTGATCGTGGTCGTCATGGCAATGCAGGTGGTCGCCGTGTGCATGGCAGTCCACATGCTCGTGGCCGGGCAAGCCATAACGTGCCTCCTGGCGTGTGTAGGCAAGGCCCAGATAACCCTCGCTACCTACCCAGCTCAGGCCCACGCTGCCGGTTTCGCCCTTGGAGTAGCTGCCTCCCACGCGCGAACCACCATCCCAACCGCGGCCCACACGGTATTCCTGGGCGTTGCGGCCCATGCCTTCCACATGCACCACCAGCGGGCCCTGTCCACCGGTCAGCGCGAACGCACCGGTTTTGCCACGGTCGGCCGAGCTATAGCGCGCCTGGGCGCTGCCCTGCACGCCGTTTTCCGGCACCGCCGTAGGAATCTTGCCGTCCAGCACATTCACCACCCCGCCCACGGCACCGCCGTAGAGCAAGGCGGACGGGCCGCGCAACACCTCGATCTGCTCGGCCAGCATGGAGTCGGCCATGACCGCATGGTCGGGACTGACATTGGAAGCGTCCTGCACCGCACTGCCGCCGCTAAGCACCTGCACACGCGGACCATCCATGCCGCGGATCACGGGTCGGCTGGCACCTGCGCCGAAATGCGTGGACTGCACGCCAGGCTCGCTGGCCAGGGTCTCACCCAATGTGGCGCTGCGGCGTGCCTCCAGGGCCTCGCCTTCCAGTACCTGTACTGGTGACGCCAGCGCTGATTGCTCCAGGGACCATGCACTCGATCGAATTTCGACTTCATGTAATGTAGATTCAATGCCAGATGCCGGCTTCGCTGCCACTGCATCGGCACCCTGTGCTGCCACGGTGGTGGGAGCAGGAGTCACTGCGCCAGCTTCTGCGGATGGCGTCTGCGCATGCGCGGCTGCGGTGCCTATCGCCAGGCACCAGCAGGCGAACGCCACGCCGCCCAGACGGCTGCGCCCTGCCCCCAGCGGTGCCGTCCAGGCAGGCTCGGCAACGGCTGCTGCCGCGGTGGATGAATTGGCCCGGGATTGGGCCGGATGGGTCGATGCACTCAAAACGTTCATGGAGGAACTTTCCCTCTGCACTCCCCTGCTGCAGCGGCGCACAGCACCGTATGGGCTGCATGCGCAGACCGGCTGACCGCCGCAGTGGGAGCTTGCGCCGCCCTCCTCAGGCAGCGCTTTTCATATGGTCAGCAGTCCCATGCGCACTGAGTGCGCACAAGCTGCTCTGCTCTTGAACGGTTCTGATCCAGACGATAGGCCGGCGCGGCATGCGCGCTGCGCCATCAGCAGGCGCAACGGCCCCGCAGCCGTACAGGGGAGACGGAACATGCGCCGCAGCACACACCATCCACAGCAGGGACAAGCATTGCGGATGCCTCCAGACGCACCAGTCGGATCAGAAACCAGGGGGCAGGTCCATCCCGGGCGGCCCCCGGGCCAGCGGAGCCCACCAGCGCTGTGAAGCCAGGGCATGCACTGGTGCGGCCAGAGAAACAGTCGTGGCCCAGCATGCGGGCAGCCACACAAAAGAGGCAAGCGGCGCCTGGCCGTGTGCCAACTGGTCCAGCGCCTGGCAGTCCAGGCTGCCATGGTGACCAAACAGCGCCTGCACGGTGTGGCCCACGCCATCCGGGGATACCGCAGGTAACGCCGGAACTGCCGTGGCAACGGCAGGCGCCAGGCCAGCACCAGGGATGTGCACCACCTGGTGCATGCGCGCTACCAGCGGTGCCAGGCAGAGCGCCAGCAGCAGCCAGACTGCCAGCCAGCGGCGCAGTGGCAGCGTGGCCGTGGTGCCGCCCGTGGAATGCATGGCCCGCTGGCGCATCACACTCCCTCCCGTGTGGACCGGCGCACGGACGGAACCCAGCGCTGGTGCGACCACGCGCGCTGACCCGCAGCCCCCTTGGACAGGGCGCATGGGCATCCGGCTCGGCAGGCAAGCATGCAGCGCATCACGCAGCGTTCATTCCACCCGCAGGCTCAATGGCTGTGGCGCATGCCGCAGTTCTTGCCCAGGGCCAGGCCTTTGCAGGCCAGCTGCAACTGCTTCTGGCACTGGTCTTCGCCTTTGCCTGCTTCCAGGCATTGGGCGGCCTGGGCATGGGCACGTGCCATGGACTGGTGGCGTTCGATGTCCTCGCGCGTGTGTGCATCCAGCACCGGCTGGCCCGTGGTCGGCTTGGGCGCGGCTTCGGCCGTTACCGGCACAGGCTGTGGCGTGCGGGCGGTCGGCTGGGCCTGAACACCCACCGCCACCGTGCCGATGAGGGAAAAAACTGCGGCACAGGCCAGAAGACGGAATTGCATGGAGCTTCTTTCGGAAGAGAGGGTGGATGCCAGCGCAGTGCCAGCCATGGAGCTGGACTCAGGCGGCGCTGCACGGTGTGCACAGGCCGTGCAACTGCACTGCCTGCAGCTGCCCCACTGCGGCCGGCTCCAGCGCGGCCGCCAGGGCCTGTACCGATGCCTGCATCGCAGGCGCGGCGCTGTCCACGGGAAGGTCCTGCGCGCAACGCAGGCAATGAAACTGCACCGGCATGCGCTGGGCCACAGGCGCCGGCGCAGCACTGGCCTGGGCCCGCCCTGCATCACTGCGCCATTGGAAACGGGTGATGCGGTCATCCTCCACCCGGCGCTGCAGCAGCCCGGCCTGGGTCAACCGGTCCAGTGCGCGAAACACGGTCACCCGGTTGACAGCCACACCCAGCCGGGCCAGCGCAGCCTCCACCTCGGCGGCCGACAGGCGGCTGGCAGCCTGGCTGCGCAGCAACGCCACCAGCGCGCGCGTGGCACGGGTGGCCCGCATGCCGGGCGGCAAGGACAATTCCAGGGAAGAAGCTGGGCGGGGCATGGACACACTCAAGACACACTGCAATTGCAGCGGGATTGCGATATTAACGCAATTCAATTGCAATATAGGGCAGGCACCCGGATTTTTGCTTTCACAGCCCCTCAGCATCCGCCGCGGACGCCAGCCACCGCCAATGGGCTGGCAAAGCCCTCTCAGTCCGGCTTCACGTAGCGGCCAAAGGTGGCCAGCAGCTTGTGCACCTTGGGAGCCACCACATAGGCGCAGTAGCCCTGCTGTGGATTGCGGGCGAAATAATCCTGGTGGTAGGCCTCGGCCGGCCACCAGCTGCGCAGCGGCTCGACTTCCGTCACCACCGGCGCCCCGAAAGTCTTGTCCTGCCCGAATTCGCGCAGCAGATCCTGCACCACCTGCTCCTGCGCCGGCGTGGTCACATACACGCCGCTGCGGTACTGCGTGCCAACATCATTGCCCTGGCGGTTGAGTGTGGTCGGATCGTGCGTGCCAAAAAAGATCTCCAGCACCTGGCGCAGACCGATCACCTGCGGGTCGAACACCAGCTTGACGGCCTCGGCATGGCCCGTGGTGCCCTCGCACACCTGCTCGTACCGTGGATGGTCCACATGGCCGTTGGCGTAGCCGCTTTCCACATCGATCACGCCCTGCACGCGGTCGAACACGGCCTCGGTGCACCAGAAACAGCCGCCTGCCAGATAAATGGTTTCAGTCATGCCGCTGTTGTACACCAGCCTCAGCCGGCCGCCAGGCCTTGCCCTGCATCAAGTACGGATTTGCCGGCCGCCACCACCGCCACGGCAGTGTTTGACAGCGGTGCGCTGCCTTGGCTACATTAATGACCAATCAGTCATTAACTGGATCCCTACCCACCCATGCCCGACAGCAGCACCGACGCCCCACGCCGCAGCCGCCGCAAAGAAGCGCGTCCGGGTGAACTGCTGGAAGCGGCGCTGTCCCTGTTTCTGGAAAAAGGCTATGCCGCCACCCGCGTGGAGGCCGTGGCCGCCCGCGCTGGCGTGTCCAAGGGCACGCTGTTTCTGTACTTTCCCAGCAAGGAAGAACTGTTCAAGGCCGTGGTGCGCCACAGCATCAGCGGCTGCTACGCCGACTGGCAGCTGGAGCTGGACCGCTACCAGGGCAGCAGCGCCGCCCTGCTGGCCCGGGCATTCGAAGTCTGGTGGCAGCAGATCGCCAGCACCCAGGCCGGCGGCATCTGCCGCCTGATGTGGGCCGAGGCGGCACATTTTCCGGAACTGGCCGCGTTCTACCGCCACGAAGTAGATGAACCCGGCCACGCGATGCTCGAACGTATCCTGCAGCGCGGCATGGACAGCGGCGAATTTCGCCCCATGCCACTGGGTGAAGCCTTGTACCTGGTGCTGACGCCGATGACCTTTGTAATGCTGTGGCAACCCACCGGCACCCTGTGCCTGCCGATGGACCATGGGCTCACGCCGCACAGCTATCTGCTATCGCAATTTCGCAACTGCCTGCGCGGCCTGCTGCGCGAGCCGGTGGATGCAGACACCCTGCCCCTGCCCCAGCTGCATCCCACGCTACCCCTCCACACCACAGACATATGAGCTTGCTCCGCAGATCCTGGTTGCTTGGGGGCCTGATCGCCCTGGTCGTTCTGGCCCTGGGCTTCAGCGCCTGGCGGGCTGTGGTGGCCAAACGCCAGCAACAGCAGGCCCTGCAGGCGCAGCAGCAAGCGCCCGCCGCCGTGCTGCAGGCCGGCGCAGCCGACTGGACCACGCTGCAGGTGCGCACACTGCCGCTGCAGGTCCCCGTCAGCGGCAGCCTGTCTGCGGTGGACAGCGCCCTGATCAAGAGCCGTGTGGCCGGTGCACTGCAGGACTTTACGCTGCGCGAGGGTGACAGCGTGCGCAAAGGCCAGGTGATTGCCCGCATCGATGCCACCGACAGCGAAGCCCGCTACCGCCAGGCCCGGCTCCAGGCCGATGCCGCCCAGGCGCAGGAAGCCATCCAGCTGCGCCAGCACCAGAACAACCAGGCGCTGGTGGACCGGCAGTTCATCTCGCCCACCGCCCTGGCCAACTCCGAAGCCAGCCTGCAGGCCGCCCGCGCCAACACGGCCGCAGCCCGCGCCGCAGCCGATGCGGCGCGCAAGACGCTGGACGACACCGTGCTGCGCAGCCCCATCGACGGTCAGATTGCCCGCCGCTTTGCCCAGGACGGCGAACGTGTGAACGTGGAAGCCCAGGTCGCCGAGGTGGTGAACCTGTCCGCGCTGGAACTACAGGCTCCGCTGCCCCCCCCAGGACTCGCTGCGGGTGCAGGTCGGCCAGACGGCCCTGCTGACGGTGGAAGGCGCCAGCACGCCAGTCTCCGCCCGGGTGGTGCGCATCAGCCCCAGCGCCCAGAGCGGCAGCCGTGCCGTGCCGGTCTTCCTGCGCGTGCAGCCCGTGGCGGGCTTGCAGCTGCGCTCCGGCCTGTTTGTGCAGGGGCTGATCGCCACCGGCACGGTACAGGCCCTGGCCCTGCCACTGGATGCCGTGCGCAACGACCAGCCCCAGCCCTACATCCAGACCGTGGTGAACGGCGCCGTGGCACACCAGACCGTGCAGCTGGGCGCCCAGGCCCTGCCGGAAGGGACCGACAGCACCGCGCTGTGGGTGGCCGTCCAGGGCGCCAGCGCAGGCAGTACCGTGTTGCGCGGCAGCATGGGGCCTTTGCCGGAGGGCACCCGCGTCCAGCTGCTGCAGCAGGGCGCGGCCGGTGCGCCCATCGCCCCCGGTACACCCGGTGCGCCTGCAGCAGCCTCGGCCCCGGCTGCAGCCCCCTCCACCGCAACGACTGCCCCCGCACGCTGAAAGCCCGCCATGTGGTTCACCCGCGTCAGCCTGCGCAACCCGGTCTTCGCCACCATGGTGATGCTGGCCTTTGTGGTGCTGGGACTGTTCTCCTACCAGCGGCTCGCGGTGGACCAGTTCCCGGACATTGACTTCCCGGTCGTAGTGGTCACGGTGGAATACCCCGGCGCTTCGCCCGAGATCGTCGAAACTGAAGTCACCCGCAAGATCGAGGAAGGCGTCAACACCATTGCCGGCATCAGTTCGCTCACCTCGCGCAGCTACCAGGGCCGCTCGGTGGTGATCGTCGAATTCCAGCTGTACGTGGACGGGCGCCGTGCCGCCGAAGATGTGCGCGAGAAAGTGGCCTCCGTGCGCCCCACATTGCGCGACGAGGTCAAGGAACCGCGCGTGCTGCGCTTCGACCCGGCCGACGCCGCCGTCTGGACACTGGCCGTCCTGCCCGATGGCCCCCAGCCTCCCTCTCCCGTGCAACTGACCACCTGGGCTGACCAGGTGCTGAAAAAACGCCTGGAAAACGTGCGCGGCGTGGGCGCCGTCAACCTGGTAGGCGCCACCAAGCGCGAAATCAATATCTACCTGGACCCGGCGGCACTGGACGCCTATGGCATCACCACGTCCCAGGTGGTGTCTGCCGTGCGCAGCGAAAACCAGGACCTGCCGGTGGGCGCCATCCGCTCGCTGCAGCAGGAACGGGTGGTGCAGATCGACGCCCGCATGCGCAATCCCCAGGACTTTGCCGACCTGATCATCACCCGCAAGAACGGCGCCGCCATCCGCCTGGGCCAGGTGGCGCGCGTGAACGATGGCGCGCAGGAGCTGGAATCGCTGGCGCTCTACAACGGCCAGCGCACCCTGCTGCTCTCGGTACAGAAAGCACAGGAAGAAAACACCATTGCCGTGGTCAAGGGCCTGGACGCGGCGGTGCTGGCCATCCAGGCCGAGCTGCCGCCCGGCTTTCGCCTGGAAAAAGTCAGCGATTCGGCCCGCCCCATCCAGGTGGCCGTGGACAACGTGCGCCAGACCCTGATCGAAGGCGCCTTGCTGACGGTGCTGATCGTCTTCCTGTTCCTCAATTCCTGGCGCTCCACCGTCATCACCGGGCTGACGCTGCCGATTGCGCTGATCGGCACCTTCTTCTTCATGCACGCCTTCGGTTTCACCATCAACATGATCACGCTGATGGCACTGTCACTGTGCGTGGGCCTGCTGATCGACGACGCCATCGTGGTGCGCGAAAACATCGTGCGCCATGTGCAGATGGGCAAGACCCCATTCCAGGCAGCGCTGGACGGCACCCAGGAGATCGGTCTGGCCGTGCTGGCCACCACCCTGTCCATCGTGGCCGTCTTCCTCCCCATCGGCTTCATGGAAGGCATCATCGGCAAGTTCTTCCACGAATTCGGCATCACCATCGTCGCAGCGGTGCTGATTTCGATGTTTGTCAGCTTCACGCTGGACCCCATGCTCTCCAGCATCTGGCACGACCCCAGCATCCACAGCGCCGGCCAGGGGCCGGACAAAAGCCTGTATGGCCGCACGCTGGGCCGTGTCACCCACGGCTTCGAGCGCGCCACCGAAGAGCTGGCCCTGCTCTACCAGCGCATCCTGGCCTGGTCGCTCGCCCACAAGCTGTGGACACTGCTGCTGGCCCTGGGCATTTTCATCGGCTCCATCCTGCTGCTGCCGCTGCTGGGCACGGAATTCGTGCCCAAGGCAGACTTTTCGGAAACCACGGTCAAGTTCAGCACCCCCCAGGGCACCTCCCTGGAAGCCACCGAGGCCCGCGCCCACCAGGTGGAGCAGGCCATCCGCGCCCTGCCCGAAGTGCGCTACACCGTCACCACCATCAACAGCGGCAATGCCCCCAGCAAGAGCGACGCCACCATCTACATCCGGCTGGTGGACCGCAAGCAGCGCAGCCGCAATGTGGAAGACATGGGCCGGACGCTGCGCCAGACGCTGCAGCAGAGTCCAGGCATCACCGTCACCCATGTGGGCCTGCTGGACCCGGTGGGCGGGCAAAAGCAGATTGAGTTTTCCATCATGGGTGCCGATCTGACCGAGCTGGACCGGCTGAACCAGCAGCTGCTGCCCCAGCTGCGGCAGATCCCCGGTCTGGTGGATCTGGACAGCAGCCTCAAACCCGACCGCCCCATGGTGGACATCCAGGTGCGGCGCGATGCGGCGTCCGACCTGGGCCTGTCCGTGGGCAGCCTGGCCACCGCACTGCGCGTGCTGGTGGCCGGCGAAACCGTGGGCAACTGGCGCGCCACCAACGACGAGACCTACGACGTCAACGTCCGCATGGCACCCGATGCCCGCACCCAGCCCAGCGACCTGGCGCGCCTGCCGTTTGCCCTGGCAGGCACCGACGGCGGCACCCAGATCGTGCGCCTGAACCAGGTGGCACAGCTGGTGGACTCCACCGGTCCGGGGCAGATCAACCGGCGCGGGCTGGCGCGCGAGGTGCAATTCACCGCCAACGTGGCGCTGCGCTCGGCCGGGGAAGTCTCGGGCGACATCCGCCGCCTGATGGACAGCGCCGCCCTCCCGCCCGGCTACCGCTGGGAATTTGCCGGCTCCACCAAGAACATGAACGAATCCTTTGCCTATGCCCTGTCGGCGCTGGCACTGGCCATCATCTTCATCTACATGATCCTGGCCAGCCAGTTCAAGAGCTTTGTGCAGCCGCTGGCGTTGATGACCTCGCTGCCGCTGACGCTGATCGGCGTGGCCCTGGCACTGCTGATGTTCCGCTCCGCCATGTCCATGTTCTCCATCATCGGCGTGGTGATGCTGATGGGCCTGGTCACCAAGAACGCCATTTTGCTGGTGGACTTTGCCATCCGCGCACGCGACCCCCATACGGGAGAGGACGGCCAGCCCCACCCCGGCATGCCGCGCGAACAGGCCCTGCTCACTGCCGCCCGCGTGCGCCTGCGCCCCATTCTGATGACCACGCTGGCCATGGTGTTCGGCATGGTCCCGCTGGCTTTTGCCCTGTCCGAAGGCTCGGAACAGCGCGCCCCCATGGGCCAGGCGGTGATCGGCGGGGTCATCACCTCCTCGCTGCTGACCCTGGTCGTGGTACCGGTGATGTACTGCTACATGGACGATCTGGCGAACTGGGTGCGCCGCAAGCTGGGCAATGCCCCGGCAAACCCGGCCCAGGAACCTTAGAATCGAAGATTTTGCGATATAGCCATCCCTTGTGGAGGAGACCCCAGATGACATTGCCCTATAACCGCCCGGTTGATACCTCTGACGCCAACGCTACGGCCCGCTTCCACATGGTCCAGCAACAGATCCGCCCCTGGGTGGTGCAGGATGTGCGTGTGATCGAAGCCCTGGAAACCGTGCGCCGCGAAGACTTCGTGCCGCCGGCCTCGTACGAACTGGCCTTCATGGACGTGGAAATCCCCCTGGGCGTGGCCGGTCAGACCATGCTGTCGCCCAAGGTCGACGCCCGCATGGCCAACGATCTGGCCATCCAGGCCCATGAACGCGTGCTGGAAATCGGCACCGGTTCCGGCTACAGCGCCGCCCTGCTGGGCAAGCTGGCCAAGGAAGTGGTGACCCTGGAAATCAACCCCGAGCTGGCCGAAATGGCCCGCGAGAACCTGGAATCCGCCGGAGCCACCAACGTCACCGTGCGCGTGGCCGACGGCTCCAAGGACCTGCTGGCCGAAGGCCCGTTCGACGTGATCGTGCTCAGTGGCTCGGTGGAAGTGCTGCCCGAAGCCCTGCTGGACCACCTGAAAGACGGCGGCCGCCTGGGCGCCATCGTGGGCCAATCGCCCATGATGCGCTTCACCATCGTCAAGCGCCACGGCAACGAGCGCATCACCACCGAACCCTGGGACATGGTCGCTCCCCGTCTGTCCGGCTTTGCCACGGCAGAACGCTTCGTGTTCTGAGAAGAGTCAGACCCATGTTCACCCGCGTCTCTCCCACGCAACTGAACGACTGGCTGGCCCAGCACCCCGGGGATCCACTTCCCCTGGTGCTGGATGTGCGCGAACCCTGGGAATTCCAGACCGCGCACGTCACCGCTGAAGGTTTTGAGCTGCTGAACCTGCCCATGGGGCAGATTCCGTCGCAACTGGCCGCGCTGGATCCCGAGCGTCCCACCGCCTGCCTGTGCCACCACGGCATGCGCAGCATGCAGGTAGCGATGTTCTTGGCGCAGCACGATTTCGGGCAGGTGGCCAACATCGAAGGCGGCATCGACGCCTGGTCCCTGCAGCGAGACCCCCGCGTGCCGCGCTACTGACAGACTGCCTGCCACCCGACCTGTTCGCCTTTTCCTGTCCCCCTGCCCCATCCTGAGGAGCTCCATGGTTCGCAATTTCCGGCACTCTCTGACGCACTGCGCGACCTTGGCAACCCTGCTGACGATGGGGCTGGCCGCGGCCCCTGCCGGTGCCCAAAGCCTGGTGGAAATGGTGGAACTGGCCCAGGGCTTTGATGCGCCCTGGCTGTCCAGCCGCGCCGCACTGGATGCGGCCGAACACAAGGGCGCCCAGGCCAAGTCCGGCCTGCTGCCCAGCGTGGGCGCCCAGGCCGGCGCCAACTACACCCGCACCGAGCTGCACCCCAACATTCCCGGCGTGCTGGGCAGTGCACACCAGCAAAGTGCGGCCATCCAGGCCAGCCAGCCGCTGTACCGCCCGGCCAACACCATCGCCTACCGCCAGGGTCAGCGCAATGTGGAACTGGCCCGTGCCCAGCTGGATGCCGCCACGCAGGACCTGCTGGTGCGCGTCAGTCAGGGCTACTTCGACGTCCTGGCCGCCCAGGACACGCTGACCACGGTGCAGGCCCAGAAACGCGCCGTGCGCGAGCAACTGGAATTCGCCCAGCGCAATTTCGACATCGGCGCCGCCACCATCACCGACCAGCGCGAAGCCCAGGCCCGCCACGATCTGGTGGAAGCCCAGGAAATCGCCGCCACCAACGACCTGCAGGTCAAGCGCCTGGCGCTGGAGCAGCTGGTGGGCAAAAGCCCGCTGCAGCCCCACCCCCTGGCCCAGCCGGTGCAGCTGCCCGCCGTGCAGCCAGCCACAGTGGCGCCCTGGGTTGAGCAGGCCGAAAACGACCAGCCCCTGGTACGCCAGGCCCGCCTGGCCCTGGATATGGCCGAGTTGGAAACCCGCAAGGCCGAAACCGGCCACCTGCCCACCGTCGATCTGCAAGCCAGCTACGGCGTGCAGCGCAACCCGGATGGCACAACCACCATCCCCATCAAGAACCGCATCCACCAGGGCCAGGTGGGCGTGACGCTGAACATGCCGCTGTTCGCCGGCTTTGCCGTGCAAAACCGCGTCAAGGAAACCCTGTCGCTGGAAGAAAAAGCCCGCGCAGACCTGGACAATGCCCGCCGCCAGAGTGCCCAGGCCGCGCGCCAGGCGTTCTATGGCGTGCAATCGGGCACCGGCCAGGTCAAGGCGCTGGAAGCGGCCGTCGCCTCCAGCCAAAGCGCGCTGGAAGCCAACCAGCTCGGCTACCAGGTGGGGGTGCGCATCAATGTGGACGTGCTCAACGCCCAAAGCCAGCTCTACCAGGCCCAACGCGACCTGGCCCAGGCGCGCTACAACGTGCTGGTCGGCCAGCTCAAGCTGCGCCAGGCCGCCGGCCAGCTGCAGATGCAGGACATCCACGGCCTGAACCAGCTGATCGCCCGGCCCTGAAGACCGCAGCGGCCATAGCCGGGGCGGCCCCTGCCTCGCGGTGGTACTGGCGGCCTCCCATGCTGATGTAAAACCAGCATCCGTGCTGACTGTGGGTAAGCCGCGTGCTTCACCACGCCAACGCAGCCAAGAAGCAGCGCCGTCTCGATGCGACAGTCACCCCATTAGGGAAGGCTGTGCACCGGGCTGCAGCGACCCCGTGTACACCTTCAGCCCGGCACGCCCTGGGGCCAGGCCAGCGCCAGCACGGCCTGTGCCGTGGCCTGGGCAGCGCCGCGGTGGGTGGAGGCAAAGGCAAGGGCCTGCTGCTGCATGGCCGCCAGCTGCGTGCCGTTCTGCACCAGCGCCGTGGCCTGCTGCACGGCCGCCGCCATATCTTCGACCCGTAGTGCCGCGCCGGCATTGCAGGCCTGCTCCGCCGCTTCGGCAAAGTTGAAGGTGTGCGGCCCCAGCAGCATGGGGCAGCCGCAGGCCGCCGCTTCGATCAGATTCTGACCGCCCAGGCGCTCAAAGCTCCCCCCCAGCAGACCGGCATGGGCCAGGGCGTAGTACAACGGCATCTCTCCCATGCTGTCGCCCAGCCAGACATCGGCAGCGGCGGGGGACTGCGTGGCCGCCTCACCGGTCCAGCGGCTGCGGCGCGACACCGTCAGTCCTGCCTGCTCAATCAATTGCTGCACTTCGTCAAAGCGCTGGGGGTGGCGCGGCACGATCAGCCACTGCACCGGAATCCGTGCACCCTGCCCTTCGGCACGCAGGCGCTGCGCGGCAGCCAGCCACAGCGCCTCTTCACCTTCGCGGCTGCTGGCCAGCAACAGCACCGGCCGTTCGCTGGCCGCGCGCCAGACATGGCCCTGCGCCAGTTGCTGGGCATCCGGCACGGTATCGAACTTCACGTTGCCAAACACCCCGCTGACCTGCACGCCCAGCTGGCGCAGGCGTGCGGCATCGTCCTCGGTCTGGGCCCAGATGGCGGCCAGTGACCGGTAGGCCGGCTGCGACAGCGCGGCCCAGCGCTGGGCGCCGGCCAGGGATTTGGCATTGAGCCGCGCATTGGCCAGGGCCACCGGCACGCCGGCTTCGCGGCAGGCAGCCAGCAGGTTCGGCCATATCTCGGTTTCCATCAGCACCCCGGCCACCGGCTGGAACTGCCGTACAAAACGGCGCGTGGCGCCCAGGCTGTCCCAGGGCTGCCAGACCTGGATGTCGCCAGGTCGCAGCAGTTTTTTCCCTTCCGCCCGGCCGGTGGCCGTGCCATGCGTGAGCAGCAGCTTCAAGCCCGGGTGCTGGTCCCGCAGCGCCTGCAACAGAATGGCGGCAGCGCGGGTCTCCCCCAGAGAGACGGCATGCACCCACAGCCACTGGCCCAGGCCTTCGGCCCCCAGATCGGCCGGTTGGTAGTGGCCGAAGCGTTCGGGAATGGCCTCGGCATAGCCGGGTTCCTGCTGGGCGCGGCGGCGCAGCTTGCGGCGCAGCAAAGGCTGGGCCGCCCAGGTCAGGGCAGCGTACAGGGAGCGAACCAGGGTCACGGGCGGCTTTGGACGTTCAGAGACAGGACTGCGGGCACACAGCCGCCCTCAGTGGGCCGACGCGCCCAGCTGGGCATCGGGCTTGACGCGGCGCAGCAGCGCCAGCATCTCGCCTTCGATGCGGTGCAGCGCCTCCTGCGTCTGGCCTTCAAAGCGCAACACCAGCACGGGGGTGGTGTTGCTGGCACGGATCAGGCCGAAACCATCCGGCCAGTCCACCCGCAGGCCGTCGATGGTGCTGATCACCGCCGGGGCGCTGAAGGCGCTGGAAGCCAGCTGCTGCAGCTCGGCGGACAGACGGTGCGGTTCGCCCTCCTCACAGGCCACATTCAGTTCGGGGGTCGAGAAGCTGGTGGGCAGCGCATTCAGCACCGCGCTGGGGTCGGCGCTCTTGCTCAGGATCTCCAGCAGGCGTGCACCGGCGTAGGTGCCATCGTCAAAGCCGTACCAGCGCTCCTTGAAGAAGATATGGCCGCTCATCTCGCCGCCCAGGGGCGAGTCCACTTCCTTCATGCGGGCCTTGACCAGGGAATGGCCGGTCTTCCACATCAGGGGTTCGCCGCCGGCCGCGCGGATGGCGGGCGCCAGGCGCTGCGAGCATTTCACGTCGAACAGAATCGTCCCGCCGGGCACGCGCGAGAGCACATCCTGCGCAAACAGCATCATCTGGCGGTCGGGGAAAATGGTCTGCCCGTCCTTGGTGACAATGCCCAGGCGGTCGCCGTCGCCGTCAAAGGCCAGGCCCAGTTCCGCATCGGTGTCGCGCAGCGCCTGCACCACATCGCGCAGGTTCTCGGGTTTGCTGGGGTCGGGATGGTGGTTGGGGAAATCGCCGTCCACTTCCGAGAACAGCTCCACCACCTCGCAGCCCAGCGCGCGGAAGATACCCGGGGCCGAAGCGCCGGCAATGCCGTTGCCGCTGTCCACCACCACCTTGATGGGGCGTGCCAGCTTGGCATCACCTACGATGCGGGCGCTGTAATCGGCCAGCACATCCACATGGCGAATGCTGCCGCCAGGCTGCAGCTGCCAGGATTCGGCTTCCATGGTCCGGTGCAGGGCCTGGATCTCTTCACCGTAGATGGCACGGCCGGCCAGCACCATCTTGAAGCCGTTGTAATCCTTGGGATTGTGGCTGCCGGTGACCTGGATGCCGCTTTCGCACAGCGTGGCCGCCGCAAAGTACAGCATGGGGGTGGTGCACATGCCGATATCGATCACGTTCAGGCCCACATCCACCAGCCCTGCCATCAGCGCACCGCTGAGCGCAGGGCCGGACAGGCGGCCATCACGGCCCACCGCCACGGTCTTCTGCCCCTCAGCCAGCGCGGCCATGCCGAAGGCACGGCCCAGCGCGCGGGCCACTTCCTCGTTCAGGGTACTGGGGACGATGCCCCGGATGTCATAGGCTTTGAAAATCGAAGGTGCTGCGTGCACGGTGGCGTCCTTGTATTTCGGTGCAATGTGTCCCGCCCTGTCGGCGGGCTGCCGGGGCAGTAAAGCCCGGATTGTAGGCTGCGCACCACAGCCCAGGCACCAAGCAGCTGCCTGCAGCGCACTACATTTGGTTACCTGGGGCAAGCCCCGAGGGAAACCCCACCCAGATCAATGCATGATCGCGCGTCCACACCTACAGTCGCCCGCGTGACGCCCCAGGCGGCACACCACACAGAACGACAAGGCGAATGATGCAGCAGAGGGAAGAAGGCGCGATGTACACCTGCGCGCGAACCACGCGGAAGACCCATCCATGAGCGCTTCCGACCGCAATCCACAACCCGTCCCCGCTGCCGCCGCGCGCGGAGCCTCTGCGCTGTGGACTGCCCGCGCGCTCTGGTCGCTGGCCATGGTGGCCGCCCTGCTTATCCCCTGGCTCTGGCATCTGCTGGGCCTGCCTTCCAGCCTGGGCCAAGTACTTCGTCTGCCCGCGCTGGACTGGTTGCACCTGTCCTGGCTGACGTCGCTGACACTGATGGTGTTGGCCGCCCGGCGCCTGCTGCCGGCCGCCGCTGCCCACGCCCAGCATGGCGATGCGCATGCCACCCGCATGGATGCCCTGTCGGCGGCCTACCGCATGCTGCCCGACCCGGCAGGCATCACCCGGGTGATGGACGGCCGTTTTCTGGACGTGAACCCCGCCTTCTGCCAGATGATGGGCATGCCCTGGGAACAGGTGATTGGCCGCACCAACTACGAACTGGAAATCTACGCCACCGCCCAGGAACGCCCGCGCCTGCTGGAGCACCTGAACCGCCACGGC
Organism: Comamonas terrigena NBRC 13299; assembly: GCF_006740045.1. Classification (NCBI taxonomy): domain Bacteria; kingdom Pseudomonadati; phylum Pseudomonadota; class Betaproteobacteria; order Burkholderiales; family Comamonadaceae; genus Comamonas; species Comamonas terrigena. Next base: position 2,386,609 of record NZ_AP019749.1, read on the forward strand.
AGCGTGGACCACATGCCCATCTGCGTGCAAAGCGTGGCGCTGGGACGCACCGTGACCGGCCTGATCTCGGCCCGCATCCTGCCCATCGCCGGCGAAGACTGCATGATGTTTGTCTTCCGCGACACCAGCGAGGAAAAACGCACCCACGAAGAGCTGCATGCCGTCAACGGTCTGCTGCAGCAGGCGGGCCACCTGGCGCAGCTGGGCGTCTGGGAAGACACCAAGGGCTCGGGCCTGGTCTACTGGTCCGAGGTCTGCTACGACATCCATGGACTGCCCCGCAACGCGCCGCTGCCGCGGGAGTACATCAACACCTTTGTGGCGCCCGCCTGGCGCGGGCTGATGCGCGACAAGATCAAGCACTGCCTGCGCACCAAGAGCGACTGGAGCGCCGAGATCGAAATCATCCGTGCCGACGGCCGCATGGCCTGGATGCGTTCGCGCGGCGAGGTGATCCTGGACGCCCAGGGCCAAGTCACCGGCCTGCGTGGCGTGATGCAGGACATCGACGGCGCCAAGCGCATCCAGGAAAGCCTGCGCCAGTCCGAAGTGCGCTTCGAGCGCATCTTCGAGCTGGTCTCCACCCCCATGGCCCTGGCCCAGTGCCATGACGGCAGCTTCAAGACCATCAACACCGCCTGGGAAGACCTGTTCGGCTACACGCGCTACGAATGCATGGGCAAGAACGCCGAATCGCTGGGCCTGCTGCCCCCCGGGCGCTGGAAAGAGATGCCCCATGGCGACGCCGCCCACCAGGAAGCGCGCCTCACGGCCCGTGACGGCCGCCCGTTGACGGTGCTGTATTCGCTGCGCCGCACCCATTTCTTCGACGGCGACTGCTGGCTGGTGTCGGTGCTGGACATCACCGACCGCAAGGCCGAGGAAGAGCGCCTGCGCGAGAGCGAGGCCCTGATTGCGCTGACGCTGTCCGCCGCCGCACTGGGCCGCTGGGACTGGAACCTGGCCACCGGCATGATCTCGGGCGACACCCAGTGGCGGCGTCTGAACGGCATCGAACCCGACCACACGCCCACCGCCCTGGGCGAACGCATGGACCGGCACTGGACCGAACTGCTGGCCACCAGCGACATTCCCAGCATCAATGCCGAGCTGCTGCGCCACATTGAAGAACCGGGGGATGCGCCGTTTGACGCCACTTGGCGCACCTCCGAGACCGAATCCGGCCGCTGGCTGCGCAGCGTGGGCAAGATCGTCGATGTGGACGGCCATGGCCGCCCCGTGCGCATGCTGGGCGTGACCCAGGACGTGACCCACCAGCGCGAACAAACCCATGTGCTGGAGCAGATGGCCCATTTCGACGCCCTGACCGGTCTGGCCAACCGCCTGCACCTGACGGCGCGCCTGAAAGACAGCACCCGCATTGCCCGCCATGACGCCGGCCAGCTGGGCGTGGTCTATATCGACCTGGACGGCTTCAAGCCCATCAACGACCGGCTGGGCCACGATGTGGGCGACCTGCTGCTGGTGCAAGTGGCCAAGCGCCTCAAAAGCGCGCTGCGCTCCCAGGACTGTGTGGCCCGCCTGGGTGGGGATGAATTCGTCATCCTGCTCAACGGGCTGGAAAGCCGATCGCACTGCGAAGCCCTGCTGGAACGCATCATGCAGCGCCTGGCGGCCCCCTACATTCTGGGCGCGGACACGGCCCGCATCACGGCCAGCATGGGCTACACCCTCTATCCCGAGGACGATGCCGACGAAGACACGCTGCTGCGCCATGCCGACCAGGCCATGTACCAGGCCAAGCAATCGGGGCGCAACTGCGTGCGTGCCTTCGACTCCGTCACCGAACGCCAGATGCGCGCCCAGCAGGCCGATACCTTGCGCGTGCGCGAAGGGCTGGAGCGCGGCGAATTCACACTCTATCTGCAACCCAAGGTGGACATGGTGCGCAACCGCCTGGTGGGCGTGGAAGGACTGGCACGCTGGAACCACCCCACACGGGGCGTGCTGGCCCCCGGCGCCTTCTTGCCGCTGGTGGAAGGCTCTCCGCTGGACATCCCCTTTGGCGAATGGGCCGTGCGCGAGGCCATCCAGACCATTGCCCAGTTGCGCGCCCAGGGCCTGGAAGTGCCGGTCAGCGTCAACATCTCGGCAGGCCATCTGCAGCAGCCCGGGTTCGCGCACTGGCTGATCACCGAGCTGACCCTGCACCCGGAAGTTCCGGCCCGCCTGCTGGACCTGGAAATCACCGAAAGCGCGGCCTTGCAGGACATCACCCACGTGGCCAAGGAGCTGGAACAGCTGCGCGCCGTGGGCATCACCGTCTCGCTGGACGACTTTGGCACCGGCTACTGCTCGCTGACTTATCTGCGCCAGTTGCCGCTGGACACGCTCAAGATCGACCAGAGCTTTGTGCGCGACATGCTGGACGACCAGAGCAACCGCACCATCATCCAGGGCGTGGCCGGTCTGGCCGCCTCGTTCGGCTACCAGGTGATTGCCGAAGGCGTGGAAACACGGGAGCAAAGCCAGCTGCTGCAGACGATTGGCTGCGCGGTCGGCCAGGGCTACTTCTTTGCCCGCCCCATGCCGGCGGCACAGCTGCCGCAATGGCATGCGCTATGGCAGGCCAGCGCCATGGCGGCTGACACGCTGCCCGCCTGAAGCACCAGCCCCGCCTTCCTGCGCTCCCACGCGCCGAGGCCCGCCGCAGCCATTGCAGTGGCGTGTGGACCGGCAAGCGGTGGCAAGACTGCGCTGCAACCGCAATTGAGAATGGCATCGTGCGCCTGCATACTGCAGAGCGGATGGCCGGCGCGCTTCCCCCACGCACAACGCGCTACGCTGGCGCCATGGACGCCAGCGGCCCCCAGCTCTCCCAGGCCGTGCCCTTTGCACGCCTGCCGGCAGAGTCCACGCACACCGCCAGCAGGTGAAGCGCGATGCGCCGGGACAAAAAAGCCCCGGGCGCAGTGCCCGGGGCTGGCAAGGCATCGCAGGCAACGCCAGAGCGCAAGCGGACTTCAGCCCTGCAGGACCAGTTCCTTGACCTGCTGCAGTGCGCCCGGGTCTTCCATGGTGGTCAGATCGCCCGGGTCGCGATTTTCGGCCACGGCCTGCAGCGCGCGGCGCAGCAGCTTGCCGCTGCGCGTCTTGGGCAAGGTGGTGACAAACAACACGCGCGACGGGCGGGCCACGGCCCCCAGCTGGCCGTCCACCTGCTTCATCACCTCGGCTTCCAGCTTGCTGCGCTGCTCGGCGGTTTCCACGCTGCGCGGGTCGCGCACCACGGCAAAGGCCATGGCAGCCTGACCCTTGAGCTTGTCGGCCACCCCCACCACGGCCACTTCGGCGATCGCCGGATGGCCGGAGATGCTCTCCTCGATCTCCCGGGTGCCCAGGCGGTGCCCGGCCACATTGATCACGTCATCGGTGCGCCCCAGAATGAAGTAATAGCCGTCGGCATCGCGGATCCCCCAGTCGAAGGTGCTGTAGACCATGCGGCCGGGAATGCTCTTCCAGTAGGTGTTCACAAAGCGCTCGTCGTCGCCCCACACGGTCTGCAGGCAGCCCGGCGGCAGCGGGCCTTCGATGGCCAGCACGCCCTTTTCGTTGGCACCGGTCAGCTCCTGGCCCGTGGCCTCATCGATCAGCTTGACGTTGTAGCCGTACACCGCCTTGCCGGGGCTGCCAAAGCGGCTGGCCTGCTTTTCCACGCCGTTGCACAGCGTCATGATGGGCCAGCCGGTCTCGGTCTGCCAGTAATTGTCCACAATGGGCACGCCGATGGCACTGCTGATCCACTGTGCCGTGGGCTCGTCCAGCGGCTCGCCGGCCAGCCACAGCGCCTGCAGGCTGGACAGGTCGTACTTGGTCAGGAAGGAAGGATCCTGCTTCTTGAGCACCCGGATGGCCGTGGGCGCCGAGAACATGTGCGTGACCTTGTACTTCTCGACAATGCTCCACCAGATACCGGCGTCCGGGCGCACCGGCAGGCCTTCGTACAGCACCGTGGCCATGCCGGCAATCAGCGGGGCGTAGATGATGTAGCTGTGCCCCACCACCCAGCCGATGTCGCTGGTGCAGAAATAGGTATCGCCCGGCTTGCCATGGAAGATGTGGTCCATGCTGGACGCCAGGGCCACGGTGTAGCCGCCGGTGTCGCGCTGCACCCCCTTGGGCTTGCCGGTGGTGCCGCTGGTGTACAGGATGTAGCTGGGGTCGGTGGACTGCACCCAGGTGCAGGGAACCTGGGCATCCAGGTGCAAGGCACGCAGCGCGGCCCAGTCGTGGTCGCGGCCGGCCTGCATCTGCATGGGGGCCAGACCGCGGTTGACCATCAGCACGGCGCCGGGCTTGTGGCTGCTCAGCTGCAGCGCCTCGTCCAGCAGCGGCTTGTAGGCCACCACACGGCCGCCGCGCGAACCGGCATCGGTGCTGACAATGACCTTGGGCTGGGCGTCGTCAATGCGCGAGGCCAGGGAACCCGAGGCAAAGCCGCCGAACACCACCGAGTGGATGGCCCCCAGGCGCACGCTGGCCAACATGGCAAACACGGCCTCGGCCACCATGGGCATGTAGATCTGTACGCGGTCGCCCTTTTGCACGCCGAACGACTGCAGCACCGCCGCCATGCGCTGCACCTCGGCATGCAGTTCGCCATAGGTGTAGGTGCGCTCGGTATCGGTTTCGGTGGAAATGGCAATCAGCGCGGGCTGGTCCTGGAGCGCCGGAAGATGGCGGTCCAGCGCGTTGTGGCACAGATTGGTCACGCCATCGGGAAACCAGCGCGCAAACGGCGGGTTGCTGTAGTCCACCACTTCGGTGGGGGCAATTTTCCAGTCCACCAGCTTGGCCTGTTCGGCCCAGAAGGCATTGCGCTCGGAGTCGGAAATCGAGCGGGCGTGGAAATCTGCAAACGTGGTCATGGTTGTTGTCTCCTGCTTCGGATGCCGCCTGCACCAGGCGACCTGTAGTTCTGCATTCATAATTATGAGAACCCCCTCTTGCAGCCAACTGACACGCCCACCGATAGGCGCAGAAAGCCACCACCGCAGCGAATCCAGCGCGGCCCCCTGTCCGCTCCCCGCTTCCCCTGTTACTTCAGCCGGGGATAGGAGACGATCCACCATGGGTGGTCCGCGCCCCAAAACCGTACAGCCTCGGCGGCTTGCGATGCGCCCATCACCACGGACATAAAAAAACCGCCCCTCGGGGCGGTCTGGTGTGCAGGCAGCGGCGGCACCGCCGGGTCTTGGCGACTGCCCTGCGATGGGTCTTACTTGACCAGCGCCAGCATGTCCTTGAACGCCGGGTGCTCGCAGCTGCGCAGCCACTCGAATGCCACCATCTCTGTGGTCACCAGTTCGGCGCCAGCACCGGCCAAGCGGTCAAAGGCGGCATCGCGGTTGCGCTCGGTGCGCGAGCTGCAGGCATCGGTCACCACCCACACATCCATTTCTTCTTCCAGCAGCTCCAATGCGGTCTGCATCAGACAGACATGGGCTTCGCAGCCGGCGATGACAATGGTGCTGCGCTCCATCTCCGGCTGGGTCTGGACCGGCTTTTGCAGGTGCTTGGGCAGGCTGCGCGCATTGCGGCCTTGCTGGGGCTTGACGGGCGGGCGCAGCCAGTCAAGCAGGCCATCAGGCACGGCGCTGAAACTCATCTTCTGCAGCGTACGGTCGCACAGCTCCCGCACGGCAGGCACATTGCCGCCCAGGCGGCTGGGGTTTTGTTCGGTGCCGAACACCGGCACCTCCATCAGCCGTGCCAGCTGGGCCAGGCGCACGGCGTTGGCGGTGACCAGGGCGTGCTCGTGGATCACGGGCATCAGCTTCTCCTGGTAGTCCACCAGCACCAGTTGGCAGTCGTCGGCATCAAGCAGCATGGTTCTTCCTTCTTTCACTCTCTATATAGGTATGCGTATGAAGCGCTCTAGCGCTTCAGCGATGGCCCGATTGTCGCAGCTCGCCGCGCAGCGCTGCTGCAGGCGTCCCCTCCGCCGTATTCCCATGCAGATTTTGCGGGCATGCAGATTGCTTATCCCCACTGAATTTCGTGTCGATTCCAGCTTGTTTCATATCAAAAACAGATGTGCAGGCGTCGAATCATGACTTTTATGCCTGTTGGCATGCAACATTCGTGTTACCCTCTGCCCCCATGTCCAAGTGGTTGCCTGTCCTCCTACTCGCCTGTGCCGGTGTCGGCGCACACGCCGCCCCTGCCTCAGACAGTGCCAGTTCCGATGAACTGGGCCGTTTTATGTCGCAGCGCGGCTTTGTGTCGCAGATCCAGAACGCCGGCCACCAGGTCGCGGACAAGACCAGCCAGCTGCTGACCACCGCCATGGGCTTGATCGGTGTGCCTTACCGCCGTGGCGGCACCTCGGAAGACACCGGCTTCGATTGCAGCGGCTTTGTCCGTGCCATCTACCAGAAGACAGCCGGTCTGACCCTGCCCCGTCGCTCCGACGAACAGGCCGCCGCCACCGCCACCATCAAGAAACAAGACCTGAAGCCGGGCGATCTGGTGTTCTTCAACACCATGCGCCGCGCATTCAGCCATGTGGGCATCTACGTGGGCGAAGGTAAATTCATCCACGCTCCCCGCACCGGTGCATCGGTGCGCGTCGAAAGCATGGAAAGCAAGTACTGGGCAACCCGCTTCAACGGTGCCCGCCGCGTGGAAACGCAAGACAGCAACGCCGTCGCAGCCCTGGCACCGCAAAGCTGATCCGTACAGGCAGTCTGCCCGTCAGGCCTTCCCAAGAAAAAGGAGCTTCAAGCTCCTTTTTTCATGTCTGCAGCACGGGGCTGTGCGGCTGCGTACCCCTGTCCGTTGCAAGCCAGCGACCTGTACTCAACGTGTGCAGGTCTCTTCGGGCTGCACCGGAGGTGTCACGGGCTTCAGCCCCCCCGCCCTGCGCGGCCATTGTGACCCGATTGCGGCCGCGCTCCTTGGACGCATACAGCGCCGCATCAATGCGCTGCAGCAGGGACTCTTCCGCCTCGCCCAGCTGCCAGACCCCAACCCCCAGGGAAATGCTGCAATGCCCCGCATTCGGCACCGAGTACCCCTGGACGGAGCTCCGTATACGTTCGGCCAGCTCCTGCGCCATCTCCAGCGTCACATCCGGCAGGATCACCAGAAACTCCTCCCCGCCCCAGCGCACCACATAGTCCGTGCTGCGCACCGACTGCAGCAGCACCGCTGCCACACTTTTCAGCACCAGGTCGCCGGTGCGATGGCCCCAGCTGTCATTGATGCGCTTGAAATGGTCCAGGTCGCCCAGAATCACGCCAAAGCCCTGACCGGACGCCAGTGCATGCATCTGGCAATGCTGCAGTTCATACTCACCGGCATGCCGGTTCAGCAAGCCCGTCAGCTTGTCGCGGGAGGCCTGCTCGCGCAAAACCGTCTCGCGCTGCACCTGCGGCGTGATGTCTTTGGAAACCCCTACATAGTGGCTGATCTTGCCTGCGCTGTTGTGCAAGGCGGCAATGCTCTGCTCGGCGTAGTACAGGCTGCCGTTCTTGTGGCGGTTGATGAAGGTGCCGCGAAAACCCTCACCCCGCAGCAGGCAGGCTTGCAGCGCTTCATAAAACCCCGGCTCGTGCATGCCCGAGCGCAGCAGCATGGGGCTTTGCCCCAGCAGCTCGCTGCGGGCATAGCCCGTCAAGGCCTCGCAGGCCTGGTTCGCGTACACGATGGTCCATGTATCATCGGTGATCAGGATGGCGTCGTTCGATGCATTCAAGGCCTGCGCCAGCAGATTGCGCTCTTGGTCCGCCTGCACCCGCTCCGAGACATCGCGCTGTACCGAGACAAAATAGCGGATCTCTCCGGCCCCATCGCGTACCGGCGAGATGTTCCACTCCAGATGGTAGGCCTCGCCGTTCTTGCGGTAGTTGATAGCGGCCCCTTCGAAGAACAGGCCCTGCTCCAGGCAATGGCGCAGCCTGTCCAGCACCGCCCGGTCGGTCGCCGGCCCTTGCAGCATGCGCGGGGACTGGCCCAGCAGCTCAGCCTCGGAATACCCCGTCATCGCGCACAGCGCCGCATTGCAGTACACGATCACAGGTCCGCCGCCGCCGCGTTCGGCATTGGTGATCATGACGGCGTTGAACGACTGCTCCAGGGCCACTTGCAGCAGGTCGCTTTTGAAGGCGGGGAAAGTGTGCATACATCAATCACCAGACAGCTGTTGCCCAACCGGGCAGCACACTGTAAGCGCAATCCCACGCCTTGGCGATCTTTATAGCGACCGGCTGCTGCCGTCTCTGTGCAGGCGGGCGCTGCCAAGGCGCGGACAGGCAGCTCGGGCAGCGCGGGTCGCTCAGACAGCGCGCAGAGCCACCGCCTCGCGGGCCAGCGCAGTGATGCGACTCCAGTCGCCCTGCTCCATCGCCTCCACCGGCACCAGCCAGGAGCCGCCGACGCAGACCACGTTCTTCAGTGCAAGAAACTCCCGTGCATTGCCCTGCGAAATACCGCCCGTGGGGCAAAAACGCACATCGCCAAACGGCCCCTGCCAGGCTTTGAGCATGGCCGAGCCACCTGCCTGCACGGCGGGGAAGAATTTCAGTTCGTTGAAACCATCGGCCTGGGCGGCCATGATTTCGCCGCTGGTGGCCACTCCGGGCAACAGCGGCAGCCGGAGCTCCTGGCAGGCCCGGCCCAGCGCACTGGTATAGCCCGGACTGACCGCAAAACGCGCACCCGCATTCGCACAGGCCTGCGCATCGCCCGCGCTGCGCACTGTGCCGGCGCCCACAATGGCCTCCGGCACCGCACGCGCAATCGCCTCGATGCAGGACAGGCCCTGGGGCGTGCGCAATGTGACTTCCAGCACACGCACCCCGCCCGCGACCAGGGCCTGGGCCATGGGTACGGCATGGGCCGGGTCGTTCAGCACGATGACCGGAATGACAGGGCCATCCTGCATCAGCTCCAAGGCGGTCAGTCGTTGTTGATCCATGTGCAGGCTCCCTCTTCTGCGCTGAGCGCATGGCGCCGGAATCCGGCAAACAGTTCACGGCCGAATCCCCGGCCATTGGCCTGCCGCAATGCCGGCGGCAGGGTGGCAGCGGTGCGCTGCTGCCATTGTTCTTCGCTCACCAGCACGGCCAGCGTGCCGGCCACTGCGTCCAGGCGCACCAGATCGCCGTCACACAGGCGTGCCAGCGGACCGCCCACACAGGCTTCGGGTGAGACATGGATGGCAGCGGGCACCTTGCCCGATGCGCCGCTCATGCGGCCGTCGGTCACCAGGGCCACCTGGTAGCCCTTGCCCTGGAGCACGGCCAGCGGTGGCGTGAGCTTGTGCAGCTCGGGCATGCCGTTGGCGCGCGGCCCCTGCCAGCGCACGACGCAAACCACATCGCGGTCCAGCTCGCCGACCTTGAAGGCCTGCTGCAAATCGTCCTGCGAATCGAACACGCGCGCGGGCGCCTCGATCACATGGCGGTCCTCCGGCACGGCGCTGACCTTGATCACGCTACGCCCCAGGTTGCCGGACAGCAGCTTCAAGCCGCCGGTGGCACTGAACGGTGCACTGGCGGGACGCAGCACGGACAGGTCGCCGGACACGGCGGCCTCGTGCCATGCCAGCTGCCCGGCCTGCACGGTGGGAATGCAGGCAAACGCCTTCAGGCCCGGCCCGCGCACGGTCAGCACATCGCCATGCATCAGCCCGGCCTGGAGCAGCTGACCAATCACATAGCCCGGCCCGCCTGCGGCCTGAAACTGGTTCACATCGGCGCTGCCATTGGGATAGACGCGCGCCAGCAGCGGCACGACCGCCGACAGGTCGGAAAAATCGTCCCAGTCGATGGTGATGCCCGCCGCACGCGCCACCGCCACCCAGTGGATCAGGTGGTTGGTCGACCCGCCCGTGGCCAGCAGGGCCACCATGGCATTGACGATGCAGCGCTCGTCCACCACATGGCCGATGGGTGCGAAGCGCCGGTTCTTGGTGATGTCCAGCACCGTACGCATGGCTTCGCGGGTGAGCAGTTCACGCTGGTCATCGCCTGGGTTGATGAAGGCCGTGCCCGGCACATGCAGCCCCATGGCTTCCAGCAGCATCTGATTGCTGTTGGCGGTACCGTAGAAGGTGCAGGTACCCTCGCCGTGGTAGGCAGCCGATTCGGCAGCCAGCAACTCTTTGCGACCCACCAGGCCCTGGGCCGCCTGCTCCCGCACCTTGGCCTTGTCGCCATTGGACAGGCCTGATGTCATGGGACCCGCCGGCACGAAAACCGTCGGCAGGTGGCCAAAATGCAGGGCGCCGATCAACAGCCCCGGCACGATCTTGTCGCAGACACCCAGCATCAGCGCCGCATCGAACACATCGTGGGACAGCGCGATGGCCGCGCCCATGGCAATGGCATCCCGGCTGAACAGACTCAGCTCCATGCCCGGTGCCCCCTGGGTCACGCCATCGCACATCGCGGGCACGCCGCCCGCCACCTGGGCCGTGGCACCCAGTCTGCGGGCCTCGTCCTTAAGGACCTCCGGATAATGTGCCAGCGGCGCATGGGCCGACAGCACGTCGTTGTAGGCCGTGACGATGGCGACGTTGGGCGCCTTTTCCTCCACGATGCGGATGCGGTCACGGCCGGGAATGCCGGCAAAGGCATGGGCCACATTGGCACAGCCCATGGATTGGGCGCCTGGCGGCCTGGCGGCCATGGCGTCCACCTGTTCAAGGTAGGCGGCGCGCGACGCGGCGCTGCGCGCACGGATGCGGCGCGTGACCTGGTCGACGATGGGGTGGATAGTGCTCATGCGTGGTTCCTGCGATGCGCTCGGTGGCGCCTCTTCTCTGGTTCATGGGGCGTCCAGGACACGGCCCCCTGCCGTGTCCCGGAACACCCGGTGCGCCTTACTTGGCGGCGCGTGCCTGCTTGACGGCAGCCTGCACCTCGTCCCAGGTGCCTTGGCCCACGGTCTTGGCGATACCGGTGTTCACCGCCGTGAGCTTGTCGCGCATGCGGCCGGCTTCCGCTGCAGGCAGTTCGTTGACCTGCATGCCCTTGGCCTTGATGTCCGCCAGGGCCTTGGCCGCCTCCTCGCGGGTGTCCTTGCGCTCGAACTCGCGGCTCTTGATGGCCGCGTCCTGCAGCACCTTCTTTTCGGCGGCGCTCAGGGTGTCCCACCACTTCTTGCTGACAGTGACGATCCAGGGGCTGTAGACGTGGTTGGAGACCGTCAGGTACTTCTGCACTTCGTAGAACTTGCTGGACAGCACGGTGTTGAACGGATTTTCCTGGCCGTCAACGGCTTTGGTTTCCAGCGCCGTGAACAGCTCGGAGAACGGCAGCGGCACGGCATTGGCGCCCAGTGCTTTGAAGCTGTCGAGGAACACATTGTTCTGCATCACACGCAGCTTGACGTCGGCCAGGTCTTCCAGCTTGGCAATCGGGCGCTTGTTGTTGGTGAGATTGCGGAAACCGTTCTCCCAGTACACCAGGCCCACCATGCCCTTAGGCTCCAGCGTGGCCTTGACCTTTTCGCCCACCGGACCGTCGAGCACCACGTCAGCCTCCTTGGCGTTGCTGAACAGGAAAGGCGTGTCCCACACCGCCATCTCCGGCGACAGACCGACCAGCGTGGCCGTGGAGCCGACCATCATCTCCTGCGCCCCGCCGATCAGCGCCTGCTGCATCTGCGTGTCCGAACCCAGCGAGGCATTGCCGATCGCCCGCACCTTCATCTTGCCACCCGTTGCCTTCTCCACCTCCTTGGCGAAGAAGCGCACGGCGCGCCCCTGGTTGGAATCATCGACCAGGCCATAGCCGAAGCGCACGATGCGCGGCTTGAAGTCCTGGGCCAGGGCCTGGCCGGTAGCGGCCAGCGTGGTGACAGCGGCCATCAGGCTGGCCAGTGCAAAGGGAATACGCATGTTCATCTCCTTGGGTTATAGGTCGTTGGTAACACGGGAAAGACGTCGTCAATGCATCCAGCGCAACGGGGCCAGGATGATTTGGGGGAAAAGCACAAAAAGCACGGCCAGCAGCACGTAGACCATCAGGAACGGGTTGGTGCCTTTGATCACGGTCTCCATGCGCAGCCGGCCCACACCCGCCACCACGTTTTGCACCGTGCCCACGGGCGGGGTGATCAGCCCCATACAGCCCACGTAGATGAACATGAAGCCGAAGTAGATGGGATCGATCCCGGCCTTGACCGCCAGCGGCGCACAGACGGGGCCGAAGATCAGGATGGTCGGGGTCAGGTCCATGGCGGTGCCCACCACCAGCAGGAACAGCATCATGGTGGCCATGAACAGCATGGGATTGCCCAGCAGGCCCGCGAAACTGTCTGCCAGCATATTGGGCAGGTCCGCCAGCGTGATCATGTAAGCCGTCACCGTGGCCGCACCGCACAGGAACATCACCACGGCCGTGGTCTTGGCCGCGGCCAGGAAGACGGCATACAACCGGCTCCAGGTCATTTCGCGGTAGATCACCATGGACACGAACAGCGCATAGACCGCGGCGACCACGGCAGCCTCGGTGGGGGTGAACACCCCGCCCTTGAGACCGCCCAGGATGATGACCGGCATCATCATGGCCCAGAAGCTCTGGGCCAAGGCCTTCAGGCGCTGGCCCCAGGCCATGCGCGGTCCCCGCGACAGGTCATATTTGCGGGCAATGGACCACCAGGCAAAGATCAGGAACAGGCCCATGATCAGGCCCGGCACCACGCCGGAGAGGAACAGCTTGCTGATCGAGGTGTTGGTGGTCACGCCATAGATCACGAAGGGCATGGACGGCGGAATGATGGGCGCGATGATGCCGCCCGATGCCAGCAGCCCGGCGCTGTAGCTGTCGGGGTACTTCTGGTCCCGCATCATGGGCAGCAGGATGGTGGCCAGCGCAGCGGTGTCGGCGATGGCCGAGCCGCTCATCGAGGCCAGCAACACGGCCGCGCCGATGGCCACGTAGCCCAGGCCTCCACGGATATGGCCCACATAGGCGCGCGCCAGGTCGATGATGCGGCGCGACAGACCGCCCGCATTCATCAACTCGCCCGCCAGGATGAAGAAAGGCACGGCCAGCAGCGGAAAGTTGTCGAAACCGGCCTGCAGGTTCTGCGCAAGCAACTGCGAATCGAAGAAATCCAGGTGCCACATCAGCGCCACGCCCGTGAGCACCAGCGCCTGTGCGATCGGCATGCCGATCACCATGCCGCCGATCAGCACCGCCAGAAAGATCAGGGTCACAACCATGGTGTGTACTCCTTACTCGACCGACGTCTCGGCATGGTTGTCAGCCGGCGCGCCACGGCGCAGGTCGCGCAAGGTCACCACGATCAGGCCCACGGCCAGCACCAGGGTGGCCGCCGCGCCCAGCGCCAGCGGGTAGCCGAGCACCGTGCTGAAACTGTTCAGCCCGGCCTGGACCTGGTCCCAGGAGCCCGACAGCAGCAAGCCCATGCATGCCAGCACCAGCAGCTGCGACAGCCAGAACAGCAGCTTGCGTGCAGCGGGTCTCACGCGCGAGGTCACCAGATCGAAACCCAGGTGGCTGCCTTCGAAGGCAGCGACGATGGCACCGATGGCCACCAGCCAGACAAAGAGCAGGCGCGAGATCTCCTCGTACGACACGATGCTGGTGTGAAACACATAGCGCAGCACCACATTGACGAAGACGGCAATGACCATGCCGGCCAGCGCCAGCACCATCAGCGCCTCGGCCAGCCGCTGAAGGCGCGGCTTGGGGCCGGCTGCGGGGGAATCGGTTTGCATGTGGGGTCTCCTGATGTTGTGTTTATGTTGTTAGGTGGTCAGTGCATGGGGCCGGCCCAGCCACGATTGGGTGCGTTGCACGATCTCGGTCAGCGGCAGCGTGGCATCCACGCAGAGCACGGTGCCCTCGCCTTCGGGGCGCTCCAGGGTCGCAAACTGGTTGGCCACGAGTTCCGGCGAGAAAAAATGCCCGGAGCGGCCCTGCACACGCTGCAGCGCGGTGTCGTAGCCCAGGTCCAGGAAGACGAAGCCCACCGTACCGCTCGGGCCGGCATCGCGCAGGCGGTCACGGTATTTGCGCTTGAGCGCCGAGCAGGTCAGCACCACACCGGGACCGGGCGTTGCAATGGCCGAGTCCAGCAGGCGCGTCAGCGTGTCCAGCCAGCCGCTGCGGTCTTCGTCGGTCAAGGGCGTGCCGGACTGCATCTTGCGGATGCTTTCCTCGGCGTGGTAAGCATCGCCTTCGTGCAGGGTCCAGCCCAAGGCATGCGCCAGCGACTGGCCCACGCTGGACTTGCCGCAGCCGGAGACCCCCATGACGACCAGCGCCTGGGGATTGCGTTCGGGATTGGTTGTTCGGATAGCGCTATCCATGATCTTGCAAAAAAAGCAGGCCAGGGCCTGCCTTGGATTTCGGTGTTTCTCTCGGCCATCTGCGGGTTTACACGCAGCAACCATGGCCTCGGGATGAATGGGTTAGCGCTATCATAACCTTCGCCCGCACAGCCTCCGACCTAGGACAATCCCTTGGCCCGACACCCTCCTCCCGCTTCACAGTCTGCCCCACTGCCCTCTTCTGCCGAGCCTGCGCGCCACCGCTCACGGTCTTCCCGCGCCAGCGGCCGCGTCACACTCAGCGATGTCGCAGAAGCCGTCGGCGTCAGTCCCATGACGGTCTCGCGCGCACTGCGCGGCGAACGCCGCGTGGACCCCGCTCTGGTCGAGAAAATACGCGCCACCGCCGCGCAGATGGGCTATGTGCCGGACCCGGCTGCGCGCGCCCTGGCTTCGCAAAAAAGCGCCCAGGTGCTGGTATTGGTTCCCATGCTGTCCAACACCCTGTTCGTGGACCTGATCGAGGCCGTGCACAAGGAACTGTTCGCTGCGGGCTACCACGCCCTGATCGGCGTGACCCACTACGACCGGGCCGAGGAAGAGCAGCTGTTGCGCACCTACCTGCCCATGCGCCCTGCGGGCCTGCTGCTCACCGGCTTTGACCGCAGCCCCGCCGCACGTGCACTGGTGGCCGCCAGCAAGGTGCCGTGCGTGCACCTGATGGAGTTAGGCGACGGCAGCGGCACGCCCAGCGTCGGGTTCTCACAGGCCGATGCAGGGGCCTCCATCACCCGGCACCTGGTCGAACGCGGCCACAGGCGCATCGCCTTTTGCGCCGGCCAGCTCGATGCCCGTGTGATGCAGCGGGCCACCGGCTACCGCCGTGCATTGCAGGAAGCCGGCCTGTACGACCCTTCTCTGGAACTACTCTGGCCCCGCCCCACGTCGATGGCGCTGGGCGCCGAACTGCTGGACGCCGCGCTGCGGCTGGAGCCCGCCCCTGATGCCCTGTTCTTCTGCAACGATGACATTGCCCAGGGCGCCTTGCTGGAAGCCCTGCGCCGGGGGCTGCAGGTACCGCAGCGCGTCGCCATCACCGGCTTCAATGACCTACCAGGCAGCGACCAGATGGTGCCGCCGCTGACCACCATACGCACGCCGCGCAGCCATATCGGCACCGAAGGCGCACGCATGCTGTTGAAGCTCATACGGGGTGAGCCCGTAGACCCGCCCAGCATGGATCTGGGCTACGAGCTGGTGGTACGGCAAAGCAGTTGAGGCTTAAGGCTTAAGGCTCCAGGCTGCACGCCGTGGCTGCGGCCGCCGCCACCTGCTGCCCCCCGCACGGGCGCCCACCACCACGCCATTGTCCGACCCCGGCTGCCGGACAGGACGACCGTTCACAGCGCTTGAATCAGGCGCTGCCTCAGTGCGTGCGCCGCATGGCTCAGCACCCGGTCCCGCCGCTGCAGCAGACCCAGGGTACGCCACACGTCGGGCGCGGTCAGTGGCACACCGCAGATGCGCAGATGGTCCTGGCGCAAAGCCAGCTGCGGCACCACCGCCAAGCCCAGGCCGGCCTCCACCAGGGCCAGGGCGCCGGTGACGTGGTTGCATTCGTGCCAGGCCACGGGCTGTTCGGGCAGCCCGGCCATCACCTGGTCCAGCAAAAGCCTGTTGCCGCTGGTGTGGGATACGGAGATCAGACGCTTTCCGGCCAACTCCGCCCACTCCACCTGGCTGCGATCGGCCCAGGCGTGGTCGCGCGGCGTGGCCAACACATAGCGCTCGCGCGTCAGGGCCTCGAAGCGCAGCGCAGGCTCCTGACTGCCCGTGAAACTCAGGCCGAAGTCCGCTTCCCCGCGCAACACTGCCTCCACCACCTGCTGCGCGCTTTCGTCCACCACGCGCACCTGCACATCGGGTTGCTCCTGCGCGAAGGCCTGGAGCACGGGGGGCAGCAGACTGGTAGCCGCCGAAGGAATGCAGGCCACCGCCACACGGCCACGGCGCAGCTTCACCTGGTCGTCCAGGCGCTGCACGGCCTCATCCAGCACGGCCAATGCCCGGCGCGCCTCCTGCAGGAACTCCTGACCCACCTCCGTCAGCGCCACATGGCGGGTGGTGCGCTCAAGCAACCGAGCACCCAGCATCGACTCCAGCCGTTCCACACGCCGGCTCAAGGCAGGGGGCGAAAGGTAGAGCGCCTCGGCAGCCAGGCGGAAACTGGCCTTCTCCGCCGTGGTCACGAAGGCGAGCAATTCGCCCATCTCGAATTTAATGCTTTGCATGCAACAGTCCTTCTAAAAGTTGCAATTTACAGAATAACACCCGCTGCATACGATGGCGCCCTTGAAAACGCTGGCACCGGCCGGCATGCAATGGAGACAAAACAATGCAGCAACGCAGACTGATCGCGGGCAGCGCCCTGGCGGCCCTTTTTTCCCTGGCCGTGGGGACCGCACAGGCCCAGGTCTTCCCGCCCAAGAAGCCCGTGACCATGGTGGTCGGGTTCGCCGCCGGCGGCTCCGCCGACATCGCCGCGCGCGTCATCGCCAAGAAACTGGGCGAGAACATCGGCCAGAGTGTGGTGGTGGAGAACAAACCCGGCGCGGGTGGCAACCTGGCACATGCACAGGTCGCCAATGGCCCATCCGACGGCTCGGTACTGCTGTTTGGCTCCATCGGTCCGCTGAGCATCGCCCCGCACTTCATGAAAATCGGTTACGACCCGCTCAAGGACCTGGCCCCCATCACCATGGGCGTGAACTTCCCCAACGTGCTGGTCGTGCCGGCCAGCACGGGCATCAAGACACTGGGCGAATTTGTGGCCAAGGCCAAGCGTGAACCCGGCAAGCTCGACTTCGCCTCCACCGGTCCTGGTTCCGCCTCGCACCTGGCTGGCGAACTGCTCAACGATGTCGCCAAGATCGACACCCTGCACGTGCCCTACAAGGGTGGAGCGCCCGCCCTGCAGGACGTGTTGGGCAGCCGGGTCACCTCCTTCTATGCAGCACCGCCCACCGCCCTGCCGCATATCGAATCCGGCAAGCTGATCCCGCTGGCCACCACGGGGCTCACGCGTCCTGCCTATCTGCCCAACGTGCCTACCGTGGCCGAAAGCTTTCCAGGCTTCAACGCCACCAACTGGTATGCCTTCGTGGCGTCCGCCAAGACCCCCAAGCCCCTGCTGGACCGCTGGAACACCGAACTCGTCAAGGTGCTGAACACCCCCGAAGTACGCGACAACCTGCTCAAGCACGGCCAGACCGCCGCGCCCGGCAGCCGCGAAGAGCTGGGGCAGTTCATCGCCGCCGAGCATGCCAAGTGGGGCCGCATCATCCGCGAGCGAAAAATCACGGCCGACTGATACCCGCGCCCGGCGGCCGCCACGGCCGCCATCCGGAACCCGATACACACAAAAAATACAGGAGACACACCATGACCGCCATCGCTACCCACCACCACCCTTCTCAACTGCGCCGCCGCACCCTGGGTGCGCTGCTGGGTGCAGCCCTCTGCGCAGGCCTCGCCCTGGGCACCGCTGCGCCCGGTGCGGCGCATGCCGATGAGATCCGTGTCGTGACCTCCGGCGGCTTCTCGGCCGCCTATGACCAACTGGTGCCGCTGTACGAGCAAGCCACCGGGCACAAGGTCATCACCTCGCGCGGCGCCTCCATGGGCAACGCATCCGACTCCATTCCCAGCCGTCTGGCACGTGGCGAACAGTTCGACGTGGTCATCCTCGCAGATGCAGCCCTGGACCAACTGGCCGCGCAGGGCAAGGTGGAAACAGGCAGCCGTGTGGACCTGGCACGTTCCATGATCGGCATGAGCGTGCGCAAGGGTACGCCCAAGCCGGACATCACCACGGTAAATGCGCTCAAACAGACCCTGCTAGACGCCAAGTCCATCGCCTACTCCGCCAGCGCCAGCGGTACCTATCTGGCCAACGAGTTGTTTCCGCGCCTGGGTGTGGCCGAGCAGATCAAGGGCAAGGCCACCCGCATCCTCAGCGAGCGCGTCGGCGCGGTCGTGCTGCGCGGCGATGCAGAGATCGGTTTCCAGCAGGTCAGCGAACTGCTGCCGTTCAAGGAACTGGAGTTCGTCGGCCCATTGCCCGACGAAGTCCAGCAGCGGGTGTTCTTCTCCGCAGGCGTGGCAGTCGGTGCCAGAAACCCCGACACAGCGCGCCACCTGATCAGCTTCCTTGCAGCACCAGCAGCGGCACCCATCGTGCGCAGCACCGGCATGGAACCGGCAAAGAAGCCCTGACCACCTGAGCCCCCGCGCTGTCCCTCCTTCGTGTGCGGGAGGGACACTTTTCTCGGGACGGGACTGTGGGCAGCCCGCATCGCCCCCAGCCCGTGTCATGGGCCACGGTGACCGCACAGCGCCGTGTGCCGATCTGCACAGGCTTGCCCAGCCATTGCCTCCGCGCAGGGGCCTGCCACACCTTTCATCCGTCTCGGCATGCCGAGTTCCAGAATCCATTGCAGCAAGTCTGCAGCGGCGGGATAGACACGCCGTTGCCGTGTACCGCAGCCCGCCCCTTTCATTCCCATGTCTATGCACATCTCCACCTTGGTCCTGGCCGCCCTTGCAATGGCACCGCTGCCGGCACTTGCCCAATCCAGTCTCACGATCTACGGCATCGCAGATACCGGCGTGCGCTACACCCGCGGCCTTACCACCTCCAACGCTGCAAGTCCCTCCTCGAGCACCGCCGTTTCCAGTGGCGTCAACACCACCAGCCGTGTCGGCTTCCGTGGCCGCGAGGATCTGGGTGGTGGCATGTACGCCGTGTTCAACCTGGAGACCGGGCTGAACCTTGACACCGGCACCCCCATCAACTCCAGCAAGTTCTTTGACCGCGCGGCCATCGTGGGCCTGGGCGGAGGCTGGGGTCAGGTCACGGCCGGCCGCCAGACCAACCTGCTGGCAGACGCCATCAGCCCTGTCGACCCCGCCGGCATGCGCTTCGCCTCCTTCAACCCCAACATCGCCACCGCTGCACTCAGCAGCCACGGCCTGGGGTTGGAGTACGGTAGCGCGGGTACAACCACCGGCTCCTACCGGCTCGACAACTCCCTCAAATACACCGGCCGCTTCAGCGGCCTCACCGCACGCGCCATGTACAGCTTTGGCGAAACCGCACAAGGTGGCTCAGCCCGGTCCTCAACCGGTGCGGGCCTGGCCTATGGCACACCGACCTGGACGGTCTCGGGGGCCTACCAGCGCTTCAAGACAGCAGACCAGTGGGAGTTGGAGGCTGCCACCCTGGGTGCCTCCTACAAATGGGACAGCCTGCGTTTTGCACTGAACACGGCGCGCAGCGACGCCCAGACGTCTGCGACCAACGGCCGCACGGTGCAGCGCGTGCACTCTGTGGGAGTCACCTGGTCGCCCCACAGCACACTGGACCTGACGGCCGCCCTGTACCGCGTGGAGCGCGAGCGCAGTGGCCGAGTACCGGATGGCTACAACCGAGCCCTGCTGTTTGCGGAATACAAGCTCTCGCGCCGCAGCAAACTCTATGGAGAGCTAGACCGCACAAGTTGGAGCGGAGGGTTCCAGGGCCGGCAGAACAAGGACACGGCGACAGGGATCACTGCAGGGCTGATGCACAGCTTCTGAGCGCTGCGGTGGCGACAGCCCGCGTCCGAGTCCGCAATCGGGCCGGTCATTCACTGCTCGATGCAGTGCCCCCAGGAACTGCTGGCACTGCAGGCTTGCCCATCGAGCCCAGGGGGAAGATCCTGCTGCCGCTGATGCCTCGGAAAAAGGTGCGCCCCCCCCCTTCTCCATGAGTGCACACTCCAGACGGGCCGTACCGGAGCACCCGACACTCACAGCAGCACAATGTCGTACTGCTCCTGGCCCATGCCGTTTTCGGACTGCAGCGAAATGGGCTTGCCGATGAAGTCCGACAGCCCTGCCAGATGCTGGCTTTCCTCGTCCAGGAACATGTCCACGACCTTGGCATTGGCCACGATGCGGAACTCCTTGGGATTGAACTGGCGCGCCTCGCGCAGGATTTCACGCAGCACGTCGTAGCACACGCTGCGCACGGTCTTGACGCTGCCCTTGCCCATGCACTGCGGGCAGGGCTCGCACAGCATGTGCGCCAGCGATTCGCGGGTGCGCTTGCGTGTCATCTCCACCAGGCCCAGCTGCGAGAAGCCCCCGGCCATGGTCTTGACCCGGTCGCGCCCCAGCTGCTTGCGGAACTCGGCCAGCACCTCCTGCTGGTGCTCCTCGCGCACCATGTCGATGAAGTCCACGATGATGATGCCGCCCAGGTTGCGCAGACGCAGCTGGCGGGCAATGGCCTGTGCCGCTTCCAGGTTGGTCTTGAAGATCGTGTCGTCGAAATTGCGCGCACCGACAAAGCCGCCGGTGTTCACGTCGATCGTGGTCAGCGCCTCGGTCTGGTCCACGATCAGATAGCCCCCGGATTTGAGGTCCACCCGCCGGCCCAGTGCCTTGGCAATCTCCTCGTCCACGGAATACAGATCGAAGATCGGCCGCTCGCCCTTGTACAGCTGCAGCTTGGGGACCGAGCTGGGCATGTACTCCTTGCCAAAGCCCATCAACGCCGCAAACTGCTCCTGCGAATCGATGCGGATGCTCTGCGTCTGCTCCCCCACCAGATCGCGCAGCACCCGCTGCAGCAGGTTCAGATCCTGGTGCAGCACCGACATGGGCGGCAGGCGCACGGACGCATCCTTGATGCGCGCCCAGGTCTTGCGCAGGTAGGCAATGTCCTCGCCCAGTTCGCCATCGCTGGCGTCTTCACCGTTGGTGCGCAGGATGAAGCCCCCACCGCCGCCTTTTTCCTTGGTTCCCACCAGGGCCTGCAGGCGGCCGCGCAGCGCATCGCGCTCTTCCGAAGGGATCTTCTGCGACACGCCAATATGGTCGTCCTGCGGCAGGAACACCAGCAGCCGCCCGGCAATGCTGATCTGGGTGGACAGGCGTGCCCCCTTGGTGCCGATGGGGTCCTTGATGACCTGCACCATGATGGACTGGCCTTCGAACACCTGCTTCTCGATCGGCACCGGCGGCTCGTTCTTGCGCGCGAACATGGGCGCATCACCGTTTTCCTGGCGGTGCCACACATCGGCCACATGCAGGAAGGCGGCGCGCTCCAGGCCGATGTCGATGAAGGCGGACTGCATGCCCGGCAGCACGCGCGACACCTTGCCCAGATAGACATTGCCCACCAGGCCGCGTTCCAGCGGGCGCTCGATGTGCAACTCCTGCACCGCGCCACCTTCGATGATGGCGACCCGGGTTTCCTGGGGCGACCAGTTGATCAGAATGTCTTGTTGCATGGGGAGGTAACTTCCAGGAAATCAGAACCAGATCCGCCGCACCGGCCATGTGCCAGACGCTGCAGCCAATCTCAAACAATGCGCAGTCGTGCCGTTCAGAGCGGCCAGCCCGCCTGCCGCAGCAGCTGTGCGGTCTCGTACACCGGCAGACCCATGATGCCCGAATAGCTGCCCGCCATGTGCGCCACATGCGCCGCAGCCCGCCCCTGGATGCCGTAGCTGCCGGCCTTGCCCATGGGCTCGCCGCTGGCCACATAGGCAGCAATCTGCGCCTCGGTCATGGCGGCGAACGTGACCTGCGAGATGGACAGCGCGGTCCGCCGCTGGCCGCCGTCCTGCAGGGCCACGGCGGTCAGCACCTCGTGCGTCTGGCCGGCCAGCTGGCGCAGCATCCGGTCCGCGTCGGCCGCATCAGCCGGCTTGCCGAGAATCTGCGTGCCCAGGGCCACCGTGGTGTCGGAACACAGAATCGGCGCCTGCGCCAGCTGCCGGCGCGCATGGCGTGCCACGGCAGCGTCCAGTTTCAGGCCGGTGACACGCACCACATAGTCACGCGGGGTTTCACCGGGCAGCACGGCCTCGATGGCCTCGGCATCCTCGGCCACATCGCCCTGCACATTGGGCAGCAGCAGGACATGGCGCACCCCCATCTGCTCCAGCAACTGGCTGCGGCGCGGGCTTTGCGAGGCAAGGTAGAGATAAGGCAAGGCGGTCATGGGGCTTCAAGTGAAATTGGCAGCTTCATGGCACCACAGAAGCGCAAGAAGCTATTAAATCCATAGTACCACGCAGCCGACGGCATTGCATGTCGGGATGATCCCCGCCACGCCATGCACCGCAAGGGACGCCTGGCATGGTCCCCGCTCACCCACCTCCAGGCTGGCTGGAGCCCCTATTCCGACCCGGCCGGTGGCTTACCCCCTTCCCATCCGCCGCCACCTTGTGCAGCATCAAGCCCGGCAGAACACAAGCCGCTATGGTGGGTTTGCATTTTTTCAATCGCAACAGCCTTGTTCCTGCCATCAGCGGCACGGATAATAGACTCATTCGATAGCAAACAACTATTGAATTAACAAAGTCGATTGCTAATGCCTTTAGGTATCTGCCGTCCCAGTCACGTTGAAACGGAGAACCCCATGACCACAGAATCCAAGTGCCCCTTCCATGCCGCCAACAGCGGCACCGTTGCGGAAGGTGGTGGCGCCAGCAACAAAGATTGGTGGCCCAATCAGTTGCGTGTGGACCTGCTGAACCAGCACTCCGCCAAGAGCAATCCCATGGGCGAGGACTTCCACTATGCCGACGAATTCAAGAAACTGGACTATGAAGCCGTCAAACGTGATCTGCGCACGCTGATGACCGATTCGCAGGACTGGTGGCCTGCCGACTTCGGCCACTACGGCCCGCAGTTCATCCGCATGGCCTGGCATGCCGCCGGCACCTACCGCGTTCAGGACGGCCGCGGTGGTGCAGGCCGGGGCCAGCAGCGCTTTGCCCCGCTGAACAGCTGGCCCGACAACGTCAACATCGACAAGTCCCGGCGCCTGCTGTGGCCCATCAAGCAAAAGTACGGCAACAAGCTGTCCTGGGCCGACCTGATGATCCTGACCGGTAACGTCGCCCTGGAAACCATGGGCTTTCGCACCTTCGGTTTTGCCGGCGGCCGCGTAGACAGCTGGGAACCCGACCAGGACGTGTACTGGGGCGCCGAGAAGGAATGGCTGGCCACCAGCGACAAGCCCAACAGCCGCTACAGCGGTGACCGCGATCTGGAGAACCCGCTGGCCGCTGTGCAGATGGGCCTGATCTACGTGAACCCCGAAGGTCCGGACGGCAATGGTGACCCCATCTCCGCAGCCCGCGACATCCGCGACACCTTCGCCCGCATGGCGATGGACGATGAAGAAACCGTGGCCCTGATCGCCGGCGGCCATACCTTCGGCAAGACCCACGGCGCCGGCCCGGCAAGCCATGTGGGCGCAGAGCCCGAAGCCGCAGAACTGGAAGCACAAGGCCTGGGCTGGCACAGCAGCTACAAGTCAGGCACGGGCGGTGACGCCATCACCTCCGGCCTGGAAGTCACCTGGACCCAGACCCCCGCGCAGTGGAGCAACTTCTTCTTCGAAAACCTGTTCAAGTACGAATGGGTCCAGGAAAAGAGCCCGGCGGGTGCCATCCAGTGGGTCGCCAAGGACGCAGGCGATGTCATCCCCGACGCGCACGGTGGCCCCAACAAGAAGCCCACCATGCTGACCACCGACCTGTCGCTGCGCCAGGATCCCGCCTACGAAAAGATCTCGCGCCGCTTCCTGGAGAACCCGCAGGCATTCGCCGAAGCCTTTGCCCGCGCCTGGTTCAAGCTGACCCACCGCGACATGGGCCCACGTGCCCGCTACCTTGGCCCCGAAGTGCCGAAGGAAGAGCTGATCTGGCAGGACGTGATCCCCGCCGTCAAGCACCCGCTGGTGAACGACGCCGACATCGCGGCCCTGAAGTCCAAGCTGCTGGCCTCGGGCCTGACGGTATCGGAACTGGTGGGCACGGCCTGGGCTTCGGCCTCGACCTTCCGCGGCTCGGACAAGCGCGGCGGTGCCAACGGCGCCCGCATCCGCCTGGCTCCGCAAAAGGACTGGGCTGCCAACAACCCTGCGCAGCTGGCCAGGGTGCTCGGCAAGCTGGAAGAAATCCAGCGCGAGTTCAACAAGGCCGCAGACGGCGACAAGCGCATCTCGCTGGCCGACCTGATCGTGCTGGCCGGTAACGCCGGTGTCGAAAAGGCCGCAGCCGATGCCGGCGTACAGGTCACCGTCCCCTTCCACCCCGGCCGCGGCGATGCTACCGCCGAGCAGACCGATGCCGACTCGTTCAAGTACCTGGAACCCAAGGCCGACGGCTTCCGCAACCACCTGCAAGGCCCGTTCGCCGCACCGGCTGAAGCACTGCTGATCGACAAGGCCCAGTTGCTGACCTTGACGGCCCCTGAGCTGACCGTGCTGATCGGCGGCCTGCGCAGCATCAACATCAACACCGACGGCAGCAGCACCGGGGTGCTGACCCAGACCCCCGGCAAGCTGACGAACGACTTCTTCGTCAACCTGCTGGACATGGGCACGCAGTGGAAAGCCACACCGGACGGCCATTACGAAGGCGTGGACCGCAAGAGCGGCGCCCCCAAGTGGACCGGCAGTCGCGTGGACCTGGTGTTCGGCAGCAACTCCATCCTGCGCGCACTGGCCGAGGTCTATGCCGAAAAGGGCAACGAGCAGAAGTTCTACCAGGACTTCGTCGCTGCCTGGGCCAAGGTGATGGACCTGGACCGCTTTGACCTGAAGAAGTGATCTTGCCAAGAGGTGATCACGGGGTCACCCGATCCATTGATCCATTGATCCATTGATCCATTGATCGATCGATCCTGAGATCCATGAAGGCAGACCCGGCTCCCGCCGGGGCCTTGTCCGCCACGCAAAAGCGCCCTCCAGGGGCGCTTTTTTTGTCCCGGTGCAGGCCGGCCGTGCCTGCAGGGTCAGTTCGGTAGTGGCGCGTCGTCCATCGGCGCCAGCTGGGCATGCAGGATGGTGAAGTACAGCGTCACATCGCCCTGCTGGTCGATGAAGGTGCCCATCGCACGCTGCAGACGGGCTGCAATGCACAGGCACTCGGTGGCTTCGGGGCGGCCGCCGGTGATGCGGGGCGTGGTCAGCAGTGCCAGGCCGTTGGCCCGGCCAAAGTCGTGCACCACTTCCAGCGCTTCGCCATGCTGCTTGGGAATCGCCTCGTTGCCCCAGCTCCACAGAAAGCTGCCCTCGGCCTCGCTGGTAGTCCCCACCAAGCACACCGTGGCCACCACCTCATGCAGCGGCCCCTGCAGCACCAGGGTGGCTGCGTCCAGGTCCCAGCGGTACTCGGGTGCCCCCACCAGGCCCAGCTTGCGCGGCCATTCGGCATTGCGCGCCACCATCATCTCCACCGCTTCACGGCTCCATGCGGCCCAGTCGGTCGGGGTCTGTTCGGTCGGAGGGACTGCACTCATTCGCTCTATCCTGCGTGTTTTTTTGGAAGCCCTGGATTGTCGGCCAAGTCCCGGGCACTGCGAAAGGACGGGGTTTTCAATGCCAACGCCATTCCGCAGGCACGGCGGACCGCCCTTGCAGGCGCGGCATCAGCCTGCGGAGCGCAGCTTGTCCACCTCGCCCACCGCCACCGCGCCGTCCCTGCGCAGCAGGTAGATGTCCATGATCCAGCCGTGTTCCTGGCGCGCCTGTTGGCGCCTGCTGCTGATGACCTGCTGCATGGCGGCCAGCGGCCCCTGCAGCAGGATCTGCTGCGGCATCCCCAGATACGCCCCCCAGTAGATCACGGCGCCCGGCTCCGTCACCTGCTCGTAGGAACACTGACCATCCAGCATCACGACCAGGGTGTCCACGCCCTGCGGCCAGCCGTTCTCGCGCAGCTGGCGGCCGGTGGTCACCAGGAAGGGCGCGCCGATGGCATTGAGCGCAATGCCATGCGCGCTGCACAGCACCTGCATGGACGTGATGCCCGGCACCACCTGCACCTGCCCGGAGCCCAGCCCCAGGCGGGACGCAATCCGCAGCGTGCTGTCATACAGCGCAGGATCCCCCCAGACCAGCAAGGCCACGCGGCCCGTGCCCGAAGGCAGATGGGCCTGCAGACAGTCCTGCCAGCGCCGGGCAATCGCGTCGTGCCACTCGTCCACCTGGCAGCCGTAGTCATCACCCTGCTGCCGGCGCAGCGGCATGTCGAAGTGCGCTATGCGCGCGTCACTGACGGACAGATCCTGCAGCAGCGCCAGGCGCACCTGGGCCAGCTCGGCCTTGTTGTCTTCCTTGTGCGGCAGCAGAATCAGATCGGCCCCGCGGATCGCATGTTCCGCTTCACGCGTCAGATGCCCGGGGTTGCCCGTGCCGATGCCCACCAGAAACAGCTGCAGCATCAGGCCCCCTCGGTGCCCGCCGGAAAGCGGGGCTCATCGCCGCGCGGGCGGTAACGGCGGTCGTAATCATTGGCATACAGGCGGCTCAGGCCGAAGTCCTGCTGGCTCAGGGTGGGACCCACCAGCATCAGCGCGCTGCGTTGCAGGGCGTTGCTCTGCGCGGCCGCAGCCAGCTCCCCCACCCGGGTGCGCACAATCAGTTCATCCGGCCAGGAAGCGCGCCACACAATGGCCGCCGGGCAGTCTGCGCCGTAGTGCCGCAGCAACTCCTGCTGCACCTCTTCGGCCACATGCACCGACAGGTGGATCGCCAGCACGGCGCCCGTGGCCGCAAAGGCCGCCAGCGTTTCGCCGCTGGGCATGCTCGACGCCCGGCCCGAGGTGCGCGTCAGCACCACCGACTGGCAGGACCCCGGCAAGGTCAGCTCCGCTTCCAATGCAGCCGCCACCGCACTGAAGGCCGGTACGCCGGGTGTGACGGTGTAGGGAATCTCCAGCGCCCGCAGGCTGCGCAACTGCTCGCCCATGGCCGACCAGATGCTCAGGTCGCCCGAATGCAGGCGCGCCACATCCTGCCCTTGCGCATGCGCCTGCTGCATTTCGGCCACGATCTCTTCCAGCGACAGTGGCGCCGTATTGACCAGGCGCACCCCTGGCGGGCAATGCGCCAGCAGCTCGGTCGGCACCAGCGAACCCGCATACAGGCAGACCGGGCAGGACGCCAGCAGATCGCGCCCGCGCACGGTAATCAGATCGGCAGCGCCAGGACCGGCGCCGATAAAGTGAACTGTCAAGAATGAACTCCGGTTGGGAAAGGAGGGGAAGACAGGCAGCCTGCGGCAATCGCCAGCGTGGCGCAACGGTCTTCGGAAACCAGGCGGGGCACCAGCAAGCCGCCTGCGGCAGCTTTGCCCCGGGCGGGTACGGCATGGGTTTGCGCGGCATGCAGGGCCAGGGCTTCGGACACACTGCCGGTGCCAAAACGCTGCGCCACGCGCTGCGACACCGACGGTGTGGTGATGTGTGCAATCTCGGCGGCGTCCACCACCAGCCACTGCACCTGCGGCCAGCAGCCGGCCATCCAGCGCTGCAAAGCCTGCCAGGCGGGGGTGGCCAGCCGGGTCTTCAGCACCGCACAGCAAATGCCTTGTGCCGGCAGCGGCAGCGCCACCTGCTCCCAGCAGCTGGCAAACGACTGCGGCTGAGCCTCGGACATGAAGCCCCAGCCCAGGAACCAGTGGGTGGCGAGGGGCACATGCGCCCCGTGGATCGCGTGTGTCACGGGCAGCTCCATGACCACTGCACCAGCGGCCGCGCGGCATGCCAGGACTGCATGCTTCCCAGCGGCCGGGCCTCGCTCCATTGCAGCTGCAACAGCTGACCGCCATGGCTGCGGTGCAGCTCCATCAGCAAGGCCTGGGTTTCCAGCGCCACGGCATTCACCACCAGACGCCAGGGATGCGCCAGCCGCGCGCGCAGCGCCTGGAAAAGCGCCAGGGAGAAGCCGCCACCGACAAACACGGCCTGCGGCTGGGGCTGCAATGTGGCCAGCACGGCCAGGGAATCCCCCTGCACCACCTGCAATGCCACGGCATAGCGCGCGGCATTGTGGGCAATATTGGCCACCCGCCCGGCATGCTGCTCCACACACACGGCCGTGCCACCGGCCAGACACCATTCCACGGCGACCGAACCCGATCCGGCCCCCAGGTCCCACAGGCACTCCCCCTTGCGCGGGGCCAGGGCCGCCAGCGTCATGGCCCGCACCGGGCTTTTGGTGATCTGCCCGTCATGCGCAAACGCATCGCACGCGCGGCCGGCCACCTGCGGCAGACCCTGCCCGCCACGGGCCTCGAAGGCGGCCGCCACGGGCGCCACCACCGGCTGCTCCAGCAGTTGCTGCGCCAGCTCGCTGGCCTTGCCAGTGCACACCGTCTGTGCCTCGCTGCCCGCATTCGACACCAGCCACAGGGGGCTCTCGCCCCAGTCCTGCCCGGTCAGCCAGGCGGCCAGGCGGTGCGCCGCCGGCGCATCCCGCAGCAGGCAGATAAAGCGTTCGCCCTGCGCCAGCAGCGGCGTCAGGCTCTCCAGGCTGCGGGCATGCAGGCCCATGCAATGCACCTGCTCCTGCGACCAGCCGAGCTCGCCCGAAATCCACGAAAATGTCGACGGCTGCGGATGGTTGCGCCACTCGCCGCGTTCCAGGTGCCTGGCCACCGAAGCCCCGCCGCCAAAGTGAAACGGATCCCCCGACACCAGCATGGCGACCTTCTGTTGACAGCGCAGCTGCAGCAAAGGCTCCACGCTGAACGGAACCGGCCATGCGCGGCCACGCTCCCCCACCTGGGCCAGCGCCAGATGCCGCGGGCTGCCGAACACCACCGCAGCCTGCTCCAGGTCCTGCACGGCCGCAGCGCTCAGGCTCTGCAGGCCCGAGGGATGAATCCCGATAATCGAAAGCCACGGATAGGCCATGACCCAAGTTCTCCTGTTAGGCGGCACTTTTGATGCCTACACACTGTCCACCCTGCTGCATGCAGCGGGCATTCCGGCCGTCTACTCCTACGCCGGCGCCACGCTGACGCGGCGCACCGCTCCCCTGCCCACCCGCGTGGGCGGTTTTGGCGGCGTCCAGGGCCTGGTGGATTACCTGCAGCAGCACCGCATCAGTCATGTGATCGATGCCACCCACCCGTTTGCCGCGCAGATGAGCCGCAACGCCCTGGCCGCCTGCACGGCGGCAGGCATTCCCCTGCTGTCGATGGAGCGCCCCGCCTGGTCTGCCCAGCCCCAGGACCGGTGGACACCGGTGGCCGACATGGCGGCCGCGGCCCAGGCATTGCCACCGCAGTGCCGCAATGTGTTTCTGGCCATCGGCCGCAAGCAGCTGGCCGCCTTTGCCGGCCAGGCCAGCGCACACCGCTTTGTGCTGCGGGTGGTCGACCGCCCCGAGGAGGCCCTGCCCCTGCCCGCAGCCAGTTACGAACTGGTGGTGGCGCGCGGCCCTTTTGCGCTGGCCGACGAAATCGCCCTGCTCCAGCACCATGCCGTCGACTGCATCGTCAGCAAGAACGCCGGCGGCGCCGATACCTACGCCAAGATCGAAGCCGCCCGCGCGCTGCAGATCCCCGTGGTCATGGTGGACCGCCCGCTGCTGCCCGCTCGCACGCAGTGCCAGACCCCGCAGCAGGCCATGGACTGGCTGGCCGGCCAGCGCTGAGCGGCGGGCCCCGCCTTCAGCCATGCGCCGGCGCTCCATAGCTGCGCGGCGTGTAAACATGCCGGCCCACCTGGCGGGTCAGGCTGTTGCCCACGATGACGACCGTGCGCATATCCGCCATGTCCGGCGTCACCTGCTGCAACTGGCACACCCGCAGGGTCTCGTCCGGCCGGCTGACATTGCGGGCAAAGCAGATCAGGCGCTCGGGCTCGCAGTGCGCGGTCAGGACCTTCAAAGCGCGCACAAAGCCCTGGGGCCGCGACTTGGAACAGGGGTTGTAGAACGCCATGGCAAAGTCGGCCTGTGCCGCCAGCCGGATCCGGCGCTCGATCACTTCGGCTGGCTTGAGGTTGTCCGACAGATTGATGGTGCAGAAATCATGGCCCAGCGGAGCACCCAATCTCGCGGCCGCCGCCAGCATGGCCGTGATGCCGGGCTGCACGTCCACCTCCACGGCCTTCCAGCGCAGCTGCTCCTGCGGGCTGGCGCCCTCCAGCACCTCGAACACGGCACTGGCCATGGCAAACACGCCAGGGTCGCCGGACGAGAGCATCAGCACCTTCCGGCCCTCTGCCGCCACATTCAGCGCCTGGCGGGCACGGTCCAGTTCTTCGCGGTTGTCGCTGGCATGCAGGCGCAAATGCTCCAGCCCGCTCAGCCGCTCCACATACGGGAAATAGCCAAAAGCATCGCTGGCACCGGCAATCGACTGCCGGGCCTGTTCCGTCAGCAGTGCCGCGTCGCCGGGCCCCAGGCCCAGCACGCACAGCTGCCCCGTGATGGCGCCCTTGACCGCGTTCTGTGTGGTGTCCATGTCCATGCGGCTGCGCTCACATGTCATTGGCGGGGCGGCGGCCGTTGCCGTGCACGATCACAATCGCAAAATACGGGCAGCGCTCCGGCGCATCGCGCAGCGGCATCACCTGCTCGTCGCTCATGGTTCCGTTGATCACCAGCCACGCCTGGTCCAGCTTGCCCTGCTCCGTCAACAGCGAACGGATGCGGCCCAGATGGCGGCCGACCTTCATGATCACCAGCGCATCCGAGCGGGCCATGTGGGCGCGCAGCGGCTCGTCGGCCAAGGTGGCCGGCAGCACGCTCATCACATCGTCGCCCCAGGTCATGGGCATGCCCGTGGCATGCCAGCAGCCCACCATGCCGGGGATGCCGGGCAGCACCTCGACCGGCACCACCCCTTCCTGCTGCAGGCGCACATACAGGTGCATGAAGGAGCCGTAGAAGAACGGATCGCCCTCGCACAACACGATCACATCCTCGCCGCGCGCCAGCTCGGTCAGGCGCGCTTGCCAGCCCAGATAGAAATCCGACAGCTGCGCGACATAGCGCGGGTCGTCGTGCGGGATCTCGGTGGTCAGCGGGTACTCCATCGGGTACTCCGTGACCTCGGCGTGCAGCATGCCGTTGACCAGCTGCCGGGCCTTGCCCGGGTGGCCGCGCTTGCGGAAATACGCGACATGGCGCGCATTGCGCAGCAGACGGTCCGCCTTCACGCTCATCATGTCCGGATCACCGGGGCCCAGGCCCACGCAGATAATTTTGCCGCTGTTCATACGTTCCTCACTCCACCGACGTCGCCAACGCATTGACTGCAGCCACCGTGATGGCCGATCCGCCCAGACGCCCCTGCACAATGGCGAAAGGAATCTGCCCCCATGCACGCAGCGCATCCTTGGACTCGGCGGCACCGACAAAGCCCACGGGGCAGCCGATGATGGCGGCCGGGCGCGGGCATGCCGGGTCCTCCAGCATGTTCAGCAGGTGGAACAGCGCGGTCGGCGCGTTGCCGATGGCCACCACCGCACCGTCCAGGTGTTCGCGCCACAGCTCCAGCGCGGCGGCACTGCGGGTATTGCCCATGGCCTGGGCCAGCCCGGGCGTGCGGGCATCCTGCAAGGTGCAGATGATGGCGTTGTCGGCAGGCAGGCGCTTGCGCGTGATGCCTTCGCTGACCATGCGCGCATCGCACAGAATCGGGGCGCCGCGCTGCAGGGCTGCTTCTGCGGCCTGCGCAAAATCTGCGGAGAAATGGATGTCCTGTGCCAGGCTCACCATGCCTGCGGCATGGATCATGCGGCAAGCCACCCGCTCCTCCAGGGGCGTGAAGCGGGCCAGATCGGCCTCGCTGCGGATGATGCGAAACGATTGCCGGTAAATCTCTTCACCGTGCATTTCATAGTGGTAGGTCATGAAGTAGTGTGGGGAGTTCTGCAGGCAGTGCCGATCCGGCCCGGTAAGGGAGCCGGACCGTTGGGCAGCCTGGCTGCCCGGCAGCGCCTGCATGGAGCCAGACCGCGTCCGGTGCGGACGTGCTGGCAAAGATCAGTGAGGTGGCGTCGGACGACAGCGCGCAGAACTTGGCGCAGCCGCTGACGTGCAGATGCCCGCGCTCAGGCACATGGGGCGCCAGCTGCAGCGCTATGTCCTGTGCCGGCACATGGGCCTGCGCACAGCGCGGGCTTCCGGTGCAGGCCGACACCCGCAGGCGTGCATCCGCTGCATCGGTCATCCAGTGCCGTGCATCCAGGCGGGCCACCCGCGCCGGCGCATCCGCCGACATCAGCAGCAGCGAACGCCAGGGCGTGACGCGGATTTCCGTGTCGGCCGGCAGGCTGGCCGCCAGCGCCTGCATCGCCAGGGCATCGATGCGCCCCAGCGGAGCCCCCAGCACCCAGCCTTGCGCCAGCTGACCCGGCAGCACCGGTGCTGCAGCGGGCGGCTGCGCGCCCTGGGGCACCGCATCCTGCAATAGCGTATCCAGCGGCAAAGACGGCAGCAGCGCCTGCAGGCGGGTGGGCGGTTTACCGGAAACGGCCATCCGCGCGCGGGCGAACCAGGCGGCAATGTGGATCGCGGCATCGACCAGCTGCTGCGCGTCGGCAAAGCGGTACCAGTCGCCGGCCTCGCCCAATGCCAGGCCATAGCCGCCGTCCGCATCCGCCCAAACCCGCAGATCAGAGGCCACGCCGCCCAGGCTGCGCGCTGCATCATCCACCAGCAAGCCGAACTTGCTGGGCAGCGCAGCCATGCCCTGGCGCTCCAGCGCACTGGGGCACAAGCGCTCCACCACCGCACGGCTCAATAGCGCGGCGAGCTGGTGGGTCCGGTCATGGACCGTGTAAAAAGGGGTGCAGTGCACGGGCGGCGCCAGATCGGCATCCGCATCCGCCGGAATCAGCCGGGCCGCCACCAGCTGCGACAGCAACGCAGGCAGGTCCGCATCCGCCACCCCGCGCAGCTGCACATTGCCCAGCCGGGTCAGCTCGATCTGGGGGTGCGCCAGGGACAGTGCCAAAGCCGCCAGTGCGGCCCACTGCTCCGCGTTGATGGAGGCACAGACCGGGCGCACCCGGACAATCCAGCCATCTTCCGACCGCATGGGTTTCCATGCCGTGGGGCACCAGCCCTGGACCTTGATGGAATCAGCCATGGTGCGCAGCGCCCCCATCCAGAGCCGCTGCCCACACCGTCAAACCCAGAGCCTCTCGCGCCATGCTGTATCCGCAGTCGGTCAGGCCGATACCCGGGCCGGACGATTGAAACTTGCAGGGGGGATGGAAGATGGAAGCGATTGGCGGCGCGAAGATGCGAGCCCATCAAGCCACATGCACTCCCGCTGCGCCTTGTTCACGCCAGGCCGGTCTCCGGACTTACAGAGCTCAACTCGTGGAGTTGATCGCTGGACGCGCCTTCCCGCTTGCGCAGTGGCTGTCATTGCTGCAAGCAATGACGGGCGTCCCCTCTCTCTGATTACCGTTGCGGGTGCAGTGCAGGAATGGTGGCGAACCACGCACCTGCTTCTCGTTTCATTTCCTTGCGCGCAGTGCGCGGCGAAACACCTGGGATCAGCGCGAATTTTACGCGATATCTGCCCTCATCCCGCGCCCGAGCCGAAAACTCCACCCCAGTATCGGCCGCCACTGATGCAACGCAGCAAATCACCGCTTTTTTCCGCCGCTCTGCGGCATGCAGCCTGCCGCAGCGGACAGCGCAGTGAGCGGCACGGTGACCAGCACAGCGGGGCTGAAAAAGCCGTGGCACGCCTGCCTGGGTGCCCACTGCACTCAGCCGGCAGTGGCAAAAAGCTCCGCCCGCACCCACTCCCCGCACCACATCGCCGCCAGCCGCTGGCACCGCCCCAGCGCCACCGCATCATTTTCAAAGTCGATGATGCAGCAACGGTCCACCCCCTCGGGGCGCACCGGCAGCGGATCAAACCGCCCATCCGTCAGCAGCCAGACCGTGGCCCGGGTGCCGGGCGGGCAGCGCCGCAGCGCGCCCTCCACGGCGTCGACAGCGGGCTGGATCGGCGTTCCGCCACCGCCGCGCAAGGGCGCAATCCAGCCGGCATTGAAAGCCCCGGCTTTCGCCGGGGACTGCAGCCACCGTGCCTGCTCGCCCGCAAATCCGATCACCGCCATATGGTCGCGATCGCGGTAGAACTGCTCGGTCAGAGCCAGCAAGCACCCTTTGGCCCAGGCCAGCTTTTCACCGCGCAGCATGGACGCCGACAGATCCAGCAAGACCAGGTGCAGGGTCTTGCTCCCCACAGGCCGCGGGCGAAAACGCAGGTGTTCGGGCCGCAGCGCCCCGCGGCCCTTGGACGCCAGCGTGGACACCCAGTCCAGGCGCCGCCCTGCCGCCCCGTTCAGCCGGCCCTTGCGAGAGGTATTCCCACCGCGCCCCGCCTTGGCCTTTCCGGCCAGTCCCGCCACAGCGGAGCGCGTCAGGCTTTTTTTGACGGCAAAGGCTTCAGCGCCTTGACCACCTTCATCGCCACCAGCTGGGGTGGCGGCATGGCGCCCCAGGCATCGGCCGGGGCGGCATGGTCCGGCAATGTATTCGCCGATGGTGCCGGCCCATGCCCGGACTGGCCGGACGGGGTACCTGCACCCTGCGCCCCACCGGTTGGCGGCGGGGCTGGAGGTGGCGTCTGTTCCTCGGAACTCGGCTGCTGTTCCGGCTGCTGCGCCGGCTCGCCCGACGCGGGCGGCTCAGCCGGTGCAGCCTGGGTGCGCCGGTGGGCCAGCGCCAGTTCCGCCACTGCCTGCACATCCGCCGGCGTGACGGCGCTGCGCCCGTGCAGCGCCGCATGCGCCCGCGCCGCGCGCAGCATCACCAGATCTGCCCGGACCCCTTCCACCCCGGCGTCTTGGCAGCGCTGGGCGACATCGTCGTGCACGGCATCGGTCCACGCCACGGCCGCCACGCGCTCGCGCGCCAGCTTCACCCGCTGCGCCAGATCGGATTGCGCCGCAGCGTGCTGCTCCACAAAGGCCTGCGGATCGGCATCGAAGGCCATGCGCGTCTTGACAATGGCCTTGCGCACCGCGGCACTGGGCACATTCTCCAGCCGCACGAACAGCCCGAAGCGGTCCAGCAGCTGCGGCCGCAGCTGGCCCTCTTCCGGGTTCATGGTACCCACCAGGGTGATGCGCGCATCGTGCTGGTGCGACACGCCGTCGCGCTCCACCCGGTTGATGCCGCTGGCGCTCACGTCCAGCAGCAGGTCCACCAGCGCATCGGCCAGCAGGTTCACCTCATCCACATACAGGATGCCGCCATGGGCACGCGCCAGCAATCCCGGGCGGAACACCACCGCACTGCGCTGCAGCGCGGCTTCCAGGTCCAGGGAGCCGGCCAGCTGTTCCTCCGTCGCCCCCAGCGGCAGGTTCACAAAGCGGCCGGCCGGCAGCAAGGCGGCCAGCGCCCGCGCACTGGTCGACTTGGCCGTGCCGCGCGGCCCCTCCACCAGCACGCCGCCCAGCAACGGATCCACGGCCGCCAGCAGCAAGGCCGTCTGCAGCTGCGGCTGTCCCTCGATGGCAGTGAACGGAAAGCCCGCCGCGTGCGCAGACGGTGCGGATTCGGTGGACGAGATCATCGCTTCTCCAACAATTGTTCAGCGGCCAGCAACTGCTGCTCCAGCAGCGCCTGGTAGTCCCCGCTGTCTTCCCACATCCCCCGGTGGATGGCCTCCAGCAGCCGCTCGCACATGCCGTGAAAGGCTGCAGGATTGTGCTGCTGCAAAAAGTCGCGCGTGGCGGCATCCGCCACAAAGGCATCGGTCACGCGCGCGTACTGGTCGTCGCGCACCACGCGGGCCGTGGCATCAAAGGCAAACAGATAGTCCACCGTGGCCGCCACCTCGAACGCGCCTTTGTAGCCATGGCGCTTGATGCCGTCGATCCACTTGGGATTGGTGACGCGGGCGCGCACCACCCGGCTGATTTCTTCCTGCAGCGTACGCATGCGCGGGGCATCCGGGTTGGCATGGTCGCCAAAGTACAGCGCCGGCTGCTGGCCGCGGAAATGCCGCACCGCCACGGCCATGCCGCCTTGAAACTGGTAGTAATCGTCCGAATCCAGCAGGTCGTGCTCGCGGTTGTCCTGGTTGTGCACCACCAGCTCGATCTCGCTCAGGCGCTGCACAAAGCGCTCGGGCAGCGCGGTCCCGTCGTCCTTTTGCCCATAGGCATAGGCTCCCCAGTTCCGGTAGGCCGTGGCCAGGTCTTCGTCGCTGTCCCAGTTGCGGCCGTCGATCAACCCCTGCAGACCCGCCCCATAGCTGCCGGGCTTGGCGCCGAACACGCGCAGCCCCGCCTGGTGGCGGGCCACCTCCTCGCTCAGGCCCTGAGCCTGCAGCTCGGCCGCCTCCTGCAGCACCCGTGCACGGATGGGGTTGGTCCATGCATCCTCGTCTTCCAGGCTGGCCACTTTCTGCACCGCCGCGTCAAACAGGCGGATCACATTGGTGAAGGCATCCCGGAAGAAGCCGGAAACCCGCAGCGTCACGTCCACGCGCGGGCGGCCCAGCACGCTCATGGGCAGCACCTCGAAATCGCTGACCCGCCAGCTGCCATCCGCCCACTTGGGCCGCACGCCCAGCAAGGCAAAGGCCTGGGCGATATCGTCGCCCCCGGTGCGCATGGTCGCCGTTCCCCACACCGACAGGCCCAGTGCGCGCGGGTAGTCGCCATGCTCCTGGGTATAGCGCTCCACCAGCAACTGGGCGGATTTGAGCCCCAGGGTCCAGCTGGTGGGCGTCGGCACGGCGCGCGTGTCGACGGAAAAGAAATTGCGCCCCGTGGGCAGCACGTCCGGGCGGCCGCGCGAAGGGGCTCCGCTGGGACCGGCCGGCACAAAACGGCCTTCCAGTCCCCGGCACAGCTGCAAAATCTCCTGCGGGCCACAGGCCTGCAAGCGGGCGCGCAGATCGTGCTGCACCCGTTGCAGCACCAGCCGGGTCTGTTCCCAGCCCGCATCCAGATCGGCGCTGGAAAGCCCGGGCTGCTCCAGCCATTGCAGCGCCAGCAGCTCCAGCCGTTCGCGGGTGTCGCCCGCATGGCGCCAGGCCTGGCCATCCACCGCTTCCAGCAGCTGCGGGCGCGGCCCGGTCCAGGGCTGCTCCCAGGCGGCATCCAGCGGATCGAAAGCGGTGCCCGGCAGCAGATCGTGTGCCAAGGCGCGGATCAGGCTGTTGTTCGCCCCCTGGCCGTTGCCCACCGGGTGGCGGGCCAGTGCCAGCAGAGTGTCCCGCTCCAGGCGCCCCTGCGGGGACTGGCCGAAGACATGCAGCCCGTCGCGGATCTGGCTTTCCTTGAGCTCGCACAGATAGGCATCGGTCTTGTTCAGCAGTTGCTGCTCGTCCGCCTCGGTACGGGGCGCCGCCACCCCCAGGTCCTGGTGCAGATCGTGCTGCACGATGTGCGCCAGAATCTGCTGGCGCAGCAGCTGGGCGCGCCGGCGGTCCAGCGTCACCGCCTCGTAGTACTCGTCCACCATGCGCTCCAGGTCGCGCGTGGGGCCATAGCTCTCGGCCCGCGTCAAAGGCGGCATCAGATGGTCCACGATCACTGCCTGCGCGCGGCGCTTGGCCTGCGCACCCTCCCCCGGATCGTTCACGATGAAGGGGTACAGGTGGGGCATGGGACCGAACGCCAGGTCCGGCCAGCAGGTCTGCGACAGCGCCACGCTCTTGCCCGGCAGCCATTCCAGGTTGCCGTGCTTGCCCACATGCACCATGGCATCTGCCTGCCAGGCGCTGCGCAGCCAGTGGTAGAAGGCCAGGTAGTAATGCGGCGGCACCAGATCGGGGTCGTGGTAGCTGGCCATGGGGTCCAGCTGGTAGCCACGCGCCGGCTGTATGCCCACAAACACCTGGCCGCAGCGCAGGCCCGCCACCATGAAGCGCCCCTGGCGCAGCATGGGGTCGGACGCGGGCGGGCCCCAGCGCTGCACCACGGCCTGCTGGTTCTCCGGCGGCAGGCTGGCAAAGAAAGCCTGGTAGCCGGCCAGATCCAGGCTCTGCTGTGCCGGCCGCACACCCCAGGAATCGGGATCGTTGGTGATGCCTTGCTGCAGCTGCTGCATCAGGGCATCGCCATCGGCGGGAATCTGGTCCAGCACATAGCCCTGCTGCTGCAGCGCCTGCAGGATGTGGATGACGGAAGCCGGCGTATCCAGCCCCACGCCATTGCCCAGCCGGCCTTCCTGCGTGGGGTAGTTGGCCAGAATCAATGCCAGCCGCTTGTCGGGATTGGCTTTGTGGCGCAAACGGCACCAGCGCTGCGCCAGCGCCACCACAAAATCCAGCCGCTCGGCATGGGCCTGGTACTGCACCACATCCGACTGTGTCAGTTCGCTGCGGTGCGACAGCCCTTTGAAGCTGATGGCCCGCGTGATAATGCGGCCGTCCACCTCGGGCATGGCCACATGCATGGCAATGTCCCGTGGCTGCAGCCCGTGTGCATCGTCGAGCCAGCTTTGCTGGTTGCTGCCGGACATGATGACCTGCAGCACCGGGATATCGCCCGCCAGCGCATGGTCGCCCGGCGTTTCCAGCGACGACTGCGCAAACGACGTGGTGTTCAGGATCAGCGACACCTGGTGCGCACCGCACAGCTGGTGCAGCAAGGCCAGGCTGGTCGCATCCTTGAGCGACAGCAGCGCCAGCGGCAAGGGGTTCATACCCTGCGCCAGCAGCTGCTGGCACAGCTGGTGGAACACCTGTGTATTGCCCGACTGCAGGTGGGCGCGGTAGAACACCACCATCACCACGGGCGCGCCGGCCTGCCACTGCCAAGGCCCGGGCTCCAGCCAGTGCGCGGCCGTCGCCGCATCGTGCGCGGGATGGTACACCGCTGCGGACGGCAGCGGGCGCGGCGCCAGCGCCGGCTGCGCCCCTTGCAGAAAGCTGTGCCACAGATAGCGGAACATCTCGCGGGCATTGGCCACCCCGCCTTCGCGCAGATAGCGCCAGATGCTGCGGCATTGCTCCACGGAGGCCGTGCTCTTTTGCAGCAGGTTCAGGTCTTCCGTCGTATCCCCGGAAAACATCACCAGCACAATGCCGTTCTGGCGGCACACCTCGCGGATGCGCTCCGTGCCATAGGGCCAGTAGCTCTCGCCGCCCAGGTGGTCGACCACAATCACCCGGGCATGCTGCAGCACCTCGTCGACGTACAGGTCCACCGAGGCCGGCTGGCGCAGATGCATCAGATTGGCCAGCCGCACCGTCGGCAGACGCTCGCCGTCCCTCCCCGGCCCCAGGCCCTGCTGCGCGGCGCTGGCCTGCAGCTGGGCATAGGCCTCGGCCAGCAAGGCCAGCGTGGTGTCGGCTGCACTGAGCACCACCACATCGGCCGGCGACTGGCCCAGGCTGGAGACAAAGGCTTCGTCATCGACAAAGCCCCCGGGCTGGACGGCAAGCAAATGCATCAGAGCGCTCCGGCGGTCAGACCGTTCAACGCGGCACGGATGGGGTCCTCTTCCAGATCGTGGCCGATGAAGACCAGATGGGTCTTGCGCGCCTCGTCGTCGCGCCAGCGGCGGTCGAAATAGCTGTCAAAACGCTTGCCCACGCCATGCACCACCAGGCGCATGGGCTTGCCTTCCAGGGACACAAAGCCCTTGACGCGGTAGACCGTGTTCTCGGCCACGATGTCGGCCAGGCACGCCAGCAGGGCATCCCGATCCACCTCGGGCAGCTCGATCACCACGGAATCGAAGGCATCGTGGTCGTGCGCGTCGTGGTGGTGTTCCTCGCCTTCGCCATGCTCGTGGTGGCCCACCCGCTCATGGATGCTCTCTTCCGAGGCGCTGGACAGGCCCAGCACCACCCCCAGGTCGATCTGGCCATGCTCGGCCGCCACGATCTTCACCTGGGCCGGCACCTCTTCCCGCACGATGGCCTCCACCTTGGCGCGGTCCTGCGCGCTGGCAAGGTCCAGCTTGCTCAGCACCACCAGGTCGGCGGAGATCAGCTGGTCTTCAAACAGCTCGTGCAGCGGGGATTCATGGTCCAGATTCGGATCCTGCTTGCGCTGGGCATCCACGGCCGCCGGGTTGGCCGCAAACTGGCCGGCGGCCGTCGCCGGCACATCCACCACCGTGATCACGGCGTCCACCGTGCAGGCGTTCTTGATTTCGGGCCAGTTGAATGCCTGCACCAAGGGCTTGGGCAGGGCCAGGCCACTGGTTTCGATCAGGATGTGGTCGATATCGTCGCGCCGCGCAATCAGCTGGCGCATGACCGGGTAGAACTCTTCCTGCACGGTGCAGCACATGCAGCCGTTGGCCAGCTCGTAGAGCTGACCGCTTTGCGGATTGGTTTCGTCTTCACAGCCGATGCCGCAGCCACGCAGGATCTCGCCGTCGATCCCCAGTTCGCCGAACTCGTTGACGATCACCGCAATGCGCCGGCCATTGGCGTTCTGCAGAATGTGGCGCAGCAGCGTGGTCTTTCCGCTGCCCAGAAAGCCGGTAACGATGGTGGCGGGGATCTTGTGGTGCGTACTCATGGTCAGAAACTCCTGTGCTCCGAAGAAAAAGAAAGCTGCGG
Organism: Comamonas terrigena NBRC 13299; assembly: GCF_006740045.1. Classification (NCBI taxonomy): domain Bacteria; kingdom Pseudomonadati; phylum Pseudomonadota; class Betaproteobacteria; order Burkholderiales; family Comamonadaceae; genus Comamonas; species Comamonas terrigena. Next base: position 2,427,253 of record NZ_AP019749.1, read on the forward strand.
CCTCAGCGCCCGCTGCCAGTGAAGAGGGTGCCGGCGCGGTGTGCGCGGCGTGGGCGATGTGAGGGCTGTGCAGCGGCAGGGCCCGCGACCGCTTGGCCGCCATGGCGCTCACGGCCTCGGCCGAACAACCGCTGCGCGCCACAGGTCAGGGAGTGCATGCGCCGGTCCTGCCCGGCAGGCCGTGCCATGGAGACATCCGCAGTGCAGCGCGCAGCCATGCGCACGCCCTGCACGGACGTTGGGACAGGCATGCGCCGGGCATGCCGATGTGTGAACGGTTGAACCATGCTCTCCCCGAGCCGCCACGCGACAAAAAGCATGCGGTGGGGAAGCGATGCGTGCGACAGACCCGGGTCGCACCGCCAAAGCGGTGGAAAGGGCCGATCAGCAAACAGCCCACACCCCGTGGCATACCACTGCAATCGAACAGGTCGGTATTCTGGCTCGCCGTCATACCGCACACACGGCCTTCCCAGGTAACGTACCCAGTGGCATCAACGTGTGGCGGTCAGGCTTACAGCAGCGGGGGCTGCGCCGGAATGCTTCCCACCCGAAGGCGAAGGTCACCGGACTTCCCGTTTCACCCGGCATGGGCATGCGCCATGCCGGGCTCCTGTTCAAAGCGCAAATTATAGGAGCGGCAGCACACCCTTCGCGCAACGGGGACAGCTAAGTGGGCGCGGCAGTGGGCAGCGCAGGCGGCAGCAGGCATTGCATGTGGATGGTCTGCCAGACCGGCTCGGCCTCGCGCTGCAGCACCGCAAACCCGTTGCGTTTCCAGAACTCCAGCGCCCCCGGCAAAAACGGGTGGGTGTGCAGGTACAGCACCTCCACCCCGTGGGCCCGGGCATGGGCCTGCAGCGTGGCAAACAATGCCTGCGCCAGCCCCTGTCGCCGCCACACCGGCGCCACAAACAGGCGCACCACTTCCACCACGGCCAGCGGCCCGAAATCCAGCTGCGCAAACCGGCCGTCGTACGGACGGTAGGCAATGCTGCCCACCACACCCCGCTGCGCATCGTGGGCCGTCCACATCCGCCCGCCGCCGCCCCGGTACACCTGCTCGAAATGCAGCAGGTCCGCAGGCGTGTCCTGGGCAGACACGCGCGCACCGAACATCTGCACGCGTGCGTCGCGCAGAAAACCATCCACCTCCTGCAGGCGCTCGACCGGCTGGATGGAAATCAGATGGGACAGGGACAAAGACAGGGTCATGCCAGCCTCGAAACCGCCATGCGCACAGGCTGCCGTGGGGGCCGCCGCTACAAAATCAGCTACATTACCCGAACTTTGGTTCCGCAAGGACATGCGCCGGCATACGCTGGCCGCATGAGGGAATCCAGTGCAGACCGCGCCCCTGGCGCTGCCTGCCAAATGGAACTGCCCCCGCAACTGTAGGCAATGAGCCCGCGACCGACACACCACTGAACGCCAGTTTGGGAAGGTGGTCGCGAGGCGCTGATCTGCCAGTCAGGAGACCTGCCAAAGCACCAACCATTCATTGCCGGCGGGGTGTCCGGGAAGTGAGCCATTTCTCGTGACTCTGTCGTTCCGGCGCCCCTGCGGCCCGCACGCACAGCGTGGGTTGTGCCTTGTCTTCCAGTGGTCCCTGCCCAACCTGGAAAGACGAGCCTGATGCTGATCCGAAGCCTTGCCTGCACCGCCCTGCTGGCCACCACCTTCACCGCCCACGCCACGGACTATCCCTTGCAGGTGCAGAACTGCGGCCACACCGTCACTTTCGACAAGGCCCCTGCTTCGGCCGTCACCATCGGCCAGGGCGGCACCGAGATGCTGTATGCGCTGGGCCTGGGCGACAAGGTGGCCGGCACGGCGCTGTGGTTCAACCCGGTGCTGCCGCAGTTCAAGGCCGTCAACGACAAGGCGCCGCGCCTGTCCGACAACATTCCCAGCTTCGAGTCGGTGATCGGCAAGCGCCCGGCGCTGGTCGTGTCCCAGTTCGAATGGATGGTCGGCAAGGACGGCGTGGTCGGCACCCGCGAGCAATTCCACGACCTGCGCATCGCCACCTACGCCATGCCCACCGACTGCGAGGGCAAGAACAACCTGGTGGGGTCGGACGGCACACGCACGGCCGGCTACGACGTGAAGTCCCTCTACAAGAGCATTCACCAGCTGGCCCAGATCTTTGATGTGCAGGCGCGCGGCGACAGCCTGGTCAAGGACCTCGGCACACGCCAGGCCCAGGCCATCGCCAAGGTCAAGGCCTCCAAGCTGCAAGACCTGTCGGCGGCGCTGTGGTTCTCCAGCTCCGATCTGGCGGCCGACCCCTATATGGCCGGCAAGAACGGTGTGGCCGGTTACATGATGCAGTCCATGGGCCTGCGCAACGTCGTCGGCTCCACCGAAGAATGGCCCACCGTGGGCTGGGAAACCATTGCCAAGGCCAACCCCTCGATTCTGATCATTGCCCGCATGGACCGCCGCCGCTTCCCTGCCGATGACTACCAGAAGAAGCTGGAATTCCTGAAGAAGGACCCGGTCACCCAGCACATGGATGCCGTCAAGCACCAGCGCATCGTCATCGTCGATGCGGATGCCTTGCAAGGCTCGATCCGCCAGGTCGACGGCATGGAGCAGATTGCCGAGGCCGTGCTCCGCCTGCAAGGCGCAGCCAAGTAAGAACTGCAAGCGCAACAAGCACCACAAGAACAGCAAGAAGAAAGCCCCCTGCCGTGCCGCCCTGCACGGCAGCCCTCTTATTTCCATGCAAGCAGAGACTGCACTCCCTCGCGCAGACACCGCCGGCACCGCTGGCGGCCGGCTGCTGCGCACGGCCTGGGTGGCGGCGGCCGCCGCCGCCCTCCTGCTGATCGCGGTCGTGCTGGGCATCGCCATCGGCGAGACCGACATCTCCGCACACACCGTCTTTCAGGTGCTGGCCCACCAGCTGCTGGGCCAGCCGCTGTCCGCTGTCGACCCCATCACCCAGGGCATCGTCTGGAACTACCGGCTGCCGCGGGCACTGGTGGCCGCCAGCTGCGGCGCGGGCCTGGCCATCTCCGGCGTGATCCTCCAGTCGCTGCTGCGCAATGCGCTGGCAGAGCCGTATCTGCTGGGCATCTCGGCAGGCGCCTCCACCGGGGCGGTGCTGGTCACCGTGGCCGGCCTGGGCGCCGGCGCCATCTCGATGACCACCGGCGCCTTCTTCGGCGCGGTGTGCGCCTTTGCCCTGGTCGCCCTGCTGGCCCACGCCGCCGGCAATGGCGGCTTGCGCAACAGCGGACAGATCGTGCTGGCCGGCATTGCCGGATCGCAGCTCTTCAACGCCCTGACCTCGCTGGTCATCACCAAGTCCGGCAGCGCCGAACAGGCGCGCGGCATCATGTTCTGGCTGCTGGGCAGCCTCAGCGGCGTGCGCTGGCCGGATACGCTGCTGACCGCCACGGTCGCCGGCATCGGCACCCTGCTGTGCCTGCTGCATGCCCGCTCGCTGGACGCCTTCACCTTCGGCAGCGAATCCGCCGCCGCACTGGGCATTCCGGTGCGCCGGGTGCAGCTGACCTTGCTGCTGGCGGCCGCGCTGATGACAGCGGTGATGGTCTCCATCGTCGGCGCCATCGGCTTTGTCGGGCTGGTGATCCCACATGCCGCGCGGCTGCTGGTCGGCGTCCGCCACCGCCGCCTGATTCCCGCCAGCGCACTGATTGGCGCGGTGTTCCTGATTGCGGCCGATGTCGTCTCGCGCACGCTGATCGCCGGCCAGGTCCTGCCCATCGGCGTCATCACCGCCCTGGTGGGCGCACCCGTGTTTGCGCTCATCCTGCTCAAGGCCCAGGGGCGCCGGGCATGAACACATCCTCCATGCCCACGGCAACCACGCCCTCCACACCGCCTGCGGTGGCACTGCAGGCACGCCAGCTCGGCTGGCAGGTACAGGGCACGCCCATCGTGCAGAACGTCTCGCTGCAGGTGCGCAGCGGAGAAATGCTGGGCCTGATCGGCCCCAACGGCTCGGGCAAGTCCAGCCTGCTGCGCCTGCTGTCCGGCATGCTGCGCCCGCAAACCGGCGACGTGCTGCTGGGGGACCAGGCACTGCACCGCCTGCCACGCCGCAGCATTGCCCGCCAGCTGGCCCTGGTGGCGCAGAGTGCGCACACGCAGGATGCCATCACCGTCTGGGACGCCGTGGAGCTGGGGCGCACGCCCTGGCTGTCGGCCCTGCAGCCGCTTGCGCCGCGGGACCGGGACATCGTGCACCAGGCACTGCAAGCCGTCGGCCTGCAGGACAAGGCGCACCGCACCTGGCACACCCTGTCCGGCGGCGAACGCCAGCGTGCGCACATTGCCCGCGCCCTCGCGCAGCAACCCGAAGTGCTGCTGCTGGACGAGCCCACCAACCACCTCGACGTGCACCAGCAGCTGTCGCTGATGCAGCTGGTGCAGCACCTGCCCATCACCAAGGTGATCGCACTGCATGACCTGAACCAGGCCCTGGCCTGCGACCGGCTGGCGGTGATGCACCAGGGCCGGCTCGTGCACCTGGGCACGCCCGACGAAGTGCTCACGCCGGAACTGCTGCAGACCGTCTTCCAGGTGCAGGCCCACAGCCTGACCGACCCCCTCGACGGCAGCCGCGTGCTGCGCCTGCGGCCCTTGACCACCACCTTGCCCTGAAAGCCTTGCCCATGACCGTCTCCCTTGCTTCTCGCCTGGCCGCCCTGTGGCTGTGCTGCTGTGCCGCCAGCGGAGCCAGCGCCGAAACCTTTGAAGTCAAGATGCTCAACCGCGGCCCGCACGGCGCCATGGTCTATGAGCCCGAATTCATCCAGGCCGCCCCCGGCGACACCATCAAATTCCTGGCAACCAGCAACGGCCATGACGCCGTCTCCATCGCCGGCATGGCACCCGCGGGTGCCACCGCCTTTCGCGGCAAGGTCAATGAAGAGATTGCCATCACCCTGACCCAGCCGGGCCTGTACGGCATCAAGTGCCAGCCCCACTACGCCATGGGCATGGTCATGCTGGTGCGGGTGGGCGACACCCCGCTCGCCCAACTGGTGGTCCCGGAAGATGTACCGGAACAAGCCCGCCAGCGCTTTGAAAACATTGTCTCGCGCGCTGCCGCCGCCACCCGGTAAACGCCCTGGCCGCTACCGCACCCTCCGCTACACCCTGCGCACGCTGCGCCGGCCACCCTTCCCATCCACCCCGCCCCTCCATGCGCCGACCTACCGCCCCCCACCTTCTCAGCCTGGCCCTGCTCTGCACCACCGGCGCCGCCTGTGCCGGCGCCCAGGATGACGCCACCGGTTTCACCGAAGGCAGCAGCCTGACCCTGCTCAACCGCATGCTGTTCGAGCAGCTGGACTACCAGAAGGGCAGCAGCTTCCGCGCAGCCAGCGGTGTGCGCGGCCAGACCCAGGCCCAGGAAGCGGCCTACGGACTGATGCTGAACTACCAGTCTGGCTATACGCGCGGACTGGTGGGCGTCGGGCTGGACGCCCATGCCTATGGCGCCGTCAACCTGGGCACCGAGGCGGACAGTGCACGCGCCACGCCGCGCTACGTGGCCAAGGACGGGCAGGACATCCCGGACCGCTTCGGCCGTGCCGGCGGCGCACTGAAGCTGCGCGTCTCCTCCACCGAACTGAAGCTGGGCGAGATGCGCACCAAGAACCCCATCTTCAGCTCCTCCGACACCCGCCTGCTGCCCGAAACCAACCGCGGCTGGCAGATCACCAGCAGCGACATTGCCAACGTCACGCTGCAAGCCGGGCGTTTCACTCGCTGGGCCGACCGCAATGCCCGCAGCAATGGCGGCCAGCTGCTGGCCAACTACTCCGGGGTGAATGGCGATGCCTTCAGCTTTCTGGGCGGCGCCTGGAACACCCCCATCCCCAACCTGTCGGTCAGCAGCTACTACGGCCGCTATGAGGACCACTGGAACACCTGGTACCTGGGCAGCTTCTACAAGCTGCCGCTGGCCGACCAGCGCAGCCTCTCCTTCAACCTGAATGTCTACCGCAGCGCCGACACCGGCAAGGCCCGGGCGGGCGACATCGCCACCACCACCTGGAGCCTGCTGGGCAGCTACGCCTTCGGCCCGCACAAGCTGGGACTGGGCTACCAGAAGGTCAACGGCGACAACCCCTTCGACTATGTGAACCGGGGCTCCATCTGGCTGGACAACGCCATGCAGCTGTCCGATTTCAATGGTGCACATGAGGCTTCATGGCAGCTCCAGTACCACCTGGACCTGGGCAGCCTGCTCACCCCGGGCCTGAGCGCGGGCGTGGCCTACACCCGGGGCTCCGGCGTGGACAACCGCCGCCTCAACAGCGTCTATGCCAACTACCTGGGCTACACCGGCTCTGGGGGCAAGCACTGGGAGCGCGATCTGATCGTGCGCTACACCGTGCAGCAAGGCAGCGCCAAGGGCCTGTCGCTGCAGCTGCGCTATGGCGTGCACCGCACCAACAAGGCCCAGGGCGAAGCCAACATCGACCAGATCCGGCTGCAGGCGGAGATGCCGGTGGCCATCTTCAAATAAGGCAGCGCGCTGGCCCGGACGGTCGGCCCGGGTTGACAGCCAGCGCTCCCCGCAAGGCTTGCCCTTTTCTGTTCATTTGAGATAATCAAATCACCCAAATGAGCACCACCCCGCCATGACCCGCGCCACCCCAAGGACCAGTCGGTCTACCAGCCCGTCCGCCAGCCGGGCATCCCCCATGCCGCCCCGCCCCGGCGCTGCGGCCCGTGTTCCGGGGCGTGCTTCCACCCGCCGCACAGGCCCTCGGGCAGGCGCTGCCACCGGCGTATATGCCGACGCGCTGGCCATGCCGGTGCAGGACCGCATTGCCGTCATCCGCCAGGGCCTGGGCGCCCAGGGCGTGTCCGACATGGCCTCGGCGCTGCAGCTCAGCGTGGACCGCACCATCCACATCCTGGGCTTTCCCAAGTCCACGGTGCTGCGCAAGATCAAGGGCGCCGACGTGCTGGACAGCGACCAGAGCGAACGCCTGTTCCAGCTGCAGCGTCTGATCGGCATGGTCCAGCAGATGGTGCAGGACTATGGCGACCCCCAGGGTTTCGATGCCGGCCAGTGGCTGGGCCAGTGGCTGGAGCAGGCCAACCCCGCGCTGGGCGGCGAGAAACCGGCCGCCTACCTGGACACCGCTTCGGGCGTGGCGCTGGTGGAATCGCTGCTGCACCGCATGATCTCCGGTGCCTATGCCTGAGGCCGCGCCCCCACCGGTTTCGGTCTGGCGCATTGCCACCCAGGGCCCGGCCTGGAAAGCCACCGACCTGGACGGCAAAGGCATGGCCATCCACGGCGGGCGCTGGAACCGGCCTTCCGTGCCCATGGTGTACTGCGCCAGCTCCGTCGCGCTGGCCTGCCTGGAGACCGTGGTGCACCTGAACGCCAGCGGCCTGCCGCTGCGCCGCTACCTGATCGAGGTGCAGATTCCCGCCGCCGTGTGGGCGGCTGCCGAAACCGCCACGCCGCCGGCCCGCTGGAACGCACGCCCCGACAGCCCCAGTGCCGCCGACTACGGCTCCCGCTGGGCGCGCAGCCTGCGCAGCGCCGTGCTGCGCGTGCCCTCCGTCATCATTCCGCAGGAATTCAACTACCTGCTCAACCCCGCCCACCCCGATGCGGCGCAGATCACCGCCGTGGACCACGGGCGTTTTGTCTACGACGCACGGCTGCTGGGCCGCTAGCCCAGCCAACCACGCTGGCCGCGGTCTGACCCGGCCCGTGGCGATACCCTTTCCACGGCCCCGAACTGCACAACACTTGCTTGCGCCTGTTGCATGTACAGCGCAGCACCCGCCACCACGACGGAGCTAGATTTCCGAATGGGCCCTTGCTCTATGCGAAGCTTTACCCCCGGAGCCCCGGTCCCATCCGTCAAAGGAGTCACTCCGTGCCGCGCTTGCTCACCACCGGTCTGGCCTGCCTGGGCCTGCTGGCCGTCTACGGATTTCTCGATGGTGCGGCCCCGCCGGATCTGGCGCACACCGGCAGCCAGGTGAACCAGGCCATACACCGGCTGCGTGTGCAAGTGAAGGCGCTGGACGACTCGCCGCTGTCCAGGGAAGTGGCCGCATGGGCCCGGCACGTGCCCGGCCCTCCGCCTGAGGACCTGCTGCACATCCCGGAACGGGTGGATCGGCTGCTGGCCGACCCGCAGGCCCCCAGCCGCACCTGGGCCGCATGGCAGCAGGACTACGCCGCCCTGTGCCAAGATCGGATCAACCCGCACCTGCCGCAGGCGCTGCAGTGCGGGCCTGCCCACGGGGTGCAGTAGACGCAGCGCCTGACGGTGCCGGAGCCCCGCCAGGGTTCACGCACTCTCAAACTCTCAAGCTTGTAAACCTGCAAGCCTGAAAGCATGCAATGGCCGCTTCAGCCCGCCAGCGCGCTGGCGGCGCCGAAGCAGCACATTGCTATAGAGCCAGCCCGGCTCAGGCCTGCGGGCCCAGCTTGGCCAGCGCAGCCTTTTCCTTGACGGTGGATTCCTGGGCAAACTGCTTGTAGCGCGCGCTGTCCATGTAGATGGGCAGCATCTCGAAGCGCTGCAGCATGGCCTGGTAGCTTTCCATCTCCATGGCCTGCTTGAACGCGTCGTGCAAGCGGGCCTGCACATCCTTGGGCAGACCCTTGGGCGCCACCAGGCCAAACGGCGAATACTGGGTCGTGGGCAGGCCCAGCTCAATCAGCGTGGGCGTCTTGGGCAGCGTGGGCAGGCGCTTTTCGGTCCACACATTCAGCGCCACCATGCGGCCCTGGTCCACATAGGGGATGACGGCGCTGGTATCGGCCGCCACCATCACCTCACCGGACATGGTGGCGCGCATCAGCTCGGCCGAGCCCTTGTAGGGCACATGCACCACTTCCAGGCCCAGTTGCTGGGCAATGATGGCCGAGGTCACGTGCGGCGAGGTGTAGGTGCCGGTGTTGCCAATGGTCAGCTTGCCGGGATGGGCCTTGGCCCAGGCCACCACGTCCTGCCAGCTCTTCAGGCCCGACTGGGTGCTGGCCACCATGCAGAACGCATAGCCGGTCACATTCAGGATATAGCTCAGGTCTTCCACCGGATTCCACTTCAGGCCGGTGGTGAACGGCAGGCGCATCACGCTCATCGGCAACTGGGCCAGGGTGTAGCCATCGGCCTGGGTGGACTGCAGCTGGGCCGCAGGCAGCGAGCCCGAGGCACCCGGGCGGTTTTCCACGATGACGGGCTGGCCCAGGACCTTGCTCGCGTTCTCTGCCAGCTGCCGCATGGTCAGGTCGGTCGGCCCCCCGGCCGGGAACGCCACCACCAGCTTGATGGCACGGGTGGGAAAAGCCTTGCTGGCCTGGGCCAGCGACGGTGCGGTGCCCAGCCAGGAGCCGGCCACGGCCGACACGCCCGCCTGCAGAGCGGTTCTGCGCGAGATACTCATTGTCTTTGTCTTCCTAATAGTTATTTGGTGACAAAGAGTGTAGAAATCGATAGCGATTCCGCAGTGACGCCTAGGCGACAAGACCTTCGTGAGCACCGGCTATCAGCACCCCAACAGTGCGCAAGGCCTCCGGCATGCAGGCTTCCCACACCAGGAGGCAGCGCGGAATGCGGCGGTTTTCGCCGTTTCGCAGCTGCCAGCAAGACGCCAGGGTGCAGAGTGCCCTGGCGATTTTCAGTGTCCGGTATGCACCGTCAGCGCCACCAGGCGCATTACAAAAGGCCGCACCACCATCACACAGCAGAACGCCACCGGCAAGGCCAGCATATAGGCGCTCAGCACGCGGGACCAGTAGCCTGCGTCGAAACCGGTTTGCACCCCGACGATGGTGGCGCACATCAGCAACGCCATGATCATGGCCATGTAGAAGGCAAACACCACGGGGACAAAGCGGCGGTGCAGCTTCCAGCGGGACGGAGTGGGAGAGGAAGACGGTGTCATGCAGATATTGGTTGATTTAATCAATCAATTATCGCATTGAAATGTTGACTAAATCAACATTCTGCACAGTTTTTACACCGTAGCAGCCATCCCTCAGCCCTGCCTCATCCCGGCATACCCTCTGCCCTCAGGCCATCACCGGCTCGGTCTGCAAGGCGTCGCAAAACGCCGGCACCTGGCTGACCCAGCCAAAGAACGTCTCCACGTTGTACGCCGTGGCCTGCTGCATGCTGTCGCCCCCCAGCGCATGGGTGGCATCCTCCAGCAGCACGCTGAAGTACTCCAGGTGGAAGGCGTCGCGCAAGGTGGACTCCACGCACACATTGGTGGCAATGCCGGTCATGAACAAGGTGTTGATGCCCCGCGCACGCAGCACGCTGTCCAGCTGGCTGTGAAAGAAGCCGCTGTAGCGCACCTTGGGCACCACAATGTCTCCGGGCTGGGGCTGCATGCAGTCCATCAGCGCATAGTCCCAGCCTCCCTTGGCCAGGAAGCGGCCCGCCAGCTCGGGCTTTTTGCGCATGGTCTTGAGCGCATTGCTCTTGTACCAGTTGGGCGATCCAGGGCCGCCCGCCTCCACATAGTCGGCGTCCCAGCCGTTTTGCAGAAACACCACCAGCATGCCCGCCGCGCGCGCGGCGCTGATGGCCTGCAGGATCTTGTCGGCCGCGGCCTGCGCGCCGGCCACGCTGAAGCCGGCCTGGTCGACATAGCCGCCCACCGAGGCATAGGCGTTCTGCATGTCCACCACGATCAGCGCGGACTGCGCCGCCGCAAACGCCACCGGCTCCGGCCGCGCCGGCACCACACACGGCGCCGGGCTGCCGGCGGCGCGCGGAGCGCCCACCGGGGTAGTGGAAGTCAAAGTCACATGCTGAAGGGTCATGGCAGGCATTCACAAAGTGGAGGGAGAGATCAGCCTGCGCCGCTGCGGCCCAGGCCCCACCCTGTGCATTGCACAAAACATACCTGCGGAGGCACACGCCCACGGTGCCCCGCCACCGGCTGCGTCACCTGCAGGACAGCGATGGCACTTCCATCCAACCCGCCTCACATCCTTCATTGGCAGGCACAAATTGCTATCCAATCAGGAGCATCCGACTAGATACAAGGAAAAACGTCAGCGGATACCAGACCTGCACCGCACAAGGCCCCGCCGGCTTGCCACACGCCGCGCCCCGGCGGCTGCGGGATTTCCACGAGGCCCAACTCCCCAAAACGGTGCATTGGCGTGCCAACAATGGCGGGTCCTGCTGCATGGCAGGCGCATTACAAGCCTTTCCCCTCTCGGAGACACACCCCTATGCAACGCTTTCGCCCCACTGCCATGGCCCTCGCCGTGGCGCTGTCCACCACCTTGCTGGCCGGCAACGTCCTGGCCCAGGCCAAACCCACGGTGCAGTTCATTGCCACCGGCGGCACCATCGCCATGAAGATCGACCCGGTCAAGAATGCACCGGTGCCGGCCATTTCCGGCGACGACCTGCTGGCCACCGTGCCCGATGTGGGCAAGTACGCCCAGATCCAGGTGAACAACCTCTCCAATGTCCCGTCGGACTATATGGACCCGGCGCGCTGGGTGCAGCTCAGCGCCGCCGTCCAGGCCGCGCTGGCCCGGCCCGAGGTGGCGGGCGTGATCGTCTCCCACGGCACCGACACGCTGGAGGAAACCGCCTTCTGGCTGGACCTGACCGTGCAGTCGCCCAAGCCCGTCGTGCTGATCGGTGCCCAGCGCAACGCCTCGGTGTCGGACTTTGACGGCCCGCGCAACCTGCTCAACGCCGTGCGCATTGCCGTCGACCCGCAGTCCCAGAACAAGGGCGCGATGCTGGCCATGAACAACCAGATCAACGCCGCACGCTATGTGACCAAGACGCACACCGCCAATGTGGACACCTTCCGCTCCGGCGAATACGGCTTTCTGGGCGAGGTCTACCCCGACCGCGTGATCTACGGCAGCGCCCCCGTGCGCCGCCAGCACATCGCCATCCAGGCCCAGACCATGCCCGACGTGGAAATCTTCCCCATGTACGGCGGCGCCAACGGTGAGGCGCTGCGCCAGGCCGTGGACCGGGGCGTCAAAGGCATCGTCATCGACGCGCTGGGCATGGGCAATATGAACGTGCCCATGCTGAACGCCGCCAAATACGCCATCGGCAAAGGCGTGCCCGTGGTGGTCACCACCCGCGTGCACAACGGCCGCGTGATGCCCAGCTATGGTTTTGAAGGCGGCGGCAAAACCTCCTTCGACGCCGGCGCCGTCATGGCCGGCGACCTCAAGGCCCCCAAGGCGCGCATTCTGCTGATGCTGGCCCTGCAATCCGGCCAGGCACAGCGCGAACAGCTGCAGGCGCTGTTCGACAAGTAAGCCCCACACACGGCCATGAAAAAAGCCAGCGCAGTGCGCTGGCTTTTTTTGAAGGTGCAGGGTTGTGCGGAAGGCCGCTATCACAGCCGTTCTGCAGCTCTGCTGCCCTGCCGCCTTGCGGTCAGACCGCGGCGGACGCCTGGGGCAGCTTGCCGTCGCGCAGCAGCGCACCCACCAGCTCCACCCAGTAGCGCACGCCCAGCGGCAGATTCGCGTCGTTGAAGTCGTACTTGGGGTTGTGCAGCGAGGCACTGTCTTCCCCATTGCCCAGCCAGATGTAGACACCGGGGCATTCCTGGGCCATGAAGGAGAAATCTTCCGAAGCCATGCTGGGCACCATGTCGCGGCGCACCTTGCCATCGCCCAGCACACTGTTCAGCACCTCGGCACAGACCTCGGCGTGCTGCGGGTTGTTGATGGTGGCCGGGTAGCTCACGCGGTAATCCAGCTTTGCTTCCAGCCCGTGCAGCACGCAGGTCGCGTTGATGGCGTCGCGAAAACGCTGCTCGATGCGCGCACGCTGGGCCATGTCAAAGCAGCGCACGGTGCCGCGCAGCTTGATGGCTTCGGGCATCACGTTGTAGGTGTCGCCCGCGTTGAAGCTGGTCACGCTCAGCACGGCGGGCTTGTGCACCTCCTGCTCGCGGGCAATCAGCGCCGGCAGCTGGGTCACCAGCTGGCAGGCGGCCAGCAGCGCATCCTTGCCCAGGTGGGGCATGGCGGCGTGGCAGCCTTTGCCAATCAGCGTCAGGTCAAAAATGTCGAACGCCGCCATCACGGCCGTGCTGTGGACCGCCGCCGTGCCCACCGGCAGCCCCGGCCAGTTGTGCATGCTGTAGACGGCTTCCATGGGAAAGCGCTGGAACAGGCCGTCCGCAATCATGGCGCGGGCGCCGCCTTCGTTTTCTTCCGCAGGCTGGAAGATGAAGTGCACGGTACCAGCAAAGTCCGGGTGGGCCGCCAGCGTCTTGGCCGCGCCCAGCAGCATGCTGGTGTGGCCGTCGTGGCCACAGGCGTGCATGCGGCCGGTGTGCTGCGAGGCATGCTCGCAGGTGTTCAGCTCGGTCACATGCAGCGCGTCCATATCGGCCCGCAGGCCGATGGACGGGCCCGCACCCAGCGCGCCCTGCAGCACGGCCACCACGCCGGTGCCGGCCAGGCCGGTGTGCACTTCCAGCCCGAAGCTGGTCAGCAGCTCGGCCACGCGGGCACTGGTGCGGTGCTCCTGGAAGGCGGTTTCCGGGTGGCGGTGAAAATCATGGCGCCAGGCTTGCAGCTCTTGCTGACCCGGCCATTGAATGGTTTGCATGCTCTGCTCCGGTGGTGCTTACAGCGTGTGCACAAAGGTCTGCGCGATCATCGTCGCGGCCAGGAACACGCCGGCATTGGCCAGCAGCGACACCACCACAATGCGCCAGCCCAGGCGGCGGAAAGCCGGAATGTCCTTGGCCAGCGACAGGCCGGCGAAGGTCAGCATCGGGGTGATCATGGCCAGGAAGTTGATCTTGCCGGTCAGTGCGGCCACTTCGGCCGCATACGGCGTGTGGGGGAAGGTCAGCGCCATGGCGATGAACGAGATCCAGCACACGGCAGGCAGCTTGCGCTTGGTGCCTACATAGATCAGGTCGCCCACCAGCACCGCCACGATGATGATGACCACGCCCGGCAGCGCATCCAGCACGGGAATACCGTAGCCGATGCGGTTGCCGATCAGCACCATCGCGCCCACCAGCACCCACGAAGCCAGGCGCATGCCCAGGCCCAGCACGGGACCGTGCACCACTTCTTCCTCGGCATCGTCTGCGGCGGCCTTGGCTTCTTCCACGGCCACAGCCTTGCGGTTGCGGCCCAGCAGCGGCTCCAGCACGCGGTAGGCGTACACGGCCACGGGCAGCGAGATGAACAGCGTCAGGTAGGTGCCCACCGTGGTGGCAATCAGGTTGGCGGCAGCGGCAAAGGTGGCGATCTGGTCGCTCATCTCGGGGTGCTGTGCGGCAATGGCACCCACGGCAGCGGCCGTCATCGAACCCGAACCCACGCCCGCGCCCATGCCCAGGGCCAGCGGATGGAAGATGTTCAGGCTGGAGACAAAGCCCGCCAGCAGCGAAATGAAGATCGCACCAATCAGCGTGCCGGTGATGTACTCGGCCAGCACACCGCGGCCTTCGGGCGAATCCATGCCGAAACGCTCGCCGATGATGGCCAGACCCGGCTCACGGCCGATGGAGAACGTGGCGCCCACCGCCTCGCGCTTGATGCCCAGCAGCAGCGCCACCGGCATGCCCAAGGCAATGCAGCCCACCAGATTGCCCAGCTCCTGCAGCACCAGACCCCAGCCCACCTGGGCCAGCTGCGGCAGCGAACCGCCCACCAGCAGACCCAGCTTGGCGATGAACAGGAACAGCGCCGACGACAGAATCGCCGCCGACAGATGCTGGCTGTGCAGGCTGACCTGCAGCGGAGCCGGCATGCGCTTGCGCAGCAGGCCCAGCACCAGGCCGATCAGCAGCGCCCAGATCATCGGCAGCAGCACCACCTTGCCCACGCCCAGGGCAATGGGCAGAGGCCCCAGCCATTCGGACAAGGCCGCAATCACCAGCGCCAGCAAAAAAATCTGCACCACGCTGCCCATGTTCATTGCTGCCTTGGCTGGCCGCATCGCTGTACTCATCAATGTCTTTCTCTGCGCTGCAGCCCACGTTGTGCCGCGCAATGGATGGCTCGAAATGGCAGACCCAGCCGGCACCCCAGCCCCTGCCCATACGGGCGCCGAATATAGCAATGCGTTTATTGCATGTGGTTTTGTTTTCTGTTCTAAAAAAAAGAACATTAGTATTACCACGCATCAATCTACGCCCCTGGTGACCTCCATGCAAGCCTTCCAAGACTCCCGCGCACGCTATCTTTTTGAAGCGGTTTCCTGTGGCTCCGTGCGCGCTGCAGCCGAAAAACTGGGCATCGTGCCCTCGGCCGTCAGCCGCCAGGTCAGCCTGCTGGAAGAAGAACTGGGCCTGGCACTGCTGGAGCGCCACCGCACCGGCGTGGTCCCCACCGAGGCCGGCCAGCTCATCCTGGACTACCACCGCCAGCAGACCGCCCACCAGCACGACATGCTGGCCAAGGTGGATGCGCTGCGCGGCCTGCACAGCGGCAGTGTCAGCGTGGTCAGCGGAGAAGGCTTTGCCCAGGAGCTGATCGACGGGCCGATCCGCCAGTTCCGCCTGCAGCACCCGGGGGTCAGCGTGTCGCTGGAAATCTACGGCACCACCGAAATCATGCGCCGCGTGCGCGAAGACGAGGCCGAAATCGGCCTCGTCTACTACCCGCCGGCCGACAGCCACATCACCGCCCGCGGCGCCGCGCGCCAGCCCATGCACGCCATCGTCCACCCCCAGCACCCGCTGGCCGATGCGCCGCACACCACGCTGCAGGCGCTGACGCAGTGGCCCATCGCCCTGCTCCAGGGCGTATACGGCATCCGCCAGCTGGTGGAATACGCCGAGCAGGCGGACAAGATCCGCCTCTCCCCCGCCCTGACCAGCAACCTGATCAGCGTGCTGATCAGCTTTGTCGCCACCAACCAGGGCGTGACCCTGCTGCCGCCTTGCGCCATCACCACCGAACTGGCCCAGGGCCGCGTGCGCGCCGTGGCGGTGAACAGCACCCCGTTCCAGCAGGCCGAGATGCAGCTCATCACCCGCACCGGCCGCTATCTGTCACCGTCCGCCAACCGCTTTCTGCAGTACTGCATGCAGGGCATGCAGGCGTTCCACACGGGCGAATAAAGTACGTACGCCCGTATCGAAAAAGCCAGCGATGGCAGCGCGTGGCCAGGGCCACCAACCATTGGCCACCGCGGTCCGCCAACCGCCATTCACCGCTCGCCGTCTCCATGGCACAAAAAAAGGCCAGGCTGACAAGCCTGGCCTTAGATGGTCACCGCACCGCTGCACTGTGGGCCGCCGGGTGAAGCGGCGCCGGGCGTGCAGCAGTTGTGATCTGCCTCAGTCTGCGGTGCAGGCTTCCAGCGCCGGGTAGTCGTTGTACCCCGTGGCGTCGGGGCTGTAGATGGTCGAGGCGTTCAGCGCATTCAGCGGCGCGCTCTGGGCAAAGCGGGCCGGCAGATCCGGGTTGGCAATGAAGGTGCGGCCAAAGGCCACGGCATCGGCCGCGCCGCTGGCCAGCACGGCTTCGGCCTGCTGCTGGGTGAAGCCGTCATTGGCAATGAACGTGCCCTTGAAGACCTTGCGCATGTGCTGGCCGATGGGCAGCACGCCGTCCTTGAGCTCTTCGCGCGAGAAGATGAAGCCCAGCTTGCGCGCCGCAATCTGTTCGGCCACATAGGTGAACAGCGCCACGGGGTCGCTGTCGCGCATGCTGTGCGTGTTGCTCATGGGGTTCAGGTGCACGCCAATGCGTTCGGCCGGCCATTCCTGGGCCAGCGCATCCAGCGTCTCCAGCAGAAAGCGTGCGCGGTTTTCAATGCTGCCGCCGTACTGGTCGGTACGCTGGTTGCTGCCGTCGTGCAGGAACTGGTCGAACAGATAGCCGTTGGCGGCATGCACTTCGATGAAGTCAAAACCGGCCGCCTTGGCGTTGCGCGCGGCCTGCACAAAGTTCTGCACAATGCCGGCGATCTCGGCCGTCTCCAGCGCGCGCGGCACCGCATAGGGGCGCTTGGGGCGCAGCACATTCACCTCGCCTTCGGCGGCAATGGCGCTGGGGGCCACGGGCAGCTGGCCATCCAGCAGCTCGGGGTCCGAAATACGGCCCACATGCCACAGCTGCAGTGCAATCTTGCCGCCTTCGGCGTGCACGGCCTCGGTCACCTGCTTCCAGCCCGCCACCTGCGCGTCCGACCAGATGCCCGGCGTATTGGGATAGCCCACGCCCATCGGCGTGACCGATGTGGCTTCCGTCAGGATCAGCCCCGCGCCTGCACGCTGGCGGTAGTGCGTCGCCTGCAGTGCACCCGGCGCACGGCCGTCAAAGGCACGCATGCGCGTCAGCGGGGCCATCACCACGCGGTTGGACAGGGTGACGGAGCCAATGTGGAAAGGAGTCTGGAGTGAGGTCATAAGAGCCAATCGAAAGAGGATGTCCGCCCGGCCGCAGCCAGGGAATGCATGCCAGCGGCATGCCCGGTCCGCACAGCCGGACCGGGGGGACATGCGGGCCGGTTTGCTGCATTGCAATAGGCGCGAACGGTTTTTCTGCAGCTTTCGTTCTTTCGCCCTGTACGCCCCGCCCGACGCTCCCCTCTGTCCACCCTCCTGCCCTCTACGGCACCGAAAGCACTCCGGGCAGCAACCGCCTTGGCAGGCAGCGTCCCGGCATGGCACGAGCTCAGAAGCTGCCCACCCAGGTGCCCAGGGCGATCACCAGCACCAACGCCGGCAGCGGGAACAGCATGGTCACCGCCGCAATGTCGCCATAGGACTGGCGGTGGTTGAGCTTGCAGATCGCCAGCAAGGTGATGATGGCGCCGCAGTGCGGCAAGGTGTCCATGCCACCGGCGGCCATCACCGCCACCCGGTGCAGCAGCGCGGGGCTGATGCCGGCAGCCTGGGCCATGGCCAGGTAGTCGGCGCCCAGGGTCTGCAGCGCAATGCTCAGCCCGCCGGACGACGACCCGGTGATCCCCGCCAGCACATTCATGGCCACGGCCTCGGACACCAGGGGATTGCTGGACACCTGCAGCACCGCATCGCGGATCAGCGCAAAACCGGCCAGCGATGCAATCACCGCGCCATAGCCCACTTCGGACGCGGTGTTGAACAGCGGCAGCATGAAGCCAAACACCCCCTGGTTGATGGTGTCCTTGAGGTTGTGCCACCGCCCCAGGCGCAGCAGCACCAGTGCCGTGCAGGCAGCAATCAGCGCAATCACCAGCGCCCACAGGCCCACCAGCCGGCTCGGGTCCAGCGCCGGAAAACGCTCGGTCACAAAACCCAGGTCCATGCGTGGAAACACGCCATAGGTGAACAGCGCGTTCACGCCTATCACCAGCAGCAGCGGCAGCAGCGCCATCCACAACGGGATCTGGGCGTGGCGTGCGGCATCGGCCGCCAGTTGCTCGGGCGTCGGCGCCGCATCGGCGCCGCCTTCGTCGTGCTCGCCATAGCCTTCGCCTGCGGCCTTGGCAGCGGCGGCCCGTCGGCTCAGCCACCACAGGCCGCCCGCCAGAATCATCGCCGCAGCCAGAATCCCCAGCCCCGGGGCCGCAAACACATTGGTGCCGAAGTACGGAATCGGCATGGCGTTCTGGATGGAGGGCGATCCCGGCAAGGCCGTCATGGTGAAGGTGAACGCGCCCAGCGCAATCGTGGCCGGAATCAGGCGCTTGGGGATCTGCGCCTCCTCAAACAGATTGCGCGCAATCGGGTAGATGGCAAAAGCCACCACAAACAGCGACACCCCGCCATAGGTCAGCAGCGCGCAGGCCAGCACCACGGTCTGGATGGCGTACTTCTTCCCCAGGGTGCGCACAATCCAGTGCGCCAAGGTGCTGGCCGCGCCCGAATCGGCCATCAGCCGCCCGAACAGTGCGCCCAGCAGGAACAAGGGCAGAAACTGCAGCACATAGCCGCTGAGCGCAGCCATGAAAGTGTCGGTATACAGCGGCAGCAACCAGCGCCCGTCACCCGACAGCACCACCGCCACCGCCGCCATCAGCGGCGCCAGCAGCAGCACCGTCACGCCCCGGTAGGCCAGGAACATCAGCAGCGCCAGCGAAACGGCCACGGCCAGCACACTCAGCATGGGCGCACTTTCCGCCAGGGCCCGGCAGCAGCGCCGGTGGGGATACGGTCAGCGGTACACGGCATGGCCTCTCCTGTCCTGCGGAAGCCGGCCATGCCAACAGCGGCACGGAACCGGCCCCAACAGGAAACAGTATGCCCGACGCATGCTGCAGTGCACAACACCACGACCGGAGCGATCGAGGCAAGGCCACCCTCCAAGCCCGCCGCCCGGGCCTCTTGCAGCCATCGCAACAATCTCGGCGCGCTCCAGCACGCACCAGCACACCACAGCGCCTGCCACAGCGCGCAATCCGCACTCCAGCAGTCCGCTACTGCGCGAGGCTGTACGCTCACACTTTTGTAACAACGAACGTGACATGAGCGATTCCACCCTGCCCGCCTGCCCCCAATGCGGCCTGGACCACACCTACCCCGATGGCGACCTGCTGGTCTGCCCCGACTGCGCCCATGAATGGTCGGCCCAGGCCGACGCTGCAGCCGATGAAGACAGCGGCCCGCGCGTCATCAAGGACGCCAATGGCACCCCGCTGGCCGACGGCGACAGCGTGCTGCTGGTCAAGGACCTGAAGGTGAAGGGCTCCTCCACCGTCATCAAGAAAGGCACCAAGATCAAAGGCATCCGCCTGGTCTATGACAACGGCGACCACGACGTGGACTGCAAGACCGACCAGGGTCCGTTCATCCTGAAGTCGGAATTCCTGAAGAAGGCGTAAGCCCGCCGCCTCGGCCCCTTCTGGACCTTCCCGCCATCCGGAAGGTCCAGAATCATCCCTGAGCCCTCAGACAGCGCCGCAGGCCTGCGCGCCCGTCTTCAGTCCCGCACAAACGACACCGGGAAGCTGTACTCATACAGCGGCACCTGGGCCAGGGCCTGGCGGGCATGGGCTTCGGGGTTGTCCACCACCGCCCAGCTCTTGCCGATGCGGGCCGTGGTGCGCTGGCCGCGCTCGTAGCGGTTCCAATGCTGCACGCCGGCGCGCTCGGAATTGGGGTTGCCGCTGCGGGCAAACTGCCCCCAGATGGCGCCGATGCGGTCGCGCACCTGCAGCTGGTCGGGGCTGTCCTGGACCAGATGGCGGGCCGCATCCAGCGTGCCAAAGATGAAAGGCACTTCGGACGTGTGCGCCGCCCCCAGCACGCCGTTGCGTGAGGGCGAAGTCCAGTCGAACGCATAGGCATGCACCGGCGCGCCGCCCAGGTCGGCCTGGCGGTCGGCAAAGGCCAGAGTGGGCAGCTTGTAGTTGTAGTCGCTGGCCACCGCAATCAAACGCTGCGACGCGGTAGTGCCCGGGTACTGGGCCGCGTAACTTTGCAGCAGCTCCCTGGTCGCCGGACCGGACAGGCGCAAAAACTTCTGCACCCGTGCCTGCAACTGGGCTTCACTGAGCGTGAAGTTGGCCGGGTTGCCGGCCAGAAAGAATGTGGCTTCCTGCTGGGCATAACCCACCAGCACCGGCACCTGGGCCGCCAGCGGCGTGCCCGCGGGATCGTAGGGCTCCTGCTGAAACACCACGCCATCCAGCGTGGGGCGGAACTCGCTCACACCACCGGTCTTGGCCAGCAGCTTGCCGTAGGCGGCCACAATCTGCTCGGCCGGCAGCTGCTGGATGCGTGCGGCATTGGCACGGTCCAACCCCAGCTCCTGCAGCAGACCGTGGCTTGCCTGGGCCACCTTCTCGCGGCTGGCCAGGCGCCACAGGCCCGAGCCGCTTTGCACAATGGCCTTGTGAAACAGGCCCTTGGCAGCAGGCGCGCCCAGCAGCGCCGTGACCTTGGCGGCGCCGCCGGACTGGCCAAAGATGGTGACATTGCCCGCATCGCCCCCAAAGCGCGCAATGTTCTCGCGCACCCAGCGCAGCGCCAGCACCTGGTCCAGCACACCCACATTGGCCGATTCCGGCGCAAAGCCCGGCGCGTCGATCAGCAGGGAACCAAACACATTCAACCGGTGGTTGATGGAGACCACCACCACATCCTGCGACTGGGCCAGGTGGCTGCCGTCAAAGCCGGGGGCCGTGCCGGCGCCGGTGGCAAAGCCGCCGCCATGCAGCCACAGCAGCACCGGGCGCTTCTTGCCGTCCAGCGCTGGGGTGAATACGGCCAGCGACAGGCTGTCTTCGCTGGTGGCCGCCGTGGGCCAGTACCAGGCAAACTCCGGCACCAGGGGCACGGCGGGCTGCGGTGCGCTGGCGCCATGCGCGGTGGCATCGCGCACACCCGCCCAGCCCTGCTTGGCCACCGGGGGGCGGAAGCGGTTGGCACCACCGGTGCTCTCGCCATACGGCACGCCCTTGAAGGCAAAGCCTTGCGCCGTGCGCAGGCCGCGCAGCTTGCCCGCCGCAGTGTCCACCACAGGCTCCTGCGTGCCCGCCGTACTGGCGCAGGCCACCAGGCCGCCGGGCAGGCTGATCACGGCACCGACCTTCAGGCCGGACAGCAAAAACTCACGCTTGTTCATAGCACTCACACTCTCATTCCAGTCATTGCCGGGCACAGGGGTGCACCTGGTCAAGGAGCGCGACTCTAGGCGCCAGACAGCGGAACCCCAACAAAGCTTTGCGCATGAGCTCAAACGAAAAAAGCAGATCTACCGTCCCGCCGCACCAGAACGCGGCTCCGGCATGCAACGCCGCCTGCCCTCTGCCGCTGCACCCCAGCCCACCGCCGGCTCCTCCCTGGCAACGCATCAAATGATATTGACTATCATTTACACGTATACTCGCCCCCCACGTGGTCACCGGTCGCCCTGGCCGGATGCACTGCGAAGACGCCGCCCTCCCTCCCTGATCTGCCCCGTGGTCGCACACTACTACCGAGAGTTGCTGAGGTTCCTGCAAGGAACGGTCAGAGACCGCGATACGGCGGCAGACCTGGCACAGGAAAGCTATGCCCGCGTGCTGGCCGTGCAGGAGTCGGGCGAGCCCATCGCCGAACCGCGTG
Organism: Comamonas terrigena NBRC 13299; assembly: GCF_006740045.1. Taxonomy (NCBI): domain Bacteria; kingdom Pseudomonadati; phylum Pseudomonadota; class Betaproteobacteria; order Burkholderiales; family Comamonadaceae; genus Comamonas; species Comamonas terrigena. The sequence goes on from NZ_AP019749.1 coordinate 2,449,240, forward strand.
CGCTGCTGTACCGCACCGCGCGCAATCTGGTCATTGACCAGTACCGCCGCAGCGAAGTGCGCGGCACCTACGCAGCAACCGAAGGCGATGCCGCCACCGACGCAGCCGACTGGACCGCAGGCCCCGAAGCGCTGGAGCCAGAGGTGGCCGCCATGTCGTCCCAAACCGTCGATGCCCTGCTGGCCGCCATCGGCGAGTTGCCTCTGCGCTGCCGCGAGGCCTTCATCCTGCACAAGTTCGATGGACTGTCCCAGGCCGAAGTGGCCCGGCAGATGGGTATCTCCGTCACCATGGTGGAGCGCCACATCAAGCAGGGCATGCAGGCCTGCCGGGCCCGCCAGGAACAAATGCAGGGCAGCGGAACATCCACCCCTGCCTCGGCTGCCACGGCTGCCCCCCGGAGTGGCCGATGAGAATGAGCGACTTCTTTGGCTTTGCGGCGTTGGGTTTTGGCAGACTCGTGCGTCTACCTTTCTATGGCCCCTGGCTTTTCGCATCCGCATGACTGATCGCTCCACTGCCCAATCGCCACACAGCGACCTCGATGCCGAGGCCCTGGAGTGGTTTGCGCGCTACAGCGATGCCCCGGATGCGGCCTACGCCAACGCAGACTTCCGCCATTGGCTGGCGGAACGCCCGGACCGCGCCACCGCGTTCCAGCGCTGGCAGGCCGATTGGCGCCAGCTCGATGCCCTGCCGGCCTCGGGCGTTGAACAACTGCGCCTGCAGCTGAAGAAAGACCTGGCGGAGTCGGCCCAAAAGGCCCAGACCACAGAACGCCCATCGTCCTGGTGGTCCGCATTGATCCCCCAGGCCATCCCGCGCGCGGCCCTGTCCGCCGTGGCCATGGCGCTGGTGGTCGGCAGCGCCTATATGGGCTGGGACCACTGGCAGCAGCAGCCCGTGTTTGCGCAGACCTACCAGACCGAGCGCGGGCAGCAACTGAGCGTGGAGCTGCCCGATGGCACCCACCTGAGGCTCGACACCGCCACACGCGTCCAAGTCAGCCTGTACCGCCAGCGCCGCGAGGTGAAGCTGCCGGAAGGACAGGCCGTGTTCGAGGTGCAAAAAGACGCCTCCAAGCCCTTCGACGTGCTGGCCGGCAGCACCCAGGTGACGGTGGTGGGCACGCGCTTTGCGGTGCGCAACACCGCCGGCAGCCCCGTGCGCGTTGCCGTAGAAGAAGGCAAGGTGCGCGTACGCCCGCTGCCATCGGCGGGCGGCAACGCCCCCGAATCGGCGGCCGTGCTGCTGACGGCGGGCCAGCAACTGGCCAGTGCCGATGGACATCTGGGCCCCGTGGCACCGCTTGCCGCGGCCGGCATCGCCCCCTGGCGCGACGGCCGGGTCAACCTGGAGAACGTGCCGCTCTCCGCAGCCTTGGCGGAATTCGAACGCTACGCCCCCACGCACATGGTGGTGCGCGACCCGGCAGTGGGCGCGCTGCGCCTGTCAGGCACGTTCGATCCGCAAAGACTCGCCCATTTCCGCTCCGCCCTGCCCAAGGTGCTGCCCGTGCGTTTGAAGCAAAACGGGGATCTGACGGAAATCGTGGCAAGCCACTGACACCCGCACACCCGCCGTGGGCACCGCCGCAGCACGGTGGCCGCATCGTTGCTGCGCCGGGGCGGCTTTGTTGCTGACTCGTTGCAGTCTCATTGTGAGCCAGGCCCTCCCGGCACATTTTTAAAAAAATTTTGCGTACAGGTTGGGGTTTTGCATTGCCATGCGTCTTCCTGAGAACGATTCCTGTTTCGTGCCTTTTGGAGAAAGTTCGCATGTCCCGTTTCCGATTCCATCTTGCGCCGCTGGCAGCGGCCGTCACCCTGCTGGTGGCCACCACCGCCGCCCAGGCGCAATCGGGCAGCACGCCCGCCCCACAGGCTGCGCCGGTGGAAATCCAGATCACCGCGCAACCGCTGTCGCAAGCGCTGGCGGTGCTCGCACGCCAGGCGCACCTGGAATTGATGGTCCAGCCCGCCCTGGTCGAAGGCCGCAACGCCCCCGCCGTGCAAGGCCGCTTCACCGTGCGCGAAGCGCTCAATCGCCTGCTCGCAGGCAGCGGCCTGTACGCCGAAGTGGAAGGCACCTCGGTCGTGGTGCGGCGCCAGTCGCCCGGCCCGGGCGCAGCCACGCTGCCGCAGGTGACCGTCACCGCCCAGGAAGAACGCAGCGCCACCTCCGAAGGCACCAACTCCTTCGCCGCGCGTGCGGTCAGCATCAACAAAGGTGACCAGGCGCTCAAGGACATCCCCCAGTCCATCAGCGTGATCACGCACAAGCAGATCGAAGAACAGGGCATCACCGACCTCAAGCAGGCCGCCAACATCGCCACCGGCACCGTCGGCGTGACCGGTGTCGGACAAGGCATGGTGCTGGCAGCGCGCGGCTTCCAGATCGACAACTGGCAGTACGACGGCGTCGCGATCCCCCGCAACATGTACTCGCTCGGCAACTGGGCTGCAGAAGGCATGGCCTTCTACGACCGGCTGGAAGTCCTGCGCGGCGCATCGGGCCTGCTGCAAGGCACCGGCAGCCCCGGCGGGGCCGTCAACCTCGTGCGCAAACGCGGCCAGAGCGAAAAGACCGTGACGCTGACCACGCGCGCCGGTTCCTGGGACCGCTACGGCGTGCAGCTGGACGTCGGTGGCCCCCTCAACGCCGAAGGCACGCTGCGCGGTCGTGCCGTGGTGGACGAAGCCCGCAGCCACTCGTTTGTCGACTATGTGAACGACCGTTCCCGGTCGCTGTATGCAGCGCTGGACTACGACATCAGCCCGGATACCACCGTGGGCCTGGGCGTGAGCCAGCTCGACAGCAAGGGACGCCCCTTCATCTACGGCGTGCCTCTGGCGGCTGACAGCCGCGATGTGGGTCTGTCCCGCTCCACGTTCACGGGTGCCTCGTGGAACCGTTCCAACCTCAAACAGACCACGGTCTACGCCGATCTGAACCACCGCTTCAACGCAGACTGGAAGCTCAAGGTGTCGGCCTTGCAGATGAACGAAACGAGCAACTCCACGCACCAGCGCATGCACGGCACCGTGGCGCCGGACGGCAGCGGAATGACCTACGCGGACTGGATCACCCACTTTGACTCCGACAAGGTCGGGCTGGACGCTTTTGTGAATGGCAGCTTCAATGCCCTGGGCCTGCGCCATGAAGTGACGCTGGGCGCCGATTATTCCAAGTACCAGTCCGACGACAAGTACACCCGCAACTTCACCTCGGGCGGCAACCTCTTCGACATCGACCACAACCGCCCCAAGCCCACCGAGGAAAGCCTGCTGGCGGCCGGTGGCCGGCAATCCGTCTCCTCCTACGACGTGCGGCAAAAAGGCATCTACGCCAGCTGGCGCGCACAACTCACCGAACCGCTGACAGCCATCGTGGGTGCCCGCGTCGCCTGGTATGACCTGTTCTACAAGGCATCGTTGTTCGACACCCGTGAAGCCATGCACACCTCGGGCGAGGTTGTCCCCTACTTCGGCCTGGTGTATGCCCTGAGCCCCCAGTGGTCGGCCTACGGCAGCTACACCAGCGTGTTCGAGCCCCAGTCGGCACGCACGGCGGCAAGCAAGGTGCTGGATCCCGTCATCGGATCGAACTACGAACTCGGCATCAAAGGCGAGCTGATGGACAAGCGCGTCAACACCTCGCTCGCGGTGTTCCGCTACGACCACAAGAACCGTGCCGTCAACGACATGGCATCCGGCTTTGCCTGCGATGGCTGGTACTGCTCCACGGCATCCGGCAAGGTCCGCAGCCAGGGCCTGGAAGCCGAGGTGAGCGGCGAGGTGCTGCGCAATCTGCAACTGATCGCAGGCTACACCTTCAACACCACCAAATTCCTGAGCGACCCCGACAACCAGGGCAAGGTCTTCAGCACCTGGACCCCCAAGCACATGCTTCGCGTCTGGGCGTCCTACCGCCACACCGGCGACTGGAACCGCCTCACCACCAGCGCCGGTTTCACCACGCAAAGCCACACGCTCGACTACGACCGCGCGAACGACATTCCCGGCTTCACCACCTGGAACATGCGATTCGCCTACCAGGCCACACCCGAGGTCAGCATCGCGATGAACCTGAACAACATCTTCGACAAGCGCTACATCGTCCCTGGCTACACCGGCTACACCGGCGCCAACTACGGCGATCCGCGCAATGTCATGTTCACCGTGAAATACACCCCGCGCTTCTGACCGCGCATGTGGGATGCGGGCCGCAGAAGGGAACCCCTGCTGCGGCTTTTTTCAAGGCGCCTTTCCAAAGCGCTTTCAAAGTGCCCTCCCCACCGGTTCGCATGCCAAGTGTCCTGCCCCTCGGCACCGAAGGCTCCGCACGCCAAGCCCCCTGCCGCGCAGACTTACGCCCTTGCCCCTTGCTCTCTGAAGCTCCGGGGCGATGCACAGACCATAAAAAAGGCAGCCCGCAGGCTGCCTTTTTTGTCCCAGGCCCTAAGGCCTGATCGCGTCGCTTACTTGCGTACCGGCGGCACATCCGTGCACGAACCGTGCGCCACTTCCGCCGCCATGCCGATGGACTCGCCCAGCGTGGGGTGGGGGTGGATGGTCTTGCCGATGTCCACGGTGTCCGCGCCCATTTCGATGGCCAGCGCGATTTCACCGATCATGTCGCCCGCATGCGTGCCGACCATGCCGCCGCCCAGGATGCGGCCATGGCCGTGGGCTTCGGGAGAGTCATCAAACAGCAGCTTGGTGAAGCCTTCGTCGCGGCCATTGGCAATGGCGCGTCCGGACGCAGCCCAGGGGAACAGGCCCTTCTTGACCTTGATACCTTGCGCCTTGGCCTGGTCTTCCGTCAGACCCACCCATGCCACTTCGGGATCGGTATAGGCCACGCTCGGGATCACGCGGGCGTTGAAGGCGCTGGATGCCAGCTCCTTGTTGCCCTGCAGTTCGCCGGCGATGACTTCGGCGGCCACATGCGCCTCGTGCACGGCCTTGTGTGCCAGCATGGGCTGGCCCACGATGTCGCCGATCGCAAAGATGTTGGGCACATTGGTGCGCATCTGGATGTCGACGTCGATGAAGCCACGGTCGGTCACGGCCACGCCCGCCTTGTCGGCGCTGATCTTCTTGCCGTTGGGCGTGCGGCCCACGGCTTGCAGCACCAGGTCGTAGGTCTGGGGTTCGGGCACGGTGACGCCGTCCTTGGCAGGCTCGAATGTGACCTTGATGCCTTCGGGCGTTGCTTCGGCCGCCACGGTCTTGGTGTTGACCATGATGTTGTCAAAGCGCGGCGCGTTCATCTTCTGCCAGACCTTGACCAGATCGCGGTCGGCGCCCTGCATCAGGCCGTCCATCATTTCCACCACGTCCAGGCGTGCGCCCAGCGTGCTGTAGACGGTGCCCATTTCCAGGCCGATGATGCCGCCACCCAGAATCAGCATGCGTTTCGGAACCGCCTTCAGGTCCAGCGCGCCGGTGGAGTCCACCACGCGCTCGTCCTTGGGCATGAAGGGCAGGTGCACGGCTTGCGAGCCGGCTGCAATGATGGCGTTCTTGAACTGAACCACCTTCTTGCTGCCGGTCTTGTCCTGGCCGTCACCCGTGGTTTCTTCCACCTCGATGTGGTTGGCGCTGACAAAATTGCCATAGCCGCGCACGATGGTGACCTTGCGCATCTTGGCCATCTGGCCCAGGCCGCCGGTCAGCTTGCCGATGACCTTTTCCTTGTGACCGCGCAGCTGGTCGATGTTCACTTCCGGAGCGGCAAACTTCACGCCCGCCACTTCCAGGTGCTTGACTTCGTCCATCACGGCCGCCACGTGCAGCAGCGCCTTGGAAGGAATGCAGCCCACGTTCAGGCACACGCCGCCCAGCGTCTTGTAACGCTCGACCAGCACCACCTTCAGGCCCAGGTCGGCCGCGCGGAACGCTGCCGAATAGCCGCCAGGGCCACCGCCCAGCACGACCACATCGCAGTCCAGATCCACCGTGCCGCCAAAGTTGGCGGCCACGGGGGCCGGTGCCGCCGCAGCGGCAGGTGCTGCCGGAGCAGGCGCTGCAGCTGCAGGGGCCGCGCTCGGTGCCGGCGCAGCCGCCGGGGCTGCAGCAGCGCCCTCGCCCGCTGCTTCCAGCGCGACGATGACCGAGCCTTCGGCGACCTTGTCGCCCACCTTGACCAGTAGCGACTTGACCACGCCCGCGTGGCTGGATGGAATCTCCATGGAAGCCTTGTCGGACTCCACGGTGATCAGCGACTGGTCCACGGAGACGGTGTCACCGGGCTTGACCAGCAATTCGATCACACCCACTTCGGCGAAATCGCCAATATTGGGGACCTTGATATCAATGGTTGCCATGTACCAGTCTCCCTTTACAGCAGGATGCGGCGGTAGTCGGCCAGCACCGCGCCCAGGTAGGCGTTGAAGCGGGCAGCAGCCGCGCCGTCGATCACGCGGTGATCGTACGACAGGCTCAGCGGCAGCATCAGGCGGGGCACAAACTGCTTGCCGTCCCACACCGGCTGGATGCTGCCCTTGGACAGACCCAGGATGGCCACTTCCGGCGCATTCACGATGGGGGTGAAGTCGGTGCCGCCAATGCCGCCCAGCGACGAGATGGAGAAGCATCCGCCTTGCATGTCGGCAGCGCCCAGCTTGCCGTCACGGGCCTTCTTGGCCAGTTCCGACATTTCCTGGCTGATCTGCATGATGCCCTTCTTGTCGGCATCCTTGAGCACCGGCACCACCAGGCCATTGGGCGTGTCCGCCGCAAAGCCGATGTTGTAGTACTGCTTGTAGACCAGGGTGTCGCCGTCCAGCGAGGTGTTGAACTCGGGGAACTTCTTCAGCGCCGAGACCACGGCCTTGATCACAAAGGCCAGCATGGTCACCTTGACGTCGCTCTTGGCCTTGGCGCTTTCGGCGTTGGTGCTCACGCGGAAGGCTTCCAGCTCGGTGATGTCCGCCAGGTCGTTGTTGGTGACGTGGGGAATCATCACCCAGTTGCGGTGCAGGTTCGCGCCCGAGATCTTCTTGATGCGCGACAGATCCTTGCGTTCCACGGCACCAAACTTGGCAAAGTCCACCTTGGGCCAGGCCAGCACTTCCAGGCCGCCCACGTTGCCGCCGGACGACTTGGCCGGGGCAGCTGCCTGCTGTGCCAGCGTTTGCACGGCGCCTGCCATCACCGACTTGGTGAAGGCCTGCACGTCGTCGGCCGTGATGCGGCCCTTGTTGCCGGAACCCTTCACCTCGGCCAGCGGCACGCCCAGTTCGCGGGCGAACTTGCGCACGGAAGGCGATGCGTACGGCAGGCTGCCGGACGGCGCCACCGTGGGGTTGTGGGCAGGCACCGCCACAGGGGCAGCGGCCACGGGGGCTGCTGCGGCGGCAGGTGCCGCCTGGGCCGGTGCTGCCGCAGCGGGTGCGGGGGCAGCAGCCGGAGCCGCCGCTGCAGAGGCCAGAGGGGCTGCAGCGCCCTGCACCGTCATCTGACCGACCACGTCGCCCACGTTCACGGTGTCGCCGATCTTCAGCGTCAGCGCGGTGATGGTGCCAGCGGCCGGCGACGGGATTTCCATCGATGCCTTGTCGGACTCCACGGTGAACAGCGATTGCTCGGCCGTCACGGTGTCGCCCACCTTGACCAGCATCTCGATCACGGCCACATCCTTGAAGTCACCGATATCGGGGATCTGGATGGCCAGCGTGCTGGAAGCGGCGGCCGCAGCAGGGGCTGCCTGCGCGGGTGCCGGAGCCGCAGCGGCCACCGGGGCAGCAGCTGCAGCCACTGGGGCTGCGGCAGGCTGGGCCGCCGGTGCAGGCGCTGCAGCAGGGGCAGGGGCGGAAGCGGCGTCGGCCGTCTCCAGCACCACCACCACCGAGCCTTCGCTGATCTGGTCGCCCAGCTTCACCTTGACTTCCTTGACCACGCCAGCATGGCTGGAAGGGATCTCCATGGAGGCCTTGTCGCTCTCCACGGTCACCAGCGACTGCTCCACCTTGATGGTGTCGCCCACGTTGACCAGCACTTCGATCACGCCCACGCTGTCGAAGTCACCGATGTCCGGAACCTTGATTTCTGTCATTGCCATTGTCTGTCTCCGGTCGTTTTAGGCGTACAGCGGGTTGATCTTGTCGGTCTTGATGCCGTACTTGGCAATGGCTTCGGCCACCTTGGTGACGGGCAGCTTGCCTTCGTCGGCCAGCGACTTGAGCGCGGCCACGACGATGTAGTGGCGGTCGATCTCGAAGTGCTCGCGCAGCTTGCGGCGGAAATCCGAACGGCCGAAACCGTCGGTACCCAGCACCTTGAAGGTGCGGCCCTTGGGCATGTAGGGACGGATCTGCTCGGCGTAGGCCTTCATGTAGTCGGTCGACGCGATCACCGGACCTTGCGAGCCTTGCAGCTGCTGCGTCACGAACGGTACCTTGGCGGTTTCTAACGGGTGCAGCATGTTGTGGCGCTCGGCGTCCTGGCCGTCACGGGTCAGTTCGTTGAACGACGGGCAGCTCCACACGTCGGCCGCAATGCCCCAGTCCTTTTCCAGCAGCTCTTGCGCAAAGAAGGATTCGCGCAGGATCGTGCCCGAGCCCAGCAGTTGCACGCGCTCGCCCGATTGCGGCACCTTCTGGCCGGGCTTGCACAGGTACATGCCCTTGATGATCTGCGCTTCCGTGCCGGCGGTCAGGCCGGGCATGGCGTAGTTTTCGTTCAGCAGCGTCAGGTAGTAGAAGACGTTTTCCTGGTTCTGCACCATGCGGCGCAGACCGTCCTGCATGATCACGGCCACTTCGTGTGCGAAGGTGGGGTCGTAGCTGATGCAATTGGGGATGGTGTTGGCCAGGATGTGGCTGTGACCGTCTTCGTGCTGCAGACCTTCGCCGTTCAGCGTGGTGCGGCCCGAAGTGCCGCCCAGCAGGAAACCGCGTGCCTGCATGTCACCCGCAGCCCAGGCCAGGTCGCCAATGCGCTGGAAGCCGAACATCGAGTAGTACACATAGAACGGGATCATGATCCGGTTCGAGGTGCTGTAGCTGGTGGCCGCCGCAATCCAGCTGGCCATGCCGCCGGCTTCGTTGATGCCTTCCTGCAGGATCTGGCCGGCCTTGTCTTCGCGGTAGTACATCACCTGGTCCTTGTCGACCGGGGTGTATTGCTGACCGTGCGGGTTGTAGATGCCGATCTGACGGAACAGGCCTTCCATACCGAAGGTACGGGCCTCGTCCACCAGGATGGGCACCACGCGGGGACCAATGTCCTTGTCGCGCAGCAGCTGCGTCAGGAAACGCACATAGGCCTGCGTGGTGGAGATCTCACGGCCTTCGGGCGTGGGCTCCAGGATGGCTTTGAAGGTGTCCAGCGCCGGGGCGGTGAACTGTTCGTCGGCCTTCACGCGGCGGTGCGGCAGGTAACCGCCCAGGGCCTTGCGGCGCTCGTGCAGGTACTTCATTTCCGGGGTGTCGTCGGCCGGCTTGTAGAACGGCAGGTCGGCGATCTGGCTGTCCGGAATGGGGATGTTGAAACGGTCGCGGAAGGCCTTGATGTCTTCGTCCGACAGCTTCTTGGTCTGGTGCACGGTGTTCTTGCCTTCACCGATCTTGCCCATGCCGAAGCCCTTGACGGTCTTGACCAGCAGCACCGTGGGTTGGCCCTTGGTGGAGTTGGCAGCGGCAAATGCAGCGTAGACCTTCTGCGAATCGTGGCCACCGCGGCGCAGGTTCCAGATCTCGTCGTCGCTCATGTGCTCGACCATCTTCAGCGCGCGCGGATCGCGGCCGAAGAAGTTCTTGCGCACGAAGGCGCCGTCATTGGCCTTGAACGACTGGTAGTCCCCGTCGTTGCACTCCATCATGATCTTCTTGAGGACGCCTTCCTTGTCCTTGGCCAGCAGCTCGTCCCAGCCCTTGCCCCACAGCAGCTTGATCACATTCCAGCCGGAGCCGCGGAATTCGCCTTCCAGCTCCTGGATGATCTTGCCGTTGCCGCGCACCGGGCCGTCCAGGCGCTGCAGATTGCAGTTGATGACGAACACCAGGTTGTCCAGGTTCTCACGTGCGGCCAGACCGATCGCGCCCAGGGATTCCACTTCGTCCATTTCGCCGTCGCCGCAGAACACCCAGACCTTGCGGTTTTCGGTGTTGGCAATGCCACGGGCGTGCAGGTACTTCAGGAAGCGTGCCTGGTAGATGGCCATCAGCGGGCCCAGGCCCATGGACACCGTGGGGAACTGCCAGAACTCGGGCATCAGCTTGGGGTGGGGGTAGCTGGACAGGCCCTTGCCGTCCACTTCCTGGCGGAAGTTCAGCAGCTGGTCTTCGGTGATGCGGCCTTCCAGGTAGGCGCGAGCGTAGATACCGGGCGAGACGTGGCCCTGGATGTACAGGCAGTCACCGCCGTGGTTTTCGCTCTCGGCGTGCCAGAAGTGGTTGAAGCCGGCACCGAACATATTGGCCAGCGAGGCGAAGGAGCCGATGTGGCCGCCCAGATCGCCGCCTTCCGGTGGGTGGTGGCGGTTGGCCTTGACCACCATCGCCATGGCGTTCCAGCGCATGTAGGCACGCAGACGGCCTTCCAGGTGCAGATTGCCGGGGCAGCGTGCTTCCTGCTCGGTCTCGATGGTGTTCACATAGCCGGTGGTGGCCGAGAAAGGCATGTCCACGCTGTTTTCACGGGCGTGTTCCAGCAGGTCTTCGATCAGCTTGTGGGCGTATTCGGCGCCTTCGCGGTCGATGACAGCGGAGAGCGCGTCCATCCACTCACGGGATTCCTGGGTGTCGATTTGGGGCTGGGCGTTGGCGCCGGCCTGGGGGTCGGTCTGAGCTGTCATGGTTGTCTCCTGGTCAATGGGCTACAGGGTCATTCGGGGCCTCAGAAGTCCGGTGGCGGGCTGGAGGGCTTCCGATGCAGGCGTTGTCAGAACAGCAACATCCTCGCACCAGGCACACAGCGCCCACAGGCCTTTGCGGCTTGTTAGCGGGGCGAGTGTCGCATATTTTTTTCATATTTCAAATGGTGCTTTTTGATTTCTTAATGTGAAAAAATGCTGCAATTGCACATCCCTACGCTTCCCTCTGAAACCCGCGACGAGCACCGGGGATGTCCTAGGATTCACCTACACTTTAGTCATGCATTCGCACCCCGATCCGTCCGCATCCGGCCCTGACTCGATTTCTCCGGGTTTCTACGAATCCGCCCCCCCCGTGCAATGGTGGCGGACTTGGTGGCGCAGCCTTTCGCCCACGCGCCAAGACCGTTTGGCGGCGCTGGCGCCCATGGCGGCCGTGGCACTGTTCCTGGCTGCAATCCTGGTGGCTTTCTGGTATTTGCGCGCAGAAGAAGTCGACCGCGAGCAGGAAGCCCTGCGCCGCGACGTGGAATACGCCCAGCAACGCCTGCGCCTGCGCCTGCTCGAGCGCCAGGAACAGATCATGCGGCTGGCACGCGATGCGGCCAATGCGGAAATCGGCCCGGCCGAATTCGGCAACCGCACCGAGGTACTGATCACCCAGTACCCCGAGCTGCAGTCCATCAGCTGGGCCACCATGGAGGGGCAGATCCTGGCCACCCATGCCGCCCCCACCGTCTCCAGCGAACAGCTGCGCCAGGTTGGCGAAGTGCTGCGCACCGGCGAGACGGCGGACGCCTTCCGTGCCGTGAAGATGCAGCTGCAGCCGGTCTATCTGCAGCCGCACAAAGAGGCCGGCGAGGTCAGCGCGCCCATGCTGCAGTTGCAGGTGCCACTCAACAGCTCGGGCGAATTCGGCGGCGTGATCCTGGCCGAGTATTCGGTGGACAGCCTGCTGCGCTACGGCATTCCCACCGAGGTGCTGGCCCGTTATGCACTGAGCCTGCGCGATGACCGCGGCCAGGTCCTGGCCGGAACGCCGCTGGTGGCGCCGGCGCCGCCCGCGCAGCGGATGGGCATGCGCCCCCAGGCCAACCAGTATGAAGTGGCCGTGGGGCCGGTCGGAACCTCGCTGGTGCTGCATGCCCAGGCCTACCGGGCCTCGCTGGGCATGGTGGGCAGCGCCCTGTTCTGGCTGGCGGGCACGCTCAGCGTGATGACGGCCTGGCTGCTGCTGGCCACCTGGCGCCACACGCGCCGGCGCATGCGCACCCAGGAAGCCTTGGTGGCCGAAACCAATTTCCGCCGCGCCATGGAAAACTCGGTGCTGACCGGCATGCGCGCGCTGGATCTGCACGGACGCATCACCTATGTGAATGCCGCCTTCTGCCAGATGACAGGCTGGAGCGAACAGGAGCTGGTGGGCCAGATGCCCCCCTACCCCTACTGGCCCGACACCGATTACGACACGCTGCGCGCCAAGCTGCACGATGAACTGGCGGGCAAGACCATCCACGGCGGCTTCCAGGTGCGGGTACGCCGCAAGAACGGCAGCCAGTTCGATGCACGCCTGTATGTCTCGCCGCTGATCGACGCCCATGGCCAGCACACGGGGTGGATGTCGTCCATGACCGACATCACCGAGCCCAACCGCATCCGCGACCAGCTGGCCGCCTCGCACGAGCGCTTCACCGTGGTGCTGGAAGCGCTGGACGCCTCGGTTTCCGTGGCCCCTCTGGGCAGCACCGAGGTGCTGTTTGCCAACAAGCTCTACCGCCAATGGTTCGGCTCCGACGCCGAAGGCCACCTGCGCCTGGTGGAACAGGCCGGCGTGCCCAGCGCCCGCGCCCACCAGCAAAGCAATATGGACGACGAGGACGGTCTGATGGGTCTGCCCACCGAGGAGCTGACCAGCTCGGTGGCCGGCAACGCCGAAATCTTTGTGCCCGAACTGGGCAAATGGCTGGAAGTGCGCTCGCGTTACCTCAGCTGGGTGGACGGCCGCCTGGCCCAGATGGTGATCGCCTCCGACATCACACCCCGCCGCCTGGCCGAAGAACAGAACGCCCGCCAGGCCGAGCGCGCCCAGTCCGTGAGCCGCCTGATCACCATGGGCGAGATGGCCTCCAGCGTCGCGCACGAGCTGAACCAGCCGCTGACCGCCATCAGCAACTACAGCAGCGGCATGCTCACCCGCCTGGCCAATGGTTCGCTGACCGAAGACCAGATGAAGTTCGCGCTGGAGAAAACCGCCCACCAGGCGCAGCGCGCGGGCCAGATCATCCAGCGCATCCGCTCCTTCGTGAAACGCAGCGAGCCCAACCGCGCCCAGGCCAACGTCAACGACATGGTCGAGGAATCCGTGGAGCTGGCCAACATCGAACTGCGCCGCCGCAACGTGAGCCTGACCCACCACGTCGCAGCCCGCCTGCCGGCGGTGATGGCTGACCGTATCCTGATCGAGCAGGTGCTGGTGAACCTGATGAAGAACGGGGCCGAATCCATCGACCTGTCCGACCGTCCGTCCGGAAAGCGCAGCGTCGAATTGCAGGTGCGTCCGACCATGCAGGACGGCAAGGAAGGCGTGGAATTTGCCGTGACCGACAGCGGCAAGGGACTTCCGCCCGAAGTGCTTGATCGCTTGTTCGAAGCCTTCTTCACCACCAAGCAGGAAGGCATGGGCATGGGCCTGAATCTATGCCGCAGCATTGTGGAGTCCCATCACGGCCGGATGCGTGCGGAGAACCTCTACAATGGTTCAGAGGTCGTCGGCTGCCGGTTTTCATTCTGGCTCCCGCTGGCGTCCCCCAAGGACAGTGAGACATCCCCTCAGGCAAACAATCCAAATCCAAGGACACCTGTATGAACATGACCCCGAAAAAAGGCACCGTGTATGTAGTCGACGACGACGAGGCCGTCCGCGACTCGCTGCAATGGCTTCTCGAGGGCAAAGATTACAGAGTGCGCTGCTTTGAATCGGCCGAAGCCTTTCTGGCCCGCTACGACCCGCGCGAAGTCGCGTGCCTGATCGTCGACATCCGCATGAACGGCATGACCGGTCTGGAACTGCAGGACCGCCTGCTCGAACGCAAGTCCCCCCTGCCCATCGTCTTCATCACCGGCCACGGCGACGTGCCCATGGCCGTCAACACCATGAAGAAGGGTGCACTGGACTTCATCCAGAAGCCTTTCAACGAAGACGAACTGCTGGGCACCGTGGAGCGCATGCTGGACCATGCCCGCGAAGCCTTTGCCGACCACCAGCAGGCCGCCAGCCGCGACGCGTTGCTGTCCAAGCTCACCGGCCGCGAAGCCCTGGTGCTCGAGCGCATCGTCGCCGGCCGCCTGAACAAGCAGATCGCCGACGACCTGGGCATCAGCATCAAGACGGTGGAAGCCCACCGCGCCAACATCATGGAAAAGCTCAACGCCAACACCGTGGCCGATCTGCTGAAGATTGCACTTGGCCCTACCAGTGCAACCCCCAAGGTCTCGGCGTAAAGTAATTCCTTCACCCGCAGCTGCCAGCGCTTGTGCACCAAGCCCTGGCAGCATTTTTTATTGAAGACAAGCAATGACAGCCCAACTCATCGACGGAAACGCCCTCTCCCGCCAACTGCGCACCGAAGTCGCAGCGCGTGCGGCCACGCTCAAGGCCCAAGGCACCACGCCCGGTCTGGCCGTGGTGCTGGTGGGTGACAACCCGGCGTCCCAGGTCTATGTCCGCAACAAGGTCAAGGCCTGCGAAGAGGCGGGCTTTCATTCCGTGCTGGAAAAGTACGACGCTTCCATGACCGAAGCCGAGCTGCTGGCCCGCGTCGAAGCGCTGAACAACGACCCCAGCATCCACGGCATCCTGGTGCAGTTGCCCCTGCCCAAGCACATCGACGACCACAAGGTCATCGAAACCATCTCCCCCGCCAAGGACGTGGACGGTTTCCACGTGGCCAGCGCCGGCGCGCTGATGGTCGGTGAAGTCGGCTTCAAGGCCTGCACCCCCTACGGCTGCATGAAGATGCTGGAATCCATCGGTATGAAGGACCTGCGCGGCAAGCACGCCGTGGTGATCGGCCGCTCCAACATCGTGGGCAAGCCCATGGCCATGATGCTGCTGGCCGCCAACGCCACCGTCACCATCACCCACAGCGGCACCGCCGACCTGGGCGCCATGACGCGCCAGGCCGATGTGGTGGTGGCCGCCGTGGGCAAGCGCAACGTGCTGACGGCCGACATGGTCAAGCCCGGCGCCGTGGTGATCGACGTGGGCATGAACCGCAATGACGAAGGCAAGCTCTGCGGCGACGTGGACTTCGATGGCGTCAAGGAAGTGGCCGGTTTCATTACCCCCGTCCCCGGAGGTGTCGGCCCGATGACGATTACCATGTTGCTGGTCAACACCATGGAAGCGGCCGAACGCAGCGCTGCCCGGTAAGCTGCCCGATGCACCTGGCCCAAGCCCCTGCCCACCCTGTGTCGCAGGGGCTTTTTGCTGGTGGGAACTTCGGTATGAAAACAGGCTCTTAATTCGCTACAGTGCTGCACAAGCAGCTATCACCAAGATAGCTACCCTACACCTTGAAACATTGCCAGTTGGCACAAAATGCAAGCCATGACCAACGCCCTGCTTGAATCTTCCGGATTGCCGCGGTTTGACCGCATCACGCCCGCCGATGTCGGCCCCGCCATCGACACCCTGATGCAGCAGGCCGATGCCGCACTGGAAACCGTCACCGCGCCGGACTTTCCCGCCGAGTGGAACGCCATCGCCAAGGTACTGGACGTGGCCACCGAAAAGCTGGGCATGTCCTGGGGGGCGGTCAGCCACCTCTCCAGCGTCGCTGACAGCCCCGAGCTGCGCGCCGCCTACAACGAGGCCCTGCCCAAGATCACCGAGTTCTGGACCCGCCTGGGCGCGGACGAACGCCTGTACGCCAAGTACAAGGCCATCGACACCGCCACGCTGAACGCCGAGCAGAAGAAGGCCCACGCCAACGCGCTGCGCGGCTTTGTGCTGTCGGGTGCCGAGCTGCAGGGCGCCGCCCGCGAACGCTTTGCCAAGATCCAGGAACGCGCGGCCGAACTGGGCCAGAAGTTCAGCGAGAACACGCTCGACGCCACCGACACCTGGGCCTACTACGCCACCGAAGCCGAACTCGACGGCGTGCCCGCCGACGTGGTGCAGGCCGCCCGCGCTGCCGCCCAGGCCGAGGGCAAGGACGGCTACAAGCTCACGCTGAAGATGCCCTGCTACCTGCCGGTGATGCAGTTTGCCAAGAGCAGCGCGCTGCGCGAGAAGGTCTACCGCGCCTACGTGACCCGTGCCTCCGAGCAGGCCGAAGGCGAAGCCGTGAAGTTCGACAATACGGCCATCATCAAGGAAATCCTGGCCCTGCGCCTGGAAGAAGCTCGGCTGCTGGGCTACCAGAACTTTGCCGAAGTCTCGCTGGTGCCCAAGATGGCCCAGTCGCCCCAGCAGGTGATCGGCTTCCTGCGCGACCTGGCCCACCGCGCCCGCCCGTTTGCCGAAAAGGACGTGTCCGACCTGCGTGCCTTCGCCAAGGACGAGCTGGGCATTGCCGACCCCCAGCCCTGGGACTGGACCTTCATCTCCGAAAAGCTCAAGGAAGCGCGCTACGCCTTCAGCGAGCAGGAAGTCAAACAGTACTTCACGGCCCCCAAGGTGCTGGCCGGCCTGTTCAAGATCATCGAGTCGCTGTTCGACGTCTCCATCCGCCGCGATGAAGCCGCCGTCTGGAACCCCGCCGTACAGTTCTACCGCCTGGAGCGCGCCGGCAAGGTGGTGGGCCAGTTCTACCTGGACCAACCCGCCCGCGCCGGCAAGCGCGGCGGCGCCTGGATGGACGATGTGCGCAGCCGCTGGCTGCGCCCCGACACCGGCACCCTGCAGACGCCCGTGGCCCACATGGTCTGCAACTTCGCCGACGGCGTGGACGGCAAACCCGCCCTGCTCACGCACGATGACGTGATCACCCTGTTCCATGAATCCGGCCACGCGCTGCACCACATGCTCACCCAGGTGAACGAGAAGGACGTCTCGGGCATCAACGGCGTGGAATGGGATGCCGTGGAGCTGCCCAGCCAGTTCATGGAAAACTTCTGCTGGGAATGGGAAGTGCTGCGCCACATGACCGCCCATGTGGACACCGGCGAGCCCCTGCCCCGCGCCCTGTACGACAAGATGATTGCCGCCAAGAACTTCCAGGCCGGCATGGGCACGCTGCGCCAGATCGAGTTCTCGCTGTTCGACATGCTGCTGCACGCCGAGCACGCGCCCGACGCCGACTACTACGCCCTGCTCCAGCAGGTGCGCGACGAAGTGGCCGTGCTGCCCACCACGTCCTACAACCGCGGCACCAACACCTTCAGCCACATCTTTGCCGGCGGCTATGCGGCGGGTTACTACAGCTACAAGTGGGCCGAAGTGCTGAGCGCCGACGCCTATGCCGCCTTCGAGGAAACCCAGGGCGCCGACGGCACGGCCAGCCAGACCACCGCGCAGAAGTACCTGCACAACATCCTGGAGATGGGTGGCAGCCGCAGCGCCATGGACAACTTCAAGGGCTTCCGTGGCCGCGAACCGCAGCTCGACGCCCTGCTGCGCCATCAGGGCATGGCCGAAGTCGCCACGACGGCCTGACCCTCCGGCACTCCGCCACCAGGGCGTGCTCCCCAGCCGGGAGCGCGCCCTTTTTCATGGGCTGCGCAGTAGACATGCTCGTGCACCATGGCGCCGACCGGACCCGGCCCTGACTGGGCTGGGCCGTCCCACAGCCTGCACGCCGACCGCCGCCGTCCACGTCCACGTCCACGTCCACGTCCACAGCCTCTCCCCCCGTCCCATTCACACCGGGTAACACCTCCGGGCCGCACCGCCCGGTGCCTGCCCTTGACTTTGAACGGCAATGCCCGTGCAATCGTGCGACGGGGCTGCCGCTCTGCGGCGCCCCCTTGATCGCCGCCTGCGTACCTGACAGCCACGGTGCCCCGGGGCCAATGCTCCGCACCCCGCACCGTGCCAGCCCATGGGCGCAAGACCACCGGTTTTTGCAGATCCCGTCACCCACTACAAGGAGCGCATTCCATGTCCCTTCGCCTTTGCACCACCCTGGCCCTGATCACCACCGCCTCGCTGGCGGCCTGCTCCAGCTCACCCCATGACCCCATGGCCACCGGCGCCGTGGCCCAGGCCAGGTTGCAGCCCACACAGGGCAGCAGCGTGCAGGGCATGGTGCGCTTCACCACGCAAAAGGACGGCAGCGTGCGGGTGCAAGGCTCGGTACAAGGCCTGGCCCCCAACACCGAGCACGGTTTCCACGTGCATGAAAAAGGCGATTGCTCCGCCCCCGACGGCACCAGCGCGGGCGGCCATTTCAACCCCAACAACGTCCCCCATGCCCGCCACGGCAGCGGCCATGCCGGCGACCTGCCCAGCCTGCGCGCGGACGGCACGGGCACCGCCAGCTTCGACTTCAGCAGCCGCAGCATCACTGTGGGCCAGGGCCCCACCAACGTGGTGGGCCGCGGCGTCATCGTGCACAAGGATGCCGACGACTACACCACCCAGCCCACCGGCAATGCCGGCGCACGCCTGGCCTGCGGGGTGGTGGTGGCCACCAAGTAAACGCCCCACCTATGGCACCGTGGCCTTGTTGCGCCACTGCGCCGTGGGGATGTCCAACAGGGGCACGATCCGCTGCCCTACAAAAAAAACCCGGCACCTTGCGGTCCGGGTTTTGTTTGTGCAGGCCGGGCAGATGCAACCCTTGGGCTGCTGCCGATGCAAGCGCTGAATCAGCGGCTACATCAATAGTTGATGGTCTTCACGCCTTCGGCCGTGCCCAGCAGGCAGATGCTGGCCTTCTGGTGGGCAAACACGCCCACGGTCACCACGCCGGGCCACTGGTTCACATCGGATTCAAACGCCAGCGGATCGGCCACGCGCAGGCCGCGCACGTCCAGAATGTGCTGGCCGTTGTCGGTGACCAGGGGCTGGCCGTCCTTCAGGCGCAGCGTGGCGGTACCACCCAAGGCGGCAAAGCGGCGGGCAATCTGCTGCGCCGCCATGGGAATCACTTCCACCGGCAGCGGGAACGTGCCCAGTGCATCCACCAGCTTGGAGGCGTCGGCAATGCAGACAAAGCGCTCGGCCATGGCGGCCACGATTTTTTCGCGCGTCAGCGCTGCGCCGCCGCCCTTGACCATATAGCCCTTGCCGTCGATCTCGTCGGCGCCGTCGATGTAGACCGACAGGCTTTCGACTTCGTTCGCGTCGAACACCGTGATGCCCAGCGCCTTCAGGCGCTCGGTGCTGGCCACGGAGCTGGACACCGCGCCCTTGATCTGGTCCTTGATGGGGGCCAGCGCGTCAATGAATTTGTTGACCGTGGAGCCCGTGCCCACGCCCACGATGTCGCCCGGCGTCACATAGCGCACAGCGGCCTGGCCGACCAGGGTTTTGAGTTCATCTTGGGAGAGAGGTGCAGTAGAGGTCGTCATGGGGGAAAATCCGGGTAATCCTCGAATTATCCCTATGTCCCTTATCCCCTACGCCCTAGTCCGCCCCTTCCTGTTCAACATGGATCCCGAAGCCGCCCACGACTTCACCATGAACACCCTGTCCCGTGGCCAGAACACCCCGCTGCAGGCCGTGTGGTCCAACGAAATGGTCAGCGACCCGGTCACCCTGGCCGGCCTGAGCTTCCCCAACCGCGTGGGCATGGCCGCGGGCCTGGACAAGAACGCGCGCTGCATCGACGCGCTGGCCGCCATGGGCTTCGGCTTTGTCGAAGTGGGCACCGTCACCCCCAAGGGCCAGCCGGGCAACCCCAAGCCGCGCATGTTCCGCATTCCGGCGGCCAAGGCCCTGGTCAACCGCCTGGGCTTCAACAACGACGGCCTCGATGCCTTCATCGCCAACGTCAAGCAGTCCACGGTGCGCCAGCAGGGCAAGCCCATGCTGCTAGGCCTGAACATCGGCAAGAACGCTGCCACCGCCATCGAAGACGCCACCAGCGACTACCTGACCTGCCTGGAAGGCGTCTACCCCCACGCCGACTACGTGACGGTGAACATCAGCTCGCCCAACACCAAGAACCTGCGCGCGCTGCAAAGCGACGAGGCACTGGACAGCCTGCTGGGCGCCATTGCCGAACGCCGCGAAGCCCTGGCCGCCGCCCAGGGCCGGCGCGTACCCATTTTTGTGAAGATCGCCCCCGACCTGGACGACGCCCAGGTAGAGGTGATTGCCGCCACGCTGCGCCGCCATGGCATGGACGGCGTGATTGCCACCAACACCACCATCAGCCGCGAAGCGGTCAAGGGCATGCCCCATGCCGAGGAAGCCGGCGGCCTCAGCGGCGCCCCGGCCTTTGAAGCCAGCAACCGCGTGATCCGCCTGCTGCGCGCGGCACTGGGCAAGGACTTCCCCATCATCGGCGTGGGCGGCATCATGCGCGCCGAAGACGCCGTGGCCAAGATCCAGGCCGGCGCCGATGTGGTGCAGATCTACAGCGGCCTGATCTATGCCGGCCCCGAGCTGGTGGTGCAATCGGCCCGTGCGCTGCGCGCACTGGGCACCCAGGCCCGCTGACAACGCGCACAGGCACACACTGCCTCGCGCCCCGGCCCCTGCGTGCTCCGGCTTGCCCGGCCTAGGCGTGCCGGGCAGAAAAAAAGCCCATGGCACTATGCCATGGGCTTTTTGCATGGGAGTCGCCGCCAGCAGTCTGCTGCGGCCACCGCAACGGGCGCACCGCCCGTGAATCTCAGCGCCGCAGCTTGGCCAGCAGCGGCAGCACCGCCACGCCCACGCGCATGATCTTGCGCGGCCCCACCAGCAAGGCCGCCCCCACCAGAGCGGCCGACGCCAGCGGGTGCAGGCGGGCAAACGTCAGCACCCGGTCGATCAGCGGCGCATCGGGCGACACGGCCGACGCCTGGGCGCGCAGCGCCGCCACCTGCTGGTAGGTCGCCTTGCGGGCGGCCAGCCGGTCACGCTGCTGGGCAATGCGCTGCAGCACCGCCCGCTCTTCCGGGCCGGCATGCTCCCAACGCGATTCCTTCACCAGCAGTGCCTGGGCCGGGCCGATGACCACGGGCTTGGTCTTGGTTTCGCTCACAGCTTCTCCTTGATGCTTTGCCAGTCTTTGGCCAGTTCGGCACGGGTCTGCATGAACGGCGAGCGCGACTTGCGCAGCGCCGACAGCAGCGCCCACAGCACCCCACCCCAGGCAGCCACCCAGACAGCGGCAATCACCCAGGCCACCGTGGCACGGTCGGGGCTGTTCCAGAACTGGATCAGGATGGCCAGCGACAGCAGCACCATGGCCACCACCGTCAGCCCCCCCAGGGCAATGGCCAGCACCAGAATCGACTGCAGGCGGTTGCGCTGCAGTTTCCACTCCAGCTTGGCCAGCTCCACACGGTCTTCGGAGGCGATGGCGGCTTCGATCACGGCAGCCCGATAACGGGCGACCAGCGTATCCAGTCCCAGGGCAGACAACCAGTTCACAGTGGACGTTTCCTTTGGTGCGAGTTGGCAAAAAGGCGATGCGGGTGACCGGCCTGATGGCAGCCGGTCACCGGTTGCGCTCAGCGGCGGGCCAGCAAAAAGCCCACCAGCGCGCCCACGGCCAGCGCAGCACCGGCCACGCGCCAGGGTTCGTCGTGGGCGTAGCGGTCGGCGGCGATGGCGGCGTCCTTGGCCTGGCGGGCGGCTTCCTGGGCAGCGCGCACGGCAGAGTCACGAGCGTGGCTGATGCCGTCGTCCAGGCGCTGGCGCAGCACATGGATGTCGGGCACGGCGTCCAGTTCCTTGCTGGCCAGCAGACCGCGCAGGTCGGTGACCAGCTTTTCCAGGTCGGCTTGGGCGGTGGAGACGGTATCGGAGACGGAGAACGACATAGCTAGCACCTTTCTAGTTCGACAAATAAAGCACCGGCAGCGGGCCACCGGTGGAAACGGAGGTGGAACCATCTTAACGAATGCCAAGACCCTCACCAAGCTTTGGCATAGCAGCGGGATCAATTCCCGCCAGCATTACCGCGCTGTCAGCCCGTTTTCAGACGGCTGGCGCCAACTGCGCCACCTGTTCGGCCACGGCGAGGCAACTGGTCAGCCCCGGCGATTCGATGCCAAACAGATTGATCAGGCCCGGCGCGGCATGCTGCTGCGGGCCCTGGATGCAGAAGTCGGCCGAGGCCTCGTGCGGCCCCGAAATCTTGGGGCGGATGCCGGCATAACCGGCCACCAGTGCACCCTCTGGCAAAGCCGGCCAGTAGCGGCGCACCTCGGCATAGAAGCCGTCACCGCGCGCGGGGTTGACCACCAGTTGGTCCGGATCCTCCACCCACTCCACATCAGGACCGAACTTGGCCTGACCGCCCATGTCCAGCGTCAGGTGCACGCCCAGACCTGCGGCCTCGGGCACGGGGTAGATCAGGTGGCTGAACGGCGCACGGCCGCTGAGCACAAAGTAGTTGCCCTTGGCGTAGTACGCGGTGGGGATGTGCTCTGCAGCCAGGCCTTCAAAGCGGCGCGCCAGATCGGGCGCCCAGTAACCGGCGGCATTCACCAGCAGCGGCGTCTCCAGCTCGGTACCGTCCTGCGTGCGCACCAGCCAGTGACCGTCGTCCTGCAGCACGGCGCGCTCCACGGCAGCGTGGAACGCCACCATACCGCCGGCATTTTCCAGGTCGCCCTGCAGCGCCAGCATCAGGCCGTGGCTGTCCACAATGCCGGTGCTGGGCGAATGCAGCGCGGCCACGCATTCCAGCGCCGGCTCCAGTTCCCGGGCCTGCTCGCGTGTCAGGTGCACCAAGTCGTCCACGCCATTGGCGGCGGCCTTCTGGCGGATGGCTTCCAACTGCGGCACCTGCTCGGGCGAGGTCGCCACGATCAGCTTGCCGCAGCGCTGGTAGGCCACGCCGCGTGCATCGCAGTAGTCATACAGCATGTGCTTGCCCTGCACACACAGCTGGGCCTTGAGCGAGCCTTGCGGATAGTAGATGCCGGCGTGGATCACCTCGCTGTTGCGCGAACTGGTGCCGGTGCCAATCGCCTCGGCCTGCTCCAGCACCATCACTTCCCGTCCCTGCAAGGCCAGTGCACGCGCCACGGCCAGGCCCACGACCCCCGCGCCGACCACGATACAAGCTACCCGATCCACCATTTCTGCTCCTGTTGTTGCTCTGTGTGCTGCACTGCAGCTTTGTCAGGATTGTGCGTGTTTTTTGACAGAAAGCCGCACAAAAACACCGGTGGTCTGCTCTGTTTTTTGGAGTACACCGGGGAGGCACCTCGGCTGCTGTCTGCACCCTTGTGCTTTGTTGAGTTCTCGCTACAAACCGCTTTCATGGGATACAAAAGCCCATTTTTTTGCGCTTTCGCCTTGCAACAGAACTCCTACAGTCACACCCAATCGTTGATTGTCTGGGAGTTTGTTATGGATCTGTCTTTCGCCACCGCCGTTCGCAATGCCAGCAATGCCTGGGGAAACAACCGCGTCACCGATGCAGCCACCATGGCCGAGCTGACCAAGCGCCAATTCAACCAGCAGGAGCTGAACAAGGCGCTGTCCGGCCCCACTGCCGGACAAATGGCAGTGATCCAGCCCGAGCTGGCGCGCTATGGTCAGGTGGGCACGCGCCTCAACCTTTTCGCCTGAGCACTGGGGCCGCTGCATCGCTCCCGCCAGCACAGACCGGCTTTCCCCGCCTGCACTGGCAATGGCCCCACTCTTGGTTTTTTGCGAGAACCACCACCATGCCTGACAGCATTTCTTCACCGGTAACGGCCGCAGCCACACCCGATCCCCTGGTCGCCACCCTGGCACAGGCACGCAAACGGCTGCTGCTGACCCAGGCCGACCTGGCAGCCCAGGCCGGCCTGTCGCGCATGACCGTGCAGCGACTGGAAAGCAATGGACTGGACCCACGCCTGTCCACCTTGCATGAAATGGCCCGTGTGCTGGGCTACGAGCTGCTGGCCATCCCCCAGGCAGCACATGCCGACGTGCATGCCGCGCTGGCACGCCATCTGCCGCCGGCGGCCGGCCACACCGCCCCCTGATTTCTGTGTAGCGCGCCTCCGGTCTGCGCGCTCGCTCCCACGTGTTTTCGCACCGCCGCTTCAGCGGCTTTCGGTGTTCTCCCGCACCCAGGCGCGGCAGTGGATGCGCTGCTCGCCCAGCCCCTGGCCGCCCAGGCGCATCACATCGCCGTCCTGCAGGAAGCGGGGCACGGGCTTGTGCCCCAGGCCCACGCCGGCCGGCGTGCCGGTCAGCACGATGTCGCCCGGCTCCAGGGTCATGAATTCCGAGATATAGGCCAGCACCCGCGGCACCTGGAAGATGAAGTGGCTGGTGTGGCCGTCCTGCATCACCACCCCGTTGAGCTCCAGCCACAGCGCCAGGTTGTGCGGGTCTTCCACCTCGTCCGGTGTCACCAGCCAGGGGCCGACCGGCGCAAACCCATCGTGGGACTTGCCCTTGTCCCATTGCCCGCCCCGCTCCATCTGCCAGGCACGCTCGGAGATATCGTTGGCAAGCACATAACCCGCCAGGTGCTCCATGGCCCGCCACTCGGGCACATGCTGCATGCGCTGACCGATCACCAGGCCCAGCTCCACCTCCCAGTCCACCTTGTGGGCCTGGGGCGGCAGCAGCAGATCGTCTTCGGGACCGCACAGCGCAGAGGCCGCCTTGAGGAACAGCACCGGCTCTTCCGGAGGCGCCAGACCGGCTTCCCGCGCATGGTCGGCATAGTTCAGCCCCACACAGACGATCTTGCGCACCCGCCCCACCGGGCAACCCAGGCGGGGCTGCCCCGGCACCTGCGGCCACTGCTGCCAGTGCGCCTGCTGCAAGGCCTCCAGCGCCGCCGGCGCCAGGGCGTCATCCGCCCAGTCGTCGGTCCAGGCCGATGCGTCGCGCAGCACCCCCTGGGCATCCAGCAGGCCCGGTTTCTCTTGCCCAGGCGGGCCATAACGTAGCAATTTCATGGCGGTATCTTGGTTGCCGCCGGCCGTCCCATGACCGGCTTCGCACTGCAGCATTCTTGCCCAGCCCTGATGCAACCAGGCAACTGTTTGAAGATGCAGCGCATCGCGGAACACGGATGTGGACTAGCATGTCCGATAACTGCACCAAATGTATGCTGATTTACATTTGGGTAACTTTTCTAACCGGTAGCTATACACAACAATTTCAATCAGCCCTGCCACTAACATAGTCGACATGCTGTCCACCTTTGAAACTCGCTTTTCCACGCTGCTGAAAAAGCTCGAAGCGGCCCCCAGTTGCGACAACGCGGAAGCGGCATTCACCCTGTTCCGAGATCTGTGGGTCGCCAGCAATGAGGAACACGCCAGTCCCAGCAGCGTGCTGGAATACCTGCGCAGCCGGCGCTTCTGTGCCGAACATGGCTGGCAGGGTCTGAGCACCGGCGTCTGCTACGTGGACAACAGCGAATCGCCGGATACGCGCCTGTACCTGCACCAGGACGGCAGCATCGTGATCCAGCGCCTCACGCCGGACAGCAGCACCATCCTGTTTTCCAAGCCCGGGCGCCGCAAGAAAACCGAGCAGGCGGCACCGGTGCCTGCCGACGCCTCCCACGACATCGGCCATTGAACCGCACGGTGCTTCGCCAGCTGGCGCCCGTGCTGCGCACCGGCCAAAGAGTCAACCCAGCAGTGCAGGCAGCACCGTGGTCGCCGCCCCCTGCAGCATGGCATCGGCCAGCCGGTCCAGCTCCGTGGGCGCGGTGTTGACGATGACCACGCGCGCGCCCGCATCCCGCGCCTGAAGGACCAGGCCCGCCGCCGGGTACACCACCCCGGCCGTACCCGCCACCAGCATCAGATCACAGCCCTGGGCCGCCACTTCGGCCGCGTCCAGCGCCGCCTGGGGCAGGCATTCGCCAAACCACACCACCCCGGGGCGGCGCAGATTCCCGCAGTACGGACAGGCGGGCGGCTCGGTCGCCGTCAGCTGCCCGGCCTGCAAGGCCGGGGTGCACTGCGGACAACAGGCATCCAGCCATTGGTCGGCAAACAGATCGCCGTGCAAAGCCACCACATCGGGGCTGCCTGCACGCTGGTGCAGGCCATCCACGTTCTGGGTGACCAGGGTCAGCCGGCCCGGGTGCTGCGCCGCAAAGCCGGCCAGCGCATGGTGGGCGGCATTGGGCGCGACGGCCGACACCAAGCCCCGCCGGTGCTGGTACCAATGCCACACGCGCGCGGGATGGGCGCGGAAACCAGGCTCGGACGCCATGTCTTCCGCACGGAACTGCGCCCAGTAGCCGGTCTGGGCGTCACGAAAAGTGGGCACGCCCGATTCCGCACTGACACCCGCGCCGGTCAGCACGCACAGCCGCCGGGACTGTGCGATCCAGTCGCGCACAGCCTCGATGGCATGGTCAGGCTCGGCAGCAGGCATGGGAGACGTCAACAGCTGTGAAAAATCCAGAGATCCCGCCTGCTGTTCCGCCACCGGCGGGGCAGAGACGGAGGGGACTCAGGCTGGCTTGGGAATGCGCTGGCGCAGTGCCTCGTACAGGCACACGCCGCTGGCCACGGACACATTCAGGCTTTCCACCGCGCCCTGCATGGGGATGCTGACCAGCGCATCGCAGGTCTTGCGGGTGAGCTGACGCATGCCGTCGCCTTCGGCGCCCAGCACCAGGGCCGTCGGGCCGGTCAGGTCCATCTGGTAGAGGTGCTTGTCGGCATCGCCGCTGGTACCGATCACCCAGATGCCGCGCTCCTTGAGCTCGTTGAGCGTGCGCGCCAGGTTGGTCACCATGAAATACGGCACCGTCTCGGCTGCGCCACTGGCCACCTTGGCCACGGTCGCGTTGATGCCGGCCGCATGGTCCTTGGGGGCGATCACGGCGTGCACACCAGCGCCGTCGGCCACCCGCAGGCAGGCGCCCAGGTTGTGGGGATCGGTCACGCCGTCCAGCACCAGCAGCAGCGGGGCCTTGACGCCGGATTCCTCCAGATCGTCCAGCAGCTCATCCAGCGTGCGGGTGTCCCGGACCTCTTCCACGCGCGCAGCCACGCCCTGGTGGCCATGGCTGCCAGCCAGCTTGGCGATGCGCATGGCATCGGCTTCGATCAGACGGGCGCCAACCTCTTTGGCACGCTCCAGGAACTGGCGCATGCGCGCATCGCGGCGCGCGCTCTCGTAGTAGATTTCAATGATGGATTGCGGCGCGGTCTTCAGGCGCACGCCGACGGCATGGAAGCCGAAAAGCACTTTGGGGGACGACATAGGAGGGGCATTATCCGGCCAAGCCAATGTCCGAGGAGAAGACAGGCCGCTGTGGCGCGCGGTCCACACCCGGGCAGCCTGCCGCAGACCACATCGGCAGACACTGCCCGACGGCTCCGCCTCCCAAGCACCCTGCAAACGCCGGGTTTTCCCTGAAAGCCTACACTCACCCCGTGGTCGGAAGCATCTATCTTTGGGATGCGCTCCGGCAGACCCCAGGCACCGGCCTTTGAATTTTGCTGCACTGCGGCCAACTTCAAAGGCCGCTTTCATTTTGTACGCGGATGCCTTTGCCGGCGCCGCCCGGCTTTTTTTCCACCATGATGTTTCAACCCCTGCTGCACTGGCTGCGCCGCACCGGCCTGGTCACGCAAATCGTGATCGGCCTGATTCTGGGCATTGCCCTGGCGCTGCTCTGGCCGCAGGCCGCACTGTCGGTCGGCCTGCTGGGCACCCTCTTCATCTCGGCCCTCAAGGCCGTGGCACCGGTGCTGGTGCTGGTCCTGGTGATGGCGGCCATCGGCAACCACCGCCCCGGGGAAGTCACCCTGCTCAAGCCCGTGCTGTGGCTGTATCTGGTGGGCACGCTGGCGGCCGCCATCGTCGGCGTGGGTGCCAGCATGCTGTTTCCCTCGGTGCTGCATTTCAAGGATGCCGCCACCGGCGTCGCCGCGCCCGGTGACATCCGCGAAGTGCTGATGGGCGTGCTGCTGAGCGCCGTGGACAACCCGGTGAATGCGGTGCTGAAGGCCAACTACATCGGCATTCTGGTGTGGGCCATCGGCCTGGGCGTGGCGCTGCGCCATGCCAGCGCCACCACGCAGAAAGTGGCATCGGATCTGGCCAACGGCGTGACCTTCATCATCCAGGCCGTGATCCGCTGCGCGCCGCTGGGCATTTTTGGCCTGGTCGCCTCCACCGTGGCCACCACCGGCCTGGAAGCGCTGACCGGCTATGTCCACGTGCTGTGCGTGCTGCTGGGCTCCATGCTGTGCGTGGCCCTGGTGGTCAACCCCGCCATCGTCTGGTGGAAGATCCGCCGCAATCCCTACCCGCTGGTGCTGATGTGCCTGCGCGAAAGCGGTGTCACGGCCTTCTTCACCCGCAGCTCGGCCGCCAACATCCCCATCAACATGGCGATCGCCAAGCGCCTGAACCTGGACGAAGGCACCTACAGCGTCGCCATCCCGCTGGGCGCCACCATCAACATGGCCGGCGCGGCCATCACCATCAGCGTGCTGACCCTGGCCGCCGCCCACACCCTGGGCATTGCGGTGGACATCCCCACGGCCCTGCTGCTGTGCGTGGTGTCGGCGCTGTGCGCCTGCGGTGCATCGGGCGTGGCCGGTGGTTCCCTGCTGCTGATTCCGCTGGCCTGCAGCATGTTCGGCATCTCCAACGACATCGCCATGCAGGTAGTCGGCATTGGCTACATCATCAGCGTGCTGCAGGATTCGACCGAGACGGCACTGAACTCCTCCACCGACGTGATCTTCACCGCCGCGGTCTGCCTGTCGGAAGACGGCCGGGCACCGGCATCGACACCGGTATCCGATGCCTCGGCGGACACCGCCACGGCAGCGGATCCGGCACAGCGCCGCGCCTGAACCTTGCGGATTGGCGGGCTGCGCGCCCCCGCCACGCACGGCGCAGGCCTTGCGGCCCGCCGCGCCGTGCTCAGCCCGGCTGCTCCAGCACGCCCTGCTCATCCGCCGCCACCGCGCCGGCGGCGATGGTGATGCGCCGGTCGCAGCGCGCAGCGATACCGCGGTCGTGGGTCACCAGCACCAGGGTCGTGCCCTGCTCGCGGTTCAGGGCGAACATCAGCTCCATCACCGCTTCGCCGGTCGCAAAGTCCAGGCTGCCCGTGGGCTCGTCGGCCAGCAGCACGGCCGGGCGCACCACAAAGGCCCGCGCCAGGGCCACACGCTGCTGCTCGCCGCCGGACAGCAGCTTGGGGTAGTGCTGCAGGCGCTGGCCCAGGCCCACGCGCTGCAGCATCTCGGTGGCCTGCACGCGTGCGCCGCGCACGCCGGCCAGCTCCAGCGGCAGCATCACGTTCTCCAGCGCCGTGAGATTGCCCATCAACTGGAAGCTCTGAAACACAAAGCCGATCTTCTGTGCCCGCAGCGCGGCGCGTGCGTCTTCGTCCAGCGCAAACATGTCATGGCCCTGCAGGCGCACCGTGCCGCGCGAAGGCACGTCCAGCCCCGCCAGAATCGACAGCAGGGTGCTTTTGCCCGATCCGGATGCACCCACAATGGCCACGGTCTCCCCGGGCTGCAGTGTGAAATCGATATCCCGCAGAATGTCCAGGCTGCCGGAAGAATCCGTCACGGACTTGAAGAGATGCTCTACTGCGATCAAGGGCTGCCGGGAAATCGTCTCAGTCATGAAAAAACCTCAGGAAAAAGCCATGCACCCTTTGCACCGCCACCGTCGCCACTGTATCGCGCTTGCGGGCGCCGCCGCTGCACTCTGGCTATCACCGGCGCTGGCACAGGGCAAAACGACCGCCCGCAAGATCCTGATCCTGGGCGACTCGCTCAGCGCCGAATATGGCCTGGCACGCGGCACCGGCTGGGTCACGCTGCTGGAGCAGCGCCTGGCGCAGCAACACCCGAACGCCAGTGTGGTCAACGCCAGCATCAGCGGTGAAACCACCGCCGGCGGGCGTTCGCGCCTGCCCGCACTGCTCAAGCAGCACCAGCCGCAGATCGTGGTGATCGAGCTGGGGGGCAACGACGCGCTGCGCGGCCTGCCGCTGCAGCAGACCGAAGAGAATCTGCGCCTGATGCTGCAGGTCAGCAAGGAAAGCGGCGCCAAAGGCCTGCTGGTGGGCATGCAGATGCCCCCCAACTACGGCGCCAGCTACGGGCGTGACTTTGCCCAGATCTACACCCGGGTGGCGCAGGACACGCGCACGCCGCTGGTACCGTTCCTCCTCAAAGGCGTGGCCGATATTCCGAATGCCGCCGCGCTGTTCCAGGCCGACCGCATCCACCCCCGTGCAGAAGCCCAGCCGCTGATGCTGGACAACGTCTGGCCCACCCTCCGAGGCCTGCTGGGCTGAACCCTGCACCATCGGCACGCACAACGACAAAGGCCGGGGGTGACGTCATGTCACCATCCGGCCTTTGTCCTTCACCACCCTGGGCGCACTGGCTGCGCAGCAACACCCGCCCCACACTGCACAACGGCAGCTTCAGGCCATGGTGGAGCAGCGCTCGCTCAGTTGGCAGTCGGCCCTGCACCGTCACCCGAAGGTGCAGGCGCATCGCCCGCATGGGGGGCATCCGTGTCCGACTGCTTGCGCTGGGCCTTCTCGCGCAGTTTTTCTTCTTTTTTCTGCTTCTTGGCCAGCTCGCGCTGTCGTTTCTCGTATCCGTAGTTGGGTGTAGCCAATGCGTTCTTTCGTTATCAATGGAAGTTGTATGGGTGGATATTGCACCAAGTTGCCCGGCAGCGGGCCGCAGTCCATCTTAAGGCACTGCCTCCGGTGCTGGTGTTGGGGACGATGTGTACGGTAGGGGCACCACCGCGCTGCGGTAGGCATGCCAGCTGGCGCAACCGAGCAGCGGCCCCACCAGCAGCAGCGGCAGCCCCCACAGCACCAGGAAGGACGCGCCCACCAGTGCGGCAATCAGCGCGCCCCAGACCAGCATCATGCCCAGATTGCCCAGCACCACCTGCATGCTGGTCAGGCCGGCCGTCAGCGCGTCCGTGCCCCGGTCCAGCATCATGGGCATGGACACGGCCGTGGCGCCGAACACCAGCAGCGCAAACGTGCCGCCCACCGCTGCGTACACCGCAATGAACTCCCAGTTCTCCGGCCGGAAGATGGCCTGCAGCACCCCGGTGGTGGAAGGCATGCCGGTGTCGAAGAACACCGCAAACACCACCAGCGAGGCCCGTCCCCACAGCAGCTCCAGCACGATCAGCACCAGCACCAGCATGCCCATGCCGCCCAGATTGCGGTCCCAGGCGGTGATGGAGCGGCCCAGATCCGGCGCCTCGCCCCGCTCGAGCCGGCGGCTGGTGTCGTACAGCCCCATGGCCAGAAACGGTCCCAGCAACAGGCAGCCGCTGGCCATGGACATCACATACTCCGGACTGGCGCTGAACACCCAGGCCAGGCACAGCGCCATGCCCCAGAAACACAGCCCGTAAAACAGCGCCACGCCCCAGGCACGCCGCACATCCCGCGCGCCGGCACCCAGCCAGCGCCACGGATCCCCCCAGCGCAGGGCCTGCAGCTGCACGGGTGGCGCCGCACCGGGCGCAGCCGCGCCGGGCCGTTCCTGGCCGGACCTGGCCGGGCCGGGCCGTTCATTGTGGGAATCCTCAGCGGGAGACAGGGGCATGGCACACCTCCTCAAGGCACAGGCCTTCCCGCACCGTCCACGGGGAATGGCCGCTGACACACAGGGCTGCCCCCACCTTAATCGGCCCGCCTTGTGTCCGCACTACGAAAAAACGCTAGTGCACGGTGCCCACTGGAGGGCATGGCGGTGCGGCCGGCCCGGGGAACCGCCCTCTGCACGGATACGCAAAGAAAAAAGGGAACCCGGCGGGCTCCCTTTCTTGGCGGTTGCCGGCTGGACAGCCCCAGCGGCTGGCATCCTCAGTCCACCAGACCCACGAACACGTGTTGCACGTCGTCGTCGTTCTCCAGACCGGCCAGGAAGGTCTGCACTTCTTCCTGCGCTTCGGCGGACAGGCTGCCCATGCTGACGGGGTTCTTGGCCTTGTAGCCCAGCTTGGCGGACAGCACCTTGATGCCCTGGGCCGGCAGGGCCTTGGCCACGGTATCCAGGTCGGTGGTGTCGGTGATGAACAGGGTCACGCCCTCTTCTTCGCCGGCTTCAAAATCCTGGGCACCGGCTTCGATGGCGGCCATTTCCACGTCAGCGCCGCCCTCGGCTTCGCCTTCGATCATGCCCACATGGTCAAAGTCCCAGGCCACGGCCGTCAGCTGGCCCTTGCGGAAGCACACGCGCATATTGGGGGCCGTGCGGTTGGGGTTGTCGGTCAGGCACTCGACCATCACCGGCACGCGCTGGGGGCCGTAGCCTTCGAACAGCACGCTGGAATAGTTCACCGCATCGGCGCCGGCGCCGGAGCCCTTCTTGATCGCACGGTCCAGCGTGTCCTTGGGCATGGAAGCCTTGCGGGCCGCTTCAATGGCCATGCGCAGACGCGAATTGGAGCCGGGGTCGCCGCCGCCCAGACGGGCCGCGACGGTGATTTCCTTGACCAGTTTGCCAAACAGCTTGCCTTTGGCATCGGCGACCAGGGCCTTGCCCTTGGCTTTCCATTGCGCGCCCATGGGTGCGATTCCTTTGTATGCAGGGGTGTAGAGGGGAACAACAAAGGCGCGTCCAGGAATTCCATGGCCGCGCCTTCGATCAAGCGCCGCAGCGCTCTGTGCAGCCGACTTTATACACCCGCTGGCCCGGCGCGGGCGTGTGCTGCCGCAGCGATCCCCGGCGGCAACTCGGTTTTTTTACGGCCTCGCCCCTCCAGGCGGCCCCATCCGCCCCCGGCGGGCGTATTCCCCGGCAGGCCGCAGGCGCAATCCGCTAGGCGTCCACCGCGCGGCCGCCACAATGGGCCGACCTGCGTCCTGCGACATACCCTGTGCTTTTGGAGTGCCCATGACCCATCCCCGACCGTTTCCTCCCCCCTCTTCTCTCCCCTTTTCTCTCGCTTTTTCTGGCCCTGATTCCCGACCGGCCGCCCGCCGGCGCCTGCTGCTGCCTGCGCTGGGCCTGGCCGGTGCCCTGGGCGCCAGCATGGCGCAGGCCCAGCCCGTGGGTCCGTCCACGCCGGCCACCACACCCAGCTCGGCCGCCGCACGCGCGCTGCAGGCGGTGACCGTGGCCCAAGGCCTGGAACACCCCTGGGCTGTGGCCTTTTTGCCCGATGGCCGCTACCTGGTGACGGAGCGCCCCGGCCGCATGCGCGTGGTGCAAAGCGATGGCCGGCTGAACCCGCCGCTGGCCGGTGTGCCGCCCGTGGTGGCGCGGGGCCAGGGAGGGCTGCTGGACGTGGTGCTGGACAGCGGCTTTGCCCAGAACCGCCAGCTGTACTTCTGCTACAGCCAGCCCGGCACCGGCGCGGATGCCGGCAAGAACGGCACCGCCCTGGCCCGTGCCACGCTGAACGCCGACGCCACCGCCCTGCAGCAGGTGCAGGTGATCTTCGAGCAGCAGCCCAAGTACGACAGCGCCCTGCACTTTGGCTGCCGCATCGTGGAGCGCATGGTGAACGGCAAGCCGGACGGCAGCCTGTTCCTGACGCTGGGCGAACGCTCCCAGTACAAGGAAGAGGCACAGAACCTGCGCAGCCACCTGGGCAAGATCGTGCGCGTGGGCAAGGACGGCAGCATCCCCGCGGACAACCCCTTCGTTGCCCGCGCCGATGCCCTGCCGGCCATCTGGAGCTGGGGCCACCGCAGCCCGCAGGGCGCGGTGCTGGCCCCCGACGGCCAGCTGTGGATGCACGAGCACGGTCCCCAGGGCGGCGACGAAATCAACCGCGTCCAGCCCGGCAAGAACTACGGCTGGCCGGTGATCACCTATGGCGAGAACTACGGCGGCGGCAAGATCGGCGCCGGCATCACCCGCCAGAACGGCATGGAGCAGCCGCTGCACTACTGGGTGCCTTCGATTGCACCGTCCGGACTGGCCTGGGTCAGCAGCAGCCGCTATGGTGCGGACTGGCAGAGCTCGCTGGTGGTGGGCGCGCTCAAATCGCGCATGCTGGAGCGGCTGAAGTTCGACGGCGACCGCCTGGTGGCCCACGAAAAACTGCTGCCCGGCCTGGGCCAGCGCGTGCGCGATGTGCGCCAGGGCCCGGACGGCTGGCTGTATGTGCTGACCGATGCCCCGGATGGGCAGCTGCTGCGCTTGACAACGACGGCACCGTAAGCGCGTGAAGGGGCACGCCTGTGCCCGCCCCCATCGGCCGCAGGCGCCGCAGGGACGGCGTCCCGGCGTTCACGCCGGCTCCAGAATGCCCTGGCGCAGCAGGCGCTGCGTCTCCTGCGCCGGCACGGGGCGGCTGAGGATGTAGCCCTGGGCCGCATCGCAGCCGGCGGTCTTCAGGTAGACCAGCTGGTCGCGCAGCTCCACGCCTTCGGCCACCACCCGCATCTTCAGGTTGTGGGCCAGCGTGATGATGGACGTCACCAGCACCCCGGCCTCGGGGCTGGAACGGATGTCGTCCACAAACGACCGGTCCAGCTTGATGGTGTCGATGGGCAGGTGGCGGATCTGGCTCAGGCTGGAAAAACCGGTGCCGAAGTCGTCCAGGCCGATGCGCATGCCCATGCCCTCCAGCTGGTTGAGCACCCGCACCGCCAGGTCCACGGGCTCCACCAGGCAGCTTTCGGTGATTTCCAGCTCCAGGTCGCTGGCCCGCACGCCGTACTGCTGCAGATAGGTGGCCATGCGCGTGGGAAACGCCGTGTCGCGCAGCTGCAGGGCCGACACATTGACCGCAATCGGCACCGTGTCCAGCCCCTGCTGCCGCCAGGCCGCCGCCTGCTGGCAGCAGGCGCGTATCACCCAGTCCCCCAGCTCGGCGATCAGGCCGTTCTTCTCGGCCAGGGCAATGAATTCCCCGGGGTAGATCAGCCCGAAAGCCGGGTGCTGCCAGCGCACCAGGGCCTCGAAACCTTCGATGCGGCAGTCCTCCAGCCGCACCTTGGGCTGGAAATGCAGCACCAGCTGTTCGCCGGCAATGGCCTGCGCCAGCTCGCGCTCCAGCTGCCAGCCGCGGTCGTCGGCCGGGTTGAGCTGGGTGTCGTAATAGGTGGCACGCCCCCGCCCCGCGCGCTTGGAGGCGTACATGGCCATGTCCGCGTGCTGGCACAGCGTGGCCACGTCATGGCCGTCGCGCGGAAAGAAGGCAATGCCGATGCTGGGGCTCAGCTGCAGGCTGTGCCCGTCCAGGCCCACATAGGGCTGGCTGAGCTGGGCCACCAGCTTGCTGGCCAGCTGGTCCATGTCGGCCAGCTGCTCCATGGCGGTGACCAGCACGGCAAACTCGTCCCCCCCCATGCGGCCGATGATGTCGCTGCCGCGCACCAGGGAACGCAGGCGCTGGGCCACGGCCTGCAGCAGCAAATCGCCCACATGGTGGCCCAGGCTGTCGTTGATCTGCTTGAAACGGTCCAGGTCCAGGTACAGCAGCGCGTAATGCTTGGGGCTGCGCCGCGCCAGCGCCAGATGGCTGGCCACCAGTTCGTTGAACATGCGGCGGTTGTGCAGTCCCGTCAGGTGGTCGCTGCCCGCCAGCTCCAGCGCACGGATTTTTTCCTGCTCCAGCTGCTCGATCAGCGACTGGTTCTTGGCGTCCGCCACCGACAGCGCCTGGAACAGGTGGTGCTGCCGCCCCAGCACCCGGGCCAGCGCCAAGGTGGCCAGCAAGGTGATGGCCGTCAGCAGCGCCAGCAGTCCCCATGCACGCCGGCTGTTGGCGCGGTGCTCGGCCAGCAGCCGGGGCAGGTCCTGGCTGACGACCACGGTGAACGGGGTGCCGGCATTGCGCCGCCAACTGACCAGATGCAGTTGCTGGTCGTCCAGCCGCAGCCGGCCATGGCCCTGCACACCGGGCTGCTGGGCCAGCACCGCCTGACGCTGACCGGGCGGCGACGCCAGCAGCGCATGGTCTTGCATGGCCGCCAGCACGCTGCCATCCGGCGCCAGCACCTGGATGCGGGTGCCCGTGTGCATGTCCGCCCCCCGGTACGGGCCCAGAAAATGCACCAGATCGATGGCCTGCAGCAAAAAACCGCCCGGCGACGGCACCTGGCTCAGCGCATCCCCCTGCGCCGCCCAGGCCGGGGGCATGCCCAGCAGCAGGGACACGGGTCGCACGTTGGGCGTGTCGGGAACGAATTCCTTGCCCCCTGGCAACACCGGCAGCACCTGCACCTGGCGCGCGGCCGGGCTCTGCTGGCGCGCGGCACTGCGCAGCAGGGCCGGGTCCACCAGCGCCAGCTGCGCCACGCCGTCCTGCACCGGCGTAGAGCTGAGCAGGCGCTCGCCCTGCGCATCCAGCACCGCAAAGCGCAGCAAGGTGGGGTCGGCCGCCTGCATGGCCAGCAGGCGGCGGCGGGTCTGGGCCACCTCCTGCGGTGCACCGTCCAGCGCCTCCGCTGCAATCAGGGCCATCAAGTGGCCTTTGTCCACCGCCTGCACCAGGCTCTCCTGCAGGCTGGACGCCACGGCCGCCTGCTGGCTCAGGGCTGCCTCCCACAGCTGGTCCTCCTGCGACTGCAGGCGTTGGCTGGTGAACCACCAGGACAGCGCCAGCGCGGTCAGCACCAGCACCGGCGGCGCCCAGCGCAGCAGCGGCCAACCGGAAATAGCGCCCCCCACGCGGCCCAGCGCCGCGCCATAGAACCCACGGGGCCCGGCCCACAGGCGTGCGGCAGCAGGGAAAGAAGATGAAGCAGTGGTCAAGATCACAAAGGGAACGTTGCGCGTGCGCCGATTGTGAAAACTTCTTGTTACACGCCGGTGACGATCGGCAGCCCCTGTGCGCCGCGCGACAATGGCGGCGTCCAAAACCCATGACATCTGCCCTGAGGGAGAACTTCCATGCTCAACGCCCTGTGGCTGGGCTTTTTTGTGATTGCTGCCGTGGCCGCAGCCGCGCAGTGGCTGCTGGGCGGCCAGGCCCAGGTGTTTGCCAACATGGTGCAGGCGCTGTTTGCCATGGCCAAGCTGTCGGTCGAAGTGATGGTGCTGCTGTTCGGCACGCTGACGCTGTGGCTGGGCTTTCTGCGCATTGCCGAACAGGCCGGCGTGGTGCAATGGCTGGCCAAGGTGCTGGGTCCGCTGTTTGGCAAGCTGATGCCCGAAGTGCCGCGCGGCCACCCGGCGCTGGGCCTGATCACGCTGAACTTTGCCGCCAACGGCCTGGGGCTGGACAACGCCGCCACGCCCATGGGGCTCAAGGCCATGCAGGAGCTGCAGACGCTCAACCCCCGGCCCGACACCGCCACCAATGCGCAGATCCTGTTCCTGGTACTCAACGCCTCGTCGCTGACGCTGCTGCCGGTCACCATCTTCATGTACCGCATGCAGCAGGGCGCGCCCGACCCCACGCTGGTGTTCCTGCCGATTCTGCTGGCCACCAGCTGCTCCACGCTGGCCGGCCTGCTGACCGTGGCCCTGGTGCAGCGCCTGCCGCTGTTCAGCCCGGTGGTGCTGGCCTATCTGCTGCCGGTGGCCCTGGGCCTGGCCGGCTTCATGGCGCTGCTGAGCACGCTGAGCGCCGCCGCACTGGCCAGCCTGTCGGCGCTGCTGGGCAATCTGACCTTGTTCGCCCTGGTGCTGCTGTTCGTCTGCCTGGGCGCCTGGAAGAAGGTCGCTGTGTACGACAGCTTCATCGCCGGGGCCAAGGAAGGGTTTGACGTGGCCAAGGGCCTGCTGCCCTATCTGGTGGCCATGCTCTGCGCCGTGGGCGTGTTCCGTGCCTCGGGCGCGCTGGGCTATGCGCTGGACGGCATCCGCTGGTGCGTGGACGTGCTGGGCATGGACACCCGCTTTGTGGACGCCCTGCCCACCGCCCTGGTCAAGCCGTTTTCCGGCAGCGCGGCACGCGCCATGCTGATCGAGACCATGCAGACCCAGGGCGTGGACAGCTTTGCCGCCCTGGCCGCCGCCACCATCCAGGGCAGCACCGAAACCACCTTCTATGTGCTGGCCGTGTACTTTGGTGCCGTGGGCATACAGCGCGCGCGCCATGCCGTGCCCTGCGCCCTGATTGCCGAGCTGGCCGGCGTAGTGGCTGCCATCGTGGTCTGCTACCGGTTCTTTGGCTGAGCAGCATCCCACGCACGGACTGCCGACCCAAGCCTCCCGAGGCCGCAGCCTTCGGGGGGCATAGGCCCCGGGCGGCACCCGCAGCAGATACGGTACTCCGACCCTACTTGCCCCCGCCGAACAGCGAGCGCTCCTGCTGCCGCTGGCGGCCCACATCGGCGGCATTGCCGCAGTCGGCGGCAATCCACTGGGCAGACGTTGTGATGATCAGCTGGCCCTGCGGGATCTTCAGCTCGGTGCGGGTGCTCAGCCGCTCGGGCGTGATGACCGATGCCACATGGCTGCCCTGTCCCCGCGGCTCGGTGCATTTCAGCTGTCCGCGCACAAAATCGGCACCGCGCTCCTGCAGGGTGAAGGTGCAGCCCTCCTGCTGCTGGCGCTCGACCAGCCGTGCCAGCTGGATCTGGTCGGGCGGCACGCACAGCAACTGGTTGCGCCCCCGGTCCACCACCACGCCAACGCTGCGCAGGTTGTCCTCCAGCATGCGGCGCACGCCGGGCTCCATGCCCAGCAACTGGGTTTCCAGCTGCTGGTTGATCTTCTGCATGTCCACCGTCTGCCCGCTGCTCTGGCGCAGCTGCGAGTGCCGGCCTTCGAACTCCCACAGCCCGGGGCGCACCGTCTGGGCTTGGGTCTGGACCTGCGCCAGTAACGCGCCCAGGCACACCGCCCCTGCAGCCATGCGCCATCCCGTCGCGCCAAGCGGCCGCACGGCCATGGCCATGCGCGGCAACCACGTCAGGAACAAAGGACAGGACATGGAAGCCGACTATAGAAAAGGCGGGCCTCCAAGGGAAATCCTATAAGACAAATGGCCGAACCGGCGTGGCCCGACCCCCACACCCCGCGCGGATGGCCCTGGATGGTTGTGGGGTGGTGGCGGCGCTGGGGGATGCCCCCACCCGCCTGGCACCGGGACCCAGCCTGCCCCGGCGCGCGGCGGCAGGGCATGGCCCGCCCGCTCACATTTCCGGGACGATGCTTTCGGCGTAGTCGTACAGCATGCCCAGGATCTCCTCCCCCTGCTCGCTGGCGTTTTCCGACAGATCGTCGATCTGGGCAAACATCTGCTCGGCCGTGCGGGTACCGCCCTGGCCTTCCACCAGAAAGGCCGCACGCAGCTGCTCCCAGCGGGCCTGCTCCTGCGGGTTCAGCGTCTGCGGCCAGTTGCGGGCGCGCCAGCGGAACACCAGCTCGGGCAGGCGCTTGTCGTCAAAGCCCATGCGGCTGACCGCCAACTCCTGCGGGTTCAGGCCGCGCAGCTGGTTCAGGTGGCGCCGGTCATTGGGGCCGACAAAGCCGTTGTACAGATCCTGGTCCACATCCTGCGGGCCATGACCGTCCTGGCGCTGGTACACCTGCTTCCACAGCGCACTCATGTCGGGCAGCGCGCGTGCGGCCACCGCATGCTCGATGCACTGCGCCATATCCAGCCCCCAGCACGCCGCCATCTCGGGCGACAGCGTCTTCAGATTGCGCACCACCATCGGCGACTTGTTGATGTGGATGCTCTTGATCGGCAGGCGCTGCACGCCTTCGGGCAAATCGGCCTGGCGCGTGAACAGGCGCAGACGCAGCTGCTCGGCATCCAGGCTGGCCAGCTCGGACGGGTCGGCATTCAGGTCCCAGCAGATCACCTCGTTCTTGTTGGTCGGGTGCTGGGCCAGCGGCCACATCATGGCGATGCAGCCGCGCTCGGGGCGGATCATGCCGCTCACGTGCAGAAAAGGCCGGGCATCGACCTGCACGGCGGGCAGGCCCATCTCGTGCAGCACCCGGTCCTTCTTGCGCAGGGCAAAGGCAAATTCAAACAGCTTGGGCTGGGCCTGGCGAATCAGCCGCGCCAGGGCAATGGTGGCGCGCACGTCGCTGAGGGCGTCGTGGGCCTGCGCGTGCAGCAGGCCGTTGGCACGGGCCAGGTCTTCCAGCTTGAAGCTGGGGCTGCCGTCTTCCTTCTTCGGCCACTGGATGCCGTCCGGGCGCAGCGCATAGACCATGCGCACCACATCCAGCAGGTCCCAGCGGCTGCAGTCGTTCTGCCATTCGCGGGCATAGGGGTCGATCAGGTTGCGCCAGAACAGAAAGCGCGTCACCTCGTCGTCAAAGCGGATGGTGTTGTAGCCCACGCCCACGGTGCCAGGCTGGCTGAACGCGGCTTCGATGCGGTTGGCAAACTCCACCTCGGGCACGCCCTCCTCCAGGCATTGCTGGGGGGTGATGCCGGTGATCAGGCAGGACTGGGGATCGGGCAGGTAATCCGGGGCCGGCTGGCAGTAGAACATCAGCGGCTCGCCGACTTCGTTGAGCTCCATGTCGGTGCGGATGGCCGCAAACTGCGCCGGGCGGTCATAACGGGGATTGGCACCGAAGGTCTCGTAGTCGTGCCACAGAAAAGTGAGGGAAGCGGATTCAGCCATGGGGGCGAGTATGCCTGCAAGCGCAGGCGCTCCCGGCCTGCCGGGCGGTGCGCTGCACCGCGTCGGGGATCGGCAGCGCCCCCGCCGCTGTCAGAGGTGCCTGCCCTGTCAGCCGCCCCCGGCCCCCAGCCCTTGGACCAGCGCCTGCAAGGACTGCCCCACATCGGCCTGCAGCTTGGCCGCCAGCAGCGCATCGGCCCGCGTGCGCCCCTGGTTGATGGCCAGCACCGGCAGCCCGGCAGCGGCCGCCGCCTGCACAAAGCGAAAGCCCGAATACACCATCAGCGACGAACCGGCCACCAGCACCCCGTCCACCTGGGCCAGGGTGTCCAGGCCGCGCTGCACCCGCTCGCGCGGCACGCTCTCGCCAAAGAACACCACATCGGGCTTGAGCACGCCGGTGCCGCAGTGCGGACAGGGTGGAATGCGGAACTCGGCAAACGGCAGTCCGTCCAGATCGGCATCGCCATCCGGTGCGGTACGGGCCTGCAGCTGCACCCAGTCGGGATTCAGGGCCTCCAGCGCCCGCTGCCAGTCGGCCCGCGCAAAGCGGTGGCCGCAGTCCATGCAGCGCACGGTGTCGATGCGGCCATGCAGGTCCAGCACCTTGCGGCTGCCTGCGGCGCTGTGCAGGCCGTCCACATTCTGGGTCAGCAGCAGCTGCACACGGCCGGCTTTCTCCAGCGCTGCCAGCGCATGGTGGGCCGCCCCGGGCCGGGCATGGCCCATCACCCGCCAGCCCACCAGGCTGCGCGCCCAGTAGCGCTGGCGCACCAGCGCATCGCCCATGAAGGCCTGGTAGGTCACGGGTTGCGGGCGCTTCCACTGCCCGGCCTGGTCGCGGTAGTCCGGAATGCCCACCTCGGTGCTGCAGCCCGCACCGGTGATCACCAGCCAGCGTGGGTGCTGGCGCGCCCAGTCCAGCAACTGCGCGGGTGTCGCGGCAGGCACATCGACGGGCTGGTCTCTCAAAGCGTAGTGCATGGTGCGTTACAGCAAGGGGGAACACAGCCGTGCGGCGGAATCGAACAGCCGCTGCCAGAACGGCTGCGGCCGGGCATAGCCCACGCGGCGCGCCAGCTTCAGATCTTCCTGGAACTGGCTGGCCAGCTTGCCGTTGAAGGCCTCGCCATAGGCAATGGCGCAGACCTCGTAGTTCAGGCGAAAGCTGCGGTTGTCGAAATTGGCCGTGCCGATAATGCCCATGAAGTCATCCACCAGCATGGTCTTGGAATGCAGCATGCTGGCCTGGTACTCGAACACCTTCACGCCGCAGCTGATCAGCTCGTCGAAATAGGACCGTGCCGCCGCCGTCACCAGCCGCGAATCGGATTTCTCGGGCACCAGCAGACAGACATCCACCCCCCGCAGCGCCGCATTGGTCAGCGCCAGCATGCTGGCTTCGGTGGGCACGAAGTACGGCGTGGTCAGCCACAGGCGCTTGGCCGCGGCATGGATGGCGGCCACATGCACGCGGTGGATGGCTTCCATGCTGCTGTCCGGGCCGGACGCCATGATCTGCACCACCTGCTTGCCCTCGGGCAGCTCGGGCAGGATGTTTTCGAAGTCACTGGGCTCGTTGCGGCGGTTGTAATCCAGCGCATAGGCCCAGTCCTCCAGAAACACGGTCTGCAGCCAGTTGACCACCGGCCCCTGCAGGCGCACATGCACGTCGTGGTAAGCGTCCGGCAGGATGCGGCGGTCTTCCTCGTCAGTGATGTTGACGCCGCCGGTGTAACCGATGCAGCCGTCGATGACCACGATCTTGCGGTGGGTGCGGAAGTTGATCACCGGCCGCACGCGACGGCCCAGCTTGGTCGGGTGGAACAGGGCAAACTCCGCCCCGGCCTCTTCCAGCGGCTGGTAGTGCTGGCGTCCCAGATTCTTGGAGCCCAGCGCATCCACGAGCAGCCGCACCTTGACGCCAGCCCGGGCTTTTTCCTGGAGCAGCGCCAGCAGCGCCAGCCCCGTCTTGTCAGGCTCGAAGATGTAGTACTCCAGGTGCACATGGTGGCGGGCCGCGCGCACCGCGTCCGTGATGGAGTCGAACGTGGCCGCTCCGCCCACCAGCAGCTCCACCTCGTCGGCCGTGCTGATCGGGAAATGGGTGGACGCCGTGACCAGCTTGACCACCTGCTGCAGACGGTCCGGCGCCTGGGGCACTTTCTCGCGCAGGCGGGCAATGCTGCTGCGCGCACGCGACTTGCGCCGGCTGCGCAAGCGCCGCAGCCGCTGGCGCTTGAGCCGGCGTGGCCCCAGAAAGTAGTACACGCCAATCCCGACCACCGGGATCACCGCCATGGACAACAGCCAGCTCAGCGTGGCCACCGGCGCGCGACGCTGCAGCAAGATCCAGACCCCGACCACCACCACATACGCCGTCCAGACCACGGACAGCAGCAGCATCAGGTTGTGGTGCGTGAGGTACGACGCAATCCAATCCACACAAAGCTCCCAGGAGACAGGCGCACGGCACGCCCACAAGGCCGAAGCGGCGCAAGCAGACTGCACCGTGGCAGGCCAGAGTATGCCGACAAATCCGCAGTGCCAGTGTCAGCACCGTGCCGCCAGCCAGGCTGCACCGCCGCGCGTGCAGGCATAAAAAAACCGGCAGACCTGCTGCCGGTTTTGTAGCACGCTATACGCACTGGAGCTGCATCAATCCGCTGCAGCAGCCTCTTCCGGCTCGGCCGGCTCCGACTTGCTGCGCTCCTTCTTGGGCAGCGGAGAGATGTCCAGCTGGACATCGCCCTTGCCTTCGTTGGCGTCGGCAATCCAGTCCACCTCCAGGCGGCCACCGTCGGTCAGGCGGCCGAACAGCAGTTCGTCGGCCAACGAGCGGCGGATGGTGTCCTGGATCAGGCGCTGCATCGGGCGGGCACCCATCAGCGGATCGAAGCCCGTCTTGGCCAGGTGCTTGCGCAAGGTGTCGGTGAACGTGACTTCCACCTTCTTCTCGGCCAGCTGCTGCTCCAGTTGCAACAGGAACTTGTCCACCACGCGCAGGATGACCTGCTCGTCCAGCGGCTTGAAGCTCACCGTCGCATCCAGGCGGTTGCGGAACTCGGGGGTGAACAGGCGCTTGATGTCGCCCATCTCGTCCCCGGCCTGGCGCGGGTTGGTGAAGCCGATGGTGGCCTTGTTCATGGTCTCGGCGCCCGCATTGGTGGTCATGATGATGATCACGTTGCGGAAGTCGGCCTTGCGTCCGTTGTTGTCCGTCAGCGTGCCGTGGTCCATGACCTGCAGCAGCACGTTGAAGATGTCCGGGTGCGCCTTCTCGATTTCATCCAGCAGCAGCACGGAGTGCGGCTTCTTGGTGATGGCCTCGGTCAGCAGACCGCCCTGGTCGTAGCCCACATAGCCGGGAGGCGCGCCGATCAGGCGGCTGACCGCATGGCGCTCCATGTACTCGGACATGTCGAAACGGATCAGGTCCACGCCCAGGATGTAGGCCAGCTGCTTGGCGGCTTCCGTCTTGCCGACCCCGGTGGGGCCGGAGAACAGG
The DNA here is from genome assembly GCF_006740045.1 of Comamonas terrigena NBRC 13299. NCBI lineage: Bacteria > Pseudomonadati > Pseudomonadota > Betaproteobacteria > Burkholderiales > Comamonadaceae > Comamonas > Comamonas terrigena. The sequence goes on from NZ_AP019749.1 coordinate 2,493,124, forward strand.
AAGGAGCCGATCGGCTTTTCCGGTTTGCCCAGACCCGAGCGGGCCATCTTGACGGCCGACGCCAGCACTTCCAGGGCCTTGTCCTGGCCGAACACCACGCTCTTGAGGTCACGCTCCAGCGTCTGCAGCTTGCTGCGGTCGTCGTTGGAGACATTGGCCGGCGGAATGCGGGCGATCTTGGCCACGATCTCTTCGATCTCGGCGCGGCCGATGGTCTTCTTGCGCTTGCTGGCCAGCTGGATGCGCTGGGCAGCACCGGCCTCGTCGATCACGTCGATGGCCTTGTCCGGCAGATGGCGGTCGTTGATGTACTTGGCCGACAGCTCGGCGGCAGCCTGCAGTGCGGCCGTGGCGTACTTCACGCCGTGGTGCTCTTCAAAGCGGCTCTTGAGGCCCTTGAGGATGTCCACGGTTTCCTGCACGGTCGGCTCGACCACATCCACCTTCTGGAAACGGCGCGACAGCGCAGCGTCTTTTTCGAAGATACCGCGGTACTCCGTGAACGTGGTCGCGCCGATGCACTTGAGCTGGCCGCTGGACAGCGCCGGCTTGAGCAGATTGGACGCATCCAGCGTGCCGCCCGATGCCGCACCGGCACCGATCAGGGTGTGGATTTCGTCAATGAACAGGATGGCGTTGGGCTTGTCCTTGAGCGACTTGAGCACGCCCTTGAGGCGCTGCTCGAAGTCCCCGCGGTACTTGGTCCCGGCCAGCAGTGCGCCCATGTCCAGCGAATAGACATTGGCTTCGGCCAGCACCTCGGGCACCGTGCCCTCGGTGATGCGCCATGCCAGGCCTTCGGCGATCGCCGTCTTGCCCACGCCAGCCTCGCCCACCAGCAGCGGGTTGTTCTTGCGGCGGCGGCACAAGATCTGGATCGTGCGCTCGACTTCGTACTCGCGCCCGATCAGTGGATCGATCTTGCCGTCCTTGGCCGCCTGGTTCAGGTTCAGCGTGTACTGCTCCAGCGGCGAGGCCTTTTCATTGCGCTCGCTGCCCATGCCCTCGTCGCCGTCCATGGGCGTGTCCGCCTTGGCGGGTTCCGGGGGTTCGCTCTTCTTGATGCCGTGGGCAATGAAATTGACCACATCCAGGCGCGTCACGCCCTGCTGGTGCAGGTAGTACACGGCATGGGAGTCTTTCTCGCCGAAGATTGCCACCAGCACGTTGGCGCCGGTCACTTCCTTCTTGCCATTGCCTGTGGACTGCACATGCATGATGGCGCGTTGGATCACCCGCTGGAAGCCCAGCGTGGGTTGTGTATCCACTTCCTCGGTGCCAGCCACCTGAGGCGTGTTGTCTTTGATGAAGTTGGTCAGCGAAGCACGCAGGTCATCGATGTTCGCAGAGCAGGCACGCAAGACTTCCGCCGCGCTGGGGTTATCCAGCAGGGCAAGCAGCAGGTGCTCCACCGTGATGAATTCGTGGCGCTGCTGACGCGCCTCGACGAATGCCATGTGCAAGCTGACTTCCAGTTCCTGGGCAATCATGTAGTGGCTCCTTTGCGCTTGCCAGTTGTGTAAATCTACTCTGAAATCGGGGCGATCGGCAGTTATTCAATAGGCTCGCTGACAGCCTGCAGCGGATGACCTGCCTTGTTGGCTGCCTGTAACACCTGTTCCACCTTGGTGGAGGCCACGTCGCGGGAATACACCCCGCACACGCCCCGACCGTCCAGGTGGATCTTGAGCATGATCTGGGTGGCCGCCTCGCGGTCTTTGCCAAAAAATTCCTGCAACACCACGATCACGAACTCCATCGGGGTGAAATCGTCGTTGAGCATCACCACCTGGTACATCGGTGGGGGGGCCACCTTCTGGGTGCGCCGCTCCAGCACGACCGAACCACCGCCCTCTTCGCGTGGAAGCTGCGGCTTGGGAGGTTGAATAGGAGGTTGTTCGGTAGCCATGGAATTCATTGTAGCGACGGCTTCGGGCGTATTTTGAGTCGCCTTCAGACCAAAAACAGAGGGACGACATGCAAGCATTTGTAGGACAGCACAAGCTCTCCTACCAACGGTGGCATGGCGTACAGATAAGGCCAATGGTAGCGCCGACAAGATGGCCGTTTTCTTACTCGTAGACGACCGTGCTGTGCCCGCTGCCCGCCTCGGCGCACCAGGCGGCCAGCGCCGCATCGCTGGGGAAGAAGCGGCTGTCATCGCCCAGCTGCAGCTCGACCAGCGCCGCGCCCAGCTCCGACTGGCAGCGCACCCCCAGGCGCACCTTCAGCCCGTGCTGGATGCTGCCGTGCTCGGTGTCCTCCCGTTTGGCGGGGAATTCACGCAGCAGGCGCTGGACATCGGGCATCTTTTCGGTGGTGCTGACCTGCAGGTAGCGGCCAAAGCGGCAGCGTGCATCTGCCAGGCCCCAGACCTTCTGCACCTTGGCACGCAAGCCGCCACTGAAGCGGTCCTGCTGCACCCGTGCCGTCAGCACCACGAACTCGTCGTCTTTCAGCAGGTCCTTGTGGGCGTTGAGCGTGGCTTCGTCCACCGATGCCTCGATCACGCCGGACTTGTCGTCCAGCTTGAACAGGCACAGCTTGCCGCGCTGGCCGTTGATCACGCGCAGATCGCTGACGATGCCCACCAGCACCTGCGGCTCGCGGCTGTCCCCCAGATCGGCCAGCGGGGTGCGCACAAAGCGGCGCACCTCCGCCTCGACCTCATCGAACAGGTGGCCGGACAGGTAGAAGCCCACCGCCGTCTTTTCCAGGGTCAGGCGCTCCTTGATGCCCCAGGGCAGCACCTCGGCCAGCGGCGGCTCCTGGGTGCTGGAGCCCACGGCATCGTCGCCCATCATGTCGAACAGGCCGCCCTGGTTGGCATTGGCCAAGGTCGCATTGGCAAACTCGAACGCCGTGTCCACCGACGCCGACAGCGCCGCGCGGTTCCGGTGGATGGCATCGAACGCGCCGGCCTTGATCAGCGCTTCCAAGGTGCGCTTGTTCAGGCGCGAGCGGTCCACCCGCACACAGAAGTCGAACAGGCTGGTGAACGGGCCCTTGAGGTGGCCGTTCGGCCCCACGCCCTGGCCTTCGCGCGCCGCGATGATGGCTTCGATCGCCTGCTGGCCCGTGCCCTTGATGGCGCCCAGGCCGTAGCGGATCACCTTGTCGGTCACCGGCTCGAAGCGGTAGACGCCGCGGTTCACATCTGGCGGCTCGAAGGTCAGGCCCATCTTCAGCGCATCCTCGTAGAGCACCTTGAGCTTGTCGGTGTCGTCCATTTCCACGGTCATGTTCCCGCAGAAGAACTCCGCCGTGTAGTGCACCTTGAGCCAGCCCGTGTGGTAGGCCAGCAGCGAATAGGCGGCCGCGTGCGACTTGTTGAAGCCGTAGCCCGCAAACTTCTCCATCAGGTCGAAGACCTCGTCGGCCTTGTCCTGGCTGATGCCCTTCTTGGCCGCCCCCTCGCGGAAGATGCCGCGGTGCTTGACCATCTCCTCGACTTTTTTCTTGCCCATGGCGCGGCGCAGCAAGTCGGCGCCGCCGAGCGAGTAGCCGCCCAGCACCTGGGCCGTCTGCATCACCTGCTCCTGGTAGACCATGATGCCGTAGGTTTCGGCCAGCACCTGCTCCACCAGCGGGTGGGGATATTCAATCTCCTCGCGACCGTGCTTGCGGGCCACGAAGGACGGAATCAGGTCCATGGGGCCCGGACGGTACAGGGCGTTCAGCGCAATCAGGTCTTCCAGGCGCGACGGCTTGGCGTCGCGCAGCATGCCCTGCATGCCGCGGGATTCAAACTGGAAGACGGCTTCGGTCTTGCCTTCCTGGAAAAGCTTGTAGGTGGGGTAGTCGTCCAGCGGAATTTCTTCAAACTTGAAGTTCTCCTGCCCCTTGTGGCGCTTCATGATGAATTCGCGCGCAATCTCCAGGATGGTCAGCGTGGCCAGGCCCAAGAAGTCGAACTTCACCAGGCCGATCTGCTCCACATCGTCCTTGTCGTACATGGCCACGGCCGAGTCGCTGCCGGGCTGCTGGTACAGCGGGCAGAAGTCGGTCAACTTGCCGGGCGCAATCACCACGCCCCCGGCGTGCATGCCGATGTTGCGGCACATGCCTTCGAGCTTTTGCGCCATCTCGATCAGCATCTTCACGTCTTCTTCTTTTTCCAGACGTTCGGCCAGTGCCTGCTCATCCACCGCATAGGTGTACTTGTCGTTCTCCTTGCGCGGATTGGGCGGGTATTTCAGCGTGACGTGCAGGCCCGGCTTGTTGGGCACCAGCTTGGAGATGCCGTCGCAGAAGTTGTAGCTCAGGTCCAGCACCCGGCCCACGTCACGGATGGCCGCGCGCGCAGCCATGGTGCCGAAGGTGGCGATCTGGCTGACGGCATTGCGGCCGTAGCGGTCCTTCACGTAATCGATCACGCGGTCGCGGTTGGCCTGGCAGAAGTCCACGTCAAAGTCAGGCATGGACACGCGTTCGGGGTTCAGAAAACGTTCGAACAGCAGGTTGTAGTGGATGGGGTCCAGATCGGTGATCTTCAGCACATAGGCCACCAGCGAACCGGCCCCCGAACCACGGCCCGGCCCCACCGGGCAGCCATTGTTCTTGGCCCAGTTGATGAAGTCCGCCACGATCAGAAAGTAGCCCGGGAACCCCATCTTCAAGATGATGCCCAGCTCGAACTCCAGCCGCTCCACATACTGCGGGCGGGCCGCCTGGCGCTTGGCCTCGTTCGGGAACAGCAGCTGCAGACGCTCCTCCAGCCCCTCGTACGAGGCATGGCGGAAATAGTCTTCAGCCGGCATGCCGTTGGGTGTGGGGAAGTCCGGCAGAAAGTTCTTGCCCAGCAGCAGCGTCACGCTGCAGCGGCGGGCGATTTCCACGGTGTTTTCCAGCGCCGACGGCACATCGGCAAACAGCGCCTGCATCTCGGCGCTGCTCTTGAGGTACTGCTCCCGGGTGAAGCGCTTGACGCGCTTGGTATTGCCCAGCACCTCGCCTTCGGCAATGCACACCCGCGCTTCATGGGATTCGAAATCGCCGGGCTTGAAAAACTGCACCGGGTGTGTGGCCACCACCGGCAGGTTCAGCCGTGCCGCCAGCTGCACGGTCTGCACCACCAGGCTCTCGTCTTCCGGGCGCCCGGCACGCTGCAGCTCCAGGTAGAAGCGGTGCGGAAACAGGCTGGCCATGCGCAGCGCTTCGCGCGCAGCCCCGTCCTTGTCGCCGCGCTGCAGGGCCTGGCCCACCGGGCCGGCATTGGCGCCGGACAGCAGGATCAGGCCCTCGCCCAGCTCCTGCAGCCATTCCCATTTGCTCAGTGCCTGGGCCTGACCGCGCGGCACATTGCCGGTCCAGCCCCGGGCCAGGATTTCCGACAGATTGTGGTAGCCCAGCTTGCTTTGCACCAGCACCAGCACACGGGGGCCGGGCGCACCGCCCTCGCCTTCCATGATCAGCTCGGCGCCCAGAATGGGCTTGACCCCTTTGCCCCGTCCGGATTTGTAGAACTTCAGCCCGCCGAACATATTGTTCAGATCGGTGATGGCCATGGCGGGCTGCCCGTCGGCAGCCGCCGCCTTGATGGCATCGTCAATACGGCAGGTCCCGTCGACGACGGAAAACTCGGTGTGCAGGCGCAGGTGAACAAACATGGACGCCATTGTAGGAAGGCCCGGCAGCCTCCACGCCGACACCGTGTCATAACCTGCGGCGAAGGGGCCCTTGGCCTGCCGCTACAATGCCTTCCAACCAGTGGCCCGCAACGGTGCCCTTGCCAGAAACTTATGTACACATTTCCTGTCCGCATGCTGTCTTCTCTGCCCCGTCACCGCCTGCCCCTGTTCGCCGCCCTGCTGGCTGCCGGCCTGCTGGCCGGATGCAATACGACCAAGGAAGACCCGACCGCCAAGTGGACGCCCGACCGCATCTACACCGAGGCCAAGGAAGAACTCAATGGCGGCGGCTACGACAAGGCCGTGCCACTGTTTGAAAAGCTGGAAGGCCGCGCTGCCGGCACCCCCCTGGCCCAGCAGGCCCAGATCGACAAGGCCTACGCGCAATACAAGGCCGGCGACAAGGCCCAGGCTATCGCCACGCTGGACCGCTTCATCAAGCTGCACCCTGCCAGCCCGGCCCTCGACTACGCGCTGTACCTCAAGGGCCTGGTCAATTTCAACGAAAACCTGGGCCTGTTCTCGTGGCTGTCGCGCCAGGACCTGTCCGAGCGTGACCAGAAGGCCGCCAAGGATTCGTTCGAAGCCTTCAACGAGCTGGTTAACCGCTTCCCTGACTCGCGCTACGCGGCCGATTCCCGCCAGCGCATGACCTATATCGTCAACTCGCTGGCACAGTACGAAGTGCATGTGGCGCGCTACTACTACTCGCGCGGCGCCTATGTGGCTGCCATTGCCCGCGCCCAGACCGCCATCACCGAATACGAAGGCGTGCCCGCCATCAAGGAAGCGCTGGAGATCCTGGTCAACTCCTACGACAAGCTGGGCATGAACCAGCTGCGCGACGACGCCAAGCGCGTGCTGGAAAGCACCTACCCTGCCACGGCCGAAACCACGGCCCAGCGCCGCAAGAGCGCGCCCTGGTGGAAGTTCTGGTAAGCCGCCACGGCAGTTGCCCCCGTCAGCCACCGCCTGCACCTCAAGCCCATGCCCTTGTGCATGGGCTTTTTTCATGGTCCATGGTGCTTGGTGTCAGGAGCACCGCGTGGTCATGCACTGTCATGGGAAGACCATCCGGGGATGTCCCTCTCCACGGTAAGGCCGTGGTCTGGCGCCCCCCCCGGCCCTCCGGCCTTGAGAGCTTGAAACCTTGACTGCTTGCGCCCCGGCGCGGACCCGCACTACAGCGGCGCCGGGCTCCGCAGTGCCTGCAAGGCCTCTTTCCACGCAGCCTCCGTGCCCAGGCGGCGCATGGGCGGCAGCGCTTCCACCATGCTGCGGCCATAGCCCTTGGTGCGCAGCCGGATATCGGTCACCACCAGGATGCCCCGGTCGGTTTCGGTGCGGATCAGGCGCCCCGCGCCTTGCTTGAGGGCCAGTGCCGCCTCGGGCAGCACATAGTCGGCAAACGGGTTGCGGCCCAGCTGCTCCAGCTGGCGCGAACGTGCCTCGACCAGCGGATCGTCCGGCGGCGGAAACGGCAGCTTGTCGATCACCACCAGCTGCAGCGCATCCCCCGGAATGTCCACCCCCTCCCAGAAGGTACTGGACGCCACCAGCACGCAGCCGCGTCCGTTCACCGTACCGGCGCGAAAGCGCTCCATCAGCGCATGCTTGGAGCCCTGCCCTTGCACCAGCACATCCATGGGCTCCAGCAGCCCAAAGCGCGCCCGCAGCTGGCGCCCGATCTGCTCCAGCGCGCGCAGCGTGGTGGTCAGCACCAGGGTGCGCCCTCCCAGGGCTGCGGCACCGTCCCCGGCCAGTCGGGCCACGGCATCGCTGTGCTGCGCATCACCGGGCAACGGAAAGCTTTCCGGCACATACAGCGCCGCCTGGTGGGCGTAATCGAATGGACTGTCCACCCGCAACACCTGGGCGCCGTGCAGCCCACAGGGCTCGGTGAACCAGCGCAAGTCATCCCCCAGGCCCAGGGTGGCAGAGGTGAAGATCCAGGCCGTGTGGACCGCCGCAGTGTCTGATGCCGCCGGTGTGATCGGCGACGTAATCGGCGATGTGGTCGACGGCCGCTCCGGCTGCGCGGCAGATACCGGCGGCAGCACGGCATCGCCGTCCGGCTCCGCCGATTCCGCAGCCTCCATCGACGCGGTCCCATCCTCGTCTGCAGCCGATGCAGCCACCTCATCCACCTCCGCCGCCCAGGCGCCACCGGGTGCCAAGTCCGCGTCGCTGAAGGCCCGCACCTCCAGCGCAGGATGGCCGGCCATCAACTGCTCGCGCACCAGGCGGGCAATGCTCAGCGGAGACTCCGTCAGCCGCAGGTGCTGGCGGCCCACGTCCAGCCAGCGCACGGCATCGTCCGGAGCCGGCCGCACAAAATGCGCCAGCCGCTGCAGCAGCAGCAGGCCGCGCTCCTGCAGGTGTACCAGGGCTGGCGCCATCTCCAGCACCCCGGCCAGCGCCTGCACCACGGCGCGCAAGGCCTGTCCCAGGTGCACCGTGGCCGCGCGCCACTGGGCGGCATCCAGGGTGTCCGGGGCCAGCCCCTGCCAGCGCAGGCGCGGCTGTGCGCTGCGGTGCGTGCTGGCAACCAGGCGCCAGTCGCGCACGGCCTGCTGCACGCGCGCGGCCAGTACCAGCCAGTCCACCATGCCCCGGGCATGGTCGCTGGCATCCTGCATCACATCACGGGCATAGGCCAGCAGCTGGTTGCTGCTGAGCACCAGGCCGGCAAACTGGATCCCGGTTTCGTTCAGCTGGTGGGCTTCGTCGATCACCACCACCCCCGCCTGGGGCAACAGCTGCGCCATGCCGGACTCGCGCACCTCCATGTCGGCAAAGAACAGGTGGTGGTTGACCACGGCCACATCGGCCTCCAGCGCCTGCTGGCGCGCGCGGTTGACATGGCAGGCCTGCCAGTGCGCGCATTCGCGGCCCACGCAGTTGTCGCGCGTGGACGTCACCAGCGGAATCACCTGCGAATCCTCGGCCAGATCGGGCAGCTCGGCCATGTCGCCGCTGCGCGTGGAGCGCGACCAGTCCTCCACCCGCGCCACGGCACGCAGCACCTGGGCATCCAGCGGCTGCTTGCCCAGGCGCACCTGCAGCAGGCGCTGCTGGCACAGATAGCTGCTGCGCCCCTTGAGCCGTGCCATGCGCAGCGGCAGCCCCAGGCTTTGCACCAGCCGGGGCAGATCGCGCGCGAACAGCTGGTCCTGCAGCGCCTTGGTGGCCGTGGACACCACCACCCGCTTGCCGCTGAGCAGCGCCGGCACCAGGTAGGAATAGGTTTTGCCCACGCCCGTGCCGGCTTCCACCACCAGCACGCCGCAATCGACAATGGTCTGGGCCACGGCCTCGGCCATGGCAGTCTGTCCGGCGCGGGGGTGAAAATGCGGCTCCGCCCGGGCCAATGCCCCGTCGGCCGCAAACACGGCGCGCACGGCATCCATCAGGGGGGCCGTCATACCCGTGCTCTCCAACGCAGAAACAGCCCTGCGCTATGCCGTGCGGCACTGGCCAGGCGTCCCGGCAGATCCCCTTGCCCTCCCTGACGGCACCCACGCAGCAGCAGAAAGCGGTGGCTCACAGGCGCGCTCGCCGCTGTCATGCTGGAAACCGCTGCGCGCCGGCCGGTGCGGCTCAGGGCGCGCCCGGCACCGGCAAGGGTGCGCCCTTGCGGTCGGCCACGGCCTTGTCGCGGCGTGCCTTGGCCTTGGCCGCTTCTTCCCGGGTCTGCTTGGCGGCTTCCTGCGCCTTGCTGCGGCGTTCGGCCTCGGCCTGCACATGCTCGGCCTGCTGGCGTTGCTGCGACTGCGCGCGCTGCGACTGCGTCTGTGCACGCTGCTGGGCCTGCGCATCCATGGTGGCGCGGTCGTGCGCCACATCCTCCGGAGTGCGCTTGGGCGCCGGCTTGGCGGGCTGCGTCAAAGGCTGGCGCGGCGTGGCCTGTATGGCCGGTTGCTGGCGCGGCTCCTTCATCTTCTGGTCGATGCTGCGCAGGCGTTCTTCCGTCTTTTCCCGGCGCTCGGCATCGTTCAGGCGCAGCTCGCGTTCGCGCAGCGGCTTTTCCTGTTCGCGCGCCTGGCTGCGCAGCTTACTCAGGCAATCCTCCACCGCAAACTTCTGGTAGCAGGCGGCTTCCAGCGGCTTCTGGCGCTCGGCCAGGGCGCGGCGCTGCTGCTCGATGTCGTGGCGCTCGGCATCCCGCTGCTCCTTGCGGTGCTGCAGGGCGGCAGCGCGGGCCGCGTCCTCTTCCGGCAGAGGCGCGGCCGGCGCAGGCTGGGCCAGTGCGGCAGTGGCCGAAACGGCCACCACGGCAGCCAGCAGATGGGGCAGGAACATAGAAGCGCGTGTGTGCATGGTGTGTCAGGTCAGACCAGTATCAACCTCGCGCCGCTCGAGCGAGAGGAATTCCTGGGACTGCATTTCGTTCAAGCGGGACACTGTACGCGGAAATTCGTGGGCCAACGGCCCTTCGGTGTACAGCTGCTCCGGCGGCACCGCGGCCGACAGAATCAGTTTGACGCGCCGGTCGTACAGCACATCCACCAGCCAGGTAAAGCGGCGCGCAGGCGACGCCATGTTCACCGGCATGAACGGCACGTTCGACAGCAGCACGGTATGGAACTGGGTGGCAATTTCCAGGTAGTCATTCTGCGAGCGCGGTTCCATGCACAGTTCGCGGAAATCAAACCAGATCACGCCACCAGCTCGGCGCAGCGGCTTGAGCTGGCGCGACTCGATCATGAACACCGGCTTTTCTTCCGGCACTTCGGCCAGGCGCTCGAACGCTTCCTGCATGGCAGCGTCGGCCTCCGGGCCCAGCGGGCAGTGGTAGAGCTGCACCATCTCCAGCGTACGGCAGCGGTAGTCGGTGCCGTTGTCCACATTGACCACGTCCATGCGCTCGTTCAGCAGGTCGATGGCCGGCAGGATGCGGTCGCGGTGCAGGCCGCCCGGATACAGCCCATCGGGCGTGAAGTTGGACGTGGTGACAAAGCCCACGCCATTGTCGAACAGCGACACCAGCAGGCGGTACAGGATCATGGCGTCGGTGATGTCCGCCACGTGGAATTCGTCAAAGCAGATCAGCTTGTAGCGCTTGGCGATCTTGGCACCCAGCGCATCCAGCGGGTTCTGCGTGCCCTGCAGCAGGTGCAGCTCCCGGTGCACTTCGCGCATGAATTCGTGAAAGTGCAGCCGCACCTTGCGCCGGATGGGCACTGCATTGAAAAAGCAGTCCATCAGAAAGCTCTTGCCACGCCCCACCCCGCCGTACATGTACACGCCACGGGGAATTTCCGGTTTGGAAAAGATCTTCTTGATCGCGTTGGAACGCCGGGATTTGTAGGCGGCCCAATCGTCCGCACAGCGCTGCAGCGCATCCACCGCGCGCAGCTGCGCGGGGTCGGCCGTAAAGCCTTTGGCGGCCAGCTCGGCCTCGTACGCTTGTCTCACATTCACCATCTACCTCCAACTCGGATCCGCGGCTCAAGCATGCTGCTGTGCAAGGCCCAGTCGCGGAATGTATGGAGCGAGGAGGTCCCGACGCGTGGCACCACCAGGGGGCAGCGTCCGAGCAGAGTGTGCGAAAAAGTCTTTCGCCAAGGCTTGCAGGTATCATGTCGAGCCTGCGACATGCTGTCTATTCTATAGCGGCCCGCAACATGCCCTGCCGGCCTGCAGATATCTCTGCCTGCACCTTCGCCCGGCCTGCACGCCCTCGCCCGTTTCCCTTCCGTTCCCCTCCCGCACTCCAGTTGCATCCCCGCCTTCCCATGCAGTCCTTCGCTTTTCGCACCCCTCTGCTGCGCACCCTGGGCCGCATGGCGCTCTGCCTGCTGCTGGCCACCATGGGCAGCGCCCTCTGGGCCGCCGAGCCGCCCCAGGCCTGTGCCCCTGCCACCGTCGCAGCCGTGGCGCGCTGGGCAGGTGTCCAGGGCAAACTGGTCAGCTGGGACCAGCCCGGGGGCCTGATTGCGGCAGCCAGCTGCAAGGCCATGCCCGATGCACCGGACACCACGATTGCCGCCATCGCCTTCGACAACTTGCTGGAAGGCCAGACCCGCGGCGACGGCAACAAGCTGCAGATCATCGCCCTCGTCGAAGCCGGCCAGGTCGTGGCCGCCCACCGCTCGCAGATCGAGGAGGACGCCACCACCGCCGTGGGCCGCTACGACATCGACACCGCGCGCTACCACCTGCGCCCCGGCGTGCGCGCCTTCGGCACCGTGTTCCACAGCGATGCGCTGGGCTCCCGCTGTCCCGACGCCGCTGCCGATAATGAGCTGACACTGTGGGTGCGCGAAGGCGGGCAACTGCGCCCGGTGCTCGGCACCAATCTGCGTGGCTGGGTCAACATCGTGGGCACGCCCTGCATCCTCAACGAAGAACTGAGCCGCAGCGAAGAAGCGCGCCTGACCGTCTCCGTGGAAAAGACCAGCAGCCATGGCTTTGCCGATCTGGCCCTGACCGCCCGCATCGTCCAGAGCGAAGTCCATGGCGACGCGGACGAAAAAACCCGCCAGCGCCGCGCACGCACCGTGCTGCGCTACGACGGCCACTCCTACGGCCACGACATGTTCCGCACCTTCTGGTATCCCGCAGACCTGCGCTAAGGCCTGCCGGCACGCGCCTTGCGCGGGCGCACAGGCCGTCTCTCAGGCCATCTCTCAGGCCGCCGCACCGGCCCAACGCACTTCCCCCCCTGCCGCCTGGCGTGACCTGCACGGCGCCCCGCCACGGAGCTGACCGCGTGCAGGCGACGCCACGCCGCAGGCTGCGTGCGTGCCATCCACCCGCCCCTTGACCCGCTGTACCCGGTGCACGCCTACCGTACAGACAAAAAAAAGCTGCCTGCACCCTCTCGGGCACAGGCAGCGGTCTGAGCGCTCAGCCGTGCAAACGGCTCACGGCCATCAGAAGTTCAGCGTGCGCTTGTCCACCGCCAGAGCCGCTTCCTTGGTGGATTCGGACAGCGAGGGGTGAGCGTGGCAGATGCGGGCGATGTCTTCGCTCGATGCCTTGAACTCCATGGCCACCACGGCTTCGGAGATCAGCTCGGACACCATCGGGCCCACCATGTGCACGCCCAGAATCTCGTCGGTCTCGGCATCGGCCAGGAACTTGACCATGCCGGTCGTGTCGCCCAGTGCACGGGCACGGCCGTTCGCCAGGAACGGGAAGGTGCCGGCCTTGTACTTCACGCCTTCGGCCTTCAGTTGCTGCTCGGTGCGGCCCACCCATGCCACTTCGGGGCTGGTGTAGATCACGGAAGGCAGGGTCGCGAAGTTCACGTGACCGTGCTGGCCGGCAATGCGCTCGGCCACGGCCACGGCTTCTTCTTCCGCCTTGTGTGCCAGCATGGGGCCGCGCACCACGTCACCCACCGCCCACACGCCGGGCAGGTTGGTCTTGCAGTCGTCGTCGACCACGATGCAGCCGCGCTCGTCCAGCTGCAGGCCCACGGCTTCGGCGTTCAGGCCGATGGTGTTGGCGGTGCGGCCGATGGAGACGATCAGCTTATCCACGTCCAGCGTCTGGGCTTCGCCCTTGGCGTTGGTGTAGGCCACGCTCACGCCCTTCTTGGACGACTTGACTTCACCGATCTTCACGCCCATCTCGATCTTCAGACCCTGCTTGTCGAAAGCCTTCTTGGCTTCCTTGGCGATCTGCTCGTCCACCACAGGCAGGAAAGTGGGCATGCCTTCCAGCACGGTCACTTCGGTGCCCAGACGGCGCCAGACCGAACCCATTTCCAGGCCGATCACGCCGGCGCCGATCAGGCCCAGCTTCTTGGGGGTCTTGCCCAGGCGCAGCGCGCCGTCGTTGGACAGGATGTTTTCTTCATCGAAAGGCACGCCAGGCAGCGCGCGGGCGTTGGAGCCAGTGGCCACCACGATCTGCGCGCCAGTGATGGATTCCTCCTCCTTGCCGGCCACCTTGATCTCGTAGCCGCCTTCCACGGTGCGCACAAAGGAGCCGCGGCCGTGGAAGAAAGTGACCTTGTTCTTCTTGAACAGGTACAGGATGCCGTCGTTGTTCTGCTTCACGATGGCGTCCTTGCGGGCGATCATCTTGGGCACATCGATCTCGACCTTGCCGGTGGAGATGCCGTGGTCCGCAAAGTGCAGATTGGCATGCTCGAAATGCTCGGACGACTGCAGCAGCGCCTTGGAAGGAATGCAGCCCACGTTGGTGCAGGTACCGCCGGGGGCAGCGCCGCCGGCAGCGTTCTTCCACTCGTCGATACAGGCGACGGTCTTGCCCAGCTGGGCGGCACGGATGGCGGCGATATAGCCGCCAGGGCCGGCGCCGATCACGATAACGTCAAATTGCTTGCTCATGTCTCAAATCTCTTGTCTACAGGTGCTGAAAAAAACCCACCGTGGGCGTGTGGCCGAGGGTGGGTTTCGTCGAGGTGTGAACCCGGTGTGAATTACAGGTCGAACAGCAGGCGCGAAGGATCTTCCAGCGCTTCCTTCATGGCCACCAGACCCAGCACGGCTTCGCGACCGTCGATGATGCGGTGGTCATACGACATGGCGAAGTAGTTCATGGGGCGCACCACGACCTGGCCGTTTTCAACCACGGCACGGTCCTTCGTGGCGTGCACGCCCAGAATGGCGGACTGGGGCGGGTTGATGATGGGGGTGGACATCATCGAGCCGAAGGTGCCGCCATTGGAGATGGAGAAGGTACCGCCGGTCATGTCTTCGATGCCCAGCTTGCCGTCAGCCGCCTTCTTGCCGAATTCGGCAATCTTCTTTTCGATCTCGGCGAAGTTCATCTGGTCGGCGTTGCGCAGGATGGGCACCACCAGGCCACGGGGCGAACCCACGGCGATACCGATGTCGAAATAGCCGTGGTAGACGATGTCGTTGCCGTCCACCGAAGCGTTCAGCACCGGGTACTTCTTCAGCGCGTGCACGGCAGCCTTCACGAAGAAGGACATGAAGCCCAGCTTCACGCCGTGCTCCTTGACGAAATCGTCCTGGAACTTCTTGCGCAGGGCCATCACCGGAGCCATGTTCACTTCGTTGAACGTGGTCAGGATGGCATTGGTGGATTGCGACTGCAGCAGACGCTCGGCCACGCGGGCGCGCAGACGGGTCATGGCCACGCGCTGTTCGGGACGGCCCGACAGGTCTTCCTTCAGCGCAGGAGCAGCCACCTGGGGCAGAGCAGCCTTGGGAGCGCCGGTGGGGATGGTGGCGCCAGCCTTGATGGCGGACAGTGCGTCACCCTTGGTCACGCGGCCATCCTTGCCCGAACCGGCCACGTTGGCGGCGGACAGGTTGTTTTCGGCCAGCAGCTTGGCGGCAGCGGGCATGGCCACATCACCCTTGTTGCCGCCAGCGGCAGCAGGGGCGGCCACGGGGGCAGCAGCAGCCACGGCAGCGGCCGGAGCGGTGGCAGGCGCAGCAGCGGCACCGGCCACAGCGTCGGTGTCGATCTTGGCGATCAGTTGCTCGGCGATGACGGTGGCGCCATCACCTTGCACGATCTCGGCCAGCACGCCAGCGGCAGGTGCGGGCACTTCCAGCACCACCTTGTCGGTTTCGATCTCGATCAGGATTTCGTCCACAGCGACGGCCTCACCGGCCTTCTTCTTCCACGTCAGCATGGTCGCCTCGGCGATGGACTCGGACAGCTGGGGAACTTTGACTTCAACGATTGCCATTTTGAATTCTTTCCAAAGATGTTTTTGTGTACCCCTGCCCTGCGGGCAGGGGTCGTCCCTGTATTACTTGGTCAGGACAAAGCCCTTGAGCTTGCTGAACGCGCCTTCCACCAGAGCCTTTTGCTGCTCTTGGTGCAGGTGCGAGTAGCCCACCGCCGGCGATGCCGAGGCAGCGCGACCGGAGTAGCCCAGCTTCTGGCCTTCGACCATGTTTTCGTGGATGTTGTGCTGGATGAAGAACCAGGCGCCCTGGTTCTGTGGCTCGTCCTGGCACCACACGATGTCGGTGGCGTTGGGGAACTTCTTCAGCTCGGCAGCGAAAGCCTTGTGCGGGAAGGGATACAGCTGCTCGACGCGGATGATGGCCACGTCGTTGATTTCCTTCTCGACACGCTTCTTCACCAGGTCGTAGTACACCTTGCCCGAGCAAGCGATCACGCGCTTGACCTTGGCGGCGTTCTTCACCACGTTGGCATCCTGCTCGGTGATCACGGTCTGGAAAGCACCCTTGGTGAATTCAGACAGCGGCGACGTGGCGTCCTTGTTACGCAGCAGCGACTTGGGTGTGAAGATGACCAGCGGCTTGCGCAGCTTGCGCACCATCTGACGACGCAGCACGTGGAAGATCTGGCTGGCCGTGGTCGGCTGCACGATCTGCATGTTGGTGTCGGCAGCCAGCTGCATGAAGCGCTCCAGGCGGGCCGAGCTGTGCTCGGGGCCCTGGCCTTCGTAGCCGTGCGGCAGCATCAGGGTCAGGCCGTTGACGCGGCCCCACTTCACTTCACCGGAGGCGATGAACTGGTCGATGACCACCTGGGCGCCGTTGGCAAAGTCGCCGAACTGGGCTTCCCAGATCACCAGGGTGTTGGGATCGTTGGAGGCATAGCCGTATTCGAAGCCCAGCACTGCCTCTTCGGACAGGATGGAGTCGATCACGGTGAACGGAGCCTGGTTCTCGGCCACGTTGGCCAGCGGGATGTAGGTGCCTTCGCTCCACTTTTCACGCTTTTGGTCGTGGATCACGGCGTGGCGGTGGGTGAAGGTACCGCGGCCGCTGTCCTCGCCGGACAGGCGCACGGGATAGCCCGAAGCCACCAGCGATGCGAAAGCCATGTGCTCGCCCATGCCCCAGTCCACGTTGACCTCGCCGCGGCCCATGGCGGCGCGGTCGTCATAGACCTTCTTCACCAGCGCGTGGGGGTTCACGGTTTCGGGCAGCGTGGTGATCTTCTCGGCCAGACGCTTCCATTCGGTCAGCGGGATGGCGGTGTCACCGGCATCGGTCCACTTCTGGCCCAGGAACGGGCTCCAGTCCACGGCGTACTGGCTCTTGAAGTTGGTCAGCACCACTTCCTGGGTGTGACGGCCTTCGTCCATGGCGGCGCGGTAGGCCTTGGCCATGTCGTCGCCCAGGGACTCGCCCAGACCTTGCGCAGCCAGCTTGTCTGCGTACAGCTTGCGCGTGCCGGGGTGGGCAGCGATCTTCTTGTACATCAGCGGCTGGGTCAGCGCGGGGGTGTCCTGCTCGTTGTGGCCCAGCTTGCGGAAGCAGACAATGTCCACCACCACGTCCTGCTGGAACTCCATGCGGTATTCCAGTGCCAGCTGCATGCACAGCGCCACGGCTTCGGGATCGTCACCATTCACGTGCAGCACGGGCGACTCCACCATCTTCACGATGTCCGTGCAGTAGGTGGTGGAGCCCTTGTCGCGGGGGTCGGAGGTGGTGAAACCGATCTGGTTGTTGATGATGATGTGGACCGTGCCGCCAGTGGAATAACCACGGGTCTGCATCAGCGCCAGGGTTTCCTGGTTCACGCCCTGGCCGGCAAAAGCGGCATCACCGTGCACCAGCACCGGCAGCACTTGCTTGCCGTGCGGGTCGGCGCGACGGTCCATGCGCGAACGCACCGAACCTTCGACCACGGGGTTGACGATTTCCAGGTGGGAAGGGTTGAAAGCCAGCGACAGGTGCACGGGGCCGCCTGCGGTGGACACATCGGAGCTGAAGCCCTGGTGGTACTTCACGTCACCAGCGGTCAGCTCTTCGGGAGCAGTGTGATCGAACTCGGCGAACAGGTCCTTGGGCATCTTGCCCAGGGTGTTGACCAGCACGTTCAGGCGGCCGCGGTGGGCCATGCCGATCACGACTTCCTGCACGCCCGTCTGGCCGCTGGCGTTGATCAGCTCGTCCATCGCGACGATGAAGGACTCACCGCCTTCCAGCGAGAAGCGCTTCTGGCCCACGTACTTGGTGTGCAGATAGCGTTCCAGACCTTCGGCTGCCGTCAGGCGGTCCAGAATGCGCTTTTTCTTGGCAGCATCGAAGACGGGTTTGGAGCGGATGGTTTCCAGCTTCTGCTGCCACCAGCGCTTTTGCGCCTGGTCCGTGGCATACATGTACTCGACACCGATGGTGCCGCAGTAGGTTTCGCGCAGAGCGTTCATCAGCTCGCGCAAGGACATGGTTTCCTTGCCGAAGAAGGTGTTGCCCACGTTGAACACGACTTCCTGGTCGGCATCGGTGAAGCCGTAGAACGCAGGTTCGAGTTCGGGAATGTCAGGACGTTCGGTGCGCTTGAGCGGATCCAGATCGGCCCAGCGCTGGCCCACATTGCGGTAAGCGGCAATCAGCTGCTGCACGGCAGTGCGCTTGCGACCCAGCTCGGAATCGGCGCCGGAAGCCTGGACCACCTTGGTGCCGCCTTGCTTGGCGCGTTCAGCGAACGCGTTGATCACGGGCAGATGGGGAACATCCTTGGCGTTGGTGCCATCGGCGGCAGGCACATGCTGCAGCGCATCAAAGTATTCACGCCACGAATCCGGCACGCTGCCGGGATTGGCCAAATAGTTTTCGTACATCTCTTCGACATAGGGCGCGTTGCCGCCGAAGAGATAGGTGTTGCCTTGGTAGGCTTGGTAAACAGATGGCTGATCGCTCATATTCCGCTGACCTCCGCTTTCCTGGGGAAAGCCTTAGCTGGTTGGTAAACCTTCCGCGACACGGCTGTACCGGATGGCGGATGCGACTGTGGCTGGGGAAGGGCCTGTTGTTGCGTCCGTCATTGTGCCACCGAATGCCGTGTCGTTCCGAAAGGCGGACACAGCTTAAACGCTGCCTGCTTCGCTTACATTCCCATATCCCCTTAGTTTGCAGGCCTGCCTCCATGCACATGCGCTCGGAAAACGCCAACAAGTACACCTTTGCGCTGCTGCTGGCAGCCGTCACCCTCGGTTTCCTGACCATCCTCTGGCCTTTCGTGGGCGCGGTGTTCTGGGCCGTGGTGCTGGCCATCCTGTTCCAGCCGCTGAACCGCCGCCTGCTGGCCCGCATGCCCCGGTACCCGAACTCCGCCACCCTCCTCACCTTGCTGCTGTGCCTGCTGGTAGTCATCCTGCCGCTGATCGCCATCACCCTGTCGGTGATCCAGGAAGCCGCGTCCGTCTACCACCGCATGAGCTCGGGCCAGATGAATCTGGTCACCTATATCCAGCAGATCAAGGCCGCCTTGCCGGACTGGGCCCTGGACATCCTGGACCGGCTCAACCTCAGCACCCTGACGGAAATCCAGCAGCGCCTGGCGGTGGTGGCCGGCGAAGCCGCCAAATCCTTTGCCACCAAGGCCGTCAACCTGGGCCAGGGCACCCTGAGCTTTGTGGTGGGCTTCGGCATCATGCTGTACCTGCTGTTCTTTCTGCTGCGCGACGGCACCAAGCTGGCCCCACGCATCCGCGACGCCATTCCGCTGGACCGCGAGCACAAGACCCAGCTGCTGAGCAAGTTCACCACCGTCATCAAGGCCACCGTCAAAGGCAATCTGGCCGTAGCCGCTGCCCAGGGCGCGCTGGGCGGCCTGATTTTCTGGATACTGGACATTGACGCCCCGGTGCTCTGGGGCGTGCTGATGGCCTTCCTGTCCCTGCTGCCCGCCGTGGGTGCGGGCCTGATCTGGGGCCCGGTGGCGATTTACTTCCTGGCCACCGGCAGCTGGAGCCAGGGCCTGATCCTGACCGCCTACGGCATTTTGGTCATCGGCCTGGTCGACAACATCCTGCGCCCCCTGCTGGTGGGCAAGGACACCAAGATGCCCGACTACGTGGTGCTGATCTCCACATTGGGCGGAATGTCCCTTTTTGGCCTGTCCGGTTTTGTCGTGGGCCCGGCCATTGCAGCCCTTTTCATGGCCACCTGGGATATTTACGCCCCGCCAGCCGCCGAAAATACGCCCAGATAGTTACACCTGATACGCGGGCTTATCACCGCACAGATGGAAATACCCTCTTCACCAGGCCGACCTCGGGACTTCCCTAGGTCGGCTTGTCTTTTTGTGGTCCACAGTCTTATTTGCAGCCTGGGCGTACTGGAAAGCCCAGAGCAGCAATGGAACCGGCAGCCATTCGCAGGAATACATAACCTACATAAAACACCGCGTGCAGCAATCCCGAGAAGAGTGACCGAGAACCTGAACTCCTGCGTCTTATATAAGTTGCCGGACCTAGAATGCGCCCCACAAGCGTCAAGTTAAAAAAGGTAACCCATGGTGCAATTCTCCAGACGCCAGTTCATGAAAGTGACTGGTTCGAGTCTGGCGGCATCCAGCTTGGCAGTGATGGGCTTCTCGCCCACCGCCGCCCTAGCGGAGGTCCGTCAGTTCAAGCTGGCCGCCGCCACCGTCACTCGGCAGACGTGTACGTACTGCTCGGTCGGCTGCGGCATTTTGATGTATTCCTACAGCGATGGCACCAAGAATGCCAAGCTGTCGGTCATGCACGTCGAAGGGGATCCGGACCATCCGGTGAACCGCGGCACGCTGTGCCCCAAGGGCGCATCGCTGCTGGACTTCGTGCACAGCCCCAACCGCCTCAAGTACCCCGAATACCGCGCCCCCGGCTCGACCGAGTGGAAGCGCCTGTCCTGGGATGAGGCTCTGACCCGCGTCGCCAAGCTCCTCAAGGAAGACCGCGACGCCAATTTCGTTGAAAAGAACGAAAAGGGCCAGACGGTGAACCGTTGGCTCACCACCGGCATGCTGGCCGCTTCGGCCTCCAGCAACGAAGCCGGCTACGTTACGCACAAAGTGGCCCGTTCCTGGGGCCTGCTCGCACTCGATAACCAAGCACGTGTCTGACACGGCCCGACGGTGGCAGGTCTTGCCCCGACGTTTGGCCGTGGAGCGATGACGAACCATTGGGTCGACATTCGCAACGCGGACGTTATCTTGATCATGGGCGGTAATGCCGCCGAAGCACACCCCTGCGGCTTCAAGTGGGTGACCGAAGCGAAGGAGCACAACAATGCTCACTTCATGGTGGTCGATCCGCGCTTCAACCGCTCGGCATCCGTGGCCGATTTCTACGCCCCCATCCGTTCGGGCTCCGATATCGTGTTCCTGGGTGGTGTGATCAACTATCTGCTGACCAACGACCGCATCCACCACGAATATGTGAAGAACTACACGGACTTCACGTTCATCGTGCGCGAGGACTTTGCGTTCGACGAAGGCATCTTCTCGGGCTACAACCCCGAAAAGCGCACCTACGACAAGTCCACCTGGGACTATGAACTGGGTGAAGACGGCTTCGTGAAGGTCGACCCCACGCTGCAGCATCCCCGCTGCGTGTACCAGTGGCTCAAGCGCCACTACGCCAGCTACACCCCTGAGAAGGTGGAAAGCATCTGCGGCACGCCCAAGGAAAAGTTCCTGCACGTGGCAGAGAAGCTCGCCTCCACAGCGGAAGCCGGCCGTGTCGCCACCATCATGTACGCCCTGGGCTGGACACAGCACACCACCGGCGCACAGATGCTGCGTACCGGTGCCATGATCCAGCTGCTGCTGGGCAACATCGGTATCGCTGGCGGCGGCATGAACGCGCTGCGCGGCCACTCCAACATCCAGGGCCTGACGGACCTGGGCATTCTGTCTGCTTCGCTGCCAGGTTACCTGACGCTACCGAACGAAGCCGAACAGGAGTACGACAAGTACATCGCCGCGCGCACGCCCAAGGCACTGCGTCCGGGCCAGATGAACTACTGGTCGAACACGCCCAAGTTCCACGTCAGCCTGATGAAGGCGTGGTGGGGCCCTGCCGCCACGGCGGAAAACAACTGGGCGTTCGACTACCTGCCCAAGCTGGACAAGCAGTACGACATGCTGCAGGTCTTCGACCTGATGAACCAGGGCAAGATCAATGGCTACATCGCCCAGGGCTTCAACCCCCTGGCGGCGCTGGCCAACAGCAACAACGTGCGCAACGGCCTGAAGAAGCTGAAGTTCCTGGTGGTCATGGATCCCCTGACCACCGAGACTTCGGAATTCTGGAAGAACCACGGCGAATTCAACGACGTGGATTCCGCTTCCATCCAGACCGAGGTGTTCCGTCTGCCCACCACCTGCTTTGCCGAAGAAGACGGCGCTGTCGTCAGCTCTTCGCGCGTGCTGCAGTGGCACTGGAAGGCGGCCGAGCCCCCAGGAGAGGCCAAGACCGACATCGCCATCATGTCGGCCCTGCACCTGCGCCTGAAGAAGCTGTATGAGACGGAAGGCGGCAAGTTCCCCGACCCGATCACCAAGCTCTACTGGCCGTACGCACAGCCCGCACACCCGTCTTCCGAGGAAATCGCCAAGGAATACAACGGCCGTGCACTGGTCGACCTGACCGACGCCGAAGGCAAGGTCATCCGCAAGGCGGGTGAACAGCTGGCAGGCTTTGGTGAAATGCGCGACGACGGCTCCACACTGGGTGGTTGCTGGATCTGGGCCGGCAGCTGGACGTCTTCGGGCAACCAGATGGCCCGCCGCGACAACAGCGACCCCACGGGCATCGGCAACACGCTGAACTGGGCCTGGGCCTGGCCGGCCAACCGCCGCGTGCTGTACAACCGTGCATCCTGCGACCGCGAAGGCAAGCCGTTCAACCCGAACCGCGTGCTGATCAAGTGGAATGGCAAGAACTGGGGCGGCGCCGACGTGCCCGACATGGGCCCGACCATGCCGCCCGAAACGACCAACCCGTTCATCATGAACCCCGAAGGTGTGGCACGTCTGTTCGCACGCAAGGGCATGAACGAAGGTCCGTTCCCCACCCACTACGAGGCGTTTGACAACCCGCTCGGCTACAACCCCATGTACCCGAAGAACAAGCTGGCTGTCATCAACCCTGCCATGCGCATCTTTGACTCCGTCAAGGATTCCGCCGGCACGGCCGCCGAGTACCCGCACGTGGGCACCACCTACCGCCTGACCGAGCACTTCCACTACTGGACCAAGCACGTGCACCTGAACAACATCGTTCAGCCCGAGCAGTTCGTGGAAATCGGCGAGGCGCTGGCCAAGGAGCTGGGCATCGAGACCGGCCAAAAGGTCAAGGTGTCGTCCAAGCGCGGCTTCGTCAAGGCTGCGGCCGTGGTGACCAAGCGCATCAAGCCGATGCAGATCGACGGCAAGACCATCCACCACGTGGGTGTGCCTATCCACTGGGGCTTCTCGTCCCAGGGCCGCAAGGGCTACATGGCCAACAACCTGACCGCCTCGGTCGGTGACGGCAATAGCTTGACCCCTGAATCCAAGACCTTCCTCGTGAAGGTTGAGAAGGCTTAAGGAGTAGCTGATGTCTTCAACCATGTCCCTTGATATCAAGCGCCGCTCCGCGACGACCACCCCTGCCCCCAGTGCGCGCGAAACGCACAGCGGCGAGGTGGCCAAGCTGATCGACGTCTCCAAATGCATCGGCTGCAAGGCGTGCCAGACAGCCTGCATGGAGTGGAACGATCTGCGCGACGAAATCGGCACGGCAGCAGCCGGCGTCTACGACAACCCGACCGATCTGACCGATCAGTCGTGGACCGTGATGCGGTTCACCGAGTACGAGAACGAAGCGACCGGCAACCTCGAATGGTTGATCCGCAAGGACGGCTGCATGCACTGCGAAGACCCGGGCTGCCTGAAGGCCTGCCCTTCCCCCGGGGCCATCGTGCAGTACAGCAACGGCATCGTGGACTTCCAGCAGGACCAGTGCGTCGGTTGCGGCTACTGCGTCACCGGCTGCCCATTCAACATCCCCCGCATCTCGAAGAAGGACCACAAGGCGTACAAGTGCACCCTGTGTTCTGACCGCGTGGCGGTGGGTCGCGAACCGGCCTGCGTCAAGACCTGCCCGACCGGCGCCATCATGTTTGGCACCAAGGAAGCCATGAAGGACCAGGCCGCCCACCGTGTGGTCGACCTGAAAAACCGTGGCTTCGACCAGGCAGGCCTGTACGACCCGCAAGGCGTGGGCGGCACCCACGTCATGTACGTGCTGCACCATGCGGACAAGCCCTCCCTCTACAAAGGCCTGCCGGACGATCCCAAGATCAGTCCCATGGTCGCACTGTGGAAGGGCGTGGCCAAGCCTCTGGCCATGGCCGCACTGGGCGCCGCTGCCGTGGGCAGCCTGTTCCACTACATCACCAAGGGCCCGAACGACGTGTCCAAGGAGCTGGAAGATGAAATGGAACGCAAGGACGCCGAAGCGCTGAATAAGGAGTCTGGCAAATGAAACGCAATCCCCGCGACCTCGTGCGCTACAACGCATCGGAGCGCGCCAACCACTGGGTGGTCGGCATTTGCTTCATCTTGCTGGCCCTGTCCGGCCTGGCGTTCTTCCACCCGGCGTTCTTCCCGCTGACCCAGCTGTTCGGCGGTGGTCCGTGGAGCCGCATCCTGCACCCCTACATCGGGGTGGTGATGGCGCTGTTCTTCATCGTCATGGCCTGCCGTTTTGCCAAGCTCAACATCGTGGAACCCCGCGACATTGACTGGCTCAAGAACGTCAACAAGATGATCGACGGCGACGACCACGACATGCCCGAACAAGGCAAGTACAACGGCGGTCAGAAGCTGTTGTTCTGGGGCCTGGTCATCGGCATGGCGCTGATCACCATCACCGGCGTGCTGATGTGGCGCGCCTGGTGGAACCTGCCGGTGGGCGTGGTGCGTGCCGCTTCGGTGGTGCACGCCATTGCGGCCGTGTGGATGATCGGCCTGATCATCATGCACGTATATGCGGCTATTTGGACCCGCGGCACCATCCGTGCCATGCTCTATGGCACAGTCACCCGTGCCTGGGCCAAGCAGCATCACCGCGGCTGGTATCGCAAGATGACCGGCGACAACGACTAAAAAACAGGGGCACTCCTCCTCAGCCCCTCCTCATTGACGCTTGTTGACTGCCGCCGGCTGCCTTCACGGGCTGCCGGCGGCCTTCATTGAGAACCACACAAATGCAGCAACGTATCCTCCAACCCGGCGAAATCGAAGCGCTGGACAAGACCTCCTTCCCCCGCATCCTGCTGCCGCAGGTCGCCAGCCTGTTCAGCGAACGCGCGGCCCGCCTGCGCCAGCTGGCCGACGGCAACCCCATCGCCGACTACCTGCAGTTCGCCGCCAAGATCGTCGACGCCCAGCAGGCCGCTGCCAGCAGCGTGGAACTGGCGCCGCTGGACACCAGCACCATCGAACGCGCCCAGCAGCACTCCATGCCGCTGCTGCCCGCCGCCGAGCATGTGGACCCCGCCTGGCACGCCGTGCTGCACAGCATGCTGGAAACCCTCTCCAGCGCCGAAGGCCTGCCCGCACCGCTGCAACCGCTGATCACCGAGCTGCGCAACCTGCCGGACGCCGAGCGCAACGACATTGCCGCCAAGCTGCTGCAAAAAGAAGTGGCAGCACGCCACATTGGCATGGCGCCGTTCATCATGGCCGCGCTGCAGGTCACCTACGCCCGCCGCGCCGCTGCACTGAACCCCGTGGACGTGCCCTACACCGACCCGGCCAGCATCTGCCCCGTCTGCGCCAGCGAACCCGTGGCCAGCGTGCTGCGCATCGGCGGCAAGGCCAACGGCCACCGCTACCTGCACTGCGGCACCTGCTGCACCGAATGGCACATGGTGCGCGTCAAGTGCTCGCACTGCGAATCCACCAAGGGCATCCACTACGAAACCATCGAAGGCAGCAAGGACGTGGTCACCGCTGAAACCTGCGATGAATGCGGCACCTACCGCAAGGTGGTCAACCAGGAAAAAGACCCGTTCGCCGAGCCCCTGGCCGACGACCTGGCCAGCCTGATGCTGGACCTGCTGATGAGCGAGCAGACCCGCTTCCAGCGCGCCAGCGCCAACCCGCTGCTGTATGTGGCCGTGGCCGAAGCGCAGGACGCAGACCAGCCCCAGGACGGGCTGATCGATCCGGCACAATAAGCCCCAGTCTGCGGCCGGAGCGCCTGACAAGGCTGCGCTCTCCCGCACACCACGCCGGGCCGCCCCGTGGCGGCCCGTTTTCATTTTCCCGACTGCACCTTGCCGAGACTGCCTGTGGCCGCACCATCCGCACCCCACGCTACCGCCCCCCTGGAACCCGCCCGCCTGCCGTCGGTGGACCGCCTGCTGCAATCGGCCGAATTGCAGCCCCTGCTGGCCGACTACGGCCGCATCGCCACCACCGACGCCGTGCGCCAGGTGCTGGAAGACCTGCGCCAGCAGCTGCGTGCCGGCACCGCGCTGGTCCCCGAATCTGTAGCCACTGGCGCACTGGCAGCACAGATCGGCCGCCAGCTCGCCCAGCTGTTCGCCCCGCGCCTGCGCAGCGTCTACAACCTCACGGGCACCGTGCTGCACACCAACCTGGGCCGCGCCCTGCTGCCCCAGGCGGCGGTGGAGGCCGTGGTGGAAGCGCTGACCACTCCCGCCAACCTGGAATACGACCTCGCCACCGGCGGCCGCGGCGACCGTGACGACCTGGTAGAAGCGCTGATCTGCCGTCTCACCGGCGCCGAAGCCGCCACCGTGGTCAACAACAACGCCGCCGCCGTGCTGCTGACCCTGTCCACGCTGGCATCCGGCAGGGAAGTGGTGGTCTCGCGCGGGGAACTGGTGGAAATCGGCGGCGCCTTCCGCATCCCCGACATCATGGGCCGCGCCGG
The DNA here is from genome assembly GCF_006740045.1 of Comamonas terrigena NBRC 13299. Classification (NCBI taxonomy): domain Bacteria; kingdom Pseudomonadati; phylum Pseudomonadota; class Betaproteobacteria; order Burkholderiales; family Comamonadaceae; genus Comamonas; species Comamonas terrigena. The sequence goes on from NZ_AP019749.1 coordinate 2,519,356, forward strand.
CTGCAAGCTGGTCGAGGTGGGCACCACCAACCGCACCCATGCGCGCGACTATGAAGGCGCCATCACCGCAGACACCGCCCTGCTGATGAAGGTGCACACCAGCAACTACGCCATCCAGGGCTTCACCAAGAGCGTGCCCGACGCCGAAGTCACCACCATCGCCCACGCCAACGACCTGCAGATGGTGGTGGACCTGGGCAGCGGCACCCTGGTAGACCTGCGCCAGTGGGGCCTGCCCCACGAGGTTACGGTGCGCGAAACCATCGACGCCGGCGCCGATGTGGTCACCTTCAGCGGCGACAAGCTGCTGGGCGGCCCACAGGCCGGCATCATCGTCGGCAAGAAGGAGCTGATCGCAAAGATCAAAAAGCACCCCATGAAGCGCGCCCTGCGCGTGGGCAAGCTCACCCTGGCGGCGCTGGAGCCCACGCTGCGCCTGTACCTGCACCCCGAGGCCCTGGCCCAGAACCTGACCACGCTGCGCCTGTTCACCCGCCCGCAGGCCGACATGCGCTCCCAGGCCGAACAACTGGCCCCCCTGCTCCAGCACGCGCTGGGCGCCAGCTGGACGGTGGACACCGCCGAGCTGCACAGCCAGATCGGCAGCGGCGCCCTGCCCGTGGACAACCTGCCCAGCTGGGGCCTGCAGATCTACCCGGCCAGCGGCAAGCAGGCCGGCCGCCAGCTGCAGCAGCTCGAAGCGCGGCTGCGCGCCCTGCCCCGCCCCATCATCGGGCGCCTGCACGACGACGCACTGTGGCTGGACCTGCGCTGCCTGGAAGCCGACGCCCTGGACGGCTTCATCGCCCAATTCTTCCTGCTGCGCACCGACGGCGCGGCCCAGGCCCAGCCCTGACCCCCAGGCCATTCCCTACAGCGCTGCCAGCGTGCCCACGACACCATGGCACCCTGACAGCCTGTACGACCCCACATTGAGACATTGAACCAGCACCGCACAGACGGTGCGGAAAGCAGAGACACCCATGATCATCGGCACCGCAGGCCATATCGACCACGGCAAGACCACCCTGGTGCGCGCCCTCACCGGCGTGGAGACCGACCGGCTGAAGGAAGAAAAAGCGCGCGGCATCTCCATTGAGCTGGGCTACGCCTACAGCCCCCTGCCCAACGGCGACGTGCTGGGCATCATCGACGTGCCGGGCCACGAAAAATTCGTCCACACCATGGCCGCCGGCGCCGTGGGCATAGACCACGCCCTGCTGGTGGTGGCGGCTGACGACGGCGTCATGCCCCAGACCATCGAACACCTGGAAATCCTGCAGCTGCTGGGCGTCAAACACGGCACCGTGGCCCTGACCAAGGTCGACCGCGTGCTGCCCGAACGGCTGGACGATGTGCGCGCCGAAATCCAGGCCATCCTGTCGGTCACCGCACTGGCCGGCAGCCCCATCTTCGCCACCCATGCCGTGCAGGCCGACGACCCCGGCGTGGCCGCGCTGCGCGACCACCTGCAGGTTCAGGCCCAGTTGATGCCCGCACGCGCGCAGGACGGACTGTTCCGCCTGGCCGTGGACCGCGTCTTCACCCTGCCCGGCCAGGGCACCGTGGTCACCGGCACCGTGTTCAACGGCCGCGTGAACGTGGGCGATCAACTGCTGCACTCGGCCACCGCCCAGTCGGTGCGGGTGCGCAGCATCCACGCCCAGAACCAGGCCAGCGACACCGGCGTGGCCGGCCAGCGCTGCGCCCTGAACCTGGCCGGTATCGCCAAGGAAGACATCCAGCGCGGCGACTGGATTCTGGACGGCCGCCTGCTCCAGGCCACCGACCGCATCGACATCCGCCTGCACCTGCTGGCCGAAGCGCCCCCCCTGGCGCAGTGGACGCCGGTGCATGTGCACATGGGCACCCACAAGGGCACCGCCCACGTCGCGCTGCTGCAGGACCAGCCCATCGAACCCGGCACCGAAGTGCGCGCCCAGCTGGTGCTGGATGCGCCCGTGTTCGCCCTGCCCGGCGACCGCCTGATCCTGCGCAACGCCCAGGCCACCCGCACCATCGCCGGCGGCATGGTGGTGGACCCCTATGCCCCGGCCCGCAAGCGCCGCAGCGCCGAACGCACGGCCTATCTCGATGCGCTGGAGCAGTTGGTCGCCACCGCCAGCCCCGCCGCCCTGATCGCCCAGGCGCCCCACGGCCTGCCGCTGTCCCAGCTGACCCGCCTGACCGGGCGGGCGCTGGACGGTGCCGCCCTGCCCGGCACGCTGCGCCTGCCCATGGCCGACGGCGACGCCCTGCTGCTGGATGCCGCCCGCTGGCAGCCGCTGCGCGCACGCGTGCTGGACACGCTGGAGCGCTTTCACGCCAAGAACCCGGACGAGCCCGGCATCAACGCCGCCCGCCTGCGCCGCATGGCCCTGCCCGGACTGGTGCACAACCAGCACGACGCGCTGTGGGCCGGCCTGGTGGAGGCGCTGCTGCAGGACGGCAGCATCACCGCCAGCGGCGCCTGGCTGCACCTGCCCGGCCACAGCGTGCAGCTCACCGCCGCCGAGCAAACGTTGTCGGAGCAATTGCTGCCGCTGCTGCACGCCGGCCGCTACGACCCGCCCTGGGTGCGCGACCTGGCCGCCGACACCGGCACCGGCGAAGACGCCGTGCGCCAGCTGCTGCGCAAGCTCGCCCGCCAGGGCCAGCTGTTCCAGGTGGTCAAAGACCTGTTCTACAGCGCTGCGCGCATGGACGAGCTGGCCGACATCGTCCAGCAACTGGCCGCCCAGGCCGCCCACGGCGAGGTCGAAGCCCGCGCCTTCCGCGACGCCACCGGCCTGGGCCGCAAACGCGCCATCCAGATCATCGAATGCTTCGACCGCCTGGGCTACACCCGCCGCGTGCGCGACGCCCACGTGCTGCGCCCCGACGCGCAATGGAACCGCAGCCGCTGACCGCACAGGGGTGATGGTGGCGATGCGATGCCATGCGATGGAGATCGGCTGGGCTGGGCTGGGCTGGGCTGGGCTGGGCTGGGCTGAGCTAGGGATGAGATGGAGATAGCGATGCAGGTTCCCTGCAGGGGCTGGGGCATTCCCTGTGCTACCCATCGCCACCGTCTGCCCTGCACACAGGCTGTAACACGGTAGAATCGCCGCTTTCCTCCCAAGGAAGGCAATCGTGCCCGGTGGCGCGGCCGGGCTTCAAACCCGGTGAGGGGTGTCAGTCACTCCTGGGTTGGTTCGACTCCAGCTGCTTTCCGCCAGAACACCGGTTCGCAAGAGCCTAAAAAGCCCCAGCCCTTCACCGCTGGGGCTTTTTCATTGTGTGGGCTTACCCGCGTGTCGGACTTCGCTCCAAGCTCTGTACCAGTTGCAGCAGCAAACCTCAATGGGTGAAGTCTGGGGCATGGCCCGCATCAACCTACGTTGAGAAAAAGGGGCGCTGTTGCGCTGTGCAAGTGGGTGCCAGGGCATGCGACAGAAGCACAGGACTGGGATGTGCGCTACGTAACTGGATCAAGCACCGTTGGCGCGTTCAAGTAAACCTTGAACCAAATGCACATTTCCTGACCTCCCAAGTCGATCTATCCGCTGACAGCAATCGCCCCTTTGCGGTCGTCCACGCTTCTTGCTCCTACGTCGGCTTTGCAGCGATAGTCGCCATTGACTGGAAACGCCTCAAATCACGCTATCAGGCATATAGCAGTCGTTCAACTTGAGCACCAACTGGGCGACTGCCGTTACCTTGACCAGATTCCGAGAAATTCCGACTACAGCGGAAATCTCAATCGATTCAGGAGTTTGCCTCCTGTGACCTGCTTGAAGAAGACGCAATCCAGGCCGAGTGCGCGAGCTTGCTCTTTTCAGCTTGGCCATTGATAGCAAGCTGCGAGGATGCGACCTCGTCGCTCTCAAGGTTTGGGATGTATGCCACGGCTATCAGGTGGCATCGCGCGTTGTCGTCACGCAGCACGTCCAGTGCAGTTCTAGCTCGTGCAGGCCGCTCGTGACGCCTTGCAAGCCTGGGTCAAGCTGGCTGGTCTGAAATCAGAGGACTTCCTGTTTCCAAACGGGCTAAACGAATAGCCCCATCTGGGGACACGGGAGTAAACCCGAATCCTCGATCACAGGGTTGACGAGCTAGGCCTGGACCGCATGGAGTACGGGACGCACTCGATGCGCAGGACAAAGGCGACACTGATCGACCACCGCAGAAAGAACCTGCGTGCTGCCAAGTCACTTCTAGGTCACTCTAAGCTGGAGTCAACAGTGAGGTACCTGGGTATCGAAGTAGACGATGCCCTCGAGAGCTCTGAACAGACGGAGATTTGACGTTGCCATTGACGGCTACCCTGGAAACTGCGGCAGGGTGGACGTCCTCAGCGGCTGCAATGTGGCGCTGAGCCTTCTGCCATAAGCAGTCATTCGAAAATGTCACCCTCTCAAAACAATTCATTTATTCAACAAATGATGTATTATTGATTTATGCAAGAAGCCCAAGTCATCCGCTCCCTCTCCGCCCTGGCCCATGAAGCCCGCCTGCGCGTTTTTCGCGCCCTGGTGGTCGCAGGCCCCGAAGGACTGACACCCAGTGTCTTGGCCGAGCAGTTGGGCATCGCTCCCAATGCGTTGTCCTTCCATCTCAAAGAGTTGTCCCATGCCGAGCTGGTGAGTCAGGAGCGTCAGGGCCGCAACGTGCTGTACCGGGCGGCGTTCCCTGCGATGAACGACCTCTTGGCCTACCTCACCGAAAACTGCTGCCAGGGCGCTGTGTGCACTCCGGCAGATGCCTCTTCCTGCAACTGCTAACGGAGCACACGATGAAACGCTTTCACGTCCACATGCATGTCGATGATCTGGCCAAGAACATCGCCTTCTACTCCCAGCTCTTTGGTGCAGAACCTGCCCGCGTGGAAAGCGATTACGCCAAGTGGATGATCGATGAGCCCCGGGTGAACTTCGCCATCTCGACCCGTGGCAACAAGCCTGGACTGGACCATCTGGGCTTCCAGGTGGATGAAGCTCAGGAGTTGGCAGAGCTCAAGGCACGCGCCGAATCTGCTGACATGGCGCTGCTGGATGAGGGCACTACCACCTGCTGCTACGCCCGCAGCGACAAGCACTGGATCACCGACCCCCAAGGCATCGCCTGGGAGCACTTTCATTCCCTTGAAAACATCCCTGTGTTCAATGAAGCGGCGCAGTCGGCGCCCAAGGCCAGCGCCTGCTGTACTCCTGCCGCAGCGGCCCCAACCACCGCGTCTTCATGCTGTGCACCCCAAACCCAAACTTCCAACTCCAAGTCTTGCTGCTGAGGCTTTATGACCAACACTACAACGCCCCTGAACGTTCTGTTTCTGTGCACCCACAACTCGGCGCGCAGCATCCTGGCGGAAGCCTTGCTCAACGATATGGGCCGGGGGCGCTTTAAGGCCTACTCGGCTGGAAGCAGCCCACGAGCCTACCAGCAGCCCAACCCGCTGGGCTTGCAGGTGCTGCAACGCGCAGGCGTATCCATAGAAGGCCTGCGCAGCAAGAGCTGGGACGAATTTGCCGTGGCCGATGCGCCGAAGATGGATCTGATCATCACCGTCTGCGACAACGCCGCAGGCGAAGTCTGCCCAATCTGGCCCGGACACCCCGCTACTGCGCACTGGGGCTATCCCGATCCTTCGGAAAGCGATGCTGCTGACGACGCCAAGCTAGAAGCTTTCCGCCAGACCATGCACATGATCCGTCGCCGTCTGGAGCTGCTGGTGAATCTGCCCGCAGACAAGTTGGAGAAGGCCCGACTGCAAGGCACAGCCCGCGAACTTTCCGCGCACTGATCCACTGCCTCACCCTTCTACGCCCATCACTTACCCACGGTCTCCATCACGATGCTCTCGGCTGTACTGATCTTTGTTTTCACCCTGATTCTGGTCATCTGGCAACCACGCGGCCTGGGTATCGGATGGAGTGCCTCTTTAGGGGCAGGCATCGCCTTGCTGCTGGGGGTAGTGCATCTGGCCGACATTCCCTTGGTGTGGCACATCGTGTGGAACGCCACCGCAACCTTTGTTGCGGTGATCATCATCAGCTTGCTGCTGGATGAGGCCGGGTTCTTCGAGTGGGCAGCGCTGCACTTCGCGCGGTGGGGTGGTGGCAAAGGCTCCAAGCTGTTTGCCTTTATCGTGCTGCTGGGCGCCGCCGTGTCGGCCCTGTTCGCCAACGATGGGGCCGCGCTGATCCTCACGCCCATTGTCATGGCCATGCTCGTGGCGCTGGGCTTTTCGCCGGCAACGACATTGGCCTTTGTGATGGCGGCAGGCTTCATTGCGGACACCGCGAGCCTGCCGCTGATCGTCTCTAACCTGGTCAACATCGTCTCTGCCGACTTCTTCAAGATCGGCTTCAACGAATACGCCTCTGTGATGGTGCCGGTCAATATCGTCTCAGTGCTCGCCAGCTTGGCCATGCTGATGCTGTTCTTTCGCCGGGATATTCCTGCGTCTTATGACCTTGGCCAGCTCAAACGCCCAGCCGATACCATCAAAGACCCAGCCACATTCCGCGCTGGCTGGGTAGTACTTGCCTTGCTGCTGATTGGCTTCTTTGGCCTGGAGCCCTTGGGTGTGCCTGTGAGTGCCGTAGCAGCAGTGGGCGCGGTCATCTTGCTGGCCGTGGCTGGACGTGGTTCGGTCATCAATACCAAGAAGGTGCTGCATGGTGCCCCCTGGCAGATCGTGATCTTCTCGCTGGGCATGTATCTGGTGGTCTATGGGCTGCGCAATGCAGGCCTGACGGACTATCTGGCGGCGATGCTGGAGCGTTTTGCACAAGGCGGTGTGTGGGGTGCAGCCATTGGCACGGGACTGCTGTCTGCCTTGCTGTCATCCGTGATGAACAACATGCCGACTGTGCTGGTGGGCGCTTTGTCCATCGACGCCTCTAATGCCAGCGGCATCGTCAAAGAAGCAATGGTCTATGCCAACGTGATCGGTTGTGACCTGGGCCCCAAGATCACCCCCATCGGTAGCTTGGCCACGCTGCTGTGGCTGCATGTGCTGGCCAAGAAGGGCACCACGATCAGCTGGGGCTACTACTTCAAAGTTGGCTCGGTGCTGACCGTTCCTGTACTGCTTGCCACTTTGGCTGCCCTGGCTTTGCGCCTGAGCATCTTTGCCTGAACACGCCCTCTGTCCTGGAGTCGGTATGAGCACTATCACTATCTATCACAACCCCGCCTGCGGCACCTCCCGCAACGTGTTGGCGTTGATCCGCAACAGCGGCGAAGAGCCCACGGTCATCGAATACCTCAAGACGCCTCCCGATCGGGCCACCTTGGAGCGTTTGCTGGCTGAAATGGGCGTGCCTGTGCGCGAGGTCCTGCGGCAAAAAGGCACGCCGTTCGATGAACTCGGCCTGAGCGATCCCAAGTGGACCGACCAGCAACTGATCGACTTCATGCTTGAGCATCCAATTCTGATCAATCGACCCATCGTGGTGACGCCGCTGGGTACACGTCTGTGCCGGCCGTCCGAGGCCGTGTTGGACATCTTGCCCAGCCCTCAGCTGGGAGTATTCACCAAGGAAGACGGTGAGGCCGTCATCGACGCGAAAGGACAACGTGTTGCAAAGCACTGATCTACCCAACCTCGACGAACAGTCCTTCGAGACTCCGGACTTGACTCGGCTGCAGCCCGCCCAGCGCGCTACGCACGCACCTCGCATCTTGCTGCTTTATGGGTCGGCCCGTGAGCGCTCCTACAGCCGACTGCTGACGGAAGAAGCCGCCAGGCTGCTTCGCAAGCTAGGGGCCGAGCCTCGGATTTTTGATCCGCGTGGGCTGCCGCTGCCAGACGATGCGCCGGAGAGCCACCCCAAGGTCCAGGAGCTGCGCGAGTTGGTGCAATGGTCCGAAGGCATGGTGTGGACATCACCCGAGCGCCATGGCGCAATGACCAGCATCCTCAAGGCCCAGATTGACTGGATTCCGCTGTCTGTGGGTGCCGTGCGCCCGACCCAGGGCAAGACTTTGGCGGTGATGCAGGTCAGTGGAGGCTCGCAGTCGTTCAACGCACTCAACCAAATGCGCGTGCTGGGTCGCTGGATGCGCCTGATCACCATCCCCAACCAGTCTTCGGTGGCCAAGGCATTCTTGGAGTTCGACGAAGCCGGTCGCATGAAACCCTCCGCCTACTATGAGCGGGTGGTCGATGTGATGGAGGAACTGGTCAAGTTCACGCTGTTGACCCGCGACACTGCAGATTACCTCGTGGACCGATACAGCGAGCGGCGTGAATCTGCAGAAGCGCTCTCACAACGCGTCAATCAGCGAAGCATCTAAAGCACCGAGACGATGCCACGCCGCACCCGGATCACTGCCATGCTGGGCGTGGCCCAAACGCTGTCGTGGGCCTCGTCGTACTACCTTCCTGCTGTTTTAGCGGAGCCGATCAGCAGTGCGGTCGGCATGGCGTACTCGACAGTGTTCGCGGCCTTCTCGGTGGCGCTTTTGGTTTCCGCTGGGATAGGACCCATTGCAGGACGGTTCATTGACCGCTTCGGTGGCCGTCCAGTATTGATCACCAGCAACCTGGTGTTCGCGGCTGGACTGGTGATCCTCAGTCTAGCCACGCAGGCCAACCATGTGTTCCTGGCCTGGGCCGTCATGGGCATAGCCATGGGCAGCGGCCTGTACGAAGCCGCCTTTGCCACGGTCGTTCGCCTGTATGGCCAGGACGCTCGGCGTGCCATCACTGGCATCACGCTGTTTGCCGGGTTCGCCAGTACCGTAGGCTGGCCGCTTTCCAGCTATCTCGCGCATGAGTTTGGCTGGCGTGAGGCATGTCTGGCGTGGGCACTGCTGCACCTTCTTTTGGGACTCCCGCTCAACCTGCTACTGCCACGCGCAGCTTCTGCAGTGGCTGAGCCGCAGCAAGGTGATGAACAACCTGCCGCCAGCCCCCACGAGCATTCAAGCGCAGCTGGCAAGCCGCACAGATCCACTGCCTATCTGATGGCCTATGTGTTTGCGGTTTCGTGGTTCATCAGCACGGCGATGGCGGCCCATCTGCCGCAGCTTCTGCAAATGACCGGAGCTGCAATTGGCGTTGCCATCGGAGCCGCCGCGCTGGTGGGGCCCGCGCAGGTGGCTGGGCGGTTGGTGGAATACGGGTTCTTGAAAAACGCCCACCCCCTGCTGTCTGCCAAGCTGGCAATCTTGGCGCATCCCGCTGCAGCTCTGTGCCTGTATCTGATTGGAGCGCCTGCAGTGAGTCTGTTTGCCGTCTTGCACGGACTTGGGAACGGAATTTTGACGATTGCCGTGGGCACGTTGCCGCTCAAGGTGTTCGGTGCACTGGGCTATGGGCAGCGGCAAGGCTGGCTGATGGTGCCCGCACGCATCGTGCAAGCGGGCTCCCCGTTTCTCTTCGGAATGGCTGTATCCCATTGGGCGCTGGGAGCAGCGTGGCTTTCCTCAATGCTCGGCATCACCGCGTTCTTGGCGCTGTGGGCCATGCGCATTCAGCCTCACGCTGCAAGTGCGCAATAAATTTGGAGGTCGATGTGAGCATGACACTGTATGACGTGATCATTGTTGGAGGAGGCCAGGCTGCACTGTCCGTTGCCTACTTCCTGAGGCGTACAAACCGCTCAGTGCTGATCTTGGACGCTGAGGATGCAGGCGGAGGTGCCTGGCAGCATGGCTGGGACTCTCTGCGCCTGTTCTCTCCGGCAAATTGGAGCTCCATTGCAGGCTGGCCCATGCCCAGCTCCGGGGAGCAATACCCCAGCCGCGACCAGGTTGTTAGCTACCTGCGGCAGTACGAAGCCCGCTACAACCTCGCGGTGCAGCGGCCTGTGCTGGTGACGGCGGTGGAACGAAGAGACCACGACTTCGCCGTAAAGGCAGGTGACCGGTCGTGGCATGCGCGCGTGGTGGTGAGTGCCACAGGGACTTGGCGCAATCCGTTTATTCCGGAACTCGAAGGTCGGTCCGCGTTTGGCGGTCTCCAGGTTCACTCCGCACATTACATATCGCCCAGCGCATTTCAAGGATTGCGCGTCATGGTGGTCGGTGGTGGCAACTCTGGCGCGCAGATCTTGGCCGAGGTCTCGCAGGTCGCAGCGTCCACTACCTGGGCCACGTTGAGCCCGCCTGCCTTTCTGGCAGACGATGTGGATGGAAGAGTGCTCTTTGAACGCGCAACTGCACGGTGGCAGGCAATCCAAGAAGGCCGTGACCCGACGGACTTGCCAGGAGGATTTGGCGATGTCGTCATGGTGCCCCCTGTCGTGGAGGCCCGCGCACGTGGCGTACTTCATGCCGTAGAAACATTTGAGACGCTTACGGCCGAAGGCGCACTGTGGGCAGACGGCACCAGCCGCACGTATGACGCGATCTTGTGGTGCACCGGGTTTAGGCCCGCACTCCAGCATCTGGAGTCTCTCGGCGTGGTGGCTGATAGCAAAGTCACCGTAGACGGGACACGTGCGTGCGATGTGCCAGGCCTCTGGCTGGTCGGCTACGGCGAGTGGACCGGGCCCGCTTCGGCCACTCTCATTGGTGTTATGCGCACGGCACGCTCCACAGCAACCGAGATTGACCAGTACCTTACCGCCCAAGTGCCTGCGTAGGCGCCGTAAACCAGTCACTGCCAACGTGAGTGCATGAGGCGGAGGTTGATATGCAGGTTTACATGTGCATGAAAATGCACGTATTATTCGCAGCATGTCCACCTCGCCTCTCAACCGCACGCATGCCATTGACGCCGCCATTGCGTCCTTGGAAAGCAGCTTTTTCAAAGCGCTTTGCGAGCCTGCCCGGATTGCAGTGCTCAAGCGAGTGATGCAACTGGGGAGCGCCGACGTAACGGAGATCGCTGCCGAGTTGCCCCAGGAGCGCTCTGTGGTTTCTCGCCATCTGCAGATCCTGTCTGAGGCCGGAATCGTGCGGGCGCACAAGTCAGGCCGACAGATGTTCTATGAGGTGGACGGTCCCTCAATCATCCTGCGGCTGGAGGACATGCTGTCTCACACCAAGGGCATTGCAGCCCATTGCTGCCCTGGCAATCAACGGTAGTTTTTTTCCTCCAACATGTGTATATGTGCGCACAAATGAACACAGATAACTTTGAGGTGATCGTGATCGGTGGCGGCCAGGCTGGCTTGGCGTGCGGGTGGCACCTACAACGCCAAGGGCGTGACTTTGTAATCCTGGATGCGCAAGACAGGCCTGGGGGGAATTGGCGCAACTACTACGACAGCCTCAGGCTGTTTTCGCCGGCACGGTATTCGGGGTTGCCTGGCATGGCATTTCCGGGAGAGCCAGGTCGTTACCCCCTGCGAGATGAGGTGGTTGAGTACCTGGAGCAATACAGTGAGCACTTCCAGTTGCCCATCAAACAAAAAGCGCAGGTTGTCCTGGTGGAGCGAGAGGAGACGGGCTTTCGCGTCGCGACAGCAGATGGACAGATCTTTTTCTCGAAAGCCGTCGTGGTGGCCACGGGGGCGTTCAGCCACCCCTACGTTCCCGAAATCACAGGCCTGCAGGACTTTGAGGGCCGCGTGCTCCACAGCGCAAGCTATGCAAGAGCCCAAGAGTACTCTGGAGAGCGTGTCATCGTGGTGGGCGCTGCAAACTCTGCGGTACAGATAGCGCATGAGCTGGCCCAAGTGGCGAATGTGACGTTAGCGAGCCGAGAGCCTGTGCGCTTCTTTCCCCAGCGCCCTTTGGGCATCGACTTCCACGCTTGGCTGAAATGGACCGGTTTAGAGAAAACCAGATGGCTCAACGACCAAAGTACCCCTGTGCTCGATCGAGGGACCTATCGGCGTGCGCTGCGCTCTGGGCAGATTCGGCACAAAGGCATGTTCCATCAAGTGACGCGTGATGGAGTGGTGTGGCAAGACGGAACTCATGAGCCGGTTCAAAGCATCATTTTTGCCACGGGATTTCGCCCGAACCTGGGGGCACTCGGGCAGCTGCCAGTGTTCGATCATCAAAACCGGGTAGCTCACAAAAATGGTGTCTCGACCACTGTTCCGGGCCTGTACTTCATTGGGCTGCCCAAGCAGCGCAGCTTTGCATCGGCCACCTTGCGAGGCGTGGTGCCAGATGCACAGTACATAGCGAAAAGACTGATAGCTCAATTGCGCTGATTCAGAATGGCTGTTTTGGGTCGATGCAAGCCTGCCTGAGAACGTAAGAGCGGTCGTTCGAGCTAGTACACAGCAAACCGCGCAATCGAGCGGCCGGTTCCGAGGATGACGCGGCCGTTCAGGACAGGCAGCGTTCAACGGCTGGCGTTAGCCTTTGCTGCCGCTTAGGCACTGCACGGTGAATGGCTAAGATCAGCCTGACGCAGTCGCCTGTGGGAGAACCTTCAAGGGCTGTTACTAAGTAAGCAGCCCTTACCCTTTGACCAGAAAAACCGTCACCAAGGTTCAATACCACAGCACGCTGATGGCGGCCTTGGACCGCATGAACCATGCATCGGGAAAAGGCACTGTGGCAGTGGGCAGCGCCGTGCAAGTGGGTGCCAGCGGCACCCGGCCAACCCATTGCAGCCAAACGTTCAACGCGGTCTCTTCCAACAGATATGCCACTCGCGCCGAACGCCGCCCTGCGGACTCAGCAGCCCCCCTTGTGCCAAAGGCCGCAGACACACCCGGTCACAAACCGCGGCAGCATCCGTCGCATGACTCGCATATACTGTATTTATGTACAGCCATCGTTTCCTTGCCGGCCTGCCCGTGCCCGCCACCATCACCGCCATGCCGCTGCCCATGCTGGCAGCGCCCGCGCGCGGCGGCCGAGCCAGTCCGGCGGAACGCGGTGCGGTCACGCACCTCGACCTGGCCACAGAACTGGCGCAGCACCCGCAGTCCATCTTCATCCTGCGGCAGACGGGTGACAGCATGGAAGGCGCTGGCATGTTCGACGGCGACATGCTGGTGGTGGACAAACTCCTCCAGCCCGTGCACGGCGACATCGTGGTGGCCCAGGTGGATGGCGAATTCACCTGCAAGCGCCTGCATGTGCGCGACGGTCAGTTCGTGCTGCACCCGGAAAACCCGGCATATCCGGACATCCATCCCCAGGAGGGGCAGCACATCGAGATCTGGGGCGTGGTCACCAGCAGCGTCAAGCGCTTGCGCACAGCGTGAGGGCATGGGGCATGGGGCATGGGGCATGGGGCATGAGGGCCTGCCCTGCCCGCACTGATGTTCGCGCCAGGTGACTGCGGCTTTCAGTTGCTGCCCCATGGCCCCGCCATAGCCACACACCCCGCAGCCTCCCCGGCGCCGCAGCGGCACACGGCCCCTGCCGGGCATCCCCCGGTTCCACCACCAGCACTACCGCCCATCCAGAAACCCTGTTCTGCATTGCAAAACAGGGGTCTGCGCCATGCTGGATGCATGTCCAGACACCGGCATCCAGGGCCATTCGGAAAGCCTTCAACAGCTATCAAATACACAGCATCCTCACTTCATCTCGCCCGCACTCCACCCAGGTGCCTTGGTGGGCAATTGCCGATAGCATTTATTCGAATGCCGACAGGCTGCGCACAGAGAGGGTTCGATGTCGCGCACAGGGGGGATAGAAATAGATCATGCTGGATTTGACGACGGTGTCGATGATGATCGTTCTGTCCTCGGTCACCCTCGCTGCGCTGACGGGTTTCTGGGGCAGAAAATTCTGGAACGACGGTGGCAGCCAGCTGACACTGGGCCTGGTGCTGTTCGGCGTGGGCTTCAGCTGCCTGAGCTTCATGGGCTCCCCACTGCGGCCTCTGCTGTCCGGCATCGGCTATGTGGCGTTTGCCAGCGGCATCTGCGCCAGCATTGCCAGCCTGCACCGCTTCTACCGCATCCCGCTCACCACCGCCTGGCTGTATGTGCTGCCGGTGTGCATTGCCGTGGTCTATGTGCTGCTGCTCGATCCAGCCCAGGTTGTGGCGCGCACGCGCACGGTCTGCGGCATGCTGATCCTGCACAACCTGTGGATGGCGCAGCTGCTGCTGCGCCGCTACCACCATATGGGGCGCGGGGAATGGGTGTTCATGGCAGGCGTGGCGCTGCTCACCGCCGCCCTGGTGCTGCGCATGTTCTCGCCCCAGCTGTCGCTGACCGTGCTGCCTCCTTCCAGCACCCGCAGCAGCTCTTCGTTGCTGCTGTCCTATGCCGTGCTGTTCATCGCCCTGCACCTCAAGGCCATCGGCTTTCTGATGATGGCCCAGGCGCGGGCAGACCAGCAGCTGCTGCGCTTTGCCAATGAAGACAGCCTCACCGGCCTGCCCAACCGCCGCACGGTCATGCAGGCCCTGCAGCACACACTGGATCTACCCCACCACCAGCGCCGGCCCCTGGCCGTGCTGCTGATGGACCTTGACCACTTCAAGCGCGTCAACGACCAGTGCGGCCACCCGGCGGGCGACCAGGTGCTGGCCGGCATGGGGCTGATGCTGCGCCAACAGCTGCGCCCGCTCAGTGTGGCCGGCCGCTATGGCGGGGAAGAGTTCATTGTGGTCTGCCCGGACACTACAGCCGAACAGGCCGTGCAGCTGGCCAACCGCCTGTGTGAAGCCGCCCGCAACCAGTTGCGCGCCCACCATGCCAAAGGCAGCTGGCCGGTAACCATCAGCGTGGGCGTCAGCGCCCTGGCTGCAGACAGTGCAGACGTCTGCAGCAGTGTGCTGCTGCACCAGGCCGATCAGGCCCTGTACCAGGCCAAGCACGCCGGGCGCGACCGGGTCTGCCTGTTCGGCGCAACCGCTGGCGACGAGGCACTGGACGGCCTGGACCTGCTGGGCCAGGGCCTGGGCCTGGGCTTGCTGCGCTTTCCGGAACGCTTTGTGCGCCCCAGCAGGGACGATACGGCCGAAAGGTAGACGCCTGTACCTTGCCCGGCCGGGACGCAGAAAACGCGCGAAAAACACACAGCACACACGCGGAAGGCACGCGGCAAGGACACAGAAGGCACGTTCAGGAGGCACAGCCCCCCGGGTGCGCAGCGCTGCCGCGCACCGCCAGCCCCACAGCACTTCAGCGATCGCTCACCGGCACCGCGTCCACACCGAAGCCGAAACTAAAGAGCCAGCTCCTAACGCTGCACCCGGTAGTGGTAGCCATAGACCGGTACAAAGCCCAGGCTGGCATACAGCTGCTCGGCCACCTGGTTGCCGCCGCGCACCTGCAGGTCCACCTGCTGCGCCCCCTGCGCCGCGGCCCATTGCAGCAGGCCGCACACCAGTTGCCGGCCCAAGCCTTGCCTCCGGCATTCCGGCGCCACCACCACGTCGTACAGGCCCGCGTCGCCGCGCTCCAGCACCGCCAGGCCCCAGGCCACGCTGCGCCCGCCTTGCTCCACCGTGGCATAGCCGCACTGCCCGCCAATGCCATCCACAATCCGCTGGTGCCAGGGCTGCTGCTGCGCCGCCAGCCCGCTGGCCTGGGCATAGCCGGCCAGCCAGGCCGGCGTGCAGCGGGGCTCCACGGGCACGGCGGGCAGCTGGCAGTCCGCTGGCGTGCCGTGGCGCAGCAAAAAACGGGAAGGCTCCACCAGCGCATAGCCGCGCGCGGCCAGCAGCGCATCGCACTGTGCATCCGCCAGCGGAGACAGCCGGAAGATCGCGGGCAGCTGCTGCCGCGCATACCAGGCTTCGATGGCCTGCAGCAAACCCTCGTCCAGCAAGGTACCGGCCTGCACCGCGTTGGCCGAATTGGCGCGCTTGGTGTAGCCGCCGCTGCTGCGCAGCAGCCAGCCGTCCATCACCGCCGTGCGCACCGCCGGCCAGGCATTGAAGCTGCGCTGCTCCAGCCGCGCCACGCTGGCCATGCCCGGCGCGGCCACCAGAGGAAGGGAACCATCGGGACCGGCTGGAACACCCGGAACGGGCGGCGCACCGGCCGCAGTGACAGAAGCATCCATAGACTAAAAAAAGCAGAAAAACGACCGCCGCAACCCTGGCTTTCTGGCCGCAGGCCCAGCTGCCGATAATAGGGGGAGTCGCCGCTGGCGCGCCGCCCCCCTGCCCTGCAGCACGGCGGCGCCCACCGGCCCTGTTGGACCCTGCCCGCCCGGCCTGCGCCGCGGGCTTTTTCACACGCTGCCATGACTGTCACCACCCCAGCCTCCACCACCGCCCCTGCCGTGCCCCGTTTGACTTCGCTGTCCCATGGCGGTGGCTGCGGCTGCAAGATCGCCCCCGGCGTGCTGTCGGAACTGCTGGCCAAGAGCAACCTGCCCAAGCAGTTCTTCCCCAATCTGCTGGTGGGCACCGAGACGGCCGACGACGCCGCCGTCTACCGCATCAACGACGAGCAGGCCATCGTCGCCACCACCGACTTCTTCATGCCCATCGTCGACGACGCTTTCGACTTTGGTCGCATCGCCGCCACCAATGCGCTGTCCGACATCTACGCCATGGGCGGCACCCCGCTGATGGCGCTGGCCATTGTGGGCATGCCCATCAATGTGCTGCCGCACGATGTGATCGCCAAGATCCTGGAAGGCGGTGAGTCCGTGTGCCGCGACGCCGGCATCCCGCTGGCCGGCGGCCACTCCATCGACTCGGTGGAACCCATCTACGGTCTGGTGGGCATCGGCATCGTCAACCCCAAGCAGATGAAGCGCAACGCCGACGCCCAGGCCGGCGACGTGCTGGTGCTGGGCAAGCCGCTGGGCGTGGGCATTCTGTCCGCCGCCCTCAAGAAGAACCTGCTCGATGACGCAGGCTACCGTGCCATGGTGGCCGCCACCACCCAGCTCAACCGCCCTGGCATGGAACTGTCCCAGCTGGCCGGCGTGCACGCCCTGACCGATGTGACCGGCTTCGGCCTGCTGGGCCACAGCCTGGAGCTGGCCCGCGGCGCAGGCCTGACCGCCCGCATCGACAGCCGCACCCTGCCCGTGCTGCCGGGCGTGGCAGACTTTGCCGCGCAAGGCGTGTTCACCGGCGCCTCCACCCGCAACTGGGCCAGCTACGGCGCCAGCGTGCAACTGGCCAGCGGCATCAGCGATGCCCAGCGCGCCCTGCTGACCGACCCGCAAACCTCCGGCGGCCTGCTGGTGTCCTGCACCCCTGAGACCGTGCAGCAGGTGCTGGACCTGTTCGCCCGCCATGGCTTTGCCGATGCAGCCGTTGTGGGCCGCATGGAAGCCGGCGCCGCCCAGGTGGTCGTCGACTGAGCCTGCAGAGCCCACAGGGTTACAGGGCCACAGGCCCTGCGGGGCGCCACCGCACTCCCGCACACTGGCACCTTCGGGTGCCTTTTTTGCGCCCGCAGCCACCGCCGTCGCTTTGACACGCTGTTTTGCCGATGTGACGCCGCAACACTGCCTGACTGCCCGCACGCAGGCGCACAATGGCAGGCTCCTCCCGGGCAAGCCTTGCCCCTCACCCCATCTCCCCCTCATCTGGTTGGACTATGTTGAATTCCCGCGTCGCCGTCCTGGGCGCCGGCATGGTGGGCGTTGCCACCGCCCTGGAACTGCAGCGCCTGGGCGCCCAGGTCACCCTGATCGACCGGCGCGATCCGGGCCAGGAAACCTCCTACGGCAATGCCGGCGTCATCGCCCGCAGCTCGCTGATGCCGTTCAACCACCCCGATCTGTGGAAATCGCTGCCCACGCTGCTGCGCAACAACACCGCCTCGCTGCGCTACAACACCGCGTTCATGCTGCGCAACCTGGGCTGGGGCCTGTCCTACCTGCGCCATGCCACCCACAGCGCGTTTGAGGAAACCACCACCGCGCTGGACGCGCTGATCCGCCTGTCCACCGCCGAACACCAGCGCCTGTTGGCCGAAGTGGGTGAAAGCCGGCGCCTGCGCGACAACGGCTGGCTGTTCCTATACCGCAGCCAGGCCGCTTTCGACGGCGGCCAGTTGGGCCGCGCCACCATGGACCACTTTGGCGTGCGCACCCAGGTGCTGGATACCCCGGCCCTGCACGCGCTGGAACCCGTGCTGCGCCCCTCCGTGTTCACCAAGGCGCTGTGGATCCAGGACACCTATTCCGTCGACAGCCCTGGCCAGGTCACCGCCGCCTACGCCCGGGCCTTTGCCGCGCGCGGCGGCATCGTCAGCACCCGCCAGCTGCACACCCTGCAGCGCAATGGCGAAGGCTGGGATGTGCTGGACGACAGCGGCCAGGCCAGCTACTTCGACCAGGTGGTGGTGGCCCTGGGCCCGTGGAGCAAGCAGTTCATGGGCCGGCTGGGCATCCGCGTGCCCATGGCCTTCGAGCGCGGCTACCACATGCATTACGCCGCAGACAGCGCCAGCCCGGCGCGCCTTCAACGCCCGGTATACGACACCGGCGGCGCCTATGTACTCTCGCCCATGGAGCAAGGCCTGCGCCTGTCCACCGGCGTGGAGCTGAACGACTGCGAGGCCGCCCCCCACCCCGTGCAGCTGGAGCTGGCCGAAGCCGCCGCCCGCCAGGCACTGCCGCTGGGCGCACGCCTGGAAGCCGCGCCCTGGATGGGCAGCCGCCCCACGCTGCCGGACTGCCGCCCCATCATCGGCGCCATGCCCGGGCGCCGCAATCTGTGGCTGGCCTTCGGCCACCAGCATGTCGGTTTTTCCACTGGCACCGGCACCGCCAAACTGCTGGGCGCGCTAATGAGCGGGCAGCCCGCTCCCATCGACGCCCACGCCTTCCGCGCCGAACGCTTCCTCTGAGCCGCCTCGTCCCACACCGCACCGCCGCAGGGCGTTCTGCCCCCCGGCCAGCACTACCGGAGAAACATCTCCGGTAGTCTTCGGAAGACGGCCAGTCTCAACGTCTAAAGGTATGGAGGGCTCCGAAGATGCTCTCCAGGGTCAAAAGCTTTCCCAATCGTTTTTGCTGCTATCCGCATCAACAAGCTGGGCCTGTTTGACAGGTGCCTTAGGGAAAGCAGAGGCTCCAATACGCGCAGGCTCCGTATTTTGATTTTTAGGCATAACCAGAGATTGCCCTGACGGCTGGGATAATGGAGCACGCACCGGATTCAGATGACTGGCTGGCTGGGTGTGGTTCTCGCTCAGCGTAAAAACTGAAACTGCCTTGACGAGCTCTGCGGCCTGGTTGTTCAGTGCATTCGCGGCGGCCGCCATCTCTTCCACCAACGCAGCATTCTGCTGTGTGGCCTGGTCCATCTGTGTGACTGCTTCGCCAATTTGGTTCACGCCCGCACTTTGTTCACTGCTCGCCGCACTGATTTCACCCATGATCTCTGTGACGCTGCGTATCGCCTGAACGACTTCTGTCATGGTGACCCCGGCCTTGTCCACCAGGACGCTGCCTTGCCCTACTCGCTCCACGCTTGCAGTGATCAGTTCCTTAATTTCCTTTGCAGCGTCTGCGCTGCGCTGCGCCAGACTGCGCACTTCGCTCGCGACCACGGCAAAACCGCGCCCTTGTTCACCGGCTCGTGCGGCTTCCACGGCAGCGTTCAGGGCCAGAATATTCGTCTGGAATGCAATTCCGTCGATGACGGAAATAATGTCGGAAATCTTGGTGCTGCTGGCGTTGATGCTCTTCATCGTCTCAATGACTTCTGAGACCACCTCACCGCCTTGGGCCGCCACAGCGGATGCATTGACCGCCAGCTGGTTGGCCGCCCGTGCATTTTCTGCATTTTTCTGCACCGTGGAACCCAGCTCTTCCATGGAAGCAGCTGTTTGCTCCAACGCTGAAGCTTGTTCCTCCGTGCGTGCCGACAGATCGTTGTTGCCAGAGGCAATCTGAGAGCTGCCGGATGCCACGCCTTCCGCATTCTGGCGCACCAGGCTCACGGTATTTGCCAAGCTCTTTTGCATCTGCTGCATGGAACGCAGCAGCTGGCCGGTTTCGTCATTGGAGTCTACCGAGATGTGAGTGGAAAGATTGCCGCTGGCGATTTGATCCGAAACCGCAACAGCATGTCTTAACGGGCGGACGATCGAAGCAATGATGCTTATCGCCATGAAGATGGCCGCCAGGATAGCTGCCACTGCGGCAATCAAAATATCGCGCGTGAGAGCTTCAGCACTCTCTTCAGCACGTTCACCAGCCTCTTTGGCTCTCTTATCCTGCAACACCATCTGCTCGGTGATGGCCGCTTGGTAGGCACGCTGTGTAGGTCTCAGGTCCTTCTCCAGAAACAACGTTGCTTCTGGCATCTGACCTTGCTCCACCAGCGACAAAAATTGGTTACCCGATTTCAAGAATTCTGTTCGAGTCACCTGCATTTTTTCCAGAAGAGCGATCCCTTCAGTCGAATTTATTTTTTCTTCTACTATTTTAAATTGTCTCTCAACTTCAGATCTGGCTACGGCGATGCGATCAAGCGCGGATTTTTTAATATCGCTTGAACTGAAAATGACAAGATTGCGATTCTGAATTGCTTGTTCATTGACCTGGTCGAGAATGGTATTTAAAGCCTTGTTCAACGGTATGCGCCGCTGCAGCACGTCAGATAATTCAGCACGCTGGCTAGCTGAACGCCAGATTCCTATACCGCCTAGCGAAGCCAGGAGCAAAACCATAATACTGAAAGCTACGGCCAATCTTTGCGAGATTTTCAATTTTTTCATTTTTGATATCAAAGATATATTAATTCATTTTATGCCGATGCAAATATATTTGGATAGGCAACTGAATGAATCAGTGGTTTCCTCTTCAATGAGAAAGGGACAGCATAAATGCCAAGCCATTAAAATCCAGAATGAAAATATCAACACCAAGCCGTAATGAGCAAATTTTCAAAGGAATGACTACTTCAAATTATCAATCAATAATTTCGTAGCCAATGTCACAGCAGAAAAAGCGCCATATGCACGACAAAGTGTCGCAGGCAAATATCATTTATTTGACTTGAAGCGCGCCAGCTTCCACCAGGGATACGTAGAACGCGACAAATCTTTAGGATTTAAATTCCACGCTACCAATGGCGCCGCTTCACTGGACGTCATGCCGAATATGAAGTAACAAAGATGACTGCTTATCTTCATAATTAATTTTTATCAAATAATTAAGCATGGCAACATAAATATCGTCACAGAAATTCGAAATCTATTCGAATAATTGGCACAATGCTTTATGCATGACTTATATTTCAATAAACGGAAATAATTACCAAGATATCAAATCGCATATTACAAATGTATACAAATTTCATTCCCCTACATGATTGCTGTCAGCTTCTGTAAGTTTTAGAGAATCTCGCGCCCACCGCCTTGGCTCCCAGTCTTGCTAGACGGTAAATTCCTCACTGGCAAGCCCTGTCTCTGGTTGGACCATGGTGAATTCACCCGTCGCCGTCCTGAAACTGCAGTGCCTGGGTGCCCAGGTCACCCTGATCGACCGGTACGATCCGGGCCAGGAAACCTCCTCCGGCAATACCGGCGTCATTGCCCGCAGCGCGCTGATGCCGTTCACCCTGCGGAAGTCGCTGCCCGCGCTGCTGCGCAACAAACCAGCGCCTGCTGGCCGAACTGAGGGAAAGCCGGCGCAAGCGCGACAGCGGGTGGCTGTTCCTCTGCCGCAGCCCGGCCGCCGCAATCTGTGGCTGGCCTTCGGCCACCAGCATGTCGACTTTTCCACCGGCACGGCCAGACTGCTGGGCGCGCTGATGAGCGGGCAGCCCGCCCCCATCGACGCCCATCCCTTCCGCGCCGAACGCTTTCTCTGAGCCGCCCTGCACCGAACCGCACCGCCGCAGGGCGTGCGGCCCCCGGGCAGCACTGCCGGAAAGACCTATCCGGGAGTCTTCGGAAAACTGCCGTTCTCAACAGCTCTCCAACAAAAAAAAAACGCCTCGCAAGGAGGCGTTTTTTGCGCGGCGAGATCCCGCTCAGTTATCCAGCGTGATATTGGCGAACTTCACCAGTTCGGCGTATTTGCCCATATCGGTGCGGATGACCTGGGCAAGGCTTTCCGTGCCAGTGGCAGGCGGCGTGCCTGCGGCTTCCAGTCGTTGGCGTATGGCGGGATCTGCCAGGCCGGCCTGCACCGCTTTTTGCAGGCTGGCGACGATATCTGCAGGCAGGCCCTTGGGGGCTGCCAGAGCAAACCAGCCGCTCAGGGCATAGCCTTTGAGCGCCGGATGCTCGGCCAGCGCGGGCACGTTCTTCAGGCTGCTGATGCGCTCGGCCGTGGTGGCGCCCAGGATCTTGATCTTGCCCGATTGCACCAACGGGGCCGAAGCCATGGGCGAGAGAATCGCAAAGTCCAGATTGCCGCCGCCCAGATCGCCGGTCATCGCGGGCGATCCTTTATAGGGAATATGGACCAGGTGAACGCCGGCCGTCTTCTTGATCAGCTCGCCCGAGAAATGGGGCGTGGAGCCAATGCCAGGGCTGCCATAGCTGTACTTGCCGGGGTTGGCCTTGACCAGCTTGATGAATTCATCCATGTTCTTGACCGGCACATGGGCGCCCGCCACCCAAAGACTGGGGGCCGAAGCCGTCAGTGCAATCGGTGTCAGGTCCACCGCCGGATCGTACTTTTGTGCCGCGTTGACAAATTTGGTGCCCGCCATCTCGTTGCTGGAGCCCGCCAGCAAGGTGTAGCCGTCGGGCTTGGAAGACACCACACGCTGGGCGCCCACCACACCCGCGGCGCCAGGCAAATTCTCGATCACCACGGTGGTGCCCAGCTGCTTGGCCAGGATGTCGCCAATCACCCGGCCCACCATATCGACCGAACCTCCGGGCGCATAGGGCACCACGATGCGAATGGGTTTGTTGGGATAGGCGGTTTGCGCATGCAGCGCGCCGCCCAGCAGGGCTGCGGTGCAGGCAAACAAGGTGCGTCGTGAGAGTGCGGCGGGGCTCAGATTCATGGCGTCAATATGCAACGGGAACAAAAAGCAATCTTTCAACGATGTTTTACAGATTGCTCAACAAACATGCGAAATTGTCATTCATTCCTTCAACACAGGAATAAGGGAAAACCAGTAAGTTCGGAGCAAGATTCGGGCCACGCACCGCCCTTCCCCTCACGCAGCCCTCCTCTCCACCGCGTTACCAGAGCGTCTTGCGCTCCGCCCTTGCAGGGGACTGCACTCTCTTTTCCTTGTTGAACAATCTCGCATGCCTTGTCCTTGGTGCCGCGGACACCGCCTGACCACGAAGGCACACCCGCATGGCTTGGTGCAAGGCAAGCGCTACCAGACGTGACAGGCATTCCTTTCACGCAGGCGCCGCCAGCACGCCATGCCGCAGCCCAGTCCAGGGACGGGGGAGTTCTTCCCAAGGAATTCCGGTGTGCCACACGAACAGCATGCCGCTGATGGCGGCCCCATCGCCCACGCCGGGCTTGCGCGCTCCACCTTGGCGGAAGGTGAGCAGGCTGGAATCGGGGGCTGTGCAGCTATTGCCACTGTGCTTTGCCAGCGGGAGGTCTATCTGTGGGAGCCCACCATCCATGCGCCTGCCGGCTCGGGCTTTCAACGGGCAGTGACGTTGGAAGCCCAACGCAGTGCAATGCGGCTCAACAAGGCTCCATGGGGCGCAATCACGCCCCATGCCCAAGGCACGGCCCACAAGCCGCGCCTTGGGCAAGGTCCGCCATGGCTATCGGATGTGCGCGATCACGGCGCCCAAAGTCTGCGCCGTGCCCGGCTGCGCAGCCAGCGTGATGCGACCACTCTTGTGTGCCGCCACCTGCATCTCCATCTTCATGGCTTCCATCACGGCAATCACATCGCCCTCCTGAACTGCATCGCCATCCGCCACCTTCCAGGCATGGAGGTTGCCCGCAATCGGCGAGCTCACGGCATCTGGGTTCAGCTCTTGCTGGGCTGCGGGCTGGGCGACCGCCGAGGCCGGGGCAGACAGCCCCTGCAGCAGCATGGCGGGCAGACCCAGTTGTACGCGGCGTCCGTCGATCTCCATGGCCGTACGCACCAGACTGGTGTCGACCACGGGCTCGGCACGGGCAGCCGCAGCCAGCGGCTCGGCAAACTCGGTCTCTATCCAGCGGGTGTGGACCTTGAAGCCGTCCGCCCCCACAAAATCAGGCTGATGGAGCACGGCCTTGTGGAAAGGCAGCACGGAGGCCACGCCCTCAATCTGGAACTCGGCCAGCGCGCGGCGCGCGCGGGCCAGGGCCTGCTCGCGCGTTGCGCCAGTGACGATGAGCTTGGCCATCATGGAATCGAAACTGCCAGGAATCACCGAGCCCGTTTCCACACCCGAATCCAGGCGCACGCCCGGACCGGAAGGCGGTGCAAAGCGCGTGATCAGGCCTGGCGTGGGCAGAAAGCCGCGGCCCACATCTTCGGCGTTGATGCGGAACTCGATGGAATGGGCGCGTGGCGCCGGCGTCTGCGTGAAAGACAGCGGCAGACCATCGGCCACGCGCAACTGCTCCTGTACCAGATCGATGCCGGTGGTCTCTTCCGTCACCGTGTGCTCGACCTGCAGGCGGGTATTCACCTCGAGGAAGGAAATGGCTCCATTGCCGCTGAGCAGAAACTCCACCGTACCGGCGCTGATGTAGCCCGCTTCCGAGCAGATGGCCTTGGCTGCGCTGTGAATGCGTTCACGCTGCACATCGCTGATAAAGGGCGCGGGGGCTTCCTCCACCAGCTTCTGGTTACGGCGCTGCAGCGAGCAGTCGCGCGTACCCAGCACCACCACATTGCCATGGGTGTCGGCCATGACCTGCGCCTCGATATGGCGCGGCTTGTCGAGGAATTGCTCCACAAAGCATTCGCCACGGCCAAAGGCCGTCACCGCTTCGCGCACCGCGGATGCATACAGCTCGGCCACCTCGTCCATGCGCCACGCGATCTTCATGCCGCGCCCACCGCCGCCAAAGGCCGCCTTGATGATGATGGGCAGGCCATGTTGCTGGGCAAAGGCCAGCACTTCGTCGGCATCCTTGACGGGATCGGGCGTGCCAGCCACCAGTGGTGCGCCGACCTTGAGCGCAATCTTGCGGGCCTCGACCTTGTCACCCAGCTTGGCAATGGTGTCAGGGCGCGGGCCAATCCAGCTCAGCCCCGCGTCCAGCACGGCCTGCGCAAAGGCTTCGCTCTCTGACAGAAAGCCATAGCCAGGGTGCACGGCATCGGCCCCCGCACGCTTGGCGATCGCAATCAGCTTGGCGATGTTCAGATAGGTGTCGGCGGGTTTGTCGCCATCAAGGCCATAGGCTTCATCGGCGCAGCGCGCATGCACGGCGTCGATATCGGCATTGGCATAGACGGCCACGGACTTCACACCGTAATCCGCACAGGCGCGCGCAATGCGCACGGCGATCTCGCCACGATTGGCAATCAGAACTTTGGTAATCATGGAAGGTCCTCACAAAGTGGGTGTGAGTTCTTCAAAAGAACGAACAGGGTTGAAACGAATCCAGGCCCCCACGGGGATCTGCCCCGCAAGATCCAGATGGTGAAGCGCCACACAGCCGATGACGGGGTAGCCGCCAGTCAGGGGGTGATCGGCCAGGAACAGAACGGGCTGGCCGCTGGCGGGCACCTGAATGGCACCCAGCGGCGTACCTTCGCTGGGCAACTCGCTGCTGATGGCGCGCGTCAGGGCCTGCTCGCCAGCCAGGCGCAGACCCACGCGGTTCGACTGGGGCGTGACCTGCCAACGCTGCCCGGCCAGCAAGGCCACGGCATCGGCAGTGAACCAGTCCGTGCGCGGGCCCAGTTCCACATCCAGCACGACTTCGCCGCCTGCGGCCGGCAGGTTCTGCACCGGCAAGGCCGTATCGGCCACCACGGCCACCACGGCCTTCTGGACCGGTTGAACGACCAGCAGCTGGCCGCTGCGCAAGGCCGGCGGACCGACATGGGCCAGGGTGTCCGTGGAAGCGCTGCCCAGCACGGGGGCGACCTCATAGCCGCCACGCACCGCCACATAGCAGCGCGCACCGGCCGTGGGCTGGCCAATACTCAGCACATCGCCATCCGCCAGCGCAATGGCGGCATAACGCGGCACCTGCCAGCGCTGGCCTTCGGCCGTGGTGATGCTGATGGGTGCATCCGCGCCTGTCACGGCCACCACGTTGTCGCCAACGCTCTGCAGCGACAGGCCTCCGCCCACGGTTTCCAGCACCGGCACCTGGCTGGCATTGCCAACCAGGCGATTGGCGGTCTTGAACGCCGCCTGGTCCATGGCCCCCGAGGCCGAAACCCCTTGCCCCGCCTGGCCGTGGCGGCCCAGGTCCTGGAACAGCGTGAGCAGGCCCGTGGCGCGCACGCGCAATGCACCGCCCTTCAAAGCGGTAGCGGCCTGCTCTTGTTCTTGCTCCGGATGGATCTCAGACACTTTGTGGTCTGGAATCGCATCCGACGAAGCACCCGATGCTGTGCTTTGCGCGGCCGCATCGACGAACTGCACGCGATAACCGGGTTGCAGCAGCGCGGGCAGATCGCGCGCCAGATCCCACATGGCCGTATCCGTGAAGCCAATGATCTGCCAGCCGCCGGGGCTGGCCTGCGGGTACACAGCACTGAAGGTACCTGCCAGCGCCACAGCGCCTGCAGGCACCTTGGTGCGCGGCGTGGCACGACGCGGCACATTGAAGATGGCATCGCCGCCGCTGAGGTAGGCAAAGCCCGGCGCAAAGCCGGTAAATGCCACCGACCACTCGCAGCCCGTGTGGCGGCGCACCACTTCTTCGGCGGTGATACCCAGTATCTGCGCCACCTCGGCCAGATCCTCGCCCTCATAACGCACGGGAATCTGCACCAGCACGTCCGAGCGTTGCACGCTGCCGCTCAGATCGCAGCCCGCAATGGCCTTGACCAGTTCTGCCGCCGTGATGAGATGGGGCGCGAACTGGACCAGAATGGTGCGCGCAGCCGGCACCAGCTCCTGCACGCCAGGGATGGACTTGGCCTGCAAGGCCCCCAGCAGCAGCAATGTTTGCTGCAGGTCGGCCAGCTCCACCAGAATGGCCTGGCGATGGACGGGAAGGAATCGCATGGCACTCATCCCGCAGCGCCCACAAACGAAGCAATCTGCACGCCTTCCTGCTCAAACCGCTGACGGATGTTGCGCGCAATGGCCACCGCACCGGGGCTGTCGCCATGCACGCAGATGGAGTCGGCCTCCACACGCACCAGGCTCCCGTCCACGGCCTCGATGACACCATCGCGCACCAGGGTCAGCATGCGCTGGGCAATCAGGTTTTCGTCATGCAGCACGGCACCGGGCTCGCGGCGCGAGACCAGCGCACCCTCAGGCGTATAGCCACGGTCGGCAAAGGCTTCTGCCACCACGCGCAAACCCGCATCGCGGGCCCAGCCAATCAGCGGGGCACCTGCCAGCGCCATCAACACCAGCTTGGGGTCGATGGCCTGGATGGCATGGATCACATCCATGGCCTGGCGTCGATCCTGGGCAATGGTGTTGTAGAGCGCGCCGTGCGGCTTGACATATTGCACCGTCGTGCCCGCAGCCTGCGCCAGGCCTTGCAGTGCGCCGATCTGATAAATCACATCGGCCACCAGATCGGCGCTGGCCACATCCATATTGCGGCGGCCAAAGCCGGCCAGATCGCGGTAGGCCACATGTGCGCCCACGACCACATTGCGCGCCTTGGCGGCCTTGAGGGTGGAGAGAATCCCCGCAGCATCGCCGGCATGGAAGCCGCAAGCCACGTTGGCACTGCTGACGATGTCCAGCATGGCCGCATCGTCGCCCATGCTCCAGGCGCCAAAGCTCTCGCCCAAATCGCTGTTCAAATCCATTTTCATCGTTTCTGTCCTTGTACCTGGGCCCATCCAGGGCCGGTCTTGGGCCTCGGCCTGGCCGCACCCCATCGCGCACGCCAGGCCTGTGATGCCTGGTAAAGACGGCGTCGCAGCGCAGGCATCGCCGCCCCATCAGGAAACTGCGCAGCGGCTTAGCGGCGCAGCGGCCCTGGGGCTTTTTCTCAATGCAGCTGACCTGCGTTTTCCTGCAAGTCCTGCTCCACCGTCATCGCTGTATGGATGGCAGCACGAATGCCTTGCACCTGAAGGTCCAGCGCCATGCTGGCCATGCCGGGCTGGCGTGCGGCCTGCTGCGGCAGCGCGGGGATGTGAATAAAGCCGCCGCGCACGCCGGGGGCCGCGCGGCGCGACAGCCTGTGCATCAGGGCATAGAACACGTGGTTGCAGACAAAAGTGCCTGCCGTGTTCGATACCGAAGCCGGAATTCCCGCATCGCGCAGCTGCCGCACCATGGCCTTGATGGGCAGGGTTGAGAAATACGCCGCGGGCGCGCCGTGCACCACCGACTGGTCCACGGGCTGTTTGCCCGCGTTGTCCGGAATGCGGGCATCGTCGATATTGATGGCCACGCGCTCCGGCGTGATCTCGGAACGTCCACCGGCCAGGCCCAGGCTGATGATCAGCGAAGGCTGCAGGCCGGCCAATGCCTCATCCAGCGTCGCCATGGCTGCGCCGAACACGCAGGGCAGCTGCACGGCATGCACCACCCCATCCGCAATCTGCTCGCCGTCCAGTGCGCGCGCCACCTCCCACGAAGGGTTGACGCTGTCTTTATCAAAAGGCTCAAAGCCGGTCAGCAGGATTCGCTTGGCAGGGGCAGTCATGGCAACTCTCTCTTCTTATCGGAACATCAGGAAATTGAGCAGGAACACGTTGACGATCAGCAGCGTGATGGCCGTGGGAACCTGCGCGCGGATGACGGCATTCTTGTCAATTTCCAGCAGTGCTGCGGGCACCAGGTTGAAGTTGGCCGCCATGGGCGTCAGCAAGGTGCCGCAGTAGCCCGACAACATGCCCACCGCCGCCATCACGGCCGGGTCGCCGTGGTAGACGCCCACCAGCACGGGCACGCCCACACCGCCCGTCATCACCGGGAAGGCCGCAAAGCCATTGCCCATGATCACGGTGAACAGCGTCATGCCGATTACATACACGGCCACGGCCACAAAACGCACATCCATGTTGATGTAGGTGGTGGTCACATAAGCCACCGCCTTGCCCACGCCGGCATCCGAGAACACCAGGCCCAACATGCCCAGCATCTGCGGCAACACCAGGGCCCAGCCCAGTGCGTCGATCAGGCGGTGCGACTCGCGCAGGCCCTGCGCGGGCGTCTCGCGTGTCATCTTGCAGGCCAGCACCAGCGCAATCACGCAGCCAATGCCCAGGCTGACCAGGGTGCTGTTCTTGGGATCGATCAAGGGCACACCGCCGAAGACCAGGTGCTTGGCCGACAAGGTCCCCACCATGGTGATCAGCGGGATGGCCAGCGCCGGCACGAAAAGCTTGTTGCCCAGGCGCTGGGCGCTTGCCAGGTATTGCGCATCGGTGCGCGGCTGGTGCTTGCCGCCCATCACGCCGCCGAAGCCTGCGATCAGGGCCATGACGACCGCGACCGCCCCCACCCAGGCGGGCGGCAGCAGATCACCGATGAGGAACACCAGCGCATACAGCGCCCAGAACAGTCCCGCCGAGAAACGGCGCGGGTTGCTGCTGTCGCGCAGCGTCATCAGGGCCGTCACCGCCAGCACCAGGCCGACAAGGTAGTACAGGTATTGGATGGTGATGGTCATGCCGACTCTCCCTGGGCAACTTTCTTCTCTGCAGCAATGTCACGCGCCAGTTGCTTGTCCAGGCGGTGCAGGCGGAAGGCATGGATCGCAAATGCAGCCGTGGCGGTGGGAATGCCCCACAGCGCAACGTGGATCGGCTCAACCTCGATACCGGCCTCCTTCAGGAACGTCGTCATCAGCACGATCGCACCGAAGGCCACGAAGATGTCTTCACCAAAGAACAGGCCCACGTTGTCCGTGGCCGCCGACATGGCCCGCAGTTTCTCGCGCACCTTGCCAGACAGCTTGCCGTAGCGGTTTTCCGTCGCGCCTTCGGCCATGGGCGCCAGCAGCGGGCGCACCATCTGGGGATGACCGCCCAGGCTGGTCAAGCCGATGGCAGCGGTCAGCTGGCGCGCAGCCAGATAGACGATCAGCAGGCGGCCGGCGGTCGCCGACTTGATGGAGCTGATCCAGTTCTGCGCATGCTGGCGAAGGCCATGGCGCTCCAGCAGACCGATCACGGCCAGTGGCAGCAGGATGATCAGCGGCAGATTGCGCGTCTTGATGAAGCCAGCCCCAATGGCGGCCAGTACCTTGTCCAGCGGGAAGCCCGCCGCAAAGGCGGTGCCTATGGCGGTCACGATGACCACCAGCATGGGGTTAAAGCGCAGCGCAAAGCCCGCAATGATGATGAGCACGCCAATCAGCGGCCACAGGTTGAGATCTACAGGCATCAAGCCTCCGGGGAATCACGCCCATACCCGCTGCGCGGTGGGCCATAGGTACTACGCCAAAGGCGGGAGTCCTCTCGGAATCCCGCCCAGCTCTTTCGAAAGGCTTCGCCCTCTGCATCAGAGGATGATGTCCATTCTATTGTTGAACAATCAATTGATATTGATAGGACAGACGTGATTTTTTTGCAGAACAGTCGCACCAACACATAGTAAATACCCTTATTTTTGTCACACGGTGCGGTGTTGTTCTTCTTTGGAACACCGTCTCCGTTCGGCAGCAGAGAACGCCCCAGCCAAGGCCGTCTCTGCAGGCAGCCATCCCGATGCAGCCCGCACCGCCGCAAGCCATGCCACCACCCCAGACTGATGCAACAGGCTTGCTGCCTTGTTTCTCCGCTATGCTTTTACGCATAAGGAGAAACAACGTGAAGTGGATGGGCCACTGCCTGTTGGGCATGGCACTGGGCATGGGCAGCGCGGCTGCCTGGGCGGATTACACGGCGGTGGCCCTGTACGCACCCAAACAGGTAGGCGGCTGGGGCACCGGCGCCACCCAGGCCGAAGCCGCCGCCCTGGCCGTCTGCGCGCAGGCGCACACCCGCTGCGCCATCCGCTACACCGCCGCTGTGGCCGTGGCCACGGATTCGGAAATGCTGGCCAGCAGCATCAGCTACCACAGCCGTACCGAAGCCGAACGCGAAGCGCTGGCAGGCTGCGGCGAGCCGGCCTGTGAAATCGCCGCCACCGTGGAAGCGCCCGGTCTGTATGCCCTGTTCACGGTGCACCAGGGCGAAGACATGGTCGGCCTGTACCTGCGCCACGGGCTGACCAGCCAGGAACAGGCCATCACCCAGGCCCAGCAGCAGTGCGAACAGCGCGAAGGCCTGCGCTGCACCCTCAGCCGCTGGGGCGCCATCCGGGGCGAGCTGCCCGGCACCGGCACGCCGCGCGAAATCTACGCCGTGCAGACGGACGCGGACTGAACGAAGGCCCCCAAACAAAAAGCACCTCCAGGGAGGTGCTTTTTTTCATGCGGTGGCGGCCTGGGGCCTGCAAAGGGCCCCGGCGCCGCGCCTCACTCCATCACCACCGGCGCCTGCAGCGGCGACGTGGTGCGCCGGTCGATCTTGCGGTTCAGCACCACCGAGGTATAGGTCTGCTGGATACCGTCAATCATGCCGATGCGGTCCAGCAGCGCGTCCAGCTTCTCGTTGCTTTCGCAGCGCAGGAACACCATGTAGTCGTACTGTCCGCTGACGGCGGAGACCTCTTCCACCTCGGTCAGGCGGTTGAGCGCCTGCATCACCGAAGTCGCGGTCTTGGGCTGCACCCGGATGCCGCAGTAGGCGCGCACCGAAGCCTGCTCCATGCGCGGCCCCAGGCGCACGCCGTAGCCGGCGATGATGCCTTCCTGTTCCAGCCGCGCGATGCGCGCCACCACCGTGGTGCGGGCCAGGTCCATCTGGCGTGCCAGATGGGCGGTCGAAGCACGCGCATTGGTCTGCAGCAGGCGCAGCAGCTGGCGGTCGGTTTCGTCGAGTCGGTAGTCCATAGGCTCAGAGCGTAGCACCACAGGCGCTGCAATGTGGGGCGGCGTGGCTGCCCACCATCTTGCCCATGAAGGCGCGGGTGGCTTCCTGCTGCGGGTGGTCGATGACCTGCGCCGGCGCGCCGGACTCCACCACCACGCCGTCGCGCATGAAGACCACCTGGTCCGCCACTTCGCGGGCAAAGGCAATTTCGTGCGTCACCAGCACCATGGTCATGCCCTCTTTGGCCAGCGACTGGATCACGCCCAGCACCTCGGCCACCAGCTCGGGGTCCAGTGCGGAAGTTGCCTCGTCGAACAGCATCACGCTGGGCTCCATGGCCAGCGCACGGGCAATCGCCACGCGCTGCTTCTGGCCGCCGGACATCTTCTCGGGCAGCATGTCGCAGCGCTCGGACAGGCCCACCTTGGCCAGCAGCTTGCGGGCCGTGGCTTCGGCTTCGGCCTTGGGCTTCTTGAGCACCGTGACCGGGCCTTCCATCACGTTCTGCAGCACCGTCATGTGCGGGAACAGATTGAAGTGCTGGAACACCATGCCGGTGCGGGCGCGAAAGCCCGCCAGCACCTTGTCACCCGGCAGGCAGTCGGCGCCACCGGTGAACTCCAGCGCCTGCCCGCCCACGCGGATCTCGCCACCATCGGGCACGGTCAGCAGGTTGATGCAGCGCAGCAAGGTGGACTTGCCCGAGCCCGAAGGCCCGATCAGCGCCACCACGCTGCCGCGTGGCACATCCAGCGAGATGTTCTTGAGCACATTCAGCGTGCCGAAGGACTTGCGCAGCCCCCGGATGCTGATGGCAATATCGGAAGTGGACATGGCTCAGCCCCCCTTGGAATGGTGTTGTTCCAGGCGCTTGGCCCACAGCGTGGCCGGCAGCAGGATCACGAAATACGCCACGGCGATCAGGGTGTAGACCTCCAGCGGACGGTAGGTGTCGTGCGCAATCACCTGGCCCTGGTACAGCAGATCGGGCACCGCCAGCACCGACAGCAGCGAAGTGTTCTTCAGCTGCATGATGGACTGGCTCACCAGCGGCGGCACCATGCGCTTGAAGGCCTGGGGCAGCACCACGCGGCGCATCACCTGGCCGCGCGTCATGCCGATGGCCTGGCCGGCCTCGGTCTGGCCGATGTCGGTGGCAATCACGCCCCCACGGATGATTTCCGCATAGAAGGCGCCGCCATACAGCGACAGGCACAGCGCCGCCGCCATGGTGGCCGACATCTCGATGCCGGTCAGCACCGGCAGCGCGTAGTAGAACCACACCAGCTGCACCAGCACCGGCGTGCAGCGGAACACTTCCACATAGGCGCGCAGCGGCGCGCTGATCCACACATGGCGCGACAGCCGCCCCAGCCCGGCGAGCACACCGATGGCCAGGCCCGCCGCCACACAGATCGCGGTGAACAGCAGCGTATAGCCGATGCCGGCAATCAGCAGGCTGCGGTACTGCCACAGCGAGGCAAAGTCCCATTCGTACATTGACCTACCCTCAGCCCTGCCCGCTTAGAACTTCACCTGCTTGGGGAAGCTCTCGGGCTTCACGCCGGCCAGCTTCTCCATGTTGTGCACGATCACCTTCTGCACATCGCCCGCGGCACGGGTTTCCTTGATCCAGGCATTCACCTTGTTTTCCAGGTCCTTGTTGGCGCTCTTGCGCAGACCGATGTGCACGGTGGAAGTGCTGACCGGCTCGGGCACGAACATCTTGCCCATGTCGGGGCGCTTGGCCAGCAGCGGCTGAGCCAACAGCACCATCAGCACCTGGCAGTCGGCACGGCCGGTCTGGATGGCCATGGTGGCCGCGCCCGAGCTTTCCAGGCGGGAGATGCTGGCCTTGGGCAAGGTCTTGGTGGCGAACTGGTCCTGGTTGGAGCCCACGTCCACCACGATCTTCACCTTGGGATCGTTCAGCTGCTCCCAGGTCTTGACTTCCGGATAGCCCTTCTTGCAGACCACGGTCAGCGTGTTGTTGAACAGCACGTCGGAGAAGTCGATCATCTCGCGGCGCGCCGGTGTGGGGCCCATGCCGAACATCACGTCGATCTTGTTGGCCTGCAGGTCCATCACGGCATTGCCCCAGGTGGTTTCCACGCGTTCCACCTTGGCGCCCAGCTTGGTCGCCAGACCTTCGGCGAAGTCGGGACCGAAGCCCTGCCATTCATTGCGCACCAGATCCTTGTGGAAGTACGGCGTGGCGCCCGAGATCACGCCGATGCGCAGCACCTTGGTGCGCTCCACGCGCTGCAGCGTGGTTTCGTCCTGGGCCATGGCGGCCTGGGTGAGCAACAGGCTGCCGGCCACTGCCAGCGAGCGGAAAAGAGTGCGGGAGACGGTCATGGGAAATGCCTTGCGCGGCCGGGCCGCGCGTCAAAACAATCGTAGAGGGGGGAGAGGTGGGTGCAGCACCACCGCCAGGCCGCCGCACCCCAGGCCAGGGCCCCGGATGCGCGCAGCCCCGCCGATGGGTGCCAAGCAGCACGCTGGGCAGTGTAGGTCCCGGCTTTGTCACCACAAGTATAAAAAGTGACAATCCGGCCAACAAATGTCGTCACATCGTCATTTCACTGCTTTTATTTTCCCCAAACTGCTGAAATATCCGCGCATTTCTTCGATCTGCAGGGCGGCCGCGCTGAAATCCGAAGCCATCAAAAACCATAGCAACAAATACTGCAACAAAGCCATCTTCCAAGCGAAAGTACGCCAAAACACTGCGGCAATTGCGTATGCTGCAGCTGTCCGGACAAATGCCCGGCGGCCTACAATGACCGCCAAAAAGCGAGACAAGCTGCCATGCAACCCAGCCATAACGAACCTATCCTGAGCGTCACCGAGCGCGAGGCCATCAACGCCGGCCGGTGGTTTACCACCCTCTCCCCATCGCTGCGCCATGACATCCTGCGCCTGGCCACCGTCAAGCGCTTCAAGGACGGCGCGCAGATCTACGCGCGCGGCGATGCCCCGCACGACTGGTTTGCCTGCGCCAAGGGCGCGGTGCGCATGAGCTCCACCAGCCTGGCGGGCCGCCAGACCACCCTCACCTACCTGGAGCCCGGTGCCTGGTTCGGTGCCATGTCCACCTTCCTGGACGAACCCCGCACCCGCGACGCCCATGCCCACGGCGACACCACGCTGGTGTGCGTGAGCAAGGAGAGCTTTCGCACCATCCTGTCCAACCACATCGAGTTCTACGATGCCTTGCTGCGCCTGCAGGCCCAGCGCATCCGCCAGATCTACGGCCTGGTGGAAGACCTCAACACCCTGCCGCTGCGCGCGCGCCTGGCCAAGCAGCTGATGCACCTGTCGCGCAGCTACGGCCTGCGCACCCACGACGATCCGCAGGAAATCCGCATCGGCCTGCAGCTGGTGCAGGAAGAGTTGGCCCAGCTGCTGGGCGCCTCGCGCCAGCGCGTGAACCAGGAACTCAAGCGCATGGAACGCGAAGACTGCATCCGCGTGGAACCTTCGGGCCTGGTGGTGCGCGACAGCGACGCGCTGCTGGCCATCGTCAACGAAGGCTGCTGAGGCACAGCGCCAACTGCACACCTGCTGCACGCTGGCGGCACAGCGGTGTGCGGTGCCCTGCTGCGCCGCACGCCCGTACGCCCCGGCCCCCTTCCCGTGCTGCACGCCGGCCTGGCACCGGCCTGTGCAGCCGACTTTCAGCCGAAGAACGCCGGCCGCCCGCCCGGGCGCTTGCCGGCCAGCACGGACTGGGCCTGGTTGATCCAGTCCATCACCGCCTGGGCCACCGCATCGCCCCGCTGCGCCACCTTGGGCCAGCGCCGCAGACAGGTGTGGATGAAGGTCTCCAGCTGCCACAGCGCCTCGCGGTTGATGACGGCCTGCTCGCTCAGCATGGTGGCGTCCCGCTTCATCAGGTGCAGCACGGCCATCTGCTGCTTGGGCAGCGACCCCGCCTCGGCCAGCGCGGCCTCCAGGGCAGCCACACGCACGTCCAGAAACAGCCCCGCCCGCCCGCTGGGCAGCAGCTGCCACTTCTCGGGCAGCTGGGCGCTGCGGCGCTTCCAGTGGTCGATCAGCATGGTCAGCATCACCAGG
The DNA here is from genome assembly GCF_006740045.1 of Comamonas terrigena NBRC 13299. Taxonomy (NCBI): domain Bacteria; kingdom Pseudomonadati; phylum Pseudomonadota; class Betaproteobacteria; order Burkholderiales; family Comamonadaceae; genus Comamonas; species Comamonas terrigena. Next base: position 2,555,129 of record NZ_AP019749.1, read on the forward strand.
CTGTGGCGCACTTCGGCCGCCATGGGCTGCATCTCGCCTTCGGCCGCCATGCGTGGCTCCCGCTCCAGCGCCGGCTGCAACAGCAGGTGCACATGCTCGATGAGGCGGGTATCAAAGCGCTCGCGGTTCAGGCGCAACATCAGCGACAGGCGCATGGCCGGCCGGTCGCCGGCATATTTTTCAAAGAAGGCGGCCACCACCTCGGCCACCATCAGGATGCGGCCCAGCGGTGAAATCTGCTCGCCGGTGACGTTGCGCGGGTAGCCGCTGCCGTCCATGCGCTCGTGGTGCTCCAGCACCGCCAGTTCCACGGCCGCCGGATAGGCGGCGGTGGAACGCACCACCAGCATGGCGGTGATGGAATGCACGGCCAGCTGGCGCCGCTCCTCGGGGGTCAGCTTGTGCTGCGGATCGGCCCAGCTGGGCTCCATGAACAGCATGCCCACGTCGTGCAGCAAGGCAGCGGCGGCCAGCTGCGCCAGCTGGGTGTCGTCCAGCTTCTCGCGCACGCCCAGGAACACCGCCACCAGCATCATGCACAGGCTGTGCTCGTACAGCTGCGGGCGCTGGCTGCGCATCACCGTCAGCTTGAAGCAGGCCTGCGCCGGCCAGGCCATGTCGGCCAGCGGCGCCAGCAGGCGCCACTGCTGGCGCGGGCCCAGGGCCTGCATCAGCAGCCGGGGCAGCGCGGCGGATTCGCACAGCGTCATCGCCTCGGCCTCCAGCGTGGGCACATCCACCCGGTCGCGGATCTCCAGCAGATCGTCGATAGGAAGGCGCAGGCGCTCGTTCACCAGCTTGTCATACAGCACCGCGTCGATGCGCATGCCCTTGTCGGCCAGGCGCACCCCGTTGGCGGTGTAGATGGCATCGCGCAGCACCAGGTTCTGCTGCTGGCCCAGGGCCTGGATGGCACGCAGGAAATGCGCGGTTCCCTGGAGGCTGTCGGCCTCCAGTTGGGGTAAGGGATGCGATGGGAGGCTCATGCGGACCAGTACAGTTCTGACGCCCATCATACGAAAGCCTGCACACGGCAGGCTTTCACAGCGTTACGGACGCATTACGGGCGGCTTGCGCGCCGTATCACGACAGCAGCGTCACCCCGGTCTTGGACTGGATCTCCTCCAGCGTCACGCCCGGCGCCAGCTCCACCAGCTTCAGACCCTGTGGCGTCACATCCATCACGCCCAGGTCGGTGATGATGCGGTCCACCACCCCCACGCCGGTCAGCGGCAGGCTGCAGCGGGGCAGGATCTTCAGGTCGGTGGTGCCGTCCTTTTTCTTGGCCACATGTTCCATCAGCACGATCACGCGCTTGACGCCGGCCACCAGGTCCATGGCGCCGCCCATACCCTTGACCATCTTGCCGGGAATCATCCAGTTGGCCAGATCGCCCTGCTCGGAGACCTGCATGGCCCCCAGGATGGACAGATTGATCTTGCCGCCACGGATCATGGCAAAGGACTGGTCCGAGCCAAAGATGGCGGAACCGGGAATCGTGGTCACGGTCTGCTTGCCGGCGTTGATCAGGTCGGCGTCGACCTGGTCTTCCGTGGGAAACGGGCCGATGCCCAGCATGCCGTTCTCCGACTGCAGCCACACCTCCTTGTCGCCCGTGTGGTTGGCCACCAGGGTGGGGATGCCGATACCGAGGTTGACGTAGAAACCGTCTTCGAGTTCTTGGGCCGCACGTGCAGCCATCTGGTCTTGGGTCCAAGGCATAAGAGCCTCCTGAATAAATCGTGATTGACGTTATTGGTAGTCGCCGGAGTCGATCATGGGCTGCAGGTGGGAAACCATACCATCGAGCAGTTGCACCAGATCGACCTCACGGCCGTCTTGAAGCCGTTTGAGGACCATGTCGCGCGCCCCGACCTGGATGCTGGATTCACAGTAGCGGACCACCGGGTCGGTGCCCCAGTCGTCGCTCACCATGTGCCAGTCCATGTCGTCCATTTCGCAGGTCAGCGCATCGCCCAGCACCACGCCCAGTCCGCGGGCCAGCAGCAGGTGGTCCGGCTGCACCAGGCCCCGGTCCAGCAGCGCCTGCAGCTGCACCAGGCCCGAACGGTCCATGCTCCAGTCGTTCAGCCCCAGCTCACTGGCGGCGACCTGGCACACCAGCAGGCGTTCGCGGTCCAGCTGCTCCTGCTCGTGCGCCGCCAGGGCGCGGAACACCGGCACGCTGGCCGCGGCCACCGCATCGGGTGCGTCAGGCGCATCGGGCGAGTGCGACAGATCCACCACGGCTCAGGCCTCGCGCACGGTGCGCTTTTCGATGCGTTTTTCCGGATGGGCGTTGTGCACGATCCGGTTCACATAGATGCCGGGCAGGTGGATGTCGTCCGGGGCAATGTCGCCCACTTCCACCAGTTCTTCCACTTCCACGATGCAGACCTTGCCGCAGGTGGCCGCAGCCGGGTTGAAGTTGCGGGCCGTCAGGCGGAACTGCAGATTGCCGCTCTTGTCCGCGCGCCAGGCCTTGACCAGCGACACATCGGCCACGATGGCACGTTCCATCACATAGGTATCGCCGTCGAACTCGCGCAGCTCCTTGCCTTCGGCCACTTGCGTGCCCACACCGGTCTTGGTGAAGAAGGCCGGAATGCCGGCACCGCCGGCGCGCATCTTCTCGGCCAGCGTCCCCTGGGGGGTGAACTCCAGCTCCAGCTCGCCGGCCAGGTACTGGCGCTCGAACTCCTTGTTCTCGCCCACATAGCTGGCGATCATCTTCTTGATCTGGCGGGTTTCCAGCAGCTTGCCCAGGCCAAAACCGTCCACGCCGGCGTTGTTGGACGCAATGGTCAGCCCTTTGACACCGCTGTCCCGCAGCGCGTCAATCAGCGCTTCGGGAATGCCGCAAAGGCCAAAGCCCCCCACGGCGAGCAGTTGCCCATCGGCCACCACACCCTGCAGCGCAGCGGCCGCGGAAGGGTAGAGCTTTTTCATGCATGTCTCCTTGTTGTGCGATGCATTACGATACTACGTACGTAATTAAGTAGTTTTTCGTAAAGAGTTGCACCATGGAGATGGATTACAAGCTGGCGTTCGAGATGGCCCCTGTCGGGTTGGTGATCTCACGCAACCGCACCATGGTGGACTGCAACCACCAGGTCTGCGAGATGTTCGCCATCTCGCGCGAGCTGATGATCGGGCAATCGTTCCAGATTCTCTATCCCAGCGCCGACGAATACGAGCGCCTGGGTGCCCGCATGGCCCCCATCCTGAACGCCAAGGGCCACTATTCCGACAACCGCATCATGAAGCGCGCCAGTGGCGAGACCTTCTGGTGCCATGTCAGCGGCCGCGCGCTGGACCGGGACGACCCCCACGCCTCCGGCATCTGGAGCTTTGAGGACCTGTCCGCCCAGCGCCCGGTGAAAGCCGAGCTGACCGGGCGCGAGCGCGAAGTGGCAGCGCGCCTGCTGGAGGGACTGACCTCCAAGGAAATCGGCAAGGCCCTGGCCATCAGCCACCGCACGGTGGAAATCTACCGTGCCCGGCTGATGCGCAAATACGGCGCCTCCACCGCCGCCGACCTGGTGCACAAGCTGGTCGCGGGCTGATACCCCGCAGCTGACCAGCGCAACGCGGCGGTGGTGCTGGTCACCACCACTGCACTCGCAGCCCCTGCAACACTCGGTCAGACTTCGGCCGGTGCCGCGATGCGGGCATGGCCGCGCGCGGGGGCACCGGTTGGCGCTGCATCCAGCGCCGCCATGCCCACCGGTGCCATCACCGGTGCCTGGCGCGGCGCAGCCACCCCCCCCCATGCCACGGCATCCACGGACGCTGCGGACAGCGTGGTGCCACCGGGCATGGCAAAGCGGCGTACCGCGCCATCCAGCGCCAGCGCCTGTTCACGCAGGGCTGACGAGGCAGCGGCAGACTCCTCCACCAGGGCCGCGTTCTGCTGGGTCATCTGCTCCAGCTCGGCCACGGAGGAGGACACCTCGCCGATCTGGCGGTCCTGCACCTCGCAGGCATGGGAGACTTCGGCAATCGTCGTGGCCACGCGCTCCACGCTGGAGACAATGGCCTGCATGGTCTGGCCGGCACGCTCCACCTGGGCGCTGCCGCTGTCGGCGCAGCGCACCGATTCGCCGGTCAGCTGCTTGATCTGCTTGGCCGCCTCGGCACTGCGCTGGGCCAGCACCCGCACTTCGCCCGCCACCACGGCAAAGCCCCGGCCCTGCTCCCCGGCACGTGCCGCTTCCACGGCTGCATTCAGCGCCAGGATATTGGTCTGGAAGGCAATCGCATCGATGGTGCCGGTGATATCGCCAATGCGGCGGGCGCTGGCGGTGATTTCCGCCATGGTCTGCACCACGCTGTCCACGGCCTGGCCGCCCTGCGCCGCCACGCTGGCGGCACTGTTGGCCTGGTCGCGGGCATGGGCGCTGGCCTGGGCGCTGTGGCGCACCTCCAGGCCCAGGTTTTCCATGGCCCGCGCGGTCTGCTCCAGGTGGCTGGCGGTCTGCTCGGTGCGCTCGCTCAGGTTGACGTTGCCGCCGGCGATCTCGCCACTGGCCACCGACACCTGGCTGGACGATTCCTGCACCTGCTGCACCAGGGTCCGCAGCGACTGCTGCATGCGGTCCATGGACAGCATCAGCTTGCCCAACTCATCCCGCTGGCGCACCTGCACGTCCTGCGTCAGGTCGCCCTCGGCAATGCGCTGGGCCAGCGCCTGGGCATCGGCCAGCGCCCGCGTGATGTTGCGCACGCCGAAATAGGTGGTGGGCAGCAGCACGGCCACGGCCAGCAGCAGCAGGCCACCCAGCCAGAAGCTCATCTGCTTGGCGGCGTCTTCCACCGCCCGGCGGGTGAACTCCATGTCGGTGCGGGCGTTCTCGGCCGTGGTGGTCAGCACGGAATCCATGCCTTCGATGGTGCTGCGCTGGCTCTCGGCGTAGGCAGCGGCAGCCATGCTGTCCAGCAGCGCATCCTCCACCTTGCCGAAGAGCTCATCCATGGCCTTGGCGTAGTCGTTCAGGTAGGTCACGCCGGACTCCAGGTTCAGCGACATGTCCGACGGCGTGGTCGGCGACTTCTGCAGCTCTTCCAGGCGTGCGCGCAGCGCCGTCATGCCCATGTTCCAGCGCCCCCGCAGATCCTGCACCTGGGTGGTGTTGTTGGCACTGATGATGATGTTCTTCTCCATCAGGCGCAGCTCGCCCAGGCGGTTGCGCACCTCTTCCATGTCGCTGAGCACCTGCACCTTGCTGCTGAACACCTCCTGCACCTGGCGGTGCGTGGTCTCCAGCGCCACATAGCCCAGCCCGCCCACCAGCAGCAGCATGACCAGAGAAAACAGCGTGCCCATATACAGGCGCGCACGGATGGAAAGCTTGTTGAGCCATTGCATGGATTGGTTCTCCCTCGCGTGTCATGCACCAGGGCCCTGTAGGACCGCCGGCGATTTGCATCATTCAGTAACAAGCATTAAGCAACAAGCAGGCCATGTGCGACAAGTCGATGGTCTGCATATGCTTAGAGGGTACGGGAGCAAGCGCTTTGCGCTCCATGGCGCCAACCCGAGATCGCGCTTACGCCTATTTACCGGCCCGCGCATCCGCGTTAACGCACCACAGCGGTGCAAAACAAAAAGCCCTGGCTCGGCGCACCGAAACAGGGCTGGATCGCAGGGGGCGCGGCCTGGGCCGGTGGCCGGGCTTATTCGCGGTGGTAAGGGTGGCCGGCGTTGACCGACCAGGCGCGGTAGAGCTGCTCGATCAGCAGCACACGCACCATGGCATGCGGCAGGGTCAGGTCCGACAGGCGGATCTTTTCGTGGGCCCCCTGCTTGAAAGCCGGGTCCAGCCCATCCGGGCCGCCGATCACCAGGGCCACATCGTCGCCCTCCAGCTGCCAGTGCTGCAGGCGCTGGGCCAGCGCCTTGGTGGTCAGGTTGGTGCCGCGTTCGTCCAGTACCACGATGCGGGTGCCGCGCGGAATCGCGGCCTCGATGCGCTTGCGCTCGGCCGCATACAGCGTCTCTACCGTCTTCGAGCCGCGGGGCTCGGTCTTGACGGCCTTGAGCTCGACCTTCAGCTCCGGCGGAAAACGCTTGGCGTAATCGTCGTAGGCCGTCTGCGCCCAATCGGGCACATGCTGGCCTACGGCCACGATCAGCAGCTTCATGCCTTGGCGCGGGGTGCGCGCTTGGCGGCAGGCTTGGCAGTGGTCTTGGCGGTGCGCGGCGTGCTCGGCTTGACCACCACGGTCTTGATGGGCGCAGCCGCCTTCTTGGCGGCGGGCTTCTTGGCCGCAGGCTTGGCGCCAGCAGCACCGGCAGCCGGCTTCTTGGCAGCCACGGTCTTCTTGGCGGCAGGCTTCTTCGCTGCGGGCTTGGCCTCGGCAGCGGCGGCAGCCTTGGGCTTGCCGGGCTTCTTGGCGGCCACGGCCTTCTTGGCCGGTGCGTCAGATTCCGAGCGTGCGACCGGCTTGGCCGCACCCAGCTTCAGGCGCACGGGCTTGTCGCCCCAGATTTCTTCCAGACGGTAGTACTGGCGGATGGCCGGCTGCATGATGTGCACCACGGCCTGGCCGCAATCCACAATGATCCACTCGCCGTTGTCTTCGCCTTCCTGGCGCGGCACGGGGAAACCGGCCTTCTTGACCGATTCGCGCACGCTGGAGGCCAGGGCCTTGGTCTGGCGGTTGGAGGTACCGGCGGCCACGATCACGCGCTCGAACAGCGGCGAGAGGTGCTCGGTATTGAAGACCTGAATGTCTTGCGCCTTGACGTCTTCCAGGCCATCAACGATGGCTCGCTGGAGTTTGGTCACGTCCTTCTTGGCAGCGGATTCCGATTGGGTGGTGGAGCTCATCAGGCAGTATGTGGTTGCGTTCCGGTCAATATAGCGCGGCAGCGCCGTACATGCCATGGGGTGGTTCTTGCCACGCCCACCATCCGGACTCAAAGGTTTTTTGAAGGTATTCACCAGTCCATCACGGACTGGCAGCTATCGAAATTATAGTTTTCCGGCAATAACAGCGTTGCAGGCAGATCAAATCCAGTCCCGACGGACCAAGAATTCATGCGCCAGCGCATGCTCGGGCGTGCCCGGTGCATCTTCGCGCTGGTAGCTCCAGCTGGCATGCGAGGGCATGGACAGCAGGATGGATTCGGTGCGCCCGCCCGACTGCAGGCCGAAATGCGTGCCCCGGTCCCAGACCAGGTTGAACTCCACATAACGGCCGCGGCGGTAGCGCTGGAACTCCACCTGCTGCGCGCCATGGGCCATGCCCTGGCGGCGTTCCACGATGGGCAGGTAGGCCCCCAGAAAGGCATCGCCCACCGCACGCAGCATGGCAAAGCTCTGGTCCTGGCCCAGCTCGGAAAAGTCGTCAAAGAAGATGCCGCCGATGCCGCGCTGCTCGTCACGGTGCTTCAGGTAGAAGTACTCGTCGCACCAGGTCTTGAAGCGCGGGTAGAGCTGCTCGCCAAAAGGCTGCAGCGCCGCATGGCAGGCGCGGTGAAAGTGCACCGCATCCTCTTCAAAGCCATACACCGGTGTCAGGTCCATGCCGCCGCCAAACCAGCAGGTCTTGGGCTGGCCTGGATGGCCGGCCGCGATCATGCGCACATTCATGTGCACCGTCGGCACATAGGGGTTGCGCGGGTGGAACACCAGCGACACGCCCATGGCCTCGAACGGCGCCCCGGCCAGCTCCGGGCGGTGCTGGGTGGCCGAAGGCGGCAGCTGCGGGCCTTTCACATGGGAAAAGCCGCAACCCGCGCGCTCGAACACGCGGCCACCTTCCAGGATCCGGGTGACACCGTCGCCCTGCAGGCGTTCTTCCGGGCCCTTGCGCCAGGCATCGGCCAGAAAACGTGCCCCGCCCTCCCCCTCCACCCCTTCCAGGGCGGTGGTGATGCGGGACTGCAGGTCCTCCAGGTAGGCACGCACGTTCTCGGGCGTGGCCGCCATGCTCGCAGTCGTCATGGACCCGCCCTTCAGTTCTTCACGGCGCGGAAGCCGATGTCGCGGCGGTACTGGGCACCATCGAAATGGATGCCACGGGCCACGTCATAGACCTTCTGCTGGGCCTGCTTGACGCTGTCGGCCAGCACCGTCACGCACAGCACCCGGCCGCCGCTGGTGCGCACCTGGCCGTCGGCGTCCAGCACCGTGCCGGCGTGGAAGACCATGGCATCGTCCGCATCGGCGGGCAGGCCGCTGATGGCGTCGCCCTTGCGCGGTGCTTCGGGGTAGCCATAGGCAGCCATCACCACGCCCAGGGCGGTGCGGCGGTCCCATTCCAGTTCCACCTGGTCCAGCTTGCCGTCCACGGCCGCCAGCATGACCTCCACCAGATCGCTCTTGAGGCGCATCAGGATGGGCTGGGTCTCGGGGTCGCCCATGCGGGTGTTGAATTCCAGCGTCTTGGGATGGCCGTTGCCGTCGATCATCAGACCGGCGTACAGGAAACCGGTGAACGGCACGCCGTCCTTTTCCATGCCGCGGATGGTGGGCAGGATGATTTCGCGCATGGCACGGGCGTGCACATCGGCCGTGACCACGGGGGCGGGCGAATAGGCACCCATGCCACCGGTGTTCGGGCCTTCGTCGCCGTCCTTCAGGCGCTTGTGGTCCTGGCTGGTGGCCATGGCGACCACGTTCTTGCCGTCGCACATCACGATGAACGAGGCTTCCTCGCCGGCGAGGAACTCTTCGATCACCACGCGCGCGCCGCCGTCGTTGTGCTGCACGCCGTACTTGTTGTCCACCAGCATGAAGTCCACCGCATCGTGGGCTTCCTGCAGCGACATGGCCACCACCACACCCTTGCCGGCCGCCAGGCCGTCGGCCTTGATGACGATGGGCGCACCCAGGCGGTCCACAAAGGCGTGGGCAGCCACCGGGTCGGTGAAGGTGTCGTAATCCGCCGTGGGAATGCCATGGCGGCGCATGAAGGCCTTGGAGAAGGCCTTGGAGCTTTCCAGCTGGGCAGCCGCCTTGGTGGGGCCGAACACCTTCAGGCCGTGGGCGCGGAATTCATCCACGACACCGGCGGCCAGCGGGGCCTCGGGGCCCACCACCGTCAGTGCAATCTTGTTGTCGATGGCCCAGGTCCGCAGTTGTTCCACATCGGTGATGGGTACGTTCTCGAACTTGTTGCTCAGCGCCGTGCCGCCGTTGCCGGGGGCCACGTACACCTTGCTCGCCTTGGGCGACTGCGCCAACTTCCACGCCAGCGCGTGCTCACGGCCACCGCCGCCAATCACCAGTATTTTCATAGTTCTGCGTTGTGATAGACGTCTTGAACGTCATCCAGGTCTTCGATCATGTCCAGGAGCTTTTGCATGCGCTCGGCGTCTTCGCCAGCCAGCTCAATGGTGTTTTCTGCGCGCATGGTCACTTCGGCCACTTCGGGCTTGAATCCCGCAGCCTCCAAAGCGTTGCGCACGGCTTCAAATTCACTCGGCGCGGTCAGCACCTCGATGGCGCCGTCCTCGTCGGTGATCACGTCTTCGGCACCGGCCTCCAGCGCCGCTTCCATCACTTTGTCCTCGTCCAGGCCGGGTGCAAAGATGATCTGTCCGCAGTGCTTGAATTGGAAGGCCACCGATCCCTCGGTGCCCATGTTGCCGCCGTATTTGCTGAAAGCGTGACGCACATCCGCCACAGTACGCACCCGATTGTCGGTCATCGTGTCCACGATGATGGCCGCGCCGCCAATGCCGTAGCCTTCGTAACGGATTTCTTCGTAGGTCACACCTTCCAGATTGCCGGTGGCCTTGTCGATGTTGCGCTTGATGTTGTCGGCCGGCATATTGGCGGCCGGCATATTGGCGGCCTTGGCCTTGTCCACGGCCAGACGCAGGCGCGGGTTGGCCGTCAGATCGCCCCCTCCCTGGCGGGCTGCCACCATGATTTCGCGGATGATGCGCGTCCAGATCTTGCCGCGTTTCTCATCCTGGCGACCCTTGCGGTGCTGGATGTTGGCCCATTTGCTATGTCCTGCCACAGGAAATCCTTTGGTCTTGATTTAATCTATCGAATCCGATTTTACTTTTGATGCCTCACCCCACGAGGAAACCCGCATATGGCAGATATGGCAGCCCCCCTCCTGATTGCCCAGCATGGTGATATCCACTGTGACATCCTCCCCGGCCTGGCCAACCGCCACGGCCTGATCACCGGTGCAACGGGCACGGGCAAGACGGTCACCCTGCAGAAGATGGCCGAAAGCTTTGCCCAGGCCGGCGTGCCGGTGTTCATGGCCGACATCAAGGGCGACCTGGGCGGCATCAGCCAGACCGGCAGCATCGGCGACAAGCTGGCCGCCTCGCTGAAGGACCGCGGCATCGCCCTGCCCGCCCCCACGGCCTGCGCCGCGACCCTGTGGGACGTGTTCGGCCAGCAGGGCCACCCGGTGCGCGCCACCGTGTCCGACATGGGCCCGCTGCTGCTGGGCCGCATGCTGAACCTGAACGACACGCAGATGGGCGTGCTGAACATCGTCTTCAAGATCGCCGACGACAGCGGCATGCTGCTGCTGGACCTCAAGGACCTGCGCGCCATGCTCCAGCATGTGGGCGACAACGCCAAGCAGTTCACCATCGAGTACGGCAACATCAGCGCCGCCAGCGTGGGCGCCATCCAGCGCGGCCTGCTGCAGATCGAGAGCGAAGGCGGCGACCAGTTCTTCGGCGAGCCCATGCTCAACATCGAAGACCTGATGCAGACCGACGCCCGGGGCCATGGCGTGGTCAACATCCTGGCGGCCGACAAGCTGATGAACTCGCCGCGCCTGTACTCCACCTTCCTGCTGTGGATGCTGTCCGAGCTGTTCGAGCAGCTGCCCGAAATCGGCGACCCCGACAAGCCCAAGCTGGTCTTCTTCTTCGACGAGGCCCACCTGCTGTTCAACGACGCGCCCAAGGTGCTGCTGGAGCGCATCGAGCTGGTGGTGCGCCTGGTGCGTTCCAAGGGCGTGGGAGTGTACTTTGTCACCCAGAACCCGCTGGACATTCCCGACAGCGTGCTGGCCCAGCTGGGCAACCGCGTGCAGCACGCGCTGCGCGCCTTCACCCCGCGCGACCAGAAGGCCGTCAAGGCCACGGCCACCACCATGCGCCCCAACCCGGGCCTGGACATCGAAGCCGCCATCACCGAACTGGCCGTGGGTGAAGCCCTGATCAGCTTCCTGGACGAAAAAGGCCGCCCCTCCGTCACCCAGCGCGTCTACGTGGTGCCGCCGGGCAGCCAGATCGGCCCCATCACCGCCGCCCAGCGCCAGCAGCTGATGCAGCAATCGCTGGTGGCCGGCGTCTACGAAAAGGCCGTGGACCGCGAATCCGCCTATGAAGTGCTGCGCAGCCGCGCCGAATCCGCCCCCGCCGCCCCAGGCAAGCCCGGCGTGGCCGGTACGGCAGGGACTGCCGGCGCTGGCACGGCCCCGGCGGACAGCGGGATGATGGGCGAGCTCAACGACCTGCTCTTCGGCACCACCGGCCCGCGCGGCGGAAAGAAGGACGGGATTGTGCAGACCGTGGTCAAGTCCACCGCCCGCACCATGGGCACCCAGCTGGGCCGCCAGATCCTGCGCGGCGTGCTGGGCGGCATCTTCGGCGGCAAGAGCCGCTGAGCCCCGGGCTGCTGCGCTGCAGCGCCCCCGTAAGCACCCGTACGCCCCCCAATGGCCTGTGCCGCGTTCGCGCCGCCACAGGCCATTCCCATTCTCGACTCCCCCGCTGCAGAGCGCACCTGCGGTTTCCCTGTACGCGCCAGCCCTTGGCGAATGCGCTTTCGCAGCTATCATCTCTGTAACTGCAACATCCAGATACAGCCTGAAAGGCCGACATGAGCGTGGTCACCTTGCCCCTGCCGACGTTTGAAGATGTGGCAGACGCTGCCGAGCGTCTGAAAAACGTGGCCCACACCACACCCGTGCTGCGTTGCGGCACGGCCGATCGCCAATACCGGGCGCAGTTCTTCTTCAAGTGCGAGAACCTGCAGCGCTCCGGCTCCTTCAAGTTCCGCGGCGCCTTCAACACGCTGGCGCGCTTCACGCCCGAGCAGCGCAAGGCCGGCGTCCTCACTTTCTCTGCAGGCAACCACGCCCAGGCCATCGCCCTGTCGGCCCGCCTGCTGGACATGCCGGCGCTGATCGTCATGCCCGAAGACGCTGCCGCCAGCAAGATGGCCGCCACGCGCGAGTACGGTGCCCAGGTGGTGACCTACAACCCGCGCACCGAAGACCGCCAGGCCATCAGCCGCAAGCTGGCGCTGGAACGCGGCATGACCCTGGTGCCCCCCAGCGACCATGCCGACGTGATTGCCGGCCAGGGCACCGTGGCCAAGGAACTGCTGGAGCAGGTGCCCAACCTGGACTACCTGTTTGTCTGCCTGGGCGGCGGCGGCCTGCTGGCCGGCAGCGTGCTGGCCGCACAGGCGCTGGCGCCCAACTGCCAGGTGATCGGCGTGGAGCCGGAAAACGCCAACGACGGCCAGCAGTCGCTGCGCAAGGGCGAGATCGTGGAGATCCCCTACCCCACCACCATCGCCGACGGTGCGCAGGCCCCGTCGCTGGGCAAGCTGAACTTCCCCATCATCCAGCAGGGGGTGGAAGAAATCGTCACCGTATCCGACCTGCAGCTGATGCAGACCATGCGCTTCTTTGCCGAACGCATGAAGATCGTGGTCGAGCCCACCGGCGCCCTGGCCTTTGCCGGCGCCTGCAACGGCGGCATCTCCCTGGGCGGCAAGCGCGTGGGCGTGATCGTCAGCGGCGGCAATGTGGACCTCAAGCGCTACGCCCGCTTCCTGGCGGACTGATACCCTGCCCGGCCCATCCGCCGCTCCCCATGGGCTGCCGGCAGGGCACACACCACAAGCTCCTTCGGGAGCTTGTTCTTTTTTTGGCGGCCACACCACGGCCATGCCATGCCCCTCCACCCCCCTGGCAGGCCAAGCCCCCACCGACCCGCGGCACTGGCACGCTCCTTGCGCCAGCGCAAACAGCCCGGCCAGCAGCCTTGTGCGGGCCGTGGACAGAAAAACCGAGCCCGCCACCCGCCTGCAAGGCCGCAGTACACTGCCTGCCGACGGCGCGTACCGCAGGTATTGCATGTACAGCATGTACGACGTGTACCGCGCCCACCCGATTTCACCGACACACAGACAAGAAGCCATTCCATGAGCCAAGTGCACCTCATCGACCACCCGCTGGTCCAACACAAACTGACCCTGATGCGCCGCAAGGAAGCGTCGACCAACAGCTTCCGCCGCATGCTGGGCGAGCTGTCCACGCTGATGGCCTACGAAATCACCCGCGACTTCCCGCTGCAGGACCTGGAAATCGAAACGCCGATGGAAAAGATGGTCGGCAAGGTCATCGACGGCAAGAAGCTGGCCCTGGTCTCCATCCTGCGCGCCGGCAACGGTTTCCTGGACGGCATGCTGAACGTGGTGCCCGGCGCCCGCATCGGCCACATCGGCCTGTACCGTGACCCCGAAACCCTGCAGCCCGTCGAGTACTACTTCAAGATGCCCGACAACATGGGCGAACGCGACGTGATCGTGGTGGACCCCATGCTGGCCACCGGCAACTCCGCCGCCGCCGCCGTGCAGCAGCTCAAGGACAAGTGCGCCCCCAAGTCCATCAAGTTCATGTGCCTGCTGGCCGCTCCCGAAGGCATCAAGACCATGCAGGCCGCCCACCCCGACGTGGACATCTACACCGCCGCCGTGGACCGCCAGCTCAACGACCACGGCTACATCCTGCCCGGCCTGGGTGACGCCGGCGACCGTATCTTCGGCACCAAGTAAGCGCTGCCGTCCGGCCCTGCGGCCCGGATACCGCGGCCTTCCGCTCCAGCCTCCGCTGCCTCCGGCACCGGAGGCTTTTTCGTGGCCGATGCCGACACATGCAAGGCGATACCCCAGGACAGCGTGCCGATTTGCAAATAGGACACATTCTCAATGTTATTAGAATGTATCTTTTTCTTACGCTACTACCTATTTCTGACATGAACCACTACCTGTTCGCCGGACTGATTGCCCTGGGTGCCTCCCACATTGCGCACGCCCAGGCTCCAGCAGCCCCCCAAACCCAAGTGCAACTCAGCGTGAACCAGGTGGTGGCGCACTACAGCACGCTGGTGTCGGCCACGTACGAAGACAGCATCCGTTCGGCCCAGCAGATGCAAAAGGCCATCGACGCCTTCCTGGCCAAGCCCTCGGCCGCCACGCTGGCCAACGCACGCAAGGCCTGGCTGCACGCCCGTGAGTACTACGGCCAGACCGAGGCCTTCCGCTTCTACGGCGGCCCCATCGACGACGAGAACGGCCCCGAAGGCCGCATCAACGCCTGGCCCATGGACGAGTCCTATGTGGACTACGTGCAAGGCCAGCCCAAGGCCGGCCTGATCAACAACCGCAAGGAAGCCATCACCGCCGAGCGCCTGGCCGAACTGAACGAGCACGACGGCGAGGAAAACATCTCCACCGGCTGGCACGCCATCGAATTCATGCTCTGGGGCCAGGACCTCAGCGCCACCGGCCCCGGCGACCGCCCCTACACCGACTTTGTCGACGGCAAGGCCCCCAACGCCGACCGCCGCCGCGCCTACCTGCGCACCGTCACCGCGCTGCTGATCAAGGACCTGCAGTCCGTGGCCGCCCAATGGAAGCCCGGCGTGGCCGGCAACTTCCGCGCCGACTTCGAAAAGAACAGCAGCGACGCCGTGCGCCGCATCTTTGTGGGCCTGGGTTCGCTGTCGCGCGGCGAACTGGCCGGCGAACGCCTGGAAGTGGCCATGGCCAGCCGCGACCAGGAAGACGAACACTCCTGCTTCTCCGACAACACCCACCGCGACGCCGTGACCAACGCCATGGGCATCCAGAACGTGTGGCTGGGCAGCTACCAGCGCCTGGACGGCAAGGTCCTGCAAGGCCCCGGCCTGCGCGACTGGGTGGCCCAGCACGACCGTGGCGTGGCCGAGCAGACCACGCGCCAGATCGCCCAGTCCGTGAAGGCGGCCGAATCCATCCCGGCACCGTTCGACCAGGCCATCCAGGGTGCGCGCGACAGCGCCGCCCGCGCCACCATCCAGGCCACCATCGACAGCCTGGTGGCCCAGAGCAAGTCGCTGGTCGATGCCGCACACGCCGCGGGCATTGAACAGCTGAACCTGGTCGAACCCGAATAAGAACACCCAACCACCACCGCTGCCTGGGCCGCCCGCCGGTACGGGCAGCGGTTTTGCATTCGCCCCATGATGTTTCGCTGTCTGTCCCTCACCGCCGCGGCCTGTGCTGCGCTGCTGGCGGGCTGCTCCCTGCAGTCGCAGGATGCGCCCCCCGCAGCCGCCGCCACCCCGCCACCGGACCTGTTCGCCCCCGCACCGGCCGATGCCCTGCCCGGCGGCACCACCACCGTCTTTGCCACCGGCCGCAACGCGTTCTCGCTGCCCCTGGCCAACCTCAGCGATGAAGAGCGCACGCGCTTTGTCATCGGCAACTCCTTCTTCAAGCGCAACTGGGTGCAGGCCCCGGCCTCCACCACCGCGCGCGACGGACTGGGTCCGCACTTCCTGGCCCGCTCCTGCGGCGGCTGCCACGTGCAGGACGGCCGCGCCCAGCCCCCCGACTTCCACAACCCCCTGGCCCCGCAACCGTTTGCCGGCCTGCTGATGCGCCTGTCCGTGCCCGGCACGGACGCGCATGGCGGCCCCAAGCACGAACCGGTCTACGGCGACCAGTTCAACACCATGGGCATCAGCGGTGTGAAGGGCGAAGGCGCGGTGCGCATCCGCTACGAACACATCAACGGCCAGTTCGCCGACGGCACGCCCTACCAGCTGGAACGCCCGGTCTACGAGCTGCACGATCTGGCCTACGGCCCCATGGCCGCCGACACCATGGTCAGCCCTCGGATTGCACCTCAGGTCATCGGCCTTGGCCTGCTGGAAGCGATTCCTGCCTCCGAAATCCTGGCCAATGCCCAGGCGCAGGCCCTGACCGACGGCCCCATCAAGGGCCAGCCCAACTATGTGTGGGACGCCTATGGCCAGCGCATGATGCTGGGCCGCTTTGGCTGGAAGGCCAATGTGGCCAGCCTGGCACACCAGACGGGTGGCGCCTTCCAGGGCGACATCGGCATCACCTCGCCGCACTTCCCCCAGCAGACCTGCACCCCCACCCAGACCGACTGCCTGCAAGCCCCCCACGGCAAGGGCGGCGCCGGGGTGGAGATCGAAGAGCACGCCATCAACGACGTGATCTTCTACCAGAGCACGCTGGCCCCGCCGGCCCGCCGCAACACCAAGGACGCCCAGGTGCTGCAGGGCGAAAAGCTGTTCCATGCCGCCCAGTGCGCGCAATGCCACCGCCCCAGCTACCGCACCGATGCGCCGCTGTTCCCCACGCTCAGCAGCAAGGCCGTGTCCGGGCAGACCATCACGCCCTATACCGATATGCTGCTGCACGACATGGGTGACGCCCTGGCCGATGGCCGGCCCGACTTCCGCGCCAATGGCCGCCAGTGGCGCACGCCGCCGCTGTGGGGCATCGGACTGCTGGATGCCGTGAACAACCACCAGCGCCTGCTGCACGACGGCCGCGCCCGTGGCGTGCTCGAAGCCGTGCTCTGGCATGGTGGCGAAGCCCAGGATGCCCGCGACCGCGTGCTGCAGTTCAGCGCCGAGGACCGTGCCGCCCTGGTGAAATTTGTGGAGTCCCTGTAATGCCCGCCTGCCTGCCCCCTCCCTACCGCCCACGCCTGCGCCGTGCGGCGCTCGCCATCGCCGCCAGCCTGGGCTTCTGGGCCGCGGCCCCCAGCCATGCCCTGGAAGTGGACGACCTGGCCACCATCGGCCACGCGCTCTACGGCCAGTGGTATCTGCCCCAGACCACCCAGGCCCTGGGCGCGGCGCAGGCACTGCAAGCCAGCCTGCAGGCCTACTGCGGCCAGCGCACCGGCAAGACCGATGCCGCCCTGCTGGGCGATGCCCGCCAGCGCTTCCAGCAGGCCGCGGACGCCTGGCAGCGCGTGGCCGCCGTCAACATGGGCCCGCTGGTGGAACGCCGTACCGACCGCATGGTCAACTTCCAGCCGCTGCGCCCGGCCCGCCTGGCCGAAGCCATCCAGCAGGCCCCCAAGACCCTGGCCGACATGGAACGCATCGGCAGCCCCGGCAAAGGCTTTCCCGCACTGGAACACCTGCTGTGGACCCAGCCAGCCCCGCCCGGCAGCCCCAGCTGCAGCTATGCCGTGATGGCCGCCGCCTCGGTCACCGATGAAATCCAGGGCCTGCGCACCGCGTTCCAGACCACCGCGGCAGCCAAGCCCGATCTGCGCGTCACCGAGGAATTCCTGAACCAGTGGATTGGCGGCCTGGAGCAGCTGCGCTGGGAACGCATGGAAAAGCCGCTGCGCAGCGCCAGCACCACCTCCGGCAAGAAAAAGCCCCAGCTGATCCGCATGGACAGCGACAGCACGCTGGCCAGCTGGCGCGCCCAGTGGTCCGGCCTGCGCGATCTGGCCGTGGCCCCGGCCGGCGCGCCCGAGAACCAGGTCAGCATTGCCGGTCTGGTGGCCGCCCACTACCGCCCCCTCACCGCCGGCCGCTTTGCCAAGGCCGTGCAGGAAGTGGACGGCGCGTTTGCCGCACTCAACAGCACCGACCTGGAAAGCGTGCAAAAGCTCTCCACCGCACTCAGCGGCCTCAAGCGCTGGGTGGAAGCAGACATCGCCTCGCTGCTGCAGCTGAGCATCGGCTTTTCCGACGGCGACGGGGACTGAGCATGCCGTCCTCCTCTCCCAGCCGGCGCCAGTGGCTGCAGGCGGTGGGCCTCACCGGCTTGGGCGGCCTGGCCGGCCTGAACGGGTTGGCACCGCTGTCCGCCTGGGCAGGCTCCGCCACAGCCACTGCCCAGTCTGGACCGGTCGGCCCGCAGCGCCTGGCCGCCGCCTGGATGCAAGGCCACGATCTGTTTGCCGGCATTGTGCAGCTCACGCTGGATGGTGCGCCGCTGCAGGTGCTGCAGTCCGAACGCATTCCCACCCGCGCCCATGGCATGACGGTGGAAGCCGATGGCGCCGTGGTCTTCACCAGCCGCCGCCCCGGTGACTGGCTGCTGCGCCTGCGCGCAGGAACGGCGCCGCAATGGGGCTGGATAGAACCGGACCGCGCCTTCACCGGCCACGTGATCCACAGCCGGGATGGCCGCCAGCTCTACACCACAGAAACCGATCTGGAAACCGGCCAGGGCCTGATCGGCGTGCGCGATGCCGCATCGCTGGAAAAAACCGCCGAATGGCCCACCCACGGCATGGACCCGCACCAGCTGCTGCTGGATGCCGACGGCAGCCTGGTCGTCGCCAACGGCGGCATTCCCAGCCAGATCGAGACCGGCCGGCGCAAGCTGCAGCTCACGCAGATGGACTCCTCCATCGTGCGCCTGCAGCCTGCCGCCCAGGGCGCGCTGGACGGCCAGTGGCGCCTGACCGACACCCGGCTGAGCCTGCGCCACCTGTGCTGGGGCCCGCAAGTGGCCTGGCAACCCGCACGCCGCTGGCTGGGGATTGCGCTGCAGGCCGAGCACGACGACCCCAGCACCCGCGCCCAGGCACCGGTGCTGGCCCTGTTCGATGGCCAGCAGCTGCAGGTGCAGCCCTTGCCTGCCGGCACGGCGCTGGCCGGCTACGGCGGCGACATCGGCTGCGACGGCCAGCACTTTGCCGTCAGTTGCCCGCGTGCCGACCAGCTCACCTGGTGGCAGCCCCCGGCACGCGCCGGCGAACCCGTGCAATGGCACGGCAGCCGCCCGCTGCAAGGCGTGTACCCGGTGGCCAACCACAGCGTGTCCCCGCTGCTGCCCGCACCGTCCCCCGCCGGGCTGTGGACGGCGGGTGAAGCCGCCGCCACGCGCCTGGCGGATGCAGCCAGCCCCCAGCCTGCCCCCGCCCTGGGCACCACCCACGGCCGTGTGATGGACAACCACTGGATTCCGCTGCCGGCTACGGCGTAAAGCCAGTGCAGCGCCACCAGCGGTTGCACTGCACCCACGTTCAGTTTGCAGCTTGCGCCACACAAGCGCACCACCCCAAAACAAAAGCCGGATCCCGCAAGGCATCCGGCTTTTGATTGTGGGGGTTGTGTACGCCCCGGTTCCTACAGCAGCTTGAGCCACTCCACCAGCGCATCCATCTCCGCCGCATTCAGCTGCAAAGCCTGGTGCCTGCGTACCGTGCTGAGCACATACTTCAAGCCGTATCAGGCGTCCACGGCCATCGGCCCGGCTTCGCGTGCGGTGTACTGCGCCACCCAGCCTGCGCTGTCGGTAAACAGACGCAGCGCCTTGATACGGCGTTCCGCCGTCAGCGTGAAGCGGTGCTCTGCCCCGGCGGGCACACGCAGATAGTCGCCCGGCCCCACCCGTACGGTGTGTTCGCGCCCCTGGGCATCAAAGAAGCCGAACAGCCCGGCGCCATCCACGATGTAGCGCACCTCGTCGTCGGCATGGGTGTGCGGGCGGTCAAACCGCGCCAAGGTCTCCTCCAGGCCCGGCGTGTCCGGGTGCAGCACCACCAGGTCCATGCTCTGGTAGCCGTGGGCAATGCACACATCGATCAGCCCGGCGCCCAGCGCCTGCACCACCGTGGCCTTAGCGCCGTCATCCAGCGCCGGCTGGGCCAGCAAGGCCGCCAGACCGGGCTCGGGCTGCAACGGCCGGTGCTGCCAGTCCACCCCCAGGTCGGTAACGGCGCTGCGCAGCACAGCGGAGGCAGTCAGCCCTGCGGCAATGTTCGATGGTTCTTGCATGGCTTGTTCTCTTTTTTAAACAATGGTCCAGCATGCCGCGCCGGGGCCGCGCGGCGCTTGATGTGGCACAAGCTGTGCCGCGCCCGCCTGCTGGCACCCTGGCGCTGGATGGCGATCGCCACCAGCCGGTGCACCGGCACAGACCGCATCAACGACCAAGAAAAAAGCCGCAGCGGCACGGTGCAGCTGCGGCTTGTGTGCATGACAGGCCCGCTCACGCGCCCGCCCTGTGCCAGATCACTTGTGGCTGATACGGCGCACCACCCAGTCACCCAGGCTCTGGATGGCTTGCACAAAGAAGATCAGGATGACCACCACCGCCAGCATGATGTCCGGCAGGAAACGCTGGTAACCATAACGGATACCCAGGTCACCCAGGCCGCCGCCGCCAATGGCGCCCGCCATGGCGGAGTAGCCGGTCAGCGACACAAAGCTGATGGTCAGGCCGGCCACGATGCCGGGCATGGCTTCGGGCAGCAGCACCTTCCAGACGATCTGGCTGGTCGACGCACCCATGGACTGGGCCGCTTCCACCAGGCCGCCATCCACTTCACGCAGCGCGGTTTCCACCAGACGGGCAATGAACGGGGCCGCCGCAATCGTCAACGGCACCACGGCCGCCCAGGTCCCGATGGACGAACCGGTGATGAAACGGGTGAACGGGATGATGGCCACCAGCAAAATAATGAACGGCGTGGAACGCACGGCATTCACAATCCAGCCCACGGTGCTGTTGAGCGCCGTGTTCTGCAGCACGCCGCCCTTGTCGGTCAGGCGCAGGAACACGCCCAGCGGAATCCCGATCAGGCCACCCAGAATCCCCGAGATGCCGACCATGATCAGCGTCTCCCACAGCGAGTCGATGAACAACTCGATCATCATTTCCGAAAAGTTCTCGAACATCGCTTACCCCTTCACCGGCGCCGCCACGGGCACCACCTGCACCACCACACCGCTGCTGCGCAGGTGGCTGATGGCCGATTCAATCTTCACCGCCTCGCCGCTGGCATACACCGCCAGCGAACCAAAGGTCTGCTCCTGGATTTCGTCGATCTGGCCGTGCAGGATCGACAGATCCAGCCCCAGCGTGCGAATCAGGTGCGACAGAATGGGTTCATACGCGCTCTCGCCCGCATACGACAGGCGCAGCAACTGGCCGCTGGTGCCCGCCGTCAGACGCGCCGACAGGGCCTGCACGCGCTGCATCACGCTGGCAGGCAGCTCCTGGGGAACGATCTCGTCGATCAGGCTCTTGGTAATGGCCTGCTGCGGCTGGGTGAACACATCGATCACCGAACCCAGCTCGGCAATCCGGCCAGCGTCGATCACCGCCACGCGGTCGGCAATCTGCTTGATCACCTGCATCTGGTGGGTAATCAGCACTACCGTCACCCCCAGCTCGCGGTTTACCTTGCGCAGCAGATCCAGAATGGAACGGGTGGTTTCCGGGTCCAGCGCGCTGGTGGCTTCATCCGACAGCAGCACCTTGGGGTTGGACGCCAGTGCGCGCGCAATGCCCACGCGCTGCTTCTGCCCACCCGAGATTTGCGCCGGGTAACGGTCGGCCAGGTGGTCCAGGCCCACCAGCTTCAGCAGCGGATCGATGCGCTTCTGGATCTCGGCCTTGGACATGCCGGCCAGCTCCAGCGGCAGCGCGGCGTTGTCATACACAGTGCGCGAAGACAGCAGATTGAAATGCTGGAACACCATGCCGATCTCGCGGCGGGCTTCACGCAACTGGGAGTCGCTGAGCTTCAGCAGATCGCGGCCGCCCACGATCATCTGGCCGCTGGTGGGACGGTTGAGCAAATTGATGCAGCGCACCAGCGAGCTTTTGCCGGCGCCGCTGCGGCCGATGATGCCGAAGATCTCGCCCTGCTCGATGTGCAGGTTGATGTGTTGGAGGGCTTCGACCGGCCCCTTGGGGCCTTGGTAGGTCAGGGACAGATCCCGAATGTCGATCATGGAGTCAGCCAGGCGGCCGCAGGCACATCCGCACGCGCTTGCAGCACAGGGTTCAAGAAGGAAGTAGCGAAATGTAGCGCTCCGTTATAAGAACGCCAACTATCGAAAAATCAAGTAATAAGACATAACCGTTATAAGAGCATGTCTCGTGCAAACCCCTAATGATGCCCGAATTGCCAGCCTGTTACCGAAGGTGAACGCAAAACCTTGAGCGGGATGCAGTGTCGCCCCCGGCGTGCACCACGGCACCACGCACAGGCACCAGTACGGGATTAGCCCATGCAGTTGCCCTCGCCTGCTCTGCTGGCGCGCTCTGCCTGAAAGCGCCTGCAGGCACATTACAGGTAAAGCGCAACAGCAGCGTGACTAAAGGAGCTGATCACCCGAAGCGGACCACGGCCAGGTACTGCTTCACTGCGGCTGCACGCCGTAGCGTTGCATGGCGCCGGCGATCTGGCCTGCTTCTGTGGTGGTGGCCGGAAACAGGCGGTAGCTGGGGGCGATGATGGGGTGCACCGCATCCACGTCCGTCAGCAGCACGGCATGCAGCGGAAAACGCGGTCCTAGCAGCGGGTACAAGGGCGCAGCCCAGCGTTCAAAGTCTGCATCCTGCGGGTACAGCACGCGGCACCCGCCTTGGAGCTAGAAGCCCTTTTGCGCAAAGAAGACCCAGTCTGCGCAGAGGGGGCTGAGCGGGCGCGTCTAGAAGGTCGAGGGTCGAGGGTCGAGGGTCGAGAGTGAACGGCGTCGTTATCGACGACGCTGCCAGCCGCCGCCTTGCAGTAGCGTGGCCACTACGTGGTGCGCGGTCATCGGGGGCCAGCGCTGCCTGTGCAGCTTCAGGCGACTGAGCGCCTACCACTTGCCCTTGGCCGGCCGGTTGGCGCGCACCGCAGTGGACAACAGTTGCACCATGAAATCGCGGTCGGAGCGGCGGGCAAAGTCCACCGCCGTCTGGCCTTGCTGGTTGCGCAGGCTCACATCGGCGCCCTCTTCCAACAGCAGCTTGACCATGGCCTCGCTGGAATACTGGGCCGCCAGCATCAGCGGTGTGCTGCCATTGGGCGAGGCGGCGTCGATGTAGGCGCTGTGCTCCAGCAGGTAGCTGGCAATGGCCACGCTGTGCTCCAGCCCGGCCGATGCCGCGTAGTGCAGCGGGGCCCAGCCTTCGCGGTTGATGTCGGCGCCGCGCTCTACCAGCTTCTGCACCAGTTCCAGATTGCCCTTGATGGCGGCCATCATCAGCGGGGTTTCGCCCTGGCGGTTGGCCAGGTTCAGATCGATGCCCGGGGCCAGCAGCAGGGTGTCCACCACGCGCCAGGATTCCTGGCGCATGGCCAGGGTCAGGCCGGTGCGCCCACGCTCGTCCGGGGTGTTGGGGTTGAAGCCGCGCAGCAGCCAGGTCATCACATCGCGGTACTGGTCGCGCACGACGGCGGTGAAGAATTCGCTGGTTGCATCGGCCCGTGCCGGCAGCATGGGCAGCGCCACCAGCACGCCCCCCGCCAGCCGGGCTGCCATGCGCTGCAGCGCCTGGCGGCGGCGCATCATGCCACCACGCCGGCGAACAGCCGGTCAAAGTTGGCGCTGGTGATCCGCCCCACCTCTTCGGCACTGATGCCGCGCAACTGTGCCACCTGCTGCGCCACATAGGGCACATAGGACGGGTTGTTGGTCTTGCCCCGGTATGGCACGGGGGCCAGATAAGGACTGTCGGTTTCGATCAGCATGCGGTCAATGGGGATGTAGGCGGCGACATCGCGCAGATCCTGCGCGTTCTTGAACGTGAGAATGCCAGAGAACGAGATGTAATAGCCAATATCCAGCGCGGCCTTGGCGACTTCCATGGTTTCGGTGAAGCAGTGGAACACGCCGCCGGCCTGCCGGGCCGAACCATCTTCCCCCTCTTCCTTCAGGATGGCCAGGGTGTCCGCAGACGAGGCACGGGTGTGGATGACCAGCGGCTTGCGGCAGGCCTGGGCGGCGCGGATGTGGGTGCGAAAGCGCTCGCGCTGCCATTCCAGATCGGCAATCGTGCGGCCGCCCTTGCGGTCTTCCATGCCGTAGTAGTCCAGCCCGGTTTCCCCGATGCCCACCACACGGGGCAGCGCCGCGCGCTCCAGCAGATCCTGCACGCTGGGCTCGGTCATGTCCTCGGTGTCCGGGTGCACGCCCACGGTGCACCACAGGTTGTCATGCCCCAGGGCCAGGGCATGCACGTCGGGGAATTCTTCCATGGTGCAGGAAATGCACAGCGCCCGCGTGACCTGGGCCTGCTGCATGGCGGTCAGAATCTCGGGCAGCTTGGCTTGCAGGTCGGGAAAGCTCAGGTGGCAGTGCGAATCGGTAAACATGGGGTTCCAACAGAAAGCAGGCCCGGGGCGGCAGCCACGGGCAAATCGCTATTTTCCACCGAGATGCGGTATGCCTGCAGGCGCGCCGCAGGCCGCCCCTTGCAACAACTCGGCAGGCATCGCCCTTGTGCCCCTGCCCTGCCGCCCTCGCTCAGGTGCACGCGGTGCGTCACGGCATAGCCCCGTGGTGACTCCGGGCGCCCGGGGTTGGCGGACAGCCCCAAGCACAAGCTCGAGCACAGCCCAGACACCACCCCGCAATCGGCCCGGTCAGCCCCCAGGGCACCAGCGGTCCGCTACAGGGCTCAGTGCCGCGCCTGCAGCACGCTGCGGGCCTGGGCTACCAGCGCTTCCAGCATCAGGCCGGCATTGAAGGGGTGTTCGGCCGTGCGCGCCTCCTGCGCCAGCGACTTGGCCCAGCGCGCCAGCACCATCTGCGACGGCGCCTTGGGCAGGTCCTGCGGCTGGAAATAGCGCGGCTGCGCACCGCTGGCCACGCTCATCAGGTCGTGGCACAGCTTCTGCAGGCTTTCCACCACCACGGGCGGCGGCATATCGGCCAGGGCCGTCACATCCCCGGCGGCCACGGCCTTGGGCAGGCGGGCCCAGGCCGCCACGTCGCGCCCGCTGCGCGACAGGGCCAGCGCATCTTCCGGCCGCCCGCCGGCGGCACGCAGCCAGGCACGGGCCGCATCCTCGGCCAGGCCCTGCTGTTGCAGCCAGGTCAGCATCTGGTCCTCCTGCGGCCAGCGCATGGTGTGCGACAGGCAGCGGCTGCGGATGGTGGGCAGCAACTGGTGCACCGCCTCGGTGGCCAGCACAAAGCGCACGTCACCGGGCGGCTCCTCCAGCGTCTTCAGCAGCGCATTGGCGGTGATGGCATTCATCCGTTCGGCCGGGTAGACCAGCACGGCCTTGCCTTTGCCGCGCGCACTGGTGCGCTGGCAGAACTCCACCGCATCGCGCATGGCATCCACACGGATGTCCTTGCTGGGCTTGCGCTTCTTGTCGTCGATCTCGGCCTGGGCCTTTTCCGGCAACGGCCAGCCCAAGGCCAGCATGGCGGTCTCGGGCATCAGCACGCACAGGTCGGCGTGGGTGTGCACGTCAATGGCATGGCAGCTGCCGCAGTGGCCGCAGGCGCCCTGCTCTCCAGGCTGGTCGCACAGCCAGGCCCGCACCAGGGACATACCCAGCGGGAACTGCCCCAGGCCCGAAGGCCCTTGCAGCAGCCAGGCATGGCCGCGCTGGGCCAGCAGCTCATTGCGCTGGCTGGCCAGCCAGGGGGCCAGCTGCATGCCGTCCTGCACCACAGGGGTTTCTGCACTCATGCCAACGCTCATGCCAGCACTCCCGGCTGCAGCCAGCCTTTGGCCTGCAGCACATCGGCCACCTGCTGCCACACGGCCTCACGGCTGGTGTTGGCGTCAATGCGGGCAAAGCGCTGCGGCGCCGCCTCCGCGCGGCGGGCGTAGCCACCGGCCACGGCGGCAAAAAATGCGCCGGGCTGGGCCTCGAACTTGTCGGGCACTCGGGCCGTGGTCAGGCGCTCGGCAGCCACGGCCGCCGGCAGGTCGAACCAGATGGTCAGGTCCGGCTGGCGGATGGCCGCTTCCGGATGCTGCGCCCCCAGGCCTTCCAGCGCCGGCACGGCCTGCACCAGTTGTTCCAGCTGACAAAGCTTGTCCCAGTCGAAGCCGCGCCCGGCACCCTGGTAGGCAAAGGTGGCGTCGGTGAAACGGTCGCTGATCACCACATCGCCCCGTGCCAGTGCCGGCTCGATCACCTGCACCAGGTGGTCGCGGCGGGCGGCAAAGGCCACCAGGGCCTCGGTCAGCGGGTCCATGGCGTCGTGCAGCAGCAGGGCGCGCAGCTTTTCGGCCAGCGGCGTGCCGCCGGGCTCGCGCGTGAGGGTGACGCAGCGGCCACTGTCGCGAAAGGCCTGGGCTGTGCGCTCGATGTGGCTGGACTTGCCGGCCCCATCAATGCCTTCAAAGGTGAGAAAAATGCCCTGCGGGAGCTGGGACGCTGTCATGCAAATAGCCAATCTGTGGGCGGCAGACCGCACGGGCCTGCCACCGGTTCATCGAAAAATTCAGTTCCCGCCACGCTGGTAGCGGTTGACGGCGCGGTTGTGCTCATCCAGCGTGGCACTGAAGTGGCTGCTGCCGTCGCCGCGTGCCACAAAGTACAGGGCCTTGGTGGCTGCGGGCTGCACCGCCGCCATCAGCGCGGCCTTGCCGGGCATGGCAATCGGCGTGGGCGGCAGGCCGGGGCGGGTGTAGGTGTTCCACGGCGTGTCGGTGCGCAGGTCGTTGCGGCGCAGATTGCCGTCAAACTTCTCGCCCATGCCGTAGATCACGGTGGGGTCGGTCTGCAGCAGCATGCCCACGCGCAGGCGGTTCACGAACACGCCCGCAATCTGGCCCCGGTCGGCCGCGGTGCCGGTTTCCTTTTCCACAATGCTGGCCAGGATCAGCGCCTCGTCGGGCGACTTGAGCGGCAGGTCGGCCGTGCGCAGCGCCCAGACCTGGTCCAGGCGGCGGTCCATGGCATGGGCGGCACGCTTGAGCACGGCCAGCCCGCTGCTGCCCTTGGCATAGGTATAGGTATCGGGGAAGAAACGCCCTTCGGCGGCCACACCGGGCTTGCCCAGGGCGGTCATGATGTCGGCCTCACTCAGCGCGGCGGTGTCCTGCTTCAGGAATTCATCCTTGGCCATGGCGGCGCGCATCTGGCGGAAGGTCCAGCCTTCGACAAAGGTGATGGCGCGCAGGCTTTCCTCGCCGCGTGCCAGCTTCTGTAGCAGCTCGTACGGCGTGGTGCCCGCCGGGATCTCGTAGTTGCCCGCCTTGATCTTGCGGTCCTGACCCGACAGGCGGAACCAGGCGTACAGCAGGCGGGCATCGGTCTGGATACCGCTTTTAACCACCTCGCGGGCCACGCCGCGCGGCGTGGTGCCGGGCTCGATCTCCAGCTCCGTGGTCTGCCCGTTCATGGGCAGGGGTTGGCCCAGCCACCATGCGGCCACACCGGCGGCCATGACAGCCAGCAAAATCAGACACAGCAGCCCTTGGAGCAATCGACGCACAAGCCCTCACCGTCAGAAAGTAGGTAGACCGGGGATCATAATTCACCCATGACCGCTCCTTTGCAAGGCATTGCCACCCTCACCCACCTGGGCGTCATTCGCGCACAAGGTGCCGACGCCGCCAGCTTTCTGCACGGCCAGCTGACCCAGGACTTCGCCCTGCTGGACACCCAGCACGCCCGCTTGGCCGCCTACTGCTCGGCCAAGGGCCGCATGCTGGCCAGCTTCATCGGCTTCAAGACCGGGCCGGAAGAAATCCTGCTGCTGTGCAGCCAGGACCTGCTGCCCGCCATGCTCAAGCGCCTGTCCATGTTTGTGCTGCGCGCCAAGTGCAAGCTCAGCGATGCCACGGCCGACTATGCGCTGTGTGGCCTGGCCGGCGACAGCGCAGCCCAGGCCACCGGCAACGCGGCGCCCTGGACGCTGCGCAGCGTGGATGCCGCCCATGTGGTGCAGCTCTACCCCGCTGGCGACACCCCGCGCGCGCTGTGGATCGCCCCGGCCGGCAGCGCTGTGCCTGCAGGCCCGGCCCTGGACAACGCCGCCTGGCTGTGGAGCGAAGTGGCCAGCGGCATCGCCACCTTGAGCCTGCCGGTGCAGGAACAGTTCGTGCCGCAGATGCTGAACTACGAATCCGTGGGCGGCGTGAACTTCAAGAAAGGCTGCTACCCCGGCCAGGAAGTGGTGGCCCGCAGCCAGTTCCGCGGCACGCTCAAGCGCCGCGCCTACATCGCACACGCCGAACAGCCGCTGACCGTGGGCGCCGAAGTGTTTGCCGCCAGCGATGCCGAGCAGCCCGTGGGCATGGTGGTGCAGTCCGCCGCAGCCCCTGCGGGAGGATTCGATGCCATTGTCTCGCTGCAGATCGCCTCGACCGACGAAGCCCTGAACGCCGGCGGCGTGGCCCTGGCGCTGCAGCCCCTGCCCTACGAGCTGCTGGCAGACATCTAAGCCAAGCCCCGGCGCAGGCACCCTGCACACTGCCGGGCGGTACGCACTGCCGCCCAGGCCACCGTCCGATCCGGCCACAGCTGCCGGGCGGCCGTGGGGCCACAGATTCTGGCTGACACGCTTTGACAAGCGCCGCCTCCATGCGCACCCTGGCAGCCAGGGCAGACTGAAGCTGCCCCGCCTGCAGCCAAGGAGCGCGCATGCACCCCACCACGCACATCCCGCCCGCCACGCCGGTCACGCCCATTGCCCACACCGCCTGTGCGTTGCTGGCCCTGCGCACCTTCGGCCTGTACACCGACAGCCCCTTCCCCCAGCACGACTACCTGCTCGACCCCGTCTCGCTGGGTCTGGCCGGTCTGGTGGTGGCCCTGCTCACGCTGCGCTGGTGGCTGCAGGGGCCGCAGGCCATAGCGTTGTCGTCTGCACCTGCGTCTGCATCGACATCTGCGGCGCCTGCATCTGGGTCCTCCGCCACGTCGGCAGACACCGCGGCGCCAGCGCCCAGCCTGGACGCCCCGCTGGCCCAGCTGAAAACGGCCATGTTCGCCGGCTTCTGGTACCTGGGCTACCTGTTCCCGCGCCGCAAGATCGCCGCCATCCTGCAGGAAAACCACCCGGGCCAGGCCAGCACATTCGACACGCACTTCGGCCTGTACCAGGGGATTGTGCAGATCCGCCACTTTCTGCTGGCCCACGGACTGGCCCTGCTGATGGCCGCCTATGCGCTGGGCGAAGGCGAAGCATTCACCGGAGGTGCCGTGGTGCAGGCGGTAGGCCCCGGCTGGATGCTGCTGTGCTGGAGCGTGTGCATCTACAGCAGCTGCTGGCTGTTGCTGGGCGCCGGCATGGCGCTGCGCCGCCTGGTGCTGCGTTCACGGCCTCCGGCAGGCTGATTGCCGTCCCTGCCGCGCCCCCCAGGTTCCCCAACCTCCAGTGTCCCAGTCACCCACGTGCCTGGGCATCGCTGGGCCTGCCGGTGTCCGGCTTACAGCACCCGGCGCATGGTGATGTGGTCGATGCCGGCTTCGGCGTAGACCTCGCCTTCGGGTACAAATCCGGCGCGGGCGTAGAAGTTCTGGGCATGGCACTGGGCGTGCAGCACCACCTCGCGGTCGCCCCGGGTACGGGCGGCCTCGACCAGGCGGTCCAGCACCTGGCGGCCCACGCGGCTGCCGCGCAGCTCACGGGCCACCGCCATGCGACCGATGCGGCCCACGCCGGGGGCATCACTGACCAGGCGGCCAGTGCCAACCGCCTGATTCAGGCGGTTGAACGCCACCACATGGCGACAGATGGGGTCGAACTCGTCCATCTCGATCTCGGGCGGCACGCCCTGCTCGCGCACAAAAACGTCTACCCGCAGGCGCTCAGCGGAACGGCCCAGGTCGTTCCAGCTGCCCGACTCCAGGCGCACCATCTCTTCACCGGCTTCAAACGCTGTGAGCAGATCGCGCAGCGCCTGGTGCACGGGCTGGGGCGTGCGTCCGGCGTCGGCAAACACGTACACCAGATGCAAGGTGTTCAGCAACTGGCGGCCCCGGAAGATGCCGCATTCAAACTGCAGCGAGGTGTTGCCTTGCTTGACGCAGCGTATGCCCACATCCAGCACATCGCCCATCACGGCCGCAGCGTGGTAGGTGACTTCGGCCTTCTTCACATACAGCTCGCCGCCCAACAGGGCCCAGCTGGCTTCATAAGGCATGGCGACCTGGCGCCAGTATTCGGTGACGGCCACGTCGGCATACATCATGTAATGCGCATTGAAGACGATTCTTTGCGCGTCCACTTCGGACCAGCGCACCACCAGACGGTGCTTGCAGCGGAAATCTTCGAGTTGCATGGCGATTCTCACAAAAAGGAAAGGGGGAAAGTGCTGACTCTCAGTGTGCGCCCAAAGCCGCTTTCAGTGCTTTGGCCGCATCGGCCTGCGCCTGGCGGGCTTCGGGGATGGCGCGGCCCATCTTGATGAACTCGTGCGTCACGCCGCGGTAGATCTCCAGATCGACCGCCACACCGGCCATGCGCAGCTTGTCAGCATAGGCCACGCCCTCGTCCACCAGCGGGTCCAGCTCGGCCAGGCAGATGAAGGCCGGAGCTACACCGTCCACGTCCGGGGCCAGCAGCGGGGCAAAGCGCCAGTCGGCGCGGTCGGCGTCGTCGCGCACATAGTTGCTGAAGAACCAGGCAATGCCTTCCTTTTCCAGCAGCAGGCCGTGGGCAAAGGTCTCGTGCGAATCCGTGTCCTGGTGGGCGGTGGTGCCGGGGTAGATCAGCAGCTGCAGCGCCAGCGGCAGGCCCGCATCGCGCGCCAGGATGGCACAGCTGGCGGCCAGCGTGCCGCCGGCACTGTCGCCGCCCACGGCCATGCGGGAGGTGTCCAGCCCCAGCGCCGTGCCTTCGGCGGCCAGCCATTGCAGCGCATCCCAGGCATCGTTGCTGGCGGTGGGGAACTGCCATTCCGGCGCCAGGCGGTAGTTCAGCGACACCACGGCGCAGCCCGCCTGGTGGGCCAGGCTGCGGCACAGCTGGTCGTGGGTGTCGATGCTGCCCACGGTAAACCCGCCGCCGTGCAGATACATCAGCACCGGCAGCGGCCGGCCCTCGCCCTCGCCCTCGCCCTCGCCTACACCCTGTGCCTGCGCCTGCGCCTGGGGCGCATACAGGCGCGCGGCCAGCAGGGCGCCGTCGCGGGCGGGAATCTGCAGCTCCTCCACCCGCGGCAGCGCGATCTTGGCGATTTCCAGCACGCCGGCACCGGCCTCATAGGCCGCGCGGGCCTGCTGGGGCGTGAGCTGGTGCATATGCGGGCGGTTGGCCCGTGCCATGCGGCGCAGCACATCGCGCATCGCAGGGGTCAGGGGGTACTGGGGCAGGAAGTCGGTGGCGTCGTTCACGGCGGACAAGGCAGTCAAGCGAGGGCAGCGCCACCACGCTTGCAGCGGCACGGCCTCCCTGAAGAGAGGGAAAGCTGTGCATCATGCAGCAAAAACACCGCCCTGGCGGGCAGACGGGCGTTGCCGCGGCGGGGGCTCCCCCTCTAACGGCCCTGCACTGTCGCGCAGTGGACGGTCTGCCCGCCCGCCTGCGGGTTACAGCGCTTGGCAGCGCCCCTGCCCCGCCCTACATTGAAACGTTTTTCCATCTCTGGTTTGCTTTGGAGCGATTCCCCACATGGCTTTCATCAACTACGTCACCCAGATCCAGTTCGACTTTGGCGCCGTGAAGCTGCTGCGCCAGGAATGCGAACGCGTGGGCATCAGCAAACCGCTGATCGTGACCGACCCCGGCGTCAAGGCGGCGGGCATCCTGCAAAAGGCCGTGGATGCGCTGGGCGACCTGCCCCACGCCGTGTTTGACCAGACCCCCAGCAACCCCACGGAAGCCGCAGTGCGCGCCGCCGCAGCCCTCTACCAGGCCCAGGGCTGCGACGGCCTGATTGCCGTCGGGGGCGGCAGCGCCATCGACTGCGCCAAGGGCGTGGCCATTGCCGCCACGCACGCAGGGCCGCTGTCCCACTACGCCACCATCGAAGGCGGCTCGCCCCGCATCACCGAACAGGTCGCCCCGCTGATTGCCGTGCCCACCACCAGCGGCACCGGCAGCGAAGTGGCGCGCGGCGCCATCATCATCGTGGACGACCACCGCAAGCTGGGCTTCCACAGCTGGCACCTGGTGCCCAAGACCGCCATCTGCGACCCGGAGCTGACCTACGGCCTGCCCCCGCTGCTGACCGCCGCCACCGGCATGGACGCCATTGCCCACTGCATGGAAACCTTCATGTCCGCCGCGTTCAACCCGCCGGCCGACGGCATTGCGCTGGACGGGCTGACCCGGGGCTGGGCCCATATCGAGGCCGCCACCCGCAACGGCCAGGACGCCGAGGCGCGCCGCCAGCTGATGAGTGCCAGCATGCAGGGCGCCATGGCCTTCCAGAAAGGGCTGGGCTGCGTGCACAGCCTCAGCCACAGCCTGGGCGGCGTGAACCCGCGCCTGCACCACGGCACGCTCAACGCCATGTTCCTGCCGGCGGTGGTGCGCTTCAACGCCGCCGCCGACAGCGTGCAGCGCGAAGACCGCCTGAACCGCATGGCCCACGCCATGGGCCTGCGCAGCGGCAGCGACATTCCCGAAGCCATCCGCGACATGAACGCCCGCCTGGGCCTGCCCGCCGGCCTGGCCGCCATGGGCGTGGAGACCGGCTGGTATGCCCAGGTGATTGCCGGTGCGCTGAAAGACCACTGCCACGGCACCAACCCGCGCATCGCCTCGGCCCAGGATTACGAGGACATGCTGGCCACCTCGATGTAAACGGCCGGCGCAGGGCCGGCCGGGACCAGATGGTCCTGCGCTGGCCATCACACTGGCAACCCCAGCGCTGCCAGGTCCGCCTGCCCCCTAGCTCGTCTCACCTGTCTCACCCGCCGCACGCGGCCCGCCATCGGCCGGCGGCGATGGCGGCGGTGCCAAGGGCGGCGTACCCCCCGCACCGGGGGGCGCCGCGGCGGCGTCGGCCTGCACCGCCGCCATCACCTCCTGCGCCATCAGGCCCAGCAGCGTCAGTTCTTCCGCGCTGATGCCACGCAGCGCATCGTGCAGGATGCACAGGCTGCCCAGCACCCGGCCCTTGCCATCCACCAGCGGTACCCCGGCGTAAAAGCGCACCTGGGCGGCGGCCAGCACCGGGTTGTCGGCAAAGCGGGGGTCGCGGGCCACATCGTTCACCACCACCGGCGCATGGTCGTGCACCACATAGGAACAGATGGCCTGGTCGCGCGGCAGACCGGCCTGCTCGGGCGGCGTGCCGTCGGCCACCAGCAGCCCGCCGGGGGTGTGCACCCAGTCCCGGTCCACCAGCGAGACCTGGGCGTACTTCACGCCAAAGGCATGGGCGGCTTTCTGCGCCGCATCGTGGAACAGGCGCACCGGTGGGTGCTGCAGCAGGCCGCTGGCGTGCAGTGCCTGCAGGCGCTCCGCCTCGTCGTCGGGCAGCGCTGCGGGCACATGGCCGCCGGGCGCCGCCCCATCGGCGGCTTCCAGCTGCTGCAGGCGCAGCACCAGCTCCTGCACGCTGGTGACCACGGCCTGCACCCCCAGGCGCTGGGCCGTGCCCTCGCCCAGCAGGTGGCTGGGGGCGTTCCACAGCGCCAGCACCACCTGGATCCGGGGCGTCTGCTGGTGCAGGCGGCGCAGCCGCCGCAGGATGAAGCGCACCTGGGCCTGGGGCTGCGGGTGCAGCACGGACAGCACCAGCCAGCGCACGTCCTGCCAGCCGGCGATTTCGGCCTGCTCGATGGCGCTGCTCAGCGGCTGTCCGGCATGGCTGGCGGCATAGCCATGCAGCGCCAGGCTGTGGGCGGCCATCTGGGCGGCCAGGGCGTCCATGTCCCAGCGTGCTCCCACACAGTGCACCCGGCCGCTGCGCGTGGCGGCGGGCGGCGGGAAGGCTTCGTACAGCTCCTCCAGCAGCTCGTCCAGGCCGGAAGACAGCCGCAGCCGGTGCTCGGCCGTGGCGACATCGGCATAGTGGTTGCTGACCAGGCGCAGCGTGGAAATGCCGCCGCTGTCGTAGAAGCCCTGCACCGCCGTGGCGCGGTCGGCAGCACGGGTGGCCGGGCTGTGCTGGCTGGATTGGGGGCGCTCCGGCACGGCCGCCTCGATGGTGTGGACGGCCAGGTCCACGGCCTCTTCCACATCGTCGGCCAGCAGGCGCTGGTACAGGCGGTGGGGCAGATCCAGCACCGGCTCGCTGCCCAGCAGCACCTCCATGAACTGCAGCGACGGGATGTAGCGCCCCAGCACCAGCAGGCAGACCGTGAGCGGCGTGGACAGAATCAACCCAATGGGCCCCCACAGCGCCGTCCAGAACGTGGCGGCCAGAATGATGGACAGCGTGGACAGGCCGGTGCTGCTGCCATAGAGCCAGGGCTCGATGACGTTGTTGCTCAGGAGCTCCAGCAGCAGGATCAGGCCCAGCGTCCACAGCAGCATCTCCCAGCCCGGGGCCACGGCAAAGGCCAGCGCCAGCGGGAAGATGGCCGAGATCAGGGGTCCCACATAGGGCACAAAACGCATCACCGTGGCCAGCACGCCCCACAGCACCGCCCCCGGCACACCGATGAACCACAGGCCCACGGCCATGGGAAAACCGTAGGTGACGTTGACGATGAACTGCATGCGCAGGTAGCTGCCGATGCGCTCGGACGCCTCGTCCAGCGCATCCGTGGCCACGTGCAGATTGCCCCCCATCAGCCGCAGCAAGCGGTCGCGCAGGCCATCGCGGTCCAGCAAAATCAGAATCACGAACAGCAGCACGATGCCGGCCGTGGCAATCGGGGCGCTGATCTTGGCCAGCCAGCCCAGCACCTGTTCCCAGGACCGGCCGTCCGGCCGCTGGATCTCCACCTTTTGCACCCGCTCCGGCGGGCCGGCGGCCACGGCGATCTCCTTTTCCACCGTGTCATAGGTCTTGATCGCCCCGTCCCACATGCTGGGTCCCTTGACCAGATTGCGCAGATTGCGCAGCTTCTTGCGGATCGTGCTCTGGTAGGTGGGCAGGTCGGCGCTGAGCTCGCTGACCTGGTTGGTCAGGTAGGCGCCCATGCCGCCCAGCCCGCCCAGCGCAATCGCCACCACCAGCAAGGTGGCCGCCATGCGCGGCAGGCCCCAGCGCTTGATGCGGCTGACTGCCGGGTCGAGCAGAAAACCCAGCAGCACGGCCAGGGCCAGCGGAATCAGGATGTCCCGCCCGAAATACAGGGCCGCTATCACCAGCGCGGCAATCAGCAGCCCCACCAGCAGGCGCAGCGCCGGCAACATGGCCGCCATGGCTCCCAGCGCATGGGCCGTGCCGTGCGGCAGGGCCTCCTCGTTGCGCCAGCGCGCGGCACGCGCCGCAGACGGGTCGCGCGCCATCCGGGGCGGCCCCGAGGGGGCATCGGCGGCAGGAGATGACGGGGGAACGTGCTCGGGCATGGGGGATTCGGCAGACAAGGACGGTGACACTGGAATTGCACTGCGACCGGCGGGCCGCAGCTGTCAGCCGGTTGCCCGACTGTGGTCCGTCCATTTCAAAGCTTTTTGGCCGTTGACACAATCCACAGCGGCACCAGCAGCTATCACTTTAGGGATTTGCCGCCTGCGGGGCGCCGATGGCCGTACCGGCAGGCTGCCGAGCTGCGGGGCTGCCTGTCGCCCGCTGGCGGGCCGGCCGCCCGCGCGCAGGCATCCCCGGCAGGGACAGCACTACAGCGTGCCGCTCAAAAACCGGAATGCATCCAGCGGGAAGTGTCCTGCTGCATCACCACATCCATGTCCAGCCCCATGGCCACCCCCACCTCGGAAGGGAAGGACAGCGCGGTGCTGCGCTCGTCCCACTGGGCGGCCTGGGTGCGGATGCGCCACACCGCCAGGTGCAGCACGCCGGCCATGGGTTCGAACTGGTCGAAGGCCAGCGGATTTTCCATGCACTGCAAGCTGTCCACCAGCTCGCGCGGCAGGCGCCACTGCTTGAGCAGTGCCGCAGTGGTGTGCGTGGCGCAGTGCCCCCAGTGCCGCTCCTCCATGCGCGCGCGGCGCGGGTCCCAGATGTCCATGGCCTCGTCCAGCGGCGCGGTCGCCACCGACTGGGTGTGGTGCAGCATCAGTTGCCCCATGCCGTGCAGCAGCCCGGCGGCATAGGCGGCGCTGCCGTCCATGTGGGCCATGCCCGCCAGGGAGCGCGCCAGCTTGGCCGTCATCAGGCTGTACCGCCAGAACGGCTCCAGCGCCATGCCCTGCACCACCCGCACTGCCATGCCTTTCTGCGCCCCGTTCACCAGCATGCGCAGCTGCGACACCCCCAGCAAGGCCAGCGCCTGGGGGATGCCGCGCACCATGCCCGCCATCTGGTACTCCGGCGAATTGGCCAGCGCCAGCAGCTTGGCGGCCAGCACCGGGTCGCAGCCAAACAGCTGGTTGACGCGGCGCAGATTGGGCATGTCACTGAGCAGCTCGCTCAGCAGCAAGGCCACAACCCGCGGCTGGCAGGGCAAGGCAAGGTCTTCGGTGGTCTGCATGCAAAAAGTGAAGGGAAAGTGCGGACTGCGGCAAGCATAGCCGCTGTCTTTACATTTCTACACAAACTCATTGACCACAGATCAAGAAATTGCATCGGCGGGCACCACCACCCGCACGCAGGTGCCGCGGCCCGGGCTGCTCTCCAGCGCAAACTGCGCCCCGATGCGCTGGGCACGGGCCCGCATGCCGTCCACCCCCCAGCCCCGCCCGGACTGACTGCGGCCAGCGCGTGGCACGGGCGCGTCTTCCATGCCGCAGCCGTCGTCCGCCACCTCCAGGGTCCAGGAACCGACGGGCACGGGCTGCAGTTCCACGCGCAGAGAGGTCCCCTTGGAATGCTGCAAGGCATTGCTCATGGCCTCTTGCGCCAGAAAGGCCAGCTGCAGCCCTTTTTCCGCACGCGGGCTGGTGTCCGCCTCGTCCATCGGCATGTTCCACTGCATGACCATGCCACGTTCGCTCAGCAGCGGCTGCAGACGCCAGCGCATGGAGGCCAGGCGCTCGATCAGCGAGGCGTCCGCGTCGTCCAGTGCTTCCATCTCCACGCGCAGCGCAAACATGGCGTGTTCCACGGCGTGCCGCACCTGCGCCAGATTCGGCTGCGGGGTCTCCAGCAGCGCCAGGGCCCCGGACAGGTGGCTGCCTGCACCATCGTGCAGGTCCTGGGCAATGCGTTCGCGCTCGGCCCGCACTTCGGGCGAAACCCGCAGGCTGCTGCGGCGGCGCCAGCGCAACACCTTGGGCCACATCAGCCCGAACCAGGTGGCGGTGAGCAGGTGCAGCACCACGATCACGGCCCAGTTCTGCCATTCGTACAGCGCATCCGGCGATGCTGCCCCCAGATGCCAGTACAGGATGGCGGCAATCTCCAGCAGCCACAGCGCCGTGCCCGCCCCCAGCATCCAGGCGGGATGGCGCTGCGACCTGCGCTGGTGACGCCGCGGCATTCCGGCTTCGGCCGCTACAGCAGCCCCTGCGTCAAGGCCGCACGCACCGCCTGCGCCCGGCTGCGCACCTGTAGCTTGCGGTAGATGTTGCGCACATGGGTGTTGACGGTCAGCAGCGCAATTTCCAGCCTTTGCGAGATTTCCTGGCTGGTATAGCCATTGGCCACGTGGCGCAGGATGTCGCGCTCGCGCTCGGAGAGTTTTTCCGGCACACAGGCCTTGGCGTCGCGCTCCCCGCAGTTGCCGCGCAACCGCTGCAACAGCCGCCGTGCCAGGTGCGGCGTGATGGACGCGCCGCCATTGGCCACCTGCAGCACCGCCTGCACATAGCTGCCAAACCAGGAGTGCTTGACCAGATAGCCGGCCGCCCCCTGCTCGATCGCGCGCAGCAGCTGCGTATCCCCTTCCATCACCGAGATGATGACCGTCTCCGCCGCAGGGCGCAGCGCACGCTGCAGGCCCATCAGGTCAAAGCCAGTGCCGTCTTCCAGGTTCAGATCGGCCAGCAGCACATCGAAAGCCTCCGCCCGCATCAGGCGCCGGGCTTCCTTGACGCTGGCGGCCTGCCCGACCAGCAAAACGCGCGAATCCCCCATCAGCTCCCGCCCTACCACGCTGCGGATGTGCGCGTCGTCGTCCACCAGCAGCACACGCACCGGCTTCTCGCTCTGGCCCACCATGAAATCGGGCCACAACGACCTGTCCACAGCACCGGCACTGCCCGCCGAAAGCAGTGCAGCGTCGCAAACATACGGAGCTTCTTGTTCGGTGTGCATCACGGTGCGCCCTCCATCACTGTCTTTCAATGCTTACATGTAGTCACTACCTAATTTTTTACCGCGTTTCCTGCCTCCCGCCTGTCAGCAGAAGCCTCGACCCCATTGCCACCGCACTCGGAAAGCGCGCGTTTTCCCGGAGGTGTGCAGACGTAGTACCCACTTACCAAATTTACGGGATTGGTTGTCAAAGCACGCAAACGGACACTTTCAACCAGGCCAGCAAGTGTTGCCAACCACGCGGACCAGCACCCACAGGCCGACCCGCAGAGATGGGCTCTGCGAGTCAACGGATGGACGTCACGAAATCTTCTAGGAGCGCAACCATGAAAAAAGTAATCGCAGTCGTTTCTCTGAGCCTGCTCGCCGCCTCTGCCTTCGCTGGCAAGCCCGGCGGCCACCCCGGCGGCCACGACGATGACAAGGACACCGGCCCCGCCATCTACCTGGACGGCAAGACCGTGCAAGTGACGTCGCTGAGCTGGAGCGCTGTCAGCAACAAGGCCTCATCCGGCGGCGATGCCCGCCAGAACATCTCGTCTAACACCGGCAACGTGAACGTGGGTGCCGCACTGACGCAGATGACGTTCGGCAAGCTGGCCTACATCGGCAACAAAGCTGAATCGGGCGGCGATGCACGCCAGAACCTGGCCACCAACGTAGGCAAGGTCGACATCGCCAAGCAACTGACCCAGGTGGTGGCGCTGAAGGGCTCGGCCGTGATGAACCACGCTTCCAGCGGCTCGTCGGCGGTGCAGAACATCTCCACCAACAACGGCTGCCAGACCTGCCAGTAAGGCCAGGCCCTGCCGCAACCCCGGTTGCGGCAGACGGCTGTCAGTGCGTGGAGCCACCACCCGGCTGACTCCACGCCCTTCCCCCTCATCGCCTCCCGGAGGTTCCCATGCCTGCTTCCCCTCTTTTGCGCAGCCTCGTGATGGCCAGCTGCCTTGGCGTGACCGGACTCACGATGGCAGCGCCTGGCGAAGACACCATCCAGTTGCAGAACCCGGTGGAACATCTGCAGCTGCCCACGGGCAGCACCACCAAGCCCCAGGGTCTGGGCAGCGATGCGGACGGCGTGCCCATGCACCTGCGCGCCAAGATCGCACGCTACGAAGCCCAGACCTTCAACGACCAGACCAGCGGCATCTACACCGATGGCGATGTGAACCGCATCGTCGGTGCACAGGCCAACCGCAAGACCTGCATCCAGGATGTGGGCAGCAACACCAATGCCACAGGCGCCACCCGCACGGGTAACGGACAGCAGCAGATCGTGGTGTTGCGTGGTGATTTGGTGAACATTTGCCGCTAAAAGCAAAGCAGCGCCCGAGCACCAGGGCGGCCACTAGGAAAACATCGAGAGGGAATCATGCGCACCACCTTCGCACCCAGGAACCTGTGTCGTCCTCGCCTGCTCGCCGTCACCAGCCTGCTCAGCGCAGCAGGCCTGCTGACAGGCTGTGCGCCCATGAATCCGGCCAAGGATGCGGGCTACCACGCGCAGGCCAACGAAATCAACCGGCCAGTCGTGCGCCCCACGCGGTCGATCTCCAGTTTCTCCGATTCGCTGATGTGCATGGACCACCTGTTCCGTGAAACCGGCATGAGCACCGTGCTGATCACCAGCAAGTCCATCCCCGACTACTCCGGCAAGATTGCCGTAGCCACCAAGGAAATGATCGTCACGGCGCTGTCGCAGATGTCGCGCGTCAGCAATGCCTTCCGCTTTGTGGACTATGAAGTCAATATCGCCCAGCAGGATACGGTGCAGAACCTGACCACCCTGCTGCTGAACAACAACCAGATACGCCTGCAGCGCCCCGCCCTCTATGTGTCCGGCGCCGTGGCCTTTGTGGACCAGCAGGTCACCGCCAACAACGTCGACATGGGCACCTCGGCCTCCCGCCTGGAAACCGGCTACAGCCAGAGCCGCCGTTCCTCGGTCATCGGCATGGAACTGCACCTGGGGGATTTCCGCAGCCGCACCATCATTCCCGGCCTGGACTCGGCCAATGAAATCGTCATCGGCAGCGGCGGTCAGGGCCTGGACCTGTCGGGCCGCATCGGCAACTACGGCGTGCAGTTCAATGTGGGCCGTGATTACACCCAGGGCTCGGGCCCGGCCATCCGCACCCTGGTGGAGCTGGCCATGATCGAGCTGCTGGGCAAATGGGCGCGTGTCCCCTACTGGCAATGCCTGACGCTGGAACAGACCCACCCCGAATTCATGCGCCAGATGCGCGAATGGTATGAAGATGCCAGCCCGGCCACACGGGGCCAGCTGGTGCGCCGCTCCCTGCTGCGCCGCGGCTATCTGCTCACGGAGAACCCGGACGACGCAACCTTGCACACGGCACTGGCCCGCTTTCAGACCGATGAACGCATGGTCGTCACCGGCGTGGTGGACTTCCCCACCTATGAACGCAGCCTGCGCAATTTCGTCACCCTCTCGCCCGACGGCCACCTGCAGCGCATCGGCTGGGAAACGGCACCGAACAACAACACCACGGCGGCCGCCATCACCACCGACAAGCAAGGCCAGCCGCCCGAAGTGGATCTGCAGGTGGAAAACATCATGCTGGGCCGCTCCGGGTTCGAGCAGGGCGAACAGATCTTCCTGTCCGCCACCGTCTCCCGCTCCTCCTATCTGTCCTGCTACATGCGCAATGCGCGCAACGAAGTCATCCGCATCCTGCCCAATGCCACCAACAAGTCCGGCTGGGTGCCAGGCAACCAGGCGGTGCGCATTCCGGACTGGATGAGCCCCACCCCGGGCTTTGTGATGGATGCCGGCCTGCCGGGCCAGGAAACCGTGGGCTGCTTTGCCAGCGACAAGAACGTCAGCACGCAATTGCCGGCATCACTCCAGAAACCGGCCTTCCAGCCACTGCCCGGCATCACCAGCATGGAGCAGATTGCCGCGCAGATGCGTGAGGCAGCCGGGACCGGCTCCACCATCGGCCTGGCCCAGCTGCAATGGGAGGTCACGCCCAAGCGCCCCACCGCCCCCGGCAACTGAAAGACCGCCATGCGCCTTGTACCCACCGCCCATGGACAGACTGTCGGCGGCGGGGCCTGGAACACCTCCAGGCTCTGCGTGCCGCTCGGGCTGGGGCTCGCCCTGCTGTGCAGCCCTGCCTTCGCACAGCCCCGACAAAGCCCCAGCCCCACCATCACCTTCCAGGAAGCGCAGACACCGCCCCGCATCGATGCGGACCAACTGCGCGGCCGCCGCCCCGCCGTCCAGCTGGAGGCCGACCAGCTCGGCAAGTCCACTGCCATCCAGCAGCTGCAGGCACAGGCCACGGCACCGCTGCCCAAGGGCGAGCGCACCGAGGCCAGCATCCGCGCCCAACGCGAAGCCGCCTGGCAATGGGGGCTGCTGCAACTGCACGGCCTGCACACGCCCCTGCAACCGGTACAGGCCCAGCAAAGCTTTGAGCGCGCCCAGGCACTGGGCCACCCCCTGGCAGCCGCCGGCCTGGCCTGGTGTGCCATCGATGGCTGCGGCCAGCGCCCCGAGCCCGAGGCCGCACGGCAATGGATCCAGGCACTGCGCAAAACCGCCCCGGGCCGCGCCGCCTATTTGGAATGGCTGCTGCTCGACGATGTGGCGCCGCTGGATGAGGCCGTGCCGTCCACTGCCCGGCGTGAAGGCATCAACACGGCCGGACGCAAACAGCAGCTGCTGCGCCAGGCGGCGGAAGCCGGCGATCCCAATGCCCGGGTGGAACTGGGCATGGAACTTGCCGCCCAGGGCAAGACCAATGAAGCCATGGAACAGTTCCGCAGCGCCGCCAAAAGCTCGCAAGCGGCCAAACACAATCTGAACGTGCTCAGCGACCAGAAAGGCACCTTCAAATCACGCCCGTCCGGCAACGCCGGCCAGGCCGGTGGTGCCTGGCAGACCTTCAAGCAGGCCCGGGTCTACCACCGCGGCGAAGGCGTGCCCGCCAACTACACCGAAGCGATCCGGCTGTACAAGCGCGCCTCCGACATGGGCAGCGAGCCGGCCAAGCGCATGCTGGCCCTGATCTATTCCCGCCCCACGCCCGCCGGCGGTATCGATATCGGGTGGATGCAGCAGCTCGCCTACATGGATGTCACCCAGGATGGCGCCATCCCGCTGACGGCACCGACCGCCCCCACCAGCCTGACCCGCGACCCTACCCCGCTGTGGGATTACATCGCCCCCAGGTGGCGCAACTGAACACGCCGCGTGCACCCCGGCAGCCGCGGACTGTCAGACCATGAAAAAAGCGGCCCAGTGGGCCGCTTTTTCTTTCAGAGAGCAGGGCTTTATTTCTTCAGGCCCTGCAGCTTGGCAAAGGCCGATGCCATGGCGTTCTGCTGCTCCGGCTGGTTGCCGCGCTGGGGCTGGGCATAGCCGCCCCGGTTGCCACCATGGCTGTTGCCGCGGCCGGCACTTTCAAAGCGGTTATCGCGGGGGCCGTCGCGGCGTGCCGGTGCGGCGTCCAGCTTCATGCTCAGGCTGATGCGCTTGCGGGCCACGTCCACGTCCAGCACCTTGACCTTGACGATCTGGCCGGTCTTGACGACCTCGCGCGCATCCTCCACGAACTTGTGGCTCATCTGGCTCACATGGACCAGTCCGTCCTGGTGCACGCCCAGGTCCACAAAGGCGCCGAACTGGGCCACGTTGCTCACCGTGCCTTCCAGCGTCATGCCTTCCTTCAGGTCCTTGATGTCCTCCACCCCGTCGTTGAAGCGGGCCACCACAAAGTCGGGGCGCGGATCGCGGCCGGGCTTTTCCAGCTCACCCAGAATGTCCTTGATGGTCACGGCACCGAACTTCTCGCTGGCGAACTGCTCGGGCTTGAGGCCCTTGAGCACATCGGCGCGGCCCATGATCTGGTCCACCGGCTTGCCTGTGGCCACAATGATCTGCTCCACCACGGCATAGGTCTCGGGGTGCACGCCGGTGATGTCCAGCGGATTGTCGCCACCGCGGATGCGCAGGAAACCGGCCGCCTGCTCGAAGGTCTTGGCGCCCAGGCCGGCCACCTCCATCAACTGCTTGCGGTTCTGGAACGAGCCATTGGCATCGCGCCAGCGCACCACCGACTTGGCGACCGCGCCCGACAGGCCCGAGACGCGGCTGAGCAGCGGGGCCGACGCGGTGTTCAGGTCCACGCCCACGGAGTTCACGCAGTCTTCGACCACGGCGTCCAGCTGGCGGGCCAACTCGCTCTGGTTCACATCGTGCTGGTACTGGCCCACACCGATGCTCTTGGGGTCGATCTTCACCAGCTCGGCCAGCGGATCCTGCAGGCGGCGCGCAATCGAGGCCGCGCCGCGCAGGCTCACGTCCACATCGGGCATCTCCAGCGCCGCAAACTCGCTGGCCGAATACACCGAGGCACCGGCTTCGCTGACCACCACCTTCTCGATGGCCTTGTCGGCCTTGGCGGCGATCTTGATCAGATCGGCCGCCAGCTTGTCGGTTTCACGGCTGGCCGTGCCGTTGCCGATGGCAATCAGGTTCACGCCATGCTTTTCCACCAGGCGCGCCAGCACCGCCAGCGAACCGTCCCAGTCGCGGCGCGGCTCGTGCGGGTAGATGGTAGTGGTGTCCACCAGCTTGCCGGTGCTGTCCACCACCGCCACCTTGACCCCGGTGCGGATGCCCGGGTCCAGGCCGATCACGGTGCGCTGGCCCGCCGGGGCGGCCAGCAGCAGATCGCGCAGGTTGTCGCCAAACACCTTGATGGCCACTTTTTCCGCGTCTTCACGCAGGCGGCTGAACAGGTCGCGCTCGGTCGACAGGCTCAGCTTGACGCGCCAGGTCCAGGCCACGCACTTGCGCAGCAGGTCGTCGGACGCGCGCTTGGCATGGCTCCAGCCCAGGTGCAGGGCAATCCGGCCTTCGGCCAGGCTGGGCTGGCCGGGTTCCGGCTCCAGCGGCTGCACCAGCTTGGCTTCCAGCACTTCCAGTGCCCGGCCCCGGAACACGGCCAGCGCACGGTGCGAGGGCACGCGGCCAATGGGCTCGTCGTAGTCGAAATAGTCGCGGAACTTGGCGACCTCGGGGTCGTCCTCGTTCTTGCCCTCCACCTTCTTGGAGCGCAGCAGACCTTCCGCCCACAGCCATTCGCGCAGCTTCTGCACCAGGGACGGGTCTTCGGCCCAGCGCTCGGACAGGATGTCGCGCACGCCATCCAGCACCGCGAAGGTGGTCGAGAAATCAGGTCCCGGCTTGCCATCGTCCAGCGTGGTCGCCGGCTGGCAGAAGGCCTCGGCCTCCTTGTGCGGGTCCAGCGTGGGGTCGGCAAACAGCTTGTCGGCCAGTGGCTCGATGCCGAATTCCTTGGCAATCTGGCCCTTGGTGCGGCGCTTTTGCTTGAAAGGCAGGTAAATGTCTTCCAGTTCCTGCTTGGTCGGCGCCTGGGCAATGGCCAGACGCAGCACATCGGTCAGCTTGCCCTGCTCGTCGATGGCCTTGAGCACGGTCTCGCGGCGGTCTTCCAGCTCGCGCAGATAGGTCAGGCGCTCGTCCAGCGTGCGCAGCTGGGTATCGTCCAGGCCGCCCGTGACCTCCTTGCGGTAACGCGCCACAAACGGAACCGTGGCGCCGCCGTCGAGCAGTTCCACCGCCGCGCTCACCTGCTGCGGCTTGACATTCAGTTCCTGGGCAATCTGGCCAATGATCTTTTGCATGCAATCGGGCGCCCCATGGCGCTGTAATTGGGAAACAAACGAGTGTGCCACAAGCATCCGGGCCCACCGCCGTCCCCGTGCCGCCCAGGCTGTGACCGAATGCAAATACGGATCGACGGCCTGCCGCGCCTTTCTAGAATGCAGCCATGCCCGCCCTCCGGCCGCCCTTCCAGACCCTGCAGCTGTTCCCCCTGCGCGTGCCCTGCCCGCCCGGG
The DNA here is from genome assembly GCF_006740045.1 of Comamonas terrigena NBRC 13299. Lineage (NCBI taxonomy): Bacteria > Pseudomonadati > Pseudomonadota > Betaproteobacteria > Burkholderiales > Comamonadaceae > Comamonas > Comamonas terrigena. The sequence goes on from NZ_AP019749.1 coordinate 2,599,953, forward strand.
GCCTGCATCTGCGGGCATGCAGCGCTGCTGGAATCCGGCCAGGGCGACCACCGCATCCTGCTGCTGACACGCGAAGAAGAGGCCAAACTGGCCGAGCGGCTGGAACAGGCCCAGACCCTGGCCGAGCTGCGCCAGCTGCAGCAGCGCATGGTCGACCAGCTGGGCCTGCAGCTGCACATCGCCCCCGGCCGCCAGGGCACGCAAGGCCTGCGCGGACTGGAGATCGAGCTCGCACCCATGCCCGGCCTGTGCCGCAAAACCCGCAAGGCCCTGCCCGAAGCCGTGCGCCGCTGCATGGAGCACCGCCCCGAGATCGCCCATGCTCTGCTGGATGAGGGCAGTCTGTTTGCGGGCTTGTGAATCCCGCTACAGTCCACAGGCCATTTTCACCAGACGGCATGCAAGACGATTTGTTTGGCGCCCCGCCCGCGCCACCGCCCCCTTCTCTCCCCGCGGCAGCCCCCTCGCCGGCTGCCTCCATGCCTGCGGCGCCTGCTGCCCCCCGCAAGGCCGCGCGCGGCGTGCTGCCCGCCCCGGACGGGGAAAGCTGGCGCGCCCTGGCGGCGCAGCTGCCTGCGGGCCTGCGCATGGGTGTGTCCACCTGGTCCTACCCCGGCTGGGACGGCCTGGTGTGGGACGGCGTGTACGACGCCAGCACCCTGTCCAAGAAAGGCCTCACCGCCTATGGCCAGCATCCGCTGCTGCGCACCGTCAGCGTAGACCGCAGTTTCTGGCGTCCCCTGACCACCGAGCAGTACGCCCAGATGGCCGTGCAGGTGCCGCCGGACTTCCGCTTTCTGGTCAAGTGTCCCAATGTGGTGACCGATGCCCAGGTGCGCAGCGAAGACGGCAAGGGCCAGTCCCCCAACCCGGTGTTTCTGGCGCCGGAGCTGGCCGTGCAGCAGTTCGTCCAGCCCGCGCTGGACGGCCTGGGCGAAAAGCTGGGCGTGCTGGTGTTCCAGCTCAGCCCCCTGCCCTGGGACTGGCTGCGCCGCAGCGGCGCGCTGCTGGAGCGGCTGGCACAGATGCTGGCCGCGGTGCGCCTGGCCCTGGCCGCCCACCCGCAGGTGATTGTGGCCGTGGAAGTGCGCGACCCCGAGCTGCTGACCCCGGAGCTGGCCCGCGTGCTGAAGGCCCAGGGCTGCACCTACTGCCTGGGCCTGCACGGCAAGATGCCGCCGATCGAAGCACAGCTGCCCCTGCTGCGCGCACTGTGGCCCGGCCCCCTGGTCTGCCGCTGGAGCCTGAACCGCTGCTTCGGCGCCTACGGCTACCAGGACGCACAGAAAAAGCACGACCCCTTCAACGAAATCCGCTCCGAAGACCTGCACACCCGCAGCGTGCTGGCCACGACCATCGCCGGCATCACCGGCGCAGGCCAGCCCGCGTTCGTCACCATCAGCAACGATGCCGAAGGCTGCGCCCCGCGCTCCATCGCGCTGCTGGCCCAGGCCCTGGTGGCCGGGCAGCCACAGCCGTCTCAGCCCTCTCAGTCGCCATAGCGCCACAGGCAGCACCAGAAGCAGTACCAGAAGCAGCACCCACGCCTGCTCCGTCACCTGCTCCATCGCCTGTGCCGCACTACCTACGGCGACACTGCGGGTGTGGCCCGCCACGCAGCCGGCGTCAGAACCAGCTTTGTGAGGCAGGCCGGTCTCCCTCGGTGGGCCGCTTTTTTGCAACAGACTTGCCCTGCGGTAGAGCCTGAAGGCAATTGGCCATAGGATGTGTCATCACCCACCAGCGGATTGCCCACATGGAACACCACGTCAAAACCTTGAAGGGGCTTTTGGGTCATCTCCAGAAAGCACTTGCCGTCAACCTCGATGGCTCCAGCGCATTCAAATACAGTGATGCCGTCATCACGGCCGACCCTGGATCCAACCACGACTACGCATCGTTCCTTCTCAAGTTCAGTTACCCGAACCTGCCGCTGATTTCGGTCACGCTTCATTTTGAGAAGGCGGAGTGCATCGAAGGCCAGTTCACCGTCAGACTCCCTGAATTGCGCATTTCATTTGGCAACTACTCGTTCGGGGCGTTTTCGGGTGCAGAGTCCGGGCTCATTCTGGCCAATGCCAACCAATTGCTGTGCGTCGTGGACGAAGCGGCCAAGGACTACTGCCGCAGTTGACAGCTGCGATAGATCGCAGATCGCAAGCAAGCCCGCACCAAGCGGGCTTTTCTTTGGCGGTCCCTGCCCCTGCCTCCTCCCGGTCCTCCCGCGCTGGCGCGCACGCGAGGGGCTCGCCATGGCCCGACGCGTCCGAGAGACTCCTGCATGGAATACGGCTGATGAAAGCGGGAGCACACAGCAAACCGCCCACCGCGAAAGACCTTCGGGGTGGACGGCAGGGGCAAAGCAGATACAAGCGCCCAGGCAGGCACGCGGCCTGCGCCTGGCACCCGCGCTGTGCGCCAGGGAACGGCCGCCATCCACCAGGGACGGCGGCCTGCAGGTTCAGGGCTTGGCCTTGGGCAGGGCGTAGCCCACCAGGTAGTCGCCCGGCTGGGTCTGCATCAGGTTGTGGCCGCCGGCGGCGATCACCACAAACTGGCGGCCGCTGTCCCTGGACACATAGGTCATGGGCGTGGCGTTGCCACCGGCAGGCAGACGGCCTTTCCACAGCACATCGCCGGTCTTCAGGTCCATGGCGCGCAGCGACTGTTCGCCGGACGCCGCCACAAACACCAGACCGCCCTTGGTGGTGATGGAGCCACCCAGGCCCGGCACCCCCATGGGGATGGGCAGGCGGGTGCGGATACCGGCCACGCCGGAATCTTCCGCCGTGCCGCTGCGGCGCTCCCAGATCACCTTCTGGGTGTTCAGGTCCACGGCCGTCACCAAGGCGAACGGCGGTGCAATGCACGGCGCACCCATGGGCGAGAGGAAAGGCTTCAGGTCAGCGGCATACGGCACGCCTTCCTGGGGCACGGCGCCACCCACCGAGGTGCCGGGCGAACCGTCGGCCGCCTTCAGGCCGCGCCGGTTGGCCTCCTCCCGGTCGATCAGCTTGAGCAGCATGGGCACGCGGTTCCAGTTGCCCACCATGATCTGGCGTTCCGGGTCAAACGACACGCTGCCCCAGTTCGATCCACCCAGCGAGCCGGGGAAGAAGAACACGGTATCGGTGCCGGCCGGGGTCATCGGACCTTCCCAGCGCGCCTTCTTGAACTGGATGCGGCACCACAGCTGGTCCAGCATGGTCATGCCCCACATGTCCTTCTCGCCCACGCCATAGGTTTCCTCGGCATCCAGGCCGGCAAACGTGGGCATGCCGGTGGAATGCGGCTGGGTCTTGGACAGGCGGGCCGGGTCTTCCACACCGCCCTGCGGCGCCGGCAACTCCTGCACGTCGAACACGGGCTTGCCGGTGCGGCGGTCCAGCACAAAGTTCTGGCCGCGTTTGGTGGGCTGCACCAGCACGGGCACGGTCTCGCCCCGGATCTTCAGATCCAGCAGGCTGGGCTGGGACGCCACGTCGTAGTCCCACACGTCGTAGTGCGTGGTCTGGAAGTTCCACACCAGCTTGCCGTTGTCGGCATTGATGCCCAGCACCGAGCCGCTGAACTTGTTGTCCAGCTCGGTGCGGTGGCCCGCGTAGTAGTCGGGCGTGGCGTTGCCGGTGGGGATGTAGACCATGCCGAGCTGGTCGTCCGCACTGATCGGGCCCCAGGAATTGGGGGTGCCGCGGGTGTAGTGCTCGCCGGCGGCCGGTTCGCCGTGGAAGTCCGGCTTGCCCATGTCGAAGGCCCAGGCGAAGGCGCCGGTGGTGGCGTCGAACGCGCGGATCACGCCCGAAGGCTCGCCCGTCATCTGGCCATCCGACACCCAGCCGCCCATCACCACCTTGCCACGCACCACCTGGGGCATGGAGCTGACGTAGTAATAGCCGGGAATGATCTCGCCCATGCCCTTTTTCAGATCGACCTGGCCGTTCACGCCGAAGTCGGCGCAAGGCTGACCGGTCTTGGCATCCACGGCCAGCAGGCGCGCATCCACGGTCGGGCCGTAGATCCGTTCCTGGCACACGCCGCCGGGCTGCGGTTCGGGCAGCTTGGTGTAGGCCACACCGCGGCAGGCGGCCGAGCCGGTCACACCGCGCAGATTGACCTGGGCGTTGAAGCGCCAGCGCTCCTCACCGGTTTCGGCGTTCAGCGCCACGATGTCGTTGCGCGGCGTGCAGAAGTACAGGCTGTCGCCGATCTTCAGCGGCGTGGCTTCAAAACGGCGGTTCGGGCCTTCGCTGGGCGGATAGTCGCCGGTGCGGTAGGTCCAGGCCACTTCCAGGCCCTGGACGTTGTCCGGCGTCAGCTGCTCCAGCGGCGAAAAGCGCTGGCCGCCCTGGTTGTTGCCGTAGTAATGCCACTCGTCCTGTGGCGCATCGCCCACCACGGTCTGCTGGATCTCGGGCAGCGCCTGTGCGGCCTTGGTTTCATGCTTATCGCCCTGGGCCAGGCCCACCACCACCAAGGCAGCCATGGCCACGGCCAGCGCGCCGGCAGCGGCCTTGCCACCCTGGGCGGAGATGGGGCCACACACCACGGTACGGCGGTACAGCGGCGTCAGCAGCCACAGGCCCAGCACGAACAGCAGAGCCAGTCGCGGCAGCAGGGTCCAGAAGTCCAGACCGACTTCGGCCAGCGACCACACCAGCGTCCAGGCCAGCATCAGCGCATACAGCCAGCCGCCCAGCGCGTTGCCGCGCCAGACCAGCACGCTGCTGGCCAGCAGCGCCACGCCGGTGACCAGGTAATACCACGAGCCGCCCAGGCCCGCGAGCTGGCCGCCGCCGATGGCGAGGACCAGCCCCAGAAGAAAAAGAAGGGCCGGATAGATGCGGGCCGGGCGCTGGGCCGTGGCCCCGCCTGCCCTCGCCTGGCCTTGTTGTTGCTTTGTCATTGCTGAACTTTTGAGTGTGGATGTTCTGCCCTGCCCGCCGCTGCAGCGGCTGCAGGCCGGCGGGTGATGGCGCTTGCCCTGCCAGTTTTTGCCGGGCAGTCTTCGATAAGAGACAAGACTTGGGCGATTTTATTAAAAAGATACCGAAAGGTTAAATTTTGACACTTATGCCATCATGCGCGACCAAGAACATTTGCCTCTTTACCCACGCATGTCTAAAACGGGTATAAGCCCCCACGCTCCGATGACCGCGCGCCCTCCTGCCGCCGCACAGTCCCGCACCTGTGCCACCCCCACCGGCGATGCCGGTGGGACCCGCCGCCGCACCCCGCGCGGCCCCAGCCCGCAAAAGACCGAAGCCACACGCCTGTCCATCATTGATGCGGCGTTTGCCGAATTTCTGGAACATGGCTACGCCCGGGGCACCACCGCATCGGTGGCCCGCCGCGCCGGCCTGTCCAAGGTCACGCTGTTTCGCTATTTCGACACCAAGGAAGCGCTGTTCGAAGCCGTGATGCAGCGCCACATCGCCTCGGCCACGCTGGCGCTGCAGTCCAGCCCCATGCAGGACAACGAGAGCGTGGGCGCCTTCTTGCTGCGCGCCGTAGCCCCGGCCATGGACGTGATCGACAGCAGCGGCCGCTCCGCCACCGCACGCCTGGTGATTGCCGAAGGGCTGGAATTTCCCCAGCTGGCGCAGATGTACCGGCGTACCGCCCATGAGCCGCTGGTGGCCCGCATCCGCGGCCTGGCCGAGCTGGCCCAGTCGCGCGGCGAGCTCAAGGAACCGGCCCTGCTGGACTACCCCGAGCTGCTGCTGGGCCCGCTGTGGCTGGCCATGATGAACAACACCGTGCTGCACCCGCAGATGCCGCTGGACGCCGGCCTGCTGTTCCGTCTGCAGGTGGGCCTGCTGTTTGGCAGCGCCCCGCAGCGCAGTCCTTCCGGGCGCCGCAAGGCGGCAAGCGGCGGCTGAAGCCCTGCCCCGCCGGTACGGCGTACGCAGCGCGTACACGGCATGCGCCGCATGCACAGCAACCGCCTGGCTGTGCGGCGGCCCCAAAGAAAACAGCGCCCGCAGGCGCTGTCATCAGTGTCCAAGACCCACCCTGGCCCTGAACGGACCCGGGGTGGCGCTGCGCGTCAGGACGCTGCGCCGGTGGGTGCCACGCCCGTGGCCGCAGCCCCCGGCTGCTCGCCGCCCAGCACCTTCCACAAGGTCACGCGGTTGAGCTGCTCCGACAGGCGCAGCCCGATCAGTGTCTGCTGCGCGGTGTACAGGCTGCGCTGCGCATCCAGCACCGTCAGGTAGTTGTCCACGCCCGCCTTGAAGCGCGCATCCGACAGATCGAACGCCTTTTGCGTGTTGGCCACCATGCTGGTCTGGGCCTGCAGGCGGTTGCCCCACTGGGCCCGGTCGGCCAGCACATCAGCGGTTTCCTTGAAGGCCGTCTGCACGGCCTTCTCGTACTGGCTGACGGCAATGCGCTGGTTGCTCTCGGCCACCTCGATATTGGCGCGGTTGCGGCCCCCGTCGAAGATCGGCAGCTTCACCAGCGGCACAAAGCTCCAGGTGCGGTTGCCGCTGCCGAACAGCGCATCCAGCTCGCGGCTACCCGTGCCCACGCTGGCCGTCAGGCTGATGGTGGGGAACAGCGCCGCGCGCGCCGCACCGATGTTGGCGTTCATGGCGCGCAGATTGTGTTCCGCCGCCTGGATGTCCGGGCGCTGCAGCAGCACGCTGGACGGCAGCGGCGTGGGCACCGGCAGCAAGGCCGCGCTGTCCGTACCACCGGCCAGTGTCTGGGCCGATGGCAGCAGGTTCTGCGGCACCGGGCCGCCCACCAGCAGTTGCAGTGCATTGCGGTCGCGGTCGACCTGGGCGGTGTAGCTGGCCACATCACCCCGTGCGGTGTCCACCGTGGTCTGGTTCTGCGCCAGCACCAGGCCCGAGGTCGAGCCGATCTGGTGCATGCGCTGGGTCAGCGCAAAGGCTTTCTCGCGGCTGGCCAGCGTGTCCTGCGCCAGCTGCAGACGGGCCTGGTCGGCCGCCAGGGTCAGCCAGGCCGTGGCCACATCGGCCACCAGGCCCAGCTGCACATTGCGCTGGTTGTCCTGGCTCTGCAGAAATTGCTGCAGGGCTGCGTCGTTCAGGTTGCGGATGCGGCCCCACAGGTCCACCTCGTAGCTGGCAAAACCCAGCTGTGCGGTGTACTGCGTGGTCGTGGTGCTCGCGCCGGTGCTGCTCAGGTCGGCCGCCGTGCGCGCACGGTTGCCCTGGGCCTGGGCGGTCACGCTGGGCAGCAGATCGGCCCGGGTGATGCCGTACTGGGCACGGGCTTTCTCGATGTTCTCGATCGCCACGCGCAGGTCGCGGTTGTGTGTCAGCGCCAGCGCCACCACATCCCGCAAGGGGGCCGACTGCAGCCATTGCAGGGCCTGGGCCTGTTGCAGCGCTGCCTCGCTGGCCACCACCGGGGTAGCCCTGGCCGTCACGGTGTCGGGCACGGCGCCCTGCGGCGTCTGGTAGCGCGGGGCCAGGTTGCAGCCGGCCAGCAGCGCGGTCAGTGCCGCAGCAGCCGCCACGGTCGAAGTCTTCATCATCAGGCGCTTCATGCTGCGCTCTCCTCGTTCACGGCCGGTGTGGCGTCTTGGCGCGAGCGGCTCTTGAACCAGCTGCGGACCAGCAGGAAGAACACCGGCACCAGGAAGATGCCCAGCACCGTGGATGCCACCATGCCGCCCAGCACCGCCGTGCCGATGGCATTGCGGCCGCCCGCACCGGCCCCGGTGCCGATGGCCAGCGGGATCACACCGAAACCGAAGGCCAGCGACGTCATCAGAATGGGGCGCAGGCGCAGGCGCACGGCTTCCACCGTGGCATCGAACAGTTTCTTGCCCTGTTCCTGCAGCTGCACCGCGAACTCCACGATCAGGATGGCGTTCTTCGCCGCCAGCCCCACCGTGGTCAGCAGGCCCACCTGGAAGTACACGTCATTGGTCAGGCCCCGCGTATAGGTCGCCGCCAGCGCGCCGATCACGCCCAGCGGCACGGCCAGCATCACCGACAGCGGCACCGTCCAGCTCTCGTACAGCGCGGCCAGGCACAGGAACACGAACAGGATGGAGATGGCATACAGCATGGGCGCCTGCGCACCCGACTGGCGCTCCTGCAGGGAAGCGCCCGTCCACTCGTAGGTGATGCCGGCAGGCAGCTTCTGCAAAATGGCTTCCACCGTTTCCATGGCCGTGCCCGAGCTGATACCGTGCGCCGCACGCCCTTCGAACTCGTAGGCGGGGCTGCCGTTGTAGCGCAGCAGCTGGGGCGAACCATAGGCCCAGTAGGTGCTGGAGAAGGCCCCGAACGGCACCATCTCGCCGTTCTTGTTGCGCACGGTCCACTTGGCAATGTCCTGCGGCAGCATGCGGTGCGGGGCATCGCCCATGATGTAGACACGCTTGACGCGGCCGTTGTTCAGGAAGTCGTTCACATAGGTGCCGCCCATGGCGCTGGACAGCACGCTGTTGACATCGCTGTAGGACAGGCCCAGCGCTGCTGCCTTGCGGTCGTCCACGTCCACGCGCAGCTCGGTGGCGTCTTCCAGGTTGGTGGTGCGCACCGCCGTCAGCAGCGGACTGGCCCGCATCTCGCTGAGCACCTGGTCGCGCGCCGCCAGCAAGGCCGCGTGGCCCACCGCATTCACGTCCTTGAGCATGAAGTTGTAGCCCGAGCTGGAGCCCAGACCGCGCACGGCCGGCGGCAGAATGACCTGCACACGGGCATCCCGGATGCGCGACAGGTCCTGCGTGGCCTTGTTGGCAATCGCCGCGGCCGACTGCGACGGCAAGGGGCGCGCGCTCCAGGGCTTGAGGCGGATGAAGCCGCGCGCCGAGCTCTGGTCGCCATTGAGGCCCGAGACCTGGTTGAAACTGATCACATCGGGCTGGGCGGCCAGGTAGTTGCGCACCTCGTCCAGCACCTCCTGCAGGCGGGCGTCGGACGCCCCGGCCGGCAGGTTCACGTTGACGTAGACAAAGCCCTGGTCTTCATCGGGCAGGAACGAGGTGGGCAGCTTGGCCATCAGCAGCCACACGCCCAGCAGCACCGCCAGGAAGATCAGCATCATGCGCTTGGAGCGCCCCAGGCTGAAGGCCACCGTGCGCTGGTAGCGGTTGGCAGTGGCATCGAAATGGTGGTTGAACCAGCGGAAGAACCGGTCGTTGATACCCAGCAGACCCGCCCGGATGGGACGCTCATGGGAGTCGCCATGCGAGCGGTCCGGCGCCTTGAGCAAGGTCGCGCACAGCGCCGGCGTCAGGGTCAGCGCCACGAACACCGACAGGCCCATGGCCGCCACGATGGTGATCGAGAACTGGCGGTAGATCACGCCGGTGGAGCCGCCGAAGAAGGCCATGGGCACGAACACCGCCGACAGCGTCACCCCGATGCCCACCAGGGCGGAGGTGATCTCCTTCATGGACAGGCGCGTGGCTTCCTTCGGTGAAAGCCCGGTCTCGTGCATGACCCGCTCCACGTTCTCCACCACCACAATCGCATCGTCCACCAGCAGGCCGATGGCCAGCACCATGGCGAACATGGTCAGGGTGTTGATGGAGTAGCCCGCAATCGACAGCACGCCAAAGGTGCCCAGCAGCACCACCGGCACGGCAATCGCGGGGATCAGCGTGGCGCGGAAGTTCTGCAGGAAGATGAACATCACGATCACCACCAGCACCATGGCTTCACCCAGGGCGTGCATCACCTCGTTGATCGAGGCGCGCACGAACGGGGTGGAGTCCGAGCTGACGAAGTACTCGATCCGGTTCGGGAAAAAGGGCTTGAGCTCGGCCAGCTTGGCGGCCACCGCATCCGACACCGCCATGGCGTTGGCGCCGTCGGCCAGGATGATGCCCATGCCCGCGCCGGGCATGCCGTTGAGCTTGGTCTGGATGGACAGGTTGTCGGCCCCCAGCTCCACGCGCGCCACGTCCTTCATCGTGACCACCGAGCCGTCGGTGGACGACTTGATCACGATCGCCTCGAACTCTTCCGGCGTCTTGAGCTTGGTGCGTGCCGTGATGGTGGCATTGAGCTGCTGGTTCTGCACCGCCGGCAGCGCACCGATCTGGCCGGCCGAAACCTGGGCGTTCTGCGCGTTCAGCGCCGTGACCAGGTCCGAGGGCATCAGCGCATACTTCTCCATCTTGGCTGGGTCCATCCAGATGCGCAGCGCATAGTTGGTCCCGAACACGCTGATGTCGCCCACCCCTTCGATGCGGCCGATGATGTCCACCAGATTGCTGTTGATGTAGTCGCCGATGTCCACCGCGCTGATGGCTTCATCCGGCGAGTAGAAGCTGTAGGTCACCAGAAAGTCCTGGCCGCCCTTGTTGATGAACACCCCGCGGGTCTTCACCGCATCCGGCAGGCGGTTGATCGCCCCCTGGATCTTGTTCTGCACCTGCACCTGGGCCACGTCCACATTGGTGCCGGGCGCAAAGGTCAGGGTGATGCGGGCCTGTCCCGACGCATTGCTCGTCGAGCTCATGTAGAGCATGTTGTCGATGCCCTTGATCTGCTGCTCGATGATCTGCGTGACCGAGTTTTCCACGGTCTCGGCCGAGGCACCGGTGTACTGCGCGCCGATGGTCACACGCGGCGGCGCGATGTCGGGGTACTGCTCCAGCGGCAGGGTCTTGATCGACAAGGCCCCGCCCAGCATGATGATGATGGCAATGACCCATGCAAAGATGGGCCGGTTGATGAAGAACTGAGCCATGTGCGCTGCCTCGCCGTCTTACTTGCTGGCAGGCTGGGCCGCTGGCGCGTCTGCGGCAGCTTGTACCGGGGGCTCGCCGCGCGTGCTCTTGCGGGCCGCCTTGGCCTGCATGTCCACTTCCACGGGCTTGACCTTGTCACCGGCCTTGACGCGCTGGAACCCGTCCACCACCACGCGCTCGCCGGCCTTCAGCCCGCTTTGCAGCAGCCACTGGCTGCCCACGGCACGGTCCAGTTCCACATCGCGTTTCTCCAGCACATCGCCTTCCTTGGCCACCAGCACGCTGGGGCGGCCGGTCAGGTCGCGCGTCACCGACTGCTGGGGCACCAGCAGCGCATCCGGCGCCAGCGCCGTGGGCAGCAGCGCCTGCACATACATGCCGGGCATCAGCAGGCCTTCGGGATTGGGCACCACGGCGCGCAAGGTCAGCGTGCCCGTGGTGTCGTTGACGATCACGCCGGCAAACGCCAGCTTGCCCTGGTGGGCGTAGTCGCTGCCGTCGTCCAGCTTGATGCGCACGGCAATCTTGTCGCCCTCCACCTTGGCAAAGCGGCCGGCTTCCAGCTCCCGCTTGAGCTGCACCACATCCGCACTGGACTGGGTGAAGTCCACATACATGGGGTCCATCTGCACGATGGTGGTCAGCGCCGTGGTCTGGTTGGCCGTCACCAGCGCACCCGGGGTCACGGCAGACAGCGCAATACGCCCGCTGATGGGCGCCTCGATGCGGCTGTATTTCAGGTTGATGCGCGCCGTCTCCAGGCTGGCCTTGGCCACGGCCACATCGGACTGGGCCTGGAGCGCAGCGGCCTGGCTTTCCTCATAGGCCTGCTGGCTGATGGCGTCGATCTTCACCAGCTCCGCATTGCGGCGCGCGGTGGCGGCCAGCGTGCGCTGGCTGGCTTCGGCCTTGGCCACGGCCGCCGCGGCACTGCGCTCGGTGGCCTGCAGCGACGCCGCATCGATCTGGTACAGCGGCTGGCCCTGCTTGACCACCGCCCCTTCGGTGAACAGGCGCTTCTGGATGATGCCCGAGACCTGAGGGCGCACTTCCGCCGTCAGAAAGGCCCGGGTGCGGCCCGGCAGGCTGGCGTCCAGCTGCTGGCTCTGCGGCTGCAGGGTCACCACGCCCACCTGCACCGCCTGCTTGCCCACAGGCGCTGCCGGCTCGCCGCCTTTGGAGCAGGCCGCCAGCAGCAGCGCCGCGCCCACTGCGCACCACCACCCCCCATACGCTGCACGTTGCGGACCGTGTGAATCAGAATGGGGCACACGGGAGGCAGACGCCTGCGCTTGGTGCAGGCGTGCAGTGATGGCAGTCTTCATGGGGGAGAGGTCGATCATCAGAAAGGGGCCATTCTGGCCCCCTTATGTTTACGTTTCGTAAAGCCTACAAATGTAGGGCAATTCCTGCATGGGCGGCGGCAAAAGCTGTCGCACGCCCATGCCGCCATTGGGAGCCATCTGTCACCAGCAAGTTCCCTGCCATGGCGCAGACCGCACTCTCCCCGCGGGCCTGCGCCCTGGCTTACGCCGCCGCAGCCGCTGCGCGCAGTGCCTCGCGCAGCTGCTGCCCGACTTCGGGGCGGCCCGCGAATGCATCGGTCGGGTTGCGCAGCTGCAGGATGTCCTCCATCCGCGCCTGCACATTGCCCAGGGCATGGGGGTGGCTGAAGATATAGAACTGCTCCTCGGCCATGGCCGCAAACACTTTCTCGGCAATGTGGGTGGCCGTGACCTTGCCCGAGCCCACGGCCTTTTGCGACATGGCCCGCGCCACCTTCTGGCTGGCGGTCAGCGTGGCGTTGCTCATGTCGGCGGGGCGGTTGCGTTCGCTGTCAGCGATGCCGGTCGGCACGAAATACGGGCACAGCAGGCTGCAGTGCACCTGGTCGGTCACCAGGCGCAGGTCCTGGTACAGGGTCTCGGTCAACGCCACCACGGCGTGCTTGCTGACGTTGTAGACCGCCATGTTCGGCGGCGCCAGCATGCCCGCCATGCTGGCAGTGTTGACGATGTGGCCGCGCCACTGCGGGTCCTGGCGCGCGGCCTCCAGCATCATGGGGGTGAACAGGCGCACCCCGTGGATCACGCCCCACAGGTTGACGCCCAGAATCCACTGCCAGTCGGCCTCGGTCTGCTCCCACACCAGGCCGCCGCCGCCCACCCCCGCGTTGTTGAACACGAAGTGCGGCGCGCCAAAACGCTGCTTCACTTCCTGCGCCAGCACCGCCATGGCCTCGCCGCTGGACACGTCCACGCGCCGCGCCAGCACATCGGCCGCCCCCAGCGCCTTTGCCTCGGCCGCCGCGCGCTCCAGCGCATCGGCCTGCACATCCACCAGCACCAGCTTCATGCCGGCGCGCGCGCCGATGCGCGCGCACTCCAGGCCGAAGCCCGAGCCGGCACCGGTCAGCACCGCCGTCTTGCCTTGCAGGTCTTTCAGCATCTTGTCTGTCTCCTTGTTATGGTTGTCACACGGGCACCGAGCGCCCGGAAAAAAGGCGCCTGCCGTTGCCGGGGGCGCCTGGGGCCGGTCTCATTCAGACCAGTTTGACCAGCTGTTTGCCGAAGTTCTTGCCCTTGAGCATGCCCAGGAACGCTTCGGGCGCCGCCGCCAGGCCCTGCGCCACCGATTCGCGCGGGCGCAGCTTGCCCAGCTGCACCAGGTCCGACAGCTCGGCCAGGGCCTTGGGCCACATGCCCATGTGCTCGCTGACGATGAAGCCCTGCACCTTCAGGCGGTTGATCAGAATCAGCGCCGGATTGGCCATGGGCAGGGGCTGTCCGTCGTAGCCGGCAATCATCCCGCACAGGGCGATGCGGCCGAAGGCGTTCATGCGCAGCAGCACGGCGTCCAGGATGTAGCCGCCCACGTTTTCAAAATAGCCGTCGATGCCGTCCGGGCAGGCCGCCTTCAGCGCCCCGGCCATGGACTTCACATCCGGGTGGGCGCGGTAGTCGATGCAGTGGTCAAACCCCAGCTCCTTGACGGCATAGGCGCATTTCTCCGGCCCGCCGGCAATGCCCACCACGCGGCACTTGCGCGCCCGGGCCAGGGCCGCGAACGCGCTGCCCACGGCGCCGGTGGCCGCGCTGACCACCAGGGTGTCGCCCTCCTTGGGCGCAATGATCTGGTCCAGGCCGTACCAGGCCGTCACCCCGGGCATGCCCACGGCGCCCAGGTAGTACGACAGCGGCACATGGGCCGTGTCCACCTTGCGCAGCATGCCCGGCGCATCGCCGTCCACCACGCTGTAGGTCTGCCAGCCGCCCATGCCGACCACGCTGTCGCCGGGCTGAAAGCGCGGGTGGCGGCTTTCCTCCACCACGCCCACGGTGCCGCCCTGCATGACCTGGCCCAGGGGCTGGGGGGCTGCATAGCTCTTGGAATCGTTCATGCGCCCGCGCATGTACGGGTCCAGGCTCAGGTAGTGGTGGCGCACCAGCACCTGGCCTGGGGCCAGGGCGGGCGTGTCGGCTTCCGTCAGGCGGAAGTTGTCGACTGTGGCTTCGCCCTGGGGGCGGTTGTCCAGCAGGATCTGCGGGTTACGGGGCATGTCATCTCCTTCGGTTGTGTTCGCTGCGTACGCGCCCATGCGGGTGCGCTGCAGCCTTTCTTACCTTGCAAAATCAACACCCCGCCGCCGCGCCGCCCCCTGGCGGGCGCCGCGCGCAGGGGTTCAGTCCGTGGCGATCACGGTGTCCTTTGTATCCTTGCTGCCCGGGCGCACGGTGCGCGGCATGTATTTGAACGTACCGGTGGCATGGCTGCACAGGCGGCCTTCGCCGTCATAGACCTTGCCTTCGCAATAGGCCATGGTCTTGGTGCGGTGCAGCACCAGCCCCTTGGACACCAGCAGGCCGCGCGCCGGCTGCATGAAACTGGTCTTCATCTCGATGGTGACGCAGCCGAAGTCGTCGCTCTCCAGGCTGCGCGCCGCCACGGCCATGGTCACGTCCAGCAGGGTCATGCTGGCGCCGCCATGGGTCACGCCAAAGGTGTTCAAGTGGTCGGGCTGGGCTTCGTAGCGCAGCTCGGACTCGCCGTTTTCCATCTTGTGCAGGGTGAAACCCAGATGTTCGACGAAGGGAATGGGGATGGCGCCAAAGCTCAACACAGGGAGAGTCTCCAAAAATTCGGGGGAAGTCCCCGAGCATAGCGGCGCTGGCCGCCCGCGCGGACCACATTGCTGTCACCTACGCGCTTGGACGACAGTCCCATTCCACACCGGCCGTCAGCCGCCCACCAGCGCGCTGACGCCGCCGTCCACCGCCATCCACTGGCCGGTGATGTGCTTGCCCGCCGCGCTGGCATACAGCAAGGTGATGCCCTTCAGGTCCTCATCGTCGCCCAGGCGCTGCAGCGGCGCATGGCTGCTCATCTGCTCCTCGCCCAGGGTGTCGATCAGCACCTCCGCCATCTTGGTGCGGAAGAACCCCGGGCAGATGGCGTTCACCGTGATGCCGTAGCGCCCCCACTCCCCGGCCAGTGCACGGGTGAAATTCAGCACCGCGCCCTTGGAGGTGTTGTAGGCAATGGTCTTCATCGCCACCGGGTTGCCGCCCAGCGCCGCGATGGACGCCAGGTTGATGATGCGGCCGCTGCGGCGCGGGATCATGCTGCGCTTGGCAATCTGCTGGCTCAGCAGGAAATAGCCACGCACATTCAGGTTCATCACCTTGTCCCAGGCGCTCAGCGGGTGGTCTTCGGCCGGAGCCCCCCAGCTGGCACCGGCGTTGTTGACCAGAATGTCCACGTGACCCAGGCGCTGCAGGGTCTCGGTTGCCAGGCGTTCGATGTCGTCCTCGCGGGCGCAGTCGGCGGCAATCCAGCTGGCGTCAATGCCCTGGGCCTGCAGCGTGGCGGCGGCCTGCTCCAGGTCCACCGCCTTGCGCGAGCTCAGCACAATCCGGGCCCCCGCCTCGCCCAGCGCCTGGGCCATCTGCAGCCCCAGGCCGCGCGAGCCCCCGGTCACCAGGGCGGTCTTGCCCTGCAAATCGAACAATTGCTGCACGGTATGTGCCATGGTGTGTCTCCTTTTTATCCCCCTCCATACGCGCTGGCTGTGCCATGCGTTGGCGGGTGGTGGTTGTTTGCCAGGCATTGTGCAAGTGCGCTGCCAGCCCCCCTGTCACCTGTGCGCAAGCTGACAGGCCCCCCATGGAGCACGGACGCACCGCTGCGCGCGCCCGCCGGCGGCAGCCTGAAAAGAAGACCGAAAGAAGACCAAAAGAAGATCGCGAGACGACCGCAAAAGGGTCGTGAATGGGCCGTAAAAGAGCCGCGGAAGAGCTGCAAAAAGGCCGCTAAAGGACCGTTAAAGGACCGCGAGAGGGTCGCGAGAAGCCCCGAAGCAGGCCGCGCGGCTATTCGAACAGCGAACGCGTGCCGCCCCAGGCTGCGCCCTCCAGCTCCAGCATGCGCAGCTTGGTCAGCGCCCCCTGCCCGCCGGAAAAACCGCCGGGCTCCCGCCCTGCAGCCAGCACGCGGTGGCAGGGCACCACGGGCGCAAACGGATTGGCCCCCAGCGCCTGCCCCACGGCCCGGGCCAAGCCGGGCCCGCCCAGATCGGCCGCCAGGTCGCCATAGGTGCGCGTCTGTCCCGGCGCAATGGCGCGTGCCAGCGCGTACACATTGCGGGCAAATTCCGGTACACCCTGCCAGTCCAGCGCAATCTCCAGCAGATGGGGCAGCGCCTGCCTCTCGGCAGCGGTGGCGGGGAGCGGTGCCGCAGCGGGGTGGTAGCCCGCCCGCAGATCGCCCAGCACCTGGGCGTCGCCGGCGCCGGGCCAGTGCAGCGCGCTCTCCCCACCCTCGCCCTCTTCCGCCTCGCCCGCAGCGGCACGCCAGCCGGCCATCAGCTGCTGCACCCCGGCCACGGCCTGCACCGCGCACTCCGGCATCTGGGCGGCGCTGTGCGCCTGCAACCAATCCGCCTGCGGCGGCACATCGGCACCGGTCAGGCGCTGGGCCAGCTCCTGCAGCATGCGCGCCCGCGTGGACTGGCCGTCCACTTCGGGCAGCTGCAGCGCCAGCACGGCCTGGGGCTGCCAGGCCACAGCGCACACGCCGATGCGGGTGGCAAACAGCGCATGGCCATAGCCAAGCGAGGCATCGGCCAGATCAACACGGAAAGCAGCAGCAGCGGACATCCCAGGCACCTCCACACGGAAGCCACCATTGTGCGCCGCTGCGATGCGGCATAAAAAACACAGACCACTGTACACACGCACAGTGTTTAACTGTATATTTACACAGTCATCAACTCTTTTATCTGCAGCATGGACACCGCAGAAGCCTTTTTCACCGTCTCCCTGTGCGACTTTGATGGTTTGCCGGAGGCCGCTCGCGCCAAAGCCGAAGAACGCTACGCCAAGGTGCTGACCCGCCAGCTGGGCGGTTCGGACCAGGTCTGTGAAACCCTGCACTGGGTGCAGCAACTGGAAGAAGACCCGCCCGAGGAAATCACCGAAGAGGTCAAGACCGGCTTTGCCCGCTGGATGAAGGCCGTGCGCGCCGCCACCGAAGCCGGCATGCAGGGCCTGGGCGAAGGCGAAGGCTGCTACTTCGAGGTGCGCGGCGCCTGAACGCCGGGCCGCGACCGCAGCACCTGGCGCTGCGCTATTTCCGCCCGCGCCACCCTGCTGTCCTGGGCTGCATACACTGGCGGACTTTTCCGTGCTCCTGTTTTGTGTATGCAGCCCTTGCTCGACGCCATCGCTCAAATGGCCTACCCCACCGACGCCCAGCGCCTCTTCCATGGCCGTGGCGGCCGCTACCCGGGCTGTGAACAGCTGTCGCTGGACGCCTTCCCGCCCGCCCTGGTGCTGACCAGTTTTGCGCCGCTGGCCGATGAGGCGCTGGCCGCCGTGGGCGCTGCGCTGGCGCAGCGCTGGCAGCAGATCGCCCCGGCCGACCAGCCGCTGACCTGGGTCTTCCAGACCCGGGAAGCCGGCGGCAAGGTCGAGACCCGCACCATGGCCGGTGCCCTGCCCGAGCCCCATGTGGTGACCGAAAACGGCGCCCAGTACCTGCTGCACATCGGGCGCGGCCAGAACCACGGCCTGTTCCTGGACATGGCCGCCGGCCGCGACTGGGTGCGCCAGCAGGTGCAGGCCCACCCCCGGCCCGCACGCATGAAGGTGCTCAACCTGTTCGCCTACACCTGCGCGTTCTCGGTGGTGGCCAAGCTGGCCGGCGCCGGCCAGGTGCTGAACATGGACATGAGCAAGGGCGCGCTGGCCACGGGCCAGCACAACCACCAGCTCAACGGCGTCAAGGCCGGTGCCAGCTTTGCCGCGCACGACATCTTCAGCAGCTGGGGCAAGATCAACCGCAGCGGGCCGTACGACCTGATCATCGTGGACCCGCCCAGCTACCAGAAGGGCAGCTTCATCGCGACCAAGGACTACGCCCGCCTGATGCGCCGCCTGCCCGACCTGCTGGCCCCGGACGGCCAGGTGCTGCTGTGCCTGAACGCGCCCGAGCTGGGCACCGCCTTTCTGCGCGAGCAGATGAGCGAGATCGCCCCGGAGCTGCACTTCACGCAGCGCATTCCCAATCCGCCGGTGTTTGCCGATGTGGACGAGGAACGCAGCCTGAAGGTGCTGGTCTACCGTGCGCCGGGCCTGCCGGGCGCGAGTTCGGAGGCCACGGTGGCACCGGCGGCCCCGGCCGCTGTGGTCGGTGCTGTGGGTGCCGCCGGCACTGCGGCCTGAATCCTGCAGACAGCCCCCTGCCCCGCCCCGCACGCCACCCCACTCCAAGTGCCATGACCGCTTCCGCCTCTCCAGACCTTTCCGATCTTTCCGCGCTCGACCCGGCCCTGGCCCGCACCCTGCAGCGCTTTGCCCGGCTGGACGCCGACACGCCCACCCCGCAGCTGGACTACGCCGGGCGCCGCCGGCTGCTGAGCACCCTGCAGGCCCAGCTGCTGCGCAGCCCGCTGCCGGGCATGGTCCGCACCGACCATTTCGTGCCTGCACCGGGCCGTGAAATCACCGTGCGCAGCTACCAGAAAGGCAGCGCCCCCAGCCCGCAGACCCTGGTCTGGCTGCACGGCGGCGGCTGGATGGTGGGCGATCTGAACACCCACGACGATCTGTGCGAACACCTGGCGCAGTTCACCGGCCACACCGTGCTCAGCGTGCACTACCGCCGCACGCCGGAAAACCCTTTCCCCGCACCGCTGGACGATGTGACGGCCGTGCTGCAGTGGCTGCACCGCATGCAGGGCGTGCTGCCCTTTGCCCGGGACAGCGTGCTGCTGGGCGGCGACAGCGCCGGCGCCCACCTGGCCCTGGCCTGCGCGCTGCGCCATGCGGCTGCACCACAGCCCGCAGACGCGGGCCAGCCAGCGCGGCCGGCCAGGCTGCACGGCCTGCTGCTGTTCTACCCGCCGATTGCGCCGGAGCAGGACCACCCCAGCATGCAGGCCTTCAGCGAAGGCTTTGGCCTGACCCGCAGCGCCATGGCCCGCTACTGGCAGGAACTGGGCGGCGCCGAAGGCGCGGATGCACGCTGCCGCCTGCCGGCCAGCTGCACCGACACCCTGCCCCGGCTGCCGCCCGCCGTGGTCTGCACCGCCAGCCACGACATCCTGCGCGATGAAGGCGAAGCCTTTGCCCGCCAGCTGCAGGCGGCCGGCGTGCCCACCCGGCTGCTGCGAGCGCCTGGCATGGTGCACGGCTTTGCCCGCATGCTGACCGCCAGCCCCCAGGCCCGCCAGCAGGTGGAGCAGGCCTGCCATGCGCTGGCCGCGCTGCTGCACGGCGCCACGGCCGGCAGCGCAGCTGCCTAGCGCAGCCTACACAGACCGGCCCAGGCTGACACCCAGCCACCCCACAAAAAACAACGCCCCTTTCACAGGGGCGTTGTCGTTGCAGGGCCTGCCCACCCATAACAGGCGGCGGGCCATCTGGGGCCTAGCGCTCCCAGCGCGCGGTGTGCGCCAGGGCGGCCGGTGCTCGCGGGGCCGGCACGGCGGCCTGCGCCAGCCCTCCTTCATCGCTGTGCAGCTGGAACACGGCCACCGCCTGCACCAGTTGCTGGGCCTGGTTGCGCAGGCTGTCGGCAGCGGCCGCGCTTTCTTCCACCAGGGCCGCGTTCTGCTGGGTGACCTGGTCCATCTGGGTGACGGCGTCACCCACCTGGGCCACACCGCTGGCCTGTTCCTGGCTGGCGGCGCTGATCTCGTTGACGATATCGGCCACGCGGTGGATGGCGGCCACCACCTCGTCCATGGTGGCGCCGGCGCGGTCCACCTGGTCGCTGCCTTGCTGCACGCGGTCCACACTGGCCGTGATCAGGGTCTTGATTTCCTTGGCGGCAGTGGCCGAACGCTGCGCCAGCGAACGCACCTCGCTGGCCACCACGGCAAAACCACGCCCCTGCTCGCCGGCACGGGCGGCTTCCACCGCGGCATTCAGCGCCAGGATATTGGTCTGGAAGGCGATGGAGTCGATCACGCCAATGATGTCGGCAATGCGCTGGCTGGCGCCCTGGATATCGCGCATGGTGGCCACCACCTGGCCCACCACCTCGCCGCCCTGCGCAGCCACGCGCGAGGCACTGGCGGCCAGTTCGCTGGCCTGGCGTGCATGGGCAGCGTTCTGCTGCACCGACGACGTCAGCTCCTCCATGGATGCCGCGGTTTCTTCCAGTGCACTGGCCTGCTGTTCGGTACGGGCCGACAGATCGTGGTTGCCGTGGGAAATCTGGGTGCTTGCCGATGCCACGCTGTGCGCGTTCTGGCGCACGCCCTGCACCACCTGGGACAGGGCGGTCTGCATGCCGTGCAAGGCATTGAGCAGCAGCGCAATCTCGTCCCGCCCGGCGCTGGGCTGCGCGGCGGTCAGGTTGCCAGCCGCCACCGCCCGCGCCACCTGCACGGCGGCCTCCAGCGGGCGCACCACCGCACGGCTGAACAGCAGGGCCGTGCCAATGCCCAGCACGCAGACCGTCAGCATCACCACCAGGCTGATCCAGATGGCGCGCGTGGCGTCCGTACCGGCCTGCGCGGCCACGGCGGCGGCACTGCGCTGGATCAGCGCACCGGCTTCATCCAGCAGCCGGGTCGGTTCCCGGTCGATGCCCTGCACCGCCTGGTCCCCCGCCACCGCATCCATGCCGGCGGCCTGGAAGGCCTGGTAGCCACTGCGGTAGGCCTGGCCCATGCGCTGGTGGGCCTGGGCAAAGCCTTCCACGCGGCTGCGGCTGTCGCCGGCCGGCAGGCCCGCCAGCAGTGCGCGGGCGGCCTCCTGCACCACGGCTTCCTGCTTCTCAAAGGCGTTCCAGTAGCGCGCGCGCTGCGCCTCGTCCTTGCCCCGCAGCAGCACGTTCTTCCACTCCTGGGTCTGAAGCTTGAAGCTGTCGAGCATGTGGTTGACGGCACGCTCCTGGTCGGCATGCACGGCCACCGTGGTCTGGTAGGTGGTCAGGGCCTGGCGCAGCTGGGCAATGCCAAACAGCGCGGCCGCCAGCAGCACCAGCAGGGCGGCGGCAAACGCCAGGGGGAGCTTGGTGGCCAGCTTCATCGCGCGACCTCCAGACAATGCGCAGCGTGACTGCCGCCTGGGTTGCTGAACGTGTCCATCACTCACCTCTTCTCTTGGTACCGCGGTGCCGGCCACGCGCAGTCCCATCGAAAGGATGGGTTGCGCGGACCATGCTGTTTTTCGAATATGTGCTGGCCCGGGTGTGCGCCGGTGCGCTGCCCTGGCTTCACCGGCAGGCGCACATCAGTAGCCGCACACTCCCCGGCCGGCGGCAAGGCTAAGGCCTCGCGCAAACCCTTAGCTTTCGCCAGTCTTTCGCCTGCCTTTCGGCCCACTCCGACCGCCCTTTTTCGCCACCCCGTCTGCGCGTTAAGCCCGATGGCCGCCGCCGCAGGCACATGAAATGCTTGTGCCCTTGTCGACATTCACTGCACGAGGAGCACTGTTTCATGCGTCACATGTTTTCTGCCATGGCCACCGCCTGCCTGCTGGCCCTGGGCGGCAACGCTTTTGCCCAGGAGGCCGAAGCCTCCCCCACCTTCGACAAGATCAAGAGCTCCGGCAAAGTGGTGCTGGGCGTGCGCGAAAGCTCGGCCCCCATGGCCTATGCCCTTGGCTCCATGCAGAAGTACGTGGGCTACCACGTGGAGCTGTGCGAGAAGGTGCTGGACAAGATCGCCCCCAAGGCCCAGCGCGAATACATGGCGCTGACCGCGCAGAACACCCTGCCCCTGGTGCAGAACGGCACGGTGGACATCGGCTGCGGCCCCACCACCAACAACCTGGCGCGGCAAAAGCAGGTGGCGTTTGCCGTCACCACCTATGTCAGCGAGGTGCGCGCCGCCGTGCGCGCCGACTCCCCCGTCAAGTCCTTCAAGGAACTGGACAACCAGACCCTGGCCGCTTCCGCCGGCACCACGGCCGTGCAGCTGCTGCGCAAATACAGCCGCGACCACAGCACCAAGTTCGACGTGCAGCTGGGCAAGGACCATTTCGAGAGCTTTCTGATGCTGGAGTCCGGCCGCGCCCAGGCTTTTGTGCTGGACGCCAACCTGCTGGCCGGCGTGATCGCCAACTCCAAGAACCCCACGGGCTACAAGATCGTCGGCGAGGTGCTGGGGGCCGAGCCCATTGCGCTGCTGTTCCGCCACGGCGACGCCCCGTTCAAGAAGGCCGTAGACGGCGCCATCGGCGAGCTGATGCAAAGCGGCGAAATGGCCAAGCTCTATGACAAATGGTTCATGCAGCCCATCCCGCCCAAGAACGCGGCGCTGAACCTGCCGCTGAGCCCCATGCTCAAGGGCCTGTTCCAGCAGCCCAACGACAAGCCCCTGGAGGCCTACCAGGACAAGGACGGCAGCGGCGCCTGAGCTGCGCTGCGCTGCGCCCCCAGCGTGGTGCGCACCACGCTGTCTGGACACACTGCCTGCCCCGGCATAAAAAAAGGTCCGCCAATGGCGGACCCAAACTTTCCCCGGTACCCCTGCGAGCGGAGTTCAGTCCAGTGACAGGCCTTCACGCTGGATGGCGCCACCCCATTCCTGCACTTCCTTGTTGATGCGCTGGCTGAATTTGCCGGGCTCCAGCATCACCACCTCGCCCAGCGACGCCAGGGCGGCCGTGGCACGCGCATCCTGGGCCAGGCTCTTGGAGGCGTCGTACAGCTTCTGCACGATGGGCTGGGGCAGATTGGCCGGACCCAGCAGGCCCAGCCAGAAGATCACGTTGAAATTGTCATAGCCGGCCTCGGCCATGGTGGGCACATTGGGCAGCTGCTTCATGCGCTGCGGCGCCGTCACCGCCAGGGCCTTGAGCTTGCCTGCCTGGATCTGCGGCAGCGCCGCCCAGGTCTCGAACATGGTGTCCAGCTCGCCGCTCATCACCGCCATCTGCGCCTGGGCCGATCCCTTGTACGGCACATGGGTCATGCGCGTGCTGGTGCGATTGCCCCAGGAGGTGAAGCTCAGGTGGGCGATATTGCCCGGCCCGGCCGAGCCGTAGCTGATGCGGTCCGGATTGCGCTGGGCATAGCCGATCATGTCCTTGGGGTTCTGGATATTGTTCTTCTGCGTCCAGGCCGGATTGGCGATCAGGATGAAGGGCGCATCCACCGCCACCGTGATGGGCGTGAAATCCTTGGCCTTGTACGGGCTCTTCTTGTAGAGCTGGGGGTTGATGGTGATGCTGCTGGAATTGGTGAACAGCAGGGTGTAGCCGTCCGCCGTGGCGCGCGCCACCTCCCCCACCCCCAGCGAGCCGTTGGCGCCGGGCTTGTTTTCCACCACCACG
Organism: Comamonas terrigena NBRC 13299; assembly: GCF_006740045.1. Classification (NCBI taxonomy): domain Bacteria; kingdom Pseudomonadati; phylum Pseudomonadota; class Betaproteobacteria; order Burkholderiales; family Comamonadaceae; genus Comamonas; species Comamonas terrigena. Next base: position 2,623,425 of record NZ_AP019749.1, read on the forward strand.
GGCTGGCCCAGGGTCTTGCTCAGGTGGTCAGACATGATGCGGGCCACCGTGTCGGTGATGGAGCCGGCGGGAAAGCCCACCACCATGCGGATGGGCTTGGTGGGCCAGTCGCTCTGGGCCTGCGCGGCGGTCAGCGGCAGTCCCAGGGCCAGGACGGCGGCGGCGCCCAGCTGCAGGCTGCGGCGGCGGGTGGAAATGGTTGGCATGGCGTTGTCTCCTTCTCTATAGGTATGTGCTTGCCGCCCGGGCACGACAGATGCAACGGATGCAACCGGTGCGTCTGTCGTGTCCAGGCAGCCCTGGGGCCAGGGCCTTGGACCGCCCTGGCTCCCCGATGCGCTGCACCGCCCCGGCCGGTGCGGCCAGCGGGGTGCGGGGTGCAGCGTCCCGTTTCAACCGCAAACTGCGGGCTTGGCCGGGCGGGCCTGCCCCCTCGGGGCAGTGTTTGCAGCGGCCTTGCCCGGTGCCTTGGCCCGGGCTTCGGTGCCAATCACGCCGCTGGCCTCCAGGGCCTGCAGCTGCTCCGGTTTCAGCTGCAGCAGCCGCTGCAGCACGGCGTGCGTGTGCTCGCCCAGCGTGGGCGCCACGCGCGGCATGGGCATGGGCCGTCCGTCCTGGCGGAAGATGGTGGTGCTGGAGATGTAGCTGCCCACATAGGGCCGCTCCACCGTGCGCCAGAACGCTCGCTGCTGCAGGTGCGGGTCCTGCAGCAGCTGGCCCAGGGTGCGCACCGCGCCGGCGGGCACGGCGGCCTGCTGCAGCGCCTGCATGGCGTCGTCGTCGCTGCGGCCCAGGGTCCACTGCGTGATGCCCGCATCCAGCTCCGCCTGGCGGGCGCGCCGGCCTGGGGCATGGGCCAGGGCCGCATCGGCGGCCCAGTCGGCCCGCCCCAGCAGCCGGCACAGGGCCTGCCACTGCGCGTCGTCCGCCACGCTGAGCACCAGCCAGGCATCGTCCCCGGCGCAGCGGTAGCAGCCATGCGGCGCATGCACCGCGTGGCGGTTGCCCTGGCGCTCCGGCACGCTGCCGGTCAGCGACTGCTCGATCAGGAACGGCGCGGTCAGCGGCAACATGCCTTCGACCTGCGACATATTGATGTGCCGCCCCTGGCCCGTCGCCTGCTGCACCAGCAGGCCCAGCAGCAGCGCCGCCGAAGCGTTGAAGCCGCCCATGGGGTCGCCGTAGGCATAGGACGTCATGGCCGGCGGGCCGTCGGCATGGCCGGTGTACAGCGGCAGGCCGCTGGCCTGCTCCAGCGTGCCGCCGTAGGCGCGGGTATTGCTCCAGGCGTTGTCCAGGCCGAAGGCCGGCATGGACAGCATCACCACGCGCGGGTTCACCTGGCGCAGCGCCGCATAGTCCAGCCCCAGCTTGGGCAGCACCTCGGCCGAATAGTTCTCCACCACCGCATCGGCGCCGTGCACCAGCTCCTTGAGCAGGCGCTTGCCTTCGGCCTGGGTCAGGTCCAGGGTGATGCCGAACTTGCCCCGGTTCATCAGGTTGAAATTCGACTTCTTCTCATACAGCCGGTCGCGGTAGAACTCTTCGGTGTAATTGGTGCCGCGCCACCAGTCCGGGTAGCTGGCGCTTTCCACCTTGATGACTTCAGCCCCCAGGTCGGCCAGCATGCGCGAGGCAAACGGCCCGGCCCAGCCCATGGTCAGGTCCACCACGCGCAGCCCGGCCAGCGGCAGCTGGCCTGCCGCCGCCGCTGCCCGCTCCGGCACGGCACGCTGCAGGCCCGCCGCGCGGTAGTGGGCACTGTCCGCCCCCAGCAGCGGCGCCCGGCCGCCCAGCAGCGGCCCGGCCGCATCCAGGCGCTGCGGCAGCACCGGCCCCTCGAACTGCGCCGCCCCCAGCTGCACCGGCACAAAGGCCTTGCGCTCGCGGTGCACCGCCTGCTCCAGCAGCTGCGCCATGGTGGGCACGATCACCGCCGGGTGCTTGTTCGCCGTCAGCAGCGCAAACCATTCCTGCGTGCTGCGCGACGGGAACACGTCTTTGAGCAATGCGTCGATCAGGTCGGCATGCGCCATGCGGTCCGGCCCGCTGAAAAAGCGCGGGTCGCTTCCCAGCTCCGGCCGGCCGATGGCATCGCACAGGCCGGCCCACTGCGCCAGCGTGTTGGTGAAGATACCGATCCAGCCATCGCGGGTCTGCAGAATGCTGGCCGGGTGCGTGGTGCAGAAACGGTTCACCCCCAGGCGCGGCGCATGGGCCTTGTCCTGCACCAGGCCGGCTTCCATCTCCACCACGCTGAAGGCGGCTTCCTGCACGCTCAGCACATAGCGGCGGCTGCCCTGGGCACGGCCCATCCAGGCCGCCACGGCCACCGTGAATGCGCCCAGACCCGCCACGATGCCGGTGTGCACATCGTGGGGCATGTGGGGCGCGCCCTCCACCGGGCCGCTGCCGTGCACCGCACCGGCCAGCGCGCGGCAGGTGGCGTCGGTGGCCACAAAGTCCTTGTACGGGCCGCTGTCGCCAAACCAGGTGAAATCCACCCCCATGGGCGGCGGTGTGGCTGCACCGGCGGCCTGCCCCCAGGTCCACAGCGGCTGCTGCAGCGCAGCCAGGCCCTGCTCCAGCGCGCGGGCGTCCAGCACCAGATCGCAGCTGCGCGCCAGCGTGCCCATCCAGGCCCGGTCGGCCGGCTGCGCCGCATCGGCCGCCACGCTGCGCTTGTTCGTGTTCAGCCAGGCAAACAGCGCGCTTTCGGGCGCCACGCCGTACTGCGGCACCACCAGCGGCGGCATCTGGCGCCAGGCATCGCCCTGGGGCGGCTCCACCTTGATCACCTCGGCACCGAAATCGGCAAACAGCTTGCCGGCATAGGCCACGGCCGCGCCGCCGCCCACTTCGAGCACGCGCAGCCCTTTGAGGGCCAGCTGCGCCATGTCGGGTTCTTGCATCACGTTCTTGTCTCCTTGGGAAAGGTGGCTGCACCTTTCATCCCCGGGTGGACGGCTGCCCGCCCGGGGGCTTGCCTTACCAGGTGTCCACAAAGCGGCCGCGGGGCTTGGCCGCGTGCATGGCCGCGGCGTGGATGCCGGACACCAGCCACTTGCGCGTCTCGGCCGGGTCGATGACCGCGTCGATCTCCACATTGGCCGCCACGTTCATGGCGTGGCCGCGGGCGTACATCTGGGCCACCAGCTGGTCGTACAGCGCCTTGCGCTCGGGACCGTCGGGCACCGCCTGCAGCTCTTTCTTGAAGCCCAGCTGGATGGCGCCTTCCAGGCCCATGGGGCCGTATTCCCCGGTGGGCCAGGCCACGGTGAAGTGGCTGGCATGCCAGCCGCCGCCGGCCATGGCCATGGCGCCCAGGCCGTAGCATTTACGCAGGGTGACCGCCAGGATGGGCATGCGCAGCTTGGCCGCCGCCACGAACATGCGCGAGACATGGCGCACCTGGGCCTTGGCTTCGATGTCCGGGCCGACCATGAAGCCGGGCGAGTCGATCAGCGAGATGATGGGCAGGCCGTGGGCATCGCACAGCTGCATGAAGCGCGCGGCCTTGTCGCCGGCATCGGCGTCGATCGCGCCGCCCAGGTGGCGCGGGTTATTGGCCATGATGCCCACCGGCTTGCCTTCGATGCGCGCCAGCGCCGTGTGGATGCCCACGCCAAAGCCTTCGCGCAGCATCAGCACGCTGCCCACGTCCGCCACGCCGTGGATGGCGGCGCGCGTGTCGTAGGCACGCAGGCGGTTTTCCGGCACCACGCTGCGCAGCGCCAGCGGATTGGGTGCCGTCCATTCGCGCGCCCGGCCCTGGAAGAAGGACAGGTACTGCTTGGCCACGGCCACGCCTTCGGCCTCGTTGTCGACCAGCACGTCGATCACGCCGTTGGCGTACTGCACCGGCGCCGGCCCCACCTCCTCGGGCTTGAAGATGCCCAGACCGCCGCCTTCGATCATGGCCGGACCCGCCAGGCCGATGTTGGACGACTTGTCGGCAATGATCACGTCGCAGCAGCCCACGAAGGCGGCATTGCCCGCAAAGCAGCGGCCCGAGACAATGCCCACCACGGGCACCTCGCCGCTGAGCTGCGCGAACGCGGCAAAGGACGAAGTCTGGAAGCCCGAGATCGAGGGATAGTCCACATCGCCGGGGCGGCCACCGCCGCCTTCGCCGAACAGCACGAACGGCAGCTTGTCGCGCAGCGCCACTTCCACGATGCGGTCGGTCTTGACGTGGTTGCGCTTGCCCTGGGTGCCGGCCAGCACCGTGGCGTCATAGGCCATCACGGCGGCCCGCGCCCGCTCGGCATCGATCAGCGCGCCGTTGATGTTGCCCACGCCTGTGATCAGGCCGTCGGCCGGGGTGTTGGCCACCAGGTCTTCCACGCTGCGGCGCTTGGTCTGGGCGGCAATCGCCAGCCCGCCGTACTCCACAAAGCTGCCGTCATCGTCCAGCAGATCGGCCACGTTCTCGCGGGCCGTGCGCTGGCCGCGCGAGCGGCGCCGGGCCACGGCCTCGGGGCGGTTGGCGTCCCACAGAAAAGCCTGGCGGTCGATCAGGCGCTGCAGGTCCGGGCGCACGGCCAGCGGGTCCTGCGCCTGCACCTGGGCGGTGGCGTCCTCGGCCACGCCCCCCTGGGGCTGCAGCACGGCCAGAATGCGGCCCTGAGGCACAATCTCGCCCACGGTGCCGCGCACCTCCAGCACCTGGCCGGCCTGCTCGGCGGCCACCACGTGCTGCATCTTCATGGACTCGATCACCGCCACCGTCTGGCCTGCCTGCACCGTGCTGCCGGCCTCCACCAGCAGCTCGATCAGCACGCCGTGGGTGATGGCGCGCACGGCCGACCAGCTGTCATTCTCCAGCGCCTCGTCTTCCACGGCTGCGGCCGGGGCGGACGTGCTGACCGCAGTCGGGCGCGGACGGGTCTTGGCACGGTCTTCGGCCTCGATGGCCTGCATGCGGGCCAGCAGGCTGTCCAGGTGTTCGGCCCAGTAGCGGGTGTGGATGTTCTGGCGTGCAAAGTCCTCGCTGCCCACCACGGCCCGCAGCAGCGGCAGATTGGTCTGCACGCCGTCGATGTGGAATTCGGCCAGCGCCCGCTCCAGGCGGCGGGCGGCATCGGCAAAACTGGCGCTGTGGCTGGTGACGATCAGCTTGGCCAGCAAGGTGTCGTAATGCGGCGAAGGCGTGTAGCCGCCGTAGCCGTGGGTGTCCACGCGCACGCCCAGGCCGCTGGGGGCGTCGAACTGCTGCAGGCAGCCCTGGGAGGGGTGGGACATACCTTTGGCGTCGGTGCTCTCGCCGTTGATGCGGGCCTGGATGGCAAAGCCCTGCACCACAGGCGGACGCTGTGGGTCCAGCCCCAGCTCCTGCAGGCTGCGGCCCTGGGCAATGCCCAGCTGGGTCGCCACCAGGTCCACCCCGGTCACCTGCTCGGTCACCGTGTGCTCCACCTGCAGGCGGGGGTTGGCCTCGATGAACACCGCCGCCACCTGGTGGCCCTGGGGGTCCTCTTCCACCAGAAACTCAAACGTGCCCAGGCTGCGGTAGCCCACGCGCCGGGCCATGGTCAGTGCCGCCTGGGTGACCTGTTCGCGCAGCGCGGGCAGCAGCACCGGGCTGGGGGCAATTTCCACCAGCTTCTGAAAACGGCGCTGCAGCGTGCAGTCGCGCTCGCCCAGGGCAATTGCCTGCTCGCCGTCGCCCACGATCTGCACCTCGATATGGCGGGCGCGCACCACCAGGCGCTCGCCATAGACCGCTTCCATGCCGAAAGCGGAACGGGCCTCGGCCTTGCAGCGCGTATAGGCCTCGGCCAGCTCGGCGCGCTCCGTCACCACGCGCATGCCCCGGCCGCCGCCGCCGCCCACGGCCTTGATGACAATGCCGTTGCCGCCCTGGGCGTCGAAGAACGTGGTGATCTCCTCCAGCGTGGCATCGCCGCGCGTGGACGGCATGATGGGCACGCCGCAGGCCACCGCCAGGGCAATGGCCTGGGCCTTGTCGCCAAACTGCGCCAGCTGCTGCGGCGCGGGGCCGACAAAGGCCACGCCGGCATCGGCGCAGGCCTGGGCAAAGTCGGCCCGCTCGCTCAGAAAGCCGTAGCCTGGGTGGATGGCATCGGCCCCGGTGGCCTGCGCCGCGCCGATGATGGCCTGCACATCCAGATAGGCCGCCGGCCCGCTGGCCTGCAGCGCCACGGCCTCATCCGCCAGGTGCACATGGCTGCTGTTGGCGTCGTCCTTTGCATACACGGCCACCGAATGCAGGCCCAGATCCGCGACTGCACGGATCACCCGCACCGCAATTTCGCCCCGGTTGGCGATCAATACCTTTTTCAAAATGTCTTCCTAACTTCGCTGACTACACTGACTGGAGATACCGAGGGATGCCGCCCATGTCACAGGCGGATGTTGTTCTTGACCACGATGTCCTTGGTGACCCTGGCTTCCTCGGTCACGGACTGGGTGAATTGCGCAGCGCTCAGCCAGCCGGGGTTGCCACCCTGGGCCTTGAGCTTGGCAATGAAATCGGGGTTGTTCAGGCAGGCCTGCAGCACCTGCTCGGCGTACTGCCGGGTGGTGGCGGGAACCTTCTTGGAGACGGCCACACCGCTCCAGGCGTCCATGTTGAAACCGGGCACGCTGGCTTCGATCTGGCGCACGTCCTTGAAGTCATCCGGCTTGGCGCTGCCGGCAATGCCGATGGCGCGCACCTTGCCGCCGCGCACATGGGGCGATGCGGCGGCGCCCGACTCCAGCACAAAGTCGATCTCGCCCGACATCAGGCCCATGATGCAGGGGCCGCTGCCTTTGTAAGGGGTGTGCACGGCCTGCAGGCCGGACAGGCTCTTGAGCCATTCGACACCGATGTGCTGGGGCGTGCCGATGCCGGCCGAGCCGTAGTTCAGCGAGCCGGGATTCTTCTTGTGCGCCGCCATGATGTCGTCGAAGGACTTGAAGGGCGAATCCGCTCGCACGATCAGCACCAGCGGGCTGGCACTGGCCCGCGCCAGCAGCGCCAGCTCCTGCATGGGCTCGAAGCTCATCTTCATCAGCAGCGGATTGGTGATGACCTGGCTTTGCGTCACGAACAGCCAGTTGCTGGGATCGGCCTGGCCGCGCACCACGTTGTCGGTGGCAATGTTGCCGCCGGCGCCGGGACGGTTTTCCACGATCACCGTCAGGCCGGTGTATTCGCCCACGTAGACGGCCAGGGTGCGGGCGGTCAGGTCGGTGCCGCCCCCGGGGGGATAGCCCACGATCAGCTTGATCGTCTTGCCTGCCAACTCCGGCGGCGCCGTGACCGCGCCCTTGGTTTGCGCCATCAGCGGCACCCACGCCATGCACAGGCCACCTACCACTGCTCTGCGCTTGAGATCCACACCCTTGCTCATCACCGTCTCCATAGCCGTCTCGTTGAAGAGACGCCATGAAATCACGCTGGGAAATGCAGCAGATCAGGGCAAACCCCGCGCTGCCGTCACACAGGCAGCAGCCTTGTCCCGCAAGCGTCATACACCCCGTAGCCTAGGTGACAGGCCCGCGTGTGGCAGTCTTTACGGATAGGGTGCAGCGGCGTATAGGGCGGTGGCGCAGACACCCTGCACAGGGCGCCCGGCCGGCGATGGTGGCGGCACGCTGCACGGCGTGCCAGGGTGCAGGACAATATGCCCCGCCAAGCCTTCATCGGGCTTACAGCTTCTACGCACTTTCCACATTTCCGCCCCTGCCGCTTTTACCGCTGTTACCGCCCCGCTGCGGTGCCGCGCCTGCCCGGCCTTGCCTGCTCCATGACCGACTCCTCCCCACCCACCGCTGCGCGCCTGCCCACCTGGCTCTGGTTGCTGGCGGTGGTGCTGATCACGCTGAACCTGCGCCCCTTTCTGACCGCCCCCGGCCCGCTCGGCCATGCCATCCAGACGGCCACCGGCATGGGGCTGCGCATGTTTTCCTGGCTGACCCTGCTGCCCATGGTGCTGATGGGCGTGGGCACCTGGCTGGCCCCCGCCGCGCTGCGGCGCCTGGGCCTGCGCCCGGCCATTGTCTGGGCCCTGCTGGCCATCGGCCTGGGCTGCGCGCTGCGGCTGGCAGGCGCCAACGCCTGGGTGCTGGTGGCCACGGCCGGCCTGTGCGGGGCCGGCGTGGCCCTGGTCCAGGGCATTCTGCCGGGGCTGATCAAGCGCCAGTCCCCCCACCGCATGGCGGTGATGATGGGCCTGTATTCGGCCGCCCTGATGGGGGGCGGCGCACTCAGCGCCCAGCTCTCGCCCTGGGCCATGCAATGGGGCCTGGGCTGGCAGGCCGCCCTGGCCATGTGGGCCGTACCCGTCCTGGTCACGCTGCCCCTGGCCTGGTGGGTGCTGGGGCGCCTGCCCGGCCTGCCGGCACCGGTGCAGACGGCGGCCGACCATGCCCAGGCCCATACGCCCGCCAATACGCCGGCCAGTGACACCGGCTGGCTGGTGCGCCGGCCGCGCACCTGGCTGCTGCTGCTGAGCTTCGGCCTGATGAATGGCGGCTACGCCAGCACCGTGGCCTGGCTGGCCCCGTTCTACCAGACCCACGGCTGGTCCGGCACCGAAAGCGGCAGCCTGCTGGCCCTGCTGTCGGTGGCCCAGGCGCTGGCGGCCCTGGCCGTGCCTGCGCTGGCCGCGCGCAGCACCGACCGCCGCCTCTGGATCATGGCCATGCTGGCCCTGCAGGTGCTGGGCTTCTCCGGCCTGGCCTGCTGGCCCGACGCGGCCCCCACCCTGAACGCCCTGGTGCTGGGCGTGGGCCTGGGCGGCTGCTTTGCCCTGTTCATGGTGGTGGCGCTGGACCACCTGCCCTCTCCCACCCAGGCCGGCGCGCTGAACGCGCTGATGCAGGGCGGCGGCTTCATCCTGGCCGCGCTGGCACCCTGGATCGTGGCCCAGCTGCACCAATCCAGCGGCAGCTGGACCCCGGGCTGGCTCTACCAGGCCGGCGTGGCCGCCCTGGTCGGCCTGCTGTCGGCCCGCTTCAACCCCCGCCACTACGCCCAGCGGCTGCGGGCCCCGGCAACCTGATCCCCGGCGGGGTCGGCAGGGCGCGCTGCCCGGCCGCCCGGCACCGGGGTCTATACTTTGCCGCCCATGACTGCACGTTTTCCCGGTATGCGTTTGAATGCATCTTTGCGCCTGGCGGCCTGCGTGGGCGCACTCGGCCTGGCCGCCTGCACCAGCAACCCGCCCCAACCCAGCACCCCGGCCCCTGCGCCGCTGGCCTCCGCACCGGCAGCGCCGCCGGTGCGCATCGGCATTGCCCTGGGCGGCGGTGCGGCCAAGGGCTTTGCGCACATCGGCGTCATCAAGATGCTGGAAGCCAATGGCTTCACCCCCGTGGTGGTCAGCGGCACCAGTGCCGGCAGCGTGGTGGGCGCCCTGTATGCCAGCGGCATGAACGCGTTCGAGCTGCAGGAAAAGGCCGTCGCCCTGGACGAAACCAAGATCCGCGATCTGCAGCTGTCCTCCGGCGGCCTGGTGCTGGGCCAGAAGCTCGAGGACTATGTCAACGAACAGGTGGCGCGCAAGCCGCTGGACCAGCTCGCCAAGCCTTTTGTGGCCGTCTCCACGCGCCTGGAAGACGGTGAGCGCACCGTGTTTGCCCGTGGCAACACCGGCCAGGCGGTGCGTGCATCCAGCAGCATCCCTGGCGTGTTCCAGCCCGTCAGCATCGGCAAGTACCACTATGTGGACGGCGGCATCGTCAGCCCGGTGCCGGTGGACGCCGCACGCCAGCTGGGCGCGGACATCGTGGTGGCCGTGGACATCTCCAACAAGGCCCGCGGCAAGAGCCCCGACAACATGCTGGGCGCGCTGAACCAGTCCATCGCCATCATGGGCCAGAAGCTGGGCCAGGCCGAGCTCTCGCGCGCCGACATCGTCATCCGCCCCAAGGTGCTGGACATCGGCGCTGCCGATTTCAGCCAGCGCGCCAACGCCATTGTGGAAGGCGAAAAGGCCGCACTGGCCGTGATGCCGCAGCTGCGCGAACGCGTGGCCAAGCTCCAGGCCGAACGCACCAAGGCCACCCAGCTGGCCCAGCAGAAAGCGGCCGAAGCCCAGCACCTGAACTGCCTGGAACAGCGCTCGCAAATGCAGAAGCTGGCCGGCATGGCGGGGCTGGACAACTCCTGCCCCCGCCCCTGAGCCGCCGACTCCGGCCTGCGCCATAGCAGGCCGGACTTCCCCTGCCGGGGGACACCCGGCGCGCGGCTGCTCCCTGCTGAACCGCCGCCCGCCACGGCAGGCGCTTGGCCGCACGGCCGCAAGGCCGCACCTCGCCGACCGCACCGTACCCGCCCGCGTGCAGCCCCCCACTGCGCCTTGCAGCCTGGGCGACAGCACGCCGCCAGCGGGCCGCGTACCATGACCGCCTGCCCCCACTGCGCAAGCCCCCTGCGCGCGGGGCCTACGACCTCTGCTGCGCCATGACCACCTCCGCTCCCCCACCCCGCTGGTACTTTGGCTGGAACATCGTGGCAGCCGCCACCGTGCTGACCCTGCTCACCGTGGGCATGCGCCTGGGCATAGGGCCGCTGTTCCTGCCCATGGCGCAGGACCTGGGATTCAGCCGCAGCCTGCTGGCCTCCATCGTGGCCGTGGGCATGCTGTGCTATGGCCTGGCCATGCCGCTGGCCGGCTGGCTGGTGGCGCGCCACGGCACCCGTTTTGTCCTGCTGGTGGGCACCGCCATCCTGGTCACGGCCACGCTGTGGACGGTGAACACCCGCAGCCCCGGCGGCCTGTTGCTGAGCTTCGGCGTGCTGATGTCCATCGGCGCCGGCTTCACCAGCCCGGTGGCGCTGACGCCTGTCATCAGCCGCTGGTTCAACCGCCGCCGGGGTATGGCGCTGTTCTTCCTGTCCACCGGCTCCATGGCCGGCATCGCCTTCATGACGCCCGCCCTGGGCATGGCGCTGTACATCGTCCGGGATGATGCCCCGGCCGACGGCGACGCGCCCCTGCAGCCGGCCGCCGCCCGCAGCGCGCCCGCTAATGCAAATGCCAACGCCATGGCCGGTCTGAGCCTGGGCCAGGCCATGCGCACGGCCACGTTTTTGAAAATCACGCTGGGCCTGTTCGCCTGCGGCTTCAGCATGAACCTGCTGGGCACGCACGGCATGCCCATGCTGATGGACCATGGCTTTGACGCCACCACCAGCTCACTGGGCATCGGGCTGATCGGACTGGTCGCCATTCCCAGCACCATGGTGCTGGGCCGCCTGGCCGACCGGGTGGAACGCAAAAAGCTGCTGGCGGTGATCTATCTGGTGCGGGGCCTGGGCTTTTTTGCGCTGCTGCTGGCGGGCAACCGGCTGGAGCTGTTCGGCACCTCGGTCATCGGCGGCATAGTCTGGGCCGGCAGCATTGCGCTGTCCTCGGCCATCCTGGCCGATGTGTACGGGGTGCAGAAAGTGGGCGTGCTCTATGGCTGGGCCTACCTGGGCCACCAGCTGGGCGCCATGGTCAGCTCCTGGCTGGGCGGCTGGGGGTATGAACACTTCGGCACGCACTGGCTGGCGTTCGGCCTGTCCGGCGTGCTGTTGCTGCTGGCCGCCGCCGTGGCCCTGGTGCTGCCGGCGCGCCGCACAGCGCTGCCTGCGGCTGCCGCCTGACGCGACCGCCGCCCGGGCCGCTCAGGCCCGCGCTGCGCGCTGCCGCCGTTCCGCTGCTCAGCTTCCCGTCGCGGCGAGGATGCTCCACCACAGGACCAGAGTGAACAGCGCAAAGAAGACGGGGTCGAAGCGACCGGACTCCGTCATGGGGTAGTAGCTCATGGCACCTCCTGCTGCAGACCCAGGGGGCAGCACGCCGGCAGACCACCTCGCGGCCCTCTGACGGACCACCCGGTGCGGGTTCTGGCACACCACCCCTCTCTGCAGGACAAAGTGTAACCACGCACCCGCATTCCGACAGACGGATGCAAGTAAGCATCGTTCGCGTTTGTGTGTCGGGGGCAAGGCCCCGTTCATCGGGATCGCTGCCCGGGCCCTGCAGACCGGCCTGGGAGCAGCCGTCCTGCCGCAACAGGCGTGAACGGGCTTGCACGGACGCTGCGCCGCTCCGTTTCCCGAAGCAGCCGGCCGCCGGGCATGGCCTGCAAAGCGCCTTGCGCAGAGCTTTTCTGCCCCACCCCGGGCTGGCGCCCTGCAGTGTTTTGTCACACTCCCGCCAACTTGGCGGGGCGTGCGCGGCGAGGCATGGGCGACAGGAGACGCCCTGCCGGCCTTCAGCGCGCCGGCTGCCCGCCTTGCACGGCCACCGGCTGCGCAGCGGCAAAGCGGTAGCTGGCCAGGGCCAGCCCGATGATGCAGATCTGCGTGACTGCGCAGGCCACAACCGGATTGTCGCCATAGCCCACCAGCTTGGTGCCCAGCGCGCCCATGGCCATCTGCCCGAAACCGTACAGGCCGGCGGCCGAACCCGTCAGCCACGGCACGGCCGACAGCCCGCGCGACAGCGCAGCCGGGCTGGACATGCCGGCGCCCAGGGTCATCACCAGCGTCACGGCCACCAGGATGGGGCCGTTGAGCCACCCCGCCAGCTGCACCACCAGCAAGGCGAATGCCATGCTCAGGCCGATGCCCCCGCCCACATACAGAAAGCGCTCGGCCGGGTAGCGCCCTGCCAGCCGCCGGGTCACCAGGGTGCCCAGGCTGGCGCCCACGATGGTGGCGGCCGCAAACCAGCCCACCATGGCAATCGGGTAGCCCAGCTGCTCGTGCACGATGTAGGGCGCCGTCGCCAGATAGGGGTACAGCGCGGTGGTGGAGCATGCGCCGCCCAGCATGAAGCCGGCAAAGCGCGGCGTGCACAGCAGGGTGCGGTAGTCCCGGGCAATGCCCGCTATGGCCAGCGGCCGGCGCTGGCGGTTGGTCTCCGGCAGCATGCGCCAGGTGCACAGCACCATGGCCACGCCCATGCCCACCAGGAACAGGTAGATGGCGCGCCAGCCAAAATGCTCGGCCAGGTAGGAGCCCACGATGGGCGCCAGCCCCGGCCCCACCAGGGTCAGCAGATTCAGCAGGGCCAGGTCCTTGGTCACCCGCTCGGGCGGAGCAATGTCGCGCACAATGGCCCGGCCCAGCGTGATCCCGGCCGCGCCCCCCAGGGCCTGCACCAGCCGCGCGGCCAGCAGCCACTCCAGCGTGGGCGCGCACAGCGCCACCACGCTGGCCGACAGGTACAGCCCCAGGCCCACCAGCAAGGCCGGGCGGCGGCCCCAGGTGTCCGACACCGGGCCGTACACCAGCTGGCCCAGCGCCAGCCCGATCACATACAGGGTGATGGTCTGCTGCATGCTGGCCGCCGGTGCATGCAAGGCACTGCCCGCCACCGGCAGCGCCGGCACAAAGATGTGCATGGCCATGGTGCCGCTGAGCGTGACCAGCACCAGCAGCCACAGCGGCGCCGTCAGCACCGGCAGCGCGCCCGCGGGGCGGGCTACTGCAGGAGCCGCATCTGCTGCAGAGGCCACAGCTGCAGCCGGAGCGACCGGCACCACCGGGCTCACGGGCGGTGATGCCGGTGGCGATGGCGGCGATGACGGTGCTGTAGCGCCCTCCTGGCCCGGCCATGCCTTGGCGGCACCGGGCAATGGAACAGGCAAGGAAGACAGGTCAGCCGCTTCAGGCGCTGCCGTGTCCAGTGGGGAGTGGTGAACGTCCCGGGAATTCATAGCTTCTCAGCAGCAGCTTGCGCCCTGCTTTCCATGCCATGCCGGCCACCGCAGTGGCTGCACAGCGTCATAGGGTGTCAAAACGGCGGGAGATTTTTTCCAGGGCGCTGCGCAGCACCACCAGTTCTTCGGGCGTCACATCCACCAGGATGCTGCGCTCGATCTCCAGGCTGCGGGTCAGAATGCGGGCCACCGTCTTGCGCCCGCGCGGCGTCAGCGCAATGCATTTGGTGCGGCGGTCATTGGGATCGCTGTCCCAGTCCAGCAGGCCCATGCCGCGCAGCTGGTCCAGCACGCGGACCAGGGACGAGGTTTCCAGCAGCAGCGCGTGCGCCAGCTCTTTCTGCCGCAACGGGCCGTCGGCCGCGTGCAGCGCCAGCAGCGGTGCACGGGTGGCGTCGGTCAGGCCCAGGTCCTTGACGCTCTGGTCCACCTGGCGGCGCCACTGGCGGTACACCCCGCCGATCAAGCGCCCCAGCCGGGCCCGCGCCTGCGGCGGCTCGGGCACATCGGGTCCCTCATCCAGCCAGGAAGGGGGGGAGGCGGCCGCCGGCGCCGTGGCGGCATCCACCATGGCATGCGAATTAGTTTGCATGCCAATATTTTGCAAGAAAACAGTCTGCAGCCGCATGCCCGGGGGCGACACCCTGCTCGCAGCAGGGCAATGCGCTCAACCCCCGGCCATGGCCGGTGTGGCCGGTGCGGCCGCCACGGCGGCACTCACCCGGAACACGCGCTGCTCCGGGTCGTGCAGCACGGCCTGCCATTCCTGGTAGTAGGTGGCATACGGCGGCTTGATGACGCCCCCGCCCAGGGCCTGCACCTGCGCGGCGGCAGCGTCCACCGCCTGCGGGCTGTCCAGCATGAAGGTGGCATAGGCGGTGACCGGTGCCGGCGCTGCTTCGGCCGGCATGCGGTCATCAAGCGACAGCAGGGCATAGGCGGCCTCGCTGTTGAAGCCCAGCTCCGCCTCCCCCGCGTCCAGCGCGCGGTAGATGGGCGAGCGGCGCTGCGCCAGCTCCGGCAGACCCAGCAAGGTGGCATAGAACTGCATCTGCCCTTCGGTGTCGTGGCAGAACTGGTTGACGAAGACCTTCATGCCGCCACCTCCGCGCCCACACCCGTGTCCGTGCCCGCAGGCGTTTTGGTTTTCAGCTGGTAGGTCCGGCGGTACATCTCGCTCAGGTGCTCTCCGGCCGTGCACGGGGCAAAGCGCGGGGCCTCACCCGCCGGCACTGTGCCGGGCACCGCTTCGATGCGGGCCATGAAGTCCGGCTCGTAGAAGAACGGAATGGAAAAGCGCGGCTGCCCGCCGGACCGGGTGTTGCGCACCCGGTGCGGGTTGGAGTGGTAGAGCCCGTTGGTCCAGCGCGGAATCATGTCCCCCAGGTTCACCACAAAGCAGTCCGCCACCGGGGTGGCCGGAACCCAGCTGCCGTCGGGCATGCACACCTCCAGGCCGCCGTGCATGTCCTGGGCCAGGATGGTCAGCGCACCCCAGTCGGTGTGCGCCCCGGCGCCGAAGGTCTGGGCGTCGGCGTCGGCCGGGTGCGCGGGGTAGCGCAGCATGCGCAGCGACAGCATCGGGCTGGCACTGGTCGCATCGAAGTAATCCTCCGGCAGTGCCAGCGACAGCGCCAGCAGCTGCATCAGCCGCCGCGACAGCGCCAGCAAGGCCTGGATATAGGCCTCGCACTGCGCGGGGGCCTGCGGCAGCTCCGGCGGCCACTGGTTGCCGCCATAGGTCTGGTAGCCAGCCTGCACATAGGGGTGGTCGTCCGGGTAGGCCATGCCGCAGTAGAAGCTCTCCTTCACATCCGGGCGGGCCGACAGGTCCAGCGTCTGCGCGCCCAGCTGCTCGTAGCCGCGCTGCGTGGGCGAGTGGTGGATGGACAGGCGCTCGCGCGTCGCCTCGGGCACCGCCTCGAACAGCTGGCGCGCCAGCGCAAACTGCTGCTGCACCACCTCGGCGGCAATGCCGTGGTGGCGCACATAGAAGAAGCCCGAGCCCATGGCCGCCTGGCGCAGCTGCGCCGCCACCTCCGCACTGCGGGGCGCGCCGGGATGCAGTGCATCCGTCAGATCCAGAATTGGAATACCCATCACAAAACCCGTATCAAAGAGAAAACACCAGCAGAAAACACCAGCGGGCACATACCGCGCATGCCGTGCATGCCGCCCGCCGACAGCCGCCTGCCCTCACGCCGGCAGGCGGCGTGCCGCTGCGGGCGGCAAAAAGGCATCGGTCCAGATCTGCGCCGTGGTCAGCGAAGACTGCAGATTGAAGGCCTCCAGGGTCTCGCTCAGCGTGGCCTGCAGGCGCTCGGGCGTGGCCGCCCCCCAGCCGTGGGCCGCCGTGCCTGCCGACTTCATGCTGCCGTCGATGATCAGGCGCAGCCGCTCCAGCTCGATGGCCTCGTTCATCAGGGGCTCGCGCGCCTTCACGGCGGCCGCGCCGGCGCGGGGGTCGGCAATGGCATCCAGCCAGCCCCGGGCGGACGCCGCCACAAAGGCCTTCATCGCCCCGGCATTGGCCATGGAACGGGTGCTGGCCACCAGGCCGTTGCCGTACGACTGGATGCCGAAGTCCGCATAGCGGTAGACATCCAGCGTGGCCAGGTCCACACCGCGCGCCTTCAGGTTCAGCAGGCCGGTGAAGTAGAAATAGGCGGCGGCATCGAAGTCCCCCTTGGCAAAGCGCGTGTCGCCCACGCCCGGCTCCAGGTTCTCCCAGCGCACGCCGCTGGCGTCAAAGCCCTGGGCCTTGGCAAAGGCGGGAAACAGCTTGCGCGAGGCATTGAAGGGCTGGCCCAGAATGGTCTTGCCGGCCAGGTCGGACGCCTTGCGCACCGGGCCGCCCTTGCGGGTGATCACCGCATTCGGGTTCTGGTCGTACTGGATGGCCACCGCCTGCAGGCCCGCACCGGGGTTGCGCACCATGAACTCGATCATCGACGCCAGGTCGGCCGAGGCCGCATCGTAGGCACCGCTGGCCACCAGGCTGATGACGCCGGTGGAGCCGTTGCCGGTGTCGATCACCACATCCAGACCGGCATCGCGGTAGTAGCCGCGCTGCTGGGCCAGCAGAAAACCGGCACCGGAGGCTTCCACCTTCCAGCCCAGGTTGAACTTGAAGCGGGTGGGGCTGGCCGCGCGGGCCAGCCCCAGGGCACCCAGTGCGGAACAGCCCAAGCTGGCTTGCAACAGTGAACGGCGTTTCATGGCAATACTCTCCGAGGTGTGGGGGGAAAACAATCGCAACATCCGGTCCTGAGCGAGATCAAAACACCGGCCTGGGATTCACTGTAGAGCGCCCCACCCCGGTTCAGAAAGCACAGAATTTGCAGCAAGCCGCTCTCAAAAAGCGCACAGCACAAGCCTGATGCACGCCCCACGCCACCCTGGTGCAGCGGCGCACCAGCACAGGGCAGCATGCCCCGTGGCCTGCCGCTTTTTCGCATTGCTTTCACCCTTGGTTCGGCCTTGGCACGGCCCCTGCGCCCGCCCTGCGCAGCCCCTGCCCGCTGCTGCCATCGCCCCGGCAGCCGTCGCCGTTAGCGCAGGTGCGCGCCCTGGGCAGTCTCCACGGCCTGGGCCCGCGCCACGGCCTCGGTCAGCAACCGCACAAAGGCATCCAGCGCCGGCGCCAGGGCACGCCCGGCCCGCACATACACCCCCAGCTCGCTGACCAGCGCCCCCGGGGTGCGCAGCGGCACAAACACCAACTGGCCGGCGGCCAGCTCCCGCTCCAGCCCCAGCCGGGTCTGGAAGGCCACGCCCACCCCGTCACGCGCCAGGGTGCGCATCAGGTCGATGGAGGCCGACTCCAGCGGCACATGCAGCTGCCCGGCCAGCCTGTCCAGCCAGGGCTGCAGCAGCCAGCGCACCGACAGCTCGGCCCCCGGCAGCAGCAAGGGGTAGGCCGCGCAGTCGGACAGGCTCACGGCGGCCCGCCCGGCCAGCGGGTGCGCCGGCGTCACCACCGCCCCCAGGTCGAACCGGCACATGGCCAGCTGGGTCAGCTCCGCATGGCGCGGCAGGGCAAAGCCCACGGCCACATCGGCCTCGCCCATGGCCACCGCCGCGGCCATGCTGGCCGAACCGCTGGAACGGGTGGTCACCCGCACGCCCGGGTAGTGCTGCGCCATCTGGGCCAGCACCTGGGGCAGAAAGTCCGCATTCAGCCCCTCCACCGCCTGCAGGCTGACCTCGCCCCGGCGGATGCCGCGCAGCGCATCCAGCTCGCTGTCCACGCGGTGGGCGTCCTGCAGCACCACAATCACATGGCGCGCCACCACCTCGCCCGCCGCCGTCAGCTGCAGGCCGGCAGGCAGACGCTCGAACAGCGGCGCGCCGATCTGGTCTTCCAGCTCCAGCAGCTGGCGGTTCACCGCCGACGAGGCCACATGCAGGCGCCGCGCCGCCTCACGGATGGAGCCGGCCTTGCGGATGGCATCGAAATACAGCAGTGCGCGGGCGTGCAGTCGCAGGGTCATGGGGCAATGAGCGCACCGCCCCAGAGGGGTTCCGGGGATGGGCGCCAGGGTGACAAGGGCCTGGCATCCGTTGCAAGATCGGCGCCAGCCCGCGTGCTACAGCGCCTTGGCCTGCAGCACCTGTACGGCGGCATCGCGCTGCAGGCCGCCCTGCACCGTGACCGCCGGCGCCGCCGGGCCCAGCACCTGCGCCGCCGTGGCGGGCAGCACCGGGCCGCCCAGGGCCTGGGCAATGTCCTGGGTGGTGGCGGCATAGACCACGCGGCGCACGCCGGCCCAGAACAGCGCACCGCTGCACATGGCGCAGGGCTCGCCGCTGGCATAGACCGTGCCGCCCTGCAGCACCTGCGGGCCCAGGGCTTTCTGCACTTCCTGCACCAGCACGGTCTCGGCATGGCTCATGCAATCCTGGGCACTGACCTGGTTATTGCGCGCCACCCACAGCACCCGGCCTTGCGCATCGGTCAGCGTGGCGCCAAACGGCATGTCGCCGCCCTCCAGCGCCTGGCGCGAGGCATCGATGGCCAGCGCCATGGCGTGGTGGTCGGCGGCGGAAAAATCGGTGGTCATAGAACAAACACTCCACATCACAAGCCGTGGAAGCTACCACCTTTGCGAGCGTCCCGGCAGCGATACCGGACCTACAAAAGGCCAACAAAAGGCCAACCCAAAGGCCAATGCAAAGCCCACAAAAGGGCAACAAGATGGCAACACAAGTGCGACAAACGAGCAAGACCGGGCCGCTGCAGCGCCGGAGCCGCGCAGGGGCAACGCCGCACGACGCGGCCCCTTGGTCCGGCGCGGGTGGCGCTCAGCGTCCCATGCTGAAGAACTCGTCGTTGGGCCGCATGCTGGTGACATTCGCCATGCGGTTGGACAGGCCGAAGAAGCTGGCAATGGCGGCGATGTCCCAGATATCGTCCTGGGTGAAGCCATGCGTCTGCAGCAGGGCAAAGTCGTCGTCGCCCACGCCGTGGGCGGCCTGCGAGACCTTCATGCCGAAGTCCAGCATGGCTTTCTGGCGCGCGCTGAGGTCGGCCTTGCGGTAGTTGATGGCCACCTGGTCGGCAATCAGCGGGTTCTTGGCGCGGATGCGCAAAATGGCTCCGTGCGCCACCACGCAGTACTGGCACTGGTTGGCATTGCTGGTGGCCACCACAATCATCTCGCGCTCGGCCTTGGTCAGGTTGCCGGGCTTGTCCATCAGCGCATCGTGGTAGGCAAAGAAGGCGCGGAATTCGTCCGGCCGGTGCGCCAGCACCAGAAACACATTCGGGATGAAGCCGGATTTTTCCTGCACCGCCAGGATGCGCTGGCGAATATCGTCGGGCAGGTCGTCGAGCTGCGGCACCGGAAAGCGGCTGATGGCAGGGGCGGAAGCGGTCGAAGCGGTCACTGGGCAGGTCTCCTGGTTCTTTGCCCCAAGGGTAGCCGGCCCCGCCGGCGCAGACCAGCCCAGAACTACCCTGCCCTGCAGGCGCACGCTCTTGCTCCCTGCAGCCCCGTGCGGTGTCAGGGCACCGGGCCGGAGACCGTCTCCACCACGCGCTGCATGCGGGCGATTTCGCGCGCCGGCACCGGCTGCTCGCCCGACGCCATGCGCATCAGCAGGCAGTGCAGCATCTCGGTGGACAGGCCGTGCAGCACCAGGCGGTGGCCGGCACGCAGCGTGGACAGCGGCACCAGCGGGTGCTTGTTGTTCAGCATCACCAGGTGCTCGGGCGTGGCCAGGATCTTGGCGCAGTAGATGGCCAGGGTCTCGTCCAGCTGCAGGGAATTGCTGGCGCGCCAGAAGTCGTGGTCGGTCAGCAGCAGCTGGTAGACCGGGGTGTAGACCTCGATGGCGCTTTGCAGGTCCAGCTTGTTGAGCGGCCCGCACGGCATGTCTTCCAGCCGCAGCGTGGGCTCGGTCACCATGGTGAAATCCGGTTCGGCCACCGGCCCCAGCTCCTTGCCTTCGGCGCGCAGCGCCTGGTTCAGGCGGATCACGAAGTTGAACAGGTTCAGATCGTGCTTGAGGAACAGCTCATCCTGGATGTCGTCGATGCAGGCCGGCTCGATGGGCGCGGTCTTGACCGGCGTGGGCGCATTGGCCGCCACAAAGGCCAGGATGTGGGATCCCAGGTGGAAGTGCCGCATGATCAGCCAGTTCGCCTCCGGCGAGACAAAGGTGTTCATGCTGAAGGCCAGCACCTTGTGCAGCAGCCGGGAATGCGCCCAGCGCTTGGGCAGCACCACCTTCAGGATCTGGATGGCGATGATGCTCAGCCGCGCCAGCGGGCGCAGAAACGGCAGCAGGTACTGGCGCGAGCTGCTGCTGCAGTCGCGCAGCCACGCGGCCTTGACGGCGTCGGGCAGCGGCGTGCTCTGGTCCAGGTACAGCGCCAGCCAGGGGTCGGGATCGCGCTCGTCCCAGGGCTGGTCCAGAAAATCCTTGTGCTTGTCCATATCGGGCTCCTGCTCTTTCACCGTGCCTGCGGCAGCACATGCTGGAACTGCATCAGGTACAGCTGGGCCGTGTGCTGCGCCGTCTGCACAATCGCCTGGGCCGCCGTGCCGTCGGCATCCAGCGCCAGCGCCATCTGCACCGCCATCAGCCAGCGCTCCAGGTGGTGCTCGTCATTGGCGCCGTGGTATTCCAGAAAGCGGAAGGCATCGGGCGGCAGCGGCAGCGCCTGGCGCAGCAGCGGCAGCAGGCTGGGCACGATGCGCTGGCCCGTGCCTTCGATGATGTAGATGGCGCCCAGCAGGCCGATGGGGTTGGGCGTGGCCGCCAGTCCGTGCAGGTAGGCGTTCAGCGCCTCCCCGCCCGGGTTGCGGCGCAGCTGGGCGATGTCGGTGGCCGTGCCGCCGGCCTTCAGGTAGTCGCTGTGCAGCACCTTGAAGTCGTGCTGCTCGTCGTCGGCATGCAGATCGATCAGCCCGGCCAGCGCCGCGTATTCGCCGGTCAGCGAGGCCGCCCCTTCGCGCATCCACAGGCTGCCCTCGCGCACCTGGGGAATCCAGTGCCCCATCCAGCGCACATAGTCGGCCGTGTCCAGCTGGCGCGTGCGCATGCGCTGCAGCAGCGGCGTGCGCCAGACGCGGGAGCGGTAGTCCTGCCAGATGCTGGCCAGCTCGGTCAGCAGCGGCGCCAGCGCCTGGGGCGCCGTGGCCGGATCGTGCGGCGCGGCAATGGTGGCCACATCGGGCAGCGCGCCCTGGTCGGCCGAATCGGCTGCACCAGCGGCTGCGGCCTTGCGCGGCAGGGAGGCCTCGGGTGCGGCCTGCACCGGCGTGTCCGCCTCCACCTCCCACAGCATGAAACCGGCCGTGAAGCGCCCGGATTCGGGAATGAAGCACAGCACCGTGTCCCCGGCCTTCAGGCGCGCGCCCTGCTGCTGCAGAAACTCCGACAGCATGATGAAGATGGACGCCGCACCGGTGTTGCCGCGCCAGGCCAGATTGCTCCACCAGCGCTCGCGCGGAATGCCCAGCTGCGCCTTCTCCAGCAGCTCGTCCACCACGGGGATGAAACGCTCGGACGAGTAATGGCACAGGAAATGGTCGATCCCGCGCTCGGGCACCCAACCCTGGTGGGCCAGATCGGCGTACTCGTGGATGCAGACATCGAACAGGTGCGGCAGCAGGCGGATGTCCTGGCGCAGCGCCAGCGCGCCCGCGGCCTCGGCATCGCCCCAGGCGGGAAAGTCCAGGTGGCTGGTGCTGCGGTCCGGGGTCAGCCCCAGCTGCATGCAGACCGGGTAGTCGCCGGCAAAGCTGCGCTGGTGGGTCCAGCGCAGCTTCAGGCGCAGGCCCGGGGTGTGGGGCAGCGCCTGCGGCCCACCCAGCAGCACGGCCCCCGCGCCGTCCGACAGCATCCAGCGCAGGAAGTGCGCGTCGAAATCGGTGTCATAGCCCTGCGCCGCAAAGCGCGAACGCTTGAACAGGCGCGACGGCATCTCGCTGGCCACGGCCAGCGCCAGCGGGTGGGCACCGCCTTGCACCGCCTGGGCCGCGGCCTGCAGCGCACCCACGCTGGCGGCGCACACGCCGTGCACGGACAGGGTCTCCATCGGCGGCGCGGCCATCTCGCCCTGGATCATGTTGGCAAAGCCCGGCATCAGCGCATCGCCCCCGGACGAGCCGCTGGACAGAAAGCCCACCTCGCCCAGCTTGCGGCCCGCCTGCGCCAGCGTGGCCTCGATGGCGGCCTGCGCCATCTGCGCGTTGCTGAACACAGTCTGCCCTTCCCCGTCGATGGCGTAGTGCCGGGTCTGGATGCCGTTCTCCCCCAGGATGCGGCGCTTGAGACGGTCGGAAATGCGGTTCAGCGGCGCCACATAGGCGTCCATCCCGGCGTTGTCCACCGGGGCGCCGGGCAGGAACATGCCGGCAGATTGCAGGTAGACGTTGGAATAGGCAACAGGCATGGAAAGTTCAGTTCGGGTTCATCGAATGGATTCGGGCGGCATCAGCGGCTGCGTGCGCGCACGGCGTGCAAACAGCCCCAGCACGAACACCCGGCCCATATAGGGCAGCAGCCCGCCCTCGTTCAGCGCCGGGTGCACGCGGTGGCGGTACAGCCGCCGGTGCAGCCCCGTCAGCGCCGACCAATGGGCCTGCGGGTGTTCGTGGTGGGCCGTGTGCAGGCCGATATTGAACAGCAAGGGGTTCACCAGCCCCTCGAAATTGCGCGCGTAGTTCAGGGCGATACCGTCGGTCTTGCGCTGCGCCCTGGACAACGGGCGGCCGTCGGCATGGGCATGCTGCAGGTAGTTGGTGGCCAGCAGCCAGTGCAGGCCATGCAGCTGCGGCACGATGACGAACAGCAAGGCCTTGCGCCAGTCCAGCAGCAGCAGGAAGGTCCAGCTGCCCAGCCACAGCAGGTACTGGCCCATGCAGTAGCGAAACGCCCCGGGCCAGTGCCGGCGCAGATTCGCCAGCCAGCGGATGAACAGCGGGTACAGCACGCATGCCGCATGCAGCGGGTGGACCAGATAGCCCCACAGGTGGTTGGTGTCGCCGCCGAACTCCGGCCGGTAGGTGCGCGCCACATCGCGCGGGCCGTGGCGGAAGCGGTGGTGGTTGCCCACATGGGCGGGCCAGAACACGAAGGTGGGATGGCCTTGCAGCAGGGTCAGCACATAGTCCGTCAGCCGGTTGGCCCAGCGCCCCCGCCACATGCGCAGGTGCGTGTGGTTGTGGTGGATCACGCCCACGCCCAGCGTCAGAAACAGCGTGATGGCATACAGCCACCAGACAAAACCATGCGTCCACTGCCAGACCACCAGGGCCGGCAGCGCCAGCAGATAGGCCACGGACTGCCAGTCGCGCTGGTGGCGCAGGCGCGGCAGAAGCTGGGCCGGGGCTGCCGCTGGCGGCATTCAGTGCCGGCCCTCGGGGGCCTTCGGAGACCCGGCGGACCCGGAGGATCCGGCGGACCGGGGGGCCGGTGCCTGCAGCTGGGTGCGCATCAGCTGGTCCATGAAGGCCAGCGCAAAGCCGTAGTTGCCGCGCGAACGCGCATGGTGCAGGTGGTGGCGCCGGCTGGCCGCCAGCGGGTGGGCGTCGGACACGCGCGGGAAGAAGTCGTAATTGGAATGCCCGATCACGTTCAGCACCAGGCTGAGCACCGGCACCGCCGCCAGCGACCAGAAATAGAAGTCGTGCACCAGCATGGGCAGCAGGATGATGTTGCCCAGCATCAGCGCCTCCAGCGGGTGGAAGCTGTAGGTCGACCAGGGCGTGGTCACATAGGAGCGGTGGTGGTCCCCATGGAAGCGGACCAGGGCCTTGGCGTGCAGCAGCCGGTGGTTCAGCCAGAAGTGCACATCGTTCCAGACCATCAGCACCACGATCTCGGCCGCCACCCGGGCGGCGCTGGCCGTGGGGGCCAGCTGGGCCCAGCCCAGCTGCAACAGGCCCCAGGGCACGACCATGCCGGTGCCGAAGATCAGCACCGACAGCGCCGACTGGCGCCATTCGCGCTGCAGCTGGTCGGGCTGCAGGGCCCGCGTGTCCAGCACCTTGCCCACCTGGCGGCGCGCCAGCATGCGCGTCAGGGCCGTCATGCCCCAGCCGCCCAGCAGGTACAGCGCGCCAAAGAAGGCCAGGCCCACGGCCATGACCTGCCAGGCCGTGAGCTGGGTGAACCACAGACCGGCGTTCATGCGCCCTCCCCGCAGCCGTGGCAGGCGGCGGTTTCAGGTGTATCCAGGCGTTCGTCCCTCGGCAGCATGCGGCGCATGATAACGGAGGGACTGCGCCGGCCCGCCAGGCGAACAGAGTGTTACGACCTGCATCGCAAGGCCGCGCCCCCGGTTCTCCCGGCGGGGCGGCCCTCAGAACGCGTCTTCGGGCAGCTCGGCGCAGGTCATGTCGCGCTGGCGCACCACCTGCAGCCAGGCACCGATCCGGGGCAGCTCGTAGTGGAAGAAATAGCGGGCCGCACCCATCTGCCCGGCATGGGCCGGGGCGGACAGCGCCGCATCCCGCGCCAGCACGACCAGGGCCACGTCCAGCCACATCCAGGCCAGCACGGTGTGGCCGAAGGCCTGCATATAGGGCACGGCATTGGCCAGCGCCTCCTGCGGATTGGCCGTGGCCCAGGCGGCCTTGGTGGCCGCGCCCACATCCTGCAGGGCCTGGGCCAGCTGGTTGGCATAGCCTGCCAGCTGCGGCACCTGCAGCGCACGCTCGATGGTGGCGTTGATGGTAGCCGCCAGCAGCTGCAGGCCGGCGCCGTCCTGCATGCGCACCTTGCGGCCCAGCAGGTCCGCCGCCTGGATGCCGTGCGTGCCCTCGTGGATCATGTTCAGGCGGTTGTCGCGCCAGTACTGCTCCACCGGGAAGTCGCGCGTGTAGCCATAGCCGCCGTGGATCTGGATGGCCAGGCTGTTGGCCTCCAGGCAGAACTCGCTGGGCCAGCTCTTGCAGATCGGCGTCAGCACTTCCAGCAGCAGCTTGGCACGGGCCGCCACCTCGGGCGTGCCGGTGCGCCCGTCGTCCACCAGGCGGGCGCAGTACAGGTTCAGCGCCAGCGCGCCTTCGCCATAGGCCTTCTGGGCCAGAAGCATGCGCTTGACGTCGGTGTGCTCGATGATACGCACCTGCGGACGCGTGGCGTCCTTGCCGGCTTCGCCGACCGGGCGGCCCTGCGGGCGGTTGCGGGCATAGTCCAGGCTGGCGTAGTAGCCCGCCAGGCCCAGCATGGTGGCCGCCATGCCGATGCCGATGCGCGCCTCGTTCATCATGTGGAACATGCACTTCAGGCCTTCGTGCGGCTGACCCACCAGGTAGCCGATGGCGCCCGCGCCCTGCCCGTCCAGCCCGCCGCCGCCGTCCCCGCGCACCGGGTACTTGCCTTCGCCAAAGTTCAGCAGCGTGTTGGTGGTGCCGCGCCAGCCCAGCTTGTGGTTCAGGCCGGCCAGGGCCACATCGTTGCGCTCGCCGGTCAGCTGCCCCTGGGCATCCACCAGCTTCTTGGGCACGATGAACAGCGAGATGCCCTTCACCCCGGGAATCAGCTTGCCGTCCGGCCCCGGGATCTTGGCCAGCACCAGGTGGACAATGTTCTCGGTCAGCTCGTGGTCGCCGGCGCTGATCCACATCTTGTTGCCCTTGAGGCGGTAGCGCGCCCCCAGCGGATCGCTCTCGAAACCGTCCCCGTCCGGCAGCGCGCGGGTGCTGATGTCGCTCAGGCTGGAGCCGGCCTGCGGCTCCGACAGGGCCATGGTGCCGGCCCAGTTGCCCTCCAGCTCATTGACGGCGAACACCTGCTTTTGCAGCGGCGTGCCGTGTACCAGCAGCAGGTTGGCATTGGCGCTGGTCAGCAGGTTGGAGCCCATGCTGACGGACGCGCAGGCAAAGAAACTGTTGGCCGCCGCCTCCACCAGATAGGGCAGCTGCATGCCGCCCCATTCGGCGTCCTTGCCTGCGGCCAGCATGCCGGCCTCGGCATAGGCGCGGCGCGCGTCGTAGGTGCACTGGGGCAGGATCACCTTCTCACCGTCGAAGCGCGGCTCTTCGGTGTCGACCGTGCGGTTGAAGGGCGCGTACTTCTCGCGCGCAATGCGCTCGCAGGTGTCCAGCACGGCGTCAAAGGTTTCGCGGCTGTGGTCGGCGTAGCGGGTGCGGGCCGTCAGGCCCTCGCCCTGCAGCCAGTCGTAGACAAGGAAATCAAGCGTGGATCGCAGCTGGGACATGTTGTGGCAAACCAAAGAGGCTGCTTGCGCCTGCACTTACGCGCCGCCATGCCGTGGCAACAGCCATGGCCCTGGCCATCGGCACAATGGACGCACCGAATGCACCGGACGCACTGCACGCAAGCAGCGGTGATGGAAGTTAAGGGGGATACAGCGCCCGCACCACGGGGGTCGGCACAGGGTTGACAGTAGCGGCAGCGGCGCGGTCTGCATGTCACCTGCGCGGCGCCAGACCGCCTGCCAGTCACCCAGGGGTCAGCGGGATTTCCCGCAGAGGGCGCACCGGCCCCGGGCCGCCTTGCACGGCCCGGGGGGCCGCAGTCCGTGGCGGGCTGCCACAGGCTGCGGGAAAGCCGCATTGGCCGCAGCGGCCCGCGCTTACAGCACTTCGAAGATGCCGGCCGCGCCCATGCCGCCGCCGATGCACATGGTCACGCACACCCGCTTGGCACCACGGCGCTTGCCTTCGATCAGCGCGTGGCCGGTCAGGCGCTGGCCCGACAGACCGTAGGGGTGGCCCACGGCGATGGCGCCGCCGTTCACATTCAGGCGGTCAGCGGGAATGCCCAGCTTGTCGCGGCAGTAGATCACCTGCACGGCAAACGCCTCGTTCAGCTCCCACAGATCGATGTCGTCCATCTTCAGGCCCAGCTTCTTGAGCACCTTGGGAATGGCAAACACCGGGCCGATGCCCATCTCATCGGGCTCGCAGCCGGCCACGGCAAAGCCCAGGAAGCGGCCCAGGGGCTGCAGGCCCTTGCGGGACGCGTAGTCTTCGCTGGTCAGCACGCAGGCGCCGGCACCGTCGGAGAACTGGCTGGCATTGCCGGCCGTGATCAGGCCGCCGGGCAGCGCGCTGCGCAGGCCGCTGATGCCTTCCTTGGTCGTGCCTTCGCGGATGCCTTCGTCCTTGCTCACCGTCACCTGCTTGGTGATCAGGCCCAGGGTCTTGTCGGCCACGCCCATCACCGTGGTGATGGGGGCGATTTCGGCATCGAACAGGCCGGCCGCCTGGGCGGCCACGGCCTTTTGCTGGCTGGCGGCGCCGTACTCGTCCATGGCGTCGCGGCTGATCTGGTAGCGCTGGGCCACCTGCTCGGCCGTCTGCAGCATGTTCCAGTAGATCTCGGGCTTGAGCTTGAGCAGCGCCGGATCCTGGCTCATGTGGCGGTTGGCTTCCAGCTGCACGCAGGAGATGGACTCCAGGCCGCCGGCCACCAGCACGTCGTTTTCGCCGGCGATGATGCGCTGGGCGGCCAGGGCAATGGACTGCAGGCCCGAGGAGCAGAAGCGGTTGATGGTCAGACCGGAGGTGGTGACCGGCAGGCCGGCACGCATGGCGATCAGGCGCGCGACGTTGCCGCCGGTCGTGCCTTCGGGCAGGGAGCTGCCCATGATCACATCTTCCACCTCGGCACCGTCGATGCCGGCGCGCTGCACGGCGTGCTGCACGGCGTGGCCGCCCATCGTGGGGCCATAGGTCATGTTAAAAGCGCCCTTCCAGCTTTTGCACAGCGGGGTACGGGCGGTGGAGACGATCACTGCAGAAGTCATGGATTCATCCTTTTCAGCGGGGGCTGCCGCCAGGCAGGCCGCAGCGCAGGTGCGGCGGCAGGTGGCAAGGCAGCCCGGTCATTCGGTGGGGGGTGGCAGTCTTCAGGAGAAGGACTTGCCTTCGGCGGCCAGGCGGGCCAGCAGCGGCGCGGGCTGCCAGAACTTGCCGTCGTCCAGCGGGTTCTGGGCAAAGCGCTCCATGGCGCGGGCCACATTGCCCAGGCCGATCTCGTTGGCGTAGTGCATGGGGCCACCGCGGTAGATGGGGAAACCATAGCCGGTCAGGTAGACCATGTCGATGTCGCCCGACTTGCCGGCAATGCCGTCTTCCAGGATGTGGGCGCCTTCGTTGACCAGGGCGTAGACCAGGCGCTGTACGATTTCCTCGTCGGAAATCTTGCGCGGCGTGATGCCCAGTTCCTTGCGGTGGTCCTCGATCAGCTTTTCCACCAGGGCCGAGGGAATCGCATCGCGCTTGCCGGCCTGGTAGTCGTACCAGCCCGCGCCGGTCTTCTGGCCGAAGCGGCCCAGCTCGCACAGCTTGTCGGCAGTGCGGCTGTACTTCATGTCGGCGCGCTCGGTGGCGCGGCGCTTGCGGATGGCCCAGCCGATGTCGTTGCCGGCCAGATCGCCCATGCGGAACGGGCCCATGGCAAAGCCGAACTTCTCGACCGCCTTGTCCACCTGCTGGGGCGTGGCGCCTTCGTCCAGCAGGAAACCGGCCTGGCGGCTGTACTGCTCGATCATGCGGTTGCCGATGAAGCCATCGCACACCCCGGAGACCACCGCCGTCTTCTTGATCTTCTTGGCCAGCTTCATCACCGTGGCCAGCACGTCCTTGGCCGTGGCCTTGCCGCGCACCACTTCCAGCAGCTTCATCACATTGGCGGGGCTGAAGAAGTGCATGCCCACCACATCCTGCGGGCGCTTGGTGAAGCCGGCGATCTTGTCCACGTCCAGCGTGGAGGTGTTGGACGCCAGGATGGCGCCGGGCTTGGCAACAGCGTCCAGCTGGGTGAACACCGCTTCCTTGACGCCCAGCTCCTCGAACACCGCCTCGATGATCAGGTCGCAGTCCTTCAGGTCGTCATAGGCCAGCGTGGTGGTCAGCAGAGCCATGCGCTGGGCGTACTTGTCTTCCTTGAGCTTGCCCTTATTGACCTGGGCTTCGTAGTTCTTCCTGATCGTGGCCACGCCACGGTCCAGCGCTTCCTGCTTGGTTTCCAGAATGGTCACCGGAATGCCGGCATTCAGGAAATTCATGCTGATGCCGCCGCCCATGGTGCCGGCGCCAATCACGCCCACCTTCTGCACGTTGCGCACCGGCGTGTCGGAAGGCACATCGGCAATCTTGGAAGCGGCGCGCTCGGCCATGAACAGGTGGCGCAGCGCACGGGACTCGGGGGTCCACATCAGGTTCACGAACAGCTCGCGCTCGAACAGCAGGCCGTCGGCAATCTTGCGCTTGGTGGCCGCTTCCACCGCGTCCACGCACTTGAGCGGCGCGGGGTAGTTCTTGGACATGCCGCCCACCATGTTGCGGGCAAAGCCGAAATAGGCATCGCCCAGCGGGTGCTTGCAGGGCAGATTGCGCACCAGGGGCAGCGGCTCGCTGCTGGCGGCATGGCGCTCGCCCACGTCCTGGGCCAGGGCCAGGGCCTCGGCTGCCAGGCTTTCGGCCGACGCGGACAGCTTGTCGAACAGCTTCTGGCCGGGGGCCATGGCCAGCATCTCGCTCTTGACGGTCTCCCCGCTGACGATCATGTTCAGCGCCGCCTCCACGCCCAGGGCGCGGGGCAGGCGCTGCGTGCCGCCGGCACCGGGCAGCAGGCCCAGCTTGACTTCGGGCAGCGCAATGCTGGTACCGGGGGCCACGATGCGGTAGTGGCAGCCCAGGGCCAGCTCCAGGCCACCGCCCATGCAGACGGTGTGGATGGCGGCCACCACGGGCTTGGTGGACTGCTCCACGGCGGCGATCACGCTGTGCAGATTGGGCTCCTGCATCGCGCTTTCCTTGCCGAACTCCTTGATGTCCGCACCGCCGGAGAAGGCTGCGCCCGCACCGGTGATGATGATGGCCTGCACCGCGGCGTCGCCCTGGGCCTGCTTGACGCCCTCCACCACCGCACGGCGGGTGGCCAGACCCAGCCCGTTGACGGGCGGGTTGTTGAGCGTGATCACGGCCACTGCACCGTGGACCTTGTATTCAGCCGTCATGCCTGTGTCTCCTGTTTTGGAATGAAATAAAACGGTCGTTCGTTTTCCATTCTAGGAAGATGCAGGCGACAAAACCATGGCGGTCTGCCCCAGGTTTGACGCACATGGGACAGCATGCCGGCCCCGGCTTGACGCGCGTCATGCTGCCATGCAGCACGCACGCGCTGTCACGGGCACCGACCCCGTGCAAACCCTGATCCCGGCGGGACGGATCAGCGGCGGCGTTCCTGTGCCACCAGCCGCGCCATCAGTTCCCAGGCGGGTGCATGCTGGGCCAGCGGCACCGACAGGCGCAGCATGCTGCCGGGCACCTGGCGCGGCGAAAACAGCACGCCCGGTGCCATCAGCAGCCCCTGCTCGGCCGCCCGCCGGGCCAGCAGCTCGGAATCCATGCCGCAGTCGGCCCAGACGAACATGCCCGCCTGCGGCTCCTGCGGCACCTGCCAGCCCAGCGCCTCCACCCGGCGCAGGCACTGGGCGCGCGCCTTGTCCACCCGGGCGCGCAGGCGCTCCACATGGCGGCGGTACTGGCCTTCGCTGAGGATACGGTGCACCACCATCTCGCCCAGCTGCGGGGTGGTCAGGCCCGCCAGCAGCTTCAGGTCCACCAGTTGCTGCAGCCGGTCCGCATGGGCCGCGATATAGCCCACACGCAGGCTGCCCGCCAGCGTCTTGGCATAGCCACCCACCAGCAGCACGCGCTGCAGCCGGTCCAGCGCGGCCAGGCGCACCGGCTGGCCGGGGTGGAAGTCGGCATAGGTATCGTCCTCCACCAGCTGGAAGTCGTGCTCCTCCGCCACCTTCAGCAGCGCATGGGCCACGCCGGCCGACAGCGTCTGCCCCGTGGGGTTGTGCACCGCCGTGTTCAGGATGAACAGGCGCGGCTTGTGCTGGGCGGCCAGCGCCTGCAGCGCCGCAATGTCCGGCCCGCCCGGGCCGCGCGGCACGCCCACCACCTGGGCGCCCACGGCCTGCAGGCGGCCGAAGATATGGAACCAGGCCGGATCCTCCACCAGCACCACATCGCCGGGCCGCACCATCAGGCGCACGATCAGATCCAGCCCCTGGGTCACGCCAGCCACCATCACCAGGTTGTGCTCCGGGTGCACCGGCACGTCCTGGGCCTGCAGATAGGCCGCAATCTGCTGGCGCAGCGGCCCGTAGCCCTGCGGCAGGCCGTAGCCCGACAGGCTGATGCCGGCCGAACGCCCCACGCTGCGGATGGCGGCGGTCAGCATCTCCGGCTCCAGCCACTGCGGCGGCAGCAGGCCGACGCTGCCCGTGGCCTCGGGCACCGCACCCTGCTGGAACATATTGCGCAGCAGGTAGGGCGTGTCGATGGGCTGGTCCGCCGCCACGCGCATGGCCGCCTCCAGCGGCTGCTGCGGCGCGCCCAGATTGCGCAGCGCACTCACAAAGAAGCCAGCGCCGCGCCGGGAATGCACCAGGCCCAGCGCCGCCAGCCGGTCATAGGCCTGAACCACGGTGTCCCGGCTCACGCCGCTGTCCTGCGCCAGCTGGCGCACCGACGGCAGGCGCATGCCGGCGCGCAGGCCGTGGCTGCGCACCAGGCCCTCCACATGGGTCACCAGCTGCTCCACCAGGGGCACGCCGCTGCCGCGCAAGGGCTGCCAGTGCCAGGCGCCGCCGGCCTGGCGGCGCGCCGGCAGCTCCGCGTCGGCGGGGAGGCTGGAATCGGGTGCAGGCAGAAGTGTCATGGCAAAAGCAGCAGGCCAGTGTGTGAAGTGAACCGGCAAAGTGTACTGCTACTGTACCGCCAGCAGGCCGGACAATGTCCCCAGGCCACTGCCTTACTGCGGACACACCATGGACACCCTGACCCCGACGCTGACCCTGACCACCCTGCTGCCGCTGGCGATGTTCGCCATCGTCAGCTCCATCACCCCCGGCCCCAACAATGTGATGCTGACCGCATCGGGCGCCACCTTCGGCTACCGCCGCACCCTGCCCCACATGCTGGGCATCAGCGCGGGCGGCGCCCTGATGCTGCTGCTGGTGGGCGCCGGCCTGGGCACCGCCTTCAGCACCTGGCCGCTGCTCTACACCCTGCTGCAGATCGCGGGCGGCATCTACCTGCTGTGGCTGGCCTGGAAGATCAGCCAGGCGGGCGGCATCCAGGAAGGCCGGACCCACGGCAAACCCTTCTCGTTCTGGCAGGCTGCCGCCTTCCAGTGGGTCAACCCCAAGGCCTGGATCATGACCGTGGGCATCGTCGCGGCCTACACCCCGCGCGAGAGCTTTGTGGCCAACCTGCTGCTGGCCACCCTGGTGCTGGCGATGGTGAACTTCCCCTGCATCAGCGTCTGGACCCTGTTCGGCAGCGCCGTGGGCCGGGCACTGCGCACGCCGCAGGCGCTGCGCTGGTTCAACCGCAGCATGGCCTTTTTGCTGCTGCTGTCGCTCTACCCCATTGCCCGGGAACTGTTCGCCCACGGCGCCTGAGCGGGAGCGGAACCGGAGGCACCGCCCCCGCACCCCAGTCCCTGGCCTCAGTCCCAGCGCGTGCGCCACACGGCCCAGGCCGTGCCCAGGCCATAGACCACCATGCCGGCGGTGACCACCAGGAACAGCGACTGCGCCGTCACGCCGGCCTGCTGGCTCAGCCACAGGCCCAGCCCGGCCACCACCACCAGCCGCGCCGTGCCCGCCAGCACCGGCCCCCAGATGCGGCCCGAGCCCAGCGCCGCGAAATACAGCGCCAGCCCCATGCCAAAGAAGGCAAAGCCCGGCCCGGCCATGCGCAGGTACAGGTCGGCATGGTGCAGCACCTGGGCGTCGGTGGTGAAGATGCGCGACCACAGCTGCGGCCACAGCACCACCAGGGCGCCAATGCCGGTCAGCGCCACCGCCGCCACCCAGCCCGCCGCCCAGGCCACGCGCCGTGCGCGCTGCACCTGGCCGGCCCCCATGGCCATGCCCACCATGGGCACCGAAGCCACGCCCACGCCAAAGGCAATGGGAATCAGCAAAAACTCCAGCCGCTGGCCGATACCGTAGCCCGCCAGCGCCTGCGGCCCCAGCCGCGCCACCAGGCCGGTCATGATCAACGCGGTCAGCACCGACTGCACCGGCGACAGGCAGGCCAGCGCCCCCACCCGCAGAATGTCCCTGAACATCGGCCAGGACAGCTGCACCCCGCGCCAGGGGATGCGCACCCGGGTCTGGCCCCACTGCAGATAGGCCAGCAGCACCAGCACCCCGCAGGCCATGGCCACGATATTGCCCACGGCCACCCCGGTCATGCCCCAGCGCGGAAACGGCCCCAGGCCCAGGCCCAGCGCACCGCCCACCGCAATCTGCAGCACCGCCACGGCAAACACCACCGAGGACGGCACGCGCATATTGCCGGTGCCACGCACCACCGAAGCCAGCGTGTTGCACAACCACACCAGCATGGCGCCACTGAACAGCACCTGGCCGTAGCCGCTGGCGGTGTGCAGCACCTCGCCCTGCCCGCCCAGCCAGCCAAAGAACACCGGGCCGCACAGCACGAACAGCAGCGCATAGGCCAGGCCCACCCCGGCACCGATGGCAATCGCATGCAGTGCCAGGGTGCCCGCCTTGTTGCGGTCGCCCGCCCCCAGCGCCCGGCTGATGGCCGAGGACACGCCCCCGCCCATGGCGCCGTTGCTCATCATCTGCGTGAGCATGGCGAACGGGAACACCAGGGCCATGGCCGCCAGCGGCACCGTGCCCAGCTGGCCCACGTAATAGGTTTCGGCCACCCCCACCAGCACCGACATCACCAGCGCCAGCACATTCGGCACCGACAGCCGCAGTAAGGTGGGCAGGATGGGGCCGGTGAGCAGCGGCGAGCCGCCCGCCATTGCGGCCGTGGCCGGCTGCACAGCGGGGCCGGCCGCAGCGGTCACGGTCGCAGTCTCGTTCGTTGTCGCTGTCGCGGTCGTTGCCGCCACCGGCATCGCGGCACGGGCCACCGGCGGGTTCATGGTGCCTCCTGCGCGGCGTCAGCAGCGGCCGGCGTACCGACCACGGGCGTTGCCGCCTGCAGCTGCCCCAGCATGTGGTCCACCACCTGCTCCAGCTGGGCAATAGTGTCTTCGCCGCACAGTGCCCGCACCTGCTGCTGGGCCTGGCGCCAGTACTGTGCGCCAAGGCGGTGGGCCTGTTCGCCGGCCTCCGTCACCCGCACGCAGCGGCTGCGGGCGTCGACCCCGGCCACCACCTCGATCAGCCCCTGCGCCTGCAGCGTCTGCAGATTGCGGGTCAGCGTGGTGCGGTCGGTGTTCAGCAGCTCCGCCAGGCGGGACACCGTGAGCGGGCCGTCCTTGGCACGGCGCGCCTGCCCCAGCAGATTGAACTGGGTGCCACGCAGGCCGCTGGGGGCCAGCATGTCGTCGTAGAACTGCGAAATCTTGCGCGACAGGCTGCGCGCCATGAAGCTGGTGCAGCGGGCCGGGCTGGCCGTGGGGGCCGACGATGGTGCCGGCGTGGCAGCGAGGGGGGAAGCGGACGACGGGGGCGGCATGGGGTTCTCCGGCTGCAGCGCCACCGGCCCGGGCCGGTCTATGCGTGCAGCTACACGTATTCAATCAGTGTAGATGCACGTATTGCAGCGCGCTGTCCGGTGCGGGACGCCCCGGGCAGCGGCACAGGAACCGCTGCCGCGCAGAGCGTGCGCGCCGGCCGTGCCCACAGACCCCGGCCTCACACCTCCAGCCACTCCTTGCGCACACGCTCGTTGCGCAGCAGATCGGCCGGCGTGCCGTCGTAGACGATGGCGCCATGGCCCATCACCAGCGCCCGGTCCGAAATCTTCATGGCAATGGTCAGCTTCTGCTCGATCAGCAACACCGACACCCCGCGCTCGCGCAGCCGGCCCAGGTATTCGCCCACCAGCTCCACGATCTTGGGCGCCAGGCCCTCGGTGGGCTCGTCGATGATGATCAGGTCCGGGTCGCCCATCAGCGTGCGGCACAGGGTCAGCATCTGCTGCTCGCCGCCCGACATCACGCCGGCCTCGGTGTGCTGGCGCTCCTTCAGGCGCGGGAACATGGCGTACATGTCGTCAAAGCTCCAGCGGCTGCCTTTGCCCTTGCCTTTCTGGCCCAGCAGCAGGTTCTGGTGCACCGTCAGATTGGGGAACACATCGCGGCTTTCCGGCACATAGCCCAGGCCCAGGTGGGCGATCTCAAAGGTCTTGCGCCCGGTCAGCGCCTGGTCCTTCCAGCGGATGTCGCCCTCCCAGTCCACCAGGCCCATGATGGCCTTGGCCGTGGTGCTGCGGCCCGATCCGTTGCGTCCCAGCAGGGCCACGATCTCGCCCGGCGCCACCTGCAGGCTCACGCCGTGCAGCACATGGCTTTTGCCGTAATAGGCGTGCAGTTGGTCAATCTTCAGCATCCCGCTCCCTCTCAATGCGCGCCGGCCTGGGCATCGGCCACGCTGGAGCCCAGATAGGCTTCCTGCACCCGCGGATCGGCCCGCACCCGCTCGGGCGTGTCGAAGGCAATCACCTCGCCATAGACCACCACGGCGATCTTGTCCGCCAGGCCGAACACCACGCCCATGTCATGCTCCACCGTCAGCAGGGTGCGGCCCTCGGTCACCTCGCGGATCAGCTGGATGAAGCGGCCGGTCTCGCTGTTGCTCATGCCGGCCGTGGGCTCGTCCAGCAGGATCACGCTGGCCCCGCCGGCAATGGTGATGCCAATCTCCAGCGCCCGCTGCTCGGCATAGGTCAGGTTCACGGCCAGCGTGTCGCGCCGGCGCTCCAGCCGGATCTGGGCCAGCAGCTGCTCGGCCCGTGCGTTCACATCGTCCATGCGCGACAGAAAGCGCAGAAAGCTGTAGCGGTAGCCCATGCTCCACAGCACGCTGCAGCGCAGGTTCTCGAACACGCTGAGCTTGGGGAAGATGTTGGTGATCTGGAAGCTGCGCGACAGCCCGGCGCGGTTGATCTCGAACGGCTGCTTGCCGTCGATGCGCTGGCCGTGCAGGTAGATCTCGCCGCTGCTGGGCGCAAAGCGCCCGCTGATCAGGTTGAACAAGGTGCTCTTGCCGGCACCGTTGGGGCCGATCACGGCCACGCGCTCGCCCGGGCGCACCGCCAGGTCGGCGCCGCAGATGATCTCGGCCTTGCCGAAGCTCTTGCGCACCGCGCGCAGCTCCAGTGCGTAGTGGGATGCCTGCTCGCTCATGCGCCCTCTCCCCGCTGGATGCGGTGTTCAATCTCTTCCTGGATCTGCCCCCAGTCCTGCACGAACTGGCGGCGCACCAGCTCGAACAGCGCCAGCCCGGTCAGCAGCACCGCCCCCGCGCCCAGCCAGCTTGAGGCGCTGCGCACATCCAGCGTCATGCCCAGAAAGCGCAGCGTGTCGCCCAGCGCGGCATTGAGTTGCAGGTGGTAGATCATCTCGATCATCGCCGCCGCGCCCAGCAGCGCCGCCAGCGCCGTGCCGCCCAGCGCCAGGTAGGCGGCAACAATGCGCCCCAGCTTGCCGTACTTGGCCAGGCGCAGGTTCATCATGATCAGGCTGGCAATGCCGCCCGGGGCATACATCACCATGAACAGGAAGATCAGGCCCAGGTACAGCATCCAGGCCTTGGTCAGCTCGGACAGCAGCACCATGGCCAGCACCATCAGCACCGCGCCGATGATGGGGCCGAAGAAGAAGGTGGCACCGCCCAGGAAGGTGAACAGCAGGTAGGAGCCCGAGCGCAGCACGCTGACGCTGTCGGCCGCGGTCACGATCTCGAAATTGATCGCCGCCAGCCCGCCGCCCACGCCGGCAAAGAAGCCGGCAATCACAAAGCCCATGTAGCGCACGCGCTGGGTGTTGAAGCCCACAAAGGCCACGCGCTCCGGGTTGTCGCGCACGGCGTTGAGCATGCGGCCCAGCGGCGTGCCGGTGAAGGCGAACATCGCGGCCGTGCAGATAAAGCAGTAGACCGCAATCAGGTAGTACACCTCGATGGCCGGGCCGAAGGTGATGCCCAGCAGCGGCTGGCCGTAGACCCGGTCGGTGGTGATGCCGCCCTCCCCGCCGAAGAAGCCGGGGAACATCAGCGCCATGGCCGCCACCAGCTCGCCCACCCCCAGGGTGATCATGGCAAAGGTGGTGCCGGACTTCTTGGTGGTCACCCAGCCCAGCAGCGCGGCAAAGAACATGCCGGCCAGGCCGCCAACCACCGGAATCAGCACCAGCGGCACCGGCAGGCTGCCGCCGCTGGCCAGGTTCATGGCGTGGATGGCAATGAACGAGCCCAGCCCGGTATAGACCGCATGGCCGAAGCTCAGCATGCCGCCCTGCCCCAGCAGGATGTTGTAGGACAGGCAGATGATGATGGCATACCCCATCTGGCTGAGCATGGTCAGCGCCAGGCTGCTGGTGAACACATGGGGGGCGACGATCAGCAGCAGCGCAAACACCGTCCACACCACCATGCGGCCGATGTTCAGCGGGCGAAAGCGGTACACCGCGCCCTTGCCCGGAGCGGCGGCCGCCGCTGGGACCGGCGCCTGTACGGGCGCAGATTTCGGGCCGCGCGCCGTGTCTGCCACAGGCACGACTTCGTTCACGGCAGGGGAAGAAGCTTGAATGGACATGGCTTCAATCCTCCCGCGTACCCAGCAGGCCCTTGGGGCGGAAGATCAGCATCAGCACCAGGAACAGATAAGGCAGTATCGGCGCCACCTGCGCCACCGTCAGGCTGAGCACCGGCCAGCCGAAGGTCTCGGGCGTCGCCTTCAGGCCCAGCTGGGCCAGCACATCGGCCCAGGAAAAATCGATCGCCACGGCAAAGGTCTGCACGATGCCGATCAGCAGCGAGGCCAGAAACGCCCCGGCCAGCGAACCCAGGCCGCCGACCACCACCACCACAAAGATGATGGAGCCCACCGACATGGCCATGGCCGGCTCGGTGATGTAGGTGTTGCCGCCGATCACGCCCGCCAGCCCGGCCAGCGCGCAGCCGCCGCCAAACACCAGCATGAACACGCGCGGCACGTTGTGGCCCAGGGCCTCCACCATGTGCGGCTGCTTCAGCGCCGCCTGAATCACCAGCCCGATGCGAGTGCGCGTCAGCAGCAACCACACCGCCACCAGCATGCACACCGCCACCAGCATCACGAACGAGCGCGACTTGGGGAACTGCGTGCCGTACAGCGTGAACAGCGGCCCCTGCAGCTGCGGCGGCAGACCGTAGGGCACGGTGCCGCGCCCCCAGACCAGCTGCACCACTTCCAGAATCAGATACGACAGGCCGAAGGTGATCAGCAGCTCCGGCACATGGCCGAACTGGTGCACCCGGCGCAGACACAGCCGCTCGAACAGCGCCCCCAGGGCACCCACCAGCAGCGGTGCAATGAAAAGCGCCGGCCAGAAGCCGATTGCGCCCGAGAGGGTGTACGCAAAGTACGCGCCCAGCATGTAGAAGCTGGTGTGCGCGAAGTTGAGCACCCCCATCATGCTGAAGATCAGCGTCAGGCCCGAACTGAGCATGAACAGCAGCAGCCCGTAGCTCACGCCGTTCAGCAGGGAGATGGTGAAGAATTCCAGACTCATGGACGATCGGCCCGCGCACGCTTGACACTGACCGGCCCCGCAGGCCGGCCCCCTGTGCAGCACTGCAGCGCCTGGCGGCGCGCAGCCCTGCCCCTCTCATACCGCCCGCACGGCCTGCCCAGCCCGCCCCTTGCCAGGGGCAGCCGGGCTGCGGCGCACCGCGCGCCGCAGGGGCCGTGTGGACCGTGCAGCCCCACTCAGCTGGGCCGCTTCATCTGGCAGGACGTAGGCGTGCTGGCCACATAGGGTTCGAAATATTTCACCGGCACAAAGGTGTAACCGGTGTTTTCCGAGTCTATCGGGTATTTGCCCCCGGCTTTTTCCCAGCGGCTGATGTACAGGCCCTGCTGCAGCTGGTGGTCGGTCTTGCGCATCTCCACCTCCCCGTTGAAGCTCTTGAACTTCATGCCCTCCATCACGGCTGCCACCTTCACCGGGTCGGTGCTCTTGGCCCGGGCCATGGCTTCGCTGAGCATGGCAAAGCCGTGGTAGACCGAGGCGGTGTACATATCGTCATTGAACTTGGCCTTGAAGTCCTTGACGATCTTGTTGATCGGGCCTTCGGCGTTCAGATGGCTATAGCCCACCATATAGACCTTGCCGGCCGCCGCCGCTCCCATGGCCGTGGGCGCGCCGGTGGCAATGCCGTAGTAGGTGTAGAACTTGACGTTGTTCAGGCCGGCATCGTTGGCGGCCTTGACCAGCAGCGCCAGGTCCGAGCCCCAGTTGCCGGTGATCACGCTGTCGGCACCCGACTGCTTGATCTTGGCGATGTAGGGAGAGAAATCGCGCACCTGGGCCAGCGGCGCCATGTCGTCGCCGACGATTTCCACGTCCGGGCGCTTGCGCTTGAGCATCTCCTTGGCGTACTTGCTGACCTGGTGGCCGTGGGCGTAGTTCTGGTTGATCAGGTAGACCTTCTTCACCTCGGGAAGGTCCTTCATGTAGGTGGTCAGCGCCTCCATCTTCATGGACGTGTCGGCATCCAGGCGGAAATGCCAGTAGCTGCACTTGCTGTTGGTCAGGTCCGGGTCCACGGCCGCATAGTTCAGGTAGACCACTTCCTTGCCCTTGTTGCGGGCGTTGTGCTTGTCCAGCGCATCCATGATGGCCAGCGCCGGGCCGGAGCCGTTGCCCTGCACCACATAGCGCACGCCCTGGTCCATGGCCGAGCGCAGCGCGCTGGTGGTTTCCTGCGGGCTGAGCTTGTTGTCGATGGGGACGATCTCGAACTTCACCCCGGCCGGATTGTTCTTGCTGAATTCCTCGGCCATGAACTGCCAGCTCTTCATCTGGTTGGTGCCCAGCGCCGCCATCAGGCCGGACAGCGGGTCCAGCCAGGCGATCTTCACCGTCTCGCCCTTCTGGGCGTGGGCGGGCAGACTCAGACTGGCCGTGAGGGCGGCCAGGGTCAGCGTGGCAAACGTGGTCTTCAGCGCGAACTGCATGCAGGACTCCTGTGAGGGCTACGTGGATCGGCCGGTATGTCAGCCGATGGCTTGCGCAAGCGTAGCCGGGCCGCACGGTCGTTCGCCCTGGGACTTGTACGGCAGGGATTGCCCCGGGGCCCGCAGGCCCGGCCCGCCACGCAGCAAAACGCCCGGCGCGCATGCACCCCGGGCCTGCGGGGATATCCCCCGAAACCCATGGTACATGCGCACCAGGCGCTCTGTTTGGTGTAGCTGCAGCCGCGCCGCCGGTCTGCCCCGGACGGTGCGCGGCCAGTGTGCGGCCAGCGCGGGGGCTTACAGCCCCGGCAGCTTGTAGCCGGCCAGTTGTTCGCGCAGCTTGGTCTTGAGCATCTTGCCGGTCGCCCCCAGCGGAATGGCGTCCACAAACACCACATCGTCCGGAATCTGCCACTTGGCCGTCTTGCCGTCGAAAAAGGCCAGCAGCTCCTCGCGCGAGACCTCGGCACCGGCCTTCTTCGCCACTGCCACGATGGGGCGCTCGTCCCACTTGGGATGGGGCATGCCGATGCAGGCCGCCATGGCCACCGCCGGGTGGCCCATGGCAATGTTCTCGATGTCGATGGAACTGATCCACTCCCCGCCGGACTTGATCACGTCCTTGGTGCGGTCGGTGATCTGCATATAGCCGTCGGGGTCGATGGTGGCCACGTCGCCGGTGGGGAACCAGCCGCGCCCTTCCTCGTCCTTGACCAGGGGGCTGGCACCCTTGTAGTAGGTGTCCAGAATCCACGGCCCGCGCACCAGCAGGTCGCCGCAGGCCTTGCCGTCCCAGGGCTGGTCCCGGCCGTCGCTGTCCACGATGCGCATGTCCACGCCGTAGATGGGACGGCCCTGCTTCTGCAGGATCTTGCGCTGCTGCTCCTTGGGCAGCGCCAGGTGCTTGTTCTTGAGCGTGCCCAGCGTGCCCAGCGGGCTCATCTCGGTCATGCCCCAGGCGTGCAGCACGCGCACGCCATAGGTGTCCTCGAAGGTGTCGATCATGGCCGGCGGGCAGGCCGAGCCGCCGATCACCGTGCGGTTGAGGTGGCTGAACTTCAGGCCGCCCTGCTGCATATGGGTCAGCAGCATCTGCCAGACGGTGGGCACACCGGCGGCAAAAGTGACGCCTTCGGCCTCGATCAGATCGTACAGCGACTTGCCGTCCAGCGCCGGGCCGGGGAAGACCACCTTGGCGCCGGTCAGCGCGGCCGAATACGGCAGGCCCCAGGCATTGACGTGGAACATGGGCACCACGGGCAGCACGGCATCGCGCGCCGACAGGTTCATCACATCGGGCAGCGCCGCGCCGTAGGCGTGCAGCACGCTGGAGCGGTGGCTGTACAGCACCGCCTTGGGGTTGCCGGTGGTGCCGCTGGTGTAGCACATGCTGGAAGCGGTGTTCTCGTCCAGCTGGGGCCAGCGGTAGTTCTTGGACTGGCCGGCAATCCAGGCCTCGTAGCTGACCAGGCCGGGAATGCCACTGTCGGTCGGCAGCTTGTCGGCATCGCACAGCGCCACCCACTGGCGCACCGTGGGGCACTTGGCGTGCACCGCCTGGATCAGCGGCAGGAAGGTGGTGTCGAAGCACAGCACCTGGTCTTCGGCGTGGTTGACGATCCAGGCAATCTGCTCGGGGTGCAGGCGCGGGTTGATGGTGTGCAGCACCCGGCCCGAGCCGCTGACGCCGTAGTACATCTCCATGTGGCGGTAGCCGTTCCAGGCCAGCGATGCCACGCGGTCGCCGTGGGCCAGCTTCAGCCCGTCCAGCGCATTGGCCAGCTGCTTGGCGCGGGCCGTCAGGTCGCGGTAGGTGTAGCGGTGGATGTCGCCCTCCACGCGGCGCGAGACGATTTCGGCGTCGCCGTGGAAGCGGTTGGCAAATTCAATCAGCGACGAAATCAGCAGCTGCTGATCCTGCATCAAACCTTGCATACGGGGTCTACTCCTTGGATCCGGTCGGTGCCGGTGGTTTTGTTCTGGACTCGCTGCACATCGTAGCCCAGGGCCGTTTGGGCGACTTTCCGTGCTTTCCAGCATGCCAGCCTGACACCTGGGTGACGCACGGCGCTGCGCGGCTGTGCACCAGCGCGCGCGCCGCTTGCCCCGCCGGCTGCAAGGGCAAGCGCCTGCGCCAACAATAAGACGCATGCATGCACCTGCCTCCGCCCCTTCCGGCGCATCCGCTGCCCCCGCCGCAGCCGCTGCGACCACCGCTTGGCAACCTACCTGGAACCCCCAGGGCTTTGCCAGCCTGGGCCCCGCTTTTCTGACCCGGCTGGACCCCACGCCCCTGCCCACACCCCAGCTGCTGGCCCACAGCCCCGACCTGGCCGCCCAGCTGGGCATACCGGCCGGCTGGTGGCAGACCGAGCAGGCCGCCCAGGTGCTGACCGGCAACCGCCTGCTGCCCGGCAGCCAGCCCTATGCCACCGTCTACAGCGGCCACCAGTTCGGCGTGTGGGCCGGCCAGCTGGGCGACGGCCGTGCCATCGTATTGGGTGAGGTGCTGGGCGAGGCGCAGAAAGAAACCGTCGCAACCACCGACACCACTGACACTGACACTGCCGCTCCCTCCGCCCCCGGCTGGGAGCTGCAGCTCAAGGGCGCGGGCCGCACGCCATATTCGCGCCGGGGCGACGGGCGGGCCGTGCTGCGTTCGTCCATCCGCGAGTTTCTGTGCAGCGAAGCCATGCACGCCCTGGGCATTCCCACCACGCGCGCGCTCAGCCTGACCGGCAGCCCGGCCTCCATCTACCGCGAAGAGGTGGAAACCGCCGCCGTGGTCTGCCGCGTCGCGCCCAGCTTCATCCGCTTCGGACACTTCGAGCACTTTGCCGCGCGCGGCCAGGAAGCCGAGCTGCGCCAGCTGGCCGATTACGTGATCGACCGCTACTACCCCGCCTGCCGCACCGCGCCCGGCAACCCCTACGCCGCCCTGCTGCGCACCGTGGCCGAACGCACGGCCGAGCTGCTGGCCCACTGGCAGGCCGTGGGCTTTTGCCACGGCGTGATGAACACCGACAACATGTCCATCCTGGGCCTGACCATCGACTACGGCCCGTTCCAGTTTCTGGACGGGTTCGATCCCGACCACATCTGCAACCACAGCGACACCCAGGGCCGCTACGCCTTCCGCCAGCAGCCGCAGGTGGCGTACTGGAACCTGTTCTGCCTGGGCCAGGCGCTGCACCCGCTGATCGGCGAAGAAGACACCACCGTCGCCGCCATCGAGGCCTACCGCCCGCACTTCTCCGCCGCCTTTGCCGCGCTGATGCGCCGCAAGCTGGGCCTGCCGGCCCTGGCGCAGACCGGCACTGCCGCCACCACACCCGAAGAGGCCGACCCCGCCACGCCCGTGGTGGGCCAGCTGCTGCAGCTGCTGGCGTCGGAAAAAGTGGACTACCCCATCTTCTGGCGCCGTTTGTCCGATGCCGCCGCAACCGGGCAGTACGATGCGGTGCAGGACCTGTTCGTGGACGGCGCTGCCTGGCAACGCTGGCTGCCCTCCTACC
The DNA here is from genome assembly GCF_006740045.1 of Comamonas terrigena NBRC 13299. Lineage (NCBI taxonomy): Bacteria > Pseudomonadati > Pseudomonadota > Betaproteobacteria > Burkholderiales > Comamonadaceae > Comamonas > Comamonas terrigena. Next base: position 2,667,058 of record NZ_AP019749.1, read on the forward strand.
TGGCACTGCTGGCGGCTTCCGGCAGCGCGCCGGATACGGCCGCCATGCACCGGGCCAACCCCCGTTTTGTGCTGCGCAACCACCTGGGCGAAACCGCCATCCGCGCCGCCCAGGCCGGCGACACCGGCGTGCTGCAACAATTGCAGGCCGTGCTGGCCGCACCGTACGACGCCCACCCGGCGCACAATGACTGGGCCGGCTTCCCGCCCGACTGGGCTTCCTCCATCTCCATCAGTTGCTCCTCATGACCTACCCCATCCAGAAGACCAGCGCCGAGTGGCAGGCCCTGCTGCAGTCCAAGCACGCCGAACCGGTGGCCTTTGAAGTCACCCGCCACGCCGCCACCGAACGCGCCTTTACCGGCAAATACGAGCAGTACTGGGCCGATGGCAGCTACCACTGCATCTGCTGCGGCGCCAAGCTGTTCGACTCCGACACCAAGTTCGACGCCGGCTGCGGCTGGCCCAGCTTCTGGAAGGCCGTGCCCGGTGCCATCACCGAGATCGTGGACCGCAGCCACGGCATGGTGCGCACCGAAACCGTGTGCAGCCGCTGCGGCGCCCACCTGGGCCATGTGTTTGAAGACGGCCCGCTGCCCACCGGCCTGCGCTACTGCATGAATTCCGCCTCGCTGGACTTCCTGGGCGACGCCCCGCCCCCCAGCCCCACCGGCGTGGTCGACAACGGCAGCCAGGCGCCGGGTGAGGTGGCCGCGCCCACCTCGCCCGACGACACACCCAGTCGCACCGACGGCGGCCACCGCCAGGCCCAGGGCGGCCATAGCTGAACTCTCTGCAACGCGCGCCCGCCCGCCGGTGAGAATGGGGGGCGGCCAGCGCCAGCGGACCGTGCCACCGCCATGCGGACGGGCCGCCCGTGCCCCCTGCCGTCCATCCTGCTTGCGCCCTCCCGTCAGCAACCCTTGTCTGCGGGGTTTTTCGGATATGGCATGCTGCGTTCTTTCGCACCCGGCCCGCAGCGGCTGTCCGCACCGTTACATGAAATTTCTGCTCGATTTCTTCCCCATCATCCTGTTCTTTGTGGCCTACAAGGTCTGGGGCATCTACACCGCCACCGCGGTGGCCATCATCGCCACCGTGCTGCAGATCGGCTATCTGCGCTACAAGACCGGCAAGGTGGAACCCATGCAATGGGTCAGCCTGGGCGTGATCGTGCTGTTCGGCGGCGCCACGCTGCTCGCGCACGACGAGAATTTCATCAAGTGGAAGCCCACGGTGCTGTACTGGCTGATGGGTGGCGCCCTGCTGGTCGGCCAGCTGTTCTTCAAGAAGAACCTGCTCAAAAGCCTGATGGGCGCCCAGATGCAGCTGCCTGAAGCGGCCTGGCGCACCATGAACTGGAGCTGGACCGGATTCTTCGCCGTCATGGGCGTGCTCAACCTGTGGGTGGCCTACAACTTCGACACCGACACCTGGGTCAACTTCAAGCTGTTTGGCGGCATGGGGCTGATGCTGGTGTTCGTGCTGGCCCAGGCCGTGTACCTGAGCCGCCACATGAAGGAAGCCGGCGGCGACAACCCGGCCCTGCCCGGCGCCGACGCCCAGCAGACCCAGGACCGCCAGCCATGAGCGCCCTGCCCATCACGGCAGCCGCCCTCGAAGCGCGGCTGCGCGAAGTGCTGTCCCCGACCCAGCTCGAAGTGATCGACGAAAGCCACCAGCACGCCGGTCACGCCGGCGCCAACGGCACCGGCTTTGGCACCCATTTCCGGGTGCGCGTGGCCAGCCCGCTGTTTGACGGCAAACCGCGCGTTGCACGCCATAGGCTTGTGTATGATTCCTTGCAAGATTTCATCGACCAGGGCCTGCATGCCCTGGCGATCGAAGTGTTGTAAGCGCCAGCAACCCTCTGTTCAAGTCCCGCTGCCCTGCTGGCCGGTGGGCTCACCTATTTTCCTTTTTGGATCCCGCATGAAAAAACAGCTCTTGTCCAGCCTTGTGGCAGCCGCCCTGTTGGGCACGATGGCCTTCTCGGCAACCGCCCAGAACCTGGCCATCGTCAACGGCAAGCCTGTGCCCAAGGCGCGCGCAGACGTTCTGAAGCAACAGCTGGAGCGCTCCGGCCGCCCCGTGTCGGCAGAAATGGAAGAGCAGATCAAGGAAGAAGTGATCGCCCGCGAAATCTTCCTGCAGGAAGCCGGCCGCCGCGGCCTGGCTGCTTCGCCTGGATTCCGCCAGCAGATGGAACTGAATCGTGAAAACGTTCTGATCCGCGAACTGTTCATCGACTTCCAGAAGAAGAACCCTGTCACCGACGCCGAAATCAAGGCCGAATACGACAAGTTCGCCGCTGCCAACGAAGGCAAGGAATACCACGCTGCCCACATCCTGGTGGACTCCGAAGAACGCGCCAAGGCCATCATTGCCGAAGTGAAAGGCGGCAAGAAGTTCGAAGACATCGCCAAGAAGGAATCCAAGGACCCCGGATCCGGCGCCCAAGGCGGCGACCTGGGCTGGTCCAACCCCGGCAGCTACGTGCCCGAATTCAGCGAAGCTATGCTCAAGCTGAACAAGGGCGAAATGACCAGCACCCCGGTCAAGACCCAGTTCGGCTGGCACGTGATCCGCGTGATCGAAACCCGCCAGGCCCAGCTGCCTGCGCTGGACGACGTCAAGCCCCAGATCGCCCAGCAACTGGAACAGCAAAAGCTGATGCAGTTCCAGGACGGTCTGCGCGCCAAGGCCAAGGTGCAGTAAGCACCCGGCACGGTGCCGCTGGCCGGCACCTGCCCCCCAAAAAAACGCGGCTTCGGCCGCGTTTTTTGATGGGCGCCTGCCGGGCAGCGATCGCCCCGCCCCTTCCTTCCGTACTTCCCGCCGGACTTCCCGGCGGACCTGCCCGCCGCCCGGGCATGTGCCCCGGTCAGAAACAGACAAGCCCCTGTCCGCGCCGTCCTCGGCGGCAGACAGGGGCTTGCCTTGGGGGCTTGCTTGAGAAGGTGACCGAGGGCTCAGCCCTGCGGCCTCAGACCCTCAACGCAGTGAGGCCCTCAGGCCGCGCACAGATCCGGCTGGCGCAGCAGATGCTTCTGGATCTTGCCGCTGGTGGTCTTGGGCAGGCTGTCCACAAAGTGGTAGCTGCGCGGGCGCTTGTAGCTGGCCAGGCGGTCGCCCTGCATCAGAAAGGCATCCAGCACCGCCGCCGTCACCGCCGTGCCCGGCTTGGCCACCACATAGGCGGCCACCACCTGGCCCCAGCGCGCGTCCTTCTCGCCCACCACGGCCGCTTCCAGCACCTCGGCGTGCTCGACCAGGGCATCTTCCACCTCGCGCGGGTAGACGTTCTCCGCCCCCGAATTGATCATGTAGTCGATGCGGTCGCGGATCCACAGATAGCCATCGGCATCCAGGTGCCCCAGATCGCCGGTGTGGTACCAGCCGTGGGCCAGCGCCTTGGCGTTGGCCTCCGGGCGGTTCAGGTAGCCGGCCATCATGCAGGGGCCGCGCACCAGGATCTCGCCCACCTCGCCCACCGCGCAGGCGTCGGACGGGTCGGTGGCGGCGCCGTCCTCGCGCACCCGCGCCACCACCAGATCGTGGTTCAGCGACGGCAGGCCGGCCGAGCCGGCATGGCTGAGCTGCTCATGCGGATACAGCACCGACATGCACGGCCCCATTTCGGTGGTGCCGAAGACCTGCACCAGGCCCGATCCCACCTGGCGCGTCCATTCGCGGATCAGGTGCGGCGCCATCGAGGCCCCGCCGTACTCCACCAGGCGCAGCGACGACAGATCGCGCTGCCCCAGGCTCGCGTCGTTCAGCAGCATGGTGACCATGGTCGGCGCGGCAAAGAAGAAGGTGACTTTTTTCCGCCTCCACCAGGCGCAGCGCATCGGCCGCATCAAAGCGGCGCTGCAGCACCTGGGTGGCGCCCACCTGCAGGCGCGGCAAAAAGCTGGTGTGCAGCTCGGCCGTGTGGTTCAGCGGGGCCACCGACAGGCCCACATCCTCGCGGCGGAACTGCATCACCTGGTGCATCATGGCGTTGTGTGCCAGCTTGCTGCGGTGGGTGTGCAGCACGCCCTTGGGGCGGCCGGTGGTGCCGCTGGTGTACATCAGGATGCAGGGCGCATCCTCGTCCACCCGCACGTCCACCGGCGTGGCGGGCTGGCCGTCTGCCAGCGCGGCCAGCTGCGCGGTGGCAAAGGCCGGTGCGGCGCCCGGATCGGCATGGATCCAGTGCTGCACCTGGGGCACCAGCAGCCTGGCCTTCTCGACCACGGCAGCGCCCTCATCCTCGAACACCAGCGCCTTGGCACTGCCGTCCTGCAGGATGAACGCCAGCTCCTGCGCGGCCAGCCGGTAGTTGATGGGGTTGAAGATGGCACCCAGGCGCGCCGTCGCCAGCAAGGTGAACACAAAGGCCGGCGTGTTGTACAGAAAGGCCGCCACCACATCGCCCTGGCCAATGCCCAGCTGCTGCAGGCCGTGGGCGTGGCGGTTCACCTCGGCATCCAGCTCGGCATAGGTCCAGGCGCGGCGGCCCTGCGCGTCCGACACCACCAGCGCCTCCTTGCGCGGCAGATAGCGCGCCGGCCAGGCCAGCGTGTCGCCCAGGGTCAGCGCCGCACGCGGTGCCGGGACAGGGGCTGCGCCCGCGGGGGAAAACTGTGTGTCGACCAACTTCGTCTCCTTGAATCCATCGAAATTGGTAGACGAGTATAGGCAGCGCCTCAGATCGATTGCATCTATGCATATGCATCCGGGTAGGCACCGCCCATCGGGCCGGATATACTGCGCGGATTCGTCAGGAGAGCGCGCCCGGCCAGCAGGCCCAGCGGCGCCGCCGAAGGCGCAGGGGCAACCCCGAACGCTCAGGCAAAAGGACTGGCAGCCGCCCGCCGCATCGACCGCGGGCGTACCTTGTTGGAGAGAGGCGCGGGTGCTGGCACCCCGTCCACCGAAGGAGCAAGCCCCACGCCTGGAAGGTGCGGGTGAATCTCTCAGGTAAAGCGGACAACAGGGCAAAGCGCAGGCGGCGCAGGCCGCCGGCATTTCTTTTGCTTTGCTCTGCGACACCATGACCGCTGACACCACCGACCTGCTGACCACCCCGCTGTACGCCCTGCACCTGGAGCTGGGGGCACGCATGGTTCCCTTTGCCGGCTACGCCATGCCGGTGCAATACCCCAGCGGCCTGATGGCCGAACACCGCCACACCCGCGACGCCGCCGGCCTGTTCGACGTCTCCCACATGGGCCAGCTGCGCCTGGTGGGCCCTGACGCCGCCGCCGCACTGGAAACCCTGCTGCCCGTCGACGTGCAGGGCCTGGGCCTGCACAAGCAGCGCTACGGCCTGCTGCTGAACGCCCAGGGCGGCATCCTGGACGACCTGATGTTCGTCAACCGCGGCGACGACCTGTTCCTCATCGTCAACGGCGCCTGCAAGGTGGCGGACATCGCCCACATCCAGCAGCACATCGGCAGCCGCTGCCAGGTCATCCCCATGCCCGAACAGGCCCTGCTGGCCCTGCAAGGCCCGCAGGCCGCCGCAGCCCTGGGCCGCCTGGCCCCCGAAGTGCTGGGCCTGGTGTTCATGACCGGCATGGCGGTACAGATCGACGGCATTGCCTGCTACGTCACGCGCAGCGGGTACACGGGCGAAGACGGCTTTGAAATCTCCGTGCCCGGCACCCAGGCCGAAGCCCTGGCCCGCAAGCTGCTGGCCCAGCCCGAGGTGGAACCCATCGGCCTGGGCGCCCGCAATTCGCTGCGCCTGGAAGCCGGCCTGTGCCTGTACGGCAACGACATGGACGACAAGACCACCCCGGTGGAAGCCGCCCTCACCTGGGCCATCCAGAAGGTGCGCCGCACCGGCGGTGCCCGCGCCGGCGGCTTTCTGGGCGCCGACACCGTGCTGGCCCAGCTGGACAACCCGGCGCTGCTGCAACGCAAGCGCGTGGGCCTGATCGCCACCGAGCGCGTGCCGGTGCGCGAGCCCGCCGTGCTCGAGAACATGGACGGCCAGCAGGTCGGCTACATCACCAGCGGCCTGCTCAGCCCCAGCCTGAACCAGCCCGTGGCCCTGGGCTATGTGCAGCCCGACTACACCGCAGAAGGCACGGAACTGTTCGCCATGGTGCGCGGCAAGCCGGTGCCCATGAAGGTGTCGGCCACCCCGTTCGTTCCGGCGCGCTACCACCGCGGCTGAACGGTCTGCGGCCAGCCCGCCTGCCGGCCCCCGGCGCCACAAAAAAGCACCGCCAAGCCCGGGTGCAGGCGCCAAGGCCGCTACAGTGCTGCCAGACCTGTCCCAAACACTGCGTGCACCGCCTGCACCAGCCCATTTTTTTTCAGAAACTTACCCAACGGAGCTTCCCATGAGCATCAAGTTTTCCAAAGAGCACGAGTGGATCAACACCGCCGACACCAACGCCGCTGTGGTCGGCATCACTGTCCACGCGCAGGACGCGCTGGGCGATGTGGTGTTCGTCGACCTGCCCGCCGTGGGCACCACCTTCAATGAAGGCGAAGTGGCCGGCGTGGTCGAATCCGTCAAGGCCGCAGCCGATGTCTACATGCCCGTGAGCGGCGAGATCGTCGAAGTCAACGAAGCTCTGCGCGACGACCCCTCCCTGGCCAACAGCGACCCGCTGGGTGCCGGCTGGTTCTTCAAGGTCAAGCTGTCCGATGCATCGCAACTGGATGCGCTGATGGACAAGACCGCCTACGACAGCTTCGCGGCCGGCGCCTGACGCCCAGCCCGCAGCCGTACCGCCCCAGCTTTTGAGATAGGTCCCCTCCATGCTGATGTCTGCCCCCGCCCCTGTGGAATCGCTCCACGCCCTGGAAAACCACAGCGAATTCCTGCCCCGCCATATCGGCATCGATGCGCAGGATGAAGCCCACATGCTCAGCGTGATCGGCGAAGCCTCGCGCGCCGCGCTGATCGACTCCATCGTGCCCAAGGCCATCCGCCGCAGCCGCGCCATGCAGCTGCCGGCCGCGGTGACCGAGGCCGAGGCGCTGGCAGAGCTGAAGGCACTGGCGGGCCAGAACCGCGTGCTCAAAAGCTTTATCGGCCAGGGCTACTACGGCACCCACACGCCGGGCGTGATCCTGCGCAACATCCTGGAGAACCCGGCCTGGTACACGGCCTACACGCCCTACCAGGCCGAAATCTCCCAAGGCCGCATGGAGGCGCTGGTCAACTTCCAGACCATGGTCACCGACCTGACCGGCATGCCCATCGCCAACGCGTCCATGCTGGACGAGGCCACGGCCGCCGCCGAAGCCATGACGCTGGCCAAGCGTTCCGTCAAATCGAAGAGCAACCGCTTCGTGGTGGCGGGCGACACCCACCCGCAGACCATCGAGGTGGTGCAGACCCGCGCCGCGCCGCTGGGCATCACCGTGGTGGTGGCCAACTCCAAGGAGGAGTGGGACGCTGCACTGGCAGATGGCTTCTTCGCCGCGCTGATCCAGTACCCCGCCAGCAGCGGCTGGATCGCGGACTGGAAGGCCGATGTGCAGGCCATCCACGCCCAGCAGGCTGCGGCCATCTTCGCTACCGACCTGCTGGCCCTGACCCTGCTGACGCCGCCCGGCGAAATGGGCGCCGACATCGTGGTCGGCAGCACCCAGCGCTTTGGCATGCCCATGGGCGCGGGCGGCCCGCACGCCGCCTTCATGGCCTGCCGCGACGAATTCAAGCGCTCCCTGCCCGGCCGCCTGGTCGGCGTGAGCGTCGACGTGCACGGCAAGCCCGCCTACCGCCTGGCGCTGCAGACCCGCGAACAGCACATCCGCCGCGAGAAAGCCACCTCCAACATCTGTACGGCCCAGGTGCTGCCGGCGGTCATCGCCAGCATGTACGCCGTCTACCACGGCCCCCAGGGCCTGGCGCGCATCGCCCGCCGCGTGGCCCGCCTCACGGCCATCCTCAGCCGCGGCCTGACCCAGCTGGGCTATTCCAGCCGCCACCACGGCACGGCCTTCGACACCATCGCACTGCACACCCAGGGCGCGACCGATGCCATCGCTGCGCGCGCCGTCGCCCAGGGCGTGAACCTGCGCAAGGCCTGGAACGAATACCTGTGCATCAGCCTGGATGAAACCAGCACCCGCGCCGATGTGGAACTGCTGTGGAGCATCTTCGCCCAGGACGGCCAGGCCCTGCCCACGGTCGAGGCCATGGACGAAGGCGCGCCCTCGCTGATCCCCGAGGGCCTGCAGCGCCGCAGCAGCTACCTGACCCACCCGGTGTTCAACACCCACCACTCCGAAACCGCCATGCTGCGCTACATCCGCAGCCTCAGCGACAAGGACCTGGCGCTGGACCGCAGCATGATCCCGCTGGGCTCGTGCACCATGAAGCTCAACGCCACCAGCGAGATGATCCCCATCACCTGGCCAGAGTTCGCCCACATCCACCCCTTTGCCCCGGCCGACCAGCTGCAGGGCTATGCCCAGCTGGACGCCCAGCTGCGCCAGTGGCTGTGCGAAGCCACGGGCTACGCCGGCGTCAGCCTGCAGCCCAATGCCGGCAGCCAGGGCGAATACGCCGGCCTGCTGGCCATCAAGGGCTTCCACGCCGCACGCGGCGAAGCCCACCGCAACATCTGCCTGATCCCCAGCAGCGCCCACGGCACCAACCCCGCCAGCGCCCAGATGGTGGGCATGCAGGTGGTGGTCACCAAGTGCGATGACAACGGCAACGTCGATCTGGCCGACCTGCAGGCCAAGTGCGAGCAGCACAGCGCCAACCTGGCCTGCGTGATGATCACCTACCCCAGCACGCACGGCGTGTTCGAGACCCAGGTGAAGGAACTCTGCGCCCTGGTGCACCGCCACGGCGGCCGTGTCTACGTGGACGGCGCCAACATGAACGCCCTGGTCGGCGTGGCCGCCCCCGGCGAATTCGGCGGCGACGTGAGCCACCTGAACCTGCACAAGACCTTCTGCATCCCCCACGGCGGTGGCGGCCCCGGCGTGGGCCCGGTCTGCGTGGTGGAAGACCTGGTGCCATTCCTGCCCGGTCACGCCGCAGGCGGCATTGCCGGCCAGGTCGGCGCGGTCAGTGCCGCCCCCCTGGGCAATGCGGCCGTGCTGCCCATCAGCTGGATGTACATCCGCATGATGGGCGCCGCAGGCCTGCAGGCCGCCACGGAAACCGCCATCCTCAGCGCCAACTACATCAGCGCCCGCCTCAAGGACCATTTCCCCACGCTGTACGCCTCGGCCAACGGCCATGTGGCGCACGAGTGCATCCTGGACCTGCGCGGCCTGAAGGACACCAGCGGCGTGATGGCCGAAGACGTGGCAAAGCGCCTGATCGACTACGGCTTCCACGCCCCGACGCTGTCCTTCCCGGTGGCCAACACGCTGATGGTGGAGCCCACCGAGAGCGAACCGCTGGCCGAGATCGACCGTTTCATCGCCGCGATGATCGCCATCCGCGAGGAAATCCGCCAGGTCGAAGCCGGCCGCTGGGACCGCGAAGACAACCCGCTCAAGCACGCACCCCACACCGCCGAGCAGGTCGTGGGGGACAACTGGCAGCACGCCTACGGGCGCGAAACAGCGGCCTATCCGCTGCCCGCGCTGCGCCGCAGCAAGTACTGGAGCCCGGTGGGCCGCGTGGACAATGTCTATGGCGACCGCAACCTGTTCTGCAGCTGCGTGCCGCTGGACGCCTTTTCGGAGTGACTTTTCAGCGGAAATTCCACACCACCTAGGGATAGCCCTTGTAGCCGCCCCTGCGGGCGGCTTACACTGCCCCTCCCTGTGGCGTGACACACCCGCGCTGCGGCACCACTTCTATGAGCCGCCCGGACCTCTCCTTTCTGCTGCAACACGAAGATCCTGACGCCACGCAGGATCTGCTGCCCCCTGCGCCGTCGCTGGCGCCGGTCTATCCCAATCTGGACGCCTGGGAAGCCACCGAGCACAGCGCCGACGACCCGCTGGCCGCACTGATCGCCGAGCTGCGCAACTACCAGGCCGAGCTGGAAATCCAGAACAAGGTGCTGGACTACAGCCAGGCGGTGGCAGAAAGCGCGTCCGAACGCTTCGAGGCGCTGTTCTCCAGCGTGCCGCTGCCGCTGCTGGTGATCGACGAGCACGACATCGTCATCCAGGCCAACGCCATGGCGCACAGCGCCTTCCAGTCGCCCAGCCAGGACCGGCTGCTGGCCTCCTTCATGCCCTTTGTGGTGCCCGAAGACGCCGACCGCGTGGCCCAGGCCTTCTTGGAAGCCCGCCAGCAAGGCCGCAGCGAAGTGCACGAAGTGCAGTTCTCGGTGTCCCAGGGCCATGCCATGCAGGGCGACCTGCACATCGCCTGCATCGAAATCCCCCAGCGCACCGGCCCGGCATCGGCCCAGTTCATGTGCGCCGTGGTCGACCAGGGTCCGCTGCTGGCCGAGCGCCAGACCCTGCAGGAGCGCAACACCCAGCTGCACGCCAGCGAGCGGCGCCTGGAGGCGGTGATCAACACCTCCATGGACGCCATCATCTGCGTGGACAGCCAGCGGCGCATCACGGTCTTCAACCCCACGGCCGCCACGCTGTTCCTGTGCCCGGTGCAGGAAGCCCTGGGCAGCCGCCTGGAGCGCTTTCTGCCCGATGCGGCCTATGCGCTGGAGCTGGCCCCGCTGACCACCCAGGCGGTGCTGGGCGAGATGACCGGCCGCACCGCCAGCGGCCGCGACATCCCGGTGGAAGTCGGCATCTCGTTCGAGCGCTATGGCGAAGGCGAGACCACCACCGTCTTTGCCCGCGACCTCACCAGCCGCAAGCGCGCCGAAGCCCAGCGCGGCGAACTGGAAGTGCAGCTGCGCGAATCGCACAAGATGCAGGCCCTGGGCACCTTGGCCGGCGGCATTGCGCACGACTTCAACAACATCGTCGGCGCCATCCTGGGCAATGTGGAACTGGCCATGGCCGACTGCGCCCAGAACAGCCCGCTGCAGGAAAGCCTGCGCGAGATCGAAAAAGCCGGCAAGCGCGCCCGCGACCTGGTGCGCCAGATCCTGACCTTCAGCCGCAACCAGCCCCCCCCAGCGCCGTGCCGTGCATGCCGGCGAAGTGCTGCGCGACACCGAGCGCCTGCTGCGCGTATCCCTGCCTCCGGCCATCGAGCTGCAGACCCACGTCCACGCCCAGCTGCCCGCCTTGCTGGCCGACCCCACGCAGGTGGAGCAGGCCCTGTTCAACCTGGCCACCAATGCCATGCATGCCATCGGCGAAGTCCGGGGCATGGTGCGCATGGAGGTGGAGCTGCAGGACCCCGATCCCCGCCTGCGCGAGCGCCTGGGTCTGGCCAACAGCCCCTACATCGTCTACACCGTGCAGGACAATGGCCCGGGCATGACGCCGCAGACACTGCAGCGCATCTTCGAGCCCTTCTTCACCACCAAGCCCGTGGGCCAGGGCACCGGCCTGGGCCTGGCCGTGGTGCACGGCGTGATGCGCACCCACGGCGGCGCCGTGGATGTGCACAGCCAGCCCGGCCTGGGCAGCCGCTTTGCACTGTACTTTCCGGTCACCGAAGGGGTGGAACTGCCCCCCGTCGTGACCGAGCCGCCGCGCACCTCGGTGGTGGCCACGCCGCCGGCCGCCGGCGCCATGCTGGCCGACTGCCATGTGATGTACGTGGACGACGACGAAGCCCTGGTCTTCCTGGTCAAGCGCCTGCTCAAGCGCCGGGGCTACCGCGTCACCGGCTTCAGCGACCCGCACGAAGCCACGCATGCCCTGCACGCCGCGCCCCAGGAATACCACCTGCTGGTGACCGACTACAACATGCCCGGCTACTGCGGCGTGGATCTGGTGCGCGCCGCGCTGCAGATCCGCCCCGACCTGCCCGTGGCCCTGGCTTCGGGCTACATCACCGCCGAGATCGAGCAACAGGCCCTGTCGGCCGGTGCCCAGGCGCTGATCCACAAGCCCAACGACGTGGAAGAGCTGTGCGCCACCGTGGACCGCCTGCTGCATGGCGTCAGCGCCGAGCCCCCAGCCTGCTGAGCACTGCCACCTGCCGATGACCGAGATGTGTGCCCAGGCCACCGCGCCGCTGCATTGCCTGTTTGAAGACCCGCACCTGCTGGTGCTGGACAAGCCCGCCGGCCTGCTGTGCGTGCCCGGGCGCGGCCCGGACAAGCAGGACTGCCTGAGCGCCCGCGCCCAGGCCCGCTGGCCCGACGCGCTGATCGTGCACCGGCTGGACATGGCGACCTCCGGCATCGTGCTGATGGCGCGCAGCCTGGACGTGCAGCGCCGCCTCAGCCTGGCCTTCGAGCAGCGCCGGGTGCACAAGAACTACGAGGCCGTGGTCAGCGGCACCCCTCCAGCAGCACCGCAGCAGTGGCAGGACCTGCACGCCCCGATTGCCGCCGACTGGGAACGCCGCCCGCTGCGCGTGGTGGCCCCGGAAGGCAAGCCCAGCCATACGCGCTGGCAGCGGCTGGATTCCTGGCTGCAGCAGGGGCAGCCCGTCAGCCGCCTGCGGCTGGAGCCGGTGACCGGCCGCACCCACCAGCTGCGCCTGCACATGCAGCACCTGGGCCACCCCATGCTGGGCGACGCCCTGTACGCGCCACCGGACATTGCCGCCGCCGCCCCGCGCCTGCTGTTGCACGCCTGCACGCTGGCGCTGCAGCACCCCATCACAGGGCAGGACATGCACTGGCACAGTGCGGTGCCGTTCTGAGCCGCGCGCGCTTCCTACGCCTTCCTGCGCCTTTCTGCCCCATCCTGCAACCGTCCTGCGCCAGCATCGCCTCGCAGTTCCCAGGGTGAACCCCAAGACCGGGCCGACACGGTTCAAACCCGGTTTGTCCCTGCGCAAAAAACCATAAGAAAAATACGCCTGTACGGCGCTCTGGAATTAAATAGCCTGCTATTCATTTCATAGACAGTAAGGGCTGACATCCGTCTGACGCAGGGTTTTCACTGCGGCGCTTGAAACCTGCACTTCAGCGCAAAAGCTTTTACAGATTTGCAATATTCCTGCAATCTTCCGCCTGCACAGCGCCCCTGCGGTGGGGGTATCAAATTTGCAGGCGCTTGCTCCATAGGCAAAAACCCTGTTGTTGCACCTACCCCGGCCGATAAGCTGTGCTCCATGCCAATTTCCCCGCCTCGCATTTGGCATGGACATTGCAAACCCTCCGGATATCTCGACACTTCACCACAACAGAGAGGATTTTTATGCGCACTCCGTTCCGTATGCATGCCGTGGTTGCGGCACTGGGTCTTGCTGGCGCCGCGTTCCTGGGCACGGCCCACGCACAGGCCATCAAGATCGCCATGGTGATCCCCACGACCGGCCCTCTGACGCAATACGGTGACATGGTCAAGGAAGGCGCAACCACGGCCGTGGAAATGGCCAATGCCGCTGGTGGCATCAACGGCAAGAAGATCGAGCTGGTGCCGGTGGACGACGCCTGCGAACCCAAGCAAGGTCCCGTGGCCGCCAACCGCGTGGTCAACAGCAAGATCGGCTATGTAATCGGTCCCGTCTGCTCGGGCGCCTCCATCGCTGCCGCCCCCATCTACAACAACGAAGGCGTGGTCGTGGTCACCCCTTCCGCCACGTCGCCCGCGCTGACCGATGGCAAGAACTACCACTTCATCTTCCGCACCATCGGCCGTAACGACCAGCAGGGCCCTGCCGCTGCCAAGTTCATCATCACCCAGGCCAAGCCCAAGAAGGTCGCCATCCTGCACGACAAGCAGTCGTACGGCCAGGGCATTGCGGCTTCCGTGCGCGACGACCTGAAGAAGGCCAACGTGCCCGTGGCCCTGTTCGAAGGCATCAACGCCGGCGACAGCGACTACTCCGCCGTCATCACCAAGCTCAAGGGCGCTGGCGTGGATTTCGTCTACTTCGGCGGCTACCACCCTGAAATGGGCCTGCTGCTGCGCCAGGCTGCCGAGCAAGGCCTGAAGGTCAAGATGATGGGCCCCGAAGGCGTGGGCAACCCCGAAGTCAACGCCATCGCCGGTGCCGCCGTCGAAGGCATGCTGGTGACCCTGCCGGCCGACTTCTCCGCCAACCCCAAGAACGCTGCCGTGGTCAAGGCTTTCAAGGATGCCAAGCGCAATGCGTCGGGCGCCTTCCAGCTGACCTCGTTCGCCGCCGCCCAGTCGCTGCTGGACAGCATCAAGGCCGTGGGTGACAACCCCGCCAAGGTGGCTGACCACCTGCACAAGGCCACGATCGACACCGTGATCGGCCCTGTGTCCTGGTCCAAGCAGGGTGACCTGAAGGCCTTCGACTTCCAGGTCTTCCAGTGGCACAAGGACGGCAGCAAGACGCTGGCCAAGTAAGCCGCTAGCCAGCTAGCACCACGGGGCAGGACAGCCGCACCCATCGGCGTTCCTGCCCGGTTTCTTTAACCCGGGCCTCCCGCCATCCTTGCCTGTGGCCCTCAACGGCGGAAGAGACACCATGTCTGACTTATTGCCCCAGCTGATACAGCAGCTTTTCAACGGGCTCTCTCTCGGAGCCATCTATGCCCTGATTGCCATCGGCTACACCATGGTCTACGGCATCATTGGCATGATCAATTTCGCCCATGGCGACATCTACATGATCGGGGCCTATGTCGGCCTGGTCACGCTGTCGGCCGTGGGTACGCAGGGCAGCCTGCCCATCTGGGCCGTGATCGGTCTGATGCTGGTGGTCGCCGTCATCATCACCGGCGTGTACGGCCTGGCCGTCGAACAGGTGGCCTACAAGCCCTTGCGCAACAGCCCCCGCCTGGTGGCGCTGATCTCCGCCATCGGCATGTCCATCTTCCTGCAGAACTGGGTGGCCCTGGGCCAGGGCGCGCGCGACATGGCCGTGCCCTCGCTGCTGCCCGGCGCCATCAACTTCCACATGGGTGACAACTTCGAAGTCTTCATCCCCTACGCCCGCATGCTGATCATCGTGGTCGCCGTGGTGCTGATGGTGCTGCTGACGCTGTACATCAAGCATTCCCGCATGGGCCGCGCCTCGCGCGCCTGCGCACAGGACATGCACATGGCCAGCATGCTGGGCATCAACACCAACCGCGTGATCTCGTTCACCTTTGTGCTGGGCGCCATACTGGCCGCCGTGGGCGGCGTGCTGATCGCCCTGGCCGTGGGCAAGCTCAACCCCTTCATCGGCTTCATCGCCGGCATCAAGGCCTTCACGGCCGCGGTGCTGGGCGGCATCGGCTCCATCCCGGGCGCCATGCTCGGCGGCGTGATCCTGGGCGTGGCGGAAACCTTTGCCGCTGCCTACATCTCGTCGGAATACAAGGACATCGTGGCCTTCGGCCTGCTGGTGCTGATCCTGCTGTTCCGCCCCACCGGCCTGCTGGGCAAACCTGAAGTGGAGAAAGTCTGATGCACCGCCTACGCCTTCAACTCGGGCCGGCGCTGCTGGCTGCCCTGGTGACCGCGCTGGTGGTCACCCCCATCTTCGGTCTGCACCTGGAGCGCGCCGGCATGCGCACCACCCTGGTCCCGCAGTGGGACTACGTGCTCTGGGCCTGCGCCATCGTGTTCGTCTGGCAACTGGTGCGCCCCGCCGTGCGCGGCGTCACCCGCACCTGGAGCCTGCCTTCGCTGCCTACCGTGCCGGAGCGCCACCGCAACGGCCTGATCCTGGCCATGCTGCTGTTCGCCGTGTCCTGGCCCTTCTTTGCCGGCCGCAATGCGGTGGACATCGCCACCCTGGCCATGATCTACGTGATGCTGGGCCTGGGCCTGAACATCGTCGTGGGCTTTGCCGGCCTGCTGGACCTGGGCTTTGTGGGCTTCTACGCCGTGGGCGCCTACACCTATGCCCTGCTCTACCACTGGGCGGGCTGGAGCTTCTGGGAAGCGCTGCCGCTGTCGGGCGCCATGTCGGCCCTGTTCGGCTTTGCCCTGGGCTTTCCGGTGCTGCGCCTGCGCGGCGACTACCTGGCCATCGTGACGCTGGGCTTCGGTGAAATCATCCGCCTGCTGCTGGTCAACCTGACCGACTGGACCGGCGGTCCGGACGGCATCTCCAGCATCCCCAAGCCCACGGTGATGGGCCTGCCGATGACCCGCTCGCCCCTGACCGAGGACGGCACCACCTTCCACCAGTTCTTCGGCCTGGAGTTCAACTCCATGCACATGGTGATCTTCCTGTACCTGATGGCCCTGCTGCTGGCGGTGGTGACGCTGCTCATCAGCAACCGCCTGATCCGCATGCCCATCGGCCGGGCCTGGGAAGCGCTGCGCGAAGACGAGATCGCCTGCCGCTCGCTGGGACTGAACCCCATGAAGATCAAGCTCTCGGCCTTCACGCTGGGCGCCATGTTCGCCGGCTTTGGCGGCGCCTTCTTTGCGGCGCGCCAGGGCATCGTCAACCCCGAATCCTTCACCTTCATCGAATCCGCGCTGATCCTGGCCATTGTGGTGCTGGGCGGCATGGGTTCGCAGATCGGCGTGATCGTGGCAGCCATCCTGCTGACCGTGCTGCCCGAGCTGGCCCGTGAATTCTCCGAATACCGCATGCTGATCTTTGGTCTGGTCATGATTTTGATGATGGTCTGGCGCCCGCAGGGCCTGCTGCCCATGAAGCGCCACCACGTGCAAGTGCCCCAAGCGCCCTCCGCCAAGGGAGACGCCGCATGAGCCATATCCTGGAAGTCAAGGACCTGAGCATGCGCTTTGGCGGCCTGCTGGCCGTCGACGGCGTGCAGCTGGCGCTCAAGCCCAAGGAAATCTTCGCCATCATCGGCCCCAACGGCGCCGGCAAGACCACGGTGTTCAACTGCATCAGCGGCTTCTACAAGCCCACCACCGGCCAGATCGCGCTGGAGAGCCAGTCGATCGCCGGCCTGGGCAGCCACAGCGTGGCCCAGCGCGGCGTGGTGCGCACCTTCCAGAACGTGCGCCTGTTCAAGCGCATGACGGCGCTGGAAAACCTGCTGGTGGCCCAGCACCGCCGCACCAGCGCCTCGGTGCTGGGCGGGCTGTTCAACACCAAGTCCTACCGCCAGAGCGAACGCGATGCCATGGACCGCGCCCTGCACTGGCTGGACTTCATGGGCCTGCGCGAGTTCGCCAACCGCGAGGCCGGCAACCTGGCCTACGGCCACCAGCGCCGCCTGGAAATCGCCCGCTGCATGATCACCGAGCCCAAGGTGCTGATGCTGGACGAGCCCGCCGCCGGCCTGAACCCGCAGGAAAAGAAAGACCTGCAGGGCCTGATCGACCGCCTGCGCAACGAGTACGGCGTGGCCGTGCTGCTGATCGAGCACGACATGGGCCTGGTCATGGGCGTGTCCGAACGCATCATGGTGATGGAACACGGCAAGCCGATTGCCGAAGGCACGCCCGAGGAGGTGCGCAACAACGAACGGGTCATCAAGGCCTATCTGGGAGAGGCATGATGTCCAAGACCATGTTGGAGCTGGAGCACGTCTCCACGCATTACGGCGCCATCTGCGCGGTGAACCAGGTCAGCCTGAAGGTGAACCAGGGCGAGATCGTCACCCTGATCGGCAGCAACGGCGCAGGCAAGACCTCGCTGCTGATGACCGTCTGCGGCGGCCCGCGCGCCAGCAGCGGCACCATCCACTTCGAGGGCGAGGACATCACCTCCCTGTCCACCCACCACATCATGCGCCGCGGCATCGCCATCTCGCCCGAGGGGCGCCGCGTGTTCTCCGACCTCACCGTCACCGAGAACCTGCAGATGGGCGGCTTCTTTCTGAACAAGGCCGAGATCGAAGACGGCAAGGAGCATGTCTTCAAGCTCTTCCCTCGCCTGAAGGAACGCGCCAGCCAGCGCTCGGGCACCATGTCCGGCGGCGAACAGCAGATGCTGGCCATCGGCCGCGCGCTGATGAGCAAGCCCCGCCTGCTGCTGCTCGACGAACCCACGCTGGGCCTGGCACCGCTGATCATTGCGCAGATCTTCGAGATCATCCAGACCATCCGCGCCGACGGTGTGACCGTGTTCCTGGTGGAGCAGAACGCCAACCGCGCGCTGCAGATTGCCGACCGCGGCTATGTGCTGGAAACCGGCAAGGTGGTGCTGGAAGACACGGGCGAGAACCTGCTGAAGAACGACCAGGTGCGCAAGGCCTACCTGGGCGGCTGAACTAAACCCCGCCGGTCCCGCGCCGCAGGCCCGGGCGGTTCGGGCAAGCCGGGCCATGCGGACAAACAGGGCAGTGCCACCATGCACTGCCCTTTTTTTGCGCCTGCCCGCCCGGCGGCCCTGGCCCGGGTGTCCCCCACCGCCGGTTTCGGCCCCCGATGTGACGCGGAGCTGCCGCTGCAGCCGCTACCATCGGCAGCATGCAAAACCGCCCCCTCACCATCCTCACCGGCGCTTCGCGCGGCATGGGCCTGGCCATGGCCGAACAGCTGCTGCAGCAAGGCCACCAGCTGATCACCATCGCCCGCCAGCGCAACGCTGCCCTGGACGATCTGGCCGCCCGCCTGGGCGTGCCGCTGCAGCAGTGGCAGCACGACCTGGCCGCCCCTGCGCAGGCTGCCGCCGCCCTGCGCGACTGGCTGCAGGCACAGGACGCCACGCAGTTCGCCAGCGCCACCCTGATCAACAACGCCGGCGTGATCCCGCCGATTGCCCCGCTGTCGCACAGCGACTGGTCGGCCGTCAGCAACGGCCTGCGCGTGGGCCTGGAAGCGCCCATGCTGCTGACCAGTGCCTTTCTGCAGGCCACCGAGCACTGGACGCAGCCGCGCAAGGTGCTGAACATCTCGTCCGGCCTGGGCCGCCGCGCCATTGCCTCGCAAGCCACCTACTGCGCCGCCAAGGCCGGCATGGACATCTTCTCGGCCTCGGTGGCACTGGACGAAGCCGCCAAGCCCCACGGCGCACGCATCTGCTCGCTGGCACCCGGTGTGATCGACACCGACATGCAGGTGCAGCTGCGCACCAGCGCCGCCACCGACTTCCCGGATGTGGAACGCTTTGCCCAGCTGCACGCCAGCGGCAGCCTGACCTCGCCCCAGGATGCGGCCGCCCGCAACCTGGCCTGGCTGGAGCGGGCCGACTTCGGCCAGCAGGTCGTGGCCGACGTGCGCCAGCCCTGAGAGTGTGGCGGCGATGGACCGGTTCGCGCCCCACGACCCAGGCCATCGCAAATAACGACACCTTCAAGCAAGGCCCCGGCCCTCACCTGGCCCGGGCCATGCCCGGCACTGCGCCAGCGGCCAGAGCCACCACGCAGCGCGCCATGGCTAGCCAGTTATTCAGCCAGACTGCGCTTTTCTAGCGAATCCCACACCCCGCCCGGCGCGCTGCGGGCCAGCGGCGCCCACGCCCTCTGCCCGGCGTGCACCGCACCCACACGGGGCGGTGCGCATTTTGGTGCCCCGGTGCTCACCACAACGGGGAATGCCAGCTAATATGCCTGCCTTCCCCACGCAACTGCGTGCTTTGTGGGCCTTGTGGCGGCTGCTCCCGATCGGACAGATGCCACCAACCATCGCCACGCTGGCAACCCCGGCAGGCACAGCATGCATGTCCGTGGGGTCGCCCCGGCACAACCGCCGGGACCTGAAGCTCCGAAACCCGGAGCAAACCCTCTTGATGGCGGACCCACCCTCCCCGATCATCGAAACAGCCCACTCTGTGATGGATCTGCACCTGGCCCTGTCCGGCCTGCGCAGTCCCAGTCTGACCCTTGTCACCGGAGCCTTTTTTCCATGTTTCGCCAACTGATCACCTGCACCTCCATGGCCTTGGCCCTGGGCGCCACTGCCACCCACGCATTCGCACAAGGCGGCACCCAGGACTACCCCAACAAGCCCATCCGCCTGGTGATCCCCTTCCCGCCGGGTGGTGGTACCGACATCCTCTCGCGCGTCATCGCCAACAAGCTGACCGAAGCCACCGGCTGGACCGTGGTGCCCGAGAACAAGGCCGGCGCCGGCGGCACCATCGGCATCACCGAAGCCGTGAAGTCCCAGCCCACCGGCTATGACATGGTCATGGGCCAGAAGGACAACCTGATCCTGGGCCCCTATCTGTACAAGAACCTGCCCTGGAACCCCACCAAGGACCTGACGCCCGTCGCGCACATCGCCTACACCCCGGTGATCATCGCCACCAGCGCCAACTCGCCCTACAAGACCATCGGCGACGTCATCAAGGCTGCCAAGGCCACGCCCGGCAAGATCACCTACGGCTCGCCCGGCAACGGCACCAGCATCCACATCGCCGGCCACATCTTCGAGAAGGCCGCCGGCATCCAGCTGACCCACGTGCCCTACAAGGGCTCCAACCCCGCGCTGATGGACGCCATCGCTGGCAACGTGGACCTGCTGGTCTCATCCATCCCCTCGGCCATCGGTCAGATCAAGGCCGGCAAGCTGCGCCCGCTGGCCGTGACCTCGGCCAAGCGCTCGTCCTCGCTGCCCGACGTGCCCACCATGCAGGATGCCGGCATGAAGAACTTTGACGTCAGCACCTGGTACGGCCTGTTCATGCCCGCCAACACCCCGGCCGCCATCACCCAGAAGATGAACGCCGAAGTGAACAAGCTGCTGGCCCTGCCCGAAGTGCGCGAAGCCATCCTGGCCCAGGGCGCCGAGCCCCAGGCCCTGTCCATCAAGGACTTCGACGCCATGTACAAGGCCGACTTCAGCCACTCCAAGGCCGTGGTCGAAGCCTCGGGCGCCAAGATCCAGTAAGCGCGTCCCCGCGCTGGCGCACACAGCCCTTGCCTTGCGGCAAGGGCTTTTTTCATGGGCGGCCGCCCGGCAGCAGACAGCCGGCGCACAGCGGCAACGCCCTGTCGGGAAGACCTGCGGGGCCAGCAGACCCTGTGGCGCCCCACTGCATGAGCCCTCCCTGGTGCCTGCGGCATGCCGTCGCCCGCACAGCGGCTCCGCGCACGGCCACCGTGCTGCGGTGCTGCCGTACCAGCAACGCCCCCACCAACCCATGCGCTCATGCACCCATGCAAAAAGGCAGCCGAAGTTGCCTTTTCTGGTTGGCTGCTGCATGGCCCAGGCCACGCAGCGCGGATGCACCTGCGCTTTACTGGCGCACCACCAGCACGGGGATGCGGGCTGCGCTCAGCACGCGCTGGGCCACGCTGCCCAGCACCAGCTTTTCCAGACCACGGCGGCCGTGCGAACCCATGACGATCAGGTCGGCGCCCACGGAGTCGGCCACACGCACAATGCCTTCGTGCACCGCGTGGCCCTCGCCCACCATGGTCTTCACGTCCACGCCGGCTTCGTCCATCTGCTTCTTCACGGCTTCCAGGGCGGTGTTGGCTTCGGCGGTGGCAGCGCTCAGGTACTGGGCCTGGCCGTAGGCGAAATCGGCGCCCACGCCGGTGAAGGGATAGGGGTCCAGCACGTAGACGGCCGTCACTTCGCTGCCAAAGGCCTTGGCCAGACCGGCGGCCTTGGCCACGGCATGCAGCGAGGTTTCAGAACCATCAACGGGAACGAGAATGTGCTTGAACATGGCAGAGAACTCCTGTTTTATTCCAATGGAAACGTTCCGGCGCGCACTGCGCGCCCTTGAAACACAGTCTGCAGCCTCGCGGCTGCGGGCATCTTGACTTCCGTCAATCTTGAACGGATTGCAATTCCTTGTCACCCTGAAATTCACCACGGCGGCAGGTCACCACCAGGGTGTCGCGCACCCCGCCGTCCTGCAAGGGCTGGATGGGCGTGGACTCGTGGATCATGCGCGCGTCGTCCATCAGCATCAGCGACCAGGGCTCGGTCAGCGTGAAGCGCTGGCCGGCGGGGCCATTGGCCTCGAACACGCGGGTCTCGCCGCCCTTGATGTGGGCGCGGTTCACCAGGAACACTGCCACCAGGTCCACACCGTCGCGGTGCGCGCCTTCGGGCGTGGGGCGGCCAATGCCCTGGGCCGTGTCGATGCGGAACTGGTGCGCCTCCACATAGCAGGGGCCGGGCACAGGGGCAGGATCGAACAGCGCACTGGACAGCGCGGCCAGCTGCTCCACCAGCTGGTGCCACACTGGCAGCGCTACCGTGGCATCGGACATGGGGGCAAACATGCGCTGCATGCCGCCATGCAGCGCGTTGTATTCCACCGGCTGCCAGTGGGCACGGTGGGGTACCTGGCGCAGCACGCCCTGCTCCACCACAAAGCAGGAATGACGGCGGAAGCGGTAGCGGCCGCCATCGCGCAAAAAGGCATCGGGCGGCAGGTCGGACCAGTCGGGGTCCATCTGGTGCAGCTCGCCCAGCGTGGTCCCCAGCCACAGCGCCACATCGGAAGGCTGGAGCACGGCAAAACCGTGGTCACGGATCTGCGCCTCCACATGGGCAGGCGAGTGGTAAGGGGGGGCAAAGCTCAATTGGGACATGGTGGCCTACAGCTTACTCCGGCTGCAGGCCGGCTTGGAGCAGTTGCGTCAATCTGCCCGTCTTTTGCCGTCACTGGGGCGCCCTGTGTGGGACAGCGGCTGGCATGCCCGGCACCGCCCAACCGCCTTGCCCCCCGCACCGGCGCCCGGGCTGCGCGCAGCGGAACACGGCCGTGTGCAGACTGTGTGCAGGCCAGGCACAGGCCATGCGCAAGCCGTCCGTGCCAGACACGCCACTCCCCGGCCCGGCCGCAGCACCCCGCACGCCCCCCGCGGCACCCCACGGCGGCCCGCGCATCCCGCGGGGTCTGCGCACGCACATTGACATGGCCCCGCAGCCGCCTGCGCCGCGCTGCCTAGAATGCGCCATCGCTTTCGCTTCCCCTGACCATGGCCCACGAACCCCGTTTGATGCGCAGCCTGCGCGCCCTGCTGCACCACCACCGCACGGCGGCCCTGGCCACCCTCCAGCCGGCTGGTGACGGCACACCGGCCACGCCTTTCGTGTCGTTTGTGCCCTATGCCATCGACACCGCCCACAGCCAGTTGGTGCTGCACCTGTCGGGTCTGGCGGCCCACACGCAGCAGCTGCAGGCCCAGCCGCTGGCCAGCCTGATGGTGGTCCAGCCGGAGTCGGCCGACGCCCCGGTCCATGCGCTGGAGCGCGCCACGCTGCAGGTGCGCGCCAGCACCCCCGAGCGCGGCAGCCCCGCCTGGGACGCCGCCCGCAGCGCCTACCTGGCGCGCTTTCCCGATGTGGGCTTCATGATGGAGCTGGGCGACTTCCGCCTGGTGTGCCTGGCGCCGCTGGCCGCACGCCACATCGCCGGCTTTGGCGCCGCACGCGATGTCGCGCACGAGGAACTGCTGCAGGTGCTGCAGGCCCCGCCGCAGCCCGGGGACTGACAGCGTCCGCCGCGCACCCTGTCAGGCAGGGGCACGCGCAACGGCGCCCCTGCCCGGCCTACGCCCGTTTGGCAGCACCGCCTTCCAAACGTACCCACCATGCATAAAGCCCGAAACCGGTTTCGGGCTTTTTTCTTTTGCGATGACAGGCTGCGGTGGCGGCACAGCGCCACCGCGCCGGGTCAGGCGTTGGCCGCTGCCGGGGCAGCGGCGGCCTCCAGCTCCTGCAGCTGGCGCCACATCACCTTGCCGCTGCCGCTCTTGGGCAGGGCATCGGCAAACTGCACGATGCGCGGCACCTTGTAGACCGCCATGTGTTCGCGGCACCACTGGACGATGTCCTCCTCGCTGACCTGGCCCTTGAAGGCCTGGCGCAGCACCACCACGGCCTTCACGGTCTCACCCCGGTAGGCATCCTTGGCGGCGATCACGCAGGCTTCCTGGATGGCGGGGTGGCTGAACATAAGCGCCTCCACCTCGGCCGGCCAGACCTTGAAGCCGCTGGCATTGATCATGCGCTTGAGGCGGTCGGTCAGGAAGAAATATCCTTCCTCGTCCATGCGCCCCAGGTCCCCGGTGCGGAAGAACTTCTTGCCGCCGATGTCCACAAACGCCGCGCGCGTGGCCTCGGGGTTGTTCCAGTAGCCCTGGAACACCTGCGGGCCGTGCACCAGGATTTCGCCGGTCTCGCCCTGGGGCATTTCCTCCAGCGTGTCGGGGTTGGCCACAAACGATTCCGTGCCCATGAAGGGAATGCCCAGGCACTGCTGCTTGGGGTGGTCATAGGGGTTGTTGTGCGAGGGCGCGGCCGTCTCCGTCAGGCCGTAGCCTTCCTGGTAGGACAGGTCGAACTCGTCCTTGAGCCGCTGGGCCACGGCCTGGGGCATGGCCGCGCCGCCACCACCGATATAGACCAGGCTGCTCAGGTCGAAACTGCGGTAGTTGGGGCTGCCCATCAGGTCGATCACCATGGTGGGAATGTTGGTCCAGTGCGTCACCCGGTACTGCGAGATCAGGCGGCCCGCCACCTCGCGGTCCCAGCGCGGCAGCAGTACCATGGTGGCGCCCAGCACGATGTTGCAATGCATCATCGACACCATGCCGGTGATGTGGAACATGGGTACCACGGCCAGGGTCACGTTCTCACTGGTGCTGCCGCCCCAGACCGAGCTGGCCATGGCGTTGTGCATGATGGAGCGGTGCGTGTGCATGCAGCCCTTGGGCAGGCCGGTGGTGCCGCTGGTATAGGGCAGCACGCTCAGGTCGTCCGGCCCCACTTCCAGCGCCGGCACCGGGGCCGTGGTCGCGACCGCGTCCTTCCAGCTGCTGACGCTGCCGCCGTCCAGCGCAGGCAGGGCGCGTGTGGGCTTGAGCCAGGCTTCCCAGGCTTCGGGCATGGGTTCGCAGGCCGCGCCTTCGGGCAGGTAGTCGTTGAGCTGGGTAACCACCATGTGCGACAGGCGGTCAGCGGCCGCCAGTGCATTGCTGGCCTTGGCCAGCTCGGGCGCCAGATCGGCCGTGGTGATGGCCAGCTTCACGCCGCCATCGGTGATGTAGTGCTTGAGCTCTTCGGCCAGATTCATGGGATTGACCGGCACCACCACCGCATTGGCGCGCTGGATGGCGAAGTGCCCGATCACCAGCTGGGCCATGTTCTGCATCAGCAGGATCACACGGTCGCCCTTGCGCACGCCCTGGGCATGCATGTGGGCGGCCAGGCGCTCGGCGGTATCGGCCATCTCGCGGTAGCTGATGCGGCGCCCGAAGAACACCAGGCCTGCCTTGTCCGGATAGCGGCGCGCGCTGATTTCCAGGTTGTCCCACAGGGAGGTGGCAGGCACAGTCAGCGCGTGGGGAAGGCGGCGAGGCCAGAAGGCGTGATGGGGACGCATGACGGAGAGATTCTTCTACGGGTTGGACACCCCATGAGACTAGGCCGCGCCAGCCCCCTCGACATTAGGACGGCACCCTAGCCCGCGTCGCTTGTGCGACCCGATCTGACCTGCACGTCAACCAAACACACCACCACCCCCTGGCGCCCGCCTGACCAGCCACTACCGGTACGCCCCACTGCCGGGCAGGCTGCTTTCCTGCCCGGCGTGTCAGCCGCGCCTGACAAAAAATGTCTTTCCAGGAAAAGAAACTTACAAAAAAACACAGGCATTGCAGCCCCCCGCTGCCGCCTGCCTACCGCCTTCCCGCCCTCGAACCAGGATCCCCCATGAGCCCCGCAGCCTTCGCCGACACCCGCCGCCCCAAGTCGACACGTGCCACCGAGCCGCTGCACCGCGAAGCCACCATTGGCCTGCTCTACCTTACCCGCTGGCCCGAGCAGCTGACACAGCTGACCGAACGCGACCGGCTGGTCCACCGCATCTGCACCCTGCTGTCCAGCAAGCCCCGTGCGTCCCACCTGATCCCCCCGCTGGTGCAAGCTCCGAAAGACGATGTGCAGGCCGCCCTGCGCGCCCTGCTGCAAACCGGCTGCATCCAGATCGGCCGCAGCGCCACCGAGTCCTGCAGCGCCAGCCGCCCGCATCCCGTCCACGCCCCGGCTCCCGCCGCCACCCTGGACGAAGCCGCCTCCAGCATCCGCCCCTCGGCCACCAGCGCGCCAGCAACGCCTGTGTCGTCCGTATCGCCCCTGCACCCCGCAATGCCTGCATCGCCTGCATTGCCCACCACACCCGCCACCCGCTTAGGCAAGCTCTGGTCCCGGCTGTCGGCCTGACCGCCCACGTGCCGGCTGCAGCCCAGCCGCTTACAGCCGGTAGCTGTTGCCCAGGGCCGGAATCGTCACCTGGCCCCAGCCCGGCAGCGCCTGCAGCCGCTCGGACAGCGCGGTAGCCGATTTCGCCTCCCCATGCACCACAAACGTCTGCTTCGGCGCCTGGGTGAACGCCCCGGCCCAGTCCAGCAATGCCTTCTGGTCGGCATGGGCGGAGAACCCGCCCAGGGTGTGCACCGAGGCCCGCACCGCAATGTCGTCGCCCATCAGACGCACCCGTTTTTCCCCATCCACCAGGCGGCGGCCCAGCGACCCGGCAGCCTGGAAGCCGCAGATCAGCACCGCGCATTCCGCCCGCCCCAGGTTGTTGTGCAGGTGGTGCAGCACCCGCCCGGCATCGCACATGCCGCTGGCCGACAGAATCACCGCACCGCTCTTGATGCGGTTGAGTTTGATGGAATCCTCCACATCGCTGATGAAGTGCAGCTGCCGCCACTGCGCCAGCCGCTGCGGGCTGCCCAGCAGCTGCCGGGTCTCGGCGTCAAAAGCGGCAAAGTGCTTGAGCGTGATGGCCGTGGCCGTCACCGCCATGGGCGAATCGACAAAAATCTCCATCGGCGCCAGCCGCTGCTGCGTCGCCAGCTGGGCAAAGTGGTAGAGCAGCTCTTGCGTGCGCCCCACGGCAAAGGCCGGAATCACCACATTGCCGCGCGGCACGGTGCGGTTGACCACCTCCACCAGTTCCTCCAGCGTGGAGCTGCTGTCCTTGTGCAGGCGGTCGCCGTAGGTGGATTCGATCAGCAGCACATCGGCATCGGCAATCGGCGTGGGGTCGCGCAGGATGGGCCGCCCGGGCTGGCCCAGGTCGCCGCTGGCCACCAGCTTGCGCGTGCCGCCCAGTGCGTCGCTGAGCCAGATCTCGAGGATGGCCGAGCCCAGGATGTGCCCCGCATCGCGCATGCGCACCTTCACCGCGGGGTGGGGAGAAAAAGTCTGGTTGTAGGGCTTGGCCTGCACCAGCGACACCGCCAGCTCGGCATCCTGCACGGTGTAGAGCGGCGGCTCCAGCGCCGGCTCCCGGCCGTGGCGCGGCTCCCGGGCAGCGTGCTTGCCGACCGATTTCTGGGCACGGCGCTGCTGCCGCTCGACCTCCATCATCTGGATGTGCGCACTGTCCTTGAGCAGCACATCCAGCAGATCGGCGGTGGCCGCCGTGGCATAGATGGGCCCGCGAAAGCCCCGTGCCGCCAGCTTGGGCAGCAACCCGCTGTGGTCGATGTGGGCATGGGTCAGCAGCACAAAGTCGATGCGGCGCGGGTCAAAGCCGAAGGCCTGCTGGTTGTGCTCCT
This sequence comes from Comamonas terrigena NBRC 13299, assembly GCF_006740045.1. Classification (NCBI taxonomy): domain Bacteria; kingdom Pseudomonadati; phylum Pseudomonadota; class Betaproteobacteria; order Burkholderiales; family Comamonadaceae; genus Comamonas; species Comamonas terrigena. The sequence continues at coordinate 2,694,347 of NZ_AP019749.1, forward strand.
GGGCGCCGTGGCCGCCCTGGGCCATGCCGCAGTCGATCAGAAAGCGGCAATCCCCCAACTCCACCAGAAAGCAGGAACCGGTAACCGTCTGCGCGGCCCCGTAAAACGTGATCTGCATCGCAACACCCCTCCCTGTGCACGCGCCCGTGCGGGCGCCCTGGACCTGGGGGCACTGCCCAGGCCATACTTGGACAAACTGTAACAGCCACGCGGACGAACGGTTGCACACCCGCCACAGCCGCGCCACCGGCGCGCTTGGACTTTGCGCTTCAGCGCCGGCGCAAGCGCCCGGCCTGCACCGCACGGGCCACCCCTGCCCAAGCCGGGTCCGGCCGTCCCGCCACCAGGGCCTGCACATGGTCCTGCCACATCTGCGCCTGCTGCTCCACCTGGGCCTGCCAGAACTGCCGCAGCCGCTCCCTGGCGGAATGGCCGGCGCGGTAGGCATAAGGGTCCCGCCCGCCCAGCCACCCGGGCAGCAGCTGGCGCGCGTGCAAGGCTACGGCCTGCCGCGTCACCGGCAGACCCTGGCTGCGCTGCAGCTGGTGCAGCAGCTCATGGGCGAACAGGCCCGCCACCGCAGCATGGTCCAGGCGCAGCGGCGCCTGCAGGCTTGCGCCGCCATAGCAGGCGCGCGGAAACGACAGCCAGCCACCGTTCAGGCACAGCGCCCGCCGCGTATCCCCCACCCGGCGCAGGCCCAGGCGCACCTGCTGCGCCAGCCAGCCCCCCTGTTGCGCACCGAAGTGCTGCAGCACAAAGCCCTGTTCAGCGGGCAGCAGGCGGCGCCAGAGCATGGGGCTTCTCATGGGGCTTCTGCGTGGTCGTGCCGCGCTCGGCGCATCAGTGCTGCAGCTGCTGCCAGACCTTGTCCAGCCGCTTGGTGCTGACCGGGTACGGCGTGCGCAGCTCCTGCGCGAAAAAGCTCACGCGCAGCTCTTCCAGCATCCAGCGGTATTCCTGCATGCGGGCGTCGACCTGGCCCTTGCGCTCGGCCACCAGGCGCCAGTAGCGCTGCTCCATGGGCTGCAGCTCCTTGAGCTTAGCGGCATCGCGGGCCGGGTCGGCGCGGTACTTGTCCAGCCGCGTGGTGATGGCCTTCAGATAGCGCGCGTAGTGGCCCAGCTGGCTCCACGGCGCCACGGCGATGAAATTCTTGGGCACCAGCTTGTGCAGCTGCTCGCCCGCATCCTTGGTGGCCTCGGGCGCGTTCTTGGTGTCCTTGATCTTGCGTGCGGCCGCCGCGTATTCGGTCAGGATGGTGGCGCTCATGCGCGCCACCTCGTTGGCGATCAGGGTCAGGCGCCCCCGGCCGTCCTGCACGCGCTGCTTGAAATCGGCCTCGTTGGCCGGCAGCGGGTCCTGCAGGAACGCCCGGTCAATGGCCACGTCGATGATCTGGCCGCGCAGCTCCTCCTGCGTGCCCAGCGGCATATAGGCCACGGCCATCTTCTGCAGATCGGGAATGTTCTTTTCCAGGTACTTCAGCGCATCGCGGATCTGCAGCGCAAACAGGCGGCGCAGGCCCACGCGGTGCTTGGCAGCCGCCACCTCGGGCTCGTCGAACACCTCGATGCCGACGGCATCGCCATGGTCGATCAGCGCCGGGAAACCGATCAGCGTGGTGCCGCCCTTCTTGATTTCCATCAGCTCGGGCAGCTCGCCGAAACCCCATTCCTTGTAGCGGGTGTCATGGGCCTGCGCGGGCACGCTCTTGTCGGGCTTGCAGGCGGCGCCGCCCGCCTTGGCCGCAGCGGGCGCACCGGCCTGGGCCGGGTGCGGCGCCTTCTGCGCGGACTCCGACTGGCCCTGCACCACGGCAGCCACCTTCAGGGAGGCCAGCGCCTGGAACGCCCCGCGCGCCTTCACGCCCCACTCGGCCTTGAGCGCGCCCAGATTGCGTCCCTGGCCCAGCTGGCGGCCATGCTCGTCCGTGATGCGGAAGTTCATGAACAGGTGCGGGCTCAGCATGTCCAGCTTGAAATCGGCGCGCTTCACATCCAGCGAAGTCTCGTCGCGCACCTGCTTGAGCAGCACATCGATCAGCCCGCCCTGCGCCCAGCGCTCCACGCTGGTGAACAGCGCGGCCAGCCGCGCCGCGTTTTCGGGCAGCGGCACAAAGCGGCTGCGCGGGCGCTGCGGCAGGCTCTTGAGCAGGGCCTGGATCTTGTCTTTCAGCATGCCGGGCACCAGCCATTCGGCCCGCTCTTCCGACACCTGGTTCAGCACGAACAGCGGCACGGTCACCGTCACGCCGTCGCGTGCATCGCCCGGGCTGTGCAGATAGGCCGCCGCGCAGTCCACCCCGCCGAGCTTGACCAGCTTGGGGAAGTTGTCGGTGGTGATGCCGGCCGCCTCGTGGCGCATCAGCTCGTCCTTGGACAGGCGCAGCAGCTCGGGGTTGCCCTTGCTCTGCAGGCGGAACCAGTGGTCGAACGTGGCGCCGCTGTACACATCGCGCGGCAGCTGCTGGTCGTAGAAGGCAAAGATCAGCTCGTCGTCCACCAGCACGTCCTGGCGGCGGCTCTTGTGCTCCAGCTCCTCCACCTTGCGCATCAGCTTCAGGTTGGCGGGCAGGAAATGCCATTTGGTTTCCCACTCCCCGGCCACCAGCGCCTGGCGGATGAACAGATTGCGCGCCTCGTGCGGATCGATGCGGCCGTAGCTCACGCGCCGGCCGTTGTAGACCACCAGGCCGTAGAGCGTGGCGCGCTCCAGTGCCACCACATCCGCCTGCTTCTTGCTCCAGTGCGGGTCCAGCAGCTGCTTGCGCAGCAGGTGCCCGCCCACTTCCTCCAGCCACTGCGGCTCGATCGCGGCAATGCCCCGGCCGTACAGGCGCGAGGTCTCCACCTGCTCGGCCGCCACGATCCAGCGGCCCGGCTTCTTGGACAGGTGGGCGCCGGGGTGGGGGTGGAACTTGATGCCGTGCGCACCCAGGTAGCTTTCGTTTTCCTCACCCTTGTAGCCGATGTTGCCCAGCAGGCCGGACAGCATCGACAGATGCACGGCCTCATAGCCGGCAGCCTCGTTGTTGAGCAGCCATTTCTGCTCCTTGACCACGGTGAGCAGCTGCGAATGGATGTCGCGCCACTCGCGCACGCGGCGGATGTTGACGAAGTTCTGGCGCAGCAACTGCTCCCACTGGCGGTTGCTGATCTTGTGCGTGGCCTCCTGCGCCGGCTCGGCAGGGTTGAACAGCGCCAGCCGCTCCTCCACCGTGCCTTCCACCTGGGCGCCGCTGCCGCGCTGGCTCACCGGCAAAAAGGCCTGGCTGCGGGCGCTGGGCTTGGCCGCGGGCTGGTGCTGCGCCGCCATCTCGGCGCGGCTCTTGGCCACCACCTTGCCGCCACGCGCGTCCTGCAGCCATTTCCACAGCCGCAGGTAGCCGGTGAATTCGCTTTTTTCGTCGTCGAACTTGGCATGCGCCTGGTCGGCCTGCTGCTGGGCCTCCATGGGCCGGTCGCGCACATCCTGCACCGACAGCGCCGAGGCAATCACCAGCACCTCCGACAGCGCACCACGCGCACGCGCCTCCAGAATCATGCGGCCCACGCGCGGGTCCAGCGGCAGGCGCGACAGCTCCTTGCCCATGGCCAGCAGATTGCCGCGCTCGTCCACCGCGCCCAGTTCGGCCAGCAGCTGGTAGCCATCGGCAATGGCGCGGCCCGAAGGCGCTTCCAGGAACGGGAAATGCACCACATCGCCCAGGCCCAGCGCCTTCATGCGCAGAATCACCCCGGCCAGCGAGCTGCGCAGGATTTCCGGGTCGGTGAATTTGTCGCGGCCGTTGAAATCCACCTCGTCATACAGGCGGATGCAGATACCGTTGGCCACCCGGCCGCAGCGGCCGGCGCGCTGGTTGGCGGCGGCCTGCGAAATCGGCTCTACCAGCAGCTGCTCCACCTTGCTGCGGAAGGAATAGCGCTTCACGCGCGCCGTACCGGCGTCAATGACATAGCGTATGCCCGGCACCGTCAGCGAGGTTTCCGCCACGTTCGTGGCCAGCACGATGCGCCGGCCGGTGTGGCCGTCGAAGATCCGGTCCTGCTCGGCCTGCGACAGGCGCGAGAACAGCGGCAGCACTTCGGCGCTGCGCAAGGTGGGCGAATGCTGCAGGTGCTTGCGCACATGGTCTGCCGCTTCGCGGATTTCGCGCTCGCCGGGCAGGAAGATCAGGATGTCGCCCCCCTTGCCGCCGGCCCACAGCTCGTCAACGCCCTCGGCAATGGCGTCGTTCAGGTCCTTGTCCTTCTCACCCTCGAACGGGCGATAGCGCATCTCCACCGGGTAGGTCCGGCCCGAGACCATGATCACCGGCGCAGGCCCGTCCTTGCCTTCAAAGTGCTTGGCAAAGCGGTCGGCATCGATGGTGGCCGAGGTCACCACCACCTTCAGGTCGGGGCGCTGGGGCAGGATCTGCCGCAGATAGCCCAGCAGAAAGTCGATGTTCAGGCTGCGCTCGTGCGCCTCGTCGATGATCAGCGTGTCATAGGCCTTGAGCAGCGGATCGGTCTGGGTTTCGGCCAGCAGGATGCCGTCCGTCATCAGCTTGACCGAGGCGTTCTTCTGCAGCGTGTCCTGGAAACGCACCTTGTAGCCCACCACCTCGCCCAGCGGCGTGTTCAGCTCCTCGGCAATGCGCTTGGCGACCGAGCTGGCCGCAATCCGGCGCGGCTGGGTGTGGCCGATCAGGTGGCCGCGCACCACGCCCTTGTCGTCCGGCACCGCATTGATCTTGCCGCGGCCCAGCGCCAGCGCGATCTTGGGCAGCTGCGTGGTCTTGCCCGAGCCCGTCTCGCCACAGACGATGATGACCTGGTGGCGGTCCATGGCCTCCATGATCTCGTCACGGCGGCTGGATACGGGGAGTTGCTCGGGGAAGGTGATCTTCAAAGACATAGGGGCGTGATTATCCCCGCGCGCGCCGCCCGCCGGCGCTGCCGCTGCAGATGGACCCACAGCAGACTCTGCACCCTCCCCGCAGCCAAGGCCCTGCGCGCCGGAACTAAATGGGTCACGGGGCTCTCACACACAGTCGCTACCATGCGCGCAGCCGCCGCACACCCTCGCGGCCTGGCGCTTTCCGTCCCGCTGCAGCACCCTGCGGCGGGCTGCCATGACTGCCCCGCTGCCCTGGCGGCGGGCAACAGCCCTTCCCGCATTCCATGATTTTCTACTCCCTGATTCTGGTGCCCATCATCGCGCTGTGGCTGTGGTGGCCCCTGCACCGGCCGGCCCGCCGCGCCTTCTGGTGGGCGCTGACGGCCACCATGGTGCTGGGCGCCCTGCCCGCGCTGCTGATCCTGGCCATGCGCCAGACCACGCTCAGCTACCAGGTGATTGCCCATCTGCAGGTGGGCAGCGGCCTGGTGCTGTCCGCCATCGTGCTGTCCATCCTGCTGGCCTTGCTGCGCGATCTGGCCTGGCTGCTGTCCTGGAAGGCCGGCTGGCGCCGCCTGGCCCAGGGCCTGCGCCAGCCGATGTGGACCGTGGCCGGCGCGGCCCTGGCCCTGCTGGTGTCTGCCTACGGGGTGCTGCAGGCGCTGAAGGTGCCCGAGGTGCGCACCCAGGAGATCACGCTGCCGCGCCTGCCCGCCGAGCTGGACGGCCTGCGCGTGGCCGTGATTGCCGACATCCACGCCAGCCCGGTCAACAACGCCCGCTATGTGCAGGCCCTGGTGGACCGCACCCAGGCGGCCCGGCCCGACCTGATCGTGCTGCCCGGCGACATGGTGGACGGCGACGTCGCCACCCAGGCCGCCAACATCGCCCCGCTGGCCCAGCTGCAGGCCCCGTACGGCGTGTGGTTTGCCCCCGGCAACCACGAGTACTACAGCGGCTACAACGCCTGGGCCAAGGAATTCCGCCGCCTGGGCCTGCACTATCTGGAAAACCAGACCGAGCGCCTGCAGATCCGCGGCCGCACGCTGGCCGTCTCCGGCCTGGGCGACCCGGCCTATGGCCGCCTGTCCAACCAGAACGACAACCCCGCCGTGGCCGAAGGCCTGCCCCCCGACATCGCCGCCGTGCAGCAGCAGGCCCAGGGCGCGGACGTGCACCTGCTGCTGGCACACCAGCCCAAGCCCGCACGCGACTATGCCCAGCATGGCGTGGACCTGCAGATTGCCGGCCACACCCATGGCGGCCACATCCGGGGGCTGGACCAGCTGCTGATCGCACCGGCCAACAACGGCTATGTGCGCGGCCTGTACCAGGTCGGCCCGATGCAACTGTTTGTCAGCAGCGGCGCCGGGCTGTGGGCCGGTTTTGCCGTGCGCCTGGGCGTGCCCTCCAGCATCGACCTGCTGGTGCTGCGCAGCCCCTCCGCAACCACCAAGCCCTGAGCCCCGGGCGGAGGGCTGCTACCAGGGCGACGGCCCACCACGCCCGGGCCGGTGCAGCACGCCCCTCACCGGGCGGGTGCAGCAACCACGGTGCCCCCCGCACCGCCGCGCCGTGGACGGCCAGCGCAGGCTGCACGCGCTGCAGGCATTCCAACGCCGCACGCGCGAAAACTCCACGGAAACCCTGTGTTTGTCGCATTTGGTTGCAGTTGGGCACGCGATGGCGCCATTTTCTGACACGAATGGCCGCCTCCACGCGGAAAAGCCAAGGGTAAGATTTCGTGCAATGGCCCCATCGCTCGCTGATCCTATGAATTGCCCTGTCTGCGGCACCTCCATGCCTGCCCAAGCCAAGTTCTGCAGCCAATGCGGCTCGCCGCGTGCAGCGCCGCTGGGCTCGGTGCCGCTGCGCCCGCCCCGCTCACCGCATGCGCCCAACGCCGCCACCCGCTGGCTGCTGGTCGGCGCCGCGCTGGTGGTGGCCGCTGCGGGCTGGCTGGCATTCAGGCCCGGCATGCTGCCCACAGGCGGCAACGCCGACAGCCCGGCGGCCGACGCGCCCACGGATGCCAGCAAGGCCGCCACCCTGGTCGGCCCGCAGGGCGCTGCTGGCGCTGCGGGCACGGCCGGGACGGTGACCACCCCCGACCAGCCAGTGGCTGCCAGCTCCACGGCACCTCCAGGCACGCCACCGGGTACCTCGCCTGCATCCTCCGGCGCTGCAGTGCCTGCCATGCCCGCCAGCGTTGCCCCCGCCACCCCGGCACCGGCCATGGCCGCCAACCCGCCGCCCGCCGCCCGCCCGGCTGCCACGGCCCCCGTGGTCGCCGCCACACCGGCGCCCGCTGCTGCGGTCAAGGCCGTGCCGGCCCCCGCCGTGTCGGGCCCGGTGGTACTGCCACCGTCCCCTTCACCATCTCCTTCACCCGCTGCGCCACGCCCGGCGCCCAAAGACACCCCCACACTGAATGACCTGCTGGACTGAGCTGGCGCTTTCCCGTCACACAGCCGATCTTGGACACAGGAGCCCTGCCATGCCGTATCTGAAACTGAGCCTTGTCACCGCCGCAGCCCTGGTGCTGGCGGGCTGCGCGGCGGTGGAATCCTCCACCACGTCCCTGGGCTGCATGCTCGGCCGCCTCACCCAGAACCCGCCAGCCGGTTGCGGCGCACCTGCCACCGCCACCGCCACGGCGCCGGGCACAGGCGCTTCCGGCGCGGCGGCGGCGCAGGCCGGCGAGCGCTTCACCAAGCTGCAGTCCGTGCTGGACCAGGAAATCGAGCTGGCCCGTTCGGTCCAGACGGATGTGGTGTCGTCCATGCAGCACCTGCCCATCAAGCTGCGCTCCAGCGCCGGGCCGGTCAAGCTGCTGGACACGCCCATCACCGACAGCCAGTCGGGCCAGACGCGCAGCATGCGCACGCTGGAGTCCATGACGGTGCAGATGCCGCTGGCCGCCAAGGGCCGCCCGGAATACACCCAGTCCATGGCCGCGCTGAAGAACCTGGCCAACCGCCTGGCCGACAACCGAGGCCAAGCCTCCATCGTCGTGCACCAGGCCGCGGCCGATGTGCAGGCCCAGCGCGTGAACACCGCCACCGGCGTCAGCAAGACCGCCAAAGGCAGTCCGGTGAAGGTGGAAAAGATCGAAGATGCCGCACTGGCCGCCGGCACCGAGCGCTACACCATCCAGGCCGGGCCGATTCGCGGCGGGCTGTGAGCCGCACTGGCGCCACTACCGCCCGACCAGCCTGTACCGCCCGCACAGGCCGCACAGGCCGCACAGGCCGCGCAGCGCACGCAGCCCAGGCCTAGCGCAGCGCCTGGCTGCTCTCCACCCCCAGGCTGATCTGTGGCGGCCGGGCCGCCCGCTCCACGTCCTGGGTGCGCGGGCCTTCGTTGATCAGCACGAACAGGTAGAACAGGCCCATGCTGCCCAGGCCGCCGAACACCAGGCCAATGCTGTCCATCCACCGCCCCTCGGGCATGTGGAACACGAACAGGAACGACAGCGAAAACGCTGCCAGCACAGCGACAAACAGATAGATGATGGCTCCGTCCATGGGCCTGGCCTCCCGACATGGGCCCTGGCACCTCGGTGTGCGGCCCTGCTTGCTGCCACCCGCCGCAGGCGGAGGCAGGGTTGAAGATGAGATCTCCCACAATCACTACCGACGCCATCCTAGGAAGTCCGCTGCGCGCCACTCTGATCTGGCGCAAACCCGGTACACGCTCTGGACACACCTTGATACAAACCCTAGGATGGAGGCCCACGAAGGGCGACAGACGGTATTTCGCACCGCCCTCCTGCCGGGTCAGCCGCCTGCGCTGCCCGCGCCGGACCGTGGCCCATGATGAAAGCCGCCGCACGCCATGCCCATTGCCTTGGGCAGTGCCGTGCCCCGCAGCCGCCGTCGCAGCCCCCCACTGTCGGGGCCGTGCTGCGCTCCGGTCTGCTCCCTTCGCTGTTTTTGCCATGTCTGCCCTGCCGCCCGCTGTCTCCCCTCCTGCTACACCCACACCACCTGCGGCACCTGCCGCGCCCTCTCGCAACCTGGGCCTGCTGGTGGCCGCCCAGTCCCTGGGAGGCGCCTCGCCTCCCATCATCATTTCGCTGGGAGGGCTGGTGGGCCAGCAGCTGTCCAGCGACCCGGCCGCCGCCACGCTGCCGGTCAGCCTCTACCAACTGGGCCTGGCCCTGTCCACCTTGCCGGCCGCATGGCTGATGCACCGCTGTGGGCGGCGCACGGCCTATCTGCTGGGGGCGGTGATGGGCGTGCTGTCCGGCCTGGTGGCGGCCCAGGGCATCGTCCATTCCAACTTCCTGATGTTCTGCCTGGGCACGGCACTGGCCGGCTTTTACGGCGCCTGCGTGCAGAGCTACCGCTTTGCCGCCACCGACTCGGTGAGCGAACCCAGCCGCCAAGCGCAGGCGATTTCGCGGGTGATGGTGGGCGGGCTGATCGCCGCCATCATCGGCCCGCAGGTGGTGATCTGGACGCGCGACACCCTGCCGATGACCCCGTTTGCCGGCAGCTTCTACAGCCAGGCCCTGCTGGCACTGATGGCACTGCCGCTGCTGCTGGGCCTGCGCCTGCCGCCCCCGCCGCGCAAGGCCGTGGCCACCGGCGTCCGGCCGCTGGCCCAGATCGCCCGCACGCCGCAGTTTGTGGTGGCCGCTGCGGCCGGCGTGGTGAGCTATGGCCTGATGGCCTTCCTGATGACGGCCGCCCCCATGGCCATGGTCGGCTGCGGCCACAGCGTGGGCGAGGCGGCGCTGGGCATCCAGTGGCATGTGCTGGCCATGTTCGCCCCCAGCTTCGTTACCGGCAAGCTGATTGCCCGCTACGGCAAGCGCCGCATCACGGCCCTGGGTCTGGTGCTGATCGGGGCTTCGGGCCTGATGGCCCTGGCAGGGCTGGAGCTGACCCATTTCTGGGGCTCGCTGGTGCTGCTGGGCCTGGGCTGGAACCTGGGCTTCATCGGCGCCACAGCCTTGCTGACCGAGTGCTACCGCCCCAGCGAACGCGCCAAGGTCCAGGCGCTGAACGACTTTCTGGTGTTCGGCACCGTGGCCGTGGCCTCGTTCGGCTCCGGCCAGCTGCTGCACAGCGCGGGCTGGGACGCCATCAACGCCGGCATGCTGCCGCTGATCGCACTGGTGCTGGTGCTGCTGGTCGCGTCGGGGCGTGCCGCCCGCAGCGGCGGGTCCGCGTCGGCCTGAACCGCCTTTCGGACACCACCCCTCGGACATCGCCCTCGGATGTCGCCGCTTCAGCGCAGCAGAATGCGCATGATGTCGGTGCGGGTGATCAGCCCCGCCAGCTGGCCCTGACGCAGCACGGCCACAAACGGCACGGTGTGCACGGCCAGCGTCTCCAGCAGCTCGGCCACCGGGGTGTCGTCCTGCACCGTCAGCGGCGCGGCCTGCATCAGATCGGCCGCGCAGGCGGGTGCCGCAGCCGGGGGCTTTTTGCCCCACAGCCGCCAGGTGCGGCGCTGGCGCCGGGCCTCGGCATCGGGCTGGCGCTGCTGCCACAGCCAGTCGAACAAGGCACCGCGCGCCACCACACCCAGCAGGCGGCCTTGGGCGTCCACCACCGGCAGGCTCTTGATGGGGTGCTGCTGAAACTGCGCCGCCAGCTGCCCCAGGCCGTCCTGCGGGCCGCAGGTCCACAGCCTGGCGCTCATCACCTGGCCGCAGCGCACGCTGCCAAAGCGCCGGGCAATGGCCTGCTCTTCGGCCGCGCGCACCAGCTGGCCCAGTTCCTGGGCGGTCAGGTTGTAGTCCTGGTCAAAGCGCGCCAGCAGCGCCTGCAGATCGGCCTGGGACAGGTCGTCCGACGGCAGGTGCTGGGCCTTGGCCGCTGCGGCGGGCGCTGCCGGCTGCAGCGGATAGTGCTTGCCCCAGGCGCGGTGATAGGCCACGCCCAGCAGCACCAGCACCAGGGTCAGCAAGCCGATGGGGGCCAAGGCATAGCTCCAGCCGTGGAGCACGCCGTGCTGGGCTTCCAGCGCCAGCAGCAGGGCCACGGCGCCGCCCGGCGGGTGCAGTGCACGCGTGATCTGCATCCAGGCAATGGCCCCACCCACGGCGACTGCCGGCAGCAGCCAGCCCAGGGCCTGCTGCGGCCACCAGCGCACCACCAGCAAGGCCCACAGCGCCGCCACCGTGTTGCCCACCACACAGGACCAGGGCTGGGACAGCGGGCCGGTGTGCACCGCAAACACCAGCACCGCCGTCGCACCCAGCGGCGCAAACAGTGCCCAGCTGCCCTGCCAGCCCGCCCACAGCGCCAGCTGCACCAGGGCCGCCGCCAGCACCAGGCCCAGGCCCGCTCCCAGGCCAACCCGCAGCACATCCAGCCGTGCGGCTGGGGCCACGGCAGGCTTCCATCCATTTCCCAATTGCATCGTGTTCCAGACGAAGAAACCCGCTGCAAGAGCGGGTGCATTTCACCAAGGCCCCAGCATGCCACGCAGCGGGTAGCCGCGTGGCCGGCCGGGGTCTGCGCCGGTGTTCAGGCCAAGGACTCGGCCGGGCCGAAGAACTCGCAGCGCGCCTGCGCATCCGGCACGCCGGCGCGCTGCAGCACCTGCTTGGCCAGGCGCATGAAGCCCACAGGCCCCAGGTAGTAGGCCTGCACATCGCGCACCGCGGGCAGCCAGCGGGTCAGCAGCGCGGCATCCGGCAGGCCCTCGGCCACTTCCACGTCGGCCGCCGGCGACGGGCCGGCGTCCTGCTCGTAGCCAAAGCGCAGCCACAGCTGGGGGTGCTGCGCCGCCAGGGCCAGCAGCTCGCTGCGGAAGGCCTGCTGCTCTGGGCTGCGGGCGCAGTGGATGAAGGTGATGGGCCGGCCCGTAGGCAGGGCCTGCTGCAGCATGGCCATCAGCGGCGTGATACCCACGCCGGCGGCCATCAGCACCAGGGGCTTGGCGCTGTCGTCCAGGGTGAAGTGGCCGGCCGGCGGGAAGACCTCCAGCACATCACCGGTCTGCACCTGGTCGTGCAGGTGGCCGGAGACCACGCCCTGCGCCTCGCGCTTGACGCTGATGCGCAGGCTGCGCCCATCCGCCGCCTGGGACAGCGAATAGTTGCGGCGCTGCTCCTTGCCTTCCACCACCACGCGCAGACCGATGAACTGGCCCGGCTGGTAGGCCAGCACCCCAGCGCCGTCCTCGGGCTGCAGCGTGAAGCTGGTGATCTCCGGGGTCTCGGCCTGTTTAGCGGCCACCACAAAGCGGCGCACGCCCTTCCAGCCGCCCGGCGCCTGGGCATTGGCGTCGTAGCTGGCCTTTTCGGCGCCGATCAGGATGTCCGCCAGCTGCCCGTAGGCGGCGGCCCAGGCGTCGATCACCTCGTCGGTGGCCACCTCCGCCCCCAGCACTTCGCGGATGGCCCGCAGCAGGAAGCCGCCCACAATGGGGTAGTGCTCGGGCTGCACCTGCAGCGACACATGCTTGTGGATGATCTGCGCCGGCAGATCGCCCAGGCCGGACAGATCGTCGATATGTTTGGCATACATCAGCACGCTGCGCGCCAGCGCACGCGGCTGGGCCCCCGTCTGCTGGTGCACGCTGTTGAACAGCGGCTGCACCTCGGCGCTTTCGGCCAGCATCAGCCGGTAGAAATGGGTGGTCAGGGCTTCGCCCCCGGTTTCCAGCAGGGGCACGGTGGATTTGACAATGGCGCGTTGGCGGTCGGTCAGCATGAAAAAATCACTCTCCAAAGGGATCCATGGGCAGCACCCTCGGCGGGCCGCCCTGCATCGATAAGGGCAAACGGCATGCCAGCACGCAGGCCCTGCCGCGTCAAGCACTTACCGCCAACCATGTCTTTTTGACACGCGTCAATTGCAGTCAATCTGACCGCATACGATGTCGGCATGACTGCCAATGCCCTGCTGCTGAACGCCTTGCTGCCCCTGGTGGCCGAACTGTCCAGCCAGCTGCCCGAAACCGAACGCTACCGCCGCCTGCTGGCCGCCCTGCGCACCGTGCTGCCGGCCGATGCCGCCGCCCTGCTGCGCTGCGAGCGCGGCGCCGACGGCAGCGACTGGCTGCGCCCGCTGGCCATCGACGGCCTCAGCCCCGACACCCTGGGCCGGCGCTTTCGCCTGCGCGAACACCCGCGCTTTGCCGCGCTGCTGGCCGCCGGCCAGGCCCTGCGCTTTCCCAGCGACAGCCCCCTGCCCGACCCCTACGACGGCCTGGTGGCCCACCACTCCGGCGCGCCGCTGCCGGTGCACGACTGCATGGGCTGCGTGCTGCAGGTGGACGGCCAGCCCTGGGGGCTGCTGACCCTGGACGCGCTGCAGCCCGGCAGCTTTGCCGGCGACGCCCCGCTGGCCGCACTCCAGGCCTTCAGCAACCTGGCCGCCGCCACCGTGGCCACGGCCGCCCGCCTGCGCCAGCTGGAGCAGTCCGTGCACAACGAACGCCAGCGGGCCGAGCATTTCCGCCGCCACGCCCCGCTGGCCGCGCCCCGGCTGCTGGGCCACAGCAGCGCCATGCGCGCGCTGCAGCGCGACATCGCCACCGTGGCCGCCAGCGATCTGGCGGTGCTGATCACCGGCGAAACCGGCGTGGGCAAGGAACTGGTGGCCCAGGCCCTGCACGCCCAGTCCACCCGGGCCGACCAGGCCTTTGTCAGCATCAACTGCGCCGCCCTTCCCGACCAGCTGGTGGAAAGCGAGCTGTTCGGCCATGTGCGCGGCGCCTTCACCGGCGCGGTGAGCGACCGGCAAGGCAAGTTCGAACAGGCCCACCAGGGCACCCTGTTCCTGGACGAGGTGGGCGAGCTGCCGCTGGCCACCCAGGCCAAGCTGCTGCGCGTGCTGCAAAGCGGCCAGATCCAGCGCCTGGGGCTGGACCGGGAACGCACGGTGGACGTGCGCATCATTGCCGCCACCAACCAGGACCTGGCCGCCGCCGTGCGCGACGGCCGCATGCGCGCCGACTTCTACCACCGCCTCAGCGTCTACCCGCTGCAGGTGCCGCCGCTGCGCGCCCGCGAAGGCGATGTGCTGGTGCTGGCCGGCTACTTTCTGGAGCGCACGCGCTCGCAGTTCGGACTGGACGGGGTGCGGCTGGAAGCCGCCGCCCAGGCCGCCCTGCTGGCCCACCGCTGGCCGGGCAATGTGCGCGAGCTGGAACACTGCATCCGCCGTGCCGTGCTGCACGCCCTGCGCCGCCCGCGCCCTCCCACTGCGCCGCTCGGCATCCACGCACAGGATCTGGCGCTGGTGCCCAGCTCAAAGGCGTCCACGCACCCCGGCGATCCTGCCGAGGACCCGGGCAGCCTGCCGCCTGCCGACCCGGCCGCCAGCGCCGTGGCCGATCCCACGGACACCGGTCTGCGCCAGGCCGTGGCCCGCTACGAACGGCAACTGGTGCAGCAAGCGCTGGAAGCCCATGGCTACCGCTGGGCGCCCGCCGCCCGCGCCCTGCAGCTGGACCGCGCCAATCTGCAGCGCCTGGCCAAGCGGCTGGGGCTACACGCGCCCGGCAGCCCGCCTCCGCTGCGCTAGCCACCGCCGGTAACCGCCGCACCCACGGCCCGCTCCCCGGCCCGCGTCATAGCCCCCAAGGCCACCCCGCTGCGCCATCGCCGCAACAGACTGCCGCCTTGCCGTGAAAATTTGCCGCGACCGCGGCGCAGCGCCGCTACACTCGCGGCTGGATTGGCTCGCACTCCCCGGGATGCGGGCCTTTTGACCCTCTGAGGCCGGCAGCGCGCTGCGCATTGCCGGCGGACAGCACTCTCTCTCGCTCCCTCTGTCTGCACCCACCATGTCCACGGTTTTCAATTTCACCTTCGTTCCCTGGTTCCGGTCTGTGGCCCCGTACATCCACAAATTCCGCCACCAGACTTTCGTGGTGGGCATCACGGGCGAAGCCATCGCTGCCGGCAAGCTGCAGGGCATCGTGCAGGATCTGGCGCTGATCCAGGCCATGGGCGTGAAGATCGTGCTGGTGCACGGCTTTCGCCCGCAGGTGAATGAACAGCTGCGCCTCAAGGGCCAGGAGCCGCGCTACTACAACGGCGTGCGCGTGACCGACTCCATCGCGCTGGACTGCGCGCAAGAGGCCGCCGGCCAGTTGCGCTACGAGATCGAAGCCGCCTTCAGCCAGGGCCTGCCCAACACCCCCATGGCCGGCGCCCGCGTGCGCGTGATGTCAGGCAACTTCCTGACCGCCCGCCCGGTGGGCATCGTCGACGGGGTGGACTTCATGCACTCCGGCCTGGTGCGCAAGGTCGATGTGGAAGGCATCCGCCGCGCGCTGGAATCCGAAGCCATGGTGCTGATGTCACCGTTTGGCTTCTCGCCCACCGGCGAGGCCTTCAACCTGAGCATGGAAGAAGTCGCCACCCGCGTGGCCTGCGAGATGAAGGCCGACAAGCTGATCTTCCTGAGCGAGGTGCCCGGCATCCGCATGAACCCGTCCGAGCCCGACAGCGAAGACAACCCCATCGACACCGAGCTGCCGCTGGCAGCCGCCCGCCAGCTGCTGGCCCAGTTGCCCCCGCCGCAGGTGCCCACCGACACCGGCTTTTACCTGCAGCACTGCGTGCGCGCCTGCGAACATGGCGTGGAACGCAGCCACATCCTGCCGTTTGCGGTGGACGGCGCGCTGCTGCTGGAAATCTATGTGCACGACGGCATCGGCACCATGGTGATCGACGAAAAGCTCGAAGAGCTGCGCGAAGCCACCATCGACGATGTGGGCGGCATCATCCAGCTGATCGAGCCGTTCGAGAAAGACGGCACCCTGGTCAAGCGCGACCGCACCGAGATCGAGCGCGACATCACCAGCTACACCGTGATCGAGCACGATGGCGTGATCTTCGGCTGCGCCGCCCTGCACCCCTATCTGGAAGCCAAGACCGCAGAAATGGCCGCCGTCACCGTCTCGCCCCAGAGCCAGGGCACGGGCGACGGCGAGAAACTGCTCAAGCGCATCGAGCAGCGCGCCCGCGCCCTGGGCTGCACCAGCATGTTCGTGCTGACCACCCGCACCATGCACTGGTTCATCAAGCGCGGCTTCCAGCCGGTGGACCCGGAATGGCTGCCCGAGGCACGCAAGGCCAAGTACAACTGGAGCCGCAAGAGCCAGGTGCTGGTCAAGCAGCTCTAAACCGCCGCTCTCAACTGCCCCCGGCCACCTGCCTCGCAGGGCGCCTTACCCGCCTCCAAACACCAGGGCGGCAGTGGATCTACTCCGCTGCCGCCCTGCTGTCTTTGGGGCGGCGGCGGCTGCACACAGCCCGCAGCCGCCGCGCCTCCAACCGTAAAGGCTCAGAAACGCCGGAACCAGTGCGCCACCGCCTGGCCTACCTCGGCCAGCGCCGCATCGCGTGCGGCCGGCGCCAGCTGCGGCGTCTGCGTCAGATAGGCGCTCACCACCAGCGGCTGCGGACGGTGGTGGGGCCAGACCAGCACCACATCATTGGCCGTACCGTTGTCGCCCGTTCCCGTCTTGCCGCCCACCAGCCAGCCCGGCGGCATGCCGGCGCGCAGCCGCTTGGCGCCCGTGGGGCTGGCCTTGAGCCACTGCAGCAGCTGCGCCTGGTGGCCGGCATCCAGGTGCGGGCCCTTGGCCAGCGCCACCACGGCACGCGCCATGGACAGGGGCGTGGTCGTGTCGCGCTCGTCGCCCGGGACGGCACTGTTGAGCGCCGGCTCCAGCCGGTCCAGGCGGGTGTGCATGCTGCCCATGTCGCGCAGCCACTGGGTCAGCCCTTGCGGGCCGCCCTGGCGGGCCAGCAGCAGGTTGGCGGCGGTGTTGTCGCTCAGCACCACGGCGGCTTCGCACAGCTCGGCCACCGTCAGCCCGGCGCCACCGGCCTGGGCCTCGGTGGTGGGCGAATACGGCACCAGCGCGCTGCGCGGGTAGGTCACGCGCTGCTGCAGACTGTCCAGCCCCTGCTGGTCGCGCTGCAGCATCTGGGCGGCCAGCAGCAGCTTGAAGGTGCTGCACATGGGAAAGCGCTCGCTGCCCCGGTACTGCCACTGGCGGCCGTTGGCGGTGTCGATCACCGCCACGCCCAGGCGCCCCCCCGGTGCGGGCCTCGATCTGCGCCAGCGGGTGGGAGGCATCATCCGCCTCCAGACCCGAGTTTTTCTGCATACCTGCACACCCGGCCAGCCAGGTGGCGCTCAGGGCCAGACTGCTTTGCAGCCAAATTCTTCTGTGCATAGCGTGCTCCTCTTCTTGATAACACCTGCTACCTTACCGGAGTGCGCCAACGCTGACCAACGTTAAGATGGCAGAACAAACCCTAGAAAAACTTATACCTCCACCCCCATGCACCTGCCATTGAATGCCCTGCGCGCGTTCGACAGTGCGGCCCGCCACCTGAATCTGACGCGCGCCGCCCACGAGCTGCACGTCACCCAGACCGCTGTCAGCCAGCATATCCGCAAGCTCGAAGAACAGCTGGGCACGCCGCTGTTCCGGCGTCTGCCGCGCGGTCTGGCCCTGACCGACGAAGGCCAGGCCCTGTGGCCCGTGGTGGCCGACTGCTTTGGCCGGCTGGAGCGCGCCCTGGGCCAGTTGCGCAACGACCGTCCGCGCGAGGTGCTGACCCTGGGCGTGGTGGGCACGTTCGCCGTGGGCTGGCTGCTGCCCCGGCTGGCCGACTTTGAGACCCGCCACCCCCATATCGATCTGCGCATGCAGACCCACAACAACCGCGTGGACCTGAATGCCGAAGGGCTGGACGCGGCCATCCGCTTTGGCGACGGTGCCTGGCACGGCCTGCAGGCCGATCTGCTGGTGCACGCGCCGCTGACCCCGCTGTGCGCCCCGGCCATTGCCGAGCACCTGCGCCAGCCGGGCGATCTGCGCGGCCAGACGCTGCTGCGCTCTTTTCGCACCGCGGAATGGGAGCAGTGGTGCCAGGCCGCCGAAGTGGCCACCCTGCGCGCCGCCGGCCCGCAGTTCGACAGCTCCATCGCCCTGGCCGAAGCCGCCGCCCAGGGCGCCGGCGTGGCCCTGCTGCCCCCGGCCATGTTCACCCACCTGCTGCGTGCCGGCCGGCTGGTGCAGCCGTTTGCGCTGACCGTGCCTGCCGGCGCCTACTGGTTCACCCAGCCGCGCACGCGCGCGGCATCGCCGGCGCTGGAGGACGTGCGCCAGTGGCTGCTGGCCCAGGCCCAGACGGCGTAAACCCCGCAGGCCTGCGCAACGCCTGCCCTCCAGAAGCTTCAACGCACCGGGGCACAACAGCACACAAGCACCAGCGCTCAGGTGTTCGGGCACTTGGGCAGTCGATCAGGCGCTCAGGCAGAAGCCATCCCGGCCATTTTCCTTGGCGCTGTACAGCGCCAGATCGGCCTTCCTCAGCAGCACGCTCAGCGTCAGCGTGTCGGTGGCATCCAGCGCCACCACGCCAATGCTGATCGTGGGGCGCAGCGTCTTGCCCTCGTCCACCTCGATAGTCAGAGCCCGGATGGCGGCGCACAGCCGCTCGGCCGTCGCACTGGCTTCCTGGGCGTCGGCACCGGGCAGCAGCAGGGCAAACTCCTCCCCGCCCATGCGCCCCAGCAGCTCGTGCGGCCGCAGCGACTGCACCACCGTGCGGCTCACTGCCTGCAGCACCACATCCCCGGCCGCATGCCCATAGGTGTCGTTGACGCGCTTGAACCAGTCCAGGTCCAGCATCAGCAGGGCTACCGGCTGGCGGCCATGGGCCAGCCGCGCCAGGATGCGGTGGGCCTGCTCGCTGAAAGCCGCCCTGGTCAGCATGCCGGTCAGGTGGTCGTGGGTGGACGAATGCTCCAGCCGGGCCATGGCGTCGCCCCAGTGGTTGCGCGCACAGGCCACGGTCAGCAGGGTCACACTCAGCATGGACAGGCCCAGGCGCATGGACATGGCGGCTTCGGCATTCTGGGAGCTGAAATCGAAGTCATTGAGCACCAGCAGGAACACATGCCAGCTGCCGGCCAGAAAGCACAGCAGCGACACCGTGAACACCCGGTAGCTCAGCGCGCACAGCACCAGGCCGGGCAGCAGCAGCAGCGGTACCCCGGGCCCGCCGATGTACAGGCCCACGCCCATCAGCACCACCAGCACCGCCAGCGGCGCCACGGACCGCCCCCATGCCCGCTCGCCGCTGCGCCACAGGCGCCGGGCCGCGCCCAGCGGCGGCACATTCAGCAGCAGGGGAATGATCAGGCACATGTGCATCATCTCCGCACCAAACCACATCATGGCCGTGCGCTGCCAGCTGCGCTGCAGCAGGTACTGCATGGCCCCGCCCCCCAGCAGCGCACCCACGGCACTGGCGATGCACACACCCACCACCACATGGAACACCCCCACCGGCGAGCGCATCTGGACCACGCTCGCAGCATGCTGGCGCAGGTACAGCCAGCCGCAGGCGATCCCCACCAGGTTGGCCAGCGTCAGCAGCAGCACCTTCAGAAACCAGCCTTCGCCGGCATAGCTGCCCAGCAGAAAGCCCAGCGTGGCCAGCACCCAGCCCTGCGGCTGCGCCATGACCGGGAAGCGCACAATCAGTCCCAGCATCAGCGCATTGGACAGCCAGAAAAAAGACAGCAGACTGGGCGACTTGCTGGTGGTGGCAACGGCGCACGCCACCAGCACCGTGGCCCCCAGGACGGCATGCTCCAGTCTGAAGCCGGCCGCCACCCGATTGGCACGAATCTCGAATGCAGGCATCAACACCCCCTCGCCGGCAACTGCACCGGCCGCCATTCCATGTCGTGGTGTCCCGCATCGATGCACAAGCCACACGTAGCACTGAGAACCGGCTGTCACCCACCCCGATAGAACCACAATCTGTATCTACGTGTAATCAGATAAAACCGACAAATCGCCTGTTTCTCCCCCAAATATCGCCCGCAGGTACCCTGCACCCACCTGGCGCATGGCGGCAAAGTGCAGCCAATGTCGCACAGGGCCTGCGTCGCTGTGCGCCCTGTCGATGGACGGCACGCCGATGGACCGGGGACCGATGGACCGCGTACCGGCCCGCACCGCGCGGCGCGGCGAAGCGGCAGCTCCAGGCCTCACAGGTCCCGGCGAATCAGCGCCCCGGTGAACAGCACCGGCCCCGTAGGCCCGGTGGCGCTGGGCACACCGCCCTTGGGCTCCAGGCTGATCGCCAGGGTTGGAACCGCCTTGACATCGGTCTCCTGCACCGCCAGCTGCGCCACCCGGCCCTCGCCCACCACGCCCAGGGAGCGCGGTGCGCCCTGCGGCGGCAGGGCCCACAGCTGCAGCGACTTGCTCTCCGCTTCCCGAAAGCCGCTGACCCGCTGCAGCACCAGCTGGTTGTGCCGGGGGTCGAAGGTCACCAGCATGGAGGCATCGGCCTTGCCGTCCGCCAGCACGGCCACATACTGGATCTGGGGGGCCGCCTGCAAGGCGGCCTGCGTGGTCTGCAGCTCGGTGCGCAGCGCCGACAGCTGCTGCTGCGTGCTCTGCTGCAGCCCGTGGTGCGTCCACAGCCCCACCGACACCGCCACCACCGTGGCCAGGCTGCCCGCCAACGCCAGCCCGCGCCACCAGGACAGCGCCTGCCCCAGCTTCCCCACCTGTGGCGCGGCCGCAGCGGCACCGCGCTGCGCCCTCCATTGGGCCTGCTGTTGGTCGGCCTGCACCAGGTTGGCAATGCGGGTCCAGACCGCCGCGTCCGGCTGCACCGGCGTCTGCACCTCGGAAAACGCGGACCAGCGGCCCTGCCACAGCAGCGCGGCCGCCCGCACCTGGGCATGGTCGCGCGCCAGCTGCTCGAAGCGTCGGCGCGCCCCGCCGCGCAGCGTACCCAGCGCATAGGCCGCCGCCAGGCGGTCAAGCAGTTCAGGGTTGCGGGTCAGATGCATGGTGAACACTCCTCACACTCAGACATGGCGGGCCATGCACTTGCGCAATTGCTCCAGGCTGCGCCGCATCCAGGTCTTCACGGTGCCCAGCGGCAGCTTCAAGGTGCTGGCCAGCTCGCTGTGGCTCAGATCCCGCAGATAGGCCAGGCTCACCACCTGGCGCTGGGCCTGCTCCAGCCGCTGCAGGCACTGGTGCAGCGCGGCCGCCTGTTCGCTGGCCTCGGCCCCCTGCTGGGGCCCCGGGGCCATCTGCTCCTGGGTGAGCGCATCGATCTCGGCCAGATCGTCGATCGCCACCTGCAGATGCAGGCGCTCGGCCCGGCGCCGACGCAGAAAATCCAGGGCCCGGCTGCGCACCAGCAGGCCCATCCAGGCCAGCGGCGGACTCAGCGAGGCACGGTAGGCCCCGGCGTTGCGCCAGATGCCCAGAAAACTCTCCTGCAGCACATCCTCGGCCCACTCCCGGTTGCCGACGATGCGCAGCGCCAGCCCGTACAGCCGCGCAGCCGTCTGGTCGTACAGCAGCTTGAGCGCCGGTTCCTCCCGGCGGGCGACGCGGTCGAGTAAGTCCATCAGTTCGTGGTCCGGTGTAGATGCGCTCATGCAGCCATTGTGCGCACAAGCACTGGCGGCATGCGGCGCTGTTGGATTGCCGCCAAGGCGGATTACCGGCCTTGCCTCTCCTCCTGTACGCAGCATCGCGACCAGTGGATGCGGCCCACGGGGGAATGTGCACACAAAATATTTTTCAAAAACCTGAATCCACGGCCTCCCCGCCTGCGTATAGCCAGTGTCGGGCACTGCCACCAGCGGCCTCCAAGCACCGCCAATGGCCACCGCCCACCGTCCACAAGGAGTCACCGTGCCCCTCCACTGGTTTGCAGGCTGTCCTTCCCCCCTGGTCCCACGCCGCGGCGTTCCGGGCGCCAGCGGCGTGCGGCCCGCCACGGCGCCCGCCATGCGGCCGGGGAATTCGGCGCCGGCACAGGGCAGCGCTCCAACCCAGACCCTGGACACCTCTTCCCGCCAACAGTCCCGGGAGCCGGCACATGCCGCCGGCCCTGCCTGCCGGGACCTCCTTCCCGCTTTGGAGCGCCGCGACCTCGCCCAGGTCGCGCGCCATCCAGCCGCCGCTGACACCCTGCCCGCCAGGCGCACGGGTTTCAACGTTGGAACGCACCGTGCCCGCGAACGCACCGCCGTTCGGGGGCTGGCGCGCAGCAGTACCGGGGCAGCCAGCCCATTTGCCCGGTGCGTTTCTTGTCCACCTTGTTCGAGGAAATTCTCATGAAACCGCTACATGCATTCCCACTGGCCGCTGTCTGTGCCTCGGTACTGGGCCTGACCGCCTGTTCGTCCATGGGTCCCCATCCCATGTATTCGCAGTCCGCACTGCCCGCCCCCGTGCAGGTTCCGGCGGGCCACAAAGTGGCCATGGAAACCGTGGGTATCGGCCAGATCACCTATGAATGCCGCGCCAAGAAGGACATGGCCTCCGAGCACGAATGGGTGTTTGTCGGCCCCGATGCCAAGCTGCAGACCCGCAGCGGATCGGTCATCGGCAAATACTGGGGCCCTCCCGCCACCTGGGAGAACAACGACGGCTCCAAGGTCACTGCGACCCAGGTGGCCGTGGCCCCTGCCGGCATGGGCAACATCCCGCTGCAGCTGGTCAAGGCCAACCCGGCCATGGGTATGGGCGCCATGCAGGGCGTGACCTACATCCAGCGCGTGGCCACCAAGGGCGGGGTCGCACCCGCCATGGCCTGCAGCGCAGCCAACCTGGGCAGCAAGCAGGTGGTGCCCTACCAGGCCGACTATATTTTCTGGAAAGCCGCCTGACCGGGCTGCCCCGGGCGTACCTCCCCACCGCCAGCTAGGGGGTGCCCGGGGCCATCCCTGTCCATGGCGCCCAACCACTTTGGATGGGCTTGCGGAGGGCTGGCGGCAGGCTGGCAACGTGCGGCCGCCCGCGCCAGACCTCCCGCCAAAACGCAGCGCCCCACAGGAGCAGCGCCAACCGGCTATCATCCCCGGCTTCCTGACTCGGGCCCTGTGCCCTCCCTGGCTCCTCCATGTCCACCACCTTGCCCGTTCTGTATTCCTTCCGCCGCTGCCCCTACGCCATCCGCGCCCGTCTGGCGCTGGCACATGCCGGGCTGGCCTGCGAACTGCGGGAAGTGAATCTGCGTGCCAAGCCCCAGGCGCTGCTGGATGCCTCGCCCAAGGGCACGGTGCCGGTGCTGGTGCTGGCCGACGGCACGGTGATCGACCAGAGCCTGGAAGTCATGCTGCACGCGCTGCGCAGCAACGACCCCGATGCCTGGCTGGCCCCCACCGCCGGCAGCCTGGACGACATGCTGGAGCTGATCGGCCGCAACGACGACTTTTTCAAGCAGGCCCTGGACCGCTGCAAATACCCGGAGCGCTACAGCGCCGAGGAAGTGAACCAGGCCCAGGCCGACGCCATCACCTGGCTGGCCGCACTGGACGACCAGCTGGCCGACACCGGCTACCTGTTCGGCCTGAACCCCAGCCTGGCCGATATGGCGCTGCGCCCCTTTGTGCGCCAGTTCGCCCGCATCGACGAGGCCCAGTGGGCCGAACAGCCCTGGCCCCACCTGCAGGACTGGCTGCAGCGCTGGATCGATTCGGCCCTGTTTGCCGAAGTGATGGAAACCTACCCCGGCTGGGTGGCCGGCACCACCGGCCCGCTGTTCAGCGCGGCCAGCGTGGAATCGGACTGATCGCCCCGGGCCCGGCTGCGACCGCCCGGCCCTCTGCTGACTACGCCCTGGCGACTGCCTGCCCCTTCACGCGCCGGCGCAGGCCCTGCGCCCCTGCGCTCACTTCTTGGATGTGAACCAGCTGCCCGGCTGGCGGGTCGGCGCGGCATTGCGGCCGCCATTGCCACTGCGCTTGCCATCCCCCGTGCGCGCACTGCCTGCACCGTTGCGATCCGCGATGCGGGGGCGCTCGCCCGGGCTGCGGTAGCGCACGGCCACACCGCCGGCCGTCGTGCGGTCCGCCGGCGTGCCCGCCGCGTCCGTTCCCCAGTGGATATCTGCGCGCGCTATGGCCCTCCACTGCCCCGGCGCCAGATCCCCCAGCTCCAGGTTGGCAATGCTGCGGCGCTGCAGGCGCAGCGTGGGGTGGCCGATGGCGGCCGTCATCTTGCGCACCTGGCGGTTCTTGCCTTCCACCACGGTGATGGCCAGCCACCAGTCCTGCACGCTCTTGCGCACCCGCACCGGCGGGTCGCGCGGCGCCACTGCGGGCTGGGGGTCCAGCAGCTGCACCTCGCAGGGCAAGGTGGTGTAGTCCTCGATGCGCAGCCCTGCCCGCATGGTGTCCAGCGCCGCTTCGTCGGGCAGGCGCTCCACCAGCACCCAGTAGGTCTTGGGCTTCTGGTAGCGCGGGTGGAGCAGTTGCTCGATCAGCGGCCCGTCATCGGTCAGCAGCAGCAGGCCTTCGGAGTCCTTGTCCAGCCGCCCAGCCGGGTAGACGCCGGGCGGCAGGTCGAACTCGGCCAGCGAACGGGCACCGTCCTCCGGCGTGAACTGGGACAGCACGCCATAGGGCTTGTGAAAAAGGATGTACTGGGGCATGGGGTGGAGATTGTCGCGCCAAGTGGGCCAGCTGCACGCGGCCACAAAAAAGCCCCGGCATGCCGGGGCTGTGCAGAGCGTGCAGCGTTGCGATCCGTGCTCAGCGGCGGCGCACCAGCAAGGTGGCAATCACCCCGAAGAACAGCACAAAGCAGACAAACGACCAGTTGGCAATCGAGCCGCCCAGGAAGGTCCAGTCGATCGCCGTGCAGTCGCCCGAACCCCGGAAGATCATGGGGATGGCGCGGCTGAGGGAATAGTTTTCGATCATGCCGTAGAAATCGCGGCCGCAGCTGGCGAATTCGGGCGGGTACCACTGCAGCCAGCTCTGGCGCGCGGCCACGAAGGCGCCGAAGCCGCTGGCCAGCAGCGCCAGCACGCCCCAGCCCATCCACCAGCCCTTGTTCGGGCGCAGGCTGGCCAGGCCGGTCAGCACCGCCACCAGCACCAGCGCATAGCGCTGCACGATGCACATGGGGCACGGCTCCAGCCCCTGCACATGCTGCAGGTACATGCCAAACGCCAGCAGGGCCACACAGGCCAGGCTGATCAGGGCCAGCACGCGGCGCGGGGCCTGGCTGAGGGTATTTACAAACTGCATGTCCATCCTTGTCTGGCCAACTCAAGGCCCGGGGCAGGGCAGGCGCCCTGCCCCATGCAGGATGCCTACCCTCAGATACCGGCAGCGGCGTCCACGAACACCTTGGCGCGGCGCGGGGTGACCACCAGGGTCTCCCCTTCGCGCAGCGCCATCTCATGGAACTGCTGTGCGGGAATCTGGGCTTCGATCAGCTGATCTTCGCCACCATTGTCCGCTGCTTGGGTGCCATCGGCGGGAATAAGTTCCAGGCGTGCGATGGGGCCCACCACAATCGCGCGCGCCAGCTGCACCACGATGCCGGTGGGGCGACCCTGCAGGTCCACATTCTGCCCGGAGGAATACCGCTCCACATCCAGGTCGTGCGGGCGCACATAGGCAAAGGCGTTGGAGTTGGACGCGCCATTGGCCTCGGCACTCTCCAGCTGCAGGCCCTCGTCCAGGTACACGCGGCCATCGCTGGCGCGACCCTTGAACAGGTTCACATCGCCCAGGAAGCCGTAGACAAACGGGCTGGCCGGGTTGTCCCACACCTGCTGCGGCGTGCCTTCCTGTTCGATCTTGCCCTTGTTGATGACGACCACACGGTCGGCCACTTCCAGCGCCTCTTCCTGGTCGTGGGTCACGAAGATGGAGGTCACATGCAGCTCGTCGTGCAGACGGCGCAGCCAGCGGCGCAGCTCCTTGCGCACCTTGGCGTCCAGCGCGCCGAACGGCTCGTCCAGCAGCAGCACCTTGGGCTCCACCGCCAGCGCGCGCGCCAGGGCGATACGTTGGCGCTGGCCGCCGGACAGCTGCGAGGGGAAGCGGTCGGCAATCCAGTCCAGCTGCACCAGCTTGAGCAGGTTCATCACCTTCTCCTTGATCTGGGCTTCGCTGGGGCGTTCGCTGCGCGGCTTCACGCGCAGGCCGAAGGCCACGTTCTCGAACACGGTCATGTGGCGGAACAGCGCGTAGTGCTGGAAGACGAAGCCCACGTTGCGGTCGCGCACATGCACGTCGGTGGTGTCAGCGCCGCTGAAATGGATGCTGCCCACATCGGGCGTTTCCAGCCCGGCGATGATGCGCAGCAGCGTGGTCTTGCCGCAGCCCGACGGGCCCAGCAGCGCGATCAGTTCGCCCGACTTGATATCGAGGCTGACATCGCGCAGGGCCTGGAAGTCGCCAAACTGCTTGCTGACATTGCGGATTTCGATGCTCATGGTGTTCTCGGATTCGGTTGCAGCGCCGGCCTTCAGGGCTGGACGGTCACGGGGGTCGGGCGCTCGGGCGGCAGCTCGGCGGCAGCCTTGCGCTGTTGTTCGGATTTCCACTCGGCCACGGTCTTGATGAGCAGGGTCACCAGGGCCAGCAGCGCCAGCAGCGAGGCAGCGGCAAACGCGGCGACGGACTGGTATTCGTTGTAGAGAATTTCCACGTGCAGCGGGATGGTGTTGGTCTGGCCGCGGATGTGGCCGGAGACCACCGACACCGCACCGAACTCGCCCATGGCACGGGCATTGCACAGAATCACCCCGTACAGCAGGCCCCACTTGATGTTGGGCAGCGTCACATGCCAGAAGGTCTGCCAGCCGCTGGCACCCAGCACGATGGCGGCCTGCTCCTCGTCATTGCCCTGCGCCTGCATCAGCGGGATCAGCTCCCGGGCAATGAAGGGGAAGGTCACGAACACGGTCGCC
Organism: Comamonas terrigena NBRC 13299; assembly: GCF_006740045.1. NCBI lineage: Bacteria > Pseudomonadati > Pseudomonadota > Betaproteobacteria > Burkholderiales > Comamonadaceae > Comamonas > Comamonas terrigena. Next base: position 2,720,934 of record NZ_AP019749.1, read on the forward strand.
AGCACGATGCCGGGCACGGCGAAGATGATCTTGATGTCATGGGCCTGCAGCCAGGGACCGAGCCAGCCATTGGCGCCAAACACCAGCACGTACATCAGGCCCGCCACCACCGGCGAGATGGAGAACGGCAGATCGATCAGCGTGGTCAGGAAGGCCTTGCCCTTGAACTCGTATTTGGCAATGCACCAGGCCGCGGCCACGCCGAACACCAGGTTCAGCGGCACGGCAATGACGGCCGTGATCAGGGTCAGCTTGATGGCCGACCAGGCATCGGGCTCGCGCAGACCGTCCAGGTAGGCGCTCCAGCCCTTGCGCAGCGCCTCGGTGAACACGGCAGCCAGCGGCAGCACCAGGAACAGGGCGATGAAGGCCAGCGCAACACCGGTCAGGATCCAGCGCACGGCGCGCGACTCGGTGGTCGTCACTTTCTCGGGCTTGGCGCCCTTCTTGGGGGCCGTCAGCCGGTAGGCCAGCAGCACCGCCACCAGGATGGCGCCCAGCACCTGGAACAGGAAATAGTGCTGTTCGTTGAAATTCAAATTCATGCGGGTGCTCCCGAATGGCGACGCTGCCAGGCCTGCAGGGCGTTGATGACCAGCAGCATGGCAAAGGAGAAGACCAGCATCACCACGGCCACGGCGGTGGCACCGGTGTAGTCGTACTGTTCGAGCTTGCCGATGATGATCAGCGGCGTGATTTCGGAGACCATGGGCATGTTGCCGGCAATGAAGATCACCGAGCCGTATTCACCCAGGGCGCGGGCAAAGGCCATGGCAAAACCGGTCAGCAAGGCCGGCGTGATGGCGGGCAGGATCACCTTGTAGAAGATCTGCCAGCGCGAGGCGCCCAGGCTGGTGGCCGCCTCTTCCAGCTCCTTTTCGGAGTCTTCGATCACAGGCTGCACCGTGCGCACCACAAAGGGCAGGCCGATGAAGATCAGCGCAATCACCACCCCGTTGGGGTTGAACGCCAGCTGGATGCCCAGCGGCTCCAGGTACTGGCCCACCCAGCCATTGCCGGCCAGCAAGGCGGTCAGCGAGATGCCGGCCACGGCGGTGGGCAGCGCAAACGGCAGATCAACCAGCGCATCGACAATCTTCTTGCCGGGGAACTGGTAGCGCACCAGCACCCAGGCCACCAGCAGACCGAACACCAGATTCACCAGGGCGGCCAGAAAACTGGCTCCAAAGGTCAGCCGGTAGGACGCCATCACGCGCGGGGCGGTCACGGCATCCCAGAACTGCGGCCAGGTAAGTGCAAAGGTCTTGAACAACAGGGCTGACAGCGGGATCAGCACAATGATGCTCAGGTAAAACAGCGTATAGCCCAGCGTCAGCCCGAAGCCGGGCAGAACGCGCTTGGCGCCCCCACCCCGTCGCGCCCCGGAAGGTGCGGAGGTGGTGGCGCCAGGCGCTGGGCTGGAAGGAATCGCAGCGGACATGAAGGTTCCCAAACAGCCAGAAGAATCGTTGTAGTTATCGGTCGCGCAGTGCCCACAGCATGCTCTCGGCGCTGGCAGTGCCCACCAGCCACCGGGGTGGCAGGCGGGTCCGGCGCTTACTTACCGGGGGTGTAGATCTCGTCGAACTTGCCGCCGTCGTTGAAGTGCACCTTCTGTGCCTCCGTCAGCGAGCCGAAGTACTTGCCCACCGTGAACTGCTTGAGCGGCTTGAACACGGCGGCGTGCTTCTTGAGCACCGCTTCCGAGCGGGGGCGCAGCGCATGCTTGGCCGCGATTTCCTGGGCTTCATCCGAGTACAGATAGTCCAGATAGGCCTTGGCCAGCTGGCCCGAGCCCTTCTTGGCGGCGGTGCGCTCGACCACGGCCACGGGGTTCTCCGCCACGATGGAGGACGAGGGGTAGACCGCATCCACCTTGCCCTGGCCGAATTCGCGGTCCACCGAGATCACTTCGGATTCGAAGGTGATCAGCACGTCGCCGATGTTGCGTTGCAGGAAGATGCTGGTCGCGTCGCGGCCGCCCTTGCCCAGCACGGGCACGTTCTTGTAGAGCTGCTTGACGAATTCCTGCGCCTGCGCGTCCGTGCCGCCGGCTTCACGCACCGAACCCCAGGCCGCCAGATAGGCGTAGCGGCCATTGCCACCGGTCTTGGGGTTGACCACCACCACCTTCACGTCGGGGCGGGTCAGGTCCTTCCAGTCCTTGATGTTCTTGGGGTTGCCGTTGCGCACCAGGAACAGCATGGTCGAGGTGGTGGGCGATGCATCGTTGGGGAATTTCTTGGCCCAGTCCTTGGCGACCACACCGTTGGCGGCCAGGAAGTCGACGTCGGTCGTGGTGTTGAACGTCACCACATCGGCCGCCAGACCGTCGTTCACGGCGCGCGCCTGGGCGCTGGAGCCGCCGTGCGACTGGTCGATCTTGATGTCCTTGCCGGTGGTCTTTTTGTAGTGGGCCGCGAAAGCCTGGTTGTAGTCCTTGTAGAACTCACGGGCCACGTCGTACGAGACGTTCAGCAATTGGTCCTGCGCCGACGCCACGCCGCTGGCTGCCAGTGCGAGAGTGGCCAAAAGGGTCTTGAGCTTCAAAGAGGTCATGGTGTCTGCCTGCAAGAACGAACGTGTCGTTTTGTTTATGGATACAGCCATTGTGAAGACGCCTGTTTAAAACTCAAAAGAATATATTCTTTTAAATTTATCGAATTTTGGAATAAAGAACCTGTTACGCCCACCGCCCAGGCCACAGCCACACGCCTTTCCTCATCGTTTTTCTCTATATGTCTCAATTTTTTTATAGACATGTCGAAACCCGTACAAACGTCTTTACGACTTGTTACGGCGAACCCTGAAAGGATCCGGTTGATGTCTGTGTTGTTTTTCATCCCTTGCGGCACGCGGTACGGAAGGGCTGCGCCCTGCCGGACACCGGCCCGGCGCCGTAAACAGGGAGATGTATGGCCCTGAGCATTTCCACCAACATCGCGTCCCTGAACGCACAGCGCAGCCTCAGCCACAGCCAGGCGGGGCTGTCGACCACCATGCAGCGCCTGTCCAGCGGGCTGCGGGTCAACAGCGCCAAGGACGATGCTGCCGGCCTGGCCATTTCCGAGCGCATGTTCAGCCAGGTGCGGGGCATGCAGCAGGCCGCGCGCAATGCCAACGACGGCATCTCCATGCTGCAGACGGCAGAAGGCTCCATCAGCAAGGTCGGCGACATGCTGCAGCGCATGCGCGAACTGGCGGTGCAGTCCATCAACTTCACCAACAGCGACCAGGACCGCCAGGCCTTGCAAGGCGAGGTGGCCCAGCTCAAGCGTGAAATCGACCGCATCGGCATCAGCAGCCAGTTCAACGGCGAATACATCTTTGCGCCCAGCCGCACCAAGGTCGTCGGCTCCGGTGACCCCAGCATCGAGGCGGCGATCGACGGGCTGCAAGGCGGCTGGCTGGAAAACGCCGAAGCCATGATCAAGCAGTACTTCGGTATTGAGGCCACCGGGCAGACCATCAAGTTCGAGTTCACCGACAGCATCGATGGCGCGGGCGGCGTGGCGGCACGCGTGTGGTCATCGGTCGGCGCCAGCGGGCCGGGGTCGAACATCCGCATGGAACTGGACATGGCGGACTTCACCAGCAGCACCTCGCTGGACGGTGGCAGCGGCCCGGTCTACTACGACCGCATCATCGCGCACGAGATGACGCACGCCATCATGGCCACGGGGCAAAGCTGGGGGGAACTGCGCTCCGACACCAGCAACCTGTGGTTCATCGAAGGCGCGGCCGAGTTCATCCATGGCGGCGATGAGCGCATTGCCTCCCACCCCATCAACGACATCGTCAACGACGACCTCACGGCCTGGGGCTCCAGCAGCCTGGACTATGCCTCCGGCTACGCCGCGGTGCGGTACATGCACGAAGAGATCAAGGCCGCCGGGGGCGCCGGGATCAGCGACGTGCTCCAGGCCCTGCAAACCACGCCCGGCCTGACCCTGGATGCCGCCCTCGCGACATACAGCCACGGGGCATTCGCCGACCGTGCGGACTTCTACAGCAAGTACAACGCCGACAAGGCCGCCTTCATCGCCGGCTTCGACCTGGGCAACACCGATGTGGGCGCCGTCGGCGGCGCGGACGTCGATGGCGGCCCGGCCATGAGCCCGGAGAACGTCGTCAACAGCGTGGGCACGCACAGCGGTGAAGACGCACTGGCCGGTTTTGTCGAGGACTGGGGGGATGCCGTGAAGGGCAGCCGGGGCGACTATGGCCGCACACTGGGATTCCAGGTGGGCGCCAACTCCGGTGACTATGTCTACGCCAAGGTCGGCAGCATGAACCTGGGGGCCATGGGGCTGGAGGACCTGGACATCAGCACCGCCGCGGGCGCCACCAAGGCCTTGCGCCGCATCGACCAGGCGCTGGACTACGCCAACGGCCAGCGGACCAAGATTGGTGCCCAGATGTCGCGCTTCGACAGCATCGTGGCCCATCTGCAGACCAGCACCGAGCACCTCTCGGCCAGCCGGGGGCGGATTGTGGATGCGGACTACGCCCAGGAAACGGCGGCGCTGTCGCGCACGCTGATCCTGCAGAAAGTCGGCACGGCCATGGTGGCCCAGGCCAACCAGCGGCCCCAGTCCGTGCTGGCCCTGCTGGGCTGAGCACGCCCGGCAGCGGCGTGTGCCAAGGCCTCCATGTCCGCATGGAGGCCTTTTTTGCGTTCTGCACTCCGGCCAGCGTGCCCTGGTGTGCAGCGCCGGTATTGAAGGTGGTGCCGGTCTTCAGCGGGACGGGGTGGCGGAGTGATGGGGTAACGGGGTGATGGGGCTGACCTGCCTGCCCTCCCCCGCAGCTTTTCTGTCGCCAGGCTCAGGCCCGGGCCGACAAGGTCAGTGGCGCCAGCGCCGCCGACTGCAGGCCTTCTGCGGCCACGCGGGCATCTTCCAGCAGCGACTGCAGCAGACCCCAGCCCAGCGGCCAGTGGCCGTGGCCCGATTCCACATTGATGTGACCGGCGTTCTGCAGGCGCACAAATTCGCTGCCCCAGGCACGGGCATAGGCCCCGGCCAGACGCACCGGACAGTACGGGTCGGTATTGCTGGCCACCAGAATGCTGCGGTAGGGCAGCTGCGCATAGGGTACGGGGGCAAAGTCGGCCAGGGCGCCACGGCGTTCGGGGTCGGCGGGCGCCACCAGCAGCGCACCCTGCACCCGGGCTGCGGCCTCTTCGCCCAGGTGGGCGGTGGTGATGCAGCCCAGGCTGTGGGCGGCAATGACCACCGGTTCGGGCCGCGACAGGATCAGCCGCTCCAGGGCCTGCACCCAGGCATCCCGCCGGGGCGTGAGCCAGTCGTCCTGCACCACGCGCTCGGCCTGCGGCAGTTGCTCCTGCCACAGGGTCTGCCAGTGGCCGGGGCCGGAATCCCGCCAGCCCGGGACGATGATGATGCGTGTGTGCTGCGCCATAGCGTGTGCTCCTTGGGGCGCATTGTCGGCAGCACGGCGCACAAATCCAACGACGGATTTTTTCTTTCCATATAGGCATAAGCATCTGCCACGGCGATCGGGGCACCCGATACCTCCCCTGAAACCGGCTCAGTATGCGGGTCAGTGCCCGGGTCCGAGGCCGCGTTCGGCCCGGGTCAGCGCCCGGGTCCAAGGCCCTGTTCCACCGGATCGGCAGACCGCCGGTGGCCTAGATGAAGGCGCCGTCCTCGGCCTGCGGCGCGCTGGTGCCGGGCATGATCTCCCCCAGAAAATCCAGAAAGCTGCGCACTGCCGGCGACAGCCCGCGCCGCGACGGGAACACCGCATGCACGATGCCGGGGTGCTGGCTCCACTGCGGCAGCAGCCGCACCAGGCGGCCGTCGTGCAGCGCATCGGTGCACATATAGTCCGGAATCACGCACATGCCCACGCCCTGCAGCGCGGCCATCTTCAGCGACAGCAGATCGTCGGCCACATAGCGCACCGGGTGCTGCACCTGCTCGCTCTGGCCGCGCGGGCCCACCAGGCTCCAGGTGCACAGGCCTTCCTGGGCCGACATGGCAATGGCCGGCAGGTCCTGCAGATCCTGGGGGTCCTGGGGCACGGCCTGGCCCTGTAGCACCGAGGGCGCGGCCACCAGGATGCTGCGCGCCACATCCAGGCGCTTGACCACCATGGAGCCGCTGTCCTCCACCGTGTCCCGCACGCGCAGCGCCACATCGATGCCCTCTTCCAGCAGATTGACCGGGTGGTTGGCCACGCGCACTTCCAGCCGCACGCGCGGGTACAGGCGCAGAAACTGCGGCACGCGCTCGGCCAGCACGGTCTGCATCAGCGTCACCGGGCAGCTCACGCGTACCGTGCCGCGCGGCTCGGTCTGCACCTGGGCCACGGTGTCGGCCGCCGCCTCGGCGGCGTCGCGCATGGCCTGGCAGTGGCGCAGATAGGCCTCGCCGATCTCGGTCAGCGCCAGCCGCCGCGTGGTGCGCTGCATCAGGCGCACGCCCAGCCGGGCTTCCAGCTCCGAGATGCGGCGTGACAGCCGGGACTTCGGGATGTTCAGCGCCCGGCCCGCCGCGGCAAAGCCGCCGCGCTCCACCACCTCGGCAAAGTACAGCATGTCATTGAGGTCATTCACAGCAAGGCTCCGGCTGATTGTTCCAAATGCGAAACAATCTATCGCAAAAATGCAGGCTTATCAAAGATAGTGTCTGCAATCACACTCTATCCATCGCACACAAAGTGCTTCACACACCACTGGATACCAAGGAACACCATGCAACTGCTACACATTGACTCCTCCATCAACGGTAACAACTCTGCTTCGCGCAAACTGACGGCCCAGATCGTCGACGCCTGGAAGGCCAAGCACGCTGACACCCAGGTCAGCTACCTGGACCTGGTGGCCGAGGCCCCCAACCACTTCACCTCCGCCGCCATGGCCCCCCGCACCGGCCAGTCCGAAGGTCTGAGCGCCGAGCAAGTGACGGAAAACGCCGTGTCCGAACGCCTGGTGCAGCAATTCCTGGCTGCCGATGTGGTGGTGATCGGTGCTCCGTTCTATAACTTCAGCATCCCCACCCAGCTGAAGGCCTGGATCGACCGCCTGGCCCAGCCCGGCCGCACCTTCCGCTACACCGCCAACGGCCCCGAAGGCCTGGCCAAGGGCAAGACCGTGATCATCGCTTCCTCGCGTGGCGGCATGTACTCCACCAGCGCTGCCGCTGAAGCCATGGAACACCAGGAAAGCTACCTGAAGGTGGTGCTGGGCTTCTTCGGCATCACCGATGTGCGCATCGTCCGCGCCGAAGGCCTGGGCATGGGCCCCGATGCAGTGGCCGCCGCCTTTGCCAGCGCCACCAAGGACGTGCAGAGCGTGACCACCGCCGAAGAGGCCGTCGCCGCCTGATGCACCGCACGTTTGTGCTCCCGGCGCCCTTGTGACGAGACCGCGCCTTTTTCCAGCCCCGCTCTGCGGGGCTTTTTTGTGCCTGCGTGCCAGGGCCCTACCCTAGCCGCCTGGCGGGCAGGCCCTTCAGCGCGTCACGCGGTAGGCCAGCAATCCCAGCCATTCGTGCAGCGCGACCTGCCAGCGCAGCAGGCCGTGGGCCAGCGAATACTCGGTCCACGGCGTGGTCTGCGCGGTCAGGAAGTCCACCGGGTACGGGGTGATCTGGCAGCCCGTGGCGGCAAACTCTTCCATGGCGCGCGGCATGTGCCAGGCCGATGTCACCAGCAGCCAGGGCTGCTGGCAGCGCGCGCCCAGCAAGGCGGCCACGCGCTGGGCGTTTTCGCGGGTGGTGCGGGCGCCGTTTTCCAGTTGCACGCGGCCCATGTCCAGGCCCTGCTCGGTGTAGAACTGGCCGGCCATTTCTGCTTCCGTCACCCCGGTGGTCAGCAAGCGCCCTTCACCGCCGGAAAACACCAGCTGCAGCTGGGGGTTGCGGTGCATCCAGCCCGCCGGTACGGTCATGCGTTCGGCGCTGTTCCCCAGCGGCACCTGCTGGTGGTCCAGCGCAATCGCGGGCCGCTCGAAGGAGCCGCCCAGCACAATCACGCCGGCCGCCTGGGCCAGTTGCGCTTCGGAAGGCACTGGGTACCGGTTTTCCAGCGGACGCACCAGGGCATCGGGCAGCGCCAGGAAACCCAGCAGCGCCAGCGCCGCCAGACCCGTCCACTGGAGCCTGCGCGCCAGCCGCTGCAAACGCCCCGGCAACAACAAGCTCAACAGCCACAGCAGCAGCAGCCAGAACGCCGGCTGGGTGACGGCCGACAGCAATTTGGACAGAACAAACATCTCACTCCCTCTCTTGGTAGGGAGGGATTCTGTCCCATGCAGCCCGTCCGTCGGACCTCAGGCCCCAAGGACTGCGGGCAGCAAGGCCGCGGGTTGGCCGAGGGGCGCAGGAGCGCGCCCGGAAGGCGCCCGGAACGTGGAGCCACGCGCTCCGGGGCGGAACACGGTCTCACCCCAGGCCCTGTGCGGAAGGGGGCCGGTGGCCCCGGTCTTGGGAGGTGGCGCTTACTGCCCCACGCCGCCATGGGCGATCGACCATTCGGCCGGCGCCTGCAGAAACTCTTCCCAGGTCTGCAGGGCCGCGTCGCTGAACTGGCCGCGCGCGCGGGCCTGTTCCAGCACATCGCGCCAGTCGCACAGGGCGTGCACGCGCACGCCGTGCTGCTGCAGCACCGGGGCGGCCCCCAGGCAGCCGTAGTCGAACACCACGAACAGGTCTTCCACGCGGGCGCCTTCGGCGCGCAGCGCATCGATGAAGCTCAGCTTGTACTGACCGGCGGACACCATATCGTCCACCAGCAGCACCTTGCCGCCCTGCTCCACCACGCCTTCGATCTGGCGTACCCCCACGGCACGCTTGCGCACGTACTGCAGCGGCAGGTCCATCTTCTCGGCCAGCCAGGCCGCAAAGGCGATGCCGCTGGATTCGCCGCCGGCCACGCCGCTGAGCCCCTGCAGCGCGCCCGCGTCCAGCAGGCGCTGCAGGCCTTGCTTCATCAGCTCGCGGCGGATGGTGGGAAAGGAAATCAGGCGGCTGCCGTCCATGTAGACCGGCGTGGTCCAGCCCGAAGGCAGACGGAAGGGGTCGGTGGTGCGGGCGTCGACGCAGCCGGCATCCAGCAGCCAGCCGGCGGCCTGGCGGCGCAGAAACTGCTGGTTGGTCAGGGGGGAGGAAGCAGCGGTGATCGAAGTGTTCATGGTGTATCAGGGTAAGCAGTGGCCGGTGGCGAGGGCAAGGCAGTGGCCATGCGCGCCACCAGGGCGCGCAGCCGACGGGCCCCTTCGCGGCCCTTGCAGGCGGCGTTCCACAGGGTTTGGGTCATGTTTTCGTGCAAGCGCACGGCTTCGGGCGAGGTGGTGACCATGGCAATGCCGTTGCGCACATTGGGCAGCTCCCCCAGGCGGAACGGGCTGTGCAGCAGCACATGGTGCTGCGGCCCCCGCAGCAGCTGGTAGGTGGCGGACGGCATGGCGTCGTCCACCAGACCCACCTGCACCTGCCAGGGCTCGCTGTCCATCAGGTCGGCCATGCGCAGCACCTCGTCGCACGCCGCCTGCACGCGCTGGGCGCGCACGGCAGCGGGCAGATCGACGCGGCCGACCAGGCCGGTCAGCACAAAGCGCTCCAGCTCGCGCAGGCCCACCAGGCTGACGATCTGCGGCTTGCGCAGCGCAAAGTCGCGCCTGCGCTCCTGCAGCACTTCCAGCATGCGGGCGATTTCCCGGCGGCGCAGGGTCGCTTCATCCGCCAGCAGCGTGGCGGGCAGACCTTCGTACAGCATCTGCCCCAGGTGGCCCAGGTAGGCGTCGGAGGTGAGTAGCAGCGAGATCGGCTCGAAATGCGCCAGGATGCGGTCGGACTTCTCTTCCAGCTGGCGCATGCGCTCGAACAGCGCCAGCGCGCTGGCGTAGTACTCGGTCTCCACACCCAGCAGCGAGGCCATGCTGGTGCCCAGCAAGGCGGCCAGGCGCTCCAGCGTATCGATCTTGACGATCTCGCCCTTTTCCATGCGGTAGACCACCGCACGCGACACCCCCAGCTGCGCCGCCACATCGTCGGCCTGCAGGCCGGCGCCGATGCGGTAGGCACGCAGACGGTCGCCCAGACCGGCATAGTCGATGGCCGGGCGGGGACTGTCAGCGGAAAAAGGGGTGGCGGTGGCGGTCATGGAAGGTGCAGCAAATCACGGGCTGGCGCGCACTATAGCGATGCGTGGCGTGCGATGCGCAGCGTGCGGCATGCGATTGCAGCGCGTTCAGGCGGGCAGTGCCTCCAACATATCGGCCAGCACCTGCACGCCCTGCATGAAGTCGTCCATCTCCATGGCTTCGTGCGGATTGTGCGAGCCGTTCTGGTTGCGCACAAACAGCATGGCACTGGGCACGCCGCCGTTGGCAAACAGCGCGGCATCGTGGCCGGCACCGCTGGGAATGCTCTCATGGGCAATGCCGCGTGCGGCACAGGCGCGGGACAGCAGCTCGGACAGCTGGCCGTCTGTGACCGCCGGGTCGCTGAGCAGGCGGCGGTCGGGCTGGAACTGCACGCCGCGTTCGCGCTCGATGGAGCGCATCTCCGCCTGCACCAGTTGGTAGAAGGCTTCCAGCGTGTCGATGCTCTTGCTGCGCGCCTCCAGGCTGAAGCTGGCATAGCCCGGCACGCGGGAGATGGAATGCTCGGCCGGGTTGGTCTGCAGCACGCCGCAGGTCACCACCAGGTCGGTGCCGCGCTCCAGCAGCGCACGCCAGTGGGTGTCCAGGCGCATGATCAGGTCGGCCACGGCAAACACCGCGTCGTGGCGCAGCCAGCGCGGCACCACGCCGCTGTGCTGGGCTTCGCCCACGCAGCCAATCAGGTTGTGGCGCACATTGCCGCGGATGCCGCTGACCACGCCCAGCGGGATCTTGCGCGCCACCATCACCGGGCCCTGCTCGATGTGCAGTTCCACATAGGCGCGGATGTCGCCCGGGTTCAGCAGCTTTTCCTGCCGGGCAATGGCCTCCACATCGGCGCCGCTGGCCTGCATGCATTCGCGCAAGGTCTTGCCGTCGCCCCGGCGCTGCAGCTCCAGGTCGGACGCTGTGAGCTTGCCCCACAGCGCGCCCGAGCCCATATAGGCCTTGCCGAACCAGGCGCTTTCCTCGCCGCGAAAGCCCACCACCTTCAGCGGCACCGCCAGCTGCACGCCCGCGCGGCGCGCCGCCACCTGCACCAGCAGGCCGGCCACGATGCCGGCCAGGCCGTCGTAGTTGCCGCCCTGCGGCACGGAATCCATGTGCGAGCCCACCCACACGGCCGGCACGCTCCGGGTGTCCGCCGGGTCGCTGAAGACGAGGTTGCCCGCGCGGTCGCGTGCCACCTCCAGGCCTTCGCCCCGGGCGAAGGTCTCCAGGTGCTGGGCCGCCAGGTCTTCACCAGGCCCGTAGCTGGCGCGGGTGACCCCCACGCCGTCGAAAGTCAGGGAACGGATGTCGGCGAACAGCTGCGTCGCCAGCGGCTGGAAAGTCTGCAATTCCATGGGGAGAGAGAGGGTGCGCACAGTGCGCGACCCGACAGGGGTTGCTAAGGCAACATGATAATCTCGAAAAAGATACCGACTTTGAATGACACAAACATCCGAAGGAATTCAAAATATCTTTTTTGATACAAACCGGGCGCAAAAAAGGCCTGCACGCGGCAGGCCCGGGTGGCGACAGCGCAGGAAGCGCAGGCAGCGCACGCTCTGCGCGCACTGCGGCTGCGGCCCTCACTTGGTGGCGGCGATATCGTCCAGCGTCTTCTGGCCGAACTTCTTGGCGAACTGCTCGTAGGGCTTGTCCAGCGCCTTGCGGAACGCGGCGCGGTCCACGTTGTCCACCACGGCCATGCCGTGCTTGCGGGCCTCTTCCACGCCCTTCTTTTCCACTTCATCCACAAAGGTGCGCGACGCCTTGCCGCCGATCTTGGCACCGTCGGTGAAGGCTGCCTTCTGCTGGGCGTTCAGGCCGTTCCAGAAGCTGGGCGAGACCAGCAGCACCATGGGGGCGTAGACGTGGGCCGTCAGCGACAGGTGCTTTTGCACCTCCCACAGCTTGGCCGAGGTCAGCACGGAGATCGGATTCTCCTGGCCGTCGATGGTGCCCTGCTGCAGTGCGCTGACCACTTCCGGCCAGGACATGGGCGTGGGCGAAGCGCCCAGCGCGCGGAAGGCGGTGATGTGCACCGGGTTCTCCGTCACGCGGATCTTCAGGCCCTTCATGTCGGCCACGTTCTTGACGACGTGCTTGTTGTTGCTCAGGTGGCGGAAGCCCTGCTCACCCCAGGCCAGCGCGATCAGGCCGCGCTGCTGGAACTTGGCCAGCAGGTCGGTGCCGAACTTGCCGTCCAGCACATTGCGGGCATGGCCCAGGTCACGGAACAGGAAGGGAATGTCCACCACACCCACGTCGGCCACAAAGTTGCTCAGGGCGCCGGTGGACACAACGGCCGCTTCCACGGTGCCCAGTTGCAGGCCTTCGATCAGCTCGCGCTCGCCGCCCAGGGCGCTGGAGGGGAAGTGCTTGAACTGGAAAGCATTGTTGGTGGCCTTTTCCACATAGCCGGACCAGCCTTGGGCGGCCGCGCCAAAGTGCGAAGCCTGGGCCAGGGCATAGCCGATCTTGACTTCCTTGCCGGCAGCGGCAGCGGTCAGGCTGGACAGGCCCAGCAAAGCTGCAGCCGAACTGGCCACCAGAGTGCGACGGGAAAAACGCATGACAGGGGATCTCCTTAGTTATAGCGACGGGACGTGCGGGGAGGATTCTAGAGAGGCCCGCCCGAAAAAGCGGACGGACGGTAGAGACGGTTTCGCTGGGCGATTACACCACTGCCACCGTTGCAGGCCGCCCGGCCACGCCACGTAAACGCAGATGCCCCCCAACCCAAGCACGGCAGAGGACTCCCCTGCCCCTGCCCCTGCCCCTGCCCCTGCCCCTGCCCCTGCCCCTGCCCGCCCCCGCCCGCCACGGCACGCAGGCGCCACACCGGGCACGGCGGGGGAGGCTGGTGTGGCGGACATGGCACGCACGCAGCGCGTGGCGATCGGTGCCTGGGACAGCGCCCCCTGAAGCACCCCGGTGCCCCATGCCCTTTTCCCTCAGCACGCCGCAGCATGACCGTGGCGACCAGGCTGCCCTCCGCCTGCCTCCCCCGATGCCCACCATGCAACCAGCAGACGACCCCACAGCGGCACCATGCCCGCGCGGCCAGGCCGTCAGGCGCTTCCCCTTTTCGGACGCGCCGACATCCCTGCTTGGTGCAGGGTTAATTGCGAATGATTCTCGTTATCTCATATACTTCATTCCAACGAGCGGCAACCTCTACTGCTGCTCGCGAGTTTCATCGTGGGGCGCCTCGCAGGCCTTCGGGTCTGCAAAGCGTTTTTGCTAGCCAGCGGTTCGCCCGGTTAGCCAAGCACTTTTTCAAAGCACGACCGACTCCATCTCGCCAGCGCCAGCGTGCCTCCTCTGCCGCGCTGCTTCGCGCGCCCTCCCCCTCTTTTTCCCTGCCTGCCCGCCTGCGGCAATCCCGATGACGGCCCTATCAGCGGCCCACCGGGGACTCAGCGCATCTGAAACAGCTCCTGGTGAAACCGTTCGGGCGGCAGGCCGTGGGCACAGAAGTCTTCGCGCAGCGCCTGGCCAAACCCTGCCGGGCCGCAGAACCAGATGCTGGCGGACCGCCACTGCGGCACCGCCGCCCGGATGCGCTCGCCGTTCAGGCGTCCATCCTGGCCGTCGACCAGCAGGTGCAGGCGCACATCCGCCGCTGCGGCATCGGCCGTCAGCTGGTCTATCGCAGCCTGCTCGTAGTCGGCCGTAGGGTGGAACAGATCCACCGTCCGGGTGTGCGGGTGGGCGGCGCGGTGCTTCAGGCGGGCCACAAAGGGCGTGATGCCAATGCCCGCACCGATCCAGATATGGTGCTGCAACCCATCCTCAAACGTGAAACAGCCATAAGGGCCTTCCACCGTGACCGGCATGCCGGGCTTCAGCCGCTCCCGCAGGCGGCTGGTGTGGTCGCCCAGCGCCTTGGTGATGAACGTGAGCCGGCCCTCTGTCGGGTTCCAGGCCGAGGCAATGGTGTAGGGGTGCGCGCCTTCCGCCCGGTCCGAGGTGACAAAGGCAAACTGCCCCGCCGCATGGCCGGGCCAGCCGGCCTCCAGCGCGACCGTCGTTTGCAGCACGCGCAGCGCCGGGTACTCGGTCAGGGTCTCGATCCGGCCCTGCACCTTGCGCCCGGCACCGATCCGCCCTGCCAGGGCCAGTACCGCAGCCACGCTGCCGCCCAGCAGCAAGAGGGCCAGCACCACGCCGACCGGCTGCGTCCAGTAATCGGACTTGGTCAGCACCACGGAGTGGTAGGCCAGGGCCAGATAGGCCAGCGCCAGCACTTTGTGGGTCTTGACGAAGAGGTGGTAGGGAAAGCGGTGCACCAGGGCCAGGACGATCAGCACGGCCGTCAGGTAGAAGGTCCACTCGCCCACGGATTCCGCCAGACCCCGCTGGCTGCGCAGCCAGGCTTCGATGCTGCCCATCGCCTCGGCAGCATGGCCCTTGCGGGCCGGCTTCTCCAGCCAGCCCCAGCCCACCATCCACTTGGTTCCCTTGGCCCACCACCAGTGCAGCACCGCCCACACCAGCGCGGTGATGCCCAGCCACTTGTGCAGGCGGTACATCTTGTCCAGGCCGTCCAGGTGCGGCTCCAGCCACTTCGGCCGCAATGCCAGCAGCATGGCAATGCTCATCAGGCCGATGGCCAGCACCCCGCTGTACTGCACGAACACGGTGCGAAACGAGAAATAGCTGAACGCCTCGGGGCGCAGCGTATCGGCGGCCAGCCACAGCGCGGTCAGCACCAGCAAGATGGCGACAAGAGCAAACTGGATGCGCTTCATGCATGACCTCCGTTCTGATGTGGGCAGCCCTGCCGCCATCTTAGGGACATGCCCTCCATGGCGCGTGCCTCCGCCCAACCGGCAGGCCCGCACAGGATCAACGGCACGCCCTGGCGGCTATGGCGAACCGCGTCGGCAGTGGCTGCCAACCATTGAAACCCAGAGTTTCTGCCCGACTGCCGCAGTGCGAGAACGGTCTGTGACCAGGATCAAGCATGCAGGCCTTAGAACAACGTGTTCAAAGTCTCCTCGCGACGCGCCAGTGTCTTTGCGGGATGGGCTACAAGGCGCGATACCGCAGCAATAGCCGCGCTATTGCGAGGATTCGTAACACAGTAGACCGCCCGCAAAGCCACGGGCCCGAAGGGTTGGAGCGAAATCGGGCGATTTCTTCGCGCTGTGGCTTGCTTGCACACGAGTGCAAGCTGCGACCCATCGACTCGAACTCATCCCGATTGCGCTCCACCGCGCCTGCGCAGAGACTTTGAACACGCTCTTAGAGCCTTCGCGCCCTGTCCCCAGCTGTCCACAACCCCCTCCGGCACGGCCATGCCATGGGTGGTGGACCCAATGGCACAGGCCTCCAACCCGCGCACCTGCCGCCTGTCACACCCCACTACTACCCTAGAGATGGGCGGCGCAGCGTAAGACTTCCGGGGTCGCTGCAGCGCAGGCAAAGGCACAGGCAGAAAAAAAGGCCACCGCGGTGGCCCTGAAAACCTGTGGTTGCGCGCTTACTGGCCAAACCGGCGTTTGGCGTCCGTCACGCACTTGTCCTTGGCATCGCCGGACAGGGCGTCGCACCGTTCGGCGGCCGCCTTGTAGTCCGCTTCACGGACATTCTTGTCAGCCTCTCTGCGCACCGCAGATACATCGGCGGCCTTGGAGTTGGGGTCGGCGTTGGGCTCGTTGCGCACCTCGGCCACCTTGGCCGCTTCCAACGCCTTCACATGGGCGGCCTTGGCGTCCTTCTTGCAGACGTCCTTGGCATTGCCGGACTGGTCGTCACATTTCTCGGTGGCTACGTCATAGCCGGCATCCGCCCGGGCCTTGGCCGCCTTGTAGCGGTTGCTCTCGCTGGCATCCTTCTTGTAATCCAGCTCGGCCAGCGCCACCTTCTCGTGGCCCTTGGCTTCCTTCTCGCACACATCCTTGGCATTGCCATTCATGGTTTTGCAATGCGCCACGGCGGCTTTGTAGTCGGCACTGATACGGTCTTTTTCGGCCTTGTGCTCGGCAGGTGTCAGTGCGAATGCCGAGGTGGCCATCACGGCCGCCACGCAGGTGGCCAGAAGTTGGGGGAATTTCTGCATAGTCGGTCTCCTTGTGGGAGTGGGAGGGGCTGCCGGCTTGCCAGGCAGCCCCCGCAAGATCGGACGCTTATTCGTCCCAGCGGAAGTCGGGGTTGCGCTTTTGCCAGTCGGTCAGCTGCTGCTCAGCCACCTCCTTGGCAATGCCCTGGCGCTCCTGGAGCTTGCCCAGGAACTGATCGCGCTTGCCGGCAATGACGTCGAAGTCATCGTCGGTCAGCTTGCCCCACTGTTCCTTGATCTTCCCTTTGAACTGCTTCCAATTGCCTGCAATACGGTCTTCGTTCATATGGCCTCTTCTTGGGTTGGACGGAGAGTGGTTCCCCGTCGAAGTTGATGGCATCTACCGGTGCGGTAGGGGGAAGCCCTACTCTAAGAAGCGGAGCCCGCCCCCCTCGTCGGGCATGGGGGCACATGGCTGTGGGGGTGTACCTACCGCGTGTGGGACCTCTTGGAACGCTCCCCCAGGGGCAACCCTGTAGGACGAAACGAAGGGTTACGAGAGAAAAAATCCCGCTCCACGCCCCAAAAAAGGGCAAAGCCGAGCGCGCACTCCCCCAACTTACCCTTTCGCCAGTAGGGCCGGCCATTGCCTTGCACCGCGTGCAGGCAGACCATGGGAACTCCCTGACGCGTGCAAGGCTTGCCTATGAGTGGACAGACTCCCAATCCCAACTGGCCCAGCAAAACGGGCGCCCCCTCCGGTGGTGGTCGCGGCAACAACCCGCCCCCAGGCGGCGGGAAGAAGTGACGCCCCTGGCCGATTCACTCCAGCCCCTTGCGAGGGGCTTTGTTGTGCCTGCCGCGCAGCACAGGAACCGCTCTGCTGCAGAGAATGGCAACACGCCTGTCGGCACGCAAAGGCCCCAAACTTCGGACCCCACACCGCGACACATGGTCTTTGCGAAGGGGCTCCGATCGGCAATGCGCACATACTGGTCCTAGTCCCGGCGCAGGTCACTGATGGCAATCCAGCCTGCTCGGCACAACCCTGCGCAAATCGGCGCATGCCGCCAGCGACAGGAATCCTTCTGCATGACAGGTTGCCGGAGACGACCATGATCAGACTCCAGCTGCAACTTGAATTGGCCTACACGGTGCTGCCACCGGGTGCCGACTTTTTCTTTTACCTCCATGCGGCGCGCACCGCCCACCAGGTGGTGCCGTATGAAAACCTCACCATCAGCCAGAGCGGCGCCACATGGGATGTGCAGCAAAGCCAGAACGTGGGCCAGCGCTGCCTGCGCCTGCATGCGCAACCCGGGCCGCTGCGCGTGCAGTACCAGGCCACCGTGGAAATCTCCCACCACCTGGGCGACCCGCTGCACATTCCCGAGGTCCCCGTGCACCTGCTGCCGCTGGAGGTGCTGCACTTCATCTACCCCAGCCGCTATTGCCAGTCCGATCGCCTGTCGAACTACGCGGTAGGACTGTTTGGCCAGTTGCCACAAGGCTATCTGCGTGCCCAGGCGATTTGCGACTGGGTGCGTCGGCATGTCACGTTCCGCTCCAACAGCTCCAGCGGCACCACGTCAGCCGTGGACACGCTGATAGAGCGCGTGGGCGTCTGCCGCGACTTTGCCCACCTGATGATCGCCCTGTGCCGCGCCATCAACCTGCCCGCGCGCTTTGTCACCGGTACCGACTACGGCGCCGACCCGACACTGGGCCCGCCCGACTTCCACGCCTACGTCGAGGTGTACCTGGGCGATCGCTGGTATCTGTTCGATCCCTCGGGTACAGCCGTCCCCATGGGCATGATGCGGCTGGCCACGGGGCGGGACGCCGCCGACGTCGCCTTTGCCACCATTTTTGGCGGTGTGGTCAGCGAGCCTCCCCATATTCAGGTGTGGACCGACCAGGACCCCGCACACGGCTGGGCGCAACCCGTGCACACGCTCCAGGCGCTGTCCACCGACGGGGTCACACCGGCACACGGCCAACCGGCAGTCACCAGCTAGGGCAACCAGGGCTCTGCCCCATCTGGCGGCCCCCTGTCTCTGGCTGCCCTGTGCGCATTCCGTGCACGCACCACGGCAGCGGGCTCTCTTGCCCGTCAGCGGCCCCTCGTGCGCAGCACAACCACACCGGCCCCTGCAGCCGAGCCAATGAGGCAATCCGGGACATGTGGCTCAGTGCCGGCACCCCAGGGATGAACAACGGTCAGGAGAGATAGCAGGCCAGGGCTGGAGATCCCTCGGCTCCGGCGCCATGGCGGCCGCAGAAAAAACAAAGGCCCTGCAGGGCCTTGTTGAATGCATGAAAGCTGGAGCGGGTGATGGGAATCGAACCCACGTTATTTGCTTGGGAAGCAAGAGTCCTACCATTGAACGACACCCGCAGCGCTGCGGATTATAGGCATGGGCAACGCGGCCAGAACGCGCCAGCGTGATTTTTTCTTGCGGCCTCACGCATCCGGCAAGGGCCGCAGGCTGCGCCGGCTTTCAAAGCGGCGCGGCACCCCGGTGACCGGGTCCACAAACTCCAGGCTGCGCGCCAACAGCTGTAGGGGCCGCGAGAAGTCCCCCGGCTCGGCATCGTTCACCACGGGGTACAGCGCATCCCCCCACAGCCCCAGCCCCAATGCCGCCATGTGCACGCGCAGCTGGTGGCGCTTGCCACTGATGGGAGACAGGCGGTAGCGCGCCCAGGCGCCCTGGGATTCCAGCAACTCCATCTGCGTGCGGCTGTTGGCCTCCCCCGGCACTTCGTGCATGCGGATGAAGTCCCCGCTCTCGACCATGCGGCTGGCATGCTCGCGCGGGAAGGTCACCTCGCTGCGCCAGGGCGCCACAGCCTCATACGTCTTGTGCACCAGCCGGTCGCGGAACAGCGCCTGGTACGCGCCCCGGTCCGCGCGCTGCACGGAAAAAAGCACCAGGCCCGCAGTGTCCCGGTCGATCCGGTGGACCGGCGACAGATCGGGCAGACCCAGCTGCCGCTTCAGGCGCACCAGCAAGGTATTCTGCAGATAGTGCCCGCCCGGCATCACCGGCAGAAAATGCGGCTTGTCCGCCACCACGATGTGCGCATCCTGGTACAGCACCTGCGCCTCGAACGGCACCTGCGGCTCGGTGTCCACCTCGCGGTAATAGTAGATGCGCACACCCGGCAGAAAAGGCGTGTGGGCATCGATCCGCTGCCGGAACTCGCTCACCACCTCGCCCTGCGCCATGCGCCGCAACCAGTCCGCACGTGCCACCGCCGGCAGGCGCTGCACCAGATAGTCCAGCACCACGCCATCCCCGCGCGAAGGCAGCACCACACAGCTGGGCTTGATGCCAGCGCGCACAGGAAGAACTCGGGGATCGTGGGTGTTGTACATGGCCATGCGCGCACGCAGCGCCCATCCATTCACACAGGGGAAAATGAAAAAAGCGCTGCAGCGTGTCAGCCGCAGTGCTTGTATGTGTGAAGGACTGCGGGATGCAACCACAGCACACAGGGGACGCTGCGCGGGTCTGCGCAAAATGAGGGGCCATTTTACCCGCGCAGGCAGCAGGCTACAGATAGCAGATAGCCGTTGTGCACGGGGCATCCAGGGCATAGCCCCGCAGAGGTTGCCGCCCCTGCAAGGCTGGGGCTCCGGCGCATGCATCCACACTCGGCGCCGCTGCCACCTCCCTCGATACGTCGTCAACCTGCCCTGTCGTACCAGGTGTATGCCTGCGGCCTCCAACCTCAGACCTCCGTCCTGGCCACACACCACGGTACGCGGGGTCGTGTGCGCCGCTCTCCATCGAAGCTTGGCCCTGGATGAAAATCGTATCCATGCAATCCGTCATTTCACCACCACCCGGCAAGGCATGCCCGGTGGTCATCCGCGATCACGGCCACCTCGAGATCCTGGCTTTCGAGCACCCCTTGGCAGGCCTGCAACTGGTCAAAGGCACCATCGAGCCGGGCGAGACCTCCGCAGCAGCAGCCCTGCGTGAATTGCGCGAAGAAAGCGGGCTGCATGCCTCCCACGTCGCAGCGGACCTGGGCCTGTGGGCATCCGGCCACGCCAACCAGATCTGGGCATTTCATCTGTGCGAGGTGCACAACCCGCCCGACTCCTGGACCCACCGCACCAGCGACGATGGCGGCCACGACTTCCGGTTCTTCTGGCACCCACTGTCGCAACCTCCCTCGGCGCAATGGCATTGGGTGTACCAAGGGGCACTGCGGTACATCGCCAGCAAACTGGTCGTGTGACACCGCTGGAAGCAATATGCCAATCGCGGATACCAAGCGTGGCGAGCGTCCCCGCGCATTGAGCTTGGCAGTTGGCCTGCGGTGCACGCAGTACGACAGCGACACGCGAAATATCCACGCGGTGTGAACGGCTCCCGCCAACTTCAGCCCAGAGTTGCCCGCCCACAACCCTGATGTGACGTCTCGCTAAAGGAGCAAGCTCGCAGCCACATTCACGGCTTCGCCACCACTGACCCAAGCTGCAAGTAGCACCTGTCCATCTGCAAGTTTCGTCTAGGCTGGAATGCCATCTGGCAGCGGTGACCATGCAAGATCCAGGCGACAACTCGCCGCAGAAACCAGCGGCTGCCAAACAACTGCCCCTTCACACCATCGAGCGCGGTCGTGCTGCTTCGGAGCTCAGCCCTGGTCTCGTCCACCTGCGCCAGCGCGTTGTCTCCCTGCCATTGCCCTCGCGCCAGTGCTTGAGATTGCTGTTGCCTGCCTGGAATGATGTCCAGATTGCAAATGAAATGCTACATTCCTGCACCTTAGCGGTGCAATTTAGCACATCGCCTGAAAAGAGTTTCAGCCCCAATTCTAAATAAAACAAATATTAGCGCATGTTTTTAGCAACGGATCAGACAGTCAAAATAAATACCCGATATGACTCCATCCAGGCACTGCGTGGAATCGCAGCATTGCTGGTTGTCTTCTTTCATTTCCGATCATTATTCAACCTTCCCAACTATCCTCTTGGAGATAATCTGTTTTCATATGGAGGGACAGGGGTAGCGTTATTTTTTATAATTAGCGGATTCGTCATGGGCCTTCCTGATTACAGGCCCGGATTGAATTCCATGCTTGAATTCTCTATAAAGCGGATAGCACGCATTGTTCCATTGTATTTGATAGCATCAATTGCCTGGTGCTACGTGACCATTCCTGACTTCAAATTAATATCAACGAGTCAAGACAACATAGAGTTAATTAAATCATTATTCTTCTACCCACTGTCTAATGATCATGCTCCAATGTATGGGGCAAAATTATTTGTTGGGTGGACTTTGAACTATGAGATTTTTTTCTACGGTATCGTAGCACTCAGCATATTGTTCAAATTTCCAAAATTAGTAATATTGCTTTTCTTTGGCACCACCCTGATTATTATACCTTTTTATTTTCGCGATATAACTTTATCTCCATATCTCGGGTATAAGTTCAATTCTGGCTACCTAAATATCGCCACGAATCCTATAATATGGAATTTTATTGTTGGATTTTTTATTGCAAAATTAGTGAAAATACTTCCAAAAATAAACCAAGAGCTAATTTTTTCACTATGCTTGATTTCTGGATTTTTGGTTTTTTGGCAGATGTTTTCTGGATATGGAACAGGCCACGGAATAACCCAATCCGGCGCGGGCTTCGCTGTAATGATTACAGCATTTGCGTGGTATGAAAAGTACTATTCGCCCAAGATCAACAAGCATCTTGTCTATCTTGGAAATATATCTTTTTCGATATACATTTGGCATTTCATCGTACATTCATTTTTTGAAGATCTATTTCTTAGAATGGAAATGAGAAATTATCTTTATGGATTTCTTTATGGAACATCCATGGTAATAATCACCATTATTTTCTCTCGATATTCATACATATTAATAGAAGATAAGATATCGAATTTTATAAAAATATGGCTACTGAAGCTTATACGCCTTAAGCCAATTAATGTAGGCTAAGTTTATTGGCTAACACCACTTTTTCGGATGCCTTCGCAAAGCCGGTTATGCACGCCGTCCTCATGGCACGAGGGCCGTATGCAAAGAGTTTTAGCGCCAGTTGCAACCCTTAGACCCGACCTTCGCACTTTTTCTAAAGGCGACGCTCGCAATCTCGCTGTGAGCGCAGAAACCGCCCTCAATAGCGGCTTGTTCCGGCTGCAAACAGGTACTCCATGGGAAATTCCTTAGATACGACAGCGGCATGACTTGCCGGCGGCGCGCCCGCGCGACTGGAGTGCCGCAGGCGTCTGGTAGCAGTTACACCAAGTGAAGGTAACTCGCGTGCGTGAACATGACCAGATCGAAGTTGAGTCCGCATTTATAGCTCTTCAGAACCAACCCCGAGGAGCCAGGAAACGGGCTCCAATCCAAACGACAGAGGCAAAATCGACCCCAAACGGCACATCGTTGTGGATCCCGCAGGCATCCCATTGGAGATGCTTGTCAGCGAAGCCAACAGACACAACTCCAAATGTTCGAGAAGTGCATTGACGCGGTTCCTGCGATTGCAGATTTGCCAGGACGCCCCCATCGAAACTGCATATCAACGAAGGCTACGACTTCACGCGTTGCCTTGCTGACCTAACACCGAGGAGCATCACCGCAGCATTGCCTAACGAGGCGTGAAAGCACCGCTGGCTGGTGCAGAGAACGCACGGATGGTTTGCAGGCTTTGGCAAGCGACGAATCCGCTTTGAACTGGATATTCACGAAGCACTGCTGAAATTGGCGGTAGCGATCATCTGCGAACGCTTCGTGAACAGGTGGTGTAGCCACTCTTAGTTGGCACCAATCTTTGAGGGATTTGAATATTATTCTTTATTTTAAAAAATATATTTTCTAATTTATTTGCCCACAAAGATGTAGGATCCTCAATATATTTTTTCCAGAAAAAACTTAGGCCCAATGCAATCGACATCTTTACAAAAATACCGCCATATATACCAATAACAGTTACTGGAGATGGAAAGTATTTCTCAAAAATGCCCCACCTCAATGCCCAATGCGTAAGATAGAGAGCAAAAGATACATCGCCTAGCCACACAAGAAATTTAGGGAAATTAATCATCCCTCGATACTCAATAATAGTGGCCCCTAGAATAACGAGGCCAGCTGGTAATGCAGCTCCCAAAAAAGAGAACCCTTTCGCTTTATCCACATTTAAGTACCCATAAATTAGAAGAGTAACACCCAGAGCGAAAATAAGCCATGCAAAGAGAGTTGGAATTTTATCTTTAAACTTGTAAAAACCCCATGCGGCTGCGATTCCCGGAATAAACTCAAGCATCATCGGATTCGTTATCAATCGAAGATAAACCAAAGAAAATTGAGTATCCCTATTGGAATCAAATGATGGCAAAATCCCAAAGAAAATTGGCAATATAAAAACAAAGAATAAGATTATAGATACCGCCGCAGCAAGAGCAAATCTTCCGAAAAAAAGACTAATACAGAAGATTAAATAGAATGCAATTTCGTAACATAGCGTCCACCCAACGTCATTCATTAACAATGAGTAATATGGAGCTTGCAAATTTCCCAAAGGGATAAAAAACATCATTTTCAGGAAGTCGACACCACTAGGGTCACTCTTGCTTAACAAATAAGCAATGAACAGCATGCTCACCCAGTACGAAGGAGCAATTCGAAAAAATCGCTTAATAGCAAAACTACCTGGATTTGCCGGCTCCGCTCTAGACAAGACGCCTACCCACGCCAATATGAAACCGCTGATTACAAAAAATATATCTACACCCAAATAACCTTTAGAAAGAATTTCTGCAGCATAAGAGGTCGATTTATCAGACCATAAAGGAAGAGAAAAACTAAAATGATAAAAAACTACCGAGACTGCTGCAAAGCCTCTTAAGCATTGCAACGAATCCATTTTATTCTTATTCAATAATGTCATGCCAATTAATTTCAATATTAATTATTTAATGCAATAATTCCTAGCGTGAGCTAATAATTTGCGGAGCTGTGGCAGCAGTCTGTTGATCGAACTGATTGCATCATGCTCAAGAACGACTTAGCACGACAGGCCGGAAAGTTAGGCATGCAGTGTAACAACTATGCATTGGCTAGACACAGCAGCACAGCGCATGGAGGGAAGCGAAATGAAGCTGATCAGCAACGAAGCCTGAGACAGACTTCACGCGACCTTTAACGCCAGTCAAAGATCTAATTTCACAGCCGACACCCGCTGACACTGCTTTGCATACTGCTGCAGATAGTCGATTTTTGCAGCGTCCTCTGCAATGGCGTCTCGGAGATCGAAAACACGCTCTGATATGCCTGCATCGAGCGCGATGGCGTCATTGCCCACACCGCCGGCGGCGGCATCTGTGGACCCTGGACCACCGGGTTGATCGACGTAGCGGGTGACGATGCGCACCCCGCAAGTGCCTGCGCGCACGCAATCACGCAGGCGCTGTGTTTCAGTTTTTGCATTGCTTAGTTCCTCAGTGCTTTTCTTGTCAGCAGCGGCCAGGGCCCGGCCCACCTGCTGCTCATAGGCCCGCACAGCATCCGCTGCTGCCCGGGTTTTGGTGGCGATATCTGCCAGCACACCGGCATGGTCCTGACGCAGCTGGGCCAGTGCGGCATCCGCCCGCCAGCCCTGGGCAGCCCAGCCCGCTGCAAAGGCGCTGGCCAGCGCCAGGGCGGCCAGGATGCTTTTGCCCCGGCCCGTCATGCCAAGCCTCCCTCGCACAGCTGGCGCTCGGCCGCGCGCCGGCGCACCAGGCCCGACAGCTGCTTGCCGCCGGCGTAGGTCCAGCGGCTCAGCTCTGCGCACGCCCCGGCCATGTCCCCGGCATTTGCCTTGCGCACCAGGGTAGAGGCACAGAACGCCCCCTCCCCCACGTTGAACGCAAAGCTCAGGAATGCGGCTCGCTGGCCATCAGTCAGTTGCTCTCGGATGCAGCCCAGCGCGTCGGCATGCCGGTCCAGATCCTGGTACAGCATGGCTTCGCACTGTTCGCGCGTGAAAGTCTGCCCCATGCGCAGCTCAGGCCCTGTGTGGCCGGTGCACGCGGTCACGATGCCGATGGGGTCGCGGTACGTGCGGTACACGGTGCCCTCATGCGTGGCCACGAACGGCACCACCACCGCTGCAGCTGCAGCCCCGATGGCGGCTATCAGTTGTTGTTTGTAATTCATTTGGGGTAGATCCCCCGAACTGCATTCCAGGCTGCGGTGAGTGCCAGGCCCAAGCCCACAATGGCGGCCATGGGCCGGGCCAGCTTGCCCAGCCAGTTGAGCACCTTGAATGCACCTTTCATGGCCGTGAAAAACTCCAGCAGATCGGCCAGTTGCTGCTTGAGCTCACCCAACTCCTGGCGTGTCTTGCCCAATTCCCTCTCGATTGCCGCCATGCGCTCGCTCCCATTGTCAAAACGCTCATTCACCTGCTGGGCTGCCAGCACCGGCAGCTCGTTTCCGAAGTCGTCCATCACCCCTCCCCGGGCGTAAAAAAACCCGCCGAGGCGGGGTTGTGGTCTGCGCACTGTTCAGCGTGTCATTTCAGCAATGACCGCAGCGTGACGTTCCGGCGTCAGAAATCCGCGCTGCTCCATGAATTCCAAGCCCCGCACCATTTCGGGGTCGTCGTATGTGATGTAGTCCGCGATGGTGAAACGGTCGTAGAACAGCTTCACATCCACGTCCCTCATGGCTGCACTGGCAATGGCCCGCTGTTCTTCCGGCGTGAATAAATCGAATTTGGCTTTACCTGTGTAGCGGTTGTAAATATCTTGCGCTTCGGATGCGATAGGTTTTTGCGTATCCCAGTAAATATTACTCATCTGTAGGCACCTCTATTTCGCCATCTTTGGCAGTTACAACCACATTATCTAGAATGGTAGGACATGCGATGGTGATTTGCAATTCTCCATCCACGCGTGCAACCGGGCCAATAATCCATGCGCTCTTTGTCTCAACGATATAGCCATCAGGCAGCGGGGAGAAATCAAAGTCCTCCCCATTTATCTTCAACAAGTCGCCGCTTTTATAAAGCTCCAAAGTGTCGAACCGAAATTGCGGTGTGAATTTGATTTTCATAATTAGTACCAATAGCCTTGGACAGAATAGGAAGTAAGAGTAATGTTCTGCGCAGTTCCTCCGTTCTTTCCGACAGCAGCAATAGCCTGAGCTCCTGCCATTTGCGCATAACCATACATGAAGTCTGGAGACGTTCCTGGGTTTATCTGTGCAAAAACTACGGAAGACTTAGAAAGCACTACAGGCGTAGGCGTGGCATACCCTGAATACACAACAGGGGTGTTTGCAGCAACGCTCGTAACAGTAGCATTTGGGGTTGCCAATATGGTTAGCGACCCATCGTTACGCAAGATAAATGTGCCGTTCGCGTTGCTACCATACTGCACTTGGCGGTCAACAACCCAGTTGGTTCCGTTGTATGTAGCAACAGTGTCAACATCTGTGCGAATATATCCGGCAGGCAAAGCCACCCCAGTAACTGTAACTGCCCCCACCGCACCAAGGCCATCAACATTGATTGTTGTGGCCCCGGTATTTGCAGCAGTTGCACGAAATGTCTTTATTTGCCCTCGCACCAATGAAGTCTGCGGATATACAGACGACAAGGTTATTGCGTTTGCAGTGCCACCGTAGGTTCCAAACGCCCACGCCATGTGTCGGATGGTTATTTTTGCAGCATCCGACAAACCGAGGTCACCGCCGACAACAAGATTCTTCGCCACACCCAGGCCGCCGGCGATACGCAATGCCCCCGTTGTCGCAGACGTAGATTCTGTGGTGTCGGTAACGTTAAGCCATCCGTCAATTTGGTTCTGTGTGGAACCCGCAAGATGGATACCCCACTTAATCCCATAGGTACCAGACCCTGCGTAAACACCACGGAACAAGTACGCCGTGTTGATAGTGCCGGCATTTGTTATTGAGGTGTAGCTACCCAACGCACGAACCAACGTGCTATTGGTATTAGTGTTGTTTATATAACTAGCAACGCCATATGAGTCATTAGTTTGCTTTGCAGTCGTCCCTACGTGCTGACTAATGAACCATCCTGCATAAGCGTTTGCCAGATTCTGAGTCCGCGCAGCATTATCTGTAGCATACCCACGCGCACCCGCAATAACAGTGGCTTCGCCCACACCGTCGGCTGCAGCAGAAACTTCTGCCACTGCTTCAGAACCAACAAGTGAAATTGTAGACCCCGCTAGTTGGGCCACCGTATTGTTGCCTCGCATTCGGAGGTATGCAGCACGATGTGTGCGCCCAGCAGTCAACGTAGTTGAGTCGGTGGAAATATCAAAATTTACACCTGATATATTTCCGTTAGCTGGGAATGTGGTATCTGTGCAGTAGACCCCCACGCCAGTATTCCAGGTGGTGCTGCCAATACCGATACGACTGGCATTAAATCCACCATAAAAAGACTGCACAGCCGTCCACGTCTGCGCCGTTGCAGTCAGAACAAACTGCTTCCATGTGCTAGTCGGAATATCCTCAAACCGCCCAGCGTAGAACACAGGTTTTGCAGTGTCCCACCGCAGCGACATAAAAGACCATGTATCGAGGGTCTTGCTGAAGAAGCCAGGGCTATACCGCATTTCGATTGGTATGGTTTCACCATCCGCCCGGTAGAACCCCGACCCTTTAGCCAAACACTGCGCGAAAAAGTCCTGCAAGCTAGTTGCAGATATACGCGTGGCTTCGACCTTGGTTGCCCCAGCCTCAACGCCATCCAGCTTCAGCCGCTCTGCTGGCGTCAGCAGGCGCGCAGGATCAATGGACACCGCCGACTGCGCAGCACTCTGCGCCGCCGCATTCGCCTGCTGGGCGGCCGCATTCGCCGTGGACGATGCGGCTTGCGCATCGCCCTTGGCCAGTTCTGCTGCGCTCTTGGCACTCTCTGCCGCCAGCTTGGCTTCGGCGGATGCCAGCGAAGCGCCGCGTGCTTCCTGCAATGCCTGGTTGGAATCGATCACCGCGTTCTGTGCTGCAGCAACCATGTCCGGGATGCCGGATGAATCCACCACATCCTGCGCCTGACGCGCCGCCGCCTGGGCCGCGGCAACCGCCTCGGCAATGGGGCCTGCCACCGTGATTTCCTCGGGGTCCTGCAGCAGCACCACATCGTCGTCGGTGATCGTGACACCCTCCACGGTAGTGCGCAGGCTATAGCGCCCGTTCACCGCGTAGAAATAGAAATTGCCCGAGCTGTCGGTGACCAGCGGATTCGGCGCGGCAATGGCGCCGGCGCGGTCCAGAAACAGGCTCGCCAGCTCGCCGGCCTCGTTCAGCACCGTCACGGGCACATTGCGGATCGCCGCGCCCGTGGTGCTGGTGATATTGGATTTGTACTTTTGCATCTGCCCTTCCTTATTTCACGCGCATCACATGGCAGCCGGTGGTGGCAATACCGCGCGCTTCGGTGCCGCCCTGCTTGGTCACCGACACCTCGTGCGTGTGCGATCCCGCTGCCGCCGCCGTACCGCTCACGTCGTGCGCATGTGCGCCTGCGTCCTGTAGCTTGGAATAGCGCACATAGCTGCGGTTGGTGCCAATGGCGCCATAGGTGTCGGTGGCCCCATCCGGGTTGCCTTGCCCCTCGTTGCCGGTATAGCCATGGTTGTGGCTGCCCGCCTGGCCGGTGCTGCCACTGACGGTGTGCGAATGCGCACCCGCCTGGGTGACCGCCGCCGCGTGGTCGTGCTCCTTGTTCTGGCTGTCCTGGATCAGCCCCGGCGCACCCGCAGACAAAGCCCCGTCACCGCGTTTGACGGCAGCGCCAAAGCTGTCCTTCTGCTTACCGTTGTTGTCCGGCAGGCGGAACGTGGTGGCCCCGTCCCCGCTGGAAAAGCTGGCACGCTTGGCCTTGTCCGCCCACCAGTCCGCTTCCGCAACCAGCGGATAGCCACCGGTCGACACAAACTGCCACAGCGCCGGGTAGTCCGCGCGCAGCAGCAGATCCCCATCCTCCGGCTTGAAATTGGCTTTGATCCTGGAACGCGCCCCGCCCCACCACATCGATCCGCCAAGGGGCATGCCAGCGGCGGCCACCTCATCGCGCAACTGCGCAATGCAGGCCGCGTGGAACCGGATGTAGTTGTCCAGGTTCGGAAAAACCGGCTCCGTGCCGGCGGGATAGTTCTCCGCCGAATTCGGCGAAAGCTCGTCTATGCTGTTGGGTACTGGCATGGATTGCCCATAAAAAAAGCCTCCACAAGGGAGGCTGGTGAATAAAAACCCGCTGCAGGCGGTTCAAGGAAGAAGCATGAAGGGCTGGAGAAAATTCTTTTACATCGTGGACAAAGGTTCCGATCTGCTTCTGATGTTCGCAGCTGTATTTATCTACTATGCTCTTGGAATTGGCCTTTTGATCAGTGGGTTTTTTCTTTTTTTCAGATGGGTTATCAGACCCACAGGTCTTCGCAGTGACTTCCCCCGCCTCATAGCCAAAATTTCTGATCTGACCATCCAGTCCATCGACAAGATTACTGACTTATTCCATCAGTTCATTGAAACCATCGCCGGAATTCCGGATACCTTGCGCCAACTCAGCCTTGAAACCTTCACCCAATTCATCAGCGGGTGGCTGACCCAATCAGGATTCGCTCCCTCAACCCATGTCTTTATCATTGCCATGGCGGGCCTGGCGATAATTTTCTTGATCGTGCTGCAATATTGGCCCCTAGTGCTCCGACAGGCACGCCACCCACTCACACCCCGGTGGCTTGACGCAGCCTGGGCCCGTACCGGCGGCCCACCCGTCCTTGACGTTCGCTGCCATGAGAAAAGCCTTTATCGTCGGAATTTGTTACGATAACGATACAAACACCACCTCAAGGGAGAACACTGCAATGGGAAGCTTCAGCATCTGGCACTGGTTCACTATGTTCATATTCGGACTCGTTGTCTGGCTTGCAGTGGCATGGCCCATTGCACGAATCCTGACAAGAACCGGCCATTCGAAATGGCTGGCCGTGCTGGCGCTGATCCCGGGTGTGAACTGGATTTCTCTCTGGATCTTTGCCTACAAGCCCTGGCCTCGCGAAGGCGAATAACGGTTCAAGCCGCCGTGCCAATCCAGGCTTGGCGGCGTTGAACCAATGCACCTGGCCCGGCAAAGCAGGCGGTACATCCAAACAACATCCGCCCGCCGCCCATATTGCTTGGAGCGACCAACACCGCAGCCTAAAAAACCTGCTCCAGCCGGTTTTGGGCAACGGTGCTCACGGAGGGAATCGCGTCAATACGGCCACAAAGGCGCGACAAGACAGTTTCCTCCGTTATTTGCAACGTCACTTCTGCGCTCAATGGCCTGACAGCTGAAGCCATTGCCTGAGCCTGCAATCAGGTCTGAGCGCCTCGTCTTTCTACTGATGCCTGCCGCCTTGGGGACGACCTGTATATTTCGGACTCGTAAGCAGCCCTCCCATAAATTCCCCTTTTGGGGTATTGGAGAGTAATACCTCCTCCAGTACCTGCTGTGACAGCAGTCCCTTCCGGGCTTTCTGGGCATCATTGGTGAACCAGACATTCCTCTCCGGAATCTTGAACCCGCTCTTATTATGGGTTGCACCCTTTACCAAATCGACTGCCGCAAGAGGGTAGTTATTCCCAGCGACGGCCGTTTTTGCCGATGGGGCAGAAGGATGGCTGGCAACCCGTCCAATTCTCTCCAACAGCTGGATATCCTCAGGCGAAAAAGACGATCCCCTTTTTTCCAGACCCACACGGCTGACAGCCGAATTCAACGCCTGCGAAGGAGATCTATCGAGTGCATCGGCACTGTGCAATCCACCGCGCTTGCGTGTAGCCTCGTGGGCCAGCTCGCGTCCTGCGGCCACCACATCGCCTTCGGTGCGAACCTCCAGGTCTTCCCGCCTCGGTGTCACTTGCCTGTGGTTGGTATCCCTCACATCTACGACGCGCGGATTAGCCATTGCACTGCTGCGCTCGCCATCCTTGGTCAGTGTCTTTTCGCTTGCAACTTGCGTGGAAATCTCCGGGGTATCACCATGTGGTGGCATCATCACCGGCGCACCCCCTCGATGGCGTTGTGCTACACGCTCAAAGGCTTTGCCGGCAGCACCTATGGCCGCCTTGGCTCCAGAGCTCGCCACTGCCCCCCCAAGAAAACCCGATATCTTCTGGCCCAAGTCAGTCGCGCCCACTTCCCGCGCAATACCAGTGGCAAAGCCGTCCCCTGCTGCACCTACTAGTTGCATTGCAGGTTCGTCTGCAAAGTGGCGAACCGCAGCGTTGACAATCGGGTCCTTAGCAAACTGCAGCAGCTTTCGAGCCGCAGCCGTCTGCACACCGCCACCAATGACAGCCCCTACGACATCGCCAGTGAGGCGCTCCATCCTGGTCTCAGGCTTGGCAAGCCCAAGCCGGTCGGCAAGTTGGGCCGCCATAACAGATTCAGGAGTAGTCGGGAGGCCTGCGAGCTGGAGTGCCAAGCGGACTGGCGATGTAAACAACTCCACGGTCTGCGCTGGCCCCACAATTGCATGTCTGGCGAACAAACTGGCTTGTCTGCCCAACGAATCCCATACGGAACGCTGCGGCGCGGGCGTTGTCTGTACTGGCTGCGCAAGTCGCGTACTCTCTGATTGAGGCACACCAACGTCGTCTGCGA
This sequence comes from Comamonas terrigena NBRC 13299, assembly GCF_006740045.1. Classification (NCBI taxonomy): domain Bacteria; kingdom Pseudomonadati; phylum Pseudomonadota; class Betaproteobacteria; order Burkholderiales; family Comamonadaceae; genus Comamonas; species Comamonas terrigena. The sequence goes on from NZ_AP019749.1 coordinate 2,752,715, forward strand.
AGTTGCGTGCCACGACAGAAGGGGTTTGGCGGCCTGCGGTCCACGGCCCCGAGCGGCGAAATGGGTCGGCCGGCGCCTCCATCGCACCGCCGGCCGCCTCGACACCACGGCGCGTCAGAAGGCCGATTTCATGGCCAGTTCCCGGCGCAAGACGCTGAGGCGCATCCGACTGGCCTGCCTTGACGCTGGGGGTCTTCAAGTAGGAACGCAGATCTTCTGTAACAGCGTAGGGGGCCAGCACGTCATAGTCCGCGCCATCTGGCGCTGCAATGCGTAAAGTCGGCGGGCCTGCCTGGGCGTAACTGGCCTTGAGATAGTCACGCAGCTCTTCTTGTGTAATACCCTCCGGCGCTGTGATGCGTAAGGTTGCCATCTCAATTCACTTTCTGAATATTCCAGCCTGAGCTGGCGGTGGGGCGGAGCTGCGGGAACGACAGCCCGCGCTGCTGAAATTGCGGTTGCGGTTGCGGTTGCGGTTGCGGTTGCGGCTGAGCTTGTGGTTGCGGCAGTGATTGGGGTCGAGGTTGCGTCTTGTCAGCGGACCATGCCTGCTGGCCCGTATATGCATTCAAGCCCACCACCCGGCCACCCAGGTCCTGCTTCGTAATCTCCGGCGCGTGCATCAGCCCCGTATCCCGGGAGTCGCCGTAGTCGTCGATCGCCAAGATGCGCTTGGAGCCATCGGGCTGGGTCAACTCCTGCATCTGGTGGAGCTTGTTGCGGCCCAGGTTGAAGGTGGACTGCACTTGGTCGGGCGTCATAAACCTCAGCAGCTTCGAGATATCTCCCGTATAGCCGCCACCCTCGCGGGGGCTCAGGCTCGCCAACGCCTCCTCCCGCATCTTGGCCTGGGCCATCTGCAGCAGCCGGTTTTCCTGCTTGTCCTGGGCCTGCGAAAAGGCAGACAGGCCCATCAGCCCGCCGCGGCCGATGGCCTGCGCCGTAGAGCCCGAGCTGGACAGCGCGCCCAGTCCCGCCCCCAGCAGGGCCTGGCCCATGGGTGAATTCAGCAGCCCCATCAGGCCGCTCGGTTCTTGTTGCCCCCAGGCCTGTTGCATGGCCTCGTAGCTTGCTTGGTTGTCCATTGCTTACCCCCGTCGTGCCGCGCGCTGTGCCATCAGCTTTTCAGCGCCGGAAAGTTGATTGGTGCGGCCTGCCGACAGCAGGCCCGTGAAATCCGCCTGCCGCGCAGGAATGCCGGCAGACTGGGCCTGGGGCGGCGCCGGGTTGCTGCCCAGCACCCCGGTTGTCTGCGCCAGCATGGCCAGGTCGTTCGCCGTTCTCAGGTTCGATGCGGACAGCAAGCCGCTCCCGGCCCCGCTGGCGTAACCAGCCCCCACACCGCCGGCCAGCAGGCCCTGGCCGCCCCCCATGCCGGATGCCGCCAGCCCCTGGCTGGCCAGCAGACCCTGCCCACCGCCCATGGCGGCCAGGTTGGAAGACCCGGCCCCCGCCATGGACAGCCCCAGGCCGGAACCCGACCCCGCAGCCGCACCCGATATCGCGCCGCTGACCGTCGTGGTGCCAGCCACCGTCGGCGCTGCCGCGCTGGTGATGGCAGTACTGGCACTGGCCCCCCCCAGGCCGCCAGCCGCCGCCCCGCCCAAACCACCGGTGACCGCCCCCAGGGTGCCGCCAATGGCCGCGCCCTTCAGCGGGTTGTCCTTGTTCGACAGGGCCCCGGCCACCGCCCCGATTGCCATCGGTATCCAGAACATCACTTGCCCCCGCCGCTTTGCTTGGTGGTGGTGCTGCTGCCCGCGGTGCCGCTCATCACCCCCGTCATGGCCTGCAGCTTCTTGTAGGGGTCATCCTGCTGCTGCTGCCACTGCTCGTAGTTGAAGTCGGCGTTGTTCTGCGCCTGGTCCTGGTAGGCATTGCCGGCGTTCAGCATCTGGTTCAGGTCGGTGTAGTCCTGGTTGGCAAAGCCCTGCGCCATGCCTAACGCCGCCAGCTTGTTGGACTGGTTGGTGTTGTAGGCGTTGCCGTACATCTCGCTCGCCACATTGCCCAGGTTCTGCTGCAGCTGGCTCTGGCTTTGCTGCTGCATCTGCTGCAGGCCCGAATTGCCGAACGACCCCGACCCCACCATGGCCGACTCCATCTGCGGCTTGGCCGTCAGGTTGTAGCTGTCCACCACGCTTTTTTGCGCATTGGCCACCTGCTGGTCCAGGTACGGGTTGTGCTGGTCGCCCATCATCTGCTGCAGCCCGGACTGGGCCTGCTTCCACAACTCCGATCCGCCGCCCGCGCGCTCCTGCATGCCCTGCAGCGCCTGCTGCTGGGTGTCGTTCAACTCGCTGTAGCGCTGGCCGTCATAACCCTGCCAGCCCTTGTTGTAGATGTCCGTGCTCAGCTGCGCCACGTTGGACAGCAGGGGCTTGATCTCGTCGGGGTACTGAATGCTGGAGTTCGATGTGCTGCTGCCGCCGCCCCCCTTGGCGGGCCGCAGCCGGCCCTGGGCACGGGCTTTCTCATGAAACGGGTTCATAAAGGCATCCTCATGGTTGTGTAAATCGGTTCCCAGGGCAGATGCCGCTGGTACAGGCGTTGTTGGGCGGGCCCGGCGCTGCAGCGCAGCTCCGTGCAACCGTTGGCCCGCGCCATGGCGGCCAGTTGCGCGCTGCAGGCCAGCCAGTGGCCGCCCGGTGCGTACAGCTCGCACACATGCAGCGCGCGCACGTTGGGCAGCTGGTCAATGCGGGTCACGGCCCAGCCCACGGCCTGGCCGTCCAGGTCAATGCGGATCAGGTCGCGCTCGCCGCGTGACAGCAGCAGCTTCAGCTGCTCGCCCGTGATCTCCCCGCCCGATGTAGCGCAGGCCCGCCCCAGCTGGTGGGCACCATCGGCCCAGGCCCGGCCCACAAAGGCCGCCGGCACAATGTGCAGTTGGTAGTTCATGTGCCCCTCACTCCCCGGTCAGGCCGCGGTCTTCCACCCAGGTCCCGGGTTCGCCGCTGTGCACACAGATCCAACCCTTGGTCACATAGCGCCCGCCGGCCGCCCCCTGCACCGCCGGCGCGCTGTTGCGCAGGTAGTCGCCCGCCTGGTACAGCCCGGCGGCCGGCGGCGCCTCGGCCGCGTTGTGGCTGCCGCAGATGCGCCCTTCGGACAGGTGGTTCAGCTGCACCGCAAAGCGCGGAAAGATCTGCGCCAGCGTCTTCACCAGGGCCGGCAGATCGCTGCCAAAACGGTAGTTATCGGTCTGCAATCTCATCGGAACCCCGCTGGTTTGAGCCGTGGCGCAAAGCCGATCAGCGCATAGTCGCCCTGGCAATCCACACGGAACGCATGCCAGCGCCCGCGCTGGCGCAAGTCGAAAGCCGCATCGTCACGGATCGCCGCAGACGCCTGCCGCGCCTCCTGGCCGCCGTCGTCCTTGGTGAACCCGGTCGCGGCCGCGGCCGCCGGCGCCTTCTTGAAGCGCAGCACCAGCCGGTCGCACAGGGTCATCTGGTCGTCATCGCCCACATCGCCGGTGGTCAGGCTGCTGGCGTCCGGCGCACCGGCAAACGTCACCAGCCGGTTGCGGGTGTCAAACCCCGCCATCAGCTCCTGGGCCTCCACCCAGAACGGGCTGTCAAAGTCGATCGCCGGCCCGCTGTCGTAGCTGGTGACCAGCTCCGATCCGCCGTCGTAGGTGGCCGCCGGCGATGCATACCGCACCAGTGCACGGATGGCATGGTTGGCGCGGCCCCACTTGTTGGTGCCCGGGTGGTAGACCAGGCCGTAATCCAGCTCCCCCCCGCCTTTGACCGAGGGGAAGAAAAACCAGGCCAGCTGGTTCTGCTTGTCCCAGAACGCCTGCGACTTGTGCATCTGCTTGGGGTCGCGCACCTCCACAAACCAGTCGCGCAGCATGCCCCGGCCAATCGGCTGCACCTGCACGCCGTCAAAGACATACAGGTCATCGTCGCCAATGAAGTAATGCGCCTTGCCGGTATCGCACACGGCATCCATGCCCACGCAGCCCACATCCGAATCCACCTGGGTGAAGTTCCACACCTCGGCCGGGCCGGTGAAGCGCCCCACAAACGTGCTGCGGCGCTTGTAGACAATGATGTCGTCGCCCAGCCGGTGCGCGGCCGTGATCTCGCCTCCGGACTCCACCAGGCGCCCCGTGGTGCACAGGGTCGCCACGTTGGGCACCCAGTCCTGGGCATTCAGTGAAGCCGAACACCACCACCGGTCCGGGCTGTCGCCGTAGGTGGCATCCTGGGTGTTGAAGGCCATCACAAAGCCCTTCAGGCTGGCCAGAATCTTGGCCTTGGGTGCGCCCGCAATGGGCGCAAACGGGCCGCCCGTGGCCATGCGCATGCCCATGGACCGGCAGCTCGCCACCGTGCTGTTGGCAAACTGCGCCAGGCTCCAGCGCTCGTCCTGGCCCAGCGCAAATGGCGCACCGTCGCCGGACACATCGACCCAGGCACTGCCCGCCAGGCTGTACAGCCGCGCCGTCGTGCCGCAGATGGCCAGGCGGTTGCCGCTCAGGTCAATGGCCGCCAGCGCGCCGCGCACATCCTCGGTCAGCGCGGCCACACCCACCGGCGCCACGGCCGGCCCGGGGCGCATGCCCAGCTCGGACGGCAGCAGGTTCTCGCAATCCAGCAGCAGGCCCGGTGTGGTCGGATCGGCATCCGGGGCAAAACCCAGCACTTTGTTCATACCACCCCCGGGGCCATCACGGCCACTGATGCACCGGCCCAGCGGTGCGCGTTGTTGGCCGACAGCAGCTGCTGCACGGCCCCCTCGTACTTGGCGCTGTAGCTGGCCACCGCCTCCGGGTCGCGCATCCAGGCGCTGCCCATCTCGCAGCACTTCCACAGGTACACGTCGTAGTGCTCGCGCAGCAGCCAGTTGCTGTCGGACTGGAACACCAGCGCCGGCAGCTTCTGCAGGTACTTCAGGCCATAGGCCGTGGCCGGCTTGCCCGTGAGGTGCGCCACCTCGCCCACCCGGGCAAAGTACGGGCCGTCGCTGCGCTGGCGCCAGTCCTCATAGGGCAGCTCGCGCAGCACCGTTCCTGCTGCGCTCAGCTCGCGCAGCTCCAGCATGTCCACCGGCAGCGGAATCTCCCCGGCCGGCGTGTAGCCGCTGGTGTCCACCAGCTGGAATGACGAACGCAGCCGCGTGTCGCGGGAGAACTCGGCCTCGGCCATGCGCACAAAGTCCGGAATCACGCCCCCCAGGTCCGTGCGGTTGAGCCAGCGCGCCACCGAGGCAGACAGGCCAGCGAAGTTGGCGACCGCCGCCGCACTGGGCGAAGCCGCAACAGGAACCACCAGCGTCATAGCGCCCCCTTCCAGATCCGGAACACCCGGTTGTCCGGGTCCTGCAGAAACTGCTTGAGCAGTGCGTCATCCTGCATGCAGTCGGCAAAGGTCTTGCCGCGCTGCGCCGCCCACTGCGTCAGCACCGGAATCGGGATGGACGCCGCATGCTTGTCCCCCATGCCCGTGGTGTGCGCGCCCTGGCGGTCCAGCGCCTGGGCGCGCTCCACGGCATCGCTCACGTCGTCCACCTTCTGCAGGGTGGCGGAGCCGTCGCCATGGCAGTGCAGCACCGTGCGCGAACCCGCTGCGGCCTGAAGAATTCGAGAATGCATAAACAAAAAACCGCCCCGAAGGGCGGTGTGTGAAGGTTGACGGTGCTCAGGTGGCCTGCAGGTCGCGCAGCGCAAAGTTCGCCGCTTCCTGCTCGCACTTGAGCGTCCATTCGGTGTTGACCATGTAGTTCTCGGCATCACCGGTCTTGGCCAGCGGCGTGGTCTTCACCCCGCGCAGGCGCAGCAGCTTGAAGCGTTCCGGCTCGATCCCGAACACATCGCGTGCGCGGTTGTAGCGGCTGTTCACAATCTTCAGGCGGCCAAAGTCGCCCACATACACCTCCACCGTCGCCGTGGTGGTCTTGCTCTCCACCTTCTCGAACTTGGTGGCCGCGCCGGTAAAGGCCGACACCGTGGCCCGCAGCGCCGAAGGCACAAACAGCAGACTGGGGTTGCCGCCCTCTTCCCAGGCCTTTTGCATGGCCTGCTTCAGCAGCGCCTCGGTGAAGGTGCGCAGCGTGCCGTCGGTGGGCGCGGTGTTGGCAATGGGGTCCGGCGCCACGCCGGTCGCACCCTGCAGGCTGTTGGTCTTGAGCCAGCCCGACAGGCCGCGCGCCTGGGGCGCCACACCTTCGGCGGCGGCCACCGCCGTGCCGTTGTTGATGGCGGCGAACTCGATGTCGCGCTTGAGCTCCAGGATCTTCTTGGCCTCCTGGTAGGCCTTCTCGGACTTGCGGCCCGCCTTGTCCACCACCTCCTGGGTGCCCGTCACGCCGAAGGTCTTTTCGGAGATCTGGGTGCGGTTGCCCACGCGCACCGAAGGCGTGATCGCCTTCACCGCAGCGTTGTTGCCCTGCTCCACCTTGTTGTTCACGGCGGCAGACAGCGCATCGGTCTGCCACTCCGGGCTGACCGAGCTGCACTTGTCCTTGCCGATGGAGGACACGAACGGGGTTTCTTCGGGCGAGATGCGGTAGATCGCATCCGCCAGTTCCTCGCGGTTGCCCACGGCATTGAAAGTGGCAAAGGTATTCGTTTGTTGAGCCATATTTACTCCTGCGCCGCCAGCAAGGCGGCCAATGAATTCACGTCGCGGCGGGCATTGAGCTGCTTCCAGGCCGCGTCGATCTTGGAGGGAGGAACGCCGGCAGCACCAGGCTTGGAAGCCTTGGGCGGTGCTGCCCGCACTTGTTGCTGGACGCCGGGCCTGCGCGCCTGCAGCGCGCGCCACTGGGCGGCCTCAAGCAGCACCTTCAGGGTGCGTGCGTCGGACACCTGGGACAGCTCGGCCTCGGTGAACCCGTGGGCCAGGCCGGTGTGGCGCATGGCCATCAGGTGGTCCCGGCCAAAGCCGGGCACCGCCGCCTGCAAGGCCACCAGGGCCTGCTGCGATGCCTGCTCGTGCCGCTGCACCGCCATCTGCTCCTGCTGCTGCACCGCCGCCTGCAGGCTGTGGGCCAGCTGCGTGGCCTGGGCCTCGGTCTGGCGCCACTGGGCCTGCAGGCGGCTGGCCTCCGTCGGGTCGCGCTGGTACAGCGCATCCCAATCGGCCTTCTGGTACAGCTCCAGCTGCTCCGCCATCTGCATCAGCCACGCGTGTTCACGCGTGAGCTGCTGCGCCTGCTGGAACTGCTGGGACACCTGCTCGGCCGCCTGCCGGCGCTCCTCGCCCAGCTGCTGCGCCTTCTGCGTGTAGTCCGCATGGCGCAGGTAGCCGGCCTTGAGCTCGGCAATCGGGGCCTCGATGGCGCTACCGTCGGGGGCGCTCCACCGCACCACCAGGTCATCGTCTGGGGCTTGTGCAGCTTGTCCAGCGTCCTGCGTGGCGGCGTCCGCGTCGCCATCGGCCTGCTCGGCCTCCAGCTCGGCATACGCCAGGGGATCGCCGTCGTTCTGGTAAGCGGCTGCTTGCAGCTCGGCATCGGGGGCTTCCGGGGCTTGTCCCTCGCCGGCATCCAGCGCCGCCGCCAGATCGTCTACGGTCGTGATGTGATCGTCGTCCATGGTTGTTGCTGTGTGGTTCCGGCCAGGTGTGAGTCCACGCAAAAAAGGGCCGCATGCCGTCGCATGCAGCCCCTCGCTGGGTTGTTCCTAGACTGGTCGGTCGGGCATACCGTGCCCGGGCGGGTTGAAGAAAAGGTGAAAAAGGTGAATGAAAAAGGCGAAAGGCAGAACGAAAGAAAGCCGAAAGCCGCCTACGCCGTGCTGCCGTCGCTGTAGGTCACGGACAGCGGCCCCACCTCCAGGCGGATACCGCCATAGGTGCCGGGCCACACCCGCTGCGTCGCGTGCGGGTGGGTGGCCGCCGTGGCCACCACATCACGTGCAATGTGCAGGCGCTCCACGCGGCGCAGAAAAGCCTCCAGCGGTTCGGGCTCCGGCTCAAGCTCGGGGTCCTGAACCGCCACCGGCACTGCGGCCATGGCCGGCGCATCCGCACCGGCCTGGTCTGTCGGCACAGGCCCCTGGGCCTGCACCGGTGGCACCTGCTTCTGCGGGGCCTGCTGGTCTTGCGGCTCCTGCTGCAGCTCCTGTGGATAGGGTTCGGCCGCTTTCTGCTCTGCCGGGGATTTACGGGGTCTAGCCATTGCGCATGCGCTCCTCGATTGCGTGGTGACGGGCCTGGATCTGTGCCGCATTGGTCAACTCGGCACGTTCGAGCTTGTAGCCGTCCATCACCAGCTCGAACACCCGGAAAAACTGCTCCGCCCCCTTCAGCATGGCCACGGCCGCCTCGCGGCGTTCGCGCTCGCCCAGGGGCAGGGACAGCACTTCGCTCTGCAGCGCCTGGATCACCGTCTGCCGGGCCTCCTGCAGCAGCGGGTCCTCCAGCAGGCGCTGGGCGCGCTCGGCGCGGTACTGGGCTGCACTCATGCTTGTCCTTCCTGAAACTGCCGGGCCATGCCCTCAATGCTCTGGGCCGCCTGCTGCAGGTCCTCGGCGGTGACGCCGGGCACCTGGATGTTCTGGTCCAGCATGGAGCCGGCAATGATGTTGGTGGGCTGGCCCATGGTGCCGGCCTCCCGGGCATTGGCCGCCAGGTAGCCGGCGGCCAGCTCCAGCAGCCGGTCCCTGTCGCGCTGCTGCAGCTCCATGTGCTTGATCTGCAAGTCCGCCGCACGCTTCTTGTCGCCCTCGGCCGCCTCGGCCTGCAGCCGCATGGCCTGCAACTGCTGCTGGCCCTGCAGCTTCATCTGCTCCAGCCGGGACTGGATCTGTGCCTGCATCTGCGCCTGCACCTGCACCGGGTCCGGCTGCGGCGGCTTGGGCGGAATCTGGTCCGGCGCCAGCATGAACTTCTCCCCCGCCCCCTTGAGCTTGGCGTGCTTGGCCAACGCCTTGCCATATTCATAGATTTGCGGCGGCCCCACCAGCCCGGCCTGCGCGGCCTGCTGCATGAACTGGCCGAACTGCTGCAGCAGCATCAGGGTCTCGGCCTTGTCGCCCGTGCCCAGGCCCACATCGGTACTCACATCCATGTCGGGCGACCACATGCGCAGATCAAACTGCACAAACCGGCCGCGCAGGCGCACCGTGGTCGGAATGTCCTGGTACTGGGTCAGCAGCCGCAGCACCAGCTTGAACAGCTGCTTGACGCCCGTCTCCGCAAAGGTACGCAGGATCAGCAGCATGCGCTTGTCTGCCATGTTGGAAATCTTGGCAATGCCCGTGGCCGTCTTGTTCAGGCTGTCCGCATCCAGGCCCTGGTTGTAGCGGGTCACCCCGGTGCGGCGCTCGCGCATGCCCTGCACCATCTCGATGCCGGCCAGGCTCTCGGTCGCCACCAACGCGGTCTTGATCGGCACCACGGCATCCGCCGCCGCACCCTCGCCGCGGATGATGCCGCCAATGCGGTTGCTGATCACGTCCTCGATGTTGACGCGCGCCGCCAGGTTCACATAGGTGCGCGGGTTGTTGGCCAGGTACAGGCTGTCCACATACTGGCGCGTCAGCCCGCTGTTCAGCCGCTGCAGCTCCACCACCGGGTCGGCCAGCGCCATGCCGATCACGCGGTGCGGCAGCTTGATGGGTGTCAGCACCGCATATTCATGCCCCTGCACCTCTTCGTTCTCCAGCTCGCCGTTGCCCGACACCAGCACCCGGCGCCACTCGGCCACACCGTCGCCGTTGTAGTCGCAGCGGACAAAGCCCTCGAACAGCCGCACCTCCTCCAGCGACCGGTCCGCGCTCTCCGCCAGCTGGTCCCGCAGATCGTCCGGCTCCTGGGCACCGCTGCCCTCAAAGCTCTGGATCGCGGCCACATCGGCAAAGCCCATCTCCGTCAGCTGCGAGCGGGTGTAGGTCACCCACTCCCCCACCAGACGGGCGTCTTCCAGGCGCTTGGCCGAGCGGTTGACCAGAAAGTCCCCCGGCGCCACATTGCGCAGCTCCACCTTGCCGCGCTGGCGGCGCTGCAGCGTCACATCCCACAGCAGGGGCTGCTGCAGCCCGGCGGCCTGGGCCACTTCGGGCTGCAGCAGCTCGCTCGGCGAGGCTTCCAGCACGCGCACGGCTGGATCCTGGGTCAGCAGCACCAGCTGCTCCTCGCTCAGGCCCTTGAACTCTTCGCGCACCGGGTCCGGCTGCACCCACTTGGCACGCACCACCCCCAGCTTGGACAGCAGCGCATCCTTGAACCAGTCGCTGAACAGCAGAAACCCGGGGTTGTCGTCCCGGATCACATAGTTCACCAGCTCGGTGGCCTGCTCGGCATAGGCCGCATCCTCCGGCCCGCGCGGCAGAAACTCGCCGATGTGGTCCCCGCTGAAAAACGGCTCCAGAAAATTCGGCAGCGCGCCCTCAATGGTCTCGAACACATCCCAGCTCACCACCTGGGAGCGGCCGTCCACCTCATTGCCCAACGGCAGGCCCAGGTAGTACTGCAGATTGCGCTGCTGCTCACCCCGGATGCCGCTGGCCAGCCAGCTGTGCGCATCCTCGATCTCACGCTCCAGCACATTGCGGAACGTGTCACTGTTCATTGTTGCCATCACACAATCCCTATGTTGGGCAGTTGAAGGGGCTGCCCCTGCCGGGGCGGCTCCCACACGCAGCACATCAGCCCGAAGGCGTCCGCACCGTGGCTGGCCCAGTCGTGCGCCGGCCCCAGGCCAATGCCCCGGGCCTCGTCGCGCTTCTCGTGGTACCAGCCCAGGGCGGCGCGGCCGCCTTCCGTGCTCGTCTCGTTGAACCAGATGCTGGGGAACAGCCGGCGCGCGGCTTCCACCCGCTTCATCGCCGCCCCCTTGCCCTGGTTGGGCACCACCGTCACCCGGTAGCCCAGCGACTGCAGCGCGCTCTTGGGCGTCACCGCATGCACCGTGTCGGCCTTCTCGCCGTCGTGCGGCAGCCAGATCTGCAGCCGCTCCGGCGTATAGCCCTGGTCGCGCAGCCACTGCACATGGGCCGCCATGGGCTGGCCCTGGGCCTCGTAGTAGTCCAGCACCCGCACCTGCATGCCCACAAACTGCACGATCCACATCGCAAAGCTGTCCGCGTTCTGGCCGGTGCCGCCAATGTCCACAAAGGCCCGCAAGGCCATCAGCGGGTCCGCCGCCACCACGCCAATGCGCCCCTGGGCCCGGGTATCGGCCAGCTGGCGCGCAAAGTACGCGCCCTCGTTCACCGTCTCGTAGCCGCCCTCCCAGATATGGTCGTACTTGTCGGGCTGCAGGCGCAGACAGTCCTGGCGCTCCTGCTCCAGCTCGGCCGTGAACCAGGGGTTGTCGCGCCAGTTGGCCTGCACCACCCGGGCACCGGTGGGCAAGCCTTCGGCGCGCAGCATGCGGTCCACCGGATCCTTGGCAAAGCGCGGGTTCCAGCCAAACCACAGCTGCGACCCCGCCGCGCGCATCGTCGGCTTCAGCAGGTCCAGGCTGCGCTGGGTCGCCGTCTGCGCCTCTTCCCACCAGGCACGCTTGAAGCCCTCCAGCGATTTCACGCTGTCGGCCGTGTAGTCGTTCATGCCTTTGAAGATGACCAGGCCATCCCCCGGCGTAGTGATCACATCCTTGTAGACCCGAAACCCATCCGCCTGGCCCAGCCCCAGCGCGGACAGCTTGGACTCCAGCAAAGCCTTGCTCGACTGGCTCAGGTCCTTCTGCACCTCGCGGATACACACCGCACGCAGGCCCTCGCCGCCCATGGCGCCGGGCTCGTACAGGCAGTCCTCCAGCAGCATCTCGGCAAAGAAATGGCTCTTGCCAGACCCCCGCCCCCCATGCGCGCCCTTGTAGCGCGCAGGCTCCAGCAGCGGCGCAAACACGCGCGCCGTCTTCAGATTCAGCGTTCTCATGCCTGGGGATCGATGATGGTGCGCGTCACATGCGCCACCGTTTCAATGGGGCCGCCGCCAGGGGCAGACAGGCCCAGCTTGTCGTTCAGCATGCCCAGGTGGCGCATCGCCAGCTGCAGCGTGGCCACCTTGTCGAACACCCGGGTCTTGATGGTGTAGCCCGCCACCTGCTTGCGCCGCGGCGCACCGCCGTGGGCGGCAGAGCCTGCTGCAGAGACAGTTGCAGAGGCGGCTGCAGAGGCCGACGGCTCGTGCAGTGCATCCTCCCCGCCACCGCGCTCCAGCTCTTCCTTCACCTCAATGCTGGCCAGCGCTGCCGCCGTGTCGGCATCCAGCTCGCAGGGGTCCTTCATGCTCCCGTCCGCGCGGTACAGCCTGCGGATGTCAAAGAAGGCAATCCGCGCCAGCTCCTGCAGCACCCTGTCCTGGGTGATCTCGGTGCGTACCGCCCGCGCCTGCTGCGCGGCCTGGACGGCCCGCGCCACCCCGCCCTGCTTCAAAAGCCGCGCCCCCTGGGACGCGGCGGTCTTGGCGCTGTAGCCGGTCCTGATCGCGGCCTGAGTCGCGTTCAGGTCAATCAGGTACTCGGCCACAAAGCGCTCCTGCTTTGGGGTCAGTTCCATGTGTTTTTTCCAATAAAAAAGCCACCCGAAGGTGGCTGTGGTGGTGGGGTGGCAGCGCCCATGGGCGCTGTCGTCTGTGAACGTGCGCGATAAGCAACGTAGGGACACAATCTCAAAAATCGGCACGCCAAAGCTGTCATTCGGAGTGGGCAATTTAACCGCTATCCTCCTTTGCAGCATTTAGAACCTAGATTTTGATAGCCACAGAAAACATTGCATTAAGAAATTTGATGAATAAATATCTGTAGTCACACAGCAAGCAGAACTACACCGAACCCAGAGTTTCTCAGCTATTTGCTGATTTAACGATTCCCATTAAGAGAAAGCATGAGTTATTACTGATGACTAAGGCGCAAAAAATCGCTAGCACCTTGATAGAAGAAGGAAACAAGGCTAGAGCACATTTTCAGGTATGGTGGGCACTTCGAAATAAGTCCTTACCAAAATACTACGAAACCATGAATGATTCTAGTTATGTCGATTTCTTCCACGTATCAAATTCTGGCCACTACACGCTTTTCTTACTTTCTCTAGCAAAAATTTTTGATCGTGACAGTCGTGTGGCCGGTATTCAGAAATTTAAACAGGCGCTCTGCACAGAAGGTATGAACGAACTGGCCGAAAGCCTTTCGCAGGCTCTCGCACCATACCAGGATACAGTTGAAAATGTAATGAGAATCCGAAATAAATCTGTTGCGCATAATGAACACAGTATCACACGCGAAGACGTTTACAGACTAAATGGCGTTACACCCAACGAACTCCAAATGTTGATCGACGCAGCCTGTCAAGCGATTAACGAAACTAGCAGAGAACTGGGCATCAACAACCTTATATTCGACGGAAACAGAGCAGAAAAAGCGACTTTCAATATGCTAAAAGCTTTATCAAAAGGACGGAAATAAATTAATCGAACTCAGACTTCAATCCCCACAAACATCAACTTCTACAGTCTTTCCATGGAATCAAAAGAATCAGCCATTTGGCCTCCATTTGAGGCGTTTTATATCCAAAGCATGCTATTCAACAGCGTTTCAGCGACTCAATCAATAGCTCGCCTAGAAAATATATTCAGCACGCTGCCAATACAGGTAACACAGGAAGATATTACGAAACTTCCTGTTAAGTCGGTGCTAAACGAACTACAAAACATTGTGCTTCAAAGCGCTTCACTGTCACGATATTTTTGGCCTATCCGTAAGGGACACGAGGCACGTGGCAAGCGCCTTAGAGATTCATTCTCAATGACAGAGCCAGCCCACTGTTCAACAGGGATCTTCGTAATGCTTTAGAACATTTCGATGAGAGACTGGATAAATATTTATCTGGTGGAGTCGTTGGCTACGTCCGCCCTGAATTCGTCGGCACTAAGCCAGAAATTGATGGAATTCCTGGGCATTTCTTCCGAGCCTATTTTTTGGATACCGGAGAATTTCGTTTGTTAGATGAAGAATTCAATATTAAGCCTCTTGCTGATGAACTCTTATTTGTTCATCGCCACCTGTCCATTCTTGATAAAAACGGAGGTATGTTGCGAGATGCAGTCCGTCATATTGAAGAATTTGGAGATAATTGATTGCGTATCATGCAATATCTCAACCGAACAAAAATTCTCTTCTCTGATATTAACTTCTAGCCGCTAGTATCCAGCGATCGAGGATTACGCATAACCACAGCGATTACGTCACATCCGTTGAGCACCAACCCGCGACACGTCCTACTACGCCCAATCAGCTCCCAGCACGCATGCCCCGTCACCCAACCACCTGCTTCTCCACCACCCGCCGCCCTTCCCAGCACGCGAAAGCCACCCATGCGCATCGGTGAACTCGCAGCCCTGACAGGCTGTACCCCCAAGGCGCTGCGGCTGTACGAAGCGCACGGCCTGCTCGGCACCGTGGCGCGCCAAGGCAGCTACCGCCACTACGGCCCGGAAGATGTCCAGCGCGTGCAGTGGATACGCCAGGCCTTGGCGCTGGGTTTCCGCCTGGCCGCGCTGCAACCGCTGCGCACCATGGACACCCCGGCCGGCGCCGCCGCCGTCCTGGCCTTGCTGCAAACCCGGCGGCGCGCCATCGCGGATGAGCTGCAGCGTCTGCAAGCCGCCGACACCGCGCTGGCCGCTTTGGCGCTGGAACTAAGCACTTGCGAGACAGCCACCGAGTGTCCTGCGCCAGATCAACTCGGCATCCGACGCAGCGCTTGACTCTGCCCCACGGGACAAGGTGATGCTGGCGGCTTGTCTACTCAGCCAGCTTCCACCCTCCATGTCCCGCCGCATCCTCATCATCCTCGGACAACCCTCTTCCAGCAGCCTGTGTGCGGCCTTGGCCCACGCCTATGCCGATGCGGCACGCCAATCGGGCGCCGAAGTGCGCCTGCTGCAACTGGGTGACATGGCTTTCGATCCCATCCTGCACCACGGTTACCAGCGCGTCCAGCCGCTGGAGCCCGACCTGCAGGCCGCACAGGCCGACATCACCTGGGCACAGCACCTGGTGTGGGTCTACCCCATCTGGTGGGGAGGCCTGCCTGCCCTGCTCAAGGGATTTCTGGACCGCACCTTCCTGCCCGGCTTCGCCTTCAAATACCGCCCCAACTCTGCGCTGTGGGACCGCCTGCTGGCGGGCCGCAGTGCAGAGCTGCTGGTGACCATGGACTCCCCGCCCTGGTACTACCGCTGGGTGCAGCGCCAACCGGGCCACCGGCAAATGAAGCAGACCATTCTGGAATTCAGCGGTATCAAGCCCGTGCGCGTGCACAGCTTTGGCCCGGTGATCCGTTCCAGCGACGCCACGCGTGCCCGCTGGATCCAGCGGGCCCACACCCTGGGTGCCCGTGCCGGCGCACGCTGAGCCAACCCGCCGGAATATGCCGCGCGACTTGCCGGACCAGGCGGCAGCCAGAAACAGAAAAGCCCTGGCGCATGAGGCCAGGGCTTTGGAATTAGCGCCAGGGGCAAAGCAGCGTTTCAGCGGCCCGACCTGTTCCCAGCCACTGCATCTTGCCGCCTCTGTGTGACAACTTCATGGCAGTGTCGGTAAGAAAAAAGCCCCGACGATCGCTGGTCAGGGCTTTGTATGCTGGTGGATTGCCTGGGAATCGAACCTAGTTGCCTTGCGGGCGGCGGATTTACAGTCCGCTGCAGTCACCAATGCTGCTCGCAATCCATGCCGTGATTCTATCATTTGAATAGCACCACATCCGTAAACAACAAAGCCCGCAGGCGAACCTTGCGGGCTTGGTGGCATCAGCGAATCCGGTCGCAGCCAACCCGGCGCAAACCGGGTTCGTTCTGCGCTGTTGCTAACGATGGACGTACGTTACCACAGTTTTTCTGGCTTCGCAAGCCATTGCAAACAGAATTCGCACGGACTGCCCGCAACCGCCTCCACGCAAGCTGCAGCAGGACAAATGCACGCCCCCTGCCCGCCGTGGCGGCGGCAGCCCCAAGCGCAGCACAGGTGCCATGGCCCGCCGACGCTGGCAGCGCCGACAAAAAAGCCCCGGCAGACCCGCCAGGGCTTTGGTATGAGGAGCGGGCAATGGCTGCAGCACACCCGCTTGCACGGGAGGGCTACACAGCACTACACAAACCGCAGAAAAGACTTCAGCACCGTGGTCAGCAGACAGGCCACCCCGGAAAAATAAACCACCACCACCAGGCAGATCAGAAATACATGGCGGTGCGTGGAAACCGTCCAATGCCAGTCGTTGCGCTCCAGCCAGCCCCAGCTGACGGCGTACACACACAGAACGATGCTGGCGCCAATGGCAAACAACATGGTGACCCCTCTTGCAGCGGGCACCCCGGTCCAGAGGTGCAAGGCCGCCGCGCCCATTGATTTCTGGGGCAAGCTTCACACACCGTCTCCGACAGCGTCATCAGCGCATTGCCCGTGGGGGACAAGCGGTCGGCAACACCCACCTCAACAGCTTCACCACGGCACCAGAGCCACTGGACCACACCCCAAAACACAAAAGCCCGCAGGCACACCTGGCGGGCTTTTTGTTTGGTTGGAACCGGGGGTCGCAGCCAACCCGGCGCAAACCGGGTTCGTTCCGTGCTGGTGCTAACGATGCGCGTACGTTATCTGAAATCCTCCCTGCCGTCAACCGCCCGCAGGCGGTTGCACAGCATGGCGCGGCCTTCTTTCACCAGCTCGGCCAGGCGCGCCTTGCTTACCGCCGCCTGGCGGGCCGCTTTCGCTGGATTGCCGCTGTACACATACCACCAGCGGATTGCAAAGCGGTGCCGCTCCGGCAGCGCATACACCGCTTTCTCCATCAGGTGCCCGTCAATGGCATCCACCGCCAGGGTGATGGTGCCGCGCTCGCGCTCCTCTTTTTCCTTCAGGTACCGCCACATGGGGTGCGCGGTCCAGGATGCGCCTTTGCCGGACACCCAGCGGCGCCAGTTCTGCAGCCGCTCATGGATGGCAGCGTGTTCGGGTGCAATGTGCTGGTAGTCCACATAGCCTTGGTTTGTTGTCTGCATGGGCTGTCTTCTCTTTCTTTCAGTCGCTTGAACCATCGGGTTGGATTGGCTTGGATTTGGTTGGGGGAATCAGGGTGGGTCGGGTTGGGTAGGCTTCCTGGGGGCGGGCAGCGTGCACGGTGCGCGTCGCCGGCTCATCCGCCCTCCCACAGGTCGTAAAACGTCACGCCCAGCTCGGATGCGGCATAGGCCTCCACCCGGGCGCAGAACGCGGCAAATTCGGCGGGACTCAGGCGCCTGGAGCTGGCGCCCACCACGGCGCCATCGGGCAGCTCCACCACGCCGATGAAGCGCCGCTTCAGCAGCTCGTGCCAGGTCTGCGCGTCGTACTGGCGGCCGTTGACCACCGCCTGCTGCGCAATCTGCGCCAGCACACCCTGGCCCCAGTAACGCCGGTTCTGGGCCCGACTGCGCTTGCGCCGCGCCACCGTCAGCACCCAGCGGCCGGAACCCTGGAACGCCTGGGCCAGAAACGGGAACAGCTGCGCCCGTATGGCCACCCAGGCCTGCCGGCGGCTGAACAGATCGATCTCCAGTTGCTCAGACATGGGCCGCCCTCCACAGCAAAGGCGCCCAGGGGTTGCCCTGCAGGGCCTGCAGAAAAGCCGCCTGCACCCGCGGTGCCTCCAGCTGCTGGTGCGCCGGTGCACAGCACAGCGGGTTGCCGCAGCGCTGGGTGATGCGGGCTTGCGCAGGCACCACCGTGCCTGTCAGCTCCAGCACCTGCTTTTGCACACGGCGGTTGAAGCGCACCCCGCCCTCGTGCACGCTCAGGTACGGCCGCTGGCGAATCAGCGCCCCCTGCCAGATCCAGCAGCCGCCATCGGCACGGCAGCGCGCATGGATCTGCGCCAAGGTCACAGCGCCGCTCATGCCCGCACCTCTTGCAGGGAAGCGCCGGCCAGCAGGCGCATGGCCTGCGCAGGCAAAGTGGAAATCCGTGTCTTGCCCGCCATGCTGCCGTGCTGGATCACCGCCATGGCCCGCTGCGGGTCACCCACCAGCGCCGGGCGCGGCAGCGGGATGCCCCGGCTGCTGTACTCATGGTCGGGCGAGCGGTCGCCCGCCAGGCGGCGCTGGTAGTCGCACTGCCCGCGCGCGGTGTAGGCGCGGTGGGCTTCCTGAAAGCGGTGCTGCAGATAGGACAGCTCCCTGATGTCGGTACGGCACACCTTGGGCCAGCCGCCCAGGTCTTCCACCACGGCGTGAATGGCCGGGTCGTCAAACACCACATCGCGGTAGGCGCCCACGGCGCTCATGGCCTCGTGTACCTTGCCCCAGGCCAGCGCGGCCCGGTCGGTGCTGGTGCCCTGCAGCACCCGCACCAGGTCGGCCACCTTGGGGGCAAACTGGCCGCGCTCGGGGTCCATGGCATGGCGCTGCAGCGCGGTGGCCACCTGTTCCAGCTCGCAGCCCTGCAACGCCCCCCACCACACAGTCAGCGTGAACGCGCTGCAGTCCTTGCCGTAGTACGCCATGGCGTCCGTCAGCAGGTCCTTGAACGCTGGCATTTCGTCAGCGCGCATGGCCGGCCCCCTGCGTCTGCATTTGCGTCTGCGTCGGTGTTTGCACCTGCGCCTGGGCCTGCATCTTCTGCAGCCACGCATCCCCCACGGCGCGGTTGCGCGCCTCCAGCGCCTCCTGCCGGTTTACCGGCTGCGCCGCCACCCGGGGCTTTTGCAGCTGGGCGCCCAGCGCCCGCGCCTCCCGCTCCTCGCGCTCCACAATCCCCAGCGCATAGCTGAAGCTCTTGCCCGCCGCCAGGGCCTTGTGCGCCGCGTCCTCGAACTGGCCCACCCCCACCCCGGCGTTCAGCAGGGCGTTGAGCTTGGCATTGCCCGGGTTGACCAGCCCCACGCCCAGGCGCTTCATCAGCTGGCACACCGTGCCGGCCAGCGGGTGGCTGTTGTCGCCCGTGGGGCGCGGCAGTGCATGCGGTGCGGGCAGATCGGCCGGGTCGGCACGTCCGCTCGGATGGTCCGCATGGGCAGGATGGACAGGATGGCGCGGGGCCGCAGCAGGCGTCTTGGGCGGGGTGCCCCCACCCGCCGCCCCGTCGGGGGCCAGGGGGTGTTCTGGTTCCTGGTTTCTGGTTCTTGGTTCCTGGTTGCCTTGGGGCTGGGTTGCCGCCGCCACCCCGGCGCCCACCGGCCGCCAACCCACCGGTTGGGGGTCGGTTTCCACGGCCTTCTTGGGCCGCCCGCCCTTGGCACCGTTGGCGCGGTTCTTGGCCAGCATCTGCTGGAACTGCGCAATCTCCTGGCCGCAACGTTCATGCACCCAGCCTTCGCCCGTGCGCACAAAAAAGTCCTGCAGCACGGTGTCCAGATCCCGGGCCTCCACGCGCAGGCGCCGGGCCACCCACTGGGTGTCCAGCGGCAGGGGTTGTTCGGTGTCGTAGTACCAGTCCAGCACACGGCGGTAGGCCAGGTCCTCCGCATTGCTCAGGTGCATGGTCGCGCTGCGGTAGTCACCTATATGGAAGGGGTAGTAATTCATGGCCGTCCTCCTTGCGCCGCAGTGCTGCGCGCCGGTTCTGCGGCGGGGCAATCTGCCGGTGGCATGGCCGCCCCCTGCCCCGCCGATCCCGGGACCAGGCTTGCGGCCTGGCTGGTGGCCGACCCGCTGGCGGGCACGCTGCCGGGCTCGGCCAACTCCGGCCAGATCGCCTGCCAGTCATCCGGCCGCAACTCACGGCGTGTGACGGCATGGCCGCACAGCCGCTCGATCGCCGCGCAATGCTCGATCGGCGTTCTGCGCCCAGGCTGCTTCCATTGCCAGACCGCGGCCTTGGTCACGCCCAGGCGGTCTGCCAGGGCTTTTTCTGAACCGGCGACTTCCGCCGCCTTCTCGATGGGATGCTTCATGCACGCAAGGCTAGCATTACTAGCCAACAAAGACAAGCATTACTAGCCCATGAAGTATAGAAAATCTTTACTATCGTGCCATGGATATCAAAGACTGGATCAAGGCTGCCCGTAGCCACAAGGGCTGGACGCAGCAGCAGCTGGGTGAGGCCGTGGGCCGCACCAAGGCCAACGTCGGCCATTGGGAAACCGGCAAGCACGAGCCCAAGCTCGACCTGATTGAGGCCATATCCAGGGAAACCGGCTTCCCGCCCCCCGCCCTGGGGGGTGTGGAATCGAACGTGGAGCCGGCTCTAGAACTAAAAAAATCAAGGATGGTGCCGGTGACAGGGAGTGTGAAAGGTGGAGACGACGGGTATCTGGTGCAGGACCCGGTGCCGGATGGCTTTGTGGAATATTGGACGGGCGACCCCCAGGCGTACGCGCTGCGCATCAAGGGCGACTCCATGCACCCGCGCTACCGCGCCGGGGAATTTGTGGTGGTCACGCCCAGCATCGAAGCCCAGCCAGGCCGCGACGTGGTGGTCAAGCTCACCAACGGCAAATGCCTGCTCAAGCAGCTCAACTGGATGCGCGGCGACGAGGTGCAGCTGCTGAGCATCAACAACGGCTATGCCCCCATGACCATCTCCCGCGAAGAGGTGGAATGCATCTGCCGCGTCGCCGGTTCGGTGGGACCGGACTCCATGGTGTTTTAAAGGGGATTGCACGCCGAGTGGATGGGCGCCAAGTGGGAGGGCGCCGAATGGATGGCCCGTGCGCAGCACCCACAGTCGGGCCCCTCTGCCGTGCGTGCGGCAGCCCTGTGCCACCCCAGGCCCGGCGGCCACACAAGCCTTGCCGGCCCGCACAGCCCGCCTTGCGCGGGCTTTTTCATGTCCACAGCACCGCCCGCACCTGCCGGCGTCCTGGCAGGTGGATGCGCCGCCCTGTTGCAGCGCAGCGCGGTGCGATGCCACGCCCTCGCCCCGCCCATGGCACGTCAATGTGCAGGCAAGCGCTTCAGGCCAGCCAATGCGTGGCCGCAGCACGGCCATCCGGACACAGGCGGTCAGGCCGGCTTCCCAGCCAGGCAGAACGGCCACCAGTCTCCCTGCCTTGCCGACAGCCGCGCAGGGCGGTCACCACCGCGCGGGCACTGCAGCCCGCTGCGCGCAGTCACTCGGTCTTGGTCCGGCCGCGGTAATCCAGGTCCTTGGCGGAATAGGTCTCACGCACGCGCCAGTCCATCTGGATCGGCCCCGCATACCCGGGTGGATAGGTGATGCGTTCTTGCGCGCGCTTGAGCTCCCATTCCTTCGGCGCCACGATGCGAGCGACGGTGCTATCTTTTTTTTTGCCCATAAGAATATCGCTTTCACTCAGATTGAAGGTCCGCGCATGCCTTGCATGCCTTCAGCGCGTTGCCGCAAGAAGGCAGTGCGGGCACCAAGGCAGCCCCTCGGCTGGCCAGTCGGCGGGCTGCGTGGCTGCATCCCAGGGGATGTGCATACGTGCAAAAGGCTCGCCCCCTTGCGGTGTGCGAGCCTTTGAGAAGACAGCCGGGCTTACTTGCGGGCGCGGGCAAGCGCCACGCCGATCATGCGCCCACCCAGGGGCTGCTCATGGAGCTTCTGGATGGCTTCTTGCGCTTCGGAGTCGGAGCCCATTTCGACAAAGCCAAAGCCGCGTGCGCGACCGGTATCCCGCTCGACAATGACCTGTGCCGAATTGACATGCCCGCAGCTTTCAAAGTGCGCGCGCAGTGCGTCGTCGGTGATGGTGTAGGCCAGATTGGTAACGTACAGATTGGATTGCATGGTGTTCTTTCAGTGACGGTCTGCATGGAAGCAGACCTGTAAAAATTCGACAAAAATCTATCGACGGGGTTTCTGTGGAGGGCGTGGGCCATTGGAGCCCGAGCGCGTCTCGATATGGCGGAACGTCACCCGCCCCTTGTTCAGGTCGTAGGGAGACATCTCCAGCGTGACCTTGTCGCCGGCCAGGACGCGGATGCGGAACTTGCGCATCTTTCCGCCGGTGTAGGCAATCAGTTGGTGACCGTTTTCCAGCGTGACACGGAAACGCGAGTCGGGCAGCACTTCGACCACACGGCCCAGCATTTCGATCAGTTCTTCTTTGGCCATGTATCTCCTTTGGATGTGGCGTAGCGGAGGGTCCTAATTCAGCCGATGGCTCTGCACCATGCTCCGTCCTTCGGACAGCGCGTAACTGGAGGCAAGCGATTCAGTGGCGAACTGGGGAATAAAGCGGAAAACGCGGTCGTATTTGCCGCGGCGTATGGAAACCGCGCCCACAAAGCCACCGCCTTCGGTGGCAATGGGAAACGGGGTGACCAGGTAGTGGCCAATCTGCTCTTTGGTTTTTTTATGCAGCATGCAGGGGATGGCACGCGAACGGGCGCATGCCACCAGCAAAAGGGGAAGAGATGCCCGGCAAGGGGCACACGAGGGGGGCAGATCCAAAACAGGGTGCGGGATCTGCGGGGGATTCGCCAGAGGGAGCGTGACCACCGCGGGCTTCATCAATGAAGGGGCGGATTCCAGCGGCCAGTGGGCGGCGTGGATGTCAGACAGGCGCTGCTGGGGCGAAAGACAGGACAGCGAGTGGGACCAGTGTACACGGCCGGGGGATCCATGCGCCAATGTCAGCACACTGGGCGCCCGCCCCATGGCGCAATCGGCCTGTGGTTCGCACGTCCAGCGCGCCAACACACCCACACACCCACACACCAACGCACCAGGCCACCACTGCGCCACCATCCCACCGCGAACCTGTGTCACTGCCCCACCCTGGTGTGCGGCGCATGCCCACTGCACACCCACTGCACACCCACTGCACACCCGGCGACGGTGCCCGCTGCGCTGGCTGCCGCACCGCAGGCCCGCCCACCGAACGCCCACTCAAGGCCACAGACAAACGCCACAGACAAACACATCACACAAGCACCGCAGCCCGGCGCTTGCCCATGGCCTGGGCTGCCGCATGCGGGCCCGCCACCTCCACCGCGCCAGTGGTCTGCCCCACCGGCGCGCACATGCACAAGGCCCCATGGCAGCGCCCGCGCCGCTCCATCCCGGCCCCGTGCCATGCGGACGCAGCCCCCCCCTGCCCTACACGGCACTGCACCGCCCTGTATCGCCCTGTATCGCCCTTGATCGCTCGGGACGGCGCCTGCGCACCACAGCGCGCGGTGGGCGTCTACACGTTCGGCTTGTCCATGGGATCGCCCGGCAGCTCCACCGGTGGGGCATCGTCCGGCGGATCAATTGGCTCGGGCTTCGGGTCCTGGTCTTTGCTGGGGTCTTTGGGTGTTGTGGCCATGGGGTGTACCTCCTGCCGCAGGTATAGCGCCACCTCGGTTGTTCTGGCGTCAGCCTGGGCCTCAAAACGCAAAGGATAGAAATATTTTACTTTGAGGCTATTTTTACTTGACACTAAAAGACTAGCATTTCTATACTTCATCCATCGCAGCAACGCACTGCACCACACCCCAGGCCCGGTGATACACGGCCGCAGCCGACAGAACACCAAGGCGGGGGCAGCTACCAAGGGAGCGCAGCAGGGGTTGCAGACGCGATCAAGCCAATGACGAGAGCAGCGAAGGAATCCCGGAGCTGAGCAGCCGCCGAGGTCTGCGCCCTCTCCAGGCCGGGGGTGGAGGCCTGCAGCGGCCGGGAGAACCTGCAGTGCCAGCCGTCACGCGATACGGCCAAACCAGAGCGCTTTCCCCCGAGAGCGCTGTGGTTTAAGACCCTGCCCTCCCCGTGCACTGGGGCCGATGACAGTGCAGGCCACGGCGCCAATGTAAGAGTTTCCTGCAGAACGGTTTTCGGGCGGGAAAGAGAGTACCGTACAGGGATGCAATTGATCCCGATTGCTTCTGCAGGACCGGAGGTGCATATGTCGATCCTCAACAGAATCGTTGCCTTCCTAGGCAACCCCAGCACACAGCGCCCAGACACGGAAGACG
Organism: Comamonas terrigena NBRC 13299; assembly: GCF_006740045.1. Lineage (NCBI taxonomy): Bacteria > Pseudomonadati > Pseudomonadota > Betaproteobacteria > Burkholderiales > Comamonadaceae > Comamonas > Comamonas terrigena. Next base: position 2,776,516 of record NZ_AP019749.1, read on the forward strand.
ACAGGTACACGGGCGATCATTTCACCTACCGTCCTGACAAAGAGGCATCGCTGGAGCCCCCGGAGTTCAGCCGGCACCCCCAGGAACTGGTGCAGGACGCCAGGGTTCCCCACCGGCGCAGAACGGCAGAGGAAGACTATTGACCGCTGCTGGCCGCGCAGGCCAGCAAGGAGTCAGCGCCATGACTGCCGCAACCGAAACGGCGTGGCCGCCGCCACTGGCCACGCCCCAAACGCAGCCGCATCCATCGCTTCCGCCACGCCCTGGCTACCCCGTCAACGACCAAGAGCCCGAACGGCAACAGGGCGACAGAGAACAAGAACCCGGAGTGAGAGAGAAGCAACAAAGCTAGTGCCTCAGCCAAGAAACCCATGCCCGCCCTGTGCGGGCATTTTTGTGGCCGCACAAGACGCCTCTTCCTGCGCGCGCCCCGTGCCACCGCTACCGCCATGGCAATGGCCGTGGTCAACAGCCAGCCACCGCGCAGCCAGCGCAGGGAATACACAGCCCCTGGGCACCCCACCCGGCAAACAGGCTCGGATCCGCACGCCCGGCGCCCCATGTCCCACGCCCAACGACGCGGGCCCCTCTTTCCACGGAGATTTCAAAATGACCGCTACCGGCTAGCGTGCTGCCTGCGCACGCACCTGCTCCCGCAGGGTAAAGCGGGGCCATGAAGCAAGCCCCGAGGCTTTCTTGATGGTGCGGCTCTCCAGGTGGCCTGCACGGTCCGCCTGCATGGCCAGCAGCCAGCCGGCTCACCCTTCAGCGGCGGTCGTTCTGCTCGGCCAAGACGGTCAGCAGGCGCAGTTGCTCACGCTGCAGGCCGATCAGCTCGCTCCACTGCTTTTGCTGCAGATCGTCCAGTTTTTCATGCAGCAGCATGATCTCCAGCTCCGCCTTCAGGTTGACCTCATAGTCGTGCTCGCCCCGGATGCGGTCCTTCTCGGACTGCCGGTTCTGCGACATCAGAATGATGGGCGCCTGGATGGCCGCCAGCATCGACAGCACCAGGTTCAGCAGAATGTAGGGGTAGGGATCGAACGTGTGCCCGCGCAAGACAAGCAACGCGGTGTTCAGCCCCATCCACACCAGCATCGTCAGAAAGAACAGCAGCACAAACGTCCAGGACCCGCCAAACGCCGCCACCGCATCCGCAGCGCGCTGACCCAGGCTGGGCGATGGAAGCTCCAGCTCCCGCGCCACATTGCGCGAGATGTGCTTTCTGTGGGCGATGTGCTCCGTGACCTTCCTGGCACTGGCGTCCAGCGCCCCCACGGCGCCCATGTCCAGCCGGGTCCGCAAATGCTCTTTGCTTGGCATCCTGGATGCTCCTTTATTGAAACAGCTGCAATCCGGCATCAAAGATAGACGGCTGCTGCCAGCTTGCCTAGTGGCAGTCCACACCGGCATTGGCTGCGCTACAACACCGGACACGCCCATGCTCTGGACACCTGAACACTCTCCCTCCTTGCTTCATCCGAAGTAAGTTAGCCCGCCCCGCTTCGGCCCGGCGGGCTTTTTTATGTCCATGGTGTGTGGATACGGGTCTGGATTCTGCCGGCCGCGGTGCGCACGCACAAACCGTTGTAGACGATCTGCCCGAATGACAGCAGCAGCAGCAGCAGCAGCAGCAGCAGCAGCAGCCGGACCGGCTCTGACCCCCAGGCCTGCACCCAGGCAATGCCCAGCTGGATTCCATCACTCCTTTCGCACCCCGTATCGCGGCGCCTGGAACGGTCCGGCATCGCCGATGCGCTGCGATTGCGCCCCCACCGGGCAGGCAGCGGTGGCATTGCACGCCAAATCCCAGTCACTGAGGCTGCGGCACGGCACCGCGTTCGGTCGCGTCACATGGCGTGACGCCATGCGATGCAATCGCCGTCCCAACCCTGCACGGGCCCTACCCAGCCAACCCTACAGTCTGGCCGGTGCCGGGGACAGAGCATGTAACAAATACGCTCTTACATGCAGACGCATCTTCAGAAGATGTGTGGCGCGCAGCCCCTTCATGCGGCGCGCCACCAAGACCATAAAAAAGGATTGATCGCCCGCACAGCCAGTGCTGTGACCTGGACTCCCTGTCTCAACGGCGTGGCCCTTCGCTACCCGGACGGCTCTCCAGCCAGTCCCAACCCCGGTCCACGGGCCGATCGCTCATGGAGACCAGGGTGGCATTGCCATCCTGGCTTCCCGTTGGGGGCGACATGCACCCCGTCAATGCCAGCACCGCCGCCGCGATCCCGGCGCGCGCCCATAAGCAGTAGTTACACATCTGACAGTCCTTTCACATGAGAGGGGGCGGTCAGCTTCTGCTTCACTTGCAAGCACGTAAATATGCTGCTTGTAAATCATGTAAACCCGGTGATTAAGGGCCGCTCAGCGAAATCCATCGCTCGCCCGCTCCATCACACCGGCACGGCAAGCTGGCGCAGCAACCTGGGACAGACGCAGGCGACTGCAACAGCAACCGCCCCCCTGCCGGGGACACATCCAGCCCTTGCCTTCCGCATCCGTCTGCATGCCGCAAGGCAAGGCACTCTTGCGCACACGGCCGCTGCATGTGACCGGCCTACACCTACCCGTACCCACCCATACCCGCCCCGCCCCGCGCACGCCGGGCGGTTTTTTATCTTCACCACAGGAGCCCCCATGCACGCACGACTGCCGCTGCGCGCCATCCCCGCCGCTGCAGATGCCCTGCCGCCCTATGAACCCGACACGGTGCGCTTTCGGGTCACGGTCGAAGGCGTCACGTTGGACACCCTGGTCCACTACAGTGACGACTTTGACCTCTCGGTCCCCGCCATCTGGCACCGCGGCGTGAACATCGCCCCGCTGCTGGAGCCCGGCATCGACGAGGCCATCCTCAACGCCTACGACGTGCACCGCCAGGCCCTGCGCCAGGATGCCCTGGTGGAACGCCATGCCGGCTTCAGCGACTGAGCAAGCCCCACCCACACAGCTCGCCCGCCCATTCCCTCTCTCACGCAACGGCCTTCTTGCCCGCTGACTCCCGCTGGCTGCACCGCCATATGAAACCCAGCCACACCATGCCGCCCCCCCACCCACGCCCATGCGCGCAGGAGCGATCAGACATACGGCTGTCAAGCGGTGCCGGCCAGCACCGCCGATCGGGTCCGCCCGTGTCCACGCCGAACGGCAAGCAGACTGCAGCGCAGCAGCGCGCAAAATTTCATGCCCGACAGGAGGTTGACCATGACGAACGCCACTACCGCGAACGATGCGCTTCAGACCTATACCAATATCCTGAAGGCGGACGGGCCTGCCGGCCTGGCCTTCCTCAACAAGCGTGTGCCCCACCGCTACACGGGCGTGTACCAGCTCAAGGACGGCATGCTGCGCAACCTCTACCTGTTTGACAAACAGGGCCAGCACATCCCGGCCGACATCATCGAAGTGCCGCTGCAAGACAGCTTCTGCCAGTTCGTGCTGCGCGAAAACGGCTTCTCCACCGCCAACACCTTGCGTGACCGCCGCCTCGACGGCCTGCGCTTCCAGGGGGCCCTGGGCTCCTACCACGGCCTGCCTATCCTGGACAATTACGGCGAGCTGTTCGGCACCCTCTGCCACTTCGACGTCCAGTGCCTGGCCCTGGACGATTCGGAATACGAATTCCTGCGCCAGGCCGCCCGCCTGCTGCCGCGCTACATCAACACCCGCGCCCTGCGCGACGGCACCGCCAAGGTGGAACACCAGGCCAGCAGCGCCGCCCTGGTGGCCTGAGCCGCAACACGGCGACGGCGACTGGGGCTGCGGCCACACCGCAGCGTTGCTGCGCTGTGCGGCCTCCCCGGCCTCTACCGCAGGTGGTCTGCAGACACCGGCCACACGCCACGGCGCAATGCGCAATCCAGCACCCGTGCTGCCTGCGCGGCGGCGCCCCTGGCGGGCCGCGCGGGATAGGACGGGCGGCATGGCCCACGCACTGCTGCCCGGCCACTTGCTCGCATCCGGATAAGCCGCACCCTGGCCACCCGGCACCCTGCGCTTGTGGGCCTCGGCCCAACCCGGCGCAGGGCACCAAGCTCCGAACGCCAAGGCCGCGGCAGCATGGCGCATCAGGTTTTGGGGCATGGGAAGCGGGGGGGCCGCGGCGCCATCCGCCACAGCGACGCCACACAGGACACCGCTTCACGGCACGCGCCAGGAATCGGCCAGTCCACCACCCAAAGGCCTCCGGTGTGGAATGTGTGTGGTGTGAGGCGATGTGTGCTGCGACGTTTGCGGAGCTGTGCGCACAGCGTGCCACGCACCTCATGCACTACCAACCGCAGCACTGCACCAACATCCCCTGGTGCAAGCCCACACCACATGCAGCCACAGGCAACTGGCACTCGGCCAGCACTGGGCAAGGCCCGGGCCGCTGCGGACCTCGCCGATTTCACCGCCCGGCCGTCGGCAAAAGTAACTCTTCGTTAACTGTCATGGTTCGTTCAAATAACTCGTCAACCATATGCGGACCGGAGACGTTCGATAAACACGACCCAGATATTGATACCAACCTTAGGAGCCCAGCATGACGCATTTTTCCGCCGCCCTCTACGAGCACCTCCAGCCCCAACAGGTCATCCCCGAGATGCCTGAACCGCGCTCCCCGGAAGAAGTCATGAGCCTGTTGGCAGAGGAATTGCCCTTCGGCGAATACAGCGTTGACGCCTTCTGAGCACTCCCCCGCACCACGAACCGCCCACCGAGGCGGTTTTTATGGGAGACCGCCATGGCACCCCCCATCCAGCTCCAGCGCCTGCCGCGCCGCAAGAAGAAGCCCGCCCTCAAGCGGGCTTTGCTGTTTCTGGCCCTGCTCATCGCCGCGGTGCTGGCCGCCACCCAGCTATAAAGCCCCCCTCTCTAGCCCCTGCCACCCACACCACCCGGCAGCCACCGATTTGCCATCGCAACCAGGTGTTGCCGCCACAGGCAGCGCGTTCAGGACATGCCGCACATCCTCATCCCGTACGGCCAGGCAGCGCAGCAGCGCAACAACGTATCGACGGCGGTATCAGCGGCTTGTTGGCGGCTTATCGGCTGCCCCCAGGAGCACCCCATGCACTCCATGCACTCCATGCACCCCATACGCTTCATTTACATCCTCAACGGCCAGCCCAGCCCCAGCACCTTCAGCACCCGCAACGCGGCCTACACCGCCGCCCTGCTGCACGCCGGCAGCGTCATCGCAAGCATCACCACCGTCGGCATACAAGCCATGGACAGTATCAAAGGTATTGCGTGAGCACCACCCCGTCACCACCCCACACCGCACCTCGCCCCCACCACCAGCCCGCTGCCTTGCGGGCTTCTCTTTTTCTGGCCCTGCTGCTGTGGCTGGCCATCAGCGCCTTCGCGCTGGCCGCGGCCGCCGCCATCGTCTTGGGCCAGAGCTGATCGGCACAGACACCACCGCACAACAACGCCACCAGCCACGCAGAGGCAGGCACCGCCCGGGCTGTTGCTGCGTTGCTGGCGGCTGTTTGTTGCTGGGTGACCACAGGCACCGCATCGCCAACCACTCCCAGGCCAAGCAACGGCGCTGCGCCCCATAGTCCAGCAAAGGCTGGGCAGCCGTGTCTCGACGCGGAGCCACATGGTCGGAGTGGGCACCACCGCGGCACCCGTACAACATGCCAGAAAAAAGCCACGGCATGGCTGCAGTGGCTTGTATTCTTTCGAGAGTTCTGAGGCATGTGAACACGCGCCCAACAGATTCCAGGCGGCGCGCTCGCAGATCGCCGATCTGCGCACCACGGTTTCTCGCCAGCCGCTCTTGTACCTTTTTCATGACCAATAAAAGAAACACGATGCGCCCCATCCCACCATTGCCCTGGCAATTGCTGCTGACGCTAATCCCCTCCTTGCTGCTGGCGCCGCTGTCGGCACAGGCGTCCTGCTACAAGCCATCGATGAGCTCCTATTCAGAGCCCTCCCTGCCTTCCAGGCCCTTCAAACCGTACTGCGCCGCCATCAAGACCTGCCTGCCATGGGAGGTCGACAAATACCAGCGCGAGATGGAGAACTACGTGGAAGAGCTCAAGCGCTACGTGCAGCAAGCGCACAAGGCCGCCCACGCCTACGCGGAGGACGCGGTCAAATACGCCAAGTGCGAATTGAACGAAGAGTGACGACGCCCTGCCCTGCAGCCCCCCTCCCCTCCTCGTCGGCACCTGTGTGATGGGAAGCGGCAGGGCCTGTTGCGGCGCCTGAAGGCGCCACGGACGGGACTGTCCCAGCCTGGCCTGGGCGGGAATGGCCTGCCCCGCACACAGCCGCCCTGCATAGCACGGCTGCACAGGCAGGCAAAACCTCCGCACCGAACTGCCTCGATCTTGCATGCTTGCGGGCAAGGAGGCTTTACTGTCCTGTCATGGTATGTCCTAGCGGGCCTGCCGTCAGAGACGTGGAGGTACGCCGCACACCCGGGGTGAGGCTCCTGCACTGCCCGTCTGGGCCACATGGCTGCGTGCAATGCAATGGCCGCCCCCATGCCCCCCACGCTCCCCCCATGCAAGGCAATTTGCTTAAAGAGCAGTTCACGCAATCCGCACATGCGCCAGATCTGCTTGCGCCCCTGTGCCCTTCCCTTACCCCCTCCCCACCAGCCCGCCCGGCACATGCCGCGCGGGCTTTGTCTTTTGGCGCCCTAGGCCTACCCCAGCATGTCTACAGCGCAACCAAAATGGCTTGACCTGCTTGCCAGCACCTTGCTTCAAGGTCGCTTGTGCGCCCATCCAAGGACCCATCCATGAATGACACGCTCCACGCCATCACCAGCACCATTGCCAGTGAGTTTTCCGATGTACCAGACGCTGCCCAGGCCACCAGAATCGTGGTTCGCCTGTTCCTGGCCGCCGTCTTGGGCGGGCTGCTTGGCTGGCAACGGGAGGCCAACGGCAAAGCCGCCGGATTGCGCACCCATATGCTGGTGGCCATGGGATCGGCATTGATCGTGCTGGTATCGCTGCAATCCGGGGTGGATACCGCGAATGCGGCACGCGTCGTACAAGGGGTCATCACCGGCGTCGGCTTTCTTGGTGCCGGAGCGATCCTGAAATCCGATGGCGAGAACGCAGCCCCCCATGTCAAAGGCCTGACCACTGCCGCCGGACTGTGGCTCACCGCCGCTATCGGTGTCTGTGCAGGACTCGGTGAAGAAGCCACCGCAGTCATCAGCACCATCTTTGCGCTCCTGATCCTGAGCGTGATTCCCATGCTGACCAAAAGCGGCCCATCCAGACAGACACCGAAATCAGACCAGCCCTGAGCAAAGGAGCAGGTCACACATCGGTCTCGCTAACAACCGAGATCACACAACCCCGACCAATCACTCCACAGACACTTTATTAAAAGGAAACCCATACTGGGATTTAACGGCCTGCATGCGAGCGTCGTTGCATGACCGGACACACGCCTCACAACGTCCACGCCGACTCGGCCGACTTCATACGCGCCTTGGGCCCCGTAACCAAACAGGGACTGGCTTTGAGCCAGTTGGATGCGTCCAAAATTCGCGAAGGCATCGCGGCCGCAATCGGAATGAGTGATGCGGAGCTGGCCCACCAGCTGTCCAAGGCCCAACGGGCAAAAAGCCAGGCAGACATAGACGCAGAGACGACCAGGCTGATACAGGCCATGCAGTCTCACTGAACAAGCCCCCACACCACCCGCCCCGCCAGTCCCGCCAGCCCGCCACCGTGCGGGGTTTTCTGTTTCTGCCCCGTGGCCACGCCACGCCCCAACAACCCCAGCAGCCACATCCATCCAGTGCTGCAGCGTGCTATCGGGTCTGGCGACCCGTGCGTCTGTTAACGCCCCACCAAGCCGCCATACAGCACCAGTGACGCCACCAGCAGCGCGGTCACAACCACCGCGGTCTTTGCGCTTCGCTGCCATACCACCGGACCCGCGTATCGGTCGGCAGACTTCCAGGTCGCAGCCCACCATGCGAACATGAAGACGAAGAAATACACCCAGAGCATGGCTTTGAGAAACGGAACCATGGTGGCCGCGATGTACATGGCAGCAAGCCAGACGGCGAAACCACCCACACCGCCCCAGAACACGGTCCCCAGCGAATGGCTGCCAAAAAGATAGCCCGGAAGCAAACGTGAAGGACTTTGTGTGCGCATGGTGCTCATTGGGTGGATGACGCAACCGAGCATACACAAGTCACGCCGTTCACCGCATTCGCGCCTTCCCAAGCCCCGCCACTGCGGGGTTTTGCTTGTGAATGCCCGCATGACCACACCACGCTGCGACGCCGGCCGTGCCGCGCCCCAGCCGCCCCCAAACTGAGCGGCACCGGTCTCAGAAAACCGCAAGTACGCTACATCGAGCGGGGTGCGCATGGAGGTTTGCACATGGCACTTGCGCATGAAACATGGGCAAGAAAAAAGCCACTGTATTGCTACAGTGGCTTGTATTCTGTGGTGGGTCCTGCGAGATTCGAACTCGCGACCAACGGATTAAAAGTCCGCTGCTCTACCGACTGAGCTAAAGACCCACACGCCTTGCAAATCAAGAAGTTGTCTTAATCAGCGAAGAATTCGATTGTAGCATGAAGATTTAGGTGGTCTTGGAAGATCCGGCAGAAAGTTGCTCCAGCACCCAGCCCGCCGCACACTGGCCGAACGTGGCGGTCACGGCCACCACGGAACCATAGCCATGGCAGTTCAGGCTGCCGTCACCCTGCGACAGCTGGCACGATGCATCGGGCGGTGCCACGGCCTCGCGGCTGAACACGCAGGTCACGCCCATCTTCTTGCCGTCACGCGGCGCGCCATATTCCTTGCGCAGGCGGTAGCGCAGTTGCGCCAGCAGGGGGTCGTGCGTGGTGGCAGACACATCGTCCACATCCACCTTGTGCGCCAGGCGCTTGCCGCCGGCGGCCCCCACCGCAATAAAGGGGTAGCGGCGCTTGCGTGCATGCACCGCCATGGCCAGCTTGGCCTTGACCTGGTCGCAGGCATCGATCACGGCATGGGCGCCTGCGGGCAGCAGCTCCAGCCAGTTCTCGGGCGTCACGAAATCTTCCACACAGTGCACCACGCAGTGCGGGTTGATCTGCGCAATCCGCTGGCGCATGGCGTCCACCTTGGCCATGCCCACGGTGGAGGTCAGCGCATGGATCTGGCGGTTGATGTTCGACTCCGCCACATTGTCCAGGTCGATCAGCGTCAAGGTGCCCACGCCGCTGCGGGCCAGCGCTTCGGCCGTCCAGGAGCCCACGCCGCCGATGCCCACCACCACCACATGCGCTGCGCGGATGCGCGCAGCGCCCTCTACCCCGTACAGCCGCTCCAGCCCGCCAAAGCGGCGCTGGAGATCGGCATCCTCCGGGGTCTCGGAAAAAGAAAGCGCCGCCGAAGACGGCAGCGCTTGTGCGAGGTTGTCGCCCATTACTTCAGTCGCGCCAGACGGTCTTTGGCCGCCACGGCGGCTTCCGAATTCGGATAGGCCTTCAGCAGGTCTTCCAGTGTCTTGCGCGCGGCCTTGGTGTCCTTCATCTCGATCTGGCAGTTCGCAATCGACAGCGTGGCTTCGGGCGCACGCTCGTGATTGGGAACCGCTGCCAGCATGGAGCGGAAGTTGGCAATCGCCTCCTTGTAGTCACGCCCGGCGTACTGCGTGTTCCCCAGCCAGAAACGGGCCGAGGGCACGTAGCCGCTCTTGGGGTAGGCGTTCACGAAAGCGGCAAAAGCCTTGCGCGCTTCAGGAAACTGGCCGCCACGGAACTGCGCCAGTGCGGCGTCGAAGTCCCGTTTCTCGGCCGGGTCGGCAGTGAACTGCTGACCATCCACCGTCACCTGAACCGGCTCGAACTGGCGCAGGCGTTCATCCACGCCTTGTGCAATGTCCTTTTGCTTGCGCTGCAGCTCCGACGCCTCACGCACCAACTGCTCGTTCTGACCGGTCAGACGTGCGACGTCCGAGCGCAAGGACTCGATCTGCTGCTGCAGATCCAGCACGCTGCGGCGCACCTGCGACATTTCGTCGTTGTGGCGCTGCTGCATGGCATCCACGCGCTGGCGCACCTCCAGGATGGCACGGCGCGCTTCGTCATCGGAAAAAAGGGCAGCCTGGGATGCGGTTGCAGTGATCGCCAGCAAAGCGGCGGCACACACACCACGCAGGCGCGGCAGACGGAGTTCGGAGCTAGCAGACATCATCAGCGGTAGGACAGCTCAGCGCGGCGGTTTTGGGCGAAAGCGTCTTCGGTGTTGCCGGTGGCAGCAGGCTTTTCCTTACCGAAGCTCACAGCTTCCATCTGGCTGTCGTTCACACCCAGCACGCCCAGTGCACGGCGCACGGCTTCGGCACGCTTTTGGCCCAGGGCCAGGTTGTATTCACGGCCGCCGCGTTCGTCGGTGTGACCTTCGATCACGACCTTGCGGTTGCCGCTTTCCTTCATGAAGCGTGCGTGGGCTTCGATCTGGGCTTGTGCGTCCGACTTGATGCTGTAGCTGTCAAAGTCGAAGTACACGATGCGGCTCACGCCCACGGGGCCTTGGCCGTTGGCGGCGGAACCGGACAGGTCCACACCAGCCACGCTGCTTTGGCCGGTGCCAGCACCGTTGGCGCCGCCGGAGGCCAGCGTACCGTTCTTGTTGGCCGAGTCATCCAGCTTCACGCCGGAGCTGCAACCAGCCATCAGGGCCACGACGGCCATTGCGAGGGAAAGACGTTTGAAATCGATCATTGGATTTTCTCCAAATATGGTTTGTTTTGAGGTTGCGAAAAAAGGTACTGATCTCAGTATTTTTGGTACGGGCCCCAATCGGGCTCTCGTATGTCTCCACTCTGACCCGCCAGTCGCGCCTTGATCTTTCCGTCGAGCGTTGTAGTCATGAGTGCTTCACGACCGCCCTGCTTGGTGGCGTAGACAATGAGTCGGCTATTCGGGGCAAAACTTGGGCTTTCATCTTCCGACGTATCGGTCACTGCCGTCACGGACCCGGATGCCAGATCCATCACATGCAGCTTGAAGCCTCCTCCCACACGCGAAATGTAGGCCAGCCATTTGCCGTCTGCGCTGACACTGGGAGAGATGTTGTAGTTGCCGCTGAAGGTCACGCGCTGCGCGCTGCCTCCGGATGCGGACACCTTGTAGACCTGGGGCGCACCGCCCCGGTCGCTGACAAAGTAAATCGTGCGGCCGTCGCTGGAGAAAGCGGGCTCGGTGTCGATGCCGCTGCTTTGCATCAGGCGGCGGGGTTCTCCGCCCTGGGCGGAGATGGTGTAGAGCTGCGACGAGCCATCGCGCGTCAAGGTCACCGCCAGCGAGCTGCCGTCGGGCGACCAGGCAGGCGCACTGTTGGAGCCGCGGAAGTTGGCAATCAGCCGACGGCGGCCGGAAGCGATCTCATGCACATAGACCACCGGCTTGCGCGACTCGAACGACACATAGGCCAGTTGGCTGCCGTTGGGCGACCAGGCGGGCGAGATGATGGGCTCGTTGCTCGACAGCGCCGACTGCGCGTTTTCGCCATCGGCATCTGCCACCCACAGCACATAGCGCTTGCCGGCCTTGGTCACATAGGCGATGCGGGTCGAGAAAACGCCCTTCTCGCCGGTCAGCTTTTCATAGATGTAGTCGGCAATGCGGTGGGCCACCAGGCGCAGATCGGCCTGCGTCACGGCATAGCCCTGGCCGCCCAGGTCCTGGCCCTTGACCACATCCCACAGGCGGAAACGCACGTCATAACGGCCATCGGCCAGGCGGGTGATAGAGCCACCGGCCAGCGAATCTGCGCCCTTCTGGCGCCACACGCCCACGTCCGGGCGGGTGGTTTCATCCAGCTGCACGCCCGATGCATCCACGCTGCGGAACAGGCCGCTGCGCTCCAGGTCCGCCTTGATGATGGCGGCAATCTTTTGGGGCGCAGTGTCTTCGCCGCGGAACGCGGGCAGCGCAATAGGCAGTTGGGTCAGGCCCACCCCGGTCACTTCCACGCGGAATTGGGCGAATGCTGGCAGTGCAGAAACAGAAGCCATGGCAGCCAGAACGCTGCGGCGTGACGCCAGCGGCACCGCCGCTGTCAAAGAGGGGGTGGTTGGTGTACGTTCAATAGTCATTGTCAGCCATCAAGTGCCAGGGTTATCCCGGCCATCCAGATTGTGATGTTACACACAGAGCATGGAAGTGAAGACGGAAATGCCTGTGTCCATGTGTATCCCGCCATCATAGTACGGCCCCGTAGAATCCGCCCTCACATGCAGACACCCGACCACACCAAAATGTCAGTCCCCACCGATTTGACGCTCACCCAGCGGCTTCGCCGCATCGCACCTTATTTTGGAAACCAACGTCTTGCATGGGTTTTGGCCATTCTGGCCACCCTCGTGGGCGCGGGCACCGAGCCGCTGATTCCGGCCCTGCTCAAACCCCTGCTGGACAATGGGTTTACCGACGGCACCTTGTCGCTGTGGATGGTGCCCGTGGCCATCATCGGCGTGTTCCTGATCCGCGGCATCGCCCAGTTCGTGGGCCAGTACGCGCTGTCGCAGATTGCCAATGACGGCATGCTGCGCCTGCGCGAAGTGCTGTTCCAGCGCGTGCAGTCGGCCGATATGTCGCTTTTCGCGCGCCAGTCGTCCAGCGCGCTGTCCAACACCGTGGTGTATGAGGTGCAGACCGGCGCCACCCAGTTGGTGAACGCCTTCCTCAGCATCTCGCGCGACGGCTTCACCTTGATCGCCCTGCTGGGCTATCTGCTGTACCTGAACTGGCAGCTCACCCTGGCCGTAGCCTTTGTCGTGCCCGGCGTGGCCTGGATCATGAAGACCCTGTCCAAGCGCCTGTACCGCATCACCAAAAACAGCCAGGAAGCCACCGATTCCCTGGCCTATGTGGTGGAAGAAAACGTGCTGGCCCACCGCATGGTGCGCCTGCACGGCGCCCAGACCGCGCAGTTCAACCGCTTCTTCGACCTCAGCCGCCGGCTGCGCGGCATGGCCATCAAGTCCACCATCGCCTCGGCCGCCATGACGCCGCTGACCCAGCTGCTGGCCGCGTTTGCGCTGTCCGCCGTGATCTGCATTGCGCTGTGGCAGGGCCGCACCGGCGGCGCCGGCAGCCAGGACGTGACCGTGGGCAGCTTTGTGGCCTTCATCAGCGCCATGCTGATGCTCATCGCCCCGCTGCGCCGCATGGCCAACGTGGCCAACCCCATCACCCGCGGCGTGGCCGCGCTGGAACGCGGCCTGGGCCTGCTGGACCAGAGCCAGCCCGAAAGCGGCGGCACCTTGCGCCCGGCCCCCGTCACCGGCCATTTCGAGCTGCAGAACGTGGGCGTCAGCTTCGGCCCGGACAAGGCGCCTGCGCTGGACGGTGTCAACCTCACCGTGCAGCCCGGCGAAATCGTCGCGCTGGTTGGCCCCTCCGGCGCCGGCAAGACCACGCTGGTCAATCTGCTGCCGCGTTTTCTGCAGCCTACGCAGGGCCAGATCCTGCTGGACGGCCAGCCCATCCAGGACTGGGACCTGGCCTATCTGCGCAGCCAGTTCGCCATGGTCAGCCAGGATGTGGTGATGTTCAACGACAGCGTCGCCGCCAACGTGGCCCTGGGCGCCGAAGTGGATGAAGCCCGCGTCTGGGCCAGCCTGGAAGCCGCCAACCTGGGCGACCATGTGCGCGCCATGCCCGAAGGCATCCACACCAATGTGGGCCACAACGCGGTCCAGCTGTCCGGCGGCCAGCGCCAGCGCCTGGCGATTGCACGCGCGCTGTACAAGAACGCGCCCATCCTGATCCTGGACGAAGCCACCTCGGCGCTGGACACCGAGTCCGAACGCCTGGTCCAGCAGGCCCTGCAGAACCTGATGCAAGGCCGCACCACCCTGGTCATTGCCCACCGCCTGTCCACCATCGAACACGCCGACCGCGTGGTGGTGATGGAACGCGGCCGCGTGGCCGAACAAGGCACCCACGCCGAACTGCTGGCCGCTGGCGGCCTGTATGCGCGCCTGCAGGCCCTGTCCGGCCACACGGGCCATACCAGCGGCAATTGACAGCAATTGACGGAAATTGACGGCCACTGAGGGCAGCTGACGGCAACTTGGGCCACGGCGGCAACCCAAGCCTCCATCGGATACGCCCTGCGCAGGCGTATCCCGCGCCCAAGAAAAAAGGCCCCTCGGGGCCTTTTTCTATTCCGTCAGCACACAGCTGGTGCGGCATGCCATGGCGGCAGCGCCACCACACCCGTCTGCGCGCCCTGCACCTGACTTTCAGATACAAAAACAGCGGCCATCCGTTGTGCATGTGCCACAGCTGCTCCTGGTTTGGGAGTGCGCAGGCAGGGGGTACCGGCAGCCCCCTGCCTTGTTCGCCCACCCACCCTCTGCCAGCAAGCCCGCCTGCGAGCCCGCCCGCAAGCAGGGATGCAGGCGGCCAGCAGAGCTGGCTGCCAGGTCGGCTGTCAGTAATGCGGCGGCAGCTCGTCGCGCAGATTGGCCATGTGCGTGGCGCCTTCGGCCGGGGCGGTCTGGCGGCGCAGATTGCGCACCTCTTCCACCAGCACATCGATCGCCTGCTGCTGGCGGTAGACGCTCACATTCAGCTGCTCCACCAGGTCTTCCATGTAGCTGAGCTTGATCTCCAGCTCCATCAGGCGCCCGTCCTGGGCCTCCTGGGCGTTGTGGTCCTGCTCAGGCATGCACGGCCTCCAGCGCGCGCTTGAGGCGCTGCACGCCTTCGCGGATACGGGCTTCATCCGCCGTCGCAAACGACAGGCGCAGCGTGGCCGTATCCGGGTTCTGGCTGAAGAACGGCGCACCGGGCACAAAGGCCACGCCCTGCTCGATCGCCTGCTTGGCCAGCGCACCGGCGTCCGCGCCCTCGCCGGTCAGGCGCAGCCACAGGAACAGGCCGCCTGCGGGCGGCGTGAATTCCACCGCATCGCCCAGCTCGCTGCGAAGCGCATCCATCATCGCCTGGGCGCGGGCCGCATACACCTTGCGCACCTTGGCCAGCGCCGCCGGCATGTGGCCGGCCTTCAGGTACTGGGCCGCCGTGGCCTGGGCAAACGTGCTGGTGTGCGCATCGCTGAACTGCTTGCACATCACGGCGCGGGACAGCAGCTCGGGGTTGGCAATCAGCCAGCCAATGCGCAGGCCGGGGCTCAGCACCTTGGACAGCGAACCGCAATGCGCCAGCCATTCGCGGCTGCCCGGCACATCCTTGGACAGGGCCAGCAGGCTGGGGGGCGGCGCCGCATCAAAGTACAGATCGCCGTAGGGATCGTCTTCCACCACCAGCACCTGGTACTGGGCCGCCAGCTCCAGCACGCGCTTGCGGCGCTCCAGGCTCAGGGTGGCACCGCTGGGGTTGCCGAAGGTGGGGATCAGGTACACCAGCTTGGGGCGGTGCTCCACGATCAGGCGTTCCAGCACATCCACCTGCACGCCTTGGGCATCCACCGGCGCGCTGATGACTTCCGCGCCATACAGGCGGAAGCACTGGATGGTAGCCAGGAAGGTGGGGCCTTCCACAATCACCTTGTCGCCCGGGGAAATCATGGTCTTGCCCAGCAGGTCCAGCGCCTGCTGGCTGCCGGTGGTGACGATCAGCTGGTCGGCCGCCACATCGGCCACGCCCTTGCCGTGCATGAACCCGGCCAGCTGTTCACGCAGCGGCTGGTAGCCTTCGGTGGCACCGTACTGCAAGGCAGCGCCGGGCTCTTCGGTCAGCGCGGCCTGGGCGGCGGCCTTCATGCCCTCCACATCGAACAGCGCCGCATCGGGAAAGCCACCGGCAAAGCTGACAATGCCCGGCTTGCCCAACAGCTTGAACAGCTCGCGGATGGCAGAGGTTTCGACGTTATTCAGACGCTCGGCGAATTGCATGGGGACAGACTTCCAGTCAAAAGAGGGTCGGTAAGGGGAAAAGAATCGGGGCGCACTGCGCAGCGGGCACGCCCCGCCACCACAGGCAACGGACACCATTGTCGGCCTTTCTGCCGCCGCTGCGCGCAGAGCGGCGACATATCCACGCCCACCCGTGCCCGCTGTTCAGCACCCCGCGCGTCGCCAGTGGCGATGCGGCGGCTGCCCGTAGCGTTCCGTGCAGGCCCACGCCCCGCACACGCCCATCCCCCGCCACGCCCCGGCTCAGGCCGTGGGCAATGCCGCCGCAGGGCCAGGCGCGCGCCCATGGCTCTTGCCGTTCAACAGCAGGCCCACAGCGGTGGTGCGCACCAGCCAGTGGTAGCTGGCCAGGCTCAGCGCCGTGGTGGCCGCAATATTCAGCAGCATCTTCACGCCGGCCGGCCACGGCAGGCCGAACAGCAACGCCCCGAAACCGATGGTCATGGGCATGTGCACCAGGTACACCCAGTAGGAACTGTCGGCCAGGTAGCGCATGGCGGGGCTGTGCCGCCCCAGATGGGCTGTGAACAGGCCGATGAGCGCAAAACTCCAGCACCATGCCGCAGCGTTGTACGCCCAGGAAAACGCCCAGCGCACGCCCATGGGCAGGGTCTGGCGGGCATCGGCAGGCACCTGCTCCAGCACCCCGCCGGACGCCAGAAAACACAGCACCCCGGCCACGCCATACCAGGGCCAGCGCCGCACATAGTGCGCCAGCAGCACCTGCCAGTGGGCGTACAGCGCCAGGCCGAACACATAGAACAGGCCGTTGTGCGCCCACTCCATCCAGGGCGGCACAAACGCATTGCCGGGGCTGACCAGCCCCGCGCCATACTGCACGCCTATGCCCGCCAGCAGCGTGGTCAGCACGGCCACACCCCAGGGCGTGCACCCCATGGCAGCCAGCCACCGCCCCAGCGCGGGGGCCACCGCAGGCGCCCAGCGCTGCAGCGCCTTCTGCACCAGCGGTGTGAGCACACTCAGCCAGAACAGCAGCCACAGAAACCACAGGTGCAAGGTATTGAGCCCGGTGTGCGCCGCCATGCCCTCGGCAGCGGGTGCCAGGCCAGGGTCCAGCCCCCAGGTGCCGCGCGCCATGCGGTGCATGAACAGCATGGCCAGCACCGCACAGGCGGCAAACAGCGGCGGCCAGAACAGCGCAAACGGCAAGGCCAGCCGGCGCAGCCGGTGCCGCACGGTGGCAGCCGCCCCACGCTGGGTCAGCAGCAGGGCCACAAAGAAGCCGGCCAGAATAAAGAACACCGGCATGCGGAACGCATGGATAAAGGCCACCAGCAGATCGGCCGCCGGCGTGGTCTGGTTGTCGCGCCAGGGCAGCAGCTGCGCCCCGGCCATGTGGATCACCGCCACATGCAGCACGATGCCCAGCCACATCATCGCGGCACGCAGGTTGTCGAGTGCATACAGCCGGTCCTGGCTGCCGTCTGCCTGGGTCATGTGCCTGCCTCCCTGTCCTTGTAATGCGGCCCACTCTAGCAGGCAGCCCCAGGCACGCGGCCACCGCCCTCCTCCGGCCACGACCTGGATCAAAAATCCCAGCCCCGGCAACCCGCGAAGGCCCCACCCAGGCCAGCCGCGCCGGACAGACCGGGAAAGCCGGCCCACATCGCTTGTAAGATTTGCGCCTTCAACACGCATGGGAGAGCGTTCTGGTGAGACTGATGGACCACTATCTCGGCAGCTACCAGTTCAGCGAACGGCACGCCCTGGACATACCCGCCCCGCCCCATGCAGTGATGCCCGCCGTGCGCAGCTACGACGCTGGCAGCGACCCGTTTTTCCGCCAGATGATTGCCCTGCGCGAGTTGCCCATGCGCGCGCTGGGCGCACTGTCCGGCAAGAAGGTCAACCCGAGCAGCTTTGGCATGCAGAACTTCACCGTGCTGGAACAGCAAGGCGACGAGGAACTGGTGTTCGGCCTGATCGGCAAATTCTGGCAACTGGACTACGGCCAGCACCTCTTCACCACCGCCGCCGAGTTCCTGGCGTTTGACCAACCCGACTTCGCCAAATTGACCGTCGGCTTCCATCTGGAACAGCTGGGCGACGACCGCACCCGGCTCACCACCGAAACCCGGGTCCACTGCCTGAGCGGTGCCGCGCACAAGAAATTCGCACCCTACTGGTATCTGATACGGCCTGTCAGCGGGCTGATCCGCCAAAGAATCCTGTCGTCCATCCGGCGCAGTGTTTTGACAGCGGTGGGTTGAGCCATGGCGGGGTGGCACACCGCCTGAGGTGCTGCCTACCCCTCCCGCCCACACCGACTTGTTCTCGGCTTGGTGACCGACTGCGTTCGGCCATGGGGCGCCATATCTGCATGTGTGGGTCTGCCGGCCCCGGCATTGCGGAGGGCGTTGGTCACGCCATGTGCCTCAGCCATTCCAGCAGCGACGCCTGGGGGCTGTGCGCATCCAGAGCATGCGGCGAAAGCAGGCAGTAGTGCGAACCGTCTTCTACAAAGCCCAGTGGCGCAGCCAGCAAGCCGTTGTCGATATCGTCCCGCACCATGTGCCAGGAACCGATGGCAACCCCAAGGCCTGCGACCGCGGCCTGCAGGCTGAAGTAGAAGTGCTCAAAGCTTGGTCCCGTTCCAGCGGCCAAGGTCCGCCCGGTGGCAGCAGCCCAGTCCTGCCATGCATCCGGCCGTGTACGCGTGTGCAGCAGATGTGCGGTGGGGCCCAGTGCTACTTTTTTGCCCTTGATAGTGCACCACGTCGCCACCTTGTCGGGGCGGCAGACCGGGCCGACCCGTTCCGCAAATAGCGGGGCCGCGTGATAGCTCGCAGGCCAGGCGAAATCGTCACGGCGTATCGCAAGGTCAATACCGCTGGCAAACGAGACCGGCCCCCCGCCCGCCACCAGATGGACGTCGATGCCCGGATGGCGTGATTGGAAGTCCGGCCAACGTGGAATAAGCCAGCGCATCAGCAGCGTCGGCTCGCAAGAAAGCACCCAGCGTCTTTCCTGCCGTGCGCTGGCGCGCAGTTCGCCCACCGCATTCCGCATGAGGTTGAAGCCACCGCTGACCGCTTGCGCGAGGGTACGCCCCGCGCCCGTCAAATACACCCGCCGGGCACGCCGTTCAAACAGCGCCACGCCCAGTTCATCTTCCAGCAGGCGCACGGCACGGCTGACCGCCCCGTGGGTCAGATGCAGTTCATCGGCAGCACGGCTGAAATGCTCCAGGCGTGCCGCAGCTTCAAAGCAGCGCAGTGCCAGCAGCGAAGGCAGCCGCGCACCATCCAATGGTGAGTCATGCTCACCATCTTTGTCAGAAAACATCGTTATTCATCCGGCGCAAGCATCCATAGCATTGGTTATATCTTTAATTCTGCGGATATCTCTGGAATGACTGAACTGATAGCGGTGATCACCATCACCTTGCTCGCCGTGGTGAGCCCTGGACCCGACTTTGCGATGGTCACCCGCAACAGCCTGCTGCTGTCCCGGCGTGCCGGTGTGCTGACGGCCCTGGGAATCGGGCTGGGCGTGCTGGTCCATGTCACCTACACCCTGGTGGGCGTGGGCCTGCTGATCCTGCAGTCTCTGTGGCTGTTCAACGCCATCAAGTTGGCGGGCGCGGCCTATCTGGTCTACCTTGGCGTCAAGATGCTCAGATCCAGCCCTGCAGGCGAGCTGAACGGTCCGCAAGGGGTGCCCCTGTCCGACCTTGCGGCCTTGCGCACCGGCTTTCTGACCAATGCCTTGAACCCCAAGACCACGGTGTTCATCGTGAGTCTTTTCCTGCAGGTGGTGCGGCCCGACACGCCGATGGGCGTGCAAATGGGCTACGGGCTTTTCATCTCGATGGCGCACATCGCGTGGTTTGCATTGCTGGCGCTGTGCTTCTCGGCCGGTTCCATGCGCGCCCGTCTGCTGAGCGTGCGCCACTGGATTGACCGGGCATTTGGCGGACTCTTGATCGTTTTTGGCGCCCTGCTGGGACTGGCCAGTGGCTCGCGCTGATGCCCGCCGTGCGCAGCAAGGACGCGGCCAGCGACCCGCAGGTTTTGGGTGGAGACGAGGCAAGCCCCCCGGCAGCGCCTCGTGCGCAAAGACGGTGCAACCACAGCCAACGTGTCGGCGGCGGCACTGGGGTATGGGCGGCACTCAGCAACCCAGTAGCATGCCAATCTCACAGCGTGGCCACGCCCATCACCTGGGTCCACCCGGCGTTTTCGGGACACTATTTTCAGGGTCGATAGCGGTATGAAAACTGACTGGCATTTAATCCGCTCGATGATGGAGACTGCCATCGGAGCATGCGAGCAAATGGAGGCCATGGGCTACAACGAATCCCATCGCCATCTGTCCATCGAAACCAGTCAGGGCCCTGTGACGGTGTTCGATTTGATGGTGAGCAGCTTCACCTATCCCGAAAGCATCCGCTATCAAATCATTCGTGAACGACACGATGCGGGTGCAGACCAACCCTATGTGCACGAATTCTCCCGCCTCCTCGTCGCCATGGCCCAAGCTTCAGCCGAGCTGGTCGGGGGGAAAGATGCCGCGCCGGCTTCGGCAAGCCTTGAGCAAATGCTTGCCTGGTACAAAGACCTGGCACTGCCGAACTTGCGTAAGGCTATCGAACAGGCGGAGATAGCTCCCCCAGGCAAGACCCCGGTGTGAAGTCATCGGCAGATGATTGCCCTGCGCGAGTTGCCCATGTTCGGGCCAGGCGTGCTGTCTATCGGGCAAGAAGGTCAACCGAAGCCCCTTTCCCTTTGCCTGCAGAACTTCTGCCGTGCAGGCATAGCAAGGCGGCAAGCGACTGGTATTCGGCCTGATCGGAAAATCTGGCAGCTGGATTGCGGACAGCGCCCCTTCACCACCACCGCAGAGTTCCTGGCATTTGACCAGCCCGATGTCGCCAAATTGACCGTCGGGTTCCAGCTGGAGCAACTGGGTGACCACCGCACACGGCTCGTCACCGAAAGCCGGGCCCGCCAAAGAATCCTGTCGTCCATCCGGCGCAGTATGTCGATGGCGGCGAGCTGAGCACTATCGGGGCCCGCATGGCCGGATGTACCGGAGGGGCAGAGTACGTACCAGTGATGCCAGACCTGCCGTCTGATCTGCTGAGAGACTGACTGCGTTCGGCCAGAAGCCGACATTCGATGATCGATTTTCTGTCGAAATCACAGACTGCATGGGGTTGCCTAAACCCTATCGCTCGCTACTATTTCAACAATTTGGCTCTATTTAGCCAAGAAACTTCTACGATCGATTTGTCTTCTCGATCCAGGTTCCCTTCACATGAGCGTCTTGAAATTTGACAACTCTGGCTCTTACTTCGAGATGTCTGTGGCTATTGCAGACGATCCGCTAGTCCAGAACTGCGGCGATGCATACATCACGATTGACGCTCTTTCTGATGGCTTTAAGGGGCACAACGATCTTTGGGTGCTTGGTGAGGCGTTTTCAGCCTTTTGCGCGGCTCTCATCTCGCTAGAGCACTCGCTCAAAGGTGAGGCCACACTAGAGTCCATCTCACCGAATGAACTAAAGCTCCGTATTTTTTCTGTGAATAATCGCGGGCACTTAGCGGTCGAGGGCAGCACCGGATACTGGTCCCAAAGCCAAGAAGGCTCTTTTTGGCACTCCGTGTCATTTGGCTTTTCGTTTGAGCCTCAGCAGCTCACGAAAGCCATCTCTGCTCCGTGGATGCGAATTAAGGACTAACAATTCATTCACGCCGAACTTGCTTTGCAAGTCGGCTTAACTGAGGCATTGGTAACGGTCTGCTCTGGGACGGCAGCCGACTTTCGCGAAGATCTGTTCTCGGCAGAAGCTGCTATGTGCAATTGGGTCCATGAGCGAAGATCTCCCTGTCGATTGGTATCCATCTGACACTGCAGAGCGACTCATGAAGACTCCGGAGTAACGTCACGCAACTGCACTCTGACACCCCATATTATTCGGTCGTAGCCGCAAGTCACGCCAAGGCGCTTCCAGTGCCATCAAGCGTCGCGGTACCGATGCCTCCTGCTATTAGCGCAGCCATCCTCTGTGCAAATAGGAATTTTCCGCGTCCCGATCGCTCAAGGAATGTCTCTTGGCGTGCGACCGCCACAACGCGATGAGAAACAGCCCAAAGATGGCACCCAATCAAATGTCTATCGGAGGCAGCGGAGGATTCTTCAAAACCTGCTCGTACTGCAACAGGTCCTCTGGGGAAAAGCAGCAGAAGATCACCTCTGCGATCGTTGAATGCTCCGACAGGCTTTCCTGGACAGTGCTGACCGCGATGCGTGCAGCCAGATCGATTGCGTAGCCATATATGCCTGTGCTGATGCTGGGAAAAGCGATAGAGACAACAGACCGCTCCTCCGCCAGCGCGATGCACCGGCGATAGCAATCCGCCAGCAATGCGGGTTCGCCACTTTTTCCGCCTTGCCACACAGGCCCTACGGTGTGGATGATGTAGTCGGCAGAAAGGCGATAGGCCTTGGTCACCTTGGCATGCCCCGTTTTGCAACCGCCAAGCAGCCGGCATTCATGGACCAGCTCTGGGCCCGCAGCACGGTGGATCGCGCCATCCACCCCACCGCCGCCCAGCAGCGATGAATTTGCTGCGTTGACGATCGCGCCCACATGGAGCTTGGTGATGTCAGAGCAAATGGCGTGCAGTTGTGTGGGCATATGCGTACGGCTTTAAAAGGTGACGGCAGCTTAGCTGCCTTTATCCATGCAATGCACGCTCCACGATTTCCTGGGCCCTTGCCATGGAGATGCCGTGGACCTGCTCCAGCGCCAGTTGGTGCCCTTCCGATTGGATTTCAATCGCAGGCCGCTCGCCCAGCGGCATGGTGTGCACGGCGGTTTTCAAGCTGAGGGTGGACTCGTCGTAGGGCAACGCACTTTGAAGCCAGCCAAAGTACGGCGGCTCGGATTCACGTCCCTCTGTTTCCCACAGCTCACCCATTCTCTGGAAGTTGGCCGCGCTCAGCGACACCCACACCAGCCAGACAAAGGAATCCGCACCGCCGTCGACGGGAAGCACCACGCGACCGCGCACAAAGAAATGTTCATCGTCGATGACGCATTCATCAGAGGACAGAAAGGCGCGTGAAGCACGTTCAGCTTCAGGCAGCGCGTACCACAAGGCCGGCGCGTCTGCGCCCAGGCACATCGGCATTTCGGCGTGGTGTTGCCCACAGGTTCGACAATCAAATCCGCTCATGCATCAGGCCCCAGCGCTATATATCCCGCCGATCTTACGGGACCGGCAGGACGGTGCGGGACACGTTGCGCATGCTTCTGCATGAAACTACCCCGGGGCGCATGCCGTGCCTTGGCTACCGCCTCCGCACCAGGAAGGCCTGCATGGCAGGGACCGGGACCGCCCAGGCCGTCAGGAGCGCCGACGGAAAAGTAGAGGGACGTTCACAGCCCCTCCAATTGGCACAACTTGTCGGAGAGGCCGCCCACACTGTGAACCAGGTAGTGGGGCCTCATCTCGTCAATGATGACCGTTCCCACAAATCGCTCGAAGTCCGCATAGCTGCCGTAGCTGTTTTTTACGCTGACACTGCCACACATGGTCCATTCGCCGGGCTCCCGGCCGCGCTTGTACGTCACCTCTTCGAATTTGGCACTCGACGGGTTCTTCACCAAGAACTCCATCGCCTCCCGCAGCAAGGGCTGATTCAACATGGGCGCCTGTTGCGCCAGAGACAGAGACGAGATCGTGAGCCACACAGCCCCCACCAGCATTCGCATCGACAAGCCCCCTCAAAGTAATCCGGCGTATTAGACACGAACCACCTTTGCAGCCTGTTCTGGCGGGGGGCATCGAACTCGGCCGGTCCACACAGCGTGCGCAGAGGATGGCGGCCGCCCCCTCCCGCAGCGCTGTGTGGACACCTGACCGTCGTTCACCGCGGATGCGCAGCGTGAGCGTGCCAAAGCCGCAAGCCAGCAGCCCCTCCCATGCCCCTCTGCGTAACTCCGCGGTGCCGGCCCCCAGCTCACACCGCGCCCAGCACCTTGTAGAGGGTGACCCGGTTGACCAGATCGCTGAGCTGCAGGCTGATCAGCGACTGGCGTGCGCTGTAGAGCGAACGCTGGGCATCCAGCGCCTGCAGGTAGCTGTTGACCCCGTTGCGCCAGCGCGCGTCGGACAGGTCGTAGTTGGTCTGCGCGGCCTGCACCAGGGCCTGCTGGGCATCCAGCTGCTCGGCCATGTGGCGGCGAGCGCTCAGCGCGTCGGCCACTTCGCCGAAGGCGCCCTGGATGCTTTTCTCGTACTGCGCCACATAGATGTTCTTCTGGATCTGCGCCACATCCAGCGAGGCCTTGAGCGATCCCGCATTGAAGATGGGCAAAGAGATGCTGGGCACGAACGACCAGGTGCGCGTGCCGGCATCGAACAGATTGCCCAGGGTGTCACTGCCATAGCCCGCCGATGCCGACAGCGACACCTTGGGGAAGAAGGCCGCGCGCGCCGCGCCGATGTCGGCGTTGGCGGCTTTCAGTGCATGTTCGGCCGCCATCACATCCGGGCGCTGCAGCAGCACCTCAGACGACAGCGCATCGGGCAGGCGCGCCAGCGCCACATCGCCGGTGCTGGTGGTGCGCGGCAGCAGCGCATCGGCCACGTGCGAGCCCACGGCCAGGTCCAGCGCATGGCGCGCCTGCTCCAGCGCCGTGGTGTAGCTGGCCACGTCGGCGCGGGCGCTTTCCACGCTGGTCTGCACCTGGCTCACATCCACGGCGGAGGCCACGCCGAACTGGTGCTTGGCCTGCGTCAGCTCCAGCGTCTTGCGCTGGCTGGCCAGGGTCTCGCGGGCCAGCTCCAGCCGCTGGCCGTAGGCGCCCACATTCAGCCAGTTGCTCGCCACCTGGGCGATCAGGCTGATGCGGGTGCTGCGCCCGGTCTGGGCCAGGGACAGGTAGTTCTCCAGCGCCTCGTCCTTCAGGTTGCGCACGCGGCCGAACAGGTCCAGCTCCCAGCTGGTAAAGCCCACGCTCAGACCGCCGCTGCGGCTGGTCTGGGCCTGCGCCTCACCGCCGGCCACCACCGCGCTGCGCGCATTGGTCTGGCTGGCGCTGGCCGCCACGCTGGGGAACAGGCTGGCCGACTGGATGCGGTACTGGGCCTGGGCCTTTTCCACATTCAGCAGGCTCACCCGCAGGTCCCGGCTGTTGGCCAGCGCGGCATCGATCACCTGCTGCAGCCGCTGGTCGGTAAAGACCTGCTGCCACTGCAGTGCGGCCAGTGCGGCGGCCTGCTCCTGTGCCTGGGCACCACCCGCAGCACCACGGTTAGTAACGCCGCCTCCGACCTCGCCGCCTACGCTGGGCTGCACCGGCAAGGCCGGGCGTTCATAGACCGGCGCCATGCTGGCGCAACCGGCCAGGGCCAGCAGCGCGGCGCAGGCCACGGCCTGCAGTGCACGCCGGGGCATGGGGTTTGCATTCACTTTCATGGGTTCACTCCCGTCTGCGTGCCGTCAGCTTGCTGCCCGGCCGCCTTGCGCTGGCCCGGCATCAGGCTGCGCACAATCACATAGAACAGCGGCACAAAGAAGATGCCGAACAGGGTCGAGGCCAAGGTGCCGCCCAGCACGCCCGTGCCCAGCGAATGGCGCCCGCCCGAGCCCGCACCCGAGCTGACCACCAGGGGCAGCACCCCCAGCATGAAGGCCAGCGAGGTCATCACAATCGGGCGCAGTCGCTGCTGCGCCGCCTGCAGCGTGGCCTGCACCAGGGGCATGCCATGCTTGTCCTGCAGCTCCTTGGCAAACTCCACAATCAGGATGCCGTTCTTGGCCGCCAGGCCGATGGTGGCCAGCAGCCCCACCTGGAAGTACACGTCGTTGGACAGCCCGCGCACCGCCGTGAACAGCAAGGCCCCGACCACGCCGATGGGCACCGCCAGCATCACCGAGAACGGGATGGACCAGCTCTCATACAAGGCAGCCAGGCACAGGAAGACGAACAGCAGCGAGATGGCATACAGCAGCGGCGCCTGCGAACCCGATTGCTGTTCCTGGTAGGACAGGCCGGACCACGCCAGGCCAAAGCCGCCCGGCACTTCCTGCACCAGGCGCGCCATCTCCAGCATGGCCTCGCCCGAACTCACGCCCGGGGCGGCCTGGCCGCTGATTTCCATGGCCGATGTGCCGTTGAAGCGCGCCAGCGCGGCCGGGGCACTGCTCCAGCTGGTGGTGGAGAAGGCCGAGAACGGCACCATGTCCCCGTTGTTGTTGCGAACCGACCAGCGCCCCAGGTCGCCGGGCAGCATGCGGGCGTCCGCCTCGCCCTGCACATAGACCTTCTTGATGCGGCCCCGGTTCACAAAGTCGTTCACATAGGTGCTGCCCAGCGCCGTGGCCAAGGTGCTGTTGATATTGCTTTGCGACAGGCTCAGCGCACCGGCCTTGGCGTCGTCAATCTGCACATCGAAGGTGGGCGCGTCTTCCAGGCTGCCGTAGCGCACCGATTGCACCTTGTCGCTCTTGGTGGCCAGCGCCAGCAGCTGCTGGCGTGCGGCCACCAGGGCCTCGTGGCCGGGACCGCCCTGGTCCAGCAGCTGCAGGGTGAAGCCCGCGCTCTGCCCCAGCCCCGGAATGCCCGAAGGCGCCATGGCAAAGATCTGCGCGTCGCTGTACTTCTGCATCATGGCCATGGTGATGCGGTTGCCGATGGATGTGGCATCGGCCTGGCGCTGGCTCCAGTCCTTCAGGCGCACAAAGGCCATGCCCGCGTTCTGCCCGGCGCCGCTGAAGCTGAAGCCGGACACCGCCATGGTGGAATCCACCTCGGGCTGCTGGCGCACATAGGCGGACACCTCGTCCATCACCTTCAGCGTCTGCTGCTGGGTGGATCCGGAAGGCAGCTTCACCTGCACAAACAGCGCGCCCTGGTCTTCTTCCGGCAGAAAGGATGTGGGCAGGCGCATGAACAGTACCGCCATCACGCCCAGCACCACGGCAAACACCGCCACCCCGGCCCAGCGGCGCCGGGTCAGCACGGCCACGCCGCGCGCATAGCTGTGCGACAGGCCGTCAAAGCGGGTGTTGAACCAGGCAAAGAAACGCCCCAGCGGGCCGCGCTGCGTGACATGGCCGCCTTTTTCAATCGGCTTGAGCATGCTGGCGCACAGCGCCGGGGTCAGCGTCATCGCCACCAGCACCGACAGCAGCATGGCCGAGGCGATGGTGATGGAGAACTGGCGGTAGATGGCCCCGGTGGAGCCGCCAAAGAACGCCATGGGCAGGAACACCGCCGTCAGCACCAGCGCAATGCCCACCAGCGCGCCCGTGATCTGCCCCATGGACTTGCGCGTGGCCTCATAGGGGGACAGGCCCTCCTCGCTCATCACCCGCTCCACGTTCTCCACCACCACAATCGCATCGTCCACCAGCAGGCCGATGGCCAGCACCATGGCGAACATGGACAGGGTGTTGATCGAATACCCCAGGCTGGCCAGCACGCCGAAGGTGCCCATCAGCACCACCGGCACGGCGATGGAGGGGATCAGCGTCACGCGCCAGTTCTGCAGGAACAGGTACATGATGGCCACCACCAGCACAATGGCTTCCACCAGCGTCTGCACCACTTCCTGGATGGAGATCTTCACAAACGGCGTGGTGCTGTGCGCCACCTCGTAGTGCAGGCCGCTGGGGAAGTACGGCTGCAGTTCCTTGAGCTTGGCGTCCACCAGTTCCGACACCTTCATGGCGTTGGCGCCCGATGCCAGCTCCACCCCCAGGGCGGCGGCGGGCTTGCCGTTGAACTTGCCCACCGTGGCATAGGACTGGCTGCCCAGCTCCACCCGCGCCACGTCCGACAGGCGCACCACGGCGCCCCGGCTGTCGGACTTGACCACAATGTTCTTGAACTCCTCGGGCGTCTGCAGGCGGTTGCGCGACTTGACCGTGGCGTTCAGCGCCTGGCCGTCCACCGCAGGCACTTCGCCCAGCGAACCGGAAGACACATCGGCGTTCTGCGCCTGCAGCGCGGCGGTCACATCCGACGGCATCAGCGCATAGGTGCGCATCTTCTCGGGGTCCAGCCAGATGCGCATCGCATACTCGGCCCCCATGATCTGCA
Organism: Comamonas terrigena NBRC 13299; assembly: GCF_006740045.1. NCBI lineage: Bacteria > Pseudomonadati > Pseudomonadota > Betaproteobacteria > Burkholderiales > Comamonadaceae > Comamonas > Comamonas terrigena. The sequence goes on from NZ_AP019749.1 coordinate 2,804,482, forward strand.
CATTGCCCACGCCGTTGAGGCGGCTGATGGGGTCCTTGATGGAGGACGACATGTAGTCGGCAATGTCGGTGCCATCCATGCTGCCGTCTTCGGAGTAGAAGGCCAGCACCATGGAGATGCTGCCCGAGGACTTGGTCACGGTCACCCCGGTGGACTGCACCGTGTCCGGCAGCTTGGACTGGGCCTGCTGCAGCTTGTTCTGTACCTGCACCTGGGCAATGTCCGGGTCGGTGCCGGAGGCAAAGGTCAGCGTGACCTGGGCCGAGCCCGAGGACGTGCTGCTGGAGTTCATGTACAGCAGGTTGTCCAGCCCGGTCATGTTCTGCTCGATCACCTGCGTGACCGAGTTTTCCGTGGTCTGCGCCGACGCACCGGTGTAGGTGGCGCGGATGGTGACCGAAGGCGGGGCGATGTCGGGGTATTGCTCCACCGGCAAGGTGGTAATGGACAGCAGACCCGACAGCGTGATGACAATGGCAATCACCCAGGCAAAAATCGGCCTGTCGATGAAGAAGCGTGACATGGAAGCTCCTTCTTATTGCGGCGTGCCGGTGGATGCGGCGGGTGCTGCAGCTGCCGTGGGCGCGGCGGCCTGCGCTGCCTGCGGTGCCTTGGCATCCGTGGATACCTGTGGCTCCTGCTCCGCCGGCGCGGTCTTCACCTGCTGCCCGCCGCGCACCTTGGTGGCGCCGCGGGTGATCAGTTGCTCACCTGCCTTCAGCCCGGTGGTAACCACCCACTGGTCCTTGATCGCATCGCCGGTTTCAATCCGGCGCTCTTCCACCTTGCCGTCCTGGCCTACCAGCTTGACCACCGGCTCGCCCTTGGTATTGCGGGTCACCGCGCTTTGCGACACCAGAATGGCCTGCTCGTTCACCGCGGCGGGCACCACGGCCTTCACATAGGTGCCGGGCAGCAGCAGGCCGTCGGGGTTGGGCACCACGGCGCGCAGCGACACATTGCCGGTGCCGGTGTCGACCGAAGTGCCCACAAACTCCAGCGTACCGCTGTCGGCCAGTTCGCTGCCGTCTTCCAGAATGATGCGCACCGCCACCTTGCCGTTGACGGCTTTGAGCGCCCCGCTGGCAATCTGCTTGCGCAGCGCCAGCAGCTGGGCGCTGGTCTGGGTCACATCCACATAGATCGGGTTCAGTTGCTGGATGGTGGTCAGCGCGGCCGTCTGGCCGGCCGTCACCAGGGCGCCGGGGGTGTAGGTGGAGGTGCCGATGCGCCCGCTGATGGGCGCGGTGACCTTGGTGTAGTCCAGATTGATCTGCGCCGTCTTCACCGCCGCGCGCGCCGCCACCACGGCGGCCTCGTTCTGGCGCAGCGTGGCCAGGGCATCGTCACCATCCTGCTTGCTGATGGCGTCTATGCCCACCAGGTTCTGGTAGCGCTCGGCCTTGGGCTTGGCCGCCAGCACGGCGGCCTCGGCCTGGGCCAACTGGGCCTTGGCATTTTCCAGGCTGGCTTCATAGGTGCGCGGGTCGATCTGGTAGAGCACCTGCCCGGCCTTGACCTGCTGGCCCTCGTCGAACAGGCGCTTGAGGATGATGCCCCCCACCTGCGGGCGCACCTCGGAGACCATGTGCGCGGCGGAACGCCCTGCCAGCGACTGCTCCATCACCAGCGACTGCGCCTGGATGAGCTGCACCCCGACCACGGCCTCGCCCAGGGGCGGCAGACCCTGCTGCTGGGGCTGGCAGCCGGACAGCCAGCCCGCGCTGGCCAGCGCAATGGAAACAACAGACAGGCGGCACCAGGACCGCTGGGGCGAAAAAGTGGATGCAGACAAAGCCATGGGAGATAAGACATCAATGCAGATGCCCCATGCTGGCCCGCAAATGTGCAGGAAATATGGAAGACCTGGCGCCGCTGCCCGCACCGGTCACGCCGGTTGACGCTGCCCCGGCGATGGCGCCCAATGGCGATCCCGGCTCCTACACCCACCGCCATCGCCCTGCCCCACCACCTTCCGCGTCCTTATTTGTCCCATGCGCATCAAGCTCAGGCTGTCCTTCAAGCTGTTTCTGGCCATTCTGGCGGCCTGCGTGCTGGTGCTGGTGGTCAACGCCGCCTTTGTGCGCATCTCCTTTGTGCGCGACTTCATGGGCTACCTCAACGAGCAAGGCGTGGCCCGCATGCAAGAGGTAATCCCCCGCATCAATGCCGCCTACGCCAGCAACGGCAACAGCTGGGAATTCGCCCGCCAGAACCCGGAGTCCTGGTTCTCGCTGATGCGCCCGCCCGCCATGGGCCAGGAATTCACCGCCATCGTGCCCCCGGTGTCCGACCAGACCGGCGCCATCCTGCGCTTTGCCCTGCTGGACGGGGATGGCCACATCGTCATCGGCAATGCCAACGCCGCGGCGGCCGACGCCATACGCCTGCCGCTGCAGACCGCCCAGGGCGAGCGGGTCGGCTGGCTGGCCATGGTGCCGTTCGAGAACGCCATTGCGGCCGGCGATGTGCGCTTTTACGAAGCGCAGCTGCGCGCCCGCTGGCTCAATGGCGCGGCCTCGGTCGTGGTGGCGGCGCTGCTGGCCTGGCTGCTGACCGGCACGCTGCTGCGGCGGCTGAAGGTGATTGCCCAGTTTGTGCACCGCCTGGCCCTGGGTGACTATTCCCAGCGCCTGCCCATGCGCGACCGGGACGAGCTGGACCAGCTGGCCAGCGACATCTCGCAGCTGGCCGGCAAGCTGGAGAACATCGAACACAACCGCCGCGCCTTCATGGCCGATATCTCGCACGAGCTGCGCACGCCCCTGGCCGTGCTCAAGGCCGAGCTGGAAGCCATACAGGACGGCATACGCCCGCTACGCCTGGACACACTGGCGCCGCTGCAAAGCGAAGTGACCCAGCTGAACAAGCTGGTGGACGACCTGCATGAGCTGGCCGTCACCCAGACCGGCGAATTCCGCTACACCTTTGAAGCGCTGGACCTGCACCGCATCGCCCAGCACTGCGCCATGACCATGCAGGCCCGCGCAAGAGACAGCGGCCTGACCCTGAGCTTCTCCAGCAACGGCCAGCCCCTGTTCATCCAGGGGGACGAATCGCGCCTGCAGCAGCTGCTGTCCAACCTGCTGGAAAATTCCATACGCTACACCCACCCGGGCGGGAAGATCCGGCTGGCGCTGGCCAGCACGGGCGGCCATACCTGCACCGCAGGTATGGCCGGTATGGCCGGTATGGCCGAGCTCAGCATCGAAGACTCCGCCCCCGGCGTGGACGAAGCCGCGCGCCCGCACCTGTTCGAGCGTTTCTACCGCGTGGATGCCTCGCGCAACCGCAGCAGCGGCGGCAGCGGGCTGGGCCTGTCCATCTGCCGCAACATCGTCGAATCCCATGGCGGAGAGATTGCGGCCCACCCTTCCCCGCTGGGCGGTCTGCGCATCGTGGTCCGCCTGCCTGCCCTGGTGTCGCCATGAATACCCCCGCCTCCCCTGCTCCGGCCGCCACCGACGCCCTGGTCCTGGTCGTGGAAGACGAACCCCGGCTGGCCGCCGTGCTCTGCGACTACCTGCGCGCCAGCGGCTACCGCTGCGAATGGATTGCCGACGGCGCCCAGGTCATGTCCGCCTATGCCCAGCGCCAGCACGACCTCATCCTGCTGGACGTGATGCTGCCCCACCGCGACGGCATCAGCCTGTGCCAGGAGCTGCGGGCGCACAGCCAGGTCCCCATCATCATGGTCACGGCGCGTGTCGACGAGGTGGACCGCCTGCTGGGCCTGCAGATCGGTGCCGACGACTATGTGTGCAAGCCCTTCAGCCCCCGGGAGGTCATTGCCCGCGTGGGCACCGTGCTACGCCGCTACCGCCAGACCCCGGCACCCCGGGCGCAGCCGCTGCAGATCGACGAACCCAACTTCCGCGCCCAGCTGCACGGGCGGGAGCTGGACCTCACGCCGGTGGAGTTCCGCCTGCTCTGCGCCCTGGCCTCCAGCCCGGTGCGCATCTGGCCGCGCGAACAGCTGCTGAACCACCTGTACCCCGACCACCGCGTCGTCATCGACCGCACCGTCGACAGCCACATCAAGAACCTGCGGCGCAAGCTGACGGAAACCGGCGGCCAGGAAGACCCCATCCGCTCGGTCTACGGCGTGGGCTACCGGCTGGACCTGGCGGTCTGATACGGTCGCATGGCTCCGGTTCAAGCGCGCACCACTGCCAGCCCGGCCATCCAAGCGCCCTGGAAGACAAAATCTTGTGCAGATGTTGCTGCCCACAGGTGCGCAGCCGCCTGACAATGCGCGCCATGGCAACAAGCAACCAAATCTGTAGGAGCGGGGGCACACAATGGAGGTGACCCCATGGAGACCACCCCAGCACGTCAAGGTCAAGGCACTGGGACTGCACTGGCGCGACGGCAAGCTGCTGGCGGCGGAAGTGTTTGACGACCAGGGCCACCTGGTCGGCGTGCGCCCACTGGGCGGCGGCGTAGAGTTTGGCGAGCGCTGGCAGGCCGCGCTGGTGCGCGAATTCAAGGAAGAGCTGGGCGTGGACGTGCAGCTCACCGGCGCGCCGCTGGTGATGGAGAACATCTACACCCACCATGGCGCAACCGGCCACGAGGTGCTGTTCATTGGTGAAGTGCAGTTCAGCACGGACTGTTTTGCCCACCTCACCCGCATTGAGTTCCACGAAGACAACGGCACACCCTGCACCGCACGCTGGTTTGCGCTGTCAGAGCTGGACCTGCCCGGCGGCCCGGCGCTCTTTCCGGCCGGGCTCAAGCACACCCTGCTCCAGGCTGCTGACACCTGAGCAGCGGGGCAACCGGGTCACCGGGTAACGGGGTAACGGGGTGGCTGGATAACTGGGACAGCCCTATCGCCGGGACATGGCCCGCCATAGCAGCCCTTGCGGACATGGGCGGACATGGGCGGACATGGATGTGCGCCGGCCAGGAGCTGGGACTCGCTGAAGCAGGCCACGGCCAGGACCAGCCCAGCCCAGCCCAGCCCAGCCCAGCCCAGCCCAGCCCAGCCCAGCCCAGCCCAGCATTAGCATCAGCCAAAGCAAAGGCAGCCCGGTGCCCCACCCCGTGCGCCGCCTGCCATGCTGCGCGACAATGCGCACCAGCATGAAAACCACGCAGATCGTCCCCTTCTTCCAAACCCTGCAAGCGGCCAACCCGCACCCGGAAACCGAGCTGGAATACAGCAGCGATTTCGAGCTGCTGGCCGCCGTGCTGCTGTCCGCCCAGGCCACCGATGTGGGCGTGAACAAGGCCACTCGCAAGCTCTTTCCCGTGGCCAACACCCCGCAGGCCATTCTGGATCTGGGCCTGGAAGGGCTGGAGAGCTATATCAAGACCATCGGCCTGTACCGCAGCAAGGCCAAGCACCTGATGGAGGCCTGCCAGATTCTGGTGGAGCGCTTCGGCGGCCAGGTGCCCCAGACGCGCGAAGAGCTGGAATCCCTGCCCGGCGTGGGCCGCAAGACCGCCAATGTGGTGCTGAACGTGGCCTTCGGCCAGCCCACGATGGCGGTGGACACGCACATCTTCCGCGTCAGCAACCGCACCGGCCTGGCGCCGGGCAAGAACCCGCTGGAAGTGGAAAAGCAGTTGCTCAAGCGCGTTCCCGCGGAATTCGCGGTCGACTCCCACCACTGGCTGATCCTGCTGGGCCGCTATGTCTGCCAGGCCCGCACGCCCAAATGCTGGGAATGCCTGGTCACGCCCTACTGCGACTTCAAGCCCAAGACGCCCATGCCTGCGGCGAAGAAGCGCAGCAGCTGAAGGCCTGTCGCACGCGGGTTCCGTGGACTGCCCAGGCTCCAGCCACCGCCGGCGTGGCTGCTGCGGTGCCGGTCTGCGCTGGATCTGCTTTCCGGCCCAAGCAGGCCTCATGTCAGCAGTCCGTCAGGTGTTCGCCTAACGCACAGCGCCCCATCCAATCTGCTTGTGCATCAGCAAAAAAATCTTGCAAAAACGCACTGCGCAGGGACTTGGCGCTGACTGGTGACCACAGAATGTATTTTTCAGTGCAAGGGGCTCAAGAATGAAAATTTCAACGCGATTGATATTGCTGGTGGGCGTCATGTCCATGCTGCTCCTGGGAGTCGGTCTGCTCGGCCTGCGTGGAATGGGGGGCAGCAATGACGGGCTGAGAACCGTGTACGAAGACCGGACCGTGGCCTTGGGGAAGCTGGGGCAGATCCAGAGTCTGATGATGACCAATGCCTATTTGGTCAGTGCGGCCACACTGGATGCGAGTCCGGAGGTGGTGACCCAGCTCACCGCTTCGGTCGATGCCAATATCGGCAGGATCACCAAGGGGTGGGAGGAGTACATGGCCACCTACCTCACGCCGGAAGAGGCAGGCATTGCCAAGAAGTTTGCCGAAGCCCGTGGTAAATATGTCAAGGAGGGATTGAGGCCCGCTCTGGCGGCGCTGCGCTCCGCCGATATGCAGGAAAGCCATCGCCTGTCTACCAAGGTGCTGCCGACGTTGTATGCGCCTGCCAAAGAGCAAGTGGATGCGCTGATCCAGCTGCAGCTTGATGTCGCCAAGTCGGAATACGACGGGGCAGTGGCGCATTACGGTTCGGTGCGCATGTATTCCACCGTGTCCATCGTGCTCGGACTGTTGTTTGCCGCCAGCGTCGGTTATTTCCTCATTACCGGGCTTGTGCGTTCGCTCAAGCAGGCCGAGGATCTTTCTCGCGCGATTGAAGCCGGGGACCTGAGCACGCCAGTGGCGATCACCGGCAAGGACGAGGTGGCGGGCCTGCTGCATACCCTGGTGGCCATGCGTGACAGCCTGATCAAAGTGGTGTCCAGCGTGCGCCAGGGCGCGGATGGCGTTGCTACGGCAAGTGCTGAAATCGCCCAGGGCAACCACGATCTCTCGGCACGCACCGAAAACCAGGCCAGTGCGCTGGAGGAAACCGCAGCGTCCATGGAAGAGCTGGACTCCACGGTCAAGCAAAACGCCGAGTCCGCCCGCCAGGCCAACCAGTTGGCCGTGAATGCCAGCCAGGTCGCGGCGCAGGGTGGCGAGGTGGTGGGGCAAGTGGTTGAAACCATGAAGGGTATCAACGAGTCCAGCCGCAAGATCGGCGACATCATCGGCGTGATCGACAGCATCGCCTTCCAGACCAATATCCTGGCCCTCAATGCCGCAGTGGAAGCCGCACGGGCTGGCGAGCAGGGGCGCGGTTTTGCGGTGGTGGCCAGCGAGGTGCGTTCCCTGGCCGGGCGATCTGCCGAAGCAGCCAAAGAGATCAAGACACTGATCGGCGCCAGCGTGGAGCGGGTGGAACAAGGTACCACCCTGGTCGACAAGGCGGGAGAGACGATGACAGAGGTGGTGCAATCCATACGCCGCGTCACCGACATCATGAGTGAAATCAGTGCCGCCAGCACCGAGCAAAGCGCCGGCGTCTCGCAGGTCGGCGAAGCCGTCATGCAAATGGATCAGGTCACCCAGCAGAATGCGGCGCTGGTGGAACAGATGGCCGCTGCAGCCAACAGCCTCAGATCCCAGTCCCAGGACCTGGTGCAAGTGGTGTCCGTATTCAAGCTTGGCGATGGGGGGAGCCACGCCGCCCAGCGCCAGGCCTTGGGCGCCGCTGCGACGCCCATGCCCACCCGCACCTCAGCGCCGAAAGCAGCTCCTGCGCCACGCCCCGCTGGAAAGCCTGCCACCTTGGCAAAAAAGACTCCTGCTGCGATCGCTCCCGCCCCCGTTGCCAAAGCAGCGCCTGCAGCCGCCACGACCCATGACGATGATTGGGAAACTTTTTAACTGCTGAGGATCCCGATCCCGATCCTGCCTCCTTGCATAAGCCGCACAAAACGCATAAAGCAGCAATTGCGCGGGCCTGTGCAGACATGCAGGGATGCACAGGGATACACGGATCGGTCTTTCGCTGGTGCTGCAGCAGGGCTATCGCTGAGGATTCGATGGCCCTGGCCTTGCAATTGGCAGCGTGTTGAGGCTGGCCCCCTCCCCTAGCTGCGTGGCGCGGTGCCCCCGCGTGCAGGGCGCGCGGCCGGCGTGGACGCGAACAGCGAGACGGTCCAGTCCATGAACACGCGCACCTGCAGCGGCACGTGGGCGCGGGCCGGGTACATCAGCGTGAGCGGCATGGTTCCCCAGTCCACCGTGTCCAGGATCTGGACCAGGGTGCCCGCTTTCAGCTGCTCGCGTATGCCGATCTCCTGCAGCTGCGCCACCCCCAGTCCGTGCAGGGCACAGCTCACATAGCCCTCATGGTCGTTCACCTGCACGGCGGCGGGCAGGCGCAGCGACACGGCTTCCCCCTCCACAAAATACTGCCACTCCCTGACCCGCTGGTCCCGGCCATAGAAGTAGGTCACTGCCTTGTGGGTCTTGAGCTCTTCCACGGTGCGCGGCGTGCCATGGCGTGCCAGGTAGGCGGGTGAGGCGCACACCATCCTGGGCACCTTGCTGAGGATGCGGCTCACCATGCTGGTGTTGCCTAGCTGCCCCAGCCGGAGCACACAATCCACCCCCTCGGCAATCAGGTCCACCTGCTGGTCGCTCACGCCCAGCACCACGTCAACCTCCGGATAGGCCGCCTGGAACTCGTGCAGCCGGGGAATGATGGTCGAGCGAGCGATGGAGTTGCTCATGTCCGCACGCACCCGCCCCTTCGGGATCGCGTTGCCGCCGTCAAAGAAGCCTCGGGCATCGCCCACGGCGGTCAGCGTAGCGCGCGCCTGGTCGTAGAAGGCCGTGCCTTCACGGGTCAGCGTGGTTTTGCGGGTCGTGCGGTGCAGCAGCCGGGCACCCACCTCTTTCTCCAGCTCAGTGACCGCATTGGTCACGCGCGGGCGGTACATCGCCAGCGCCTCGGATGCACGCGCAAAGCTCTGGTGGTCAGCCACCGCCGTGAAGACACGCAGTTTGTCGATGAAGTCCATGGGCGCAGGGGCTGAAGGGGTTGGAGCGATTGAAGGAGCCGGATTGGCAGATTTTTAGTTATCCATTTTGTTATCCATATTGATAACAAAACGATTCACTATATCGATCTTCTGCAATGGCAGCTGGATCCCTACATTCCTTTCATGCGCCCCACAGCCCCTCCCCGCTGGCGGGGTGTGCACTCACCGCATGCGCCTTGTTCGCGCTTTTTTGCGCTTGTGTCGCGCTCTTTTTGGCACCTTCATGTGCCTTCGCGTGCCTTGTGGTCCCTTCTTTCCTTTTCCAGATCCATTGCAGACATGTCCATTTCACCGTCCCGCACTCTGCGCCTGAACATCGCCCAATGGCAGGGCAGCGACCGCCCCGACTACCTGATCGGCGGCCGCGTGCTGGCCGCCCTGGCCCCGGCGGCATCCGGCCCTGAAGTCACCATCGATGTGCCGCCCTCGGCCGCCGCCGTGCGCCCCGTCACGGATAGCATTGCGTCCAAGGCCGATCTGCTGACCATCGCAGAACGTGCCATGACCGCCATCCGCCAGCACCAACCCCAAGCCATCGTCACCCTGGGCGGCGACTGCCTGGTGGACCTGGCCCCCATGGCCTACCTGAACGAGCAATACGGCGACGACCTGGCCATCCTGTGGGTAGATGCGCACCCGGACATCGCGGGCACCACCCAGATGCGCAACGCGCACGCCCATGTGCTGGGCATGCTCATGGGCGAAGGCGATCCCGACTTTGGCCGGCTGGTGAAGCGCCCCATCCGCCCCGAACAGGTGCTGTATGTGGGCCTGACGGAAACCACCCCCTACGAGACGGAGTTTCTGGACCAGCGCCAGATGCAGCGGCTGAGCCCGGAACAGATTGCCCAGTCCCCCGACGCCGTAGTGTCCTGGCTGCGCCAGACCGGCACCACCAAGGTGGCCGTGCACTTTGACCTGGACGTGCTGGATGCCGCCCGGTACAGCTTTCTGCTCTTCAACGACCCCGCGGCGGCAGCCAGCACCTGGGACGGCGTCGCCCAGGGCCGCATGCGGTTGGAAGACATCGCACGCATCCTCCAGCAGGCCAATGAGGTGGCGGAGGTCGTGGGCCTGGCCATTGCCGAATACCTGCCATGGGACGCCATCCAATTGGCCAAGGCCCTGCGCACCCTCCCCCTCTTGAACAGGTAGCCGCGCGCCAACCCGGGTCGGCCAGCACCAGCCTGCGCCAATGGGCAGCAACCGGTCGCACGGGGTGGCACGTGGAGGCCATCAGCGACCGTCAACCGCCTGCACCGTGCGCCGCCCCGCAAGCAAGCAAAACCCGTTGAAGGTCGCCTGAAGCCGGCCGACAAGCTATCGCACCACGGCCGCAGGCCGTCACAGCCCAGCCCACCCGCTGCCAACTGGCGCCACGCAACGCCCTGGGGCCGGTGAAGCCCTGCCCCAGCTTTGTCCCGCCACTGCCCCAAGGCAGCGATATCGCCGCCCTGTCCATCGCTCCCCCATACACCCGTGCACCCAGATGCACACACCCATGCACCCAACTATGCCATATCCCACTTCACGCCTCACCCAGATTCTCGGCACCCAGTATCCCTTGGTTCAAGCGCCCATGTCCTGGGTCACCAATGCGCGCCTGGTCGCCGCAGTGTCCAACGCCGGGGGCCTGGGCGTCCTCGGCCCCCATGCCGGCCACAGCACCGCCCCCAGCAGCACGGAAGAGACCGTCGAACGCATGCGCGCGGAAATCCGCAAGACACGCGGCATGACCGACAAGCCATTCGGCCTCAATGTGATCCTGGCGGGCAGCGAAACCCCTGACGCGTTCAACACCGCATGGATCACCATGGCCCTTGAAGAAGGGGTGACGCACTTTATCTCGGTCGGCAACGCCACCGAACGCGCCTTCCACCTGATGAAGCAGCAAGGCGCCACGCTCATTCACCGCCCATTGACCCCCACCGTGGCCAATATGCGCCAGGCCGAAGCCCTGGGCGCCGACGTGCTGGTGGCCACCGGGCACGACGAAGGCGGCCACATTCCCGCCAGCGCCTGGGGCACCTTCACCATCGTGCCGACCATGGTGGACGCGGTCCGTGTCCCCGTCATGGCCACCGGTGGCATCAACGACCGGCGCGGGGTGCAAGCCGCTTTCGCCCTGGGCGCCGAAGGGGTCTACATCGGAACGCGCTTCATCGTGACCCAGGAGTCCCCGGCGGCCCAGAGCGTCAAGGACAGGATCGTTTCTTCAGGCTATGACGACATGGCCTTTGTCTCTCCGGTGCAGCGTTCCATCCGCACACGCACGGCCGACCAACTGGCTGGGTTGCTTCAGGACCGGCACAACGCCCTCGACTTGGACGACGAAATCCGCAAACTCGGCGGCCTCAAGCCCGGCATGCTGCTGGGCCATATGGACGAAGGCATCATTTCCGTGAACACCGGCATCGACATCATCCGGTCCGTCCCCAGCGTTCAGGAGCTGGTGGACAGCTTGCTGGAGGTGGGCTGAGCCGGTCTCGCCTGGTGCCGGGCGAGTCCGCAAGAAGTCGATCGGCAACTGCTGTGCCGCATTCCAGGGACTATGTGGTCGAGACTCGCACCACGTACTGCTTCTGTTGGGCCGCTATCTGCGAGGCATGCACCCCAATGCGGGGAATGCCTGGTCGCCTCCTGTTGCGACTTCAAGTCTAAGACATAGCTGCCCGCCGTTGCGGGCTATGTTTATACCTGCTCACGGCCAGAAGCATCCAGCCAGTTCTTCTTCGCAGTAGGCAGCTTTAGCCTAGTTTCAGTCTGCCAAATAGAAAAAAGGTCAATGACTGCTGCATACAAATCGGTCGTTCGGATCAGGCTCCGAGTACAAATGATGCTGAAATAAGGACAGACGTTGTAATTTTTTCCTGTAGCTGTCACAGCTTCCGTAATTTTTTGAATAAAATCAATAAATTGCAATCTAATTTAAAATAAAATTTCTCATCAGCATGGCAACTGAAGATAGGTTCAAACAAGCTGTCATCGCAACCCTTGCGAGAAGATCAGCCAATCAGTGTGCAAATCCAGACTGTGGCGCTCTTACTAGTGGGCCATCTGACGATCCGCATGATTCAGTCAATGTAGGTGAAGCTGCTCATATCTACGGAGCTAATCCAGGCTCTGCTCGCTACGATTCGACGATGACTTCAGTTGACCGAAGCTCAATCACCAACGCAATTTGGCTATGTGGGAACTGCCATAAATTGATTGATGATGATCCTGTGAAATATCCTTCGGGTCTTTTGTTTGAATGGCAACGTGCACATGAGCAATTTATTGCGGAGAAGGTCGGGAAAGCATCTGCGCGAATCAGAAAGAAGTTTGAAGATCGCCATCTCGAAGAATTCGGCCGTCTTAGCTATCTTTCCGAGCGTTTGATTCTTGAGAAGGGTGACCTTTGGGAGTATCGGCTAACAGCCGAAGTTCTCAGATTTGAGATGGAGCCAGTTCTGCATCGCTGGAATTCGTTTAAAAGAAAGCTTTACACACTTCCTAGCAGTAGAGTCACCAAGGAAGATTTCTTTCCTTGGATCGGAATAAAGCTGGAAGAGATAGTTAATATTTCGTACGCTTTCAGCGAACTCATCAATAAGGAGTTTGCTATTGCTTGGGGAGAACCGGGGGTTCCAGGAAAAGACACAGCAATAGTCGCAACAGCCCGACTATACAGCGAAATGTGTCAAAGCGCTCTAACATGGGAAGAGTCTATAAGATTCTCATTTTTAGATGAGATATTTGAGGAGCTTCAGGGCTTACTAATAGGGACTGCAGGAAAAATTATTGATGAGGCTGCAAAGCTACCGGTATTCTTGGCCGAAACAGTTAGCACCAATCCTGTAGAAGGGATCTTTCAGCTGAATCTCGTGCTGAGCTTGCCAGAAGGATGGAATGATAAAGTTAATGCGGCGCTTGAGCGAATACGGATTCAGCTTTCGATGTAGAAAACCTGCCTCTCCTAGCCGGTTGCGACAGTATCGATTCGTCCAAAATAGAAATTACATACAACTCTATGCGCCAAGCCAGAAAGATTTCCGTTGAGCCAACATAGAAATTCTAGCAAAGAGCATTTTGACGAGAAAGGCGTCGCCGTGCACGCAGAATTCTCGAACGACGAAGCTAGCGCTCGTTCGGCTGAAACCGGAAAGTGCTACTTATTTCATGCGATGATTGGAGCTTGAGCCCCTTTTCGGTTAAAAGTGGGATCAGCGGCACCATTGAGCATCGAAGCGCAGCATCACTTTTGGCCTTGATTCGCTCGGCAACGATAAGCACAGTTGTCGAACCCCCGATACCGACCTCCATGCCACCACTTTCCGAGTGACGATTTCCTCATTGATTTTTTCGTGCGACTTCTCTTGGTCTGTCGAACTACCGAGAGAGTAAAGCTCACTTCAAGAAATTGTTCAGACGCGCGTGCCAATAGGCCACTATTCGACGCCTAACTGACAACGAAACGTGCCCATGTACCACCCAAACATCTGGATCCCCCGCTTTCGAAACGACTTCATCCCGGCCATTCGCAGGGTCGAAGAAGTATTCCTGAAAAGAGTTCAGCCAACGTTCTCTTCGATAGATGTAGAAAGCGAAGAGCTGCAGAATCATCTATGGGAGGAGGCAATGGCCCAGCCTTGCTACGACGACGGCCCTGACGAAGGCCAAATTGCACAGGCTGTCCAAGACGCTGCAGTCTCACACTACCTAGGCCTCAAGGGGATGGAACAGGGACTACTCAACTGCTGCGCGCTCTTTCTTTACCACCTGTATGAACAGCATCTAATGCTATTCCTGCGGCAAGAACTGCTGGACTGGCGAGAACGAGACAACAAGAAGTTTTATAGACATGAGGTAGCACGCGATTTACTCGAAAACGCCAACGTGGACATCACGGCATTCACTGCATGGCCCAAACTTGAAGAGTTGCGTCACTTAGCCAACACGATCAAGCACGGTGAGGGCAAAAGCAGCGAAGAGCTGTTACATGCCGCTCCCCATCTGTTCGAAATGGCCGGGCTGAGCAACACGATGCCGCTCTCCGGGCGTGTCTACACGCCTTTGCTGGGGGAGGATATCTGTGTCAAACCTGCACACATCAGTGAATATGCTGACGCGCTTGAGCAGTTCTGGCTAGAACTGGGTGATGCTTTGATTACCAATTCAGTCGTCGAGTGACCTACTCAGCAGGCACTGCTTTGGGGGCTTCGCGTTCGCTGAATCGACCAGCATTTCCTAGAGGGCTTGTGCAGCTACAAGGGATTGAATCTAAAAGTCTCTGCACAAGGCGCTATGTAGCAGTGGCCGGTCAGTTGTGGTGCAGGCATGACAGGCTGCAACTGCTCCCAAGATCGGCACTGCAAGCCACCTTTGTGCTTCGGATTTGATCGAGCCTAGAATCGCGTGCAATCAACAACAATCGGCAGTAGTACAAAGGGCTAAGAAGAATGGGATGGCTGAATAGCGCAAGGGATGTACTAGCTACTGGCTGGGTTGGGTCAATCATTGGAATCTTCGGGATAGTGATCGCTGTGGGCACATACTTCCTAACCCGACAGCGCACCGTGTTCTGCTATGCGCAATCCGGTGAACGGTTGCTGGGCTTGGCAGAAGCTGGACTACCGAAGGACGTTACTGTTCAACATCAAGGGGCCAATATTCCCCGGCTCACTCGTACATTAATTGCCTTTTGGAATAACGGTGAGAAAAGCATTGTCGGCGACGACATTGTGGCCACTGACCGCCTCCGAGTTCGCTTTCCCGATGGTTCGCAAGTTCTCGCAGCAACTGTAGTGAAGCAGACCCGTGATGTGTGTCAAGTCGAAGCTTCGCAGACGCTTGGAAAGCCTGCGGAAGTCGCGCTTTCTTTCGCGTTCTTGGATGCAGATGACGGTGCAATTGTCGAAATACTGCATACATCAGAAAAGAGCCATGGAAAAATTTTTGGCACTATTAAGGGACTGCCCAAAGGACTTCGTGAAGTGGCAACTGTTGGTGATAGAAGCTCCAGCAGTGCCAAAACTATGCTTACGGCTCTCATGTCGCCCCGCAAATTTGCGTTGATAGTCGTTGTCGCAGGGTTTCTAGCATTCGCATGGGGGGCTTATGCCCTGCACAGCGATCTAGGAAGCTCGGGATGGGCACAGTTCGCGACTGTGGGAGGGCTCTTCTATATGACAATAGGTTTTCTGATGCTGTTTTTGATGCGACAAAAACACCCTAAGGCGCTCCATATGAAGGAATTTGATTAGACGATAGCTGGTCTCGAGCTATTGCAAAATGAGCAATTTGACGGCCAACCATCGGAGGAAATTTTGAGCGGATGCTTCAGAGGTGATTAACTGTCTATGGTCGATCAATAGTGTGAGATCAATCTAAGCAGAAGGGGCCAGCGGCAAGCTGCTGATGAGATCGCAAAGTGCCTACGGCCGCTGCACCTCTCACAACTGACCTTCACGCCGCCGGAGGCCACCATTGATGCCGGTCAGCCGAACCTCTCTGCCCGAAGACCAGCGTCGGCAGTTGCTACACGGCTGATATCGGTGCACAAGGTAAGGAAGACAATAATCGGTCGGGAGCGGGCGTTCGCGGCCAACAGTCATCGTTCTGCAAGCTGGCAACGACCGGCCTGAGCAGCAGCCCAACCTCCAAAGAAAATCACCCAGACCGAAGATCCACTGCCCCCCATGGGACGAGAGTACAAAATCAAATTTGCCGTGCCCGGCAGCTACGACCCCGTGGCACTGCAACGGAAATTGCCCAGCCCGATCCACAGCGCGGCCCAGGGCGACAGCTACCAGTACGCCATAGAGCCGGACGGTTTTTATTTTGTTGACCACCTGCTGGACCGCACGGTGGCGGCTATAGCGTTGCAATGCCTCATCGATGAGGCACTGGGGCTTACCAATGCGGTGGAGCTGACCGAGCCATAGGCTTAGACGCAGCGTCACCACACCAGCCTTGCTACGTCGTTGCCCTGCCTGGTCGTACCAAATGCACGGCCTGGGGCTTCACGCCTTGCCTCTATCGCCAATCTGCTGTGCTATGCCGGGCCACGCCAGGCCCGATCGTGTGGGCCACACCCTAAGGCAGGGCCAGCACCGCGCAGTTGCACAGGTCTGCGCTCTCAAAAGCCGTCAGCTCACCGGCCTGCAGGCCGGGCACCGGGAACAGGCGCACGGTCAGCGGTTTGTTCAGGCGAAACGCCATGGTGCCGGTGTCGCGCATGACGGCGGCGATCTGGCTGGCGCTGGCATCGCCCGGCACGGGCACGGTATCCAGCCCGATGCCACAGACACTGCTGTAGGTCAGCAAGGCGCGAATGTCGAAGTGGCCGTGTTGCGTGCCTTGCGCCAGACCGGTGTCTTCCGTCACGGCCAGCATCAGGCCGCTGAAGCCGATCTGCGGCATGTGCTGCACGGACTTGAACACGCGGGTCAGCAAGGCCGATGCCTCCACCGTGCCGGAGGCCCCGAAGAACGGCACCCCCAGCAGTTCATAGACCTGCACCATGGAGGCGCAGGACTTGGAGGGTGCGGCCGAGGTGTCTATGCCGATGACGCGCCAGCCGGCATCCAGCGCGGTGGCGTTCACACAGGCGTTGATGCGCTCCACATGGCTGGACAGCGCATCGCCCAGCGCCTGCGCGGCGCGGGCCATCCATGCGGCATGGGGCAAGCTCTGGCGTTCTGGCTGCAGCGTGTGCAGCACATCGACCAGCAGATCCGGCGTCTCCAGGCCCAGCACCAGGCAGCCATCCAGCTCGCCACGGTGGTAGCCCGCAGGGAAGTACGGTATGCCGCTGGCGCAGTTGAAATTGACAGTGAAGTTGAAATTGCCCTCGCCCCGCGGCGTGCACGCGGCGATCTCCTGCACGGCTTGCACGCTGCGCTCCAGCAGCTCGCCGCCCAGGTAGCCGCCCTCATCCAGATCAATGTTGACGCAGGCATTGCACAGGTCGCCATACGCGGCAATCAGCGCGGGCAGCAGCGCCACTTCGGCAGTGGTGCGCGCCTCGCCAATCGCAAAGCGGATGCGGCGGCTGCCGGTGTTCAGCTGGGCCAGCAGCTCGGTGATATGGGCCAGCCCGGCCTGCGCGCTGGCGGCGCTGCGGGTGTCCAGGTACTCGCCAAACGGGTTGCTGACGATGCGGATGGACTGCACCGCATAGCCTGCCTGCTGCTCCAGCGCAGTGGCCAGGCGATCACATTGGCGCTTGGCCTGCGCCAGCGCAGCGGGCCAGGTGCCGGGCTCAGGGCCCAGGGTGAGGAAGGCAGTGACAGTGCGAACGCGCACCAAGGGGTGCAGAGCAGAAGTGAGCATGGAGCCAGGGCAATCGAAGACAGCGCTGCATCTTAAGGGCTGCCGGTGCCGCCTCGCTGAAGCGGGCGGCGCCGCCAAGCCGGCGCCAGCCGCCTGCAAAGCCGGGGTGCTAACCCCGTTCCTTCAGCCACAGCCCGAACTCTTTCATCACAGCGACCACGGGTTTCAGGCGTTCGCCGTCCTGTGTGAGCGCGTAATCCACCCGAACGGGCGCTGTGGGCCACACCGTGCGTTGCACCAGACCTGATTCCTCCAGGGCGCGCAGGTCCAGGGTCAGCGAGCGCTGCGAAATGCCAGGCATGTCCCGACGCAATGCGTTGAACCGCTTGGGCCCATCTACCAGGTAGGAAACGATCAGCAGGCGCCACCGCCCTCCCAGCAGCCGCATGGCTTCTTCCACAGAGCAGCCACTGACACTCACTTTCATAGCACAACTTTCCAGGCGATCTTCTAGGTATCGTTTTTTAACCTATCTGCAGTTTTTTTGCCTTCTTCCAGTTTGATACCTGCCGGTGAACACTCGCGGCAGCGCCGTATGTCACGGCGTACGTCAACGATCGGAAGCCTTCCATGAAGCTGTACTACATCCCTGCAGCCTGCTCTTTGTCCCCCCACATCGTGCTCCACGAATTGGCGCTGGACTTCACCCCCATCCAGGTGAACTACAAAACACACAGGACCGCGGATGGACGCAATTTCCTGGACCTCAACCCCTTGGGATATGCCCCGCTGCTGGAGCTGGACGATGGCAGCCTGCTGCGCGAAGGTCCGGCCATCCTGCAGTACCTGGCAGACCTTAAGCCAGGCGCGCAACTCGCCCCCGCACACGCCAGCATGGCGCGTTACCGGCTGCAAGAGTGGCTCAATTTCCTGACCTCTGAAATCCACAAGGGCTTCATCCCTCTGCTCTACCCGGTGCAAGCCGGCAGGTATGCCACCGAGTCCGCCACGCCCAAGCTGGCGCAGCGCTACGCCTGGATCGACGCGCAGCTTGCGGGCAAGGACTATCTGATGGGGCACTACACCGTGGCCGACAGCTACCTCTATGCACTCACCCAATGGGGGCAGGCCGAATGGCTGGTTCCCACCTACCAAGCCAATATCCGCTTCGATGGTCTCGAACACCTCAAGGCCTGGTACCTGCGCATGCGCGAGCGGCCTGCCGTGAGAAAAGCGCTGGACACCGAAGGTCTGAAATAACGCTGCACGGCAAGCGCGGCCTCGCGTTCGTTCACCGGCCGCCACGGCTACCGTGGCCACGTCTATGGCAGTGGCGGACAGGTCAGCGATGTCTTGCAAGGCTCGCACGCTGCGCTCCAGCAGTTCGCCGCCCAGGTAGCCGGCCTCATCCAGATCGATGTTGACGCAGGCATTGCACAGGCTGCCATGCGCCGCAATCAGCGCAGGCAGCAGTGCACCTTCGGGCGGACTGCGACAGACTCAAGCGGTCAGTCGTCAGTCGTCAGTCGCCAGACGGCAGCCTTGATGGGGCTGCGCGCCCAACCTGAGGCGCCCATCAGTGCTCGTTCGTGTCGGCTGGCAATCGCCCCAACGCGGACACCGGAGGGGACAGCCAGCGTCACCGAATCCGAACAGAAGCTGGTGCATCCAGTTTGAACCCGGCCACCGCATCCGCCAATTGCGCGGCTTGCTGCTGTAACGACTGCGCGGCGGCGCTCGCCTGTTCCACCAGCGCGGCGTTCTGCTGCGTGGCCTGGTCCATTTGGGTCACGGCGCCGCCGATCTCGGAAATACCCGTGCTCTGCTCCTGGCTGGCGTTGCTGATCTCGGCCACGATGGTCGTCACCTGGCGCACGCTTTCCACCACTTTGTTCATGGTGACGCCGGCGTCGTGCACCAGTTGGCTGCCGACATTGACCTGTTCCACAGATGCATCGATCAGGGCCTTGATTTCCTTGGCGGCCGTGGCGCTGCGCCGCGCCAGCGTACGGACCTCGCTGGCCACCACAGCGAAGCCGCGACCCTGCTCGCCTGCACGGGCGGCTTCCACGGCCGCGTTCAGGGCCAGGATGTTGGTCTGGAAGGCGATGCCGTCGATCACGCCAATGATGTCGGCGATCTTGCGCGACGAGGTCTCGATGCCGCCCATGGTCTGCACCACCTGGCCCACGACGCTGCCGCCGTGCGTGGCGACGTCGGAGGCACTGCTGGCCAGTTGATTGGCCTGGCGCGCGTTCTCGGCGTTCTGTTGCACGGTGGCGGTGAGCTGCTCCATGGCCGCCGCAGTCTCTTCCAGCGAGCTGGCCTGTCGCTCGGTGCGGGCCGACAGGTCCTGATTGCCGCTGGCGATTTCTGTGGTGGCCACGCGCACGGATTCGGACGACTCCCGGATGCGTACCAGCACGGCCGCGATCTTGTCCACGAAGTGGTTGAAGGCGCGCGCGATCTGTGTGAGTTCGTCATTGCCATGCGTAGAGAGGCGGCGCGTCAGGTCGCCCTCCCCCGAGGCGATGTCTTCCAGCGCATCGCGCACCACGGCCAGACGGCGCAGCGAGCGCGCGATGACCGCGCCGAGCAGCAGGATGGCGACGGCCAGCGAGACGATCACCGTGACGGCCGACACCTGCAGCAGGGTGCCGAGGGATGCCAGCGCCTGGCCCCGGTGCACGGCGGTCACAAGCTGCCAGTCGGTGCCTGGCACGGCGTGGCTGTAAAGCAGATAGTCGGTGCCGTTGATCTGCGTGCGCATGCCGCTCGTGGACTGCTCCAGTGCTTGCATGGTTTCCGGCTGGAGGCTGGGCGAAAGCGTGGACACGGGCTTGAGCGTCAGAGCGGTGTCGGGGTGTGTCACGATGGCTCCGGCCTGGTTGGCCAGAAACGCGAAGCTGTCAGGCGTCGGGCGGATGGAGGCCACGGTGCGCACCACGGTGGTCAGCAGCACGTCGGAGCCCACCACGGAGGTAGGATTGCCCTTGGGGCCGACCGGTTCGGCGAAGGTCACACCCACCTCGGGCGGCGAAGTGAACAGATAGGGCGCGGTCACAATCGGCTTGCCCTCCTGCACGGCCTGCTTGTACCAGGGGCGCGAGGTCACGTCGTAGGTGTCCGGCATGGGGTTCAGGAAGATCGTTCGCTTGTCCGGAAAGCCCACATAGGCATCGGAGAATCCACCCCCGTCGCGCAGCGCCTGGACCACGCCACGCGGGTCTGTCTGGTCGATGGCCAGCGTCAGCGTATGGGTCAGCAAGCGTTTGGACTCGACCCAGTCGCCCAGTGCGCGCGCCTGGGCGGCAACCAGTTGGCGGCTCTGGGCGTCCACGGTCGACTGGACATGGCGCTGCATTGTCAGAAAATTGGCCGCCGCCAAAGCCAGCATGGCCACGGTGACAATTGCGACACTGAGTGCAATGAGGCGTGTCCGGAGCGTGAGCTGCATGGAAAATCCTATTGGTTTTCGTAACTAATAACGTCGGCAATATCGCATCCGATTGTGACAGTCACAAAAAAGCCATCTGGTTCATCCCCATCGGCTGAAGACATGTGGCGAGCTTGCATCATCGGCCCGGCCATCCTGTAGTGCCTGGCAGACCTGCACCCCGGTGCGCAACCCGCCCCCGCGCACGCCAGCATGGCGCGTTACCGGGCGCAGGAGTAGCTCAACTTTTTGACTTCTGAAATTCACAAAGGCTTCCCTCCCTGCTGTACCCGGTACAGGCCGGCAGGTATGCCACCGAGTCCGCCAGGCCCAATCTCAAGCTGGAGCAGCGCCACGCCTGGATCAACGCGCAGCTTGCGGGCAAGGACTATCTGATGGGGCACTACACCGTGGCCGACAGCTACCTCTATGCACTCACCCAATGGGGGCAGGCCGAATGGCTGGTTCCCACCTACCAAGCCAATATCCGCTTCGATGGTCTCGAACACCTCAAGGCCTGGTACCTGCGCATGCGCGAGCGGCCTGCCGTGAGAAAAGCGCTGGACACCGAAGGCCTGAAATAAAGCGGCACGGCAAGCGCGACCGTGAAGGACCCACCAGCCACCACGGCCGCCGTAGCGGTTCAGGTTCAGGTTCAGGTTCAGGTTCAGGTTCAGGTTCAGGTGCCGGACGGTGCGGGCCTGGGATCAGCCTGCCTGCGGCCGGTTGCGGACGCGCACACCAGCCCACCCAAGCAAGTCCGGTGGGCACACAGGCGCTGTGGGGACTGGTGCCAGCGCATTCCTGCATGGCCCAGCCCCTTCCATCGTGCCGAAACGGCCTGATGTAGCGCACCGCACAAGCACATTCACCAGAAGTACTTGAAGCTCACGTTCGCTTCCCGATCCACGCCACGGAAGATGCCCGCGTAGTAGGTCTTGTTGAACAGGTTGTTGATGTTCAGAGCGATGCGGTAACGGGTCGTCTCATACGCCACGGCCAAGTCCGCCACGGTGACCGAGTCGTTGACGTTCAGGCTGCCATCGGAGGCCACGCTATAGGGCGAACGGCCCCGGTAGCGCAGGCCGCCGGCCACCATCAGGCCCGGTACGGCGCGCGGGCGGTAGTCCAGCCACACACTGGCCATGTGGCGCATGGTCTGCAAGGTCTGGCGTCCCACTTCGGCGGCACGCGTGCTCTGCGTGGTGCGCGGATCCAGGTAGGTGTAGCTGGCCAGCGCGCTGAGCTCGCGCGTTAGGCCCACACGCCCTTCCAGCTCCACACCGGTGGATCGCACCTGGCCGGTCTGGATACTGAAACGCGGGTGGTCGGGATCCTGCGTGGTCACATTGGTCTGGCGCAGGTCGAACACCGAGGCCGTCAGCAAGGTGTTGCTGCCTGCGGGCTGGTACTTCACCCCCACCTCGTACTGTTTGCCACGGCGTGGTGCAAAGGCGCTGCCGTCATAGGCCAGGCCGGTGGTGGGATCGAAAGATGTGGCGTAGCTGGCATACGGCGCCCAGCCGCTGTCGAACTGGTAGAGCACGCCTGCGCTGCCCGTGGTGGCGCTGTCGGACATGCGTGGCTGGGTGGTGCTGTTCTGGGTGCTCTTGGCCGTATCGTGGCGCAGGCTCAGGTTGGCAATCCAGCGGTTCCACTGGAGCTGGTTCAAGGTGTAGATGCCCGTCTGGCGCAAGGTGGAATGGCTGTCCTCCAGCTCGGGCACGGCGATGGACTGGCCGTAGACAGGGTGGTTCAGGTCCAGATTGGGCACATCCCAGCCAAAGCCCAGACCACCACTCTCCTTGTAGCGGTTGTGGTCCACGCCCACGCTCAGGCGGTGCTGGACATCGCCCCAGCGCAGGTCCTTCTGCGCACGGCTGTCCACGGCCACGGTCGTACCCTTGGTACGCTGGGCCAGGTTGGCGCGCGAGATGCTGTGGCCATCCGCCAGCACGTCCATGGCGTAGATATGGCGGTAGTCGATGTCGATGGTGGAATAGCGCAGGTTCTGCGTGAGCTGCCAACCGCTGTCCGTCTGGTGGACGAATTCATAGCCCAGCGATTGGGTGTCGCGGTTGAAGCGGTCGAAAGCAGGGTCTCCCGCCGTAAGGTGTGCCGACACATCCTTGATCTGCGGGTAGCTGAACAGGCTGGGCCACCAGGACTTGGGGGTGCCACGCTCGCGCGAGTAACTGCCCAGCAGGGTCAGCTGGGTCTGGCCCGAGATCTTCCAGCGCAGCGAGGGCGCAATGGAGATGCGGTCATCGCGCGAACCCACGGTGCGACCGTCGCTGTCGCGGGCCTTGAGGTTGAGGCGGTACAGCACATCGCCTGCCGCATCCAGCGCCCCACCCAGATCGGCCGTGACCTGGGCCCGCTGATAGCGGCCATAGGACAGGCCCACGCTGTTCACATGATCGGCTTCGGGTTTCTTGGACACCACGTTGACCACGCCACCGGGCCGCCCCTGGCCGAACAGCACCGAGGCCGGGCCCTTGATGACCTCGATGCTGTCCAGCTCGTCGATCTCGTCGTTCCACGAACCGTAGGTGCCCGCCGAGAACTGGCGCAGCCCGTCCTTGTAGTAGGAGCTGCCATCGCTGAATCCGCGAATGACGGCTCCCGTCATGCGCAGGTCGGCGCCCGTGACTTCGGTGGACACCCCGGCCGTGTACGACAGCGCCTGCTCGATGCTCTTGGGCGCCTGCGTCTTGAGTTGCTCCTGGCTCACGATGGAGATGGAGCGCGGCGTTTCCATCAGCGTGCTGCCCAGCTTGGTACTTGCGGCCCGGTTGTGGGCAGCGTACAGATCTTCCGCCGAGGTTTGCTGTGAGGTCACCGTGACCTCTGCCAGCGCCCCGGCCGAGCCTGCAGGCGGTGCGGCCCGGATGGTGAAGGAGCCCGGCTGGGTACTGACCGCCACCAGCCCTGTCCCGGCAAGCAGGCGCGTCAAGGCGTCCCGCGCAGAAAGGCGGCAGCTGACTGCCGCGCCCTGCCGCCCTTCGACCAGTGCATCGTCAAACAGCACCTGCACCTGTGTCTGGCGGCCAAAAGCTTTGAGGCCATTGAGCAGGGGCTGTGCCGGGATGCTGAAGGACTGCAGCGCATCCGCTGCAGCGGTGGACTGGGCCAGCGCATTCACGGGGCTGATGACCATCGTGGCAACCGCTGTGGACACCAGCAGCGCCAGCAGACTGGGCCGCAGCGCGAGGCCGTTGCCGCCTGCCGGCTGCGCACATTGCATACGTTGCACACCGCGTGCGCTCCGCTTCACGTTGTTGTTCTTGAACCGTTCCCTCAACTGACCTGGGTGCATCACCTGTTGCTCCTGAATTCCATGCGCTTGCATGCGCGTATGACAGCGGCAGGCCCGTGGCAGGAGGACTGGAATGCGCGCTCGCCTGATCAGAGACCAGAGGCGAAGCGGGGAAAACAGCCAACGTGCGCGGGAGTGCCGCTTGCTTACAGCCGTTGGCTAGGAATCAGAAAGCAGTGGTCGCTCTTTTCCGTGGCTGGCAGCCCGGGGTGCGGAAATTTCGCGCCCCTATCCATGAAGAAGCAGGAAAAGGGGAATTCAAGGAACCCAGGTAAATGTAACAATTTGCATCTCAGCGTGGACTGATCCGCCAGCCCCCTTCGGCATCCCTTTGCACGCGCACGTTGACCACGCTGGGTAGCGCCAGCAGAAAGCGCTCCGGGTCCTGCAGCGCAAGCAGACCGGACACCGGCAGGCTTTGAAGTGCTGCGCCATCCACCACCACGAGCTGGTCGAGCTGTCGGGACAGCTCCTGCGCCACCTGCTGCAGTGGCGCGCGCTTGAAGTAGATCTGGCCGGTTCGCCATTCCGCGACGGCATCGGGAACCACAGACAGGGTGCGGCGCTGCCCTGACACGGGATCGATGGCAATGCCTGTGCCAGGCCCCAGGGCGAGCACGGGCGCTTCGGGGTGCGCACTGGAACGGACCTCGACCCGCCCTTCCTGCACCTGCACGACAAACTCGGGTGGCGCGGCACGCACGTTGAAGGCCGTACCCACCACCCGCACCTGGCTGGCGCCGCTTTCCACGGTGAAGGGTTTGCTGGGATTGGCAGCCACCTTGAAGAACGCCTCGCCCTTGTCGAGCACGGTCTCCCTGCGGCGGGGGTAATAGCGCACCTGGAGACGGCTGTTGGCGTTCAGCGCCACATGGGAGCCATCAGGCAGGTCAATGCTGCGCAGTTCACCGGGGGCGGTCGCAATGTCCGCCTCATAGTTGGGGGTGTTGTCCCAGCGGTGCCAGCCATACCCGGCCGCCAGCACCGAAAACAGCGCCGCCGCGAAGGCAGATGCCAGGGCAGACCTGCGCGACCAGCCCGGGGCATGGGAGGCCTTGCCTGGATGCGTTGCCGACGGACGCGCGCGGGGAGCCCCGGGTGGGGCTGCCTGCGGTCCGGTGTGCCCGTAAGCAGCCGGTAACAGGGCCTTGAGCTGCTCTGCTTCGCGCCAGGTGCGGCCGATGCCGTACATGGCTTCACGGTGGGCCGGGTCTTGCGCCAGCCATTCGTTCAGCGCACGTTCGTCCGCGCCCGACCAGCCGGGTTGCTGGCGGCGCACGTACCACTCGCCCGCGCGGTGGTTCAAGCGAAGCACCTGTTCGGGCGGGAGATTCTGCAACAGGGATTGGCCTGGCTCTGCGCTCATGTGGTTCCGCCATGCGCCGGTGGGTCAGCGCTTTCATCGTTGTTTTCTTCGGAGCTCCATGCGCTGTGCAGGGCTTGCAAGCGCTTCATCTGCTCGGCGTTGGCATACCGCACGCGTGTCTCGCAATAGCCGACGGCCCTGCCCAGATGCTTCACCACCATCCGTGCGCTGATTGCCATGCGCTCGGCAGTCTCCTCAATGGTATGACCTTCTATGCGGTGCAGCACAAAGGCCTCACGCTGCCGGGCGGGCAATTCCCCAATCGCCTCGTGCAGTCTGGTGAGGCGCTGACGGTGTTCGACCTGGCGCTCGGTGTCGCCATAGCCCTCGGCCCGCACGGCGAGCAGTTCCGCATGGGACTCGTCGTAGGAGACGCTCTGCATTCCGTGCACTTCTGGACCCTGCTGCCAGTCGCGTGCCGCCACGCTGCGGACCGTCTGCCGCAGATAGGGCTGCTCCTGCTCCGGCTCCAACGTCCTGCCTGTCGCCGCCACACGCACGAACACTTCCTGCGCGGCATCCTCTACTTTGGCGCTGGTGTTGAAGTGGCGGCGCAGCATGCGCATGACAGGGATGCGCCAGCGCGCATACAGCGACGCCATGAGGGCATCTTTGGGCTGTGCGGCGGTGGGCTGCGGTTCACTCTGCGCGCCGGAAGACGGATCGCACTTCACCAACGCGCCCCTTTACCCAACCCAGATGCGATGGTCGCCCGGGGAAGGCTTGGTGCGCTGGAATCGCCAACGGGAAAAATCTGTAGGAAGGCCACGGTGCACACAGATACGCTACCGATCCGAAATTGGCGAAGCGCCATGCCGTGATGCGCCATCAGGAGCGGGCAGGCCTGGCTATGTGCGGAAGTCGAATGGCTGAATGAAACTTATTTCGATTCTAGCGCCATCAGATCCGGCATCCATGCCTGTCAACAAAAACCGCAGCAGCTAATAGCCTGGCGCAAGCGGCCATCCGCGTCTGGAGAGCCCAATCCCGGCCTGCCTTCGGCCAGGAGTTGGCGCTTGACTCTGGATGTGCAGTGCGCCCAATCGCATCGGCGCCCTCTTCACCTGCCCGTGCAAAGCGCGGGCGCCATGCTTCATCTACCCCAGCCGCTACCTACAATTTGGAGGATGAAGACCACCTACTACACCGCCACCAGCCTGGACGGCTTTCTGGCCACCGCGGACGACTCCCTGGACTGGCTGTTCTCCCTGGGCGAGCTGAATGAGTCCAGCTATCCGGAATTCATCTCCGGCGTCGGCGCCCTGGCCATGGGCTCCGCCACTTATGAGTGGATGCTGCGCAATGCAGACAAGGTGGCGGCCGAGACAGGTTCTCCATGGCCTTACACCCAGCCCGCCTGGGTGTTCACCAGCCGGACCCTGCCGGCCATCGATGGAGCCAACATTCAATTCGCCAGTGGCGACGTGCGCACCGTCCACGCCGCCATGCGCGCAGCGGCAGGTGACAGGAACCTGTGGATTGTGGGCGGCGGCGACCTGGCTGGCCAGTTCTACGACGCAGGACTGCTGGATGAAATCATCGTGCAGATCGGCTCTGCCACCCTCGGCAAGGGCAAGCCATTGTTTCCCCGACAGGCCCTTTACCCCGCGCTCAAGCTCCAGTCCGTGCAGCAGATGGGAAGCGGCATGGCGGAGCTGCGCTACCAGGTCCAGAACCCTGTGCAGAGCGACTCAGCTCCGAACGCCCCCGCCTGAAAGATTTCGCCGGGCTGCACCGCGGCCGCCACAGCGCGCGGATCGCCAGCTTGCGCCCTTGCGCGGTCTCGAATACGACCATCACGGTGTCTTTTTTCCAGATAGTCCAGCAGCTTATGGCATGCCTTCGTGCTTTCCGTCAGAGGCGGAAGTTCATGCAGAGATGTCGCGTCCATCCCGACCAAGGAATTTGCCCATGCTCATCGACTTGCTGAATGCTCCCCTGCTCGGTCACTGGGACATCGATGGTTCGAAAAGCCAGTGCGAGTTTCAGTTTGGGGAGCGATTGATTTATGTAGAGCATCTCAAGGAGACAAGCCATGTGCCCGCTCTACAAACTGCCCAGTTACTCATTCAGCAAGTCTGGGATGACTCTCAGCATGCCATCGCCTTTGCCGAGCCGTGGTTTCGGGCAAAGCATCCTGCGTTTTGGAATGCTTGGGACAAGGCCACAACACCCCTGCACCCGCTGCGGATGTATTCAATTAGCTTCCCTGCAAGAGATGGCGCTCCGTACTACTGGATCGCACGTGACCCGGGCTATAACTTCGAATGCGTCATACCCGACGAGCATGACCTCTGGCAGCAGGAAGGACTGAGAAGCAAGTTGCCTTATTTTCCTGATTCGGACGCAGTCGTGGTCAGTCGCTTAGGTGAACAGCAGTTTGCGCTGAGCGAATTACCGTCCCCATACTTCGATGCCACTTGAAACTGCAATCACTAGCGTCTTTCCTGTGTAGGAAAAACCGGCTGTAATTGGTTCGAAGTCTCTGAACAACTTATAAAAGCCGAACGGCTTCCCGTATTTTTCTCCAGTGAGAATACTGCTGGGAGCAAGTAGAAGAACATCTTGAATTGCCCAGTCCAAGGTGACATTCTCAATGGACCAGCCATCTCTTGTAAACCTTGGGAGGCCACCGCCATAAATTCCCGCGACGCGGATTACAACGCCCGCCAGAGGACCGATGCCTTCAGTCTCTAGAAAAATCTCATCATCAAAATTTTCTTCGTAATCCCTAGCAACTTTTTCAGCAGTTTGGCAGTTTATGACCCCTCGGCCAGAGCTAGAAATCACTAGCAATAGTTCCGATTTTTTGTCAAACCCAATCGAACGCAAGCTGCCAACAGCGAAACTTCCAATTTTTTTCCAAGGGTTTGGTGGAGCTGTCAAAGCAGATTTTTGGATTCTTTCTTTTATCGAGATGAGGTGGTTTGTATCCATAGGCCATTGTCTCTCTACGGGAACGACCGGCGGTGGGTGCGTGGTTGACCGTTGAAGGTCGAACAGTGACAACTGTTGACGCCAATCCGTTTGATTAATCGCAATAGGTCGGCTGCTGTCAATGGGTAGTTCAAGCATGCCGTTCAACCCGGAGCAGAACGCCGTTCAAAGATGCCCCGGGACCTCATGCAAGCAAATTGCTACCGCGCCAATCCCCGAACTGACGCATGCCGATGCGGCAAAAGGAAAGACTGCCCGAAGCCAGATCGCAACAACCGCAGTTCGCCCATGCACAGTCCGTGATCACCACGGCGCAACCTTCACTCCACACCCGCGCGCAGCTTGCCTGCCCCCAGATGCCGCTCCCGCAGCAGCAGGAACAGCGGCAAGGCCAGCGAAGGCCCGACGGCCAGGCAGCACAGCGGCAGCCACCACCGGGGCATGGCCAGCCTGCGCCCTTCCACCACCACAAACACGGCGACCGCAATGCCCGAGACCAGCACATCCGCCCAGGCAAATGCGGCGATATGGCTGGCACTGGCCTGTTGCAGCAGCAGCGGCAGATGCAGGCCGTGCGCGGCCAGCCAAGGCACAAACTGCGAAAGCGGCAAGGCTGCGCCCGCCAGGCAAAGACGGAGGTAGATGGGTTGCATAGGGCTTTCTGTGTGGGCCTGAGCGCGCCGGCCTGTTGGCGACACCGGGGCGTTTGTGGCGTGGATGCGATGCATCTGGGCGCCCGGCCATGGTAGCCAGGCCGCCGCCAAGGCCTGTGATCTGCGTCACCCCACATGGCCCCCATCACCCCATCCCCTCTTCAGCGCGCGCACTGCGTTCTGCCATGGCTTGCCCAGCCGCAGGCGCCCTCCCACTGGCTTGCGGCTGTTGCGGCCAGTGCATGCAAGGGCTGTGCGGCGACAGCTGCGCGGTGATGGCGGTGCGGGCAAGTGCTGCGCCGGCGCAGACCGCTCACCCGCCTTGAAGGGACCTGGTGCGCGCCACGGCCTCGGCCAGGCGTTGGATGCCTGCCGCGATGGTGTCCGGCTCCAGCAAGGCATAGCCCATCACCAGTCCGGCGGCGGGGTTCGCCTGGCGCTCGTCCGTGCCCGGGAGATACAGTGGGCTGATGGGGTAGACACGGACACCGCATGCGCGCGCGGCATCCACCAGCGCCGGCTCCAGGGCTGCAGGCACCTCCTTGAACCACACCACCAGGTGCAGGCCGCTTGCCGCGCCTTGCACCGTGACCTGTGGGCCCAGGTGGCGCTCCAGCGCCTGCACCAGGGCATGCTGCCGTGCCTGTTGCAGACGCCGGATGCGGCGCACATGCCGGCCGTAGCTGCCGTCTTCCAGAATCCGCGCCAAGGCACGCTGCATGCCGGTTGCGCCGTGCCGGTCGCTCACGCGCCTGGCGGCCGCAAAGGTCTCGGCCAGCGCCGGCGGCAGCACCATATAGCCCAGCCGCAGTTGCGGCGACAGCGTCTTGGAGAAGGTGCCGACGTGGATCACACAGCCGTGCGCGTCCAGCGACTGCAGGGTGGCTTCGGGGCGCACGGTGTAGCGGTACTCGCTGTCGTAGTCGTCCTCGATGATCCAGGCATGGTGCCGGGCCGCCCAGTCCAGCAGCTGCCGGCGGCGTGCCATGGGCAAGAAGGCGCCCAGCGGGAACTGGTGGGTGGGCGTCACATAGGCCAGCTTCGCGTCCCCCGCTGCGGCCAGCCGCTGCGTGACCAGCCCCTGCGCATCGACGGGGGCAGACCACAGCCTGGCCCCATAGGCTTCGAATGCGTGGTGGGCCATCCGGTATCCCGGGTTCTCCACGACCACCTGATCGCCGGGATTGATGAGCAGGCGCGCGCACAGATCCAATGCCTGCTGCGAGCCGTTGACGATGAGGAGCTGCTCCACCGCGCAGGTCAGCCCCCGGGACTGGCTGAGGTGCTTTTGCAGCGCGCGGCGCAGTTCCAGGTTGCCGCGCGGTTCTTCGTACTCCAGCCTGGACATGCGCTGGCGTTCCACGGCACGCAGGGCCTTCATCCAGGTCGATGTCGGGAAGTCGCGGCCCGCCAGCGGCCCGTAGACAAAATCGATCTCTCCAGGCTGCGTGGGCCGGGGGTCTGCCAGCTGCAAGGCCTGCATGTGCTGGCCGATGCGCGACAGCCTTCCGGCAAGCCCGCCCGCCGCCGTGGCGGTAACCGTTGCTGCGGCTGTGGCGGCGGCACGTGCCCGCCTGGGCGGGGCCGGCGCCGCCGCACCGGCGGCCACACGGCTGGCTGCCCCTGCGCGGCTGTCGATCAGCCCGTCGGCGGCCATCTGCTCGTACACCAGGGTCACGGTCGCCCGCGACAGCCCGCGCTCCGCCGCCAGCGCCCGGGTGGATGGCAGCACCGCTCCCGCGGCATAGGTGCCGTCCGCGATGCGGGCGCGAAATTCCTCGTAGAGGGCCCGGCTGAGTCCGGTCCGTCGCTCGTTGTGCATGGCCATGGCGGTCAACTGGTCTGGTTGAATTGCTCCAAACTGGCTATTTTCCACCAGCCGCAATAACGGCACAGTGATGGCTTCGCGGGCGCTGCCCGCTGTACCCGCCGTCAAGCGCCATGTACCTTCCCACGCAATTCACCGAACCTCGAACCGAGGAGCTTCACCGCATCGTGCGCGACAACGCGCTGGGCATGCTGGTGACCCACACCGCCAGCGGCCTGGAGGCAAACCACCTGCCCTTTCTGCTGGACACCAGTGGCGGCGGCGCCGGTGTGCTGCTGGCCCATGTGGCGCGGGCCAACCCGCTCTGGCAGGAGGTCCGCGATGGGGAGCAGGTGCTGGTGGTGTTTCGGGGGGTGCAAGGCTACATCTCCCCCAACTGGTATCCCGGCAAACAGGAAACCCACCGGCGCGTGCCCACATGGAACTATGAGGTGGTGCACGCCCACGGCACCATCCACGTCCGCGACGACGAGAAGTTCGTGCGGGGCGTGGTTGGCCGCCTGACGCGGCAGCACGAGGCCGACCAGTCCGTGCCCTGGAAGATGGGGGACGCACCGTCGGACTACATGGCGCAGCAGCTGCAGCGCATCGTGGGCATCGAGATCCGGCTGAGCAAACTGGAATGCAAGCGCAAGCTCAACCAGCACCACCAGGTGCAGGACCGCGAAGGCGCCATGCGGGGACTGGAGTCCGTGGGCAACCATGGCCTGGCGCAGGCCATGCAAAACACCGCGCCCCCGCCATGAAGGCCCTGCACCTGCCTGACCCGCCTGGTGGCGACCAGGGCCGCCGCACCCATGCACCGGACGGAGGGTGAGATGTACAGCGCCACCTTCACCTTCGCCCCGGGCAACTACGACGACGCGTTCCACCGGCTCGACGCCATCATCGCCGACGTGGCCAGGGGTATCCCGGGCTATCTGGGCGAGGAAGCGTGGGAGAGCCCTGCGACAGGCCTGGTCTCCACGGTCTACTACTGGGAAAGCCTGCAAGCCTTGCAGCAGCTCATGCAGCACCCTGCCCACCTGGCCGCCAAGCAGCAGCAGGCGCAGTGGATCAAGGGCTACCACGTTGTCATCGCCCAGGTGCTTCGCGCCCATGGCGACGGCGGCATTGCCCACCCGCTTTCAGCGGCAGCTGGGGCAGCTGGGGCAGCTACCGAGGTCCCCTCGCACCATCCTTGAACCATCCGCCATGTCGTTGCTGGCTTTTCTTTTCGCCGCCCTGGTGCTGGCCATCACGCCGGGCCCGGGAATCGCCGATGTCGTTGCCCGCACCGTGGCCGGCGGCCGCCCGGAAGGGTTGGCCTCCTGCCTGGGCACGGCGCTGGGCGGCCTGGTCCATGTACTGGCCGCGGCGTGGGGACTGTCCTTGCTCATCGCCCAATCCGCGTGGGCATCCACCCTGGTCAAGTACGTCGGCGCCGCCTACCTAAGCTATCTGGGCGTGCGCATGCTGGTGCGCCACAGCCCGGCGGGTGCGCTGATCGACTTCGATATCGGCGTGCGGGAAGAGGTGCTGGATCCCGCCCATCTGTACAGCTGAGGCTACTGGCTCAAGCATGCATGCCGCTGCATCCAGGGGGCCGCTCTGGCGCAGCGGTTTCCGGCATTCCGGCCCTCCCCCCGCTATTGCCAAGGCCCTCAACGGCGACTCTGCACGAGTGCTGCAGGGCTACGCCGCGCGCATCGCCGGTGCGCAGGACCAGCACACCCTGCGGCGGCTGCAGAAAGAGGCGGCCCGCAAGCTGGTATGGGCCACCCATGTGCTGCGCTCCGTCTCAGACGGCTATTGGCAGGAGACTCTGGAGGACTACGCCAGCCACTTTGCCAGCCTGTGTCCCGGCAAGGCAGAAGAGCTCGCGTTTTTTCTGGAACATGCCCGCAACCCCTGGGCGCCGGGCAATGTGTTCAATGCAAAGCTACTGCAGTTCACCGGCTGGATGCAGCACACCCAGCGCGCGCAGGCGTGCGCTTAGGGGCGGTCCATCGCCAGGGCCATCGGGCCGGGAGCTGGCGCTCCACCACCTGTCCACGGCGTCAGTCCCCGCCTGCCTCGGGGTTGGCCTGGTACAGGATCCAGCCGGCAACGTTCGACGCACCACCGGGCCGGTCCTTGGGATGCACCCGGCCTTCGCTCACCGGCACCTTGTCAAAGTCAAAGGGGCTCATGCCTTCGATGCAGGCCACATTGATGCCGTACTGGTCCGGCGAAGAGCGGCGCTGGTGGAAGGTATAGATGCCGCAGCGGGAGCAGAAATAGTGCTTGGCCTCCCCGGTGTTGAACTGGTACAGCGTGAGCGCATCCCGCCCTTGGGTCACGGTGAGGTCGCTCAGATTGGCGGACACCGCCACAGCACCGCGCATGCGGCAATACGAGCAGTTGCATCGGCGGACCGTGCGCAGGCCATCGGTCAAACGCAGGGAAAAGCGCACCGTCCCACAGTGGCACGCAGCCTGGTAGACGGGGCGTTCATCGGCATGGTTGTCGGTCATGCCGGCCATTGTCGCCGGGTTGCCCGCGTACGGCCAGGCGGCCGGTGCCCCCCTGCGACAGAGCACCTGCGGCCGCGCCTTTCCCGTTCCGCTCAGAGCCGGTGCACGCGCTTTTGCAGCTCGGCCTGGCGGGCCTCTTGCGCGTCATAGGCGGCCTGTGCCGCGGCCACCGCATCCATGTTCTGCTCGGCCCAGTGCGCCAGCGCGGCCACGGTTTCCGTCAAGGTGGCCCCCAGGGCCGTCAGCGCGTATTCGACGGTGACGGGCTTGGTGGCATACACCGTGCGGGTGACCAGGCCATCGCGCTCCAGCTTGCGCAGGGTCTGGGTCAGCACTTTCTGCGTGATCTGCTTGATCTCGCGTTTGAGTCCATTGAAGCGCTGCGGGCCGGTTTCCAGGCGGTCCAGGATCAGCAGCGCCCACTTGTCCGCCAGACGCTCCAGTACCTGGCGGGTCGGGCATTTGTCTTCGTAGACGTTGTAGGCATAGCGGCCTGCATGCAGCCGCAGTGCGTCATCGGTCATAGGTTTCCTCCAGGGAATCTGGTGCCCTCCAGGTGCGTTCTTGGGCAAGCACAGACAACGATGAAAAATATACCAAGTATCTGCTGAATACCTTTGACCACCGCCCCAAGACAGCCCGCCACCGACGGGTTTGTATGCCCAGAATCCGGATGTGCGCCCCGCCATGCAAGTGGCGGGCACATGGCGACTGGATGGGCCAGGTTCAAGGGCAGCACTACGGGTGAAGGCCGCGTTGCGCAACGCCGATGGGGCCTTTGAATCGCCATTCTGCAATCTGTCCCATGACCTTTTTTCCCAAAACCGCTGCTTCCCTGATCCTGGGCGCTGCGGCGCTGCTGTCGGCCCCCTGGGCCAGCGCCCAGACGCCCGCTACCGATCCCCATGCCGTCGCCATCGCTTCGGACAGCGAGTTCATTGCCGCCGGCAAGTCCTACTTTGTGGACTTCGGCGACCAGAAATTCCGCCTGGATTTCAAGTCCGCCCGGGAGATGGTGTTCACCTCTCCCGATGGCAAGAACACCGCCAACGTACCCATCACGGTCACGCCGGTGGGTGACGGCGTCTACATGATCTATTGGTCGCGCCGCGCGGGGCAGCACGTGGTCCATGTGGACGACTTCCGCAACGGTGTGGCCTACACCAACATTTTTCTGCCCGATGGCTCTGCATCCCGCCGCAAGGGCAGTCTGGTGCAAATCCCCTGAGCCTGGCACCCCGGCTTGCGCCCGGCGCAGCCGCTTTCCCCAGCCCCATCTTCACCGCCAATCCGCAGGAGGACATATGGCAAAAACTGTAGTGGTCTATTTTTCCGGCTACGGCCACACGCAACGCATCGCTGAAGCCGTAGCACAGGGTGCACAGGCGCAACTGCTGCGCATCGACCCCGAAGGCAACCTCAGCGACGAAGCCTGGGACGCGCTGGCCCAGGCCGACGCCATTGTGCTGGGCGCACCCACCTACATGGGCTCCGCGCCCTGGCAGTTCAAGAAGTTTGCCGATGCCAGTTCCAAGGCGTGGTTCACCCGCGCCTGGCAGGACAAGGTCTTCGGAGGCTTTTCCGTGAGCGCCAGCCTCAACGGCGACAAGCAGGTGACCTTGATCGGCATGCAGACACTGGCCTCCCAGCATGGCGGCATCTGGGTCAGCCTGGGCGTGCCTCCTTCCAACACCCTGGCGGCCACCCGCAACGATGTGAACAACCTGGGAGGCTCCGTGGGCCTGCTGGTGCAAGCGCCGTCGGATGCCGACGCAGCCGCCATTCCCGACGGGGACATCGCCACGGCACGCGGCTACGGGGTACGGGTGTCCCAGGTGGCGCAGCGGTTCAACCCGGGCGCTTGAGGCAGGCGGTCTGCGGGCGTGCGCAAGCCTTTTTTATTTGCGCCGGGCTGTTGACAGGTCGCTGCCAATCCGCAGAATCGCCACCCTTTTGACGATGGGAAGCCGTTCATGCAGAGGATTGTGATTTTGGGAAATGCAGGCAGCGGCAAATCCACACTGGCCCGCGCCCTGGGCGCGCGCCTGGGCCTGCCGGTGGTGCACCTGGACACCCTGTTCTGGGAGCCGGGCTGGGTGGAGGCCGATGCCGAGGTCTTCCGCGAACGGGTGCGCCACGCAGTGGCGCCCGATGCCTGGGTCTGCGAGGGCAACTACGCCCGCCGCACCTTCGATCTGCGCCTGCCCCGCGCCGATCTGGTCATCTGGCTGGACACCCCGCGTTGGACCTGCCTGCGCCGCGTGATTGCGCGCAGCTTCAGCAAGCGCCCCCGCACCGACCTGGCCGCCGGCTGCCAGGAGCAGCACAACCGCGCGTTCCTGACGTTTCTGAAATACGTCTGGCACTATGACAACGCCAACCGCCCGGGCATCGAAGCCATGCGCCTGGCCAAGGGCCCCCAGGTGCCGGTGGTGCACCTGCGCGGCAACCGGCAGGTGGCTGCGTTCCTGAATGGGCTGCCAGTGGCGGTGACACCTGCGGCCTGCTGACTTTGATGTGACCGCAGAGCCCACCGCCACTCCCTGGCATGGAGAGCATGAAGCTCCAGCCACTGCGGTCGTCTGCCATGTCTGCAATGTTGGGAGAAAGGTGAAGGCTGCAGACGGCCCGAAGCTGACCTAGGGCCCCGCGCGCCCAGTCCGCCCGGCCCGCGTGCGGTGGCAGCCGCGCATGGGCGCATGGGAAATAGAATCCCAAGATGCAAGAAACGGATTGGCTGGAACCCTGGACATCAACCACTGGCGCGAGGGACAGCTACCTGCGCACGTTCGCCGAGCAGCTGGCGCGCGAAACGAGTCCGGGCCATGCACTGCACGGGGTTCCCGTCCAGCTCATCGGCCGCGGCAATGGCGACGACGCGCTGTTTGCGTTGCTGGACGGTACCGGCCGGGTGGCCCTGGTCCACCTGGTCTGGCAAGGGCAGCAAACACCGCCATGGCCAGCAACCGCCATCTTTGCCAGCCTGGAAGCCTGGCGAACGGAACACATGATTCCGGAGAGCCGCGAGTGGCTGGAGTAGAAGAACGTGGGAGCGATTGCGTTGAAGCGATGGCATTGGAGCGATGGGTATGAGCAGCGTGGTGGAAAAGAGCAAGTTTTTGAGCCTGGTCCTTCGCCATGCACCAGAGACCATCGGGCTGGCATTGGACAGTGCGGGGTGGGCGCAGGTTGACGATCTTCTGGAACGCGCGAATGCCCACGGCATGGCACTCGACCGCGCATCGCTGAGCCAGATTGTGGCCGGCAGCGACAAACAGCGGTTTGCCTTCAGCGACGACGGGGAACGCATTCGCGCCAACCAAGGCCACTCCGTTCCAGTGCAGCTTGCGCTGCCGCCCCAGGAGCCACCAAGTCGCCTGTTTCATGGCACTGCATCACGGTTCCTGGAGTCCATTCGCCGCACGGGCCTGCAGCCGATGCAGCGGCAACATGTGCACCTGTCGACCAACGCGCAGACGGCAGAAACCGTAGGCCGACGCCACGGCAAGCCCTGCGTGCTGTGGGTGGACGCGCGGGCACTGCATGCCAGCGGGCAGGTGTTCTTGCGCGCCGAGAATGGCGTCTGGCTCACCACAGCGGTCCCACCAGAGTTCATCGGCTTTCCCTCCGACGCGGTGTGACCGCCACCGCAGCGCGGGCAGGAACGGCCGCCCTGGAGGATGGCCTGGCTCGGGCGCCCAAAAAAGCGGCCACTGAGGCCGCTATCTGTTTCCTGTTTCCTGTGCCTCTGCAGTCCGAGGCCACGCCCTCTAGAGCGTGTGATGAACTTCCCGTCGAAGCCAATATCTGAGCCGCGGCCGGTCGCATGAGCACTGCAAGACCCAAAAGTGCAAGCCACCCAGAACCTGTGGCAGCCGCTCCCGCCTTGCGGCCCGTCTGCAGATACGCTCTCCAGTCGCGGAACCTGCCCCTGCCCTCCTCAGCCCCGCCCCATGGCGTAGAACTCTTTGTTGGGACGCATGCTGGTGACATTTGCCAGGCGGTTGGACATGCCGAAGAACGCCGACACGCCGGCGATGTCCCAGATGTCGTCCTCGGTGAAACCGTGCTGCTTCAGAGCGTCGAAATCCGCTTCACCGACCAGGTGCGCCGTGGCCGACACCTTCATGGCGAAATCCAGCATCGCCTTCTGGCGGTCCGTGATGTCGGCCTTGCGATAGTTGGTAGCGACCTGATCGGCAATCAAAGGGTTCTTCGCGCGGATGCGCAAGATGGCCCCATGGGCGATCACGCAATACTGGCACTGGTTCACCGCGCTGGTGGCCACCACGATCATTTCGCGCTCGGCCTTGCTCAGGTTGCCGGGGCGTTCCATCAGCGCATCGTGGTAGGCAAAGAAGGCGCGGAACTCGTCGGGGCGGTAGGCCAGGGTGAGAAAGACGTTGGGAATGAACCCTGATTTCTCCTGCACCGCCACCAGCCGCTCGCGGATGTCTTCGGGCATCTCTTCCAGCAGGGGCACAGGAAAGCGGCTGATGGCGCCAGCATGGGTTGGGGTCATGGCTTGTCTCCGGTTGTAGTCAGGCGTTGAGGGGGAACGGGTCAGCGGTTCACATCAACAACGATGCGGCCCTTGACCCGCCCTTGCAGGAGTTCCGTCGCCAGCGGAATCACCTCGGTCAAAGGCACCTCGCGGCCGATGGTGCCCAGTTGCTTCAGATCCAGGTCCATCGCAAGCCGCGACCACGCTTCGAGCCGGTCGGCTGTGGGCCGCATGACGCTGTCGATGCCCGCCAGCGTCACGCCCCGCAGAATGAAAGGCGCCACCGTGGACGGGAAGTCCATGCCGGCGGCAAGCCCGCAGGCCGTCACCACGCCGCCGTAGCGGGTGGTGGCGCACAGATTGGCAAGGGTGTGGCTGCCCACCACGTCCACCGCCCCGGCCCAGCGCTCCTTGCCCAGCGGCTTGCCGGGTTGCGAAAACTGCGCGCGTGGCAGCACCTCTTTGGCCCCCAGGCCGACCAGGTAGTCGGTTTCATCGGTGCGCCCGGTCACCGCCACCACGGCATAGCCCAGCTGGGACAGGATGGCGATGGCCACGCTGCCCACGCCGCCGGCGGCCCCGGTCACCACAATCTCGCCATCGCCGGGTTTCACACCGTGGCGCTCCAGGGCCATGACACAGAGCATGGCCGTGTAGCCCGCCGTGCCCAGGGACATGGCCTGCTGGGGAGTGAAACCGGCGGGCAAAGGAATCAGCCAGTCCCCATTCAGGCGCGCCATCTGCGCCAGGCCGCCCCAGTGGGTTTCACCCACCCCCCAGCCGTTGAGCAAGACCCAGTCTCCCTGCTTGAAAGCGGTATGGGACGAATGCTCCACCTGACCCACCAGGTCCACCCCCGGCACCATGGGGAACTTGCGCACCACGGGCCCCTGGCCGGTGATGGCGAGCGCATCCTTGTAGTTGATCGTCGAATGGGAGACGCGCACCAGCACGTCACCCTCCGGCAGCAGCGACTCGTCGATGCGCTGTAGCTTCGCGTGGTAGCCGCCGTCGTCTTTGCCGATCAAGATTCCACTGAACATCGCCACTCCTTCACATTTAGACTGATCGTCTATAAAAAGGCCAAAAAATCAGGCCCTGGGCAGGCCTGCAGCAAAAAAACGGGCAAAGGTGTGCAGCGGCTGGGCACTTCGCTCCAGCTTGGCGCGCAGCACCGCCCCTTCCCATCCAATCCAGAATGCACAGGCCAGCTGGGCCGTATCCGCGCCGGGTGCAAGCTGGCCTTGGGCCTTGGCGGCGTCCAGGCAGGCGGCGGTGCGCCCCTCCCAGTCGCTGAAAACCTCGGTCAGCCGCTCCCGGAAGGACTCGGGCAGGCCGTTCATTTCCTGCCCCAGGTTGCCAATCAGGCAGCCCCGCTTGAAGTCGTACCGCTCCATACCGGCCACGGCATCCGCGACGAAGGCATCCAACCTTGCCAGCGGCACAAGCGCCTCATTGCCAAAGTGGCTGTCCAGCTTGTAGGCAAAGTAGTTGGCGTAGTGTTCAATCAGCGCCAGGCCAAAGGCTTCCTTGCTGGGGAAGTAGTGGTAGAACGAGCCTTTCGGCACCCGCACCCGGGCCAGGATTTCATCGATTCCGGCGGTGGCGAAACCTTTTTCGGTGAGCGTCTCCAGACCTGCACGCAGCAGCAGTTCGCGCGTGTCAACGTCCTCGACCCGGGGCCTTGGCGGCCTGCCGCGCCGCGGTTTCAGGAGTGGGTCGGTGTGCATGCGGCAAATATAGACTGGTTAGTCTATATTTTCAAGTGGCGACGGCCAGCAGCCATCCACCCTGCAAAACGGACCATCGCTTTCGGCCATCAACACCCCGTCTGCAGCCCATACGGCAGGCTCAGTCTGGCCTTGCTGCGCTGACGCTGTTCAGCTGGAGATGCTTGCCCGCAGTGAGCAAGCGGGCCGGATTTCCGCCGAAGGCAATCGTGGCGCGCACGGCCATGTCCAGCAGCGCACCCACGGCCGCATGCATGGCCTGCGGCACGCCCAGGCGCGACAGCGGCCCCGACACGGTCAACGCCCCCTTGAGTTCACCCAGGGCACCAAACACCGGCACCGATGCGGCGCAGGACTCTGCATCGCGTTCGCCATAGGAGGTGGCCCACAGGCGCTCGCGGACCGCCACCATGTCAGGCTGCAACTCGCTCTCGGTGAAGGCCAGCAGCACCTTGCCTGCCGCACCGTGCCGGATGTCGAAGTCTTCCCCCACGCGGATGGAGACCCGCACCGCCCGCGCGGGCTCCACGCGGCTGACCACCAGGCGCCGCTCTGCCGCGCGCACATAGAAGGACGCGGTCTCGTTCAACGCAGCGCTCAGCTCGGCCAGCAAAGGCTCGATCACGGAGTCCACCCGGAACGATCGCTGGTAGATCGCGGCCAGGCGCATGGGTTGGGGGCCCACGGCATACAGACCGTCTTCCAGCTTGCGGATGAAGCCGCCATGCTCCAGCGCCACCAGCAGGCGCAGCACCGTGCTTTTGTACAGCCCCGTGCGCTTGGACAGCTCGGTCAGGGTCAGGCGGTCGTCCGTGGGGCTGAAGGCCCCCAGGATGGAAAACGCTCGGTCGAGCACGGCCACGCCGCTGCTGGATTCAGCGGTGTCCGGTGCGGTCATGGGGGGGTCACTGGGCATGCAAAGGGCTCTGAGTGCAGTTTTCGGGCTGTTCTGCCTAGTAGAACATGATTTCGATTTGATCCAAGATTAGGTACTTACCCTGAATCGATTGGGCTTTCTTGGTTTTATAGTTCTTCTACACAGAACGAAGTTCTATCAGATAGAACAAACAACCAACGCGCTGCACCTTGCAGATGCGCTGGCTGGATTTCAGACAGTTGAAAGTGGAGACAGGAATGTTGCTTGCACCCGGCTACGG
Organism: Comamonas terrigena NBRC 13299; assembly: GCF_006740045.1. Taxonomy (NCBI): domain Bacteria; kingdom Pseudomonadati; phylum Pseudomonadota; class Betaproteobacteria; order Burkholderiales; family Comamonadaceae; genus Comamonas; species Comamonas terrigena. The sequence continues at coordinate 2,845,085 of NZ_AP019749.1, forward strand.
CACGGTCATCCCCCGCACGGTGCGGACCCTGGCGCAGCGAATGGCCGCCGTGGTGGCGCTGGCACCGGTACAGACACCGCTGCCCATGGCCCGTGTCCGTGCAGGTACCCGTGTGACCGCGTCACCGGATGCGGTCACCAGCACGCTGAGCCATAGCGCCCCCCGCCTGGCGCAAGCCGACACATGGCGGCTGGGCACGGCGGTGCTGCCGGCCGCCGCAGGAGGGCTGCGCCCATGAGCACCAACTACCTTCCCGTGCGCGCAGACTGGCTGGCCCAGGGGGTGGAAGCCGCCCTGGAGCCGCAGCTGCCCATTGTTGATGCCCACCACCACTTCTACGACCGCCCGGGCTGGTCGTACCTGAAGGACGACTATCTGGCCGATGCCATGTCGGGGCACCATATCCGCGCCTCGGTCTACATGCAGGCGCTGACGCGCTACCGCACCGATGGGCCCGACGCACTTCGGCCGGTGGGCGAGACCGAATTTGTGGTGGCCATCACGCCGGCTGATCCCGTTGATCCCGTTGACCCGGCTCCATCCGCGCAATCCGCCGAACCGCAAATCGCCCAGGCTATCGTGGGATATGCGGATCTGCGCCTGGGCAGTGAAGTGGCGGGCGTGCTGGAGGCGCACCAAATAGCCGGCCAGGGCCGCCTGCGTGGTGTGCGCCACCTGGTCACCTGGGATGCCGACGCCTCCCTGGCCAACCCCTTGACCGCGGCGCCTCCCCACCTGCTGCGGGATGCCAGCTACCGCGCCGGTCTGGCGCAGCTGGCACAGCGCCAGCTGTCGTACGACGCCTGGCTGTTCTGGCCCCAGCTGGCCGAACTGGCCGAGGTGGCCGACGCCTTTCCGGAACTGCCGATCATCGTGAACCACTGCGGCGGCATCGTCCGCATCGGGGCCTATGCGGACCGGGGCCCGGAGGTCTTCCACCACTGGCGCCAGGCCATGCAGGCGCTGGCACGCCGGCCCAATGTGCACGTGAAGCTGGGCGGCCTGGGCATGCGCATCAACGGATTTGGCTTTCACGAAGGCGCCCTGCCCCCCTCTTCCCAGCAGCTGGCAGAGCACTGGGCGCCCTGGATGCGGGCGTGCATCGACCTTTTCGGCCCCGAGCGCTGCATGTTCGAGAGCAATTTCCCCGTGGACAAGGGCTCCTACAGCTTTGTCAACGGATGGAACGCATTCAAAAGGCTGAGCCAGGATTTTTCGCCCGCAGAGCGACAGCAGCTTTTTGAAGGCACGGCAAGCCGCGTGTACGGGCTGGGCCGGTAGCCGCGGCAACTACATCAACGAAGGAGACAAAACCATGGCCATTCTTTCCCGCATTGCAGGGGCGTGCGCGCTCGCCACCCTGGCGCTGGCAGCCCATGCCCAGCCTGCCTACCCCAACCAGCCCATCAAGGTCATCGTGCCGTTTCCGCCAGCGGGTGGGACCGACATCGTGACACGCATGGTGCTGGAAAAAATCCGCCTGTCCACCGGCTGGAACCTGATTGTGGAAAACCGGCCGGGTGCCGGCGGCAACATCGGGCTGGACGGGGTGGCCAAGGCGCAGCCCGACGGCTACACCCTGGGCATGGGCCAGACCGCCAACCTGGCTATCAACCCCTCGCTCTACGCCAAGATGCCGTATGACGCCGCCAAGGCCTTTGCCCCGGTGGCCACGGTGGCCGGGCAGCCGGTGGTGCTGGTGGTCAACAGCAACTCCAAGTACAAGACGCTGGCCGACCTGGTCAGCGCCGCCAAGGCCAAGCCAGAAACGCTGACCATGGCGTCGGCAGGCAACGGCACGGTGGGGCATTTGACGGGCGAGGTCTTCACACGCCAGGCCGGCATCAAGACCCTGCACGTGCCCTACAAGGGCGCAGGCCCTGCCGCCAATGACCTGCTGGGCGGCCAGGTGGATTACTACTTTGCCACGCCGCAGACGGTGCTGGCGTTCCTCAAGGCCGGCAAATTGCGCGCCCTGGCCGTCAGCTCGCAGGCGCGCCTGCCCGCCCTGCCGGACGTACCCACCGTGGCCGAAGGCGGATACAAGGACTTCCAGACCAGCGACTGGAAGATGCTGGTCGCCCCGGCAGGCACCCCGCCCGCCATCCTGACCAAGCTGCAGGCCGAAGTGGCCAAGGCCCTGGCCCGCCCGGACACCATCAGCACCTTGCAGGCCGAAGGCAGCACGCCCATGGGCGGCAGTTCGCAAGAGGCCGCCAAGCTGCTGGCGGCGGAGCAGAAACGCTGGACGGCCGTGGTCCGCGAAAGCAACGCCAAGCTCGACTGAACGCCACGCCATCCAGGAGAACACCATGATCTTCACCCGTGCCCTGGCGGCGGCTGCCACTGTCGCCACCGCCGTCACCACACTGTCCTTGTCTGCAGCGGCCCTTGCCCAGACGCCCGCCTACCCGACCAAGCCCATCACGGTCATCGTCCCCTACTCCGTGGGCGGTACCACCGACATCGTGGCCCGCCTGGTCACCACCCAGCTGGGCAACAGCCTGGGGCAGTCGCTGATCGCCGACAACCGCGTGGGCGGCGGCGGCCAGATCGGCTGGAGTGCGGCAGCGCGCTCGGCCCCGGACGGCTACACCTTGCTGACCACGGAGATGTCCTTCACCATTGCCCCGGGCCTGTTCCCCAAGCTGCCGTTTGATGGGCGCAAGGATTTCGCCCATGTCATCACCGCCGCCGCGGCGCCGCACGTGCTGGTCATCAACCCCAATGTGCCCGCCAAGAACGTGCAAGAGTTTGTGGCATTGGCCAAGGCCAAGCCCGGCAGCATGAACTACGGATCCGGCGGGAACGGCACCAACACCCACCTGGGCGGGGAGCTGTTCAAAAGCGCCGCCGGGGTGGAGCTGGTGCACGTGCCCTACAAGGGCGCCGGCCAGGTGCTGACCGACCTGATGGCAGGCCAGGTGCAGGCGCTGGTGACATCGCTGCCCACGGCGCTGCCGCACATCAAGTCCGGCAAGCTGCGGGCCCTGGTGGTCACCAGCGACACGCGCTCACCGCTGCTGCCCGATGTGCCGTCCGCCAAAGAGGCCAAGCTGCCCAGCTTTGTGATGGATTTCTGGGTGGGCTTTGCGGTGCGCGCAGGCACGCCGGCACCCATCATCGACCAGCTGAACCACGCGATTGCGGCCACCCTCACCTCGGCGGACGGCAAGCGGCGGCTGGCAGAACAAGGACTGACGCCGGTGGCCAACACCCCTGCACAGGCAGGCCAGCTGGCCGCGTCAGAAATGCAACGCTGGGCAGCCGTCATCAAGGCTGCCGGCATCAAGGCGGAATAAGGAACCCCACCATGGCTATCAAACCCCTGCACGGCATCCGCGTGCTGGATCTGACCAACGTACTGGCCGGCCCGTTCGCATGCCATCAGCTCGCCCACATGGGCGCCGATGTCATCAAGGTCGAAGCCTGCCAGGGCGGCGACCTGGCCCGGCAGCTGGGCGCGGACCCGGCGTTGAACCAGGTCCACATGGGGGTCTCCTTTCTGGCCCAGAACCCCGGCAAGCGTTCCATCACGCTGAACCTGAAGCACCCGCAAGGCAAAGAAGCACTGCGGCGCCTGGTGCGCACGGCCGACGTGCTGGTGGAGAACTACCGCCCGGGCGTGATGCAGCGCCTGGAGCTGGGCTATGAAGACCTGCTGAAAGAGAACCCCAAGCTGATCTACTGCGCCATCTCGGGGTTCGGCCAGGACGGGCCCTTGCGGGACCTGCCCGCCTACGACCAGATCATCCAGGGCATGTCCGGCATGATGAGCATCACCGGCGCGCCAGAGAACGCGCCCTACCGCGTGGGCTACCCGGTGGCAGACACCATCGGCGGCATCACCGCGGCCTTTGCCGTGGCCAGTGCCCTGGCCGACCGCCACCGCACCCAGGGGGTGTTCATCGACGTGTCCATGCTGGAAGCGGCCATGGCCACCATGGGCTGGGCCGTCTCCAACCACCTGATCGCCGGGCGCGAACCCCAGCCGCTGGGCAATGACAACGTGACCGCCAGCCCCTCCGGCACATTCCGCACCGGGGACGGGCTGCTGAACATTGCCGCCAACAAGCAGGAACAGTTTGAAGCCGTCTGCCAGGTGCTGGGCCACCCGGAGTGGATTGCCGATGCACGGTTTGCCGCCCGCCAGGGCCGTTTGCAGCACCGCGCACAGCTCAAGGAACTGATCGAAGGCGCGCTGGCCAGCCAACCCGCCAACGCCTGGTGGGCCTTGCTGAATGCGGCAGGGGTCCCCGCCGGACCGGTCTACACCGTGCCCCAGGCGCTGGACATTCCCCAGATTGCCGAGCGCGGAATGATCGGCACGTTCGAGGACGTGCCGGGCGTGGGCCGCGACATCCGGGTGCTGCGCACGGGCTTCAAGCTCAACGGCGAAGCGCCGACCGTGGACACCCCTCCCCCGCAACTGGGCCAGCACACGGCCGACATCCTGGCCGAACTGGGCTATTCCCAGACCGACATTGACACCCTGGTAAAGGAGAAAGTGGTATGAGCACGCAAGACCCCCGCGTCAGCGACTGGTGGCGCACCTCCATCATCGACATGCAACCCGGCGTGATCCGCTACAGCGGCTACGCCATCGAAGACCTGATCGGCCGCGTGAACTTTGCGCAGATGATCTGGCTGATGACTCGGGGTGAGCTGCCCAGCGAAAGCCAGGGCCGGCTGCTGGATGCCGCGCTGATGTCGGCCGTGGACCATGGCCCCCAAGCGCCCAGCATTGCCATTGCCCGCATGGCCACCACCTGCGGCGTGGGCCTGAACAACGCCATGGCCTCGGCCGTGAACGTGCTGGGCGATGTGCACGGCGGCGCCGGCGAACAGGCGGTGGAGATGTACCAGGAGATTGCCGCGCACCAGGCGGCAGGGGCAGACCTGGAGGCTGCCACGCGCCTGGGCCTGGACAGTGCCATCGCGCGCCACGGCAAGTTCGTGTCCGGCTTTGGCCACCGCTTTCACCCCATCGACCCGCGTGCGCCGCGCCTGCTGCAGCTGGTGGACGAAGCCGCCCAGGCCGGTGTGGTGGACGGCAAGTTCGCCGCCATCGGCCGCGCGGTCGAAGCCGAGCTGGCCCGCCGCAAGGACGGCCGCCGCATCCCCATGAACATCGACGGCGCCACCGCCGTCATCTATGCCGAGCTGGGCTTCCCCGCCCCCCTGGCGCGCGGCCTGTTCTGCCTGTCACGGTCGGTCGGCATCCTTTCCCACGCCTGGGAACAGACCGGACAAGGCGGCCGCAACAAAGGCCCTATCCCGCGCGAATATCTGTGGACCTATGAAGGGCCACAGCCGAGGGCTGTGCCCTGAGTTTTGGGCAGGACCAAGCCAATGGAGTTGGGGCACGGGCCGCTAGGCGGCCTGTGGTTGGACATTGCTGCACCAAACCACTATGCGGGTTGGGGTTCAACTTTGCTGCGCTGAAGCGGGTCGAGCGAAGCCAGCGCTTCGCGGAGCTGCCAATCAGCGCTGCAGTATCATCGTGCAAAAACTATGATCATCGAGGGGGGATGATGGGGACAAGCCTGCTCCAAGAATTTCTGAGTTTGCGACTTCTGGATATCGGTGCCGAGGACGCTCGCCTTGACAAGCTCGAAAGCACCTGCGTCGAACTTGCTCTGTCGTACGCAACCAATCCTCAAAGCGCTCTGCCACCGCTCCTAGCGGCGTGGGACCCGAATGCTGAAGCGGACCCCGCGCTGCTAGAAATTGCTACGGTCCTCCAAGGACACTGGCCAACATTCCGGGGGGCGTTTTCCGGTGAACCGCTGACACTGTACCGAGCGGTTGTGCTCGAGTCGGTCATGCGGGCGATGGAATTGCAGTCCTCGCTTGCAGTCGCAGTGAGCCTAGTTGCCGCCAACGTCCTCCCACAACTGAAGGTTGGACAAGAAACTCCCATCCTCAAGATTCTTGTTGGACGAGCAGAAGCCCTCACCACTGTGCGGCTTGAACAAGCTTGGCCGCAACAGGATGGCGCGGGGACTAACCTGGCATCTATGGCTGTACCGCCTATGAATAGCCTGAAGAGAATTGACGAGAGCACCTGGTTCGCGCAGGTAGCCGCTGCGGCTGGCCCACATACAAACAAAGGTGACGTGGCTCTTAACAGTCCGAACCCACACTGGACGAATCAGACAGGGGGCTGGTCATATGAATTTGCTGACCGCATGGCTCCGATACTTGCGGACGTGCATGACAAGGCCGCCGGAAATGCGCTGCGAGTCGCTGGGAGTGCTTTCAAAGCCCTGGTGGATGCTGTAGCAGCTAAGCTCAACGAGTTCGTAGAAGCTGAACAGGCACGCAGCAATCAGCGAGAAGCAGCCAGTCGCCTCCTATGGTGGCGCCAAAGCCTCTACTCCGAGACTGCGGAGAAACCGTACCGCAAACTGCCCGTGGCGCTTGTCGTATGGCACATGGCACTGGACATCTCTGACCTCCTACCGGAGGTGTACCCGCGTGCCGTTGAGTCACTGCTATTCGAGTCAGTGCTCGCGGTCACGGAAGCTCAGGGCGACGTCGAGTTGACTCTGAAAGAGCTACTCCAAGTGGACGGTGCGACCTCGCAGCTGGCACAACTCCAATGGCTCATGGAGCAGCGAACGTCCGCCTCAAGGACTCTTCTGGTTCAGGCGCTGGCGAACTCCTATGCCGCACGAAATTCCGAGCTGCCCAAGCTCGGGATGGACACTGAACTCAAGATGCCGCCGGGCGATTGGGCGATTTGGCTCCTCCGTGAAATCAAAGCGCTCGAAACGCTGGCATCTCCCGGTGCGGTCAAACAGGAAGCGGAGGCGGCGTGAGCCTCAAATGTTCGCACAGCGCGTGCCTTGCCCCAGATGAACTCGGCTGCAAGGTAGGAGAAAGCTCCTTGCAGCAGTGCAAGTATTGGCAAAGCAGCCGCGAAGTGCTGGAAAAAGCTGCGGTAGCCGAGATTGACGACAGCGCTCGGCTTCCCTGGACAGGGAACGCCATGGGCGCAGGCGACATCGGATTCCTAGGTGGCGCAAGCCGCACACGTCTGGTAGGCGTCTTCGGGGTTGCAGAAAGTGGTAAGACTTCTCTATTGGGTGCGTGGTACCTGCTCTTGGGTCGCGGCATCGGCCCCAAGGGCATTTCTTTCGCCGGTTCACTGACTCTTGAAGGTTGGGAGAACATCGCCGGGAACCTGCGCTGGAACGCCACGCATGGACCATCGTTTCCGCCGCACACGTCCAGCGGCGCTGGCAGACATCCCGGGCTGCTGCACCTGGATCTGCAGGTCGACGGTGGCCGGCATGACCTGCTCTTTGCAGACGCGCCTGGGGAATGGTTTAGCCGTTGGTCAGTCCGCCGCGATGCGGAGGACGCAGCTGGTGCTGCCTGGCTATCGGGCGCCGCAGATGTACTCTTGGTGATTGCCGACTCCAAAGAGTTGGCTGGAGAGCGGCTCGGGACAGCTCGGGCGAATCTGCTCAGTCTACTGCGAAGGGTGGGCGCTGAGCGGCATGGTCGCCCCGTGGCACTCGTCTGGACTAAGTGCGACGTTGCGGTCGGCGAGCAAATGCGTAGCGCCGTGAAGCATGCTGCCGACTTGGCGCTAGGCACTTACGAGACGTTCAGTGTGAGCATGCACGCTGCCCCCGGGCAGGAGCCGTATAACTGCGGCCAGGGCCTGCTGGAATTACTCGATTGGCTTGTGCGCGTAGGTGATGTTACGTTCCCCAAGACGGTGTTGCCGAATCCGGAACAAGACTTGCTGCGCATCGTCGGAGGCGTCCATGCTTGAGGCAGCTCTGAAGATTGCCGTATTCGGGAAGTCCAACGTAGGCAAGAGCCACTTTGGCGCACAGCTCATTGGGCGGCTGAATGCAGAGAGCGGGTTGTTACGGATGCGCGGTGCTGCTCCAGACCTGGGCGCCTTCGAGGAGGTGGTCCAGTCGCTCAGTAGTGGTGTACCCGGCGCCCATACTTCTGCTGGCACGTACACCGAAACACTTCTTCCTGTACAAACTGCCGACGGCACTGCAATCGATCTGAACTGGCCTGACTACGCGGGCGAGCAAGTCAGTCAACTCCTGGAGGACCGGCGTGTTCCGGCTTCCTGGCAGGAACGGGTGGAGGCTGCCGATGGGTGGATTCTCATGGTTCGTCCCAGACACGTCCCTTTAGGCAATGACATCTTCTCCAAGCCACTTAGCGACTTGCAGGCGTCGCGATCTGGCGGTGCCGTCGAGTGCTCGCCGCAGGCGCGGCTGGTGGAACTTCTGCAGATGCTGGTCTACACCTCCCGTGCACGAACCGGCAAACGAAAGCCCGCACTCGCAATACTGCTTTCGTGCTGGGACGAGCTTGAGGCGCCGCTGGGAGTCACTCCCGCCGCAGTGCTGCGCAAGAACTTGCCGATGCTGGCCGATTACGTCAGCAACAACTGGAGCGAGGAACGCCGAATCATTCTGGGGTTGTCAGCAACAGGAGTTGCGCTCTCCAAGGCGGCGCCCAACCAGGACTTTATTTACAAGGGCGCAGAAACGATGGGCTGGGTTGTTGATGCTGATGGCGAACACTCCCCGGATCTGACGCTGCCTATCGCCAAGCTCGCTGTGGCAATCCAGAGCTGATGCGAATTCACAAAGCATGGTACGGCCCCAAGGGCGGGCACGCGCTGCTGTATTGCACAGACCCTGGCCTGCAGTCGACGTTCAGACAGGCTGCTTGGCTCACGGACTTACCGGGCAATGCTCCGACCGGGCTGACCTGGGCTCCCTACTTTCGCACCGCAATTCACGATGACTACTTCGTGCTGGTGCATACGCGACCCAGCCAAGCCTCAGACAGAGCTGGCATGGTCGATTCGGTGGCTGCATTCGTGCCACTGAACGAGCTACCTCAAGTTCCCGACCTGAGAGCGTTGGCTTCAAACGTGCGGGAGTCTCACGACAACCAAACGCCGGCCCCCTTTGAGGCAACCGCAGACGCGCAGGAGGTGACGGGCACGCCGCAACCAATGCTTCTGAGCATCGCTGAAGCACTGATTTCGGCGACCGCGCGGCCGGTAGTGCATGTCGGACAAGAGGGTTTCGATGAAATCATGATGGACCTTCTGCAACTGGTTCCAAGGCAGCTACGCAGGGAGATTCTGTTCAGCCTCAGTTTTTCTCCGGGAGAACCTGGCTCACCATTCGCCGTGGCAACACCGCGTGAGCAGGCATCGCGCTTTGCGCCAGCGCAAGTGCTCAAGCCGTCTGAGACGAGCCCGACAGCGCGTGTGGCGGCTATTCTGAATCGGCAAGAAGGCAGGCCTTTGCTGGAGTTCGTACAACAAGCCGGCTTTGACTTGCAGTCACCTGGCGCGTTTATCCTGTTGGAGCGGGCCTTCCAGCTCTGGACAGATTCGACGAGCGTTGAGAATGCAATCACCTTGGTGCGCCTTTTGGCAGCCAAGTCGTCCGATGTGCCAACAGCGCGCGAGCTTAGGGGAGCAGCACTCGACCGCCTAATATCGACTTCGGAACAGTGGACGCCAACAGACGTTCTTGCAATGCGCAACCTGCAACTCGAGCGCTTCGAATCCGACGCGCTGGCCCAAGCACTGCAGGATTGGATAGTGCGAAGGGTGGGCAGCATGCGTGGCCTGCTGCCTGAAGACCATCAGCTTCTTGCACAAGCGTCACGCGCAGCGGCGCAGCAGAATTGGTGGAACCAGCGGGCTCAAGGTGGGCTTGCGTTGGCGTGCAATGCAACGCCTGCCGCGATGAGCTCTCTCGCATGGGGCGCGATTGTGGCCTTGCCGCAAGACATCGAGCCGGTTATCAGCTTCCTCCTAAAGCAGACGTTGCTGACTGCGCTTTCGGAGAACACGCCGACCACTTTGGCCACCGCGGTTGCCCAGAAGGTAGCGCAGGTCAGTGCAGGTCATCAAGCGTGGGAGCTGTGCGGCGCAGCTTTAGCCGCTGCATACTCCCCTGCCGAAGCACTGCGCGAAGTCCTCAAGGTCGCGACGACGAAGGTCGCGCGGCGGGCTGCCATCGAACAGGCACTCAAAAACGCAACGCCCACCGAGCTTTTGGCACTCGCAGTGAGCGAAGACCTAGAAGAGGTTACCGTCCTGGCGGCTAAGGCCGTGGTGAGCCGTCCCAGCCTGATCGGGGATTTCGATTGGACCTCTCCCGTCTGGTTTGACATCCTGCAGCGTGTTGTCGACAAGCGCCGCAGTGCCGTGGCTGAGGTGCCCAACCGTGTAAAGGGGCTTCAGAGCATCATCACGGCGAGTTTGACTTCCGAGCGCATCTGGACTCCTCTGGTCAACATGGGCTTGGCGGACCTCTCGAAGGTGCCTAACCGAGCTGATGCTTGGGAACTCATACCCAACAAACTCCAGAGGGACACCCTCTCACTCACCGCCAAAGGCTGGATTGCCTCACTACTCGATGGCTCCGCACAAATGGCAGCACTGGAGGAACCACTAGGTGGCGAAGCGCGAAAAATGCTTCGAAGCTCCAATGTGCTGACAACGGTTGCCCAGAAACACCCAGCGCTTTTCATCAGTGTTATCAATGAGGTGCACCCGTGCAGCGACCACGACTGTGTCAGCCTGCTCGATTCCTTCGCCAGCAATGGACGATGGCTGGCACCTGCGCTAGCCTCGGCGATTGGTGCTCTTATCAGGGAGCGACTCTGGCGTTCAGCAGCTTCGCGCGCTGCGAGTTTGGCTCAAACGCGCGACGAGTTCCTTGTAGTTTGCAAAGAGTGCTTGGACGTTATGTCGTTGTGGGACTGGTTTCCATTGTCTCTGCGCGTTGGCAGGGCCTTACAGGTCCGTGAGGACGATGCCTGGAAAATTTTCGAGGAGACGCTGGCAAAGCTGTATCCCAGCGGCCCTACCGACCAAGAGGTCTGGAGCAGAAGCGGCGGGCGCAACGAGGAGCTAATTCAAGAAGGGAATGGCATCGCACAGTGGCATCGCTGCCTCAAGCAAGTACGCTCGGGAAATGGGCCACTGCTCTCTAAGTTGCTGAACACGGCTCTTCAGGACTTCAGCAACAACTCTGTACTGCAGATTTTGCGCGACAACCGCGCGTTAGGCTAGGAACGTGAGCAAGTCTTTTCACTCGGGTCGCGCTTTCATCGTCGGGATCGGCGACTACGACAATCTTTCGGACCTGGGACTTGCTCCCGTTTACGACGCTGACGACGTCGAGAAGCTGCTGGTTAGCCCGAAGCACTGCGGTTACCCCACAGCCAATGTGCGGATTCTTCGAAATCGTGAGGCATCCCGCAGTGCAATCATCGCTGGCCTCCAGGAATTGGCCGCCCAGTCTCAGCCCAATGACACAGTCGTCGTCTACTTCTCGGGCCACGGCGCGCAACGCACGGCAGGCCCAGATGTGGGGACATACCTGTGCCCGCCCGAATTCGACAGCACGCGACCGCGCGAGACAGGCATCGAAGCAGAGGAGCTTTCGGACCTGCTCCAGGGAATCAAGGCCGAGCGCCTGCTTGTCCTGATAGATGCCTGCCGCTCCGGAGCGGTGGCCCGCATCAAAGCCGAGGAAGGCGAGGATTTATTGAAGTGGGAGTTCGGCGGCCAGCGGCTTGACAAGCTCGCTGTTGGCAACGGGCGCGTCATCATCTCTGCAAGCGAAGCACACCAGAACTCGATGATTCTCGGGCGTTACCGCAACAGCCTATTCACCCACTTTGTGCTCAAGGGCCTTCAGGGCGGCGTTGACGACCGCTCGGACGGCCTCATTCACGTTCTTGACCTTTTTCACTATGTCGCACAACAGGTCACTACCGAGCGTGGCGACCAGAACCCAGTGCTGACAACGAGGACGCAAGACAACTTCCCGGTTGCGCTGCGTAAAGGAGGTTTGCTCAAGTCCGAAGATGGGTCTGGCGACGACGCCAGGGAGCAGGAGCCTGGCAATGCGGGGGCGGACCCAAAAGAAGTCGAAGACCTGATGGTGATCCTGTATCCGCAGGGCCCCACTGACCGAGAGATTTGGTCACGTGCTGATGGAGACATTGCAAGCCTACGTGCAGGCAGCACAGGGCGTGCCGCCTGGCATGCTGCACTGCGCACGCTCGCCCTGGGCGGTGGCGGCGCTATCACGATGGACTCCCTCCTGAAAGAAGCAGCTGCTGAATACGGAAACAATCCTCAATTGCGCAGCCTGCTTGACGCCCGACGATCTTGAGCCCTAAGCGATAACATGAGGGAATAAAGTCAAGAGCCACCGCATTTCAGCGACAGGGAAGATGTCGCTGAACGGGGGACAACGCCAAACTGGCGGCTACGTAGCAATCTGCCGCCCGCTGCCGTAGATGGCTGCTGTCAGCCACTGTGTGGTCGGCTACTCGACGTAGTTGAAGGACTGCAACCACTCCCAGGACGAGGGAACAAGAGGGGCCGCAATACGTCGCAAGCAACTCCACTCTTGACCGTCTGTGCTTCCCCAAAAGCTCACCCGTTGGGTCACCGCGATGTGGCGAAAACCCAAACTAGCCGGAGTTTCACGCAGACGCCCCCTTGAGGAACAGGGCTTCCAGCGTGGGCGCGATGCTGGTGCGGGCCACGCGGCCATTGCGTTCGGCGTCGACCAGGCCGCAGAACAGGCCGCCAAAGGCTTCGCTCAGGGCGGCGGCCGAGATGTCGATGCGAAACGCGCCTTCGCGCTGGCCGCGCAGGAAGAAGGCGTCCATGCGGTGGGTGAACTCGTCCCACTGCGCGGCTTGGGCCGGGTTGTCCAGCGCATCGGGCCGCCAGTAATAGATCATGAACGCCATCAGCTCGCGGTGTTCCAGCTGCGCCGCGATGAGCTTGGGCAGCACCTGGATGGGCGAGCCCTCTTCGATCTCCACCAGGTCGGCCGTGGCGTGCAGCAGCGCCGTGCCGTGCGCCATCAGCCGGTCGATCAGCTCCTCCCGCGTGCGGCAGAAGCGGTAGAGCGTGGCCTTGCTGATGCCCACCGCCTTGGCCAGTTCCTGCAGCGAAGCGCGGGGCTTCTGCACCAGCGCCAACGCCAGGGCGGCGAGCAAACGGTTGTCATCCGGTGCGGACACGGTCATCTCAAAGTTCCAAGGTGGTGAGGGAAAAGTCGCAGCAACAGGGGATCTGCGCCCCCAACTTTGCGCACACGGGTTCAATTTTACGCCCTCTCACCCGCAATGACCTTACAAAGAATCATGTGAATCACATTTGATTCATTTGATGCAAATGAGTGATAATTTTTCCCTACCCGATTCACGGGTCCTGCACAGAACAGCATGAGGGAAGAAGATGGCGTGGAATGAACGGCGGTTGCCGGTGGCGGTGGCAGCAATGGCGGTGGCGGGCTTTTTGACGGCTTGCAGCCAGGGGCATACGGAAGCCGGAGGCCCGCCGGGCGGCCCGGCCGTGGTGGAGGTACAGGCCGCGGGCACGCGCGCCTTGTCTCTGGGTGAGGAACTGCCCGGGCGCGTGGAAGCAACCCGTGTGGCCGAAGTGCGCGCCCGGGTGGCGGGCATTGTGCTGAGCAAGAACTTTGTGGAAGGCTCGGACGTCAAGGCCGGGCAGCTGCTGTTCAAGATCGACCCGGCCCCCTACCGGACGGCGCTGGCCCGCGCCAAGGCCGAACTGGCAAAAGCGGAAGCCGCTGTGGCCGACGCCGATGCCGTGGTGCGGCGCTACAGCCCGCTGGCCAAGCTGGAGGCCGTGAGCCAGCAGGAGTTCGACACCGCCCAGGCCACGCTCAAGAGCGCCCAGGCGGCGCGCCAGTCTGCGGTGGCCGATGTGGACACGGCGCAGCTGAACCTGGACTACACCAGCGTGGTGGCACCCATTGCCGGGCGCATTGGCCGGGGGCTGGTGACCGAAGGCGCCCTGGTGGGACAGAACGAGGCCACGGCCATGGCCGTGATCCAGCAGCTGAACCCCGTCTATGTGGACTTCACCCAGGCCGCTGCCGAGGTGATGAAGGCCCGGGCACAGGGCGCCGCTACGGCGGCCACGCGTCTGTCGGTCACCATTGAAGGCACCGACCAGACGCGCGACGGCAAGCTGCTGTTTGCCAATGCCTCGGTCGACAAGACCACCGGACAGATTGCGCTGCGCGGCGAGTTTGCCAACCCCGACGGCCTGCTGCTGCCCGGCATGTATGTGCGCGTGAAGATGGCCAACGCCGAACCGACCCAGGCCGTGGTCGTGCCCCAGCGTGCCGTGAAGCGCGCCGCTGACGGCAAGCCGCTGGTGATGGTGCTGGGCCAGGACGGCAAGGTGGCTGCGATGCCAGTGGAAACCGGGCGCATGGTGGGCCCGGACTGGCACATCACCGCCGGCCTGCAGGGGGGCGAGCGGGTGATTGTGGGCGGCGCCCCGGTCAACCCTGGCGATGCGGCCACCGCCGCCGGTGCCCCTGAAGCACCTGCAGCAGCTGACGCACCGGCAGCGCCCGGCGCATCTGCTGCCGCTCCTGCGGCTGCGGCAGCGCAAGCGCCCGCTGCGCAGGCCGATGCCAAAGGATCTGCCGGCACCTGAGTCGTGACCCAGTCCCCGGGTTTCCGGGGCACGCGCCTGCGGGCGCTTTCAAGCACTGAGCATCCATGTCCAAATTTTTCATTGGACGGCCCAACTTTGCCTGGGTTGTCGCAATCTTCATCACGCTGGCTGGCGTGTTGTCCATCCCGTCGCTACCGGTGTCACAGTTCCCGGTGGTGGCCCCGCCGCAGATCACCGTGGCGGCCACCTACCCTGGCGCTTCGGCCAAGGACGTGTCCGAATCGGTGACCAGCATCCTCGAAGAGGAAATCAACGGCGCCAAGGGCATGCTGTACTTCGAGTCGTCCAGCTCCAACGCCTCGGCCGAGATCACGGTCACCTTCAAGCCGGGGATGGACGCCGACCTGGCCCAGGTGGACGTGCAGAACCGCCTGAAAAAGGCCGAAGCACGCCTGCCGTCCGCCGTGACCCAGCAGGGTCTGCAGGTGGAGCAGGCCAATGCCGGCTTTCTGCTGATCTATTCGCTGCGCTATAAGGCCGAGGACAGCAGCAAGGACGTGGTCGAGCTGGCTGACTACGCAGCGCGCCGCATCAACAACGAGATCCGCCGCATCCCCGGTGTGGGCAAGCTGCAGTTCTTCAGCTCCGAAGCCGCCATGCGCGTGTGGGTGGATCCGCAGAAGCTGCTGGGCTACGGCCTGTCGATTGCCGACGTCAACAGCGCCATCGCGGCGCAGAACGTGCAGGTGCCGGCGGGCAGCTTTGGCAGCCGCCCCGGCACGGCCGAGCAGGAGCTGACGGCCACCTTGGCGGTCAAGGGCATGCTGGAGTCGCCCGAGGAGTTTGGCCGCATTGTGCTGCGCGCCAACACCGACGGCTCCGCCGTGCGCCTGGGCGATGTGGCGCGCCTGGAAATCGGCCGCCAGGACTACAGCGTGGAAAGCCGCCAGGACGGCCGCAAGGCCGTGGCCGCCGCGGTGCAGCTGGCGCCGGGCGCCAACGCGCTGCAGACCGCCGATGCGGTCAAGGCCCGGTTGAACGAGCTGTCGGCCGCCTTCCCCGCCGACATCGAGCATTCCATCGCCTACGACACTTCGCTGTTTGTGAAGGTGGCCATCGAGAAGGTCATCTACACCCTGCTGGAAGCCATGGTGCTGGTGTTCCTGGTGATGCTGCTGTTCCTGCAGAACCTGCGCTACACCTTGATCCCGACCATTGTGGTGCCGGTGTGCCTGATGGGCACCTTCGCCGTGATGTCGCTGCTGGGCTTTTCCGTCAACATGATGACCATGTTCGGCATGGTGCTGGCCATCGGCATTCTGGTGGACGACGCCATTGTGGTGGTGGAAAACGTCGAGCGCATCATGACCGAGGAAGGCCTGTCCCCGGCCGCGGCCACGGTGAAGGCCATGTCCCAGGTCAGCGGTGCCATCGTCGGCATCACCCTGGTGCTGGCCGCCGTGTTCCTGCCGCTGGCGTTCATGAGTGGCTCCGTAGGCGTGATCTACCAGCAGTTTTCGCTGTCGCTGGCGGTGTCCATTCTGTTCTCGGGCTTCCTGGCCCTGACGTTCACGCCGGCGCTGTGCGCCACCCTGCTCAAGCCGGTGGCCATGGGCCACCACGACACCAAGCGGGGCTTCTTTGGCTGGTTCAACCGCAGCTTTGAACGCCTGACCGGCCGCTTTGAAGCGCTGAACCACCGGCTGCTGCGCCGCACGGGCCGCTACATGGTGATCTACGCCGCCCTGGTGGGCGTGCTGGGCTGGATGTATGTGCGCGTGCCCGAGTCGTTTGTGCCTTCGGAAGACCAGGGCTACATGATTGTGGACATGCAGCTGCCCCCCGGCGCCAGCTACGCCCGCACGGAAGCACTGGTCAAGGATGTGGAGCAGTACCTGGCGGAACGCAAGACGCTGTCGTCGTCCTTCTCGGTGCTGGGCTTCAGCTTCTCGGGTACCGGGCAGAACGCGGCGCTGGGTTTTCCGACCTTCAAGGACTGGTCCGAGCGCAAGGGCGCGGGCGAGTCTGCGGCCGACGAGGCTGGCGCGCTGAACGCCCGCTTTGCGGGCAACCCCGACGGCACGGTGATGGCGGTGACCCCGCCGCCCATTGAAGGCCTGGGCAATGCGGGCGGCTTTTCGCTGCGCCTGCAGGACCGTGGCGGCGTGGGCCGTGAGGTGCTGACCCAGGCCCTGGGCACGCTGCTGTACAAGGCCAACACCTCCCCGGTCATTGCCTACGCGATGATGGAAGGCCTGGCCGACGCGCCCCAGCTGCGCCTGGATGTGGACCGCGCCAAGGCCCAGGCGCTGGGCGTGGGCTTTGACACCATCAGCACCGCCTTGTCGACGGCCTTTGGCTCCGCCACCGTGAACGACTTTGCCAACGCCGGCCGCCTGCAGCGGGTGGTGGTGCAGGCCGATGTGCGCGACCGCTCCACCCCGGAGAGCATCCTGACCCTGCACGTGCCCAACCGGGCCGGCGACCAGGTGCCGCTGAGCGCGTTTGTGACCGCGCAGTGGGAGAACGGCCCGGTCCAGATCTCGCGCTACAACGGCTACCAGGCTTTCAAGATCGGCGGCGACGCCCGCCCGGGCTACAGCACCGGTGAGGCCATGGCCGAGCTGGAACGCATCATGAAGGAGCTGCCCGAAGGCATTGGCTACGAATGGACCGGCCTGTCCTACCAGGAACGCTTTGCCGGTGCCCAGGCGCCCATTCTGTTTGCCCTGGCCATTCTGGTGGTGTTCCTGCTGCTGGTGGCGCTGTACGAAAGCTGGGCGATCCCCGCCTCCGTCATGCTGATCGTCCCCATCGGTGCCCTGGGCTCGGTGCTGGCCGTCACGGTGGCGGGCCTGACCAACGATGTGTACTTCAAGGTGGGGCTGATCACCGTGATCGGCCTGGCGGCGAAGAACGCCATCCTGATCGTCGAATTCGCCAAGGCGCTGCGCGAGCAAGGGCTCTCCCTGGTGGAAGCCGCCGTCACGGCCGCGCGCCTGCGCTTCCGCCCGATTGTGATGACCTCGCTGGCCTTCATCCTGGGCGTGGTGCCGCTGGTGATTGCCACCGGCGCGGGCGCTGCCAGCCAGCGTTCGCTGGGTACGGGGGTGATCGGCGGCATGCTGAGCGCCACCTTGCTGGGTGTGGTGTTCGTTCCGGTCTTCTTCGTGTGGGTGCTGTCCCTGCTGGGCGACCGCAAGGGCAAGAAGCAGCAGGCTGATGCAGCCGACGGACAAACTGCCCCTGCGGCAGCGGAGTAACTAGGCAATGAACAAGCAACGGACATTTCAAACCCTGCCCCTCGGGGCCCTGGCACTGGCGCTGACACTGGCCTTGGGAGGCTGCTCCCTGGCCCCGACCCTGCAGACGCCCGAAGCCCCCATTCCCCAGCAGTGGGCCGGCAACGTGCCCACCGCTGCAGCCAGCGCCGCCGTGGACTGGCAGGACTTTGTGACCGACCCCACGGTGCGCAAGCTGGTGGAGCAGGCGCTGCACAACAACCGTGATCTGCGGCAGACGCTGCTGAACATCGAGGTGGCGCGCGCCCAGTACCGCATCCAGCGGGCCGACCGCCTGCCGGGCCTGAACGCCCAGGCCGGCGGCACCCGCCAGCGCACCCCTGCCGATCTGTCGGCCGGCGGCGCGGCCAGCATCGGCAACACCATCCAGGCGGGTGTGGGCATCACCTCGTTCGAGCTGGACCTGTTTGGCCGCGTGAAAAGCCTGTCGGACGCGGCGTTGCAGGACTATCTGGCAACGGAAGAAGCCGGGCGCGCCGCCCGGCTCAGCCTGGTGGCCGAGGTGGTGCAGGCCTACCTGACCCGCGACAGCGCCCAGCGCCGGCTGAAGCTGACACAGCTGACGCTGGCGGCCCGGGAACGTTCGCTGGAGCTGATCGAACAGCGCCGCCGCAACGGTGCCTCCAGCGCGGTGGACTACCAGGAGGCCCTGGGCCTGACCGAGCAGGCCCGCGCCGACTTCGAGCGCAATGCGCGCGAATTCAGCCAGGCCACCAATGCGCTGGCACTGTTGGTGGGCGACCACCAGGCCGTCGCCGCGCTGCCGGTGGCGGTGGCCACCGGCCCGCTGGTGCTGCAGCAGCTGGTGCCGGACATGCCGGCCGCCCTGCTGACCCGCCGCCCGGACATTCTGGCTGCCGAACACCAGCTGCAGGCGCGCAACGCCAACATCGGCGCTGCGCGGGCGGCTTTCTTCCCCAGCATCTCGCTGACGGGCTTCTTCGGCAGCTCCAGCGCAGACCTGTCGCGCCTGTTTGAAGGCGGGCAGCAGGCATGGTCCTTTGCCCCGCAGCTGACCTTGCCCATCTTCGATGGCGGCCGCAACCGCGCCAACCTGGACGTCGCCAAGGTCCGCAAGGACATGGCGGTGGCCAAGTACGAAGCCACCATCCAGACGGCGTTCCGGGAAGTGGCCGATGCACTGGCCGCCACGGACACCTTGCGCCGGGAAGAATCTGCCCGCCAGGCCTTGGCCGCCAGCAGCACCGAAACCATGCGCCTGTCTGAGGCACGCTACCGCGCCGGCGTGGACAGCCACCTGCGCTACCTGGATGCGCAGCGCAGCAACTACACCAACCAGGTGGCGTTGATCGAGGTGACCACCCAGCGCCAGACGGCCCTGGTAAGCCTGTTCCGCGCCCTGGGCGGCAGCTGGTCAGCCGCCCCCAAGGCGGATGCCGGGAACAGCTGATGGCGGTGCAGCACACCGCTGCACGGGGCGGGATGGGGGTGGGGGTCGGGCCGCGCCCTGCCCCACTCCCCTACTGCCCCACAGACCTATCCCTGCCGCCTGCTGCATACAAGCGGCGGCCTTCTGAAACACCGCAGGGGACCCGGCCGCGTGCCGGGTCTTTTTGCGATGGCCCGCGATGACGCGCGCTGGCGCACGATGGCGCACCACCCCGCCAGCGACGCGGTAACCTCACCGGCCCAGCCTGAAAACACGATATGACCGATCTGCTGACACTGAAAGGCGGCCCGCTGGACCGCGCTGACCTGCAAGCGCTCCAGCGCACCCGCAGCGGCAAAGGCATTCGCCTGGAGGGCTGCGAATTGGACGATGCCGACCTGTCGGGCCTGGACCTGAGCGGGGTGCAGTTCAGCGAATGCACGTTTTCCGGGGCCCAACTTGAAAAGGCCGACCTCTCCCGCACCACCTGGAGCCGCTGCCGCGCAGCCTTTGCCCAGTTCGACATGGCCAACCTGACCGAAGCCCGGTTCGACGGGGGCGACTTCAACAACGCGTCGTGGACGCGCGCCCGCCTGGCGGCCGCCACGTTCAGCGAGGTCAAACTGACCGGTGCGAAGTTCTACCAGGTGCAGTCTCTGGGGTTGACCCTCCAACGCTGCCTGCTGGTGAATGCGGACTTGCGGGGCATGTCGTTTCGCAAGCTGCGCCTGGAAGGCCTGAACTTCGCGGGTGCCGACCTGGGCGGCTGCGACTTCTCCCAGGCCGTGTTTGCGGGCGGCAGCCTGCGGGATGCCAACCTCCGGAACGCCAACTTCACCTCGGCCGATGTGCGGGATGTGGAGCTTGGCAAGGTCCAGGTCGGGGACCTGCAGCATCACTTCAAAGGCGCCATCATGTCCACGGACCAGGCGGCGGCCATCGTCGCGTCTCTGGGCGTGACCGTGCTCTGACGGGGTGGCCCCTCCGCTGGGGCCGGATATTGGGGCAGAACGCCAGGGCAGCGGCCGCCCTGCCCTCTCCTGCCTCATTACCCGCCAGCGCCTCGCTAGCGCCTCGCCAACGCTCCACTGGTCGCGCGGCACGTGCCCCGTCACACGATGGTCAGCACATCCGCCACCGGTTTGCGGGGCTTCTGGGGCCAGTTGCCGGGCTCTGGATGGCCGACCACCACGATCAGCACCGGCAATTCCGTGCTTGCCAGGCCCAACGCCTGCGCAACCTGTGCGGCGTCAAAGCCGCTCATGGCGCACGAGCCCAGACCCATGCTTTCGGCCGCAAGCATCAAGGTCATGCCCGCCAGGGATGCGGAGCGCACGGCCTCATCCCGCTGCAGCGTGCTATTGCCCGTATGGCTGCGGTGCGCCTGCGACTGCCAGGCTTCGGCCATGGCCTGCGGCATGAATCCCGCCTGCACGCTGGGAGCCAGGGCCGATGCCAGTTGCGTGTGCGCCTCCAGCGTCCCGCAGACCAGGAAGGCGGCCGAGGCATCCGCAATCTTCTGCTGCCCATAGGCCGCAGCCTGCAGGCGGGCCTTGGCCTCTGGCGAGCGGGCCACCACAAAGCGCCAGTTCTGCAGGTTGTAGGCCGACGGAGCCTTGGTGGCCAGGTCAACCAGCGACGCGATGGTGGCATCGTCCAAAGGACGGTCGGGCTGGAAGCTGTTGACGGAAATGCGGGATGCGATGGCAGCTTGGACGGACAGGGTCATAGGGGTAACGGAAGAAAAAAGGGGTCGAGAAAAAATGATCGAAGTGATCGAGGAAGTGATCGGAAAAGTGATCGGGAAAGTGATCCGGGAAGTGATCGCGAAGGTGGTCGGATCAAAGGAGAAAGCTTGGCCGTGGCAGTGCGCGCCGCTCTAGGGCTTGCGGCTTGAAGCCCATTGCACGCCAAAGACACTGGCCAGCACGACCAGCAGCCCCAGCAGCGAAGCCCCGGTCATGGACTGGGACAGCAAGGCCCAGCCCAGCACGACAGCGGTCAGCGGGCTCAGCAGGCCCAGCGACGCCACGGCCACGGAAGGCAGACAGGCCACACCGCGAAACCACAGCACATAGGCCACGAGGGCGCCCGCCCCGCTGAGGTAGGCATAGGCGGCCCATTGCACCCCGGTCAGCGTCGGCAGCGGGGCATCTGCCAGCCACGCCACCGGCGCCAGCATCAGCCCTCCCAGCACCAGTTGCCACCCGGTCATGGACAGCACAGGCAAGCCGATCTGCCAGCGCCGGGTCAACCAGACGCCCGTGGCCATGGACACCGCCCCCAGCAAGGCCGCAGCCATGCCAATCGGCTCAAACACGGTCTGCGGCGACAGCAGCAGCACGGCCATGCCGAACACACCGGCCGCAGCGCAGCACACCGCCACCACGCCCGGTGCACGGCGATCGACGGCCCAGGCCAGCAGCATGACCAGCAGCGGTTGAATCGCCCCCAGCACTGCCGCCAGGCCACCGGGCAGGCGATAGGCCGCCACAAACAGCAGCGCCTGGAACACGCCGATGTTCAGCGCGCTCAACACCCACAGCCGCCACCAGTGCTGCCTGTGCGGCAGCTGCCGCGTGATCAGCAGCAGCAACAGCCCGGCGGGCAGCGCCCGGATCAGCGCGGCGGTGAAGGGCCGGTCCGGCGGCAGAAACTCGGACGTCACGATGTAGGTGGAGCCCCAGATGACAGGGGCGCACGCGGTCAGCAAGGCGTCGCGCCAGGGGTGGGGAGAAATGTCGGCAGGCATGTGTTATCTTCAAATCAAGACAATTCATTGTGCAAGCCAGTTATCTTGAAGTCAAGACAAATGAAAGACCATACGCTTTCTCCGCCGCGCGATGCCGTGGACACCATCCTGGCCCAGTGGCGGCGCGAGCGCCCCGATCTGGATGTGAGCCCTATGGGCCCCATCGGGCGCATCAAACGTTGTGCGGCGCTGCTGGAGCAGCAGCTGGAAGCCGGCTTTGCGGAGTTCGACCTGAGCGTGTGGGAGTTCGACATGCTGGCCGCCCTGCGGCGGTCTGGCGCCCCTTACTGCCTCAGCCCCACGGAGCTGTTCTCCACCCTCATGGTGACCTCGGGCACGATGACCCACAGGCTCAAGCGCCTGGAGGCCCGGAGGTGGGTGGCACGCGTACCCAACGCCCAGGATGCGCGCAGCACCCTGGTACAGCTCACCGCGGACGGGCTGGCGCTGATCGAGCGCGCGGTGGAGGCGCATGTAGACAACGAACGCACGATGCTGTCGGTATTGCCTGCCGACGTGCTGCGCGACCTGGATGCACAGCTGTCCCACTTGCTGCGCGCCCTGGAGCCTTCCAACCATGGTGCCGATGCGACGCCGGCATCCTGAGCGGCATGGGCACCGCAGCGGACCCCGGCCACATGCCGGGTCTTTTTTGGGCAGGAGGCAGAATGGGATCCAAAGGAGTTCTGCACACATGGCACGCGCGCAGCAGGTGGTGGTCACTGTCAGCGATGTTTTCAAGACAGAGGAGCTGCATCAACGGCTGATGACGGCGCTGTCATTTCCGGGCTTCTACGGCCGCAACTGGGACGCCTTCTGGGACGCCATCACCGGGCTGGTGGAGATGCCCCACACGCTGCGGCTGGAGGGATGGCGGGCACTGGAGGCACACCTCCCCCGCGATGCCCGCGTGCTGCAGCAATGCCTGGAGCGCATGCAGCAGCAGTACCCCGCGCTGGCAGCCCGGGTGGAGTACGTGTAACCCGGCTCACCCATGGCAGGCCGTCTGTCTGGATGGGCTGTTCGGCCGCCTGAAGCCAGCACAGGGGCCAATGCTGCGCCGCAGCGCGACGACTGGAGGCTGCCCCGCCTGCGCCGGCAAGCCGTCACGGGGTGTGGAGCGCCCCTCCACCAAGTGGTTCAGTGACGGTAGTGAGCAGGCCTGCCTGCTTTCGGCCATGAGCAGTCCTCTAAGGCATTCCTCCAGGCGACTGCTTCAGGCTGGTAGCAGACACTCAATACTGAGAGCTGGAGGACGGCTTCCATCGTAAACGGTCATTCGACGGAAGCCATTCAAACTGCTCGACGGCGTTCAACCCAGCCAGGCCTTGACGCGCCGACTCAGCGCCTCAGTGCTGATGCCGTAACGGTCATGCAACGTAGGCAGCGCCCCAGCATCCAAGTATGCATCGGGCAGGCCTGCGAGGCGAAACTTGGTGGGTGTCACGCTGTTTTGCAACAGGCTACTGGCCACCGCCTCGCCCAAGCCTCCCACAACCGAATGGTTCTCAGCCACCACCACCAAGCGCGGCTTACGCAGCACCTCAGCGAGGATGGTGACCTCATCCAGTGGTTTGATCGTCGGACAGTGCAACACCGCCACGCCGATCTTGTCGGACTGCAACGCCTTGGCCACCTCAAGCGCGCGCATGGTCATGAAGCCGCTGGAGATGATGAGCACCTCGTCCCCGTCCACCAGGCGC
This sequence comes from Comamonas terrigena NBRC 13299, assembly GCF_006740045.1. Lineage (NCBI taxonomy): Bacteria > Pseudomonadati > Pseudomonadota > Betaproteobacteria > Burkholderiales > Comamonadaceae > Comamonas > Comamonas terrigena. The sequence goes on from NZ_AP019749.1 coordinate 2,868,711, forward strand.
TTGGCCTTGCCCATCTCGAAGCTGTAGTCGTATTCGTCCAGCACCAGCGGCACGTTGCCGCGTAGCAGGCGCATATAGACCGGACCGTTGTGCGCGGCCATCTGCGGTACGGCCTGTTCGATGTCGAGCGCGTCGCAGGGGTCGATAATGGTCAGGCCGGGGATGCCGCGCATCATGGCCACATCTTCAGTGGCCTGGTGGCTTGGGCCGTAGCCGGTGGTCAGTCCAGGCAATGCGCAGCACATCTTCACATTCAGGCTCTCTTCGGCTATCACCTGGTGGATGAAGTCATAGGCCCGGCGCGTGCCGAACACCGCATAGGTGGTGGCGAACGGGATCAGGCCTTCTTTGGCCATACCGCCGGCTGCGCCCATGAGCAGTTGTTCGGCCATGCCCATCTGGTAGAAGCGCTCGGGGTAGGCTTGCGCAAACAAGTGCAGGTCGGTGTACTTCGCCAGATCAGCGGTCATACCCACGATTTCAGGCCGCTTGGCGGCCAGTTCGACTAGGGCTTTTCCGAACGGAGCAGCTTTGACGCGCTGTCCCTCGCCCGCGATGGAGGCGATCATGGCGGAGGTGGTCAGACGCGGCTTTTTTTCAGCGACAGGGTTCATGCGACGGCTCCTTCGGGGGCATTCTGGTCGAGGATGGAGAGGGCTTGTTGCCACTCTGGTGGATCGACCCGGATAAAGTGGTTTTTATCGCGCGTCTCCAGGAATGGCACACCCTTGCCCATCAGCGTGTTGAAAAGGATCACACGCGGCTTGGCTTCCTTGAGGTTTCGTGCGATATCGAACGCGGCCAGGACGGCAGCTAGGTCGTTGCCGTCGATGCGCTGCACATGCCAGCCGAAGGCGGCCCACTTGTCGGCCAGCGGCTCGAAGCCCAGCACCTTGGAACTGGGGCCGTCGGCCTGCTGGTTGTTGATGTCCACCAGGCAAATCAGGTTGTCCAGTTGGTGGTGCGCAGCCGACATGGCGGCTTCCCAGGTCGATCCTTCGTCAAGCTCGCCGTCGCTCATGGAGTTGTAGACAAAGGCGGGGTTCTTCTTCTGCTTGAGGCCCAGTGCCATGCCGACACCAATGATTAGGCCCTGGCCCAGCGAGCCGCCGGAGATTTCCATGCCCGGCGTATAGGTGGCCATGCCGCTCATGGGCAGGCGACTGTCGTCGCTGCCGTAGGTTTCCAGTTCTTCCTGCGGGATCACGCCAGCCTCGATCAGCGCCGCGTAGTGCGCGATAGCGTAGTGGCCGTGCGAGAGCAGAAAGCGGTCGCGGCCCTCCCAGGTGGGGTCTTGGGGTTGCAGGTTCAGCGCGTGGCCGTAGGCCACGGCCAGCACATCGGCCCAGCCCAGGGCCTGGCCGATGTAGCCCTGACCCTGAACCTCACCCATACGAACGGCGTAGCGGCGGATGCGATGGGCGCACCGGGCCAGCGCCTGCAGTTTGTCTGCGGCGGAAGTCATGAAGTTCTCCTGTGTGAAGCGGGGGAAGAAAAGCGGTCAGCGAAGGATCGAGGCCGGCACATAAGACACCAGCGCCAGTACCAGGAAAGCTACAAAGTAGAACGGTCCTAGCTCACGTACCGTCTGACCCACCTTGACCTTGGCCAGCGCGCTGGTGATGAACAGCGTGGTGCCCACGGGCGGGGTGTAGAGGCCCACAGCCAGGTTCACCACCATCATGATTCCCAGCTGTACCGGGTCCATGCCAATGCTTTCGGCCAAGGGCAGGAACACCGGGGTCAGCAGCAAGACGGCGGCCGGCAGGTCGATGAACATGCCGATGAACAGCATCAGCAGGTTCATGATCAGGATCACGATCCAGCCTTGGCTCACGTTCTGCTGAATCCAGTGGGCTACGCCCGTAGGCATCTGATCGTAGGTGAGCAGCCAGCCGATGGCGGCAGAGGCCATGATCACCAGCAGCACTACGCCGGTCGCCAGGCCTGCATGCACCACGGCATCGTTCAGGCGCTTGAGCGACAGGTCGCGGTACACCACCACCGACACCGCAGCGGCGTACAGCGTGGACAACACTGCCACCTCGGTGGGTGTGGCAATGCCAAAGCGCAGGAACAACACGATCAGCACCGGCAGCAGCAGCGCGGGCGACGAGTACAGCAGGTGTACGCGGAACTCGCCCCAATTGATTGGGGTGGTGTCGCGCGGAAAGTTACGGCGCTTGCCGACCCACCAGCACATGAACATGAAGCCGGCGCACATGAGGATGCCAGGCAGGATGCCCGCGACAAACAGTGCCGCAATGGAGGCATTGGCCGTCAGCGCGAACAGAATCATCGGGATCGAGGGCGGGATGAGGATGTCGATGGTGGCTGCCGCGGCTAGCGTAGCAGCAGAGAAAGCGGGCGGATAGCCCAGGCGCTTGTGCCAGGGAATCAGCAGCGAGCCAATGGCCGAGGCATCGGCCACGGCAGAGCCCGACACACCACCGAACAGCGTGGACGACAACACGCCCACCTGCGCAGGCCCGCCGTGAAAGCGGCCGATTAGGGTGCTGAGCACACCCACCAGCGCTGCCCCCAGGCGGCCGCCCATCATGAGCGAGCCGGTGAGCATGAAGAACGGGATCGCGATGAGCGGAAAGCTCTGCACCTGCGCCACCATCTGCTGCACCAGCAAATCGAGCGGGATGCGGTCAGAGGTTGCAGCGGCAGCCATGGCCGCGACCAGCAGCGCATGGGCAATGGGCATGGCCAGCACGGCGGCACCGAGAAAGACAACAAGAATGAGGGCGCTCATAGGGGAAATCCTTGGCAGGGGACGGGGCTTACCAGTGCGCCTCTGGCACGGCGGTCTCGGTATCGGGGGGGCTGGGCACCTGCGGCGTGGCCCATGCGTTCCAGGCTGACTTGAGCGCCAGCAACGCCAGCATCACCAGCCCGCCCATCACGCAGCCATAGGTGAGCGACCCGGGCACCTGCAGGATGGGCGACTTCTCGTCGTGGACGATCACCAGCATCTGGTAGGTGGCGCGAGCGAGCGTGCCATACAGCACTGCCACGACCAGCCAGCTGCCGATGGAGGCCCAGCGGCGCAGCGCAGGAGGAACGGCGTCCATCAGAAAGCTGGTGGTGATGTGAGCACCATGTGCAGCCGCCAGTACCACGCCAGACATGACCAACCAGGGAAACAGTAGCTCCGGTACCTCGTTGGCCCATTGCAGGCTGGTTCCGGTGGCGTAGCGCAACACGGTGTTGGCCACTAAGATGACAAAGATGACGGTCGTGCTGATCCATAACAGCACACGGCATACGCCGACAACGGCCCATTCGATGAAGTTCATCGGAAGACTCCTTGGGCTGCAGGGGCCGTGACCCATGCAGCGGCTTCGGTGAAATGAAAACTGGCGTAGCTGCGCCTAGAACGGTCAACGCGCAGCGGCGATGACTTTCTTGAGGTAAGGCCCGATGGGTGTGGTCAGCCACTTGGCGTCCACTCCTGCCGTGGCCTTGGCAAACGCAGCCTTGTCCACCGTGGTCACCTGCACGCCCTTGTTCTTGAGGTCTTCCAGCAGCTTGTCGTCGGCCTCTTGCGACATCTTGCGCTGCAGCGTTGTGGCTTCGGCGGCGGCCTCGGTCACTGCCTTGCGGTCGGCGTCAGACAGGCGGTCCCAGGTGCGCTTGCTCATCAGGAACGGCGTCATCTGGAACATGTGGCTCGTCAGGGCCAGGTGCTTTTGCACTTCGTACAGCTTGCTCGCATGGATGTTGACCAGCGGGTTCTCCTGCCCATCGACCACGCCTTGCTGCAGCGCCACGTACAGCTCGGCAAATTTGATCTGCTGTGCCTCGGCACCCAGCGCCTGCATGATGTCCACCAGCACTGCGTCAGGCGGGGTGCGCATCTTCAAGCCCTTCATGTCTTCGACCTTGGTGATGGGACGTTTGCTGTTGGTCATGTGGCGGATGCCGTTGTCCCAATAGCCCAGCACCACCATGCCTTTGTCTGCAGATTTTTGCGCCAGCTCCTGGCCCAGCGGGCCGTCCAGCAGCTTGAAGGCCTGCGCGGGGGTGGAGAACATGAACGGCATGCCATAAGCGGCATACTCGGGCACAGCCACCGACACGGCACCTTGCGAGTTCGCTGTCATGTCCAGCGCGCCGGTGCGCACAGCTGTGACCATGGCCGCATCGTCGCCCAGCTGGGCCGATGGCGCCACCTGCACCTCGATGCGGCCTGCGGTCTTGGCCTTGAGGGTTTCAGCAAACTTGACGGCGGCCTCGTGGCGCGGATTGCCAGGGGCAGCGCCATGGCCCAGAGTGAGCTTCATGGTCTGTGCCTGAGCGAGCCCGGGCAGTGCCACTGCCAAAGCGGCGGCTGCCAACAAGGTGCGGGTGAAGGTTTTGCGTTGCATCGTTTGTCTCCTGGTTTATGTTTTTTGAGAGGTCGTGAGGGCGGTCAGTGGATCAGCATGCCGCCGTTCACATCGAGCGTGATGCCGGTGCAGTAGGTCGACAGCGGGCTGGCCAGGAACACGCAGGCGCCGGCAATGTCGTCGGCCCTTCCCAGGCGGGCCAGTGGAATGGTCTCCGCGATCTCGGCCTTTTTCTCTTCGGTCAGTTTGCCCTTGATGATGTCCGTGCCGATCAGCCCGGGCGTGATGCAGTTGACGCGAATGTTCTCGGAGCCAAACTCGCGGGCCATAGCGCGGGCCAAGCCCAGTACGCCCGCCTTTGCAGCCGAATAGTGGGGGCCACCCAGAATGCCGCCGCCGCGCTGGGCCGAAACCGACGAGATACAGACGATAGATCCGCTTTGCTGCTGGCGCATGGTCGGCAGCACTGCTTGAGACATGTAAAGCGTACCGCGCAGACTCACGTCCAGGATGCGGTCGTAGTCGGCACCGGTGATCTCCAGCGTCTTCACTGGTTGCGTGATGCCCGCGTTGTTCACCAGCGTGTCGATGCGACCGAAGGCCTTGAGCACGGCTGCTGCTGCGGCGTCGCACGAGTCCTTGTCGGTCACGTCAGCGACGATGCCGATGGCGCCGTGGCCAATCTGTGCAGCAGCCGCAAACGGATCGGCGCGTTCCAGATCGAGGATGGCGACCCTGGCACCCTGCGCTGCCATGAGACGGGCTGTGGCAAATCCGAGGCCGTTGACGCCGGCACCGCCGGTAATGATGGCCACGTTGTCCTTGAGAAGCATGAGTCTTGTCTCCAGTGGTTTGAATAGTGCGTGGAGCGAATTCTCAAAGCCGGACATGATGATGACAAGCGATATAAGGTCAGCGTAAGATGACAATTCGTCACTCAACATGAGGATTCACCCGATGGCTGCGTTGCCCCCCATCGCCAACCTGCAGGCGTTCGAAGTGGTGGCCCGCCGCCGCAGCTTTGCGCTGGCAGCGGCTGAGCTGCACCTCACTGCCTCAGCCATTAGCCACCAAATTTCTCGGCTCGAATCGCACCTGGGCGTCCGCCTTTTCGAACGCAGCGCGCACGGAGTTCGCTTGAGCCCCGCAGGTGAGCATTACCGGTTACACGTGGGTGCGGCACTCAACGCCATAGCTGCCGCAACCGACGACCTCAAGCAGGGCATCCGCAACAGTCTCTACGTGCACTCCGCACCAAGCATCGCCAGCCTCTGGCTTATGCCTCGACTACATCGCTTCGCACAGGCCTATCCGGACATCTCGCTCAATCTTTCCGCCGCACACACACCCAGCGACTTCGCGCTCGGCCAGTCCGACATCGATATTCGTTATGGCATCCCGCAGTGGGGCGATCTGGTAGTGGAGCCGCTGTTCGTCGAGTCGCTAGTGCCGCTGGCAAGCCCGGCCTTCATAAAGACGCACAAGCTCAAGCGGGTCGAACAGTTGCTGGAGGTGCCGCTGATCCAGAGCAACGTGAGCATCGTGCAGTGGTCCGACTGGTTTGGCCGTTTCACAATGCAGCGCGCACCCGACCGCTTCGCGCTACGCTTCGACCGAGCACAGATGTCGCTGGATGCGGCCACACAGGGCTTAGGTGTGGCGCTGGAAAGCACCATGAACGCCGGCGGTCACCTGGAAGAAGGCAAGCTTGAGGCGCCGTTTGGCATGGAGAAGGCCATACGCGTCAAAGCGCATTTCGCCGTCTACCCCGAACGCCACGCCAAACGCCCGGCAGTGGAGGCCTTCTTGTCCTGGCTGCACGGAGAAGCAGCGAAAACATAAGCTAAACGCAACCGCAGGGATTTCGCAGGAGGCTGGCCCCGGGGGGGCTTCGCTTTGTAGCCTCAGCTGGCTATGAGTCGCTTACCGACCACCGCATCTATTCGCACCTAGAGCGTCAAAACCAACGTCCGCTTGATGGCAACCAGCGTAAGTATGAGTTGCGTCACCGAAGGACCGCAACCGCTGCTAATCAGTCACCGGTCGACGAGGCTTGAACTGCTGCAATGGGTCGCTAGCGGACGTCGCGGAGGTCTGTTCTCAACCAGGAATAGCCGTTCGCGAAGGCTGCCTGGCCAACTGCTTCCAGCTGAGAGCTAATGCAGGGGCTGCAACACCGAATGTCGGCGGCGATCAACCGCCGAACTGGATGGACTCGGGCTGCAATCTCCAGGAATCGGCATTCCAGGATTTTCGCAGCCTTTGCCCTTGTGGGAGCTCACCCTGCCCCAGCCCGGCCCCTTGGCGACGATTCACCGTGCCTTCAGGCAAAATCCAGAGGATCGGGGCAAGCCTGGCGTCAGGTCTGCCGGGAAGCCCATCTTGAAGAATGGAACAGCATCAATGGCACTGACGAAGAAGGGCGAGTTCTGGTACGGGACGACGTCCGGCGACACCCAAGCCGAACTGCGCAGCTACAGCGTTGCGAATGGCTACGAGGCCGTCCGGTTTGCCTCGTCCAAATGCAATTGCGGGAGCCGGACTTTTGCGCTGCAGACGGATGAGGAAGCCGGCGTGGCAATCCGCACCTGCAGCGACTGCGGGCAGGAACACCTGATGGGCGACAGCGCGCACCACATTGAAGAGGCCGCCCCCGAGGCGCACGAGTGCGTGTGCGAGAACGAGGTGTTCGAGCTGGTGTCCGGCGTCTCCGTGTACGAGGGCACACATGACGTGCGCTGGTACTACATCGCTTGCCACTGCGTGGAATGCAATCTGGTGGGTGTCTTCGCAGACTGGAAGTGTGAAGCGGGTGATGCAGCGGCCTTCCTCGCCAAGGTATAAGCGCACTCCCCCCGCAGAGATCCTGCGCGCAGGCTTGAGCGGCCGGGGAGTGTCATGAGGTGGTGTTGTGGTACGGCTGGCCGAAGTCTCTGGGCTGTGGAGGAAGGTGCCGGTCAGCAATGTGTCGCCGAGAGTGGCTCTTAGTGGTGGGTTGATGTTTCGGTTTCGGCACTAGCTCCACGTTGAAGTACACGTGTGAATCCAAAAGCCGTTAAATGGCGTATGGACTGCATGCCTATCTTTTCCAAGCTTTCCACACCAATGAGCCGTCGCATAGGCCTCATGGGCATCGGGTCCGCCATCGTGGCTTTGGTGTCAGGCTGTTCTGGTGCCCAGGTGCTCGACCATCTGGTGCCCCATGACACCTACCACGGCCCCACCGGCGTGTCCTACGGGCCCGATCCGCGGCATCTGCTGGATGTGTACCAGCCACAGCCAGCCACGGATACCGTGCCCGGCCATGCACCGGTGGTGCTGTTTTTATACGGCGGCAACTGGACGAGCGGCGAGCGGGCCATGTATCGTTTCGTGGGCGAAGCCCTGGCAGCCAACGGCATCATCGCTGTGGTGGCCGACTATCGACTGAGTCCCCAGGTGCACTACGACGGTTTTCTGGGCGATTGTGCTTTGGCCCTGCAATGGACCTTGTCGCATGCTGCCGGCCTGGGAGGCAACCCCGAGCGGGTGATGGTGATGGGCCATTCCGCTGGGGCTTACAACGCGGCCATGCTCGCGCTGGACCCGCGTTGGCTGGCGCCTTTGGACTTGACCCCAAATCGCCTGGCCGGTTGGATTGGTCTGGCCGGGCCGTACGACTTTTTGCCGATTGTCGACCCCGAGGTACAGCTTGCTTTCGGCTGGCCGCACACCCCGGCCAACTCCCAGCCCATCTTCCACGCCAAAGCCAAAGCGCCCCGCACCTTGCTGCTGGCCGCGCGCAACGACACCGTGGTAGATGCGCAGCGCAACACCGTCGGCCTGGCGAACCGGTTGCGGACTGGGGGTACCGAGGTGGAGATGCGGATCTTTGACCACATAGGCCACGTGACGACCGTCGCTGCCCTGGCCCGCCCCCTGGGCTGGTTGGCCCCGATACTGCCGACCGCGGTAGCTTTTGTGCGCGGGGAATCACTGCCTCAGACATGAGGCGAGCGGGTACGACCGCTTTCCGGCCATCGGGCACGTGACCACGGGCCTGTGAAGCATGGGCCACGCAGATCAAGGACATGCCGGACATGCAGTCGCCTCTATCTGCAGTACCGGTTCTGGCGAAGGCCATCCGGCCGGTGGAGACTGCTATGGCACCAGGCACCAGCAGCGACGAAGAGGCCGCAGCCAATGCAGCCGCAAACCAGTCCAACCGCATGAAGCACCGCGTTGCACTGGCTGCACGCTGCCCATCAGCGTCTGGGGCAAGCCGAGCCTGCACCTGATCCGCGGCGACTGCAACCAACGCTTCAATGCCTAGTGAATTACTTGCGGATGAACGCCGGAGGCGGCATACGGCCAGAAGCTGACAGTCGATGCTTGCAGCACAATATTGCTCGATCAGGTTTCTCGTAGGTGGTAAGAGACGGCCGCTAAAAGGAGTCGCATGAATTGGCTTGATGAAAGGCAAGTGGCCGAGGCACAAAAGGCGGTTATAGGCACAGCCCATGGTCTTGCTGGTGGCTCAGTTCCATTCTTAGAAGGTGTTCGCCAGCTTGCCTTTTTGAGATTCCAAGCATCAAAACTGGACAATGACCCTGACTTTATGTTGTTCGTTGGCATAGCTAGCGAAGCAGATCACATTCCGCCTCAAGAAATTCGCAGCCAATGTACTAAATTGTGGCTTGAACAATGCGACAACGAAGCGAAGGAGCTGGAAGCCTTGTACCAACAGCAGGTTCGTGCGACGTGCGAGCGACTTATTCGGAGATTTTCCTGATTGCAGGTATCGAGGTGGTGGCTGATTCCCGCCAAGCTGCGCATTTGAGCAAAGCCTCTTGACATTGAGTAATTTGCAGCTATCCGCTGAAAGACAGCCTCGGGTCTACAGGGACTTTCCGGCGAGAGCTGCTGTCGGCCATGAGCCGTCGCTGATGGAGTCAAGAAGCAGACATTCAACGCCTGACATGAGCGGCTTACCTTAGGCGAATGCGCTCGATGGCAGGGTCAGGCGCCACGTGCGGGTCAGGTGTCATAGTCACCACTGTCCCAAGGCTCGAAGAACGCCATGTAGTTGCCCGGTTGCGCCTCAACGGCCCAGTCATCCTCTTCATCTTCGGGTGTGCGAAGAACCAAGCCAAAGGTGGTGCCGAACTTGTCGACCGAGAACGGGGCCACGCTGATTCTTTGGTACTTCACCGGCTCTATCTCGGACAAAAGCTTCTTGTGAAACGCTTGGCGCGCAGCTTCATCCATTGCATCGCGAGGGCCGAAGCTGTCGATCTTGGCTTCGACAAGCGCCCCTTTCTTGTCGAACAGGTAGAGCGCAACGAATTCTTCTCCCGCTTTCCCTCTGATTGCAGGCTCAAACGGTGTCGTCAGGAAGAACTGACGACCGTCTGCCGTTTGGCCAACGAATGCCGCTGCGTAGTCGTCGTGGTTGATAGCGATGAGCTTAGGTGGTTGGGTTGGCATGTTCTTTACGCCCAGGGTTTGAATTCAGCGGCCGCCGGAGGCAGCCCGCTGGAATGACTGGTCAGGGCGCATTCATGGATAGCCGCTGTTTCGAAGGAGCAGCAAAACTATTGTTGATTGATAGAAGAGCGAAATTCCGTCTGGCGCTTGCGGTCTAAATTGGCATGCAAAAGAGCCGCAAGAGACTTGTCGCCTGACTCGGTGGCAGGTGTTTTGCATGAAAATTCAGTACTGAATTTAGCTATGAACCCGTCACCTCTCCTGTGTTACGCACCACGCGGTTGTTGAATCAGATCCGCGAGCGAATTTGTAACAAGCACTATATCCTACGGCACGGAGCATGCCTATTTGCAATGGGTGCGGCTGTTTGTGCAATGGCACGGTTTGCAGCGTCGCGAGACATGGGGCTGCAGGAAGTCGCGGTTTTTCAAGGCATGTTGGCCACAGAGCAACCAGCAACGAGTCCCCTCTATGATCGAACAGAACCAAGTCATGCCATTGCTGCTTCAAGCATGCCCATCCTTCGAGGAGGATTGGTTGGCTCACCTAGCTGAGTATGGCGACGAACCATTGCTCTATGTGATTGCAGGAGATTTGGCACGGCATTTGTTGATGCTGCATCGCGCTGGCCGAGATCAAGAGCTGATTCCAGTCGTCGGTGCCATAGAGCACATGCACGTCGAGGGCTCTCTCTGGGTCAAGGAGTTCGCAACCATCGGCATTTTGGAGGGCGTGCAGAACGTCTGGGCTCACGATCGTGCCAGTTTGAACGAATTTGAACAGATGCTCGGGCCTGAAAGTCGGCGTTGGTGGTTAGGTCTTAACGACTTCTGGGATGGAAAGACCGCGCAGGTATTGCCTTCTGCGTAGGTCCGCTTGGGGTCGCTAGCGGACGTCGCGGAGGTCTGTTCTCGGCCAGAAGCAGCCATTCGATGAATAGACATTAACAGCTCATGTCAATCTCCTATTTCGAAATTTTTAGGTTTTCCTAAAAGGCATGCTTGCGATCGATCACTCTCATCATTTCGGATATATTTATTTTATGAGAACGGCGAGCGATTCTGCCTGTCGTCTAAATCTAGGTAGGCTGCACAAAGCATGCGCACTTCTCCACTTTACCGCTCAGTAAACACTCGGACTCATGGCGTGAAACATGGCGTGGGTGGAGAGTTCCGACATGACCGTCAAACGAAGAGCTCAAAAAACAGTGAAGCCAGCCGTACATCTATGCACGGCCGGCTAAAGCACGGCCGTGACTACACTCCACTTTTCCGCTTTTTATTATCAAAGGTGGGAGATCCTTGGGATCGAGTATTTGGGGAGGCTAAGTCTCGCCTTGACACAACGGAGCCAATATTCTGGCTCGTTGCAAGATGTGAAGAACAGAAAGAAAAGTTTGTACGCGTAGGCGAGAGCAGCTATTTCAGCGGGCTATTCGTTGATGGAGAAGGTCTACTTCAGTTAGTAGATTCCAGTTTGAGGGCTCAAGACATGAAGCCGTTCTGCACTTGTTGCACGCACACATTTAATGGCGTTCAGTTCGGTACCAAAGATTAAAAACTACGATTGGGTACGGCCACCTCAGGTTCAGCCTAGCAATTCATCCAAGCCGAACCCGCTTCGCTGGTCGGTTTAATTCAGGCACTATCGAGTGACTGCAATGGGTCGCTAGCGGACGTCGCGAAGGTCTGTTCAAACGCCACAGGCGAAAGCCCTGCCGCCAACAAGTGACAATGATCCTTCTATCGCACGTTCCATGACTGGACCGGGCAGACACCCGACAGCGCACGCCAGTCCATGCGCCTGAACTGAGGAAAACGGTATGAACACACAACGAACCGTACTGCTGGCTGGTGCTACGGGCCTGGTCGGTGGCTTGATGATCGAAGCACTGCTTGCCGACCCGCAGGTCACAGCGGTGCATGCCTTGAGCCGCAGGGCGCTGCGTACCAGCCACGCCAAGCTGTGCGTTCATATTGTCGACTTTCAACAGCTGCCAACGCTGCCGCAGGTGGACGAGGTGTATCTGGCACTGGGAACCACGATCAAGGTGGCTGGCAGCCAGGCCGCATTCCGCGCCGTCGACCTGGATGCCAATCTTGCGGTGGCGGTGGCCGCAGTTGCCGCCGGTGCGCGCCGCGTGGGGGTGGTCAGTGCGGCCGGCGCGGATTCCACATCGTCCGTGTTCTACAACCGCACCAAAGGTGAGCTGGAAGATGCGCTCAAGACCTTGGGCCTTGAGGCCTTGGTGATCGCGCGCCCTTCTCTGCTGCTTGACACCCGAGAGCACCTGGATCAGCCTGCACGGCTGGGCGAACGGATTGCGATTCCGGTGGCCAAGCTGCTCGCCCCCATTCTGCCGGCCACCTACCGGCCCGTGCATGCGCGGGCCGTTGCTTTGGCATTGGTGCGCAGCGTTCCAGCCGCACAAGGCATTGTGGAGCTGTCCTCTGACGCATTGATTCGGCTGGGCACCCCGGCCCCATGAGCACAGCCCTGTGAAGGCATGGGAGAGGCCCCGCTGAAGGGGGCACCAACCTCCCCCCCCAGCTGGCGCGGTTGGCACGATTGGCCTGAAAACAGGCATCTCCGGGAAGGCGGCCTGACTCGCGAACGCTTCAGGCCGGAGTCTGGCGCTCAGTGAGAAGGCGCAAGAAGCCGCTGTGCGCCCCACGCTGCCGTCGACGCCATCGATGTCCTCGGCGCCATCGACGTCATCGGGGTCTCCTGCTGCAAGGTGCACTGCCCTGCTCCAGCCGGTGAGCGCGGCGTCCATGGCTTTGCGCCAAGGGCCAGGCTCCCGCATTCAACCGGTCACCCGCCACTGTCGTCGCTTCGCTGCGCAGCAACGGTTGGCAGGTGCAATCGCCGCCGTGTCACAAAAGCTTCTTGGAAACATCACCCCCATGTCATGTGCGACGGGTGAAATGAAAACGTTTACAGAAAACGATTTCATTCATGAGCATTGCAGAAGTGGCGCGGCGTGCAGGGACATCGGTCGCAACGGTATCGCGGGTTTTCAACAACCCGGGCATTGTCAATGCACAGACCTGCAGCACCGTGCTGCGTGCAGCGCATGAGCTTGGCTATGTGCCCAACAGCAGCGCTCGCACCTTGCGGACCCGCCGCAACAAGGTGCTGGGGGTCATGCTGCCCACCTTGGCCAATCCCGTGTTTGCACAGTGCCTGCAAGGCATTGCGGAAGAAGCGGAAACACGTGGGTATGCCATTGTTCTGACGACGACGGAATACAGCCCGGAGCGGGAGGCCGCAGCAGCAGAGCGATTGCTGAATGCCGGGGTGGAAGGGCTGATCCTGGTGGTGTCCAACCCGGCCACCTCCCAGGTCCTGCAACGCACCCAGCAAACGAAATTGCCTTATGTGCTGGCGTACAACCAGGCGCAGGAGCACACCTGCATCTCTGTCGACAACCATGGTGCGATTTTCCAGCTGATCCAGCGCCTGCATGCCGCCGGCCACCAGCGCATTGGCATGGTCACGGGCCAGTTGCATGCCTCTGACCGTGCCCAACAGCGCTGCAAAGGCTATGTGGAGGGCATGCAGGCACAGAACCTGTCGCCATTGCCCGTCTGGGAACTTCCATTTGCCGAACAGGCGCTGGAGCAGCTGCAACAGGACCTGATGGAGGCCACCAGGCCGACGGCCCTGGTGTGCAGCAATGACGTGATTGCCATTCGCAGCATCCGCGCAGCCACGTTGGCCGGATTGCGCATTCCCCAGGATCTGTGCGTCGTGGGGTTTGACGGCATTGGCCTGGGCCGCGACCTCACCCCCTCGCTCGCATCCATCACACAACCCAATGAGGCCATTGGCCAGCAGTGCGTGGCGCTTCTGTGCAACGCACTGACGGATGGCATTCCGCTTCTGCCTTCGCACAGCGTGCAGCTGCCATACGGCTGGCGTGCCGGGGAATCTTGTTCACCTTTGCCTCTGTGAGGCGGTGCTTTTGCTTTTACCAACCGAGGAAATCTGATGTCTTTGCCTAAAGCGAACTTTCGTGGCCTGGCCGTGATGGCTGCTGCCACCACGATGTGCGGTGCCGTGCTGGCCCAAAACGCCATTTGCTACAACTGCCCTCCTGAGTGGGCGGACTGGGGAAGCCAGATCAAGGCCATCAAGGCCGATACGGGCATTACGGTGCCGCCGGACAACAAGAACTCCGGCCAGTCGCTGGCGCAGCTGGTGGCCGAGAAATCCAGCCCGGTGGCAGACGTCACCTATGTGGGCGTGACGTTTGCCATCCAGGCGCAAAAGGATGGTGTGGTGACGGCTTACAAGCCCGCCACATGGAACGAGATTCCGGATGGCTTGAAAGACCCCAAGGGGGAATGGTTCACCATCCACTCCGGCGCCCTGGGCTTCATGGTCAACAAGGCAGCCCTGGGCAACAAGCCTGTGCCCAAGTCCTGGGCGGACTTGCTCAAGCCTGAATACAAGGGGCTGATTGCCTACCTGGACCCTTCGTCTGCTTTCGTGGGCTATGTGGGCGCAGTCGCCGTGAATGAGGCCCTGGGCGGAAGCATGGACAACTTCACCCCGGCGTTGAACTATTTCAAGCAACTCCAGAAGAACGAGCCGATTGTTCCCAAGCAGACGTCGTACGCGCGTCTGCTGTCGGGAGAGTTTGGCATCTTGCTGGACTATGACTTCAACGCCTACCGGGCCAAATACAAAGACCACGCCAATGTGGAATTTGTCATTCCCCAAGAGGGCACTGTGGTCATGCCCTATGTCATGAGCCTGGTCAAAAACTCCCCCAACGCTGAAAACGGGAAAAAGGTTCTGGACTATGTGCTCTCGGACAAAGGGCAGTCGCTGTGGGCCAATGCCTACCTTCGCCCGGTTCGCGATGTGAAGATGCCCAAGGAAGTGGCCAGCCACTTCCTGCCTGCATCGGAATATGCACGCGCCAAGTCCGTCGACTACCGCAAGATGGCCGAGGTGCAAAAGAGCTTCTCCACACGCTACCTGCGTGAAGTTCGCTAAGGAACACGAGGCTGATTCATGACGCGCCACAGTATTTCGGGCTCTGTCTCTCCCCGTTTCCTTTTGATTGCCTGCAGTGCCCCTGCTGTGGCGTTCTTTGCCGCATTCTGGCTGCTTCCCGCCGTGATGTTGATTGCCCTGCCTGCCAGGGAGGGCTGGAAGACCTATTTCGCCACGTTCACCGACGTGCTGTATCTGCAAAGCCTGTTGCAGACCGTCGGGCTGTCCCTGCTGGTCACTCTGGCCACCTTGCTCATCGGGGCCATCATGGGCATTGCCATGGCCCGCAGCCGTTTTACAGGACGGGGCCTGCTGCTGTCATTGCTGACGCTGCCCCTGTCGTTCCCCGGGGTCATCATCGGCTTCTTCATCATTTTGGTGGGTGGCCGGCAAGGTGTGGTGGCCGATCTCTCCGCCGCCCTGGGCATGGAACGCATCACCTTTGCCTATGGCTTCTGGGGATTGTTTCTGGGCTATCTGTATTTCTCGCTGCCACGCGCCATCGCTTCGTACACGGCCGCAGCAGAAGCCATGGATGCCCACCTGGAGGAAGCCGCCCGCTCTTTGGGTGCCCGCGGCTGGGCCGTTGCACGCGATGTGTGGTGGCCGCAGCTGATGCCCACCACCATGGCCTGCAGTGCCATCGTATTTGCCACGGCCATTGGGGCGTTTGGCACGGCATTCACCTTGTCCAGCAAGTTTGAGGTGCTGCCCATCAGCATCTACAACGAATTCACCAACTACGCCAATTTCGCACTGGCAGCCAGCTTGTCCATCAGCCTGGGGCTGATTACCTGGCTGGTGCTCTGGCTGGCCCGACGCTTTGCCGGGCCGAATGCATCGGGGGTCTGACCATGCACCGCACCTCTCAAAAAATGCCACTGCTCATGTGGGCCGTGACACTGGTCGTCACCGCCTTCATGCTGGCACCCATGCTGCTGTCCATTCTGGCGGGCGTGGTGGTCAATTACAGCCAGGGCATCTCCAGCGGCTTCACGACGCGCTGGTTGCTTGAAGTCTGGACAGGCTATGGCAATACGGTGCTCATGTCCTTGTTCATTGCGTGCGCCTGCGTGGTGCTCGCATTGGTTCTGGGCGTTCCGTGTGCCTATGCCCTGGCGCGCAGCCGCTCTGCCTGGGCCCGCCATTTTGAAGAGCTGTTGACGCTGCCGGTGGCCATTCCTGGTTTGGCAAGCGCATTGGCACTGCTGCTGGCCTACGGCAGCGTCACCCACTTTCGCCAGAGCTTTGCGTTCATTCTGGTGGGCCATGTGATCTTCACTCTGCCCTTCATGGTGCGCATGGTGGGCTCTGCCTTTCGCAGGCAGGAGCTTGTTTCTCTGGAGGAAGCGGCACGTTCGCTGGGGGCGCCCTTCTGCCAGCGCTTTGTCGGCATTCTCATTCCAGCCGTGCTTCCAGCCATCGTTGCCGCGTGCCTCATGGTTTTCACCTTGTCGGTCGGCGAATTCAACCTGACCTGGATGTTGCACACCCCTTTGACCCGCACCTTGCCCGTGGGGTTGGCAGACAGCTATGCCTCCATGCGCCTGGAGATTGGCTCGGCCTACACCATCATTTTTCTGATCGTCATCCTGCCTGTGATGTGGGCTCTGCAAGCGATTGGTCACGTTATTGAAAAGCACTATGGAAAATAAAAGCACCAGTATTGACATTCGCCAATGCGCCAAAACGTACGCCGACGGAACGCGTGGACTGCAACCCACCGACCTGCATGTAGAGCCTGGAGAAGTGCTTGCGCTGCTCGGGCCTTCGGGGTGTGGCAAAACGACCTTGCTGCGCATCATTGCCGGCCTGGAGAGCGCGGATGCCGGCAGCTACATCGGCTTTGGCAGCCAGGACGTCACGCACATGCCGATCGAGCAGCGTGAGGTCGGCATGGTGTTTCAGCACTACGCCCTGTTCCCGCAGATGAGCGTCCAGGCCAACATCGGCTATGGCTTGCGCATTCGCGGTGCCTCCGCGGAAGAGCAACGTCGCACCGTGGGCGAGCTGGTGGATCTGGTGCGCCTGAACGGCCTGGAACACAAGCGCCCGGCAGAATTGTCCGGCGGTCAGCGCCAGCGAGTAGCCCTGGCCCGGGCTGTGGCCTCCAAGCCCCGCGTACTGCTGCTGGACGAGCCTTTGACGGCTTTGGATGCCAAGCTGAAGGAAACACTGCGTGATGAACTGGCCTAGCTTCTGCGGCAGTTGCGCATCACGGCCGTGCACGTCACCCACGATCAGCAAGAAGCCATGGCCATCGCAGACCGGATGGCGGTCATGAAAGCAGGACAGATTCTGCAGATCGGTGATGGGGAAAGCCTCTACCGCAACCCCTCCCATCCCTTTGTGGCGACGTTCCTGGGACGTGTGAACCAGCTGGAGCGTAGCGGCGAACTGCTCGCCCACAACCAGATCATGCTGGGCGATGTGGTGCTCCACTGCCCGGATTCCTGTGCAGGGGCTGCGCAGGTGCTGCTGCGCCCGGAGGACATCGAAGTCTGCGCTGCAGGCACCGCTGGCGCCGTCACCTGCGCGGTGTCTCGCCGTGTGTTCCTGGGCGATCGCGTCCAGTTGACGCTGAACGTTGGCGGGCCAAACCCCTTGATTGCCGATGTGGGCCGTGACCATGCCGCCAACGCCGGTGACCTGGTCGGCATCCAGATCGCCCACCACCACTGGATGGCCAGCCGCGTTTGATAGGGATGTTGGATATGACGACTTTTCTGCTGCAAATCACCGACCTGCATATTCGGGAACCAGGCCGGCTCACCTATCGACGCATTGACACAGCAGACTATCTGCGCCACACGATCCAGGCGATCTTGCGACTGCCCCAGAAGCCCCACGCCATGGTGATCACCGGTGATCTCACGGACTTTGGCAGAGCTGCGGAGTACGCGCACCTGCGTGAACTGCTCAGCCCGCTGGGGTCCTTGCCTATCTACCTGCTGGCCGGCAACCACGACGAGCGCCACGGCCTGCGGGATGCATTTCCAGAATTTGCCTATCTGCCATCGGATGGGGAGTTTCTGCAATACGCGGTGGACATCGGCGATTTGCGGCTGCTGGCACTGGATACGGTCACGCCAGGAAAAAGCGAGGGCAGCCTGTGCGCCCAGCGCCTTGCATGGCTGGAAAATGAACTGGCATCCTCCCAAGGTCGCCCGGTGGTGATTGCCATGCACCATCCGCCATTTCAGACACTGATTGGGCATATGGACCGCATTGGCTTGGTACAAGGCGCTGCAGAGCTGGAGGCCATCATCAGCCGTCACCCCAATGTGGAACGTGTCATTTGTGGCCACCTGCACCGCAGCATTCAGGTGGCATTCGGGGGCACGGTCGCCATGACTTCGCCGGCGCCTGCACACCAGGTGTGTCTGGACTTGTCGGAGGATGCGCTTTCTGCCTGGACCATGGAGCCCCCCGGGTTCATGCTGCATGCGCTGCCAGCGTCGGGGCGGATGGTCAGTCACACCGCATATAGCGGCGCCTTTGATGGCCCACACCCGTTCTGGGATAGCAATGGCAAGCTGATCGACTAGGGCCGTTTTGGCCGTTTTGGCCGTTTTGGCAGTTTTCTTGCTGCCTGGATGATTTTTCTTTCAGCGAAGTAAGCGGGTACCGGCGGAATGCGGTGCCCCCCCCGCACAGCCAGCGACCGCGGCTCCCTCCCCTCCAAAAAACAGCCATTGAACTGAAATGTCCTTTCAGGTTGGCTTCACACCTCCAAGCTGTCACTCGGTCACTGGGCATATGCCAGGCTCGAGTGACGGCTTTTGCGTGTTTTGCAGTGGCGCTACCGACCCGGCGCGGCCCTCACCCCCCTCATTGCAGGCCGATTGCACGGCTGGCCCACACGGTCGCCCTGGCGGGGGGGGGGAGTTATCGGTGGCGCAACTGCGCGCCCTGGAGCCCGCCAACCATGGCGCTGAAGCGGCACCAGCATCTTGACGCGCTTGGCTGTTGGCAGCCCCTCTTGCGCTGGCATGCCATCACGGCGTGTGGAGCAGCACCACCTCCTGCGGGGCGCCGCAACGGTGGTGAACAGACCTGTCTGCAGCCGGCCAAGAGCAGACAATCGATAAGACAAGCGCTATCGCGGATAGAGCATTCGTCCATCGAAACGCAGACCATCCCAAAAAGAAAGAAAAATCCAAAAAAATAATAAAAGTTGTCTTTTTTATAAAAAAGACTTATGATAAACACCGTTGCGAAGCAGCTTCAACCAGCTTTCTCGCGACGTACTTCAGAGGTCAAAATTCCTCTGAAAAAATTTTCGCGAGGTTTCTCGCGCCGTTGGCTGTAGAGCTTCAGCCAATCGAGTTATCAAAAGCTCATGCAGGCCTCTTGGTCTGCTCTCAGATTGAACTAAATTCCACTTTCTCCTATTGCCATGGGCAAGTACTTTGTTACGCCCACATCGCTTAAGACCCATTGCGGTCGCTTCCAAGCTTCTTTCGCACTTCAGCGCACAAAGCAAAACAGCAGCTACTGCCGTATTTTTCGCTTTGACAAAACATTTGCCTCAACCGAAGCAGCAAAAATTTATGCTGTGACGCAAGGCTGGCTGCATACGTCCATGCAGCCCTCAATGAGCTGAGCTGTAGACAAGCACTCAACTTTATCCGGTTGCTACGGACTCCCACTCCCACAGCCATATTCAAACGATGCGTCCATCATTGGCACATCACAAATAGAAAAGGCTCCTTCCATGAGCACCAAAATTTACGTGGGCAACCTGCCTTACTCCGTGACCGATTCCAGCCTGAAAAGCAACTTTGCTGAATTCGGAAGCGTTACCTCCGCCAAAGTCATGATGGATCGTGACAGCGGGCGCTCTAAAGGCTTTGCGTTTGTGGAAATGGCATCTGCCGATGCGTCCCAAGCCGCTATTACTGCGCTGAATGGAATGTCCGTCGATGGTCGTTCGATCGTCGTCAACCTTGCAAAACCTCGCGAGGAAGGACGTGGATTCGGTGAAAAACGCGAATTCCGCGCCAGCTCTCGCCCGAATGTTGGCTATGGCAATGATGGCTATGGCGGTGGTTCCAGCTACTGATCTAGCAGCCACACAGCACAGAAAAACGCCCCACGATTGAGGGCGTTTTTTGTACTTGGGAGTGTGCATTGCCGAGCAGGATTTATCGGCCTTTGGATGACTGCAATGGTTGCATCGATCTACTGAATCCGCAGTCGGGAGCCGACGTTCAAGGTAGCCTGTTGTCAGCCACAGGCCTCCACCCGCGCTGCTGACAGGATAGTTTCTGGCGGTGGATTCGCACGCGCCACACTGCCCTTGCCACACCGGCCCGCCACTTTGGGTTGAAGAGGCTTGCTCCACCTCAAAAGCCCCAGACAGGAACTGCGCCGCCGCAGGCACCCGCGGGCTGGAGCGCAGGGTCATGGCAATCCAGGCCTGCCCTACCGGCACGCCGGCCAGGGTCAGAAAACAGTCCGGCTCCAGGCTGGAGCACACACCACCCGCGGGTTCCATGCCGGTGGTGCGCACGCATGCCTAACTGCCTGTCTACCTGCTTTCTGCTGCCAGAAACAGCCGTAAATACTGCCCTGCACTGGCCAGTGAAAGGGCAGCATGCACCGCATCAGCCTGCGCCGTGGCCACATCGCATGGCGGCGTTGAGCACTGCCAGCACAGAGGCTTTCACGATATTGGCATCCTTGCCCGCACCAAATCTGGAGCCCGGGACACCGGGGAAGGACGCTTCCACAATTGCGACTGCCGATACTTCGGCACCGCCCCCCACGCTGCGCTCCTCGTAGCTGTCGATACGGACAGGCAGGTTCAAGGCGGCCACAGTCGCCGCAATGGGGCCGTTGCCAGTGCCAATGCGGGTCTGCGGCTGGCCTTGTGCATCCAGCCACTGCAGTTCAATCCCTTGCCCCTGGGCGTCGTCAAACAGCCGGTGGCCCAGGTAGTGCATGGATGCTCCCTTCTGGTGCGGCCGCATATAGGTGGCCTGAAACAAGTCCCATATCTGCTGGCTGGAGAGTTCGGCTTCGCTGCCGTCCGCCATGGCCTGCACAATGGCGCTGAATTCAATCTGCATACGCCGTGGCAGCACCATGCCGTGGTCCCGTTGCAGCAGGTAGGCGATCCCGCCCTTGCCCGACTGGCTGTTGACCCGGACAATGCTGTCATAGGTGCGCCCCAGGTCATTGGGGTCGATGGGCAGGTAAGGCACCCGCCACAAGGCATCCGGTTTTTGCGCGGCAAAGCCTTTGGCAATGGCATCCTGGTGGGAGCCCGAGAACGCGGTGAACACCAGATCCCCCACATACGGATGGCGCGGGTGGATGGGCAGCGCCGTGCATTCCTCGGCAATGCGTGCAATGCCGGAAATATCCGAAAAGTCCAGTCCCGGCGCAATGCCCTGGGTGTAGAGGTTCAAGGCCAGCGTGACCACATCCAGATTGCCACTGCGTTCGCCGTTGCCAAACAGGCAGCCCTCCACCCGCTGGGCACCGGCCAGCAGCGCCTGCTCGGCGCAGGCCACGCCAGTGCCCCGGTCGTTGTGCGGGTGAACGGACAGGACGATGTGTTCACGCCGGGCCAGGTGTCTGTCCATCCATTCGATCTGGTCGGCGAAGACATTGGGCGTGGACACCTCCACGGTGGTTGGCAGATTGATGATCATGGGCCGCTGCGGCCCCGCATCCCAGGCGGCAATGGCGGCGTTGCACACCTGCAGCGACACCTCCAGTTCTGCCATGCAAAAGGTCTCCGGCGAGTACTGCAGCACCCATTCGGTCTCCGGGTGTGCCTGGGTCAGGCGCTTGAGCAGGTGGATGTGGTGTTCCACCATCGCAATGATCTGCGGCACGTCCATGCCGAAAACGATCTCGCGAAAAGCCGGGGCGATGGCGTTGTAGAGATGGACGATCACGCGCCGGGCACCGGCCACGCTGTGCACCGTGGTGGTGATCAAGTCTTCACGCAGCTGTGTGATGACCATGGGCGTCACGTCGGCCGGAATCAGTTGCGCATCAATCAGGTGGCGCACGATGTCGTAATCGGTCTGCGATGCCGAGGGGAAGCCGACTTCGATTTCCTTGAACCCCATCCCTACCAGTTGGTGGAACAGGCGCAGCTTGCGTTCACGGTTCATCGGCTCGAACAGGGCCTGGTTTCCGTCACGCAAGTCGGTGGAGAGCCAGATGGGCGCTTGCGCCAGCGTGCGAGATGGCCATTGGCGATCAGGCAGATGGACAACAGGAAAAGCGCGGTATTTTTGAGAGGGAATGGCCAGCATGGAAGCCTCAATGGGGGAGATGAATGTGCTGGTTTCCCTGCTCTCAGGAGCTTGGCTGCGGTCGGGATCTGGGGAAACCTGCATGCAACCATGGGCAGCCGCATGCGTACAGACCCCGACCGGGTGTCAGGGCTAGCAGGCATAGCGGGAAGGTGTGCATGGGGTTCACGAAGAAAGACTTGTGGGAAGCAATGCACACACTCTAGACTTCCATCCCAAAGGCATCTATCAAAAAATTCCCATTCTTTTTATCAATTTGGACATCACCCCATGGGCTTTGCTGCACACAGCCGTGGCGGCCACAGACTGGATCTGGACCCCGCACATGCCTCCCCACTGGCCGCAACCGGGGTGGTGGAGCGCTACCCCGCAGAGCATGTGGTTCCCTTCCACAGCCACCCGCGCGGACACCTGATTTACGCGTCGACAGGGGTGTTGCTGGTGCAGGCTTCAACCGGGCAGTGGCTGGTGCCCCCCACCACGGCCGTGTGGCTGCGCCCTTGCGTACAGCACCAGTTGAAGGCGATGACGGCCGTCACCGCCCATGGCATTTTTGTGGGCGAGCACCTGGACGCGGGGCTGCCCCCCGTCGATTGCGTGGTGCACATCTCCCCGCTGATGCGGGAACTCATCACCGCCCTGGTGCAGGTGCCCCACCAAGCGCCGTTCCAGCCGCGCGATGCACTTTTGGGTCAGCTGCTGGTGGAGGAGCTGAAAACGGTGGCGCACCTGCCGTTTCATCTGCCCTGGCCCGATGACCAGCTGATGGGCACCGTGTGTGAACACCTCGTGCGCCATCCGGCACAGGCCAGCACGGCCGAGGATCTGGCCCAACGCTATGCGATCACGTCCAAAACCCTGCACCGGCGCTTCCTGAAAAGCACGGGCATGAACCTGGGGCAGTGGCGGCAGAAGATGCGCTTGATGCAGTCCATCGAAAAGCTGCTCCAGGGGATGCCCATCACCCATGTGGCCCTGGAGAGCGGCTATGAAAGCCACAGCGCCTACTCTGTGGCATTCAAGAAGACGTTTGGATGCCCGCCATCGGAGTTTGTCGCGGCAGCATCCGGCATGCCAAAAGGTGCGCAAAGGCTGTCCGCCTAGGGTGGTGGATTCAGCCGGCGCACGGCGCACGCCCCCTGCCCCTGTCACACCGTTGCACCGCTGGGAACTTTGCGGTGTGGCCGGCTTACTCCACCTCAAAGGCCGCAGACAGAAACTGCGCCGCTGCACGCACGCGGGCAGTGCGCTGCAGATCGGGGTGCATGACCTGCCAGACTTCGTAGTCGTTCGGGCGGCGGCGTTGCGGCCAGATGCGGACCAGGCCTTCGCGTTCACCCATCCACACGGGCATTTCCCCGAGGCCGATGCCGGCCGCCACCGCCTTGCGCACCAGCAGGCTGGAGCGCACGGTCATGGCAATCCGGGCCTGGCGTGCCGGCACGCCGGCCATGGTCAGAAACGGGCCCTGCTCCAGGTAGGGTGCGTAGACCACCAGGTGGTGGCCGCGCAGCTCGTCCTCCGGAACGGGTTCGCCAAAACGCGCCAGATAGGCCTCACTGGCAAACAGGCCCACGGGCCAGGCCGCCACCCGGCGCACCACCAGATCCGGGGCGTCGGGCCGGACATTGCGGAACGCGATGTCCACCTGCCGGCGGCTGAGGCTGAGCAGCTGGGTGGAGACTTCCAGGTCCACCCGGATGTTCGGCCACTGCTGCTGCAGCTGCTCCACCGCAGGCAGCAGCAGGTCGATGGCGATGGAATCGGTGCTGGTCACGCGCACCAGCCCGCCCGGGTGCTCGTCCTGCCCCTCGATCTTGGTGCGCAGCTCCAGCGCGGCGCTTTCCATGCGCCGCGCGGCGGCCAGCGCCGTCTCGCCTGCGGCGGTGAGCAGGTAGCCGTCCTTGGCGCGCAGAAAGAGCTTGGCCCCCAGCTCGGATTCCAGCGCGTTCAGGCGCCGCCCGACCGTGGCCTGGTCCACCCCCAGGCTGCGCGCAGCGGCACGCAGGGAAGGCGTGCGGGTCAGGGCAAGAAAGATGCGGGTGTCGTCCCAGTTCATGGTGATTGGCCTGCTGACTGACTGATGTTTGGCTGATATTTGACTGATGTGTGCCCGGTATTCTGCTGATGCAAATTTGCATCACTGCAGAGCGAAATCGCTGCATCATAAAAGCAGGCGGGCGGCGTAACCTTCGGGGCCTCAAGATATTTTCAGCACACGCCTATGTCCACCCTTTCCGCCCCATCCACCTTGTCCCTCTCCGCCCTCCCCGCCTCGCAAGCCGCCCCACTGCCCACCACCATGCAGGCCATTGTGTTTGACGACTTTGGCGGCCCCGAAGTGCTGGTGCCCCGCGACCTGCCTATTCCCGAGGTGCGCCCGCACGACCTGATGGTGCGCAATGCCGCCATCGGCGTGAACCGCGCCGACCTGCTGCACCGCAAGGGGGCCTACGGCCGCGCCTACTTTGGCGATGCCGACACCATGGGCCTGGAGATTGCGGGCACCGTGGTGGCGCTGGGCCCGCAGGTGCAGGGCTTTGCCGTGGGCGACCGGGTGATGGGCATTGTGGGCGGCGGCGCCTATGCGGAGTTGTCGCGCATCGACCACCGCATGGCCATGCATGTGCCCCAGGGCCTGGACCTGGTGGAGGCCGGTGCCGTGGCTGAGGTGTTTGTGACCGCGCACGAGGCGCTGTTTCACCTGGCCGGCCTGCGCGCCGGGGAATCGGTGCTGATCCATGCGGCGGCGGGCGGCGTCGGCTCGGCCGCCGTGCAACTGGCCCATGCGGCGGGCGCCCGGGTGTTTGCCACCGCCAGCGGCGACAAGCGCGACGCGGTACTGGGCTTTGGCGCGGATGTGTGCATCGACTACCGCAGCGAAGACTTCCAGACCGTGGTGGCCCAGGCGACCGAGGGCAAAGGTGTGGACGTGGTGATCGACTTTGTAGGAGCCCCTTACCTGGAGGCCAATGTGCGTTCCCTGGCCGTGGGCGGGCGCATGGTGTGCGTGGGTCTGCTGGGTGGCGCGGCCAACGCCAGCTTGCCCATGGACGCGGTGCTGTACCGCCACCTGAAGATCTTTGGCACGGTAATGAAGTCACGCACACCCGAAGTCAAACAGGCCATGGTGCAGCGCTTTGCCAAGCAATGGCTTGCCGCCCTGGAGGCGGGCACGATCCGGCCGGTGATCGACCGCCGCTTTGCGCTGGCAGACGCCGCGCAGGCGCACCAGCACATGGAGTCCGGTGCCAATATCGGCAAGATTCTGCTGCTGCCCGCTGGCACGGAGCGCTGACGTACAGAGCCAGCACAGGCCCGGCCCAGGCCTGCCATGCCGTGGGCTGGCCTTGGACTTGCGTCGGGGCAGCCGTCAAGGCAGGTACAGCATCTGGCCGGCGATGGTGACAGCCCCCCAGGGAAAGAACCTCCCCCTCAGTCACGCGGCGTTCGCCGGGCCTTTGAGTTCCACCCGGTTGTGGTCCGGATCGCTGCAGTAGAGGGAGGGCCCTGTGCCTTCGGCCCCCAGACGCTCCTCGGCTTTCTCTGCCGCTACGCCATGGCTGGCCAGATGCGCCAGCAGCGCGGCTTCGTCAAAAGGATCGATGCGCAGGCACAGATGGTCGACGTTCCGGCGCTCGCCGGGCAAGGCGGGTCCACCGCCCGCACGCCCGAGCGGGCCTTGCACATCGACCAGATCGATCAGGGAGGCGCCGGCACGCAGATGGACCATGCCCAGGTCCTCGCGCCGCTTGACCAGCTCGCAGCCCAGCACCTGCTGGTAGAAGCGGATGCTGCGCTCCAGGTCGCTGACCCGCAGCACGATGTGGTCGATACGCTGGATGCGGAATGGATGCATGGGAATCTCCTTTGAAAGCCTGGTGCGCTGTGGGCCGCGCGCCTTAGGGGCGTTCTCACCCCAACTCACACTGTCGCTTGGAGCCAGGGGACCCTGGTTTCATCCTGTACTTCACCCTGTGCATGATCCGGTGTGTACGCCGACTTGCCCAACCTTGTCGAGCAATGTGGGAACGGGGCCGGCGAAGGTCACCCAGGGGGGTGGTGTGCGCAGTGCGGCGTGGTGCGCGGTGGCTTACCCACCACGGGTCCCCAAGCGCTCCGCATGTTCTCTGTCCGCGCTCAGGAGGTGCCCAAGCCGGTGCTGGCAGGCACGGGCATGGCCACCGGCTTCACCGGCTGCTTGCTGCCGCCGCCCTGGATCAGAAACACCCCACCCAGAATCAGCAGCACGCCCAGCACACGCATGGCGTTGATGGGCCGGGGGGTCAGCCCCATCAGGCCGTAGTGGTCCACCAGCACCGCAGTGACCATTTGCCCGGCGACCACGGCCACCAGAAAGCTCCCGGCGCCCAGCTTGGGCGTCAGCACGGTGGCGCTGCCCACGTACAGCGCGCCCAGCACCCCGCCCACCCACAGCCACCAGGGGCCGTGCAGGGCGGCGCTGACATTCGGGCTGGGGGCTTTGACCGCCAGCAGCAGCGGAACGATCACGGCCACGCTGACGGTCAGCGAGGCCATGGCCCCCCACAGCGGGTGGCCCAGCGCGCGCCCCACGTTGGCATTGGCGGCGGCCTGAAAAGGCAGCACCGCACCGGCGGCCAGTGCCATGCCCAATGCGCTCATCAAGGCCATCTTGCTGTTCATATCGGTCATTCCTTGCATTGTTGTGAACCAGTGACTGCATGGTCATGCATCCGACTTGTTTATGGAAATCATTTGTACGCACATGTACTATTCGCCGCATGGATGATCTACGCCGCATCGACCTGAACCTGCTGCTGGCGCTGCATGCCTTGCTGACGGAAAAACACGTGACCCGGGCCGCATTGCGCCTGCACAAAAGCCAGCCGGCCGTGAGCCATTCGCTGGCGCAGCTGCGCGAACACTTCAACGACCCCTTGCTGGTCCGCAAAAGCGGCAAGCTGGAGCTGACGGCCCGGGGCAATGCCCTGCTCCAGCCCCTGTCGGAAGCGCTGGGCAAGCTCAACACCCTGCTGGGCACCGCCCCGTTCGACCCGCTGCAGGAGCGGCGCCGGTTCCGGCTGGCCTTGTCGGATTACGCGGCACGCCTGGTGCTGCCGGACCTGATGCGCTATGTGCGCGTGCATGCGCCAGGCTTTGACTTCGCCATCAGCCAGGCCAGCCGCGACGCCATGCTGGCCCAGTTGGCGGATGGCGAGCTGGATCTGGCCTTGGGCATCTTTCCCGAGCTGCCGCAAGACATCCAGGTGCAGACCCTGTTTGAAGAGGACTTCATCTGCCTGGCCGACAAGACGGCCGTGCCGGACCAAAGCGGCCTGACCCTGGCGCAGTGGCTGGAGCGCCCCCATGTGATGGTGGCACTGCGCCCGGATGCCAACGATGAAATCGAGCGCGCCTTGGCAGCCATGGGCCTGCAACGCCGCATCACCGTGGCCCTGCCCCACTGGAGCGCCGCCGTGGAACTGCTGCCCGACACCGATCTGGTGCTGACCATTGCACGGCGTGCGGTGGGCCCGCTGCGTGCGTTCCGGCAACTGCGGCAATTTCCGCCGCCGTTGCAGCTGCCCAAGCTGGCATACCAGCAGGCCTGGCACATCCGCAAGGACATGGACCCGGCGCTGACCTGGTTGCGGCAGGTGATGGCGGACTGCTGCACCACGGGCATGCCATCTGGCTGACTAGCGGAGGGCCCGGCAGCGGCAGCGCTGCACGGCAACCGATGGCCCACCGCAGCGGCCCACTGCCGGGGCGACTGCATAGGCGTCAGTCAGCGCCAGTCCATCGCCAGCCCCCTTCCCGCTCAGCCCATCACCCAGTGCTTGCGCGCCTTGCGGGTGGTCTCGACAAAGGCGGCAGCCGCCGGCGAGAGTTTGTCAAAGCGCAGCGCCGCCAGGGCGATGGGCCGGCGGCAGCGCGGCTTCAGCGGGCGGTAGACCACGCCGTCCGGAGGGCTGGGCAGCGCCAGCCGTGCCGCAATGGTGAGCGCATCGCCCCGGGCCACAAAGCCCATCATGGAGCTGAGCTGTTCAAACCGGAACAGGGTGCGGGGCACGGCCCCCTCCTGCGCCAGAAAGGCATCGATGTGCGGGCCCGAGCCGGCCGAGGTGCGGATAAAGGGCTGGCCATGCAGATCCATGGCGCGCACGGCAGACTTGGCGGCCAGCGGGTGGGCGGAGGGCAGCACCGCCACCAGCTCGTCCTCGGTCAGCGGCAAGGTGTCAAAGCGCTCGTCGGGCAGCACCACAAAGCCCAGCTCCACCCGCCGCTCCAGCAGCCATTGCACGACCACCTCGTCGGTGGCTTCCTCGATCTGCACTTCCACCAGCGGGTGCGCGCTCTGGTAGCGCGCCAGCAACTGGGGCAGCAGGCGCAAGGACGAGGTGGCCCCAAACGATGCAATGCGCAAGGTGCCCCGGGCCATGCCCTGCTCGGCATCGGCTTCCTGCTGCAGTGCCTCTTTCTGCTGCAGGATGTCATTGGCGCGGGCCAGCAGCCGGCCCCCCACCTCGGTCACCGTGGCGGCCGCCCCTTCGCGCAGGAACAGGGTGACGCCCAGCTCCGTCTCCAGCTGTTTGATGGCATGGCTGACCCCGCTTTGCGAAATGCCGAGCATCTGCGCAGCCCGGGAAAAGCTGCCCACCCGGGCCAGTGCGGCAAAGACTTCAAGCTGCGTGAAGGTCATGAGCGTTTACTCATTCGACGATGAATATGAATGAGCAGATAGTACCGCTCCATGCACATACACCGCACTTTCACACACCTTCAACTGATCGGCATGGCCGCCCTGTGGGGCGCTTCCTGGCCCTGGGGCCGGGCCGTGGCGCAGGCCATGCCCCCGCTGGCCGCCGCCAGCCTGCGTTTTGGGCTGGCCAGCGCGGTATTGCTGCTGTGGCTGTGGCGCAGCGGCCGGCTGGGCAGCTTGCGCGCCCTGTCCACCCGCCAGTGGCTGGGGCTGACCGCCGCCGCCGCAGTGGGCGTGCTGGGCTATTCGGTGTGCTTTCTCTGGGCGCTGCAGACTGTGCCTGCGGGCAAGGCGGCCATGGTGGTGGCGCTCAACCCGGTGCTGACCCTGGTGTTTGCGGTGCTGCTGTTCCGCGAACGCTGCAACGCGGTGATGTGCCTGGGCCTGGGGCTGGCCGTGACCGGCGCGCTGTATGCCCTGGGCGGCGGCAATCCGCTGGCCCTGCTGTCTGCAGCATCCGGCGCGGGCGAATGGCTGCTGCTGGGCTGCGCCGCCTGCTGGGTGGCCTACACGCTGGTGGGCCGCACCGTGCTGACCCGGGTGGAGGCGCTGACCACCACCACGGCCACCGCCCTGCTGGGCGCGGTGCTGCTGCTGGCGTCCAGCCTGGTGCTGGAAGGCCCTTCCGCCTGGGGCAGCCTGGTACACGCCCCGGCCACGGCCTGGTACAGCCTGGTGGCGCTGGCCGTGGGCGCCACGGCGCTGGCTTACGTCTGGTACCTGCAAGGGGTGCAGGAACTGGGCGCTGGCGCCGCAGCCGCCTATATGGCGCTGGTGCCGCTGTTCGGCATGCTGTTTTCCAGCGTCTGGCAGGGTGAGGCCCTCACCGCCAGCCTGCTGGGCGGGGGCGCCGCCGCCATTCTGGGCATGCTGCTGATGACCGCCGGGCGCATGCGGCTGGCGGGCACAGGGCAGCAGGCCAAGGCCTGATGTGATGGGGCGCCACCGCGCCCGCAACACCCACCCGGGCTACCGCCAGGTGCGGGGCGGCAAGCGCCCTCCTGGCCCGCCGCACGGTGCAGCGGCCATGGGCCCTGCCAGACACCGTTCATGCGCCTGTTAGGCGCCAGTCATACACGTGTGGCATTGGGCTGCAGGCGCTGGCGCGTGAGCAAGCCCACCACCATCCGGGCGCCAAAGGCCAGCGCCACCACGGCCAGCGCCCCGAATCCCCAGATGGCCCAGGCCAGCACGGTCACCAGCCCCCCAAGCGCCGGCACCATGGTCAGCAGCGACTGCACCATCGGCCCGAACGAAGCCACCAGGACCTGGAAAAGCTCCACCATCTCGGGCGGCATCCAGATCTGCAGCCATGCGGGCACCAGGGCGGCATCTATCGCAGCGGTTCCGCCGGCCATCGTGCCGGCGCTGGTGATGGCCCACAGCGTGACGGCGTGCAGGCTCCAGCAGGTCAGCGACCACAGCGCCAAAAGTACAAAGGCAAGGCCCCAGGTGAGCGCAAAAAACATCCAGCTTCCTTCACAAATATCGGTCGAACAGTATCGTTAGCTGGCATCATGCGATCTATCAGTTTTTACCGAATCAAGTATTCGGTTTTATCGACATGAGCATGCTGAACTTCCGACATCTCTATTACTTCTGGATCGTGGTCCAGGAAGGCGGCTTCTCGCGCGCGGCCGAGCGCCTGGGCATGGCGGTGCAGACCGTCAGCATGCAGGTGCGCGATCTGGAGAAGGCGCTGGGCCACCAGTTGCTCAAGCCATCCGGCCGGGGCGTGGCGCTGACCGATGCCGGCCAGGCCGCGTTTGCCCGGGCCGACGAGGTGTTCCACCTGGGGCAACGCATCACCGATGAGGTGCGCGAGGCCGCAAGCACCGGCACCGTCAGGCTGTCCGTGGGCTTGTCCGACGGCATCTCCAAGCTGGCCGCGCATGCGCTGCTGGAGCCGGTGCTTGCCACCCCGCAGCTGCGCCTGGTGTGCCATGAGGGCGAGTTCGAGGAACTGCTGTCCGAGCTGGCCTTGCACCAGCTGGATGTGGTGCTGGCCGGCCAGGCGGCGCCGCCCAACCCCAACCGCCGCCTGCGCAGCGAGCGCATTGCCCGGTCCACGATCCAGTGGTTCGGCCCCACCTCCCTGGTGAAGAAGTCGGCGCGGGACCATTTCCCCCGGTCTCTGGCGCATCTGCCGGTGCTGTTGCCGACCTCCCATTCGCCGTTGCGGGCGGCGCTGGACCAGTGGTTCCATGCCATCCACGTGCGGCCCCGGGTGGTGGGCGAGTTTGAGGACAGCGCCCTGCTGGCCGTGTTTGCGGCCAGGGGGTTGGGGGTGTTTCCGGTGAGCGAGCTGGGCGCCAAGGATGTCAGCCTGGTGCGCGGACTGCGCCAGCTGGGCAGCAGCCCCGACGTGGCCGAAGAAGTGCACGCCATCTGGTCCAGGCGCGGCCAGAACCATCCCCTGGTGCGGCGGCTGCTGGCTGGAGGGCAGGGGGCGGAGACAGGGCCATGAGCTTAGCGACAGAGTCCCGGCCCGGTGCGACCGGGCGTGGAAACCGTTCGCGCCGTGCTGGCATCGCTGACCTCCGCCGGGCTGTGGTCGCTGCGACGCTCCGGGCGTGCCATGCTCTGATGGCCCTTCCGTGGGTAAAGCACGCGCCAGGGTAGTGCCGTGCACGGCTTGCAAGGCCCAGAACGGCCTAGGGCTACAGCAGCCAAGACGGGAAGAACCTGAACCAGCTCTACCGCAAGGTACCTATTCCAGCGGAGGTCGATCTGGTGCTGGTGTTTCGGGGTTGAGGGCGGGGATGGTGCTTTGATCGCTTCCTGCATCAGGGACGATGGCGGTAGGCGTCATGACTGGCGGGCTAGGCTACTGGCGAACATTGAGCACCGGCAGATGACATATGCCGCGCACCAGACGGAAGGCTGATGGGCTAGTTTCTGGCCGGTCAGAAACAGCCCGAGCAATGCGATGCCTCCTGCCGCTACAGCTCAAACGCTAAATGCCCCAAAGTTTCGAGAGCTGAAGTTCGCGGCGCACCAATTGGCGTCCAGCCTTGCCCTAGACCCGGACGCTCAATCGCTGCCACTGGAGCGAACGCCTTGGCTGCTAAGCCAGAAGAGAACAGACATTCCCCTGGTCCTATTTAATGTCGACGCTAACGCATGCGACTGTTCTTGGTCTCACCGAAAATGCCGCTGCACGAGACGGCGAAAATAGTGCAACATTCATGCCGTCACTAACAGAGCTTCGATAAATGACACCGTCATACCCGATCTTCTTGATGAATTCGCATAGGTACTGGCTCGGAACGTAGTCAATCGCGGCTCTCGAAGGGAGAACCGGACGAGTTAGCTCGAACCCAAGCCGCTCAATGAACGGAATATCCGCATACAGGCCGGCTATTAAGTCCTCATCACCGAAATCAAACGGAGAAATGAGCTTCCTGGGGTTACGCAGATCGAGCAGCCGCATGCCATCTTCAATCGCGAACTCGGCAACCGTCGCGACTTCTCCGGTGTGGGGACGAATCTCGGCGACGGCGGTCTGTTCGGTGGAGCCGAGATACAGGTACGGAATTCCGGCAGGGTTCGCTCGTCCATGAGAGGGCTGACCGCGCGGTGGCGCGCCCATCTCCGCGAGCGCATACATCTGCTCACCCTGTTGCATGCGTGCGCGATACCAAGTCGTCGGTACGTCGATCGCCTCTAGCAGCGAGAGCAAGGCCTCAAGCCTACGTTCATCAATTCCCGCCTCAGGGAAGTAGCGGTTACTGAACATCAACTCGTCGCGCAGCCGCTCCCACAGTAAGTCCAGCCCGTCGCGCACATAGGACTGAGCAAACGCGAACGGATGGCGTACTACCTCGCCGTCATCAAGGATTTCAGCAAGAAGCCCTTTTTTGCGTTGCAAATCGAGCCGCGGGTGATCGAAGAGCAGCCAGTCGGTAGCTAGGCGCTCCACCAACAGAGGGCCCTCGGAAACTCGCTCGTACACCGCAAGAAGCGGTGCGAAGATGTTTGCCAGCACCTTGGGGTCAACCAACTTGACGTTAGTCGTCTCGCAGAACGAGCACGTGCCTTCATCAGACGCCAGATCCGTAATGGTCTTCTGCAGCGTGAGATCCCCAAAGCAATGCGCGCAACATTTCATCGCCGTGACTACTTCTTGAAGAAAGCGGCAAGCGTCTCGATGTGATGCTGCATGGACAGCTTCTTGACATAGCCCAGCCCCGGGAAATGCCCTCTTGCGTGAAGTGATCGAAACTCCAACACAGCCTGTGTCTCAAGCACTTTCGAGTCGACCCGATTGATGGTTTCAATGAGAGCGGACAGCGCTTCCGCAAACTTGCCAGCCGGATCGGCAGGGGTGTCTGATCTCAGCGACTTGAAGTGATATACGAACATCCGATCCTCATCATCGGGATCGATATATGTCAGATGAATAGCGATGGAGTAGGCGGGCCCTCCAGACTCTTGGAACTCGTCGCCGACAGTAAGAAAATCGCCAAACCCATCCATCCCCTCCTCTTCAAACGAGGCGTGGAGCACAGAGAAAAACTCTACGGGCGGATAGTCGAGATTGCGCTTTCGACGTTTGAATCCATCGCGAACAAGGACTCTAGGCTGCCCCTTGAAATTACGTCGATACAGGGGGTCTTCGCTTCCGAGAAAAAGGTGCCGAACCACGTTATTGCCAGCAACGGCCTCGGCCAGCGCCTTCCCTTGTGTAAAGCCTGCATGCAGGAGGGTCAAGTTATGGTCCTCATGAACCTTCAAGCACGAGACGACTTCATCCAAATTCATGTCTGCGGTCAGGAGCACACCTGCGGCGATCTCCCTCTTGGGCAGGTACGCCTTCAGCAGGTTTGAGATGCCCTCGCCGTTCTCGGAGTGATCGCCATGAAAGGGGTTGACGACAACAACCGCGCTTCCACCAGCGTCGCACACGGCTTTCAGCGATTTTTCAAGACCTCCGAAGCTCTCCCTGACCGGCTCGATGACTGGCACAAAGCCCGCTTGCGCAAACCTCTCCGCGTTCTCGCGAACAGAAATGAGTTCAAACTGCTTTCCTCGAAAGTAGGGGAAGTACATGTCAAGACCAGTCAAGTGCGTTTTCGAAAGGCGCGTCAACGGCCGCTGCGAGCGTCTCACGCTCCCCTGCGGCTAGCGGAATGGTTAGTGCGGCAGCAGTCAGAGATGAGGGAAGTGCCGTTACTAGGTCTTGAAGTCCCGAAAGGCTGCGATGCACCTTTAGGACTTGAACGGCGGCTTCGTGCAACTCAGAAGGATCAAGCTGAACAAATATCTTGCGTAACTCAGCTCGCAGCAATGTGTTTGGTACAACTGGAACTGCTAGTCCAAGTCGTTCAAGCACATCGATTGCCTCAGCAGTCCTCAACGAGTCCAGTAGCGTGACGCCACATATTTTCTCTGCACCGCAAATCGCTTCACGAACTGTCTGGACTTGGAAGCGAGAGGATAGTTTCAGAACGCCGATATGTGGATCGGACTCACGAAGAATTTCTTCTACAAATCGCTCGGCTGCGATCACGTACACCTTGGCAAAAACCTTACGGTACATCTCAAGTTGTTTGCTCAGCCTGGAGAGTGAGTCACGCTCAGACTTGATTTCATAAACCGTGGCAGTGCCATTGAGAATCACAAGATCTGCTTTGCAGGAGCCGATCCGAAACTCTGAGAGCATCGTGGCAGTTCTAAGCGAATGCGTCCCAAGCAGCACTCGCTGCGTCAAAGCGGCTTTGTATATGTACTCATCCCGCCGATTCACCGGCTTTAGAGCAGCAAACGCAGCGTCGAAGGCGCTAGCAATCGTAGGTAGATCGTTGCGGCTTTGATGCAGCCCTGCTTCCCTTGCAAATCGACTGAAAAGAGGAGACCGTCCCAGGCTGGCGAACTCCCTTAGGACGCCAGCTGAGAAGAGACGTGAGCACGCAACGAGCTGTGCGTTCGACAGGTGCAAAAGATATCCTCAGACGCTCTGCTGTTAAATAGACCAGTATAGTTCATAGACCATAAGAGATCCCTCGGCTAGGCATGACTCAGCGACAACCCGTGTGAGCAGGTGAAGGGAGAGCTTGTCGCTGGCTGGCTACGAGTGGCAAATTCCCACAGTGTGCGGATCATCGCCAGCGGCACCGGGCGACTGAAGCCGAGCAGCAAGCCCCTCAAAGCGCTCTCGAATCAGGCCAGCCCACCGTCTCTCCACGTGCGTGCTGTTTAGTCGGTCTCGGCAGGCAGCCGCGAAGCTACTCCCAGCATGTCGAAGTGCCTTTTTTAGGCTTCTTCCTTAGAAGCGACGTCCAGCTACGACGACAGAAAGGGTGGAAGTCCAGTTTTCACTGGCACTTCCGCTACACATCACAGAGAGGTCGCGGAACGACGCACTTCTCTGCTGTCGCAACGACTGCAATGCGCCTGATGTCGTACGCATTGCATGCAGGTGCGAGGTGCAGGCCTCGCTGCACTGCAGACCTAGGCGGGTGCAACTTGGCAGCAACCTGCTTCAGATAGGCACCCCGCACATGCCACTGACACATGCAGCGCATCAGCTCCCGTGGACGGCCTCCTGCTGACAGGCCAGCAGTCCACGCCGCATCCAGGCTATCCGTTGCGCTGACGAAGAAACCCCGCCAGCACGCTTTGCGTCTCTGCCGGAACCTCCATCGGGATCATGTGCCCGGCATCCAGCACTTGAAGCTGTGATCCCGGGATGCCCTGGTGCAGCTCCTGCGCTTCATCCAGGCTGCGCAAGCGGTCTTGCTGGCCGGCAATGACTAGGGTGGGGCAACGGATGTCGCCCAGGCGGTTGGTGTCGCCGTCGCGGCGGAGCTGGGCCTGGCGGCGGAAGGCGTCGCCGCCCAGGCGCACGCCCATGGCGTGGATGCGGTTGACCAACGCATCGTCATCCTCCCGCGCGGGCGCCAGGGATTGACGGATGGAGCGCTTGCTCACCCCCGCAAAGGTCTGGGGTGCGGCCAGCACGGCGTCGGCCTTGCGGCGCGCCTGCAAGGTGGTGTCGCCGCGCGACGAGGTGGCCATCAGCACCAGTTGCTGCACGCGGTCCGGTGCAATGCGGGCGATTTCGCGGGCCACGTAGCCGCCCATAGAGAAGCCGATGACGTCAAAAATGCCGTCCGGCACCGTGCGCAGGACATGGGCTGCCATGTCTTCGATGGTGCTGGCGGTGCTGAGGTCCGCATACACCAAGGGGCCACGGGTCTGCAGATAGGGGTGGATGTCGGTCCATAAATCCTGGTCAAGCATGAAGCCAGGGATCAGAACGGTGGTCAATGGTGACTCCTGCTGTGTGTTGGATGTGCTGTCCTATTTGCCGCTGCAACCGCTTTCGCCGCTGCTACCGCTTCGGCCGTTTCTGTCGCGTTCTCCGTGCTCACCGTGTTCGCTATGTCCGCCGTTTGCGCCATCTTCACCCTGCTCTCCATCTTCGACCTCTTCGCCCTTCTCTTTCTTCGCCCATCACCCTCTTCCCGCCGTTGTGGCTGTGCGCTAGCGGGACAGCGAGCGGCAGAACGCCTGTATGGCCTGGCAGGCCGTGTGCAGCGATGCATCGTCCAGCGCATACGCCAGCCGCACATAGGGGCCGAGCCCGAACGCACTGCCGTGCACGGAGGCCACACCGGCCTCGTCCAGCAGCGCGTTGACCACGTCTTCGTCACTGCCCAGCAAGGTGCCCGCCGGGGTGGTGCTGCCCATCAGCCCTTCACAGGAGGCAAAGGCGTAGAACGCGCCTTGCGGCACCTGGCACTGCAGGCCGGGGGCCTGGTTGAGGGCGGCGACCACGGCATCGCGCCGGCGTTGGAACACGGCGCGTGATTGTGCAATGAAGTCCTGCGGCCCGGTCAGTGCCGCCAGCGCCGCGTGCTGAGAAATCGTGCTGGCGCCCGAGGTCTGTTGGCCCTGGAGTTTTTCCATGGCCTCCACCAGCCAGCCGGGGCCGGTGCCAAAGCCGATGCGCCAGCCGGCCCGCAGCGAAGGCAAGGCTCCATATCGCAGCGCTGGTGCCTCCCGTCCCTTTCCTCTGTCTTCTCCCTCTGCGCTGCCTTGGCCCTGCTCGATCTCCCCCATCCGGTGCGATCGGCCGCAGATCACCGCACGGCCGAAGGCAGATAGCCAAAGC
This sequence comes from Comamonas terrigena NBRC 13299, assembly GCF_006740045.1. Classification (NCBI taxonomy): domain Bacteria; kingdom Pseudomonadati; phylum Pseudomonadota; class Betaproteobacteria; order Burkholderiales; family Comamonadaceae; genus Comamonas; species Comamonas terrigena. The sequence continues at coordinate 2,905,662 of NZ_AP019749.1, forward strand.
GCGCCTTAAAGCGTTGGGCAAAGCGGGCGCGTGACTTGTAGCCGCAGGCCTGGGCAATCTCTGGAACGCTCCAGGACGTGGTTTGCACCAGCATCATGGCGTGGTGCATGCGCACGTCGATCAGCACGTCCTCAAACCGCGCGCTTTCGCCGGCCAGGCGGCGGCGCAATGTGGCCTCGCTCACAGCCAGTGCCTTGCCCGCTGTCTGCGCCGTCCAGTGCTGGCTGGGGGCTTCGCCAATCAGGGCGCGCAAACGCCCGGACAGCCCCGGCGAATGCGGCGGCCTGAACACGCCCCCACGTTCGGCCAGCGCCGCCAGAAAATCCAGGGCGCGGTAGCGCAGGCGCTCGTCACTGAGCTGGCCGTCTGCTGCGCTGGCCAGCAGATGCTGCAGCGAGGACGCCAGATCGGCATCCAGCGCAATCTGCTGGAAGGGTGCGCCCGCCTGCGCAGCATCCTCCCCCATGTCGCGGCCCCGGCGAAACGCCTCCAGCAACTCTGGTGACAGCGTCAAAAACACCGACCGGAAACGCTGCTCCATGCCGCCGGGTGTCTTGCGCAAGTCGGCACAGGTGTTGGCGCCCACCAGCAGCAAGGACGCAGGCGTATCGACACCGATACGGTGGGAGCCGGAATCCATGTCCAGCCGCCCCGCCGCAATCAGCAGCACCGTCGCGTCCTGAAACAGGAAGCGGGGCGTGTGCTGTACCAGCTTCAGACACGGCTGAGCCACGGTGCACAGGCCGCGCCGCCAGATGGGCGCGCCCGCAGGCAGCAGCCATGGCAGATTGCCCGCATCGGCTGCATCGGTGGCTGCCGCCAGCGGGGCTGCCGGGTGGGCTGCGTGGTGGGCTGCCGGCGGGGCGGTCTGGGGAGCTGGCTGCGTAACTGCCATGGCCGACTGGCTTTTACTGCGCGCTGGTCTGCAGCGACACCGAAGGGTTCAGGCTGTAGACCCCGGTGAGGCTGGCCTGCCCCAGCACCTGGGCCGATGCCAGGGCGGCGCGCACATTCGCGCCCGTGAGCGGGCCTGCCACAGCCAGCGTGGGGGTTGCCAGTGCGTAGATGGTGAACACGTAGTGGTGCAGCAGCGTGTCGTTCCAGGGCGGGCAAGGGCCGTCATAGCCGTGGTAGTCGCCCTTCATCTGTTCGTCCGCGGCAAACCATCCGGTGTAGTCGTTCAGACCGTGGCGCCCCCCTGCAGGTGCGGCAGGGCCGGCTTTGCCCCGGGGGGTGACACCGTCCGAGTGGGAGCCCGCAGCGATGTGCGTGACATCGGCGGGAATGTCCAGCAGCAGCCAGTGAAAGAAGTCCACGCGCGGCAAGGAGGATGGGACCTCGCGGCCCTCCTGGTTCACATCGTCGCCCCGGCTGGGCACGTCTGGGTCATGGCAGACGATAACAAACGACTGCGTGCCCGCTGGCACACCGCTCCAGGCCAGATGCGGGTTCCGGTTGGACGACAGGGCCACATGGGATGCTGCATCAGGCACCGCGAACGCGAATTCACCGGGAATGGCCTGGCCGTCTTGAAAACTCTGGCTGATAAGTTGCATGGAAATCCGTCCTGCAGTGGGTTGGGCTGATGCGACATGCATCGACCGTCCTGCAGAAGTGTAGGGAGTCCAGCGCACGCCAAAGCACCAAATCCGATCAATCGAGGCAGCACAGGCTGTCAATTTGTATGTATTAGGCTTTACCGGGCAGTGGCTCGCCCTTCGGGCATCAGCTTGCAGCATGTCTGCGGCCGGAGCTGCTGCGGGCCAGAAGCCCCGTACGCATCCCGGCAAGGGAGGGCTTCCGGCTGGTGGAGGCCATTGCCAACCAGTCAGCCCATGCCCTGAACGACAGCCAACGCCGTTCGCTGACACGGATGCAGCGGGATACCCTGTTGACGTCGCTTGCCAATGCCTGAAGATGCCCTCTCCATGCCGACCTTGAAAGGCCCACATGTCCCAGAAAATCTTCGTCAACCTGCCCGTCGCTGACCTGCCCAAGGCCAAGTCCTTCTATGAAGCGATCGGCGCCGTCAACAACCCGCAGTTCACCGACGACACCGCCGCCTGCATGGTCCTCTCCGACAGCATCTACGTGATGCTGCTCACCCACCCGAAGTGGGCCACGTTCACCCAAAAGCCGATAGTCGACGCCCACGCTGCCAGCGAAGTCATGCTGTGCCTGAGCGCCGACGACCGCGCGGCGGTGGACAACATGGTGGCGGCCGCTTCCGCCCACGGCGGCAAGGCGGATGTGACCCCGTTGCAGGACCTCGGATTCATGTATGGGCGCAGCTTTGAGGACTTGGACGGCCACATCTGGGAAATCATGTTCATGGACATGGGCCAGATGCCCCAAGGCTGACGCAACCCCGGCCATAGCAACGCCTGTTGATGGACACCTTCTGGCATTGCCTCTGAAGGTATGCACACCATCGGCCAGGAGGTGCTGGTCAATACACTTGCCTGGTGGGCGGCTTCAGGGTGATCTGAGTCATTCATGGCACTGCACCTGAACGGCTGCAATCAGCACCACCAGCCGTTGAACGCCGACTGCCTCGAAGGGCTGCTTCACCTTGAGGACCGGTCACCCGATTGCGTGGTTCATTGCATACTCAAACGAAAGACCGCTTCTGTGCGCCGCTACAGGCGTGCGGCGCCCCGTTGCTGCCCTCCAAACCCAGGCGGCGAACAGCCGCCAAGCAGCGCTTTCTGCTGCCCATGTTGGCATCACGGACTGCCGGCCCAAACCACATGCAGTGGTCAGGGGTCACAAAGTAGACGACTGCTCACTGACAGTTAAAGGTAAGTGGCGGTCAGCGGCTGATAGGCGACGAACTGTCTACGTCTACAGAACGATGCTCGATTCGCATATCAAGCTTTTTACGTAACAACCTAAATGCAAGCGAGGCCAAGGCTTAAAAATTTAAGCCTTGGCCTCAAGTTTTATTTGGTCAGGAAGTTCAAGAGATCCTGGTTCAGACGGTCCTTGTGCGTATCGGTCAGTCCATGTGGTGCACCGGGATAGATGATTAGTTGTGCGTCCTTAATCTGGGCAGCTGATGCCTTGCCAGCGGCGTCAATCGGCACAACCTGGTCATCATCACCGTGGATCACCAAGGTGGGCACGTCGAACTTCTTGAGGTCGGCGCGGAAGTCGGTGGCCGAGAACGCCGCGATCGAGTCGTAGGTGTTCTTATGGCCTCCCTGCATGCCCTGCACCCAGAAGGACTGAATCAGGCCCTGATTGGGCGTGGCGCCTGGTCGGTTAAAGCCGAAAAAGGGGCCAGAGGCAATGTCCAGGTACAGCTGCGAGCGGTTCTCTAGCGCGGCCTTGCGGATGCCATCAAACACTTCGATGGGCAGGCCGCCAGGGTTGTCAGCGGTCTTGAGCATCAGCGGTGGCACGGAACTGACCAGTACGGCCTTCTTGACGCGTGCCGTGCCGTGGCGACCGATGTAGCGTGCCACTTCGCCACCGCCTGTGGAGAAGCCTACCAAGGTCACATCCTTCAGATCCAGCGCATTGATCACGGCTGCCAGGTCGTCGGCATAGTGGTCCATGTCATTGCCATCCCATGGTTGACTGGAGCGGCCATGGCCACGGCGGTCGTGCGCCACCACGCGGTAACCCTTGGACGCCAGGAAGATCATCTGCGACTCCCAACTGTCCGAACTCAGGGGCCAGCCGTGGCTGAAGGTGACGACTGGGCCGTTCTTGGGACCCCAGTCCTTGTAGTAAAGCTGCACGCCGTCGACGGTGGTGATGGTATTGGCCGTGCGGGCAAACGCTTCAACCGGCGCAGGCGCGGCCTGAGAGATGGCGGGCGCAGCCTGGGCCATCAGTTGGGCGGCTGCGGCAAGCAGAGCAATAGCAGAGGTACGGACAATCGCGTTCATGGTGATCTCCTGGAGATTTGAGTTCGGGCTGAGGAAGCAATGGATAGGCAGGGGGCGCTTCTTAGTCGGCGATCACCAGGGTGACGTCGATGTTTCCGCGGGTGGCGTTGGAGTAAGGGCAGACGATGTGCGCCTGCTGCACCAGGTCTTCGATCACGGCGCGTTCCATCCCGGGGGCGCGGATGGTCAGCTGTACCTGGATGGCAAAACCCGTGGGGATGGGTCCGATACCGACTTCGCCGGTGATGCGGGTGTCAGCGGGCAAGGCCTTCTTGTTGCGCAGGGACACAAACTGCAGTGCGCCCAAGAAGCAGGCCGAATAGCCTGCGGCAAACAGCTGCTCGGGGTTGGTGCCGCTGCCGCCGGCACCGCCCAGTTCACGGGGCGTGGACAGTTGCACGGCCAGGGCGCCGTCCGAGGAAACGGCTTGGCCGCTACGGCCACCGGTGGCGGTGGCAGAGGCGGTGTAGAGCACTTTGGCGAGGGACATGGTTTTCAACTCCTGCGTGTGGTGCAGTTCAGTACTGCGTTGCGACAGGAAGAAGTTTCTCGCGTTCAGTGATACGATTTATGACGATTAGTCTTTGATTCTTTACTTTGGGTATTTGTATGGTAGATCGCCTGGCAGCCTTGCTCAATCACTTCACGGTCACGGCCGAGATGTTTCATGCGGGTACCTTGTGCGGTAGCCACTGGCTGGCTGCCAAAGAAAACATGGGGCAGATGCACCTGATACGCCGCGGCCCACTCACCGTCTACCATGGGAGTGAGCAACTGCACATCGACACGCCCAGCCTGCTGCTGTACCCACGGCCCATGCCGCACCGTTTTGAAAGCGATGCGCATTCGGGTACCGACATGGTGTGTGCGAACTTGGTGTTTGCCGGCGGTGTGAACAACTCCATTGCCGATGCGTTACCCAACGTGGTCTGCCTGCCACTGAAAGATATGCCCGATGCCGCCGTGGTGCTGCAGCTGCTGTTTGATGAAGCCTTTGCCCAGCGCTGTGGGCGCACTACGGTGCTGAACCGCTTGTTTGAGGTGGTGCTGATCCAGGTGCTTCGCCAGCTGATGGAACGCAGTCAGGTGCAGGGAGGCATGTTGGCGGGGTTGGCACATCCGCGCCTGCGTTTGGCATTGGTGGCCATGCATGAGGCTCCCGCCAATGCCTGGAGCTTGGAGGAACTGGGCGCGCTGTGCGGCATGTCGCGCAGTGTGTTTGCCAACAGCTTTCGCGACACGGTGGGCTGCACGCCCGGGGTGTATTTGCAGAACTGGCGCATGGCCATTGCCCAGCGTCTGCTGCGCCAGGGCCAGTCGCTGCTGCAAGTGGCCGATGCCGTGGGCTACAGCAGCGAGACGGCGTTTTCCCGCGCCTTCCGCGCCCAGGTCGGCATACCTCCACGCCAGTGGCGCGAAGCACAAAAGCAGGCGCAGGTGATGATTTAGGCCAGTTGCCGCATCTGCCACAGTGAAATGCATGGCACGTGCAGCGACCATGGGACATGGGTCCGGCGCGTTCGTGCGCCAGCGGCAGCGGCTGTACAGTGCGCCCGGAAAGATGGCTTCACAGCCTGCGCCGGCGATGCCTGAACCCAGCCGCAAGCCCAATGTGCATGCCGTATTGGCGGCCAGCAGCAAACTACATCCAACCAGTCCCAAGGCATACAGACCCAGACGCAGCACAGCAGAAGCGGGTTGGTCTCCCATCGAGCTGTGGGCTCCACAAGATGCGCGCCTCCACTGGCCGAAGTCGCCGCCCTGCATGAGCCCCACGCCAGCGACGCGGGATGGCCGCAGAGTATCGGCACCCTGGCGCGCTGGACCAATGTCAGCCTCGGCCCGAAGCGGTCACTCAGTGCACCGTTGGCGCTTCAGCCTGCAAGACCCATGATGAGCTGAAGCTGCAGAGGCCACACGCGGTCTTACCTGCCGACGATGCTTTCGACGATGACCTTGAGGCTTCCAAGCACTTCTTCGACTGGCTGCCCCATCTGTACATGCACGATTGTGCCGTCCACTGCCAGCGAAAGCGACTGGCCTGCAGAGACTGCGTGGCGGCCGAACAGTTCATCCAAAACGCATGCCATCTCTTCCTTGTGCTGACGCACCACTTCCAGAATCCCGGGATCGGTAGATCCCAGCTCTGCAGCGGCATTCAGGAACGCGCAGCCTCGAAAGTGGGGCTGACTGAACCAGCCCCTGAGAGTACGAAGTAGGGCCTCAGTCGCGCTCGCGCCGTCACGGGACTCCTGCAACAAGCTGCTCTTGAACCAAGACATCCACCCTTGGTGCCGGTAATCGAGGTACGCCCGAATCAACTGGTCTTTGCTCGCGTACTGCCTATAGAACGTGACCTTGCTGACCGACGATCGATCAATGATCCGGTCAACACCCGTCGCTCTGATTCCTTCGCTGTAAAAAAGATCATGGGCAGCTACCAAGATTCGCTCGCGTGGAGGCAGCGCGGCAAAAGATTGTTTGTCAGGGTTCATGCGGACATTGTAGACAGATCGTTCTACACCGGGTAGCATTCAGCATGTAGACAGATCGTTCTACATGCTTACATAGAGGTCCATCATGGAATCACGTCCCCCCCTGCCCCCGTTCACCCACGAAACTGCCGTGCAGAAAGTTCGCTTGGCGGAAGACGGCTGGAACACACGCGACGCCGCCAAGGTTGCCTTGGCCTACACGCTCGATACGAAGTGGCGCAACCGCGCTGACTTCGCCAACAACCGAGCCGAAGCGCAGGCTTTCCTTGAGAGAAAGTGGAAGAAGGAACTTGACTACCGACTCATCAAGGAGCTCTGGCTGCATGAGGGGAATCGGATAGCAGTGCGCTACGCCTATGAGTGGCATGACGATGCGGGCAACTGGTTCCGGTCGTACGGAAACGAAAACTGGGAATTTGAGGCCGATGGCCTGATGCGCCGTCGCTACGCTTGCATCAACGACATGCCCATCAAGGAATCGGAACGTAAATTCCACTGGCCACTTGGACGTCGTCCCGACGACCACCCTGGACTCACCGAACTGGGGCTGTAACTAGCGCAGACGGCCCAAAGCTGCCTTGTCCGCTTTGGGTCGCAAGCTCCCGCTCGCACGACGTGAAAGCGGACATCCATCGACTATCTGCCTGCACCTGATGGTCTCTGCCGGCTGCACACATGGAACACGTCATTCTGCAATCGTCGGCATCGATACTCGGATGGCTGCTAAGGGTCCGTGACGCATAGATTGCGATGCAGCAACGAGCAACGAGCAATGAGCAACGAGCAACGAGCAACGAGCAATGAGCAACGAGCAATGAGCAACGAGCAACGAGCAATGAGCAACGAGCAACGAGCAACGAGCAACTGCAATCGTTGCATTGTCGCTGTGCATCTGCGGAATCTGCCCCCATGAACACCCCTCTCAGGTCTTCATGACCGCGACGCTAATGGTGCACAGCGTCCAGTAGGTCACGCTGCACCGGGCCGCCGTGGACGGTGCAGATGCATGCGCTGAATGGCCAGGTCAGCCTAGATCTGGGGCATGCTCAGTCCAGATCAAGCACCGCGCGATAGCGGTCACCGTTCACTTCCTTGAAGACCAGCAGATAGGGGGAAGGCCCGACGGGCTCAGTCCAGCCGATCTCTGCAAAGGTCTCGCTGATCGCCGATCGCACTGCATCGATCGCCAGCAAGCCCTTATCCTCTCCGTAACCCAGAAACGCCATGGGCATGCTGTCCAGCACCGGCCATTCAAAGGGGTTGAAACAGGCGACCCCGGGCGTGCGCTCCAGCAGTTCTTGCTCCAGCGCAGGGTCCGCGCCATCGAGTTCGACATCGTGAAAACTGAAACCCTCTCCTTCCAGGAGAGCGCCCAGCCTGCCGTCCGCGATGCAGCATGCGCAAATGGTTGGACTGTCGGCACGCATGTAGATATTGCCTCGGTACTTCCAGCCACAGGGCTGGGCACAGACACCGCAGGTCTCATCAGACGGCTCGAAAGCACGACCTTCTTGGTAGGCACCGGGGTTGAAACGGAAAAAGGGCTGTCTTTCGCTCATGGTGGTGGCATTGTCACGTCGATTGCTGCGCCTTAAATCGTTGCGCGCTCGCGAGCGGTCTGCTTGGTGCGCACCAGCAAACACTGATTGGTGCCATGAGAACGGATACGAAAACTGAACCTGCGGGGCATTAGGAGCAGCGGCAGACCGGCCTTCACCGCACCCACAGCAGTCATGTGCGAAGCGGTGCAATGCTGGGTGGGCAGCGCACTTCCCTGCTGCCGCAACGTACCACCAAGTATTGCCGGATAAGCCCGCCCTCGCCTACCGCACCGCCGGCAGGACCTCTTGCGCAAACAGTTCCATGCCGGCCAGGGCGGTGGCGTTGCTCCACAGTCCGTTGGCGTTGAACACGCAGCGCAGCTGGTGAATTCCGGTGCGGGCTTCCAGGGCCTGGATCTGGGCGATGCAGGCTTCGGGCGTGCCGTGGATGAACAGGTCGCGCAGCAGTTGGGCTGTGTCCAGGGGTGGCACATCGGCTGGCGCGATGCCGCGCTTGCCAGCAAAGTACACCCTGCGCTGGTAATACTGGGCCCACAGCGTGTCCAGCTGGGCTTGCACCTGGGCGTCGTTGGCGCCGATGCACACATAGCGCGCCAGCGAGGAGCGGGCGCGCAGCGGCGTGGAGTCCCGCCCGGTTTGCTGGGCGACCTGGGCCAGGCGTTCCAGCTGGCCGGTTTCCGGGGGTTCCAGGCTCAGCAGCAGGGGCAGGTCTTCATTCAGCGCAAAGCCCAGGGTCTCGCTGGTGGAGCCGGCCACGTAGATCGGCGGGTGCGGGCGCTGCACGCCGGTGGACGCCAGGGTGCGCGGGGCGAATTGCCAGGGGTCCTGCGGGCCGCCCGCAATGGTCGCCCCACTCAGGCCGTCGCGGATCAGGCGGCATGCGGTCTCGAACCGTTCCCGCGTCTGCGACGGGTCGATCTGCAGGGTCTGCAGCGACGCGGGCTCGGTGCCGCGCCCTACCCCGATGTCGATGCGTCCGCCGCTCTGGTAGTCGACCTGCGCAATCTCTTCGGCCAGCATCAGGGGGTGGTGCAACGGCAGCACCAGAATCGACGTGCCCACGCGCAGCCGCTGCGTGCGGGCCAGCAAGGCCGACGCCAGCAGCAGCGGCGACGGATACGGCCAGTGCGCATCGGGCACGCGGAATTCGCTAAACCACACGCCGTCAAAGCCGAGCACGTCTGCACGTTCGAACAGCGCAAAAAAATCGCCGGGCTGGCCCAAGGTGGCCTCCCGGGTCCAACCCGCCAGATCAATCCGCACAGCCATCCTCCTTCTTGCGCCGCGCCCGCAGCAGGACCTGGGGCGGCGCGTCGATACGGTCAAACTCCACCTGGAACACGGCGTCCAGTGCGGGATCGGTCAACAGGTCCTGGGCGGCGCGGT